>NZ_LSKU01000003.1 GCF_001561915.1 Tepidibacillus decaturensis | reverse complement strand
TCGTATATTAGTAGTAAGAGCTCCTTCTAGAAGAATTTCCAGTCGATCCGGATCCTCTGAAATCACTCTAGATTCCTATAGGGTTTATGATAAGCCTTTCGGCTTCCTCATCAAAAATAAAATTGTTTTACCCCCTTGTCTTACCCCAACTGGTGGGGAAGCCAGAGGCGAGTAATTAAATTAAGTAAATTGAATAATATGTTGTTCTAATCTGTAGGGGGACAGCCCTCTTACGTTTATTTGTTGTACCTTTAAAACTGAATATCGAGAATGACGAAGAATGGAGGAGGCTCCAGCACTTTACTCCGTCATTTTTTATAGAATCTTTGGCCTGCTCATGGGACAATGGTGTCGACAAGCTTTTCTTAGGAAGTTTCTTTCACTCCTTGCGGGCAACTTTTGTGTACTGCTTTTTAAGCCTGCTACCCATGACTCATCATTGAATTTTCTAACCGCTGGTTGCGCCTTCCACTTAGAAGGGGGAGTAGCACCCTGATTGACTTCTATATGGAAATGAGTGCTGATGACGAGGTTGTTCTAGATGATTCCCATGGGCACCCAGGTCTAAGATTTGCTTGATTAACTACTATCAGGAGGTGATTCTATGTCGAAAATGCTAGTTGGTATAGACGTAAGCTTAAAATCTCACCATGTTCAATTCATGGACGGAGACGGAGATTCATTAGCTTCTTTTTCTGTTCCTAATGATCAAAATGGGGCAGACACCCTGATCCAAAGAATATTAGAAACAGCGAAAAAAAAGAAGCTAAACTTGTTCCAGATTGGAATGGAGGCCACCTCAAACCTTGGTTGGCATCTTGCTCACTATCTACGAGAACAACTAAAGGGATACGAACCTTCCTTTCAATCACATGTATACGTCTTAAATGCGCGTAAAGTGGCTCGTTTTAAAAAAGGGTATGACACTCTAGTTAAGAACGACCGCATTGATGCCTGGGTTATCGCAGACCACCTGCGTTTCGGACGACTGCCTATGGAAATGAAAGATACGATTCAGTATGAAGCCTTGCAGCGTTTGACAAGAACCCGATTTCATTTGATGCAAAATATTACAAGGGATAAAATTTACTTCCTTAACCAAGTCTTCTTAAAATTTAGTGGACTTCGTCAGGATAATCCCTTTTCTAATATGTTTGGATCCACAAGTTTAGCGGTTATTGAAGAACTAGAGCCTGAACAAATTACCCAAATGTCCATGGAAGAACTCATTCAATTTCTTCAAGAGAAGGGAAAAAATCGCTTCGAAAATCCGGAAGAAATTGCAAAGTATCTTCAAAAACTTGCTCGTTCATCATATCGTCTAAATAAAGCAATGGCCGATCCAGTCAACATTTCACTTTCCGTTTCTTTAAGTGTAATTAGACATATGGAATCCGAAGTGAAACGGCTTGATCGTGAAATTGCCAAACTCATGAAAGGCATCCCACAGACGTTAACCTCAATAAAAGGGGTTGGGGATGTTTATGCAGCTGGTCTTATTGCTGAGATTGGCGACATCAAACGATTTAAAAATCATCATGCTTTAGCTAGTTACGCTGGCCTTAGATGGAGTCAGTATCAATCTGGTGAATTCGAATCGGATGATACGAATCGATTAAATTCTGGAAACAAGTATCTACGATACTATTTGATACAGGCAGCTGATAAAGTTCGTCAACATGATTCCGAATACAGAGCGTTTTACCAAAAGAAATATAACGAAGTCCCTAAACATCAACACAAAAGAGCACTCGTCCTTACTGCTAGAAAATTGGTACGATTGGTGTATTCGCTACTAAGCACCAATCAATTGTACACACCACCAGAAAGGAGAAATTAATCAACTTTCGATTATTTCACATCCTTCGAGCAGAGCCTCACAAGCAAAATTTCAATAACAAAAATTGGTAATTAGGTGAGGGCTATTTGGTATACCCTTTTTTAAGGGATTTTTACTTCTATCCCAAAATAATTTCCAATTCTTTATTTTTTTGTGCTTGACATATTACCGCTGGGC
>NZ_LSKU01000002.1:96163-106042 GCF_001561915.1 Tepidibacillus decaturensis | reverse complement strand
GATTGTTGCTTGTCAATCATCTTTTAGAACTTTCCTATCGCCTGTTTTAAAGAATGAAACTTATCAACAGCGACAAAATTTATCTTATCAAATATTATGTTAACTTGTCAACTGTTATTTTTTATTTTATCAATCGCTTCATTTATAAGGTTTCATGAAGCGACAATTCATATACTACCATGAGTCACATTTTGTCGTCAATGATTTTTTTGATCCTATTGAAAATTTGTCTTATAGGCGACTTGGTTAAATTCAATTTATCAAAACTCCTTTATTGTTTGCAAAAATAATAAATGACGCGATACCCAATTGGCACATGTTCATGCTCTGCAACCGAATCAATGAAGTTTAAACTAAACATCATTGATTCGGCATTACATACAGCACACCTTTTATTTTTCATAATTCCTTTTTAATTATATACTTTTGCCTCTTCTTCCCCACTTAGAATACGTAATGCTCCAAAGGCTAAAGATTCTAATTCTTCCTCACCAGGTATAATATAAATTGGGGCAATAAACCTAATTTTTTTACTTATTTGCTCAACAATATAATCGGAAAAAGCTAACCCGCCGGTAAGAATAATGCCATCAACTTCTCCATTTAGTACTGCAGCCATTCCACCAATTTCTTTGGCGACTTGATAAATCATCCCATCTAAAATGGCTTTTGCCTGTTGATCACCATTATTCATTCTTTCTTCTACTTCTATGGCATTCTTTGTTCCAAGATATGAATAAAACCCACCTTCTTTAGTTAAACGAGATAACATTTCTCTCTCAGTAAACGTTCCTGAATAACATAATTTAACTAGTTGATATGAAGGAAGGCCACCAGCTCTTTCTGGTGAATAAGGTCCTTCATTATTTGCGTTATTTACATCAATTAATTTTCCTTGGCGCTCAGCTACAACAGAGATTCCACCACCTAAGTGAACAATAACAAAATTAAATGCATCATATGGTTTACCAAGCTGATTAGCCACTTTTCTAGAAACCGCTTTAATATTTAACGCATGTACATGACTTTTCCTTTCAATTTCTGGAATACCCGATAAACGTGCAACTGACTCCATTTCATCTACCACTATTGGATCTACTATAAAAGATGGGATTCCTAAAGGATGAGCTATATGGTAAGCCATTAGAGCTCCTAGATTTGAAGCATGTTCGCCATATTTGGATCCCAGTAGATCTTGCAACATTATTTCATTTACTAAATAAGTTCCACTAGCAAGAGGCTTTAAAAACCCTCCCCTACCCACGACTGCATCCAACAAATCCATAGAAATTTGGTGTTTCTTTAAACTTTCTAAAAGTATGATTAAACGATATTCTAATTGTGAAGCAATGTTTGAATAAGATAATAATTCCTGATCTGTATGTCGAACCGTATCTTTATATAATAATTTTTCTCCCTGATAAAGAGCAAATTTGGTTGATGTTGAGCCAGGGTTAATGGCTAAAATTTTATATTCTTTAGGCATATTGCTCCTCCAATGCCACAACATGCTCCATTCCTTTCTGGATCGCCTTGAGATTCATTTCAATTCGATCAGGTCTTTTGTTACCAAGCATTTCTTCCATTCCATTTCGAATATCATTCAGTGTAAGAATCGAGTTATATTTAAGAAATACACCTAACATCACCATATTCAAGAGAGATGAGGCACCTACTTCCTCTGCCATTTCTTGTGCGGGGATTGAAATCCATTCAACCATAGCCGATTCGGGTTTACCTTTTTTAATAATCGAACCATTTAAAATGACTTTCCCACCTTGTTTTACGTCTTTTACAAATTTATCTACTGAAGGTTCATTTAACGCTAGCAAATAGCTACATTTATTTACAATCGGAGAGGTAATAGGATGGTCGGAAATGGTAACAGAACAATTAGCCGTTCCTCCACGCATTTCAGGACCATAGGAAGGAATCCATGAAACATGTTTCCCAGCCATCATACCGGCATAGGCTAAAAGCTTTCCAACAAAAAGGATTCCTTGACCGCCAAAACCAGAAATAATGATTTGTTCCATATTCAACCCCTCCTATTTCAACATCTCAGGTGTTTTTAATTCACCTAAGGTATAATAATTTTTCAAATTGTCTTGTAACCATTGAAGTGATTGATTAGGAGACATACCCCAGTTTGTTGGACAAGTTGATAAAACACTAACCATCGTAAAACCTAAACCTTGCATTTGGATTTGAAATGCCTTTTTGATTGCTTTTTTCGCTTTTAAAACATTTTGAGGGGTATCTACTGAAACTGATGCAACATAGGCTGCCCCTGGAATATGACTAATTAGTAATGGTAAATCTAAAGGATATCCTGCTTGGCTCGCTTCTCGACCATATGGTGAGGTAGAAGTTTTTTGTCCAATTAAACTAGTTGGAGCCATTTGACCACCAGTCATTCCATAAATTCCATTGTTCACGAAAATCGTAGTTATTTTCTCTCCTCTTGCTGCTGCGTGTATCGCTTCAGCGATTCCAATCGATGCCATATCTCCGTCACCTTGATAAGTAAATACAATTTTATCTGGAAGAGACCTTTTTATTCCGGTTGCTACTGCTGGTGCTCTCCCATGTGCCCCACCTTGAAAATCAATATTAAAATATTGCTCAATAAAACCAGCGCAACCAACTGGGGTAACTCCTATCGTATCCCCTAAAAGATCCAATTCTTCTAAAACTTCGCCTAATATCCGATGAATAATCCCATGAGTACAACCCGGACAATAATGAAATGGTGTATCTGTTAATGCTTTTGTTTTTGTAAATGTAACGATCATATTCTCATGCCCCTAACATCAAAGGATTGATAAAACTTCTCTTTCATTTCATCATGCTGAGGTGTAATACCACCTTGTCTACTGTAAAAAGCAACTGGGGCGGCACCATTAACATTTAATTTTACATCTTCCACCATTTGTCCAGCACTCATTTCAACAACCATATACCCTTTCACTTTTTGAATAATCGGTGTAAATGCTTTTTCCGGAAATGGCCATAAAGTAATTGGACGAATTAAACCAACTTTGTGACCTTCTTCTCTTAAGGTGTCTACCACTCCTTTGACGATACGCGCACTTGTACCATAAGCTACAAAAACATATTCTGCATCTTCCATTCGGTAAACTTCCCAACGTTGCTCTCTTTCTTTAATTCCTTTATATTTATTTTCCAAATATAATGCCTTGGCTTCCCCTGCTTCATTTTGGAGGTTGTAAGAAGTAATCATATTACGTGGACGATCCTTTGCACCAGTTGTAGCCCAAGATTTATCTACTTCAATTGGTTTACGATTATGGAAAACAACAGGTTCCATCATTTGCCCAAGTACCCCATCAGCTAAGATCATGACAGGATTCCTGTGAAGATCTGCTAAATCAAACCCATCCATAATCAAATCTGCCATCTCTTGGACTGAACTTGGGGCAAGAACAATTAAGCGGTAATCTCCATGTCCTCCTCCTTTTACCGCCTGGAAATAATCAGCCTGTGAAGGGCCTAGACCCCCTAACCCTGGTCCAGTGCGCGTTATATTGACAATAACAGCCGGTAATTCGTTAGCCGCTAAGAACGAAATTCCTTCCTGTTTTAAACTAATTCCTATACTAGAAGAGGCAGTCATTACTCTTTTTCCTGCACCAGCCGCGCCAAAAACCATATAAATCGCTGCAATCTCGCTTTCAGCCTGCAAAAAGGTGCCACCGACCTTTTGCATTTTTTGAGCCATATATTCAATAATCTCCGTAGAAGGAGTTATAGGATAACCAAAATAAAAACGACAGCCTGCTTGAATCGCTGCTTCCGCAATAGCTTCGTTTCCCTTCATTAAATATTTTTTCATCTCTCCATCCCCCTTTGATTTTATTTTTCTACAATGACTTTAATTGCGACTTCAGGACACATTAATGCACACTGTCTACAACCTGTGCATTGATCAGGTGCATGTTGAATGGCTGGATAATAACCTTTTTTGTTTGGTTCCTTTGCGATTGATAATGTATCTGTTGGACATGTAGCTACACATATTTCGCATCCTTTACATAAATCATCATTCACAACGATAAAAGCTCTCATTTCCTTTCCCCCCTTTTTGTTGTTCCAATTATTCAAGCCAATCACTTGATCGAAAATATAGGTTAGTTTCATTGACTGCCCCTTGATTAACAGAAACAACCGTTAAAGCAATAGAAGCTAATTTTGCCTTCGCTGAATCTGATCTAGAATTTAAAATAAGTGGAACTTTTGCACCTAAAACAACGCCTGCCATAATTCCTTTAGCGAAATAGGTAATCGATTTCCCAAAAATATTTCCTGCTTCTATGTTTGGAACAAATAATAAATCAGCGTCTCCCTCAATTTCACTGTAAATCCCCTTATGATACAAAGATTCCTTACTAATGGCCAAGTCCAAAGGTAATGGTCCTTCCATGATCACAGAACCGAAAACACCTTTTTTTGCTTGTTGGGATAAATGATAACAATCAATCGTTACAGGCATTTTTTCGTTTACTCGTTCATTTGCTGACAATAATGCTATTTTTGGTTTTTCCATTCCCAATCGTTGCAAAAACTCAATTGCATTGAGTAAAATTTGTTCTTTTTGTATTAAATCCGGGGCAATATTAAGCCCCCCATCCGTCATATAATACAAATGATTAAATTCAGGTATTTCAAACGCTGATAAATGGCTAAGAATACGGCCTGTTTTTAATTGAAAGTCCTTATGTAGAACTCCTTTTAAAAAGGGTGTACTATTAATAAAACCCTTCATAATAATCTGAGTTGTTCCTTCATTGGCTAACTTAGCTGCTACATAAGCAGATTCCTCTTCACTATTTGTTGGGAAAACCACAAAGTCTTGTAGATCAAAGCCCATCTGTGAGGTAATCCTTTCAATCTCTACCTTATTTCCAACAAAATATGGTTCGATTAACTCTAATTCTACAGCTTGTTTGACTGCAACGAGCACATCTTCATCGTGAGCTGCTGCAATACTTACTCTAACTGGTTTGGAGTTCTTTGCCTTTGTCATCACTTCTTCAAATTGTCTAAATCTCATCTTTCTCACCATCGGATCTTCTCTGACCAAATCTCTTTTTAATTGAATGTTTTAAAGGAAGAGAAGGGTAATGATCCCTTCTCCGAATAAAAGACAATCCATCTATTTTATCTACCTGTAAATTTGCTTTGAACTCTTCCAATTTTCTCAATTTTAGTTTCAACTAATACATCTGCTGCTTTATAAGTTGGAATATTTTCTTTTTTAGAAATCTCAAAGATCTGACCTAAAATATCATAAATTAAGCTAGCATTTTTAAATGCTCGATCTTTATTATAACCTTGCAATTCATCTGCTACTTGAATTAAACCGCCAGCATTGGCAACATAATCTGGTGCATAAAGAATACCTTTTTCATGTAAAAGATCACCGTGACGATTTTCTGCAAGTACATTATTTGCTGCACCGCAAATCGCTTTACATTTTAATTGCGGAATAGTTTGGTCGTTAATTACAGCACCTAAAGCGTTAGGTGAGAAAATATCACATTCTACACTGAAAATTTCTTCCGGTTTTACCGTTTTAACTTGACGAAACTCTTCCTTTACTCTATGAACATTTTCTTCAGATATATCCGTTACAATTAAATTTGCACCTTCATCGATTAAATATTTTACTAAGTTGTGTCCTACTTTACCTAAACCTTGAACAGCCACAGTTAATCCATTTAGAGAATCCGTTCCAAAAGCTTCTTTTGCAGTTGCTTTCATTCCTCTCCAGACCCCATAAGCCGTAATAATTGCCGAATTACCACTTCCACCATATTCTTCAGGTAATCCAACCACATAGTTTGTTTGTTTTTTGGCAGATACAAAGTCCATTCCAACTGTTCCAACATCTGTTCCAGTATAGTAACGGCCCTTTAACGTTTCGATATAAGAGCCAAGTGATTGGAATAATTCATCTGACTTATCTTTCTTTGGATCGCCGATAATAACTGTTTTTCCACCACCATGCATTGCATTTGATACAGCACATTTATAAGTCATGCCTCTAGATAGACGTAATGCATCACGTAGGGCATCTTGTTCTGATTCGTAGTTCCACATCCTGCAACCACCTAGAGCAGGACCTAAAGTAGTATCATGAATAGCGATAATCGATTTTAAACCTGTTGCCTTATCATAGTTAAAAATAATCTGCTCATGTCCATATTTCTCCATCTCAGCAAAAATACTAAAAACATCTTTTTTATCTGTATTCGACATTTCTTTCTCCTCCTATAAAATGATAATTTTAAATCTCTAATCACTTATTATGTTTTGTAGCAAAAATCATGCCAATTGATCATGAGGTCTATTTCGACACGCTACAATGGAAGAAAATGATCCTTTTTGAATATAAAAATGGATTGTATGCACATGTTTGTTTTATCTTACTCGAGTGTCAAAAAATATTGACAATATTTTTTATAGGTGATAAAAAAATTTATCAGCTTAAATAAGAAAACACCGACCCATTTTGATCGGTGTTTTTTCTCTTTAATCATGTTGTGAAATTGGCTTTGTTCCTACTGTGGTTTCACTCTTAACCGGACGACGTAATTTATAGCCAAGATAAAGGAATATAAACCATACAGGTGCTACATAAAGGGCAACTGACATCCCGTCAATAAAGGCCATTAAAACTACGACTAACGCTAAAAATCCCAATGCGATATATGAAGAGTATGGCCAGAAGGGCAACTTTAAAGTAAGATTATTAATCTCTTCTTTGCTTTTTGCTTTTCTAAAACGTAATTGAGTAATTAGAATGATTGTCCAGCTCGTAATAACCGCAACGGTTGCTACAGCAGAGATATACAGAAATACTTTTTCAGGTACAACGTAATTTAGAAAAACAGCAATCAGTAAAAAGAAGGCTGAAAAAAGAATCCCAACATATGGAGTGCTTGTTTTACTTAACTTCCCAAACACCTTTGGTGCATTATTTTGTAACGCTAAGTTATAAAGCATACGCCCTGTACTAAATAATCCACTATTAAAGGCAGATAATGCGGCTGTTAACACAACAAAGTTAATAATGGCAGCAGCAGCTGGAATTCCAATTTTATCAAAAATCAAGACGAAAGGGCTTCCATTTGTTCCAATTTCATTCCAAGGATAAAGAATCATCATGATACTTAATGCGCCCACATAAAAAATAAGAATTCGCCAAATCACCTTATTTACTGCATTTGGGATTGACTTTTGAGGATTTTGCGCCTCTCCTGCAGTAATACCTATCAATTCAACTCCACCAAAGGAAAACATGACCATCACTAGCGAAAATAAGATTCCAGTAAATCCATTTGGGAAAAATCCACCGTTTACCCACAAATTATCAAAACCGATAGGTTGTCCACCATTTCCAAACCCCAAGAAAATCATTAAGAGTCCAGCAATGATCATAGCTACAATAGCAACGACTTTAATAAGAGCAAACCAATATTCAAATTCACCAAATGCTTTGACATTGATCAGGTTTACAATCGTCATAATCAGTAAAGCACCCAAGGCTGATACCCATTGTGGAATATCAGGGAACCAGTAATTAACGTATACGCCAACAGCTGTAATCTCGGCCATCCCAACTACAACCCACATAAACCAATAGGTCCATCCAGTTAAATAACCAGCAAATGGTCCTACATAACGATTGGCATAAGAACTAAATGAACCTGATACAGGTTCCGCAACCGCCATCTCTCCAAGTGCACGCATAATAATAAAGATAATGATTCCTCCAATTAAATAAGATAGGGAGATAGCTGGTCCTGCCATTTGAATCGTTGTAGCCGAACCATAAAACAAGCCTACACCAATTGCTCCACCTAGAGAAATCATTTGAATATGGCGTTCACTTAGGCCCCTTTCTAACTGTTCTTTCTCTTGTGTTTGCTTCATACTACTCCTCCTGAAATTTTTTATAATTATATGGTTCTATCTATATTTTCTTGCAATTTTAGTGCCAAAATTGTTTGAAAAGAAAAAAATTTAACTATTCTATTTTAAAATTCATCATCTTTAATTTTATTTAGGATTGTCGTATTGGAAACACCTAGAATTCGACCAGCTTTACGGGAGGAATTATGGGTTTTCATCACTTTTAAAACGACTTGTTTTTCAACCTCTCTAACAATATCTTTTAGAGATGGCCATTGGGGTTCAATTGGGATCTTTATATGAAAATAATGATCGTTATTTTCAATTCTCCTTTCGATTCGTTGTTTCATTGGTTCTAAATTTGCCCATTCTAAAAAGTGCAGAAGCTTTATTTCTTGATCTGGAATTACATTGATGATTCGCTCTAATGTATTCTCTAATTGCCGGACATTACCTGGCCATTTTTGCGCCATCATATACTCAATTGCTTCTTTTGATAAATAGACTTGAAGTTTGTTTAATTTAATTCCTATCTTCTGAATTAAGTGTTGGGCAATTAAAGGAATATCCTTTGGTCTTTCACGTAAAGGTGGAATTCTAAGAGGAATTACATTTAATCTATAGTATAGATCTTCACGAAATAGCTTTTTACTAATCATTTCCTCAAGATTTTGGTGAGTTGCTGCAATAATCCGAACATCTACAGGAACCTCTTTATTCCCCCCTACTCTTCTAACTGCCTTTTCCTGTAATACCCGCAATAGCCGAACTTGAATTTGTGGAGAAATTTCTCCAATTTCATCTAAAAATAATGTCCCTGTATCTGCTTGCTCAAATAATCCTTTCTTTCCCCCTTTAACCGCACCAGTAAACGAGCCTTCCTCATATCCGAACAGTTCACTTTCTAAAAGATTTTCTGGTAAAGCAGCACAATTAATTGCAATAAAAGGAGATTTTGAACGATTGCTTTCCATATGAATCGCACGGGCAAATAATTCTTTTCCGGTTCCACTTTCTCCCCGAAGTAAAATAGAAGAATCACTTTTTGCTACCATTTTTGCTGTATCCACTATTTGCCTCATATTTGAGCTTTGAAAAATAATATCATCGAACGTCGTTAATGTTTTTTTTCGATCAATTTGTAATATCATCTCTTCAACTTGCTTGTAATCCTTAAGTGTAGCCACGGCTCCCATAATTTGATTTTTTTCATTTATAACAGGTACACCACTAGTTAAGTAGTGGAATACTCTCCGATCTTTTTTGATTTTAATTTCTTTATGTTTATATGATCTCCCATTTTTCAAGGTCTCAAGAATGGGTATTTTTGCTTCTAATAAATCTTCAATTTTCATTCCAATAGCCTTTTCTTTGGAATAATGAAGAATTTGACTAGCAACATCGTTCATATGAGTAATTTCACCCATTTTATTAACCGCAATAACCCCTTCACTTACTGAATTTAAGATGGTTGTTAATTCATGTTCCCTTTGCTCATAGGGCATGTGGTCACAATTTAAAATAGACAGAACTCCATCAATTTTATCTAATTGATCGATTAAATGTTGAAACTCGTCTTCTAGACATCTAAATTTAATAACCATCCCATGATTTGTTTTTGCTTCCATCCCTAATAAATTGATATTCTTATCCTTTAATACCTCCAAAATTTCATACCCTAGTCCTAAACGATCTCTAAAATCAATTCGGATGATAAATTCTTTTCTTTCCATAGGTCCCCCCACCTCAAAAACTCCCCCAATATACTTGTCTTACTTCTTTTTATCTCGTTTTGTAAGCGCTTTAATTATACAACAAAAATAATTGATATAGTTGTAATAAAAATCACATTTAATACGACCTACTTTCGTATATACAAAAAGACTACCTTTCGGTAGTCCTTTATTCTTTGCCTGGCAACGTCCTACTCTCCCAGGATCC
>NZ_LSKU01000002.1:79715-91275 GCF_001561915.1 Tepidibacillus decaturensis | reverse complement strand
GAGCATCATCACGAGGCCATAAAAAGTTATCCTTAACTCTAATAAATTGATTAGGTCCACATTTCCGTGGTACGCTTGGCTTTTACACTGTTCAGTTTTCAAAGAGCAATCAAAGTTTCAATTAGTATGTCGTAACAGCGACAAAATTTATCTTATCATATATTATGTTAATTTGTCAACTGTTTTTTTCTTTATTTTTTTGTCGAACGTTTTAATCATAAGGTTTCACGAAGTGACAAATAATATACTAACATGAATCGTATTTTGTCGTCAATGATTTTTTTAATCCTTTTAAGAAAATTTGTCGTATTGGCGACTATGTAAATTTAGCACATTTCAACGTCTTTCGTCAAGTATATTTTTTTAGTCGAATTTTGTCTTACACACCGCAGAAAACTACACCATATTTTACAATTATTATTTTATGTAATTTGTCTTGGCCAAATCTTAGGCAAAAAATAGAGATTATTAGTTTCGACAACCAATAACCTCTATATAGTCAATCAATTTTAATATTTTGATCATAAAAAGAACTACTATTTCATTTCTTATAGGAAGATAAATCTTAATACGAATAATGCTCCTAAAACATACATGATTGGATGAACTTCTTTGGCTTTACCAGCAAATACTTTCACTAATGGATAAACGACAAATCCAAGGCTAATTCCAGTTGCGATACTAAAAGTTAAAGGCATCATTAACATAGTAAAGAAAGCAGGAACAGCTTCATCAAGTCCTTTCCAGTCAATTTCTTTCAAGCTAGACACCATTAATATTCCCACGATAATTAACGCAGGAGATGTAATTGCTGCAACACTTGCAACAGCTTGAATCAATGGATAAAAGAAAAGTGCAACTAAGAACATGATTGATGTAAAAATTGCGGTTAAACCAGTACGACCACCAGCTGCAACACCTGCTGATGACTCAATGTATGAGGTTACAGTAGATGTACCAAACATTGCACCTACCATAGTAGCAATCGAGTCAGCTGTGAGTGCACGGCTTGCTTTAGGTAATTTATTATCTTTCATGAGTCCTGCTTGATTGGCCACGCCAACTAATGTCCCTGCAGTATCAAAGAAATCTACAAACAAGAAGGAAAAGATAATCGTTAATAATCCCATGTTTAAAGCACCTTTAAAATCAAGATGCATAAAAGTAGGTTCAATACTAGGTGGTGCAGCAAAAACACCTGTAGGAGTTTGAACGATACCAAATACCCAACCAGCAATAGCGGTTAAAATCATACCATAAAAAATTCCGCCTTTTACTTTTTTAACTAAGAAAAATAAGGTAACGATGATTCCAAAAAAAGTAAGTAATATATCCGGTCTACCAAGCTCTGTAGAAAGTTTTACAAATGTTCCTTCCGGATCTGCAGCAATGATACCCGCATTCTTTAATCCAATAAAAGCGATGAACAACCCAATACCAGCGGATACAGCGTGTTTTAAACCAGATGGGATTGCATTGATAATGGCTTCTCTAATTTTTGTAAGAGTTAAAATAAAGAAAATAGCACCTGAAATAAAGACGGCTGCTAAAGCAGTTTGCCATGGTACTTTCATCCCTAATACAACCGTAAATGTAAAATATGCATTTAAACCCATTCCAGGAGCTAAAGCGATTGGGTAGTTAGCTAATAGTCCCATTAATAAGCTACCAATTGCAGCTGATACAGCAGTAGCAACAAACACAGCTCCCATATCCATTCCACCTAATTGTCCAAGGAAAAATGGATTAACAATTAAAATATAAGCCATTGTTAGAAAGGTAGTGATTCCAGCTAATAACTCTGTACGAACCGTGGTATTTCTTTCACTTAAACCAAAAAAACGATCGATGCCAGAGACTAGCTCTGAATTATTTTTTTGGGATAGTTTTGCTGTTTGTTCCATCAATTTCTCCTCCTCATTTACTATTTGTTTAAAAATGAAAAAACCTAGATAGAAGATCTCTACCTAGGCATAGAAGGGTCTAAACAGTTCAAATCTTAAGCGCAATAAAAATTATAAGATTTGTAACAGGTCTGATCCCTTCGTAGTCAAGCAATTTACGGTCGCTCGGTAGAGACATCTGAGCCTTATTCTCAGACATATACGAAGAACAGATATGATTGAATTATATGTTGTTCTTTCAATAGTAAGTGTACCAAGAGCTTGTTTGATTGTCAAGATAAAAAACGAACATTTTTTTATAAACAGTATAAATTGTTCGTGAAATAACTCAATTATTCCCATTCGATCGTTGAAGGTGGTTTTGAGGTGATATCTAAAACAATACGATTGACTCCATCTACTTCATTAACGATTCGATTAGATATTTTCTCTAGAACTTCAAAAGGGATTCTTGCCCAATCAGCAGTCATCCCATCGATGGAGGTGACAGCACGTATACCTACGGTGTAGGCGTAGGTTCTTACATCCCCCATCACACCAACACTTTTTATATCAGGTAATACAGTGAAATACTGCCATATTTCACGATCTAAATGAGCTGCTTTTATTTCATCCCGCAAGATTTGGTCTGAATCCCGCACAATCTGCAGCTTTTCCTCAGTTACTTCCCCTAATACTCGAATCGCTAAACCAGGCCCTGGGAAGGGTTGGCGCCACACAATTTCATCAGGTATTCCTAATTCGGTTCCAACTTTTCTAACCTCATCTTTGAATAATGTATTTAATGGCTCAATTAATTCAAAACGAATGTCTTCAGGCAATCCACCTACATTATGATGGGACTTAATCGTTTGCGCAGTTTTTGTCCCACTTTCAATGATATCAGTATATAGAGTCCCTTGGGCTAAGAAATCAAATTCTCCCAGTTTGTTTGACTCTTCTTCAAATACTCGAATGAATTCATTCCCAATGATTTTACGTTTTTGTTCAGGGTCACTGATACCTTGTAACTTAGTAAGGAAACGATCTTTTGCATCGATTTTAATCACATTCATATTAAATTTCTCACCAAAGACTTCCATGACACTTTCTGCTTCCCCTTTCCGAAGCAGTCCATGATCTACAAACATACAAGTTAATTGATCTCCGATGGCTCGGTGAATAAGGACAGCTACGACAGAAGAATCTACCCCGCCACTTAAGGCACATAATACTTTTTTATCTCCAACAATTCCCCTAATTTCATGAAGTTTGTCTTCAATAAAGGTTTCCATTGACCAATTCTTTTCTACTTTACATACATCAAACAGAAAATTCTTTAACATATCCATTCCATAAAGCGAATGCTGTACTTCTGGATGAAATTGTACTGCATAATAGTGCTTTTCTGGATGACTCATTGCAGCAATAGGAGCATGTTCAGTACTTGCATCAACTTGGAATCCTTTTGGCGGCTCAATAACTAAATCTGAATGGCTCATCCAAACTTGTTGGGTTTTATCTAATTCCTTATATAACAAAGAATCTGTCTTAATTTGAATATTCGCTTTTCCATATTCACGAACATTAGCTCGTTCAACTTTCCCCGCTAATTGGTGGGTCATTAATTGCATTCCATAGCAAATTCCTAAAATCGGGATCCCTAGTTGATATATTTTGGGATCAACGATAGGTGCATTTTCTACATAGACACTTGCAGGTCCACCTGAGAAAATAATTCCTTTAGGGTTCATAGATTTAATTTGATCTGCTGGTGTATCAAAAGGAATTAGTTCGCTATACACCCCTAAATCTCTTACTCTTCGCGCAATCAGTTGATTATATTGGCCACCAAAGTCTAAAACAATAATCATATCATTTGGCTTTTCCATATAGGACCTCCATTAAATAAATAAATTATCTCTTAGCCTATACAAAAATAACTAGGATGGGTTGTCCATCCTAGCACTAGTCGTCTTATATTGTGCCTATTCTAACAAAATTAGAATAAAGGCGTCAAGCTTGAATTTTTGTTATTAATTTCCTCCAGATCGTCCGAATTGCCATACTCCTGCAATAGATGAACGACTATATCTAACCTGTTCAAATACCTCTGTGGCTTCTTCCCAATCTTTGCTATCCATTTCTTTAAATACATCAGATAAATACTCTCTTACGTTTTGTGACTCTTCTTTTCCCTTGCGAACTTGTGGTTCCACTTTCTAAACCTATTCGTAACAGATTCTAGTTCCCCTTCCAATAGGAATAAAAAACCGTTGAAGAATCAGCGGTTTTTATTGATTATAAGAATTTTGATTTCTTTTTTATCCACCTGCAAGCGGAATTAGCAATTGAATTCTATCATTTTCTTTTAATTTTTCTTGACCGGTGCTAATCTTACCGTTTAATACAACCAAAGCATCTTCATCCCATTTAATACCTAAGCATTCTAAAAAAGCTTTAACTGTGGTTTTCTCTACTACTCGATGTTCTCCATTTAATTGCTGTAAATAAGGAATATTTGAGGTAATCTTAACGACCATTCCCTTCGACTCCTATTAACTCTAACTCTTCTTGAGGCACATCGAATACTGTTTTGCTTGCTTCATTCATTTCTGTATAGAAGTACTCTGGTAATCGATCGTGAGCTTTGGTGAATCCTGCCCTTCTGTTGAATTGATGCTCAAGCTTTAATGTCTCTAAGGCTGTTTCTTTTAAGTATTCAGCTGTAACCTTCTGCCCGATATAAGCAGTAATTAAATCAGCAATAAGATCAAAGCGGCCTTGAATTGCTCCTCCACTGAAGTAGCACATTCCTAAGGAATCAAAGATTGTAACTGTTTCCTGGGCGTCCTTTGATGCTTTTACTTGACCTTCTGCAGAATGATGGTCAATTTGTGCCCTTATTGTTTGCCCTGCTGTATGGTCAGCACCCATTGGTGATGTTGCATATGTGACACCAAGTCCTTTGATTGCTCTTGGGTCATAGGCTGGCATTGATTGCCCTTTTACTGTTGGAACTCTGTATGCTCCGTACAATTTACCGACTATCTCTGCTCCCCCGCCAATGATTCTCCCTAAAGGACTTCCTGCTTTAATTTCTTTTACTGCGTTTATTGCTCCTTCTACGTCACCAAAGGATAGTACTCCCTGTGACATTAGTACGCCTATTGCTGCTCCTGTTTCGATGGTATCCACTCCGTATTCGTTACATAATCTGTTTAGTTCTGCTATTGCATCGAGTTCTCCTATACCAAGGTTTGATCCTAATAAACCGATATTCTCGTATTCTAGTGGTGATGTTACCAGTTTACCTGCTTTGTTTACATAGACGTTGGAACAGCGAATTATACAACCCGGCATACAGGCATGTGTCGGATTTCCTTCGCCGCCACGCTCTAGTATTGTTTCTCTTAGTTTTTCTCCTGTTATGTTTTCATAGAGTTCAAATGAACCTGTTGAGAAATTCCTTGTCGGCAGGGCTCCCAGGGCGTTTGTTGTTTTTACCAGTCCTGCTGTTCCAAGCTCTGGGAATACTTTTGCTGTTCCCGGTGTCTCCATTAACCATTTATGATAAGTCTTCATTGCTTCTCTGAATTTTTCTCTGTCCTTTGGTTTGTTCTTTTCAACTCCGGCATCATCTAATACTATTGCTTTTATCCCCTTTGAACCTGCAACTGCTCCAAGCCCTCCCCGGCCATTAAATCTGGTTGGTAAGCCTTCTTTATCCTGACCTGCTATGGCAGCAAGGTTCATTTTCTGTTCTCCTGCTACTCCAATTAACCAGACGGCAATATGTTTTCCGTATCTATCTCTCAACCAATCGGCTGCTTCACTTAATTCTTTGCCTAAAATGGGTGTTGCATCATCAAAGGTGATGCTCTCTTTAGAGATATGAATAATTTTAAAATCGTCACGAACTCCTTCAAAGATCAGACTACTGATTCCCAATCTTCCAAGTTTTAGACCGGAAATACCTCCTGCATTACTTTCTTTGATGCCTCCGGTTAGCGGGCTTTTGGCACCTATCGAATAGCGGTCTGCACTGGATGCTCCAGAACCTGTTAAAACTCCGTTAGCAAAGACTAATTTGTTAAATGATCCCAGCGGGTGACATGTAGGAGGGACTTCGTCATGTATTACTTTTGATGTTAAGGCTCTTCCTCCTAATCCGTTGTATTTTAAAGATTGGTCTTCGCTTACGGTTAAATCTTTCATATTAATACGTATTATTTTCACTCTTTTATCCCTCCCTAGATTTTTATGAAATTCTAAATATAAGATTATCATTTTTTTAGAAGAGATGTTATAATTTTCTGAAAAAATTTTATTATAACAGATTTAATTTCCCATTATAAGCTGCTGTATAAACCTTTCTTATATCATCAATTGTGAAAGGTTTTGGGCTTCTAGCTAGCAAACGCTTTTGTTTTAACGCATCCTGCGATAATTTTTCAATATACTCTTCTTTTATATCAAATTCCTGCAAATTAGTTGGTATTCCTACATCCTTAACAATATCATACAACGCTTTAACCGCAGCAATTGCAGCTTCACGGTTAGATAAACCTGCTCTATTTACTCCTAATGCATCTGCCATGAGCACCATTTTTTCTATGCATGATGGCCAGACAAAATCAAATACATAGGGTAATAGTACAGCATTAGAATCCCCATGGGATAGTTTAAATAGTCCGCCTAACGGATAAGCTAATGCATGGACACCTGATACTCCGGCATTATAAAAGCTTAAGCCTGCGATTAAGCTTCCCCAGGATAATTCATTGCGTGCTTTTACATTAGAGCCATGCCATACACCTGTACGGATATTTTGACTAATACGTCTAATAGCATCCAATGCTAAAGCATCTGTTAAAGGTGAAGCGTTAACAGAAATAAGAGCTTCTACAGCATGGGTTAAAGCATCAACTCCTGTAGCCGCTGTAATTCTAGGTGGAAGTGTGTATGTTAATTCTGGATCAACAATCGCGACATCAGCCAGCAAATAGTTATTTGTAATTACATCTTTTGAAGACTCTAAAGAAAATACAGCAATATCAGTTACTTCTGATCCAGTTCCCGATGTAGTTGGAATTAATATTTTTGGAAGACCTTTATTACTTAATTTTTTCGTTCCCGTTAAGTTTAGGTAATCTGCTACTGTACCTTCGTGTTTGCTTAAAACAGCTACAGCCTTGGTAATATCTAAAGAACTTCCTCCCCCAATTCCGATTACCATATCAGCATCACTATTTTTTAAAGCACTAACTGCTTGGTCTGCTATATGTACTGGAGGTTCTGGTATTATCTCACTGTACAAATCATAAGTAATGCCTGCACCTACTAATACATCTTCAACTTTTTTAACTATTCCAACCTGGATCACACCCGGGTCTGCAAAAATCATTACTTTCTTTGCATTAAATCTATTTATTTGTTCTGGAAGTTTGGCTAAGCTTCCGGCACCGGATATAATTGTTAAAGGAGAAACAAAATTATACATAAGAAACACTCCTACCTTTCGTTCTAATGGTTTCTACATACCCAAAAACGCTTTTTTAATATGTTCATCATTTAATAAATTTCATACAGAATGCAAACAACGTTATGGAGTTCCTAAGATTCACTATCTTCTTCAAAAAGAAGGCTATAAGGTAAGTTTAAAACGAGTACAGTGTTTGATGAAAAAGGCTGATATTCGTTCAATCACGAAGAAAAGATATCATCCTTACCCTAATATTCATACTTTTAAAGATGGTTGGTGTTAAATGTTCATTTTAAAGGATTTAAACAATCATTTAGTCAAAAAGGTTGCCCCTATGATAATGCCTGCATTGAATCCTTTCATTGAATTTTTCCAAGATATCGACCAATTCCAAAAACGTAGATACACGACAAGTTATCCACAAGTACCTATAGCCCCTATGTTACAATGGTTTGAGGCACTTATCGTGCTTACAGACTTTCGAATCCGAGCTTGAGCTTTAGTAGCAATTATCACTCATAAAAGTCAGGGGCAACTTTCATCGTTTTGAAGAATTCCATGTCGTGGGAAAACATAACTTTGGCATTATATTTCTCTGCGTACTTACGAACTTTTTCAATCGACTTAAAGAACTCAATGCTGTCATACACAATGCCTGACGCCTTGGCCGGAGGACCGTAATTCCGCCGGTCATACACAGCATCCTGGGGAAAAATGAGGGTTCCTTCCTTTTCCAAATGGACGATTA
Source organism: Tepidibacillus decaturensis (assembly GCF_001561915.1). GTDB lineage: Bacteria > Bacillota > Bacilli > Tepidibacillales > Tepidibacillaceae > Tepidibacillus_B > Tepidibacillus_B infernus. Next base: position 83,159 of record NZ_LSKU01000002.1, on the reverse strand, counting down.
AGCCTAAAACGCCCGGTGTGTGGCCAGGTAAAGAAATAAGTTCCACGCCCGGAACCAGCTCAAAATCTTCATCAACAAGGTGATATTGTTTTACCGGAACTTCAAGATCTGCTTTAACATATGCCCCGTGGGTAGCAGGGTCTGGACTTAAGTGAACGAGAGTTTGACCATATATAAAATCCTGCCGGTGTACATAAACATCGGCATGCTTAAACAAATGCATATTACCTGCATGATCAAGGTGGAGATGGGAAACAACGATCGTTTTGATGTCTTCCGGTTTGGTTCCTGTTAGAGCAAGCTGGGAGACAAAGCTTTGCGATTCTTCATAATAGAAAGGAAATACGCTGGCCAGCCCGGCAGGCCAATATCCATTCATGGCATCAGGGTGACACCCTAAATCGTACAGTATTTTACCTTGGGGATGATCAATTAAAACGGCATAAACAGGTATCTTAATCCAATTAACCTGAGGAGTCTTATTACTTACAGAACCGAGTACTGACTGAGCAACCATCCAATTTTCGTCGCATTCCAACCACCCAGTATCAAGAACATAAACTTTCATCTTTTCTTCCTCCCATTCTTTATTGTGGAATCTCCGTTCTAATTCCAAAGAGAATATATCTGAATTACCCATGCATCTAACAACTTCAGATAGATAAAACAAGTGATTAAACAAAAAAAGTAGAATAATACTAATAACACAGAATATCCATGGTGTAACGCTTTATTTAATACTCGACATTTCAAGTATCGCCTCACAATCGATATGAAGGAATTTGTTACTTCTAGTTGTTTTGTCGGAGGCGATTTTTGTTAGGTTTTTAGCGGAATCATCAGGATTACCAAGTCTAGCTAAACTACTCCAGCCGGTAATAATTTTCTTAGCTGTTTGGAATGAATTTACTTCCGACATAACTAAAACCTCTCCCTTTAGTTCGCGCTACTCAGAATTACAATCTCCCTCCTTTCAACCATAATTGTATTTTTCTTGTATTTTCTTTATAGTATGAATTGCGCGAAAACTTAATCTGAGAGAATTCTTTTGCAAAAACCATGCCAATACGAAAGACATTATACCATCCCGGTTTTAGCACCCTGTTTTTCACTTATTAATGAACATACCGAATCATAATCAATTCACTTTTTATGGGTTTTGATTCATTCTTGATTCACTATCGAAATAATAGTGTAATTTTCTTACGAGCGTTGCTTGACTCATACCCAACGCTTTAGCTGCCTTCCTAGTGCTACCGAAACGCTTCATTGCTCTGTCGAGAAGAATTTTCTCAACGCGCTCTACCGCGTCCCTCAAAGGTATCTTTTCCAACGCGGGCAATGATATCTCCGCTAACTCCAACTGGCTAATTTGAACCGGAAGATGGTTCAGGCCAATTTCCGAATCATTCACTGTCACCACTAAACGTTCAATGATGTTTACAAGTTCACGAATATTTCCTGGCCAGCGGTATTGAACAAGCTTTTCTAACGCGTTCAATGAAATTTGTTTATGCATTTCATATTTTTTATTAAATTTTGTCAGGTAATGCTGAACCAATAAAGGAATATCTTCTTTGCGTTCTCTTAAAGATGGGATGGTTATCGGAACAACATTTAATCGATAAAATAAGTCCTCACGGAATTTTCCCTCTTTGACCATAGATTGAAGATCTCGGTTGGTTGCGGACAGTACCCTTACATCTACCTTAATCGGCTTCACGCCGCCAAGCCTGGTAAATTCGTGCTCTTCAAGTACTCTTAAAAGTTTCACTTGCAAATCCAAGGGTAGCTCCCCAATCTCATCCAGTAGAAGCGTTCCCTTATCTGCCAATTCAAACAATCCTGGTTTCCCCTCTTTTTTTGCACCCGTAAATGCACCTTCAACATAACCAAAGAGTTCTGATTCCAAAAGGTTTGGTGGAATAGCTCCACAATTAATTTTTATAAACGGTTCACCTTTACGCTTACTGTTGTTGTGAATAAATTTAGCCATAACTTCTTTACCTACTCCAGATTCTCCGAGAATCAAAACCGTTGTATCTACCGGAGCTATCCGTAAGGCCAGCTCAAACGTTTGTTTCATCGAGATACTATTTACAATAATGCCTTCCTCTTTTATTTGTTGACTACGTAATTGAGTTAACTCACAAAAATAATTGTCTTTTAACTTTTTGGTCTCTTCCAAATTAAGCTTAAGTTGTATAAGTTCCGTAACATCTCTGATATTATTTATTACTCTGACAATCTTTCCATCTTGACCAAAGACTGGTGTTCCGATGACAACAATGCTGATCCCACCTTTTATCTGCTGCATAATTGTCACCGGCTTACGTTTCTTAAGGACAAGTAAAGTGGCAGATTGGGAAAAATACCCTTCATTAACTAACTCTTGCATATGGCGCCCTAAAACTTCGTTACGTTTGATTCCGGTAATTCGTTCATACGCCTTGTTGACCTTGATTGTATAACCGGACCCGTCTGTAACATAAATGCCGTCAAGAGATAATTCAATAATCGTATCCAGTTCTTCAATTAAAGTTTTTAGAGTATCTAACTCATGAGACATTTGCCTGCAGTATGAAAGAACACTAACTCCTTTTTGTAAGTTATCCAACGCATATTCACGAAGACTCAATGCTCTGGGACCGTTTTTCCCGAGCAATATTACATAAGATTGACCTAGATCAAATAGGCTTTGCAGTTCATCAAAACTACTTGCTATAGCAAAAGAGGTTTCCATAGCTTCTTTAACAGTCGCTGTTGGTAGTAATCCCTGGCCTAGTGCCCGTACAATGTGGGACTGAGACAACACCCCACATAAAATGCCCCCGGTCCTATCACTGGTAAGCAATCATGATTTCCCCGTTCCAACTGTCCTGCCGCTTCAATCAAAGTCATGGATGTCTGAAGCATAATACACCCCCATGGACAATAAGTGATTCATTTATGTATCACTCAATTCTATACTAGTAAAATAATCCCCTCCTTTTTATAACAAATTTTCAGAAAAATAAATCGTTTAACAAAAGTTATTATTTCTCAAATCGGAGCTTGGTCTTATAATTGGCATTGCGTACTATTGAGAGGAAATAAGAAAAACCGGGCGTATCCCGGTCCTTTTTATATATTTCAAACGGAATGAAATTGTAGCATGTGGAGTGAACTACCCGCCACCTACGCTTCGCTTAGAGGTGGGGGCTTCTAAGGTAATCGCACCTAACGGTACGAAATTTACTTAGCTATCGAGCCTGTTCCATGCTCTATTTATGATTATACTAACAGTCGCAATCCTTCACGCTTGATATTGATAGAAGCGTTCCAATCTCTATCTGCCACAAAACCACAATCACAATGAATATGCGCTCAGAAAGAGATAGAGACTCCTTTACTTGACCGCAACATGAACAAGTTTTGGATGATGGAAACCACTTATCTATTTTA
>NZ_LSKU01000002.1:52410-78354 GCF_001561915.1 Tepidibacillus decaturensis | reverse complement strand
AATTTCATCTCCCACTTTCACTGGTGCTGGCACACCTTCACGTTTAGAAGTGGGAGACTTCTTTCGGAGGGAAGTTAAATCTTTAAGCATTTTACGATGTTTTAAAAAAATAGGCCATAGTCCTTCATCCAACGTAAAAATGGCATGACGATGCGCTACTTGCAAAACGTCCTCTGCAAGTAGTCGACTCCATTCTTCAGTTTCCCCATTAAAACAAGTTGTACAAAATCGTCCTTTACAACGATAAGGTACTTTTTTACATCATGGCAACCTTCACAAACAAATAGTTTAAAACCTTGACTGTAATCTCCACAACTACGGAATTTTTCAACTTCTTTAATTACGATAGGACTAACCTTTTTTTATGTTTTTTATAAAGTTGTCCCAGCGGGAATTTTCATCGAAAAAAAACTGTTTAAGAATGTTTGTCTCCATACTTTTAGTTTAACAAAAATTGCACTTAAAAAGGGAGCTCTCACTCCCTAAAATTTTATACTTTCCTATACGTTAAAGAAAAGGTCCCTTCATGTAAGAAAGGACCTTTAAATCAAGAAGTAATTACATCATGCCGCCCATGCCACCCATGTCAGGCATACCTGCTGGTGCCTTTTCTGGTTCTGGCTTATCGGCAACGATGGATTCTGTTGTTAAGAACATAGCGGAAACAGATGCAGCATTTTGTAATGCAGAACGAGTAACTTTAGCTGGGTCAACGATACCAGCTTGAATCATGTTTACCCATTCTCCTGTAGCTGCGTTGAAACCAATGCCAATTTCCTCTTTCTTGAGGCGTTCAACAATGACAGAACCCTCTAAACCTGCATTGTTAGCGATTTGACGAACTGGCTCTTCTAAAGCACGTTTAACAATCTCAACACCAGTTTTTTCATCGCCAGTTGCTTCAACTTTTTCAACTGCTGCAATGACATTTACAAGTGCTGTACCACCACCGGAAACAATACCTTCTTCAACGGCAGCACGAGTGGAGTTCAAAGCATCTTCAATACGAAGTTTCTTCTCTTTTAATTCTGTTTCAGTAGCAGCACCAACTTTAATGACAGCTACGCCACCAGCTAGTTTTGCTAAGCGTTCTTGTAATTTTTCACGGTCAAATTCAGAAGTAGTTTCTTCTAATTGTTGACGAATTTGTCCTACACGAGCGCCAATTTGTGCTTTATCACCATTTCCATCAACGATGATTGTATTCTCTTTCGTTACACGTACTTGGCGTGCACGACCTAATTGATCAATGGTAGTTGTTTTAAGGTCTAGACCTAATTCTTCAGTAATTACTTCACCACCAGTTAAGATGGCAATATCTTGTAACATTGCTTTACGACGATCACCAAATCCAGGTGCTTTTACAGCCACTGCTGTGAAGGTTCCACGAAGTTTATTTACTACTAAAGTAGCTAACGCTTCTCCTTCTAAGTCTTCAGCAATGATCAACAATGGGCGACCTTGTTGAACGACTTTTTCTAAGACCGGTAAAATATCTTGAATGCTAGAAATCTTCTTATCTGTAATTAAGATATATGGATCTTCTAATACAGCTTCCATTTTGTCTGTATCTGTAATCATATAAGGAGAAATGTAACCACGGTCAAATTGCATACCTTCAACAACTTCTAATTCAGTAACAAATCCCTTGGATTCTTCAACAGTGATAACACCATCGTTACCTACTTTTTCCATTGCTTCTGCAATCAATTGACCTACTTCTTCATCAGCTGAAGAAATCGCTGCAACTTGTGCAATAGAAGCTTTTCCTTCGATTGGTTTTGCAATTCTCTTGATTTCTTCTACTGCTGCATTAACTGCTTTTTCAATTCCTTTGCGGATCACCATTGGATTTGCGCCAGCAGTTACGTTCTTTAATCCTTCACGGATTAATGCTTGTGCCAAAACAGTAGCGGTAGTTGTACCGTCACCAGCTACATCATTTGTTTTTGTTGCAACTTCTTTTACTAATTGAGCCCCCATGTTTTCAAATGGGTCTTCTAATTCAATTTCTTTTGCAATAGTTACACCATCATTAGTAATAAGTGGTGAACCAAATTTTTTCTCTAATACAACGTTACGACCTTTTGGCCCTAAGGTTACTTTTACAGCGTTTGCTAATGCATCTACACCACGTAGCATCGCACGACGAGCTTCTTCGCCAAAAATAATTTGTTTAGCCATCAAAATCGCCTCCTGGTTTCAAAATAAAGTATATAAGTATATGAAGTGTTATTCTATCGGCTATTCGATAATCGCTAGAATATCGCTTTCACGCATAATTAAGTATTCTTTGTCTTGGTACTTAAGTTCGGTACCTGCATATTTTGAATAGATCACGCGATCTCCTTCTTTTACATCTAATGCTTCGCGCTCTCCTTTTTCATTGCGGCGGCTACCTACTGCAACGACTTTGCCTTCTTGTGGCTTTTCTTTTGCAGTATCTGGTAAGACAATACCGCTAGCAGTTGTTTGTTCTTTTTCAATTGGTTCGATAACCACACGGTCACCAACTGGTTTAATCATAAAAAGAAACCTCCTTATACGTTTAATTTTCATTTTCTTATTAGCACTCGCCATCAATGAGTGCTAACACAATTCTAATAATAATAAAACTTAGCATATTTTTCAAGTCGTTTTATTAAAATTTTTCCGTCAAACAGTATGCCCAAATTCTAACATAATATTCCAACGAAAGATACAAAAAAATAAGTGCTACAAGGAGCACCAATAAGAATATTATAATCGTTTCCTAATTAGTAATTAGTGAAGCATTCATATATTAGGGTAGAGATAGTATTGCACGATTCCCGTCAGGACAATAGTATGTATTTCTATCCTGAATCGGGGCACATTTGTTTTTCAAAAACGATTCAATTACAATCTTACGTTCACTATCTTTCATAATCTCAGTTTCAAATAGATCTAATAAGGTTTTGACAGCCTTAGAGCTCATAGTATTTATCTGAGTATTAGTTAGTCCATATTCATGTAATTTAGTAATTTCTTCTTCGGTAAAAAGTTTAATTGTAGCTTCAGGATTGCTAACTAATAGTGAGAACTTCTCCTGCCAATCGCCAATTAGTTTTAATGCCACATCACCTGTAAGGAAAGTATGATCGGGCTGACTCTGATCACGAGGAACAAATCCAGAAAATCTTTTCTTATCATTATAATCCCCCTTTTAAAACTTACCAATCTGTTATTCGCGATAAGTAATTGAAATATAGGTATTTTAGTTCGGATTAGTATTGTTTCGTACTCACAACACTACTAATTTTTTATTCAGGCCTTATAATAATTTGTTCGGATTTTTCAAACCATTGAATCCACCTTGAATCATTAAAAAAGCCTTTATCCTGAATGGATTCCCATTCTTCTTCAGGGAATATTTCATTTGAGATCTGATTGATCAATTTTAACTTAATTTGATAGCTTTTGAGTTCTTCTAAATCATCTTCATCTAGTAATATACTACTACCCTCGATACTCCGAGCGTTTGAATTATGTAAAAAGTTTTGTAAGCCTTTAAAGTAATCATTAAATATGAGGGGTGACTGTAAATTCTTTGTATAAATTTTATTGTAGGTTGCATACAAACCATTTAAATTAGCTATATTCTCCTGTAATAAATTACTTATTCCATTCATATCATCTAAAATTATGGTTTCCTTCGCGATCCATTGATTTAATGTTTCTTCTAATTCCTTCATACTAGACAATGAAGAGAAAAAAATACCATATGCATCTTCATTAATAATTTCCAATAAAATTTTGTTTTGTTTCTGTTCTTGTAAATATAAATACCCAAGCAGTAAAGTAATCAGAAATAAAACCATTTCAAGTATAATAACCTTTTTCTTCATAAAAAGTCCTCCATAGGAATGTAACGAACAGACTGGGCACAACAGTACACCAGTCTGTAAATTATTTCAATAGAAATTAACCTGCATTATAAATATAAGGGAATTTAGGTTGTAAATTTCTTAAAGTATTTATCTATCCAGTTAAATAAAATTATTATTTTATGGAAAAATTATTCATCTTTTACAATTAACGGACCATCTATTGTTAATTTTTGTTGTTCCTGTCCAAAATTCTCCTTACTTTTAGGAATTGGACAGGACTAATGTAGATAATTATTTGAAATACTTATATTATTATCTTGTGTTATTGATTAAATCTGCTGCAAAATTTAATCCATCTTGTTCAGTAAATAGGCTACTTAAATGAAATTTCATCAAGTAATAAACATCTTTATCATTAAATAGTAGGAATAATATTTTTCCACGTTTTGTTTCTTCTAATTTGTATTCTACTAGTACATCCCCAATTTTTTTATTTTCTGAGCCTGATAAAGAAGATGAACCTTTTCCTATATTAAGTTCAACTGTCTTTTCACCTTTATATTCACCATAAAGAATTCTCATTCTATTATTTTCCTCAATTTGTTGCTTTTGTTCATCAGTTAATGATATAAGCTCTCCTTTTTCGTTTGCATAGATGACTTGAGCAATATAACGATTTCCCGTTGTTTTTAAATCTAATTCGGGTGGTAGCAATAAACTAATAAAGGTTATCGGTAAATTCTCCTGTGTAGGGATTGTTATATTTACATCCATCTGTTTTTCTATTTCTCTTTCAATATCACTAGGAAATGTATTTTTACTACAAGCAGTTAGCCCCATACTTAAAAGAAAAATTATGATAAATATTTTTTTATTCATAATTTCTCACCGTCCCATTAATATTTAAATACTAATTGCAATTTTCTATCAATTAGAAAAGATAATGGGCATGATTACTTGAACCACTAATAAGCTTTAACCACTATTAAATAATATTATCTACCTATTATTTTAATTACTTTAATGACTCAGCAAACTTAAGAATTTCTTCTTTAGTTATATTACCTTTTGAAATTATAAAATGATTAGTCTTATTTTTATACCAACTCAAAGCAATTATCTCTTTATCCGGATACTCTAATATTTGCCCTTCCACTCCTTGTATCATTAAATCTTGAGTATCACTGTCTCCAATTATTACTTGTGCAGCTTTTGTTGTATAGTCGATCAAATTACTAGGGTCATTTTGATTTCTATATCTGATAGTAATTGCTTTATGTTCTTCTATATTAGGTTTAACTCCATTTTTGAATTCCGCAGGTGGTTCATTATATATTACATTCTCCATTTTATAGTTCTTAGGAAGATAAGTTGGCAATAATACTTCTATGTTAGACATTAGCTCTTTGCCCTTTTCCAAGGAAACCTGAGCTGGTTGAGAAATAATTTGACTTTCCGATTTTATTTGATGTTTTATGGTTGATAAGCAAATCTATCATAATGAGCAGAATAAGTAGGACCATCAATACCATCTTCACTAGCATATACTACAAGCTCAGTATAAAGATTTTGAACCTCCGCAGTATAACTTATTGCTGCTTCCTGAGCTAAAGTAACAGGGTCAGAATAGAAATATAAATAAGTTTTTTCTTCGAGTTTTCCCCTTATACTTTCCAGAACTGTGTTCTCTCAAGGATAGCCCTGCTAAATTCACTAATTGCTGGGAGTGCTTATACTTTGTAATGTCACCAACTTCAGCGAAGAACTGGGCAACAGTTATGGTACCTAAGCCTTGTATATTCATCATTTCTTTAGCCCCTGGTATCGTTTCTACAATGGTCTCAATTTCTTGATCTAATTGTTCTAATTGCTGTTTGTACAGTTCGTATTGATCAAGTAAACATTCCAATTCACGTTTAGCAAACTGTATACCAATTTTGATACCAATGCTTTTTTTGGCTGTTTCCACCAACTTCGTTGCTCGTTTAATTCCAACACCACGTTGTACAAACGGCTTCCATTTTCCTAAAACTTCTTCCGGAGTCATCTTGATTATTTCTGAGGGAAAGGGGAATAACCTTAGCGTACAAAGTGCAGCCTTTCCTTCCCAATCTCCAAAAACATCGAAAAACTCTGGGAAATACCGTTGAATGTGATTCTGAATGCGACCTTCAGTAATCATGAGCTGTTGGACGAGTTGATCTCTTAATTTGACGCCTTCTCTCAGTTCGGCATATATCCCGTCTAAGAGATTAGGTACGGAGTATCTCCCGTCTTTTATCAGCTGTGCAATTACTTTCGCATCCTTGGTATCGTTTTTCGTTGGGGAGTTATCATCAAGCTCTTTACTTTTCTTTACGTGCATTGGATTTACTAAAAAAGTCATATCCTTTTGCGATTAGAAAATAGGCTAGATTTAACCAGTAATGGCCAGTCGGCTCGACACCAAAAATAACATGAGTTTTATTTTTTTCTTTTTTATGTCTTTCGACATAGTCCACCAGTTTTTGAAAGCCATATATTCGATTCTCAAAGATCAGACGCTTTCCAAACTCTATGCCACGGTCATCTTGTGCACGTGCGACATGTTTGTCTTTGGCAACATCAATACCAATGATTAGTGTTGTTGGTTTGATTTGCGCTATTTTGTGATTTTGGTTATAATTCATTTTGAGTCCTCCCTTGATATTTATTAAATTCGGGGTCAATGCATTGACACCCTGTACTATACCAAGAGGGCTCTTTTTTGTTAACCCTCAAAATTTCTTTCTAACAGGAATGCTCCTTTTTTTCATATTTTTAAAATTAGTGCTAATCTTTGATTACCTATTTCTTTATCATTGTTGATTTTCCTTTAAAATGGAATTAAATAATGTAATTTGTTTATCGCTCCTACATATTTAAGAAGGAGGCAACGTCATGCATATTGGTAATCGAATTAAGAAATTACGTGAATCTTTGGGGATTAAAAGGAAAGACTTTGCTTCAGGTGTTATATCCTACTCTCACTTAAGCAATATTGAGGTTGGTAAAAATGGTGCTTCAGAAGAGATATTAATCGCAATTGCAAAAAAACTTAATGTGCCAAAAGAATATTTAACAAGATATAAGGATATTGATCATGATTTAGAGACCAAATTATCCTCTTTGAAAGCGAATCTAGATCTTAAAAACTTAGATGAAGCAGAGTCAATTTTAGAGAATATAAAAAAAGATTATCCTTATATTAACTCTATCGATCAAGAAGCTCTCTATTATTTGTTAGAAAGCTACTATTATTTCAGAACAAACAATCATAAGGATTTTGCGATAATTTATGAGAAAGAATTATTACCCCTTCTCGAAATCGTGGAGATAGACCGTATTCCCTCAGAACTTTTTAAAGAAACTTATTATTACCTAAATGCTGTCAACCATTTTACAAATAAACAATATGAGGATAGTTACCAATGTTTTCTTAAACAACTTCCTTTAGTAAAAGATCCGATTATAAAGGCCGGAACTAACTACAATATTGCCTTATCTTTGGCAAAATTAAACAAAACAAATCTAGCCATTCCGTATGCTAATAATGCCTTAGATGTTTATCTTCATGAAAACAAATGGACAAATGCAGCTGAAAATTATACTTTATTAGGTGGTTTATATATAGAGGAACGAGATTTTGCCAGTGCAGAACAAAATTTGCTAAAAGCTTTAGATCTAGCTGAAAATTTTAATAATGAAAAACTTAAAGGGAAAATATATCATAACTTAGGAATCGTATACAAAAACCTTAAGAAATTAAATAAAAGTATGGATTACTTTTTAAAAAGTTTAGAACTTAATAAAGCCACAAATAATGAGCTGTTTATTACATATGAATCTATTATGGAGATATATTTAGAACAAAATTCCTTAGATGATTTAACTAACATTCTTAAAGAAGCTAAGCAATATTGTAATAAGGAAGAGGATGCCTACCATTTTAAGATAATTGAGGCTAAATTACTCTTAAAGCAAAATCAATTGGCAGAGTACGAATTGTTGATGAAAGAAGCTATAGAATATTATTATAAAAATAAAATGTGGAAGCATTTATTACCGATTTCTGAGGAATTGGGTAATTTCTATAAAGAGTCAAAAAAGTATAAACCGGCATCCCAATATTATAAAATTGCGTTGGATGCTGTAAGTGATCTATATAAATAATGAATAGTTATTATCGTCAGTTTTCAACTTGTTCTTCCTTTATTTGAATTTTATTAGATAAGTGATCGCTATAAAAAATTAATCCATTTAAGAAGACTAACAATCCCGAAATCAACATAATGTACTTAACACCTATTCGGTCAGCAATATAGCCACCTATTCCTTTCGAAATTGGCCTAAGTGATTGTGTTGAAAAAACTCGGATACCCATAATTTTCCCCATGACCTCTTCTTTAGTGTACAATTGATAGAGAGTATTAACATTAATTTGTTCAACACTTAATATTACGCCGATTAGGATATAAATAAGAAAAGTTGAGATGTGGGGGAAGGCCATTATAAAAATGATCATTAAAATTCCCATTAGAATTTCACTCAATATAATTAATTTCATATGAGAAATTTTTATTTTAAAACTTACTAATGAACCAATAATCAATCCTATAGATAATGAAGAATTAAGAATCCCTATATATAAAGGGTTTTCAAAGCTATCTTTTACCAATACGATGAGTAAGCTAAAAAAGGGTTCACTTACAAAATTAGAAAGACTATAAATTAGCATTAACCGAAGTATGATTTTATTACCTTTTATATATGATAAACCTTCTTTTACTTCACTTAAGTCAAAAATTTTAGAGGCTTCTCTTTTTCCATTTTTATCAAGAGTTGAAGGGTTATAAATAATACGGAGCATAAGTGAAATAGAAATTATAAATGTTAAAGTATTTATCACATATATAGTCTCAAGACCTGTAAATTTGACTAGGAAACCAGCTAAAATAGGCCCAATTACGAAATTCACCTGATCTACCAACTCCATAAATCCATTCGCGTTTGTTAAATCCTTTTTATCTACAATCGTCGGAATAAATGAATAATAATTAGGAACCCAAATGGCCTGTAACATACCATGAATAAAAAATATTAGATAAAATAATAGAATAGAAGATTGAACAATAGTCAAAATTATCACAATGATATTTATAATTATAGATAATATATCGATTATAATTAATATGTTCTTTTTATTAAACTTATCACCTAGAGTACCTCCAAATACTGAAAAAAGTATTTCTGGTAGGCTCATACTTATCATAGCTAAAGCAAAAAGAAGTGCTGAATTATTTGATATTTGCAAAACGAACCATACTATAGCAAACATAAACAGGGAATCCCCAAATCTTGATATAGCCTGCCCATAAAAATAATATTTAAAGTTTTTATTAGTTGTCAGTAATGATAAATTCATATTTTCTTCTCCAAATTATCAAATTTTATAATTATATATTTACAAATTTCTTTAGTTCGGGTATAAAAATTTCTTCAATAAATCCGTTGAAATTAGACAATTCTTCCATACATTGTTTTTTTCTATCAATTTGATTCGTTAGGTAACACCCTCCATATCAATTTGTTCCTTAGATAATTGCACACCTAATGATTCTAATAACTCTAATACTTGTGAGTTGTTCAATTTTTACACCTCCTTTTATTTTTTCTGATTAGTACTAATCTACTTATTTTAATTCTTTATTATTTCAATTTTCCTTTAAAATAGGGAAAAATTAAGAATTCTGGCTTTTATAGCTTTTTATCAACAGTAAAACACAACGGTTCTTGTCTACAAACGAGAAATTGAGAATATAAAGTAATTCTTTTTGATTACAAAAGGATTATCTCATTTATTTATAGTAATATTATTCCATTTGCGCTATATAAATACTTTATATTGCTTATTAAAACGTATATTATTATAGTGATAACAAAAAAGTAAAATTTTGAGAAAGGGAATCTATTAAAAGGAGGACATTATTTTGGATAAGATTAAAAAATATTATTCGTTTTTGTTCTAGTCACGATGTAATTTTATTTTCACTTAAACTTTAAAACATATAAAAAAAGCACGCTTCCTTCTTCAGGTTGACGTGCTCTTTGTTGTTCAGATTAAATTTCTTCTAATGCTTGTTGGCGTTTTTTTGAGGCCACTTTGGATAGCATGATACTAATCTCATATAACAAAATGAGTGGAACAGAGACAAGAATATCTGACATCGGCTCAGGTGGTGTAATGGTGACGGCCACAATAATTAATACAAAATAGGCCAGCTTCCGAATTTTAATTAATAATTTAGGTGTAATGATACCAAGACGGGTTAAAAAGACTACGACAACTGGAAGCTCAAACACAATACCAAACGGAATCACGATGTTCAGCATAAAGCTAAAATACTGAGCAATCCCGTATACTTCAACAACACCTAACTGTTTAGAGATATTGGATAGGAAGGTAACGACCATTGGAAATAGAATAAAATAAGCAAATGATACCCCTAGTAAAAATAGAATAAAGGCAAAGGGAATAAACCATATGGTTGCCTTTCTTTCCCTTTTTGTTAAGCCTGGTGCAACAAATCGCCAAATTTGATATAACGCAAAAGGAAGGGAAAGTGTAATCCCAATCGCAAAAGCAAATTGCATGTAGACTCTTAGTGCATCAGATAAACGGAAAACGTTAAAGGTAACCCCTTTTGCTTTGAGCTCATCAGTAAAATAGCGAATAACTGGGTCTGTTAACATAAAACCAACCACCAAGGCAACGACAAAAAACAAGATAATCCAGATAATTCTTTTTCTTAACTCTTCTAAATGACTGACTAAAGTCATTGATTTATCTTGATCCACCATATGAGATCCCTCTCCTATTCATCTTCATTCTCTAGCTCTTGGTCTTGTTCCATTAGCTCATCTTCTGGAAAATTCTTCAGAAAATAGACCAATGTTTGTAATTCAGTCGTTAAGTCAATATGGTGTACCAATGTACCAACTGGCACTGTTAGCCTTGAAGGAGTAAAGTTGAGAATTCCTCTAACTCCTGCATCTACTAATTTATCTGTTATTTCTTGGGCCACATGAACAGGTACGGTTAGGATCGCAACTTCAACCCGGAATAATTGAACCACTTCCTTTAAGCTATCAATCCCATAAACGGGAATACCATCAATTTCACGATTAAACTTGTTCGGATTGCTATCAAAGGCAGCCACAATTTTGATATTGCGATTCTTATAGAAATTGTAATGCAGTAAAGCTGTACCTAGATTACCAACCCCAATGAGAACAACATTGGTTACTTCATCTTGTTTTAAAAAGTCTCGTAAAAACTGCAACAAGTAGCTTACATTATAACCATATCCTTTTTTCCCTAATTCCCCCAAATACGAGAAGTCTCTTCTAATGGTTGCTGGATCGATCAATAACTCTTTGCTTAATTGGGCTGATGAAACACGCTGTTTTCCCATGAGATGTAACTTTTCTAAGTAACGATAATATAAAGGTAATCTCTTGGCTGTAACCTGTGGTATCTTATGATCTTGAGCCATCTTTTATCTCCCCCAATATATTTGATTGAATCAATTCTACAATCCCTTCAACATCGTCTAAATCATAAATAGGGATCTGCTTTTCATCAAGTGGTAACGAAGTTGCAATTGCAATCACATCTTTAAGACTTGAAAGTAGGGTTAGATCTTCTTCTCTACGAACGACTAAAATTTTAGATGGGGCTTCATGTTTATACCCCTCCACCAAGATAATGTCTACATCCTTCACATAGGAAATCACTGCCTCAAATGAAAGCGAGCTCTCCACCTTCTCGATCATGGCCAATTTTTCTTGTGAGTTTATCAGTACAACATCAGAACCAGCTTGGGCAAATTTCCAAGTATCTTTCCCTTCATGATCCATTTCAAAACGATGGGCATCATGTTTAATGGCTGCAACACGATATCCTTGTTGTTTAAATGCGTGAATAACCTTCGCCATCAAGGTGGTCTTCCCACTACCGGAATAGCCAACAAAGCTAGCAATGGGAATTTTGCGTTCATTTAGCAACCATAATACCCCCCATAGCCTAAACGTATGATTTCCTCTTTTGTTACTTTTTCACCTACAAGAATTCTTGGCAATACGACATCAAAGGCAGTAAAAGGATCATGTAATACTCCTCCAGGCAACCCGAGAATTGGTGTATTTTCTGAGTAGGCGACCATCAGCATCGAACCAGGTAGCATGGGTGTCCCTTGAGTAATTACTTCTGTAGCCATTTCTCGAATCGCAAAAGGAGTACGATCATCAGGATCGACAGACATTCCACCAGAAAGAAGAACCATATCTACTTTTTTATCAAGAAAATATTTGATTTCAGCTTTAATTTGCTCGACATCATCTGGAGCAAAACGCTGTTCAACCAACTCAGAGCCAAATGCTTTTAATTTCTTTTCTACAACCGGACCAAAACGGTCTTTAATCCTTCCTTTAAATACTTCACTTCCGGTTGTGACTAATCCTGTTTTGAAAGGCTTAAATGGTTTAACCCCAATCACAGTTTTCCCTTTGGTAATCGCTTCAACTTGTTCAATGTATCTTTCTTCAACAATAAGAGGAAGTGCTCTAGTTCCTGCCAACTTCGCTCCAGGCTGCACGATTTTATTATTGAGCACAGTAGCAAGAGCAAGATCAGGGATTGCATTGATTTGATGAACGATTTCTTCATTTACTTTTGCTAATCCATATATTTCGGAAGTCAGTGTCACTTTCCCTTCATGTGGTTCGTTTGTAAGCACATGTTGCCCAGTAATCGCTTTTGCCATACGAATGGCAGCCTCATTTTCATGTAAATAACCTTTTTCTAACACTATTACATAAATATGTTCTTTTCCGATTTTTAATAATTCAGGAATATCTTCTTCTGTAATGATATGCCCTTTTTTAAATGCTCTTCCTTTAAATTCTCCAGGAACAATTTTAGTTAAATCGTGAGCTAGAGCATATCCAATTGCATCTTCCACTTTTATCTCTTTAAGCATAGAAGACTTCACTCTTTTTCCTCCTCAATCATCCAGCTTAATGCTTCCATATATTGTTCAGGATCATTCATATTGAAAAATATTTTTCCACTCTGGTTAAATTCTTGTACGTCTAGTTCCTCTACAATAAGAAGTCTCTTTTGATCCAGAATCCATTTAACTAAACTGTTTTTCCCTTCTTCTATATCTTTGGACATCGCATCTATCAAACTTTTTGAATAAATCGCATGTAAAGGTTGCAATTTATCTTTCCACTTAGGAATGACAATATCCATTTGATTCGTAGTTGCTAATTGGTACATCCATAGAGCCAAATCAACGGAAAAAAAGGGCATATCCGCAGCAACGACAAAATGATATAGATCTGTGCTATGAGTGAGTCCAGTTCGTATTCCATTTAACGGTCCTAAGAATGGTGTCTGGTCGTAAACAAGTTTAATGAATTCTTCCTCTTTCTCCAAAAAGGAAAACTGATAAGTCCCGCCAGAAACAATGATGATTTGTTTAGATACTGTTTTTAACCGCCGAATCGACCGGTCGATCATTATTTCCTTTCCTATTCGCAATTCCCATTTTGGAAGCCCATTCATTCTTTTATTTTGTCCGCCAGCTAACAATATAGAAGTTAAGCCCATGGCTTTTTTCACCATCTCTACTATTTTACAATATTTTTTACGAAATTGCTCAATCTTGAGCAAAGTTATCTTTCATTAATACTAACTCAAACGACTAAGAAGGAAAAGAATTTTTATCACAGATTATTTTACCTTTATCTTGGAACTATGCATTGCAAAGGAAGCGACTCTTCCACTTGATTGATAAATAGTATCTACGTTACACTTATGAAAAGAGGTGATTTACTATTGATATTACTACAAACGAATCGACTAACAAAATCTTTTATCGTAGAACCTATTCTATCGGATATAGATATACAAATCCAAACAAATGAACGTGTAGGACTTGTTGGTGTAAATGGAGCCGGAAAATCAACTTTGCTTAAAATCATTGCTGGCGAAATGCTCCCTGATTCTGGGGAGATTCATCTTGCTAAAAGTGCAACTGTTGGCTATTTAACTCAAGATAGTGGACTTGATACAGAATTAACCATTTGGGAAGAAATGAAGCTTGTCTTTTCAGTCCTGATTAAACAAGAACAAGCACTTCGTCGTTTAGAAGAAAAAATGTCTGACCCAACCTATCTCGAAAACACGACCATGTATGAAAAATTATTAAAAGAATACTCAGAATCGATGGAACGGTTTAAAGATCAAGGTGGATACGAATATGAATCACAAATTAGGGGCGTTTTACACGGCTTAGGATTCCACTCTTTTCCTTATGAAGAAACCTTTATTCACACCTTAAGCGGTGGTCAAAAAACAAGACTTGCTCTAGCAAAGCTCTTATTAATTTCGCCTGATCTTCTTATATTAGATGAACCAACCAATTATTTGGATATTGAAACCTTGACTTGGCTTGAAGCTTATTTAAAATCCTATTCTGGTGCCATCTTAGTTGTTTCGCATGATCGTTATTTCTTGGATGCCTTGGTCACAGTGATTTATGAAATTGAAAGAACAAAGGCAACTCGTTACGTAGGGAATTACAGTCAATATATTGAGCAAAAGGCACAGCAATTGGAATTAACATTGAAAAAATATGAAAAACAACAAGCAGAGATTGCCAAGTTAGAAGATTTCATTCAAAAAAATATTGCAAGAGCCTCAACCACTAGAAGGGCACAAAGTAGAAGAAAGGCCCTAGAGAAAATCGAAAAAATAGATCGGCCTATACTTAAACAAAAAAAAGCTTACTTTACCTTTGATATCGAGAAACAGAGTGGTACTCAAGTTCTGTCTGTAAAAGACCTTTCCATCGGGATTGGGGCTCGCCATCTATTCGAAAATGTTTCCTTTGATATTACAAGAGGGGAACGCGTTGCCCTCATCGGGCCAAACGGGATTGGTAAATCTACATTATTTAAATCCATTTCTGGAAATCCTATTGCAGAGATTCAGGTCGATGGGATAATTCAATACGGCTCTAATGTAATGATCGGGTATTATGACCAAGAGCAGGATCGCTTGCATTTAGAAAAAAGAGTGATTGATGAAATATGGGATGAACATCCAACGATGTTAGAAAGTGAAATTCGCACCCTATTAGGAAACTTCCTCTTTATTGGGGATGATGTTTTTAAGAAGATAAAAGATTTAAGTGGTGGGGAGAAAGCTAGAGTTTCCTTGGCAAAATTATTGCTACAAAAAGCAAATTTTTTATTGTTGGACGAGCCTACCAACCACCTAGATATTTTTAGTCGTGAAGTATTAGAAAATGCACTGATCGATTATCCTGGAACAATCCTCTTCATTTCTCATGATCGTTACTTTTTAAATCGAATTGCAACAAGGACGATCGAGCTAACAACAGAAGGGGCAACTAATTATTTGGGGAATTATAGCTATTACTTAGAAAAAAAAGCTGAACTAGAGGAACAAACACAAGTTCAATCTACACAAATTGAGCAAAAGGCGACGAAACAACAATATATAGAAGAGAAAGAAAGGCAAAAAATAGAAAGATCATTGAAAAGAAAAATTGAAAGTATTGAAGCAGAGATAGAGAGATTGGAAGAAGAAATAAGAAAAATTGAAACAGAACTTCTTCAGCCAGAGGTTTATTCTGACCATCAACTTTCTTATGCTAAGAATGATGAGCTTCAACAAATGAAAGTCCAACTAGATCATCTGATGTTACAATGGGAAGAAATTCAGGAGGAGCTAGAAACAATCTAGCTCCTTTCTTCATTAATAGCTAAAAATAACATAGGAACTGCTGCAAAGATGATCATCGTTGATGCAGCCACAACACCTGAATCATTTACAAATAAGGCGGTGATCGAAGCAGCAACGATACCAAAAAAACCATGAAAAACATCAGGGTAATGCTCCATCACTCGTTTCAATGTTCCTTTTGGTTTTAGAAAAATGATTGCCATTGCAAAAATAGAAGTCACCATTACCTTACTCCATGAAGAAACTTGTATCAGTTTAAAATTCATGGCTAACTTCCTTTCAATCGTTTGAAAGATCGTAGTGAAATCTCCTTGATAAAGTTTGGATAATGCTCTACCAATATGTGATTTGCTTTCTATTGGAACGATACTGTTTATAAACAATAGCATACCTAATCCAAAAACCAATATGATTAACATCCAGATAATCCCTTTTTTGTTAAAGGTTAAGCCAGCAAACCTTATTGTAGCTATTCCCGTACCTACAATCGCAGATATTGCTCCCCCCGCATTCGTTCCAAGCGTAGGATATAAAAGAATAAAACTAATCCCTGCAAAAACAAATAAGGTAATAAAAAAAGTAACCCCATTCTTTTTCATTTGCAGAAAGTGAGAGATAAATAATAAGGTTGCGCCAATATAAACGCCCATAAATTCATTACCAATCCCATAATATCTAGCACCAATGATCGGATCATACCCAAGGTAGGATCTTTTCATCAGTGGCCCACCCATGAAGGTATCTAAAGTTATGGCTAAAAAAATCAATATACCCACTAGAAAAAAGATTTTAATGGGTTTTAATTGTTGGGCCAACCATGCTAAAACTAAACTAATTCCAATCAAAGTACCTAGATAAAGGTAGGCGTAATTGGAGATCCAATCAGCTGTGACTAATAGAAGAAACGGCATAAATAACATACTTAATAAACCTATTTGAATCCAAGAAAAGCTTCTTTTGTAATTTCTTAACCAAACCCAAATCGATAAAATAAGAATAAAGATTTGCCATCCGACATAAGTATATAAAACCGTAGCTCTTGTTCTATATGTGGTAGAAATCTGCTGTATTTCTTCCTCTAAACTAAGGTTCTCATCGATGCTCTTGATTTTTTGGCCCAACATGTATGAAGGCTGTTTAACTTCTAACTTTTCAAGAATTGTCGGCGCGATATCAATATTCGCCACAATTCCTGGTCGTTTCGTGGTACCAGAAATGAGGAAATTCCCTTGTTCTTGTCCATGATAGACCCAGACTGGAGATAAAAGCATATCCTCTTTTACTGCTTGTTGGCCTACCATTGGGGATAATACAATCAATGTTTGGTTTTGATTCAGTTGGTTGATGATCGTTTGAATAAATTGGCCTATCTCCTGATAAATGACATTTCTAAGTTGCTCTTCATAGTCGTTGTTCATCTGGTCTCTAAATTGTTCAAGCCGATATAAATCTCCTAAATCAAAAATAAGCAAATCAGTTAATTCACGATTTTCTCTCCATTTTTCCAACAAGTAGAGATAGTTTGTTTTTACTCCATAAGGTCTTTTTCGATCCTTGATTAAGGTATTTTCACTTACATCTCCATAACTTAACCCAGTTTGATCCATTGTAATCAATGGTGCATATCTTATCCTCTCAAATGTATCATTGTTTCCGTAAACCTTTACCGTCAGGCCTGCCTGTTTTAATGATTCACCTAAGGCTCCAATGTGAAATGGAAATTTTTGTACCTGATCTCGTAATTTTTCAATGGGCAGAAAGAGAATCAGATCATCCCTTTCTGCTACTTCTGATCCTGTTTGTTGTTCATATACTTCTAACGCATTCATTCCTTTGTACTTTGCAATGCTTTCATAAGATTGATACGAATTCCCCATATCACTGACACCGATACCTCTACTCCCTGCTCCAATCGTTAAATAGCTATTAGCATCACTTCTACTGCTAGCTGAATTAAGGTTCATTGCACCTTTTATCCCATCTTGCTCTAATTGCTTAAATCCATCTATATTTTTATATTTAGTTTGATCATAAAAAGAAAGTTGATTTATGATGATTAACACAATTTGGTCTTTATTTTTACCAAGGGTATATGAAAAAGACGATCCTATCAAAAAGATCGTCAATAAAAGGATTACAAACCAACGGTTTAGCTTGGCCATCGTGATTACATCCTCCTAGACAAGACATCATTACCTATTCTTGCCCGTCAATAAAAGAATCATCCGTCTGTATTGGGAAAAATAAAACTACCTTTGTTCCCTCACCTTGGGTACTAAAGATTTGCAAATCGCCATCATGGTTCTTCATAATTCGGAAAGATACTGGAATGCCTAACCCTGTCCCATCATGCTTTGTTGTGTAGAAAGGTTCATATACCCTTGGTAACTGTTCCTCTGGAATACCTTCCCCATGGTCAGTAAAGATTACTTCAATTCTTTGCTGTATAGGATTATACAAAGAAGCTATCTCCATGATGCCACCTTTCTTCATGGCTTGAATTGCATTTCGAATCATATTAACAAAAACTTGTTTGATTTGCCCTTCGTCAATAAAAACAAGGGGGAGTTCCTCTTGCAAATCCGTTACTAATTCAACATTATACATTGCCCCTTCTGCACTCATAAAAGTAATGGTTTCTTTAATAATCTGATTAATTTGCATCCACTTCTTAAATGAATCACTAGGATTAGCTAGTAACAACATTTCTTTAATAATTTCATTAATACGATTAATTTCATCTAAAACAAGATGAATGTATTGTTTCTTATCATTATCCTTTAATTCATTTTCAAATACCTGTATAAACCCTTTAATGGTGGTAAGAGGATTTCTAATTTCATGGGCGGTTCCTGCAGCCAATTCACCAACTACGGCAAGCTTTTCTGCCCTTTGGATTTGTTGTTCTAGTTCAACCATCAGCGTAATATCTTTATAAATCCCCATCGCACCGATTTGTTTTCCCTGCTCATTCCTTAGGATACGAGTTGTAATCATCAGAAAAACCTTTTCACCGGATACATCAATCATTTCTTTCTTATAATTGCTATATTCTCTTCCTGAACGCAAGGTCTGAGTCAATTTAGTAAAAATGGTTTTCCGTTTTATAAAGACATCATCATAATACTTGCCAAGTACCTCTTCTGTTTTAAATCCAGTCATTTCCTCTGCACCACGATTAAAACCGTTGATCACGCCAAAGTTATCCACAGTAATCACACCATCTGAGATATGATCCAACATCACTTTGGCATGTTGTTCTACTTTTCGTAGTCGATTTTGCTCTGAGATATCTATAAATGTACTAATAATCCCAATCATCTGTTTTGATTCAGAATCATATAACGGTTTTGTTGAGGTCATCACCGGGATCTCCCGACCATCTTTTGTTGGGCAGAAGCTTTCAAAACCAAAAAAAGATTCCCCAGAATGTAAGGTTTTCCAAAATACATATTCACTATGATTCAGAATATTACCTTTTACAGTAAATCGTTCAATTTCTTCTTTAGTATAACCTGTAATTTCATATGCTTTTTGATTTACATACATCACTTTGCCTTGGTCATCGTAGAATATAATGCCTAATGGAATACTATCTAAAATTGCTTTATTTATCCTTTGTTTGTTTGATAAATTTTCGTTTATATCATTTACTGATTGGGCGATTTCACCAAAATGATCATCAGCCACTGATAATGGTTTTCCTGTATTTCTTAAAGAATCTAACTCTTCTTTTAATTGTCGTAAGCGCATTTGTGTTCTTTTTTCTACCGACTTTGCAACCATAACCGCTAATAATATAGAGAATAACAGCATTCCCCAAAATAGATAAGGACTTAATTGATTCTGTAAATCATAAGATTCATTTTTATCGATTAACAGGAGCATAGGGACTAAAATAAAGATAAAAACTTTTAAATAATGATGACTAGACCAATCTTTCACAAATGATGAACCCCTTTCAAATAGCTACCTCACTATTCCCTCCATCATTTCTATATTTTTGCTAGAAATCCTGTCTGAAAAATTGTGAAATTTTCAAATATCCACATATCCACAATATTATTCACATTCTGATCCTGCTTTAATTCTATTTTGACCCTACTTATCAACATAATTCACAATTTCTGGTTAAAAAATTGTCCATAACCCATTAATTTTTCATCCCTGATGGTACCTTGCATACCAATATCTATCCACATATCCACAATACTGTGGATAAATTATATCCACAATGCATAAGAAAAGGTTTGTATATTCCATCGCGCTCCGTCATCCGTGCCCTTCTATGAATAAAGATTAAGGAGAGAAGGGCACTTCTGAAGGCACACAAAGTGTACAAGTCGTGCTACACAGCTAAAGCTGCTAGTCACGCTATGTCGCAGCTTATGGAATATACAAACCCCTAAATGACAAGTGGAAGAAACTTATACTTTATTATCTTTTAAAAAAGACTTACTTGTGAAGTAAATCTTTTTTTGCATGTAACTATTAAACTGTAGTTAATGCCAATCCAGCCACACCATTTAAGTCTAATGTACTCCATTTCCTTTTAATATGATAGAAGTATCCAGCACTTGCAATCATCGCCGCATTATCTGTACATAAAGCTAATGGAGGAATGGTTAACTCAACATCAAGTTGCTTGCAGACATGTTGCAAGTTTGAACGTAAACCTTGGTTTGCTGCAACTCCTCCAGCTAAAATAAGGTGTTTTACCTGTTTTTCCTTAATCGCTCTCATTGTTTTTTCAACTAATACCTCTACTACAGCCTCTTGGAAACTAGCCGCCATATCTTCTTGTGAAATCTTGGTGCCTTTTTGTTCAGCATGATGCATTGTGTTTATCACTGCTGATTTCAAACCACTAAAGCTAAAATCATAACTATCATCCATTAATGCCCTTGGTAGTGGAATTACAGGCTTTCCCTCTTTAGCTAGACGATCAATATGGGGACCGCCTGGATAAGGTAACTTTAATACCCTTGCAACTTTATCGTAAGCTTCACCAGCCGCATCATCTCTTGTTTGACCAAGGATTTCAAATTGAAGATGATCCTTCATATAGACCAATTCAGTATGTCCTCCAGAGACCACCAATGCAATCAATGGGAATTGAAGAGGTTTAACTAAATGGTTTGCATAGATGTGACCAGCAATATGATGAACACCAATTAGAGGAATTTCTTTGGCGAAAGCAATAGCTTTGGCTGCAGCAATTCCCACCAATAATGCTCCAATCAGACCTGGTCCGTAAGTTACAGCTATAGCAGAAATATCATCTAAGGTTAGATTCGCTTCTCTTAGTGCCTCATCTAAAATAAAATTAATCCCTTCTACATGTTTCCTTGATGCTACTTCGGGAACAACCCCACCAAACCTCTTATGAACGTCAATCTGGGAGGAAACGATATTGGATAAAATGGTTTGGCCATCTTTAACCACAGCCACAGAAGTTTCATCACAACTTGTCTCAATCGCTAAAATATAAGTCATTCCAAATTCACCCACATGATTATTGCATCTTCCATTGTATCTGCATAATAATTTTTACGTAATCCTTCTTCTTTAAAGCCTAGTTTCCGGTATAAATTTTGAGCAATCTGATTAGAAACCCGAACCTCTAACGTCATGCTTTTGGCCCCAAACATTTTTGCTATGGCCATTAAATGCCTCATCATCAATTCTCCTAATTTTTGTCCTCTAGCATGGGGATGAATCGCAATATTTGTTACATGTGCTTCGTCTAGAATAATCCACATTCCTGCATAGCCAACAATATCCCCTTCTATTTCTAGAACATAATATTGGGCAAATCGATTCGTCGTCATCTCACTAACAAAGGCTTCCTTCGACCATGGTTTGGAAAATGAGGCTTGCTCCACATTCCACATTTGCTCTACATCTTCAATATTTGCTTTTCTAATATTAAGTTGTTTTTTCCCCAAACAAAACACCTAACCTTTAGCAAGTTTTTGTTTTTCTAACCATTTTACTTCTGCTTCAGCTAACTGTAAGTACGCTGGGGTGAAATCAAAGGTGTTGTCTACCGTACCTGTCAGATACTGCTGATAGGCAAGCCACCCTATCACACTAGGCCGAGGTAGATTAAAAGGAGAAGATGAATATGTTGCATATTCGCCTAAAAATTCATCGATTTGTGTTTGATGTAGGGAAACATCATCTCCGACAAATAGGACTTGCTCTTCTCTTTTTTTAAGAATTTGTAGCCAGTCAGAAAGTAAAATAATCCTGTCATATTCAAGGTTGCTCCAGCTGTCATTTCTTTGTTGGTAAAGGCCAACATAAGCTTGTCCCCTACGAGCATCGATAAGAGGTGAAATCACTCCTGGAAATGAATGTTGTTGATACGCCATGGTTTCTAATGTAGACACTCCTACAATCGGTATATTTTGAGCCCAAGCAAAGGTTTTTGCAGTTGTTACGCCAATACGAACACCGGTATAGGACCCAGGTCCTTTTGCTACTGCAACAAGATCAATTTCATTAGGACTCCATTTTACCTCATCAAAAAGTTGGGCGACAGTTGGCATTAAACGAATAGAATGATTTTTTCTGAGGTTCGTTGTCATCTCTGCATAGATCTTTTTTTCGTCTAATAAAGCAACGCCCATAACCGCTGTAGATGTATCAATCGCTAAAATCTTCATTCCTTGAAAACTCCTCACATAATTGGATATACCTTTCTCCTTTAGGTTCAAAAGTAATCTTTCGCTGATCATTACTTATTTTTTCTATCTTAATGTTAAGTAACTCCTCCGGTAAGAACTCATGGATCATCGAAGCCCATTCAATCATGGTAACCCCTTCACCATAGAAATACTCCTCAAAACCCAGATCTTCAGCACCATCTTCTAATCGGTATACGTCCATGTGATACAATGGAATACGACCGTAATACTCCTTTATAATCGTAAAGGTTGGGCTATTGACAACCTGTGAAATCTCTAAGCCTTTCGCAATACCTTGAGTAAAGCTAGTTTTACCCGCTCCTAAATCGCCTTCTAAGGTGATAACATCTCCAGGATGTAAATATTTGGCCAATTTACTAGCCAATTGTTGTGTTTCAAAAACATCATTAGTAAAAAAAACATAGGGTTTGGACATAAAAATCTCCTTAACATTTATCATCTATGTTTAGCTTTTCCTATTTTCATATATTTTCTACTTACAAACTGCATGAATGATCCATCATTATACATTATCATAATTGAAAGTGGTTTAAAAGAGCAACAACTCGTAGCTACACAGCTACGAGTTGTTTTATTTGGGATCATTATAGACTCATGGTAAGAATATTTTTTACGTCTTCCTTAGTTAATTTTTTAAAGCGACCAATCGTTCCTTCCCGTTCAACTGCCTTCTCTGCCATCAGATCAAGATTTAGATCGTCGATATCATAATCTTTTAATCGGGATGGGGCACCGATTTGGTTGAAAAATTCCCTTACTTTCTCAATTCCTTCAAGAGCGATTTCTTTATCAGTTTTTCCTGAAGGGTTCACATTCCATACGCGTATCGCAAACTGCTTAAATTTTTCTACTCGTTCATCAACGACATATTTCATCCAGTTTGGGAAGAGAATCGCTAGACCACCACCATGAGGGATATCATAGATTGCACTTACTTCATGTTCAATTCCATGAGTGGCCCAATCGCCTTCCATACCCATACTGATCATTCCATTTAAAGCCATTGTCCCACCTAACAAAAGATTTGAACGAGCTTCATAATCCTCAGGGTTTTTAAGAACAGGTTCAGCATTTTCTATAACCGTATTTAATACAGATTCACATAATCGATCTTGTAAGGGTGTATTTTCAGTATGGCTAAAGTATTGTTCAAATACATGAGCCATCATATCCACAATTCCATAAACAGTTTGATCTTTAGGTACAGTGTAAGTTAATGTAGGGTCCAAAATGGAGAATTTGGGATACAAATGAATGCTTCCAGTTGATAATTTTTGTTGTGTTTCCCAATTGGTTACAACAGATCCACCATTCATTTCTGATCCAGTTGCAGCTAATGTCAAAATCACACCTAGAGGTAATGCCTTTTCAACAACAGCCTTTCCTATATAGAAATCCCAGACGTCTCCATCATACTTTGCTCCAGCGCAGATTGCCTTTGAAGCATCAATAACACTTCCTCCACCCACAGCTAATACTAAATCAATTCCTTCAGTCTTACAAATTTCAATCCCTTTATGTATCGTTGTTAAACGTGGATTTGGCTCGACGCCAGCTAGTTCATATACAGCTAAACGCTCCCTTTTTAAATGATCCATCACTTGATCAAATAATCCTGATCTCTTTACACTACCCCCACCAGTAACAATTAAAACCTTTTTACCAAATACTGCAGCTTCTCTACCTACATTTGCAACTTGGCCTTCTCCAAATAAAAGCTTCGTAGGATTTAAAAATGTAAAGTTATTCAATTTGATCACTCCTTGTTAATATCTATTATACAAAAGTAGAAATGTTTGTACAAAAAAAGTACCCTATGGGTACACTTTTTTATCTTATCTTCGGGCACAACAATCTTCGCTTACTCAGAAGATTAATCAACGTTGTCACGCTCATTTTTAATGGAGCGGGTGATGGGAATCGAACCCACGCTACCAGCTTGGAAGGCTGGAGTTCTACCATTGAACTACACCCGCATGATCTTATATATGGTCGGAATAAGCAAAATAGAAATAAAAGGAAGAATATCCGACGTAAGGCTCAGAAGTTTAATGGTGCGGTCGGCGAGACTTGAACTCGCACGGTCAAGGACCACTACCCCCTCAAGATAGCGTGTCTGCCGATTCCACCACGACCGCATATAAAATAAATTTAAACATATAATATTTTATCATGAAAACGACAAATCGTCAAACGAAGCTGGTGAGCCATACAGGATTCGAACCTGTGACACCCTGATTAAAAGTCAGGTGCTCTACCTGCTGAGCTAATGGCTCATAAGAGACTAATTAAAGCCTAATCTAATGGGGCGACCAGTGGGGATCGAACCCACGGATGCCGGAGCCACAATCCGGTGCGTTAACCACTTCGCCATGGCCGCCATAATAAAAATTAAGATAGAAGAAAGTTATATTTTCATTAAAATTAAAATAGCTTGCTTTCGCAAACTAAACGGGTACTAGAACTTAAATTTTTTTTAATGTATTTATTTCCGACCTCTGACTTCTGAAAACTGACATCTGTTTTGGTGACCCGTAGGGGATTCGAACCCCTGTTACCGCCGTGAAAGGGCGGTGTCTTAACCACTTGACCAACGGGCCATATTTATTACTTCATAGAATGGCGGAGAGAGAGGGATTCGAACCCTCGCACCGATTGCTCGATCTAACGGTTTAGCAAACCGTCCTCTTCGGCCTCTTGAGTATCTCTCCATATGGCTCCTCGTGCAGGACTCGAACCTGCGACAACTCGGTTAACAGCCGAGTGCTCTACCAACTGAGCTAACGAGGATCATCTAACAGTGACTTTTATAATTTATCATACTAGCCTATCCTTTGTCAACATCATTTTTGATAATCGATCTCAATTCCTTTTAATTTTCCGCCACATTTTCCACAACGATAACGATCAGGATTCATTTTCTTTTTTCTAAAATATTGCTGTCCACATGTTCTACATTCAAGAAGAAACCGATAAGGTTGTTCTTTTTGCTTGCTTAGCTGTTTCGCAAAACGGCTACCACCTATTTTTTTCAAACACTGTTTAAAATCTTGGTCTTTATGTTTATATCCTTTCCCCTGAAGATGCATATGGTAATGACATAATTCATGTTTGATGATGCCAATTAGTTCATCCAAACCATACTGTTCATAAGACTTTGGGTTAAATTCAAGATGATGTGTTTTGGTCAGATATCTTCCACCAGTTGTTTTTAAACGAGAATTAAAGATAGCCTTGTGTAGGAATGGCATTGAAAAGAAGTGTAAGGATATTTCCTCGACTAATCGTTGTAGCTCATCATTTTCCATTCAAATCACCTACATAGATTGAGTTTCGAACCAATTTTCATTCATCTACATAGGATAACATATAATTCGAAAATGGAAAGGGGCGATTCTGTGCCAGATTGGTTACGTCGTCAATTTACCCAAGCTTTTTATTATAAAGAT
This sequence comes from Tepidibacillus decaturensis, assembly GCF_001561915.1. Classification (GTDB taxonomy): domain Bacteria; phylum Bacillota; class Bacilli; order Tepidibacillales; family Tepidibacillaceae; genus Tepidibacillus_B; species Tepidibacillus_B infernus. The sequence continues at coordinate 52,487 of NZ_LSKU01000002.1, read as the reverse complement.
AAGTACAGGATCAAACTTTTGAATGAATTTTGGCTCTCCTATATAAAAAAAGAACAAATCGGGTAGGAGGCTGGCCC
>NZ_LSKU01000002.1:0-50362 GCF_001561915.1 Tepidibacillus decaturensis | reverse complement strand
ACTTGGAACAGAAGCGACCTTCATAGGCCGCTTCTTTCATTTCCCATATCAGCAACTATTTCCCTTGATTTTTCATCGTAAGGCTGATTCTCTTTTTCGAAACATCGATTTGAAGAACCCTAACATCGACGATATCTCCAACAGAAACAACATCTAATGGGTGTTTCACATAATGATCGCTTAATTCCGAAATATGAACTAGCCCATCTTCTTTCACACCAATATCTATAAATGCGCCAAAATCGACAACATTACGAACAGTACCTTGTAAATGCATTCCTGGTTTTAAATCTTCAATTTTTAAAATATCTTTTAGCAGGATCGGTTTTGGTAATTCGTCTCGCGGGTCTCTAAAAGGGCGAATTAAACTCTCTATGATATCCTTCAAAGTGGGTATTCCAATTTGTAAATGTTGACTTAATGCATCTACTTGTATTTCCTTTAGTTTTTCTTTTATTTTTTCGCTACCGATGTCATGAACAGGATACCCTATATAGTCAAGTAAATCGTAGGCAACTTGATAAGATTCAGGATGAATAGAGGTTTTATCTAATGGATTGTCTCCATCAATTCTTAAAAACCCAATTGCTTGCTCATACGTTTTGGCTCCGAATCTAGGGATATTTTTCAATTCCTCACGAGAATTAAATTTCCCATATTCTTCACGGTAGGCTACCAAATTTTTGGCTACTGTCTTATTCATACCTGAGATATATTGTAAGAGAGAAACTGAAGCGGTATTTGCATCTACTCCCACGTAGTTTACTACGGATTCGACCACTTGTTTCAAACTTTCTTCTAATCTCTTTTGAGATACATCATGCTGATATTGACCAACACCAACTGATTTGGGATCGATTTTTACAAGCTCTGCTAATGGATCTTGTATTCTTCTAGCAATCGAGATCGCGCTACGCTCTGATACATCCAACTCAGGGAATTCTTCTCTTGCTAATTCAGAAGCTGAATATACACTTGCTCCAGCTTCATTGACAATCAAATAAAAGATATCTTGCTCCATTTCTCGAATAAAATCAGCAATAAATTGTTCTGTTTCTCTCGAAGCCGTCCCATTGCCAATTACAATTAATTCGATCTGAAATCGATCGACCAACTCCTTTAGTTGCTTTTTAGACTCCTCTATTTTATTTTGTGGTGGAGTTGGATAAATCACTCTTATATCCTCTACTTTACCGGTTGGATCGATGACTGCAAGCTTACAACCAGTTCGATAAGCTGGATCCACCCCAAGAACCATTTTCCCTTTAATCGGAGGTTGTAATAAAAGCTGTCTAAGGTTAGCTGAAAAAATATGTATTGCTTGTTCCTCTGCTTTTTCCGTTAAAATTTGTCTAACTTCCCTTTCTATTGAAGGTGCAATCAATCGTTTATAGCTATCTTCAATAACCAGAAGAAGCCTTTCAGGTAACTTCTTAAAATTTGTTAGTGGAGTAAACTTTTTTTGTATGTGTTTGTAAATAGACTCTTCTTCCATATGTATTTTAACTTTTATAAAATCCTCTTTTTCTCCACGATTGATGGCTAATATTCGGTGACTTCTGATGCTTTTTACTGGTTCTTGATAATCGTAATACATTTCGTAGACGCTTTCTTGTTGTTTATCTTTTGCTTGTACGATGAGTACCCCATGTTTTAAAGTTTCTTCTCTGATCCATTGTCTAACTGAAGGATCGTCTGAAATCATTTCTGCAATAATATCTTGTCCACCTTGTATCACGTCTTCGATTGAGCCTACTTCTTGATTTGGATTGATAAACTGAAGTGCTATCTCTTCAATTTGGTCCACTTTGCTTGGATCCAACAAAATAGAAGCAAATGGTTCCAATCCTTTTTCTTTAGCAATACTCGCTCTCGTTCTTCGTTTAGGCTTATAAGGGCGATATAGGTCCTCTATTTGTTGTAATTTGGTGGCTTGTTCAATCTGTATTCGCAATTCTTCCGTTAACTTCCCTTGTTCATCAATAAGACGTATAACCTCTAGTTTTCGATCATATAATGTCCTTAAATAAGTAATTCTCTCAGCAATTTCCCTTAATTGGGTTTCATCCAATTGCCCAGTTATTTCTTTTCGATATCTCGCAATAAAAGGAATGGTATTGCCATCATCCAATAAAGATATGACCTGCTTTATTTGTTCTTCTTTTAAATGCATTTCTTCCCCAATTTGACGTGTCATAAATTGTAATGATTCCATTTACATTTCTCCCTTTATTCTCATTAAAAAAAGAGGGTTTAACCCTCTTTAAAAGTCTATCATTCCTAAACTAATTTGCAAGGCATCATTGATTTTTAACATCATTTCTTCATCTAGATGTGTGATCTTATCTGTTAATCTTTGCTTATCAATGGTTCGAATCTGTTCTAATAAAATAACAGAATCACGATCAAACCCATATGTCTTCGCATCAATCTCGACATGTGTAGGTAATTTTGCCTTTTGAATCTGTGCTGTAATAGCTGCGACGATGACGGTCGGACTGAAGCGATTCCCTATATCATTTTGTATGATTAAAACAGGGCGAATTCCCCCTTGTTCTGATCCAACCACAGGGGAAAGATCCGCAAAAAAACATCGCCACGTTTAACAATCAAGACTTACACCCCGCTTACTAAGCGGTCCAAAGCTGTATCAGCCTCATCCTCTAAAACAAAAGATTCAGAGGCAAGGTTAAGGTTAATATTAGCCATTTCCATATAACCTTTTTGCATACTTTCACGAATGGATCTTTTTCTTCTCTCTTGGAGATACAATTTCATTGCTTCCCGTATCAATTCGCTACGATTTAAATTTTCCTTTCTCACTACTCCATCTACCTCTTGTAAAAGATTTTGAGGTAAGGTGATCATAATACGTTTTGTACTGGCCACAGTCTAAGCACCCCCAACAAATATCACGAGAACAAGATAACAATAATCATTTCTTTTTAATAATACCATTATGTCGAATTTCATGCAAAAATATACTTGATAAAAAGCAGTAGGAAAACAATACTATACAAAATACTATTATACACTATTATTCGATATTTTTTGCAATTTTCCTGCCAGTAGTTTTTTCCTTTTTAGCAAAACCCCACCAATAGTGCAAATAGCTATAGATTGGCAATACAACTAAAAGGAAGGCATAGGGTAAATAATCTAATACAGATATATTTAACGCTATTCCTAAAAGAATCGCATTCAAATTCCAAGGAATTAATCCTGCAACCATCATTCCAGAATCTGAAATCATCCGATTTAATAAGGTAAGCTTCATATCCATTTTTTTATAGATATTTGACATGACTTTTCCAGGAATAATGATACCCATCACCTGGGTAGAAGATAGGGCAGCTGATGCAATACTGATTCCCATTGTTTTTTGAACAACTGATAATTCATTTTTCATCGATTTTGTCATTTTATCTAAAATGATTGATAAAATGCCTGATGAATCTAAAACCCCGTAAAAGGCACCAGCAACAACAATAAGAAGGATTTGGTTAAACATATTCCATCCTCCGCCAAATAATTTCCCATTTGGATGATTAAATCCGAAGAGAGCATATTGGCCTAATTCTAAGACATCCCTTCCTTGAAATATATATGCTAAGACAGCCCCAATCAGAATACCTGCTAACAAATTTAATCGTGTTGAAATTTTAAAAAAAGCTAAAATCATGATAACTAAAGGGGGCAAAAGTAACCAAAGGGATAATGTGCCATATAAACTAACTATTTCTCTCCTTGCTTGTCCAACAACAAAATCTGCCCCTCCACCAATGCTATCTATCCCACTTTCTATAAATAAATAGAAAATTGAGGTAATCATCATTGCTGGAATCAGTGTTTTTAGCAGTTCCTTGATATTTTCATAGTAGTTGGTATCCGTAACTAGTGAGTTCATTTGTGCTGCTGAAGATAAGGGGGAGGTCCGATCCCCAACAAATGCTCCGGACACCAAAGCCCCTGCAACAAGAGAAGGAGAAATCCCCAAATGGTGTGCCATCCCCATAAAAGCAACGCCTACTGTACTAGAGGTTCCCACAGAAGTTCCTAAAAGCATGGAGATCAAAGAGCTCACAATAAAACTAATGAAGACCAAATAGTTTGGATGAATTAGAGCTAAACCATAATAGACAAGAGCATCGATTGTACCACTACTAGACCAGATTGCAATTAAGATACCAATTAAAACAAGGATGACAATTATCATCGAGATAGAGCGAATTCCGCTAATTGAAGCTATCCATAGAGATTGAACCTTTATGTGATAAATCATGGCAATAAGAACCGTTAAAAAATAGCCAAATAGTAATGGAATAAATAAGGGAATATCTAAAAGAAATACAGTGATCATGAGAAATGCAACCGTTAATACAATCGGTATTAAAGCAACAAAATATGGGATCTTGGCCTTCATTACATCACCTATCTCCATAAGTTGTTGATCACAGCATCAATTTGGCCATCCTTTAAATAAATTCGCGGGATCCTCTTTCCTACGAGTGTAGCTAACTCATAGTTAATCGTACCTAATTGTTCTGCATGATCATCCATTTGAATCGACAGTCCATTTTGCGTGCCATAAATGACTACTTCATCATCCACTTGAACCAATGGAATATCGGTTACATCAATCATGATTTGATCCATACAAACACGGCCAATCACAGGAGCTTTTTCTCCACGAATTAGAACAAATCCTTTATTGGATAACCCCCTTGAAAAGCCATCTGCATATCCGATTGGAATCGTTGCAACCATTGTATCTCTTGGAGCTACAAATGTAGCACCATAACTAACCGATTGTCCTTTAAAAACCTTTTTTAAATACACTACTTTGGATTTGATCGACATCACTGGCTTTAAATGATGATTTGAAATCTTTACATTCTTTGAAGGAAGTAATCCATACAAGCTAATTCCTAGCCGTGTCATTGTTTGTTGTAGATTAGGCATATCAATCATCGCAGCACTATTAGAAGCATGGACAAAACGTATATCTTGGATTGATTTCATTTTTTCTGCAACAGTCATAAATGTCTTATATTGCTTTTGCGTAAATGTTTTATCTTCCTCATCTGCTGTGGCAAAATGAGTAAAGACCCCTTCAATCTCAATCCAAGGAGATTTTCTTAATTCATGAAAAAAGGTTAGTGCTTCTTCAGGGAAAACCCCAATTCTCCCCATTCCGGTATCTACCTTTATATGAACTTTCAATTTCTTTTTTTGTTTTTCTCCTACAAGATGGATCTGCTTGATTATTTCTTTAGTAAAAACTGTAAGGGTTATATCATATTCAAAGGCTTTTTCAACAGCAGATATCGAGGTATGTCCTAAGATAAGAATGGGATCCATGATGCCTGCCTTTCTTAATTCGATGGCTTCATCTATAAAAGCAACCGCAAAATAATGTATTCCAATCGATTGCAAATGCTTAACAATAGGTACCGCACCATGGCCATAAGCATCAGCCTTAACGATTGCAAGTATTGTCATTGAATGAGGAATCCGTTCTTTGAAAAAATGGACATTATGGGTTACAGCATCTAAATCAATCTCAGCAATAGTTGGACGATAAAAAGAGTGTTCCACCTTATGCACCTTCTATCTTTTAGCTTTTGCAATTTGCTCTTCTAACGTTTTTAAAAACTCATCAGAAACGGCTAACGCTGTTTTTTTTCCTTTGATTTTGTAAAAATGACGTAAATCATAAGCAGGTTCAATTTGCACCAAAGGAATGATGGTTTGCTGATTCCCCTTTCTAATTCTTAAGTCAACATTCGTTAAAATATATAGTGGTCGATAAAGCAATTGATAAAAAAATGGCTGGATCAGCAGAATAAAGACGGCACCGATAACAGCGTAGATTTTAAATGAAGGATGATTATATCCTACGATTACAATTAAAGTTAATATATAAAAAACAAAAACTAAAGATTCTACAATTTTTACTCTTGGAGACTTTCGTAAAAATAATGTCAGATAACTTGGTTTTTCTTGTCGAATCTCTTCCACAATCTTCACACCCATCTCATTTACTTCTATCGCCAATCTTAGTCTTTTCTTTGCTCTTTTGTCAACATTCGTCTTCTTAAGATTTGTATATTCCAACGTTCTCCGTTGTCCGTGCATCTCTTTTAAATGGGAAAATTGGAAAAAAATAAGGGCGGTTCTTCCGCCCAAAAATATTTTTTATGAACTTTGATTATTTACCTGATTGCTCAAATACTGATTGTGCAACAGAAACCATTTCTTCTGCAGGCAAATCACCTGTTAATTTAAATTCAACACCATCGTATGTCCAGGAAAGGGTTCTTATTTCATCCATGTCTGTTAGGATACCTAATCCATATCCAAGATCGATAATATCTGCTTTTGCAGAATCTGGTGCTGAAGCGCTGATTGCTTTTGGTCTTGACTCTGTGAGATTGTAATTAAATTCACCTTTATATTTAATAACCACTTTTCTATCTTCGCCTTGATTGATGACTTGAGGAGCCTGTTTTGTTACCCCAGAAGGTATATAACTTGGTTCAATAATACCAAAACTCTTACTATTGTCTGTGTTGGCTAATGTTGGCATAGAGCTTAGATCCCATCCTGTCAAATTACGTTGCATATCAAACGCATCATCTTCAAATTCAACATCGAATTCAAAGTTTGTAAATTCCATGGTCACAAGTTGTGTCTGATTAGGATCAAAAATTTCAACTTTAATTGGGCGAAGATCTTTATCAAACCAAACCTTTTGTTGGCTTAGTGTTTGATTTTGATAGTTCCCTTTTATTTGGAAAACATAATGATCTTCTTCTTCAGAAAAAACACGCTCTCCATCCTCAATTACACTTTTAGCAAGAGATTGAAATAAGTAAACTTGACCATTTGATTCTGGCCAATCACTTTTAAAGCGAAAGCTTTTGTTTAAAGAAGGATCTAAGACAAAGACACCTTCATCATTTTTTAGAACGATTTGTGTTACTTGAGAATTGGCATTACTTAGTGCAATTCGGTAATAATTAGGCTGTTTATACCAAACCTCTACCGAGTATTCTTGAGTCGTTTCGCCTGTTTTTATATTCATTGTTCCAATCGCCTTATAGCTATTTAAAGAATCTAAGGTGTCTTCTAAATCTCCAACGATATCATCAGCACTTTTTTGTCCACAACCAGATGAGAAGAGAAGCAAAATGATAACTAAAGCAAATAACCATTTAGCTCGACGCATTTTATATATTCCCCCTCTAATTCGACAAATTCAAATAACTTGTCAATTTCCTGGGAAATGTGTCGGTAACGCATCGACGTGATTTGACAAAGTAGACATGGCAAAACCTATTTTGTCGATTACATCTGTAGCGATTGTACTATAATTAGAAGGTTTACTAGCAAGATTTCCAGCAATCCCATGAAGATAGACGGCTAACATCACTGCATCTAGGATCGGTAATTTTTGAGCAACGAATCCTGTTATCATTCCTGTTAGAACATCACCTGAACCACCCTTGGCTAGTTCAGGCCCCCCAGTTGGATTGAGATACAAATCTCCATTTGGAGTTGCGATAAGGGAATGCGCCCCTTTCAACAGCAGATAAACCCCATATTGAGATGCGAATTCTTTAGCAACCTTGATTCGATTTTTTTCTACATAGGCAACATCTCGTTTGATAAGTCGTGCCATCTCTCCTGGATGGGGGGTAAGAATCGTTTCACTTTTTCGTTGATCGAGTAGACCTATCTCCTTTGATAGGAGGTTTAATCCATCTGCATCGATGATCATTGGAAGATTGATGGATAAAAGGAGTTTTTTAAACCATTCCAGCCCTAATTCCCATTGGCCAATTCCTGGGCCAATGCCGATCGCTGTATAATTTTTTTCTTCTAATCGGAGAGCTTCTATACTATTTAGTGCAAAATGTCCTGTCGAATCTTCATCCATTGCAATACAAATGGCTTCAGGGACTCTAGAGAACACCATGGGTTGGATTGAAGCTGGTACAGCTGAGGTAGTTAACCCAGCACCAGTACGTAAAGCGGCCATTGTTGCAAGTGTAATAGCACCTGGCATATTTTTAGAGCCACCTATGATAAAAGCATGACCATAAGTCCCTTTATGACTATTTCTTTTGCGGATGGGTAAACGTGTACGAAGGTCGTTCTGAGATAAAAGGCTGATTCTTGGGTCAACTTCCTTAATCACAATAGAAGGGATTGAAATATCTACTACCTTTAGTTTCCCTATATACTCTGTACCCGGATAGAGATATTGCCCAATCTTAGGTAAGGCAAAGGTAATGGTATAATCGGCAATTAAGGCAAGTTCAACCACTTCTCCTGTATTGCTATTCACTCCCGTGGGAATATCAATGGCCACTTTCGTTGCATTCGTCTGATTTACAAATTGGATGATTGATTTATATGGCTCCCTGAGTCCTCCTGTTGCACCTGTCCCCAATAAGGCATCTACAATGATGTCTGCTTTGATCAAACTTTCCTTTAATTCCAGTTCATTGTCTTGGCTAAATATGTTTACTTTATATCCAGATTGAATAAGTGCATTAAAATGAATCGTCGTTTCAGGTGTGAATTTTTCAGGACTGCCAATTAACCAAGTTTGAACGTCATAACCATGATTCCCCAAATGCCTAGCTGTAACAAAACCGTCCCCTCCATTATTCCCATGACCGGAAAGAATCACAATCTTTGCCGGTTTGAAAATAAATTGCATCATTTCTCTCGCTACTTGACTTCCGGCGTTTTCCATTAAAACGATACTTGGAATACCAATTTCTTCAATCGTCTTCCTGTCAATTTCACGCATTTCTTCTGCAGTTACCAGAAACACTTTTCCTCCTCCTTTTTTCACTGCGTTATATATGTATGTCCGAATTTGGACAGATATGCAGGCTGTCTATATTTGTTCTATAATAACTTTTGCGATTGCTATTGTTTTTGTATGAGAAATACTGATATGTATGGTAAGATTTTCTTTCTCTACTTCCGTCGATTTGATCACTACGATTGGTTTTCCTGAATCTAATGAACTGATTTCAATATCCTTCCAATTTAATTGTTTTCCAATCCCCGTACCAAAGGCTTTGGCTACTGCCTCTTTTCCTGCAAATCTTCCTGCTAAATACTCTATTTTTCTTTGTGGATTTAAAGGGGCTCCTGCTAATTCTTTTTGGGTAAAAACCTTTTGAAGAAAGTGACTTCCTTTATTTTCAATGATTCCTTTGATTCTAGGTATTTCAACCAAGTCAATTCCGATGCCAATGATCATCCCTTATCACCTTTTACCTTTTGTCTTTTTCCATATCATACCTGAGTGAAATAAAGAAAAAAAGACCGTTTATCAAATAAACAGTCTTAACGATCATCATTTATACACGATTGTAGGATTCATCCTTTTTTCTTTTCCAATATCCCATTCCAATAACGAATGAGATAATCAGAATCGGAATAATATATTCAAGATATGGAAGCTTTTGAATCAGGTTTTCATGAACCAACCGATCTTCAACAATCATTGTACCGGATGTCCAAGCAATGACTGCAGACCCAATGAAAACGATAATAGGATACTTTTCAATAAAGTGTAAGATAATAGTGCTTCCCCAAACGATAATAGGAACACTAATTAATAAACCTAGAACCACTAACACTGGATGGCCATGTGCAGCTCCAGCAACCGCTAATACATTATCGATCCCCATCAATAAGTCTGCAATAATAATGGTTTTTACTGCTTCCCAAACATTATTTCCTGATTGAACATCTTCATGTTGATCTTCATCAACCAATAATTTGTATGCAATCCAGATAAGTAAAACCCCACCGATTAATTTAATAAAGGGAACTTCTAGTATATAAACTGCTATAGCAGTTAACCCTGCACGGATGGCGATTGCCCCAATAACTCCCCAAAAAATAGCTTTTTTTCGTTGACCTTTAGGTAACTTTCGGGTGGCTAAGGCAATTAATATTGCATTGTCTCCTCCTAAAACGATATCAATCATAATAATACTAAGTAAGCTACTTAAGAACTGTATCCCTGTTACGTCCATCTATCTGTACACCCCCACTTTTTATCATTACCTAAAAAGATAAAAACATGTAAAAAGACCTCTATCTTCTTAGATAAAGGTCTTGCTAACAACATAAATGAAGTTGTGAACAAAGCCGAGGAAAAATTTCCTGTCTTGACGACTTTGTTGCTTATTAGCTACTCCCCTTTATAGTAAAAATAACACGGATATAGGGATTTGTCAATTAGTACCATGGCCTACTAGGTTTTCATTGATTCCACATTTTATCTGATACCTAATGCCATCTTTGCATATTTTGACATACGATCTTTATCCCAAGGAGGATTCCAAACGATATCTACAGCGATCTTATTTATTCCTTCAATCCCGGCTAATGCATTTTGGACATCTATTGAAATAGAACCCGCTAATGGGCAGCCCATTGCTGTAAGTGTCATTCTAACGACAACATTTTTTTCTTCATCCAAATGAACACCATAAACTAAACCAAGATTTACAATATCAATATGAATTTCAGGGTCATTAACCTCCATCAATGCTTCAATGATCTGTTGTTTAAGATTCTCATCTTCTATCCCTGAAAATTCAATAGGTGCAATATTTAATAATTCATCTGACAATGACATGACAGTCACCTCGATTGTTGTTTTTTTCTCTTTTACATAAGCATAATGGATGTTTATCTTTTTGTTAAGATTATAAGTTTATTTACATTTCCTCTATTTTTACATTTTTCATATATACCGCTTCTTTAGGGCTACTCATTTCACCACCAAAAGAAGGCCCAACTGGTACACTAGCGATGGCATTTACCGTATCCATTCCTTCAATCACTTCACCAAAAACGGTGTAGTTAGGATGCTGGTTAAGAAAGGTACTATCTGGACCACTACAAATAAAGAATTGACTGCCATTGGTGTTAGGGCCGGCATTTGCCATCGCAACGATTCCTGGCTCATAGGCTTTAACTGGTGGTAATTCGTCTTCAAAGGAATACCCCGGACCTCCCATTCCATTACCAAGTGGATCACCAGTTTGAATCATAAAGGTTTCAATGACACGGTGAAATTTTACCCCATCATAATAACCATCTTTCGCCAAAAAAACAAAATTATTTACTGTTTTTGGGACTCCATTTGCAAATAACTTGATCTTAATATCTCCTTTATTTGTATGTATGGTTGCTACATATTCCTTATCAGGATCGATTTGCATCTCTGGTGCATTTGCGTATTGTTTGATATTCATTGTTTTGTCTCCTTTCAAACTAAGTAACAAACATATTATAGCAGTTTATCCCTTGATAAACAAAAATGACGTGCAATCTGTTCATCACACGCCATTCTTTTTATCTATTTTAATTGTTGTTGTTTTCAAAATCTTTAAATTGCTTTATCGATCGAGTGAATTAAACGATCTTCTATATTTTTGGCGACTTGATTTAATCCTTCTTGCTCCATGAGACCAATTAACGTGGTTGGCCGTACTAAACCCACCTTCGTGTGATCCCCTTCTTCAGTAACTACCATTTTACAAGGGAGAAAATAACTAGCCATTGGGTCTTTTTCTAACATCCCATGTGCCTCTTCAGGGTTGCATACTTCAAGAACAGTAATATTTTTAGAGGCATTTAACCCCTTCTCAGCTAATTTTTTATGGATTTCGAACTTCCATAGGATACCGAACTTATCTTCTTTTAAGACGTTTTCTAAATCCTGAATGGTTTGCTCTACAGTCTTATTTGTTGTAACTGTGTAATGATATTCGCTCACTTTTTTATCCTCCTCATTTAGTTGTTCATGTCACATAGATAAATTTTTCCTTTTATCTCTAGATTTATTCATCCTATGATGTTCCACGAATAGAGGAATAATTCCCCTAATGAAGAATATATTGTTTAAGGTTTTTCACAAAAATATCTAATTTCTGAAAGGGGATTATAAATGATTTCATTTCCTAAACCAGATGTAGAACAATTCTTTCGAACTTATGTCATTTCTCAGTTTGCAATAAGTAAAGATGAAAGTAAATTAATCTTTAGTACCAACATGAATGGGAAATTTAATTTATGGGCAATGGATTTGCCACAGACCTATCCATATCCACTTACTTATCATGATCAAAATAGCAGCTTTATTAAAATCGATCCAAAGAATCGCTTTTTCCTTACGGGTTTTGACCATGATGGCGATGAAAATTATCAAATTTATGCCTTACCTGTAGAGGGAGGAAAACCTTTCCCAATACTAACAGGTGATAGGAAGGAAAAATATTTCTTTGCTGAACTATCTAAAGATGGAGAACGGCTCTATTATATGACAAACAAGGAAAACCCCAACTTCCTTGATGCTCGGCTTTACAACCTAGTAACAAAAGAGGATCAATTATTATTTCAAGGGGATGAAACAACAACCTATTTAGTGACAACCAGTCCTGAGGAGAAAAGCTATGTTTATATCAAAATGTATGCAAACACTTATGTTGTTGCATATGTAAAAGTTGGTGATGAAGTCTTTTGTTTAACTCCATCCCCAGAAAAAGTTCATACAGCAACAGATGCTCTTTATATCGATGAGTCAACCATTTATTTCGTAACAAATTTTGAAGAAGAGTTTTCTTATGTAGCGTCCTTTAATCTAGAAACGAAAGAATTTGCCACTATTTTGAAGTTGAAGAAAGAGGATGTTACCGGAATCAAATGGCATGAAAAAACCAGAACTTTATACATCGTAACGGAAAAAGGCGTTACAGACCAATTCTATGCTTATCAGATCGACAATAAAATTCTAACGCCGATTAACACGCCTGTAGACAATATCCAGCAGTTTACTGTGGCTGATAGCGGCAACCTTTATCTATTAGGGCGTAGTGCAACAAGACCATTTAATATTTTTAAAAGAGAAGAAAATGGAGAATGGCATCCTCTTACTGACAATCGAGTTTTAGGTGTTCCTGAATCAGACATGGTTGATCCTGAAGTTGTACGTTATCCTTCCTTTGATGGATTGGAAATCGAGGCCTTATTATTTAAAGCAAAGCCAGAGGTTGCAAATGGATATACGATCTTTTGGCCACATGGAGGTCCACAAGCTGCTGAACGTAAATTTTTCCGAGGATTATTTCAATTCCTATTAGGCCGAGGCTACACGATATTTGCCCCCAACTTTAGAGGAAGTACCGGTTATGGAGCAAGCTTTACAAAGCTAGTAGAAGGCGATTGGGGGGAAGGCCCTCGTTTAGATTGCGTTGCTGGTATTGAGTGGTTATTTGATCAGGGTATCTCAGCACGAGATAAGTTATTTGTTGTTGGTGGTAGCTATGGTGGTTATATGACCTTACTATTAGCAGGGCGTCATCCAGAATATTTCAGAGCGGCAGTCGATATCTTTGGGCCAAGTAATTTATTTACCTTTATTGATTCTGTTCCTGAGCATTGGAAACCAATTATGACTCGTTGGTTAGGAGATCCTGAAGTTGATAAAGAACGATTAACAAAGGATTCCCCGATCACCTATCTTAACCAAATGACCAAACCCATGCTTGTTATCCAAGGTGCAAATGATCCTCGAGTCGTTAAAGCTGAATCTGATCAAATTGTTGCATCCTTGAGGGAAAAAGGAGTAGAAGTGGAGTATCTAGTTTTAGAAGATGAAGGACATGGATTCTCTAAAAAGGAAAATGAAATCAAAGTGAATCGATTGATCTTAGATTTCCTTGAACGGCATCAATAAAAGATGTTTATATATTCTAACGCACTCCGTTGTCCGTGAATTTCTTTGAATGAAAAATTAGGTTAGAATGCACCCAATCATATGGGTGCATTTTTGTTCTAATTATGCTTTTTTCCAAGACTTTTTATAACGCAAAGTAAGGGGATAGGTTGGGATGGTTTGTGGAATATAAGAATAAGCTAAGCTCCCAATTAAGGTTGAACTGACAACAAACAGGAGAGCCACTTGTGGACTCATTATGGTAAAATCAAATAACCCTTGGCCTAAAACAATCGCCTGAATTCCTCCTAGTAATGGAGTAATTCTACATTTTTTTTGATAAAGTAAGCGAATTTCTTGTAATAATGACCATTCCATCCAAAGAAAAATCGATAAGCCAACAACACCAAGCGTAGTTGCTATAGTTAGAAGGGTGTTATGGGCATGAAAGACTCTTAAATAATGATAAATTGAACTATCCGCATAATAAATTCCCAGTAAACCCCACCCTGTCACTGGCTTCATCATAAACATATATAATGCATTTTCCCAAATTGCTTGTCGATCACGAATAGAGGAAAATAGGATTTCCCCTCGTGGGAACCACTCTGGAAAATTAAGCATCAAGGTAATACCTGATAATAAAGTGAACATTAAGAAAAGCATCTTTTTCTTATGACCAGAAAAATAACTATAAATAACAAAGCCAAAGAAAAGTCCAATTACAGCTCCTCTTGAACCTGTCATCATTAAAACAGTGACAAATAACGCTGTACCAACTGCAAACCAAACTTTATGTATCCCCTCTGACTTTTTAAAGAAATAAACCCCAAAAAGGATCATGATCGCATACCAAGTCCCTGCTAAGTTTGGATTGTTAAAAGTCCCAGATATTCTATAGCTTTCGGTAATATCGTCAATAGAACGAGTACCAAGTAAGTATTTCCACCACGTTGGGGAATAGGTAATGATATTAAAATGTTCCAAAATTCCCATCAAAGCAGACCCAATAGAAAACAAAAAGATTGAAAAAAATAGTCGTTCTACATCAGTGACTGATTGATATTTATCTTGAAAGTAGACACTTACTAATAATAGTCCTAAAATGACAAGAGATGCTAGAGTAGACATTTCATTCTCATTGATGATCCCAACAATGAATGACCAAAAGAATAAAAGGGCTATTCCGATATTCCATGGATTTTTAAGTGACAACTTCCCCTTGCGTATTAAATAATAGAGGAGATAGATCATTGGTAAAAAGGCTAAATAAGGCGAATAAACAACCATAGCCAATCCTATATTCACAATCAATGAAAACCCTCCTGGTTTCTCCCTTTGTCTTTTTGTAATCTCATTGTAATATTTCTGTAACAATAGAACAGTATAATAAATAAGTTAAGTTTTCAAGTAACAAATTTTGCTTTTTGGCTCAGATATAAGGCTATTTCCAGTTCTATACATATATTTTCGCGGGAAACCCTTCCTTTTCGTCGTAAATGTCACACTTCCTCTTATTCAGAGCACACCATTTAAAAAATGCCTAGCGAATACTAGGCATTTTTGATGATTTGTTCTACTGCGTTTCGTCCATTATATGTTTTTGAAAGACTTTTAAAATATTTTGAGATCATGTATGGCTCTTTAATAAATTGCTCAAGAAGGTTATTCAGCTCTTCCATATCTTTTACAGAAATACCAAGTTGATTCTGAAGAATGTATTCATAGTTTTCTTCTTCCTGTCCTGGTATTGGATTTAACATAATCATTGGTACTCCCTTCGCCATCGCTTCTGCAACGGTCACACCCCCTGGTTTAGTAAGAAGCAAATCTGCTGCATCCATTAACTCATCAATATTTTTTACAAAAGGATAGATATGAATATGCGGATGATTAAATGAAGGATCAAGTTTTAAAGAACGATATAGAGTACGATTCCTTCCTGTTACAATCAATATTTGCATCTCATCCCGATATTGATGAATGGTACTTAGCATATCTGGAGACAAACCGATTCCTAGTCCTCCTCCCATATATAATAGTGTTGGCCGATCAGAAAGTCCTAATTTTTTTCTTATCTTTCTTTTATCCGTTTTGTTCCAAAAATTCGGGTGGGTAGGAATTCCTGTAATATAAAGGCGCTTCTCTGATACTCCAAGCTGTTGCATTTGTAGTTTAGCTTCATGATTAGGTAAATAGTAATAATCTACACCCGTATTGATCCATGATCCATGAACATGATAATCGGTTATCACCGTATGCAAGGGAATATTTAAGCCCATTCGTTTTAATCTAGAGACGACAGCACTAGGAAAAGGATGAGTTGTCACGATCAAATCCGGCTTATATTCATGAAACAACTGCAAAATATGAGCATAGATCATTCGATGTAAGAAGAATTCAAATTGGGGCTTCACTGTACGATTTTGTACCCTTCGATAAATCATCCCCCATATTTTTGGAGAAAAACGTAATGTTTTTAGGTATATTCCTGTTATCCAATGACTTAGTGTAGGGCGTAACCAGGTTCCAAGTTCAAGAACATGAATTTGCCAGTCAGGATGATAGGATAATATTCCCTCTTTTATGGCCTCAGCAGCTCTTGTATGACCAGCACCAAATGATTCAGATAAAATTAAAATGCGTTTCCCCGACATTTTACATATCTCCTTAAATCATTGAATTTCATAAAGTGTTCAAAAATTTTCTAATCACACTTTTCTTTGCATTCTTTTCTGCCATAGCCACATTGTCATTAATCCAAAAGTCATCCATATTACGCCTAAAAATAAAAGCCATCCTAATAGCGGAAGATTGATTCCAGCTGTAACGAGGATGGCCCCACCAAGTGCTATCATCCATCGTGCTCTGTTGATACTTCCAGGTAACCACTCACCAATGATCAAGCTAATAGATGAAAAAGTAATCAATAAGAAAATAAACAAAACAACTAATAAGACAAGGACAATTGGAATTCCGACGATCGTAATGGATAATAGACCACTTAAGGCTAAAAACAATAAGCTTGTAACAATCCCTACTGTCACGAGTCGTAATGGGTTTTCTATTATCATCTCTTTAAAGGGCTGTAATCGTTCTTTGGCTATTGCGACAGTAGCGGTAGAGAGGATAATAAGTAACAGACTAGTTATTAGGCGAAGGAACCAAATTCCAAGTAATAGTGCTCCTCCAAGTAGAAAACTATTTGCTGTCATTGAATTAAACGAGAGATTAAGTACATGCTCTGAAATGTGAGCCCCTTGTTCTTGATTGATCTCCCCACCAATGACAAGGACTAATCCCTCTATTCGAGCAGATCCCTTAATATTAAGATCACCATTAACGATCACGACCGCGTCCTTAACTGTACCCGAAATCGTAGCATCCCCGCCTAAAACGAAAACATTTTCCACGGTTTGTCCTTTTGGAATAACCGTATCCTTTTGCGAATACAAATTCTCTGCAGAAACAGGTGTGCTTATATTGAGAATAAAAATAAAAATTAAACTAAAAAGGATGAATCTTCTTTTCCATTGATTTTTCATCTGGTTCACCTTCTTTATCCTAACGCTTTTGTTTGTAAAAGTTTTCTTAATGACCATATAGAGATTGCTACTAATATTGTGGCAAATACTAAGAATCCTTCAACTAAGAACGGAATGAAACTAAAGATCGTTGGTAGTGTTTGAATCACGCTAAATAGTACTTTAATAATCGAAGTTAGTAAATTAAAGCTAAATGAAGTATAAGGCAATAGGATGAGTAACATTGATCCTAATAATATTCCAATAACAATGCCTATCCAGATTTTTTCTCAGACACTATTTTTGCAACTTCCCTTTTCTCAATCGTTAACATGAGCTTTTCCTCGAAATCATTTGGGATCTCCAATGTCTGATACGCGCTAAATAATTGTTTTTTATCGAAGACAATTCTTCTAATAATGTTTGACAATGAATACAAGTAGATAAATGATCCTCTACAGCTAACTGTTCATCATAAGTTAACTCGTGATCTAGATAAGCGGAAAGCAATTCATCTGGATGTTTTTCCATTTTTACACCCCTTCCTCTTGACTCGTTAGTGCCTTTTTCAAGGCGTTCCGTGCAATATGAATACGAGATTTAACTGTTCCCTCAGGAATCTTCATGATCTCTGCAATTTCATCATAGGAAAAACCTTGAATATCTCTATAAATTAAGACTGCCCGATGCTCTAATGAAAGTTGCTGCATCGCATCTTGAATTGTCATTTTCAGATCGATTCCTTCAATATTGTTATTTCTGTTTATTTGTTGATTTGCTCGATTCTCCATTCCCTCTTGAAAGAGCTCTTTTTCCCTCTTTTTCTTCTGCATCCGGTCATAACATAAATTCGCGACAATTCGTGCAAGCCAAGAAGAAAAAGCATATTCACTCTCTAATTGATTAAATGCATAATAAGCTTTAAGGAAGGCTTCCTGTGCAACGTCTTCTGCTTCCATCTGGTCACCTAGCATTGCATAGGCTTGTCTTATGACTTGGCCCTTAAATCTCGAAACAAGTTGTTCAAATGCTTCTTTTTTCCCTCGCTTTGCATCCCGTATGATTTGATAAAGATCTTGCTCCAAACGATATCAACCCCAATTCATTACCTGGTACCCTAGAAGAAAAGAATATATATCTCTCTTTTATCGTTTTATTAAAAAAGACTTTTATTCAATTAAAAAAGTTCATCTTTTTAAGAAAAGAAAATTAAACTTTCTAATTAAAATATGCCCGGATTAAACCGAGCATTTTGTGTAAGCTGGAAAAAATGGTATATTAAATTCAAAAATAAAAGTAAAAACTAAAAGGAGCAGCCCAATCATGATTCGAACCATTGCTGTGACAAAAAATCGTCAACTAATCGAAGGATTGCCACTTGAGGAGTTAAAAACCTCCCAAATTGACTGGTACTGGGTAGACTTTGAATCCCCCACAGAAGAGGAAAAAAAGTTACTGGAAAGCTATTTTCATTTTCATCCCTTAGCGATTGAGGATTGTTTGCAATTCTTACAAAGGCCCAAACTTGATTATTACGATGGTTATAACTTTTTTGTGCTTCATTCTCTTAATCAAGATACTTTACTAGCTGAAGAAGTAGACCTATTTGTAAGTAGTCAATTTATTGTCTCTTTTCAGTTGTTCCAATCCAGTGAAATTGAACTGGTTCGTCAAGAATTGATTTCTGATCCACTTTCTTTAGAAAAAGGTCCTTTTCATATCATGTACCGAATTATTGATAAAATTGTAGATTATTATTTTCCAACCATCTATAAAATTGAAGATCGAATCAATGAAATCGATAATAGCATAAGACCGATTCATATGTTAATGGATGAAGTTTTCGATTTAAGAAGCCAATTACTAACCATTCGTCATACGATTTTCCCGATGCGAGATCTCCTTTATCGAATCATCAACTCTGAACGCCTTGAAATCGTAAAAGAACAACATATTTATTTTACCGACATCTATGATCATCTTCTAAAATTGACCGAGATGATTGAATCAAATCGAGAGGTTACCTCAGATATTCGCGATAGTTATCTTTCCTTAAGTTCAAACCGAATGAATACGATCATGATGACTCTTACCGTCATCACAACGATCTTTATGCCTCTTACATTTATTGCAGGAGTCTATGGAATGAATTTTAAATATATGCCTGAATTAAACTGGCATTATGGTTATTTTATTACCTTAGGATTCATGGGCATCATTGCGTTAAGCATGTATTTCTGGTTTAAACATAAAGGTTGGTTTTAGGCCAACCTATTTTTTGTGTAATGGTCCACGTACCAAAGAAGTGAATACCGCAATGACTGCTAATAGAGCTGCTACAAGAAAAGTAAGGTGAAAGGCTCCTGTAAAGGCCTCTATTTTTAATTCAGCTCCTGTTAGACCTTTTGCAGATAATACGTTTGTAAGATGATTTTGCTGACTAGTAAAAATGGCTCCAGAAATAGCTACTCCTAACACCATCCCCATATTACGCATCGTAGCCAACATACTTGAAGCAATACCCAATCTATTTTTGGGAACACTTCCCATTACAGCACTATTATTTGGCGTCTGGAACATTCCTATGCCTAAACCAACTGTAATCATTCCTAAGATCATGGACAAACGTGTTGACTCTATATGTAACAAACTTAATTGCCACATCCCCAATGCTGTAATCACCATTCCAAATGAGCTAATATAACGAGAATCGATTCGATCAGAAATGACACCACTAATCGGTGCAACCAACAACATGGTTAATGGCATGGGAATAAACAACAAGCCTGCTTCAGAAGGTTGTAGCTTTAATAATTGCTGCAAGTAAAAAGGCATGAGAAGAATGACAGAAAACTGGGCAACAAAGCTTAATAATGAAGATAAGTTCCCCATGGAAAATAACCGATTATTAAAAATCGAAAGATCGACCATAGGATGATCTACTCTTTTTTCTATGTAGATAAAAAGTACTAAAAGGAATAGCCCAGCAACCAATAAACCTATAATGTATGGATTACTCCATCCGACCTTCTCCGTATAACTTAAAGAGAATAAGAGACTGGTTAAAGATAAGAAGAGTACGACTGCTCCTTTAATATCAAAATGCTGTTCACCAGAGTGATTTGATTCTGGTATCACTTTTTTTGCCCACCAATAGCCAATGATTCCGATCGGTAAATTGATATAAAAGATACTTTGCCAGCCAAAATGAGTAGTTAAAAAGCCCCCTAAAACAGGTCCTGTCGTTAATGCAATGGAAACAGAGATCGCAATGATTCCCATAAATTTCCCCCGTTCTTTTGGAGGTGCAATATCTGTTACGATCGCAGGCCCCATCGCCATCATCATCCCTGCTCCAATCGCTTGAAAAGCTCGAAAAAGGATCAAGGCCAAAATCGATGGAGAGATTGCACTAAGGAGTGAACCAATCGTAAATAAAATGAAGCCAATCATATAGATTTTCTTATGCCCAAACATATCCCCTAACCGGCCATAAGTCAGTAAGAGGCTACTAATCACCAACAAATAAGACATGACCACCCATTCGACCGTACCAAGAGACGTCTGAAAATATTCTCGAATGTTAGGTAAGGCTATATTGACCACGCTTGAATCTAGTGGTCCCATAAAGGTACCAATCGCAACGGCGCTAAGAATCTGAAATCGCCTACTTTTTGTAAGAGATTGAGTGTTTGTCATATCTTTCATCCCTTCATCTTGACTCCGGTTCGGGGGCGTTTTCCACATTTCTTTTACATGCCAAACATACTAAGCATGCTTACAAGCCAGCTCTTCTTTACTCTAGATTTGTCTATCTCCTTTATTTCCGCTTCTGTTTCACTCTTTTCAATCGTTGTCATCAATCCTTTTAAGGATTCAAGCTTTTGTTCTAATGTATTGATTTTTTCTATCAATTCATCAATTTCATTTCGATGATGTAATACTTGAACTGAAACTACTCGGTCTGCCTTTTGTTCTAATTTCCGTTCTAGCTCATCCATCTTGCGAAAGAGATGATTTAAATTTGCATGATCTTCTTTTATTAAATGCTCCACCTTAATTCCTCCATTCCTTCCTTTGCTATTACTATTCTTCATTTCTCTTTAAGCACCTGCACGGTTGACAAAACTAGTTTTGATTCGGCAAAGAAATTAAGGTTCTTCCTTAAAACATCTTCTTTCGACAAAATCCTCATATAGATGGATAGTTAAATTTTGCGTATATTATCTTTTTGTGTAAAGCTCTACAATTTTTAAAATCACATCCACTGCTTTCTCCATTGCATAAGTAGGGATGAATTCATATCTTCCATGGAAGTTATGACCACCTCCAAAAATATTTGGGGTCGGCAAGCCCATGTAAGAGAGTCTTGCTCCATCTGTTCCACCACGAATCGGCTTGACGATCGGTGTGACACCTACTTCTTCCATTGCCTTAAACGCTGTGTCAACAATATGTTTTACAGGTTCAACCTTTTCTTTCATGTTATAGTATTGATCTTTGATTTCAGCCGTTACTGTGCCTTCTCCATATTTTTGGTTAAGCTGTTGGGCAAATTCTTGCATGGTTTCTTTTCTTTTTTCAAAAGTTGCTTTATCAAAGTCACGGATAATGTAAGAAAGGATCGTTGTCTCTACGTCACCTTTTATATTGTTTAGATGATAAAATCCTTCATATCCTTCTGTATGGGCAGGGGTTTCTTCTTTAGGTAATAAAGCGATATATTCATTTGCAATTAAAATCGAGTTGATCATTTTATCTTTTGCTGTCCCTGGATGGACATTTCGTCCTTTTATGATAATCTTGGCCCCTGCAGCATTAAAGTTTTCATATTCTAGTTCACCTATAGGACCACCATCCATCGTATAGGCAAAATCTGCACCAAAAAATTTGACATCAAAATGATCTGCCCCTCTTCCTACTTCTTCATCAGGGGTAAAACCAATTCGGATTTTGCCATGGGGAATTTCCGGATGATTCTTGAGATATTCTACAGCAGTGATAATTTCGGCCACACCTGCCTTATCGTCTGCTCCTAAAAGCGTTGTCCCATCTGTTGTGATCAATGTTTTTCCTATGTAATTTTTCAGTTCAGGAAATTGTTTTACTGATAAAATAATATTTTTTTCTTCATTTAAAACAATGTCTTCCCCATCATAATTTTCCACAATCTTTGGATTGACATTGGTACCTGTCATATCTGGGCTTGTATCCATGTGGGCAATAAAACCGATCGTTGGCACCTCTCTATCTATATTTGCAGGTAAAGTTGCATAAATATAGCCTTTTTCATTGAGGGTGACCTCTTCTAAACCAATCTCTTTTAGTTCTTCTGCAATCGCTTTAGCTAATACCATTTGCCCTGGTGTAGTTGGGACAGTATTAGATTCATCATCTGAACGAGTATCATACTTCACATACTTTAAAAAGCGTTCAACCACATTTGACATAAAAGATCCCCCATTTTTTGGATATTGTTTATTTTATGTTCTTTAATACCTCAGTTAAGAACTCATAAACCCTTTGGGTAGAAGAAATGCTTAAAGATTCTTCAGGGGTATGAGCATGATAGATATTTGGTCCAATCGATACCATATCGATTTTACCAAGCTTTTCCTGTAAGAATCCACACTCTAGTCCTGCATGAATCGCATCCACTTTCATTTCAGTATGATTCAATTCTTTATATACCTCATTCATGATATCTCTAATCCTTGAATTCGGTTCATATTCCCATGCAGGATAATCAGAGAATAACTCCATCTTCGCACCAATCAAATCGCAAATACTTGCAATTCGGTCATTGATCTCATCTTTTAAGGATTTCACCGAACTTCTTACTGCACTACTTAAAATGATTTCTTCTTCTTTTGTTTCCAGTGTTCCTATATTATTGGAACTTTCCACTAAACCTTTAATATTTGCACTCATCGTTTGTACTCCTGCAGGAATTAAACGGAGAGCATGAATGAGGTGCTTTTTAGTTTTATCTTGGAATACCTGTTTCACTTGTTCTACTTGATTCAATTGAACCTGAATATTAGGATCTGATGCCTCAAATTCCTTTTGGAAAAAGTTTTGATATTGATCAACGATTTTTTCTAATTCTTTAATATACGCTTCATCAAGCAAAATTGTGGCAGAAGCCATTTTAGGGATGGCGTTCATTTTTTCTCCACCACTTACTGCTGCAATATCAAGCTCTATAGATTTTTCGATACCCCTCAATACTCTACCTAATAACTTAATCGCACTAGCTCGATTTTTATCAATTTCAATGCCTGAATGTCCACCACGTAGTCCCTTAATCGTTAGAGTATAAGCTTGTTTCTCTAAATCGACCTCTGTCCACTCAATTGGAATCGAAACAACATTTCTCACCCCACCAGCGCAAGAAGCAAGCATAATACCCTCTTCTTCAGAATCAATATTGATCAGAATCTTTCCGGTCAAGTGTTCAGGTTGAAGATTGAGTACTCCATCCATCCCGGTTTCTTCTGCTACAGTAAACAAACATTCAATTGGCGGGTGTTCTAATTCCTTTGATTCTAAAATGGCCATCATCATAGCTACTGCAATTCCGTTATCTGCCCCCAGTGTCGTTCCCTCTGTTTTGACCAAGTCACCCTCGACGACTAAAGGTATCGGATCTTTCGAAAAATCAAAAGGATAATCTTCTTTTTTAACACAGACCATATCCATGTGGCCTTGAAGGATTACAGTAGGAGACTGTTCATAGCCTTTTGTTCCCGGTTTTTTGATAATTAAATTTCCAGATTCCTCTTGAATAACCTCAAGCCCAAGGTTTTTCCCGAATTGGACCAAATAATCACTAATTTGTTTCTCATTTCCTGACTCTCTAGGAATTCTACTAATCGCTTCAAAATGTTTAAATACGGATTCTGGTTGAAGGCCTTCTAAACGATTGTTCATATATTTAGCCCCTTTCTAATGATTATCATACATGTTCTCAGTTTTTTCATTCTTCTTAAGCGTGATAAATTGATTATTCCTTAAAACATTGATATATGTAATTAGCCTTTCATAGAGAGGCTCAATCTCTTCTCCAAACTCTAATTTCAATAGCCTTCCGATTTCACTAACATTTCTTTTCCCATCAATTAAATTCCAAATATAAGTTCCATATGTATCTAAATCTATTCTCATTAATTTAGGTGTTTTCTTAAAGACTCTAACGATTCGATCTAACATACTGTTTCTGGGAATAATAATCTGAATGATTCCCTTTTCAGTCATGATCGATTGATATTTATTTGTTTTTAGAGGAATCAATTCTAAAAAATTATCCTTTTTTGAAATTTTATTCGCCATTATTTTACCTCTAATATCCTTTCTTTGCTATTAAAATTGTTCACAAAAGTGAAAAAGAGGATAGAAAATATCCTCTTTTTCTAGCTTGGTTAATCTACCTTTTTAAATACGGAGAATTTCATTAACAAATAAGTTAATATTCCAAAGAAAATCAAGGAACCGATTTGCCCTAAATCAATACCAAGGACAAGGTCTACACCAAGAACTGCAAATACGGCTAACAAGATCCCAATTAGACCTTCTCCAGCAATTAATCCTGAAGCAAATAGAATACCAGAGTCGATTTTTTGGCTCACTTTTTGATCTTCATCACCATTTTTGTTTAGTTTTCTATTTAAGATTCCTCGAACAATTCCACCCACCATAATTGGTGTACTTAAGTGGATTGGCAAATATAAACCAATCGCAATTGGTAATACAGGTAAACCTAATAATTCAATGGCCACCCCGACTCCAATTCCTACAAAAATCAATGTCCATGGTAAGTTACCACCCATTACACCTTCAATAACTAATCTCATCAAGGTTGCCTGAGGCGCAGGTAGTTCATTAGAACCAAATCCCCATGCTTCATTTAGTAAAGTTAGAACTAACCCAATCACTAATGCAGAAGCAACTACACCAACAATTTCGCCAATTTGCTGTTTCTTTGGTGTTGCCCCAACAAGAAAACCTGTTTTTAAGTCTTGAGAAGTATCTCCTGAAATCGCTGCGATAATTGCTATTATCGAACCCACAGTTAAGGTTGCAATCATGCCTGCTTGTCCATCATTACCTGTTGCTTTAAAGATGATCGCTGTGATGATTAGAGTAGCAATGGTCATACCAGAAACAGGGTTAGATGAACTCCCTACAAGACCAACGATTCTTGAAGATACTGTTGCAAAGAAGAAACCAAAAATCGCAATTAATAATGCTCCAACAAAACCTACAGGAATGATGGGTAACATCATCATCGCAAGGACAATTACAAGTACCGCGATTAAAACAAGTTTCAAGGAAAGGTCTTGATCTGTTCTTTTATTCGTTTGCTCACCCACACCACCAGAATAGTCTTTCATCGCATCCTTAAAGGTTTGAATGATCAATGGAAGTGATTTAATTAAGCTAAAAATACCACCAAATGCAACGGCTCCAGCACCCACATAACGGATATAGCTATCCCAAATTCCCCAATATCCTAATTCACTAATTGGAACAGTTGCTGGGTACATAATAATTTCACCCATATTACCAATATAGTCGATTAAAGGAATAAGTCCAAACCAACCAATTACTGCACCTGCTAACATATATGCAGAGATCTGAGGCCCAATGATAAAGCCTACACCTAAAAGCGCTGGTAGAACATCGGCACCAATAGCAGCTCCCTTATAACCAGGAATGGCTGTTTCGATTTCACTAGGGAATAGCTTGAACCCATCAGCAATAAATTTGTAGATCGCTCCAATACCTAAACCTAAGAAGGTTGTCTTCGCTTTTTGGCCACCTTCTTCACCTGCTAACAATACTTCGGCACATGCAGTACCCTCTGGATATGGTAAAATACCATGTTCTTTTACGATTAGCGCCTTTCTTAACGGAATCATAAATAGAACACCTAATGTTCCCCCAATAATGGCGATAACCGTAATTGTAAATAAACTTGGAGCCCCCATATTCCACTCGGTAGACCAAATGTAAAGGGCAGGTAATGTAAAGATTGCCCCAGCTGCAACCGATTCTCCTGCAGAACCAATCGTTTGTACCAAGTTGTTTTCTAAAATAGATTCTTTTTTGAATAATCCACGAATAATACCCATAGAAATAACAGCTGCAGGAATTGATGCACTAATTGTCATTCCGACTTTTAGACCTAGATAAGCATTTGCAGCCCCAAATATAACAGCCAATAAAATACCTAGAATAAATGAAGTTTTGGTAAACTCAGGTAATACTCTATCTGCAGAAATAAAAGGTTTAAATTCCTTTGTACTGCTGTCGCTTTTCGCCATTCTGCCTTCTCTCCTATATATAAAATGTTAATTCCAAAAGGATTCTAATTTGTTTGAAAATTGCGGCCACAATTTGAACTGATCCTTTTGACAAAACATGTATTATTATAAAGATTTTTAGGATTATTTACAACCTTTTACTTTATATTTCTACAGTTAAGAGTATTCGGAAAATAAGTTTAATAACCTATTCTCAATCAACTCATTATGTTAGATATCATAATAATGGCTCTATTTTTGAAAGTTTGTTAGCGATCGAAGATGCTGCATAGGAATACGGTTTTGTCTTACATTGAAAACCGCAAGCATTTACCCAGCTAACGATTTCGGGGATCATTTTTGAAGTTGGGCCGTCCTCTCCTGCATCCACATGAATCCCAATATCATGTAAGTGACCTTCTTGTTCTAGATACATGGCTAATTTACTTGCCATTTCTAGGCTTAGACTTGTCTCATAAAATATTTTCTGCCTTATATTGGTTATTTTACGTACTCTTTTAATATCATAAAAAAAGATCCCACCATTCCCAACGTTCCACACGGCAACGACAATCACAGTCTTTGTCAAATCAAAATTTTGTGAATCAGTTCCAACCGAAATTTTATACTGTTGACCTTTATCCTTAGAAATATAGTTGCTTATGATTTGGCACATTCTTTCAAAGGAGACTTCCCCGTAGGTGATACTACGCATCTTTTTACTCTCCCTTTCAGTGAAATGTAAACCTCTTTGCTTTATCATATGTTCCTTAGCTATAATGTACCACATAATGTCATTAGGTAGATGTACTTCTATATCGTATTACTAGTATCGCGTATTACGTATTACTACTTACATGTATATCGTAATACTAGGTTTATAAAGATGCTGAAAGTCATATTTACTTGACAAAAGTAAGTAACTTAAATTATATTACTTACATAAAGTAAGTTATTATATTCGTATATTTCAAAAATGCATTATAAATAAACAAAAGAAGGTGTGTAACATGTTCAGAAAAATAGAAAGTGAAAATATGGGGAGTAGCAATCTTGGCTGGCTAAAAAGTAAATTCCACTTTTCCTTTGCAGAGTATTACAATCCAGATAATATTAATTTTGGGGTTTTAAGAGTAATCAATGATGATTTAGTTGAACCTAATACAGGATTTGATCTTCATCCTCATCGAGATATGGAGATCATATCCTACGTAGTAGATGGAGAACTTACTCATGAAGATAATATGGGTAATAAAAATACGTTAGGTCGTGGCCATGTTCAATACATGAGTGCAGGGACCGGTGTATATCATAGTGAGCATAATTTCGGAAAAAACATATTAAGACTTTTGCAGATATGGATATTTCCTGATAAGCAAGGCTATGCACCTAACTATGGAGACTATAAATTTAATTGGGATGATCGAAAAAATAAATGGCTTCATATGGTTTCAAGTAAAGAGGGAAATGCGCCAATCAAAATAAATCAGGATGCAAATATTTACTCAATAGAATTAGAGCAAGGCAAAGAAATTAACTTTCCAGTAAACAAAGGAAGACAGGCCTATTTGGTTCAAATAGAAGGGATTTCTACGATTAATACGGTTGAACTATCTGATCGGGACGGACTAGAAATTGTAGAGGAAGATATTTTAGTGAAGGCAAAAAAACTTCACATTTTTTGATCATTGAAATGAAGAAACAAGATTAATTATTTTAAGCGTACCTGGCAAAAAATAAAATCAATACTGGAATGGGGCCGACTCAAATAAGACTCCATTCCACCGTTGTTTTGGAAAGGCCTCTTAACATAAATCGATCAAAGCCATGATTATATTTGATTTGACCAAAAACAGGTTCAATAGTTGAATCATAATAAACTTTGGTGAAACCAAAACCACGCTCAAACCCTTGCCCCTTCTCATATTTCCTCTTTATTTTTGCCATTTGTATCTCCCGAAACATTCTATATACTTCAAATCGAGATGAGCTTGGTATGTGCGGGGAAAGATACAGCTTAGACCCTTTGATTTTTTTCTCTGAAATTTTAAACATTTCATAAAATACATCGTTCATCACTAAAACTCTACCGTTCCAATCACATATACAAATCCCTTTCGTCGTGCTGTTTAAAATATAATCTTGGTGTATGCTGGCAAGCATAACTTACACTTCCATTTACTTATGACATATTAATGGTTATATAGCAACAATTCTGTTACGTCCCGTTTCTTTTGCCCGATACAATCCTTGATCTGCTTTCTCAATAAACTGGCTCAGATCTTGCCCTTTGATATATTCTGTTATCCCTAAACTTATGGTGACCAATATCCGTTTCCCTTTATAAACAAACTTGGTTCCTTCCACTGTCTTTCGGATTCGTTCAGCAAATTTAATTCCTTGTTCTAAAGAACCATTCGGCAAAACAATCATAAATTCTTCTCCTCCTGTTCTAACGAATACATCAGAATCACGAATGATCCCCTCTATAACTCTGGTTACTTTTTTCAAGACCATATCCCCAGCGTTGTGACTATATGTATCGTTGATGGTTTTGAAATGGTCAATATCAAACATGATCAGTGTCATCGGATGTTCTCTTCTTTGAGATAAAGGAATGGCTTTTTCCATATACAAATCCAGGTATCTGCGGTTATAGATTTTAGTGAGCGGGTCAGTCAAAGCAAGATGTTCTAATTCCGTTATTAACCTTGCAACCTTGATTCGAAAAGAAGAAATCATTGTGAATACGACCCATTCCACTGCTCCTGTAATAATTAGATGAATCCCATCCTGATATTGAATTTGTTC
Source organism: Tepidibacillus decaturensis (assembly GCF_001561915.1). Classification (GTDB taxonomy): domain Bacteria; phylum Bacillota; class Bacilli; order Tepidibacillales; family Tepidibacillaceae; genus Tepidibacillus_B; species Tepidibacillus_B infernus. The sequence continues at coordinate 20,960 of NZ_LSKU01000002.1, read as the reverse complement.
CTGACGAAACACAAATTCCGTAATAACCATAAGAATGAAGCCTGACAATCCAACAGTGATTGTTGCTTTCCACGTTGGGAATAAGACCACTGTTGCAATAGCAGGTATCAAGAGAAGCATCCATAGTGATTCTAAAGGCGAATAATAATTAACAACTACCACCATTGCTAAAGACGCCAGGATAAATACATACATCAGCTTTCGGTTCATCATTCGTATTTTTTCCTTTTGTCCAGTGATTGTAGCTTTCGCCTTAAATGGAAGTATTCGACAAATTTTCATAATTCCAGCCCCCTTTCCGTAATCATCCAGTGCAATGGCATACCCTTTATCTTTCAAATAATGAACCGCTCTTTTGAACAAACCCATGTCCGATATTTTTTCTGCTTCGTTGATTTCAAACACAATGTTTCGATTAGAGAAGCGAATACTCTTGAGTTTTCCCAAAAAATCAGGAAAAGAAGGATGAACTATGGTGGAAGGATATACATTAAAAAACTCCCTATCTTCTCCCTTAAACCACCCATCATTTTCTAGGTCTTCAGAACAAGTAACATGGGTATTTATTTCTATAACATAACGAGATTCGATTGTTTCAACATGGTTTGCACATAAGACAACATCTCGTCACTTCTTGAAAAATAATACTTATAGTATATCATTAATGATTTTGAATATCTATTGTCTCTTGGGGAAGCTTAAAGATTAAAGCTAAAGTTACATAAGAGGTGGTTAAATGAGTGATTTGCCAAAAGTTATCGGAGAGCGGATTCGAAATTTCCGTAAAGAAAAGGGATTGAGCCAAGAAGAATTAGCAGATATAGCCAATCTCCACACTACATACATTGGACAATTGGAAAGAGGCGAGAAAAATGCGACACTGGAAAGCATCGAAAAGGTGGCCAACGCTCTGGAGATTTCATTAGAAGACCTCTTTCGGTCGATCCACCCTAATCCAGATTCTCAAGAATACACACTATCCCAAATCATCACCCGCTTACAAACACGAAACATCAAAGATCAGAAAATCGTCCTGAACTTGCTGGATCTATTGCTGGACTGGAAAGATCAGTGAAAACCATTGTTAGCAAGTAGACTTGTGGAGGCAGAAAACAAAAATGAGGCGGAAGCTTACACTCCGCCCCATGAATCTATTTCGCTAATCTTGCACACATTGTCATTAACATTTCTCTCATCAAACAAACCCTATTAAACACAACGCATCACTTCTCCTGTACATTCACGCTTAATATGGTTCTATAAAGTTTACCCTGCACAGCAGGATAATTTAGATACGTCTTTATCAAAAGTTAACGCCGCCAATTTTAACCCTTCCGCCATGGTCAAATACGGGGCAAGACTGTCTCTTAAATCTTCAATGGTTAATCCAAATTTCACGGCCAATGTGCCTGCGTAAATGACTTCACCAGCATTTTCAGCAACCACATGAACCCCTAAAACTTTAAAGGTATTGGCATCAGCAACCAGTTTAAAAATACCCGTGGTTTCCCGATTTACGATGGCTCTTGGCACAGCACTTAAAGGCAGAACCGATGTTCTTACCTCCAACCCTTTTTCTTTTGCCTGTTTTTCGGTAAGACCTACGGTTGCAATCGAAGGATTTGTAAAGGTTACACCTGGAACAGCTTCAAGGTTTGCCTTTCGGTTAGCTCCTCCGATGGCGTTATCTGCCGCAATCCCGCCTTCATAAGCGGCGACATAAACAAATTGTGGACCTAACGTAACATCTCCTGCGGCATAAACGCTTGGATGGCTTGTACGCAAATATTCATCAACGACAATTTCACCACGAGAACCCACCTGAATACCAGCCGCTTCAAGATGGAGAGCTTCGGTATTTGGCTTTCGCCCCGTTGCAATAAGTAATTCATCAGCTTCAATCACCTTTTGTTTTCCGTTTACCGTAACATAAACTTGTTTGATGTCTCCATGTTGTTCAATACGTTCGTATGTCGCTCCTGTCACAAGGTTGATGCCTTGTTCTGTTAATGCTTGTTTGACCACATCTGCAATTTCGAGATCATACTTGCGTAAAAAGGTATCTCCTCTTTGGAGAATGGTTACTTCCGTTCCCAAGTTGTTAAAAAGCGTTCCTAATTCCAGTCCAACAAAACCTGCACCAATCACGACAAGACGCTTCGGAAGCCTCTTTCGTTCAAGCAATGTGGTGCTTGTTACATAGTCAACATCCTTTAACCCTGGAATATCAGGTATGTCAGGAGATGCTCCTGTAGCAATCAGAAAGCGTTTTGCGGTTAGTCGGCGACCACCGACCTCTACGGTTTTCTCATCGATAAACTTTGCCTCGCCACGAATGAAGTCAAAACCATAGTCATCAATGAGATCTACATATTTTTGCTCACGAAGTTGGCTGACAAGTTCATTTTTGTGCTTGATTAACGAAGCCAAATCCACATCACCAGCAGATGTATGTATCCCGATAAAAGGATTGGTCTTTGCCAGGTGATGAATTTCCCCCGCCCTCAAAAGTGTTTTCGATGGGACACAGCCAATATTGACACAGGTTCCGCCAACGGTTCCGCGTTCAATCATGGCGACTTTTGCACCATATTCGACCGCTTTAATCGCCGAAGCAAAAGCCGCCCCTCCTGACCCAATAATCAGGTAATCGTATTCGCCTTCATCCCCTGCAACCCCATTTCGCGGCGGCTGGATTTCTTGTACTTCTCCAGGCTGATACTTTGCTTCACGAATCGCTTCTTGTGCTTTTCTTACATCAACGTCATCTGGAAGTTCAAATGTTGCCTCCCCGTGTCGGTAACTTGCGTCAATATTGACTGCTCCTATGTTCTCTAATGCGGTGGCAATATGTTCTTCGCATCCCGTACACGTCATGCCTCGAACGATTAGTCGATACCTTTTCAAGCGAAGTCCCCCTTTATGAATCTTTCCCCTTTACATCACAACAATGGTCGGTTTTTTCCCGTAAAACCAAATGGCAAGGACAGGTTACCAAAGCTACAAAAAACCAGCCGACACCTTTCATTGTCTCTCTTATCATCATCACCTCTATTTTTCCATTAACGTTTCAATGATCGGACATTCAAACATCTCTTTGTTTTCAGGACACTTTTCCTTTAAGCTAATGAGCATTCGTTCAATTTTTCGGAGATCTTGAATTTTACTTTGAATCTCCCGAAGTTTTAAAACAGTAAAATCGTACATGTCCTTGCATTTGACTTCATCCCGATCTACAACACCCAACAACTTATCAATTTCTTGAAGTGTAAACCCCAAGTCTTGCATGCGTTTAATAAAACCGATCCGTTGCACCATATCCTCTGGATACATACGGTATCCTGAATCCGTACGAGTCGGTTCGGGAATCAACCCCAACCTTTCGTAATAACGAATGGTTTCTTTATTGACATTGCACGCTTTCGCCAATTGACTAATTCGATACATCATGTGATCACCCATTCTCATTATAAACCCTGTACCATAGTACATGGTCAATTGTTAGCTCGAAAAGAAAAGGGGCGATCCCTTAGTCTTTGCTTATTGGGACAGCCCCACAACTTTTCCAGAATTAAATTTCATCAATGAAGGAACTCACTTTCCTGGCAATCGCATCTCGAACCTCACGCAATTTCTCTTTAATTTCCTCCTTCGTTCCCGAAGCTTTGCAGGGTCTTCAAAACTCCAATGAAGTCTTTTCGCAATCTAAGGCAATCATTTCTTTTACTCCAAATTCCGATCTAACAATGCCCCCGTTTGTTCTGCTATAACACGAGCCGGCAAAGGCATTCCATTTTTAAACCACCATTCCACTGCACCTACGATCGCCGAACCAAAAAATTGGAGAATCACATCTTCATGAAAACCGACTTTTTTTCCTTTTGTTACATCCACCTCAGCTTTAAACTCCTCAATGACTAAATCAAGAAACCGACTGCGAAAAGAAGGAGCCCCTTTACTTGCCAACATGGTTGAAAAGAATACATAATGACGTTCAAAGTATTCGAACCATACGTAATTTCCTTCTTGAAACGTCATTTCAGAAGCGGATCGGCAAAGTTCTCGGAGATTGTTGATGTGTTCTTCAATCATCTTATCCAGCAGATCATATTTATCCGTGTAATGGAGATAGATGGTTCCTCGATTTACATTTGCTCTGTCGGCAATATCCTGAATCGTAATGTCGTCAAAATTTTTTTCAGACATCAGTTCAATTACGGCATTTTTATCGCTTCTTGGCTTTTGGCTATTCTTCGATCTACTTTAGACAATTTCATTCACCAATCTTTCTATCGATAATCAACAATTTTAATTGATTTGTTGAATAGTCAACAAATTGCGTTCATTTAACCATTGAAAGCATCCTGTTTCTTTTTATAATTATAAACAAGTGTTGATAAATCAATCAATATTGATTTTTTGAAACCATGTTAAGGAGACAAAAGCATGTTTAACGAAACTTTCAAATTATCAAATGGTGTAGAGATTCCAAAATTAGGTCTTGGTACCTGGCTGCTTGACGATGCACAGGCAGCACAGGCAGTTCGTGATGCGGTATCGATCGGATATCGCCATATTGATACTGCTCAGGATTATATGAATGAAGCTAGTGTAGGCAAAGGAATTCGTTCCTGCGGTGTCGCAAGAGAAGAACTTTTCATAACGACAAAGGTTGCTGCAGAATTAAAGAACTACGATGCCGTTACGCAGTCCATTGATGAGTCTTTAGCAAAAATTGGACTGGAGTACATTGATCTTCTGATTATCCACAGCCCCCAGCCTTGGAAGAAGTTCCGTGGGGAAAACCGTTACTTCGAGGAAAACAAAGAAGTATGGAAAGCAATGGAGGATGCTTATAAGGCAGGCAAGGTAAAGGCGATCGGTCTTTCTAACTTCCTTGAGGATGATATCGAGAATATTATTGCTAGCTGTGAGATCAAGCCTATGGTAAACCAGATATTGGCACACGTGAGCAATACTCCTTTCGAACTGATTGAATTCTGCCAGAAGAATGATATCCTGGTAGAGGCCTATTCCCCCATTGCACATGGTGCAATTCTTGACAATGCAGAGATTAAGGCAATCGCTGATAAGTATGGAGTATCGGTTGCTCAGCTTTGCCTGCGTTATGATCTTCAGCTTGGTCTTGTCGTCATTCCCAAGACGGCAAATCCAGATCATATGAGAAACAATGCAGAGCTTGATTTTGTTATCAGCGATGAAGATATGGAGACTTTGAAGAATGTCGAGCGAATCCGGGATTATGGCGAGCATAGCTTCTTCCCGGTATTTGGCGGGAAATTAAAATAAACAGGAAATATGGAGGAATTAAATATGTCAAGACATGAAGAGGTAAAAAACGGCGTTATTTTCCCAGTGGGCGAAAAAAATGAAGCATATGCACAATTTTTTGTGGGACAAAGTTATCTTAAAACATTAGTTGCTGATCCTAAAGTAAGTGTTGGTGTTGGGAATGTGACCTTTGAACCAGGTTGCAGAAATAACTGGCATATTCATCGTGATGGATTTCAAATTTTATTAGTAACTGGCGGAGAAGGTTGGTACCAAGAAGAAGGAAAACCTGCTCAATTTTTAAAAGCTGGCGATGTTATTGTTACTCACGATGGTGTGAAACACTGGCATGGTGCAACGAAAGATAGCTGGTTTGAACACATTGCCATTACTGCAGGTACACCGGAATGGTTGGAACCAGTATCAAATGAAGAATATAACAAGTTGAAATAATGGCTGATGATAAGAATTGCCCTGCTAAACAGGGCTTTTTTTATATCAATCCTAAGCATTATAGAAAGGAGTAATACTTTGGAAAGACCATATATAATATATGCCACATGCTGACATCATTGGATGGGAAAATCATAGGGGATTTTTTGGAAGAGGAACGAGCTACTGTGCCTCGCAAATAAAGTGGTATCACCCGTCTCACCTTCCCCAATCCCCTCTCGCTCTTAAAGCCACAAGGCTTTTCAACCTTTTTACACCATTTCCCAAAAAAATTCCATAGAAATTATAGTCGTGATACGGTTCATGGAAAAACAGAAGTGAGGACGTGAAAAAACGGGGCAAAAACAGCAATTAAAGTCGTGAGGCAGGCAAGGAGAAAATATAGGGAAAGAATGGGACTTGGGAAAAGATCTTAGAGTAAAAAAATCGGGGAAATGCCTAATTTATCAGGGAGTTTCGCGTTTTGCAAACCTGGTGAATCGGAGAAAAAAGCCGAGGAAAAACGGGAGTGGATCCCTGAATTTCGCTCGGCTCGTAACATGACTTTTTAGGCTTTGGTGCGACTATTTAGGCTTTGAGATGAATTTGATTGCTTTTTACACAATAACAGTTTAATCTTCTACTCCCTTACTCCACAGTCACGCTCTTAGCAAGGTTGCGTGGTTTATCCACGTCGTTACCTCTAGCTAGGGCTGCGTAGTAAGCTAATAGTTGTAATGGAATGACGGATAATGCGGGTGTTAATAATGGTAATGTTTTTGGAATAGCGATTACTTCGTCTACGGATTTGGCAAGTTCTTGATCTCCTTCTAACCCAATTCCTAAGACGTAAGCATCACGTGCTTTTACTTCTTTAATATTACTTACCATTTTGTCATAGATATCTTCTTGGGTAGCTAGTGCGATGACTGGAACGCCATCGGTAATCAAAGCAAGGGTTCCATGCTTTAATTCTCCAGCAGGATATGCTTCAGAGTGAACATAGGAAATCTCTTTTAGCTTTAATGATCCTTCTAGAGATACGGCATAGTCAAGGCTTCTACCAATGAAGAACAGATCTTCATAATGAGCATAGCGCTCAGCAAATTGTTTCATTGTTGGTGCGAACTCTAAAAGTTTATCCGCTTGAGCAGGGAGTTCCTTGATCGCTTGAAGGTAGTTCGCAATCACTGTGTCCTCTTGTGTACCACGAATTTGGGCAAGATACAATCCCAAGAGATAAATTGCAATCAATTGTGAAGTATAAGCCTTAGTTGAGGCCACAGCAATCTCAGGACCAGCATGGGTAAGTAGTACTTCATCAGCATCACGAGCGACAGAGCTACCATTTACGTTGGTAATCGCTAGTACCTTTGCATCTCGTTTTTGTGCTTCTCTTAAAGCTGCTAATGTATCTGCAGTTTCTCCAGATTGGCTGATGACCATAACTAATGTCTTATCGGTAATAATTGGATTGCGATAACGATATTCAGAGGCCACATCCACTTCTACAGGAACTCGTACCAAGTTTTCAATCACATATTTACCAACTAATCCAGCATGGTATGCTGTACCACAAGCCACAATATGGATTTTATCCAAAGAACGGATTTCTTCAGGAGTTAAACTGATTTCTTTGCTTAAATCCACTTTATTGTTCTCATGATCAATGCGATTTTGCAAGGTTTCACGATAGGCACGTGGCTGTTCATAGATTTCTTTTAACATGTAATGGTCAAAACCATCTTTTTCAGCTGTTTCAATATCCCATTCAACACGGAATGGTGTGCGTTCGATCACTTCACCTTTTGTTGTCATCAATTCAACTTTATCCTTTGTGATCACAGCCATCTCGCCATCATTTAAAATATAAATATCACGTGTATGCTCAATTAAAGCTGGAATATCTGAAGCAATAAAGTTTTCATTTTCCCCTAGCCCTACAATCAATGGACTAGAAAGGCGAACAGCAACCATTTTGTCTGGCTCATATTTATTGATAATGCCTAATGCATAGGCTCCTTCCATTTTAGCAACTGCTTTTTGTACCGTTGTAACTAAATCCCCATCATATAAATCTGCGAGTAAATGGGCAATCACTTCTGTATCAGTTTCCGAAATGAAGGTAACTCCCTTGTTGATCAATTCTTCTTTGATTTCTTGGAAGTTTTCAATGATTCCATTGTGAACAATCGCAAATTGATGCTTCTCATCCATATGTGGATGGGAATTATGATCTGATGGACGGCCATGTGTAGCCCATCTTGTATGGCCAATACCTAAGTGGCCATGAAGTGGACTTTTTTCTATTTGTTCTTCTAAATTGCTTAGACGTCCAACCGTTTTCTTTAGATCAATCACGCCATTTTCATAGACCGCAATTCCAGCGGAATCATAACCACGATACTCTAATTTTTTTAAACCATTTATTAAAATAGGTTGTGCATCTCTATTTCCAATATATCCTACAATACCACACATTGTTGTAGTCCTCCTTCGTTGTTCGGAGGCAAAACACACTGATATCAGGGGATTTGCCCCCGACATTCCATTGTAATTCCTTCGTATTACTACATATACACGATTGTAAAACACACTTCTATAGAAGTCTTTCCTTACAAGATAAACATGACTATAAGGCTTTGTCAGAAGGGTCACCCCTTCTTTTTCAACACTTATATTAACGGTATTCATGTCTACCGGAAGGTACCCGCCGAAAGCTCGATAAACCTTCTCCTCGTCAACTACTTACTCAGTAGTAGTTCAGGCGCTTTTATTTCCTTGTAAACCTCTACCCTCCTTTACAAAGTAAGATTGATATATCATATTTTTGTAGGGAGCATTTTGCTCCCCACAAAACATATTTTATCATATCATGATAATTCTTTTTTGACTACATCTATTATTTCCTTTACATATGCTTTAAGTAATTCTTCATCCGGTCCTTCTGCCATCACACGAATCAAAGGTTCGGTACCAGAAGGACGGACAAGGACACGACCATCATTTCCTAGCTTTGCTTCTATATGCTTAATCACTTCTACAATGGCTGGGTTATTTTCATAGTTACTTTTGTCTGCCACACGAACGTTTTCAAGAATTTGTGGGTATTTCTTCATTTGACCAGCTAATCGAGATAACGGTAAGTCTCTCCCTTTCATCACATTGACTAATTGTAAGGCAGTTAAAACACCATCACCTGTTGTATTATAGTCTAAAAAGATAATATGGCCTGATTGTTCACCACCAAGATTATAGCCGCCTTTTCTCATTTCTTCCATTACATAGCGATCGCCAACTTTGGTTTGAATGCTTTTTAATCCATGCTTTTCAATCGCTTTATAAAAGCCAATGTTACTCATCACTGTACTAACGACGGTTTTTTCTTTTAATTTCCCATTTTCTGAGAAAGCAAGGCCACAAATCATCATGATAAAATCGCCATCAATGATATTCCCTTTTTCATCAACAGCAATTAAGCGGTCTGCATCTCCATCGAAAGCAAGGCCTAGATCAGCCTGATGTTCAAGTACTGCTTTTGCTACGGATTCAGGATGAGTGGAGCCACAATGTCTATTGATATTAACCCCATTTGGTTCAGAATATAAAGAAATGACGTCTGCTCCAAGTTCTCGAAAAAGGGTTGGGGCAATTTCATAAGAGGCGCCATTTGCTGTATCTAGTACGATTTTAAGACCATCAAACCTGTGGTTGATCGTTGTTTTGAGATATTCCATATATTGCTTCTTCGTTTCAATATTCGTTACAACTTTGCCGATATCACCACCGATGGGTCTTGGTAATTGGTCTATTTTTTGATCAAGCAATGCTTCAATTTCCAACTCTGTTTCATCTAACAACTTAAAACCATCAGCTCCAAAAAACTTAATGCCATTATCTTCTACAGGGTTATGGGAGGCAGAGATCATCACGCCTGCATCCGCCTTTAGCTTCCTTGTTAAATAAGCAACCCCTGGGGTAGTAATCACACCAAGACGGATCACATTGGCTCCAATGGAGAGCATTCCAGAAACCAAAGCACTTTCTAACATTTCTCCAGATATTCTTGTATCCCTTCCCACAACAATTGTAGGTTGTTTAGTCTCTTTTGTTAGGACATATGCTCCTGTACGCCCTAATTTAAAAGCAAACTCAGGCGTTAACTCCTGATTAGCCACACCCCTTACTCCGTCTGTTCCGAAATATTTTCCCATTTAAAGAGTTCCTCCTCTACTTCTTCTCTTGGACGTTGATAAGTTTGTATCAAATGTTCAGCAACGCGAATCCCGTCAACTGCTGCACTGACAATTCCCCCAGCATAACCTGCACCTTCTCCAGCTGGATAAAGTCCTTCAATATTTTCTGATTGAAAATCTTCTTTCCTAGGTATCCTTACAGGTGCAGATGTTCTTGTTTCAATCCCTGTTAACAAGGCATTTCTCGTATCATATCCTTTCAGCTTTTTGCCAAATTCAACGATTGCCTTTTCTAAAGACTCACTAACAAAATCAGGTAATGTTAAATGCAAATCTGTAGGAGTGATCCCTGGTCGATATGTAGGACGAAAGGGGATATTCTCAAGGTCATTTGAAGCAACCCCATCAAGAAAATCGTCAACCTTTTGCGCAGGGGCTTTATATCCCCCACCTCCCAGTTGATAAGCTTTCTTTTCATATTTTCTTAAATATCTGACTCCTGCTAGTGGGTCTTCTCCTTTAAAATCTTGGGTTGATATGGTTGCAACGAGAGCACTATTGGCAACGCGTGAAGCACGACTAAAATAGCTCATCCCGTTTGTTACCACCATTCCTTTTTCTGATGCAGCTGCAACAACCACTCCACCAGGACACATGCAGAATGAATAGCTTGCTCTGTCATCGTTTCCTTCACCTGCTTTTTTGACCAAGGTATAGTCAGCTGCTCCCAATTGAGGGGCTTTTGCAAACTTACCATATTGTGCTTCATTGATTAGTTGTTGGGGATGTTCAATTCTTGCACCTATTGCTAAGGGTTTACCTTGAATTTTTACTCCCTGTTCATATAACATTTCATAAGTATCTCTTGAACTATGTCCAATGGCAATCACTACAACTTGTGCAGGGATTTGTACTTGATGATTCACTTCTACGGCAGTAATTTTCCCTTGCTCTATGACTAATTTGGTAACAAGGGAGTCAAATTTAATCACAGCTCCCATTTCAATTAGTTTCCTTCGTAAATTATAAACGATTTTTTTCAAGTTATCAGTTCCAATATGTGGTTTATGCTCATATAGGATTTCCTTTGGAGCTCCTGCTTCCACAAAGATATGAAAAACCTGATCAATTCGGGAGTCACTAATCCGTGTAGTCAATTTACCATCGGAAAAAGTACCTGCTCCACCTTCACCAAATTGCACATTAGAATTAGTATTTAATTCACCTGTCCGCCAAAAATGGAGGATATCTTTATTTCTTCGTTCTACATCCCGTCCACGTTCCAAAATAATCGGTTTGTAACCATGCTTTGCTAGTTCTAAAGCGGCAAAAAGCCCTGAAGGCCCAGCCCCGATAATAATGGGGGGATATTGTAAACCCTGATTTCCAGGTAATAGCTTTAGTACTGGCTTTTTGGGTTTTGCCATTTGCACATCTGGATGATTGATTCTTTCAACGATTTTTTTCTCGTCAACTGTAAGTTTTAATTCAATCTGGTAAACAAAAATCACTTTATCTTTTTTTCTAGCATCTAAAGACCGTTTTAGAATTTCAAAATCTTTTACTTTTTTGAAAGGTAGACGTAACTTTTTCTCAATTGCTACAATTAGGTCTGCCTCACTATGATCGATATTTAACTTGATGTTGTTTATTCGAATTGCCATAAATTTACTCCTTCTCAATGGTAACGATCACTGTTTGTTCTGCATTGATTCGTTCTGTTAATAATGGAACGTTAAATTGAACAGGTACCTCGTGTTCACCAGGAGGTAGATTTGTAAGATCAACAAATGCTTCAAGATCATCCTTCTGAACTGCCTTTAATACATCAGGTGCACCTTCTAGTGTTATGCTTATACCCGATTCAGGGGAATTGATCGTGGCAGTTAGGCCTTCCCCTATTCCATTGATCTTGATTGGAACTTGGTTAAAGGTTTTGGTTTCAGCCTTAACCACTTGTACTTCAAATTCGATCATGCTAGGTTCAACTTTTGCTAGACCTTCTACTAAAGGAACTTTTGCTTGAATCGTCGTTTTGCCTACGATATTAGCCAAATTTAGTGCAGGGCCAGGATAAACCATAAAGGTATTCACAATATTTTTCGGACCGTATAAAGTAACCTCTTCTGTCTTTTGTACGATAGATTTAATCGCATATCCTGCTCCAGGATATTGGTCAATCTTATAGGTTAATGGAACAATATGAAATGGACTTGTCACTGGAATCTGTACTTCAGCCGTATGCGGACTAATTTCAACTTCGATAGGATTACCGTTTTTATCTAGAGCTCGAAGAGGAACTTCTTGAGTGATCATGTTTGTTGCTTGGTCAATACTGATCGATGCTTTTACAAAAGCCACTTGGTCGATTTGTTCCTTTGTCCCAGAAATGTGAACTTTTCTTGGCTTTATAATCGCTTCTCCCGCTTGGTAGCCTTCTTTTTCTTTCCCAAGCTTATCAACAATAATCTCCATTTCTTTTCTCTTCTTGTCTTCTATTGTTACTTTTATCGTACTAGGATTGATTTCGACATCGATTTGTTCGGAAAAACCTGTATATTTAACAGGAACTTCATAGGTTCCAGCTTTATATTCTGTTAAATCAATATAGAATTGCCCCTTGTCAATGTTTTGCCCGGAACGAATTTGATTGATAAGATTAGTATTTCCCCTTAAAGTTACATCAACTTGTTCAGAAAATAACCTGACAGCAAATAGATTCTCATTATATTTAGGAGTTACTTTTGCCTCATAAAAGTAAGCATTTTGAATCCGATCGATGGGAATGCTTACATTAGGTGCTGCAGGGGTATCTAAGCTTATAACTTTCCATAACATCACTGCTAGAATAATCGATAAAATTTTTACAACGTTATTGTTTTTTAGCCAGTTGTCCATCTTTATTCCCCCTTTTTGACCAAAATGATCCTGAATTTTTGACTGGAGGACGTAGTGCAGTAAATAGCTGATTCATTAGTCTTTCTTCCGTTAATCCTCTTTCAATTTGGCCATTTATAGAGATCGAAATCTGCCCTGTTTCCTCAGATACAACCACTGATACAGCATCAGAGATCTCAGTCATGCCTATCGCTGCCCGATGGCGAGTCCCCAATTCCTTACTAATAAATGGATTTTCTGATAAAGGTAGATAGCAACCTGCAGCCATGATTTGCTCTTTACGGATAATAACGGCGCCATCATGCAAAGGGGTATTGGGAATAAAAATATTGATCAATAACTCTGAACTAATTGATGCATTTAGGGAGATACCAGTCTCAATATAATCTGTTAAACCAGTATCTCTTTCAACGACGATAAGGGCACCAATTCTTCTTTTTGATAAGTAATTAGCTGCCTTTACAATCTCAGCGATAACATGGGAAATGGTCTGTTCCTCAGGATGAGCTGTCCGCGAAAAAAAACTTCCTCTTCCTAATTGTTCTAAAGCCCGGCGTAATTCTGGTTGAAAAATGATAATAATTGCTAAAATTCCATATGTGAAAGCTTGATTCATCAACCATTGAAAGGTTCTTAATTCAAAATAAGAGCTTAATAACCAAGCGAATACAATAATCATAATTCCTTTTAGTAATTGGATCGCTCTAGTTCCCCTTACTAATAAAAGTAGTCGATATATGACAAAACCAACCAATAATATATCAACGAGATCATCAATCATATTAACGAATATATCCATGGTTTTTCCTCCATTATGACTCAATACTATTAGTATAACCTCTCTTCGGCAATTCACAAGTTCATTCCTGCTTTATTTATACAAAGAAGTTTTACTTTCTTTCCATTAAGAAAAGGTTTGTATATTCCATCGCGCTCCGTCATCCGTGCCCTTCTATAAATAAAGATTACGGAGAGAAGGGCACTTCTGAAGGCACACAAAGTGTACAAGTCGTGCTACACAGCTAAAGCTGCTAGTCACGCTATGTCGCAGTTTATGGAATATACAAACCCTGTTACTTCATCCATTTTTTAAGCTGATACCAAATCAACTCGAAAAACTGATCAATTTGTTGTGCATGACCATCTACTTGGCTCGCACTTGCCATAAGTAAATTCCCGTTTACGACCGTTACATTCCCTTTTACTTCCCCTTTAATTTCTAACGTTCCATTTTCTACAACCAAGTCGCCCTGAACTTCTTTACCCTCTGGAACAATCACTCGATTTCCTTCTACAATCAAATCAGTTTGATCAACAGAAACAATTTTCAATAACTCATCACTTTGGTTCATATATGGGATCATACTCGTGGCAAATAATAGAAGGAAAACGGTCGCTGCAACAAGTAAAGGATATTTTCTAAGCGATTTACTTATCTTGTTTGTTTTCTTTTCTGGGATATGTGCTAACACTTCTCTAGTAAAAGAGGGTGAGGTCTTTAATTTAGCTATCCTTCTTAGTGCTTGGTCTGTTGCTTTTAGTTCAGCAAAATGTTGTTCACAAGTTGGGCATGATTGAATGTGTTCGAATAATTCTTGATGCGAATACTCATCGATATCATCATCAATAAAAGCGTGCATCAAAGGGATGGCATCACGACATCTCATTTTGGCCACTCCTTCCTTTTTCTATCAATTGTTTACGTAACGCTTCTCTACCCCGGTGCAACCTCGTTTTCACCGTAGACTCTGATAAATGGACAATTTGACTAATTTCTTGTATGGATAAATCTTCTAAATAACGCAAAACCATAATTGATCGGTATTTTGGTGGCAAGCTCATAATCGCCTGTTGAATGGTATCTTCCATCTCCTTTGCGACAACCTCTTCTTCCGGCCCATTTTTTGGATCCGCTAGTTTAGAATGCCAGTCAGTACCTTCTTCCTGATCCCAGTTGGCATCTAAAGAAAAATCTGCCTTCTTCTTTCGCATCCGATCGATTGCTAGGTTGGTGGCAATACGGAAAATCCATGTTGAAAATTTGTGTTGATCATCATAACGACTAAGATTGGTATAGACTCTAATGAAAGTATCCTGACTAACATCCTCTGCTTCTTGAATATTGCCTAACATTCGATAAGCTAAATTAAAAATCTTATCCTTATATTGAGTGATAAGCTCTGCAAAGGCCTGTGTGTCTCCTTCCTTTGCTTTAGTGACTAATCTTTTATCTACAAAGTTCATAACATACCTCCACATGGGGGCTTAATTTCATACGATTCAAAATAAATTAGGTTTCATTTAAAAAGGCACCAAAAGAGGTGCCAAACTCCAAACAATTAGAAAGTTGTATTACTCGTTTGCTCAAATTCATTGACATTATCGTTTGATTCTTTTACATTCGTAATCTTACATTATCACAATTGTATCACATAAAAAATATAAGAACATTAGCAAATCATGAAAATTTTGTAAAAAAAGAAAGTCAGGCTATTCCTGACTTATATCACTTAATTGTTTTAATAATTCCTTTTTTAATTGAATAAAGGTTTCGTCTGTCATCATGACTGGTTTTCTTGGCCGAGGTAGTGGTATCTCTACCACATGCTTCACTGTTGCAGGTCTTGGAGAGAAAACATAGATTCGATCAGAAAGGAAAATCGCCTCATCAATACTATGGGTAACAAAAAGAATCGTGTGATTTAACTTTTCCCAGATCGACAACAGCCAATTCTGCATTTGTAATCGTGTAATTTCATCTAATGCACCAAAGGGTTCATCTAATAATAATACA
The DNA here is from genome assembly GCF_001561915.1 of Tepidibacillus decaturensis. GTDB lineage: Bacteria > Bacillota > Bacilli > Tepidibacillales > Tepidibacillaceae > Tepidibacillus_B > Tepidibacillus_B infernus. Next base: position 5,348 of record NZ_LSKU01000002.1, on the reverse strand, counting down.
TCTTTTTCTAAAAGGATGGTTCGTAGGAGGGCTGCCCTTTGTTTCATCCCCCCAGATAAAGAGGAAGGAAATTCATTTTCAAAGGACTCCAAACCAAAAAGTTTAAGGTATGGAATCGCTTTTTGACGTGCCTCTCTTTTTGGGATTCCTTTTACTTCAAGTCCCAAAATGACATTATCTAATACGGTACGCCAAGGTAATAAGTGATCTTTTTGTGGCATGTAGCCTACATTTCCTCTTACTACTGGATCTCCATCTAATAAGATTTTGCCGCTAGTCGGCACTTCTAGCCCACTAATCAGCTTAAAAAGGGTACTTTTTCCACTACCACTTGGTCCAATAATGGAGATAAATTCACCCTTTCTAATCGCCATTGAAACATCGCGAAGCGTTTCAAATGCTCCATCTTTCATTGGATATTCTTTATAGACCTGTTCTATAAGCAACTTAAGAATTTCACTCAACAGCAATACTCCTATCTTTTTGGCAAAAATTCATTTGTATATACTTTATTAACCTCAATCATCTCAGGAATTAATTGATGGTCAACCATCCATTTAGAATAATTATTCCAAACGGATTCTTTTTGAATCCCCCATTGTTCAGCATCTTCCTGATATTTTTTACTTAACCATTCTTGACTTTTCGTTACAAGATCGGCATTAAGTCCAGACACTTGGTTTAGTAAGATATTTGCTGCTTCATCTGGGTTTTGAATCGCAAATTCATACCCCTTAGTAGTTGCTTCCATAAACTTCTTAATCGTATCTGGATGGTCTTTGATATATTTTTCGTTTGTAATGATTACAGGGGTATAAAAGTCTAGCTCTGGTGCAAGTTTCCGCAATTCAATATAGTTGATTGGAAAATTTCTTAATTCTGCTTCTACACCTGTCCAACCATAATAAATCCATTCAAAGTCTACATCACGTTTTGTGACCGTGAAAAAGTCAGCGGCCCCCACATTGACAAACTCGACTTTATTTACATCTGCGTTTTCTTTCACCATGATCGATTCAATAATCGCTTTTTCAGATGGGGAGCCCCAACCACCATATTTCTTCCCTTCAAAATCTTTAGGCGTAGTAATGTTTTTTTCCTTTGGTGAAGCAAATCCAGAAGTATTATGCTGAATAATAGCTGCAATGGATACGACAGGAAGTTGTTTTTCCTTCGGTCCTGAGCGAGCATACGTAACTTCCTCTTGATAACTTATACCAAACTGAGCTTGCCCAGCTCCGATCAATTGAGCAGTACCTCCTTCAGGGGGTTGAACGATTTCAACGTCTAGCCCCTGTTCCTTGTACCAACCCTTTTCTTTTGCAACATATAATCCTGTATGGTTCGTGTTTGGAACCCAGTCTAACATCACTTTGATCGGTTCCAGTTTTTGCGGTTCTTCTTTTGGTTGAGATTGTTCTTGATTCCCATTAGTACACCCTATAAGTAAACTCACAATGGTAAATATTAGGATTAAAATGATAGACAATTTTCCTTTTTTCACTACTTTTCACCTCATTTATAGAATTAAAAGGATTCTTCTTGCTTATATTGACGATTCCAAGGAATCAAAAGATATTCCAAGGCCAATATCGTACCATATAACAAAATACTAGTAAGTACAATGACAATAATTGCTGCAAAAACTTGATCCGTTAAAAATGAATGGGAGGTAGTTCTCATGTAAAGACCAAGCCCTTTACTAGCCCCTAACCATTCACCGATTACCGCTCCCATTACACTGTAAGTAGCAGCAATTTTTAATCCTGAAAAAATAGAAGGCAATGCAGATGGGAACTTCACCTTGGTAAAAATTTGCCATTTGGACGCTTTCATGGTTTGTAAAAGGGAAATTAAGTCTCGATCCGCACTATTCAAGCCATCTACGGTACTGATTACAATAGGGAAAAAACCTACTAAAATAACAACTACAATTTTAGGCAAAAGTCCAAAACCAAACCAGATAAATAGTAAAGGGGCAATAGAGATAATCGGAATCGTCTGTGAAGTCACTAATATTGGATAAAAGCCCTTACTGAAAAAAGGAAACCGATCAATGATCATTGCTAATATGAAAGCGATGACGATAGCAAATAGAAAACCGACTAATGCTTCATATAAAGTAACCCATGTATGATCGATAATCACTTCCCTTTCGCGAAAAAGGGTCATGATAATTTGCGATGGGGGAGGCAAAATCCATGGTTCAATCTTTGAAACTTTTACAGCCACTTCCCAGACACCAACTAAAAAGGACATCAATAAAATGGCTGGATAATGTTTTTTGATAAAACCCATCTGATCAACTCCGATATTTCCTTACTTTTTCTTCCATTGTCACACCTTGAGGATGATAATCGATCTTTATAATGGTCATCACCCTTTCAGCGCCTGCTTCGACACAGACTTGTTGAGCTTCTTTTACGATCTCAAGAAGTTGATCCAACTCTCCTTCCATTGTCGTCTCCATTGGTCCAACTTCATATTTCACTCCCGCCTTTTTCACCACATCGATGGCTAAATCAACAACACGATATGTATCTTGGTCTGGAACCTTTGGAATCACTTGAAAACTGACATTGATGGTTGGCATATTCTTCCCTCCCTTTTCTATTAAATTGCCACATTTTGACCTGTCAAATACCTTATGCTAAAAATCAAAGAAGCTAGCCCAAAAGGCCAGCTTACATGCGTAAGAATAACAAATATCTCCCTCCGCTGGCATTACCCAGATCAGGTTGTGGGTCGGTATTATGATCGGAATACCCTCTCAGCCAGACTCATCTAGCTCCCCATTTTTCCCTATTTATCTAAACCTATGATAGCACTAATTCACTATAAGTCAACTTATAAACTATAATAATTTCTCGCCTAAAGCGGATGCCATCAATCCTACTGCGATATGAGCCGTTTTATTCCTTTCATCTAGAATGGGATTCACTTCAACAAATTCTGCAGAGATTAAGATATTAGCTTCAGCAATCATTTCCATCGCTAAATGGCCTTCTCTATAGGTAATACCTCCTGTGACAGGTGTCCCCACTCCAGGGGCATCATTAGGATCTAATCCATCTAAATCAAGACTTAGATGTACTCCATCTGTATTCTTAGTCACGTAATAAATGGCTTCCTCTACGACTTGGGCCATTCCAAGTCGATCGATTTCATGCATTGTATATACTCTAATCCCTCGTTCTTTAATGAAGTTCCGTTCACCTTTATCTAAATCTCTTGCACCAATCAAAACAATATTTTCTGACTTAATCTTGGGGGAGAAATTTAATATCTGTGTTAAATCTGGATGTCCTTCACCTAGACTAACAGCCAAAGGCATCCCATGAATATTCCCAGATGGGGATGTTTCTGGGGTGTTAATATCCCCATGAGCATCAAACCAAATCACACCTAGATTTTTCTTATGTTTTGAAACCCCCGCTATCGTTCCAATAGCAATACTGTGGTCACCACCAAGGACTAGAGGAAATCTACCTTTTTGCATGATTTTGGATACTTGTTCAGCTAAGATTTTATTTATTGCAGTTACTTCTTTTAAATATTTTAATTTTTGATTTTCTATTTTGTATGTTTCAGGGGTGGGAACATTTAAATTACCTAAATCTAGAACATGGTAACCTGATTTTTCTAAACGGTCTTTGACATTAGCATATCTTATAGCACTGGGTCCCATATCTACCCCTCTTCGGCCAGCTCCTAAATCAAGAGGCACTCCAATAATGGTTATATCTTTATTCATGAGATACCGACCCCCTTTTATATTCCATCATTTAGATTAAGTTATATATTTCTATTTTACATTCAATTCTGAAAAATGCTAAGAAAAAAAGTTTTTGTTTGGATAATAAAAAGAACCACTAGAATATCATCTTCTAATGGTTTTTAACATGTTCTTTCACATCAACTTTTACTTTTTTTATTCGTAAACGTTCCATCTCTTCAATAACGATCTCTACATGTTCATAAACAATTTTTTCCCCTACTTTTGGCATATGTTGTAACTGTTCTACCATCCAGCCACCAATAGAGTGTGCAATAGTGTCCGGTTTACGAATATTAACGATTTGACTAAAATCATCAATAGGAAAATCTGCTGAGAAGATATAGGTATGGTTATCTAATTTATCCATAAAGCTTTCTTTTTCATCATGCTCATCCCAAATCTCACCCACAATTTCTTCTAGGATATCTTCCATTGTAATGAGTCCATCTGTTCCCCCATATTCATCGACAACAATTGCCATATGTGTTTTACTACGTTGAAGTTCAGAGAGTAGAGAAGAGATTTTCATCGTTCCTACAACAAAAGTGGGTTTTCTTAATAAACTTCGAATGTTCACCTTTTTTTCTTGCAATAAGGCAGAATAGAAGTCCCGTTCCGACAAAATTCCAATAACATGATCAATATTCCCATCATATACAGGGATTCTTGAATATCTTTCTGTCATAAATGTTTGTTTAATCACTTCTATCGGGTTGTTCACTTCTACAGCCACAATATCAATTCGGGGCTTTAAGATTTCTCTTACTAAAATATCATTAAAATCCAAAGCACTATGAACCAGTTCTTTTTCACTTTTGTCAATGGTTCCTTCTTCTTCTCCAATATCGATCATCGTTTTTATTTCGTCTTCTGTTACAGATGGAATGGTTTCTTTTTCTCCCATCATTCGTGAAATTGCTTTTTTTAATTGAAGGAATAACCAAGTGACAGGAGTGAATAAAAGAATGAGAAACTTTAATACCCCAGAAACAGCTAAAGCAAAAGATTCCGCATATTCTTTTGCAAATGATTTGGGTAAGATTTCTCCAAATATTAAAATTAAAACGGTTATTACAATAGTACTTATCACTAAAGCTGTATTCCCATTAAATAAATCTGTTGTTATTTTTGTTGTAATCGTTGCTGCAGCGATATTTACGATATTATTTCCTACTAAAATCGTTGATAAGGTTTTATCAAAATGGACAGAAATATATAAAGCGTTTTTAGCACCTTTACGGTTTTCTTCTGCATAATTTTTTACTCTTATTTTATTTAAGCTTGAATATGCCGTTTCAGAGCCAGAGAAAAAAGCTGATAACAACAATAAAAGCGTTAATAAGGCTATAGACCCCAATGGAATTGTTTCCAATTACATTCACGCTCCATGAGTTCATTTATATTCAATAGCATTCCAACTTTACACAATCATTATGTGAAATGAAAAAAAGCGCCATCCTTATAAGAAAAGAGCTAACGCTTTGAATATAACTATGTATGGAGTACCCTACGGGCACAATGATTTTCTTCGTGCAAAGAAGTTAACTCGACGTTGTACTCAGAATTAATA
>NZ_LSKU01000001.1:2817279-2855894 GCF_001561915.1 Tepidibacillus decaturensis | reverse complement strand
CCTAAAAATAGGGTATTTTTTTATGGTTTTGTCTATAGATCGTATTTCTCGCCATTTATTTCAAAGCTAGCAGTAATTTGAGCATTTAAAGATTTGGATACTGAACAATAAGTTTCTTGTGTAAGCTTAACGGCTTTTCTAACTTTCTCTTCTACAAGGTTTGGACCTGTTAATTTGTAATTGATGTGTATTTTTGTAAATCTTTTTGGATGTTCTTCTGCTCTTTCAGCATCAATTTCCATATCAAAGGTCTCAATATCTTGGCGCATTTTCTTAAGAATAGAAACAACATCCATTCCTGTACATCCACCTAAACCAATAAGTACGGTTTCCATCGGTCTTGGCCCTTTGTTTTCTCCTCCTACTTGAGGAGCAGCATCTAATAAGACGGAGTGCCCTGATTGTCCAGTGCCCTCAAAAGCCATATTCCCTTTCCAAGCAACATTCATTTTCATATTTTTATCACCTCATAACAATAAATTTAATTAAGATTAGATAGGTTTGTCAACAAGTATCCTGTTAAAGTACTCTCGATGATTGCTGCTACAAACAAAATGGCAACTAGCCCTATTAGGATATAAAAGATTTGTTTTATTGTGTGCCAAAGATACAAGAAGTTATACTTTCTTTCCTGCCTTTTAAACACCTCAACACTTGCATGAAAAAAAGCAAAACCTAACTTCATTCCAAATGCTGCTGCAATGATAATAGCTGGTAATTCCAGGATTCCATGTGGTAAAATCCCCAATATTGCAAAACGAATCGTTTGACCGGCTTCCAGTAAACTTTTTAAGATATATCCAATAAATAAACCATTCATAAATAAGAGAAACATTGGATAGATTCCAAATAAAATACCTAGGGAAATCATCAAGAATGCAAGTCTCATATTATTAACAAAAATAGTGTAAATCATATAAAATACACTATCCTTTTCTTTGATTTCTCCAACAATATTCTGCAATTGTTTAATAAGAGTTTGTATGTAAGCATTATTCTGATCAATAAAAAAATATCCAACCAACAAACTCATGAAAAATATAAGACTAGCCAATTTTATGTTTTTCTTATTCTCAATTATTGCAGCCCAAAATAATTTAAACATTTGGAACACTCCCTCTACCTTCTAATTTTTATCATATCATATTTATTCCATTTTTTCTTCATTTAAAGGTTAAGCATATCCTTGTCTCACATGCATATATATGTATATGAAACAACCTATCATTGGAGGTGAAAAAAAATGAAAATTATATGGGTTTTAAGCGGAAAAAAGGTTAAACAATTTTTAGTTGTTCTTACCGCATTCCTTTTTACCATAGGGATTGTATATACTGAAAAGGAAAGCATTACTGTCTTTACCAACAGTGACGACCCAAAAGCACTTTATAGTGTAAATACAAAAAATAAACAAGTTGCTTTAACCTTTGATATTAGTTGGGGTGAAGAAGTTCCTGTTCCTATCTTAAATATCTTAGACCAACAAGGACTAAAAGGTAAAGTCACCTTCTTTTTATCCTCACCATGGAGCGAAAAACATCAAGACATTGTAAAAAGAATAGCTGATAGCGGTTATGAGATTGGAAGTCATGGCCACAAACATGTAAATTATAGTGAGTTGACTGATCAAGAGATTGAAAGTCAAATTCTAAAAGCAGAATCGATTTTAGAAAACCTTACTGGGCAAAAACCAACTTTAATTCGTACACCAAATGGAGATTTTGATAAGCGAGTTTTAAGAATTGCCGATCGTTTAGGCTATACTGTAGTTCAATGGGATACAGATTCAAGAGATTGGATGAAACCGGGCGTAAACGAAATTGTCAAAAGAGTAACAGAAAGAGTGCATCCCGGAGATATCATTTTAATGCATGCTAGTGATTCAGCAAAGCAATCTATTGAAGCTTTACCCATCATTATTGAAAATTTAAAAAAGCAAGGTTATACGTTTGTAACTGTTTCTGAACTTATTTCTAATGCAAAAATTAATTCAACTGAAGTTGAATAGGGTTAAAGCTAGACACGTAGGTCTAGCTTTCGTCTTTTTTAATGGTAAAATATAACCTTCTTTTTTCTTCGTGAGCCACGCAGTATGAGAATATGCTTCAAAACGAATCATCACTTTGGGCTTTCTTTGCTAACACCAAACCAATGTCTCCTTTAAATTCTTGGTCGCTAACTACAGACATTTCTAATCCTCGCTCTTTAACCTCTTTCATCATTTCTACTATGAATGTAGGATTAAGTTCTGCATGTAAGACCACTAGTTGAACCCTATGATCCTTCAGATTTTCTTTTATTTTTTTCATAATTGAGGAATGCTTCAACTCGTCGAACCTATATGTATATAGTATATTTCCTAGGTTTTGGCCTAATAAATTAGCCTTTTCTTTATCAAAAAACACTTTATTATCGTTTGCTATTATTCTTTCGATTCCTGTTCTTTTTTCGATTTGATGCATGGTTTCTAGAAGAAAATCATCTTCAACTTGTGATAAATTTTTCTCATTTTCTTTGTCCATTTCTTTTTTCACCAACCTCTTTCTACAATATTTTTTTTTCATAAAATTTTAGCTTTTAAGGCATATTATTAGGTAAGGATACGATTAGGAGGGGTGGGTTTTGGTCACTCATAGATATTATAAAATTTACACCTATTTTACCTTTTTACTCATAACTTTAATCTTATTAAGCGGTTGTAATGCTTTTCGAAAATCTGAGTCTTCCTCAATGCCCAATTATAAAGAATTAAAACAAATGGTAGTGGATATTCTGCAAACAGAGGATGGCAAAAAAGCTGTTGCAGAGGCTCTTAATGACCAAGAAACGAAAAAGAAAATGACCTTAAACACTAATGATGTTCAGAAAATTATCCAAAATGAAGTTTTATCCCCTGAGAATAAAGCAAAATTGAAAAAGATGTATGAAGATCCCAAATTCGCCTCTGAATTAGGAAAGACACTTAAAAAGGAAAATGAGAAAATTTTAAAGGATTTAATGAAAGACCCTGATTATCGGAAAATGGTTATTGAAACAATGAAAGACCCTGAATTTGAAAAAATGATAATGGATGTAATGAAATCAAATGCATATCGTCGGCAAATGATGCTTGTTATCAAAGATTCTTTAGAAAGTCCTATGTTCCAAGATGATTTGCTTAAATTGATGGAAAAAGCAAATGAGGAAGCTTTAAAACCTGAAAAAGAGAAGGGTAAGAAAAAAGAAGATACAGGAAAAACTGGTGAAGAACAATCCCAGTAAGTGAATAAAATATAAAAGGCCTTCTAACTAAACGTTTGGGTAGAAGGCCTCTACATAGCGAATACAATATTACGCTTTTTCAATTATTTTTTGAGCCAATTGTTGATAGATTTCTCCAGTAACACTTCCCTGAGGATAGACAGATGGAGCAAATTCTTCCTCGTCTTCACGGTCAGGTGCCCCAATTGGGATTTGTGCAATCAATTCGGTATTTAATTCTTCGGCAAGTTTCCTTCCGCCATCTTTTCCAAAGATATATTCCCTTTTGCCTGATTCACATTCAAAATAAGACATGTTTTCTACTACACCAATAATTTCATGATTTGTTTTTAAAGCCATTGTGCCTGCTCTAGCTGCCACAAATGCTGCTGTAGCATGAGGTGTAGTTACAATAATTTCTTTACTTTGGGGAATGGTACTATGCACATCTAATGCCATATCACCTGTACCTGGTGGCAAGTCTAAGACAAGATAATCTAACTCTCCCCAATGGACTTCTTCGAAAAAGTTCTTCAACATTTTACCAAGCATAGGCCCACGCCAAATAACAGGTGTATTGTCCTCAACGAAAAATCCCATCGACATGACCCTAACTCCAAAACGTTCTACTGGCAAAATCACGTTATCAATTACAGTAGGTCTAAATTCAATCCCCATCATGTCAGGCACGCTAAAGCCATAGATATCAGCATCAATTAATCCAACTTTCTTTCCGGTTCTTGCCAAAGCAACTGCTAAATTAACGGAAACAGTTGATTTCCCTACCCCACCTTTACCACTCGTGACTGCGATAAATTTCGTCTTAGAATCAGGAGCTAATAATGGTGAACCTTTTTGCGGATTTAATGAAACCGTATTCTTATTTCCATGTAATTTTTCTGCTAGAGCAGCTCTTTCCTCATCAGTCATTGAGCCGAATGTCAAATCTACTTCTTTTGCACCGATTGCCTTTAATGCTTTTTCGACATCTTGTCCAATTGTTGCCTTTAATGGACATCCTTGTATGGTTAATACAATCTCTAACCGAACATGATCCTCATTTATTTCGATGTTGCGCACCATATCAAGTTCAACAACACTTCGATGGATCTCTGGATCTTCAACGCCTTTTAAGGCCTCAAGGATTTGTTCCTTTGTAATCATGTTGGCACCCCGCTTTACTTTTACAGTTTTTCATAGTACAAACTTTATTATAGCATAAAATATTCCCCTCGTAGTGAGTGATTTTTATTCTGCAGGAACGTCATCACCTGAATAGTATCTTAATATTCCCTGATAAATAGCGAAAGCGATTTTCTGCTGGTATTCTGTTTGATTTAATAAAGCTGCTTCTGTAGGATTTGATAAGAATCCAACCTCTACCATGGTAGACGGAATATTCGCATATTTTAATACCATAATATCGTTACGGGGTAGGGCAACACGATCTGTATTTTTTAGGTTGATCCTTAATTGCTCTTGGATTAACCTAGACATTTGTTCATTTTCACTTCGAATTGGATAATAAAAGGTTTGTGCCCCATGCCATTTTTCTGAAGGAATACTATTTAAATGAATACTAATAAAAAAGTCTGCATCACTATCATTCGTTAATCTCACTCTATTTTGTAGATCCTCAAGTTTTCGATTAGCGATTCCTCTTGTATGTTCATCTGCCAAATCAACATCTGATTCTCTTGTCATGATCACTAATGCTCCAGCCTCATTTAAATAATCCTGTAGATATTTTGTGATTTTCAGGGTGATATCCTTTTCAACGATACCATCTTTACTGACTGCACCTCCATCAGGGCCACCATGTCCAGCATCTAAAATAAGGATTTTACCTGATAACGGAAGGGACCATACAGACCATGAATCATTTATAGGCACATCATACAACATGATTGTAATTAGCAAAACAAGTGCTAAAATAAAGCTTACGATTTTCATTTTCAACATCGATTTTCCCCCTTGCTATCTTTCTTCCCTTTCATAATGTATGGGACGAGTTAGGGGTTTATGACAAAAAAGAAAAGCACCCAAAAAAATGAGTGCTTTTGAAATCGAAAAAAATTAACGTTTAGAGAATTGTGGTGCACGACGAGCAGCTTTGAGACCGTATTTTTTACGCTCTTTCATACGTGGATCACGAGTTAAAAATCCTGCCTTCTTTAATGTAGGGCGATACTGAGAATCTACTTTTAATAATGCCCTAGCGATTCCATGACGAATCGCTCCCGCTTGACCAGTAAATCCGCCACCTCGAACATTTACTAAAACATCATAGGCATTGGTTGTATCTGTTGCAACCAATGGTTGTTTTACAATTAATTTTAATGTTTCTAAGCCAAAATAATCATCTAAATTGCGTTTATTGATAATGATTTGACCGTCCCCAGGTACCAAACGTACACGGGCTACAGAATGCTTACGACGACCTGTACCATAGTATTGAACTTGTGCCACAAGCTAAACCTCCTTATTAGCCTCTAATTTCCCAAACTTCTGGTTGTTGTGCTTGATGTGGATGTTCTGATCCAGCATAAACTTTTAATTTCATACCTTGTTTACGACCTAATGAACCTTTTGGTAACATACCTTTTACCGCAAGTTCAATCATTTGTTCTGGTTTATTCTTAACCATATCAGCAGCAACTGTTACTTTTAAACCACCTGGATAACCTGAATGACGGTAGTATTTTTTGCTTTGCATCTTCTTACCGGTTAATTCAACTTTACCAGCATTAATAATGATTACAAAATCTCCCGTATCTACGTGTGGAGTAAATTGTGGTTTATGTTTACCGCGAAGGATTGTTGCAGCTTCAGTAGCTAAGCGACCAAGTGTTTTACCTTCAGCGTCGATAATGTACCATTTACGTTCAACTTCGTTAGGTTTTGCCATGTATGTGGTACGCATCGTTTTCCCTCCTAATCTATTACAAATCATCTTTATCCATTATACAAATTCATAGTTGTTCTGATTTTATTTTAAGACCCGGGGCTAGTGGGTTTTAAAATACCAAAGAATATAATACTATACTCAATCATAAGAGTCAAGGATTTTATACGCGAGGTTCTGTTGTCTAATATTGGACATCCCAAAGTGTAAGTCCCTTTGCTGGCGCTGTTAAACCTGCTAATGATCGATTCTTTTTTTCGAAAAGTTCCATTACTTCTTCTGGATCCATTTTATTTCTGCCGACCTCAACCAATGTTCCCACCACGATTCGAACCATATTATACAAAAAACCATTACCTGTAATCTGAAAATAGATTTCATTTTCCTTCTTCCAAAGATCTGCGGCATAAATTTTCCTTACTTTATTTTCGACAGTGGTTTTTGCTGAAGAAAAAGCAGTAAAATCATGTTCCCCTATAAATACTTTGCTTACTGCTTTCATTTTTTCCACATCCAGTGGGTATGGATAATGCCAGGTATAATGCCGGCGAAATATGTTTACGTATGTATGATGATAGATAGAATATCTGTATGTCTTTTGTCTTACGTCAAACCGAGAATGAAATTCTAATGGGACCTCACTAGCAGAATTGACAACAATATCTTCTGGCAAAAGAGCATTTAGTGCAACAGGCCATTTAGATAAGGGCATCGAGTGGTTAATCTTAAAATTACAAACTTGTTTTTTTGCATGTACTCCTGCATCTGTTCTTCCCGATCCAATAATCTTAACTGGTTGGTTAGTCAGTCTTTGCAATGCATCTTCTAATTCTCCTTGTATCGTTCGTTGATTTGGTTGGACTTGAAACCCATGGAAAGCTGTCCCATCATAACTAACTTCTAGTTTAATATTCTTTATTTCTTCCATCTAAAAACCCCTCAAACTGTTATCATTAAAATAAATAGGAAAAGGAAAATGAACATAAGTAAAAGATCCCTCCATGTAAATACAGACACTCTTAACCTTGTTCTACCTTTTCCACCTCGATAGCCTCTGGCCTCCATAGCAATTGCTAATTCATCTGCACGTTTAAATGCACTGATAAATAATGGAATGATGATTGCCACCATATTTCTTACTCGTTTATGAATTGGACCAGATTCAAAATTTGCGCCTCTGGCTGTTTGGGCTTTTATAATTTTGTCTGTTTCATCAAGTAAAGTTGGAATAAAGCGAAGTGATATAGACATCATTAAAGCCAATTCATGTACAGGTACCTTTAAAAAAGTGAAAGGATACATCAACCTTTCAAGTCCCATAGTTAAATCTATCGGAGATGTGGTTAAGGTTAAAATAGTCGCAGTTAAGACAAGAAGAAGCAATCTTATCGAAATATAAATCGCTTGTTTTACCCCCTCTTCATAAATGGTTAACCAGTGCCACTGAAATAAAAGGTTACCCCCTTTTGTCATGGATAGATGGAGAATAATCGTTAATATAATCATCCAAAAGATAGGGAGTAATCCTTTAAAATAATAAGAGAAAGGAATACGTGAAAGAATAACTCCTGATAAAATAGTTAAGATGAGAACGAAATAGCTTGTTAGATCCTTGGCAAGAAAAACAAGGATAATAAATAAAAACGTAAAAATAAGCTTTGATCTTGGATCAAGTCGATGTAAAAATGATTGATTCGGTATGAATTGTCCGATAATCATGTATTGAGATAGACTCATACTTTTTTCCCCTTCAATAGCCAATCGATTAAATATTCTTCTAATTCTTCCCTAGAAAAACAATCAAGGGGGATAGGCGGATTTATTTTCTGGTTTAATCGTTGAATAAATTTCGTGATATCAGGAATATCTAGGCCTATTTGCTGTAAACGTTCTTCTTCCTTAAAAATTTCCTTAGGGGTTCCCTCTAATATGATCTTTCCTTGATTCAACACAATAAGACGTTCAACCATATTTGCAATATCATCCATACTATGTGAAACCAAGATTGTTGTCATTTCTCTGGACTGATGTAATTCTTTAATCATGTTGAGAATTTCTTTTCGCCCTTTTGGATCTAAACCAGCAGTTGGCTCATCTAAGATTAATATTTTAGGTTGAAAGGCAATGACTCCTGCGATTGCAACTCTTCTCATTTGTCCCCCACTTAGTTCAAAAGGGGAACGTTTTGCAAATTGTTCATAGTCTAGTCCTACTTGTTTCATTGCTTCTTTTACACGTATTGCTATAAGCTCCTCTGGAAAGTCAAAATTTCGGAGTGCAAAAGAAATATCCTTTTCAACGCTTTCTTCAAATAATTGATGTTCAGGGTATTGAAAAACCACCCCAATCTTATTCCTAATTAGTGATAGATTTTTCCTTTTGGATGACCACGCTAAATCTCCTACTTTGATTGTTCCATTTGTGGGAAGGATGAGTCCACTTATCAGTTGAATCAGTGTCGACTTACCTGATCCAGTATGTCCGATAACACCAATGATCGATCCGCTCTTTATCGTTAGATTTACTTCTTGTAAAGCAATTTTCTCAAAAGGAGTATTTTTCATATAAGTGACAGAAACATCTTTTAACGTAATGTCCATAATGCCTCAATAAACTCCTCTTCTCTCACAAGATCGGTATGAAATGAATATCCTTTTTCTTTAAGTCTATGAGCTAAATCAACGGCAATCGGTACATCTAACCCTGTTTCTTCCAAAAGATCTTTTTTAGACAAAATCTCTTTAGGGGATCCATCTGCAATTATATATCCTCGATCCATGATGAGAATCCGATCAGCCAATAAGGCTTCTTGAACAAAATGAGTAATATGAAGAATGGTAATTCCTTCTTCCTCATTTAATTGTTTTGCCACTTTGAGGACTTCGGCTCTTCCTATTGGATCAAGCATGGATGTCGCTTCATCAAAGATAATCACTTTAGGTTTCATCGCAATGATGCCAGCAATCGCTACTTTTTGTTTTTGGCCTCCAGAAAGATGGTGAGGTTCTGTGTGTTTATATTCTTCTAGATTCACCTTCTGTAAAGCATCTTCAACCCTTTTGGCCATTGCACTTGATTCGATCCCCTGATTTTCTAACCCAAAAGCAACATCTTCTTCGACCGTACTTGCGACAATTTGATTATCAGGGTTTTGAAAGACAACCCCAACATGTTGCCTAATATGCCAAATCAAATCCTCATTTTTTGTATCGATTTGGTCTACGATCACTACGCCATCTGTAGGATGTAATATTCCATTTAGACATTTAGCTAATGTAGACTTTCCAGAACCATTTGGGCCTAATATCGTGATAAACTGTCCCTCAAAAAGATTTGTAGTTAAATTGTTTAATACCCTTTCTGCATTCTTATACTGAAAGGAAAGATTCCTAAGTTGGATGATTGGTTGCATGTTTTCTGCCTCCAAAGTAAAAAAACTTTCTAAAATCATAAAGAAAAAAGGGCATTGAATCAGAATCAAATGATTCTGCCCTCACCCTTTTCTTTCATCATTATTCTACTAATTCTAAATATACCATAGGTGCTGCGTCCCCGCGGCGAGGCCCAATCTTTAAAATACGTGTATATCCCCCTTGACGTTCAGCAAATCGAGGAGCAATTTCACTAAATAGTTTTTGAACTGCATCCTGACCACTTTCACGATCAGCTACTTCTTTTCGAACATATTCTGCAACTTGACGTCTTGCATGTAAATCGCCACGTTTTGCAAGAGTAATCAATTTTTCAGCAATTGAACGAACTTCCTTCGCCTTTGATTCAGTGGTTTCAATACGTTCATTAATAATTAAATCAGTCACGAGATCACGGAACAGTGCCTTACGTGCTGCTGAATTACGACCAAGTTTTGCGTATGCCATCCCTTGTCCCTCCTTTATTCAGTTCACAAATTCTACTCTTCTTTTTTAAGTTCAAGTCCAAGTTCAAGCAACTTTTGTTGAACTTCTTCCAGTGATTTGCGCCCAAGATTACGGACCTTCATCATATCTTCTTCTGTTTTCGTAGTTAATTCCTGCACGGTATTGATACCAGCACGTTTCAAGCAGTTATAGGAACGAACAGAAAGATCCAATTCTTCAATGGTCATCTCAAGAACCTTTTCTTTTTGGTCTTCTTCTTTTTCCACCATAATTTCCGCTTCTTTTGCTTCTTCAGTTAAGCCAACGAATAAATTGAGATGTTCTGTTAAGATCTTTGCTCCTAAACTAACAGCCTCTTCAGGATGAATACTGCCATCAGTCCATACTTCTAAAGTTAACTTATCATAGTTTGTAACCTGACCTACACGAGTGTTATCTACTGTATAATTAACCCTTGTAATCGGAGTATAAATGGAATCGACTGGAATAACTCCAATCGGTTGATCTTCCCTTTTATTCCTGTCCGCTGGAACATAACCACGACCACGGTTCGCATGAATTCTCATATGAAATCTTGAATTTTCATCGACCGTAGCAATATGAAGATCAGGGTTTAGAATCTCAACATCACTATCTGCACGAATATCAGCAGCAGTGATATCCCCACCACCATCAACATCAATTTCAAGAACTTTCTCTTCATCAGAGTGAATCTTTAAGGAAAGCTTCTTAAGGTTTAATATAATCTCTGATGTATCTTCAACGACACCAGGAATTGTAGAAAATTCATGAAGAACACCATCGATTTGAATAGAGGTTACAGCAGCACCTGGCAAAGAAGAAAGAAGAATTCGTCTTAGAGAATTACCAAGTGTTGTACCATATCCTCGTTCTAAAGGCTCTACTACAATTTTCCCGTAAGTAGATTCTGAATTAATTTCTACGACTTCAATTCTAGGCTTTTCGATTTCGATCATTTATCTAAACCCTCCTTCAAAACGTCCATTTCAATGGCAACCACGATATTCGAGGGTAAGGTACCAAAAAAGAACAATCGGTGGTACCGTTTATTAACCTAACCATGTTCTAAAATAAGTAGATCTAGTTGAGAGAGTACATACTTACCCTATCTTACCATTCTATTATTCACATGTTCAGGCAATCTATACATCTATTGGTAAAAATATCACTAGACACGACGACGTTTTGGTGGACGGCAACCGTTATGAGGTATCGGCGTGACATCTTTAATCATATTAACCTCTAGTCCAGCTGCTTGTAAGGAGCGAATAGCTGCCTCACGTCCAGCACCAGGACCTTTAACTAATACTTCAACAGTTTTCATGCCATGCTCCATTGCTGTTTTGGCAGCTGCTTCAGCAGCCATTTGTGCAGCAAAAGGGGTACTTTTTCTTGAACCTTTAAACCCAAGTGCACCTGCACTACTCCAAGAAATTGCATTACCATGTGTATCAGTGATGGTAACAATGGTGTTGTTAAAAGTAGACTTAATATGTGCTACTCCTGACTCAATATTTTTACGATCGCGCCTTTTTGTACGAGTTGTGGTTTTTCTTGTAGCCATTTCGTCATCCCTCCTTACTTCTTCTTGTTCGCTACGGTACGACGTGGACCTTTACGTGTACGTGCATTGGTTTTAGATTTTTGACCACGGACAGGTAATCCACGACGATGACGAATGCCTCGATATGAACCAATTTCAATTAGGCGCTTAATATTAAGAGCCACCTCACGTCGCAGATCTCCCTCAACCTTAACGTTTTTGTCGATAATTTCACGTAATTTTGCTACTTCATCTTCTGTTAAATCACGTACTCTAGTATCTGGATTGATTCTTGTTTCAGTTAAAAGTTTTTTGGATGTTTGAATACCAATACCATAAATATAGGTTAATGCAACTTCTACTCGTTTATCACGAGGTAAGTCTACACCTGCAATACGTGCCATTTAACACACCTCCTTGAATTAACCTTGTTTTTGTTTGTGTTTTGGGTTTTCACAAATGACCATGACTGTGCCTTTACGACGAATAACTTTGCACTTTTCACAGATTGGTTTGACGGATGGTCTAACCTTCATGTTTATAACCTCCTTATGTGCAAACAAATACCTACTTATAACGATACGTAATCCGACCACGTGTCAAATCATAAGGTGATAATTCTACAGTAACTTTATCACCAGGTAAGATCCTAATAAAATGCATTCTAATTTTCCCTGAAACGTGAGCCAAAATTTTGTGACCATTTTCTAATTGGACTCGAAACATTGCATTAGGAAGAGGTTCAATCACTGTACCCTCAACTTCAATCACATCATCTTTAGCCATTTTCATTCTCCTTTCTCTTCATCCAAAGGCAAGCGGTTTGAAAGATAATCCTGCAAGACATATCGTAATTTTGCATTTGTCACTTTGCCGTTTTTATCTAGAGAATCTACTATTTCTTTAGAAATATACCCAGTTGCTCGTATATGGCGAATGTTTTTCCTTTTTGGTTGGTCAAACTTACGTTTATCACCATCTGCAATGAATATATACCGATCGTTTTCTTTCCCAATAATAACCCCGTATTTCCCTTTTTCGCGTCCTGTTAAAATCTCAACGATTTCACCTATATTTAATAAAGGCTGTTCTTTTATCATCACTTCACCCATCATTTCGTCAAAATTTCATGACCAGACTCTGTAATGATAATCGTGTGCTCAAAATGAGCACATAATGAATGATCTTCAGTAACTACAGTCCAGCGATCAGCTAATGTTTTAACATATCGCTTTCCCATATTTACCATCGGCTCAATCGCTAATGCCATCCCTGGCTTTAGTATAGGACCTCGATTGGGTGGGCCATAATTAGGAACTTGTGGATCTTCGTGTAGATTCTGTCCAACTCCATGACCAACATATTCCCTAACAATAGAGTAACCAAAAGCCTCTACATGTTCTTGAATAGCGTGCGATATATCAGATAATCTATAGGCTGGAGTAGCCTTTTCCAGTCCTTTATATAATGATTCTTCTGTAACTTTCAATAATCGATCTGCTTCGTCAGAGATCTTCCCAACAGGATAAGTCCAAGCAGAATCACCATGATATCCCTTGTATTCTGCCCCGATATCAATACTAATGATATCTCCTTCTTTTAATACACGATCACTTGGAATACCATGAACCAATTCATCATTTACAGAAGTACATATACTTGCTGGAAATCCTCCATAACCTAAGAAAGAAGGAATGGCTCCTTTACTGCGAATGAATTCTTCTGCAATATGGTCAAGTTCTTTTGTTGTAATTCCAGGGCGAATTGCCTCTTTTAAAACTTGATGAGTCTCTGCAACAATTCGTCCAGCAATTCGCATCAGGTCAATCTCAAAATCGGATTTACGTATAATCATTACGCCTGACCTCTCAGTATTTTTTCAATTGAATGAAATACCTCATCGATCTCTTGATTACCCTCTATTGTTCGTAAGACTTGCTTATTCTGATAGTAATTCAATAATGGTTCAGTTTGCTTGATATTTACCTCAAGTCTTGTTGCGACTGTTTCTTCTTTATCATCATCACGCTGATAAAGTTCTCCGCCACATTTATCACATCTTCCCTCAATTTTAGGAGGGTTATAAATAATATGATAAGTAGCACCACATTCACGACAAATTCTACGACCAGTTAGACGATTTAATAATAGATTCTTGTCTACATCTATATTGATTACATGTTCGATCTCTTTATTCATTTCGCCAAGCATTTTATCTAGCGCTTCAGCTTGAGCTACTGTACGCGGAAAACCGTCTAGTAAAAAACCTGAGTTTGTGTCTTCTTTACTTAGACGATCTTTCACAATACCAATTACGACTTCATCGGGTACAAGCAATCCTTGATCCATATAAGACTTTGCTTCTAATCCCATTTTAGTTCCTTCTTTTATTGCGCTTCTAAACATATCTCCAGTAGAAATATGTGGGATTAGAAATTCAGCAACGATTTTTTCAGCTTGAGTTCCCTTACCTGCCCCCGGAAGACCCATGAGCACGATATTCAAAAAACATCCCTCCATCAAAATGGCCTATTTTTACTTTTTAATAAAGCCATCATAATGACGCTTGATCAGTTGTGTTTCAATTTGCTTCATTGTATCAAGCGCTACACCAATAACGATGAGTAATGAAGTTCCACCAATCCTTACAGATTGAGGTAAAGTTGTTGCAGCAGTAAAGATGACTGGTAAGATAGCAACAGCTGCTAAAAAAATAGATCCAGCTAAAGTGATTCGGTTTAACACTTTAGAAATATAGGTGGAAGTTGCCTTTCCTGGTCTAATCCCTGGAATATAACCACCATTCTTCTTCATATTCTCTGCCATTTGTATTGGATTGATTTGTACGAATGTATAGAAATAGGTAAATCCAATAATCAATATCACATAAAGAAACATTCCAAATGGATCAGCATAGTTAAAGTGTTTGATAAACCACTGAGCTATACCATTGTTTGGCCAAAAACTTGCGATCGTTGATGGAAACATGAGTAGAGAAAGCGCAAAGATGACCGGAATAACTCCAGCTGAGTTAACTTTAAAAGGAATGTGGCTGGATTGGCCACCGTACATTTTTCTACCTACAACACGTTTTGCATAATGAACTGGAATCTTTCTAATTCCTTGTTGAACATAAATAACGCCAACAACAATGAGAAGAATGACTAACAAGATCAATAGTAACTTAATAATATTAAGGAATAACTGATCTGTAGCCCCTTTAAATTGGGTATCATAAATGGCATAGATTCCATCAGGAATCCCCGCAATGATACCTGCAAAAATGATAATGGAAATCCCGTTGCCAATACCATTTTCTGTGATTTGCTCACCAAGCCACATTAAGAAAGCAGTTCCTGCGGTTAGCGTAATGGCAATAAGAGCATAAGTTGTGAAACTTGGATCGATGACTAAACCTGGATAAATATTGTTAAAACCAATCGATAATCCAATAGATTGGATCAACCCTAGTACAATCGTGCCATAACGGGTAACTTGAGCTAATTTTCTACGTCCTGTTTCTCCTTCTTTTGCCCACTCAACAAATTTAGGTACAACATCCATAGTTAATAGTTGGACAATGATTGACGCTGTAATATAAGGCATGATACCCATTGCAAAAATAGAAAAATTACGTAATGCTCCACCAGAAAAAGTATTTAAGAAACCAAAAATATCTCTTTCAGTTAAAGCAGTTAACGCATCAGCATTGATATTTGGTACTGGAATAAAACTTCCAATACGGAACACGACTAGCATAAGAAGAGTAAAAATGATCTTCTTACGCAAGTCGTTTACCCTAAATATGTTGGAGATCGTATTAAACATTAGATCACCTCAGTTGTACCGCCTGCAGCAGCAATTTTCTTAACAGCAGTTTCTGAAAACTTATTTGCTTTTACTGTTAGTTTTACAGTCAATTCTCCGTTGCCAAGAACCTTAATGCCATCTTTTACTTGTTTTACATACCCTTTTTCAGTCAATAACTCTGGAGTAACTACAGTACCGTCTTCAAAGTTATTAAGAAGATCTAAATTGATTATAGAGTATTCTTTGCGAGTTGGATTATTAAATCCTCGCTTTGGTAAACGACGGTATAATGGGTTTTGACCACCTTCAAAACCAGGGCGTACACCACCACCGGAACGTGCATTTTGACCTTTATGACCACGTCCAGCCGTTTTACCCGTTCCAGAACTAGTTCCACGTCCTACACGTTTGCGTGTATGACGCGCACCTTTCACTGGTTTAAGTTCATGTAACTTCATGGTAGCACCTCCTCTATCTTAAAGCATGTTATTACGCTTCTACTTCAACTACATCAAGTAAATGCTTTACTTTGTTAACCATCCCACGAATCGCAGGATTATCATTATGAATAACTGTTTGGTTAACTTTACGTAATCCCAAAGTACGAACGACTACTCTTTGTGATTCAGGACGACCTATAACGCTACGTTTGAGGGTGATTTGTAATTTTTTCTCCATCATAATCCCTCCTTATCCTAACAGTTCTTCGATCGATTTACCACGTAATTTAGCAACCTCTTCAACGCGTTTTAAACGTTTCAAACCATCAATTGTGGCATGAACCATATTGATTGAATTTGAAGAACCTAAAGATTTACTTAAGATGTCTTCAATTCCTGCTAACTCAAGTACTGCACGAACAGGTCCACCAGCAATTACTCCAGTACCTTCAGAAGCAGGTTTTAATAACACTTTACCTGCACCGAAAATTCCTGTAATAGGATGTGGAATTGTTTTGCTAGTTAATGGTATATGAATTAGGTTTTTCTTTGCATCTTCAATTCCTTTGCGGATAGCATCTGGCACTTCACTAGCTTTACCAATACCAGCACCTACCCAACCATTTTTATCACCAACGACAACCAATGCACTAAAGCTAAAGCGGCGTCCACCTTTAACAACTTTAGCTACTCGATTGATGTGAACCACTTTCTCTTGTAGATCAAGGGTATTTGGGTCAATTCGCATCTTTTTCCCTCCTTCGTATCCGATTAAAACTGAAGCCCTGCCTCACGCGCAGATTCAGCTAAAGCTTTAATTCTTCCATGATATAGATAACCACCACGATCAAATACTACTGAAACATAACCTTTTTCAACAGCACGTTTAGCTACTAGTTCACCAACTAATTTAGCAGCTTCAATATTTCCGCCGTTTTTAATTTCACCGCTAAGTTCTTTATCTAAAGTGGATGCAGAAACTAGAGTTGTTCCAGTTACATCATCAATCAATTGAGCATAAATGTTTTTAGATGAGCGAAATACGTTTAAACGAGGACGCTCTGCTGTTCCAACAATATTCTTGCGAATGCGTAAGTGTCTTCTTTTACGTATTTTATTTTTATCTTGTTTGTTAATCAACTTCAATTCACTCCCTTCGTTTGAACGAAAGTTCTATTGCTAAGTCGTTTATACAAGAAATTACTTACCTGTCTTACCAACTTTACGACGAATACGTTCATTTTCGTATTTAATCCCTTTTCCTTTATAAGGTTCAGGTTCACGGATTGAGCGGATCTTTGCAGCCATCTCACCAACACGCTCTTTATCGATTCCTTTTACAACCACTTTGTTTTGTGCAGGAACTTCTAAATCAATTCCTTCTTCAGGGAATACTTCAACAGGATGTGAATAACCTACATTCAATGTTACCTTATTACCAGACTTTGCTGCACGGTAACCTACACCAACTAATTCTAAAGTCTTTTCATATCCTTTGGTTACACCCTCAACCATGTTATTGATAATACTACGAGTAGTACCATGTAAGGCACGGTGTAGTTTGTTATCAGATGGGCGTTCAACAGTTAGTTGATTATCTTGAATAACAATCTTGATATCTTTATGAAATGATTTTGTTAAAGTTCCTTTTGGCCCTTTAACAGTCAAAATGTTTTTATCATTTGTAATTTCTACACCTGATGGAATTTCAATCGGTTTTTTACCAATACGAGACATTGTTACACCCCCAATCGGATTTGAGTTGATTACCAGATGTACGCTAAAACTTCTCCACCAACTTGGGCTTTGCGGGCTTCTTTATCAGTTAAGACGCCTTGTGGTGTTGAAAGAATCGCTATTCCTAATCCACCAAGCACTTTAGGAATTTCGTTACTCTTTGCGTAAACACGCAAACCTGGTTTACTAATACGTTTTAATCCAGTAATTACACGCTCATTATTTGAACCGTACTTTAAAAATAAACGGATGATCCCTTGTTTATTATCTTCAACAAATTCAGCATCACGGATAAATCCTTCACGTTTTAAAATTTCGGCAATATCTCTTTTGATTTTGGATGCTGGTACTTCAACGATTTCATGACGAACAATATTTGCATTTCGAATACGAGTTAGCATATCTGCAATTGGATCTGTCATCGCCATAACGAAAAACCTCCTTCCCTAACTAGGTTTTACCAACTAGCCTTCTTCACTCCAGGAATTTGCCCTTTGTAAGCAAGTTCGCGGAAGCAAATACGACACAACTTAAACTTACGCATTACACTATGTGGACGACCACAGCGTTCACAGCGAGTATATTCTCTCACTTTAAATTTTTGAGGCCGTCTTTGTTTAGCGATCATTGACTTTTTTGCCACGCTATTTCCTCCTCAAATTTAAGATCACTTATTTTGCAAAAGGCATTCCTAACTGATTTAATAACTCATGAGCTTCTTCATCAGTATTTGCAGTTGTAACAAATACAATATCCATTCCACGAATTTTATCGATCTTATCATATTCAATTTCCGGGAAAACCAATTGTTCTTTTAAACCTAATGTATAGTTCCCACGACCGTCAAAAGCTTTATTGGATACTCCACGGAAGTCACGCACACGTGGTAATGACACATTAAATAACTTGTCGATAAAATGGTACATACGTTCACCGCGAAGAGTTACTTTTACACCAATAGGCATCCCTTCACGTAATTTAAATCCAGCAATAGATTTTTTTGCACGAGTTACAACAGGTTTTTGACCAGAGATTAACTCTAAGTCAGCAACAGCACTATCTAAAACCTTTGGGTTTTGAACGGCATCACCAACACCCATATTGATTACTACTTTCTCTACACGTGGTACCTGCATCACAGAAGCGTAGTTGAATTTTTGCATCAATGCAGGAACAACTTCTTTACTATATTTTTCTTGTAATCTTGCTGCCATTGTTTTTGCCTCCCTTCTTCACCTGACTACTTATCTAACTCTTCGCCAGACTTTTTAGCAATACGCACTTTTTTACCATTAGCTAAAATTTTATGCCCAACTCTTGTTACTTCACCGGTTTTAGGGTCAACTAACATCACATTTGAAGAATGAATTGGAGCTTCTTGAGATACAAAGCCGCCATTTGGGTTTGCTTGAGATGGGCGTGTATGTTTCTTAACAATATTTACACCTTCAACAAGTACACGTCCTTCTTTTGGAAAAGCTTCTAAAATACGACCTTTTTTACCCTTATCCTTACCACTAATAACAATAACTGTATCGCCTTTTTTAACATGAAGTTTATTTTTTGAGGATTTCATAAAAGCACCTCCTTTTAAAACAATTCCCTTAGGATATTTAGATAACCTCTGGAGCTAGAGAAATAATTTTCATAAAGTCCTTTTCACGCAGCTCACGTGCTACTGGACCAAAAATACGAGTTCCACGAGGACTTTTATCATCTTTGACAATAACAGCCGCATTCTCATCAAATCGGATATAAGATCCATCATTACGACGAACACCACGAGTAGAACGAACAATAACCGCCTTAACTACGTCACCTTTCTTGACAACGCCTCCTGGTGTCGCTTCTTTTACCGAACAAACAATAACGTCACCAATATTAGCAAATTTACGATGAGAACCACCTAATACTTTGATAGCCATTAGTTTTTTAGCACCGGAGTTATCTGCTACTTGTAATAACGTTTGTGGTTGAATCATTGAATAGTCCCTCCTTCCGGAACATGAGTAAATATACAGTTTATTAGATAATTACAGCTTCTTCAACAACCTCAACTAATCTCCAACGCTTATCTTTGGATAATGGTCTTGTTTCCATAATTTTAACAATATCGCCAATTTTCGCTTGATTGTTTTCATCATGAGCTTTAAATTTTTTGGTGTATTTAATACGTTTTCCGTATAATGAATGCTTTTTATAAGTTTCAACAGCAACGACGATGGTTTTATCCATTTTGTCACTAACAACTTTACCTATTTGTACTTTACGTTGATTACGCTCTGACATTTGATAACCTCCTTTCAGGATTATTTACTGATCCCTAATTCTCTTTCACGCAAAACAGTTTTCGCACGTGCGATCGCTTTGCGCACTTCTGAAATGCGCGTTGGAGTTTCTAATTGACCTGTTGCCAATTGAAATCGGAGGTTGAATAATTCTTCTTTTAAAGAATTGATTTTTTGTTCTATTTCAGCAGTGGTCATATTTCTTAACTCATTAGCTTTCATTTGCGTCACCACCCACTTCTTCACGCTTAATAAACTTAGTCTTAATTGGCAGCTTATGGGATGCCAGACGCATAGCTTCACGTGCTACTTCTTCAGAGACACCAGCTAATTCAAACATAACTTTACCAGGTTTTACAACCGCTACCCATTTTTCTGGAGAACCTTTACCACTACCCATACGAACTTCAAGCGGTTTTTGAGTAACTGGTTTTGAAGGGAAAATCTTAATCCATACTTTACCGCCACGCTTAATATAACGTGTCATTGCAATACGAGCTGCTTCAATTTGACGATTCGTTACCCATGCTGGTTCTAATGCCTGTAATCCGTATTCACCGAAAGCTATCTCTGTGCCGCCTTTAGCGCGACCACGCATTTTTCCACGATGTTCTTTACGATGTTTTACACGTTTTGGCATCAACATAATTATCTGCCTCCTTCCTTTGTTTCTCTATTCTTCGCAACAGGAAGAACATCTCCGCGATAAATCCAAACTTTTACTCCTAGACGTCCATAGGTTGTATGTGCCTCTGCAGTACCGTAGTCAATATCTGCACGAAGTGTATGAAGAGGAACAGTTCCCTCACTATAACCTTCACTACGAGCAATTTCAGCCCCACCTAAACGTCCACTTACTTGAGTCTTAATTCCTTTAGCGCCGGCACGCATTGTACGTTGAATCGCTTGTTTCATAGCGCGGCGGAAAGAAATACGACGCTCTAATTGTTGTGCAATATTTTCAGCAACTAATGTTGCATTGACGTCTGCGTTTTTAACTTCACTAATATTGATATGAACCTTTTTACCAGTCATCTTGCTTAACTGTTGACGAAGAACTTCTACTTCTGCTCCACCTTTACCAATAACCATACCAGGTTTTGCAGTATGAATGGTAATATTCAAACGATTTGCAGCTCTTTCAATTTCAATTTGAGGAACTGCAGCATCATAAAGGCGTTTCTTTAAGAATTCACGAATTTTGATATCTTCAAGTAAAAGATCAGCATAATCTTTACCTGCATACCATTTTGAATCCCAGTCGCGTATAATTCCTACACGAAGTCCATTTGGATTAACCTTTTGACCCACGCTTTATCCCTCCTTTTTTTCCGTTAATACAACAGTGATATGACTCGTACGCTTATTGATACGACTTGCACGTCCCATAGCTCTTGGACGAAAACGTTTCAAGGTAGGACCTTGATTTGCATATGCTTCACTAACCACTAGTTCTTCAACATTCATATTATAATTATGCTCTGCATTCGCAATCGCAGAGTTTAACACTTTTTCAATAACTGGAGAAGCTGCTTTTGGCGTATGGCGAAGAATTGCAATTGCTTCTCCAACTTTTTTGCCCCGAATAAGATCTAATACAAGACTTACCTTGCGAGGAGCAATCCGCACGTATCTGGCTACAGCTTTTGCTTGCATGAACGTAAACCTCCTCTCAACTCAATTAGCGCTTGGTTTTCTTATCATCGCCAGCATGTCCTTTGAAAGTACGTGTAGGTGCAAATTCACCTAACTTATGACCAACCATATCCTCAGTCACATAGACTGGTACATGTTTCCTTCCATCATACACGGCAATTGTGTGTCCAACAAAATCAGGGAAAATAGTAGAACGACGAGACCAAGTTTTGATCACTTTCTTTTCATTTTTTTCGTTCATTTCAACGACCTTTTTCATTAGATGATCATCTACAAAAGGTCCTTTTTTTAAACTACGCCCCATACATAAACCTCCCTTCGAGATGAAGAATAGTGGCAATTGACATATTACTTCTTACGACGACGTACAATATATTTATCAGATGCTTTATTTTTCTTACGAGTTTTGTAACCCAATGTTGGTTTACCCCAAGGAGATACAGGTGATTTACGTCCGATAGGAGCTTTACCTTCTCCACCACCGTGTGGGTGATCGTTAGGATTCATAACAACCCCACGAACAGTAGGTCTTTTACCTAACCAGCGTGAACGTCCAGCTTTACCGATCGTTACGTTTTCATGATCTAAGTTACCTACTTGACCAACAGTTGCACGGCATTCTTTACGAATCATGCGCACCTCGCCAGAGCCAAGGCGAATGATTGCGTAGTCTCCATCTTTACCTAGTAATTGTGCTTCAGCACCAGCAGCACGAGCTAATTGTCCACCTTTTCCAGGCTTTAGCTCAATATTATGAATGACTGTACCTACTGGGATGTTTTCAAGTGGAAGTGCATTCCCAATTTTAATATCTGCATTTGGACCAGATTCAATTTGATCGCCAACCTTTAATCCTAAAGGTGCAAGAATATATCTTTTTTCACCGTCAGCATAATTGATTAAAGCAATATTTGCTGAGCGGTTTGGATCGTATTCAATCGTCGCTACGCGTCCAATCACATTATCTTTGTTACGTTTAAAATCAATGATACGATATTTACGTTTATGACCGCCACCTTGATGACGTACAGTAATTTTCCCTTGATTATTACGTCCAGCATTCTTGTTTAAAGGCGCTAGCAAGGATTTTTCTGGTTTGTCTGTGGTGATTTCTTCAAAAGTTAACACTGACATTCCGCGACGGCCAGCTGAAGTTGGTTTATATTTTTTGATTGCCATTGTGTTTTCCCTCCTTCACTGATGAATTAAACTTCAAAAATTTCGATTGGTTTGCTATCTTCTTTTAATGTAACAACTGCTTTCTTCCAAGCAGATGTATATCCACTAAAACGACCATAGCGTTTAGGTTTTGCAGGCATTTTAATGGTGTTTACTTTAGCAACTTTAACTCCAAAAATACTTTCGATCGCAGATTTGATCTCTGTCTTGTTTGAACGCATATCTACTTCAAATACATATTTATTTTCTGCCATTAAATCACTTGTTCTTTCAGTAACAACTGGGCGCTTAATGATATCGCGAGGATTTTTCATTACGCAAGCACCTCCTCTACTTTCGCCACTGCCTCTTTCGTCATGATCAACTTATCATGTTTTAAGATATCAACAACATTGACACCTTCAGCAGATACGAATTTAACCCCTGGAATATTACGTGTTGATAATGCCAAAACATCATTGTAATCTTTATCAACGATTAATGCTTTACGATCTACTTTTAAATTATTTAAGATGCCAGCCATTTCCTTTGTCTTTGGTGCAGATAATACAATTTCATCCAATACGATGATTTGACTATCTAAAACTTTACTGGAAAGTGCTGATTTTAACGCTAAACGGCGAACTTTTTTAGGAAGTTTGTACGCATAACTTCTTGGTGTTGGACCAAAAACTGTACCACCACCAACCCATTGTGGAGCACGAATACTTCCTTGGCGTGCACGTCCTGTCCCTTTTTGACGCCATGGCTTACGACCACCACCACGCACTTCAGAACGACCTTTAACTTTGTGAGTTCCCTGACGTAAAGACGCTTGTTGCATGACAACAGCATCATGTAGTACTGACTCATTAGGTTTTATTCCAAAGACAGCGTCAGATAACTCGATTTCTCCTATTTGAGCACCATTTACATTATATAGAGCTACTTTTGGCATAGCGAATCCTCCTTTCCTACAACAACTTACTTACCTGCATTTTTTACTGTTTCTTTAATGACAACATAACTATTTTTTGGACCAGGAATAGAACCTTTTACAAGGATAACGTTACGATCTGTATCCACTTTTACAATTTCAAGGTTCTGAATTGTTACTTGGTCTGTACCCATACGTCCTGGCAATGGTTTTCCTTTCAATACTCGGTTTGGAGCAATTGCTCCCATAGAACCTGGGCGTCTGTGATAACGTGATCCGTGCGCCATTGGTCCACGAGATTGATTGTGTCTTTTAATGGAACCAGCAAAACCTTTACCTTTTGTTGTTCCTGTTACGTCAACCATCTCACCTTCAGCAAATAAGTCAGCCTTGATTTCTTGTCCTACAGCGACATCCATAGACATGCCACGGATTTCTTTTATGAAGCGCTTAGGTGCTGTGCCAGCTTTTTTTGCATGACCTAGCTCTGGTTTATTTGCACGGAATTCCTTTTGATCATCGAAACCTAATTGAACAGCTTCATAACCGTCATTTGCAAGGTCTTTTTTTTGAAGAACAACACAAGGGCCTGCTTGCACTACAGTAACTGGTACTACATTGCCTTCAGGAGTAAAAACTTGTGTCATTCCTAGTTTTTTCCCTAAGATTCCTTTGGCCATATTTGCCACCTCCTATATCTATTTCAACACATTTTCTCATTATAATTTGATTTCGATATCTACACCAGATGGTAAATCCAATCTCATTAATGAATCAACTGTTTGAGGTGTTGGATTTAGAATATCGATCAAACGCTTGTGTGTGCGCATTTCAAATTGCTCACGAGAATCTTTATATTTGTGAACTGCTCTAAGGATTGTGTAAACTGATTTTTCTGTTGGTAAAGGAATTGGTCCAGATACACTTGCCCCAGAACGTTTTGCAGTTTCAACAATTTTCTCAGCGGATTGATCAAGAATTCTATGATCGTATGCTTTCAAACGAATTCTAATTTTTTGTTTTGCCATTTAAATTCCCTCCTTCTCGCCCATTTTATTAACGGACAGTTTCTCAGTAGAAATTTCCTGCTCACATCCATGGCAAAGGGGCCGGGTGTGTCAGCAACCTTCTACCTCATCGCAGTCCTTTGACCAACGATAAATATTATATAAAAAAGAGTCTAATTATGCAAGTTTTATTTTCAATTAATTATTTTGAACGATTTGATAACGTTGAAAAACATATAGACCAAGGAGGATAATCAATCCACCAATGATCTGTATTAGGGTGGGTGCTTCTTTGTATATCAAGGCTGCTAGAATTGAGGCGCCGATTGGTTCCCCTAACAATACCATTGAAATCGTTGTAGCATTCGTATATTTAATTGCCCAATTAAATAACGTATGACCTAGGATATTGGGTATCACAGCTAAGGCAATGAAAACGATCCAGTCTGTTTTTTCGTATTGAGTAAATGAATAGTGAAAAGAAAGCGAGTAAATCACCAAAATGATCGTTGAAGAACCATAGACTAATAATGTGTAGGGAAGTAATGTTAATCTTGTTCTTACTTTTTGCCCAAACAGCCAATAAACTGTCACCATAAGTGCACCTAACAATGCAAGTAGATCACCCAAAAGTGCTTTTCCGCTGATACGAAAATCTCCAAGGCCGATCAAAATGCCTCCGATAATTGAAACAAGGCTACCTAATATAGAAAGTAAGGGATATCTCTTTTTAAAAAATATAGATTCTCCGATCATTGAGAAGATGGGTGACATCGTAACCAATACGACTGAGCTTGCAATAGAAGTATACTTTAGTGATTCAAACCATGTAATAAAGTGAAATGCCAGAAAAAGTCCTGATAAAAAAGAGTATAGGTAATCTTTCTTCTGCAACTTCTTCATCTCTTGAAAATGAAAAAAAACGTTGGAATGATCATAATAAAAACAGTAAACATCATCCGATAAGTAGCAATGATTGAAGAGGGAGCTGTTGTTTGTTTTACTAATATTGCGGATGAAGAGACGGCGATGATTCCTATGAATAAAGCAATGGCTAATTTTATTTGGCTGGGTTTATCAGAATTCATTTTATATCCCCCACCTCAGAAAAAAAGAGCCTCAATTGAGGCCCTTTTATTTTAAGATGTTATTACTTAGAAATAGAAGCTACAACTCCAGCACCAACAGTACGTCCACCTTCACGAATAGCGAAGCGTGTACCTTCTTCAATAGCGATAGGAGCAATTAGTTCAACATCCATAGTAATGTTATCTCCAGGCATAACCATTTCTGTACCTTCTGGTAATTTGATAACACCAGTTACGTCAGTTGTACGGAAATAGAATTGAGGACGGTATCCATTAAAGAATGGAGTGTGACGTCCACCTTCTTCTTTTGTTAAGATATAAACTTCTGCTTTGAATGTAGTATGAGGTTTAACAGAACCTGGCTTTGCTAATACTTGTCCACGCTCGATCTCTTTACGATCAACACCGCGTAATAAAGCACCGATATTGTCACCAGCTTGTGCTTGGTCTAGAAGCTTGCGGAACATTTCTACCCCAGTAACAACAGACTTTTTAGTCTCTTCATGAATACCAACGATTTCAACTTCATCTTGAACTTTAACAGTACCACGCTCAACACGACCTGTTGCAACAGTACCACGACCTGTAATGGAGAATACATCCTCAACAGGCATTAAGAAAGGTTTGTCAGTATCACGCTCTGGAGTTGGAACATATTCGTCAACTGCAGCCATTAATTCATGAATTGCATTAGCCCATTCACTGTCTGGATTTTCTAATGCTTTTAATGCAGAACCTTTAACAACTGGAATGTCGTCGCCTGGGAATTCATATTCAGATAGAAGATCACGAATTTCCATTTCAACTAATTCTAATAGTTCTTCGTCGTCTACCATGTCAACTTTGTTCATGAATACAACGATGTATGGTACACCTACTTGACGAGAAAGAAGAATGTGTTCACGGGTTTGTGGCATTGGACCATCAGCAGCAGAAACTACTAGGATGGCTCCGTCCATTTGTGCAGCACCAGTGATCATGTTTTTAACATAGTCAGCGTGTCCAGGGCAGTCAACGTGTGCATAGTGACGATTTGCAGTTTCATACTCAACGTGTGCAGTTGAGATAGTGATACCGCGTTCGCGCTCTTCTGGAGCTTTGTCGATTTGATCATAAGCAGTAGCTTGCGCACCACCTGTTTTAGATAATACAGTAGTAATTGCAGCTGTTAGAGTAGTTTTACCATGGTCAACGTGTCCAATCGTACCAATGTTAACGTGTGGTTTAGTACGTTCAAATTTTGCTTTTGCCATTTTAATAATCCTCCTTAAGTATATATTTATTTAAAGAAAGGTACCCGCAGAAAAATCTGCAGGTAAAATTCTATGTGGTTTTAATACAAGAAATTATTCACCCTTATTTTTAGCAATGACAGTCTCAGCAATGCTCTTTGGAACTTCTTCATAATGGTCAAAGTGCATGGAATAATTACCACGACCTTGAGTACGTGAACGAAGTGCAGTTGCATAACCAAACATCTCTGCTAATGGAACCATTGCACGAATATTTTGGGCTCCTGAAGCAGCTTCCATTCCTTCAATACGACCACGACGGGAGTTGAGATCACCCATTACATCGCCCATATATTCTTCTGGAACAGTAACTTCAACTTTCATTACAGGTTCTAGAAGAACAGGATCACATTTTGATTTTGCAGCTTTTAATGCCATAGAACCAGCAATCTTAAATGCCATTTCAGAAGAGTCAACATCATGGTAAGATCCGTCAACAATGGTTGCTTTTAGATCTATAACAGGATAACCTGCTAGCATACCATTTTGCATGGACTCCTCAATACCAGCCTGAACCGCAGGGATATATTCTTTAGGAACGACCCCACCAACGATTTTATTTTCAAAAATAAAACCTTGGCCTGGTTCAAGTGGTTCAAATTCAATCCAGACGTGACCATATTGTCCGCGACCACCAGATTGACGAACAAATTTACCTTCAACCTTCGCAGGTTTACGAATGGTTTCTTTGTATGCCACTTGAGGAGCACCTACATTTGCTTCAACTTTAAACTCTCGACGTAAACGGTCTACGATGATATCTAGATGCAATTCACCCATACCAGCAATAATGGTTTGTCCAGTTTCTTCATCTGTATGAGTCTTAAATGTTGGATCTTCTTCTGCTAATTTAGCTAAAGCTAGACCCATTTTATCTTGGTCAGCTTTTGTTTTTGGTTCCACAGAAAGACGAATAACTGGTTCTGGGAATACCATTGATTCCAAAATGATTGGAGATTTTTCATCACAGAGCGTATCACCAGTTGTCGTATCTTTAAGACCGACAGCTGCAGCGATATCCCCGGCATAAACGGTACTGATCTCTTCTCTATGGTTTGCATGCATTTGCAGGATACGACCGATACGTTCGCGTTTCCCTTTTGTAGAGTTTAATACATAGGAACCAGAGTTTAGCGTACCAGAGTATACACGGAAGAAAGTAAGTTTACCAACATAAGGGTCAGTCATGATTTTGAATGCTAATGCAGAAAATGGTTCACTATCATCTGCATGTCTCTCAGCCTCGGTTTCATCTTCCAAGTGTCCCTTAATCGCTGGAATATCAAGTGGAGATGGTAGGTAATCAACGACAGCATCAAGCATAAGCTGAACACCTTTGTTTTTATATGAAGAACCACATAGTACAGGGAAAATCTCTACATTGATTGTTCCCTTACGAAGACCAGCTTTAATCTCTTCTTTTGTGAATTCTTCTCCTTCAAGATACTTCATCATCAAATCTTCATCAAGCTCTGCAACAGATTCGATTAACTTTGTTCTCCATTCTTCAGCTAATTCCTTGTATTCTGCTGGAATTTCACGCTGTTCTGAACGTGTGCCTAGATCATCTAAATAATAATAGGCAACCATATCAATCAAGTCGATAATACCTTGAAATTGATCTTCTGCCCCAATCGGTAATTGAATTGGAACAGCCTTTGCTTGTAAACGGTCATGAATCGTTTGTACTGACTTTAGGTAATCTGCACCAAGTATATCCATTTTGTTTACATAGACAATACGTGGTACTCCATAAGTCGTAGCTTGTCTCCAAACGGTTTCAGTTTGGGGTTCAACACCGCTTTTTGCATCAAGTACTGTTACAGCTCCATCCAATACGCGTAAAGAACGTTCAACTTCTACTGTAAAGTCTACGTGTCCTGGGGTATCAATAATATTGATTCGGTGACCTTTCCACTGAGCAGTTGTAGCAGCAGAAGTAATGGTGATGCCGCGTTCTTGTTCTTGTTCCATCCAGTCCATCGTTGCAGCGCCTTCATGCACTTCTCCGATTTTATGGGTACGACCGGTATAGTAAAGAATACGCTCAGTTGTTGTAGTTTTACCCGCATCAATATGAGCCATGATCCCAATATTACGAGTATTTTGTAAGGAGAATTCTCTTGCCATATTATTTTCTCCTTTCTAGTTCGTTTTGTTAGATTACCAACGATAGTGCGCAAAAGCTTTATTTGCTTCAGCCATTTTATGAGTATCTTCACGTTTCTTCACAGAAGCACCAGTGTTGTTTGCTGCATCTAAAATTTCAGCAGCCAAACGCTCTTCCATGGTCTTTTCTCCACGAAGGCGTGAATAGTTTACTAGCCAACGTAACCCTAATGTTGTGCGACGTTCTGGTTTAACTTCAACTGGAACTTGGTAGTTCGCGCCACCAACACGGCGTGCTTTAACTTCAAGAACAGGCATAATATTTTTTAATGCTTGATCAAACACTTCCATAGGATCTTTACCAGTACGATCTCTTACAATGTCAAATGCACTATATAAGATGTTTTGGGCTACACTTTTTTTACCATCAACCATCATACGGTTAATTAGACGAGTTACTAATTTACTATTATAAATTGGATCAGGCAATACATCTCTACGAGGTACAGGACCTTTACGTGGCATTCCGTCTCCCTCCTTTTTCTTCGTTATTTATACCATCAATACATTATTTCTTCTCTTTTGGACGCTTTGTACCATATTTAGAACGGCCTTGTAGACGATTTTGAACACCAGCGGTATCTAAAGCGCCACGAACGATATGATAACGAACCCCAGGTAAGTCCTTAACACGTCCACCACGAACAAGAACAACACTATGCTCTTGCAAGTTATGACCGATACCAGGAATATATGCCGTTACCTCGATCCCGTTTGATAAACGCACACGCGCATATTTACGAAGAGCAGAGTTTGGTTTTTTAGGCGTCATTGTACCCACACGAGTACATACTCCACGTTTTTGAGGGGAGTTTTGATTTGTTTGCTCTTTTTTAAAGCTATTATAACCTTTTTGCAAAGCTGGAGATTTTGATTTAACAACCTTTTTCTCTCTTCCCTTACGAACGAGTTGGTTAATTGTTGGCATACTGCCACCTCCTTCCGCATATTTAAGCCCACAGATCCAGGCGGTTCAAAAAACCTCAAAATAAATTGCATGACAAACATCAAAGTCACATAAGCAACTTGATGTTTATCTTGCAACTTTAATCTTTCAAAATAGCAACAGCTGCAGCCCCTACTTCAATTCCAGAGGCTTTACCTAGTTGCTTCATTGAATCAACATATGTGACGATGAGGTTTTTTTCAGCACCAAACTGAATCACCTTCGAAGTTAGACGTTTATCGGCATCCTTCGCAATTATGATCTCTTGAGCAAGATTTTGCTCAATGGCTTTTAGTGTTTGTTTCAGTCCTATAGATAAGTGCTTTGCCTGTTTTACTTTTTCATAAGACATTTTTACATCCTCCAAAGTACAGGATTTACGCACACTTAAAAATATTATCACCATCAACTTAAAATGTCAATTCTTTTTATGATTCAATTTTTACTACTTCTGGTTCCTCAACAACTAAAGGCTCTGCTTTTTTGATACGAATGTTTCGATATTTAGATAATCCCGTTCCTGCTGGGATTAGTTTACCGATAATCACATTCTCCTTAAGACCTAATAGCTTATCGATCTTTCCTTTAATTGCTGCTTCAGTTAGCACACGTGTCGTTTCTTGGAAAGATGCAGCAGATAAAAATGAATCTGTTTCAAGGGAGGCTTTTGTGATTCCAAGTAAGACTGGCCTTGCAATAGCTGGGTCTTTTCCATTCATAAAGGCATGCTTGTTTGCTTCTTCATATTCATGAACATCTACCATTGATCCTGGAAGTAGATCTGTTCCACCATTCTCAATTACCCGTACTTTACGTAGCATTTGTCTTACCATGATTTCAATGTGTTTATCGTTGATTTCTACACCTTGTAAACGATATACTCTTTGAACTTCTTGTAAAATATAGTTTTGAACCCCTCGTAAGCCTTTAACCCTTAGCATTTCTTTTGGATCAACAGAACCCTCAGTTAATTCATCTCCAGCATCAACTTGAGAATTGACTGAAACTTTAATTCTAGATCCAAATGGTACAGCATAAACTTTTACTTCTGTTTCACCAGTAACTTCTATTTCACGACGGTCTTTCCCGTCTCGAATATCTGTTACGATACCATCTATTTCGGTAATAACTGCTTGCCCTTTTGGATTCCGTGCTTCAAATAATTCTTGAATACGTGGTAGACCTTGTGTAATATCGTCTCCAGCAACCCCTCCAGTATGGAAGGTTCTCATGGTCAACTGAGTACCTGGTTCACCGATCGATTGGGCTGCAATTGTTCCTACTGCTTCCCCAATTTCGACTATTTTACCAGTCGCAAGGTTTCGTCCATAACATTTTTTACATACACCATGTCTTGTTCTACAACTTAGTACTGAACGAATAGATAGGCCTCTGATTTTGGCAGCTGTAATTTTTTCTGCTTTTTCCTCATCAATCAATTCATTTCGTTGAACAATGACTTCATCAGTTTCTGGATGACGAATGGTTTCAAGTGAATATCTACCTACAATTCGATCGTAAAGGTTTTCGATCACTTCGTTTCCATCTTCGATATTCTTTACAAATAATCCCTTATCCGTTCCGCAATCTTCTTCACGTACGATCACGTCTTGTGCGACGTCAACCAAACGACGGGTTAAATAACCTGAGTCAGCAGTACGTAAAGCTGTATCCGCTAGACCCTTTCTAGCACCGTGTGTTGAGATAAAGTACTCTAACACAGTTAGTCCTTCACGGAAATTCGATTTAATCGGTAATTCGATAATTCGACCTGATGGTGCCGCCATAAGTCCACGCATACCTGCTAGCTGAGTAATCTGTGAAACGTTACCACGTGCACCTGAATTCGCCATCATATAAATGGAGTTAGAACGGTCTAAAGAATCCATTAGAACCTCTGTTAAATCATCCTTGGCTTTACTCCATATCGAAATAACACGATCATACCGCTCATCTTCTGTAATTAAACCACGACGATATTGTTTAATTACATTTTGAACCTTCTCTTCTGCGTCGCGCAGAATCTGATCTTTTTCTTTTGGTACGATAACATCTGATACTGCAATAGTAATACCTGCTTTTGTAGAATAGGTGAATCCAAGTTCCTTTATTCTATCAAGGATAATCGAGGTTTGTGTTGTATGAAAACGTCTAAATACTTCGGCAATGATTGAACCTAGATAACCTTTTTTCACTGCACCACGGTTTGGTATGTTTTTAATAAATTCGCGTATATTAACCCCTTTATCATAGATAAAGTAATCGTCAGGAGTACCTTCAATTAAATTTTCTTTTGTAGGTGCATTGATATAAGGAAATTCTGGCGGGAAAATTTCATTAAAAATAATTTTCCCTATTGTAGTGACAAGGAGTGCCTTTTGTTGTTTCTCAGTAAACGACGTTTTCTTTAACGCTTTTACAGGTATTGCAACCCTTGCCTGAAGTGTCGCATATCCATTTTGGTAAGCTGCAATAGCCTCATCTGGACTATGAAAGATCATTCCTTCCCCTTTGTCACCTTCTGTCTCAATAGTTAGATAATAACAACCTAGTACCATATCCTGAGAAGGGGTAACAACAGGTTTTCCATCTTTCGGGTTCAGTATGTTATTTGCTGCTAGCATTAGTAATCTTGCTTCTGCTTGTGCTTCAGCAGAAAGAGGGACGTGAACAGCCATTTGATCCCCATCAAAGTCAGCGTTATAAGCAGTACAGACCAAAGGATGCAACTTAATTGCGCGCCCTTCAACCAATGTAGGTTCAAATGCTTGAATTCCTAACCTGTGTAAAGTAGGGGCACGGTTCAGTAATACAGGATGCTCTTTAATAACTTCTTCTAAAACGTCCCATACCTCAGGGCTAACTCGTTCCACTTTTCTCTTCGCACTTTTAATGTTATGTGCGATGCCTTTGCTAACAAGTTCTTTCATCACAAAGGGTTTAAAGAGTTCAAGCGCCATTTCTTTTGGCAAACCACATTGATACATTTTAAGGTTTGGTCCAACAACGATAACTGAACGTCCTGAGTAGTCTACCCTCTTACCTAAAAGATTTTGACGGAAGCGACCTTGTTTACCTTTAAGCATATGACTCAAAGATTTTAAAGGACGATTCCCAGGACCTGTAACAGGTCTTCCCCTACGACCGTTATCGATTAAAGCATCTACTGCCTCTTGAAGCATTCTCTTTTCGTTTTGAACGATGATATCAGGTGCTCCTAAATCTAGTAGTCTTTTTAAACGGTTATTTCGGTTGATCACTCGACGATACAAGTCGTTTAAATCTGATGTAGCAAAACGACCTCCATCTAACTGTACCATTGGACGTAATTCTGGAGGAATAACCGGTAAGACATCTAATACCATCCAAGAAGGAACATTACCAGATATTCTAAATGACTCAAGAATTTCTAATCTTTTAATGATTCGATTTCTTTTTTGACCTTGAGCCGTTTTTAATTCTTCCTTCAGAAAATCAACTTCTTTATCTAAGTCGATCTCTTCAAGAAGCTTTTTAATCGCTTCAGCCCCCATTCCTGCTTGGAAGGAAGGGCCATATTTCTCTCGATAAGTTCGGTATTCTTTTTCAGAAAGTAGTTGTTTTTTCTCTAGAGGTGTCTCTCCAGGGTCTGTAACTACATAAGAAGCAAAGTATATAACTTCTTCTAATGCTCGGGGTGACATATCAAGTACTAAGCCCATTCGGCTTGGGATTCCTTTAAAATACCAAATATGTGATACTGGGGCTGCTAATTCAATATGCCCCATTCTCTCTCGACGAACTTTTGAACGAGTAACTTCAACTCCGCATCGGTCGCAGACAACACCTTTGTATCGCACTCGTTTATATTTCCCACAATGACATTCCCAGTCTTTTGTAGGACCAAAGATTTTTTCGCAGAATAAACCTTCTTTTTCTGGCTTTAATGTTCGATAGTTAATCGTTTCCGGTTTCTTTACTTCCCCATGAGACCAAGAACGGATTTTTTCAGGAGAAGCTAGACCGATTTTCATAAATTCAAAATTGTTCACATCCAACAAAGGGCATACCTCCCTTATTATTCAAACCAGTCGTTCTAGTCGACGTATTCTTCATTTCCTTCAAGATTTAATGTTAGTTTTTCAGTGTGATGATCATCTTCATCATCAAGTTCTTTCATTTCAATCTCTTCTTCGTTTTCGGAAAGAATCTTCACGTCCATTCCTAAGCTTTGTAGCTCTTTGATCAATACTTTAAAGGATTCAGGAACTCCTGGTTCAGGAACATTCTCCCCTTTTACGATAGATTCATAAGTTTTAACACGACCAACTACATCATCTGATTTTACGGTTAGAATTTCTTGTAGTGTATAGGCCGCTCCATAGGCTTCAAGTGCCCAAACTTCCATTTCACCAAAACGTTGTCCACCAAATTGCGCTTTACCACCTAATGGCTGTTGTGTAACTAAAGAATATGGACCAGTTGAACGAGCATGAATCTTATCATCAACCATGTGCGCTAATTTGATCATATACATCACACCAACGGTTACTGTTCTTTCGAACGGCTCTCCCGTTCTACCATCATAAAGAATCGTCTTTCCGTCCCTTGAGAATCCAGCTTCTTCAAGAGCATCAAAAACATCATTTTCTCTTGCACCATCAAAGACCGGTGTCGCAACATGAATCCCTAATGCTTTTGCAGCCCAACCAAGGTGGACTTCTAATACCTGCCCGATGTTCATCCTTGACGGAACACCTAATGGATTTAATACAATCTCAACAGGTCTTCCGTCTGGTAAAAATGGCATATCTTCTTCAGGTAGTACTCGGGCGATAACCCCCTTATTACCATGTCGTCCAGCCATTTTATCCCCTTGAGAAATTTTCCGTTTTTGAGCGATATAGACACGTACCAACTGATTTACACCTGGAGGTAGTTCGTCTCCATTCTCTCGAGTAAATACTTTAACGTCGACAATGATCCCATCTTGTCCATGAGGCACTCTTAAAGAGGTGTCTCTTACTTCACGCGCCTTTTCACCAAAAATTGCATGTAGTAATCTCTCTTCAGCTGTTAATTCTGTTACCCCTTTAGGAGTTACTTTTCCGACTAGGATATCGCCAGGTCGTACCTCAGCTCCAATTCGAATAATCCCACGCTCGTCTAAATTCTTTAAAGCTTCTTCACCGACATTGGGAATATCCCTAGTGATTTCTTCAGGCCCAAGTTTTGTATCTCTTGCCTCTGACTCGTATTCTTCGATATGGATTGAGGTGTAAACATCCTCTTTGACTAGTTTTTCACTTAGAAGGATCGCATCCTCGTAGTTATAACCTTCCCATGTCATAAAGGCAACTACAACATTCCTACCAAGCGCAATTTCTCCCATTTCAGTAGAAGGACCATCGGCAATAATGTCGCCAGCTTTTATTACATCTCCTTTACGAACAATAGGCCTTTGATTAATACATGTTCCTTGGTTAGAACGCATGAATTTATGAAGTTTATATTTTACAATATCTCCACTAATAACCCTGCCATCAATCTCTTTTTGTTCACGAATCCATATTTCACGTGCATCTACACGCTCTACAATACCGTCTTGCTTTGCAACAATACAAACACCAGAATCTTTGGCTGCCTTATGCTCCATTCCAGTTCCGACCAATGGTGCTTCAGGTACTAATAACGGAACAGCTTGGCGCTGCATGTTAGAACCCATCAAGGCACGGTTTGAGTCATCATTTTCCAAGAATGGAATCATTGCAGTTGCCACAGAAACAACCTGTTTTGGAGATACATCCATAAAGTCTACACGTTCTTTTGGTACAATCAGGTTTTCATTTTTGTATCTAGCAACAACTTCATCTTCTAGGAAGTTACCCTCATCATCTAACTTCGCATTTGCTTGAGCAACAACATAGTTATCTTCCTCATCTGCAGTTAAATATACAATTTGATCAGTAACGCGATGAGTTTCAGGATCTACTTTTCGATAAGGAGTTTCAATAAAACCATATTCATTTACTCTTGCATAACTTGATAAAGAGTTGATTAAACCAATGTTAGGACCCTCTGGCGTTTCAATCGGACACATTCTGCCATAATGTGAGTGGTGAACGTCACGAACTTCAAACCCAGCCCTTTCTCTTGTTAAACCTCCAGGGCCTAAGGCACTTAAACGCCTTTTATGTGTTAACTCTGCCAATGGATTAGTTTGGTCCATAAATTGTGATAACTGACTACTACCAAAGAACTCTTTAATCGCAGCTATCACTGGTCTTATATTAATAAGAGCTTGAGGGGTAATCATATTCGCGTCTTGAATCGACATTCTTTCGCGAACGACTCTCTCCATTCTTGATAATCCAATTCGGAATTGGTTTTGTAATAATTCTCCTACTGAACGTAAGCGTCTATTACCAAGATGGTCAATATCATCTGTATCCCCTACCCCATATAACAAATCAATAAAGTAGCTTATAGAGGCTATAATATCTGCTGGTGTAATATGT
This sequence comes from Tepidibacillus decaturensis, assembly GCF_001561915.1. Classification (GTDB taxonomy): domain Bacteria; phylum Bacillota; class Bacilli; order Tepidibacillales; family Tepidibacillaceae; genus Tepidibacillus_B; species Tepidibacillus_B infernus. The sequence goes on along the minus strand of NZ_LSKU01000001.1, from coordinate 2,819,282 downwards.
TTTATCGATTTGTCAATGATGCGATTTGAGATTACTTTGATTACTTTACCATCTTCTATTGGTGAAAAAATATTGATCGATTGTAAAGGAATGGTTTCTTCTACAACTCCACCCCTTGGTTCTAATTCAATATAATTAACACCATTTTCAAGGAAAGGCAAAATTTTATCTAATAATCTTCGATCAATCACTTGGCCAGCTTCTGCAATAATTTCCCCTGTTTCTGGGTCAACAAGCGTTTCAGCTAGTCGTTGATTAAATAACCTGTTTTTAATATGAAGCTTTTTATTTACTTTATATCGGCCAACTTCAGCCAAATCATATCTTTTTGGATCAAAGAATCTTGAAACTAATAAACTTTTTGCATTTTCAACAGTAGGTGGTTCTCCAGGGCGTAGACGCTCGTAGATTTCAATTAACGCTTTCTCAGTGGAATCTGTATTATCTTTGTCTAAGGTATTTCTTATATATTCATTATCACCTAACAAATCGATGATCTCAGCGTCTGTCCCAAATCCTAATGCCCGCAAAAGTACAGTAACTGGTAGCTTTCTAGTCCGATCAATTCGAACATAAATCACATCTTTAGCATCAGTTTCTAATTCTAGCCAAGCACCACGGTTAGGAATCACAGTGGAAGTGAAAGCCTTTTTACCGTTTTTGTCAACTTTTGTGCTAAAATAAACACTAGGGGAGCGAACTAATTGACTGACAATAACCCTCTCTGCTCCGTTGATAATAAATGTTCCGGTGTCCGTCATTAGCGGGAAGTCTCCCATAAAAACTTCTTGTTCTTTTACTTCACCAGTTTCCTTGTTAATCAAACGCACTTTTACTCTTAGTGGTGCAGCATAAGTTACATCTCGCTCTTTGGAGTCGTCTACAGAATACTTGGGTTCTCCTAAACTATAATCGAAGAACTCTAAAATTAAATTCCCTGTAAAGTCCTGAATAGGAGAGATATCTTTAAACATCTCCCTTAGCCCGACATCCAAAAACCAATCATAAGACTTTTTTTGGACTTCAATAAGATTAGGTACCTCCAATACCTCTTTGATTCTAGCATAACTTCTACGTTGTCTTCGGCCTAACTGTACAAGATGACCCGCCAAGTCTTTTCACCCCTTAAGACCAGTGTTTTGAAATGCAAACAAAAAGAAAAATGGGTTAGATAACCTCATTTTTATTCAACTTATTATATTATTGATTTCTTTCCATTTTTTAATAAATCCATTCTCATCTATGTAAAAATTATTGTATAAGATGATTGACAGAAATTTTCTAACTTAGCATTTTGTAATATTACCACAAACGAAATATGTAGTCAAGCCTTGAAATTCATTTATTTCGTATTCTTGATAATATAATATCCTTTACTACGTGCTACAATTTCTACCGATGAAAATAAGGTATTCAGTTTGTTGGTGGCTGAAGGTGCACCCTGCTTTTTTTGTATGACGATCCAAAACTCCCCACCTTCACGTAAATGGTTAAAGGCACCCTCGAATAGTTCAAATACAACGGATTTACCTGCTCTTATTGGAGGATTTAACATAATTAAATCGAAGTTCTTTTCATCTATATGATCGAAACCATTACTATGTTTGACTTCTAATGAAACCTGCTGATTGATTAATGACTGGTTTAGGCGAATATTTTCCTTTGTGAGATTAATCGCTCTTTCATTAATATCTACGAAAAGAACATAACCATGATCTAATAGCGAAGCAATCGTAATTCCTACTGGTCCATAACCACAACCCATATCTAATATTTTTTTATGATTTGAGAGTTTGACAGTTTCTATTAATAAGGAAGTGCCAAAATCAACTCTTTGTTTTGAGAAAACCCCTGCGTCTGTTTTGAATGTAAAGATTTTATTATAAAAATTAGCTTTAAACCATCTTTCATCATGGGCAACATTTGGACTTTGGGTATAATAGTGCTCACTCATAAAAAACTCCTTAGGCATTTGAAGTAGATTGTGAACTACCCGCCACCTA
>NZ_LSKU01000001.1:2793188-2815952 GCF_001561915.1 Tepidibacillus decaturensis | reverse complement strand
AAATTCATCTCTCACTTTCACTGGTGCTGGCACACCTTCACGTTTAGAAGTGGGAGACTTCTTTCGGAGGGAAGTTAAAAAACCCGCTGAGCAATCAGCGGGTTATACATTAATCAAGATTATTTAACTTCAACAGATGCTCCAGCTTCTTCTAATTTAGCTTTAATAGAATCTGCTTCTTCTTTGGAAACTTTCTCTTTTAATGGTTTTGGAGCATTATCAACAAGCTCTTTTGCTTCTTTTAAGCCTAAACCAGTGATTTCGCGAACAACTTTAATTACGTTGATCTTTGAAGCACCAGCACTTGCTAAGATAACATCAAATTCAGTTTGTTCTTCAGCTGCTTCAGCGCCTGCAGCTGCGCCACCAACAACAGCTACAGGAGCCGCTGCAGTAACACCAAATTCTTCTTCAATTGCTTTTACTAAATCATTTAATTCAAGAACAGACATATTTTTAATCGCTTCAATAATTTGCTCTTTACTCATTTTTATTTTCCTCCTATTTTATCGAATTATAATTTTGTATAACAGGTATTAAGCCTCTTGTCCGGCATTTTTTTCTGCAACTGCTTTAACAGCAAGTGCCATATTACGCATTGGAGCTTGTAATACACTAAGCAACATAGAAAGTAATCCTTCGCGTGATGGCAATGAAGCTAAAGCTTTTACTTCATCGACACTAACAAGTTTGCCTTCTAGTACCCCAGCTTTAATCTCTAATGCTTCGTGTTTTTTAGCAAAATCAGAAAGTACTTTTGCTGGAGCAACAACATCATCAAAACTAAATGCGATGGCTGTAGGGCCAGTTAAAAATTGATCAATCTCTGTAAGTTCAACTTCAGCTGTCGCACGGCGAACCATGGTGTTTTTAAGTACTTTGTATTCCACACCGGCTTCACGAAGGGCTTTACGAAGTTCTGTTACTTCAGCAACATTTAGACCACGATAATCTGTAATGATTGTTGTTTTGCTATCACGTAGTTTTTGAGCAATTTCTGCAACTAATTGCATTTTTTCTTCACGAACACTCATCTTTACACCTCCTGCATCACATAATTCCCGTAGAACAACCATTAAAAAATGCCTTCGCAAACAGCAAAGGCATAATAATCCCGAAGAATATATTAGAACCTCGGTAGGATATTAAGCTTTATGCACCTACTGTCTACGGTAAAATGATTATTTAGTTACTTACAGTTTTATATAGTAGCACAACAAAGGTTATAAGTCAAAATCCTTTATTTTACAACTTTAGATAAATTGATTTTGACACCTGGTCCCATTGTTGAGCTTACTGTCACATTACGTACATATTGTCCTTTAGCAGCTGCTGGTTTTACTTTAATTAAAGTATCAATAATCGTTTGTAAGTTCTCAATAAGCTTTTGATCATCAAAAGAGACCTTACCAATAGGAGCATGGATATTTCCTGCTTTATCTACACGATATTCAATCTTACCAGCTTTAATTTCATTTACTGCTTTAGCAACATCAAAAGTAACTGTACCAGTTTTAGGGTTTGGCATTAATCCTTTTGGACCTAGGACACGACCAAGTTTACCTACTGCTCCCATCATGTCCGGTGTTGCAACAACAACATCAAATTCAAACCAACCTTGTTGGATTTTATTGATGTAATCTTCATCACCAACATAATCTGCCCCAGCCATTTCGGCTTCTTTTGCCTTTTCCCCTTTAGCAAATACCAATACGCGTTGTGTCTTACCAGTTCCGTGTGGTAATACAACTGCGCCACGAATTTGTTGATCTGCCTTTTTGGGGTCAACTCCTAAACGAACAGCAACTTCTACTGTTTCATCAAACTTAGCTGGTGCTACTTTTTTCACAAGTGCAACAGCCTCTGCAGGATCATATGTTTTTGCCTTATCTACTTGTTTTAAAGCCTCTAAATATTTTTTACCAAATTTAGCCATTTTTCTTTCCTCCTTTGTGGTTATGCGGTTATACCTCCCACGATTTAGGGTTGGCTACATTAAACCAACCCCGTCCAAGCCATCTCATTAGCATTAGTCTTCAATTACGATTCCCATGCTACGCGCTGTACCTTCTACCATTCGCATAGCTGCTTCTACACTAGCTGCATTTAAATCAGGCATTTTTTGCTCAGCAATTTGACGTACTTTATCGCGTTTTACTGTAGCAACTTTTTTCCTATTTGGTTCACCAGAACCACTTTCTATTCCAGCAGCTTTTTTAAGTAATACTGCAGCAGGTGGGGTTTTTGTAATAAATGTAAAAGAACGATCCTCAAACACAGAAATCTCAACAGGAATAATCAATCCTGCTTGATCTGCTGTACGAGCATTAAATTCTTTACAGAATCCCATAATATTTACACCTGCTTGACCAAGCGCAGGACCAACTGGTGGTGCTGGGTTTGCTTTTCCAGCAGGAATTTGAAGTTTAACAACTTTGATTACTTTTTTCGCCATACGACACACCTCCTAAATTCGTAATGCGTTGTAGTTCGATTAAATTTTTTCAATTTGTGTAAAATCTAATTCAACAGGAGTTTCTCTACCAAACATGTTAACTAACACTTTAACTTTATGTTTCTCTGCATTGATTTCTTCAATATGACCAACAAAGTTTTGAAATGGCCCTTCAATGACTTTTACGTTTTCTTTTAATACAAAGTCTACTTTAGGACGAGCCTCTTCCATTCCCATTTGTTTAAGAATCGCTTTGGCTTCCTCGTCCAATAGGGGGGTTGGTTTAGAACCAGCGCCAGATGAACCCACAAAACCTGTAACACCAGGTGTGTTACGAACGACATACCACGAATCATCTGTCATAATCATTTCTACTAAAACATAACCTGGAAAGACTTTTTTCATGATAGATTTCTTTTTTCCGTCCTTGTTTTCAATTTCCTCTTCCATTGGAACAAGAACTCTAAAAATCTTATCTTCCATGCCCATGGATTCAACCCGTTTTTCTAAATTGGTTTTTACCTTATTTTCATACCCTGAATAAGTATGAAGGACATACCATCTTTTTTCCATACTACGATTGGACGCTTGTCCATACCCTCCCTTTTCAGGCAATTACTTTCCTAAACCTATTAGTTGCAACAATGAAGAAATCCCTAAGTCAACCACAAAAAAGAAGACTGTTACGAAAACGACAGTAGAAACCACAATCGTCGTGTAACTAACCAACTCTTTTCGATTAGGCCAGCGAACTTTTTTAAGCTCACGTATCCCGTCACGAATAAAATCTATTGTTGAAGTAAATCCGTTTTTGATTTTGTTGAGAAATCCCATAACCGCACCCCCATTATCGAGTTTCGCGATGTAATGTATGATCATTACAGAACTTGCAATACTTCTTCATTTCAATGCGGTCAGGATTGTTTCGCTTATTCTTATTTGTGGTATAGTTGCGTTGTTTGCATTCGGTGCAAGCTAATGTTACTATAACCCGCATGGTTGTACACCTCCCACGTTCGATCTTTCAGTCACCATATTAAATAATCCTTAACGGCATCATTTGCACATCATAAATGTGTATTTGCATGGTTACCTTAAATACTTTATCACAATCGAATTTTGATGTCAAGATTTTTTATACTATCGCAATTAGCTCTCTATATAGAAAAAGGGCTTATCTGAAGCCCTTCTGATTAAAAAATTAGATATGAATTTCATTTCTTCCTTCAAGATAACGCTCTAATTTTCTTTTAACCCTTTGCAATGCATTATCAATCGATTTAACATGTCGATTAAGGTCTTCAGCAATTTCCTGATAAGAACGGCCATCTAAATATAATCTTAAGACTTGACGTTCCAAATCGCTTAGAATTTCTCCTAATTTTTCTTCAATATCATCAAATTCTTCTTGATTAATGACTAATGCTTCCGGATCCATCAATCTGTTAGTACAAATCACATCGAGTAATGTGCGATCAGAATCTTCGTCGTAAATTGGCTTGTCCAACGAAATATATGAATTGAGGGGAATATGTTTTTGTCTTGTAGCTGTTTTAATTGCGGTAATAATTTGTCTGGTTACACACAATTCGGCAAATGCCTTGAAAGATGTGAGTTTGTCTCCTCGATAATCTCTTATCGATTTATATAAACCAATCATTCCTTCTTGAACAATATCCTCCCGATCAGCACCAATAAGGAAATAAGATCGCGCTTTTGCTCGCACAAAATGCTTATACTTATGTATAAGATACTCAAGCGCATCGTGGTCTCCAGCATGGATATAATCCACTAAATCTTCATCTACTATATGCTCATATCGAGCTAATAGCTTCTTCTCCTCGAGGTTGACACTCACCGCGATCCCTCCGATTATTCTACTGTTCGGTCGTACAATTTATAATCGTATACCACATTATATATTATGTAATCTAGAATCGTCAATAAAACCCTATTTTTCCCTACGCCAATTTTCTAAAATTTTCATCATTTCATCATTAAGCGATGAAAAAATATTACGTTTTAATTCTTTATTTTGTTTTTCAACATTTCTTTTTACTGAGTCCATCATTGATTCTTTTTCAATCCTTAACTCTCTAGCAGAGATTCTTAAGGCTCCTTGTCCAAAAATAACTCTTTGTTCTGTATAGTCAGAGGTAGCAACATAAATCTGCCTTCTTCGGTGATCCAACTTTTTAACCAACTTTTCTATTAATTCATCAGCTGTTTCATTCTCTTTGGTATAGTAGATCGTAATCCTTTTATATTGGTACTTTTTCCCTTCCCCAGGAACTTGATGTGCGTCAAAAACAACAATTATCTTTCTGCCAGTATAAGCTTGATATTCTGTTAACCAATTTAACAGTTCATCCCTAGCTTCTTCTAATTGCCCTTGATCTTTTAATTCCCTTAAATTTGGCCAAGCTCCTATGATATTGTATCCGTCGATGATCAGAATTTCTTCCATGAAATTTCCCCCAGAAGTTAGAAACCTCGATTTCGGTACACTTCAAACATCATAATGGCCGCAGCAACAGAAGCATTTAAAGAGTTAACATGTCCTTTCATAGGCAATTTTACGACAAAATCGCACTTTTCTTTAATGAGCCGGGACATCCCCTTACCTTCACTACCAATGACTAACACAATAGGAATCTGATAATCCACTTCGGTGAAAGATTGTTTTGCTGATGCATCTGTACCAACCACCCAAAAACCCTCTTCTTTTAATTGATCAAGGGTTTGCGCTAAATTGGTTACCCTTGTTACAGGCACATATTCGATTGCACCTGCTGAGGTTTTAGCCACTGTTGCAGTTAAACCAACAGACCTTCTTTTGGGAATGATGATCCCATTTACTCCTACTACATCCGCTGTCCTTAGGATTGAGCCTAAATTATGAGGATCCTCGATCTCATCTAGCATAACAAAAAAAGGGATTCCATTGGTTTCTTTAACCTTTTGCAGTAGATTTCGAAAATCTTCATATCGATAAGCTGCAATAGAGGCTATAACCCCTTGATGATCGGTTGTTTCCGCCATTTGATCCAATTTTCTCCTAGGAACAAATTGTGTGATAATACCTCGTTCCTTTGCCATGACTAACACTTTGTTCATCGCTGCTTTTTGAGTCCCTTCAGCGATATAGATTTTGTTGATGGAACGCTCTGATTGTAATGCTTCAATGACCGGATTTTTTCCCATAATAAAAAGATTATCATTTTTGTCCATTTTCTTCACCATCTTGTCTTTTGTCATTATATTGGATCGCTTCAAAAACAATTTGTTCTAGGCGGTCTATTTGATGAGATAAATATAGAAATCCAATTAGTGCTTCAAAAGCAGTACTATGTCGATATTCAATGACATTTGCATTTTTAGGAACTGTAGATGATTTTGTATTACGGCCACGCTTAACGATATCTGCTTCTTCCTCGGTTAATAATGGCATAATATAATGAAGAACCCTTGATTGGGCTTTTGCTGATACATAGGAAATAACTTGCTTATGCAGTACATTAGGTTTTCCTCCTTTAGAGAGAATAAATTCTCTAATGTACAGTTCATAGACCGCATCACCTATATAAGCTAAGGTTAAAGCATTCATTTCTTTAGGATTAAGTGGCTTCATCCGATCTATCTTCATAATCATTTTCTTTTCCATCTTACTCCTTGAGGAGTATCTTCTAAAAGAATACCCTTTTCAAATAATTGATTTCTTATCTCATCAGCTCTTTGCCAGTTTTTATTCTTCCTAGCTATATTTCTTTCCTCGATCAATTCTTCGATCCAATCCTCACTGCTACTTTTTGTTCCCTCTACAAGTAACGGCTCTAAACCAAGAATGTTTAACCAAGTTTTCATGATGTCTAGCATTACTATCATGGTTTGTTTGCTTACTTTTTCTTGTTGAATATAAATGTTTATTTGTTTCATTAAATCAAATAAGACAGTAATGGCATTTGCTGTATTAAAATCGTCATCCATTTCTTTTTCAAATCTCACTTTTAATTCCTCAACAACCTGTTTCATCTCTTTTTCTAATAAATGATCGTTTTCTTCTATTTCTAGACGATGTAGTAAATTATCTATAGATATCTTAATTCTATCCACACTATTTTTAGCTTGAATAAGTAAATCCTCCGAAAAGGAAATGGGGTGCCTATAATGAACGCTTAAGATTAAGAACCTTAATACCATTGGTTCATATTGTTCGATTAATTCACGAACGGTCAAAATATTACCAAGTGACTTTGACATTTTTTCATTATTAATATTAATATAACCATTATGCATCCAATAGTTTGCTAATGGCTTATGGGTTAACATTTCTGATTGAGCGATTTCATTTTCATGGTGAGGAAAGATTAAATCTGCTCCACCTGCATGAATATCAATGGTTTCACCCAAATACTTTTTAACCATAGCAGAGCATTCAATATGCCATCCAGGTCTTCCTTTCCCCCATGGACTTTGCCATGACGTTTCTCCTGGTTTAGCAGACTTCCATAAGGCAAAGTCTAAGGGATTCATTTTTTTCTCTTCAATTTCAATTCTAGCCCCAACCAGTAAATCATCTACTGATTGATTAGATAACTTACCATATCCCTCAAATGCTTCCGTTTTAAAGTAGACATCTCCTTCTTTTTCATAAGCCGCATTTTGATTGACTAATTCCTGTATAAAGTTTTTAATTTCATCTATATTTTCTGTTACTTTAGGATTAACATTCGCTTGTCTGATATTTAATGCCTTGGCATCCACTAAAAATTCTTGAATAAAACCTTCAGAAATCTCTTTTACTTCCTTTTTAAGTTCATTCGCTTTATTGATAATTTTGTCATCAATATCAGTGAAATTTTGAACATAGTTTACCTCATAACCTTTATACTCTAAATAACGACGTACTGTATCAAATACAATCAATGGTCTAGCATTACCTAAGTGGATCAAGTTATAAACCGTCGGTCCGCATACATACATGCTGACTTTCCCTTCTTGAATTGGTTTAAACACACCCTTTTTTCGAGTCAAAGTATTATAAATTTGTATCATTTTATTTCCCACCTTTAAGCTTATCAAGTTCCCTTTTCAATTCATCAATTTGCGTTTGCATCGAACGGATCATATCTGCGATTGGGTCAGGCAAATGAACTTGGTCTAGCTCATCTTTTATCCTCATCCCATTTTGGATCACGATTCTACCAGGGATGCCAACAACCGTAGAATGAGGAGGAACTTCACGTAAGACGACAGAGCCAGCCCCAATCTTTGAATAGTCGCCTATTTTCATCGACCCTAATATTTTGGCTCCTGAGGCAATTAAAACATGATTGCCGATCGTTGGATGCCTTTTCCCTTTTTCCTTTCCAGTACCACCTAATGTAACCCCTTGATAGATTGTCACATCATCTCCGACTTCACAAGTTTCACCTATAACGACCCCTGACCCATGATCAATAAATAATCTCCTTCCTATTTTGGCAGCTGGGTGAATTTCAATCCCAGTCAAAAACCGGGCAAAATTTGAAACGATTCTAGCCAATAAACGGAAGTGATGATTCCATAAATAATGGGCAAATCGGTAATACCATATGGCGTGAAGCCCAGAATAAGTGAGCATTACCTCCCAGAACCCCCCAGCAGCTGGATCCTTTTCCTTTATATTTTGGACATCTTCCTTTATTCTCTCCCACATACCTTCTCACCTCACACGTTATAACTAAATAGTCAAAAATGTGACGACCTCCATCGAAGAGTATTCCTATTACTTTTGCGGGGTACCATGGATATTGAAAGAAAGTTATGCTTTCTCTGCTTTTTTAAAAAAAACCGCCTCTATGCCTAGGCACAGAGGCGGTATATCCGTGGTTCCACTCTGTTTAGAATGTATAAATAATACATCCTCACTTTTATTCCGATAACGGGGGATCCGTTGAAACCTACTTATATTTCAGCCCAATGCTCAAAAGTGCATTTCAATGATTGATTGACAAACTTCTTTCAGCCTAGGAAGTTTTCTCTTAAGACAATTAATCATTTACTCTCTTTCTCATCGCAATTCTATAGTTTTCTACCCTATTTTATTCTTATTCTCTATTTTTCATGCCTTATTGTCAAGAAGCGACTAATACGTTTCAACACTTTCTCTTTCCCTAATAAGTATAAGGTTTGAGGGAGATCTCTTCCATGCATTAATCCTGTTGCAGCAACTCGGATGGGCATAAATAATTGTTTACCTTTATACCCTGTTTCTTTTTGAACGCTTTTTAATGCGGCTTGAATCGTTTCTGGTTGGTATTCGGCCAATTCATCTAATTGTTTATAAAATGCTTCCATTACAACCGGAATATGGCTCTCAGCAAGTATAGCTTGTTCTTCTGTTCCATATTGAACATCTTCTTCAAAGAACACCGTAGATAAATCAACGATTTCCTTCGCATAATTCAATTGTTCCTGATAGAGTCCAACTAAGGTTTTTACCCAATGTTCTTGCTCTTCATTTAACTTCTCTGGAAGTAATCCGGCCTGTTGTAAATGAGGAAGACACAAATCATATATTCGCTCTAATGATGCCATTTTAATATAGTGATTATTCATCCAATATAATTTGTTTACATCAAAAACTGCAGGACTCTTGGAAACCCTTTCTAATGTAAATTGTGCGATCATTTCTTCCTTTGAAAGGATTTCTTCTTCCCCTTCAGGACTCCATCCAAGTAATGCGACAAAATTTACAATCGCTTCAGGTAAAAAACCAAGTGTTTTATACTGTTCCACAAACTGAATAATCGATTCATCACGTTTACTCATTTTTTGCCGGTCTTGATTAAGGATAAGAGAAACATGGGCAAATTGTGGGATATCCCAACCAAAGGCATGATAAATAACTAATTGTCTAGGTGTATTGGATAGATGTTCTTCCCCACGAATAACATGGGTGATCTTCATTAAGTGATCATCTATGGTTACAGCAAAATTATAGGTTGGAATTCCATCTGGCCTTACAATAACAAAATCACCAATCCCATTCGAATCAAACTCTACTTCTCCACGTACAGCATCATTTACCTTTAAAATCTGGTCTTCAGGTACGTGAAAACGAATACTAGGCTTTCTTCCTTCTTTTTCATATGTCTCTTTTTGTTCAGGGCTTAATAGTCTACACTTCCCTGAATATCTTGGTGTCTCTCCCTTTTCGATATAACTTTGCCTTTCTACTTCTAATTCCTCAGGTGTGCAATAGCAATGGTATGCATGACCTTGCTTTAATAATAAATCTACATGGTTACGATATATATCTAAGCGATCCATTGAACGATAAGGCCCATACTCTCCACCTATATCGACTGATTCATCCCAATCTAATCCAAGCCATTTTAAACTAGCCAAAAGTTTTTCTTCTGCACCCTCTACATTTCGAGATTGATCGGTATCTTCAATCCGGATAATAAATCGGCCATTTTTTCTTCTTGCTAATAGATAGTTAAATAAAGCTGAACGAGCACTTCCTATATGTAAATGTCCTGTTGGACTTGGTGCAAATCTTACCCTTACTTGATCTGACATGAAGAATCCCTTCCTTCATATTTATTTATGCATGTTTTATCATAGCATAATCTTTATTTCCAATCACCATTTTGATAATAAAACGACTGCTTGTGCAGCAATTCCTTCTTCCCTACCTGTAAATCCTAATTTTTCCGTTGTGGTAGCTTTAATATTGATTTGGTTTATTTCACATTCTAAGATAGTAGCAATAATTTCTTTCATTTTAGGGATATGTTCTGCCATTTTAGGTTTTTGCGCAATAATTGTCATATCCGCATTTTCTATTGTAAAGCCTTCTTCTGTTGCGTACTGCCAAACCTTTCTTAATATCTCTTTACTATCAATCCCTTTAATCGTTGGATCATGATCGGGAAACCATCGCCCAATATCTCCTTTTGCTAATGCTCCTAATATAGCATCTGCTAATGCATGAAGCAGCACATCAGCATCAGAATGACCTAATAAACCCTTGTCATAAGGGATATGTACACCACCTATAATCAATTTCCTATTTCCCACAAATTGATGAACATCAAAGCCTTGTCCAATTCTTATCAATTCTCTTCACTCCATTGGTCTGATATCGCTTTAGCAATCAAAAGATCTTCAGGTGTGGTAATTTTAATGTTCTGATAATCACCTTCAAGAACATGTACTTTCACGCCAAGTCTTTCGACTAAAGAGGCGTCATCTGTACCAATAAAAAGATCAGCTTTTGCTTTTTTATATGCTTCTTTTAAAATAGACAGACGAAAAGCTTGTGGGGTTTGTATTGCCCACAAGCTCTTACGATCAGGCGTATTGATAATGATACCTGATTCGTCAATCACTTTTACCGTATCTTTGATGGGAACACCTAATACAACAGCATCAAAGATTTGAAGCTTATCTATTAGATTTTTTATATGTTGTTCCTTCAGGAATGGTCTTGCACCATCATGTACCATTACCCATTCTGAGTGTAAAAATGCTAGGCCATGATCGATACTTTCTTGTCTTTCGGCTCCTCCATCTACGATTGCATCTACCGAAATATGATATTCCCGTAATAATTGCTGAACTAATTCTTTTTCACTAGGATTAACGACAAGTATAATTTCATCGATCCATGGTTTATGATAAAACCGTTCTAAAGTATGAATAAGAATAGGTTTGCCATTCAAATGAAAGAATTGTTTGTTAAAACCAAGCCCCATTCTTTTCCCTTGCCCAGCAGCTGGGATAAGCACTCCACATTTCATTGTACCAATCACCTATAACGCCTTTTCTAATAATTTGGGTTTTGCAAAAATCATTCTACCTGCTGAAGTCTGTAAAACGCTTGTGACTAAAACGTCAATATGATGCCCAATAAATTCTCTTCCGCCTTCAACCACAATCATTGTTCCGTCATCAAGATAAGCAATACCCTGGTTATATTCCTTTCCATCCTTAATCACTTGAACATTCAATTCTTCGCCAGGTAGTACCACAGGTTTCACTGCATTAGATAAATCATTGATATTAAGTACAGGTACGCCTTGTAGCTCGCAAACTTTATTTAAATTAAAATCATTGGTTACTACTTTTCCCTCTAGAACCTTTGCTAATTTTACAAGTTTACTGTCTACTTCTTGAATCTCCTCAAAATCTCCTTCGTAAATAACCACATTAATATCTAATTCTTTTTGAATCTTATTTAAAATATCAAGACCACGTCGCCCTCTATTTCGTTTTAAAGTATCGGAAGAATCCGCAATATGCTGTAACTCTTCTAGTACAAAATGAGGAATAACTAGAATCCCTTCAATAAAACCAGTTTTACAAATATCTGCTATTCTCCCATCGATAATAACACTTGTATCCAGAATCTTGTGTTCGTATTTTGGGACTTGCTCTTTTTTATAAGTTTTATCCTTGTTTAGTTTCCCTAAAGAAAGGATAGAAACGATCTCATCTCGTTTTTTAAATCCGAGTCTAAATCCAAAATATCCTAAGAAAACGGAAAGGAAAATAGGAACAACCACATTAACAATAGGGATAATATTAATCGCTTGGGAAAGTAAAGCAGCAACAATAAGCCCCAATATCATTCCAATCATACCAAATAAAAAATCAATAATAGGAATCTTTAATATCAGTTCCTCCCCTTTATGAACCCATACGATGATGGTATCCATAAACCAAGCTGTTGATAAATATAAAATGAGTGCACCAAAAACCATACCTATGATTGATAAGACGACTTCATTTAAACCAAATAAATCATTTCGGAGCAAACGTATCAAATCAGGCATGTAAAGAAAACCTAATGTTCCTCCAAGAAAAATAAAAAATATTTGAAATGCTCTTTTCAACATTTCTTCACCTCCTTTTTCCAGTATTAACATTCCAAAGAAAAACAAACCTCAAATTACTTTATTTATCATATTAACGTTCCATTGTAGAAAAAAAGCGTCAAAAAGACGCGTCTTTCTCAGAAATAATATTTTCTAATAACTTAAATGCCTCTTCTTGTTTTAGTTCCTTTGCAAGCACAAGTTCACTTATCAGAATTTGTTTTGCATTTTCCAGCATTTTCTTTTCACCAGTGGATAATCCTTTTTCTTGATCTCTTAACATTAAATTACGTACAACATCTGCTATTTCATAAATATCTCCACTTTTCATTTTATCCAAGTTTGCCCGGTAGCGACGATTCCAATTTGCCGTATTATCTTTTTGGTGGTTTTTAAGTATGTCCATTACGTGATCGATTTCTTTTTCATCTACTACCTGTCTAAGACCGATTTCACTAACATTATTCATCGGAATCATCACTTTCATATCACCAATAGGGATACGCATGATATAATATCTCTTTTTTTCACCTAGAATTTCCTTCTCTTCAATAGATTCTATTACACCTGCGCCATGCATCGGATACACCACTTTATCCCCAACATTAAACAATATTCGTCACCCCCGGCTTAGAAATACGTTTCCATTTTATCACATTTTAATTATAGTGTCAAATTTAAAATTATTATATTAGCATACCATGTAGCTGTAAGTCAATATAGTTCAAACATAAAATCTTTATTTTTTTAAAATACTACTCTATACGTTCAACAATCATAAATAGTTTCAAAAAAAAGAAAAAAGACCTATATAAAATAAGTCTTTTATGAATGGTTCTTTCCTCTATTTAAGTTCAGATTCTAACTCATCATCAGTCAAATGATCTTTTTTTTGGAAAATCCTTTTCGAATCCCGTAAATCGCATATAAAGCTAATGGTAAAAAGACAATTTTAGGGAATTCAGTTGGATACTTCACCGCTATTATGACAACTAAAAGAATAATAACAGGGGTAATCCAATAAGCTGCTTTAGGAATTCCAACTTTTTTAAAGTTAGGATATTTAATATTACTGACCATTAAATAAGATAGAAAAATCATCGTTAAAGATAAAACGACTGGTGAAAAAACCTCATGGTATAGGGTAATTGTCGCCAAAACTCCACCAGCAGCGGTAATTGGCAAACCAATAAAATAGCCTGGTATTCCAGCCTTAACGTTGAAGCGAGCAAGTCTTAATGCACCTGCAATTGGGAATATAGCTGTCACAAGCCAACCTAAAGGGCCTTGATCATGTATAACAGCTACATACATGATAAAAGCTGGAGCAACTCCAAAGGAAATAACATCTGAAAGAGAATCCAGTTCCTTTCCAAATTCACTCTGTGTGTTAAGAACCCGAGCAATTCTACCGTCTAAACCATCTAGTAACATGGCAATAATCACCATGATTGCAGCATATTCCGGTACTCCCTGAAATGCTAAAATGATTGAAATGATTCCCAAAAATAAATTCCCAACCGTAAATAGACTGGGAAGTATGCGATTAATCATTCTAAATACCTCCCGATCATCGTTTTTCCAGAATAAACTTTATCCCCCTTTTCTACAACGAGTTCTGTCTTAACAGGTAAATAAAGTTGTGTTCCAGAACTAAATTTAATCATTCCTATTTTATCACCCTTTTTAATTTTTTGCCCTAATTTTGACCAATTTACAATTCGCCTTGCCATAATTCCAGCGATTTGAACAACGAGTACCTTCATTTTTTCATTTTCTATCCCTATAAAATTTTTTTCGTTTACTACATGGCTTTCAGGTCTTGTGGCAGGGATAAATTTGCCTTTTTTGTACTCTATAAATTTAACTTCACCTGAAATTGGACTACGATTGATATGAACATCTAATGGGCTCATAAAAATACTTATGCAGATAGCCCTCTGCTTCATGAATGATGTTTCTTCAATTTCACGAATATCTGTAATCACCCCATCTGCAGGAGCCATGATGGCTAATTCATCATTGATAGGTGATTCTCGCTTAGGATCCCTAAAAAAGTAAAGAACAAATAAGATAAGACCAATCCCAATCAATGATAACCAAGGTTGGATTTCATATAAGACGCCAGTTAAGATCAAAAGAATACCAAGTGTAGGTAGTCCTTCCTTAATCAAAGCATGATGTTTCACAATCTCACCTCAATAGAGTTTAAATATGTCGATCAATGAAGACTTGTTCCTGGATTCGCTTGAGTCCTTCTTTAATCGCCCTAGCTCGAACCTCACCAATTCCATCAACATCATCTAATTCTTCAATTGTTGCCATCATCACTCTTGATAATTGAGAAAATTGCTCTACTAAATTGTTAATAATTGGACTTGGCAACTTTGGAATTCGACTTAATATACGGAAACCTCTAGGAGAAACAGGTTCTTCTTGAATATTGATGTTACCTGTATATCCAAGTAAACGAACAATATTTTGGCTTTCCAATAATTCATCTGGAGTTAATTTCTTTAACTCAGTTAAGACACGTTTAACTTCTTCTTCATTTTGCTCTTTATGGTAGTCTTTCATTAAACGGTACGCTTCATTTTCAATATTTGCTACCAATTCTTCAAGTTGCATGCTAATCAAGCGACCTTCTGTTCCTAATTCATTGATAAATCGCTCAATTTCAGATTTTATTCGCTGAACCATTTCAATTCTTTGTATGACCAATACAACATCATTTAAAGTGACTAATTCTTCGAATTCCATAGCTGATAAATTCGTAAGAGCCTGATCCAAAACAGATTTATATTTTTCTAGTGTTTGTATCGCTTGATTTGCTTTCGTTAAAATAACACCAATATCTTTTAAAGCATAACGATAATTACCTTGATATAAGGTGATGACATTTCTTCTTTGTGAAATAGAAATGACCAAATGGCCTGTTTGTTTTGCAACCCTTTCCGCTGTTCGATGCCTTATTCCTGTTTCACTTGAAGAAATAGCAGTATCGGGATTTAAATGGGTGTTAGCAAATAAAATCCTTTTCAAATCATCACTTAAAATAATCGCTCCATCCATTTTCGCCAATTCGTATAGGTGGGCAGGCGTAAAGTCACAATTGATGGAAAATCCCCCATCTACGATATCCATTACTTCATTACTATATCCAACGACAATCAACCCGCCAGTTTTTGCCCTAAGAACATTTTCTAACCCTTCTCTAAAGGGGGTTCCAGGTGCAACTAATTTTAGAACACTGCTCATAAATTCTTCTCTTTTTATCTCTTTAGTCATGCCTTACCCTCCCAAAGCAATATCTAGAGCTTCCGCAATGGTTTTAACCCCAAGCACTTCGACCCTTGAAGGAATATTCCAGCCTTTTATATTATTAAAGGGTATGATAATCCGATTAAAGCCTAATTTTTTAGCTTCAAGAACTCTTTGCTCAATTCTTGATACCCCTCTTACCTCACCAGTTAAACCAATTTCACCTATATATACGTCATGTGACTGAACCGCTCTGTCCCTAAAGCTAGAAGCGATACTTACTGCTATTGAGAGATCAATGGCAGGCTCTCCTATTTTTACCCCTCCAGCGATATTAACAAAAGCATCCTGATTTTGCAAAAACATACCTAACCTTTTTTCTAAAACTGCCATAATTAAAGCCACACGTTGTTGGTCGACCCCAGTAGCCATTCTTCTAGGAGTTACAAAGCTAGTAGGTGATAATAAAGCCTGTACCTCTACTAGCACAGGTCTAGTCCCTTCCATACTAGCAACAACAGAAGAACCTGCGACTCCCATTGGACGCTCAGATAAAAATAATTCGGAAGGATTTTTAACCTCGATTAGACCTTCCTCCTTCATTTCGAATATACCCATTTCATTGGTGGATCCGAAACGATTTTTGACTGCCCTTAGAATTCGATAGGTATGATGTCTTTCCCCTTCAAAATATAAAACAGTGTCTACCATATGTTCTAACAATCTGGGTCCGGCAATTTCTCCTTGCTTTGTGACATGACCAACAATAAAAATGGCGATACCTTTTGATTTGGCAATCCTCATTAGGTGTGCTGTCGATTCACGAACTTGTGCTACGCTTCCTGGGGCTGAAGTGAGCTGTGGATGATAAACTGTTTGAATCGAATCAATAATAACGATCATAGGATTGATCTTGTCTATATGAGCTTCAATTTGTTCTAATTGATTTTCAGTTAATACCCATAACTCTTCTGCATGAACCCCTAAACGTTCTGCTCGCAATTTCGTCTGTTTCACTGACTCTTCACCCGAAACATACAAGACACGGTTTCCTGAACGAGCAATGCTTTGCGATGATTGTAGCAATAAAGTGGATTTTCCTATACCAGGATCTCCACCAACCAAGATTAGGGAACCTGGTACAATTCCTCCACCTAAAACACGATTTAATTCTTCTATATTTGTATTTATTCTGGGCTCTTCTTCAACATTTATTCCAGATATTGATTGTGGGGAGGAAGACCAGGAAATTTGTAAACGATTTGGACTAGATGTTTTCTGTTCTATTTCCTCTACCATAGTATTCCATTGATGACAACCTGGACATTTTCCCATCCATTTTGGGCTTTCATATCCACATTCTTGGCATATATATTTACTTTTTATTTTACTCATCTAAATTTCCCCATTTTTATATCTACTATTTATATATCATACCGTATTTAATTACGAACTACAACGATAAGAGAAAAGGACCCCTTAAATAGAGTCCTCATAACACTTTTAAAAAAATTACTTTTTAACGACTAAGGTATCATTTTCAACATCTATCGTTACAACGTCACCTTTCTTAATATTTCCTTTTAAAAGTTCCTCAGAAAGTTTATCTTCAATATGCTTTTGAATGGCTCTACGCAAAGGGCGAGCACCAAAATTAGGATCATATCCTTCTTTTGCTAAGAACTCTTTCGCTCCTTCATTTAGTATAAAATCAATTCCTTGTTCTTTTAACCTTTCACGCAACTGATTGGCCATAAGAGTAACAATTTCCTTAATATCCTCTTTTGAAAGTGCATGGAAAACAATCACTTCATCAATTCTGTTCAAGAACTCAGGTCTAAAGTTGCGTTTTAACTCACTCATGACTCGATTCTTCATATTTTTATAATCATCTTCTGCTGTTCTCGTTGTAAATCCTAATCCAGTGTCTTTCTTAATCATCTCGGCGCCAACATTGGACGTCATAATCACTACCGTGTTTTTAAAATCAACCATTCTTCCTTTACCATCTGTTAAACGGCCATCTTCTAAAACTTGCAATAGAATATTAAAGACTTCTGGATGAGCTTTTTCTATTTCATCAAGTAAAACCACGGAGTATGGCTTTCTTCTAACCTTTTCAGTTAATTGCCCACCTTCTTCATAACCAACATATCCTGGAGGTGCCCCAATTAAACGAGAGGTTGCATGTTTTTCCATATATTCAGACATATCAATACGAATGACTGCATTCTCATCGCCAAACATCGCTTCAGCTAATGCTCTTGCTAATTCAGTCTTTCCAACCCCTGTTGGTCCAAGGAAAATAAACGAACCAATAGGTCTTTTAGGATCTTTAAGTCCTGCTCTTGCTCTTCGAATCGCTCTAGAAATTGCCTTAACTGCTTCTTCTTGACCGATAACTCTTTCATGTAATATCGATTCCATTTTTAATAATCGTTCTGTCTCTTCTTCAGCCATTTTTGTTACAGGAATCCCTGTCCAGCTAGCAACCACATGAGAAATATCATCAATAGAGACCTCTGTGTCTGTACGTCCCTGCTGTTCTTTCCATTTATTTTTTGTTACTTCTAATTCTTCTTTTAGTTGTTGTTCTTTATCCCTTAAAGAAGCTGCCTTTTCAAATTCCTGACTCTGTACAGCAGAATCCTTTTCCTTTTTGATTTCGGCTAATTTTTCCTCTAATTCTTTTAAATTTGGTGGGACTGTATAGCTATGAAGGCGAACTTTTGAAGCAGCTTCATCAATCAAATCAATTGCTTTGTCTGGTAAGAAACGATCAGTAATATATCGATCAGATAATTTCACCGCTTGTTCAATTGCTTCATCAGAAATTTTCACCCGATGATGTGCTTCATAGCGATCCCTTAATCCTTTTAAGATTTGTATTGTTTCTTCAACAGTTGGTGGATCAACCATAATGGGTTGAAAACGACGCTCTAACGCAGCGTCTTTTTCAATATATTTACGATACTCATCCAAAGTTGTTGCACCGATTGCTTGCAGCTCACCTCTAGCTAAGGCAGGTTTTAGAATATTTGAGGCATCAATAGCCCCTTCTGCTCCACCAGCTCCTATTAGCGTATGAAGTTCATCGATAAATAGAATGATATTACCGGCTTGTCGAATTTCCTCCATTACCTTTTTTAGCCGATCCTCAAACTCACCACGATATTTTGTTCCGGCTACTAAAGTCCCCATATCTAGTGACATCACTCTTTTATCCCTTAATGTTTCAGGAATCTCATTATTTACGATTCTCTGAGCCAACCCTTCTGCAATTGCTGTTTTCCCAACTCCAGGTTCTCCAATCAGAACTGGGTTATTTTTTGTTCTTCGACTTAATACTTGAATCACACGTTCAATTTCCTTTTCTCTACCAATCACAGGGTCTAACTCACCATTTTTCGCAATAAAAGTAAGGTCTCTCGCTAAAGAATCTAAAGTTGGGGTATTATGGTTAGCGTGATGTGGCTGATGCGATGAAACCGCCTCTGTGTTTCCAAGTAATTGCAATACTTGTTGCCTAGCTTTATTTAAGCTAACACCTAAATTATTTAGTACCCTTGCTGCTACGCCTTCTCCTTCACGGATAAGCCCTAATAAGATATGCTCAGTTCCCACATAAGTATGTCCCAATTTCCTAGCTTCGTCCATTGATAACTCTATTACTTTCTTTGCTCTAGGCGTATAGGAAATGGTCATAGGTTTCCCTTGGCCTTTACCTATTAAGGACTCAACTTCAGCTTGAACTTTTTCTAAGCTGATATTTAAAGATTGCAAAGCTTTTGCCGCAATTCCTTCTCCCTCTTTAACTAACCCTAATAAAATATGTTCAGTTCCTATATTATAATGCCCAAGTCTAACTGCCTCTTCTTGAGCTAATGCTAAAACCTTTTGTGATCTTTCAGTAAAGCGTCCGAACATCATGATTTTTTCCTCCTTCTTTTTACCTTTTAGTTAATCTTTCTCTAATGATTGTAGCTCTACGCACATCTCTTTCCTCTGGTGTTAGGACATTACCGGCATCCAATTGTAGAAAACCTGGTTGAGTCAATACCATCAATTCATTTAATATTGTTGATGAAACACCTTTAATCATCGCCAAATCTATTCCTAGCCTTACATCTGACAATCGTTGCATTGCTTCCTTAGAATCCATTATTTTTGCATAAGATAAAATACCATAGGATCTTCCAACCCTATCTTCTAACTTTGTTTTAGATTCCAGAAGCAAGTTTTTTCTAAATTGTCTTTCATGGTCGATAATTTGGTTAACGACCCCTTGTAAATTATCAATAATATCCTCTTCCGTTTGTCCTAAGGTAATCTGATTGGATATCTGAAATAGATTACCTAGTGCTTCACTTCCCTCACCATATATCCCTCTAACGGTTAATCCTACTTGAGTAATAGCAGAGATGATTCGGTTGATTTGTCCCGTTATAACCAATGCCGGCAAATGAAGCATAACAGATGCTCTAATTCCTGTACCTACATTTGTTGGGCAACTGGTCAAGTAACCTCTTTTCTCATCAAAAGCATATTCAAGCTTTTGCTCTAATAAATCATCTATTTGATTTGCCATTTTCCAAGCCTCATAAATTTGAAATCCCGGATATAAACATTGAATCCTAAGATGGTCTTCCTCATTGATCATAATACTAATTGCTTCATTTTCACTTAGCGATACAGCCCCTCTACGGGATTCATGAGCTAGATTTGGACTGATTAAATGTTTTTCTACCAGAACCCTTCTTTGTAGCTCACTTAAATGTTCTATTTCAATTAATTCAAATTTACTAATTTTCTTTATTGCTTCTTGGTTCAAAGCCCTACTGATTTCATCAACTACTGCTCGCGCTTCAGAATCAGTTTCTAACAAAGGGAAAGGATGATTTCTTAAATTTCTTGCTAAACGTAATCGACTACTGATCACAATATCTGATTCAGGTCCAGCACCACTCATCCATTCACTTATTGGATTTCTTAAAAATCGATCTAATGACATTTCGCCTCAACCCCGTCTTTCCGTAAGTTTGAGCTCAAGTTCTTTAATTTTATCCCTAATTTTTGCCGCTTCTTCAAATTCCTCTAAAGCTATCTTTTTTTGAAGTTGATCCTTTAATTCTCGAAGTTCCTTCTTTAATTTTATTTTTCCCCCTGTACGAGTAGGAACTTTGCCACTATGCTGACTATTGCCATGGATTCGTCTAAAAATGGGTTCCAATTGAGGCTCAAAATATTGGTAACAGTCACTACATCCAAACTTACCCGTTTTTTTGAATTGATTAAAAGTTAAACCGCAATTTTTACAACGTAAAGGATCCATAGATGTATTTGGAGAATGACCATGTACCATTTGGTCAAAATTTAATAATCCTGATAGTAACTGGGGAAATGAAAAAACATTTGTATCAGTAGGTATGATTTCTCCTTTTTCCTTTGCACATTGCTCACATAAATGCATTTCGTTCTTTTGTCCATTTATAATTTTGGTAAAGTGAAGTGTTGCTGGTTTTTCCCCACAATTTTCGCAAAGCATTCAACTTCCCTCCTTCTATTTCGAAAAAATAACCCTTAATGTTGCCTTTAATATATTTGAACGGATTTGATCACGTATTGGTAATGGTAAACTTAGTACTTCTCTACTAATAATTGATTTTATGATGGAATACTCATTTTCATTAATAATCTTTTCTTCTTTTAATCTTTCTATTATAGTAATCGCTTGTGATTGAGCAATTTCTGACCCTATCAATTCATTTAAAGCCTTATAAAAAGAATCGTTTGATTCAATTTCTAACTTTTTTATCCTAATGTAACCTCCACCACCTCTTTTACTTTCAACAGAAAATCCTTTTTCTAGTGAAAAACGGGTACTGATTACATAGTTAATTTGGGAGGGAACAACTTGGAATTTTTCTGCTAGTTCACTTCTTTGAACTTCAATAACCCCGTCGTCACTAAATTCAAGAGCGGTTTTTAAAAATTGTTCAATGATGTCAGATATATTCCTCATTCTATCCTCCAATCGAAATAAAATTGACTTTGACTAACTTTGACCTTTATTTATATTATAATATCTATTTTGTATTTTGCCAATTCCCTAAAAGTTACTCGAACTTTTCATCTTTTAAGCATTGGTTATATAAAAAAAACAGAGCAGAATACTACTCTGTATTTTAACCAAGATATACTTCTTTTACACCCTTCACTTGTTTGATTGATTCTAGCCATTCAACACTGCCAAAATTTGATCAAAGGATTGAATGACCACATCTGCATTTTTTAATTCATCCTTAGATGAAAAGCCAAAATCACATCCAATCACAAAAAGCTTATTCGTTTTACCTGCTTCAACATCAGATTGTCGATCTCCTACCATTACTCCATTTTCAATCGAATAATCTTGAACCAGTTTTTTTACTAAATCATTTTTGCTCTTTGTTTCAAATTCGCCAGCACTATACATTGCTTCAAAATAATGATCAATACGAAAAGCTTTTGCAAGTTCTTTAATATATGTTTCTAGCCCATTACTGGCAACAAACAACCGATAACCTTGATTTTTTAATTGTAATAAAGTCTCAATGACTTGAGGGTATAAAGCTCCGTATCCTTCGCTTACTCCCTCAATCTCATAATGGAGCATATAATCATTTGCTTTTTTATGTGCTTCTAAGGAAAGATGAGGTAATAATGTTTGCCATATATCTTCTAATGTCTTTCCTATAACAGATAATAATTCCTCTTCACTAAATTTTTTCCCTATGTAATACCCTTCAGCTTGCAATCTTGCAAAGGTTTTCTCAAATGATGGAATCACTAATTTTTCTGTCTGAAATAATGTTCCATCAAAATCAAAGATGATAGTATCCACTTCATTGTTCAATTTATATACTCCTTCCTTAAAGAAGAAAAGTGCATTTATTATTTCTCATTATATAACAATTTAACGTTTTTTACTCCCCTAGCTTTCAAAACACAATAACTTTCTTCGACTTTCATAAAAAAAGGTTGTATATTCCATCGCGCTCCGTCATCCGTGCCCTTCTATAAATAAAGATTAAGGAGAAAAGGGCACTTCTGAAAGTCGCAACTTATGGAATATACAAACCCTTAAATGACAAGTGCAAGAAAGTTACTCTTTTTTATCTTTTAACAAAGCCAATAAAA
>NZ_LSKU01000001.1:2780475-2788067 GCF_001561915.1 Tepidibacillus decaturensis | reverse complement strand
ATTAGTCAATATCTTTTTTAATTTTTAAATACTGCTAAATCATTATTAGTCAGCAAAAAATATAATAATATATACCTTGTTACTATGTCAATTATATTTTCCCTATATATTGCATTTGGTTCAATTCCTATGAAACCCCCTAATATAATGATGTTATTAGAGGGCTTTCAACCAGACTACTCTGATAAACTTTCTTGTATTTTTGGTTTGGACAAAAACCATCCACTAACCAAAATAGTAAGAAGTACAATCCAAAAAGTAAGTTTCCAAGCTTTACTTTCTGCAAATCCTTCAGCAATTATTGCTACTTGTGGATGTGATAAGGTATAGACTGCTAACTTCACACCTACCCAAGCAACAACAAGATATGCTGCAGTTTCTAGGCCAGGCCTTTTATGAAGCAAATCTACAAATTTATTAGCTGCAAATCGGATCAAGATTAATCCAATAATTCCACCTAATAGAACAACAATAAAGTGCCCTCCATGCATCCCACCTATATTAGGGAGATTTGTCAGTGGTAAAGTTACCGCCAACGCAACAGCTGCAAGTATAGAATCAACTGCAAATGCGATATCGGCTAGCTCCACTTTTAGGACTGTCATCCAAAAATTTGAGCCCTCATTTCCTTTGTTGTCTTTTCTACTCTCATGTTTCGTAAGTTTTTGTTTGATGACGTGATTTAAACCTAAATAAATTAAATAAATGGCTCCTATCGCCTGAACCTGCCAAACGTCGATAAGATACGAAATAATGAACAAAGAACCAAAGCGAAAGATAAACGCACCTGCCAAACCATAAAATAAAGCCTTTTTTCTCTCTTTTTCTGGTAAGTGTTTTACCATGACTGCCATCACTAATGCATTGTCAGCAGCTAGTAATCCTTCAAGTCCAACCAATACCAACAACGTCCACCCATATTCTGCTAATATTCCTAGATCCATTCTTTGTTTCCTCCTTTTTTTTATCGTTTATCAATTAGGCTTAAAAAATACAAAAGACCTTTACCCCAAAAAAATTAGGTAAAGGTCTCGCTAACAAAGACTTGCCAATAAAGCCGAGGCTAAGCCTGTAATGACGACTTTATTGTAAAAGCTACTCCCCTTAAAGAAGTGTATTTGAATATTTATAAAGATCATATCATGAATTGATAAAAAAGCCAATCTATTTTATTTACCATTCTAAACTTCTTGACTTCTATCGCGCATGAGAGGGAAAAGAAGCACATCACGAATAGATGGTTGATCAGTTAGTAGCATCACTAATCGGTCAATTCCAATCCCAAGGCCACCTGTAGGAGGCATTCCAATTTCTAAAGCATGAATAAAATCCTCATCCATTTCGTGAGCCTCTTCATTTCCTTGTTCCCGTTCTTTTAACTGTGCCTCAAAACGTTCTCTTTGATCAATTGGATCATTTAATTCCGTAAATGCATTTGCATGCTCACGACTCACAATAAACAATTCAAATCGGTCTGTAAAACGAGGATCCTGTTCATTTTTCTTTGCTAATGGAGAAATTTCTACAGGATGACCATATACAAATGTAGGTTGGACTAATTTTTCTTCTACTAATTGTTCAAAGAATTCATTAACAATATGACCATAAGTCATATGGGGCTCAACTTGAACGTGATATTGTTTGGCTAGTTCACGTGCCTCGTCATCAGACATATGCCGACTAAGATCAACACCTACATATTTCTTTATCGCATCAATCATTGAAATTCTTTCCCATGGTGGATCTAGATTGATTTCTTGTTCTTGATAAGTAATTTTAGTGGTACCTAATACTTCCTTTGCAACATAGGCAATCGCATTTTCAGTTAAATCCATAATTGTTTTAAAATCGCCATAAGCCTCATATAATTCAAGCATCGTAAACTCGGGATTGTGCCTAGTAGAGATACCCTCATTACGGAATACACGTCCAATCTCGTAAACCTTCTCCATTCCACCCACGATAAGACGTTTTAAATGCAACTCAATAGCAATCCTCATATATAACTGCATATCTAAAGCATTATGATGGGTGATAAAAGGTCTGGCAGCAGCTCCTCCAGCAATGGCATGCATTGTTGGTGTTTCTACTTCAATATAGCCCAATTTATCCAAATAATTTCTTAATGCTTTGATAACCTTACTTCTTATTACAAAAGTTTGCTTTACTTCAGGGTTCATGATTAAATCAACATAACGTTGGCGATATCTCAATTCTACATCTTTTAAGCCGTGAAATTTATCTGGTAAAGGGTATAGGGATTTTGTAAGGATATGTAATTGATGCACTTTAACACTTGTTTCTCCTTTATTTGTTTTAAAAACATTCCCTTCGATACCAATGATATCGCCTAAATCTAAAATTTCAAAAGCTTTAAATTCCTGTTCGGTAACTTGATCCATTCGGATATAAATTTGAATTTTACCACTTAAATCCTGAATATGAGCAAAGCCTGCCTTTCCTTGTAGGCGTTTTGTCATAATTCTTCCAGCAATTTTAACGTGAAGATTCTTCATTTCAATTTCTTCTTTGCTTAAGTGATTCAATTCATTTAAAATTTCTTGTGCTGTGTGCGTTCTTTCGAATTTATAGCCAAAAGGATCAAAACCTAGTTCCTTTAATTCGGCTAATTTTTGACGACGCACAAGAAGCAGTTCATTTAATTCAACTACCTCTTGGCTCATATTCACCAACTCCTACTTCTTCACTCATTATTTTTTTATATCTAGAATTTCATATTGAATGACACCTGCTGGTACATTTACATCAACAATAGCACCTTTTTGCTTACCTAGCAATGCTTTCCCAACTGGAGATTCATTTGAAATCATATTTGCAGTAGGGTCAGATTCTGCTGATCCCACAATCGTATATTCAACAATATCATTAAACTCTAAGTCCTTCAACTTAACAGTTGAACCTATGCTTACCACATCTGTGTTCACATCATCATCATTGATAATCCTTGCGTTTCTTAACATTTTTTCTAATGTAATAATTCTACCTTCAATAAAAGCTTGTTCATTTTTAGCATCTTCATATTCAGAGTTTTCACTAATGTCACCATAACCAATTGCAATCTTAATTCTTTCTGCAACTTCTCTGCGTTTTACCGTTTTTAAGTGTTCTAGCTCTTCCTCTAATTTCTTCAACCCGGAAGGCGTTAATATTACTTCTTTATCAGCCATTTATAATTCCCCTTTGTGAAAGATTTCCATACGATTATATGTTTTTTTCAATAAAATATACAATCTAATAGATGTAATTACTTTGCGATTGATTTTATATAGAACAAAAAGCTTCTTCCTTTAATCGGAACTAAGAAGCTTTTGAACCAAGGTTCATTCAAGTTTTTGAATTAGTCTGAATGGTATTATATTGCAATCGTTACCAATTGTCAACCATTTACAGAAAAAAGGTGGAACTCAGGAAATAATCATATTCTCTTCGATACTTTCTACATATTCTAACAATACTCGCTTCATCTCTTCCTTTGTATCTATTTCATTGATGATTTCTCTTACTTTAGCTGCACCAGGAAGGTTTTTTAAATACCATCCTGCATGCTTCCTCATTTCTTTTACCCCTATATTTTCACCCTTTAACTGTATTAAACGATCCATATGCAAAAGAGCCACATCTATCTTTTCCTTTGCAGAAGGTTCAGGTAAAAGCTTTCCTTCTGTTAAGTATTTAACGGTTCGGTATAAGATCCAAGGGTTCCCAAGTGCTGCCCGTCCAATCATTACACCATCTACTCCCGTTAGATCAATCATTCTTTTTGCATCTTCAGGTGAAAATATATCCCCATTCCCGATTACGGGTATATTTACAGCTTCTTTTACCTGGCGGATGATATCCCAGTCTGCTTTACCGCTATACATCTGTTCTCTAGTCCGTCCATGTACGGCTAACGCACTTGCACCTGCACTTTCTATCGCCTTTGCATTTTCAACCGCATAGACATGCCCACTGTCCCAACCTGTTCTCATTTTTACCGTTACAGGTTTTTTTACCTCTTTGACAACTGCTTCAACCATCTCCTCAATCTTAGGAGGGTGTAATAACAATTTGGCTCCAGCATCGTTTCTGGTTATTTTAGGTACAGGGCATCCCATATTGATATCAATAATATCCGCATTTGTATATTGATCTACAATCTTTGCTGCTTCTACAAGACTACTTTTATCCCCGCCAAAAATTTGAAGGCTTAGTGGTTTCTCATCTTCTCCTACTTCTAACATTTTTAAGGATCTTTCGTTTTTCTGTAAAATTGCTTTATCACTTACCATTTCTGCCGTTACAAGTCCTGTTCCAAATTCTCTTGCAATCAAGCGAAAGGCATAATTGCTTACCCCTGCCATAGGTGCCAATACTACGTTGTTTTCTAGCTGGACATTCCCTATCTTCATGCCTACCTCCAGATGATTTTTGAATTTCATACTTCTTCTTTAAGAAGTTCATCCATATCTATTTGCAATGCTAAACAAATTTTTTCAAGCAATATTAAATCAGGATCTCTGTTCCCTCTTTCAACTGATCCTAACACAGCTACAGATACCCCTATTTCATCTGCTAAATCTTGTTGAGTTAGTCCTTTTAATTTACGAAAGGCCCGAATTCGTTTATTGATACCTTTCATACTTTTCCAACCTTTCTTTTTGATCTAACTTCTTGATCATTTCTTGTATTGTGATATGGTAACCGGGTATACCTTGATCATAGATTTCTGATAAAGGAATTAAAACAAATAATCGCTTGGTTAGATAAGGATGTGGGACAATTAGGTCTTTATCGTTAATTATCTTATCACCAAATAATAGAATATCAATATCAATTGTTCGTGGTCCCCAATGGATTTCCCTTGTTCTACCTAAATTCTGTTCTACTGTTTGAATATATTCTAATAACTCCTTTGGCTGCAGATTGGTTTCAACTTCTATAACTATATTTAAAAAATCTGGTTGTTCTTTATAACCAAAAGGTTCTGTCTCATAAATCGAGGACTCTTCTATCACCTTAACATTAGGATGTTGGTTTAATTGATCTATTGCATACCTTAAGTATTGATATCGATCTCCCATATTTGAGCCCAAACCTAAATAAACACCCCTCATCTTTCAATCCCTCTTCTGATTTCAACAGTCACACTTTCCAGATGGCCGGGAATAGGCGGTTGAATCTTTCGAACTCTTACCACCACTTCATGTAATGGAAAAGTATTAAGTAGTTCCTTGGCAGTATGTTCAGCAAGAGCTTCAAGAAGTTTGCGTTGTTTCCCCATGATCAGTTGTTTTACGACCTCATAAACCTGTGCATAGTTTACAGTATCCTCAATACAATCAGTTTCCCCAGCTTTTTTTAAATCAAGGTACATTTCTAAATCTACTTCAAATTTTTGACCCAGTCTTTTTTCTTCTTCAAACACTCCATGATATGCATAAAATTGCATCTTATCAAATATAATTTTATCCATTTCTCCACCTACTATTGCCTTCCATATAAATCATCGCATCCATCATTTTGCAAACCCTTTTCATTTCTTTTACATCATGCACTCTCATGATTTTACATCCTTTTACGATCCCCATGGCTACTGTAGCTGCGGTCCCCTCTAATCTTTCATCAACAGGTAAATGAAGCGTATTCCCTATGATTGACTTTCTGGAAGTTCCTAACAAAACTGGATAACCCAAAGCTACAATTTCATCTAATCGATTCATGACTTGTAAATTATCTTGGTACGTTTTGGCAAATCCTATACCAGGATCTAAAATGATTTGATCAGCCTTAACACCAGCAGTGATTGCTATCTGAATACTCTCTCGTAAGTCTGCAATGATATCATCCATTAAAGAATCATACTCCATATTCATTCGGTTGTGCATTAAGATGACTGGAACCTGATATTCTGCTACAACCTTAGCCATATTTGGGTCTTTCTTAAACCCCCAGACATCATTAATAATATGGGCACCTGCTTCAATGGCTTGTTGTGCGACTTCAGCTTTATACGTATCAACAGAAATAGGTACTTTAATCTCTTTAGCTAATGCTCGAATCACTGGAATAACCCGTTCCAGTTCTTCTTCAACGGAAATTTCTTGATGACCAGGACGAGTCGATTCACCTCCAACATCAATGATATCGGCTCCATCAGCTATCATTTTTTTTGCATGTTCTAATGCAATAGCTAGTTGATTGTATTTCCCCCCATCAGAAAAGGAATCAGGTGTAACATTAAGGATCCCCATGACTAAAGTATGCCTTCCTATAGTTAAATCGATTCCTTTACTGTGAAGGGTGCGTTCCCTATTAGATACATCTTCACTATATAATACAGATTCTATTTCTCTTCCTACTTGTTTTAAACCAAAGGGTTGAACCTTTAATTTTCGTATGATCTCCCAATATTGTCTTCGTGTCCCTATTAGAAGCACATCGGATGTCTCTTTGGTTAGCATCGATACATCTTTATGTAAAACAGCATCTCCTCCTTTAGACAACATTTCTTGTTTTATCAGATTTGCTGCCTTTAAGGATAGATTTTGAATTTTAATTAGGATTGTTTCAGCTTTAGGAGCCATCAAACGTATACCTGGTTCATCAGCGCCAAGTTTTCTCATTTCTTCAATCAATTGTTCTCTATTATTGATTTTAATCATATGAGTATTATATTTCACTAATTTCACTTCCTCATTTATTTTTATGGGTGAAATAAGCTTTAAAGAGTACTTATAATTTGCAACAAATCTTCCTTATTAAAATAATATTTAGTATTACAAAACTGGCAAACAACTTCTGCACCATTTTCCTTTTCAATCATATCCTTTATTTCCTCTTTGCCTAAACTAATAAGCATCTGTTCTATTCTGTTATGGGAACATGAACATTTAAACTGAATATTCATGCTTTCAAGAAACTCTACTTTTTCTGCAAAGATTGTTTCTAAAATTTGTTCTGGTGACATTCCTTGATCGATCAAGCTTGTTACGGATGATATATTTCGAATTGATGCTTCAATCATCGATATATCATTTTCCTCTAATCCTGGCATAATTTGAACAATGAACCCTCCTGCAGCACGAATACTGTAATCAGGATTTACTAAGACCCCTGCAGCAACAGAAGAGGGGGTTTGTTCTGAATAAGCAAAGTAATAAGTGAAATCCTCTCCCAACTCTCCAGAAATAAGGGGAACACTTCCACGATAAGGTTCTTTTAATCCAAGGTCTTTAATCACATATAAATACCCTTCACCAACTGCACTTGCAACATCTAATTTACCTAATTCATTAGCGGGTAGATCTACAACAGGATTTGTCACATAACCACGCACTTCACCTTTTGCGTTCGCATCAACAACTATCTGCCCAATAGGTCCATCCCCTTTTATCAAAATGGTTAACTTCTCATCTCCTTTTAACATCGCTCCCATCATAGCCCCTATCGTTGCTGCTCTTCCTAAGGCAGCGCTTGCTGTTGGCCATGTATCATGACTTTGTTGTAGTTTAGAAACCAATTCTGTTGATTTTATCGCATAAGCTCTTACTTTTCCGTCAAAGGCTAATGCCTTTACTAAATAATCATTC
>NZ_LSKU01000001.1:2722434-2778409 GCF_001561915.1 Tepidibacillus decaturensis | reverse complement strand
ATCGCTCCTTAGATATTCCTGTTATATATCATTCTTAATCCTTCTAAGGTTAATAATGAATTTACAATTTCTATCGTCTTTGATTCCGTAGCAATTAAGCCAGCCAACCCGCCAGTTGCTACGATTCTTGGTTTTTTAGGACTTTGTTTAATCATACGTTCTACAATGGCATCAACTTGTCCAACAAATCCATAAATAATTCCAGATTGCATCGCTGTTATCGTATTTTTTCCAACAATCTCTTTAGGCTTGACTAATTCAATTCTTGGTAATTTTGCTGCTCTTTGATAAAGAGCTTCTGTAGAGATTCCTATACCTGGAGCAATTGCCCCTCCCTGGTAAACCCCATTTTCATCAATATAGTCAAAGGTTGTTGCTGTGCCAAAATCAATGACCACTAAAGGGGTTCCATAAATTTCAATAGCAGCTACCGAATTAACGATACGATCTGCACCTACCTCTGCTGGGTTTTCTATTTGAATTTTAATCCCAGTTTTAATTCCAGGGCCAACAATAATAGGTGTTAGTCTAAAATACTTCTTTACCATTTTTTCTAATGCAAACATTAGTGGTGGTACTACAGATGAAATAATAACACCATGTATATCTGAAAAAAGAAGATGATCATGCTGAAATAATTGTTTGAACAACATTCCGTATTCATCCTCTGTTTTACTACGATCTGTAGCTACTCGCCAATGATGTAATAAATTTTCCTCTTGATAAACACCCAAAACTATATTTGTATTCCCTACGTCGACCACTAGGATCATTTGACGTTCACCTTTTCTATGTAAATTTACTATCTTTTAATCTTACCAACGGTACATATGATTATCAATTAAAAATAAAAAAATAGAGGTTGTTTAAAGTACAACCCCTTAGCTACATTACTTTATGAATAATCCATCAAAAATTAGCCTTTAAAATAATCCTGTAATTTTTCCATTTTCATCAATATCCATATTTAATGCAGCCGGTTTTTTAGGAAGTCCAGGCATTGTCATGATATCTCCTGTTAAGGCAACGATGAAACCTGCCCCTAAAGAAGGCTTTAATTCCCTAATAGTAATTTTAAATTCTGTTGGTCTACCTAACATTGAAGGATCATCTGATAAAGAATATTGGGTTTTTGCCATACAAATAGGCAATTTATCCCAACCATTTTCTTTAAATTGTTCAATTTGTTTTCTGGCTGAGCTAGTAAATTCGATACCATCAGCTCCATACACTTTTTTAGCAATAGATTCGATTTTTACCTCAATAGGATCTTCAATATGATACAATTCCTGATGCTCTTTCCCATTTTTTTCTATAACCTCAATCAATTTTTCAGCTAATTCTATTCCACCTTCTCCACCTTTTGCCCATACTTCTGAAATAGCAACTAGAACTCCTTCTCCTTCAACCAGTTTTTTTAATTCCTGTAATTCATTTTCTGTATCGGTTGGAAACTGATTAATGGAAACGACGTAAGGTAAATCGAAGGCTTGAATCGTCTCCATATGTTTTTGAAGATTTTCGAAACCTCTTTTTAAAGCTTCAACATTTTCTATTTTCAAATCACTTTTTGCTACTCCTCCATGCATTTTTAATGCTCTAACTGTTACCACAATCACAACAGCACTTGGTTTATATTCTCCATATCTTGAAGCAATATGGAAGAATTTCTCTGCGCCCAAGTCTGCTCCAAATCCAGCTTCAGTAATCGTGTAATCTGCAAGTTTTAATGCCATTTTTGTTGCCAATATACTATTTGTCCCATGAGCAATATTCGCAAAGGGACCACCATGTACAAAAGCAGGAGTGTTTTCCAATGTTTGAACGAGGTTTGGTTTAATTGCATCTTTTAATAGTAGTGCCATTGCCCCTTGTGCCCCTAAGTCTGCCACAGTAACTGGTTTTTTATCAAAGGTATAGGCCACCACAATCTTGCTCAGTCTTTCTTTGAGATCCTTTAACCCACTAGATAAACAAAGGATTGCCATTACCTCAGAGGCAACAGTAATATCAAATCCATCTTGTCTTGGCATTCCTTGGATTGGACCACCTAATCCAATCACTATCTGCCTTAAAGCACGATCATTTAAATCAAGAACCCGTTTCCAAATGATTCTTCTTGGGTCAATTTGTAATTCATTCCCTTGTTGAATATGATTATCGATGATCGCAGATAATGCATTATGTGCCGTTGTAATTGCGTGTATATCCCCAGTAAAGTGAAGGTTAATATCTTCCATCGGAACGACTTGTGAGTAACCACCTCCAGCAGCCCCGCCTTTAATCCCCATACTTGGACCTAAAGATGGCTCTCTTAACGCAATAATAGCCTTTTTACCAATTTTATTAAAAGCTTGCCCTAGGCCAACCGTTACTGTCGATTTTCCCTCTCCAGCAGGTGTAGGACTTATGGCAGTAACTAAAACTAATTTCCCATCTTTTTTGTTATGTAAGCGATTTAATAAATCTAGAGAAATTTTGGCTTTGTACTTCCCATATAATTCAATTTCATCTTCTAAGATACCTATTTCTTTTGCTATTTCAAAAATAGGCTTCATTTCTGCCTTTTGGGCGATTTCAATATCTGTTAGAATTGGTTTTTCATTCACTTACAAAATCCCCCTTGGATCAAAATTTATTCGTTTCCCTTAATATTAAACACCATTCCATAATTGTATCATATATAACATTTTTAAAAAGCTCAATCATTTGGCAAAAAAAGGAGCAAAATGGCTCCTTTTTATAGTTAAGCTTTATTCTTCTTTTTTATCTTGATCGATCGTCATTTCGTCTTTAAAGTTTAGTTCTTGATCAGAACGGTTTTCTTTGTGCTGAATTTGAACCTTTACTTGATGATCTATATTTTCATCATCAAGCTTTCCGTTTTCAATTAATTGTTTAATTTGATCAGCATCTAAGGTTTCTTTTACCATCAATGTCTGCGCAACTAGTTCAAGTTCATCTCTATGCTCTTCAAGAACTTGTTTACAACGTTGATAACTTTCCTCAATAAATCTTCTAATTTCAAGATCGATTTCATATGCCACTTTATCACTATAATTCTGCTCGCGATTAAAATCTCTGCCTAGAAATACTTGACCTTGGCCATGCCCAAACTGCATCGGGCCTAACTTTTCACTCATACCAAATTCTGTTACCATTCTACGTGCAATACTTGTTGCCCGTTCAAAGTCATTATGAGCTCCGGTACTTACTTCTCCAAGCACAATCTCCTCAGCTACTCGACCCCCTAACAACCCGGTAATTTTATCAAGTAGTTCAGGTTTGGTCATGAAATAACGATCTTCTTTAGGTAACATCACCGTATATCCCCCAGCACTTCCTCTTGGTACCACAGTTACTTTGTGTACCTGATCAGCGTGCTCAAGATGATATCCAACAATGGTATGACCAGCCTCATGGTAAGCAACGATTTTCTTCTCTTTTTCACTAATCAATCTGCTCTTTTTCTCCGGACCAGCGATTACGCGGTCAATGGCCTCATCTATTTCAAGCATTGTAATTGCTTTAAGATTTTTCCTAGCTGCTAATAGAGCTGCTTCATTAAGAAGGTTTTCTAAATCAGCACCTGTAAACCCTGGAGTTCTTCGAGCAATCACATCTAACTTAATATCATCAGCTAATGGTTTATTCCTAGCATGAACTTTTAATATTTCCTCGCGACCTTTAACATCAGGTCGATCAACAGTAATTTGTCTATCAAAACGCCCTGGTCTTAATAAGGCAGGATCCAATATATCTGGTCGGTTTGTTGCCGCGACGATTATAATTCCCTCATTAGCCCCAAATCCGTCCATTTCTACAAGCAACTGGTTTAATGTTTGTTCCCTTTCATCATGACCACCGCCTAAACCAGCACCACGTTGACGACCAACGGCATCAATTTCGTCAATAAAAATAATACATGGAGAGTTTTTCTTTGCATTCTCGAATAAGTCACGTACACGAGATGCACCTACACCGACGAACATTTCCACAAAGTCAGAACCACTAATACTAAAGAAAGGTACACCTGCTTCACCTGCTACAGCCCTGGCTAATAGCGTCTTCCCTGTTCCTGGTGGCCCAACAAGTAAAACTCCTTTTGGAATTCTTGCGCCTAATGAAGCAAATTTACGCGGATCTTGTAAAAACTCAACCACTTCAACAAGTTCTTGTTTTTCCTCATCAGCGCCAGCTACATCTTTAAAGGTAACTTTTTTCTTCTCTTCATTGTATAAACGGGCTCGGCTTTTACCAAAGTTCATAACTTTGCTACCGCCGCCTTGCACCTGATTTAGTAAGAAAAAGAAAAGAAGAAAGATAAGAACTAAAGGAATAATCGATGTTAGAAAAGTAATCCAAATCGAATCTCTTTTAGGCTCTAAAAAGGTCAATTTATCAACAGGGGCATTGGTAAGATCTGCTAAAAATCCTTCACTAAAGGGTGCATTTGTATAAAACTGCTTTTTACTATCTGCACCGGCTTTATACACACCTTCTATTCGGTAAGTGATTCCATCTGGACGAGCAGTAATCTCGCTATATTTGCCTTCAGCTAATTCAGTTTTAAATTGGGTATAACTGATTTGCTCTGTTGTTGTACCAGGTTTTGTAAAAAAACTAACAATTCCAACTGTCAGTAAGAAAATTAGTAAATAAAATCCGGTATTTCTTACAAAGCGGTTCATCTCTTACCTCCTCTCATGAACACTTTCATTATTTTATCATAAAAGAAAAAGTCCCCACAATAGACATACTTAACGGGAGTACACTTCTGGTTTAAGTACGCCAATATATGGAAAATTACGGTACCTTTCATTATAATCTAAACCATAACCTACCACAAATTCATCAGGGATAACAAACCCACTTAAATCCGGGGTTAATGAGACCTTTCTTCTATGCGGTTTATCTAATAAGGTAACGATTTTTATTGAGTTGATGTTTCTTCTGTTAAAAAGATCAACCAAATAACTTAATGTAAGACCACTATCAATGATGTCTTCAACGATAATAATATCTCTTCCTTCAATTGTTGTATCCAAATCCTTCAAAATACGTACCACACCAGAAGATTCAGTAGAAGCTCCATAACTTGAGACAGCCATAAAATCCATTTCTACATGAATATTCATATGTCTGACTAGATCCGACATAAAAAGCGTCGCCCCTTTGAGCACACAAACCATCAATGGGGTCTTTCC
Organism: Tepidibacillus decaturensis; assembly: GCF_001561915.1. Classification (GTDB taxonomy): domain Bacteria; phylum Bacillota; class Bacilli; order Tepidibacillales; family Tepidibacillaceae; genus Tepidibacillus_B; species Tepidibacillus_B infernus. The sequence continues at coordinate 2,773,202 of NZ_LSKU01000001.1, read as the reverse complement.
TTCATATTCTTTACTTAAAATAGATCCTAATTCACTGACCTTTTGCTCAATTTCTTCTTTTGTGATTAGTATTTCTTTGATGTCATTTTCCATATCCATCCTCCTATAAAAATTTGGTGATCATTTATAATACCTTATGGTATTTAACATTGTTTATATTATGTATATATAATCAGTCATGTTGTCATGATGATGTATAAAAACTTCTTTGTTTGTTCAGAAATTAAAGCGATATTAGAACGTTTTACACCGGGAATCCAAATGATCTCGCGATCAATTTCTATAATTGGTTGTAAATCACGACTAGATTTTGGGACCTTTTCATCAATAAAAAGATCCTTTACTTTTTTTGTTCCTTGCATTCCAAATACCGTCATTCGATCCCCAGGCATCCGAGAGCGAATGATGATAGGTTCTTTGCTATTTAATTTTTCATAATCAAATACTGCCCATATTCCTTCAAGCTCTAAAAACCGATCAGAAAGAATCGTTTTAAAACGCTTTCCAATGAGAGATAATATAGCCTCCCCAGGAACTTCCATTTCGATATAAAAAGATGGGGTTCCTGTTTTTACTATTTGGGTAGTGAAAACGATCTGATCATAGTTTCGATAAACGCGTATCCCAGGCAAATCTAAAGACTTGGAAGGTTCTTTCTGTCTAATGAGATAAAGAATATCTTCAATATGCTTATAACCAAATTCTTCTGATAAAATCAGATAACTTAATATTAGATGAATCAATCTTCTTTGTAAAGCAATCTCCAATTTTTGTAATAAAATAGTATTTAAAGTATATGAATGAGTATTCTTCTCAATGATACATTTTTCCAAAACTTCTTCTGCTAACTTTTGTACATATTTATCTTCATCTTGAGTAATTTTCCCTAAATGATGTAAATGATTATTGATTTGTTGATTATATTTTTTTAAGTAAGGAATGATTTCTAGTCTGATTTGATTCCGAAAATAATTTGTAGAAAAATTACTCTTATCTGTTCTATAGGGAATAGCAAAAGTATGACTATAATCTTCAATTTCTTGCCTTGTTATATCTAATAGTGGCCGTATAATCTTTAAGCCTTTCCATACACGAACATAAGGAATTCCACCAAGCCCGTGAACGCCTGTCCCTCTAATGATTCTCATCAATACTGTTTCCGCTTGATCATTCAAGTGATGCCCTAAGGCAATCATATCTGCGTTCCGTTTTTGTGCTACTTCATAATAGAATTGATATCTTTTTTCTCTACCAGCTTCTTCAGTTCCCAAACCCGTTTCTTTCATATAATCAGCGATATTCACTGTGCTTATTTCAATAGGAATGTTTCTTTTCTTGCACTGTTCCAAAACAAATTGAGCATCATCATCAGATTCCTTTCCCCTTAATTGATGATTAAGATGAACTGCAACCAAAGGATTAGAAGTGATTTTAGAGAGGGCATCTAATAGGACCATAGAATCTGGTCCTCCAGATAAACCGATAATGATAGGTTTCTCAGTTTCTATCATTTGATAAGCCTCAATTGTTTGTTTAATCTTCCTTAACATTTGCATTGTCATTCCTTCTTAAGATTTGAGAAATAACCCCTGAAAAAATAAGTCCAAAGGCAATTGCTCCCGATATCAACAATGTCTTTGTTGCATATTTAATTGCGATTGAATAATCATTTTCTACAAAATGGCGCATAGTATCATAAGCTAATCCACCTGGTACTAAAGGAATAATTCCCGAAACACTAAACACAGTTACTGGCATCTTGTGATACCTTGCCAATAATTGACTTACTGTAGCAACAAAAAATGCAGCGATCAAGGTAGCAAAAACCATATCAAAATGATATTGTCCTGTTAGCCAAATATAAAGAGCCCATCCTAACATTCCAATGATTCCACCACTAATCATTGACCTCTTAGGAACGTTAAAAATAATACCAAAGGCCATCGTTGCAAAAAAACTTGTATAAAATGTTTCAAAATTCATGTTCACACCATACCCTAATCCACTAAATCATTGCAATAAATACTGCAATTCCAGCTCCGATCGCAAAGGCTGTAAAAAAGGCCTCTGCCCCGCGCGCCAAGCCAGATACTAAATCGCCAGCCATAAGATCTCTAACTGCGTTTGTTATAAGCACTCCTGGTACTAATGGCATAATCGATCCGATAATCACTTTATCTAAATGAATATCCATCCCAAAATAATAAAAAAGATAAGCGATTGCCCCAATGATGAAAGCAGCTAAGATCTCTGCAAAAAATTTAACTTGTACTATACGATGAATATAAATAAAAAGGATGAAACCAATACCGCCTGCAAATAATGCTGGAGTTACATCTTGCCAACCTCCTCCAAACATTAACGAAAAAAAGCACTCGCAACTGAAGCGGCCAATATTTGAAGCCATAATGGATAAAGTGGCTCCTCCTTTTCAACTTCTAACAATTTTTCGTATGCTAAGTCAATCGACATGATTCCTGAGCTGATCTTACGTGAAATATCATTGACCAAAGCAACTTTATTTAAATCAATTAAACGTTCAGAAATACGCATAAATTTAGTTTGGACATCTTCTTTATTTCTACCTTGAATGGTTAGAAATATACCCGTAGGCGTCACATAACTATTTGTTTCATAAACAGAGTAGGCTTTTGCAATGCGATTCATCGTATCCTCAACACGATAAGTTTCCGCGCCACTTGATAACATGATTTTTCCGGCTAATAAACAGACTTCCATAATATCAGCTACATTTTCTTTCACAAAAGGGCTTCCCCCTTACCACAAGTAAATCAATCGTCCAAACATAAGAATAAAAAAGATGATCGATGAAGTAAATAGCCATTCAATCCAATTCCATGGTTTCTTAGTTGTCGTATTCTTAGAGCCACCTAAAAATTTTGAACATTCTTCAATTGCTAAACCAGCTGATGTATAAGTCCCATTTAGAATCTTTATTAAAATAGGTGACAAATTTTTCAAAGCATGAATATTAGGTATTATATCATAAAGTTCATGAAAACTACGATGTGATCGATAAATTTGATAAAATTTCTGTTCACCTAAAGTAAGTTGTAATAAAATCATGACGATAGAAAATAAATCGTAATGTGGGTCAGCCTTTCTAGTCCCTGCCCCCAGCTTCCCCTATCATATATTTCTGTGTATTGCCTAATTCCTTCACCAAACTTTGTTACACCTCCAAAGTCAATCATTGAGAGTTTTCCTAAGTCAGGATCAATTAAAAAATGCTCAGGTTTTAAATCGCCAAATGCCCACCCTTCTTTATGAATCACTTCTAATAATTTAAGCATTTTTATAAATATTTTTAAATAATCCTTCTCACTTTTTCCATAAAAGAAATATTTAATAGAGATACCCTGTACATAAGGCATTACATAAAAAGAATAATGTTCATCATCATCAATAAAATCATCAATGTCAAATACGGAAAACCCAAGGCTTGGACCTTGGGTTTCACTAAGACGCTGTATCACTGTAATTTCATAACCGAGATCAATTGAGATAGGACTTATTTTTAAAGCATATAGTTTTTCAGATGATTGAACCAAATAAACCGTGCCATTTTCCCCTGATCCAAGTGACCGCCTCACAATATACTGTCTACCATTCCATTTACCCTTAATCACCTTACCTGAACGAAAAGTTTCTTTATGGGAACGATTAAACAACATATTCATCAAGCAACCCTTGTTTATGTTTTGATTGATAAAATAGATCAATGCTTTTTAAAATAGCTGATCCAGTAGGTGTATTTCCCTGTGGTACCATTTGATGTAATATGGTATCTACCTTCTTAATATCTTTCGTCCAAGGAATTTTAATATCAAGGAGATCAGGATTGCCTGGAAAGATAACAATCGAAATTGAGCTCTCCCCAGCTCTAGACAATAAACTTAATTGGAAGTCAACGATTGCTTCTTGTACCTTTTCCATTTTTTTTAGCATACTTGCACTTTGGTCAATTAATAATAAAACCTTAAGATGACTATGTTCTGCCATTTCATCCATCATATTTGCAACCTTTAACCTTTGATTAGGGGAGATTTCAACTAAATCATTCTCCCCTAAAATTTGTACGAGTTGTGCGTTAACAACTTGGGTAATTGTTTTGTTCATTGCTTGTCTAGTTACAAATTGAACTGTTTTCTTTACCCTTTCTACAGGAACGATCTGGCTCAGTCCGCCTCCGGCCTTTGCAATCCCTTCAATTTCAAGAGTACCTTGTTTTCCAATTTGACCTCCATCAGTGATCCCTATCACATTTATAATGATTCCCTTTTCATAAGCTTGTCTGGCAGCTTCAATCGGTGAATAGCCTTGGTTCGAACAACCATCTGTAATTAAAGTAATTTGATTGAAAACTAAAGTTTCATTCATTTTGCTCCCCCCTCTTTAATACCATTCATTTCCACAAAGGGGAGCAGTTATACGTAATCACTTAAAACACAATGTTTTCTAATTGACCATTCTTTCCCTTTCAATTTTGGACAGTCCAGGAATTTTTATTGTTGCCCATTCTGGTTGATACTTGTCAATTTTGGAGACAACCACAGTCATATCATCTGTAATTTCCCCTTGCAAATATCGAACTACCTTTTCTAATAATAAGTCGGCAAATTCCTGCGGAAGATCGGATTCAATTTCCTGTATCATTCTTTTCATCCATAACTCCTTATTTGCCGTTCGTTTTGGTGAGTCATAGATGCCGTCTGTCATCATAATCAATAAATCCCCAGGTTGAAGTGCTACTTCGATACTCTCAATGTCAATGTCTTGGATAATGCCTACTGGTAAATTATTAGCAGATATCATGATGACCTCATCACCGCGTTTAATAAAACTAGGCGTCGATCCTACCTTAAGAAACTTGGTTTTTGCATTAAACAAGTCCACAATTGCCAAGTCGACAGTCGAGAAAATTTCCTCTTGAGAACGTAATAGTAATACAGAGTTAATCGTTTTTATTGCAATCGTTTCTTCAATTCCTGATTGTAATAACTGTTTTAACAACTCCAAAGTCGCTTTGCTTTCTGTTCGAGCACGCTCACCATTTCCCATGCCATCACTTAAAGCAACAGCATATTTCCCGTTGCTAACCTCGATTGTACTAAAACTATCACCAGATAACCATTTTCCTCCTTTTGCTGCTCCTGCATATCCTGTATCTACTTCATAGGTTTTTGCAGATCGTAAACACATTTTACATGAGCCGTCTTTCTTGAATTGACATTCCTTGTTATTTACGATGATATTTTCATTGAGCACCTCTGAAATTAATGGAGCAACAATCTTGGTACACTCATCCCTTCCATTACAATTTGGTTGAGTCACTTCTATTTCGACATTACCCTCCTCTAGTCGAATAATATTTACTTGGCGTACAGACAGACCTAACCTTTCTAAGGCTTGATGGATTTGTTGTTCCTGTACACCCAAATCTTTACTGTCTTTTTGTATTTCTTGAGCTAAATCTTTCATCACTTGAGAGACACCGTATAATTGATGGGCGACTAATTGTCTACTTTCTTCTAATTGATTTTTCCAATATAAATGGTCACTATAACTATCATAAACATCCATTAAATGAAAAGAGATTTGATTCGATTTTACACAATGGTTCGCCCACTCACTGGGAATATCCTTTTTCGTTATTTTTCCTTTTGTTTCGATGATTGTCATCAATTCCGTCATGATTCGATAAGTTTTAAAAAATTCCTCATTCCAACATTTATTTCTTTTCCAACAAGTTTGACAATGTTTTTCCGCCACCTGGCTCATAAAGTGGTCAATTTGTTCACTTTGATCAATCCTCATAGGCGCTGAGATTTCTTTAAAACTATTTGCTAATTGGGTAAACATATTTGCAAACTGATCGATCTTCCCTGAAGTAACTGATCTTATTTTTGAAACATACTCTTGATAATGAAGATGGTATTCACTTGTACCAGGAATAAATGTAGCGATTTGCTTGATCAATGACTTAGGGGTTAAAACAAAGAAAACTAAAGCAATCATTGATTCAGCAAAAGAAATCCAAATCTCGTTTTGGTCTCCTAAATAAATGGATAAAATCGTTGTACCGATCACTAAACCGAATGCAACACCTAATTTATTTGCTTGTTTTAATAAACCTGCTAAAAGTCCTGAGAAAGCTAACAAACTAATTTGATAAACAGCATTTGTGTTAGACAAACTTAAGATCAATCCGGTAACAACACCAACAGATGAACCAATCGCACCACCACCAACAAAAGCAAATATTAAAATCAGATAGCGAGAGATGATATGCTCAATGGAATAATCCTGAATAGTCCAACCTACAGTTCCAGTCATCGTCGAAGCTAAAAGAATAATTAACCCAATAATCTCTTCTTGATTTAAAGAGACTTGATCCTTTTGGTAGATAAGAATAGGCAAAGATTGGGCGAAGATTAAGGTTAAGATAAACCCTAAGGCTGTTTCGATCCCAGCCATTACCCAAGGATAGATTTCATTAACTTGTTGATAAAAAAGGTTTGTCCCTTGGGGAATGGCCATAGAGAGCGAAACAAGAAATGGAGCATAGGATAAGTCTGCTTTGTTTTTTGTAACTAACCATTTTTGAACAAAGAAATAGATCACCATACCCGAAAAGATAATAGCTGAATGACGGCTATCTGTAAGATTTGTACCAAATAAGATGGCTAAACTAATATATAATAACTTCTCTTTTTTCAAATGATACATTAAAGCGAAGAAAGGAATGGCAAAGGGAGACATATCATTCAGAATAACCGCTCTACCTAATAAAAAACCCATTACCAAATAACCGAATTCCCATCTTTTAAAAAGGAGATAAAAAAAACCCATTACTTTTTGGTGCAACAGATCACATATTTGATTTAAATACGTAGAAACTGTCTCTGATTGAACCAATAAACCATTCTTTAAAATAAATTTTTTAAACATAAAAAATAACACCACCCGATTTCCTATTGTGTCATTTATTATAAACAGAAAGGTAAACAAAATTTGTCAAAACAAGGAGACAGCTTTTAAAAAAATTACGACAAAATCTACCTAACCGACAAGGGTTTATACAAACTTAAGGGGTTTAAGAACAAATGCTCCCGCAAATATCTGTCGATTTACTTAGAATAGGTACCATTTCCGACAAAACTTCCTAAAATATTTTTTCATAAAAGCATAAGATGGAAATGGAAGAAAGTTATACTTTCTTAATCTTTAAAAAAAAACACGCCTAAGCGTGGTTTATGTAAGTATTAAAATGGTGGACGATGACGGGATCGAACCGCCGACCCCCTGCTTGTAAGGCAGGTGCTCTCCCAGCTGAGCTAATCGTCCAAATACAGATTTCAGATGCCGGAAGTCGGATGTCAGATTGAATGTTTTTCTTCGAAGTCCTTTCTTTCTCTCTGACCTCTGATCTCTTACCTCTGTCTTCTTCTTGTGGTGACCCGTAGGGGATTCGAACCCCTGTTACCGCCGTGAAAGGGCGGTGTCTTAACCACTTGACCAACGGGCCAGTATGGTAGCGGCGGAGGGAATCGAACCCCCGACCTCACGGGTATGAACCGTACGCTCTAGCCAGCTGAGCCACGCCGCCATATATAATAAATGATCCCATTATGGATCAACGTAGTACAAATGGTTTAATTGGTTGTACCACAGGCACTCCGATTTCATTTGATCAAGGATGCCAATCGACGTAGTACAAATGGTTTAATTGGTTGCGGGGACAGGACTTGAACCTGCGACCTTCGGGTTATGAGCCCGACGAGCTACCAACTGCTCCACCCCGCGTCAGTCACAATATTTATTATATAATAACTTTGAAAAGGAAGTCAACTGTCTTTTTCAAAAACATACTTTTTTATGAAGGGAATCATTATCACTGGCAGGAAATAATTATACTTTGTGACCAAATAGCCACAAAGTATAATACCGCATATATAATTTAACCGCGACGGGCGCCACGACCCCCTCGTTTAGAATCGGTGCTTTTGCGTAATGTAGAAAGTCGTTCTTCACTATCTTTTAAGAACTTGTTCAACTTGTCATCAAAACTTTCATTTGATTGACGACGTGTAGATTTTTGTGGTCTTTCTTTCGGTGTATGTTCTACTGGTTTTTCCTGTGCTTTCTTTAAAGAAAGTCCGATCTTTCCATCCTTTTCGACATTAATCACCTTAACCGTAATCATGTCATTTACTTTTAAAAATTCATTTACATCCTTTACATAACTATCAGCAATTTCGGAAATATGAATTAAACCGGTTTCACCACTTGGCAGCTCAATAAACGCACCGAAATGGGTAATTCCTGTTACTTTCCCTTTAACTTTGCTGCCTATTTCAATTGACATGTATTAAAACTTCCTCCTTAAAGAATAAAGAATAAAGAATAGACTAATGAGATTATAACTGATGCTCAGAAAACATGTCAATAATGATCGTTTACCAATCTATTCCTCAGGGGTAATAATAATAAACTCTCCAGGCTTAGATAAAAAGTAATATTTTCGTGCCATCTCTGCTATGTATTCCTTGTTTTGCAAAAGCATTACTTTCTTTTCTAATTCCCTTTTTGTTTCAGCCACTTGTTGCTCTTGTTTCTGCAATTCCACTAGTTTAGCTTTTTTTACTTTAATATCTTTCCACTGATGGTAGCCGGTAAACCCCGCCCAAGCTATAAAAGTCATTAAAAGAAGAATAATTGCATGTATTCTTTTTCTACTCGCATGATTGATTTGGTTTTTTTTTGACATGACAGTTATCCTCCATTAAAAATTAGGCTAATTCTTCTTACGCATAAATAGTTTCTTCAAAAAGGAGGAAAATCCTGCTTTTTGCTTAACTCTAGTTGAAAGCTTTTGTATAAACTTCAAGATAGGTATAAACATTGCAAAAAGAAAGGTAAGTATTGAAATAAACAACTTATAAATTAAAATGACTGGTTTAATCACAAGAATATTGATTGCATGAATCACCAAGACCCATATGGTTTTGATTAGATGATACAACTTACTCCAAAATTTTAAAATGATCTTACTTATTGTAATATAATAGAACCATAAACCGATTATAAATGTTAATAATATTGATAAACGAAGTTGTCCATCATTACTCCATAATAACAAACGAAAGATGAAAAGAGCAGAAAAAACACCAAAACTTACATCAAAAATAAAGACGATCCACTGAGGTAGATCTATTTCCTTTTTTAGCACCCGATAGCTATCAAAGATCATTCCAACAAAAAATCCACTACCTATCATTAAAATTGTTGTGATAAATTGCTCGTTTAGTGTCACTTAAACAACTTGCCAAAGAATCCTTTAGCCTTCTCCGAAGAGTATCCATCGTTTAAATATCCCATCTCATAGACTAAACCTTCAATTGCAACAAATCCCTGTTCTAAATTTAGATTTTTAATATGTAAATTTTGCCCACGAATATGCAAGTATCCGAATTCCGTATTTAATAAAAACTCTTCACTATCGAAGCTCTCTACATCCTTTACACCTGTAACTTGCATGACTTCTCTATCTACAACCATCACTTCATGTTTAAGCCCTTTTCTTGATCTATCCTCCATTTTATCAACCCCCTTTTACTACATCTTATGGCTTGGCAAAATTTTTAGAACAAAAAAAGAAGGCTGATTATAAACCTTCTTGTTCTGTAATCTTTTCTTCTTTTATCACTGTATACATCTCTAAAGCTTCTTCCTTCTTTGAGGTCTCCACACATTTGTTTACCTGAACTGTTAACTTCTTTTGGCCAAATCGAATAGAGAGCAGATCTCCCTCATTCACATTTGAGCTAGCTTTAGCAACCTGTCCATTAATTTCAATACGACCTTGATCAGAGACTTCCTTAGCGATTGTCCTACGTTTAATCAACCTTGAAACTTTTAGAAATTTATCTAATCTCATTTAATCAACCTCTCTAACTATACTTTTTTAGCTTCTTCCCAATATTGATCCATGATTTCTAATGAAGCATGTTCGATCGGAATTCCTTTTTCTTTTAATTTTTGTTCGATATAGAAAAATCTTTTCATGAATTTTCGATTTGTTTTTTCTAGCGCTTCTTCTGGATCTATCTTCATAAATCTAGCTAGATTAACAACCGCAAACATTACATCCCCTAATTCATCCTTTGCCGATTCACCATTTGCCTCTTTAAGTTCATCAATTTCTTCAGCAATTTTTTGATAAACTTGTTCAATCGTTGGCCAATCGAAGCCAACACTAGCCGCCTTTTTTTGTAACTTGTAGGCACGTAAGATCGCCGGTAAATCTTTTGGAATACCCTGTAAGATAGAGGAATGGATCACACCCTGTTTTTCCTTTTCCTGCTCCTTTATCTTATTCCAACGTTTAAGAACCTCTTCTGCCTTTTCTGCTTTCTCATCTCCAAATACGTGAGGATGTCTTCTTACAAGCTTCTGATTTAATTGCATAATCACATCATAGATATTAAAATATCCTTCATCATCCCCTATTTGTGCGTGAAGCATCACCTGCAATAGAACATCTCCTAATTCTTCAATCATATGATCCATATCTAATTCATCAATCGTCTCTAAAAGTTCATAAGCCTCTTCAATGAGATACTTCCTAATCGATTGATGTGTCTGTTCTTTATCCCAAGGACAGCCATTTGGCCCCTTAACGTTTGGACAATCTCAACTAACCTAGAAAATGTTTTTTGTTGAACCTGTTCATCCTCTGTCATTGGAACAAAAACTGAACTTAGATGATGAAAATCTTCTGGTTTGTGATCCAATTCGTAGAGGGAAATTGGTTTGATAATCTCTTTACTACCCATTCCTAGATTGCTAACAATCCAGATTGTCATCTCCTCAGGATAAAGTTCCAATAAAGTTAATTTTACATCGGATGCAACAAATTGGTTATAAACTTGGCCAATCACAATATTTTTAGAGGGATCTAAATCATTTCTAGTGATGGTTTCGCCGTTTAAAAAGATAAAGCCATCTATTGGGTCAATATGTAAACTTGAAAATAGGGTGTCTAAAAAACTTTCTCCCCCCTTTACTTCAATTTCGATTCCCTTTGCCTTTCCTAGTTCTAATAAATATTGTACACTTTTCTCTGCAACCATTGGATGTCCAGGAACAGCATAAACAATCGAATCCACCCTTTTTACCTCTTCTAATAAATGTGTTGCTATTTTTTGATAAACCTGGTCATATTCCTGATTTGTATCATAAAGATCATCAAACGTTTTATAATTAATTCCCTCTTGATCCAGAAAAGAAACGACTGGATGAATTTTCGTCCTTAAATAAAGATGATCACTACTCTTTAATAATTTGTAGGTCCCTAGAGACAACTGTTCTTCATTCCCAGAACCCAGTCCTATAATGATTATTTTCTCATTCATAAAAGAGACTCCTTTAATCTTTTAATATTCTCAATCGCTCCGTAAAAGTAATTAGTTTCTTTCCTACCTTAGGAGTGTTGATTAAATCCTTTTTAGTAATCGCTCCAAAAATAAAGAGGCTAAAGGCAAAGACAATGATACCTAAACTTACAGAAACGATAGAAACGACCGCCATCAACAACCGTTCTTTGGGGATAAAAGGAGATATCGCTAACTCTAAAAATTCCTTTGCTATCCATACGATTGCCCCCATCATCAAAGTTGCTATGGTTGGTTTTACAAAGAAATTCAAGAAACCAATTTTGATACCTGTATATTGATTTACAGCAATTAGATTTAAAAACGTCGCAACCGCATATGCACTAACAGTGGCCAAAGCTGCGCCGTCGATACCAAAGGTACGAATGAGAATGAGGTTAAGCACTAATTTAATGATTACACCAATAAAAAGATTTCTTGCTGGTAAGATCACTTGCCCAATTCCTTGTAATATACCTGAAGAAGTAATTCCTAAGGTTGAAAACATGGATGTGAAGGCTAAAATAGCTAATGTTTTGGTCCCTACATTGTTTTCATAAAGTAAAATATTTGCCGGTTCAGCAATCACGGCAAGTCCAACAGAAGCTGGAAGACCAATAAGTAAGGTTAGTCTTAAAGCCAAATCGGTACGTTCTTGAATCAATTGATGATTCTTTCTTGCTGACGCTTCAGATATAGAAGGAACCAATGCTAAAGATAAAGATGTTGCAAAAAACGCTGTAAACTGGACCAAGGGTTGACCTCTTGTATAGATCCCAAACCAATATTCTGATTGGTTTTTTTCAAATCCTAATGCTTGAAGTAAGTTAGAAACAGAAAAGGAATCAACGACACCAAATAAAGGCAAGATTAATGATCCTAAAGCGATAGGAATGGAATAATATAATATCTTTTTTATAATTCCAACTACTGGTTGTTGGCTAAATTGCTGGATTTCAACTTGCCCATGAGATAAAAAGATCTCGTCCGTCATACGATTCGTCTTTTTCCAAAATAATAATAGAACAGCAAAGGCAAAGATGGCCCCAGAAAATGCTCCAAAAACAGCCCCTGCACCTGCATAATAGACCCCATAGTCATTCTTTATAAACCAATAGGATAAGACTAAGATTGTGATCACTCGAACGATTTGTTCAACAATTTGTGAATAAGCAGTAGGTACCATATATTGATGACCCTGATAATAGCCTCTAATGGCTGCCATTAAAGGAACAATTAAAAGGGCAAAGGAGACACTTTTTATCGCAATAGAAAGCTGTTGATTTCCCATTAAGACAGCTAATAAGTCGGATCCGAAATAAAGAATAATAAAAAAGAGAATACCAGTCATACTAAGAATATATGCTGAAATCCTAAAAATACGTTTTGCTCCTCGCTTGTCCCCTAACGCTAAACGTTCAGAAACCATTTTTGAGATGGCAATAGGAAAACCAGCCGTTGCAATAATCAATAACATACTATAGATCGGATAAACTTTATTATAAACTGCTAATCCTACATCTCCAGTAATATTTTGATAAGGGATTCGATAAACTGCACCTAATAGTTTGGATATAAGTGCAGCTATACCTAATATGGCAGCCCCTTTGATAAATGATTGCCCCTTAGAATGCATCTTTCTCTCTCCTCATAAACTATAAAATGTCTAAATTATTATAACACAAGCTGTTTTATTCACCCATTAAAATTGAAGAAGCAGGCGATGCCTGCTTCAATACCTACTTCATATTTGATCATTGTTCCATCTGTTTTGCTAAAAATGACGCAGCTGTTTCCACCATTTTGATTTCCAATGTACCCATTTTAGTGTCATCTTTAGCAATCAAAATGACTGCTCCTATCGGGTCACCACTAGCGACAATAGGTGCTATGACATAAGAAGTATAGCTTTCGAGGGAATCCTTTACTATACTAACTTCTCCAGAGTTCGTTTCCACTAAGGTTTTGCGTTGCTCCATACTTTCTTCCACAATTTTCCCAATAGATTTCTCCATATAATCTTTTTTGCTAACACCGGCTACTGCAATGATCGTATCCCGATCTGAAATTAAGACAACGTGGTTTAAATTTTCGTATAAGGAATCAGCAAGTTCCTTTGCAAAGTCCCCAAGTTCGCCAATTGGCGAATATTTCTTTAATATCACTTCTCCATCTCGATCAACAAAAATTTCTAATGGATCCCCTTCACGGATTCTTAGGGTTCTTCTAATTTCCTTTGGGATAACAACCCTTCCTAAGTCATCAATTCGTCGAACAATACCTGTTGCTTTCATTCTTGATGCCTCACTTTCTTGTATATAGTAACAAAGTTGAACAATTATTGAATATCTATAATATTTTTCTTCCGTTCTTGTCCATAGTATTCTTCTGTTACCAAATTATTATACAAGTAAAGGTTCTAAGCTTTCTACCGCATTGGAAAGTTAAACTTCGATAAAAGTTTTTTTACTTTTCGGGTAAGTTGATTTTCTTAATGATCTTTTGTAATTCGTTCGTCATAAACTGATTATATTCTTGAGCAATAACTTGCCCTTTTAGTTGATCAGAAAGTTGTTCTAAAGTTGGTACTTGGCGATTGATCACTTTTATAATGTGATAGCCAAATTCTGTTTTTACCAAGTCGCTTAATTGTCCAACAGGTAATGTTAATGCTGCTTTTTTAAATTCAGGAACCCAAGAAGATACTGGGGCATTTTCATACACTCCCCCATTATCCTTACTACCAGGGTCATCCGAATATTCCTTGGCTAATTTCGCGAAATCTTCTCCTTTTTTAATTTAGCCAATACTTCTTCTGCCCTTTTTTTGCTTCTTCCTCCGATCGATCCTTTGTGGCAATTAAAATATGGCTTACTGTTGCAATCGTATATTCTTCTTTATTTTCTTTATATTGTTTTTCTAATTTTTCCTTTTCCTCATTAAATGTTTTCGCTGACTTCTCTTCCATGTAATTTTGAATCGCTTGGTATCGATTTACATAATCGACAAGGTCATTTTCAGTGATCTTTAATTCCGCTAATTTTTTATTATAATTTTCTTCAGAACCCATTGTTCCTTTGATTGCCTTTAGTAAATCTTCTATTTCCTTATCGTCAGCTTTTTGATTCTTTGCTTTTGATGCAAGATATTTTTGACCTATATATTGTTCTAATGCTTGTCTTTGCGATTCAGGTTGGTTAATCGTCCCTTCTAATTGAGGATTAAAAAAGGTAGTTACTTGAAGGAAAGTATTAAATTCATCTTTTGTTACTGTTCCTCCATCATATTCTGCCACTACATCTTGTTTAACCTTTCCTGTATCAGGCGCTTGATTACTACAACCTACAATGCTGAAGATAAAAACAACCGCTAATAAGAGAATCAAACCTTTTTTCTTATTCATGTGTATAAAGAACTCCTTCCTGTTTGAACGCTTCTCGATAACGAGCAAGGAATTGTTCAATTAATTGAATTCCTTGTTCAGAGGTTAAATTTTTCAAGTTAACCTTAATGCCAATGTGATGTCCTGAAGAAAGTTTAATGCGATGGTCAAATTCGTTTGCTATTTTGAATAATTTATAACCATCTATGATTTGATTTTGGTCAGGGTGTACTTGCATCGTGACTTCTTTGCCCTTTTGGATGATATTTTCTATTCGGTATAGATAAGTATAAGTCTTAATTCTAGTAACAGCTAATAAGTTTTGTACAGGTTGAGGGATATCACCAAAACGGTCTAATAGTTCATCTTCTAGATCTTGAACCTCTTCTAATTTCCTGATATTTGCAAACCTTTTATACATCTCAATTTTTTGCATCGAGTCTGTTATATAATCAGTCGGTAGATATGCATCGACTTCCAATTCAATTTGCGGCTCAATTTTCTCCTCTTTCTTAACTTCCCCTTTCAAGTCATCAATGGCTTCTTTCAACATTTGACTATATAGATCAAAACCAACTGAAGCAATAAAACCATGTTGTTCTGCTCCTAAAAGGTTCCCTGCCCCTCTTATCGCTAAATCCCTCATCGCTATTTTGAACCCTGAACCAAGTTCAGTAAATTCTTTAATCGCTTGTAATCTTTTTTCTGCAACTTCCGATAATACCTTATCCCTTTGATAAGTAAAATAGGCATAAGCAATCCTATTGGATCTACCCACCCTTCCTCTTAGCTGATATAGTTGGGATAACCCCATTTTATCCGCATCATAGATGATTAAGGTATTTACATTTGGAATATCTACACCCGTCTCAATAATTGTTGTACTAACAAGAACATCATATTCTTCTTCCAAAAAGTCTAACATCACACGTTCCAATTCAGATTCAGACATTTGCCCATGCGCCACTGCCACTTTTGCATCGGGAACTAACATACTAATTTGATCGGCCATTTGTTGAATGGATTTTACTTGGTTATAAAGAAAATAAACTTGTCCTCCACGAGCAAGTTCCCTTTCTATTGCTTCACGGACCATTGCTGCACTATATTCTACCACATATGTCTGAACAGGGAAACGATTTTCAGGGGGTGTTTCAATGACTGATAGATCTCTTACCCCTAACATCGACATGTGTAATGTACGAGGAATCGGGGTTGCGGTAAGGGTAAGTACATCAACATTTGTTTTTAATTCCTTTAATTTTTCTTTATGCTTTACTCCAAACCGTTGTTCCTCGTCTACAATAAGCAGACCAAGATCTTTAAATTGGACATCTTTAGATAATAACCGATGAGTACCTATAACGATGTCGACAGTTCCATCTTTAATTCCTTTAATTACTTCTGTTTGCTGTTTTTTCGTACGAAATCGGCTTATCACTTCAATCTTAATCGGATATTCCAAGAAGCGTTCCTTAAATGTCTCAAAATGCTGTTGTGCTAAGATCGTTGTAGGAACTAATACCGCAACTTGCTTCCCTGCCATTGCTGCTTTAAAAGCAGCACGAATCGCTACTTCCGTTTTACCATATCCTACATCACCACAAAGAAGTCGATCCATCGGTCTCTCTTTTTCCATATCTTGTTTAATTTCTTCGATGCTTCTTAGCTGGTCAGGTGTTTCATCATATGGGAATAAAGCCTCAAATTCATGTTGAAATTCATTATCTTTAGGAAAAGAAAAGCCTTTAGTTGCTTGTCTTTTTGCATATAATTTGATCAAGTCCTCAGCAATATCCTGAACAGAGGATTTCACCTTATTTTTAACTTTGGTCCATTCTGTTCCACCTAAAGAATAAATTTTCGGCTCCTTTTCTTCCCCACCTACATACTTTTGAACCAAATCAATTTGATCAATCGGCACATAAAGTTTATCATTACCGGCATATTTAATATGAAGGTAATCCTTATGAATACCGTTAATATCTAAAGTCTCAATTCCAATATACCGCCCTATTCCGTGATTCACATGGACAACATAATCCCCTACCCGTAGGTCAGTATAATTCTTGATACGTTCAGCATTGGCCGTTTGGGAGACCTTCTTTGCTTTTCTTTGCTTTTGAGAAAAGATTTCTCCTTCTGTAATCACTGCCAAACGAATTTCAGCCATTTCAAAACCTGACTGTAAATTCCCTTGTAAAATAATCGGTCTAAGTGATATTTCACGGATAGTATTAGGAACAATATCTACTTCCATGCCATAGTCATCCAGCACACGCTGTAAGCGCTTAACCCTTTCTGCATCTGAGGCTAAAAAGATGACACTAGTATTAGATTTCCTCCATCTTTCAAGTTCACCTTTAAGTAAATGCATCTGTCCATGGAAGTTTTGCATATTTCTGCTTACAAAATTGATAATATTTTCAGGATTCGCATGTGGAATCTGTCTCAAAAATAAAGATAAGTATAATGCCTGTTTACGATGTCCAACGATTATATCAAGATAGGATTGATATACTTCTAATTGGGGTAAAAATTCCCCTTGCTGTAATAAGGCTGTCTTCCACTCATTTACCTCTTTCTCAGTCTGTTTTGCAACTTCTATCATTCGATTTGCTTCATCAAAAACTATTAGACTATCTTTTTCAAAATAATCTAACAGAGTATATTTTTGGGAATATAAAACCGAAGCATATTTGTAAAAGCCATTAAAATATTGTTTTTCTTTTAATTGCTCTATCTCCCAAGATACGTTTGCAATTAACTTTTCCTTTATCACTGAATCTTTTATACGATTCAACTGCTCGCTAAGGTATTCTTCTACTCGAGTTGCAGCCTTCATGAATTCTTCTTTCGTTGCGATCCATTCCCTTGCCGGAGGAATGTCAACATTTTTCAACTTTTCAATAGACCTTTGCGTTCCAATATCAAAAGTACGGATTGAATCAATCTCTACATCAAACAATTCAATTCGTACTGGGTTTTCTAATGTAAGTGGATAAATATCTATGATTCCGCCTCTAACGCTAAATTCTCCTTGTTTTTCAACAATGTCAGTTCTTTTATAACCTAAAAAAATGAGGTTATTTAATAGACGGTTTAAATCGATAATTTTCCCTATTTCTATTGAGATCATGGAGTCAACAAAGCTACTTTTAGGTGGAAGAAACTTACTTAGCCCAATATAAGGAATGATATAGATTCCCTTTTTTCCATCAGCTAAACTCTGTAAAACATGAATTCTTTGGGCTAGT
Organism: Tepidibacillus decaturensis; assembly: GCF_001561915.1. GTDB lineage: Bacteria > Bacillota > Bacilli > Tepidibacillales > Tepidibacillaceae > Tepidibacillus_B > Tepidibacillus_B infernus. The sequence continues at coordinate 2,755,107 of NZ_LSKU01000001.1, read as the reverse complement.
GTCTCTGGACTCTGAGCATCAATATCAATTAAAGTTAATTCATTTGCTGGGTATAAATACAGTTGTTTTTCTGTTACTAATTCTAATAAGTCATCATAAACTTTTTGAGCTTGAAGTAAATTATGGGTGACTACAATCAGCGTCTTATTTACTTCTTGAAAAAGTGAAGCAATCATTGCTTGTTTTGTTGATCCACTCAACCCCGTAATCAGTTGCTCTTTCATGCCAGCGTTTAAACCTGAAAGAATGGACTGAAATTCCTTACTTCTAGCAAACTTTTGTAAGATAATTTCCATACTGTTCCCCCTTTCCTTAAATTCATAAAATAATATGACCTCTTCTTTATCATGAAAAATAAGCCTTAGCTAGAAAGCGAAGGCTTTATACTAACTTTAGTTATTGCAATGGATTTGAAATAAGCAATAATTCAGGATGTAATTCTAGTGCCTCTTGGCAATATTCACAAATAACCTGAACGGTCTTATCGCCATTTTGTTCATAGGTTATTATACCTTCCCTCTCAGAAGGGGTCAAGGAATGCAATCCTAATTCTTCTTCACTAAACATTCTATCATCTATACTTCCAAGATGTTGCCCACAATGCTTACATACATATTGAATCATCAGTGTATGGCCTCCAAATCCTAATCATTTAGTCATTTTTAATTCTATTATTCCCCTGAGAGGATAAAGTCCATACAATGATTCAAAATTTAATGGTATTTATTCATTAACATTTTAAATTCTGTCCCACTAATCCAGTCTTTAATTGCAAGTGCAGCCTTCTGAATACTCTCATTTATGACCTCTTTTTCCTCACTTGAAAATTTAGTCAAGACATGATCAATAATTGAAGCATACTCTGGTCGATCAATTCCAATTCGAATTCTCTTAAATTCTTCTGTCCCTAGGTGCTGAATCATCGACTTAATGCCATTGTGTCCTCCAGCACTTCCCTTTTCTCTAAACCTTAATTTACCTAATGGTAGATCTAAATCATCATAAATAACAACCATATCCTTTATATCAATCTTATACCAATCTAGAATTGGGCGGACAGCCTCTCCTGAAAGGTTCATATAAGTAAGTGGTTTTACAAAAAGAACTTTCTCTCCATCCAATCTAGCATCAGTAATGTTTGCATTAAATTTTGTTGTTGTAGATATTAAATCAGTAGTTTCTAACAAATCATCAATTACCATAAATCCAATATTATGCCGAGTATTTTCATATTGTCTTCCTGGATTTCCCAAACCAACAACTAACTTCATTTTATGTCCTCCTATTTTTAGACCTAAGCCCATTTTAACAAAACAGATTTACTTGGAAAACTTATTTGCAATAAAGAAAAAACGTAACCCCATTATAGGCTACGTTTATAAGAATCATAGACATTCTCATCTATTTTGCGGCGTCTATTCCTCGACCATCCTTAGGATCTACAATCTTTGGTTCATGAACAGGCCTTTCTTCCAATAGATCCTCTTCAATCATTTTTGGTGGAATGATAGTTAAAAGAACCGAATCAGGATCATGTTGAATTTCAACACCATCGGGTACCATTAAATCCCTAACATATAAGGCATCACCAATGTCTAGGTCAGAGATGTTCACTTGGATAAATTCTGGAATATAAGCAGGTAAGGCTTTTACCTCAATATCTCTTATCTGCTGTTGGACAATTCCACCATTCTTTTCACCCATTGATTTGCCGAAGAAATGTAATGGTACAGAAGTACTAATCAGCTTATTCATTTGGACACGCTGTAAATCAACATGAATGACTTTTTGGTCAATAGGATCTCTTTGAATTTCATTGATTTTGACAGGAATTTGCTCATTTCCCATTAAAATATGGAAAATTCCACTTTTTCCATGTTCTTTTAATTGTATTTTAAGTGTACTTTCCTCAATTTGAATGGGTTGATTTGAAAAACCATTACCATATAAAACACCTGGTATATAGCCATTTTCTCTTAAATGGTGCAAGATTGAATCTGCCCCTATTTCCCTTACAATCACTTCTAAATTGATTGGTTCCATGTTCCCCCTCCTAATCTTTTATAAACTAATTTCTATTATTTCCTAATCAAGAGGGAACTAAACCATTTTTAGTCAAATAATTTGCTTACGGATAACTCTTCATGGACCCGAACAATAGCTTCACCAATTAAAGGAGCCACAGATAATGTTTTAATTTTATCGTTCTTTTTCTCCGTTGATAAAGGAATCGTATTCGTAACCACCAATTCTTTTATTTGGGAATTTTGAATCCTCTCAATTGCTGGACCTGATAGGACAGGGTGTGTACAGGAAGCATAAACTTCTTTTGCACCGGCTTCTTTTAAAGCATTTGCTGCAAGAGCAATAGTCCCGGCCGTATCAATAATATCATCAATCAAAATGGCTACTTTTCCATCTACATTACCAACAATATTCATAATTTCTGCTACATTTGGTTCTGGTCTACGCTTATCTATAATTGCAATCGGCGCCCCTAATCGTTCAGCCATTTTTCTTGCACGCGTTACTCCCCCATGGTCAGGGGAGACTACAACAATATCTTTTAAATTTTTCTTGGCAAAGAAATCAGCTAAAATAGGCACCCCTAATAAATGATCTACAGGAATATCAAAGAATCCTTGAATTTGAGTAGCATGTAAATCCATTGAAATCATTCGGTGAGCCCCTGCTGTTTCAATCAAATTAGCAACTAACTTAGCTGTAATTGGATCCCTTGCTCTTGCCTTTCGATCTTGTCTTGCATATCCATAATAAGGGATTACCACGTTAATGCTTTTAGCTGATGCTCTTTTTAAAGCATCTACCATAATTAAAAGTTCCATAAGATGTTCATTCACTGGAGAGGATGTAGACTGGATCACAAATACATCAGCACCTCGAACACTTTCATTTAATTTAACGCGTATCTCTCCATCACTAAAACGTAAAACTTCAGCATCCCCTAATGGAATTCCAATATGTTCAACAATCTCACGTGCTAAATCCGGATTTGCGTTACACGTAAACACTTTTAATGTAGAATCACTATATGGCATTTTTATACCCCCAAGAATGTTCTATTTCGTATCCTGCTGATTTTTTTCTCTTATTTTTTTAACATATCCTTCTTTATTCGTTTGTCTTTCCCTCGCTATCGCTAATGAAAAGTCTGGTACATGATCAGTAATTGTAGATCCAGCTGCTACATAAGCATCATGACCTACAGAAACAGGAGCAACAAGGTTCGTATTACAACCAATAAATGAATGATCCCCTATTTCAGTGCGATGCTTTTTAAATCCATCATAGTTAACCGTTATCGTTCCACAGCCAATATTTACATCTTCTCCCAAAGTTGCATCGCCAATATAAGAAAGGTGAGACACCTTTGTTCCTTTACCTAGTTTGGAGTTCTTTATTTCCACAAAATCGCCTACTTTCACCCCAACCCCAATATGGGAACCAGGGCGAATATAAGCAAAAGGCCCAATTTTAGCTTTTTCCTCTATCTTTGATGAGAAAATAACGGAATGGGTAATGACAACATCTTGGCTAACCATGACATCTGTCAAATCTGCACCAGGCCCGATGATACAATTTCCCTTTATCGTCGTTTTACCTTTTAGATACGTATCAGGATAAATGATCGTGTCTGGATCAATCATTACATCTTTTTCAATATAGGTTCGATCAGGATCAATAACAGTTACACCCTCACGCATATGGTGTTCGATAATTCGATTTCTTAATATTTTTTCTGCTTTTGCTAATGCGATACGATCATTAATACCGATCGTTTCATCTGAATTATCCGTTTTATAGGCAGAAACAATCATTCCTTCTGATTGTAAAATTTCAATAACATCTGTTAAATAATATTCCCCCTGTTTATTATCATTGTTCACTTTTAAGAGGGCATTAAATAATTTTACATTATCAAAGACATAAGTTCCTGTATTGATTTCTTTTATGGCCTTTTCTTCTATAGAGGTATCTTTTTCTTCAACAATTCTTAATACATGACCCTCTTGATCTCGGATAATCCGACCATATCCAGTTGGTGGATCAATTTCGGTAGTTAAAATGGTTGCAGCAGCATTAGTCGTTTCGTGTTCTGAGTAAAGCGTCTTTAAGGTATCTTGGGTGATTAAAGGAGTGTCCCCCATAATAACTAAGGTTGTTCCTTTTTTATCATTGAGTATAGGACTTGCCTGCATAATTGCATGAGCTGTTCCAAGTTGTTGCTCTTGAATCGCATATTGAACCTGATCTCCCAAGTAAGTTTTTACTTGTTCTGATTTGTGTCCAATCACTACAACAATTTCTTTAATACCCATTTCTTTTAACTGGTCAACAACATGACCAACCATTGGTTTACCACTGACTTGATGTAATACTTTAGGTAGATTTGATTTCATTCTTGTGCCTTGGCCTGCGGCCAATACCACTGCATACAAATCAGACATGGTTATCCCCCATTTACGCACAATTATTCCACTATGACTATATCTTAATTGATGATTGAATTCAAGGAAAATACAAGATTGAATTTTTAACCAAAAAAAAGAGCTCTTAAAAAAGAACTCTTTTCATTCATTATTAAATTATGCCCCGGCAACCATTTCCTGTTCTTCACCAATACGCTCATACTCAGCAAGTACGGCGGATTGAATTTTTTCTCTTGTAGCAGAAGAGATTGGATGAGCGATATCACGAAACTCACCATCCGGGGTTCTTTTGCTTGGCATGGCTACAAACATTCCATTATTCCCATCAATCACTCGAATATCATGAACAACAAATTCATTGTCAATCGTAATTGATGCAATCGCTCTCATACGCCCTTCCGTGTTGACGCGGCGAAGTCTTACGTCAGTAACCTCCATGTCTTTTCACCACCTTTTTCCATAAATAACGAGCTTGATAATTATTTCGCTATCTATTATAAAATTCCTTCTAGAAAATGACAAAAAAGAGGAAAAATTTTTATCATTTATACTAGAAAAAATTGCCTAGCTCAACATTTACTAGTTTCTCTCTTTCATTCACTTCTGTTAATCTAGCCAATGATATATAATCTTTAATTAATCTTTCTTCCGTTTCTCCTGATTCTACAAAAACACCAATTCCTTTTAAATGGGCATTAAACTCTTGCAAGAGTCCAATCATACCTTTAATTGTCCCGCCAGCTTTCATAAAATCGTCGATTACAAGGACATTAGATCCTTCTTTTAAAGCCCTTCTAGCCAATGACATGGTTTGAATTCTTTTAGTAGAGCCTGACACGTAATTAATGGTTACAACCGACCCCTCTGTTACCCTGCTGTCCCTGCGTACAATAACCACAGGAACATTTAAATAACTAGCTGTTGCATGGGCCAAGGGGATTCCCTTTGTTTCGACAGTAATGATCGTATCAATTTCTTGATTAGAGAATGCAGAAGCAAACATCCTGCCCAATTGTTTTAATAATTTAGGATTTCCTAAAATATCTGACATATATAAATAACCACCCGGAAGAAGTCTTTCCACACTAGATAATGCTTGGCAGATTCTTAGCATTTCCGTCTTTGCTTCTTCCTTAGGTATAGACGGAATAAACTTTACCCCACCTGCTGCCCCTGCTAAAGTAAGGAGTTGACCAATGCCTTCCTCTTGAAATATTTCGTCAATAATATCAATATCCTCACTGATTGAAGATTTAGCTGAATGATATCTTTCAGCAAAGTATGATAAGGAAATAAGGGTGTTAGGTTGATGTAAAAACTGTTGAGTTAGGTCAACAATTCTAGCGCTTCGCCTTAGTTTTTTCATAAAGACCTCCAAAAAAACGAATAATTTAGGAAGATTATAATATTATTGTACGGTATTCATCAAGTTATTTTTACCTTAGTAAACGAACGACATACACTTCTTTACAAAAACCCCTCAATCCATTATAGATCCGATTTAACCTTGATTCCTTATTAACTAAAGCAAAAACAGTTGGTCCACTCCCAGACATTAAAACGCCATCCGCCCCAAATCCTTCTATTTGTTCTTTTAAATACTTTACAGAAGGGTAAAGTCGAAAGGTAACCTCTTCTAATACATTAAAAAGGTTTTTTGTGATTCCATCAAAATTATGGTCTTTTAATGCTATAATCATCTGATCTGTATTTGGATGTTCTTTAATATCTTGCCAATTTAGAGCTCCATAAATATCGGTGGTCGATACACTAATTGGTAATTTTGCCAAAATAGCCCAACCAGGAGGAGGCGAAACAATAGGGGTGACTTTTTCCCCTCTCCCCTTTACAAGAGCCGTACCACCAACAATACAAAAAGGTACATCTGAACCGATCTTTCCACCCAGTTCCATCAATTCATTAGAAGTTAAATGTAAATTCCATAAGCGGTTTAAACCTCTTAATGTGGCAGCAGCATCACTACTTCCACCTGCCAAACCTGCGGCAACAGGAATATTCTTTTCTAGAAAGACTCGCACTCCTTTTTTTATTTGATAGGTGCTTTTTAATAAATGGGCAGCTTTATATATTAGGTTCCGTTCATCATTAGGTATAATTCCTGAGTTAGTCTCTAAGATAATCTGATCATCTTCAAGATCTTCTAATAGAATTCTATCGGATAAATCAACCATAGTCATAATCATTTCAACTTCATGATAACCATCATCTCTTTTTCCTAATACATCAAGAGTTAAATTTATTTTTGCAGGAGCTTTCTCCCATATCTTCATACCATCACCTACTTTATCTTAGCCTGTTCATCAATCCATTGTAACATTTACAATGAAGAGTATAAAGAAAAAGCTAGGGAAAACTTTCCCTAGCCTTATCCACATTTTATGATCGACCTTGCTCCGCTAAACTACGCTCAGCAATTTCTATGGCTCTTTTCACCATATTTCCTGCATCACGAGTCGTGATTCCACCCCAACCATCTTTTTGCACAGTGTCATAAAAACCAAGCTCTTTTGCGAGTTCCTCTTTAAACTGTTCAGACATCACACCGCGATTTCTTCGGCCCATCATATAACCTCCTTTAGTTTGTGGACACTTTTAGTATATGTAAATTAATCAAAATTAAAAGTAGGAACACCTTCGTGCCCTACTTTGTTATCTTTGACTATAAGTAATCTTTACTTCTCCATCATCTTTACATACAGTTAATTCAATAGATTCGGTAAGAATATCCGCATAACTGTATGATACCCTTTTAAAGGAATGTTGTTCTTCATCTAATTTTATAATAAAAACTGAAGGGTAGGTCTCTTCTAAAATGCCAGTTCGCTCAATGGTCTTTCTACGTCCTCCATTAGCTTTTAGCATAATTTTTTCGCCAACGTAATCATCTAAACTACGTTTGATGGCATTTAAGGTATTATTCGCCATTTGTTCTACCACCTCTCTATATGTGAATTATAACACATATAGAATAGTATGTCAAATAAACAAATTATTATAGCAGTGGGACAAATATGTTGTCAATATATTTCTCGAAAATATATTTCATCGCTTAATTTAGCAAACTCGGATAAAGTTAACGTTTCTGCCCTTCTTACTGGGTCGATCCCTACTGAATTTAAGATTTCCTCTACTTCTGCTTTCCTTTCTTTCCCAAAAAGATTATGGATTAGATTGTTAAATAGTGTCTTCCTTCTTTGGGAAAAGCTAGCTCGTATCAATTTAAAGAGAAAATCTTCGTCCTTTACTTTAATTGGCGGTTCTTTTCTCATTTTTAAATGTAAAATGGCTGAATCAACGTTGGGTTTAGGAATAAAGACTGAGCTTGGAACATAAAAGGCAATACTTGCTTGAGCATAGTATTCAATTAATAATGTTAAACTACCATACTCTTTACCCCCAGGTTTTGCATTGATTCTTTCTGCAACCTCCTTTTGTACCATTACCGTAATCGAATCGATTCCTAATCTATCCTCTAACAATTTAATTAAAATGGGTGTTGTGACATAATAGGGTAAATTGGCCACTATTTTTTTGAAGAGTATTCTTTCAATTCCTCTATAATAAGTTGATTTAAATTAGTTTTTAATACATCAGCATGAATGAGCTTTATATGATCATAGAAAGATAAAGTCTCCTTTAAAATCGGAATTAATCGTTGGTCAATTTCAATTGCAACTACCTTTCCAGCCTTCTCTGCAATTTTTTGCGTTAAAGCTCCGATTCCAGGGCCAATTTCGATCACTCCGGTGTTTAGGTCAATTTCTGCCTTTTCAACAATTTTTGTTAAGATGTTAGGTTCAATGAGGAAGTTTTGCCCTAAACTTTTTTTAAGGTAAAACCATACTTTTTTAAAATATTCATCGTTTCTGCTGGGTTAGATATATTGACCGCCATCATTGATTCATTCCTTCATTTTTATCATTTTTAATGCGTTAGAGAATTCAATTTCTGAGATTTGAAACATATTTAGTCTTTTGTGAAGCTGTTTTGCATTTGCATAACCAATTCCTAATACTTTTCCTAGTTCGATTCTTTTCTGTTTTGCTAGGTCATTACCCACTAATCCTTCTGCAACTAATCGATTCCATGGGATTGTTTCTTTTGCATCTATCCATTCAGATTTTACATCATTTAATGCTTTGCGAATCACATTTGGAGAGGCATTCTCGACCCCAATATCTCCTTTTTTAGTCGCCTCTTCCCTTATTATAAATGCATGTTTTACTCCCGGAACTTGCCGACTGATGATTTTCCTTATTCTTTCTCCAGGATAGTCTGGATCTGTCAGAACAATAACTCCCCTCTTCTGATGGGCTTTTTTGATTTGGTCAATGATTTGAGGAGATATTGCAGATCCTCCTGTTTCAATGGTATCGGCCTGAACCGCTCTTTGTATCGCTACCGTATCGTCTCTTCCTTCAACTACGATTACTTCCTTAATCTTCATTGTTCCCTCCTATAGCTCCTCATACAAACAAACAGGGGAAAACTCCCCCTGTTAGTTGTTCACTATTTTGTTGGCTTTTCCGGTCCTAAAACATACACGGTTACACCAGTTTTTACCCCAAGCTGACTAGCTTTTTGATCATTACCTACATAAAGGTCAATTTTATTTCCTTTAATCGCACTGCCTATATCTTCTGCTTTTCTTAATCCAACTCCATCAATCCAAACCCACCAACCTAGTGGAATAATCTTTGGATCAACAGCAATCGTTCTCCCAACAGTTGCTGTTGTTCCTGTATAGGTATAAACTCCGGAACCATAATGGGTCATTTTTATGTTTTTAAGAACTTTAATTGGCCTGAGAATATAACCACCTCTAGAAACAGTAGCAGAAGCTGTTCCATAAGCAATGATTTGATCTTTCTTTTCTTTGACAATATCCTGTTTTAGCAGTTCTCTCTTTACTTCTTTTCCATCTTCATAGGTAATTTCATAAACCTTGGCAATTTTTCCATCTTGGCCTTTAACCAATACTTTCTCTTGGTTCTTTTCTAAAGACAGGTCAGCCTTTTTAACTAATCCATATTTAATATTCTCTTCTTCTGTTACGATTTTCTTTGTGATTCTTGAAATTTTAATATCCATTTCTGATTGAACTATTGTGTTAAGGCTTGGGTAAACTTTATCTAATGAACCAAGTTGAATGCCTAGTTGATTTATCACCTGATCAATCGTTTTTGCAGTAGTCCAATGATCAATTTGTTTACCATCTACCTGTACAATTACTAATTTAGCAGTATTTACAATTACCTTCTGCCCATCCTTTAACGGTGACTGAAGAGGAACAGAAAGTTGATCATGAGCGCCTATTTTTATTTGCTGCTGATCTAACAATTCTTTCACTGTTCCTTTGAAAGTAGAAACTTCTTTTTCTTTTCCATTTACAACGAGAATAACTTCTTTTTGCATCAACTGATAAAAAGTTACGAAACTGAATGCTAAAATAGCCAAAAAAACAATGATAAAGAGTGTCTTTTTATATTTTGTATTAGGAAAAGAAGGAATGACAGAAGAAGAATGGTTGCCTGCTTTTAAAGACAGTTTTCCCATTACATCTCCCCCTTTAGCAGTTCAACATTTTATTCAATGATAGCTAAAATGTCAAACCAATATTTTCCATCCCTTAAATCCATTAGAATTTCAAAATCCGTTTAGCATTTCTTGTCGTAATTTGTGCAATTTCTTCGACATCCATTCCTCGTAATTCGGCGATTTTTGTTGCAACAAATTTGACATATGCCGACTCATTTCTTTTCCCACGATATGGTTCAGGGGTTAAATAGGGAGAATCGGTTTCAAGCAGTATCCGGTCAATAGGTATATGGGTTGCTACTTCCTTAGGTTTTTTTGCGTTTTTAAAAGTGACTGGTCCGCTAAAGGAAATATAAAAGCCTAAATCAATGCATTCCTTTGCCATTTCCATACTACCAGAGAAAGAATGTATGATTCCTCCCACATCCTTAGCACCTTCTTCTCTAAGGATTGAACAAATGTCTTGATGAGCATCACGGTCATGAATAATAATCGGTAAGTTCACTTGTTTTGCTAATTGAATCTGTTTTCGAAAAATTTCTTGTTGCACTTCTTTAGGAGCAAAATCCCAATAATAATCTAGACCAATTTCACCAATCGCTAATATTTTTGGATGTTGGGTGATTTCCTTTAACCAGTCAAAATCTTCTTCTTTCATTTCATGTGCATCGTTAGGATGCCAACCAACAGCCCCAAAAATAAAATCATATTGTTCAACTAATTCAATCGTTGAAAGAATCGTTTCTCGGTTATAACCGATGTTAATAATCGTTTCAACACCTACTTCTTTCGCCCGTTTGATCACTTCAGCTCGATCTTCATTAAATTTTTCATCATTTAAATGTGCATGTGTATCCACTAACATAAGAATCACCTAACCGTTATTTGACTTTGGCTCCATTTGGAATATCATCGGAAACAGTAGCAAGCACCAACTGATCCCCTTGCGATGCTGCCAAAATCATTCCTTTGGATTCTTCACCTCTTAATTTTACTGGCTTTAAGTTGGTTACACAGATAACTTTCTTTCCAACCAAATCTTCAGGTTGGTAATACTTAGCGATACCAGACACCACTTGACGTTTTTCATAACCAAGATCTAATTGAATTTTAAGCAATTTATCTGCATTTGGTATTTTTTCTGCTTCAATCACTTCTGCTACTCGTAATTCAACTTTAGAGAAATCATCAATTGTAATTTGATCTATTGTCGTATTTTCCATCTTGGTATCTCCTCCATTTGTGTTCGCTGATTGGTTTAATTTTTTTGCATTCTCTTCTGCTTGCTTTCGTGCAGCAGCCGTTGTTTCATCAATTGCTTTGATTTCTTCTTCCATATCAAGGCGTGGAAATAACGCTTCTTTTTTCTCTACTTTTGCTCCTGGATGAACGATACCCCAAGATTTAGTTAAATCCCAATTGGTTGACACAACATCCAAACCTAGTTGCTCCCATATTTTTTGAGGCGTTTTCGTCATAAAAGGCTGAATCAAGATAGAAGTAATACGAATACTTTCTACCAGTTGATATAAAACCGTCCCTAGCCGCCCTTTATTAGCCTCATCCTTTGCAAGTGACCAAGGCAAAGTTTCATCAATATATTTGTTCGTCCGATTGATGAGTTGCCATATCTGCTGTAAAGCCTGGCTAAAGAGCATCTGATCTAATGATTCCTCTACCTTTTGTGAGGTTTCCATCGCAGCTTGTTTTAGATCTTCATCCAGAGAGGTTAATGCTTCTGGAGTTGGGACAAACCCATCAAAGTATTTCTCTATCATCGCTACTGTCCTACTGACTAAGTTACCTAAATCATTAGCTAAATCCACATTTAAACGCTGAATGAAAATTTCTGGCGTAAATACTCCATCACTACCGAAAGCAATTTCTCGTAAAAGAAAATAACGAATACTATCTGAACCATAACGGTCAATTAGGAATTTTGGATCGATCACATTCCCTTTTGACTTTGACATTTTCCCATCTGGCATTAAAATCCATCCATGTCCAAATACTTTTTTAGGTAATGGTAATTCTAATGCCATTAAAATAATTGGCCAATAAATGGTGTGGAATCGTAGAATGTCTTTCCCAATTAAATGAACATCTGTTGGCCAGTAGCGTTCAAATTTCTTTCGTTCTTCCGGATCATCGGATAAATAGCCGATAGCAGTAATATAGTTGGTTAAGGCATCAATCCAAACATAGATCACATGTTCTGGGTTTTCCGGTACCTTTATTCCCCAATCAAACGTTGTCCTAGAAATCGACAAGTCCTCTAAACCCGGTTTTAGGAAATTGTTAATCATTTCGTTTTTCCGTGATTCCGGTTGAATAAACTCTGGATGCTCTTCAATATATTGCAATAGCCGATCTTGATATTTTGACATTTTAAAGAAATAGCTTTTCTCCTTCACTAGTTGCACAGGTCGATGACAATCAGGGCATAAATAGCCTTCGTCTGTTTTAACTAGTTGCCTTTCAGTCCAATATGCCTCATCAGGTACACAATAATATCCTTCATATTCTCCAAGATAGATGTCTCCATTTTCTAAAAGCTTTTTGAAAATCCTTTGTACCACTTTTTCATGACGTTCTTCCGTTGTCCTAATAAAATCATCATATGAGATATCAAGTTTTTGCCATAAATCTTGAATCCATTCTACAATTGGATTGATAAACTCAATTGGCTTTAAGCCTTCTTCCTCGGCTCTTTTTTGTAATTTTTGCCCATGTTCATCTGTTCCAGTTAAATAATACACATCATAGCCACGGAGCCTTTTATATCTAGCCATCGCATCAGCAGCAATCGTTGTATAAGCATTACCGATGTGTAATTTATTACTTGGATAATAAATCGGTGTCGTAATATAAAATGTTTTTTTACTCAAAGTCCTTCAACCCCTTTTTTGAAAAAACTGCTTTAAATAAAAAAACTCCTATCCAGCTTGGGACGGGAGTTTATACTCACGCGGTACCACCCAAATTCCTATGCATTAGCATAGGCTCTTTTAAGTGTCATTCGACATAGTATCATTTCTCCAGGACCATCTTCATTCATCCCAACATACTGGTTCTCAGCCTTCCCAGCTCTCTGTGAAAGTGGTGATGAATTACTCATCCCTTCATTGATTTTCCTTATTTTTTGTTATTATCGCTCATTATATCATTTTCTTTCCCAAAATATACATAATTCCATTCATCGTGTCAATAGTTGAAATTGGGATAAAATCGACTTCTCTTTTAACAAATCTTCCGGGAAAAAAATTTTATGTTCTGTTTTCCTTTTCCCTGTGATGACGGCAATAATATCTGATTTTGTCGAAATCTCAATGGTCTCTCCTTGTCGATTTAAAAGATATATTGGCGACATTTCTTTTTTATCGCCAGGTCGATAAATGTCATATGATAAGTCAGATGGTGAATCAAGTTCTAAATAGTAGGTAGGATCAATGTTATTTTTATGAAAAAATTCAAGGATAGCTTCTAGTTTAGATTGATCATTAGGGTTAAAATCTATGTATTGAAATAATCTTCGATGTAAAAACCGTTCTGTCAAGTCCGCTAGAATCTGATCCTTTTCTTGACTCCAAAAATAAAACAGAGTAAAAAACATAGGTTCATCTAGAATAAGATAATCATCAACATGAAGCTGTCCTTGGAATAATCGTACGATGGGAGGAAAGAGAGTTGAAAAGGTATATCCCTCTTCAAAAAGGTTTTTTGCCCTAAGGAAAATTTTTCTTAGTAGAATTTCCCCGCTTCTCGTTACCGGATGAAAATAAACTTGCCAGTACATCTGATATCTAGACATCAAATAATCTTCAACACTATGCATTCCGCTTTCTTTTACTACAAGTCTTCCTTGATATGGCCTAAGTACCCTTAAGATTCTCTCCAAATCATAAAACCCGTAATTAACTCCTGTATAATAGGCATCCCTTAATAAATAATCCATTCGATCCGCATCCAATTGACTCGAGATTAAATCCATCACAATAGGTTTCTCGTATTTTTTGTTAATGACATCAACTACACGAGAGGGAAATGTTGAATCAATTTGGCGAAGAAAAGAATTAATTTCAGTTTCACCTAAAATTAAACTTTTGGACCATTCCTCATGATTCGTGTTTAATACCTTTTCTATTGAATGGGAAAAAGGACCGTGGCCTACATCATGGAGTAGTGCCGCTACTAAAGAAATAAGTCTCTCCTCTTTTGGCCACTCTATATATTGGTTTCGTTCAAAACGAGAAATAATTTTCCGAGTGATTTCGTAGACACCTAACGAATGCGAAAACCGGCTATGTTCAGCTCCATGAAAAGTAAAGTAAGTAGTCCCTAGTTGGCGAATCCGACGTAATCTTTGAAATTCCTTTGTATCAATTAAATTCCATATTAAACGATCTTGAACATAGATGTACTGGTGGACTGGATCTTTAAATACTTTTTCTTCATCCATCCTCAAATCCATCACCTCTTTATTCATGATTAAGAAAATAACAAAAAATTTTACAAAAAATGCAAAAATGTATTGACTGTTTTGGCAATCCTTGGTATTCTATGTTTATAGAAATTTTGTCGAAATATGACGATATTATCCTTAATTTAAAAAATTGATAAAGGAGGGTAACAAAATGTTAAAATCTACAGGTATTGTCCGCAAGGTAGACGAGTTAGGTCGTGTAGTTATTCCAATTGAATTACGTAGAACATTAGGAATTAGTGAAAAGGACGCTTTAGAAATCTACGTAGATGGCGAACGCATTATTCTAAAAAAATACGAACCAGCTTGCATCTTCTGTGGAAATGCAGAGAATGTATTCCATTTTAAAAACAAAATTGTATGTAGTGAATGCTTAAGCGAAATGCCAAACGCACAAAATTAAATGAAGGCGAAAACAAAAGCTTCGACCATAAAAGAAGCTTTTGTTTTTTTTAGCTCATGTTTTATAGTTTATGGTATTGTTGGTATACTTCCCTCTTGTTAAGATTACGATCTTTTGCGGTTAATTTGATCGCCTCCTTTGGTTGTTTATCTTGTTTTATGTAATGTTCCACATGCTCAAGAATGGATAAGGATTGCCACCATTGATTAGTTTCCCTCTCTATTTCCTCTCCACTAGAACCTTGAATAATAAGGGTCAATTCTCCTTTTGGAGGATGTTCTTCTAAATATTGCATCACTTCGGAAACAGTTCCTCTTATAAATTCTTCGTGCTTTTTTGTTAATTCTCGAATAAGTACTAGATTTCGATCACCTAAACCCGCAAGAATCATTTTTAAGGTCTTCTCAATTCGGTGTGGTGCTTCATAGATAATCAAAGTTTCCTGGTAAGATTTTATTTGTTCAAGCTGCTGGGATAAAACCTTTTTTTCTTTAGATAGGAAACCTAAAAAAACAAATCGCTGCGTAGGTAACCCAGAGGCGATTAGCCCCGTTAATGCTGCATTAGCCCCTGGAATCGGGATCACCGGTATCCCTCTTTCTACACTAGATCTAACTAACTCATAGCCTGGATCTGAAATAGCTGGCATACCTGCATCACTAACTAAAGCAATATTTCTTCCCTTTTCCAATAATTGAAGAAGTTCAGCACCACTGGATTCCTTATTATGTTCATGATAACTATATAGCTTTTTTTGAATCTGAAAGTGATTTAATAGTTTTATCGTTTGCCTTGTATCTTCTGCAGCGATTAAGTCTACCTCGGATAAGATCTGAATAGCACGATAGGTCATATCTTGCAGATTACCTATCGGTGTTCCTACTAAATAGAGACATCCCTTTTGAGGTTCAACCTTATAGCTTTTCTGGATATTCATTGATTAACCCTTCTTTAATTAACATTTCTTTTTGCTTTCGATTTAATTTTTTTATTTCTAATTCGCGTTTTAAACCCCAAGATTTACTATCTCCTTTTTCATAGTATATCAAACGCACAGGAAGCCGACTCCTTGTATATTTTGATGCTTTTCCTTCTTGATGCTTCGCTAATCTCCGTTTAATGTCAGTCGTATAGCCAGTATAAAAACTATGATCGCCGCACTGAAGAATATAAACATAATGATCCTTTTTCACATTCATTTCCCATCACCGAAATAAATCTGCTGAATTTCTTTTTCATATTTTCCATCTTCAGCATAAACAATCAGTGGTGGTAAAATGTGCAATTCTTTTCCCCCGAACTTTGTTGCTTCAACTAATACCATATTAGCCTCTTTCTGCAAAGAAGGGTGAACAAATCGTATCCTTTTTGGTTCTAATTTTTCTTCTCGCAATGTTGTGATAATATCTCCTAATCTTGATGGTCGATGAACCATCGCAAGCCTTCCCCCTGTTTTTAATAACTGAGCACTTGTATTTATCACTGCTTTTAAATTCGTAGTAATTTCATGACGTGCGATCGCAAAATGTTCATTTATATTATGATCCTGTCCATTTATAGGCATATAAGGAGGATTGACTGTTACTAAATCAAAGGTTTCTTTTCCAAAATACCTAGGAGCTTCTTTTAAATCTCCATGGTGTATTCTTATCTGTCCCTCTAAATGATTGATTTGCACGCTCCTATTGGCCATATCGACTAACTTTTCTTGAATTTCCACTCCATATATCTCTGTTTTGGTTTTTGTAGACATCAATAAAGGAATAACACCTGTCCCAGTGCAAAGATCAATGATCTTCCCTTTCTTTGGGATCGTTGCAAAATGAGCTAATAGGACTGCATCCATTGAGAAAGCAAATATATCTTTACTTTGGATAATCTTTAAATCATTATTTAACAAATCATCTAGCCTTTCCATTTCCTTCACCTACAAAAAAGACTCTCTAATGATGAGAGTCGTTAAGATTTACTTAAAAATGATAAGCAAAAGAGGCAATCTCCTTCAGTTCTCAGGCTTCCATAATGAAGGTTACAGACATGAAACCCCTCATGATATAAACGAGCTAAATTGTCATATCCCTCGCCAATCCTAGTCTTTTCTTTCACAGTCTTTTCTGATGGATCAGATGATGGATATTTTTCCTCCAGCCTCTGACGTAATTGCTCATTCTCGATG
Organism: Tepidibacillus decaturensis; assembly: GCF_001561915.1. Classification (GTDB taxonomy): domain Bacteria; phylum Bacillota; class Bacilli; order Tepidibacillales; family Tepidibacillaceae; genus Tepidibacillus_B; species Tepidibacillus_B infernus. Next base: position 2,738,035 of record NZ_LSKU01000001.1, on the reverse strand, counting down.
TGTAAATGATGATTTTCTTCTAAAAGGGTGACAATTTTTTGTTTTAAAAGTCCCAATTCTTGGTATAATTCCCCGACTTTTTCTTCAATCTCAGCTACCTGTGAAAAAATCTCTTTTTTTTCCACAATATCAACCCCAAATAATTTAAAATTCAAATTCCCCCACTACAACATCGTCTAAAGCCATTACTTCTACATTCTGTGTTGCACTAATCTCTACTTGTACTTTGCGTTCTAAAATATTAAGCCCAACTACTCGACCTAGCCCTAGCGGGGTCATTACTTCACTTCCTATATCAGGAAGTTCTTCTTTGCCACTCTCATAGTTATCATTCTCATACTTAAGACAACACATCAATCGGCCACATAATCCAGATATTTTAGTCGGATTTAATGATAGGTTTTGATCCTTGGCCATTTTTATAGATACTGGTTCAAAGTCTCCCAAAAAAGATGAGCAACAGAGAATTCGACCACATGGACCAATTCCCCCTAGCATTTTAGCCTCATCCCTAACTCCAATTTGTCTTAACTCAATTCGGGTTCTGAAAACAGCGGCTAAATCTTTGACCAATTCTCGGAAATCTATTCTTCCGTCAGCTGTAAAATAAAAAATGATTTTATTCCGATCAAATGTATATTCTACATCGACTAATTTCATCTCTAGTTCATGTTTTACAATTTTATCATAACAGACTTGAAAAGCCTCTTTGGCATCTATTTTATTTTGCTCTACTTGTAGTGCGTCCTCGGTATTAGCAATTCGCATCACTTTCTTAAGGGGTAGAACAACATCCTCGTCTCCAACGGTTTTTCTTCCTATTACAACCTGACCATATTCAATTCCCCGCGCAGTTTCTACAATCACAAACTGGTCTTTTTCTACTGACAAATCCTCAGGATCAAAGTAATAGATTTTTCCCGCCTTTTTAAATCGAACACCTACTACAGAATACAAAAATAAATCCCTCCTATAAAGACAAGACCATCTTTTCTAAAGCAAGTTGCGGGTTTACATGTGAAGACAGAGTTCTTTTTGTTGCTAAGATCAATTCAATGTGCTCTATGATTTGATCTTCTGAACCATGTAATGCCTGCATCCTAAGCTGGTCATAATAATCTCTGTATATAATTAAATCCTTGCGTTTAAGTCTTATATTTAGGATATCGCGATACCATAGTATTAGTAAATCAAGAAATTGTGGTAAATGTTCTTTTATATAGTCACTTTGCATGATTTTGTCATTGATTGATAGTAATACTTGATATTTCCTAGAAGTCATATCCTCGCTCCATTGTATCACTAGATTTCTCATTTGCGCAAACTCTTCTGTGCTTAAAAGAGTTCTTACCTCATCTAAATTTTGAGTAAGGTGGGTAGAAAGTATGATTTCACTTTTTCTAAATCCCTCTTGCTCTAGAATTTTGACAATGCTATTTGGATCAAGTTGTGCAAACTGAACGATCTGGCATCTTGAACGAATCGTTGATAGCAGTTGGTGGATATTTTCCGTTATGAGTATCGCTACTGTTGGTGAATTAGGTTCTTCTAAGAATTTCAATAAACGATTCGCAGCCTGAGGTGTCATTTGTTCTGCTTGTTCGATCATGTAAACTTTAACTTTTGATTCCATTGATTTATAATGATATTCTTTTTGTAATTGACGAATTTGCTCTATTTTGATTGATTGGCCTTCTGGACTAATCCTTACAACATCAGGATGATTATCATGTTCGATACGAATACAATTTGAACAATGGCCGCAAGCATCTGAAGAATTAACTGTACAATTCAATGCTTTGGCAAATTCTATGGCCATCTTTTTTTTCCCTACACCTTTTATCCCTGTAAAAATATAAGCATGAGAAACTCGTTGTTTTTTAATACTATTGCTTAGTAATTCAGCAATCCTGTTTTGACCTAATACATCATACAAGGACATTTCCTTCATCCTAACTTTTTAATCTTTCACCTTAATAATACAAGTTAATTAATAATCCTTTAATATCACCAATTTTATCTAAGATATCAATTTGTTTTTCCTCTTTATCTAATGCCATTTTGGTAAGTTCTAATAATTTTTTGTCGATCTCTCTAATGATTTTATATCTTCTACTTCTCCCGTGGTAATCATAACTTAATTGTTCATCTAAATGAATAGCTGAATGTATGATTTCATCCATAAACCGTTTAATTAATTGTTTGTATGCTTTTATATCTTTTAAATTTCTTGATAAGGCAATCTTTTTCCCTGTTTCATCAATTTCCGCTAGCAACTTGGTTAACATTTCTTTAGAATATTGCTTATTTTGTGAGTGCATCAAATCAGAAAAACTCTGTTGCATGGCTTGCGCATCTACATTTAGACGGTTACTTGCTCTATAGGTGGTCGATTTTTGTATCCCCTTATCGATTTTCATAGACTTTTCCCTTTAAAACTGATGGAATGTTTCAATTGGTAAGACGAATACTGTAGCTCCACCTACTTGCACTTCTACAGGATAAGGTACATAGGAATCAGCATTCCCTCCTAATGGAGATACCGGAGAAACCAATTGTTCCCTTGATTTACAATTTTCTTTGATAATTTTTAATACATGATCAACCTTTTCATTTTCTACACCGATAAAAAAAGTTGTATTACCTGCCTTTAAAAACCCTCCTGTACTGGCTAATTTGGTCGCTCTAAAATTTTCTTTTACTAACGCATTAGATAATCGGTGGCTATCCTTATCCTGCACAATCGCAATAACCAATTTCATTTCTATTCCTCCTTCTTTTTAAGTATTTTTATAAAATCTTCTTTAATCACCTGAAATATTCCTTCTTTTGCTTGATCTGCTTCTACTTTTAATATACGTTTTGGATCTTCATCTGCCAATGTTAAAAACCCATGATAGACACGCCTATGATATTCAAGTTGCTTCTGTTCAATTCGATCTAAGCCATTTCCAAATTCCCCTACTCCTCTGTTCATTAACCTACTTTTTGAAACCTCTGGTTTAATATCTAAAAGATAAGTCCGGTCAGGCCACAAATGTGAGGTAGCAAAAAGATTGATAAGTTGAACGGTTTGACGCTCAATTCCTAAGCCATATGCTTGATATGCAATACTAGCATCGATATACCGATCACATAGAACGATCTTCCCCTCGTTCAAAGCTGGAATGATCTTTTCTTGTACTAATTGCGCTCTTGACGCAGCATACAGTAATACTTCTGTCTGATCTTTTAATTCTTTATGTTCAGGATGAAGAATAATATGTCTAATCTGATCACTGATAAAAGTCCCACCAGGCTCTCTCGTTGTCACCACATCATAACCCTTACTTATTAGATAATCAGCTAAAAGATGAAGTTGGGTCGTTTTTCCTGCTCCATCAGGACCTTCAAAGCTTACGAAAATACCTTTCAAATTGGTTTCCTCCAAATCATTTTCCTTCTAATACTTTGATATTTTTCAATTGATGGTCTAAAACACCTTGAAATTTTGCCCCTTGATTTTTTAATGCAATCAGGTAATTTATCATTTCTTGAGTCATTTCTTCACCTAATTGTACCACTGGAATTCCAGGAGGGTAAGGGATAACCATTTCCGCAGCAATTTTCCCAGCAGCTTGTTCTAAAGGTACAGTGGTAGATCTACCATATAATATTTGTTCTAAAGAAACCTTACTTTCATTAAACTTATTTTTGGGATAATCAGTGAAAGTCTTTGTAAAATCCTTCTCGTTGCTTTTTTTGGATAATAATGGGAGTTGTTGTTCAATCTCTTTTAATACGATCAATAAACGTTTTAAATCATCTATTGTTGTTCCATAACTAGTAATTAACAATGTATTGAATAAGTCAGATAGTTCTGGATAAATCCCCTTTTCCTCTAGCAATTCTTGAATAACAAAGCCTGATATATTCCCTATTATGCCATGGATAATCAATTTCAATGGATCCTGATAGTAGTAACTAGCGATTCGATGATGTAACCTAATAGATTGAAAGGAATGAGTCTGTTCTAAAAACCAATCTAATCCTTGTAAAATTTCTTTCCATAATGTTTCTCCATGTTCTTCTATCCCTTGTCTTGCCAAATCTAAAGAGGCCATAATTGGATAAGATGGACTAGAACTTTGAACCATGGAAAGGAAAAATTTTAAACGGTCAATCTCTATCAATGTCCCTTTAACATGGAGCATAGAACCCATTGTCATCGCAGACAACATCTTATGTGTCGATTGTACAACAACATCTGCCCCCATTTGTATAGCAGACTTGGGGAAATCAGGATGAAAACCAAAATGTGCCCCATGAGCTTCATCAACTAAAACAGGTATCTGATAAAGATGAGCTAGATTAATAATTTCTGTCAAATCAATACCAATCCCATAATAATTTGGATTCATTAAAAAGATCGCTTTTGCATCTGAATGGTTCTTAAGAACTTCTTTCAAAGTATGAAGTGAGATGCTTCCTGGTATACCTAATGAGGGAATCATTTCGCTGTCAATATAAACAGGTACTGCTCTTGCTAATATCATTCCATGAATAACAGATTTATGAACATTTCTTTGAACAATGATTTTGTCCCCCGGCTGGCAAGTCGCAAGGATCATGGCTAGATTTCCAGCTGTACTTCCGTTGACGAGAAAAAACGTTTGATCTGCTTTAAATAATGAGGCTGCTTTTTTCTCTGCTTCTAAAATGACCCCATTAGGTTGGTGCAGATCGTCTAACCCTGAAATTTCAGTCATATCGATTTTTAACAGGTCTTGGAAAACTTTTTTCCCAAAAGAAGGAAATCCTTGTCCCGTTTTATGACCTGGTACATGAAAAGATACCGGATTACTCTGATAGTGAGATAACAACTTTTCAAATAATGGAGCCTTTACTTTGCTCATATTAACTCCTTTGATATCAATGTGAATATCTATTCTTGTCATTATTTTATCATAAAAAAGGCAGAAACTGATTACCAAGTCTCCGCCTATCACCCATTATTTATCCAGACTTTTTTCATTTGTTGGATAAAAAAGGGATATTTCTCATCACTTACATCTGTATGAACAATCTCTTCTTCACAATGACTACAAATAAATCCACTATGAATCTTAATTCCTTTCTTTTTTCTTCGCCCACACATGATACATATATAAGTACTTGTTTTAACTTTTGTATCCAATAGTGCATGCCTCCTCTACTCTCTTTTGCACAATTATTTCCATGAAATCTTAGATTATACATATTTCACCCTTCCTTTTGAAATATACGTCCATTTTAACGCCTTCATTTCATCGATCTCGAAAAGGTTCAAAGGGTCAATGATTATTTTTTTAGAAACATAGTTTCCCAAACGTTGCAATGAAATGGTGGAGATTACATTTAAGCTACTTAAAAATAAGATCAAATCTGTTTGTTGAGCAGCTTGATAAAGGTCACTGATGTATTCAATTTTAGGAGATACAATTCTCTTATGAATTTTATGAGAGATGGGAGTAAAGACCATAATCTGCTGAAAAGGCAAGTGAGTTAACCTAACTAATATATCCTCATTGTATCCATATACAGTAACCCTATTGATAGAATGTACTCTTTTTAATTCTACAATTTGTTGAATAGGCCACATGAAATCCTCTTTTATCTTTTTATATATTAAACGTACAAACAAGTTTGGTTTTTTTTCTATTCTTTGTAATAAGATTAAAGTTTGGATCAACTTTTTTGTCTGTTCTTCATGATAAGGTGGAAAGTAATCATATTCAGGGATCATTTTTAAACCTTTTTTAAGTACTTCAACATCTACCTTTTGCTCTACGGCTATCTGCTCTAAATCTAAGATAAACGCTTTTCTGAATGCATAATAAAAATCTAAAGCAATAGAAATAAGCTCCGTCTCCTTGCAACTTGTAAACAAAAAGGGGATGTTTAATTTAGCTATTTCCCTTCTAAATTTTCTCGTCATCGAACCATTGGATTTTCCCCCTAATAGGAAAAAATTGAGTTGTTTCTGATTGCTTTGGAAAAAAAAGAGAGCATTGGCAATACAGCCACTTCAATTTTTTTCCCCTTCCTCTGTAACCAATGATAAATATGGTTTGCCATCCCAATCTCTATAGGAGAACTTAAAATAAGCAAACCATTTGTATGATGATCACTCCATTTCTTTATATAGGAAAGAAGCTGTTGTTTCTCCGTTAGATGTAGCATTAAAATGGAAGATTCTTTTAAAAAAAGTGTAAGGAGTTCTTGATTGACTATTTCTGTATTTTGATACTTCATATTAAACAGGTTGATTTGCAAATGAGATAAAATATCATTCTTTAGCATTTCATCTAAATTGATATGGTCTTCATCTTTAACTAATATACCTATCGATAGCTTTTCCTTACCGTTTTTCATGTTTGCGATCGGCACTTTGACTTGATTCATGGTGAAACTTCTTTTCTCCTTTCTATGATGTCAAGAAAATATTGTATCGTGTCTTTAAAAAAAATGAGTGAACGAACCACTCAATTTAAGATAAAATATAAAAAAGAGTAAAAAGGATAAGGAGATTGTTAATGGACGATCGAATTGTTTTCAATTATCAGCTCCTCTTTCGTTTTCGTAGAAAACCCATATGGTTAACCTTATACTTAACCATGTTATTTGAAGGATTACTGACAACAATTCTGATGGTAACCTACATCGCATGGGCAGAGATGTTTCTTTTGCTGATGATCTACTATCTTCTCTACCTTTTTTGGGGTATATGGTATCTACATTTTTTTAAAAAAGGGATCAAATTAAGGTTCCCTTATCTTCCTTGGTTTGGCTTAACCCCTGCTAAGATGTTAACGTTACATGAATACTATCAATTTGAATTAAGTTATCTTTTTATAGGTTGCTTTTCTTCCATATGGTTTATTCTTTGGTTTCCTAGTTTTTCTATATTATTTTCAATTATTTTTGTATTATCCTTATTTATATTTCGCTTATTTCTTTTCATTAAAGTAACTCTACTTAAAAATAGTAATATCCTTATCAAGTATGAGCCTTTTGGGATCTCCGTATATAAAACAGATAGAATACAATAAAGCCGAATGAAAGGAATTATCCCATAATGAACAAGAAAAAATTGAATCAGAAATAAAAGAAGTAAGAGCAGCGCGGAGCTAACCAAAGGGTTAGCTCCTTAAGTTTGTTTATCAGAGGATGATAAGCCATTTGATGATTGCCAAAGCTAATACGCCTGGTATTCCTAACACCCCACTTATGACCGCCGTGATTGGATTTAATGGGATTTGAAAAGCTATAAGTTGTCCGATTAAATTAAAAAGAAAGATTAATAAAGCGCCAATCGCAACCCGAATAAGGGCAAACCATCCCCATTTGAGTAATCTTAACAAAGTTTGTCCAAAAAATACGACAATCGTAAGGCCAACAATTAGGATTAAAAACCACCAACCTAAACCTAAGCCAACCATATTTGACCCCTCCTCTGCTTCCCTTTTTCTAACCTATAAACCATTTTCACTCATCCACTGTTTATATTTGTTTAAAAGGTACATATATCTTCTTTCGGCTGCTTTGATATAAAATGCTGAAAAATCAATTGCATCTGGATGTTCTGCGTATTCAAATTGCATGAGTGCTCGTTTCCATTCATCTTTTGCTTCTTGTATTTCATCCAACAGTTCCTTGTTTTTTTAGCTATGTCCATATCGGCCCCTCCTTCTCCTATTACATATATAGATGAGAAAGAGGATGAATATGCTATTGAATTAAATAGATAAATGTAGAAATGCTATTCATTAAAATATGAAACATAATAGGAGGCCATAAACTATTAAAATAAACTTTTAGCCAACTTAATACCATCCCAATCACAAATAAAGGTGCTAATAATGAAAGATCAACATGAATGAGAGCAAACAATAATGCGGTTAGGATCATCCCAACCCATTTTCCCAGCTTTCGATGAATAATGGTTTGTATAAGACCTCTGAACATAATTTCTTCTGCAATCGGCACCAATAAACCAATCATTAAAATTTCAAAAATAGAACCTAACCAACCATTTTGACTAGCGCCTAAAATTTCTTGAGAAATTTGGTCTTCCCGCCATGATACCAATTCCAAATCAAATAGTTTAGCTATCGGTTCTGTAACTAAAAGATCAATAAATAATCCAATCGAAAGATAGATAACAATAATAAAAATAAGTGCCTTAAACCAAGAAAAGCCTGTTTGCAACCCAATCCCTTGTCTTTTATGAAATACAGTCAAAAGAAATGCGAATAACATAAATATATGGGCAATAAAAGGCTCAAATAATAAATATATTTGATTTTCTAACATGTAGCTCGGTATAAAAAATGAAACGAAATAAAAGATACCCAGAAGGGATTGCGACCAACCAATAAACCTTAAAAAATCCCTACCTCTATAGATTCTGCTTCCCATGAACTGGGATTGTATACGGAGAGAGGTAGGAATAAAGAAAAATGAAGGTAAAATAGTTAATATCAGAGACAACAATAATAGGATATGATGAAATGATTGGTAATATTGCTCTGCTAAAATCTCTATACGCCAGTTATCATCATTAGTTGGGATAAACTCTAAAGTGGAATATTGCAAAATAATCCCTAAAATAAAACCCAAAAGCAATAAAATGGCCATAAAGTTTTCTATTTTGTCTAATTTTCCTTTACGATGGTCAATCATAGGATTTATAGATAATTCTGTCACTCGCTCACCTCCTGATTATTTTACATACAAAAGAAAAGACAGGAAAAACCTGCCTTTTTATATTTTAATTTTGACTTAAAAGATTCACAATTCTCTTCTTCCCTCAAGCGCCTTTGTTAAGGTAACCTCATCTGCATATTCCAGATCGCCACCTACAGGTAATCCATGGGCAATTCGAGTAACTTTTAAACCAAATGGTTTAACTAGCTTAGATAGATACATTGCTGTTGCCTCCCCTTCTATGTTAGGGTTAGTAGCCAAAATTAATTCTTTTACTTGTTCATCCCCTAATCGAACCAATAATTCTTTTACTTTTAATTCTTCAGGCCCAATGCCTTCCATTGGAGAAATAACCCCATTGAGAACATGGTACATTCCATTGAATTCTCTCGTCCTCTCCATCGCGATAACATCTTTAGGATCTTGAACAACGCAAATGACAGACCGATCTCTTGTTTTATCTTGGCAGATATGACAAGGGTCTACATCCGTAATATTCTGGCAAACAGAACAATAATGTAAGTCTTTTTTAACATGTACTAAAGCTTTTGCTAAATCTAATACATCTTGTTCTTGCATGGTTATCGCATAAAATGCTAAACGTTGTGCTGTCTTTGGGCCTATACCTGGAAGCTTTGAAAATCCATCAATCAATTTTGCTATAGGCTCTGGATAGTAATATTGCATAAGTACTCCTTTTTCCTAGAAAATTCCTGGAATATTTAAACCGCTGGTATATTTCCCTAAATCCTGTGCGATTAATTGATCAGCTTGCTTTAATGCATCATTAACCGCAGTCATCACCAAATCTTGAAGCATTTCGATATCATCAGGGTCAACTACCTCTTGTTTGATTTCAATACTAACAATCTCTTTGTGACCATTAGCCACAACTGTCACCATTCCTCCACCAGCACTGGATTGTACCGTTTTATTTTTCAATTCCTCTTGCGCTTTCTCCATTTGTTGTTGCATTTTTTTAACTTGTTTCATCATTTGATTCATATTTTTCATTTCTTTCGTCCTCCTAATCTTTGATTACAATTAAATCCTCTCCAAAAAGCTCAATCGCTTTCTTTACGATTTCATCATCTTCGTCAGAATCTCCCTGTTCTTCCTGTAGGGATTGAGTACCTTCATCTTGGTTTTCTTCCAGGAAACGTTGCCAATCTTTTTGCATGATATTATAAATATGAAAAGGCTGACCGAAAACATCTAGAATAATCTGCTCAATTAATTGACGATGTGAAGGCTTATCTGTTGTATCGCGATGCATCATGTTTTTAAAAGAAATAACAATAGTGTCAGAAGAGATCGCAACTGGCTCCCCATCTACGAGCCAAGCATGCACCGTAATTTTCCTCTGTTTTACAGTCTGTAGGATTTTGGGCCACACTTGTAATAGCTTTTGATATCGTTCTTCTGAAAAAGAAGATTTCCATTGCAATAGACGTTTAACAACTTGCCCATTTGTTGGATGATGCTGCGAAGGTGTTATAGGTCTATGATCAACCTTTACTGTTTCAATAGCCTCTGCTTGGTGAATATGCTCTAGCTTACTTTCTAATTCTTTTATTTTGCTTTTTAATTCATCTAGTTCTTTACTATTTAACTGTCCATCTTGGTTTTGATGAGAGGTAGATACCTTAACTAAAGCTAGTTCTAAAATGATTTGTGATTGATTCGTCCATTTCATTTCATTTAAATATTGATTTAGCGTTTCAATCGTTTGGAATAACTGTTCATTGCTATAACTGTTTGCCACTTGGGGAAATTGATCATCAATCAATGGCTTTTCTTTGATTTGTTCAAGTGATGGTGCTGATTTATAGAGTAATAAGTCACGATAATAAAATAATAAATCTTCAAGTAATTTTTCTGGATCTTTTCCCTCTTGTAGTAATTGAGAAACTTGTTGTAATACATTTGTAGTTTCCCTTTTAAGAATACTTGTGGCTAACCGTGAAAATTCCTGATATGAAACTCTGCCAGTTACCCTTAACACATCTTCAACTGTAATTTCATCCCCACTAAATGCTAAAACCTGATCAAGAAGACTTAAAGCATCACGCATTCCACCCTCAGATTGCAAGGCTATCAATGATAAGGCTTCTTTTGTAATCTGATATCCCTTTTCGTCAGAAATATAACTTAGTCTTGTAACCATCGCCTCGACAGAAACTCTTCTATAATCGAATCGTTGACATCTTGAAATGATGGTTAGAGGCAATTTATGGGGTTCAGTTGTTGCCAAAATAAAGATAACGTGGCTAGGGGGCTCCTCCAATGTTTTTAATAAAGCATTAAATGCTTCTGTAGTTAACATATGAACTTCATCAATAATATAAACCTTGTACCTTGCCTCAGTAGGTGCAAACTTTACTTTTTCCCGAAGGTCTCTGATTTCCTCAACACCACGGTTAGAAGCAGCATCGATCTCCACTACATCCATATTAAAGCCCTTTGTGATACCTATACATGTTTTACATTGATTACAAGGTTCTTCTCTAGGCCCTAATTCACAGTTTACTGCCTTAGCAAAAATTTTTGCTGTACTTGTCTTTCCCGTTCCTCTTGGGCCACTAAAAAGGTAAGCATGGGAAAATCGGTTTTCTCTTAGTGCATTTTGAAGGGTTTGGGTTATATGTTCTTGACCTATAACGTCTTCAAATGTTTGAGGACGCCAAGCACGATATAACGCTAAATAGGCCATCTTCTACACCTCAATTTTTTATTATCTCATTCATTATACAAGTAAATATCGATCTTTTCAAAAGAAAAACCCTCGCTTTAAGCAAGGGAAATACTTTTAATGAAAAGGAAGGGAAATTTGGAAGGTTGTACCGAACCCTTTTGTTGAGACACGAATAGATCCACCTAGATCATGTATGATTTTTTGGCAAATAGAGAGACCTAATCCCGTACCTGTAGGCTTCGTTGTAAAAAATGGCTCAAATATTTTATCTGCTATATAATTGGGAATTCCTGGACCGTTATCATGAATCGCAATCTCAACCCTTTTATTTTCCTCATCTATTTTTGTAGAAATATTCAATATTCCTCCCTCTGACATTGCCTCGATTCCATTTTTAGAGACGTTTAGAAAGACTTGTTTTAATAATTCAGAATCCGCAATAACCAGAGGTAAGGATTCCGTTAAATCATAGTTTACTTCAATACCATGTAATAAACCCTCATTTTGAATAATAGGATAAAGTTGTTTTAATACTGTATTGATATCAAGCGCTTGATAAATCACATCTTTAGGCTTACTTAATAATAGGATTTCATTTACCAATTTATTGATTCGTTCAATCTCTGATAACATGATATCAGTATATTCTATTTCATTATTAAGCTGATTTTTTACCAAAACCGTTTTTAATATTTGTAAAAAACCTTTGATGGACGTTAGGGGATTTCTTATTTCATGCGCAGTTCCGGCAGCGATTTGTCCGATTGTTGCCAACCGGTCACTTTGCCTAACCTGTTGTTCCAAAGACCTTAAATTAGTAACATCTTTAAAAATAACATAGGCTCCGACAATATGCCCCGTTTCATCCCTAATAATATTTGAATCGACTAAAAGGTCAAACTTTTGCTGGTTACTTGACCAAGCGATTGCCTGATTTTTTACAGTAATTCCATTTAATAATGTACGTTGTACAATTCGATGTTCATCAGGAACATCAAAAAATACCTCGTCAATCGATTTATTGACCACTTCATTCTTTGAAACATTTAATAACTTACAAGCTAAAGAACTAATCTCTACGATATGAAAAGATTGGTCAATCACAATAAGGCCAATATTAATATCTGATACAAAGTTTTCTGCAAAACGGGATACTAAGCTGGGATATCTTTCTTTGTGAATATCCAAAAAGGCGATTGCATACATTTTTGTTCCCTGCTTGTTTTCCCAAACCAAAACTTTACTATAACATGGTTTTCCATTGACATCCTTCCATGATAATCTTAAAGAATTTTCAGATCGGAACTTAGAAAGCTTCTTAATGAATTCCTCTGCTGTTCCTTCAAAATAAAGAAGTTTAGAAAAGGGTTGATTTAGAAGTTCTTCTTCACTATAGTAAGTAGCATGAAGTAAAATTGGGTTGATCGCCTTAATTAATCCATTTCCATCAATAATTAAATAGCCAATTGGAGATTCGTGTATATATTGGAGGAAATTCTCCCCATTCATATGTAATTTGAAATTTACATCCTTCATTCAATCCCCCTTTTTATTTACTAATTCGACCTCACCTATTTAAAATCCTTCTTTTTCCAAAGTGATACTTTTCTGATATAAGGGGACAAAAAAAACACCTATCAAAAGGTGTAAATGATTGATTATATAGTAAAGCCGTGCACCTATTATTGAACATCCCATCCAAGCGAACTCATGTAGTTAGCTCAAGCTAGGCAACCCCACAACACACGAAAAATTCCACTTACCGCTGCTTCCTTCCGGACCTGACGGGGTTCATGGGTTTCCGTTGCGTAGGACCCAACTGTCAACACCACTTGCATAAGTCAGACCTTACATGGAGATGCCCGCTAATAGGAATTCAACCCCGCTATAGCGGATTGCGGGTTACAGGGCACCGCTACCTCCCCATCTAGCACGACAAACTTGTTATTAAAATTTAGTGACCTTTAAAAGGTGCATATTTTATTATAACGATTCCTTCTGCTTTATTCAAGTGGAAATCAATGACTTAGGAGACAAATAAAACCTCTCATTAATTGGAGGTTTCGGTTATCATATGTAACTATGGCGGAGAGGGTGGGATTTGAACCCACGGTACGGCTAATACCGTACAACGGTTTTCGAGACCGTCACCTTAAGCCACTCGGACACCTCTCCACTAACTTTGATATTTTAGCATCTTCATAAATTAATTTCAATAGGTAGAACAATTTACCATTTCCCAAAAAATTGTGCAATTAGAATCCCTATACCTAAAATCCACACGTAAATAGAGAAAACCTTTAAAGAACCTTTTTGAATAACCCTCAACATCCACTTTATGGCATAATAACCGGACAAAGCAGCTGATAAAGTTGCAACTATAAGGGGAATCACCCCAATTGCATGGAGAGACTCTATCTCTTTACCACTGAATAATTTTAAACCTTGTAACACCACAGCACCTAAAATAGCAGGAATAGAAATTAAAAAGGAAAACCGAGCTGCTGTTTCTTTTTCGATACCACGGTATAAAGCTCCAGCAATGGTTAATCCTGACCTTGAAATCGCTGGTAAAATCGCTGCACCTTGCAAGGTCCCGATAATAAGGGCATCTTTATATTGGATATGGTCTATCTTCTTATGTCCTCTTTTCTTCGCAGTCTCAGCAAGCCATAAAATAAAACCAGTAAATAAAAATTCCCAGCCAACTGTAACCCCAGTTTTTGAAATTTCCTCAAAAAAATCTTCAAAGGTTAAGCCTATGATTGCGGTTGGAATCGTCCCTACTATAATTAAAAGTGCTAATTTACTAAATGGTTTTCTTAGTAATTGAATGATATCATCCCAAAAAACAATAAAAACGGCAACTAATGTTCCAAAATGTAACATTGTATCTAAAAATAAACCTGCTTCAGATAAGCCAAACAAATTCCTTGCCAGTAACAAATGGCCTGTAGAACTAACAGGTAAAAACTCTGTTAATCCCTGAATAATCCCAAGTATGATCGCCCTAATAAGCTCCTCCATAATTCCCCTCCAAGCCAACAAATAATACTTTTTCATCATACCTTATCTTATATATAAGGGACAAGAGGTTATGATTTAGAATCTTCTTTTCCTTTTCTTAAGTTTTTGAAAAAGATTTTTAAAAGATGGGCAGATTCTTCTTCTAAAACACCTGATTCAATAGAAACTTGATGATTAAATCGTTCATCATTTAACAAATTTAATAGTGATCCAGCTGCCCCTGCTTTAAGATCCTTTGCTCCATAAACGACTCGATCAACCCTAGACTGAATCAATGCACCTGCACACATCTGACAAGGTTCTAGCGTTACATATAAGGTACAACCATGTAAACGCCAACCGCCAAGTCTTTTACTTGCTTCTCTTATCGCAATGATTTCTGCATGAGCAGTAGGATCTTTTAACGTTTCCCTTAAATTATGTCCCTTCGCAATGATTGTGCCATCTTTAACAATCACCGCTCCTATTGGAACTTCTCCCAAGACTTCAGCCTTTTTTGCTTCAAGTAAAGCTTCTTTCATATATCCAATATCAGAATCAAGCATAGAATAAACACCTAACTTTCTATATGTGGCTAACCAAAATATTTTATAATCGTGTACACTTTGCCAAAAATTCGTCAATATCTTTTGAACACTTTGTGAACTAATGAACAAAATTGTTGTATTCTTTTTCGTTTCGTTTTATTCTTAGATCAAGAAGAAAATTATTCTTCTAAAAGCTAACTTGCTTAGCTTGCCTTAACTAAGGCCGCCTTACCTTCACATATACTTACTCCATCCTTTTGGGAGAAAGCTCCTAGACCAGCTTTTTCCCAATTTTTTTGTTTCTAAACTCTATTCACTCCATATTGTAAATCTTTTTTAAAAAATAAAAATCCTGTTACTTTTTATACCAAAACGCCGAATTTTTTCGGCGTTTTTTTTAAAAGATAAGAAAGGGAGAGAGTATAACTTTCTTCCAATTGTCATTTAGGGGTTTGAATATTCCATAAGTTAAGACCTTCAGAAATGCTCTTCTCTCCTTAAACTTTATTCATAGAAGGGCACGGATGACGGAGTGTGATGGAATATACAAAACCTTTTCTTAATTGATTGGGAAATAATTTTTAATTTTTGGAAATACTTAATATATTATTTTACTCATATGCAT
>NZ_LSKU01000001.1:2720999-2722082 GCF_001561915.1 Tepidibacillus decaturensis | reverse complement strand
ACAAAAACAAGGAGGAAAAACAAGTAATGCTGCCTCAAAAAATCATGACACCTAAGATCAATTACATTGATCGCATCCAGGAATATTCAGATGAACAAATCATCAGCATGTTCTTAACCACAACATGCCATCGTTCTCAGTACACACGTCGGAACTACAGCCGAGCTATTGACCAGTTCCGTCAATTTATTACTTTCAAACCATTGCGTCAAGTGACATGGCGGGAAATTGAAATGTATAAGATTGCCTTAGAGCAAGGGTTTTTGAGCAAGAGTTGCAAACCTCTAGCTCCTGCCGCCGTAGCCAGTCTCATCGCTCCGTTGCGATCCCTATATAAATGGGGAAGTGATTCCAATATCGGCGTTTTTTCTCATAATCCGACAACCTCTGTACATACACCTAAAGTGCCGATTAATAGCAAAAATCACTATCTGACCAAAAGAGAGGTTACTTACCTGTTGCACCAACTAAAAAAACAAGGAGAACGTGATTATCTAATTGGTATCAGCCTTATCTTATTGGGACTGCGAGTGTCTGAACTAGTTTCTATTCAATGGGGACATTTTCATTCCGATCCGACGGAAACATCTATGTGGCTTACAGTGTTGGAGGGGAAGGGAGGAAAACAGCGTGAAGTTAAAGTGCCGCAAACATTGTGGAACATGTTGTCTCTTCACTTTCAGCTACAAAGAAAATCTCAAGACCCGGATCAACGAATTTTCCCTCTCACGGTTAGACAAGTTGAGCGTATTATTCAAAAAGCTCGTGAAGAAAGCAACATAAAGAAAAAAGTATCTCCTCATTGGTTACGGCATACTAACGCTACGTTAGCTCTACTTCATGGAGCTTCATTGCAACAAGTTCAGGAGACCCTTGGACATGCCCATATCACTACCACTCAACGTTATCTACATACGGTAGAACAAATGAAAAAAGCAGCGCCTGATTTCGTGGAAGACTACTTAAAAGACATCCTTTAGTTGCTAGATATAATTAAATTATATAATTTCGTAGCCAATATTATTTTTATGGGGTATAATATGAAAAAATTATCTAATCGAGTCGTATTTTTACAAATAATGT
>NZ_LSKU01000001.1:2720125-2720931 GCF_001561915.1 Tepidibacillus decaturensis | reverse complement strand
ACAAAGATTATTTATACAAAATTTGAAATTATTTAGGAGTTTTAACAAATGAGAAAAAAGATTTTTTTGCTAACCCTATTTAAAAGAATCTTATTAATAAGAATTAATTATCTACGTATGAAGTTGGAAAAATACTTTGATCAGGAAAAAAGCTTCACACACCCAAAAGTTTATAAACTAAGCGCTAAATTAGATAAATATATTGTCCTATTTCAAAAGATAAAACAATAGTATTTATTTATTTCAGAAAGTGTGAGCTAGATGGAAATTAGTAATGAATTTAAAAAGAGGATTGCTACAACAAATAAAATTAAAGTATTAGAAGAAGAAATAAAGATCATTTTTCGCATTTTAAATAGTGAATATTGTCATTCAGAACAAAGATTAGAATTATGGATGAAAATAGACTTAATTGAAGAAAGGTTAAAACAGATAAAAGAAAAAAATTGTCATTTACCAACAAAAAAACAAGGATAAGGAGAAAACCCTTAACCCTTGTTGTAGTTATATTTTCAAATGGTGTGCCCGAGAGGATTCGAACCTCCGACCTGCAGTTTAGGAAACTGTCGCTCTATCCTGCTGAGCTACGGGCACAAATTATATAAAATCTAAATGTTATGGCGGAGAGGGTGGGATTCGAACCCACGGTACGCTCACACGTACGCTGGTTTTCAAGACCAGTGCCTTAAACCACTCGACCACCTCTCCATAACCATTAGGTTGTCAACGAATAATATATTAACATACAGACAAAGGTTATTTCAAGTATTTTCCCTTTATTTTACAATCGGGTAGGAGGCTGGCCA
>NZ_LSKU01000001.1:2659709-2718317 GCF_001561915.1 Tepidibacillus decaturensis | reverse complement strand
AAAAAAAGGATAACTACTCAATTAACAGTAGCTATCCTTTTATAATTATTTTGAGATTCGATCTCTACCACCCATGTATGGCCTTAAAATTTCTGGAATGATTACACTTCCATCCTCTTGTTGGTAATTTTCCAAAATAGCGGCCACTGTACGGCCAATCGCTAACCCTGATCCATTTAACGTATGAACAAATTCAGGTTTTGACTTTTTATCGCGACGAAAACGAATATTTGCTCTTCTTGCTTGGAAGTCCTCAAAATTACTTACTGAGGATATTTCTCGATACGTATTAAAACTTGGTAACCAAACCTCAATATCATATTTTTTTGCAGCGGTAAAACCTAAATCAGCCGTACACATGTTTAATACCTGATAAGGTAAGCCCAATAATTGTAATACTTTTTCTGCATTTGCTACTAGTTTTTCTAATTCATCATAGGATTCTTCAGGACGAACAAATTTAACAAGTTCTATTTTGTTAAATTGATGAAGCCGAATTAGTCCTCTTGTATCCTTTCCTGCAGAACCAGCCTCAGAACGAAAACAAGCACTAAAGGCAGCATAATATTTAGGTAAATCCTCATTATCTAATATTACGTCTCGATGCATATTCGTAACAGGTACCTCAGCAGTAGGAATCAGGAAATAATCTGTATCAGAAAGTTTAAAAGCATCCTCCTCAAATTTAGGAAGTTGACCAGTTCCTGTCATGCTTGTCCGGTTCACAATATATGGAGGTAACACTTCTTCATATCCATGTTCTTCTACATGTAGATCTAACATAAAGTTCATCAAAGCTCTTTCTAATCTTGCCCCTAGTCCTTTATAAAAGACAAATCTGGAACCTGATACTTTTGCAGCTGTTTCAAAATCTAAAATTCCTAATCCTTCGGCTATCTCATAATGTGGCTTAGGTTGAAACTGAAATTGAGGTTTTTCCCCCCAGAAACGAATCGGTATATTGTCCGCTTCTGTTTCTCCGATCGGAACACTTTCATGAGGAATGTTTGGAATCCTAAGAAGAATATCTGTAAGTTGTTGATCAAGTTCCCTAATTTGATCATCTAACACCTTAATTCGATCTCCAACCTCTCTCATTTCAACAATAAGATGTTCAGCGTTTTCTCCATCCTTTTTCTTCTTAGCAACCTCTTGGGATACCGCATTTCGTCTACTTTTTAATTGCTCACTTTCTTGAAGCAATGATCTTCTTCTTTCATCCAACTCTGTAAATGCATCAATTTCGTTAATTTTTTCATTACGATGGGCTAAAGCCTGTTTTACTCTTTCTAAATCATTTCGTAATAATTTAATATCTAACATCTTAAAAACCTCCACTTAAATCAAATTACACTTTTTCCCATAAGAAATCCCAAAAAATAAAAAACACCAATCCCCAAAAAAAGGGACGGTGCTTATGCTCCGCGTTGCCACCCTAATTGCCTTTCCTTGTCAAAAAATAATGAAAGGCCTCTTCATACAGTAACGGTGTTTCCGTGTTTTCCTACTTTCGATTTCAGAAAACCACTCAGAGACGGATTCTTTGATAATGTTGACCGGTTTCCACCTACCACCGACTCTCTAAACAACAAAAATCAAATACTAGTTCTCTTCATCGTTTTAATATTACATTTTTGTATTTAATAATTTACTACATTTCAAGCATTTATGCAAGAAAAAGGGAGGAAAATTCCCACCCTTTAATCTTTGTATTCTTTAATCATTTTTATAAAATATTGATGAACTCTTGGGTCAAGGGTTAATTCAGGATGAAAAGCAGTAACTAGAAAATGGTCTTGTCTTGCAGCGACGATTTTCCCTTCAAATGTTGATAAAATCTTAGCATTCCCTTTTACTTCCATAATATAAGGAGCGCGAATAAAAACTGCTTGAAAATCATCAGCAACCCCTTCAATTTGTAAAGCTGTTTCAAAGCTTTCTCGTTGACGGCCAAAAGCATTTCTTTCTACCTTGATATCCATTAAACCAAGATGTATTTCTTCTATACCATTAATTTCTTTTGCTAATATAATCAATCCAGCACATGTCCCAAAGATAGGCTTCCCTTTAGTAGCAAAATCCTTTAGTGCTACGTCAAAACCATACTTTTTGATTAACTTGCCGATCGTAGTACTTTCTCCACCTGGAATAATCATACCATCCAATTCAGCTAACTGTTCAACTTTTTTTACAGTAACTGCTTCTTCCCCTGACATTTCAATCATTCTCATGTGTTCTGCAATAGCACCTTGTAGTCCTAAAACTCCAATTTTCATTAAAAATTACACCTTCTTCTTCTAATTACCAACCGCGTTCTGCCATACGTTCATTTTGTAGTAATGAAGAAATTTCTATTCCTTTCATTGGATTACCTAATCCTTTTGAAAGTTCAGCCATTAGTTCATAATCGGTATAATGAGTTGTTGCCTCAACAATGGCTTTAGCAAATTTTTCAGGATTATCAGATTTAAAAATTCCGGAACCAACAAAAACTCCATCTGCACCCAATTGCATCATCAATGCTGCATCTGCAGGTGTAGAAATTCCTCCAGCAGCAAAATTAACCACTGGTAATTTGCCATTTTCATGAACATATAACAATAGATCGTATGGTGCACCTAGGTTTTTGGCTTCTGTCATCAATTCGTCTTTAGACATTCCTTGAACCTTGCGAATTTGACTCATCATCGTACGCATATGTCGTACTGCTTCCACAACATTTCCTGTCCCTGGTTCACCTTTTGTTCGAATCATAGATGAACCTTCGCCAATTCGGCGTAAGGCTTCTCCTAAGTCCCTTGCACCATTAACAAAAGGTACTGTAAATTCATTCTTATTGATATGGTAAACCTCGTCCGCTGGAGTTAATACTTCGCTTTCATCAATATAATCAACGCCTAATGCCTCAAGAATACGTGCTTCTACAAAATGTCCAATTCTAGCTTTTGCCATAACTGGAATAGACACTGCTTTCATGACTTCTTCAATAATTTGAGGATCAGCCATACGTGCAACACCACCTGCTGCACGAATATCTGCAGGAACTCTTTCCAATGCCATAACTGCCACTGCACCAGCTGCCTCAGCAATTTTTGCCTGTTCCGCATTCACAACGTCCATAATGACGCCACCTTTTTGCATTTCAGCCATACCACGTTTTACACGTGCTGTTCCTACCTCAACCATTTTCCTTTTCCTCCTAAAAATTCACAATTTATTTATCAATCAATTTTAATCCATCCTACCGAAAATAACAATCATTTTTAAAAAACTTCTACGGTTAAAATAAACCTTTAATTCCATCCACAATTCCACTAAAGATTCCACCGATAAGTTGTATAACCTTTCGAAAAAATAGACGTATTGCTCCAGCTTTTTCTACATCTTCCTCAGCAATTAAATCAACATTTCCTTTTGCTTGTATCGTTTCATTTAAGTAGGTATATTTTTCTTTCCCAGTATATTCAAAAGTAACATAACCCACTCGATCTTGGCTCTTAATTGGGGCTTCTAGCTTTTCATTATAAATGACTACTGGTTTATATAAATCCTTTTCCCCTTTTTTCATAAGAACACTTAAATTCTTTTTAAGGACAACAGGAACCTCAGTTTCTTTTCCTTTTTCAATCTTTGCTGTTTCAAACCCAGGTACCTTTTCTTTTGCTTTGATTAAATCTACTACTTCAAAGTTTGCAAACCCATAGTCTAACAATTTTTTTGTTTGCATAAAGCGCTCTTTTTCAGACGCAGTCCCTTGAACGACACTAATTAGTCTCATTCCATTTTGCATTGCAGTTGCGGTAAAATTGTATCCTGCTTTAGAAGTATGTCCTGTTTTTATACCGTCAACCCCTTGAACTAAGTTGCCATAAACAAGGCCTGGTAGCATAAAGTTGAAGTTTGGCAAAGGCATTTCATTAGGTTCGCCCTCACGAAACTTAATTCTTGGGGTACTGTTAAATTCTATGCTTTCTGGATAATCATTAATTAAGTGCCACCCTAAAATAGCAGCATCTTTGGCAGACATCACTGTTTCTCCTTCAACGGCTGGCGCATATTGTCCTAGCTCATCTTTAGGGTAACCTGTTGATGTAGAGAAATGAGCAGTTGTCATTCCTAACTCTTTGGCCTTTTCATTCATCATCTGAACAAAATTGGTTTCAGAACCAGCTAAATGTTCTGCAAGCGCAACAGTTGCATCATTCGCAGAGTAGACCGTCATCGCATACATCAATTCTTTTACCGTACGTTTTTCCCCTAGAGCAAGGAAAACACGCGAACCGCCACCTACACCAAGCCAATGGGCATAATCACTTGCAGTGACAACATCATCCCATTTTAATTTACCAGTTGCTATCTCTTCTAAAACCAAATATTCTGTCATCATTTTTGTCATACTAGCAGGTGGTAAGGGTTCATCGGCGTTTTGCTCATATAATATTTTCCCTGAGATTGCATCGATTAAAATCGCCGATTTAGCTTGAATATCAAGATTTGCTTGAGCAAAAGCCTTTTGTTGTAAAGATCCAAAAAACGGAAAAATAAGTGCGACAATGATCAATAGTGATAGTACTTTCCTATGCTGTTTCAAAATGACACCTCCGTTTAAATTTCACAATCATTATTTTATCACAGGGCTTTAAACGAAAAAAGATAGAGAAATGTTTCCCTATCCCCATTCATAACATTTTCCAATAAATTTATTTAAAGAGTTGAATAGTTTGGCGATTCCTTCGTAATTTGCACATCATGAGGATGGCTTTCTTTTAGTCCTGCCCCAGTAATACGAATAAATTGACCATTTTCTTTGAGTTCTTGAATGTTTTTTGTTCCACAATACCCCATACCTGCACGTAACCCACCAACTAATTGATAGATTGTATCTGCCAAAGGTCCTTTATAAGCCACTCTTCCTTCAATTCCCTCTGGAACAAGTTTAAGAATATTTTCCTGAAAATAACGATCTTTACTTCCTGCATTCATGGCCCCTATTGAACCCATTCCACGATAAACCTTGTATCTCCTTCCTTGATAGGTTTCAAAGTCGCCAGGACTTTCATCTGTTCCTGCAAGGAGACTACCTAACATCACTGCATCCGCTCCAGCAGCGATAGCCTTTGTAATATCACCAGAATATTTAATTCCACCATCTGCGATAATGGGAACTCCATATTCCCTTGCAACTGTGGCGCATTCATAAACTGCAGTAATCTGAGGTACACCAATACCTGCAACGACTCTTGTCGTACAAATTGATCCTGGTCCAATACCTACCTTTACCACAGATGCACCAGCTTCAATTAAATCCTTTGTTGCTTCTCCAGTTGCTACATTTCCAGCAATAATCACTAACTCTGGATAAAGTTTCCTCAATGTCCGCACAGTATCCAAGACTCCTTTTGAATGACCGTGGGCAGTATCAACTACTAAAACATCTACTCCTGCCTCAACTAATGCTTTGGCCCGATCCAAGGTATCCCGACTAACACCTACTGCTGCTCCTACAATCAATCTCCCTAATTCATCTTTAGCTGCATTAGGGAATTGGATTGCTTTTTCAATATCTTTAATTGTGATGAGGCCTTTTAACTTGTTATTTTCATCAACCAATGGTAATTTTTCAATACGATATTTTTGCAAAATTTGCTTTGCTTCATCCAAACTTGTCCCAACTGGTGCTGTAATTAGATTTTCTTTGGTCATTACTTCATTGATTTCTAACGAGTAATTTGTGATAAAACGCAAATCCCGGTTCGTTAAAATCCCAACAAGCTCTCCTCGCTCATTCACAATAGGTACACCAGAAACCCGGTATTTTGACATCAATTCTTCTGCATCTGCTACTTTATGAGCAGGAGTTAAATAAAAAGGATTTGTAATTACCCCACTTTCAGACCGCTTGACTCGATCCACTTCTTCTGCTTGCTGTTTGATGGACATATTTTTATGAATAATCCCCAAACCACCTTGTCTAGCCATTGCAATGGCCATATTGGCTTCTGTTACTGTATCCATCCCCGCACTAATAATAGGAATATTTAATTTAACTTTACCTAAATTCGTTGAGACTGTAACGTCTCTAGGTAGGATTTCTGATTTAGCAGGGATCAAAAGAACATCATCAAATGTTAATCCTTCCCGCGTAAACTTCGTTTCCCACACACTCGTCAACCTTCCTTCTAGTCATTTTCCATGAAAAATATATTATTGCAAGTTTAACAAAGGTGATTTGAGGTGTCAATAATCATAAATCATTCATATCCGTGGCAAAATATTGTAAAACGGGAATGATAGAGGTTATGATGAAAAATAAAAGACATATTTATAGCGAAAATCCATCCAAAAAAATGTGGGATACTTTTGTATTTTTTGAAAACGAGCCGACTGTAAAACAATTTCTGCAAAATACCTATGAGCAAAATCAAATCAAGGATACATACAAATTTGCTTTTCAAAATACCTCAAAATTTATTTATTTTATCAAACAAGCAAAAGAATATTTTTATTCTGCAGATAAGAGCAATATCTTGGTAAAGCCCCTACTTATCTATTATGGCATGATGAATTTAATGAAAGCATTTATTTTAACAAAAGACCCTAGTTATCCAAGTCATACAGGTGTTTTAAGACATGGAATTACCACTAGAAAACTTAAAAAAAATCAATATCAATTCCATGACGATGAAATTAAGGTACAGAAAGAAGGTTTGCTTCCTCTTTTTTACACTCTTCTTACTAACCATCCAGTTGAAAAAATCGAAGGGAATAAATACAAAATTAAAGAACTCCTTTCTTTATTGCCTGAATTACGTCATAGTTATCAAAGGATCTTTAAAGAGCAATTATTGTTTCCCATCAAATTAAATCAAAAAGATCACGAAATTTACTTTTCTGTTTCAAAAAACTTTTTAGACTTTTACCAGCATGATCTAGCAAGGTTGACTTCTGAACTAAATCAATATAAACCTCATAAGGATTATCAATTCTATACAAGCAAATCTGAGCAAATGAATCAGATTCAAATTGGAGTAAATCTTGATAAGGATATATTCAAATCAAAAGATCCTTTTCAGGGACATCCTATGTTTACTATTGATTATAAAGGATACTACTATTTACGACCCTTTCAAGAAAGTCGTTTTTTGCTTCCGGAAACAATCATCGACTATATGATAATGTACAATTTAGGAATGTTATGTCGTTACGAAACAGAATTATGGGGGGACATTATTTTTTCTTTCTCATCAGAAGATATGTACTTGATCAATGAATTTGTAAATATTACTTTACGCACATTTCCAAATAGGATATTAAATGATTTATTTAGAGAGATCATCATTTTTGATTTTGTTTAAATACTTCTTTAATATGCAGATTTATTTCTTGAGCCAAATTAATGATTCCTTCCCTTGTTTTTATCATTGGCCTTGTTGGTGAATTCTGATCAATATAAATAATGTCACCTACCATTCCATTACTTAAAATAACTTTATTCCCTATTGATAGGTTGACCATATGCTTTGCAAAGGTTCTAACGATGAAGGAATTCAACTTTTGATAACTTTCATTAAGAAGATGATCAATGACAAGATATGGTGAATATTCTGAACGATAATTACGCTTAGAAATCATTGCATGAAAGATATCTGCAACGGCAACGATTT
The DNA here is from genome assembly GCF_001561915.1 of Tepidibacillus decaturensis. Lineage (GTDB taxonomy): Bacteria > Bacillota > Bacilli > Tepidibacillales > Tepidibacillaceae > Tepidibacillus_B > Tepidibacillus_B infernus. The sequence continues at coordinate 2,710,653 of NZ_LSKU01000001.1, read as the reverse complement.
TAGCATAAAAATGGATTTGTTGTTCTTTAAAATGTAAAGGATAACCACTTCCGTCTTCTCTTTCATGATGTTGTAGTACGGCTAAATGTGTTCCTTTACTAAGCCCCATTGTATGATTTAACATTTTATATCCATAAAATGTGTGCATTTTAATCTCTTCGTATTCATAAGGAACTAACTTATTTTTACTATATAAAATATGACTAGGAATGCGACTCATTCCAATGTCGTGTAAAATACCTGCTAAAGCAAGTTGGATCCACTCATTTTTCTCGAGACCAACCCATTTCCCAATCGCATAAGAAAGTAAGCTTACAGATAATGCATGATGGCTTTCATATTTTGTAAAATCCGTTGAATATAATTTTAAGTTTAAAAGATATTGAGGATTAATATATTTATCTTGAATGAGTGGGGTTATGACTTCTCTTATTGCCATAATCGGAATAGGCGCATTCCCTTGTGCATTTTTTAAAACAATATCAATCACTTTTAATGCATTTTTAAAATAGGTATTAAAGTCTTCAGCTAGGCTTGATTGATCTTCGGTCTTATTTACCACTTTATCTTGTTTTTCATTCACATCTGATTCTTGATCAATTTCAATCTTTGTAATCCCAAATGCTTTTAATATTTCTCGATCCCTCTCTTTTAAAATCGTTCCTTTTTTAAAAATAATTCCTCCAAGCTCACTATATATATCTTGGTTCAAGATCATTCGTTCTTGAATTAAATCGATTGTGATTGTTCTCATTGCATAAATTCCCCTTTAATCTATTTTCTATATTTTAGCATATATAAAAGAAAAACAGGATGGATTCCATCCTGTTTTAACTTTTATTCATCTTCTTCATTTTCATTATCAGCTGTATCATTGGAATGAATTCGTGCAACAGTAGCGACAGAATCATCTTCACTAATATTGATTAGTCTGACACCTTGAGTATATCGACCAATTAACGAAATGTTATCTATATTTAATCTAATCACCATTGCACTTGTCGTAACGATCATTAAGTCATCTTCTTGAGAAACAACTTTTAATCCTACAATATTTCCATTCTTTTTAGTTACATTAAGGGTCTTAATACCTTTTCCACCACGGGATTGGCTACGGTATTCAGATGCTGGTGTCCTTTTGCCATAACCTTTTTCTGTTACGATTAACACATCTAGATCATCTCGAATAATATCCATGCCAATGACTAAATCATCTTTACTTAAGTCGATTCCTTTGACCCCTGTAGCACTTCTTCCCATTGTTCTTACATCTTGTTCAGAAAAACGAATGGATTGACCTAATTTTGTACCAAGGATGATTTCTTGATTTCCATCAGTCAATTTAACACCAATTACCTCGTCTCCTTCTTTTAGATTGATCGCAATGAGTCCCCCTTTTCGAATATTTTCATAATCTGTTAATTGGGACTTTTTGACCACCCCAGAAGCTGTAGCAAAGAATAAATGATGATTGGAAGTATATTCTTTGATCGGGAAGACTGCGTTAATTTTTTCCCCTTGTTCAATTTGAATCAGGTTGATAATTGGTGTTCCTTTTGCGGTTCTACTCAATTCCGGTACTTCATAAGCCTTTAAACGATATACCTTTCCTTTGTTCGTAAAAAACATAATATAATGATGGGAATTCGTAATAAATAAATGTTGGACAAAATCATCTTCTTTCGTTCCCATCCCAGTTACCCCTTTACCCCCACGTTTTTGGCTACGGTAGGTTGAAATGGGTAATCTTTTAATATAACCCTGATGAGTGAGCATAACGACAACCTCTTCTTCAGGAATCAAATCTTCTGCTTCTAACTCATCATGATCAATTGTGATTTTTGTCCTTCGTTCATCATTGTACTTATCTTTAATCTCTATTAATTCTTCACGTATAATCGTTAAAATCTTCTGTTCATCTGCTAATATCGCACGTAATTCAGCAATCTTAGCCATCAATTCTTGATATTCATTTTCAATTTTTTCTCGTTCTAAACCAGTTAAACGTTGTAATCTCATATCAAGAATAGCTTGGGCTTGGATTTCCGATAGTTCAAACTTTTCGATTAGGCCTCTTTTTGCTTCGTCTGTCGTTTGTGAAGAACGAATTAAAGAAATAACAGCGTCTAAATGGTCGAGAGCAACTCTTAACCCTTCTAAAATATGAGCTCTAGCTTCAGCCTTTTTAAGGTCAAATTCTGTTCTTCTGCGAATAACCACCCTTTGATGGTTTAAATAATGTGTTAAGGTTTCTTTTAGATTTAATACCTTAGGTTCTCCATTAACTAATGCTAAAACATTGATACCAAAGGTCGTCTGTAATTGGGTTAATTTATACAAATTATTTAAGACGACATTCGCATTCACGTCTCTTCGTAATTCAATCACAATTCGCAGTCCATTACGATCTGATTCATCCCTTAAATCGGTAATCCCATCTATTTTTTTATCCCTAACCAGTTCAGCTATTTTCTCAATCAATCTTGCTTTATTCACTTGGTATGGGATTTCTTCAACAATAATCCGGCTTTTACCATTATTCATTTCTTCAATAAAGGCTTTTGCCCTTATTGTGATACTACCTTTACCTGTTTGATAAGCCTTACGGATTCCTTCCCTTCCTAGAATAAGACCACCAGTTGGGAAATCTGGACCTTTAATAATCTCTATCAATTCTTCGATTTCGACATCTGGGTTCTCTATAATTTTTATAACCCCATCAATCACTTCACCTAATTGGTGAGGAGGAATATTCGTTGCCATCCCCACTGCAATCCCTGCAGATCCATTCACTAACAAATTAGGGAACCTAGCTGGTAAAACTAATGGCTCCTTTTCAGAACCATCATAGTTATCTCCAAAATCAATAGTTTCTTTGTTAATATCCCTTAATAATTCTGTCGATATTTTTGACATACGAGCTTCCGTATAACGCATAGCTGCTGCAGAATCACCGTCAATTGACCCAAAGTTTCCATGACCATCAACGAGTAAATAGCGATAAGAGAAGTCTTGTGCCATGCGTACCATCGTTTCATAGACTGCAGAATCACCATGGGGATGATATTTACCTATAACTTCCCCTACAATCCTAGCAGACTTTTTATGTGGTTTATCTGGTGTCATTCCTAACTCATTCATCGCATAAAGGATTCTTCTATGCACTGGTTTTAAGCCATCTTTTACATCAGGAAGAGCACGACTTACGATAACACTCATCGCATAGTCGATAAAGGAGCTTTTCATTTCTTGACTTATATTTACTTCTTTTATTCTTGCATTTGATTCAAGCATGCTTTACCTCCATCCCCTTTGTTTAAATATCCAAATTCCGAACATATCTAGCATGTTCTTGGATAAATTCTCTTCGGGGTTCAACTTTATCTCCCATTAGTGTCTCAAAGATCCCGTCCGCATCAGAGGCATCTTGTAAACTAACTTGTAATAATGTTCTACTTTCTGGATCCATCGTCGTTTCCCATAATTGGGTTGGGTTCATCTCTCCTAAACCTTTATAACGTTGGATTGTGGGTTCAGGTCGATTACCTAATTCTGTTTTTATCTTTTCTAATTCTCTATCACTATAAGCGTATCGAACTGTTTTTCCTTGTTGGATTTTATATAAAGGTGGTTGAGCAATATATACATAGCCATTTTCAATCAATTCTTTCATATACCTGAAAAAGAAAGTTAAAAGTAGTGTGCGTATATGGGCACCGTCTACGTCAGCATCTGTCATAATAATGATTTTATGGTACCTTGCTTTGGAAATATCAAAATCATCACCTATTCCAGTACCTAACGCCGTAATCATTGCTCTAATCTCTTCATTTGCAAAAATCTTATCTAATCTAGCTTTCTCTACATTGATAATCTTTCCTCGTAGAGGTAGGATTGCTTGAAAATGACGATCTCGACCTTGTTTTGCAGAACCACCAGCTGAATCACCTTCTACGAGATATAATTCACTAATCGCTGCATCCTTACTAGAACAATCAGCTAATTTCCCAGGTAATGAACTAACTTCCAGTGCATTTTTCCTTCTTGTTAGCTCTCTTGCTTTTCTAGCAGCATCACGGGCTCTCGCAGCAAGAAGTGCTTTTTCAATCACCTTTTTTGCTACAGATGGATTTTCATCTAGAAAAGTGGCAAATTTCTCAGCAAATAGAGATTCAGTAATCCCCCTTACTTCACTGTTCCCTAGCTTTGTCTTGGTCTGACCTTCAAATTGAGGATTTGGGATCTTTACACTAATAACTGCAGTTAACCCTTCTCTGGCATCATCACCAGTTAAATTTGCATCTTGATCTTTTAGTAAATTATTCTTTCTAGCATAGTCATTTAGTACACGGGTTAGAGCGCTTTTAAATCCCGATTCATGGGTTCCCCCTTCATGGGTGTTGATATTATTTGCAAAGGACAAAATGTTACTAGAATAGCTGTCATTGTATTGTAGGGAAATTTCTATTTCAATTTGATCTTTTGATCCTTCTACATAAATTGGATGGGGATGAAGAACTTCTTTATTTTTATTGAGAAACTCAACAAATGAATTGATTCCACCATCATATTTAAAAGATTCCTGTTTATTTTCGTTTCTTTCATCAATAAGGTCTATACGAATCCCTTTATTTAAAAAGGCAAGCTCCCTGATTCGGGTTTTTAAGGTATCATAATTAAATTCGGTTGTTTCTTGAAATATTTCAGGATCTGGTTTAAAAGTTACTGTTGTTCCTGTTTCGTTTGTTTCTCCTATTACTTTTAAGTCAAATTCTGGAATTCCACGGTGATAGCGTTGTAAATGGATCTTTCCCTCTCTTTTTACTTCTACTTCTAACCATTCTGAAAGAGCATTTACTACTGAAACCCCAACACCATGTAATCCACCAGAAACCTTATAACCTTCACCACCAAATTTACCACCAGCATGTAATACAGTTAATGCTACTTCTACTGCTGGCCGTCCCATCTTAGGATGAATTCCAACAGGAATACCCCTACCATTATCTATAACTGTTACACTATTATCTTGATGTACAACCACAGTAATATGATTACAGTATCCTGCAAGAGCTTCATCAATACTATTATCGACAACTTCCCATACTAAATGGTGCAATCCTCTTTCACTTGTTGACCCTATATACATCCCAGGTCTTTTACGAACTGCTTCCAAACCTTCTAAGACCTGAATTTGACTTTCATCATAATTATGTTGTTGTTTTGTTAGCATTTGCACACCTTCCATTCTTACTACCTATTTTTCTTTAATCGTCACTTTTGTGGGTTTTCTTAATGAGGTTAAAAGATCGTGTTTGCTCTTTTTAATAACGTTAAAGAAGAAATAGGAGAGTAATACATTTTATCTGCCGTGACCACAAGGGATTTACTTCCTTCAGTTGTTATTTTAACCACATTGTTTTTATTCTCTACTTGTGCAATAAAGGAATGAAGTTTTTTCTTTCTTTTAGCAAAATGACTAATATCTAAGATTGCCACAATTTCTTTTGTCTTGACAACTATATCTCCACCAATATGCATAAACATAAGGTTTCACCTCGATTCTTAGGAAATAAGACCTTGTTCCACATAAAAGATAGAAGAACGTTTTAATGTATTGATGTTAATTCCTTCTGTACTTGTTGTTGTAATCATGGTTTGCACTTTATTTTCAATCGTTTGAATTAATTGAGTTTGTCTTTTTTGATCTAATTCTGAAAGAACATCATCCAATAATAAAACAGGGTATTCTCCTATTTCATCATGAATCAGTTCTATTTCTGCTAATTTGAGAGACAAAGCGGTGGTACGTTGCTGGCCTTGTGAACCAAAGGACTGAACATCAATTTGATTGATAGAAAAATATAAATCATCACGATGTGGACCAATCAGACTAGTCCCCCGAAAAAGTTCTTGTTTTCTTATTTTTTGTAATCTTAAAGTGAACTGATCACTCATATCTTGTACATCAATATTACCTAATTCTAAAGGAAATGAAGGTTTATAAAGGATAGATAACTCTTCATTTTGATCAGTAATTCCTGCATGGATTTCTTTAGCCCATTTTTCTAAGTGTCTCAAAAAATACAATCTTTTGGAAATGACTTTTGAACCATATTCAACTAATTGTTGATCCCAAATTTCCAATAACTCTAATTTATTCTTTTCATTCTTGGTAAAATCCTTTAATAAATTATTTCTTTGTTGAATGATTTTTTGATATTGGGATAAATGGTATAGATAGGAAGGACTAACTTGTCCAATTTCAACATCGAGGAATTTCCTACGATATTGAGGACTTCCTTTTACTAATGTCAAATCCTCTGGTGCAAACATAATTACATTGAATGCACCTATATAATCACTTAATTTACGTTGTTCTAATTGATTGATTTTTGCCTTTTTCCCTTTAGAAGTTAGCTGCATTTCCAATTTTAATGAGTTTCTTCTTGTTTGAATCGTTCCTTTAATAACAGAAAAAGATTGGCCCCATTGGACCAATTCCTTTTCTTTTGAAGTTCGGTGGGATTTAGCTAAAGCTAAGACATAGATCGCTTCTAAGATATTTGTTTTACCTTGAGCATTATCCCCCTGAAAAATATTGATTTGATGGTCAAAATGAAGATTTAAATCTTGATAATTACGGAAATTTTTTAATTGGAGATGCTCAACAAACATCACATCTTCTCCCTTAAGATGAATATTTGATCTGAAATTTACCAATTTGTTCAATGGAAATTATATCATCAGGATGTAATTTCCGACCTCGTCTTGTTTCTTTTTCTCCGTTTACCTTAACTTGATGTTCCATTAAAAATATTTTTGCATGGCCACCTGATTGAATCACATCGACCATTTTAAGAAACTGTCCTAAAGTTATATATTCGGTATCAATCAATACCTCATTCATCACAACTTTCTCCTTTAATAAGTTCTTACTGGCAAAATGAGTTGTAAAATTCGATGATGTTCAATTGGCTTAATCACGAATGGACTTAATGCGCCTGTAAATTCAATTTGAACTTCTTCACTGTCAATCGCTCTTAAAGCATCTAGCATATATTTTGCATTAAAGGAAATTTTGACTGGCTCACCTTCTATATTTTTTATTTGTAATTGATCAGTAACATTTCCAACCTCAGGTGAATTAGAAGAAACTTCGATTAAAAGATTCTCTATATTTGTAAACTTAACGATATTATTTTTACCATCTCTAGCTAATAAAGAAGCTCTTTCAATTGATTCTAATAATTTTTTCGTTTGAATAATAATCTTTGTTTTATATTTATCTGGAATAATTCTAGAAGTATCAGGATAAGTACCATCCAATAATCTTGATAAAAATAAAACATGATTCATTTTGATTAAAATTTGATTTTCATTGACGATGATTTCAACAGGTGTCTGAGTATCATCAAGAATTTTACTTAATTCACTTAGAGATCTACCTGGAATCACTACATTTTGAAAAGATAGGTTTGTTAAGCTTTCAACCGTGGCTTCTCTAACAGCTAAACGATGGGAATCAGTTGCAGTAAATTTTAAAACCTGGTTTTCTAGATTCCATAACACACCTGTTAAAATGGGTCGACTTTCTATGGTTGAAACAGCAAATTGAGTTTGGCGAATCATCATTTTTAAAAGATCGCTAGGAATCGTAAATACATGTTCTTCTTCGTCGATGATTTGTGGTAAGTTTGGATATTCATCAGCATCAAAACCATTAAGTCGAAATTCAGAAGAACCTGATTTAATTATTATTGTAAAATGATCAATCACTTCAAATTCAATCATTTCTCCTGGTAACTTTTTAACAATCTCCAAAATATATTTTGCTGGGACTACAATTTTGCCTGGTATAATCAATTGTACCCATTCTTCTCCATTTTCCACTAGAGGAATAAGAACTTGAATAGAAATATCAGAATCACTACCAGTAATGATTAAACCCTTTGTTCCAATATCAAATTTGATTCCTGTCAAAATTGGAATTGTTGTCTTTGATGAAACAGCTTTTTGAACATGCTGAAGTGCATTAACCAACTGATTTTTATGAACAAAAAATGCATGATTACCCTCCATCATTGGAATATATGGCCTTCATTATACATATATTTATTAATTTATAAAAAATAGTAGTTATAGTAATAATACTTGTGAATATGTGAATAATTGAAATAAGGCTAACGAAATTAAAGAAATCAACATGTGGATAAGCTGTAAATAAATCTGTCATATTTATTCACAGCATAACATAAACTAATTAGTTATGGTTTTTAATTTTTTCAATTAAATTGGTTATCGTTTTTTCTAAGTCTGGATCTGTTTTTAATTGTGTAGATACTTTTTCATAAGCATGAATCACAGTAGAATGATCTCTACCTCCAAATTCTTCTCCTATTTTGGGTAGAGAATAGTCTGTGAGTTCTCTAGTCAAGTACATTGCTATTTGTCTAGGAAAAGCTACAGCTTTTGTTCGTTTTTTGCCTTTAAATCTTCTAATTTCAGACTAAAATGCTCAGCTGTATTTTTTTGAATGTCATGAATTGTAATGACTTTAGGCTTAGTGGAAGGAATAATGTCCTTTAATGCCTCAGAAGCTAAGTCAACACTCATATCTTTGTTGATCAAGGATGAGTATGCAACAACACGAATCAAAGCTCCTTCTAACTCACGGATATTTGTATTGATCTGATTAGCAATATAGATCATGACTTCATTAGGAATATCTAAATTCTCTGCCTTTGCTTTTTTTCTAAGAATTGCAATCCTTGTTTCTAAATCCGGTGGCTGAATATCAGTAATTAAACCCCATTCAAATCTAGAACGAAGACGATCTTCTAAAGTAGGGATTTCTTTTGGAGTTCGATCGCTAGAAATAATAATTTGTTTACTTGCTTCATGCAAAGCATTAAAAGTATGGAAAAATTCTTCTTGTGTTGATTCTTTTCCAGCTAGAAATTGAATATCGTCAATAAGTAAAATATCAATATTTCGATACTTGTTGCGAAATTCAATGGTTTTATTATCACGTATCGAGTTAATAAATTCATTTGTAAATTTTTCTGATGAAATATATAACACTTTAGCTTTTTCATTATGCTGAACAACATAGTGCCCAATTGCATGCATTAAATGAGTTTTCCCTAATCCTACTCCGCCATATATAAATAAAGGATTATATGCTTTAGCAGGAGCTTCAGCAACTGCGAGTGATGCTGCATGGGCAAAGCGGTTTCCAGCCCCAATCACAAAGGTATCAAATGTATATTTTGGGTTTAATAAGGATTTTGTATGGGCATCCTCTTCATCAAAATTTGAAGGTTTTACTTCTTTAGGTGTCGGAGATACTTGATCTAGATGAATATCAGATGCAGATGGTGGAATAATAAACTTAATATTTAGTTTTTCACCGATTACTTCAAACAAGGTATCTTGGATCAGACCAGAGTACCTAGACTCCAACCAGTCCCTAGCAAACTCATTTGGAGCAATAATTGTGAGATCATTATTGATTAAAGAAGAGATTTGTGTTGATTTTAGCCAAGTTTCAAAGCTAGGTTTACTTAATTTTGTTTCAATTATAGATAAGGCCTTCTGCCATAAACTACTTAATTGCTCCACGATGTCCCTCCTCTGTATTTCTTTTTTCCACAGAGTATTATGAATAAATGTGGATAAAAATAATGTCGTAAGAGCACAAAAATTTGCGATATAAGTAAAAAATAATCACAAGATGTGAATAAAAAATCCACAACCATGGATAACTGTCCACAATTTTATCCACAGATTGTGAATATGTATTTTATCAAAGGTAAATATCCACTAGATATATTAACACAATAATATCAGATAAAACCTAGATAATCAATGGTCTTATCCAACTTATCCACAATCACAATAATTAGTGGATAGCGGTTATTCACAACACAATATTTTGTGGATAAGCTGTGTGAAAAATGTCGAATAAGAACATGTGGATAATTTTACTTATCGACATGAAGAAATAAAAATCCTATTCTTGACAAATCTCTTTTATAGTTGATAAACTATTTAAGAATGTCTTTCATGAATTTTGATCCTCAAGGGGAGGTGTTATAGATGAAACCAACATTTCAACCAAATGTTCGTAAAAGAAGTAAAGTACATGGGTTCCGTAAAAGAATGAGCACTAAAAATGGCCGTAAGGTTTTAGCTGCACGTCGTAGAAAAGGAAGAAAAGTATTATCTGCATAATAGGCCACAGATTAGTGGCCTTTTTTCAATTGAAAGAAAATATGTTTACGTTACTTTATCGAAAGATTAGTTTAATTTAAGATTCAGAATGTGTTAGAATAGGTTTATTATGAGGAATAATTACCCATACTTTCACTTAGTTATATCTTGTTTTGTGAACGTATTCATCTATTTGTATGGGGGTTTCTTTATTTTGCAAAAAGAGCTACGCTTAAAAAAAAGAGAAGATTTTAAAAAAGTATATACATATGGAAGATCTGTTTCTAATCGTGAATTGGTATTATACATGATGGATCAACCCAAGGCTGAACCTTATCGTTTTGGTATCTCGGTGAGTAAAAAGGTTGGTAATGCCGTGATCAGGAATCGGGTTAAACGTTTAATAAAAGAAGCCATTCGTTCCCTTTTGTTAAAATATGAAATAAAAAAGAAAAAGGATTATATTATTATTGCAAGGATTCCAGCGGCTCAGATGGATCTTCCCCATTTTGAGAGAAGTCTTAAACATTTATTTAAAAAAATGAAAATCATTGAAACAAATGATTAAATCATTTATTTATATCATTGATGTATCTCAGTTAGGAGGGTTTAACAGGTGAAAAAGTTACTTTTGATTCTCATTCGTTTCTATCGAAAATTTATTTCACCAATGAAACCGCCTACTTGTCGTTTTGCCCCGACATGCTCTCACTATGCATTAGAAGCAATTGAGATACACGGAGCACTTAAGGGTAGTTGGTTATCTGCAAAAAGAATTGCAAAATGCCATCCTTTACATCCAGGTGGATATGATCCGGTACCTAAAAAGGAAAATAATTAGAGGAGGAGTTATCTTGCGGAAACGCACATATATCATTTTATTATTGGTTGTAATAGCTATATTTAGTACTGGTTGTTCTGCTAAACCGGGTACCCAAATAGATCCTGCTAACGGAATTTGGGATAAATATTTTGTCTATCCATTATCTATTACCATAGATTTTTTTGCTAAGATATTATTTAATAACTATGGTTTAGCTATCATTGTAACAACCATTTTAATTCGTTTTTTGGTGCTTCCTCTAATGATTACTCAAATTAGAAGTACTAAGAAAATGCAGGATTTACAACCTGAAATCACAAAGATTAGAGAAAAATATAAAGATAATGCCCAAAAAATACAGGAAGAAACAATGAAACTCTTCCAAAAACATAATGTAAATCCTTTATCGGGTTGCTTACCTATATTTATTCAGATGCCGATTTTAATTGCCTTTTATCATGCGATTAGCAGGAATGCCTTTATTGCTGAGCATGATTTCTTATGGGTTTCCCTTGGAACACCTGATCCTTACTATATTTTTCCAATTCTTGCAGCGATTACAACTTATTTACAAATTAAAATGACGTCAACGAGTGTTGCCGTAACTCCACAAGCTGCCCAACAGCAGAAAATTATGGCCGTTGTGATGCCTGCCATGATCTTATTTATTGGAATTTCATTACCAGCTGCATTAGCACTATATTGGGTAATTGGTAATATTTTTTCCATTGCACAGACCAAATTGATCTATAGAACCACCAAGTAAAAATTTAATAGGGGGCAATTAGTATGGAAAAAGTAATAGCTACCGGTAAAACTGTGGAAGAAGCAGTTCAATCAGCCCTCAGACAACTAGGTACGACAGAAGATAGGGTTAAGGTAAAAGTTTTAGAACAACCAAGCAAAAAGCTATTTGGATTAATTGGAAAAAATGCGGTAGTAGAAGTAGAATTGTTTCCAGAACAGGTAGATCCTTTAGAGGAAGCGAAAAAGTTTTTATTTGATGTATTTAAATCAATGAATTTGAAAGTCCAAATTGAACAATTTAATCAGGCTGATTATACTGTCCTTAATTTTGTAGGAAAAGATCTAGGAATACTAATTGGTAGAAGAGGACAAACATTAGACTCCCTACAATATTTGGTTAACATTGTTGCTAATCGGAAGGTAGATCATAATCGATTGCGTATTGTGTTAGACGCTGAAAATTACCGTTCAAGAAGAAAGGCAACATTAGAAGAACTAGCAAATAGATTAGCTGAAAAAGTGATAAGAACAGGCAAAGAAGTTGTTCTTGAACCAATGACACCTTCTGAAAGGAAGATCATTCATACTAAATTACAAGACCATCCAAAGGTTCAAACTTATAGTCAAGGAGAGGAACCAAATCGTAAGGTTGTTATTACTAGAAAATAGTTTTAATTGATCCCTGTTATTAACTTTTGTTAGTAACAGGGATTTTTTTTGCGAAAAAATCTATTTTATTGAGACCTCACAAAAGTAATCGAATACACTTCGAAGGAAGACGTTACTTTTGTGGGTTATCTTAAAAAGAGGAAGAAGAGATGTGGATAACATTAAATTTTATTTAATTGGGCATACTACATAATAATTTTGTTATAAACATGTGGATAAATATTTTTGTTTTTGTTCTTTTATTCAAAATATGGTATTCTACTTTTTTAGAAGATATAGATACTGAGGTGGTCATCGATGGATTTTGATACAATAGCTGCAATATCTACCGCGTTAGGAGAAGGTGGAATTGCAATTGTTCGTGTAAGTGGGAATGAAGCGATTGATATTGTAGATCGTTTATATAGAGGGAGAAAAAAGTTATCCACTGTGGATAGTCACACTATCCATTATGGGAAACTGATTGATAAATGTGGACAAGTGATAGACGAAGTGATGGTAACAGTGATGAGGGCTCCAAGAACATACACAAAAGAGGATGTAGTTGAAGTAAATTGTCATGGTGGTTTAGTATCAGTTCGAAGGGTTTTAGATGCGATTTTAGAAGAAGGAGCAAGATTGGCTGAACCAGGAGAATTAACAAAAAGGGCATTTCTAAATGGAAGAATTGATTTATCTCAAGCAGAGGCAGTGATTGATTTAATTCGATCAAAAACAGATAAAGCTATGCAGTTAGCTCTAAAACAAGTAGAAGGTAAATTGTCTAGAAAAATTAAGGAATTACGGCAAACTTTATTAGAGGTACTAGCTCATATTGAAGTAACAATAGACTATCCTGAACATGATGTTGAATCTGTTACTCATGAATTATTGCTTTCAAAAACAAAAGAGGTGAAAAAAGAGATAAATTATTTATTGGATACTGCTTCTCAAGGGAAAATACTGCGTGAAGGATTATCAACTGTTATTATTGGTAGACCTAATGTAGGTAAATCTTCACTATTAAATACATTGATTCATGAAAATAAGGCCATTGTTACTGAAATAGCTGGAACAACCAGAGATATCATTGAAGAGTACATTAATATTAAGGGAGTTCCTCTTAAATTAGTTGACACTGCAGGGATTAGAGAAACAGAAGATCTTGTAGAGAAAATCGGTGTGGAAAGATCAAGAAAGGCATTAGAAGAAGCAGATTTAGTTCTACTTGTTCTAAACTTTAACCAAGAATTATCTGAAGATGATTTACGATTGATGGAATTAGTTCAAGGACTTCATGTGATTGTGATTATCAATAAAACAGATTTACCACAAAAGATAGATTTGGATTTAGTAAAACAGAAAATACCAGATGCAAGAATGATTTTGATGTCTGTTATCAAAGAACAAGGTATTGATCAGTTAGAAGAAACGATAAGTGAACTATTTTTTGCAGGCCAAATTCAAACAGAGGATTTAACTTATGTATCAAATGCAAGACATATTTCATTATTAAAAAGGGCTTTACAAAGTATAGAAGATGCCATACATTCTATTGAAGATTGGCTACCAATTGATATGATAGCAATAGATGTAAAAAATGCTTGGGATCTGTTAGGTGAAATTATTGGAGAAGCGGTTAGTGAAGATTTAATAGATCAAATCTTTTCGCAATTCTGTGTTGGAAAATAAAGATGACATTCATTGGAGGAATGAAGATGGGATATAAAGCTGGTGAATTTGGCTGCATTGTAGTAGGTGCAGGACATGCAGGTGTAGAAGCTGCACTAGCAGCTGCCAGAATGGGAGTAGAAACTTTATTACTGACCATTAGTTTAGATACGATTGCTTTTATGCCTTGTAACCCATCTATTGGCGGGCCAGCAAAAGGACATGTTGTTAGAGAAATCGATGCCTTGGGTGGTGAAATGGGAAGGAATATTGATAAAACATATTTGCAGATGAGGATGCTAAATACCGGAAAAGGTCCTGCTGTCCATGCATTGCGCGCTCAAGCAGATAAGTTCGAATACCAAAAAGAGATGAAAAAAACGTTAGAAACGACCCCTCACTTAACTTTAAAACAAACGATGGTAGAAAAGCTTATCATTGAAGATCAAGTGGTAAAAGGGGTAATCACCCGAACTGGTGCAGAATATTATAGTCAAACCGTTGTATTAACAACAGGGACTTATTTAAGGGGTAGAATTATTTTAGGTGATCTGATCTATGAAAGTGGTCCAAATAATCAACAACCATCTGTTAAATTATCTGAACACTTAAGAGAAATAGGTTTTGAACTCGTCAGATTTAAGACTGGGACTCCTCCAAGGGTTGATCGAGATTCAATTGATTTTTCCAAAATGGAAATTCAACCAGGAGATGAAGAGCCTAGAGCTTTTTCTTTTGATACAACTGAATATCGTTTAGATCAAATTCCATGTTGGTTAACCTATACCAATTTTCTAACTCATTCGATCATCAATAATAATCTACACCGGGCCCCGATGTTTTCCGGAGTCATTGAAGGTACCGGCCCAAGATATTGTCCTTCTATTGAGGACAAAGTAGTACGTTTTAATGATAAACCACGCCACCAAATTTTCTTGGAACCTGAAGGGGAACATACAAATGAGATGTATGTTCAAGGACTTTCTACGAGTTTACCAGAGGAAGTTCAGATTGATATGCTACGAACGATTCCTGGTTTAGAAAACGCAGAGATCATGCGGGCTGGGTACGCAATTGAATATGATGTAATCGTACCTACTCAATTATGGCCAACCTTAGAGACGAAAAAGATTAAGAATTTATTTACAGCTGGACAATTAAATGGAACCTCTGGGTATGAAGAAGCTGCAGGTCAGGGTCTTATGGCTGGTATCAATGCTGCATGCAGGGTATTAGGAAAAGATCCAGTCGTATTGGATCGTTCTCAAGCTTATATCGGGGTGCTTATTGATGATTTGGTTACAAAGGGTACCAATGAACCTTATCGACTATTAACTTCAAGGGCAGAATACCGTTTGTTGTTGCGTCATGATAACGCAGATCTAAGACTTCGAGAAATAGGGTATCAACTAGGTTTGATCGATGATGAGCGATATCAACGTTTTCTTGATAAAAAAGAGAAAATTGAACAAGAGATCAATCGCTTAAAAACGGAAAAGATCAGACCTTCAGAAGAGGTTCAAGTGATGATGAAAGAGGTAGGAACTTCTGAATTAAACAATGCTGTTGAATTGGCTACATTGCTTAGAAGACCTGAAATTACTTACGAAATCATCGAAAAACTCTCACCCAGTCCTGTGGAATTATCTGCTGAAATGAAGGAACAGGTTGAAATTCAAATAAAATACTCGGGTTATATTGAGAAACAACTGTTACTTGTAGAGAAAATGAAAAAGGTTGAGGCAAAGAAAATACCAGAATGGTTAGATTATAATAAAATAAGTGGTCTTTCTATGGAAGCAAGAGAAAAGTTAAATAAAATTCAACCTATGAATATTGGCCAGGCCTCTAGAATATCTGGTGTTAGCCCTGCAGATATTTCGATTTTATTAGTCTATATTGAACAGGGGAAATAAGATGGAAATGGATATGATAGAAAAATTAAACGAAAGATTGCGATCCTATCAGATTGATTGTACAGACAGTCAATTACAGCAATTTGCAACCTACTATGATTTATTAATAGATTGGAACAAAAAAATGAATCTTACAGCAATTACTGACCCAGAGGAAGTAATCGTTAAGCATTTTTTTGATTCAATTACTCCTGCTTTCTTTTATCCTTTTTCTCAACAAAGAATGATTGATATTGGTGCTGGGGCAGGTTTTCCAAGCATTCCTTTAAAAATTTGTTTTCCTGATTTAAAATTAACGTTATTAGATTCTTTAAATAAACGAATTACTTTTCTACAACATCTTATTGAGACCCTTAACCTTAAAAATGTTGATTTTATTCATGGTAGAGCTGAGGAAATAGCTAGGAAATCAGATCTTAGGGAATCATTTGATATAGCAATCTCTAGAGCAGTTGCAAAACTTAATGTGCTTGCAGAATTATCTTTACCCTTTATTAAGTTAAAGGGATCGATGATTGCCTTAAAAGGGGCTAGAGCAAATGAAGAAATTGCTGAAGCCCAAAAGGCAATACAACTCTTAGGCGGAGTTTTTGTTAAAGAACATAATTTTGATTTACCTGAACATTTTGGTGAAAGGACAATTATTATCATCAATAAAACAAAATCTACTCCTATTAAATACCCTAGAAAATCAGGAACCCCTAATCGTGAGCCAATACAGTGAAAATGTTTCACGTGAAACAAATTCTTTTTTAAATCGTGCAGGAATTTTAAAATAGAAAGAGAATACATATGATTGAATGTTAAAGTAGGTGGTGTGGTCAAATGAAAGACCATTTTTCTCGTCTTTTTGGATTGCAAGATCGTGGAAATGATGAAGTAAAGCAAATTCCTGTGGATCAAATCGTTCCTAATCCTTATCAACCCAGGTCCTTGTTTGATGAAGATCGAATTGAGGAATTAAGCCAAACCATTAAAATTCATGGAGTCATCCAACCCATTGTTGTGCGTCCTCGTGATGGTATGTATGAAATCATTGCTGGTGAAAGAAGATGGCGAGCAGTCAAGAGACTAGAACTTCAAACAATTCCAGCAATTATTAAAGATTTTAATGATGCTCAATCTGCATCAATCGCTTTAATCGAAAACCTCCAACGTGAAGGGTTAACAGCAATTGAGGAAGCAGTAGCATATCAAAAATTAATGGAATTACATGGACTAACACAAGAAAGTTTGGCTCAAAGATTAGGGAAAGGACAATCTACGATAGCAAATAAAATAAGATTATTAAATTTATCTCAGACTGTTCAAGATGCTCTAATGGGAAGAAAAATCACCGAAAGGCATGCTAGAGCTTTATTATCATTGCCTGATCAATCTATTCAGGAAAAATTGCTACAAGAGATCATAGAAAAAGAGTTAAATGTAAAACAAACCGAAACAAGGATTAAACAAATCATTGAAAAATTGACGGGTGAAAGCAAACCAAAAACTAAAAAATTGCTTTTTCAAGAGATATGCGAATTGCTATGAATACAATTAGACAATCTGTAGATATGGTTTTAAAAACAGGAATGGATATTATTACAGATGAAAAAGATCATGATGAATATTATGAATTTATTATCAAAATTCCAAAAAAATAAAGTAATCAACTGACATTTATTAGGCGGCAAGTATTTTTGCCGCTTATTCATGTTAAAAAAGATCTTCAAAATCCCTATTCACAAACAAATAAATAAGATAAAATATTAAATGCACTTTATGATGTTTGTTCCAAGTAATATCACCAATAAGGCAGCAAGAATGACATGTGTTTTCGTTATAAGTGAGGTGAAGTAAAATGGGGAAAATTATTGCCATCGCAAATCAAAAAGGTGGAGTAGGAAAAACGACTACTTCGGTTAATTTAAGTGCAAGCTTGGCTAAATTAGGGAAGAAAGTTTTGTTAGTGGATATTGACCCCCAAGGTAATACTACGAGTGGAATAGGTATTAACAAAGCTGATGTAGAGTATTGTATTTACGATATCCTTATCAATGATATTTCTCCTAAAGATGCGATATATCCTACAGAAATTGAGGGTTTGGAACTTATACCTGCAACGATTCAATTAGCCGGGGCAGAGATAGAATTAGTTCCTACCATTTCTAGAGAGGTTAGGTTAAAGCGTGCTTTACATATTGTAAGGGATAAATATGATTACGTCATTATTGATTGTCCACCTTCATTAGGGATTTTAACTGTTAATTCCTTAACAGCTGCTGATTCTGTATTAATTCCGATCCAATGTGAGTACTATGCATTAGAAGGATTAAGCCAGCTATTAAATACAATTCGATTAGTTCAAAAGCATCTAAATACAGATTTAATGATCGAAGGGGTTCTTTTGACGATGTTTGATGCAAGAACAAACCTAAGCATCCAAGTGGTTGAAGAAGTTAAAAAATATTTCCAAGATAAGGTATATTCAACCATCATACCTAGGAATGTTCGGCTTAGTGAGGCGCCAAGTCATGGTCAATCTATTGTTACCTATGATCCAAAATCAAAAGGTGCTGAGGTCTATATCGATTTAGCAAAGGAAGTGGCTGAATATGAGTAAACGCCTTGGAAGAGGATTAGACGCTTTAATTCCGTCACTTAATATTGATGAAAAAGATCAAATTTCTGAATTGGAAGTAGCTAAAATCAGACCAAATCCCTATCAACCAAGAAAGAATTTTGACGATGGTCAATTATCTGAACTGATGGACTCTATTAAAGAGCATGGTGTGATTCAACCGATCGTTGTGAGAAAATCACTTAATGGGTACGAAATTGTTGCTGGTGAAAGAAGATGGCGTGCAACCAAAGCTTTAAATTTAGAGAAGATTCCAGTGGTAATTAAGGAATTTTCTGATCAGCAAGTAATGGAGATTGCTTTAATTGAAAACTTACAACGGGAAAATTTAAACCCAATCGAAATTGCCAATGCTTACGCAAAACTCATGCAACAGTTCAACTTAACTCAAGAAGAATTAGCGGCAAAAGTAGGAAAAAGCCGACCGAACGTAGCAAATTTTATGAGACTTCTTCAACTACCCGATGAAATACAATCTCAGGTTGGTAATGGTAACCTTTCTATGGGACATGCAAGGGCATTAATTTCCTTAGATCATCCAGAACAACAGAAATTTTTATGTAATAAGGTGATTACTGAAAACTGGAGTGTACGAACACTTGAAGAAAAAATAAAATCTTTAAAAGAAAATGTTTCACGTGAAACAACGAAAAAAAGGAAACAATTAATCCTATCTATAAACAATTGGAGGACCAATTGCGTAATCGGTTTAAAACTGCAGTAAAAATTAAAACGGGGAAAAATAAAGGGAAGATAGAAATTGAATATTTTAATCAAAGCGATTTAAACCGAATACTGGAGATGCTAGGTATAGAAGAATAACCTCCATCAAGGCAACCAATGAAAGGTTGTCTTTATCTTTAACTGATCCATTTAAATAGGGATGTGAAAAAAATGATTTATTTTGATCATGCGGCGTCTTCATGGCCAAAACCAGAGCAAGTCATTTTTACCTTAACTCAATTTCTTCGTGAAAATGGTGCTAATCCTGGCAGAGGGAATCATAAGATGGCAGCTATTGCATCTGAAGCGATTTATGCAACTAGAGTAAAAATAGCTAAACTATTAAATGTACAAAACCCTAACCAAATTGTTTTCTTTATGAATACAACTCAAGCATTAAATCAAGCAATAAAAGGGTTTCTTAAAAAGGGTGATCATGTTATAACAAGTCATCTAGAGCATAATTCAGTAAGAAGACCGTTAGAATACCTAAGAAAAGAATTAGGTATTGAAATTACTTATGTAAAACCAAATGAACAAAGCAAACTTCAGTTAAAGGAAATAGAGAATGCCATTCAATCAAACACAAGATTATTCGTCTTCTCCCATGCTTCTAATGTTTTAGGAACGATTCAACCGATTAAGGAGATTGGAGCCATAGCAAAGAAAAATGGAATAGCCTTTTTAGTTGATGCAGCACAAACCGTGGGTAGGTATCAGATTGATGTGAAGGAAATGAATATAGATCTATTGGCTTTTCCCGGTCATAAGGCATTACTTGGTCCACAAGGAGTAGGGGGATTATATATCAATCCAAGTATAGAACTATCTCCTTTGATTCATGGTGGAACAGGAAATCAATCAGAAAAAATCGACCAACCCAAAGCCAGCCCTAACCGTTATGAATCAGGGACACTTAATACAGTCGGAATTGTTGGTTTAGGAGCAGGTATCGATTATATTGAACAACAAGGTATCGAAAAGTTAAAGAACAGAGAATGGCAGTTAACACAATATTTATTGAAGGGCTTAGAGCAAATTCCACAAGTGAAATGGTATGGGCCAGATCTACATATAGAAAGGGTTCCTGTTGTAAGCCTTCAGATAGAAGGGCATGACTCTAATGAAGTTGCTACAGTTTTAGATAGTCATTATCAGATCGCTGTCAGAAGCGGTTTTCATTGTGCACCATTAGCCCATGAAATTTGTCATACAGAAAGTAGTGGCTTAGTGAGGGTAAGTTTAGGACACACAAATACGGAAAAAGAAATAGATACGCTTTTAAATGCATTAAAAGAAATCATTTCTTTGATGATGTGAGGTAGGAAAAAATGGTCTTACAAGGTACATTAGTGAACACGATTGCCATTATCTTTGGTGGAATGATCGGTGCGTTTTTACCAAATATTCCTTTAAAGATGAGAGATACAGTTATGCAAGGTTTAGGATTAGCTGTTATCATTCAGGGAATCTTAATGGGATTAAAAACGGAGAATTTTTTACTTGTTATTCTTAGTTTAGTGCTTGGTGGCGTATTAGGGGAAATTTTAAAGATTGATGATAAACTAGATCAACTTGGTCACTGGTTAGAACGGAAACTAGGTGGGTCGAAAAAGGGAAATATTTCGAATGCTTTTGTAACAGCTACACTGGTTTATACAATAGGGGCAATGGCCATACTTGGGTCTTTAAATAGTGGTCTAAATCTTGACCATCGCTTATTATATTTAAAAGCAATGTTAGATGGCTTTTCTGCAATTATCTTTGCTTCCACCTTAGGATTTGGGGTTGTATTTTCAGCAGTTCCTGTCTTGATATACCAAGGAATGATCGCATTATTAGCAAAATATATCCACTTACTTTTTAGTCAAGAATTACTAGATACAATGATTGTGGAAATTACTGCAACTGGAGGAATATTAATTATTGCGATTGCGATTAATATTTTAGAATTGAAGAAAATTAATGTAGCTAATATGTTGCCAGCAATCATTATTGCACCAATCGGAGTCATTTTGGTTCAATGGATTTCTAAGTTATTTTAACCGCATGGAAAGTTTATATTTATGTGAAAGGAAGAATGAATAGTGGATATCGTTTCACAATATATCGATGAAATCATCTTATTGCTCGGATTATTAGCTATAATTTTATTGATATGGAATATAACGATTAGTTTTAAATTAAAAAACTTAAAAAAACGCTTCTTACGTTTTAGTAGGGGCGGCAGTGTAAATAATTTAGAACAAATGATTGAGAACTTTTCATCTGACATGGATGAGATAAAAGAAATTATTGCCCAAAACAGAAAACAACTTCATCTTATTTTGGAAAAACTAACAAATATAAAGGGACAAGTTGGAATCATTCGCTATAATGCATTTGGTGAACAAGGAAATGACTTAAGTTTTTCAATCGCTATTTTAGATGAAAAGAAGAACGGTATCGTTATAACAAGTATTTATAATAGAGGTGAGTCAAACACCTATGCTAAACCTATAGAGGCTGGAGAATCAAGGTACCAACTTTCGAAAGAGGAAATTCTGGCAATAGAGAGAGCAACTAAATAATGATGGATAGGAAACGGTTGATATTTATTGTTAATCCATTATACCCCGGCCATGCAATGCAAATTGCAAAGGAGATGAAAGAAAATCTCAATGTGAAAATGATTGTTGCATAAAGCATTAAAGCGAATATTAGAAAAGGAAAGCATTGCACGTGATGTGAATGGCAAAAGAGCCTAAATCGTTTTGATTTAAGGCTCTTTTCTTACATATGATCAACAAATCCAATTGATGGGCTTCGATATGTGGCTGAATTTTGGTTCCAGCAAGTCGTGTTGGTAATCGCATGGGTAATAAGATCTGCCATTTTCATGACTATACTAAGCCTAGTATTTTGTAAAACAAAATATTCCATAAATCCGCCTACATTAACAATTCCAGTAATGTGGAAATGTCCGATCTCAGGTAAATTTTTTTGCACTCCTGCGCCTGGTTTTAATGGACCATTTACTACTTGAATCGTACCCACACTTGTTAATTGTCCTAGACTAGCATCGATCGCGATGATACCAGAATCAGGATAATGGTTTTGGATGATGTCTATCGTATCTTGTAGGTTTAAAGCATGAACTGGTTCATCTAATGTCCCGAAAACCCTTTTAGTAGAGTCATACAACCTCAATTGTGATCCCACCAAAGGCCCAAGAGAATCACCTGTAGAACGGTCAGTACCAATGCATACCACGACCCAATGTTGGTAATCATATTGGTCAATCATATATTGTATACGGTTAGTAAGGAAATGAAGTGCTTGTGGGTCAGAATAGTCAATCACATATTTAGAACATTGATTGTTTTTAAATAGATTCATAGAAGCCTCCATAAAAATAGTATTACTAGTATATGTAGAAAGGGTTAGAAATATACATAGGACAGGAAGCTATTTGAGGGGTGAATCACTTGCAGAAAAAGATGTGGAATGGTTTAAAAATAGGTTTAACAATTATGGGTACGACCATAGGCGCAGGATTTGCTTCAGGGCGTGAGATTTGGGAGTTCTTTACTTCTTATGGAAGGCAGAGTATCTTTGGACTATTGATTGCCTTAACCTTATTTTCGTTAAGTAGCATCTTTATTCTTTGGATGAGTTGGCGCCATCAAACAGAGAATTATTATGATATTCTGGTATTATTACTAGGAAATACACTTAGCAGGTTATTTGATACCCTTATTTTTTTGTATTTAGTTTCGGGATCAATCATTATGTTGGCTGGAAGCGGTGCAACATTTGTACAATGGAACTTACCTTTTATTTTAGGAGTAGGTATCGTAAGTATTGCAATATGGCTAGTGCTAATTAAGGGAGTTCGTGGCCTGATCAACTTAAACAGTATTCTAATGCCAATTAAAACAGTGATTATTCTAGCGATCGGTTTATTATATATATCTAGAAATCCTTCACTTTCAGGGCCTTTTACTCGTCACTATTTAGAAGTTTGGCCATCTGCGATAACGTATGTTGCTTTTAATATGATCTCTCTATTAGGAGTCTTATCTACAATGGGAAAGAGGATAGAAACAAAAGGAGAAATCATCTTTGGAGGAATAACCAGTATCATTGGGTTGGGCTTAGTAGCGATGATGATCAATCTATCACTATTAAGGGTACCCCATGTTGAACAATATGATATTCCACTATTCGCATTAATCCCAACCAACCAAACTGTTTTATTACTTATTGTAAGTATGATTTTATGGTTAGCCATCTATACGACAGCTTTGTCAAATATCCATGCATTAGTCTATCGCATCCAAAATAAGATAAACCTTTCAACTGGAAAGATCAGTTTTGGCTTAATTCTTTTCATTATTCCCTTTACTTTTATTGGTTTTGCTAATTTAGTGAAAGTTTTATATCCTTTGTATGGTGTATTAAATTTGTATGTCTTATCTATATTGATTCTCTATCCTTTTCAAAAAACAAGGTAAATAATATAATGAAAAGAAATATAATTAATCTCCCAAATGGTGATCAAAATGGCGATGAAAGAGCAAAAAAATTGGTTTTAGTTGCTAATCACGTAAGTATTTTAGATCCAGTTTATATTGGCCTGGATTTTAAGAAAATTAGGTGCATTTCCTGTTAAAAGGGATCAGAAAGGGTATTATCAAATGTAAAACAAGAGATCAATCATATGGCAAAACAATCAAAATAATATTTTAAAGAAGGAGAGATCTATTTGAGATTCGGATTTTCGCTAAGTCAATTAGATGGAATCGATATAAGATCATTTTGGGAAACGATCAGAATGAAGCTATTAGATATCGATTTGTGGATTGATATTTTCTGGACTTTTGTTCAGATTCTTTTTATTTGGATTTTAGCAAAGCTTTTAATCAAGTTAACAGGAAAGATTATAGAAAAGTTTATGATTAGAAAACCTAGATCAAGTTTTAAAGTAGATGAAAGAAGAACAAAAACATTAGGAATTCTAATACAAAATATTGTAAAATATGCCATTAATTTCTTGGCTATTCTCATGATTTTGGAAAAGGTCGGATTTAATTTAGGGCCAATTCTAGCAGGAGCTGGAATATTAGGACTAGCTATCGGCTTTGGTGCTCAAAGTTTAGTAAAAGATGTGATTACAGGCTTTTTTATCATATTTGAAGACCAATTCGCTGTTGGTGATTATATTGCAACGGGGAATTTTTCTGGAACCGTTGAGGAAATAGGGTTACGCATAACAAAGATTCGCAACTGGACGGGAGAACTTCATATTATTCCCAATGGAACCATTTCTGAAGTGACAAACTATTCAACACATAATTCAGTCGCTGTCGTTGATGTTGGTATAGCATACGAAGAAGAAATTGATCATGTGATTTCTGTATTGGAAAAATTATTAGCAAATACGTATAAAGAAATGAACGAAATGATCAAACCACCAGAAATTCTTGGAGTTCAAGATTTAGGGCCATCAGAAGTTGTCATTCGTGTCATTGCTGAAACCAAACCCATGAATCATTTTGCTGTCGCTCGTAAATTAAGGGCAAAAATTAAAAATGGATTTGACCAAGCAGGGATTGAAATTCCTTATCCAAGATTAGTCACTTTTCAAAAAACAAAGGGGTGAACTAAAATGGAAAAGAAACAATTTGATTTAAACGATATCGTAGAAATGAAGAAACCACATCCTTGTGGAACCAATGCATGGAAAGTGATCCGAATGGGGATGGATATACGAATTAAATGTACAGGCTGTAATCATAGTGTGCTCATCCCACGTAGAGAGTTTGAGAGAAAATTAAAAAAGGTGCTTCAAAAGGGAGAAAAAGAGGAGTAAGTAAAGACGAGTAAGTGAAGGGGAGAAGAGAAAGATGGAAAAACAGTGGAAAACAGCTTGTCCCTTAAATTGTTTTGATGTTTGCGGATTTATTGTAACAACTGAAAACAACCAAGTAGTTCGTATCGAAGGCGACCCTGATCATCCAATTACGAAGGGGAACATTTGTGGTCGGGGGAAGATGATTAAAGATCGAATTTATGATAAAAGAAGAATCTTATTTCCGCTTAAGAAGGTTAATGGTGAATTTATTCGTATTTCTTGGGAGCAAGCATTAAATGAAATCAGTGAGAAAATGCTCCAAATAAAAAAGGAATATGGACCAACAGCCATTCTTCATAGTTATGATTATTCCTCAGGCGGTTTATTAAAGGAATTAGACAAACGTTTCTTTAATTATTTTGGTGGTATGACAGAAACCGTTGGTAGTCTTTGTTGGGGGGCTGGAATCCAGGCTCAAACTTATGATTTTGGGAATTCATTAAGTCATGCTATTGAGGATGTGTTCAATGCCAAAACAATCGTGGTTTGGGGTAGGAATGTTACATCGACAAATATGCATCTTTATTCCTTTATTCAAGAGGCAAAAAGTAATGGTACTTCATTGATCGTCATAGATCCACTTAAAAATGGGATTGCTAAGAAAGCAGATCTGCATGTTCCTATTCGTCCTGGAATGGATGGGATGTTAGCATTCACCTTGAGTAAAATTATCATCGACAATGGCTGGCATGACAAAGAATTTATCCAACAACATACAATAGGTTTTGAACACTTTGTAAAAGAAATTCAAACCATCGATATTGAATACATTTCCAAGGAAATAAATGTCGATATAGAGATGATCCAAAAATTAGCTTATGTATATACTCAACAAAAGCCAGTGATGACGTTTCTTGGTTTAGGCATGCAAAGATATGCAAATGGGGGAAATACCATTCGAGCGATTGATGCATTAGTTGCTTTATCCGGTAATATTGGTATATCTGGTGGAGGGGTTAACTATGCAAATTTAGCTGTGGGTAGAAGCTTTAACTGGGCAGAATTACTTGAAGAAGAGAAAAGGGAAGCGTATCGTACCTTCACAAGACCTACACAGGCAGAAGAAATTTTAGCTGCCAATGATCCACCTATTAAGATGATGTTTATTACAAGAAGCAATGTAGTTACTCAATTACCACAAACAGCTCGTACAATGGAAGCTCTGAATAAAGTAGAAATCAAAGTTGTAATTGATATGTTTATGACTGATACTGCGAAAATGGCAGATTATATTCTTCCTTCCACATTTGTTTTTGAAGAGGAGGACATTTATTATGGATCGATGTTCCATCGAGTGATGAGATATGGTCCAAAATTGATTGATCCACCTGGTGAAGCTTGGGCCGACCTAAAGATTTGGACAGAATTGGCCAAAAAATTAAGGCTTGAAGGCTTTGAAAAAACGATTGAAGAATATTTTGAAATTGCACTTCAATCATTAAATGACTATGGAATCGATCTAAAAACATTAAAAGAAAAACAACAAATTGAATTACCTATTCCAGCGATTCCATGGGAGAGTAAAGTATTTGCTACACCTTCAGGAAAGTTTGAGTTTTATTCAGAACAAGCAGAACAAGAAGGATTACCTGCAACGGCAAAAATAATCTATCCAAATGATAGTGTGCAATTACAACCAAAGTTAAAAGAAAAATACCCTTATCATTTGCTAACTATTCATCCTAATCGATCATTACATTCGCAACATCAATTTTTGTTGTATAAGAAAGGAAACAAACCTTTCGTTATGGTTTCAAAAGAAATTGCAGCAAATCGTCATCTAAAAAATGGTGATCCCGTATCAGTCTATAATGACCGTGGAAAAATTGAAGGATTAGTAAAGATTCAAGAGGGTTATCATAGGGACACAATCATGATCGAAGAAGGATATTGGTATGAATTAGGTGGACATGTAAATCAATTAACCTCGAATGGAAAATCCGATATGGGCAATGGTAGCATCTTATATGATTGTGCAGTGATGATAGAGAAAATAGGGTAAGAAAATTTTTATAACACGTAAATGAAGTAATCCGTCATACATCGGTTTAAGATAGGATTACTTTTTTTATATCAAATTGTATTATCATATTATTTAGAACTTTCAGAATCTTTTGTTGACTTTTTGCATAAGATAACGATATATTTAATTCAAAGTAATTATTTTACAAGGAGGTGGTTCTAGGTAAGAGTGCGGTAGTTTGGCCTTATTTATAGACATATAGAACAAAAAGAGATGGAGATTAAAGAGGGAGGTAAGGGTGAATGAAAAATCAGGATCAAATCGATTACACTGCCATTTCAAAATCAGAGACGTTCAAAGAACTGATGAATAAAAAGAAAAAATTTATTGTTCCATTATCTATTTTCTTCTTTATTTTTTATTTTACATTACCGATTATGACCGCCTATTCTAAAGTGCTCAACACCCCTGCGCTAGGAGCCATTACATGGGCTTGGGTTTTTGCTTTTGCCCAATTTGTGATGACTTGGACTTTAGTCACGATTTACGCAAGAAAAGCGACACAATTTGATGATAATGTGAATCGAATCTTAGATAAAGTCTTGAAAAGGGGTGGAATGTAGTGAATACAACAGCATTTGTTCTCTTTTTAGTGATTGTCGGGATTACGCTCGTGATAACCTATTATGCTTCTAAGAGAACCAAAACAACGAGTGAATTCTACACAGCTGGTGGGGGACTAACGGGTTGGCAAAATGGTCTTGCGATTGCAGGTGACTATATGTCTGCGGCTTCCTTTCTAGGAATCGCCGGAGCCATTGCCTTAGGAGGATTTGATGGATTTTTCTATAGTATCGGTTATTTGGTTGCTTATCTGGTTGTTCTTTATATTGTAGCAGAGCCACTACGTAACTTAGGAAAATACACCATGGCAGATATGATTGCAGCACGTTTTAATGATCGTAAAGTACGTGGTTTTGCGGCCTTAAATACCATCTCTATCTCAATTTTCTATATGATTGCTCAATTGGTTGGTGCTGGTGGGTTAATTCATCTGCTTTTAGGACTTAATTATTCTACTTCTGTTCTTATCGTTGGAATACTAATGACCATTTATGTTGTATTTGGCGGAATGCATGCCACTAGCTGGGTACAAATTACAAAGGCTGTGCTTTTAATGGCAGGTACCTTTATTATCTCTTTGATCGTATATGCTAAATTTAACTTTAGCTTCACTAATATGTTTGAACACATGAAAACAGCTACTCCATTAGGGGAAATCTTTTTAAATCCGGGTAATAAGTTTAAGGATCCTATCGATGTTATTTCTTTAAATATGGCATTAGTGTTAGGAACAGCAGGACTTCCTCATATTTTAATTCGCTTTTTTACCGTAAAAGATGCACCTACTGCTCGTAAATCCGTCGTTTATGCGACTTGGTTAATCGGTATCTTCTATGTCATGACGATGTTCCTTGGTTTTGGTGCTGCAGCATTTGTAGGCCATGACAATATCGTTGCTGCTGATAAAGGAGGCAATATGGCTGCTCCATTATTAGCGGAAGTACTTGGAGGAAGCTTCTTATTTGCCTTTGTTTCCGCTGTAGCCTTTGCAACGATCTTAGCGGTTGTCTCTGGCTTAGTTCTATCAGCGGCCTCAGCTTTTGCTCATGATTTTTATGGTCATATCATTCGCCGTGGCCAAGCAACAGAGAAGGAACAGATGTTGGCTGCTCGCTATGCATCGATCGGTGTGGCAGTACTTTCAATTCTTTTAGCATTTTTTGCTCAATCCCTAAACGTATCGTTCTTGGTTGCTTTGGCATTTGCTGTAGCTGCAAGCTCAAACGTACCGGTTATTATCTTTACGATTTATTGGAGAAGATTTAATACAACTGGGGCAGTTACAGGGATGATCGTTGGTTTATTAAGTGCATTACTCTTAATCGCTATCGGACCAAATATATGGAATCCAGAGGCTGGGAAAGCCATTTTGGTAGGGCACCCAATTTTTCCATTAGCTAACCCTGGTATTGTTTCCATTCCTTTAGGCTTTATTGGCGCTTTCTTAGGTACCATCTTATCTTCTAAGAAGGAAGATCCAGCGAAGTATGATGAGATCTTGGTTAAAGCGAATACAGGAATTCATTTAGGAAATGTAGTAGAAAAAGTGGTGGACAAAAAAGTAGGTTAAATCCACAGACTTATATATGGAATCGCTTTCAAAACCATCTTCACTATGATGAAGGTGGTTTTTGATTTGCTTTTTTATAAGAGTGGACTTAAGGCATACTTTTTTTTATACTTAAGAAGTATATATGAAGCATCCTTACAGTACGATGTTCGAATAATCAAGGGGTGAAGGAATAAATGCCATTAACGACTGGAATCGTCGGTTTACCTAACGTAGGGAAATCGACGTTATTTAATGCAATTACTCAAGCAGGTGCAGAATCTGCTAATTATCCATTTTGCACCATCGATCCGAACGTTGGTGTGGTAGAAGTGCCTGATGAAAGATTACAAGTATTAGCTGATATGGTAAATCCTAATCGAATCGTGCCTACTGCCTTTGAATTTGTAGATATTGCTGGATTAGTAAAAGGGGCTTCACGCGGTGAAGGTTTAGGAAACAAATTTTTGTCCCATATCCGTGAGGTTGATGCGATCGCCCATGTGGTTCGTTGTTTTGAAGATGAGAACATTACCCATGTAGCAGGACAAGTAGATCCAATTAGCGATATTGAAACCATCAATTTAGAATTGATATTGGCCGATTTAGAAACCGTGGAAAAGCGGTTGGAACGGACAAAGAAGAATCTAAAAAGTGGTGAAAAGAAATTTCAATTGGAATATGAAGTGGTTGAAAGGATTCAAAAGGCTTTAGAAAGTGAAAAACCAGCAAGAAGTGTAGAGTTGGATGAAGATGAGAGAAGTTTGATTAAAGACCTTCATCTTCTTACAATGAAACCAGTCTTATATGTAGCAAATGTAAGTGAAGATGATGTGAGTAACTTTGACCAAAATCCTTATGTGCAAAAGGTAAAGGAATATGCAAATCATGAAGGAGCAGAAGTGATTGTAATCAGTGCAAAAGTAGAATCAGAAATCGCTGAGCTTGAAGGTGAAGATAAGCAGTTATTTTTACAAGAATTAGGACTGAATCAATCAGGATTAGATCGTTTGATTCAAGCTGCTTACAAGTTGCTTGGTTTAATCACCTATTTTACTGCAGGGGTTCAAGAGGTCAGAGCTTGGACGATTAAAAAGGGAACAAAAGCCCCCCAAGCTGCAGGAGTGATTCATAGTGATTTTGAATGGGGTTTCATCAGAGCTGAAGTTGTGGGTTATGAGGATTTAGTTGCTTCAGGTTCAATGAATCAAGCAAAGGAAAAAGGCCTCCTACGTTTAGAGGGGAAAGATTATGTAGTAAAAGATGGAGATGTCATGCACTTTAGATTTAATGTATAATCCTAAATTACATTTGCTATAGGCAGATAAATATGATAAAATTTAAAAATGCGAGTTCTATGACCTCGCTCCTTGCCCTATAGAGAAATAGGGCCGTTAAGTCCAGAAGGAGGTGAATCTGATGCGTAAATACGAAGTGATGTATGTATTACGCCCAGACCTTGAGCAAGAAGCTACTAAAGAATTAGTGGAAAAGTTCCAAAGCTTAATTACTAATAATGGTGGCGAAATTGAAAAGCAAGAGGAAATGGGTAAGCGTCGCTTAGCATACGAAATTAAAGGATATCATGAAGGTTACTATGTTTTAGTAAACTTCCAATCTGAACCAAGTGTAGTTGCTGAGTTAGATCGCGTATTAAAAATCACTGATGGTGTTATCCGTTTTCTGATCGTTAAGGACGTTAAATAGGTTTAAGGGGGAATTATAATGTTAAACCGTGTCATCTTAATTGGACGACTAACACGAGACCCTGAATTAAGATATACTCCAAGTGGAGTAGCAGTCTCAACTTTTACCCTTGCGGTGGATCGTAATTATACCAACCAGCAAGGACAAAGAGAGGCCGATTTTATCAATATTGTTACATGGAGAGGGCTTGCAGAGAACGTAGCGAACTATTTAAAGAAGGGCCGCCTAACTGCTGTTGAAGGTCGTATCCAAACCCGCCATTATGATAATAATGAGGGTAAACGAGTATACGTAACCGAGGTAGTAGCGGATAATGTTCGTTTTCTAGAATCGTCTAACAATCCAAAAAATGATCCGTTTACTTCAGGATTTAATCAAAATGACCGGTATGATAAAGGACAAGACCCCTTTGCTGATGACGGAAGTCCTATCGATATATCAGATGACGATCTACCATTTTAAATTTACCTTTCAGTTAAAGGAGGGAATAAGATGGCTCGCAAACAACGTGGCGGAAAACGTCGTAAAGTATGTTACTTTACTGTGAATAAAATCACTTACATTGACTATAAAGATGTAGATTTGCTAAAGAAGTTTATCAGTGAACGCGGTAAAATTTTACCTCGTCGTGTAACTGGTACTTCTGCTAAATATCAACGCCAATTAACAGCTGCAATTAAACGTGCACGTCAAATTGCTTTACTTCCATTTACTACTGAATAATGTTACTATTTTTTATAGGCAGTTTTGCTTGATAGCAAACTGTCTTTTTCAATATCTATGGGTAATTTGTCTTTCATTGTAATGGAATCAACCTTTTGGAAGGAAAAAGAAATCTTTTTGTTGAAGTATATAAGATTGAGAATTAAACTGAGGTTG
Organism: Tepidibacillus decaturensis; assembly: GCF_001561915.1. Classification (GTDB taxonomy): domain Bacteria; phylum Bacillota; class Bacilli; order Tepidibacillales; family Tepidibacillaceae; genus Tepidibacillus_B; species Tepidibacillus_B infernus. Next base: position 2,678,669 of record NZ_LSKU01000001.1, on the reverse strand, counting down.
TGGATGAAAGGAGTAGATTTTCTTGGACAAGTCCAGCAACATGCACATCGCTAAGAATTTGAAAGTGATGGAATGGCTAAAGGCTGAAATTATTGAACGAGTTGGTGGATTGTTTAAAGGTTTATTTCATGGCAATGAATCCTATATTATAGATAGTATGGCTGGATTATTAATTGCTGTTTATGTACTTGCAAGAAGAATTGGTATTCCCTTCCACCAAATTGATTCAGCAGTGATGGAAAAGTTACATAATCATCAAAAAGAGGGACACGAAATAGAGGAATGGTATGGAGACCTCTCTATTTTGGAACAATATATGAAAAAACGCTAAGAGGTGTTGTTTTTGCGGAATTTAAAAGGAATGGTAGAAGGTTCAATTATCACAGGGATATCTCTAATCTTTCTTCTACTGTCTATGTATACGCCAATCGGAATTATGCAATTCTTTATGCCAATTCCTTTCATCATCTATGGATACCGCCATGGCTTGAAACAAGGAATATGGGTCATCCTAATCAATATCGCTTTATCTTTTTTTATTGGTCAATTTTTTGGTTTAGTTTTTGTGTTTTTTGCTGGAACCATAGGTATCGTAATGGGTGTATTATATAAAGGAGACCATGCTTTACCAGCTATTATTGGTGGGGTAATCACTACATTAGTTAATTTTATTATTGGTTTAACCATTTCAAGTCAATTATTTGGAATCGATCTTGTAGAACAATTTAAAACGCTCATGCGATCATCTTTAGAAACAGTCAAGAATATGGGTAGTGTTCTTGGAAGTCAGGAACAAATCAATCAAACTTTTGAAATGTATCATCGATTCATAGATATGATCGATTTAATACTACCTGTTTTGTTGATTAACTCAGCGATAATTATTGTACTTTTTAATCATTTTTTTGCAGTTAAAATCATGAAAAGATTGGATACGCCAATACCACAACTTCCTCCGTTTAGAGAATGGAGATTTCCTAGAAGTATTGTTTATTATTATATACTTACCATGATTGCATTAAGCATAAAATCAGTTTATGAAATCAATACATTAAAAATAATCGTTAGTAATTTGTATCCAATATTGCAAATGCTTCTTTTGGCTCAAGGGCTATCTTTTCTCTTCTTTTTAGCTCATATGAAAGGCTTTAAAAAGGGCATTCCTATTATCGTTTCTATTGTGGCAATATTAAATCCTTTTTTATCACAAATTTTGATCATATTAGGGATGGTAGACCTAGGTTTCCATTTAAGAAATAAGCTTAAAGTTTAGGGGCTGATTTTCAAATGCCTAATTTCTTATTAAATCGTTGGCATGGATTCCATGTCATTTTCACTTTTATTTTTAGTCTTATATTACTTGGATTTTTAGCTTATTATCATTGGTTATTTGCTGCCATTGGTAGTCTGGTTTTATTTGGATTAGTTTATTTTACCTATTTGGCTGAGCTTCGCTTTAAAAAAGAATTGAATCAATATATCGCTACGCTCTCCCATCGTATCCAAAAGGTTGGGGTTGAAGTCTTGCAACAGATGCCTATTGGAGTTTTACTATTTAATGAAGAAGGCAAAATAGAATGGCACAATTCATATCTCCTAGAGATCACTGGTGAAAAAGATCTGATTGGGAAAAAAGTCTCTGAAGTATTTTCGACAATTAATTTAGAAGAATTAAATGTAAAGAAAGATATTCATTATCAAGACAAGATTTATGAAGTTGAGTTTCGTAAGAATGAAAGACTTATCTTTGTAATGGATGTGACAGAATATAAGAATCTCCAATCTCAATATAAGGACGAACAACCGGTCTTTGGAATAATCCACCTAGACAATTTTGATGAGGTATCACAAGGAATGGATGATTTAAATCGTAGTCTATTGCTTTCCAATATCACAAGTACAATCAATGATTGGGCTTCTAAATTGGGGATTTATATTAGAAGATATACTTCAGATAAGTTTTTTATTGTAACCACACAAAAGGTATTGGAACAAATGGAGAAATCTCGTTTTGATATTTTAGATATTGTACGTGAAATGACAGAGGATAACAAAATTCCATTTACATTAAGTATTGGAATTGGCGCAGGGGCAAGTTCGTTAATTGAGATCGGACAAATGGCTCAATCCAGTTTAGATATTGCATTAGGCCGTGGTGGAGATCAAGCGGCGGTCAAAGTAGGGGAACGTTTATCTTTTTATGGTGGAAAATCTAATGCTGTTGAGAAACGAACAAGGGTTAGAGCGAGAGTAATCGCTCATGCTCTTAAGGATTTGATTCAAGAAAGTGACATAGTCTTAATTATGGGGCACAAAACTCCTGACATGGATGCAATCGGTGCTTCAATAGGCATTTTAAAAGCTGTGCGGGTGAATGATCGGAAAGGTTATGTAGTCTTAGACCAGCCTAATCCTTCGATTGAAAAATTATTAGATGAAGTTTCTCATCATAAAGAGTTACCTCAATATTTCTTAACACCAGAAAAAGCATTAAGCATGGTATCGTCAAGAACCTTACTTATTATGATTGATACCCATAAACCCTCTATGACGATCGAGCCTAGATTGGTTGAAAAGATTGATCGGGTTGTGGTGATCGACCATCATCGCCGTGGAGAAGAATTTGTTGAAGATCCAGTCCTTATTTATATTGAACCCTATGCCTCTTCCACTAGTGAACTTGTAACAGAATTGCTTCAGTATCAAAAAGATAAGTTTTCTATGGATCCATTAGAGGCAACTGCATTACTTGCAGGGGTAGTGGTTGATACAAAAGGGTTTGGCTTCAGAACAGGTTTTAGAACTTTTGATGCAGCTTCATTTTTAAGGCGAAATGGAGCAGACCCCATATTAGTTCAAAAACTTTTAAAAGAAGATATCGAGCAATATATTCAAAAGGCAGAATTAGTAAAAAGGGCTAGGATTGTTTTTGATAATATCGCAATCGCTGTAGCTGAAGGGAAAAACGATCAATTGATGATTGCTCAAGCTGCAGATACGTTATTAAACATGAGTGGTATTTTTGCGTCTTTTGTTATTAGTGTTCGCACCGATGGCCTTACCTCAATTAGTGCACGTTCATTAGGACAAGTAAATGTACAATTAATAATGGAAAGAATGGGAGGCGGTGGCCATCTAACAAATGCTGCTGCTCAGTTAGAAGGAGTTACCGTTGAAGAAGCAGAAACAAGATTGATAGAGGTATTACAAACATATCAACAAGAAGGAGGATTAACCATATGAAAGTGATCTTGCTAAAGGATGTAAAAGGACAAGGGAAAAAAGGTGATATTAAGGAAGTATCTGATGGATACGCTAGAAATTTTTTGATAGCTAAAGGATTAGCCAAAGAAGCGACAACAGGTAATGTAAAAGAGTTAGAAGCTCATAAACAAAGTGAACTAAAAAGAAAAGCGGATGAATTAACAAATGCAAAGAAATTGGCAGAGGAACTAGAGAAAATAACGATTACTATTCCCTCTAAAGCAGGTGAGGGCGGTAAATTGTTTGGTGCAATTACAACAAAACAGATCGCAGACCAATTAAAAAAGCAAAATATAAACATTGATAAAAGGAAAATTTTATTAGATGAACCGATTCGTCATTTAGGTTATACTCAAGTATTGATAAAACTTCATCCAGAAGTAACTGCAACGATTAAAGTACAAGTTGTCGAAGAAAAATAGAGACTAAGATAGAGGGGAACTCTCATGAGTGAACTTTTTTTAGATCGAATTCCACCGCAAAATGTGGAAGCGGAACAGGCTGTTTTAGGTGCAATTCTATTAGAAAAAGAAGCGCTAATCACCGTTATGGAGATTCTATCACCTGATGATTTTTATCGTAGTGCTCATCAAAAGATCTATCGATCTATGATCGAGTTATCTGAAATGGGTGAACCTGTTGATCTGATTACGTTAACTGCGGATCTACAAACTAAAAAGCTGCTAGAGGAAGTAGGGGGTGTTTCTTATCTTACAGACCTTGCAAATGCAGTACCGACAGCAGCCAATGTTGAATATTACGCCAAAATTGTTGAAGAAAAAGCAATTTTAAGGCGATTGATCCGTGCAGCAACGGAAATTGCAAGCACTGGTTATATTGGCAGTGATGATATAGGAGAAATCATAGGAGATGCAGAAAAACGTATCCTAGAGATTTCACAAAAACGATCAAAAGATGGATTTATTCCGATTAAGGACGTATTGATGGAAACGTTGGATCGTATTGAATTCTTGCACCATCATAAAGGAGATATCACAGGGATTCCATCTGGGTTTACAGATTTAGATAAAATGACATCTGGCTTTCAGAAATCTGATTTGATTATCCTAGCAGCTAGACCTAGTGTGGGGAAAACCGCATTTGCTTTAAATGTAGCTCAGAATGTGGCGGCAAGGGCAAAGGAAGTTGTTGCGATCTTTAGTTTGGAGATGTCAGCTAGTCAGCTCGTCCAAAGGATGATTTCTGCAGAGGGAAATATTGATGCTCACAAATTGCGTACTGGTATGATGGAAGAGCACGACTGGCAAAAGTTGACGATGGCCATGACTACCTTGTCTGAAGCACCAATATATATTGATGATTCTCCAGGTGTGACGGTCTACGACATCCGTTCCAGATGTAGAAGATTAAAAGTGGAAAAAGGGTTAGGCCTTATTGTCATTGACTATTTGCAATTGATCCATGGCCGTGGCAAATCTGATAATCGCCAACAGGAGATCTCGGAGATTTCTAGACAGCTTAAAGGGATTGCTAGGGAACTAAATGTTCCAATTATCGCATTATCCCAGTTAAGTCGTGCAGTAGAACAAAGACAAGATAAAAGGCCAATGTTATCAGATATCCGTGAATCTGGTAGTATTGAGCAGGATGCAGATATTGTTGCTTTTTTGTATCGCGATGATTATTATAATCCGGAAACAGAAAAACAAAATATTATCGAAATTATTATAGCTAAACAAAGAAACGGACCGGTTGGTAAAGTAGAATTGGTATTCTTAAAGAATTTTAATAAATTCGTAAATTATGCTAAAGAACAACATAATGAAGAATAAAAACGAAATAAACAAGAAAAATAAGTGAAGGATTCTTTCTATTTTCCAGAAGAGTTTCCTTCGTTTTTTTATCAAAATCATTTAAAACGTTAACAAAATGAAGCAAAAATACGAATAATAATATATATATTTAATTAAATGTTCGTATTTGTCGTTGACAAGGGGAATAAGCATTGCTAAACTTTATATGTATTGAAATACGACTTTTAAAGGACAAAAAACTGGAGGTGTTTCCATGTCTACTGTCGTTGTAGTAGGAACACAATGGGGAGACGAAGGAAAAGGAAAGGTTACCGATTATCTAGCTGAAAAAGCGGAAGTTGTTGCAAGGTATCAAGGTGGGAATAATGCAGGTCATACGATCACAATTGATGGAAAGAAATTTAAGCTGCATCTTATACCATCTGGGATTTTTTATAGTGATAAAATATGTGTGATTGGCAATGGAATGGTGATTGACCCCAAGGCATTAGTCCAAGAACTTAACTATATTCATGAACAAGGATTTAGTACAAAGAATTTAAGAATTAGTAATCGTGCGCATGTGATCATGCCTTACCATATTAAGTTGGATCTTGTAGAAGAAGAAAGAAAAGGTAGTAACAAAATCGGAACAACGGGTAAAGGAATTGGACCCGCATATATGGACAAAGCGGCTAGAGTTGGGATTCGTATCGCTGATTTGTTAGATGAACAGGAATTTGAAAAAAATTAAGAAGGAATCTTGAAGAGAAAAACCGTCTATTTGAAAAATTTTATGAAACAGATGGGTTTAAAGCAGAGAAAATTTTAGAGGAATATGCGATATATCGTGAAATCATCAGACCTTACGTGGTTGATACTTCTGTCGTTTTAAATGATGCCATTGACCAAGGGAAAAGGGTATTATTTGAAGGAGCCCAAGGGGTTATGCTTGATATTGACCAAGGTACTTACCCATTTGTCACTTCATCTAATCCTGTGGCAGGTGGAGTGACGATTGGTTCTGGTGTAGGTCCAACAAAAATTCATCATGTTGTAGGTGTTGCAAAAGCCTATACGACTCGTGTTGGCGATGGGCCATTTCCTACTGAATTGAATAATGAAATAGGTGATCGAATTCGTGAAGTCGGCAACGAGTATGGAACAACGACAGGAAGACCTAGACGAGTAGGCTGGTTTGATAGTGTGGTTGTAAGACATGCTCGACGTGTTAGCGGAATTACCGAGTTATCTTTAAATTCAATTGATGTATTGACAGGTATTCCTACATTAAAAATTTGTAAAGCATATAAGTATAACGGAGAAATCATTGAGGAGTTCCCCGCCAATTTAAGGGTGTTAGCTGAATGTGTGCCTGTTTATGAAGAGCTACCTGGATGGGATGAAGATATTACCGGTGTTCGTAATTTAAATGACTTACCAGTAAATGCTCGTCATTATATCGAACGAATTTCCCAACTCACTGGAATCCCTATTGCCATCTTCTCAGTAGGGCCAAATCGAGAACAAACAAATATGATAAAAGGCGTATTTGCATAGGCCATCTATTTTTTTCAATATGATAATAGAACCCACAAAAGGAATCGCAATAGTTTTTAAAGAAGCCATCACTTTTGTGGGTTTTTAATTCTGAAAGTTGGATTTGTAGAATAAAGAATCTTTTTGAAAAATGTGCAAAAAAGGTTGCATATTAATTTCTATCGTGGTAATATATTTTTTGTGTCCAAGAGGACAAGTTGTGAGCCATTAGCTCAGCAGGTAGAGCACCTGACTTTTAATCAGGGTGTCACAGGTTCGAATCCTGTATGGCTCACCATTTTTATGCGTATGGCCCGTTGGTCAAGTGGTTAAGACACCGCCCTTTCACGGCGGTAACAGGGGTTCGAATCCCCTACGGGTCACCATACGGGACTAGCTACGCGTCGGAATCCCGTTAGCTTTGCGATTTTAATGTTTTTTTATAATAAGGTTCGGTAGCTCAGTCGGTAGAGCAGAGGACTGAAAATCCTCGTGTCGGCGGTTCGATTCCGTCCCGAACCACCATAAAATGATATACTTTCCGCTTTCCCTACTTTAATAAGTAGGTTTTTCTATTTTCTGAAACATAAACTCAAGTCATTCCGTTATATTTTTTGATGATGTTTTCTACCTGAGGAGCTTGATCCTCATTCATTACAATGGTTAGTAAAATGTTCGGTGGTATCGCAGTTCTATTACCATCTGCCATTCCACTTGCACTGACATCTGCCGCAGCTAGTACTTCTGCGTTATCATTTACTAATGAACCTAATGTTAAATCAGTTAAACTGTCAAATCGACTTGTGATGGGATTTACCTGATCATTTAATTGGTCTCCAGGATAAAAAGCTATTCGATCTACTTGGGTTTCAATTGAATTGTATTGCTGTAGCTCGCTTGCCGCTTTTTGTGCATCTTCAACAGATCGAAAATAAGCCAATATATTTCTTTGGTTCATCATTTTGCCTCCCTTCAAATATAGTGTATATAGAATGCTTGAAGAGCATACATTTTACTAGTGTTCTAAAAATGTTCAGATTTTTCCACTTGAAGTGACAAGCTATATTATGGTAAATTTGAACATATGGAGGCTTTAAAACATGCCGATGTGGCTCAGCTGGTAGAGCAGCTCATTCGTAATGAGCAGGTCGTGGGTTCGAGTCCCATCGTCGGCTCCACTTTAAAAATAGGACATTCTTATGTGAGAGAGAGAAAAAAAACTCCATAAAAAGGAGGTTGTCATGGCGACGTTCAATGATAAATTTACCGATTTTAAAGGTAAATTCCAAAAGGACTTAACCAAGGCTAGTAATTGGGGAAAAACAATAGTTCAGACCGTACAACAATATATTCAATCAAATAAGAAAAGATCAATCATCATTGGTTCAATTACAGGCACAATTCTTATGACTACCCTTTTTGGTGTAGGCTATTATCAGGCAAATGCCGTAAATCTTTATCACGTCTATTTAGATGGTAAAGAAGTTGGGGTTGTTAATAATAAAGAAGTAGTTGAACAATGGAAAGAGCAAGTTTTAAAGCAAGCCCAGAATACATATAGCACGATAACATTAAATTTTGGAAATAAGATTACATATCAGGAAGAGAAGAAATTTAAAGGCCAGTTTGATAACGCTAAGACTTTAAGTGCTCTAAAAGATGCCTTCTCGATTCAAGCGACAGCTGTTGAACTCGTAGTGAATGGAAAAGTAGTTGGATATGTAAAAGATCAAAAAACAGCAGATTTAATACTTGAGCAAATCAAACAGCCTTTTCTTCCAAACAAGAATAAAGATAAAGTAAAAGCAGCTTCTCTTGATGGAAACAATCAACAAATTAGAAAGCTAGATCAAATTCAAATTAAAGAAGAAGTTGTTACCAAAGAGGTTAAAGTAACACCAGCAGAAATTTTATCTGCAGAAGATATGGTGACATTGTTAAAACAAGGAACCTTAGAACAGAAAAAATATATTGTGAAACAAGGAGATACACTTTCTGGAATTGCCCAACAATTTGGCATCACGACGAAACAGATATATCAATTGAATCCTAATATTAAAGGTGAATTCATCAATATTGGTGACGAAGTGATTGTTACAGCCAAAACTCCGCTTGTTACTGTTCAAACAAAAGAAACAGTGATCAATCAAGAAAGAATTCCTTACAAAGTGGTTTATCAAAAGGATTCATCGATGTACTCAAACCAAACAAAAGTGGTACAACAAGGTTCCGATGGTAAGAAAAGTGTGGAATACTCGATATTGAAGGAAAATGGAGTAACCACGCAAAAAACAATTCTAAAAGAAACGGTTATTTCTGAAGCAAAAGATAAAATTGTGAAGAAGGGTACTAAAATTGTTTCTTCACGTGGTTCTGGTACATTATTATGGCCAACAGTAGGAGGAATTATTACCAGTAAGTACGGTTCAAGATGGGGTAGGACTCATGAAGGAATCGATATATCTGGAGTAAGTAATCGTACGATCAAAGCAGCAGATAGTGGAAAAGTCGTTTTTGCTGGTTGGAATGGTGCTTACGGTAAAGCTATTATCATTGATCATGGAAATGGTATGAAAACCCTATACGGCCATTTAAGCCAGATCATGGTCTCTAGTGGAGATAAAGTAGCAAAAGGCCAGCAGATCGGTGTAATGGGAAATACGGGACGTTCTACAGGAACCCATTTACATTTTGAAGTATTGGTCAATGGCAGCAATAGAAACCCATTAAATTATGTAAGAAGATAATCCCGTAAACTAAGGTAGGTTATGTTCAATCAAGGACAAACCTACCTTTTTTTTATGCTGAAGAAAGTATAAATTTCTTCCAGAAGTACCCTTCTCTCCTTAATCTTTATTCATAGAAGGGTGTCTCATAGAAGGGTGTCACATTTATGGTTTTTTTGTTGTGGTTTTCTATGTATTCAGATTGATATACCTTGTGATAAACTTAAATAGATAAGGTTAGAGACAAGGGGGATACGGGGTGAAGTATCGAATTTTAATTGTTGAAGATGAACGGCCAATCTCAGATATTTTAAAATTTAGTTTTGAAAAGGAAGGTTATGAGGTCCTTACCGCTTTTGATGGTTTTGAGGCAATTCAAAAGGTAAGGGATCATCATCCAGATATTATTTTATTAGATATCATGTTACCTGGCAAAGATGGATTAGAGGTTTGCAAGGAAGCAAGAACTCTTACAGATAAACCAATCATTATGCTAACAGCAAAGGATACAGAAGTAGATAAAGTGCTTGGTTTAGAAATGGGTGCAGATGATTATGTAACAAAACCTTTTTCTAATAGAGAGTTAATTGCACGGGTGAAAGCAAATTTAAGAAGAGTCTATTCTTTAGACCAAGCAAATCATCAAGCTCAACAAATACAAATTGGGGAAATTACTATTTATCCATCTACTTATATCGTAAAGAAAATAGAAATGATTATAGAATTAACCCACCGGGAATTTGAACTTCTATATTATTTAGCAAAACATGTTGGACAAACTTTAACCAGAGAGCATTTACTACAGGCTGTATGGGGTTACGACTATTTTGGGGATGTCCGTACTGTAGATGTAACGATTAGAAGATTACGGGAAAAGATTGAAGATGACCCTGGCCGACCAGCCTATATTATTACGAGAAGGGGATTGGGTTATGTATTACGTTATCCATCCGAAAAGGAGTAGTTTCCTTTGAAAGGTTGGAAGTTTTTTCAAAGTATTCAATGGAAATTGGTTGTGATTTATCTCTTACTTATTCTAATATCGATGCAAATTATAGGAATCTATTTTATTCGATCTTTAGAGAGTTATTATTTAGATAATTTTAATGAAACTTTTGCAACGCAGGGAAATTTATTAGCGGTAAACCTTGAAAGATATTTAACAGAGGATGGGAAAACAGAGGCAGAGAAAAGAGCAGATATTGACTATTTAGTAGATAATTTATTTGCGTTAAATGGCGTTGATGTCTCGATTATTGATAGTAATGGTGTAATTTTAAGTTCTACGGAGAAGGTTAGTCCAAGCATTATCGGGCAAAAAATTTATCAAACAGAAGTGAATCGGGCATTATTAGGTACAAGAGATGAAGCGATTCGGATTGATACCAAGACAGGACATCGTACCAAATATTTAGCTCTGCCTATAAAGCAGGGTAATAATGTACTTGGTGCTGTATTCATGAAAGCCTCGATTGAGGGAGTATATGATACGATTTATCGGATCAGTAATATTTTAATGACAGCAACACTTATTGCCTTATTATTTACAGCATGGCTAGGTTTTATTTTATCTAGAACGATTACAAAGCCAATTAAAGATATTACTACTCAAGCGGTTTCACTAACAAAAGGGGATTTTAATCAAAGAGTTAAGATATATGGGGATGACGAAATTGGCCGTTTAGCAGATACCTTTAATAAGATGGCGGTTAGATTAAAAGAAGCTATCGACCAAAATGAAGAGGAAAAAGAGAAGTTCGCCTCGATTCTAAGCCATATGAGTGATGGGGTTATCGCTACAAATGCTCATGGGAGGATCATCGTTGTTAACCAAAGAGCATTGGAGATTATTGGGTTTTCTGAAAGTGAAGTTATCGAAAAACAGATCAATCAACTATTTTCTCTACATTCTTTCCCCCCTGCAAAAGAGGAAGAAAGTATGATTGTAGATTATGAAGTTGAAAACGAACATAAGGCATTAAAAATGACATTTAACAAGATTCATCGGATTAACCGTGGGGAAATTGGCATGATTATCGTACTACAGGACGTAACAAAGGAACAAAAATTGGAACAGATACGTAAGGACTTCGTGGCAAATGTTTCTCATGAGCTAAGAACCCCTTTAACCACAATAAAAAGTTATCTTGAGGCTTTAGAAGATGGAGCTGTTGAAGACATTGAACTCTCACATCGATTTATCAAAGTAGCTAGCCATGAAACAGATCGGATGATTCGTTTAGTTAGTGATTTATTACATCTTTCTCACTTAGATGATCAACAAACAAAGCCTAACAAAACATTGGTTTCTGTTAAGGAGATGATTGAAGATGTCATTGATCGTTTTTCATTTCAATCTAAACAAAGATCAATCGATTTGTCTTCCCATCTCCCTGAGTATTTGCCAACGGTTGAATTAGATCGTGATCAGATTGATCAAGTATTGGATAATTTAATATCAAATGCCCTTAAATATACCAAAGAAGGCGGAGAAATCATTGTATCAGCAAGATTAAAACATCATGATTTAATCATTGAGGTAGTAGATACGGGAATTGGTATCTCGAAAAAACATCTATCTAGACTCTTTGAACGTTTTTATCGGGTTGACAAGGCAAGATCAAGAGAAATGGGTGGAACAGGCCTTGGTTTAGCCATTGCTAAAGAGATCGTTAAAGCACATGATGGAGATATTATGATTGAAAGTGAAGTAGACAAAGGAACAAGAGTTATTGTTACGATTCCAGTCTCGAAGTAAAGGAGGTCAGGAAGTGAAAGAGCGAATTAAATCAATAATATTATTTGTTTTAGTAGCCAATAGTTTATTTCTAACATGGTTCCTGATCTTTTATAGTCCTAATAATGAGAAAGAATCTCCTTCAGAATATGTACCTAGATTAACCTTTGGCCAAGAATTAGATGTAAAGCAAATGATTCGGCCAAAGCAAATTATCTACCATCTTGGGGAAAATTCTCATTCACTCTCCAATACAGATAGTGAAGATTTTAAACAATTAGAAGCTGATTTTGATCATTGGTCTTTTTACGAAATTACTTCAATTTCAGAGCCTATAGATTGGACTAAAATGATAGAAGTGGAGCAAGGTATAGAGATTGTTTTTCCTTTTTCACTTCCTAACTCTGTCTTATCATCTCTTTATAAGATATCGACTACGATGTATCTTGATCAAATCAATCGCTTATGGTTAGTGTTAGACCAAAATGAAAAGGTGATTGTCTATTTTATCTCAGATCAAAAAGATAAAGTGTATCAAGCAGAAACTTCAATCTCTAGTAAAAAGCTTTCCAAATACATTGCTAGTGGAGTAAACCAACCAAGGTATTCATATTATTGGGCGTTTAATAAGGAAAGGAACATCAATACAAAACCCATTTTTTATTTACCTAATGAAGGTCTGGAAATGAAAAAAGTACGTAAATTTATTACACCTGTTTCCATCGAGGATTATATTCAATTGTTATTTATTGATCCTAGCATGGTTAGAAAGGTATATGAATTGGGTAATAAAGAAAGTGTTCTTTATACAGACGGAAGTAGAAGTATGCAATTTTTCCCGAATAAACGGGTATTTTCATATTTTCAGCCGGTAACAGATAATCGAAAACAATTAGATTGGAATAATGATCTTGCTGCTTCTATTCGGTTTGTAAATCAACATGGGGGTTGGGTTGGTCAATATCAACTTGATGATCTTGGCTTTGCTGAAGCCACCAGTCAACCTTATTTCACATTTCAGCAATATGTAGGAGGGTATCCTTTATTAACTAACAAGTACCTCATTGGCGAAATTAATATCCAATTAGTCGATGGAATCGTGAGTAAAGTAGAACAATCGATGACACTTTTAGATCAGGATTTGGACACGAAATATATTAAAACCAGTTCTGGCCCTGAATTATTAAAGAAACTAGAACAGCATAAGATCGATGCCAAAGTAATTACATCGATTGAATTAGGTTATCAGGTAGAAAAAAAGAATGACGTGTTAGAACTTTTTCCCCATTGGAGGGTTCGATATAACCAAAATGACGAAATCACAATACCTGCTTATGAAGGTGGGATGTAATGATGGATTGGGGGAAAACAAAAACCATCTTTATTTTAACCTTTTTGTTTCTTAATCTTTTACTAGGATATCAAATCTATATGAAGCAAAGTCAAAGTATTAACGAATCTCAATGGGATGGAAGTAGCCTAGATGAATTAAGGCAGGCATTAAGCCAACGAAAGATTATTTTAAATGCGACGATTCCTAAAGAAATTTTAGAAATGCATTTCCTTCAAGTGAAAGAAAATCAGTTATCAGAAGGAAAAACATTAGCTAAAGTGAAAATGCCTGTAGAGAACGAGGTAATCGAATCGATAGCGAGAGAGAAAATCGCCAATTTTGAACACTATGAATTAGATGGAGTCGTTTCAACGGAAAACCACCTTGTCTATAATCAGATCAAAGATGGCTTTCCTTATTTCAACGCAAAATTAGAGTTTCAAATCAATCAAGATGGCACAATTCAATATTCACAAAGATATTTTGAAGTTATGAATCAAGGGTCAGATCGACAAGTTGTTTCTTCCTATACAGCACTTCGTACCCTTTTGGATCAACAATTGCTTCCAAGCGAAGCAATAATAACAAAAATCAGACTTGGATATCATGGACAAACTCAACAAACTTCTGTCCAAGTACTGACTCCGGTCTGGAGAATTAGTTATCAAATAGAAGGAAAACGGGATATGATCTTTGTAAACGCATTGACAGGTGCGGTTGAGAAAGCATTAACTTATTAAAAAGAAAGATTAGCGGAGGGTCTATTTTGATAAAATATAGTGTCTTAGCAAGTGGCAGCACTGGAAATTCAATTTATGTTGGAACTGAAAACGTCAATTTCCTGATTGATGCAGGACTGAGTGGTAAAAAAATAGAAGAGGGGTTAGGAAAAATAGGCGTTGATCCCAAAAAAATTGATGGGATTTTGATTACCCATGAACATGATGATCATATTAAAGGAATTGGTGTGCTTGCACGAAAGTACAGTATCCCCATATATGCCAATGAAAAAACATTTGCCCATTTACCAACCCATGTTGGGAAAATAGAGGAGGAAAGCAAATACATATTTGAAACAGGAGCGGTGAGAGATTTTGCTGATTTACAAATTGAATCTTTCGCCATTTCCCATGATGCTGCGGAGCCAGTTGGTTACCTTTTTCGCCAAGATGAACTTCAAGTAAGTGTCGTTACAGACCTTGGTTATGTGAGTCAAAAGATTAAACAAAAAATTGCCGGCTCCGATGCATTGATTTTTGAAGCGAATCATGATGTAGAAATGCTAAGAATGTCTTCTTATCCTTGGAGTATCAAACAAAGAATTTTAAGTGATGTTGGGCATTTATCTAACGAAGCATCAGGTGAAGCATTATCTGAGATCATCTCAGGAGATACCCAAAAAGTATATTTAGCCCATTTAAGTAGAGAAAATAATTTACCTGAATTAGCTAAATTAACCGTAAAGAATATTCTCGAAGACTATGGAATTACAGAACAAGATGTACAATTGATGGACACCTATTTTAATGGACCAACTGCATTAGAGAAAATCATATCCAAAAAAGAAAAGGTTGGATTAAAGTAAATCTTCTAGGATTAAATCAGTCTCTAATTGATGTGTTTTATGAAGAACCTCTTGGCGAGAAATCAAACCTTTTTCGATAAGCAATTCAATAAGGGCTGTTAAAACAAGCATATTTTTATAATCGATTTCTTTTAAATCAGCAAGTTGTGCTATTATATCGACATCTTTTGGCAAAAAATAAGTCTTATTCAAATGAAACACTCCTATCCTCATTTTCGTTTTCTAAGATATATTGATCATTATTACCTACTTCCTAGGAAAATAGACTACATGTGATGGTCAATCTCGTATAAAAATAGTACTATAGAAATAATGGAAAATATCAAGGATGGTGAGAAAAATGGATTTTAATGATGAGGATTTTTATAGCCAAAAAAGAAGGAGAAAAAATGATAGATCGAATTTATTAACGGCTTTTGTTTCTGCAATTATCGGTGGACTTATCGTACTGATGTTGATGCCTACTTTTGTGAATTCAGGAATTATTGATTTGACACCTAAGGGAGGAGTAAATCCTCCATCACAAACAATCAATAATCAAACGCCAACCAATGTAACCAGTGGCAAACAAATTCAAGTTGATGTCAATTCTGCCATTGTTGATGCAACGGAGAAAGTAAAGCCAGCTGTAGTTGGCGTTGTAAATATTCAAAAACAGACTAACTTCTGGACAAATATAACAAAAAGTGTGGAAGCAGGGGTTGGGTCAGGTGTTGTTTTTGATAAACGTAGTGGGAAGGCTTATATCGTCACGAATAACCATGTGATTGAAGGGGCCAATAATGTAGAGGTTGCCCTTGCAGATGGAAAAAGAGTTCCTGCAAAAGTCTTGGGAGCAGATGAATTAACAGACTTGGCTGTCATTTCTATTGATGAAAAATATGCAGATGCGGTTGCAACCTTTGGCGATTCAACAAACTTAAAAGCAGGAGAACCAGCGATTGCAATCGGTAACCCACTAGGTCTTAAATTCTCTCAATCTGTAACAGTTGGGGTCGTTAGCTCACCAAACCGTACCATTGATAAAGATTTAGATGGAGATGGACAACCCGATTGGGAAACAGACGTTATTCAAACAGATGCTGCGATTAACCCTGGAAACAGTGGTGGAGCACTCTTAAATATCAATGGAGATGTGATTGGCATCAATAGTGCCAAAATCGCTGAAAGTGGTGTAGAAGGGTTAGGCTTTGCGATTCCAATCAGCGAGGCCAAACCTATCATTGACCAATTGATTCAATACGGAAAAGTGAAACGTCCATATATGGGAATTACGCAAATTGATCTTCACTCTGTGTCACAAGCAGACCGAGTAAATGTATTGAAATTACCTGAATCCGTAAATGATGGAATAGTGATATATGATGTAAGCCGATTTGGTCCTGCTTACTTAGCTGGATTAAAACGATTAGATGTGATCGTGAAATTAGATGACCAGCCGATTAATAGCTCTAGTGATTTACGTAAGTTTTTATATAAACAGAAAAAAGTAGGGGACAAAATGAAGGTTAGCTTCTATCGAGATGGCAACCTACAATCGATAGAATTAACCTTAACAGAAGTCCCTGATCAGAATCGAAGGTAAACCTGCTCAAGAACAAACGAGATAAAGTAAAACAGCAAAGTCTAATGACAGACTTTGCGTTTTTTTATGGATATTTTCTGATATGTAAGTTTATCTTACGGAATTAGCTTGGATATAATGTTGGAAGATTGGAGGTATGTTGGAGTATGCAAATTACGGTTATCGGGATTGGCAAGTTAAAGGAAAAATATTTGATCCAAGGGATTGAAGAATATAAAAAACGATTATCCGCATATACCAAGGTTCAAATCATCGAATTAGCTGATGAGAAAGCGCCAGAAAACTTAAGTGAAGCAGAAATGGAACAGGTAAAACAAAAAGAAGGAGAACGGATTCTTGCTAATATAAAGCAAGATGATTATGTAGTGGCCTTAGCCATTGAAGGCAAAATGCTAAACTCCGAACAGCTAGCAAAAGAAATAGACCAGCTCATGACCTATGGCAAAAGCCATATTGTTTTTGTGATCGGCGGTTCCTTAGGCTTGTCCAAAGAAGTGTATGACCGAGCGAATATGTTATTGTCCTTTTCCAAAATGACCTTCCCCCACCAATTGATGAGGTTGATATTGTTGGAACAGGTGTATAGAGCGTTTAAGATCAATAGAGGTGAACCGTATCATAAGTAAGTACAAAGTCTACCTTTCATTATAACTTAAGTATAACATACAGATGTATATGTGGTATAATATATATAAAGTGTATAGCAGGTAGGTGAACAGTATGAGCCCTTTGTCCAAAGAGTTAATAACTAAGTTGGCTAATGAAAATGATGTAGAAGTTCTTAAAGAAGTTTTACATTATTATGCTTTTTTGAAGGAAAAAAAGGAGCAAGAAATCAAGAAACAGTGGGATAGTCTTGAAGAAGTTGAACCAGATGAAGAGGAACTGAAAATAATCAGTGAATATAAAAATAGTCCAGAAAAATTTGAATTTGTCAGTATGGAAGAAGTTCTGAAGGAGTTAGGTATTAATGAATCAGAACTATAAAATTGTCATAAACAAAAATGCATTGAAGTTTATTAATAAACAGGATACTCAACAAAGAAAGAGAATTTTATCTGCCATTTATGGATTACCTAAGGGTGACGTAAAGAAGTTAAAAGGTAATGAATATTATAGACTTAGAATTGGAGATATCAGAGTCATTTTTACTAAGAATGATAAGGAACTTATAATACTGGTTATAGATATCGGAAATAGAGGCCAGGTATATGAAGGCTTATAAAATTTGTCGTACAGAAGTACGGCTTTTTGCTTATTATTAAGAAATAGTTATGTATTTGGCAAACAACAATGAACCGTATCATAAGTAATGGTAAAACAGAGAGTAGAACTGTTAGTTAATTTGAGCAGCTTAAAAATGGTTAGAGCTACAATATTCCAATACAAAAAGACTAGTTCCTAACCATGGTCAGGCAACTAGTCTCTTTGTATCAACTATGTTACATTTGTTTAAGTAATCGTTTAACCCCTTCTGCCGATTTCATGAGCCCTTTATGTTCTTCTTCCGTTAATTGAATTTCAAGCACTTGTTCAACGCCTTTTGCGCCAAGCACTACAGGGACTCCTAGAAACAAACCATCTACTCCGTATTTGCCATTTACAAATGCGGAAACAGGCATAATTCGTTTTTCATCAAGTAAAATGGCTTCCATCATAGATACGATCGATGAACCAGGAGCATAATAGGCACTTCCTGTTTTCAACAGGTTCACGATTTCTCCGCCGCCAAAACGCGTCCGCTCAACAAGGCTGTCTATCTTCTCTTTGGTAAGTAACGTCTCGATAGGAATTCCGCCTGCATAGGAGTAGCGAGCTAGCGGAACCATATCATCGCCATGACCACCGAGTACAAAAGCGGTCACATCTCGATAGGACACTCCAAGTTCTTGAGCGATAAAGGTTCTAAAACGAGCAGAATCCAAAACGCCTCCAAGTCCGATTACTTTTTCAGGGGCAAAACCACTTTCTTGAAGTGCAACTTGTGCCATGACATCCGATGGATTGGTGACTAAAATCAGAAATGCGTTTGGCGACAATGGTGCGGATTGTTGCACGACTTGCCGAACCACTTTGATGTTAGTTTCAAGTAAATCATCACGGCTCATTCCAGGTTTTCTTGCGATTCCTGCAGTGATCACAATCATATCCGAATCCTTTGTATTTTGGTAGTCATTCGTGCCGAGTATATTTGCGCTCAAAGATTCAACAGGAGCCGATTCTTGCATATCAAGTGCCTTCCCTTGAGGAATACCTTCTGCAATATCAATAAGTACAACATCACCTAATTTTTTTAATAAAGTTAAGTGTGCAAGTGTAGCTCCAACATTCCCAGCACCGACAATTGTAATTTTTGGGCGTTTCATAAATAACATCTCCCTTTTACATTTTATTTCCTTACAACAAGGACAGGAATATGTGAACGGTGCAAAACACC
>NZ_LSKU01000001.1:2648624-2658178 GCF_001561915.1 Tepidibacillus decaturensis | reverse complement strand
CCTTGTGAAACACTGCCTAATAAGGCACGATCAACCATGCCTCTCCCATGACTTCCTACAACAATTAAATCTGCCTGCTTTTTTTTGGCAACTTCACAGATTGTAATGCTCGGATGCCCCGTAAGATGCAAGAATTGAACACGATTTTGCCATTTATCAAATAAGCGTTCCATAACATCGGTTTGAATTTGTTGCGCAAGGTGTTCTTCATAGCGATCGACTACATCAGGCACTAAGTCATAAGCATAATTTTCTTTGGCAGTGACGTATAAAACAATAGCAGTTGCTTCAGGCCAAGCATCTAAAAATTCTCCTGTCATCCGTGCCGCATGTTCAGAGTATTCCGAACCATCAGTTGCAAATAAAATTCTTTTCATTTATAACCACCCTCTCATTCGTTGTATAAAAACCAATTACATGGCAACAAACGTTAAGAAGGATAGAACGACCGACGTAATCGACATAGCAATAAGCGGTCGCAATGCTTTCGTTCGGAGATCTTTAAGGCTTACATTTACCCCGAGTCCCACCATTGCCATGGTTAAAACAAATGTTGTAAAATCCGCTACATCGTTCATCACAGTCTTCGGAACGTATAGATATTTGCCAAGAACATAGCTGCCGAAGAAACTCATTACGATAAATCCAATCAAGAACCAAGGGAACTCGATTTTTGTGTCTGATTGTTCTTTCCCTCTACGTTTCATCCAATACATCAAGATAAAACTGAGTGGAACAAGTAGGAAGACCCGCCCCAATTTTGCCAATAAGCCAATTGCCAATGCGTCTTGACCAGCAGGAGCCGCCGCTAATGCAACATGCGCAATTTCGTGTAAGCTTACACCCGACCAGATACCGTATTGAATGCCCGTTAAGTCGATGAAAGGTCTTAAAATGGTGTATGCGATGGCAAATACAGTACCTACTAAGGCAATAATACCGGCTCCAATCGCTGTATCTTCATCTTTAGCTTTTAGAATGGGGGATACTGCAGCAATGGCAGCTGCACCGCAAACCCCTGTACCGATTCCAAGAAGAAGGGATAAGGACGAATCCGCTTTTAACCATTTCGCTAATAAAACCGTCAGGAAAATGGAGAAAACAATCGTTCCGACATCACGTACAAGCAAACCAAGTCCCTGATGAATAACAATGTCGATATTTAGCTTTAAACCAAACAAGATAATGGCAAGCCGTAATAATTTTTTTGCTGAAAATTGGATACCAGGACGTATAGGTTCTGGATATCCAAAAATTTGACGATACACAACAGCAATGATGATCGCAGATGCGAGTTGACCAACATGATCAAACCCTGGTACCTTTGCTAACCCATAACCCATAAAAGCAATGACAAACGTAAAAGCAATTCCGCCCATCCATAAATTTAACTTGTTTAGATCTACCTTTGATATTCTGGCCCCAATTGTTAATGGCACGCTGTTTTTCACTTGAGCCATTCCACCACCTCCATTATTCTTTACAGTTCCATGATAATGTGCATCTTGAGATAAGGAAAATAAATCATTATGATGATAATAATAAGTAAAATGGTATAATAAATATTGAGTATTAAAATCGGTGGGGGGGAAGTCATATTGGATCAATCGTTACTTGTTTTTGTTACAGTAGCAGAAAAGGAGAATTTCACACGTGCGGCAGAAGAATTGCACATGACCCAACCAGCAGTCAGTCAATACATTCAAACATTTGAACGAATGGTTGGGACGAAACTTTTGGAACGAAACAATAAATATGTACGATTAAATAAAGCAGGAGAAATTGTTTACCATCACGCAAAAGAAATATTGGGACTCTATACTCGAATGCAGTGTCTGGTGGATGATTTAATGCATACTGCCAGTGGGAATTTACCAATAGGGGCAAGTTCTACATATGGTGAATATGTACTTCCCCACATTATTGCACACTTGCGCGAGCAATATCCATTGATCAAGCCAACCATTACCATTGGCAATACAAAAGAAATCGCGGAACTGGTCGCCAGTCATCAATTGGATATTGGAATTGTAGAAGGGAACTTTAAACATGAGAAGCTACATATTGAACCAATTGCAGAGGATCTCATGTTTATCATTATCTCAGCCAACCATCGATTTGCGAATCGAAAGGAAATACAAATATCGGAATTAAGTAAAGAAATATGGATTGTCCGAGAAGAAGGTTCAGGGACACGTGAGGCAACCGAAAAAATGTTTGACAAATTCCAGTTTCATCCGCATAACATCATGGAATTTGGCAGTACTCAAATTATTAAAGAATCTGTAAAAGAGGGGTTAGGTATTACATTACTTTCACATTGGGCTGTTCGAAAAGAAATCTCACTGGGTACTTTAAAGATGCTAAAAATTAATGGACTTCCCGTTTCCCGCAAATTTTCGTTAATCACGCAAGCCACACAATTTCATACGAAAGCCACGGAGGTTTTTTTGGATATCTTGCGGAAGAATGAAGCCTTACCTGAATTAAATATGAATGATTATTGACATATTATCACTGGTTTCCCACGATACAACCTGATCCACATCAATGGGCAATTAAACAGTGAGGGCTGCTGATAAACATTCCAGGCTTTTTATAATATAAAATGAACTATGACCTTTCCACTTCAACTCTCCGAATTATTTGACTCTAAACCATAGGAGGAAGGAACTAATGAAAATAAGAGTGTCAGCAGTACAATATCATCTTTATACTATACATTCGTTTGAAGATTTCGCTAAACAATCTGAGCATTATATTAAAACAGCTGAGGAATTCGGCGCTGAGTTTGTTTTATTCCCCGAGTTTTTTACAACTCAATTGATGTCTATCGGTAACAATCAAGGAAAAGCCTTAACCATCAATGAATTACCCAATTTCACCGAGCAGTACCGGGATTTATTTTCATCTTTTGCGAAGCAAACGAACATGCACATTATCGGGGGAACCCATGTGATCCGTAAGGGTGACCGATTATACAACGTTGCTCATTTATTCTATCCAGATGGAAGAGTTGCCGAACAGCCAAAGCTTCATATCACTCCGACAGAAGTAAAGGAATGGAACATGTCTCCTGGCGATGGCCTACAAGTGTTCGAGACCGACAAGAGAACTATCGCCATTTTAACTTGCTATGATATCGAATTTCCAGAAATCGTTCGAATGGCAAAGGCTAAGGGAGCTGATGTAATTTTCGTTCCTTCTTGTACTGATGATCAACATGGATTCCATCGTGTCCGTTACACCAGTCATGCGAGAGCAGTCGAAAATCAAGTCTATGTCGTCACTACTGGTACAGTAGGTTCTCTTCCCACAGTTGACTTTATGCGGGCGAATTACGGTCAAGCAGCGATTATTACACCTAACGATATCCCGTTCCCGCCTCGAGGCATCTTAGTCGAAGGGGAAATCAATCAGGATATGATTGTCACCGCAGATCTGGATTTAGAATTGTTATATCAGGTTCGTGAAAGTGGATCCGTCACCACCTGGCGTGATCGCCGCACAGATCTCTATCCAGATTGGAAATAAGGAGAGGCTAGTTGCTTTAAGAGGAGGTAGAAGAATGTATCGAAAAGAGATCTATGTTTTTGACCAAGATCAACCTATTCCGGCGGTCATCCGAAATTATGAAGAAAAGGACTTTTCTGGATTAATCCGCATCCAGCAGGAAAGTTTTCCACCACCATTCCCGTCTGATTTATGGTGGAACACGGAACAACTGAAAAACCATGTTACGCTTTTTCCAGAGGGTGCTTTATGTGTGGAGGTTGATGGTGAAATTGCGGGATCAATGACAGGATTAATTGTTGATTTTGACCCTAACCATCCGGAACATACATGGGAAGAGATCACAGATAATGGATATATTCGTAACCATAATCCGAACGGGAATACGCTTTATGTCGTTGATATTGGTGTGCGCCCTGCTTATCGTAAATTAGGGCTGGGGAAATGGCTGATGCTATCCATGTATGAAGTCGTTGTTCAATTGGGATTGGAACGTCTGCTAGGCGGAGGTAGAATGCCTGGCTATCATAAAAAAGCTGATGAGATGACGGCGGAACAATATCTCGAAGCTGTCGTAAAAGGAGAATTGAAGGATCCTGTTATTACCTTCCTGCTTCGCTGCGGCCGCACTCCTGTTAAAGTGGTGGCTAACTATTTAGAGGATGAAGAATCTTTTAATTATGCAGCACTGATGGAATGGAAAAATCCTTTTTATACACCTAAATTTTAATAAGGAGAATGATGAAATGGAATATCGCAGAATTACTAATATTGAAGATCCTTTGTTTAAAAAAATGCATCAATTGATGCAACATGTTTTTCCTCCCGAAGAAGTATTGGAATTCGATCTGTGGAAGGAGCCTTTGGAAGATCCGGGAATTCGTGTGTTTGTTGCTGTTCACGAAGGGAATGTAGTCGGTGCAACGGAATATCGCTATTACGAGGATTTTAATGTGGCGATGACAGATTTTACGATTATTGGCCAAGCAGGACTTAGTATTGGCCGATTTTTAGTTCAAAAGAGGTTGGAGGATTTGAACTCCTTGGCTGCGGCAAATGGAAAGCAATTATATGGTATGTTTGCCGAAATTTATGATCCCTATCGAATCGAGCATTATGAATTTGGTGGGGTTAAAACCATGGATCCCTATGTTCGTAGGGAGGTATTGTCTCACCTTGGATATAAGCGCCTCGATTTCGCTTATGTCCACCCATCCTGGAACAATGATGGAGAAGCCGTAACAGGGCTTGACCTTTGTTTTCTTCCAACAGATGATAACATGGATGAATTGCAAACGGCTCTTGTTGTGAAGTTTTTGAAACGTTATTATTCCGTCTTATCAAACAAGCCGAAGTCGTGGAATGAAATGATTGAATTTCTTGAAGCGAGGGAATCCGTTGCATTATTGCCAATTTAACCCAACCCGCTTCTTAGGTAGGGGAAGAAATTACTTTCAGCATGTCGTGAAACTATAAATCAAACAATTGAAAAAAGAGAGGCTATCTCAAAAGGTCGTTAAATAACGACTCATATGAGGTAGCCTTAAAATTATTTAATGGAAATCAACATCAATTCTTGGTGTGCCAAAATCTTGGGAATCTGTCTAAAATGTTGGAAAATATTTGGTGAAACAAACGGTCTAATTCCCTTCTTACGTTATCAAGATGGCGTATTATTTTCTCGAAAACAATAATTTATTTGTGATCGTATTAATTTTTTTGTTTTGTTTTAGAATTTTTGATTGTAAAATCTTTTTTCTTCCAGAAAAGGCTTTCAACTTCTCATTCATTTACCACCTCATTATTAGTTTTTATGGCAGCTTTCTTTTTATTCGCTAAGGGTTGAGTGTCGCTTTGAACCATAATGCTTTCTCCGTTAAATATTCCTCCATCATCGATGATAATTCCTTCTGTTGTTGCGCTTCCAGTTAACTTACCACTTGGTTGAATATGTACTTTTCCAGAAGTATATAAGTTCCCTTTTACTTCACCAGCAATGATTATGTTTTTTCCTTTAATAGATGGTTCAACATAGCCTTCTTTTCCGATGAAAATGTCACCAGTACTATCAACTTCCCCATAGATTTTCCCATCAATACGTATACTTCCTTCAAGTTTTATCTTTCCTTCAATGATAGTTTCTGAACCAATAATAGTGTTGATCTCAAAGGCTTTATTATTTTTTACTTTAAACATATACAGCTTCCTTTCCTGGGAGAATGTTAAAGTTTTTCTTCGTTATGTTTTAAAAAATTCATATAAGGATATGGATCAATAGGTTTTCCATTTTTAAACACTTCATAATGGAGGTGTGGGCCACTACTTCGTCCAGTATTTCCAATTAAACCTATAATTTCTCCCTTTTTTACTGAGTCTCCTTGTTTAACCTTTATTTCTGAAAGATGGCCGTAAAGTGTTTTATACGTATTTGAATGACGAATAATAATTGTTTTGCCGTATCCGCCATAATATTCGGCTAAAATTACTTTACCGTCTGCGCCTGCATAAACAGGATTTCCCGTAGGCCCGGCAAGATCAATTCCAGTATGGAAAGAAGATACATTAGTAAATGGGTCTTTACGTATACCGAATCTTGATGTAATGGTATTAGTACTTGCTGGCCAAGCAGTTGGAAGCTGCTTTAATTTGTTGTTTGTTTTTTCCATCTCAGCAATGGCTTGTTTATACCTTTCAATTAATTTAATAGAAAGTAAATCAGAATTTATAGGTTCTTCTTGACTATTTTCAAATTCTATCTCGGGAATCGGTATACTAATCCCCCCACGTGGGTCTATATTATCAGACAGTTCCATCATGTATTCTTTCATTTGGGATTCTATTTCTTCAAGTTCATTTATTTTGATTTGGGCTTTAGTTGTAGTGTCTTCCATAGTTTTTATTTTTTCTTGTAACTCATCTATTTTGTTTGTTTGAATATTAAGATTATTAGATAGCAAGACATTCTCTTGTTGTAGTTGATTATTTATATTAAAAACATAAAATAGAATTACTATAGCAATGAATACAAATAAAAACATTATATAGATACTTACTTTCGGTAATTTCAAACGTATTACAGGCTTATCAGTATTAGATAAAATTAAAATAGTTAATAAATTTGATTTCTTCTTTTTTCTCCTCAATTTCTACTTAGCTCCCCTTTTAAAAATGATAACAGGGTATTATTCGACGAATTTTGTTAATTCCCTTTAAAAATATAAAAAAATTAGGACTTTTTTAATAGTCCGAATGGAACAGTTATTATGTATATTTTAAATATTTTTTATCTCAAACTCACAATTTGTAAATCCTTCCCTTGCAAATATTCAATGATCTTTGGCAAAGCATCTATAACAGCTTGAGATTCATGGAGAAGGATAATAGACCCAGATGCTTTAGAGTTATGTATATAATTAAGAATTTCATCGGGATTATTGTCTTTCCAATCTTCCGTATCCTTATTCCAAAGTACCATCTTTTTATGGTTTTTATTTATTAAATCTATGGTTAATTCATTTTTAGCTCCGAAGGGTGGTCTAAAGAGAACGACAGTCTCTGGAATAATTTCTTCAATTATTTGATTTGCTTTTATTAGATTAATTTCTTGCTTTTCATAGGAGAGATTCGTGAAATTTGTATGGTTCAAAGAATGATTACCAATAGAGTAACCGTTTGAGTTAACATATTTAACATAGTCAGGATATTTCTTCGCATTAAGTCCAATAAAGAAGAATGTACCACCAACCTGATACTTCTTTAATACATCAATAATTTCCTTTGTATATTTAGATGGACCGTCATCGAAGGTAAGGGAAACGTAGCCTTCTGGAATACTGTAGTTTATTATCTTATTTAGTTCTATAAAAGGAATACTAGGATGAATAGAAGAATCAATTTCTGCTTGTTCACTAGCTGATGGTTTCTCTTTATCCTTTTGATTCAAATCAACTTCATTAACCGCAAGTTCTGTTTTTATAGGTGTTTTTTCATCAAATCCAGTCTTATTTATATTAGCATGACCTGAATATCCGAATAGAATAGTGGATATGATACTGAGCATGGTAACAGCTATCCATGCAAACTTTCGATTATATCTATTAGAATTTACTTCTTCTCGTTTTAGTTCTAGTTCACTAATTGGTTGATTTGGATATAAGAATGGTAAAGTGTGAGCTTGATTTATTTGTTCGATACATTTAATAAAGTTTAACCCTTTTACATATTCTTTGGAGCATAGGAAATAGAACCTATCGCTTTGATCTCGATAGGTTCTTGTTACATAACTTACGTTTTGCTTTCTAATTGAATCCCAGAAGCCATAAAAGGCCAATCTGTATTTATAATTCCCTCCAAATACAGTCACTGCTTTCAAATTCTCAGCTGTATCATGGTCAATTTCCCAAAGTAGTTCAACTTCTTGTTCAAATGATAATCTTACTCGTAAAAAAGATTTATCAGATTTTCTATCGATTGATAATAATTCAAGTAGTTTTCCATGGTAAACTGACATGGTTACCCCCTTTCTCTAGTCGTGACTAGATTGTAGGTGCCTGTTTACTCCGATAGAGTCGTAGATGCAGTTTTCTTTGGGGAAAAAGAGAATGACATCCGCTCTGTAAAATCATTAATGGTCTCTATTAATTGATTCTTTTCACCAAGAATTCTTTGGTATTGTTCTATGTACTTTTGATTTTCAACTTCTAGATGACTAATTTTCTCTTCAAGTTCTTTGATTTTTAACATATTTTGATATTCAGTGTAAGTAGATTTTTCATTAAGTTTGTTATATTTAATAATCTCTTTTTCAAGTTGACTTGAAATTTTATCAAATTCTTGTTTTGAAGTATATTGAAAGTCTTTATAATCTTCAAGAAGTTGATCGTAGCTCATTTGTTTGTTTGTAAGATTGCTTTCTAATACGCTAATTTCCTGATTCTTGTCCTGTAAAAGTTGCTCTTTCTTTGCAATGTCATGCTTTAAACGACTAATTGTTTCATTCGCATTATATAATTGGTCTTCAAGAGCTTTATTTTTATAAAGAAGTAATTGCCGGTCACTTAGCATATTTTCCACAGAAACTATTAAATCTAGCGATACTTTATCCTGATTATCTTTTAAAAATAACTGCTTATTGCTAGGAATATCTGATTGCTCAGGCTCTTCCATATTACTAGATTGTTCTTCAAATATAGCAGTTGTAACCAGTTCTTCTTTACTGCTTTGATCCGATTGGCTTTGATTAGATAGGACTCCTTTCAACCAACCGATAGATTTATTTTTTGTGTCCTTGGTCATACTTTCATCTCCTCTTAAATAATAATTTAACTTTCGCATGCTTAAATAGGCAGGTAAGCCTTTATATAATTGGGTAAACCTGCGTTTCATTGCTGTAGTTGATTTTTAATCGATTTAGTTATTTTACGATTTGATTTTTTGAAATATCTTCAATTAGTTCAAATCATTGTTGTAGTGTTATTGCCTAATTTTATTCACCTATTTCATTACAAAATTCATAAAAGATTCCACCAAGCGTCCTTAAATCTTGACTACAACGGTGTTGCCATGCGAGTAAAATGTAACGAGAGAAGACAATTGTAGTATGACCAAACTATCCATCTAGACATAAGATGATTCTATAGGAATAAAGGTTTGGCCATCTGTCCATCCAAGTGTTAGCATTCTAAACCTTTGTAAAATGTATTTGTTGCATGATCATGAGGTGTTTTTCATTATATTTAGGTTTTTCAAGAGTTATATATGATAATTATTTAAGCATTACGGCTTAAGGTTTCATATTAGATATCGCTCTGCGAAAGTTGAAATAATAAGATTAAAAATATTTAAAATTACTATAATCTTACCTATATTGTATATTTATGTAGAAGAATGTCAACTAAAGACGATAAATTTAGGTCTTAAAAACTAAATTATTAGTTGTTTAAATAAACAAATAGATTAAAATAAAGAATAATAGAATTTAAATTAATGGTTTAGCTTGAATATTATAAATATTTTCAAGAAAAGAAAACCTATACAAACAA
>NZ_LSKU01000001.1:2643279-2646678 GCF_001561915.1 Tepidibacillus decaturensis | reverse complement strand
GGCGATGTAGTTCACGGTAGATTGCATGTATTTTAATAATTAAATCGATGGGAGATTTTAAAATGACAAATGAAGCCTTAGTAATTGTTGATATGTCAAATGATTTTGTTCACGACAATGGAAATTTAACAGCGGGTAAACCAGCCCAAGAAATAGTACCTTATATTATGCAAACAGCAGAGGAATTTTTAACAAATGGTGGAACAGTAGTTATTGCTATGGATTCCCACGATGAAAATGACCCTCATTTTGATTTATGGCCTATACATAATGTGGTAGGAAGTTGGGGGCATGAATTATATGGTGATTTGAAGACTTGGTTTAAAAAGAACGAATCGCATTCAAACTTATTAATGATTCCAAAAGCAGACTATAATGCATTCTTTGATACTGGTTTATCTGAAAAACTTAAAGAGAGAATGATTGACAAAGTTCATGTAGTTGGAGTGGCAACTGACATTTGTGTTTTTTTAACGACAGCCGGAGCCAATTCAAATAAATTTAAAACAGTAATCCATAAACGTGGAGTTGCTACTTTTACTAAATTAGGAGATGTTTTTATTAATCAAGCAAAAGCCCTTTTTCACACTGAGATTATTGAATAAGAGGATGATTACATGTATAAGATATACCCTAGTTCCGTCTGTAATAGATGGTTCTGGGGTTTTAAAGCAACAAAATCTTATTACGAGGATTAGAATGTGGCGATGACAAACAATGATGGAGAGGCTATCTCAAAAGGTCGTTAAATAACAACTTATATGAGGTAGCCTCTAAATTATTTAATGGAAATCAACATCAATTCTTTTTTTATTATCAGCTTGTAATTTTGGCATATGAATTTCTAGAACACCATTCTTGTATGTTGCTTTTACACCATCTTGAGAAACATGACTAGGTAAGGTAACAGTACGTTGAAAACGACCAACAAAACGTTCTTGTCTATGCATATTTTCTTTCTTGACTTCGTTAACCCTGTTAATCGTTCCATTGATGTGAAGCATGTTATTGTCAATTTCGATATTCACATCTTCTTTCTTTTCTAAGCCTGGAATATCGCATGTTGCTACAATTTCATTTTCAGTTTCATGAATATCAATTCTGGGTGTGCCAAAATCTTGGGAACTTGTCCAAAAGGTTGGAAAATCTGTGGTGAAGAAACGGTCTAATTCCCTTCTTACGTTTTCAAGATGGCGAAATGGTTCATATGGGATGAGTGACATTGTGATTACCTCCTGAAAGTTAAAATACAGTATTATTTTCTCAAAAAAATTGTGTATTATTCAAAAACAAAAAAATCCTGAAATATATTGACTCAAACGACAGTATGTGTTATTAAAATAGTGATTAGCACTCAAGCGAAAAGAGTGCTAATAAGTTGATGATCTGTAATTAAAGATACCTGTACAATCATAATGACTACATTATGTGTTTAAGTAGTTTTAGATTGAAAGGAGAAATGTGAATGGCAAAAAAACAATTTAAAGCAGAATCAAAAAGGCTATTAGAAATGATGATTAACTCCATCTATTCTCATAAGGAGATCTTTTTAAGGGAGTTAATTTCTAATGCCAGTGATGCAATTGACAAAATATATTATAAAGCGTTAACTGACGATTCTTTACATTTTGATAAAGATAATTACTACATAAAAGTGATTGCTGACAAGGAAAATAGAATATTGAAAATCTTAGATACTGGAATTGGAATGACAAAAGAAGAGCTTGAAAATAACCTTGGAACCATTGCCAAGAGTGGGTCTTTATCATTTAAAAACGAAAACGAATTGAAAGACGGTTATGATATTATTGGTCAATTTGGAGTTGGATTTTATTCTGCATTTATGGTAGCTGATGTCGTCACTGTAATAAGTAAGGCTTTAGGAAGCGATGAAGCTTATAAATGGGAATCCACAGGTACAGATGGATACACGATTGAGCCATATGAAAAAGATTTAGTGGGTACAGAGGTTATTTTGAAAATCAAAGAGAATACAGAAGATGAGAACTATGACGAGTATCTAGAAGAATATCGATTAAAAGCGATCATCAAAAAATACTCTGACTTCATTCGCTACCCAATAAAAATGGATGTAACAAAAACAAAACCTAAAGAAGGTAGCGAGAAAGAATACGAGGATTACCAAGAAGAACAGGTTATCAATAGCATGGTTCCAATTTGGAGAAAGAATAAAAACGAACTTACTCCTGAAGATTACGAGAATTTTTATAGGGAAAAACACTACGGTTTTGACAAACCTCTAACACATATCCATATTAGTGCCGATGGTGCGGTAAGATATAATGCTATTTTATTTATCCCAGAAAAAATACCTTTTGATTATTATACAAAGGAATATGAAAAGGGATTAGAGCTCTATTCCAATGGTGTATTGATCATGAGCAAATGCTCAGACTTACTTCCTGACTATTATAGCTTTGTTAAAGGAATGGTCGATTCGGAAGATTTATCTTTGAATATATCCAGAGAGATTTTACAACATGATAGACAATTAAAGTTAATTGCCAAAAACATCAAGAATAAAATCACAAGCCACTTACAAAGTTTGTTAAAGGATGATCGGGATAACTATGAAACCTTTTATAAATCCTTTGGCAGACAGTTAAAATATGGGGTTTATAGTGATTTTGGAAGTCATAAAGATGTATTGCAGGATTTATTGATGTTCTACTCATCTAAAGAGAAGAAGATGGTTACCTTAGATGAATATGTATCCAGAATGCCTGAAGATCAAAAATATATTTATTATGCTTCAGGAGAAACGGTTGAAAAAATTGAAAAATTGCCTCAGATAGAGTTGGTGGAAGAAAAAGGATATGAAATTTTGTATTTTACCGAGGATATCGATGAGTTTGCCATCAAAATGTTGATGAAATATAAAGAGAAAGAATTTAAATCAGTATCTAGTGGTGATCTAGGGATTGAAGCAGAGGAAAACCAGAATAAAACCGAAGAAGAAGAGAAGGAGAATAAAGATCTTTTCGAACAAATGAAAAAAATCTTAGCAGATAAAGTGAATGATGTTCGAATTTCCAAAAGGTTAAAAACACATCCTGTATGTTTTGCAACCGATGGGGAAATTACAATCGAAATGGAAAAAGTATTAAGTCAAATGCCAGGTGAACAAAACATTAAAGCAGAGAAAATATTAGAAATCAACCATAACCATCAAGTATTCCAATCCTTAAAGAAAGCATATGAAAACGATAAAGAGAAGTTTGAATTGTATACAAATCTATTGTACAACCAAGCACTTCTCATTGAAGGCTTGCCAATTCAAGATCCTGTTGAATTTACCAATGATATATGCAAAATCATGATTTGAAAAATATGATAGGAAATCAAACATAAAGCATGGGTTTTTGCCCATGCTTTTTT
>NZ_LSKU01000001.1:2629264-2640907 GCF_001561915.1 Tepidibacillus decaturensis | reverse complement strand
GGGCCAGCCTCCTACCCGATTTAGTATAAGGATTTGTATATTCCATAAGCAGCTTTAATGAGAAAAAATTCAATAAAATATCAAAAAATATTTATTGACCACATTGATCAATAGTAGGAAAAGAGATTTGAATATTTGATCATAAAAAGCCACTCGTCCGTAAAGAATGAGTGGCTTTTAACCGGTTTTCTATTCGCTTTAAAACAACTGTGCTACAAATTTAGGCACATTGTCCTTCGTAAACAATCCGTAAAACTCTTCTCCTTTTATGGTTTTAAATTTGACATAGTAGGCAGCTTTTCCATAACTGCTATATTGGATAAGCGCTTCTTGTATTGATTGTTTGTCTTCAACTCGAATAAATTGGAGGTTTTTCGGGTTTTTCAGGAAAATCTCCTCGGGATAATTGATGCTCTCTTCGCCTTCCTCTAGGGTTTCATTGGCTTTTGCAATTTCTAAGTATTGAAGATCATCAGACTGTATGCGTGCCTTTGAGAGATAGCCCTTCTCGTCCAACCATTTTTCCAATTGCACAAAGGATTTATTCCATTCGAAAGAGAAAAATTTATTATCATATTGGATACCTGTAGGTGTTAATACAATCTTAGGATTGCTAAAAGAGAACTCAATCGTTGCCCAAGAACTCCGCGTATCTATCATATCTTCATATTTCATGTTTAATATTTCTTGTTTTAAAATTTCTTTTAGTTCATTAATTTCATCAGGATTAGTAATAGTTAAATTCCTGCCTGTAAAACTAGACATAAACCTGACTTTATCAATCGGTTGGTCTAACTGATTGAGGAGATAGTGCTCTTTTTTATAGTGGGGAGACTCTATGACTGGTTTTAATGCTTCTTTGATTGATTCGACCGGAATGGTATATTCACGAACCATTAGATCCCCATTCTTTAATTGATAGGCAAAAACCATTTGTCGGCTAACCGTATAGTTGATATTAGGTTTGCCACGTAAGTTTTCTGGTTTTTTAGTCAGAATCTCTTGGTGAAGGGAACGCACTTGTTCGACAAATAATGGATCTTGATAAAAAATATCCTCATTTCGCTGCAACTTATCTCTTAACTCAAATCCAGCATTGCCAAAATAAACACCCTCGACTTCTTCTGGGCTCGGTAGTCTGATTTCATAACGAGTCACATCCATTTGAATACCAGTGAAAAGAATCGTTGCAGCAATCGAGTAAATAAGGAGTTCGACAAACGTTCTTTTAACAAATACTCTCCAGGTTTTTTGTAAAACTATTTCTGCCACGAAAAAGCCAATGATGGAGCCGATGATATACCCAAAAATTGTCCATCTTTGATCACGACTTTGGGTAGAGGCAAAATACATTCCAACCATTAACATCACGGAAAAAGTAACACCGTATTTAAAAATGGGTCGTAATAACTTAAAGGAAATAGCTTGTGTTGCCGTTTCAAGGTGGCGATACTTATATAGCAAATAACCACTAACAGCAAAAATAAGAATTAGTACAAGATAGATCACGGTTTCTCCGAAGGAAAAAGGACGATTTTCGCTTGATATGATTCGAATAATGGGAGACCAATCTTCTATTTTTGCTGAGGTCATATAGTTTTCAGGAAAACCGTATAAATATAAGCTTAAATGATAATTGATCAATCCCATAATTCCGGTAGGAAGGAATAGAAAAATATAGGTTAAGATCCCTTGTGCTACAGACATACCGGTCATAATGCCAACGAATGATGAAAAGATAAAAAAGAAAATCGTAAATAGTGTCATGATTCCCAACCATTGAAAAAAATCACTTGTCTTAAATTGTTCAGAGAAAGGAACAAAATAAGAAAGAAACCATGTCGTGATTCCTGTAATCCAAACTGCTGGAAGCAACATGAAAAAGCCGCTAACTAAATGGTTAAAGTAAAGACTTTCTCTTCTAATCGGTAAACTATGTATCATATCGGCCGATTCTTTCGTTTGTATATAGCGAAAGAGAAAGACCCCTGTAAGTACAGGTAGGATGAACAACAGGATCGCTTGGAATCCAAAATTGTAAAAATAAACGTTATCTATATATCGGTATTGAGTAATATATTGATTAGAAGCAAGCATCATCAGTTGTAAAGGCAAGGCGAATAGTAGGCCAATTAAATAGATGATCCCAATCCAACCGTGCTGTCTAAAATCCTGTTTGATGATTCCTATTTTAAAGAAGGACATTTTCGATTTCATAGCCGATATCCCCCATTTCATAGATAAAGATTTCTTCTAAAGTAAGTGGCAAAAGATCGAAGACCAACGGTTTGATGGATTCAATTTTTTGAATGATTTCCTCTTCATATCCTTTCACAATATAAAGGGAAATGCTTCCTCGTTTTTCTTGATAAAGCACCTTAAGATCAGCCATTAATTGTTCCTCATCTTCTGGTTTGGCATAGGCGATTTGGATCTTTAGCGTATCTGCTTTTAGGTCGTCAAGTTCTTTTTCAATAATAAGCTTTCCTTTATGCATGATCCCAACATGATCGCAAATATCCTCAATTTCTCTTAAATTATGAGAAGAGATGATGACGGTCATTTCCCGTTCAGCTACATCCTGAAAGAGTAAATTTTTAATTTTTTGTCGCATAACAGGGTCTAACCCATCGATCGGTTCATCTAAGATCAAGATATCGGGCATGCTAGATAGTGCGAGCCAAAAGGCAACTTGACGCTGCATTCCTTTGGATAAACGGTGAATTTTACGTTTTGGATCGATTTGAAAAACCTGTTTTAATCGTTCAAAACGTTCTTGATTCCAGTTAGGATAAAAGCTTTGGTAATATTTCGTCATTTGTTGAATCGTTGATTGTGGCAAAAAGTATAGGGAATCAGGAATAAAAACCACGCGCTCTTTAAGAGGGACATTTTCATAAATGGGTTCTCCATCAATTTGAATCGTCCCTTGATCTGGTCGGTAAATTCCTGCAAGTATTTTTAGTAAAGTGGTTTTCCCAGCTCCATTTGAGCCTAATAAACCATAGATCGAACCTTTTTTTACAGATAGTTGAAGCTGATGAATGGCTACTTCTTTGTCAAATGTTTTACTGACTTGTTGAACTTTGATCATCGATCTGTCCCCCCTCCGTCTTTCGTTTGGCTTCGTCAAACCATTCATTCAATTCTTTTTTGGTTAAACCAAGATAAATGGCTTCAGCAAGTAAATGGGTCAGTTGCAGCTTTATTTCTTTTAGCTTTTGCTGATTGGGCATTAAATCAATTGGCGCCACGAAATTTCCCTTTCCTGGAATAGAATAGATATAGCCTTGCCGTTCTAATTCACTATACGCCTTTTGAATCGTGTTTGGATTGATGGTTAATTCCTTTGACAACATGCGAACAGATGGCAATTTTTCATCTGGTTTTAGGATTTGGCTAATAATCGATTCTTTAATTTTGTCTACCAACTGTTCATAAATTGGTCTACGACTACGAACATCTAATTCAAACATTGAAGCCCTTCTTTCCCGATCCATCGATTGTTTTTCAGTGAAACATATGTATTAACTGTAATAAGAGTAATAGTACTGTTAATATTGTATGGGTAAAATCTTCATTTGTAAAGAGTGAATTGTTAAAAAGAATCAATTATGAAATTAATTCAATTAAATGATTTATCAGAATTTAACGTTAACCCGTTTTTATTACTATATAATGCGAATTACTTAACAGGAAATAATGATGCCAAAAGTGTTGCAAAATCATTAATCTACCCTAGGGTTCTAGGAACATCAATAAATACTTCCTTTGGGACTCAATTCCAATATTTTATTAGTAATACACTAAGTGGCTATGTCTCTGCAATTCAAGGACTTGATATTGAATTCGTCGATCAGATAGATAGCAGGAGGAAATATTGTCAACTAAAAGCTGGACCTAATACGATAAATAAAGATGATGTTCAAACTATAATCAACCATTTTAATGGTGTTAGAAATTTAGCTCGAACGATCGATTGTCAATTGGGTTAGATGATCTTGTTAGGTGTTCTTTATGGTAATGTTGAAGAATTAAGTACACATTATAAACGAATTAATGAACAATATCCGGTTATCGTTGGTCGTGAATTTTGGCATCGCTTAACGGGAAGAGAAGATTTTTATATGGAGTTAATTAACGCAATAGGTGAAGTTGCAATTGAAGTGGATGGAAGTGACTTACTGATCAGGTGATTGATCAATTAGCTGAACAGATTAGAGAAAAATGGGGATACAAATGAAGGCAAGAAAAGGGGCTCCCGATGTTTAATGGGAACCCCTATCGTCTTAAACGAGTATAAGTTCTAATTGCGCTGCCTTTTTTTCAATTTGTTCATTTGTTGGTTTAAATGATTGATGTTCTTTATATTTAACAGGATAAATCATGTTATTTTGTATCTCAATTTGATTAAGCATATTAACTAATGCCAAACCTACATGTTTTGCTAATTGAACAGGTACTGCATTTCCAATTTGTTTATATTGTTGTCCTAAAGAGCCTTCAAATTGCCAATCATCGGGAAAACTTTGTATTCTAGCATATTCTCTAACTGTAAATGGTCTAGTTTCTACAGGGTGGCAACGTTCAGTTTGTTTCTGTGCTGGTGAACAGGTTAAGGTTAAACTAGGCTCGTCCCATGAAAGTCGTCTAGCCATACCAGTTTTCCCACCCCCTAAGAAATAACTTTTACCCATGTATTCTTTTGCAATATTCTCAGGTAAATCCCTCCAGCAATCACCTGGTGGCACCATTTCTAGTATTTTTTTTTACTTTCAGGATAATTTATCCCTGGCGATGGAGGGACGTCTTTTAATATATCCTTTAATGTAAGAATATAGTTAAGAGGTTTTGGGAAATTGATCTCAATATCTCCTTCAATTACATTCCAATATGGCCGTTTGTGGAATATGTAATTGTTTGTTTTTTCTCTTTTGTGATAAGAATATCTTCTTTTGTTAAATTAAAGTACTTGCATAGCATTTCTAGATCATTGTCTTCTTGAATCATTCCTTCATTTATAATTGTTGATAGTCTATCATAGGGTATATTTAATTTGTCTGAAAGGTGATAGAAATTAGGAATGCTTCTTTTATGTAATATCTCTTTAAATTTTTTGGTGTTAATTTCCATTTACAATACCACCTTTTCTCCAACTAACTAGATCAATATCATTTATTAACATGATCATCTAGTTTGGTCCACAGAAAATTTTACTTCACACCAAGTTTAGAACGTTTGTTCCTGAATGTAAAGTATTTTAAAAAAATAACTTTTATTTTCTATTGAAATAACGAATTGACAAAAATTGACTTGAAATGATACATTGCAAGAAAGATGGATAAGTATAAGATAAGGGGAGAGGAAGATTGAATGCTAATTGATAGTTTAATCATCGGAGTGTTGATCGCGAAGCTTCGCGGTGGAAGGGTCTTAAATTTTCTAGACCTAGATATCCATTCGCCTGGGTTGATCATCCTTGCACTATTCATTCAGTTACCTATTATGTTCTTATATCCAAAATTTTTGTTCGTAGCAATGATTGTAAGCTACATTCTATTATTACTATTTCTTTATCAAAATAAGAATCTCCATGGATCGAAATGGGTTTTTATGGGTATCATTCTCAATATGGTCGTTATGTTAGCAAATGGAGGGAGAATGCCAGTAGATATGCGGGCGGCACAGGAGTTAATTCCTGAACATATTCCTTCCTTATTAGCTGGAACGTATGGAAAGCATATTGCGATGACAACCAACACCTCTTTTCGTTTTTTAGGGGATATTTTTTATGTACCGGCTCCATATCCACATCCTGTTGTGTTTAGCATTGGAGATGTGTTGATTAGTATTGGCCTTTTTATCCTCATCCAAAAAGTAATGGTAAAATTGAAGATGAATCATGAAAATAGATTAGAATGGTAAACAATTAAGTAGAAAAGATGAAAAGGAGAAAGTTCTGTTGAAAAAAGGTGTTATTAGTTTAGGTGAAGCGCTAATTGATTTTATTCCTGTTGATCAAACCAATACAACCTATCAAAAGAATCCTGGAGGAGCACCAGCAAATGTAGCTGTAGGCTTATCCCGTTTAGGAGTAAAGTCTGTATTTTTAGGTAAAGTGGGAAACGATGCATTGGGTAAGTTTTTAAAAGAAACCTTACATTACTATGGTGTAGATGTTTCTTCAATGTACTTAACCGATGAAGCACATACTGGATTAGTATTGGTGACGTTAGCTGAAAATGGGGAGCGAAGCTTCGAATTTTATATTAAACCTAGTGCTGACCTATTTTTAAAAGACAGTGAAATTTCCGAAGAGATATTTGAAAAATCAAAAATCTTCCATTTTGGGTCTATTACCTTAACCCGTGAACCAGCAAAAAGCGCAACCATAAAAGCTATACAACTAGCGAAGGAAAAAGGATTGATTGTCTCTTTTGATCCGAATTTACGCTTAGGGTTATGGCAAAGTAAAGAACAGGCAAGGGAAGAGATTATCTCTATGTTACCTGCTGTAGATCTGTTAAAAATATCTGAGGAAGAACTTGAATTTATCACAGGTGAGAATGAAATAAACACAGGTATTCAGCAACTAAAGAAATATAGAATTCCATTGGTGTTTATCACGCTTGGCGAAAAAGGGAGTTATACTGTTGTAAATGACAATATTATTCATGTTCCAGCAATGAAGGTGAATGCAGTAGATACCACAGGTGCTGGTGATGCTTTTGTCTCAGGCATATTATATTGGCTCAATGAATATGAAGGAGAACTAATGAAAATAACAGCAGAAGATGCAGAGAAAATGGCTCGTTTTGCTAGTGTTTCAGGAGGGTTAGCAGCTTCGATAAAAGGAGCAATGACTGCTTTACCAACGCTTAAGCAAGTTCAAAAAATACTAGGAAACCAACATGAATGAGAAGGTTACATATTTTTAAATGTAAAAAGAAGAATGAGAATGGTTAAAATGATGATAGTAATGAGTGATTTACTATATCGGTCACTTTTTCGCCGATGTCGCTTTGTGTTTACTCCAAGTGAAAAGATAGAAATGGCAAGTTGAGCGAAACTTAGATAAAAAACGATTTTTATCAGTGATTGATCCCAATCCTGGCGTACATCAAGATGAAGAATTCGAAAAATCTGGACCACGTCGTCTTTCTATCAAATTCGATTTTTTGTTCAAGATCATCACTTCCTTCGATTGATTTGTTCCTCAGTTTATCTTATGTTGCTGTTCATATTTCTGAATTTCTTAGGGGTTAATCCAGTATATTTTTTAAAGAGAGAAGAGTAATAGCTTTGATTACAAAAGTGGAATAACAAAGCAATATCAGAAATAGAGCTATCAGTGTAGAATAAGAAATATTTTGATTCCTCAATTTTTTTTGGTTAATAAATTCGATAAGGGAAGTACCAACTTCCTTTTTAAATAACTGAGATAAATAATTAGGAGTTAGATTAAATTGTAGAGCTATTTCGTGAAGAGATAGCTCTTGTAATATATTATCGTGGATATAAGATAAGACGCGATTGATTGTTTGGTTATATGTATTTTTTTTCTCTTCTTTTAGGGTGTTAATAAAGTGGGCTACCATTTCATACTCCAGTTCAGTCAGCCTCTTAGGATCATCTGCTCTTTCTAATTCTAAGATATACACATCGCTTAGGTTAAATGCAGTTTCTGGATGAACTCCGCCTTGAATAATCGCCCTTGTAAAAAGGGTACAGGAGCAGATAAGAGAATTTTTTAAAGAACGAATAGGGTGATGAGCTAATTTAGCCCTTTCTAGTGAATTGATTTTATTTAGTACGCCATATGCCTTCGTATAATTACCTTCTTGTATAGCGTTTAATAGCTGCTGTTCTAATAGATAAGGTGGATGGAGAAAGAATTCTTGTTGATTTTTTATTCTAGTCATCAAGTATTGGTTAATGATCGATTTGTTGATTGAGGTAATCATGATTGTCACCACTTATATTAAAATTTTGATAAATTTCTTAATATTTTAATATAATCTTATTGTTATTTTTATAAAATTCAAGTGTAAATACAAATAAGAGGATAATGAAGGGGGTTTATTTCATGAAAAAATGGCTGTCTATTATGATAGCGGTTACATTGATTTTTAGTTTGTTTTTGGTTGGCTGTAATTCAAGTACTGAAAACAAAGAGGGAGCAACTGATACAAAGCAAACAAATGAAACAAGTGGTACTACTGAAAAGGTGGTTCTAAAATTTGCTGCTCAAAATGATAACACCCCAGCTACTCAAGCACTCATTGATCAATTTAACAACAGTCAAGATAAGTATAAAGTAGAATGGGTACAAATGACGAATGATTCTGCGCAAATGCATGACCAATTGCTAACCTCTTTATCTAGTGGTTCTAGTGAATACGACGTTCTTTCTATGGATGTAGTTTGGGCTGGTGAATTTGCTGGCGGAGGTTATTTGCAACCGATCGATGTCAATATGAAAGATAGCGGCTTCAAGAAAGAAGATTTTAATGCTGGATCTATGGCTTCAGGTAACTATAAGGGAAAACAATACACATTGCCATTCTTCCCAGACTTAGGATTACTTTATTTCCGTAAAGATATTGTCAGTCAAGAAGATGCCGCAAAATTAGAAAGTGGAAGTTATACTTATGAAGATTTAGGTAAAATGGCAGAAAAATATACTGGTCAAAAGAATACAAAATATGGTTTTGTTTATCAATCAAAACAATATGAAGGCTTAACAGTTAACGTGACAGAGTTTACAAAATCGTTCCAAGATATTAAGGGCGGATTAGAGTTAATGTACTCATTTACAAATGCTCCTTGGGCCGCTAAAGATATTTTAAACTATACCGAGGGTGAAACACATACGAATTTTGAACAAGGTAATGCAGTGTTTGCTCGTAACTGGCCATATCAATTTGGTCGTATTAAAGGTAAAGAAAGTGGTGTTACAGTCGATGTGAAAGATGTAGGGATTGCACCACTTCCAAATGGAGGTTCTGTTGGTGGCTGGCTTTTAGGCATCAATAAGAACTCTAAAAATGTTGACGGAGCATGGGAATTTATTAAGTTTGCTGCTGGTCCTGAAGGGCAGAAAATCATGTCTACAAAAGGTGGATATTTACCTGGATATAATGCTTTACTAGAGGATCAAGAAGTTATTTCAGCAAATGAAATGTTAGGCTTTGAAGGGTTTAAAAAAGCACTAGCAACCACCATTGCTCGTCCTGTATCTCCTGAATACTCTAAGGTTTCAGATACGATTCAAGTAGAGGCAAATAAATACCTAAGTTCTGGCAAAGATCTAGATGCTATTGTGAAGACGATCCAAGATGCAATCAATCAATAATCAATAAAAATAACCATAATGTAGGAAAGGCTCTAATCCGATTAGGGCCTTTCCCTGCTTAAGGAACCATTTCCTTTATACTTATAGAATGAATGTTCCAATATCTAATGCACAAGGAATGGGAGTGACCCTGATGAAAAAGAATGGAATACAGGGGTATTTATTTACATTACCTGTAATCATGCTGATTGCTGTTTTTTCTTTATGGCCAATCTTACAATCATTTGTTTATACCTTTTTTGACTATAAACTAAACGATCAACAAAAATCAGGTTTATATATAAGCGAACGATTTAACTTTGATATGTTTCAAGAATCGCAAATGTATGTAAAGCTCTTTCTTGAAGAAGATCGGCCTTCTATTACGGATGTTAGTGATCAAAATAAAGTAGATCAATTGATTCAGAGAATAGAAACAGTTGAAAATGAATTTATAGGGAAAAAAGGGGTACAAAAGATTAACGGGACAGAAAAGGAGAAAATTTTATCTTTGTATGATGAGATTAACGCAACCGTTTCTGACCTAACTCAAAAATATCAATTACCAAATGGCGAAAATCTAACCTTAATCATGCAGGATTTAAAAAATAGTATCATTCCTTCTAATTTTATTGGTTTAAAAGGGTACAAAGAGATCTTATCAGATAAACGTATGGGTACAGCTCTTATCAATACGATCATTTTTACAATCATATCTGTCTTTTTTGAATTCATTTTAGGCCTTCTCTTGGCATTGATTATGAATAAAGCCATATCAGGCCAAGGACTGATACGAACAACGTCTTTAATTCCCTGGGCGATTCCAACTGCTGTTGCCGCCTTAATGTGGGGATACCTTTATGATGGTAGTAGTGGAATTGTTGCAAATTTTTTCCAGAATATTGGACTAGTTGACGACTCTAGGGAACTACTGCTTAGTATTTCCGGGGCAATGTTCTCCACTATTTTGGCAGATGTATGGAAAACGACCCCTTATATGGCTTTACTATTATTAGCAGGGCTACAAAATATTCCATTATCTTTGTATGAAGCTTCTTCCATTGATGGAGCGAATAAAATTCAGACCTTTTTCCGCATTACGCTTCCACTTTTGAAGCCATCCATATTGGTAGCTTTACTGTTTCGTACATTAGATGCCTTCCGTGTGTTTGATTTAATCTATGTTTTAACAGGTGGAGGACCCGGCGGAGGAACGGAAACACTCTCGATTTATGGATATAAAGTCATGTTTGCCCAGACCAACTTTGGCTATGGTTCAGTAATTGTGATGGTTATGTTTGTGATTGTGGCGATTATTGCAACGATTTATGTAAAAGTGTTGGGTACAAATTTAATGGAGAAAAACTAAAGGAGGGAATAAAGATGAGCAGACCAAAGAGTAAAATGATGATTATAGTTTCCATTTTTGTTGCTTTCTATTTGTTTGCAATGGTATTCCCATTTTTCTGGATCTTTATCACCTCCTTTAAAACATCAGGTGAGATCTTTGGTGACGGTGCTTTTCGTGTGATTGCAAAAGATCCAACACTGCAAAACTATATCACGATCCTGTTTGAAAAGGGCATATTGACCGCAATTAAAAATAGCTTTATCGTTGCTACCACAACAACAATCTATATCGTTGCTGTGGCAACATTAGCTGCCTATGCGATCTCACGTTTTGAATTTAAAGGTAAAAATTTGTTGTTGGGGTTGATATTAGCTGTGTCGATGTTTCCACAGATGATCGTCGTTGGCCCAGTCTATAATTTATTCCTAAAATTAGGTTTGACTAACACTTATGCTGTGGTTTTGCCCTACTCAACGATTACCTTGCCAATGGCAGTTTGGATTTTAGTTACACATTTTAACCATATTCCTCTTGCCTTAGAGGAATCAGCAAAAATTGATGGGGCAGGACCACTAAAAACGTTATTGCGAATCGTTTTTCCATTAGCTGCACCCGGTGTGTTTACAACAGCTATTATAGTATTTATCGCAGCCTGGAATGAGTTTTTATTAACGATTACGCTTAACTCTAACCAAGAATATCACACGGTACCAGTGGCCATTTCCTTTTTACGAACCCAGTTTGAAATTCTTTGGGGGGAGGTTGCGGCAGCTACGACCATTGTAACCATCCCAACATTGATCATGGTTCTCTTCTTCCAGAAACAAATTGTCTCTGGATTAACATCTGGAGGGGTTAAAGAGTAAACTTCACCAATAAAAGTGACTACACTCAATCTTTCTTTATCATGAAAAAAAGGCAGAAGTTGTTCCTTTGGACAACATTTCTGTCTTTTTTT
>NZ_LSKU01000001.1:2581554-2627699 GCF_001561915.1 Tepidibacillus decaturensis | reverse complement strand
TGGCCAGCCTCCTACCCGATTGAATCGATTATAATTTGTAAATACTGTGAAGTGAATACTTCGAATAGAAAGGGAATTATCGAATGGAAAATAACACAAAAGGAATAGGCGATTGGTCTGTGTTACAAAGGTTGAAACCGTTTTTACAGGAAGCTTGGAAACATAAAGGTTTTCAAAAGCCAACGATGATTCAAGAGAAGGCAGTTCCATTGATTTTAGAAGGAAAGGATGTAATCTCTGAATCTCCTACAGGAACCGGGAAAACGATAACTTATCTTTTACCCTTGTTAGAAAGGATTGATTTAGAGAAAA
This sequence comes from Tepidibacillus decaturensis, assembly GCF_001561915.1. Classification (GTDB taxonomy): domain Bacteria; phylum Bacillota; class Bacilli; order Tepidibacillales; family Tepidibacillaceae; genus Tepidibacillus_B; species Tepidibacillus_B infernus. Next base: position 2,627,387 of record NZ_LSKU01000001.1, on the reverse strand, counting down.
AGGTAACTCAGGCTATAATCATCGCACCATCAAGAGAATTGGTTATGCAGATTTATGAAGAAATTCAAAGGTGGGCGCAAGGAAGTGAAATCACTAGTGCCTCTTTTATAGGTGGAGCTAATATAAAGCTCCAGCTTGAAAAAATAAAAAAGCATCCACAGATTGTAGTGGGAACCACAGGGCGTTTACTAGAACTGATCAAGATGAAAAAATTAAAAATGCATAACGTCAAAATGATCGTGGTAGATGAATTTGATATGTTAATTGTACAAGATCATATTGAAAATGTACAAAGTATCATAAAGGCAACACAAAAAGAACGACAACTCTTATTCTTTTCAGCCACCTTGTCTAAAGAAAATGAACAATTAGCAAAAAGATGGATGAAAGATCCTCAAGTCATTCGAATTGAAAAGAAGAAAGATAGCGAATCTAATGTAGAACACATCTACTTTGTAAGTGAACTTAGAGATAAGATTGATGTCCTTCGTCGAATCATGAGAATAGATGGAATAAAGGCTTTAGCATTTATCAACGACATGGAAAAAATGTTTGAGGTTCAAGCAAAATTAAAATATAAAGGAATTGCATCGGAAGTTTTAAATGGAGAGTCTAGTAAAGGAGAGAGGCAACAAGCCTTGCGTCATTTTCGGGAGGGAAAGGTAGCACTACTTTTGGCGACAGATGTAGCAGCAAGAGGCTTGGACATAGAAGGATTGAATCATGTCATCCATTTTGACTTTCCCCATGATACCAAACAATATATTCATCGTTCAGGTAGAACAGGAAGAATGAATGCATTAGGTACAGTGATCTCTATCGTGACAAAGCGAGAAGAAAGCTTTCTTAAGAAACTGAGCCGTGCGTCGGGAATTCTAATTCAAAAGAAGGTTATTTATCATGGAAAAATAAGCGATCAAGAAACCCTTCTGTGACAAAATAGAAGGGTTGACACTGTGGTTAGAATGCCCAATTTTCTTTAGAAACTACTCCATTTATCCCTTCTTTGTTTCCTAGTAAAGTCTGCTATAATATGAGTAAACACGGGTACGATAGGTAGGAGGATTTATGAATAAACGATACATCGAAATCTATGAGGAGATAAGAAACGCCATTGTGGAAAGACAGTATAGTCCAGGGGAAAAACTTCCCTCTGAGCATGATTTATGTAAAAAATATAACACGAGTCGCGGTACGATCAGGAGGGCGTTAGACCTACTAGCGGAAGAGGGTTTAGTTCACAGCTTACATGGGAAAGGTGTCTTTGTATTAGACCACGATACAATCACATTTTCCTTTGGGGGATTAGTTAGCTTTAAAGAAGCAAGTGTAGGAAATGGGGAAAAATTTGTCACTACAGTCCCTAAGTTTGAAGAAGTAATTATTGATGAATCACTTCATCAAAAGACGAATCTCCCTATTGGTAAAGAAGCCTACTATATCTATCGAATCCGTCATTTAGATGGAGAACGAATTATTTTTGACATAAACTACTTTCTAAAAGATTTGATTATAGATTTAACAAAAGAAATTGCAGAACAGTCAATTTATCAATATATTGAAGAAATATTAAAACTAAAAATTGGTTTTGCAAGGAGAGTGATTCAAGTAGAACCAGCAACTATGAGAGACAAGCAAAACCTTGATATAAAAGGCTACCCTTTCGTGGTAGTTGTTAAAAACTTCGCTCATCTAAATGATGGAACCCAATTTGAATATACAGAGTCACATCATCGCCCAGATCGATTTGTATTCTCTGATTTTGCTCGTCGCCGTTAGGGCGACTTTTTTTGTCCCACATAAAAGTTGAACTTTATTAAAATAATAAAATGACATAAATTACATATTTAAACTTGTATATACAAGTATTGACTAACTTGTTTACACAAGTTATGATGGATAACGAAAACGATTACAGGAGGATGAAATTATGGACATAAAAAAAGAGTCTGTTGAACAAATTATTCAAGCCATTGGTGGTAAGGACAATATTATCGCTGCTACTCATTGTGTGACGAGATTAAGACTTGCTTTAAAAGATGAAAATAAAGTAGATAAATCGATGTTAGAAAATATTGATCTTGTTAAAGGTTCATTTTCAGCGAATGGACAATTTCAAGTAGTAATAGGACAAGGGTTGGTCAATAAAGTATATGATCAATTTGTTGAGGTGGCTGGAATTGAACGTGCGACAAAACAAGAGATTAAAGATGTGGCAGAAAAGAATCTAAATCCGTTTCAACGAGCAGTTAAAATCTTAGCAGATATTTTCATTCCTATTTTGCCAGCGATTGTAACTGCCGGTTTATTAATGGGAATCAATAATGTGTTGACAGGAAAAGGGATTTTCTTTGCAGATCAAGCATTTGTTGATGTATATACCCAATGGAAAGACTTAGCAGATATGATTAATTTAATTGCAAATACTGCTTTCGTTTTTCTACCAGGTTTGATTGGCTGGTCAGCGGTTAAAAAGTTTGGTGGTAGTGAATTATTAGGTATCGTTCTTGGTCTGATGCTTGTGCACCCAGCACTATTAAATGCATGGGGTTATGGTGAGGCTGTAGCAAAAGGTGCTGTACCATATTGGAATCTCTTTGGTTTTAATGTTGAAAAAATTGGTTACCAAGGTCAAGTATTACCTGTATTATTCTCATCCTATATCTTAGCTAAAATAGAGCAATTTCTAAATAAGCGTGTTCCTGATGCTTTTAAATTATTATTAGTTGCACCAATCACATTATTAATCACTGGTTTCTTATCATTTATCGTGATTGGGCCTGTTACCTTTGCAATTGGAAATGCGATCACTTCTGGTTTTGTAGCAATATTTGATAAATTTTCTGTATTAGGTGCATTAATCTATGGTGGATTCTATTCCGTATTAGTAGTTACAGGAATGCATCACACTTTCTTAGCAGTGGATTTACAGTTGATTTCCAACTTAGGGGGAACTTTCTTATGGCCAATTCTTGCATTATCTAACATTTCTCAAGGTTCTGCAGCATTGGCGATGATGTTAGTCTCTAAAGATGAAAAAACAAAAGGTTTATCTCTAACCTCTGCGATTTCTGCTTATTTAGGAATTACAGAACCAGCGATGTTTGGGGTAAATATTCGCTATAAATACCCATTCATTTCAGCGATGATCGGGTCAGCCATTGCAGCAGTGGTAATTACAATAAATGATGTAAGGGCTTCCTCGATTGGGGTTGGTGGCCTACCTGGATTCTTATCTATTTTCCCACAAAATTGGGGGCCATTCTTTATAGGTATGGGTATCGCTTTAGTCGTTCCATTTGTACTCACTTATCTCTATGGGAAAGTTAAGAAATAATTGAATATCGGTGGTGTTAATATTGGAACAACCTTGGTGGAAAAGATCCGTTGTATATCAGATCTATCCAAAGAGTTTTAAAGATACAACTGGAAATGGAATCGGTGACTTACAGGGGATTATCGATAAATTAGATTATTTAAAAGAATTAGGAGTAGATGTGATTTGGTTAACCCCGATCTATGAATCTCCGCAAAAAGATAATGGATATGACATTAGTGATTATTATCGAATCAACCCAGATTATGGGACAATGGAAACATTTGAGATATTATTACAAAAAGCCCATGAAAAAGGCATCAAAATCATTTTGGATATTGTAGTTAACCATACTTCAACAGAACATACCTGGTTTAAAGAAGCTTCTTCTGCAAAAGAGAATCCCTATCGAAATTTTTATATCTGGAAAGATGGGGAAAATGGTGAGCCGCCAAATAATTGGAGTTCTAAGTTTGGTGGGAATGCATGGAAGTATGATGAGAAGACAGGGCAATACTATTTGCATCTTTTTGATGTGACACAAGCAGATTTAAACTGGGAAAATCCTCAACTCAGGGAAGAAATTTATCAAATGATGAATTTTTGGTTAAATAAAGGGGTAGATGGCTTCCGTTTAGATGTCATCAATCTTATTTCCAAAAATCAATCATTTCCAAATGATACGTATCAAACCCCAATAGACGACGGGCGGAAGTATTATACAGATGGACCACGTATCCATGAGTTTCTAAAGGAAATGAATCGTAAAACTTTTTCCCGTTATCCTGAGATGTTAACGGTAGGGGAAATGTCTTCTACTTCTATTGAAAATTGTGTAAGGTATACGAATCCGGAAGAAAAAGAATTGAGTATGACTTTTAGCTTCCACCATTTAAAAGTGGACTACCCAAATGGCGAAAAATGGGTAAAAGCTGATTTTGATTTTATCAAACTAAAGAAAATTCTTAGTGAATGGCAATACGGGATGAGTCAGGGGGGTGGTTGGAATGCGCTATTTTGGTGTAACCATGACCAACCTAGAGTTGTCTCTCGTTTTGGGAATGATCGGGAATATCATAAAGAATCAGCCAAGATGTTAGCAACGGCTCTACATTTATTACAAGGAACCCCTTATATTTATCAGGGAGAAGAAATCGGAATGACTAATCCCAATTTTGATGATATTGATCAGTATCGCGATGTAGAATCGATCAATGCTTATTACTCATTAAAAAATCAGGGGAAATCCGATACAGAAATCATGGCTATATTAAAACAAAAATCGCGTGATAATTCCCGTACACCAATGCAATGGAATACAAATGAACATGCTGGGTTTACTTCTGGAATTCCGTGGATTGGAGTAGCTTCCAATTACAAAGAGATCAATGTGGATCAAGCTTTAACTGATAAGGACTCTATCTTTTTTCATTACCAAAAGTTAATACAATTACGAAAAGAGCATGATGTCATTGCTTATGGCGATTTTCAATTAATTCTGGAAAATCATCCACAAATTTTTGCCTATATTCGTTCATATCATAATAAAAAACTTTTAGTGATAAATAATTTTTATTCGCAAGAAACCGTTTTTGAGTTACCTGAGGGTTTAGAGCTAACTGGAGAATCTAGTATTCTTATCTCGAACTACCAAGATACAGAGAATCGATTTGATCAACTTAAATTAAGAGCATATGAATCTGTAGTATTTTATATAAAATAGACGTTAAGAAATGGGGGCTTTTTATAAAGTCCCCATTTCCTTTCTCAAAGATTAAGAAAGTATAACTTTCTTCCATTTGTCATTTAAGGTTTTGTATATTCCATAAGCTGCGACATAGCGTGACTAGCAGCTTTAGCTGTGTAGCACGACTTGTACACTTTGTGTGCCTTCAGAAGTGCCCTTCTCTCCGTAATCTTTATTCATAGAAGGGCACGGATGACGGAGCGCGATGGAATATACAAACCTTTTTAATAAAGAAAGAAAAAATCGGAAAAAATAGTGTAACATAATAGATAAACATATATAGAAAATATTTGCTTTTTGTGCGATTTGTGATATATATACATGTGAATGCCATGCAATGGAATAAGAAAGGTTGAGAAGAATGGAAGAAAAGAATAGTCCTTCTAATTTCATAAGAAATATCGTAGTTGAAGACTTGAAGACTGGCAAGCGGGATCAAATCATCACTAGGTTTCCACCAGAGCCTAACGGCTATTTACATATTGGCCATGCCAAATCGATCGTATTAAATTTTGAGTTAGCAGATGAATTTAAGGGTAAAACCAACTTACGGTTTGATGATACAAACCCATTAAAAGAGGATACTGAATACGTTGAGGCAATTAAAGAAGATGTAAAATGGCTTGGTTTTGAATGGGACGGACTTTTTTTTGCCTCTGATTATTTCGAAGAAATGTATAATCGAGCAATCATCTTGATTAAAAAAGGTTTAGCTTATGTAGATGATTTATCAGCAGAAGAAATAAGGCAAACTCGTGGAACACTAACTGAGCCTGGAAAAGAAAGTCCATATCGAAATCGTTCTATTGATGAAAATTTGGATTTATTTGAACGGATGCGCAAGGGCGAATTTAAAGATGGAGAAAAGGTATTAAGGGCAAAGATTGATATGGCCTCGCCTAATTTAAATCTGAGGGATCCAGTTCTTTATCGTATTTCACATGCTACACATCACAATACGGGTGATAAGTGGTGTATTTATCCGATGTATGACTATGCTCATCCTATCGAAGATGCGATTGAAGGAGTTACCCATTCTTTGTGTACATTAGAGTTTGAAGACCATCGTCCTTTATACGATTGGGTAGTGAGAGAAACAGAAATGGAGCATCAACCACAACAAATTGAATTTGCTCGTTTAAACTTAACCAATACGGTGATGAGTAAAAGAAAACTAAAGCTTTTAGTTGATGAAAAGATTGTGGATGGCTGGGATGATCCACGTATGCCTACCATTTCTGGACTTAGAAGAAGAGGATATACTTCGGAATCGATTCGCAATTTTGTTAGAGAGATTGGGGTCGCTAAGGCAAATAGTAAAGTAGATGCTCAAATGTTAGAACATTTTGTTAGAGAAGATCTAAAATTAAAAGCGCCAAGAACAATGGGTGTGCTAAGACCATTGAAAGTAGTTATCACGAACTACCCAGAAGATCAGGTAGAGATGTTAGAAGCAGAGAATAATCCAGAAAATCCAGAGATGGGTAATCGGCAGATTCCATTTTCTAGGGAGATTTATATTGAACAAGATGATTTTATGGAAAATCCACCAAACAAATATTATCGATTATTCCCAGGAAATGAAGTTCGTCTAAAACATGCATACTTTATTAAGTGTAATGATGTTATAAAAGATCAAAATGGCAACGTCATTGAGCTACATTGTACTTATGATCCAGAAACCAAAAGTGGAACTGGATTTACGGGAAGGAAAGTAAAAGGTACGATTCACTGGGTAGATGCTAAACATGCGGTATCAGCTGAATTTAGGTTATATGAACCATTGATTTTAGAAGAAGATCAAGAAGAAGGAACAACCTTCCTCGATCATATCAATGCTAATTCTTTAGAAGTGGTACATGGATTTGTTGAACCAAATATGAAGGAAGCAAAAGTTCAAGATAAGTTCCAATTTTTTAGACATGGATATTTTAATGTCGATCCAAGATATACAACAAACGAGAACTTAGTCTTCAATCGTATCGTATCATTAAAGAGCTCATTTAAACTTGAAGAGCATAAATAATGTGAACCTATTTGCGTAAATGGGTTTGACTCTTCTATTTAAATTTTGTATGATTAACATCAAAATAAGCATAATGTAAATGGTAACGATGAAAGGACAATAGTAACTGAAATCCTTTTTTAAAGCGAGCTAGGGAGGGTGAAAGCCTGGCAAAAAGATTCAGTGAAACGGCAGTCTGGAGTTGCTTTTGAAAAGAGGATGCACATCTGTGTATCAACTAGGGTGGAACCGCGGGAATATCAACTCTCGTCCCTAGGCTTGGTGGCCTAGAGGCGAGAGTTTTTTCGTTTCGTGGGGTCCCTCAAAGTAATTGGAATAGTAATAGATAAGGAGCGAATCAAAATGAATGTAACAATGGAGCAAATTGTAGCCCATGCTAAACATCGTGGTTTTATTTTTCCAGGATCAGAAATTTACGGTGGACTAGCGAATACATGGGACTATGGTCCACTAGGAACCGAATTGAAAAACAATATTAAAAGAGCATGGTGGAAAAAATACGTGCAAGAATCCCCTTATAACGTCGGTCTTGATGCAGCTATTTTAATGAATCCGAGAACCTGGGAAGCTTCTGGACACCTTGGTAATTTTAATGATCCAATGATCGATTGTAAGGACTGTAAAGCGAGGCATCGGGCGGATAAGTTAATCGAAAATGCCTTAGACGAAAAAGGAATCGAAATGGTCGTTGATGGATTACCATTTGAGAGAATGGAACAATTGATTAAAGAACATGATATCGCTTGTCCAGAGTGTGGAAGTCATAATTTTACCAATATCCGTCAGTTTAATTTAATGTTTAAGACCCACCAAGGGGTTACAGAAACAAGTACGAATGAAATATACTTACGTCCAGAAACAGCACAAGGAATTTTTGTGAACTTTAAAAATGTACAGCGAACCATGCGCAAAAAGCTTCCCTTTGGTATCGCTCAAATCGGTAAAAGCTTTCGTAACGAGATTACTCCAGGGAATTTTACCTTCCGTACACGTGAATTTGAACAAATGGAGCTTGAGTTTTTCTGCAAGCCAGGTGAAGAATTAAAATGGTTTGATTATTGGAAGCAATATGCAGAAAAATGGCTACTCAGCCTAGAAATGAAAAAGGAAAACATCCGAATGCGCGATCATTCAGAAGAAGAATTGTCTCATTATAGTAATGCAACCACCGATTTTGAATATAAGTTTCCATTTGGTTGGGGCGAATTATGGGGTATTGCTTCCCGTACAGATTATGATTTGAAGCAGCATATGCAATATTCTGGTGAAGACTTCAACTATATCGATCCAGAAACCAATGAACGTTACATTCCTTATTGTATTGAACCTTCTCTTGGAGCGGATCGTGTAGCATTAGCTTTCTTTATCGATGCTTATGATGAGGAAGAACTTGAAGATGGAACCACACGTACTGTGATGCACTTCCATCCAGCACTTGCTCCATACAAAGCTGCGATCCTGCCATTATCGAAAAAACTATCGGAAGAGGCTAGAGGTATCTTTGAAGAGCTTTCAAAATATTTCATGGTTGATTTTGATGATTCAGGTTCAATCGGTAAACGTTACCGTCGCCACGATGAAATTGGTACACCGTTTTGTATTACTTACGACTTTGATTCAAAGCAAGATCAGATGGTTACAGTGCGAGATCGAGATACCATGGAACAACAACGAATTCCTATTGCTGAATTAAAGGAATACCTAGAAAAGAAGGTTCAGTTTTAATAGAAGGTGAACAAAAATTGAGAATTACAATGATTGGAGCAGGGTATGTAGGTCTTACAACAGCTGCGATTTTCGCTTCTTTGGGAAATGATGTTACCCTCTTAGATTATAATAAGGATAAGATAGAGAAACTGAAACAAGGTGAGGTTCCTATTTTTGAAGAAGGGTTGGGAGAGCTACTGGAGGTGGCTAGACCCAACCTTACCTTTATTTCTTCATGGGGATCGTTTAACTCTAAGACAGAGTTGATTATCATTACAGTTGGAACACCAATGAAGGAAAATGGCGACGTTGATTTAACGTCAGTTGAAAAAGTTGCAAAAAGTATAGGCCAAAAGTGGAGCAATGGAAGTCAACCTATTGTGATCATTAAATCTACAGTTCCTGTTGGCACGACTTATCGTGTTAAAGAATGGATCGAAGAAGAACTGAAAAAACGGGAAATTAACCAAGAAATCTATGTTGCATCTAACCCAGAATTTTTGCGAGAAGGGTTAGCAGTATACGATAGTCTATATCCTGATCGTATTGTAATTGGCACAGATTCTTCCCATGTGCAAGACTTATTAAAAAGGCTATACTCACCAATACTAAATCAGACATTTTCCTTATCCTTAAAGTTGCCTATTCAACGGCCAGATCATCAACCTAAACCGGTATGGTTTGTAACAGAAATTAAAAGTGCAGAATTGATCAAATATGCGGCTAATGCCTTTTTAGCAATGAAGATTTCCTTCATCAATGAAATTGCAAGGTTGGCTGAAAAAGTAGGTGCAGATATCACAGAAGTGGCCGAAGGAATTGGATTGGATCAAAGGATTGGAACAAGCTATCTAAAAGCAGGAATTGGCTGGGGAGGGGGATGTTTTCCTAAAGATACCTCGGCCATTTTAAATCAAGGAAAAGAAAAAGGAATCGAAATGTCATTGGTCAAAGCAACAATCGATGTCAATCAAAAGCAAAAGGAATGGGTCATTTCTAAATTAAAGGAAGCGTTAGGGAATTTAAAAAATAAAGAGATTGGCATCCTTGGCCTTTCCTTTAAGCCAAATACCGATGATATTCGAGGGGCGATCTCGATTGAAATCATAGAAAAATTATTGGAATTAGGTGCAGCTATCAAAGTATATGATCCTATAGCCATGGATAACTTTAGAAAGACATATCCTAAATGGAAGATTAAATATATTAAAAAGATCGAAGAGATTTTTGAGCATAGTCATGCTATTATTCTCGTTACAGAATGGAAGCAATTTAAAACCCTTCCTTATGGCGAATTAGCTAAAAAAATGGAAGATAAAATTATAATTGATGGCCGCAATCTATTAGATATTGCCCCATTAATAGAAGCTGGGTTTCAATATTTCGGCATCGGGAGAAATTATAGTTGACAATGATTCTCATTATCTTTATAATTTCAGTTAGAGAGAAATGAAAATCATTATCAATTAGGGGGGTTATCATGAAGAAAAAGCTACATATCGCAGTTCTAACAGGAATTATTGCAGCAAGTGGTGTTTTGGCGGGGTGTAGTACAACAGAAACTAGCCAAAAAAACATAGAACCACAACAAACGAATCAAACAGAGACACAAAAAGAAGAAAATAAAGAAGTGTCCGTATCTACGATCTATAAAGAAGCAGTAGATGAACTTGCAAAAGCAAAGGAAGGACAAACAGTAGATTATCAAAAGGTGATTGACCTTTATACAAAAGAACTTCAACCATTGGTTCAAAAACGTGATGCTGAATTTAATGAGTCTGCTGATCAACAGATCATGGCAGCCTTAGAGGCTGGAAAAAACAACTCAATGGATGGGGTTGTTGTAAAGCAAATCTTTGACAAATTAATGCAAAAGAATTTCTTCTTTACCATTCGTCATGAATTCACTGAAGTAGCAGAAAACTGGGATAATAAAGATAAGGTTAAAGAAGAAATGAAGGAAGCAAAAGAATTTTATGCGATTCTAAAATCTACGGTTGAAAAACGTGATGCAGCTTACCAAACTCAATTAGTTGCTAAAATTGATGCAGGCTTTGCTGAAATGGACAAAGCAATAGAAGCAGGAGATCAATTAGGGTTTCAACTAGGAAAACAAGTTGTTGATAAAACATTGATGAAGACTTTCTATTTAGCTACAGGGGCCTTACCTAATGGTTATGCAAGCAAAATTGCAGCACAAGAAGATGAAAAAGAAGCAAAAGCAGAACAAGCAGAGGGTTGGGCCTTCTATCAAGCTTTAAACGGATATTTAGTGAAAAACGCCAAGGAAGAAGCAGAATTTATTCAAAGCCAATTTGATCTTGCTACAGATGTGAAAGCAATAGATCCTAATGCAATAAACAATGCCTTCGTAAAAGGTTTTGCGATGGTTGCTCTTAAAGAATATGAAGAAAGCCAAGAGAATTGGGGCAAAGATAAAGCTGTCATTACAGCTCTTGAAGGAGCACTGTTTATTGATATGATTGATACTGATCTTCAACGAATTCTAGGAGAAGAAGCTTACAATACTTTAAATGAACAAGCCCAAAAGCATCTTGAAGCTACAAAGGCGCAAAAACAAGAAGAAGCTAAAAATATTCTAACCGAAATTGAGAAAAGCTTAAACACAGCGATTGAAAAAGCAAGTAAGTAATGATTAGAATGTTGTAACAAGGATATACTTTGAATGACTCAAAAATAAGAAAAGGTTTGTATATTCCATCGCGCTCCGTTATCCGTGCCCTTCTATGAATAAAGATTAAGGAGAAGTGGAAGAAAGTTATACTTTCTTCTCTTTTTTGAAAAAGCCGCTTTTTGCGGCTTTTTCATTGATGTGAACAAACGTTTATTTTAGAGGTGAGATGGGTTGAAAATTTTAGTAACAGGTGGCGCTGGTTTTATCGGCCATCATTTAGCGATTCAACTATTACAAAAAGATCACCATATCATCATTGTTGATGAGCTAAATTCTTACTATTCTCAAGAGAGAAAATTAAAACTGCTAGAACGTGTCATACGAATGGGTAAGGTAGATTTTTACCAAGAGAATTTAATAGATGAGAATTTTGTTAAGGAGCTTTTTAAGCAGAATGCATTTGATGTAGTGGTTCATCTGGCTGCGATGCCAGGTGTGGCTTATTCCATAGAACATCCAGGAATATACATAGATTCAAATATTAAAGCGACTATAAATCTTTTAAAATGGGCTGGTGAAACAGGGGTAAAACAGGTGATTTTTGCCTCCTCTTCTTCGGTCTACGGTGATCAAGAGGGAACACCTTTATCTGAAGGAATGGCTAATGGCAAAGTAATTTCCCCTTATGCAGCAAGTAAAGTAAGTGGTGAAGCTTTTTGTAATGTCTATCAACAACTTTATGGTTTTCAACTAACGATCTTACGTTTTTTTACAGTTTATGGACCTTTTGGTCGACCAGACATGGCGATATCTAAATTTATCAAGAAACTGTTACAGGGAGAGGAGATTGAGGTATTTGCTCTTGATTCTGCCCGAGATTATACCTATATTGATGACATTATCGCCGGAATCACAAAAGCAATAGAAAGACCAGCAACCAATGAAGTTTATAATCTTGGTTTTGGCCAACCAGTCTCAATGAACAAACTATTACAAGAATTTAAAAAGCATTTTCCACAGATGAGAATCGTGAAAAAACCATGGCGTACAGGGGATGTAAAAATGACTTGGGCAGATATTAGCAAGGCAAAGGAACAGCTAGGTTATCAACCAACTACATCGATTGTAGAGGGATTGTCACGTACCATTACTTGGGCAAAGGAACATCAAGAGATTTTATGAAAAGAACACTTTTTCGACTCATAGGCTTTATCTTTTTAATCTTTTTTACCTTTTTAACATTGCGTTATTTCGATGTCGATCTTATTGGAAGGGTTAGTAAGCAACTAATAACCAATCCAACTTGGTTAATCGCCATGTTTGTTGTTTATGGACTGGCTTTTGTTCTTCGGGCATTGGCATGGAAATGGTATTTGAATCAATCCATTCCTCTATCTGTTTATCTTTATGCCTTATTCTATAGTCTCTTTATCAATCATTTGTTGCCACTTAAAGTAGGCGATGCAGTAAGAGTAGGATTGCTAATAAAAGAGAAAAAGGTTCAGTTTGATGAAACTCTTCATTCAGTCGTGGTAATGAGATTACTAGATATGCTTATCTTGGGTCTAATAGCAAATGTTGGTGCATTATTTATTGGTTTCGATCTTTCTATAGGCCTATTTCTGATTGTGCTTACCGGTTTAAGCTTAGGACTCCTTCTCTTTTATTGGTTATCAAAAAGAATGAATTCAGACATTTTGCGAAAACATTGGCAGATGATTCAACAGGCTTTTTCAGGAACAAAAGGAATCTATCTCATTTTGTTTATTACGCTAAGTTGGCTTTTTGAAACGATCGTTGTGTTTGGCGTAACGATGGCCTCGGGGCTTTCTCTATCTTTTCTTGATGCAATTTGGGTTAACAGTTTAACAATCTCTACTCAGGTCTTTCATTTTACACCAGGTGGAATCGGCAATTATGAAAGTATGATGAGCTTTGCTCTTTCAAGAGTGGGTTTATCATGGGAGGAAGCCTATAGTATTGCTTTGGTTAGTCATGGATTTAAGTTCTTTTTTTCTTATTTAGTTGGTCTTTACGTCTTATTTAAATACCCGATTCGGATCAGCGAATTAAAGAAGTGGCTAAAAATCAACGAGAAAGGGGCAAATGCAGAATGAAAAAAGCATCCTGGTTTGAGATTATTGCGGCAAGGGGATGGAATTTATTAAATGAGGGAAAACCTTTTACTCCTATTTTTGTAGTAGGGACTTTTTTGCTCTTTCATATTCCCGATTGGTCTACTAGTTCGTTCTGGTCCACTATGGCTTTGAGCATGTTAACCATTTTGCCTCTACTTGTAATTTACTATGTTTATGACTACCCATTGATGCTAAGGAATTATTTATGGATTCCCTTTGTTGTTTCGCTCATTTTATGGAATCAGCTAAATATAGGCCTTTCTTTATTTGCTTTAGGACTCTATTTTTTCTTTACTATCTTTTTTTGGGGAACTTTTTATTACCATTTACGAATCGGTACATCTTGGTTAAATTTTACACGCTTTTGGAAGTTAGTTTTAAAAAATAGCGATTCTACCAGTGGTAATGCTCAAGAACAGATCCCGAAGTTTTTATTGTTGTTATTCTTGTGGGATCGCCAATATTCCTTATTGCAACAGGGTTATACCATTGGCGAGTTAGATTGGATTAGATTATTAGGTTTTGGTGGTTTTGTATTCTTATTTAGCTGGCTCTTACACCATTATTTGTTTGATTGGAAACCAAAGGAAAGGGAAGGATATACCAAACAATTTTTCACAGAATCAAGTCAAGCTTTAACCAAGAAAGTGATCATGATAATTGTAGATGGGGCAAGAAAAGATCGTTTTGCTGAAGCCAATACTCCTTTTCTCGATCAATTGCGACTAAATGGAACAGAATATACACAAATGGAAACCGTGTACCCTGCAAGAACCGTTGTCTGTTTTTCTTCTATCTTTACAGGGACTTACCCAAAAGAGCATGGAATTAAATCGAATATGGTATGGAAATTAGGAATTAAAGTAGAGAGCGTCTTTGATTCTCTCAGAAAGGTTGGGAAAAAAGGCAGGTTACTAGGAATTGCTCATTTAATCGATGCAATGGCAGATGATGTAGAAAGTGTGACAGCAGTCATGAATAACGATGTAGCAGATCGAAATATTATTGAACGGGCAAAAAAAATAATGAGCGAGCAAAATCCTGATTTATTAGCAGTTCAACTGATTAGTACCGATCAAACTGGGCATAGTCGAGGTTCTTTGTATGAAGAATATAAGCAAAAAATTGAGGAAGCAGACCATTTAATTGAAGAGTTTGTTCATTGGCTAGAAGATAAAGGCATGATGGAAGATACTACGATCATTATTGCTGCTGACCATGGACAATCAGATGGGATTGGTGGTCATGGCCATTTAGATGAAGGGGAACGATTTGTTCCATTCTTTATGCATGGGCCAAATATTGCAAAAGGGAAACAAGTGGATAAGCGACATTCTTTAATCTCTGTTGCTCCGACCATCGCCTATTTATTAGGTGCGCCATTCCCAGAACATAGCAGAGGTCCTGTTCTAATGGAAGCAATCAAAGAGTTAAAGGGGAACATAAATGAAGAAGCAGAGAGTAATCGTATTTCTACCGGCACATAATGAAGAAGAAACAATTGGCGAAGTTATTGCTAGAATTCCTCGAAATTTTGATTCAAGAATAGATGTGAAAGTACTAGTGATTGATGATGGGTCAGAAGACCAAACCGTCTCTGTTGCAAAAAGGGCTGGTGCTGATTATATTTTTTCGTTCTCAAGCAATCAAGGATTAGGAGCAGCAGTAAGAAAAGGGCTAGAAAAAGCTCTCTGTTTAGGGGCTGATATCGGCGTTTATATTGATTCAGATAATGAATATCCCCCTGAACAGATCCCTGATCTTTTAGAACCTCTTTTTAAAGGGGAGGCAGATTATATCATAGGTTCACGCTTTTTAGGACAAATTAAGGGCATGAAGCTACATCGACGTTTAGGTAATTACACCTTTACCTTTTTACAGTCCTTATTATTAAGAAAATGGATTTATGATGGCCAATCAGGGATGAGAGCTTTTTCCAAGCAAGCAATGGAGCATGCGGAAATCATTCATGATTACAACTATGCTCAAGTCCTAACTTTGAATTTGGTTCGAAAGGGTTTTAGGCTTAAAGAAATTCCAATTCAATATCAAGTAAGACAAAAAGGAAAGTCATTCATTAAATTTAAAGCTTATTTGACGAAAGTGATTCCAGCTATTTTCAAAGAAATGAGTAGACCTGTACAAAAAGTAAAAATTATCAAGGATGCGCATCAATGGTCAAAAAATAGTTAAATTTCTTTGACGATAATAATCATTATCAATTAAAATAGAAAAGGAAGATTTTATCATTTCGAGTGGGGGTTAAAAATGATGAAAACTAGTAACATGGTTGCTTCTTTACTCATGATGCTCATGCTAGTAGCAACATTCATTCCTACAAATGTCAATGCCTATTCTTATGGTAGTCCTAATGAAGATGCAATTGCATCAGCTTATACAGATATGTTAGCAGCATTGAGTAAAGAGCCGAAGGATTTTGCAGCAGTTCAAAACAAATTGAATGAAATTAAACCAGAAATGGTAAAAGAGTTTGGCCAAGAGCAGGTGGATCGGATTCAAAAAGGAATTGATGACAAGGATGCAAATCTAGTGATTTATGAGATGAAGGTTGTGATCGTTCGTAACATTGAAAGACGATTTACCAATATGGGGGAAATATTTGATGATTATGCTCAAGCAAAGGTATTATTAGCTAAAGCGTTTGCTAACTATGAAGCCTTATCCCCAGAAGTTATAAAAGCAGATCCAGAATTAGACCAAAAGATACGTAATGCTTTTGATGAAGCCTTAGCTTCCCTTGGTAATCCTGGATTATTTGGAGTAGGAAAAGTTTCATCAGATCGGGCAAAGTTTGATTCCAATCGGGATCTGATTTTAAATGAGATTAAGGATTTTTTCCAAACAGAAGCAGGATATCAAGGACATACAAAGGGAACTGGACAAACAGATATTGAGGTAAAGGGTGGCACGACAACATGGGCTAACTGGGTTCCATTGTTAATTATTTTATTCGTGATTGTAGGAGCTCTACTCCTTTTTACAAGGAAAGGGAAAAAACGAACTAAATGATAAAAGGGGAAAAATGGTTGATCTTTTTTGCTTTGGGTGTTATTGCAATCCCCCGTTTGCTTTATATCGGCCGCTATCCTGATAGTTGGGATACGGTCGATTTTGCGTTAGGTGTTGTTAGATATGATATCTACAACATGCAGCCTCATTTTCCAGGGTACCCTTTATACCTTTTACCTACAAAATGGATGAACAAGTTGGTGAGTGAACCCATTATTTCACTAAGTCTGGTAAGTGCTATCGCTGGAATCATCATGATACCTCTTATCTATTTCACGATAAAGAATTGGCTAGGGAAAAAGATCGCTCTTTTTACTACAATCCTTTCTGCCGTTAATCCACTGCTATGGCTAATGGCTGAACAACCGATGTCAGATAGTTTGGGGATGATGATGATTTGGGTCGTATTGTGGATTATCTCCCGTACCTTCAATCAATCCTTAACTCAATCCGAGTATCTGCGTACAG
Organism: Tepidibacillus decaturensis; assembly: GCF_001561915.1. Lineage (GTDB taxonomy): Bacteria > Bacillota > Bacilli > Tepidibacillales > Tepidibacillaceae > Tepidibacillus_B > Tepidibacillus_B infernus. The sequence continues at coordinate 2,610,320 of NZ_LSKU01000001.1, read as the reverse complement.
GAATCATCGCTTCATTTGTTTATGGATTAGCCATGGGCGTAAGAATCTCTTATTTTCCTTTTGTCGCAGTCCTTTTGCTACCACTTCTCATGTCTAGCTTTGATCTTCAACAAAGGATCAAATGGAGAACTTTATTAAGGCATACTGTATTGATGGCCTTATCACTTTTTTTCGGATTAGCATTATGGTTTTTTCCAGTGGCTTATACAGAAGGGGGACTTCTTCCTTACTTGAGGTTAGGAATTGCTTTTACTTCAGGACATTTTACCGATTGGGGAGGAACTGTATTAACTAGCCCACGTTATCTAGATCGAGTTGAAAGCTTTATCAAACTGATTTGGGTAAGCCTTGGGGGGAAAAGTTGGATTATTTCCTTTTTTCTATTTGGAGGATTGCTATGGATCGTTTATCACTTTTTAAAAGTAAGTAAAAAGATTCGGCTTTTTCCAAAATACTTTCACTTTCAATCGATGAAATCCTACCGTTGCCTACTCTATTTACTTAGTACAATCCCTTATATTCTTTGGGCTTTTATTGGACAAAACTTAGATAAACCGCGGCATGTTGCAATCTTGATCCCATTCATATTGATAGGTTTTGTATGGAGTCTAGGGAAAATAGGTCGGTTTTCTAAACCGATATTTTTAGGATTAGCTTTCGTTACGATGATTACATCGATTCCATTAGTAGAACAGTATGCAGTTGAAAAACCGCCGATGGTACAACTGGCGAATCAAATCAACCAATCCTATCATCCTGAACAAACAACGATTTTTACCTGGGAAGAGCAAAGGGTGATTCAATATTTATATCCTGATTTTCAAACCATTCGTTTAAGGAATCCAGCAGATTTTGAAAATCAAATCCTTATTTATGGGGAGAATCGGCGTATTTTGGTGACGAATGCTGTTTTAGATGGTTTCGGAGAACAGAAGGGAAAGTACGCACCTTATTTAAAACCTGTTTTTCAAACCGAAGCAGATTCATTTCTTTATCCTACTTACTATCAGATCGTCTTATATGAAGCATTGCCAGAGTTATATGAAAAATTAAAGCATTGACAATGAGAATGATTTGCAATAAAATATTTACAAATGATAATGATTATCATTATCGTAATAATAAAGATAACAATATCATAATAGTGAAAATAGCCATATACTTATGATGGGAACGAATCTATTAGATTGTCTTAAGGGGGAAAAGGAGAATGGATTTTCAGGCATTTTTAATCACCTTTAGGGAAGGGTTAGAAGCTTTTCTCATTATAGGGATCATCATTACTTATTTAAAAAAAATGGACCGAGCAAAATATAATAAATGGGTTTGGACTGGTGCATTTGGCGCAGTTATTTCAAGCTTATTAATGGCATTAATCTTTCAGGTAGTTTTGACTGGATTTACATCAATGGGAAGTCAAAATTATATGAAGTTAGGAATTATGTTAGTCTCAAGCGTTCTTTTAACGCAAATGATTTTTTGGATGAATGAAAACAATAGAGACGTGCATACTAAGACACAAGATAAACTTTCGCAAATCGTCACAACTGGTAGTGTCATTGGCATGGTGACACATGCTTATTTAGTTGTTCTCCGTGAGGGAGTAGAAACAGTCTTCTTCTTTGCAGCTATAACAGGGGGAGATATTACTAGAGCCATTGAAAGTAAAGGCGCCTTGTTTGGTTTAATTCTTTCTGCGGTCATTGCTTATTTAATGTTTAAAGGACTTGTCCGTTTCCCATTAAAAACCTTTTTCAAAATTACTGGTATATTGATTATGATGATTGCTGCTGGATTGTTAGTCCAAGGTATTGGCATGATGCAAGATTTAGGAATCTTGGGTAGTGCAATGCCTGAAGTATATAATATTATTGGCTTCATGCCTGAACATCCAATCGATGCCGCACAGTATATTAGAGACACAGGAAAACAACCACTAATCAGTGGCCAAGTAGGAATCTTTATGAAAGCCATGTTTGGTTATTCCCACCACCCATCGATTGAAGAGTTATTAGCGTATTTAGGATATTTTATCGTAGTGATCTTTTGGGTTCGATACACGAACCAACGTAAAGAGGAAAACAAAGCAAACGAGGCAAACACGGAGAATAACTCGTTCAAAGCAAACCATCCAACTGCAGTTTAATTGCTATATGGAACATTGCTATCCGATAAATGATGAGGATAGCTTTTTCTTTCTGGTAAAACGTTTTCATATCATGTATATTTATTATATAGCACGAAGACAAGGATGAATCTCATGAATGAAGGAAAAAGTTATCTGGTTAAACGAACATTAAATAATAATACGGTTTTAGCAGTAGATGAATCTCAGAAAGAGGTTGTCCTCCTAGGTAAAGGGATTGGTTTTAATAGAAAAAAGGGAGAATGGATTCCCTACGACTCATCAATAGAAAAAATATTTGTTCTCTCTTCCGATAACAATCGAGAAACGATGTTACGGATTTTTACCGAAACAGAAGAAGAGATTATCCATGCCATTAACGATTATATTCAATATATAGAGGACCGATTAGAAGTTAAGCTTACTGAACAATTTCTTGTCTCTTTTATTGATCATATTTCGTTTGCGATTAAACGTTTAAAACAAGGGATACAAATCCAAAATCCATTTTTACATGAAGTTCGTAGCCTTTATCCTGAGGAATATGCTTTGGCTCAAGATGGAGTGAACATGTTAAGTAAACTTTTAAAAATGGAAATTCCTGATGATGAGATCGGGTTTATTACCCTCCATTTGCACAGTGCAAAAACAAAGCAAAGCGTTTCCAAAATGAACCAATTTTCTTCCCTTATTGGTAAATTGATACAAGTGATAGAAAACGAATTGGAAATTAAAATTGATCGAGATTCCATAGATTATGCAAGATTAATCACTCATCTTCGTTTTGCGATTGAGAGGACAGAAAGAAACCAATTTCTTGACCAAGATCATCCATTAACTACCTTATTGCGGAAAGAATATCCCATATGCTATAATCTTAGTTGGCAACTCGTTAAAATCATGCAGAATGAATTAAAGGCACAGATACCAGAAGCAGAAGTAAGTTATCTTACGCTACATATTGAGCGAATCTATCAGAAAATGAATACAAAGTAAAGAATCGTGTAACTGATTCGATCAGGCATGAGTAAATTTCCGATTTATGCGACATCCTAAGTTGTATAAGTTGGTAATTTCTCATGTCTTTTTTGTGTTTAAATTACTATTGGAGGTTGATTTTATGTTTAAAAAAATATTTGGTATCCTACAACAAGTAGGAAAATCGCTGATGCTTCCAGTTGCCATCCTGCCTGCAGCGGGAATATTGCTTGCTTTTGGTAATGCATTCCAAAACCCAGCATTAGTGCAAAGGCTTACTTTTTTATCGAATCCGACATTTCAATTAGTTGCAAAAGTGATGGAAGAAGCTGGGGGAATCATCTTTGGAAATTTATCGTTGTTGTTTGCGGTAGGAGTTGCCGTAGGATTAGCTGGAGGTGAAGGGGTAGCAGGACTTGCCGCAATCATTGGTTTCTTAATCATGAATATTACGATGGGTGTCATCTTAGGTGTAACGCCAGATATGGTTGCTGCAGATAAGTCCTATGCCATGGTTGTGGGAATCCCAACCTTACAAACAGGGGTGTTTGGGGGGATCATTGTTGGTATTTTAGCTTCCTATCTGTACAAAAAGTATTACAATATCGAGTTGCCACAGTTTTTAGGGTTCTTTGCTGGTAAGCGTTTTGTACCGATCGTAACCGCTGGATCAGCACTTCTATTAGGGATTCTGATGATTTTTATCTGGCCGCCCATTCAACATGCATTAAATACATTTTCTTATAGCATGATTGATACGAATAGAACCTTAGCTGCCTTTATCTTTGGCTTAATTGAACGTTCGCTCATTCCATTTGGCTTGCATCACATTTTCTACTCACCTTTCTGGTTTGAATTTGGTGAATATGTGAATAAAGCGGGTCAAGTGATTCGTGGTGACCAATCGATCTTCTTTGCTCAGTTAAAGGATGGGGTTCCATTAACGGCAGGTACTTTTATGACAGGAAAATTCCCATTTATGATGTTTGGACTCCCTGCTGCTGCGTTAGCGATGTATCATGAAGCTCGTCCTGAAAAACGCAAATTAGTTGGAGGAATTTTAGCTTCTGCAGCTTTAACCTCTTTTTTAACAGGGATTACAGAGCCGATTGAGTTTACTTTTCTTTTTGTGGCTCCTGCATTATTTGCAGTTCATGCAGTTTTTGCTGGTTTGTCATTTATGATTATGCATATTTTAAATGTAAAGATTGGGATGACCTTCTCAGGTGGAGTGATTGACTATATTTTATTTGGTGTATTACCTAACCGAACAAATTGGTGGTTAGTTATTCCTGTTGGTTTAGTATTTTCTGTTATATACTACTTCGGCTTCCGCTTTGCGATTCGCACTTGGAATTTAAGAACGCCTGGTCGCGAATTAGATGAGGAACAAGTTCAAGGCACTGAAAAGGCTGGTAATTTAGCCGTAGGTGTTTTGAAAGGACTTGGAGGAAAAGAAAATATAGCTAATTTAGATGCATGTATTACACGCTTACGGGTATCTGTTCATGATATCAGTAAAGTAAATAAAGATCTCCTTAAACAGCTTGGTGCTGCAGGTGTTCTAGAAGTAGGAAATAATATTCAAGCCATCTTTGGCCCAAAATCAGATCAATTAAAAGAGCAAATCAAAGCTGTCATCAATGGAAAAAGTCCTGAGGAGATTAAGGATGTGAAGGCAACTCCATCTACAACAAGTGATATTGAAACAGTAATCGATGGTGTTGAATTTATCGTTGCTCCTCTAACAGGTGAAGTGATTGACATCACAGAAGTGCCTGATCAAGTTTTTGCAGGGAAAATGATGGGGGATGGCTTCGCTATGAAACCGGAAAAAGGGGAAATCGTTTCACCGATTAAAGGAAAAGTGGTAAATGCATTCCCAACCAAACATGCGATTGGTTTAGTCTCTCATAGTGGATTAGAAGTTTTGATTCATGTGGGAATCGATACCGTGAAACTTGAGGGAAAAGGATTTGAATTATTAGTAAATGAAGGGGATGAAGTTGAAGTAGGTACGTCATTATTAAAGGTTGACCTGCCGTATATTGAAAAACATGCAACTTCAACGATTACACCAATTGTTTTCACAAATTTACAAGAGAACCAGGTACTAAAGGTGAATAAGGGAAAAGCTGTTGCCAAGGAAACAGAGGTTGCAATCATCGATAAGAAAGATTAAAGTTTTATTTAGATAGATGATTAAATAGGGGGAATTTCATTATGGAAAAAGTATTTACAATCAAAAACCCAGCTGGTCTTCATGCAAGACCAGCTACATTATTAGTACAAAAAGCAAGTTCATTCCCTGGAGAAATCACCTTAGTTAAAGGGGATAAAACCGTAAATGCAAAAAGTATTATGGGCGTGATGTCCTTAGGAATTAGACAAGGAGACCAAGTAACCGTGGTAACCAGTGGAGAAAAAGAAGAAGAGGCACTAAATGCAATTGGTGAGATTCTAGAATCTGTCCTTGAGTAATCATTTTTCTTTTAATCATGGGATAAGGGGGTTTGTATAAATGAATTGGACAGGCATTGCAGCATCCTCAGGTATTGCGATGGGGCCAGCCTTTCTTTTGAAAGAAGACAAGATTGAAGTAAAGAAGCATTCCCTTCAAGCAGAGCAAGTGGAGCAAGAAATCAACCGTTTTGAAGAAAAAGTAAAACTAGCGATTGACGAATTGGAACTAATTAAGAAAAAGGCGCTGCAAAAATTAGGGGAAAAGGAAGCAGAAATTTTTTCAGCGCATATTCTTGTACTACAAGACCCAGAGTATATTGGTGCTGTAAAAGACAAAATTAAGACCGATTTAATCAATGCAGAAGCAGCATTACAAGAGATTACAGATCAATTTATTATGATCTTTGAAAGTATGGATAACGAATATATGAGAGAGCGTGCTGCAGATATTCGTGATGTAAGCAGTAGGGTCTTAAAACGGTTATTAGGGATTAAAGAAATGTCTTTAGATGAGTTTGCAGAGCCGGTCATCTTGATTGCTCATGACTTAACACCATCAGATACTGCCCAATTAAATCGTGAAATGGTAGCAGGCTTTGCTACGAATATTGGAGGAAGAACCTCTCACTCAGCAATTATGGCAAGATCGATGGAGATTCCAGCTGTAGTAGGATTAAAGGATATTCTTGAAAAGACCAATCAAGAGGACTATGTCATTATTGATGGAAATGAGGGAATCGTTTATATCAATCCTGAAAATGATTTGGTTATGGAATACAGAACAAAAAAAGAACAGTATGAAGCGCATTTAGCTGAACTAAAAACCTTAAAAAATGAGGCTTCGATTACTGCAGACGGACATCAAGTTGAAATCGTAGCAAATATCGGCAACCCTCAAGATGGTAAAGGCGCTTTAGAAAATGGAGCAGAAGGGATTGGTTTATTTCGTACCGAATTCCTCTACATGGGTAGAAGTGATTTACCCTCTGAAGAAGAACAGTTTGCAGCTTATAAAACTGTAGCTGAAATGTTTAGTCAAGAAAGCCCTGTTGTGATCAGATCCTTAGATATTGGCGGGGATAAGGAGTTACCTTATCTTAACCTACCAAAGGAAATGAATCCATTTTTGGGTTATCGGGCGATCCGCTTATGCTTGGACCGAACCGATATTTTCAAAACCCAACTTAGGGCAATTCTTCGGGCAAGTGTATTTGGCAATATTAAATTGATGTATCCCATGATTGCTTCACTTCAAGAGCTTCGCCAAGCCAATCAGGTTTTAGAAGAAGTAAAACAAGAATTAATCAATGAAAAGGTTCCTTTTAATCCAGAAATGGAAGTAGGAATGATGATTGAGATTCCTGCAGCCGCCATTATCGCAGATCAATTAGCTAAAGAAGTGGATTTCTTTAGTATTGGAACCAATGATTTGATCCAATACACGATGGCAGCGGATCGAATGAACGAACAAGTCTCCTATTTGTATCAACCATTCAACCCTGCTGTATTACGTTTGATCCATATGGTGATTCAAGCTGCTCATAAAGAAGGTAAATGGGCTGGAATGTGTGGAGAAATGGCAGGGCATCTTACAGCGATTCCAATTCTTTTAGGAATGGGCTTAGATGAATTTAGCATGAGTGCTTCTTCCGTCCTACCTGCACGATCCCTGATCCGTAAGTTGAATGTGTCTGAAATGAAAAATGTGGCACAAAAAGTATTACAAATGGAAACAGCTGAAGAAATTAAGGAATATGTAGAGCAAGAAGTGTTAGCCAAATTAAAGTAAAAACAAATTTTGAGCACATGAGCCCTGTAGCGATATGGGGCTTGTTTTTTATAATAAATGGAAGTTCAATGGTTAGCCTTATCTAAAAAAGAGAAAGAAGAAATTGCAAGAGAACTAGAGCCGATGCAAAAATAAAAGGAACACGTTAAAGGTGTCCCTTCTGTTTTAAAAGGCTATAATCTGACAGTTGGAGGAACATAGTTTAGTTCTTCATCGAAAGTGATATAATCAAGATTAACCATCAATAAAAGATAACGTCTTCCAGTTTGTGGATCGCTAATAATAATATGATCGCGACCTGCAGCTTCCACACTACCTTTAAATACTTTGGCATTCCATTCTTTATTGTTTTCAAAAGTCATATAAATCGTTGCAATTTTTCCCAAATTAAGTCTTAAAATATTTTCAATATAAGATTGTTCTGCTGGTAAAAGACCAGGCACATCGATTCCTGTTTCAGGTGATGGTGGAATTGGTACCATTGGTTGTTGTGGTACCATTGGTTGCATGTAATCGGGCATATTCATATCATAGGGATTGATTAAATATGAATCATAATAGTATGGATTGTAAGGATACATCGAAATTCAACTCCTCTTTAATAAGTTCGGTAAACGGAAGGGCAATTACTGTAAGTAGGGTGAAAAAAACAATGGTCTTTATAGCGCCCCGCATTGGGTTGGTTATACCATGTTCTTGGGCACGGACCTAGTGGTTCAAAAAACCATAATGCTCGAGTGGCTGGATGGTATTTATTACCTCTAATCACTTTTCTTGCTAGTTGGATATCCTGTGTTCTGGCTCTTTGATAGAAATAAGATTTTTGAACCGCTTCAAATCCACCAGGAGATTGGAAAACCATCTGCTTAACTGTCCGAATGTTTTTAAAGTCTAAACAACTAGCACGTACACGATTAACTCCAACATTACCGACCATTAGCATGCCAAGCTTCCCTTCACCTTAAGCTTCAGCCCTCATTAATCTAGCCAACAGTTTCACGTCTTTTGAATTAGCTTTTATTACAGCCATTGATTCACCCCGCATATATAGGCTTCCATAACAATATATTTAACCTATGCAGAATAGGTGATTAAAACAAAGGAATCATTTTAAAAAAATCCCTTGACAATCTGTTTTAATGCATTGTATTCTTGTATTAATCATTTAATTTAATAAAGGAAATTCTTATCCAGAGAGGCGGAGGGACTGGCCCTATGAAGCCCGGCAACCGGTTTAAATAAAACGCGGTGCCAATTCCTGCAGAACATTCATGTTCTGATAGATAAGAAGAGCGGCGATCACCATCTCTTCTTGAAGAGATGGTTTTTTAATCCCTCTTCTTAGGAAGGGGATTTTACTTTTTTAGGGGATTTGAATGGATGAAGAGGAGGAGTAAGGATGGCGGTGGCAGAGATCAATCTTCATTATGAGTATGGAAAAATAGAAATTGGAGATTTAATGCTTGAATCTGGAACGATTTTACCACAAGCTCATATAGCTTATGAGAGGGTAGGCTCCATTGGTGCACCTGTTATATTAGTGTGTCATGGTTTGACAGGAAATCAATTTGCTTATGGAAATGATGGGACATCTGGTTGGTGGTCTGGGATGATTGGCCCCTATCAATGGATTGATACGAATGAGTATCAAGTGATTACGACAAACGTGATTGGTGGATGTAATGGTACAACAGGTCCTTTAAGTATAAACCCTGACAATAAAGAGATTTATCGTGCTTCATTTCCCTTTGTTACCATCAGGGATATGGTTCATGCTCAATACAAAGCATTAAGGAAAATGGGTATTGATCATGTGCATGCAGTGATTGGAGGGTCATTAGGTGGAATGCAAGTTTTGGAATGGGGAATTCTTTACCCTACCTTTATGGATAAGCTATTTCCCCTTGCTGCGACTTCTTATTTAAGTGACTATGCCATCGCTTTTAATGCTATGTCCCGCTTTGCTATTATTCATGACCCTAAATGGAATCATGGAAATTATCCATTGGAAGATAAACCTGATCATGGATTAAGTCTTGCACGTATGTTAGGAATGATTACTTATCGTTCACAAGAGTTGTATAATCAACGTTTTCAGAGGAGCCTTCGTAATGAGTGGGGGAATTCCCACGATGAAATTACGTTTGAAATAGAATCTTATCTTAGTTATCAAGGAGATAAATTAACAAAACGTTTTGATGCCAATAGCTATCTATATTTACTTAAGGCGATGGATAGTCATGACATCGGTCGTGGCCGTGGAGGATGGAAAGAAGCCTTGAAATTATTAAAAGCCCCTATGATCGCTATTGCCTATAAAGGGGATTTGCTTTATCCGCCAGAAAGTTTAAAGGAGCTAACAGAGGCCTATCGTCAATTAGGAGGTCATGCAAATTTTTATGAGATCGATACGATTTATGGCCATGATGGTTTTTTAGTCGAATTTGATAAATGGGGATCGATTGTAAAGGAGGGTTTATATGGAATCGATTAAGGTAGCCTTACTAGGTTTGGGTACGGTGGGAACTGGTGTATATCAAACGATCATTTCCCATCAAAAACAATTACAACATATCTTAGGCAAGTCTGTTGAAGTCGTTGCGATTTTGATTCAGGATATAGAGAAGAAACGAGTTTTGGAGATGAGGGATTCTATTCTCGTTACAACGAATTATCAGGATATTTTACAATTACCTAAATTAGACGTAGTCATTGAAATGATAGGGGGAAGAGATCCTGCCTATCAATATATCATTCAGGCACTCTCAAAAGGTTGTCATGTGATTACAGCAAATAAAGAATTAATGGCATTTAATGGAGCTGAATTAAAGGAAATCGCGAAACAATATGGGGTAATGCTAGCCTTTGAAGCTAGTGTAGCTGGTGGAATTCCTATTATTCGGACGATTAAACAATTGCTTCAAGTGAATCAAATTACAAAAATCCAAGGGATTATAAACGGGACTTCGAATTATATTCTGAGTCAAATGAGGAAAAAACGAATTTCCTTTAAACAGGCGTTAAAGGAAGCACAAGCAGCAGGTTTTGCAGAAGCAGATCCTACAAATGATATTGAAGGCTGGGATGCTTTTTATAAATTAATGGTTTTAAGTGACATCATCTTTCCTGAACGACCAAACTGGGCTTCAGTGAAAAAGATTGGGGTCTCGGAGGTTACGCTGGAACAATTGGCTCTTGTTGAAGAACTAGGCTTACGAATGAAACTAGTTGCATCACTTTATAAGTCAGATACAGGCTGGAATGTCCGAGTAGAACCAACCTGTTTAGCAGAGTCTAATCCATTGTATAGTGTTGAAGGGGTAGATAATGCGATCATTATTGAAACTGATGTTGTTGGCCGCCTATTTTTACAAGGTCCAGGAGCAGGCTCTCTTCCTACAGCTAGTGCGATTGTAGAGGATTTAGTAGACGTTCTTCAACATCCAACCTATTCCTATCACCATAAAAAGGAAATAGAAACAACGGCCACGGTTACAGAATCAATAGAAAATCCATTTTGGTTAATCATTCATGAGCAACATCATCCAATGACTAGTGCAGATCAAATGTTTTGGCAAGTAAAGCTACACCAATTTGAATTAGAAATGATAAAAAGAGAAACCATCTCTGTACAAAAGGGATTTTTGGTAGGCCATCTGGTAAAGGGGAATGAGGAACAAATTTTAGCATTGAAACAAAACGTAAACCATCGCACAAAAATGATCTATTATCCTGCATTAAGTTGTCATCATGAAGAAAGGGTGGAAGAAGAAGGAATAAAGCTAGGGGGAAGATCATAATGAGTATCTATCAAATTCATGGATTAAAAGAAAAATTAACGTTAGGGAAATTTGTCACCACAGTAGAATTAGAACCGCCCAAAGGAGCAAATCCAATGCCTGTTTTAGAGAAGGCTACCTTTTTGAGGGGGATTGTGGATGCGGTAAATATTGCAGATAGCCCCATGGCTACACTACGAATGAGTCCCATTGCTTTAGCACATGTGATTCAACAGGATATGGGGATAGAGGCGATATTCCATTTAACTTGTCGTGACCGCAATATCATAGGACTGCAATCAGAACTATTAGGTGCTGCAGCTTTAGGTGTTAGAAACATCCTCACCTTAACAGGAGATTCACCAGCTAGAGGAGATCACCCACAAGCAAAAGGAGTCTTTGAAGTCGACTCGACAGGATTAGCCAACATTGCCTATCAACTCAACCAAGGAAAGGACTTATCAGGCAATCCTTTAAACAGCGCAACTGATTTCTTTATCGGCGGTGCTGCAAACCCTGGAAATGATGACCTAGAGCTTGAAGTGGAAAAACTAAAAAGAAAGATTGAGTCTGGAGTCGAATTTGTTCAAACTCAGCCTGTTTATGAACTTTCCCAAGTAGAACGATTTTTAGAGAAAATAAGAGGCCTACCAGTTCATGTCATTTTTGGCATTCTTCCTATAAAGAGTGTGAAAATGGCTTATTATCTAAATGAAAAAGTACCAGGTATCCATATTTCATCGGAGATGATTGCCAAAGTAGAACAGGGGGTAGAAAAGCAGGAATAGAGATAGCACAACAATTAATTGAGGAGATAAAGGGGATCGTTCAAGGTGTTCACATTTATCCAATTGGTGACTTGTCGATTGTATCTGATCTCTTGCAAGTATCTGATAAGCAGATAAAAAAATAATTTGATAATATATCATAGAATGAAAAAACCATGACCGATAGGAAATGTTCACCCTTGTTCATGGTTTTTTGATACTTTGATGGTTTTTTCAGTTTCTTACGATATCACTTTACCCTCAGTAAGTTCATCAACAGGAACCTTTAAACGATGATTATCCATATCTGTTACTTCAGCAGTTCCTGTTTGAGAATCAAGGCTATTGATCCAAACAGATTGATCATCATAAAAGACCTCTATCGTTTCTTTCGCTTGAAGAATTTCCTCTGCTCTATGAAAATTCATTTTTACTCACCTCTTTTCTTTTTAATAGCGTTTCTAATTTATTTTTAAAGTATGCAAAGAAGTAAAGGTGTGTAAGGAGAGGAAATACTAATGACCTACCTCAATGTTTTGAGATTTACTCAACCTGTAATTCAAGCATTGCAAAAATTAGGGCTCAAACCTATTTTTTACTTCTATGGTGAAGCGATACTATTCATGATTATTTAAGTAATTCTCGGCAGCTTTTACAGCTTCCCCTTCATTGATCTTAATTTTTAACTCGGATAAGATCGATTCCAATGCCGTTAAGAACTGAATGACATTACTTCTCTGAGAAGAATATCCCATGAGGCCTACACGCCAAATTTTATTCTTTGTGGGTCCTAAACCTCCTCCGATTTCAAGCCCATAACGCTCGAGTAATAAATGGCGTACTTTCACATCATCAGCACTATCGGGAATATTGACTGAGGTGAGCATAGGTAAGCGATGACCTTCTTGCGCAAATAACTCCAATCCCATCGCCTCAATTCCCGCTTGCAAAGCACGTCCGTTTTGTTCATGACGTTTAAAGGTAGCTTCTAAGCCTTCTTCTTTAATCAATCTTAATGCCTCATGAAGTGCATAAATCATCGAAATCGGTGCCGTATGATGATAAAAACGTTCTTGTCCCCAATAAGCCTGGATCATTGACAAATCAAGGTACCAGCTTTGTACTTTTGTTTTTCTGCTTTTTAGAACTTCAACCGCTTTATCACTTAAACTGACTGGGGATAGTCCTGGGGGAGCACTAAGACATTTTTGCGTACCGCTATAGACCGCATCAATCCCAATCTTATCTACCCCAACTTTCGTTCCACCTAGTGAAGTAACAGCGTCAACAATCATTAAAGCATCATATTCTTTCGCTAGTTTTGCTATTTCTTCTAATGGTTGGTTTGCACCTGTAGATGTTTCTGCGTGTACCACCGCTACTGCTTTTACAGGGGAATAATTTTTTAATGCTTTTTCTATATCATCTGGATTAATAATTCTTCCCCATTCTGCATGAACTTGAATCACTTCAGCCCCTGCTCTTTTTGCAACATCAACCATCCGCTGACCAAATAAACCATTAACCCCAATAATGACCTTGTCTCCTGGTTCAATCAGATTCACAAATACCGTTTCCATACCAGCACTGCCAGTACCTGACATCGCAATCGTTACTTGATTTTTTGTTTCGTAAACATAGCGAATCAATTCCATGGTTTCATTCATAATATTAAGAAAGGTCGGGTCCAAATGTCCTAATAATGGGGTTGCCATTGCTTTTAAAACATGCGGATGAACATCACTAGGTCCTGGACCCATCAATAATCGTTTCGGTAAAATTAATTCTTGGTTCATGCGCTCTCCTCCTATGAATCATGATTTATATATATTAGTTTAAATATTCAATATTTTTCATAAAATACCTTCATGAGAATATTAAATTTTAAAAAAAAGAAAAATCTATTGACACCATAAAAAAAGTAACAATAAATTTGAAAATTAAAAAAATTAACCATTCTCTTTTTTAAGAATTAGTATTAAAATAGATATATAAATAATGTGACAATTTAGTTACAATTAAGTTCTAAGACAACATTTGTAAAGATCTTAAATAAAAAAAGGGGGGGACGAAAAGATGCTTTCTAATATTGGTATGCCAGGATTAATTTTAATTTTGGTGATTGCATTAGTGATCTTTGGACCGAATCGCTTACCCGAGCTTGGAAAGGCTGTTGGCCGAACATTAAAGGAATTTAAAAGTGTAACAAAAGAGATCATTGATGATCAACCGACCACTAAGTAAAAACAATATCACTATTTGTGAATAATTTCACATTTACCAATATTTTTAATATTTTGAACTTAAATTAGAGCAAAAGAGAAAAATCAATTTTCAGGAAGAGGGGATAGAAATGCCAAAGCTGACAAGGCGCCAGTTTTTTAAATTTACTGCAGCATCTGTAGCAGCTTCCTACCTTGCAGAAAAACAAGCATTTGCTAAAGACAATGAAAATGATAAAACATATCCATTAATGACAGCAGGTGCGGCTACATCATATGGTATCTGCCACTTCTGTTCCGTAGGATGTGGGATTGAGATTAAAACAAAGGGAAATGAAATCGTATCTACAGAAGGATTAAAAAATCATCCGATTAATGAAGGTGCATTATGCCCAAAAGGTCGATCCTTAAAAGAAATGCACAATTCAAAATTGCGTCTTACTTATCCATTAGTGCGAAAGCCAGGAAGTGACAAATGGGAACCCATCTCTTGGGAAGATGCGATTAGCAAAATTGCCAATAAGATTAAAGAGGTTCGTGATAACACCTTTGAAAAAACAATTACTACCAAAGATGGTAAAGTCGTGAAAGTGAATCGTGTGAATGGAATGTTTAGTTTAGGAAGCGCGGAAATCGATAATGAAGAAGCTTACCTCTACACAAAGTTTAACCGTGCGCTTGGTGTTCAATATTACACACACCAAGCCGAGATATGACATGCGCCAACGGTGGCTAGTTTAGCCCCTTCATTTGGTCGCGGAGCGATGACAAACAGTTTTACCGATATGAAAAATGCAAAAGTTCTTTTAATCGGAGGAAATAACACCGCAGAAAACCATCCAATGGCGATGCGCTGGGTACTAAAAGCACAAAAAAATGGTGCCAAGATCATTGTCGTGGATCCACGCTTCAATCGGACCGCGAAAGTAGCAGATATCTATGCCCAAATTCGACCAGGGACAGATATCGCTTATCTAGGTGCGATTGTGAAATATATCATTGAGAATAAATTATATGATCAAGAGTATGTCAAATATTACACCACAGCACTTTACAAGGTAAACCCAGAGTTCTCTTTTCATGAAGGTTTATTCTCTGGTTTTGACGAAGCAAAGAAAACATATAACAAAGATACTTGGACCTATCAGTTAGGACCAGATGGAAAACCGATCGTGGCCGATTCTTTTGATGATCCCGATACCGTCTTGATGAAATTAAAAGAACATTTTAAAGACTATACATTTGAAAAGGCTTCCCAGGTTACGGGAATTCCGGCGGAAAAAATTAAATTAATTGCCGATACTCTTGTAGAAAATCGTCCAGGAACCATTCTTTATGCTTTAGGAATGACCCAAAAAACAACTGGAGTACAAGGAATTCGCATGTATGCAATCCTTCAATTACTTCTTGGAAATATGGGAATGGCTGGTGGCGGTATCAATGCAAACCGCGGAGAACCTAACGTTCAAGGATCAACCGATATGGCTTGTTTACCACATATTTTACCTGGTTATATGCCAGCGCCAACCGATAAACATGCGACATTAAATGATTATGCGATGGCATTTGGTACAACAAGAACGAAGCAGACAATTGCATTATTAAAAGCATGGTATGGGGATAAAGCAACTTCTGAAAATGAGTTCGGTTATCATTACTTGCCAAAACGGGATTCAAAAGAAGCATCTCAAGGTCATATTTCCATTTTTGAAAATATGAACAAAGGGAAGTTTAAATTAGGACTTATTTTTGCACAAAACCCTGCGGTTAGTACGCCGAACTTAGAGTTAGTCTGGAAAGGCTTATCGAAATTAGAAATGTTGGTCGTTTCTGAAGTATTTGAAACGGAAACGGCAGCATTCTGGCAACATCCTGGTGCTAATCCAAAAGAGATCAAAACAGAGGTCATTCTTTTACCTGCAGCGATGTCTTTTGAGAAAGCAGGTACAATGACCAACTCTGCAAGGTGGATTCAAGGGAAACCGGCGGCGGTTCGTCCACCTGGAGAAGCAAAACCAGATGCCGATATCATCTCAATGATTCTATTAAAGTTAAAAGAATTATATAAAAATAGCACTGATGAAAAAGATCGCGCAATTCTCGATTTAACATGGGATTATCATGTAGAAGGCAAAGAAGAAATCGATCTTGAGAAAGTCTTAAAAGAGATAAACGGCTATGATTTAACAACTGGGAAACTATTAAATAGTGCAGCACAGATCCAAAAAGCAGAACCAGGCACAGTTTCTTCTGGCTTAGGCGGCCTTTATACAGGCGTGATTACAGAGGAAGGAAACCACACGTTACGTCATGATAATAGTGATCCTAGCGGCTTGGGACTTTATCCAAATTGGACGTTTGCATGGCCAGGAAATATTCGTATTCTTTATAACCGTGGATCTGCTGACATTAATGGGAAGCCTAGAGATAAAGATCGTGCCCTTGTATGGTGGGATGGAACCAAGTGGACAGGTCCAGATATTTTAGACGTTGCTGCCAAAGATAAAGCACCAAATACACCAGAAGGATCAAAAGTCTTCCCAATCGCTGATGCAAAAGGAGCATTGTTTAGAACGGTTTATGCCCAACCACAAGCAGAAAAAGTATCTGTAGAATTGAAAGAAGGGTATGACCCTAACATATTCAAAGTGGCTCCAATACTTAAGGAAGCAGGAATTGCAGATGGACCATTACCTGCTCATTATGAGCCGAAAGAGTCACCGGTAGAAAATGCTTTTTATCCAAAACAAAAAAATAACCCGATTTTGCGTGAGTTCAGAGTTCCCGAAATTCAAAAACTGGGTGAAGCAAAAGACTATCCTTATGTTCTAACCACCTATATGCTGACAGAGCAATTTTTATCAGGTGGGGTTACTAGGAATACACCGCAATTGAACGAATTAATGCCTTCCAACTTTGTCGAGATGAGTAAAAATCTTGCAAAGAAAATCGGTGTTCAGTCTGGAGATAAAGTCACGATTTCCACAGCACGGGGAAAGGTAACAATTTCGGCAATGGTAACTGATCGTATCCAAACCTTAACGATTAATGGGAAACAAATTGAAGTCGTTGGTGTTCCTTGGGGTTGGGGATTTAAAGGTCTTGTAACTGGGGATTCAATTAATCTTGTGACCAACTCGGTAACCGATCCAAATACAGGTACACCAGAATATAAGGCATGCTTATGCAATGTGACGAAGGGGGATAATGAATGATGGCACAAAAAACAGATAAAGCGATATTAGTTGACACCTCACTTTGTACAGGTTGTAAAGCATGTCAATTGGCTTGCAAAGAGTGGCATAATCTTCCAGCTACGGAGTTTGATAAGGTTCCAGGTACTTACCAAAACCCTGCTGATCGCTCGTTTAATACCTTAACCTTGATGCGATTTGATGAAAAATATGATCCGAAGACCAATACTTTTGAGTGGTTAATTCGCAAAGATCAATGTATGCATTGTTCCGATGCTCCTTGTGTTGCGATCTGTTCAACAGGGGCGCTATATCAGCATAAGGAAGGTTTTGTTGCTTTTGATCAGGAAAGCTGTATTGGTTGTGGCTACTGTGAGAAGGCTTGTCCATTTGATATCCCAAGATACCAGCATGATGCTTTTACAGGTAAGGATAAGATGAATAAATGTAATTTTTGTCAGGATAAGATTACCAATGGAGAAGCACCTGCATGTGTACAAACTTGTCCGACCAAAGCATTAGAATTCATGTCATGGGATGAGGCAATAAAACAAGCCTATAAACGAGTTAAACAAATTAAAAATCGTTTTCCAAATGCGAATGTTTACGGTGACAAATTAATGGGTGGAACCCACTATATTTACGTTTTAACTGAGAAACCGGAGGAGTATGGTTTACCAACCAATCCAAAAACAAATGAATTGGTTGAATTCCGCTCTGGTGTAATCAAACCTGTTACCGAGGTATTAATGGGTGTCGCGGGAATTGGATTCCTAGCCAACTTTATTGTTTCTTCCACCGCCTTTAACTTTAATGGAAAAGATGAGCCTGAAGATTTTTTGAAGGAGGAGAAGAAACATGAGTAAAGCCTATAAACGGACGAAATATGTAAAAAGATATTGTGTTCCCGATCAAATAATGCATTGGATGGTTGCCCTTGGTTTTATACTTTTACTTGTAACGGGGTTTATGATTTTCTTTAAAGGACCAGCTTCACTGCTCACAACAGAAGCAGGTATGGCTTTTCGCCAAGGACATCGCATTGGGGCGATTCTCTTCATTGGTGCACCACTGATTTATTTTCTTTTTTCTAGTAAACGTTGGGGGTTTTTAGTTGCTTTTAAATGGGGCAAATATGACTTTGGTTGGTTAAAGGCCGCTCCTAAACACTATTTTATTGGTGGTGAAGGGATGCCGCCACAGGATAAGTATAATACAGGACAAAAACTGTATTTTCTAGTTGTCATTGTCTTTGGTTTGCTACTAGCCATGTCAGGTTTTGCATTATGGTTTGATTGGTTTAATGGTTCTTTGGGAGTATGGATGCTAGTCATACATGATGTTTCTGCGGTAATCATCACGATTTTCTTCGGGATCCATTTGCATTTAACCGTTTTCCATGCCAGAGAAAGAGCATCTTTCAATGCGATGACAACAGGATGGATGGAGGCAGAATATGCAGAACATCACCACAAATTATGGTTTGATAAAGTGAAGTACGATCAAATGATTACCTGTGGTGAGAGAAAAATGAGGAAAATGAAACAGGTCGATCAAAATAAAAACAATACATTCCAAGCTTAAACAGGAAAAAGGTACATTTACATTACGTAAGTGTGCCTTTTTCGATAACCATTATTTCTGGTTTCTTTTAACAAGTGCATGGACAGGGACTCTACATTTGGAGATTAGCATTTTGGAGTAAAACTTTTTTCTTTTCTTTTTTTCACGTAAAATATAAGAAGATATTAATTTAATATATTAGGGGTGCTTTGCTAGAAAGAGTGGTGTAAAGTATGATAAGCATGTTAATCGGTAGTCTATTAGCGGGGATTTCCACCGGCATTGGGGCTTTACCCCTGTTTTTTTAAAAGAATTAAATCATAGAATGAGAGATACCCTTTTAGCTTTTACAGCAGGGGTGATGGTGTCTGCAAGTACATTTAGTTTAATCCCTCAGGCAAAAGAGGGAGGAATTCTTCCTGTTTTTATAGGAGTGTTTTTAGGAACCAACATTTTGCTTTTAATGGAAAGAGTCATACCGCACATTGACATCGAGAACTTTAACCAAAATTTAAAAGGAATTGATCATAAAGCATGGTTAATTGTTGTGGCCATTACTCTACATAATATTCCAGAGGGTTTGTCTGTTGGGGTATCCTATGCCTCAGAACATAGTCAACTGGGGCCACTTATTGCTATAGCCATCGGTTTGCAGAATGCACCTGAAGGGCTATTGGTTGGGCTTTTCCTAGTCCAACAAAAAATTAGCAAAGGAAGTTCCTTTCTCATTGCCCTCTTTACAGGAATGATTGAGGTGGTAGCAGCAATTGCTGGGTATTTTGCCATAAGTATTGTGGATTTTATTGTCCCATATGGTTTAGCTTTTGCAGCTGGGGCTATGATTTATATCGTATACAAGGAGCTGATTCCAGAAAGCCATGGCCATGGTTATGAAGTATC
The DNA here is from genome assembly GCF_001561915.1 of Tepidibacillus decaturensis. Taxonomy (GTDB): domain Bacteria; phylum Bacillota; class Bacilli; order Tepidibacillales; family Tepidibacillaceae; genus Tepidibacillus_B; species Tepidibacillus_B infernus. Next base: position 2,590,540 of record NZ_LSKU01000001.1, on the reverse strand, counting down.
AGCAACGATTGCTTTTGTCAATGGCTTATTAGTCATGTTCTTTTTAAATGAATGGTTTATGTAAAACAAAAACACCTCAATCGAGGTGTTTTAAATTATTATTGTTTTATTTCAAGAAAAGACATGAATGACGGAGCGTATGCAAAATACGATACACTTTAATGCGAGTGTGAAGAACGTAATGGGCGTTTTTGCACATGTTGGTTTTGAAAACGGCGATTACGGATATATAATGCCATATCTGTTGCAACCATGGCAAAGTTGATGATATATAAATAGATAACCCCATCATAGCTATTGAAAAGTTTATTTAAAATCCCAGCAATATAACCTATTAGTAAAATAGTTAAGAATAAAAAGCTTTTACCTTCTATAGATCTAGATTCATAGGATTTGTAAATAGAAAATGGCCATGCTGCACCAAAACAAAGTAACATGACAATCTCAAAAATACTCATAATGAATTCCCCCGATGATCATATTTTCTTCTATCCATGCTTTAAAAGGATATATTTATTTGTTAATCATTTCACATCCTCAATTGACATTATAAATCAAAAACAAAGAAAAAGGTGTGACAAATATTCAAAAAAGATATTACATATATTTAGCAATAATCAGAAAAATAAGCAAAATCAAAAATTTAAAAAGAAAAATAGTAATTTAATGCTTTTAAACATAAAAGCTGTAAATTATAATATAACTATGTTACTAAATGAGAAAGGGAGAAGGAGATTGGGAAAACAAATTGCAATCATTGGTCTAGGTCTTATGGGGGGATCTTTAGCAAAGGCATTACAAAGTAAGTGGGATGTAACCATTACGGGAGTGGACCAAGATCAAACAACTATAGAAACTGCTATGGCCGAACGAACAATCCAATATGGATTAAATCATTTAGAAACCTTATCTTGGGAAGTTTTTGATCTGATTATCTTTTGTACACCGATTGAAATCACCTTACAATGGATGGAAAGAATTGATGGCAAAGTAAAGGATACGGCTACTGTCATCGATATTGGTAGTACCAAAGGGCAAGTTATGCAGCTAGCAGCAAAGGTAAACTATGATTTTATAGGTGGGCATCCAATGGTTGGCTCGGAAAAATCCGGTTATATCCATTCAAAAGGCCATTTGTTTGAAAATGCCTATTTTATTCTCACACCATTAGAGCAATCCAAAGAAGAAAAAATCACCCTTTTATATGAAATGATCGATGCGATTGGGGCGATGCCAATTACCATGGATGCAGAACAGCATGACTTATTTACAGCTGTTATTAGTCATGTTCCGCATATTATAGCTTCTGCATTGGTGCATATGATAAAAGAGTTTGATCATAAAGAGGTGTTAATCAAATTAGCAGCTGGAGGATTTAAAGATATTACACGTATTGCTTCATCAAGTCCTCATTTATGGCAACATATTAGTTTGAGTAATAAAGAAAAAATCGATCTAGTATTAAAACAGCTTCTTACAACCATTGATGAATATAAACAACGATTACGTGAAGAGAACAACGATTATCTGTTTACCTATTTTTCAAAGGCAAAAGAGATGAGAGACCAAATCGTAGATACGGTAAACACAGATATCCCCAAGCAATATGCTTTAATTGTAGATATCGAAGATCGGCCTGGCATGATTGCCAAGATCTCAACCTTACTTTACGAACATCAGATCAATATTAAAAATATCGGAATCATTCATAATCGGGAATTTGAAAATGGTTGCCTAAAAATTATTCTTGAAAATCGTTTAGATCAAGTCTCTGCTTATCAAGTTTTACAAAAACATGAATATCTTGTTTTTAAATAAGGGTTGACACACACACTTTAAAGGGTTAAAATTAGTTTAAATTTTCACAACTGTTCAAGAAAGGCGTTGGAGTTAAACCATGCTTACGAATATTAAAAAAGGGAATCGATTTTATAACTACTTTTTTAGCTGGGGCTTTTATTTTAGCGCTGGTTTTTTGGGTTATAAAAAACGAAAACTACCTTTTTTAATGAGTATTGAATAAAAGCTTAATCTTGAATTTATTCATAAGAGGCTCATTAGAGCCTCTATTTTTTTACCAAAAAATAAAAAGGAGGCGTCATTATGATCGTTGTATTAAAAAGCGGAGTAAATGAAGAGCAGGTAAGTAAGGTAAGTGAAAAGATTGAGAAAATGGGTGTATTAGTTCATGTGAGTCGTGGACAGGATTTAACAATACTAGGATTAATTGGTGATACACAAAGATTAGATACCAGTAAGTTAGAATCCATTGATATTGTTGAAAAAGTAATTAGAGTACAACAACCTTTTAAATTGGCCAATCGTTTATTCCATCCTGAGAACTCAACAGTAAAGATTGAGAACCAACAAGTAGGTGGCGACTCTTTTACAATCATTGCCGGCCCATGTTCTGTTGAAAGTGAAGAGCAGATAATGACTGTGGCTCAAGGTGTTAAGGAATCAGGTGCCCATATGCTTCGAGGTGGGGCATATAAACCGAGAACCTCGCCATATGGTTTTCAAGGATTACAGGAAGAAGGACTACAATTATTAAAAATGGCTAAAGAGCATACTTCTTTACCCATTGTAACAGAGGTTATCTCTCCTGATTTAGTTGGGGTTGTGAGTGAGTATTCTGACGTCTTACAGGTTGGTGCAAGGAATATGCAGAACTTCCAACTATTAAAAGAAATCGGTAAAACCAATAAGCCTGTTTTGTTAAAAAGAGGTGCTTCTGCTACGATTGAAGAGTGGTTATTAGCGGCTGAATATATTTTGTCTGAAGGAAACGAGAACGTCATTTTATGTGAAAGAGGTATTCGTACCTTTGAGAAATATACCAGAAATACGTTAGACTTAAGCTCTATCCCGGTTGTAAAAAAATTAAGTCATTTGCCAGTGATTGTTGATCCAAGTCATGCTGCAGGAAAAAGAGATTGGGTGATTCCACTTGCAAGAGCAGCAATGGCTGTAGGAGCCGATGGAATTATTGTTGAGGTCCATCAACAACCAGAAATTGCTTTAAGCGATGCAGCCCAGCAACTAACCTTACCGATGTTTGATGACTTAATCAATGATCTGAAGAAAATGGCAGATGTAATGGGTCGTAAAATCTAATTTCTTTGAAAAAGAGGTACGAAACATGGAACGGTTAGACCAAATAAGAGCTGAAATTGATCAATATGATCAACAAATCGTTGAATACTTTGAAAAAAGAATAAAAAAAGCATTAGAAGCCTTAGAAATCAAACAAGAGCTTGGGCTTCCTATCCTGCAACAAGATCGAGAACAACTCGTTTTGGATAAAGTGGTTCGACATCTACAAGATAAAGAACTAACTCAAGAAATTCAGGAATTATATCGAATTATCATGAAATTAAGTAGACAGATTCAGGCTAAAAAGTGGAATCTGTCAGATCTGCTTTTGATAGGAGAATCGATTTTACTTCCAATTGGGGAACCATTAAGCAAAAAAACAATCGCTTTTCAGGGTGAACCAGGTGCATTTGGCCATCAAGCCTTAAAAAAATATTTTGGTAATAAAGAAACCGTTCTTCATTTTGAAAAATTTGAGGATGTGTTTAAGGCATTAGTAGAGGGGAATGCCGACTATGGGGTATTACCGATTGAAAATTCATCAACAGGGGGTATTCATGAAGTTTATGACCTTCTGCTAAAATACGATTTATATATTGTAGGTGAAGAAATCTTACCGATTGAACATCATCTTCTTAGTGTTGAAGGGGCGACCGAAGAATCAATTGTTGAGGTATATTCCCATATCCAGGGATTCCGTCAATGCAAATCCTTTTTAGATCAGCATCCTGATTGGAAATTGATCACTTATGATAATACAGCAGCAAGTGCAAAACTCATTAAAGAATTGAACGAGACAAGTAAAGCGGCGATTGCAAGTAAGGAAGCAGCCGAATTATATGGCTTAAAGGTATTAAAGAACAATATTCAAACCAATCAAGAAAATTGGACTCGTTTTATCATCGTAGGGAGAAAAGTGGAATTGAGTGAAGAAAGTAAAAAAATAAGTTTGATCTATTCTTTACGACATAATGTTGGATCACTGTATGATAGTTTAGGAATTTTTACAAAACACGGTATTAACCTTGTTAAATTAGAATCAAGGCCAATTCCTAACCAACCATGGAAATATCATTTTTATGTGGATGTTGAAGGGAATTTATTAGATAAACAAATACAACGAGCAATTGAGGAATTACAAGAGAATATCATTAATTTAAAAATCATCGGAAACTATTAGGGAATAAACTTAAGAAAAAAAGGGGACTAGGTGTAGCCTAATCCCCTTATTTATACCCATCTACAATCAAATCTAATCTGCCTGTATGTGGATCGATAATTAGTCCATGAACAGGGGTCCCCTTTGGTAATAAGGGATGGTTTTTAATGACTTGAACACTATGTTTTACATTCTCCTCCACACTTTCAAATCCAGATAACCATTCAACAAGAGGAATACCTGAATGTTCCAGTGTATTGATCACTTCTTCAGATATACTTCTTTCCTTCATATGTTTAATCATTTGCTTACTATCAATTTGGCTCATACCACAGTCATAATGGCCGATCACCATTACCTCCTCTGCCTGAAGCTCATATAGCGCAACAAGAATACTTTTCATCGCACTTCCAAATGGATGAGAAACAATCGCTCCTGCATTTTTTATCATTTTAATATCTCCATTTTTTATGTTCATCGCTTGGGGAAGTAGTTCCACCAAACGGGTATCCATACAGGTTAAGACCACTATTTTCTTGTTGGGGAACTTGCTTGTCTGATATCTTTCATATTCAGTATTTTCGACAAACGTTTCATTAAACGCTAAAATTTCATAAAGTTTTTCCATTTCTATTGCTCCTTTGCTAAAGTTTTTTACTTCTCAATTCATTTTAGCTATAATAGGTTGAAGGTGGTGAAGAAAATGGAGACATTACAACGTTTTTTATATTATCCTATCAACCAATTACCTTATGTTATTTTTGCACTAATTGTCGCTTTTACTGTACATGAATTTAGCCATGCCTTTGTTGCGTATAAATTTGGCGATCCTACTGCTAAAAATCAAGGCCGATTGACATTAAATCCCGCGGTTCATTTAGACCCGATTGGAACGATTTTAATATTTATTGCTGGATTAGGTTGGGCAAAACCAGTTCCTGTGAATTACTTCTTTTTTAAGAATAAACGACTTGCTGGTGTTTTAGTATCCATTGCAGGCCCGATCAGTAACTTATTGGTGGCTACCATCGCTATGGGATTATGGTTTGCACTTGATGCTATTGGAATACTTGCTCAATTAAGCGCTAGGGCAATAGATGTTCTTATTCCATTATTTACAATTTTGATCAATTTAAATGTGGTGTTATTTATATTTAATTTAATCCCACTTCCTCCACTTGATGGTTATCGAGTGATCGAGGATTTAGCACCAAGTCAAGTCAGATCAAAACTTATTCAATATGAACATTATAGTTTGTTTATTTTCCTCATTTTATTTATCACACCTGTTGGGGATTTTGTGTTTGGCTCAATCTTTGATATTATCCAACCAATCATCTTTAATTCATTGGAGAATTTATTTCTTTTCATCTTTAGCTTGTAATTTATAGATAAGAGGGATGGCGTAATGTCTATTTATGTCTTTGGTTTTATTCTTTATCTACTTATTATTTTTGGCATTGGCATCTTTACAAAAAGATATATTAAAGATTCCTCAGATTTCTTGGTTGGAGGACGTAGACTAAACACTGGGCTATTATTTACCACTTTGCTTTCAGCTAATATTGGGGCTGGGTCAACAGTAGGAGTAGCGGGTTTGGGCTATATCAATGGGGTCTCTGCATGGTGGTGGATTGGTGCTTCAGCCATTGGTTCCTTTCTGTTAGCTTATACAGTAGGGCCTAAAATCTGGGGACTATCAAAACAATATAATCTTATCACATTAGGTGATTATCTTGAACATCGATATCATACTTCTTTCCGTTTAATGATTGCAGCCATGATGGCCATTGGTACACTGGCATTATTCGCTGGACAATTGATTGGGATTTCTTGGATTTTAACGGTGGTTGTTGGAACTTCAAAAACGGTCGGTGTACTCATTGGGGCAATTGTAGTTAGTCTTTATTTTGTGATCGGCGGTCTTTTATCCTCAGCGATCGTTAATGTATTTCAATTATCTATGATTTTGTTTGGCTTTATCATCTCTTTGCCTTTTGCTCTCAATTCCATTGGCGGTTGGGATTCATTAGTACAATTAGTTAGTCAACATCTAGATGATGTAGAGAAAAGTCGACAATATTTCTCTTTTAGCGGAATTGGCATCAAGGCGATTATTGGCTATATCTTTTTATTAACACCTTCTTTTATTATCTCGCCTGGACTGATTCAGAAGATTTTTGGTGCAAAAGATGAGCAGGTAGTCAAAAAAGGAACGGCATATAATGGATTGATTCAATTATTTTTTGCTTTTATCCCAGTCATCATAGGAATGACGGCTTTTGCCGCTTTCCCTGAACTAGCAAGTCGAGAGATGGCTTTACCTATGGTAATGAAAGAAATGCTGCCTGTTGGGATCAGCGTGTTAGCGCTAGCTGCTATTTTTGCTGCCGAGGCAAGCACTGCTGATGCGGTATTATTTATGATTACATCCTCATTAGCAAAGGATATTTATGCAACCTATATCAATAAAAAGGTTTCCAATCAAGAATTGCTGAAAGTAAGCCGGATGATTACTATTGTTAGTGGCGTAGCTGGTGTGGTGTTAGCCTTATATTTACCTAATATCATTGCTAGTTTGTCTATCTTCTATTCTTTAATGTCTGTTGCGATTACTGCACCATTATTATTCGGTCTGTATTCAAAGGGGGCCAATACATTATCTGCTTTTCTGGCAAGTGGACTTGGGATAGGGATTACTTTGGTACTAAATTATACTACGGGTGGAAAAGGGTTTGGCATTTTAACCCCTCAAGCGATTGGGATGATTGTTTCGATTGGCTTGATCCTGTTGATGGTTCTTTTCACAAAACCAAGGAGGTTTTAATCAGATTGATAGGATTTTTAATTGATTTAGATGGAACGATGTATCATGGTGGAGTAGCAATTCCTCATGCCCCATCATTCATTCAACATTTAAGGGAAAGAGGGATTCCATTCCTATTTGTAACCAACAACTCTTCAAGGACACCTAAGATGGTGGCCGATCATCTTAACAAACTAGGAATTCCTGCACATGAGCATGAGATTTATACATCGGCTCAAGCCACAGCACAATATATTATTGACTACAAACTAGGTAAAAATGTATATATGATTGGTGAATCTGGATTAGAAGCAGCACTAGAAGAGGTAGGAATCCAAATTAGTGAGGGAATTAATGAGGGAAAGGAACAGATTGATGCGGTTATTCAAGGAATCGATCGAGCGTTCAATTATCAAAAATTAACGAAAGCTGTTCAATTGATCCACCAAGGGGCAAGGTTTATCATAACAAATCCTGATCATCTTCTTCCTTCTGACAAAAGGCCTCAACCAGGAGCGGGTTCAATTGCAGCAGCGATTCAGGCCGCGAGCAAAAAAGAACCGGTGGTGATTGGTAAACCCTCACCAATCATCATGGAATACGCCATTACTAAGCTAATGAGTCAAGCCCCTTCTTTATCTAGGGCAAATATCTGGGTGGTCGGTGATAATCTGCATACAGATATCCAAGCAGGAATCAAAGCCGGGTTATCAACTGCATTAGTATTAACAGGGATAACCAAAGCAGATGATCTTAACCTTTCTTCATTTCAGCCACAAATTGTGGTAAATGATTTGTTTGAGTTAGCACAGAAATTATTATAGGAAGTATGTTAAAATAGTAGATATCATTTTGAAAACAAGAATGGAAGATTACGTAATGATCAAATCAACAACAAGTGTTCAAGAGCAGGTTCCTCGCTTATGGGGGAACAAACGTTATCATACATTAAATTATGATTATCGCCAGAAATTTGGAGAAAAAGTATTTAAAGTGATGTTAGATGGTGGATTTACTTGTCCAAACCGTGATGGTTCAGTGGCTACAGGAGGTTGTATTTTTTGTAGTGCTCGTGGATCCGGCGATTTTGCTGGAGATAGAAGAATAGAATTAAAACAGCAATTTAGAGAAGTACGAGATAAGATGCATGAAAAGTGGCCGAAGGCAAAATATATTGGCTATTTTCAGGCCTTCTCTAATACGTATGCTCCTGTAAACGAATTACGAGAGATGTATGAAGCAATCTTAGAGGAAGAAGGAGTTGTTGGCCTATCCATTGCTACTCGCCCAGATTGTTTGCCAGATGATGTTCTTGATTTACTAGAGGAAATGAATCATAAAACAAACCTCTGGGTCGAATTGGGTCTACAAACCATTCATGAGCATACCCAACAATTGATAAACAGAGCCCATAGTTATGAAGTTTTTTTAGATGGCGTTCGTAAATTAAGAGAACGGAATATTAATGTAGTGGTTCATATTATTGTGAATTTGCCTGGAGAAAGTGAAGAAGAAATGATGGAAACGGCAAAAGCTGTAGCCCAGATGCCTGTTCAAGGTATAAAAATCCATATGCTTCATCTCTTGAGAAAAACACCGATGATGAAATTATATCGGGAAGGCAAATTAACTTTTATGAATCGTGAGGAATACACCAAGTTGGTCGTAGATATGATTGAAATTTTGCCTCCTGAGATGGTTGTTCATCGTTTAACAGGAGATGGCCCACCAGATCTTTTAGTAGAACCATTATGGACATTGAAGAAATGGGAAGTTTTAAATGGGATTGATAAAGAATTAGCAAGAAGGGATACATGGCAAGGCAAATATTTTGAAGAAAATTGTATCTTCCATGATGATCACCTCTAATCTTGAAAGAAAGATTGGTGAAAATGCTTTAACTTCCCTCCGAAAGAAGTCTCCCA
>NZ_LSKU01000001.1:2547175-2579713 GCF_001561915.1 Tepidibacillus decaturensis | reverse complement strand
TGAATAAGGCAGATATACCAACCAACAGCACCCCTTATTTTAGCAGTCATCGTTGGTAATAGTATGGAACAATCTTTTAGACAAGCATTAACGATTTCTAACGGAGATTTTCATATTTTTTACCAATCAACTGTATCATTAGTCTTAATTGCTTTAACCATTATTTCAATCGTTTTCCCTATTGTAAAAGACTGGGGCAAAAAAAGAAAAGCATCAACAACAGAAAATCAAATCATTGGTATGAAGTAAAAAGCACAAAAAGAACTGTCTCACATTCTGAGACAGTTCTTTCATTTTTAATCGTCGTTTCTCATCCCAATAAAAATGAATACATAACGTAACAATTCCAATGCGGCCATCAATGCAGCTGCAACATAGGTAAGTGCTGCTGCCCCTAATACTTTATTCACACCGTGTTCCTCTGTGTTGCGAATAAACCCTTCAGCAACCATCAAATCTTTTGCCCGGCTGGAAGCATTAAATTCTACTGGTAATGTAATCAATTGAAATGCAACTACGGTTGCGAAAAAGACAATCCCTAAACCAATTAGTTCAGCCCAGCGGAATAGAAAACCGCCAATCAGTAATAATGGAGCTAAACCAGAAGTAAAGTTGAGAATAGGGAATATACGATGGCGTAAGACTAACATGCTATATTGTTCTTTATGTTGGATCGCATGTCCAACTTCATGAGATGCAACAGAAATCGAAGCAATGGAATTTCCGTAATAAACATTTTCAGATAAACGAACGACACGGTGAATTGGATCATAATGGTCTGATAAAGTACCTCTAACAGGTTCTACTGGAACATCATATAGCCCATTACGATCTAACAAATGACGTGCTGCTTGAGCACCAGTGATTCCCGAAGAAGCAGCAACTTTTGACCATTTTCTATAGTTCCCTTGTACTTTAAATTGGGCCCAAATGGATAAACCAAAAGCAGCCAAAATTGAGAGATCAAGCAATGGATAACCACTAAAGAAGAACATCGAAAAACATCCCTCCAACATGATAAGATCATATTTTATTATACCCTATTCATAGAGACTCCAAAAGTAATTGGAATATGTTTCGAAGGAAACTGTCACTTTTGGGGGTTTATAAGATATATACGACGATTTGTAGCAAAAGGTTTCACTTTTGCCCTTTTTCTTTTGAAAGTTTAGTTAACGTATTTTCTACTTGTTTTAAATGCTGAAACATCAGTGAAGCTGCTAATTCAGCATCCTTTTGTTCAATCGCTTGATAAATATTTTGGTGTTCCGTAAGTAAACGCTCAGGAGTTTTTGGCATCGAAAAAAGAACCTTTCGACTTGTTCTCAAGCTCTTTTTAATGGCATCTGAGATATTTTCAATAATATAAACAAGCATATTATTTTTAGTCGCTTTAGACAAAGCATAATGAAACATCCAATCTGCCTCTTCATTTGCGTCTAGGTTGCTTAAATCCACTTCCATCTTCTTTAACGCTTGTTCTAAATGAAATAGGTCTTCATTTGTTCGACGCTCCGCAGCTAATTCTGCAGCGGATACCTCCAAAATTTTCCGAATCTCTAACAAAGATTGAATTTGCTCAAAATCGAGGAGGAGGGTAAAGATATCGAAGGAAACCAGATCTGATTCTGTATATTTTTTTACAAAAGTCCCTTCGCCCTGGCGAATTTCCACTAACCCCATTGCATTTAAGGCAGTTAATGCCTCACGTACGGCACTTCGTCCTACTTGTAACTGTTCAGCCAATTCGCGAACAGATAATAAACGCTCTCCTGGTTTTAAGTCACCATTTATAATCATTTCTTTTAACTGTTCTGCTACACGTTCATAGATTTTTTGCGGTTTTATTTGTTGAAATTCCATAAAATGAATCACCTCAAGGGATATTCACACTATCCGTATTATCGTACAACTTATATTTTAAATGAAACAGTGTAAATAACCAAACAAAATTTAACCAAAACAAATTCTAAAAAAATAAAAATTTATAAAAAATAGCGCTTTCATTTATGGTATGATAAGGTCATCAGATAATCAAAAAAATAGAACTATGTTTATTGGGGGAGAGGATTTAAGATGTTAGATCCAACGATAAAAAAGCAATTGATTGATGTGGTGGGGAAAGATTGGGTAATGGATCAACCTGAAGAATTGGTTGCCTACTCCTATGATTCAACGCCGATGTACCAACAACTGCCTGATGTCGTTGTTTTACCAAAAACAACCGAAGAAGTTTCAGAAATTCTAAAGATTGCCAATCACTTTGCGTTCCCAGTTATACCAAGAGGATCTGCAACTAATTTAAGTGGTGGAACGGTTCCACTTAAAGGTGGGCTTGTTTTAGGGTTAAATCGAATGAATCAAATTTTAGAGATCGATGAAGAAAACTTAACCTGTACCGTTCAACCTGGTGTGATTACCGCCGAAATCCATCAAGCGGTAGAGGCAAGAGGATTATTCTATCCACCCGATCCAGGAAGTTTACGCATCTCAACAATTGGCGGCAATATTGCTGAAAATGCTGGGGGATTACGTGGTTTAAAATATGGTGTAACAAAGGATTATGTCATTGCGTTAACAGCTGTTTTGCCAAACGGAGATATCCTAAAAACAGGCGGAAAACTAGCAAAGGATGTTGCAGGGTATGATTTAACAAAGCTATTGATCGGATCTGAAGGAACCTTAGCTGTGATTACAGAAGCTACTTTAAAGCTCTTACCATTGCCTGAAACGAAAAGAACGATGTTAGCCATGTTTAAGGATTTAACAGATGCAGCAAAAGCTGTATCTAAGATTATTGCCAATAAAATCATTCCTGTTACCCTAGAATTTATGGATAATGCAACGATTAATGTAGTTGAGGATTATGTGAAAATAGGATTACCTCGCGATGTTGAAGCGATCCTGTTAATGGAACAAGATGGGAGTAAAGACCAAGTAGATCGAGATATTACCCGGATGGCAGAGATTTGCAAAGGGGAAAGAGCCGTTTCTGTTGAAGTGGCTCAAACTACAGAGGAAGCGAATCAGTTAATGACAGCTAGAAGAATGGCACTTTCTGCTCTAGCAAGGCTTAAACCTACTACGATTCTTGAAGATGCGACGGTTCCTCGTTCAGAAATTGCACCATTAGTAGATAAGATAAAGGAAGTCGCTCAAAAATATGATTTGCACATTTGTACATTTGGCCATGCAGGGGATGGAAACCTTCACCCAACCTGTTTAACGGATGTACGCAACACAGATGAAATTGAGCATGTAGAAAAAGCGTTTGATGAAATCTACGAAAAAACGATTGATTTAGGAGGAACCATTACAGGGGAACATGGAGTAGGGATTGCAAAAGCAAGTTATTTGGAGTGGAAAATTGGTGAATCTGGGGTTGAAGTAATGAAGGGCATAAAGAAAGCTTTTGATCCAAAAGGGATTTTAAACCCTGGGAAACTATTCGTAGAACAAGCAAGAAAGCGAGTTGTGATCCAGCATGAGCGGTAATCTTTCATTAGCTTTAGGAATTTCAGAGGATGATCTATTAAATTGTATGCAGTGTGGTTTTTGCCTTTCTGTATGTCCGACATACAAAATCATACCAAAAGAAACTGCGACTCCAAGGGGCAGAATTGCCTTAATGAAATCGGTACAGGATGGTGCTCTTGTCACCAATGATATTATGGATTCACTAGATTTATGTTTGGGTTGTCGAGCTTGTGAAATTGCCTGTCCTTCAGGGGTACAATATGGCCAAATGCTAGAGCATGCAAAAGAGGTCATTACGAAACAAACCAACTTTTCACCGACGGTGAAGGCGGTTCGATGGTTATTTTTAAGAAAACTATTACCCTATCCTAAGAGAATGAAATGGGTAAGAGGTGGAATTCGAATCTATCAAAAATCAGGTCTTCAAAAAGTCGTCAGAAAAAGCGGTGTACTTAAAGTACTTCCTTGGCATATGGAAACGTTTGAAAGGGTCCTTCCAGAAGTATCTTCTTTAAAATCGATGCTGCCAAAACGAGTTGAACCTGAAAGAAAAACAAATAAACCAACAGTTGCTTTTTTTAGTGGTTGTATTCAAGACGCTATTTTTCACGAAATAAACCAATCTACAATGGCATTATTAAAAGAAAGTGGTTTCCCTGTCATTCATCCAGAAAGTCAAACTTGTTGTGGAGCCGTTCATGCTCATGCAGGTGAAATAGATCTAGCCAAAGAATTGGCGAAAAAGAATATTAAAATGATGGAAGAAATTGGGGCAACCTATTTGGTCAATAACCAAGGTGGTTGTGGGGCAATGTTAAAAGAATATGATAAGCTTCTCGCGGATGATCCTGTATGGAGTGATCGAGCGAAATTATTTGTCAAAAAAGTGAAGGATATTAACGAGATACTGGCTGAAATTGATGAACTACCACCGCTAAAACCGATGAATGTCCGTGTGACTTATCAGGATTCATGCCATTTAGCCAATGTTCAAGGGGTTACTTTACAACCAAGAAAACTGATTCAAGCGATTCCTGGTATTGAATATGTGGAAATGAAGGGTGCTGGAACTTGTTGCGGTTCTGCCGGAACCTACAATATGGTTCACCACGACCATTCAATGCAGATTTTAGATGCAAAAATGGTAAATGTAATCGATACAAATGCTTCTATAGTTGTCACCGCTAATCCGGGCTGTTTATTGCAAATGAGGATCGGTATTCAAAGAGCAGGGTTAGAAGGTAAAGTAAGAGCTGTTCATATTGCAGATCTTTTAGCTGAAGCAGCTGGCGTGAAAAATCTAAACTAGATTCTAAAAGGCCGTCTCTATTCTATTGTCTTCAATTAACTACAGTGCTAAAATTAAAGTTTGGAGGCGGTTTTTGATGAAAAAAGAGATCAATCAGGAGGTTCTGGAGGAATCCATCCTACTATTGAGCACAATCAAATGGATTTTTTTATCTATCTTTGTAGGAACCGTGGTAGGAGGAGTGACTGCTTTATTTTTAAATACGCTTGCTTATGGTACGGAAAAGGCAGCTGAATGGCCTTATTATTATCTTTTTATGCCGATTGCATTCTTTTTAAGTAGTTGGATGGTATTACGATTTGCACCAGATGCAGCAGGTCATGGAACAGAAAAAGTAATTGAATCCATTCATAAAAAAAATGGCAAGATCGATGTAAAAGTTGTACCGATTAAGGTTTTTGCTACATTAGTCACCCTTATATCTGGTGGGTCTGCTGGGAAAGAAGGCCCAAGTGCCCAAATTGGGGCAGGAATTGCTTCAGCCTTTTCTGACCTTTTTCGCTTTAACGAAGATGATCGGAGAAGATTTGTAATATGTGGAATTAGTGCTGGATTTGCAGGGGTTTTTGGCACTCCGATTGCAGGGGCTATTTTTGCAGCAGAGGTTTTATTTATAGGTAAATTTTCTTATCGTGTTCTATTACCCTCTTTAATTTCTGCTTATGTCAGCTTTCATATCAATGAATACTTGGGAGTAAAGCATTTTAAATATGCCATACAAGTTCCAGCGAAAAGCGAAATATCAATGTTTTTCTATCTTATTTTGTTCGGTATTCTAATTGGATTAATCTCTTTATTGTTAATCAAAGCTTTACACATCATTGAGGCATATTTTCAGTATTCCCTTAAAATCTATAAACCTCTAAAAGGATTCATTGGTGGCTTTATTTTGATATTTATCGTCTTATTAACCCATAGCAAGGACTATATTGGACTAGGAACCTATGTGATTGATCAGGCCTTAGCAGGGCATAAGGTAGATTCACTTTCTTTTTTTATTAAGATTTTCACAACATCTGTAACGTTAGGCTCAGGTGGAAGTGGAGGAATATTAACTCCTGTTTTCTATATAGGGTCTACTTTAGGAAATGCATGGGCGCAGCTTATCCATGGTGATTTAGCTATGTATTCAGCGATAGGGATGGTTTCATTTTTGGCTGCAAGTGCCAATACACCATTAGCGGCGATTATAATGGCCATGGAATTATTTGGCGTAAAAGTTGCCACCTATGCTTCGATCGTAAGTGTTATAAGCTATCTTGTGGTTGGCCATCGTAGTGTATATCCAAGTCAAATTCTTTCGATGTCTAAATCACCTTCAATCGACACAGATATCAATTGTGAAATTCGACAAATTCAAAAATTAAGATTAAGTAATAAAATGCATGTTCTTCTTCATAATCAGAAAGAAAAAGACAATTAAAGTTTCCTACTAGAAAAAATTCTAGTAGGTTTTTTGTAGGTTATATTAAATAGTTGTAAAAGTTGTGAAGGAAATTAGTAAATTTTGTCGAATAAATATATTGAACGATAGTCTAGAGAGAAACGATAGTCTGGAGAGAATAGGGGGGTAATCCATGGGAAATTTTCGCTGGTTTATTGTCATGTTTTCAATCATGACCGGAATGATTAACGCCCTCCTTCTTGGTTTCCAATTACAATTGTTATGGCTTCTTATTCTTCTTGGATTACTTAATCTTTTTACTTTTAACCTAAAAATTTTTCGCCATCACCTTTCAAACAACTATATCCTTGCTTTTCTAGTCTTAGATATCGGAATGATTCATTTTTTGGATGTATCCCAATTTGTTCATGTCTTGTATTATTCTGTGGTCATTTATTTAGCAACCGAAATTAACTCTCGAAAAGTCTTATTACTTACCACCTTATTCTATTCGCTTATTCACGCTTTTATCGAAATTCTATTTACGAACTTAACCTTAAAAGATTTGATGATTACGCTTTATGATGTAACTGTCATTTTTTTCATTTCCTATTTTGCCTATTATTTTGTTCGGATTTACCGACAAAGCGAAAGTCAATCTCACCAGGATTATTTAACAGGGCTCTATAATTTTAAGGGGTTTCAACATCAATTACATCATGTTTGGCAGAATAAACCGACCGCTTATCATATTATTTTTATCGATTTTAATGATTTTAAAAGAATCAATCTTTTGCATGGCGAGGAAGAGGGAGATCAATTTCTGAAGTTATTAGCCAATGAATTGCGGAATCTCCTTCCTAAGCAGACCTTACTTTCCCGTTATGAGGGCGATTGTTTCGTTATAGGCGTCGATGGAGATCTAAAAGACATATATCAACAAATTGAAATGATTTTACAGGAGATTTCATTTAGTCATACAGAAGCGATGCCGCTAAAATATTCGATTGCAACGGCTTCTTATCCTGAGGAGGCAACAGAACCCGAGAAATTGGTCTGGGTTGCACAAAAAAATTGGCTCTTGATAAACAACAATATAAAAACCAACAAGAAGATATGAAAAAAAGGATGGAAGGCCTATCAGTGATTGGTCAATTGGCTGCTGGATTGGCTCATGAGATTCGCAATCCGTTAACTGCTGTACGAGGATTTATACAGTTATCTGCCAAAGAAAGCGAAAGTTTAAAACAGTGGGAGAATATCATTGTCGCTGAATTAGATCGAGTGAATCAATTGGTAAACGATTTTTTACATCTTGCTCAAAACCGTCCTGTAGCTAAAAAGGAGTGGTTGGTACAGCAAGTTTTGGAGGATGTGATCATATTATTACAAACAAAAGCTCTTTTACTTGGGCATGAGATTCAGGTAGAAACTCTTGATTGTAAGTATCCAATTTATGTTGACAAACAGCAATTTCAACAAGTATTTATTAATATAATTCAAAATGCCCTAGATGCGTTACCTAAAGAAGGGGGAACGGTAAAGATTTATTGCAGGGATGATCTGGATCATATCCATATTTGTATCGAAGATAATGGCCAGGGGATTCCAAAGGATAAGCTGAAACAGATTTTTGAACCATTCTATACCACAAAAGAAGAGGGAACAGGATTGGGGCTTCCTATCTGTTATCGGATTGTGAAAGAAAATCAAGGGGAAATTCAGGTCACTAGTGAGATAGGAGTAGGAACAACTTTTACGATTTCACTGCCAAAACAAAGGGTAGAGGAATATTAAAATAATAAAACGCGCCTTAGGCGCGATTTATTATTTTTGCTCATCGATCACTAATTTCCCATTACGGGCAAAATGGTCTTTCTTTAAATCTTCAATAAAAACATAAACACTTTCTGCAGGAACATTGACTGTTTCAGTAACAACCTTTGTAATTTTTTCTACGAGTTCTCTTTTTTGTTCAGGTGAACGTCCTTCAATCAATTCAATTGTAACAAATGGCATCAACTCATCCCCTTGTCCTATTAGTTGTATACATTTCTATTATAGTATCGATTGGTCATTGTTTCCACCAATACTTTAATCTACTCCAGAAAGATTCATTTTTGGGTGGTTCAATTGGCTTAGGTTCCTTATCTTCATTTTGATGCAGGTCACAATATTCAGTCGGTTCAGTTCCTTTTACAAAAGCTTCTAATCGAGGATTGGGACAATCTTCTGTTGCAATTTTTCCCGATTCAGGATCAATATAGAGGCTAATGACACCCTCAGGTACAGTAAATAACTGTAAGGGTAATGATTGATGAGCCTTTTTCATATAATCTGCCCAGATTTCCTTACTGATCATTGAGTCTCCTTCTACCAATTTCTCATTTTGATCATAACCTGCCCAAAGCGCAGTAACCAACTGGGGAGTGTAGCCAATCAACCAGGCATCATAATCCGTTGTACCCGTCTTTCCAGCAATCGGGCGATTTAAGCGATCAGAAACAGAATAACCTGTGCCCCCTTGTTCAAAGACCCCTTCCATCAGATAGGTTAAAATAAAACTTGAATCAGCAGAAACTACTTCAGTTTCTATGATTTCCTTTTTCTCATAGAGGACGTTACCATTCACATCTTCAATTTTTAGAATCGCTGTAGGTTCAATTCTTTTCCCCTGATTAGCAATGGTTGCGTATGCCTTGGCCATTTCAAACGGAGTTACCTCTTGACTACCCAATGCTAAGGATGGGTAGGGTTTTAGATCCTTATCGATTCCAAGCTTCATACTCATTTCTACTAACTTTTCCATTCCAATTTCCATATGGGTTTTTACCGCATAAATATTATCAGAATGGGTTAAAGCATATCTCAAGTCGATTTCTCGGTTTGGATAACGGTTTCCAAAATTGGTAGGCTGATAGGTTTGATTTTGTCCGAATGTAAAAACAGTAGGCTCGCTCTTAAACTTGCTAACAGGTGTAAACCCATTTTCTAAGGCTGCTAAATATAAAATAGGTTTAAAGGAAGACCCTGGTTGCCTTTCTGCAAATACTCGGTTATATTGACTCTTTTGGTAATCTCTTCCACCCACCATTGCTTTAATAAAACCATTAGTTGGATCGATACTAATTAAAGCACCCTGCAAAAGTCGATCCTTAGGAAGTCGGTTGGCCAATGTCTCCTCTGCGGCCTTTTGCATCTTTGAATCTAACGTGGTATAGATTTTTAAGCCACCTTGATAAAGCTGTTCCTCTTCAATTCCATATTCATTTTTAACGAGGGAAACAATGTAATCGCGAAAATAAGGTGCACTTGCTAAATTTACTTTTTCATTTGGATTTTTAAAAATAAGTTTTTCTTGATATGCCTTGTTTGCTTCTTCCTGTGTAATATAACCTACTGCAACCATAGAAGTTAAAACTTGTTTTTGTCTTCTTTTTGCTTTCTCCAGATTTTTAAATGGAGAATAAACAGATGGACCTTTTGGGATTCCAGCCAACATTGCACTTTCTGCTAAATCTAAGTCAGCAGCATCTTTATTAAAATAAGTTTTTGCAGCCATTTGAATCCCATTTGCAGAATGGCCATAGTAGATTTGGTTTAAATACATTTCAAGGATTTCATCCTTCGAATATTGAAACTCTAATTGAACGGCTAATAAAGCCTCATTCACTTTTCTTTTCCATGTTTTATCTAGTGTTAAATAGAGATTTCTTGCAAGCTGTTGAGTAATTGTGCTAGCCCCTTGTACTTTAGCCATCTGTTTGATGTCTTCAATTACCGCCCCACCAATCCGAATCAAGTCAAGGCCAAAATGGCTATAAAATTTTCGGTCTTCAATTGCTATTGTTGCTTCAATCAATGACTTTGGAATCTTAGAAAGAGGAATATATTCACGATTCACTCCAGAATAAAGGTCATCAATCACTTCTCCATCCATCGAGTAAATAAAAGAAGTTTGCTCAATCGTTGTCTTAGGAAGAGGTTTTGCTTGTAAATAGAGAATAAAAAATAACAATAAACTACTAAAAATAAAAAACAATGAGAGTAATACAAGCAAAATTTTTTTAATCTTTTTTAAAACTCGGTATAACATCATTTCATTTAATGGATCATATTTACTCAACACATTTGCCTCCTCTCCAAGCAAAATCTTTATTTACCATTATGGGTAAAAATAGAAAAGCTTATACTTGAGGCAGAAGGCAAAGTCAATTTTTTCTTGCATTTTTGTTCGTTTTTAATATAATACAATTTGTTGTACATCGTGATGAAAATAAGCAAAAAGGGTAAATCTAAGGAAGAAATGTGAATAGAAAAGATGAAAAGAAAATGAAGATAGAAAGAAGGCTGGAAAGATGAATAATGAAGCATTGATGGGATTAATGGAATTATGGTACACAGAAAAACAAACCCCTAATCATGGGATAACGACGAAGATTTCTAAAACCATACATAGTGAAAAAACAGACTTCCAACAACTAGATATTATTGATACGAATCAATTTGGTCGGATGCTTGTTTTAGATGGTATGGTAATGACCACAATTAAAGACGAATTTGTTTATCATGAGATGATCACCCATGTGGCCTTAAATACACATCCAAATCCTAAAAAAGTTTTAGTTGTCGGTGGAGGAGATGGTGGAGCCATTCGTGAGATCATTAAACATCCTAGTGTAGAAAAAGCAGTATTAGCTGAAATTGATGGTAGAGTGATTGAAACTTCAAAACAATACTTACCTGAAATTGCGGGGGCACTTGATGACCCACGTGTAGATGTTCAGGTCGTAGATGGAATTCAATATATTCACGATCATAAAAATGAATTTGATGTGATTATGGTCGATTCGACAGAACCAGTGGGTCCTGCAGTCGGATTATTTGAAAAAGGCTTTTATCAAGGAATTTATGATTGCTTAAAAGAAGATGGAATTCTTGTTGCTCAAACTGAATCTCCATGGTTTAACCAAGATTTAATTCGTCGAGTGTTTAAGGATATCCGTTCCATATTCCCTATTACCAGACTCTATACCGTTAGTATTCCGACATACCCAAGCGGATTATGGAGCTTTACGATGGGTTCGAAAAAATATGACCCATTAAAAGTGAATGAATCAGAGTTAAAAGATTTAGATACCAAGTACTATTCACCAAGTATTCACAAGTCTGTTTTTCAATTACCTAAATTTGTTGAAGACTTAGTAAAGGAGTAAGGTTTAATGAGATTTGATGAGGCCTATTCTGGAAATGTCTTTATTGCAGCCCATCCTACTTATGAGGATGCTCAAGTCGTTATTTATGGCATGCCAATGGATTTTACCGTTAGTTTTCGTCCCGGTTCAAGGTTTGGCCCGAAAAGTATAAGAGAAGTATCGATTCTTTTAGAAGAATACAGTCCTTATTTAGATCGAGAATTAACGGAAGTAAAGTATTTTGATGCTGGTGATATTCCCCTTCCTTTTGGTAATCCAGAAAAAAGCGTTAATATGATTGGGGAATATGTTGCAAAAATTCTAAAGGATGGTAAATTTCCTTTAGGCTTAGGTGGAGAACACTTAGTCACATGGCCAGTCATTCGCGAGGTTTATAAAAAATATCCTAATATGGTTTTAATTCATATTGATGCCCATGCCGATCTAAGAACAGATTATGAGGGTGAACTCTATTCCCATGCAACCCCTATTCGTAAAGCAGTAGAATTGATCGGGGGAGGGAACGTTTATCAATTTGGTATCCGTTCTGGAACCAAAGAAGAATTTGCATTTGCAAGACAAAATTTGAACTTTTATCCCTTTGAAGTACTTGAACCATTGAAAAAGGTGATACCCACGATAAAGGATCGCCCTGTCTACCTTACGATTGATATTGATGTGATCGATCCAAGTGCTGCTCCTGGAACAGGAACTCTTGATTCTGGAGGTACTTCCCCAAAAGAATTGCTATCAGCGATTCATGAAATGGCTCGTTCAAGACTTCAAATCGTAGGAACTGACATAGTAGAAGTTGCACCTGTTCTTGATTCTTCTGATCAGACATCAATCCTTGCTTCTAAATTAGTAAGAGAAATCCTTTTGGGATTTATTAGATAAAGCTTCTATCCAATGCATCGGAAAGCTAGGATAGAAGCTTTTCTACCGTTGGAAATATCTGTACATAAAACAAGGTGAGAAAAATGGAACAAGATGTAACATTACAAGTCATCACTTATATTCGTCATCCTTATGGTGAAGAGGATAGAATGACGTTTCAGGGGAAGGGCAAATTATATCTTAAAGATGAGTCAGTTTATTTGCGCTATGAAGAACAGTTAGAGGACTTAGGAAAAACAGCGACGATTGTTCAGTGGAAAGAGGCTGAAAAGGATTCACCGGTTGTAACGATTATTCGTCAAGGCGATGTGAGTATGAAACAAGTTTTTGAAAAAGGGAAAACATGGTCAAACGCCTATTTAAGTCCTTATGGCAGATTAGAATTAGAGATGATAACACATCAGGTCAAAATCGAGAAGGAATGGCTAAAAGGAAAAATTTATTTAAGTTATGATGTATACATTGACCAACAAAAAATTGGACATTATCAAGTTGAAATAGAATATCAAGAGGAAAGAGGGATCTTACATTGAAGGAAATTTTATTATCATTGCTAACTGGTGGGGTGGTTGGATTCCTTTTTGCGTTCTTCAAACTACCTATTCCCGCACCACCCGCATTACCTGGAATTATGGGGATTATAGGGATATTTTTGGGATTCAAACTATTTGATTGGTTATTCTAGTTATTTCTTCAAAGAGGCATGGATGACTTTGCTCGTTGTAATATACATCTCTATTTCACTTTTGTGGGCTATCTTAGCAGGAAAAGACCATTTGATAGCGAATAGGATAACTAGGATGGTGATCGTATGCAGGCAAGATTAATTATTTTATTATTCTTTACCCTTATTGTCGTCGTTTTTGCTGTTATGAATATACAACCTGTAGTCATCGACTTTTATTTTACACAAGCAGATGTCCCATTGATATTGATGATTATTTTTTCGATTCTGATTGGAGCACTGTTTATGTTTATCCTTTCATCGATGAAACAAATTCAAACGACAAGAAAAATGAAAACGTTAGAAAAGGAAAACAGCCAATTAAAACAAGAGCTACAGGAGATAAAAAAACAAACGGAGACAGAAACGGTTCATAAGGAAACAGAGGTTAAGACTGAAGGCGAGCAGGCATAAGAATCATTCGATGACATAGGATTGAAGTGAAAGATTCAATCCTTATTTTTTACCAATAAATATCTGAATATTCAGTTTAGGTTGAGGGGATAAATCATGGAGAACCTGTTAAAACAGATCCTAGAGGGGAATAAACGTAGTGTTGGGAAAGCCATCTCGATCATTGAAAATGATTTACCAGAGAAAGTGGAACTTCTTAATCAATTATATCCTTATACAGGCCATGCCAAAGTGATTGGAATAACAGGACCTCCCGGTGCTGGGAAAAGTACATTGGTAGATGCCATCATTCAAGTCATTCGCCAAACTGGAGCAAAGGTTGGGGTGATAGCGGTAGACCCAACAAGTCCATTTACAGGTGGTGCCATTTTAGGGGATCGGATAAGAATGCAAAAACATGCCTTAGATCCAAATGTTTTTATTCGAAGTATGGGAAGTAGAGGAACATTAGGAGGTCTTGCAAAGACGACGAGGGAAGTCGTTAGAGTATTAGATTCGATGGGGAATGATTATATTCTGATTGAAACCGTAGGTGTAGGGCAATCGGAATTAGAAATCATAAACGTTGCAGACACTATAATGGTAGTCCTCCATCCAGGTGGGGGAGATACGATCCAAGCGTTCAAGGCAGGACTGATGGAAATAGCCGATTTATTTGTAATCAATAAAAGCGATTTACCGGGTGTAGAGAAATTAATCCATGAGATTGAAATGTTAATCGAGATGACAAAAATAAATGCGAATTGGAAGCCACCTATCATCAAAACCATTAGTACAAATCAAGTAGGATTGGAAGAACTATGGGCGGCATTACAAAACCACCAACAATATTTAATCGAACGAGGAGTACTTCAAAAGCAAAGAACCTCCTTTTTAAAGAGAGAAGTAGTCGAGCTTTTGCACCACTTATTTCAACAAAAGATAGATGTTGCCATCTACACCCAATTTTTTAATAAGGAATTAGATCAATTAGTAAATAAAGAAAGAAGTCCTGAAGAAATTGCGCGAATCATGTTTGAGAAAATATGTCCTATGAAATCATAATGGAGTATAAAATATTTGACATCTGAGGAAAATTGGATAAAATATTGTTTGCATTCGTTAGATTTGAGATCATGGTAAACAAAAATGGTTTTCATAAAGTAAATGGTAACTAAAGAAGGAGTGTGCCGGGACTTGAGTGATATCGTTTTAAAAATTGAAGAAAGACGTTTAAAAGAACTACCCATGGTAGATATAGCTTATGAAATTTTAAAGCAAACAAAGAAAACATATTTTTATCAGGATTTAGTTAAAGAAATCGCTCAATTAAAAGGAATGACTGAAGAGGAAATCATTGAAAACATCGCACAGTTGTATACAGAAATCAATATTGATGGCAGATTTGCTCATGTCGGCCAAAATGAATGGGGATTAAAGCAATGGTATCCTGTTGATCAAGCAGATGCTTTACACTATAGTCACGACGACGATGAAGAAGACGATTATACCGTTTATGATGACGAGGAACTAGATGAAGAAGGTCTTCTTGATGAAGATGAAGAGGGCTTAATTGAAGAAGATGAATTATATGCAGATGATGAAGATGAAGAAGATAGCGAAGACATTGATTTAGAAGAAGATACAGAGGATGGAGATCTTTTTGAAGATGATACTGATGAGGAATTAGACGATCAAAACGATTATGTTGATTTAGATGAAAATGATGATTCAGAAGAAGACGATGATCTAGAAGAAGATGATTAAATTTCTTGACATTGTAGACGACAACGAGTAAACTACTTTTTGGGCTTAAGATTTTCCATAACGAACGAAATAAACAACAAAATATTTTATGGGATAAAAACAAAAGTGCCCCTATCTTAGGGAAGCTGTCACTTTTGTTTTTTTGTTTCCTTACGGTAAAAGATGGTTAAACTATACCAGAGTTAAGAGGAGGAATATGAGATGGCAAAGTTTATTTTTGTAACGGGTGGAGTAGTCTCATCTTTAGGTAAAGGGATTACTGCCGCTTCTCTTGGAAGATTACTGAAAAACCGTGGTTTAAAAGTAACCATTCAAAAGTTTGATCCATATATCAATGTTGATCCTGGTACGATGAGTCCATATCAGCATGGAGAAGTGTTTGTTACAGAAGATGGGGCTGAAACAGACTTAGATTTAGGCCATTACGAACGTTTCATTGATATCAATTTAAGCAAAAATAATAATGTAACGACTGGGAAAATTTATTCTACCGTGATTACCAAAGAAAGACGTGGTGACTATTTAGGTGGAACCGTTCAGGTTATTCCTCACATAACGAATGAGATTAAAGAACGCCTTGTTCGGGCGGCAAAAGAAACGAATGCAGATATTGTTATCACAGAAATTGGTGGCACAGTAGGGGACATCGAAAGTCTGCCATTTTTAGAAGCGATTCGTCAAATGAAAAGTGAAGTAGGTCGGGAAAATGTGATGTATATCCATGTCACTTTAATCCCATATATCGCAGCTGCTGGTGAACTGAAGACAAAACCAACCCAACATAGTGTAAAAGAATTAAGAAGTATTGGGATTCAACCAAATGTCATTGTTTGTCGTACAGAACACACCTTATCAGAGGATATTAAGGGCAAAATTGCTTTATTCTGTGATATTGAGAAAGAAGCTGTGGTTGAAGCCTTAGATGCAGATACATTATATGATGTTCCTTTGATGTTACAAGCTCAAGGGCTAGATGAGTATGTGGTTCGCCATTTAAAGCTAGATACCAAGCCAGCTGACATGACAGAGTGGATCCAACTTGTGAATAAAATTAAAAACTTGTCTCACACGACGCGTATCGCCATTGTGGGGAAATATGTTGCTTTACATGATGCTTATTTAAGTGTGGCAGAGGCACTTTATCATGCAGGATTTCACTATGATTCTGATATCGAAATTAAATGGGTTGATGCAGAAGATGTAAATACAGAAAATGTGGCAAAAATCTTAAATGATGTAGATGGTATATTGGTGCCCGGGGGCTTTGGTGATCGTGGTATTGAGGGTAAAATTGCAGCAATACAATATGCTCGTGAACAGGAAAAACCATTTTTAGGAATCTGTCTCGGCATGCAAACAGCTGTTATTGAATTTGCCCGAAATGTCGTTGGTTTAAAAAATGCCAACAGTTCAGAATTTAATTTAAAAACTCCATATCCTGTGATCGATATTCTCCCAGAACAAAAGGATATTGAGGATTTAGGGGGAACGATGAGATTAGGGCTATATCCATGTAAGCTAGAAGAAGGCTCTATTGCTCATCAAGTTTATCAAGAGGAACTGATTTATGAACGTCATCGCCATCGCTATGAGTTTAACAATGAATTTCGTGAGCAATTACAAGAAGCAGGATTAAAAATATCTGGAACCTCACCTGATGAAAAATTAGTAGAAATTATTGAAATTCCTAATCATCCATGGTTCGTGGCTTCACAGTTCCATCCTGAATTTACATCAAGGCCGAATCGTCCTCATCCTTTATTTAAAGGTTTAGTTAAGGCATCACTTGAAACTAAATTAGTCAAAAACAAATAACCTTCTTCCACTTGTCATTTAAGGGTTTGTATATTCCATAAGCTGCGACCTTCAGAAGTGCCCTTCTCTCCGTAATCTTTATTCATAGAAGGGCACGGATGACGGAGCGCGATGGAATATACAAACCTTTTCTTATTGGGTCCCTACAAAAGTAATCGGTGTATGTCATCACTTTTGTGGATTTTCTTTAAAAAAAATAATAAGTGATGAAAAAACAATGAAGGCAGAAGGAAAAATTAACCTTTATAGAGAAAGATATAGATTGATATTTAGTAAATATTCGGAAAAATCTGGTGAAATACAGGGGGGAGAATATGAGAGACAAAAAGATTCTTATTGTGGATGATCAATATGGAATCAGAGTGCTTTTGTACGAGGTTTTTGGTAAGGAAGGTTATCAAACGTTTCAAGCAGCAAATGGTAAAGCGGCACTAGAAATTGTTCAAAAAGAGTCTCCTGATATTGTTTTGCTAGACATGAAGATTCCTGGAATGGATGGTTTAGAAATTCTCAGGCATATCAAAAAGATTGATCAAAGCATGAACGTCATTATGATGACCGCATATGGTGAACTGGATATGATTAAGGAAGCCAAAAAACATGGAATTATTACTCATTTTACCAAACCGTTTGATATTGATGAATTAAGGGAGACGGTAAGGACGATTCTTTTTGAAGATAAGGTCGAATCGAACCATGCAACGATTTAACGTTTTTAATGCGTTCAAAAACTTTTTCGCTCATCAATTTCTTTTTGATTTATGGTATAATGATTCAATGATATTGTATTGAATATCTTGGTAGTAAATAGGTATTCTAAAGAATATACATATCTAATTATTGTTTTTGAAAGGAGACTAGTTATGCCATTAGTATCAATGACAGAAATGTTACAGAAAGCAAAGGCTGGCAAATATGCCGTTGGCCAATTTAACATGAATAACCTGGAATTTACTCAGGCAATTATTGAAGCAGCAGTAGAAGAAAACTCTCCTGTAATCTTAGGCGTGAGTGAAGGGGCTGCTCGCTATATGGGGTTGGAATATACAGTAGCGATGGCAAAGGCTGCTGCTGAAACTGCGAATATTCCAATTGCTTTACATTTAGATCATGGTAGCAGTTTTGAAGTAGCTATGAAGTTCATTCGTGCTGGATTTTCCTCTGTGATGTTTGATGGATCCCATCATCCATTTGAAGAGAATATTACTTTAACAAAGAAAGTAGTAGAAGCAGCCCATGCAATGGGAGTATCTGTTGAAGGTGAACTTGGAACCATTGGCGGGGTTGAAGACGACCTTTCTGTTGAAGAAGAAGATGCAAAACTAGCTAAGCCTGAAGAAGCAATCGAGTTTTATAAACAGACAGGTGTAGATGCGCTTGCGATTGCTGTAGGTAGTGCTCACGGCATGTATAAAGGCGTACCTAAAATCCACCACGATATTATTGAAGCTGTAAGCAAGCAAATTGATATACCGCTTGTACTTCATGGAGGATCAGGTATTCCTGATGAGGATATTACGAAAGCCATTGCTGCAGGAATTGGTAAAATTAACGTGAATACAGAAAACCAAGTTGCTTTAACTAATACCATTAGAGAAATCTTTGCAAAAGATGCTAAGGTATATGATCCACGTAAATATTTAGGACCAGGCCGCGAAGCAATGAAGGAAGTCGTTCGCGGAAAGATTCGTTTATTTGGAAGCAATGGTAAAGCCTAAACGATAAAAAGGGGTTGGCACCATTATGAAATTTTTTATAGATACAGCCAATATTGAGGAGATTCGTAAAGCAAGTGAGTGGGGTATTCTATCTGGTGTAACAACAAACCCTTCTTTAATTGCTAAAGAAGGAAGAGATTTTATTGAAGTTATCAAAGAGATTACCTCCATTGTTGATGGGCCTATCAGCGCTGAAGTGATTGGGCTAAAAACTGATGAAATGGTGAAAGAAGGAGAACAGCTCGCTTCTTTACATAAGAATATTGTAATTAAAATTCCGATGACTGTTGAAGGCCTTAAAGCAGTACACGCTTTAAAACAAAAAAATATCAAGACGAATGTAACGTTGATTTTCTCTGCAAACCAAGCTTTAATGGCAGCAAGAGCAGGAGCAAGTTATGTTTCTCCTTTTGCAGGTAGATTAGATGATATTGGTTATGATGGAATCTCGCTGATTGAGGATATTCATCAAATTTTTGCTTATCATGGGATTGAGACAGAGATTATTGCTGCAAGTATTCGACACCCTATGCATGTAACTCAATCTGCAAAAGCAGGTTCTGATATCGCAACTGTTCCATATAAAGTGCTAGAGCAAATGATCAAGCATCCCTTAACAGATATCGGGATTGAAAAATTCCTCGCAGATTGGAATAAGGCTCAAAAATAGCAAATCGATATGGGCTTGTATTTTACCCTGTTGTAAAATACAAGCTTTAATTTTAATATTATAGTGGAACCCCGCAAAAGTAATCGGAATATGCTTCGTTGGAAGTCGTCACTTTTGTGGGCTATCTTATCGACTTCTTTTACGTTAGGGGAGAAAACTTTTGGAAACATTGATGATTAAAGGGGGAGACCATTTATCAGGGACAGTAACGATTAGTGGCGCAAAAAATAGTGCTGTTGCTTTAATTCCAGCTGCCATTTTAGCAAATTCCCCAGTGACGATTGAAAACCTACCAGATATTCGCGATATACATATTCTTATGCAAATCCTGTCTGAACTTGGTGCAATGATAGAATATCATCATGGGACAATGAGAATCGACCCTACTCAAATGAAGCCTAAACCAATGCCAAATGGTAAGATAAAGGAACTAAGAGCCTCATATTATTTAATGGGTGCCCTATTAGGAAAGTTTGGTGAAGCAACGATTGGTTTGCCTGGGGGCTGTCATTTAGGCCCAAGACCGATTGATCAGCATATAAAAGGCTTTGAAAGTTTAGGAGCGAAGGTGATTCAAGAATCTGGGTCTTTATATTTGAAAGCGGACTCATTAGTTGGAAACCGAATCTTCTTAGACGTGGTAAGTGTAGGTGCAACGATTAATATTATGCTAGCGGCGTCTAGGGCAAAAGGGCAAACCATTATTGAAAATGCTGCCAAAGAGCCAGAGATCATCGATATCGCTACCATTCTAACCTCGATGGGTGCAAAAATCACTGGTGTAGGAACAGATATTATAAAAATCCAAGGTGTTGAAGAATTAAAAGGGTGTAGGCACTCAATTATACCTGATCGAATCGAAGCAGGTACCTATATGATTATCGCTGCGGCGACAGCGGGAGATATTACGGTAGACAATGTGATTCCAAAACATTTAGAAGCATTAACAGCAAAGCTAAAAGAAATGGGAGCCATTGTTCAAGAAAAGGACGATTCCATTCGTGTTTTAGGTCAATCCTATTACCGACCCGTAGACATTAAAACCCTTCCCTATCCTGGATTCCCTACTGATTTGCAACAACCTGTTACCTCTTTACTAACACGGGCAGAAGGAACAAGTGTGGTCACTGACAATATTTATACTTCAAGATTTCGCCATGTCGATGAACTGATTAGAATGGGAGCAGATATTAAGGTTGAAGGTAGAACAGCAGTAGTAAAAGGGGTCAATGATCTTCAAGGAACAAAAGTAAAAGCGACAGACCTAAGAGCAGGGGCCTCCTTAGTGATTGCAGGGCTAATGGCTGAAGGGATTACAGAGATAAGTGATGTATATCATATTGATCGAGGGTATGAAAAGCTAGTAGAAAAGTTACATGCTTTAGGAGCAAATATTTGGAGAGTCAAGGATGAGCTGTTCTAAGAAAAGAAATGGGACCCCGCAAAAGTAATCGGAGTACGCTACGAAGAAACTCTTCACTTTTGTGGGCTACAATTAGGGGGAGAAGAATTATGGAGAGGAGTTTAACATTAGAATTAGTTCGGGTGACTGAAGCAGCTGCATTGGCTGCTGCAAGGTGGATGGGGCAAGGGTTAAAAAATGAGGTGGATGATGCCGGAACATCGGCAATGAGAAGGGTCTTTGATACCGTACCAATGCAAGGAACCGTTGTGATTGGTGAGGGGGAAATGGATGAGGCGCCAATGCTCTACATTGGTGAAAAATTAGGAACAGGATATGGCCCTGAAGTAGATGTAGCTGTTGATCCGATTGAAGGAACCAATATTGTTGCAAGAGGGTTATGGAATGCTTTAGCAGTAGTCGCGATCGCTGATAAAGGCAACCTTTTACATGCACCAGATATGTATATGGAGAAGATTGCTGTTGGTCCTAGAGTAGCGGGAAAAATCAATATAAATGCAAGTGTGAAAGAGAACCTAGAAATTGTAGCGAGAGAACTAAACAAAGATATCTCTGAAGTAACAGCCGTGGTGTTGGATCGAGAACGCCACCAAGAATTAATCCAACAAATCCGCTCTGCTGGAGCAAGGATCAAATTGATAAGTGATGGTGATGTAGCAGCGGCAATCAATACAGCTTTTGAAGATACAGGTGTGGATATCCTATTAGGTTCTGGTGGAGCACCAGAAGGGGTATTAGCAGCTGTGGCCCTAAAATGTTTAGGAGGAGAGATTCAAGGTAAGTTACTCCCGCAAAATGAGCAAGAAAGGGAGCGATGTAAGGAAATGAGGATCGATCCAAATCATATCCTAAAAATGGAAGATCTAGTAAAAGGTGATGACGCCATTTTTGCAGCTACAGGTGTAACGGATGGTGAACTTTTAAAGGGAGTTCGTTTTCATGGAAGTATCGCTACAACCCAATCGATTGTCATGCGGGCGAAGACAGGAACAGTAAGAATTATTGATGGAACCCATCGACTTGAGAAAAAACCAAACTTACTGATTAAATAAAGCAATGTATAAACAATTGAAATTGGAGAAAAATAATATAATGTTTTCATTTTAATACAATAGATAAAGAAGGTGTTCAACGGAATGGATTTAAATATATCAATGTTAGAAACGATGAAGCTAACAGAGCTTTATAAGTTAGCAAAAGAGTTTCAAATTCCTTATTATGGGAAAATGAAAAAAAACGAACTTATTTTTTCCATTTTAAAAGCGCAGGCAGAAAAAGCAGGACTCATGTTTATGGAAGGTGTATTGGAAATTCTACCAGATGGATATGGCTTTCTAAGACCTGTCAATTATTTACCTAGTGACGAAGATATTTATATTTCCGCTTCACAAATTCGCAGGTTTGATTTGCGAACAGGGGATTTAGTCTCTGGTAAGGCTAGACCGCCAAAGGAAAATGAAAGATATTTTGGTTTATTGTATGTAGAAGCGGTAAACGGAATGGATCCTGAAATTGCTTCTGAACGATTACATTTTGCTTCTCTCACACCTATTTTCCCTCAGAAAAAAATTGTCTTGGAAACTGCTCCAAGCAATCTCTCTACTCGAATCATGGATTTATTCACTCCAGTTGGATTAGGTCAACGGGGATTGATCGTAGCCCCACCAAAGGCAGGTAAAACCGTCCTTTTAAAAGAGATTGCTAATTCGATTAGTGAAAACTATCCTGATATCCATTTGATGGTATTACTCATAGATGAAAGACCTGAAGAAGTGACTGATATGGAAAGATCAGTGAAAGGAGAAATTATTAGCTCAACATTTGATGAATTACCAGAAAATCATATTAAGGTTGCAGAACTAGTTTTAGAACGAGCACAGAGGTTAGTTGAAGCAAAAAAGGACGTCGTAATTCTAATGGACAGTATTACAAGGTTAGCAAGGGCTTATAACTTAGTCATTCCACCAAGTGGCCGGACATTATCAGGAGGTATAGACCCATCAGCTTTCCATAGGCCAAAACGTTTTTTTGGAGCAGCGAGAAACATTGAAGAAGGCGGTAGCTTGACCATCCTTGCTACAGCATTAGTGGAGACAGGTTCTAGAATGGATGACGTGATTTATGAAGAATTTAAGGGAACTGGAAATATGGAACTTCATTTGGACCGCAAATTAGCTAATCGAAGAATTTTTCCTGCCATCGACATTACCCGTTCAGGAACAAGAAGAGAAGATTTACTTTTGACAAAAGAAGAGTTAGAAAAGCTATGGTTAATTCGAAAATCAATGACAGAGGGTCAAGAATTTGTTGAGTTATTCCTGAAAAAATTAAAGGAAAGTAAGACAAATCAAGAATTTATCGCTTCTATTGATCCGAAAAAAGGTCTATAATCCCACCTCTTTCCTCTATGAACCGGTAGTTTGTATATTCCAAAAGCAGCGACTTTTGGGAGTGTATTTCTGCGCAAACTTAAACCTTGCATCTTTATTTTTACTTATGTTATAATTTTTCTATGTGTGTGATAACTCTGATTCGCAAATGAATCAGGGCAGAAAGAGGTGAACGTAATGAAACAAGGAATTCATCCAGATTACAAAATTACAAAAGTAACATGTGCATGTGGTAATACTTTTGAAACTGGATCAGTTAAAGAAAATCTACGCGTTGAGATTTGTTCTGAATGCCATCCATTTTTCACTGGAAAACAAAAATTTGTTGATGCGGGTGGTCGTGTAGATAAATTTAAGAAGAAATACAACATTAAATAAATTAAGTTTGTATATTCCAACGCGCTCCGTTGTTCGCGGTTTTCCATGATTAAAGAAGAACGAGGGAAAACTCGCTCTCAAAAGTCGTTGCTTTTGGAATATACAAACCCCTAATGATAAGGGGGAGGAAAGTTACACTTTCCTTAATATTAAAAATAAACAGGCAGGCGATCGCTTGCCTGTTTTTCTCTAATAATATACATTTCATATTTGTAATAGCTTGGGGGGAGGGAGAAACATGGCGCAACTTTTTTTTAGATATGGGGCAATGAATGCTTCAAAAACGATTCAGCTCTTAACCGTTGCTCACAATTACGAACAATCTGGGAAAAAAGCAACGGTTTTTACTCCAGCGATTGATGATCGATATGGAGTGGGGAAAGTTACCTCAAGAGTAGGTATCAGCAGAGAGGCTGTTCCTGTTTACGATGATACCGATATCTTCAAAATGGTGGATAACGAAGAAATAAAACCAGACTGTGTATTGGTAGACGAAGGGCAATTTCTCAAACCTTATCACGTCACTCAACTAACCCATATTGTGGATCAATTAAACATACCTGTGATTGTTTATGGTTTGTTAAAAAATTTTAAAAATGAATTATTTGAAGGTAGCCAACAATTGCTTTGTGAAGCGGATAAAATTGAAGAAATTAAAACCGTTTGTGTTTATTGTAATAAAAAAGCAACTCACATCCTAAAATTTAAAGATGGACAACCTGTTTATTCCGGCGAAGCCATTGAAATTGGTGGAAATGAAACATATCGCAGTGTTTGTCGCAGACATTATTACCATCCGCCGCTAGAAAAAGATGAGTATTTGGAATAATTAAGCAAAATGTTTTTGCCTCATATCGGGAAATATAATTCCTGAGGAGGTGACGCATTTGCGTACAAAAAAATTCAAGCTATTGGTATTAGCCAGCCTTTTAGTGTTAGGATTAACGGCATGTAATGTAGATAATGATAATAGACCATTAACGAGAGGTTACAATCAGCCGAATATGTTAGATGGAAATGATGGTCGTAAGGTGAATCCATATACTTATGATGGCATTACACCTTATCGAAACGTCACTCCATATAACCGTTATGATGGTACTTATGGTGCTTATAATTACAATCCATACGGTCCTAACAATGTTGGCCCTTACGGCTTCCGTGCTAACCAGTTCCGTAACAATGCAAACGATGATGCAGACAGAATGGCGGAAACGGCAGCAAGAGTTAATGGAGTTGAAGATGCAACGGTTGTTATTGCTGGCGGGAATGCCTATGTAGGATTGGATTTAGAAGATCGAATTCAATCTACCGAAGCTAACCGTGTCGAACGAAATGTGTATAATGCTCTAAAGAGATTATACCCCCGTTATAACATCCGTATTACTTCTGATGCTGATCTATTTGGGCGACTACGTGACATAGGCGATGGCATTAGAGGTGGGACTGCCGTTGATCGTTTCCAAACAGACTTTCGTGATTTTGACAACCGTTTTAGAACCTACAGAAGATAGTACGCCTCGTTTCAAAGAACACCTTTTTAGCTTAGGCTAAAAGGGTGTTCTTTATTTCTTGCTTATAACGAGCAATTCCGATATAATTTTAACGTTATACATTAGTTTTTATTCCAAATTGGGGTGAGTGAAATGTTCGGACGGTTACAAGAATTAGAAGACCGTTATAATCAATTGACGGAATTGTTAATGGACCCGGAAGTCCTTAATGATCCCAAAAAACTAAGAGAATATTCAAAGGAACAATCCGGATTAGAAGAAACGGTTCAAGCATATAAAGAATATAAACAAGTCGTTAAAGAACATCAAGATGCAAAAGCGATGTTAGAAGAAAAACTTGATGCAGAGATGCGTGAAATGGTCAAAATGGAATTAGATGAATTAGAGGAAAAAAAGAAAGCGCTAGAAGAACAGCTAAGAATTCTTCTCCTTCCAAAAGATCCTAATGATGAGAAAAACGTTATTGTAGAAATTAGAGGGGCTGCTGGTGGTGATGAGGCTGCCTTATTTGCTGGTGATCTTTTCCGCATGTATACACGCTTTGCAGAAAGACAAGGATGGAAAACAGAAGTAATGGATGCCAATTATACAGGGATTGGTGGGTTCAAAGAAGTTATTTTTATGATTACTGGAAAAGGTGCTTATAGTAAATTAAAATATGAAAGTGGTGCCCACCGTGTGCAACGTGTACCTGAAACAGAATCAGGTGGACGTATCCATACTTCTACCGCAACAGTTGCTGTATTACCTGAGGCAGAAGATGTAGAAGTAGAGATTCATGAAAAAGATATTCGCGTCGATGTCTTCTGTTCAAGTGGTCCTGGTGGACAAAGCGTAAATACCACTCAATCAGCGGTTCGCTTAACCCATATCCCCACTGGAATCGTGGTATCCATGCAGGATGAAAAATCCCAAATTAAAAATAAGGAAAAAGCGATGAAAGTGTTAAGAGCTAGAATTTATGAAAAACAATTAGAGGAAGAACAGGCTAAACTAGCTGAAACAAGAAAAAGTGCTGTAGGAACAGGGGATCGAAGTGAACGGATTCGAACCTATAACTTCCCCCAAAGTCGTGTAACAGATCATCGTATCGGCCTTACTTTGCACAAATTAGATAGCGTACTTGATGGTGATTTGGAGGAAATTATCTCAGCGCTTCACGTACAAGCGCAAGCGGACTTATTAAAACATACGGAGCAATCAGAATGAGAAACATGACAATAAAGGAAGCCCATTCTTGGGCTTCCTCCTTTTTAAGACAACATCATATCGATCAAGCCCCTTTAGAAGCAGAGGTTTTGATTAGAAACTTGTTTCAATGGAATCGAAGCCAACTGTTTCTCCAATGGAATCAACCCTTCCCAATCGAGAAATGGGAACCATTAAAGCAATGGCTTGATCAGAGAATCCACCATATTCCACTGCAATATATCGTAGGTGAGCAAGAATTTTATGGTAGACCTTTTTCGGTTAATCCCAATGTACTGATTCCTCGTCCTGAAACAGAACTGTTGCTTGAACATCTTATCCATGAAGCAGATCAAATATGGCAAGATCAGCCGATTACCGTAGTAGATGTAGGTACAGGCAGTGGGGCAATTGCGATTACATTAGCACTGGAAAAGCCAAATTGGCATGTTCATACAGTAGATATTTCTAACGCCGCTTTAAAAACGGCAAAGAAAAATGCCATAAAGTTGGAAGCCCAAGTAACCTTTCATCATGGAGATTTGCTAAATCCAATCTTAGAATCGAAAATGAAGGTAGATTTAATCGTATCAAATCCGCCTTATATTCCTACGAAGGATCTTGATGATTTAATGCCAGAAGTGAAGAATAATGAGCCAATGTTAGCCTTAGATGGTGGAGAAGATGGCCTACAATTTTATCGTCAAATCCTTCAACAAGCCGAAAAAGTATTGCATCGACCAGGTTTGATTGCATTTGAAATTGGAATTGATCAATCAGAACCAATCGTTGAATTGCTTCAGCAAAAAGACTCAAAATGGAAGCTACAAATAGAACATATAAAGGTAATCCCTGATTTTCAAGGTATTCCTAGGATCATCATCGCTAAGATTACCTAAAATAAACCTTTTTTAATCATGGAA
This sequence comes from Tepidibacillus decaturensis, assembly GCF_001561915.1. Classification (GTDB taxonomy): domain Bacteria; phylum Bacillota; class Bacilli; order Tepidibacillales; family Tepidibacillaceae; genus Tepidibacillus_B; species Tepidibacillus_B infernus. Next base: position 2,552,548 of record NZ_LSKU01000001.1, on the reverse strand, counting down.
AACCGCGAACAACGGAGCACGTTGGAATATAGAAACTTACACGTTTAACCTTTCCCTATTCTGTCCATAATGAGGATAAATAGAGAGACGAGAGGGGAAACGTGATGAAAAAGCTATTATATTTTATTTTTATATTTTCTGTTCTTTTGATGAGTTGGGATATACAAAAACAAGAGATGGCAATTGCTGCACCACAGGAATCAGCCACTATACCTGATCAAGCCATTCGTTTACGGATCATTGCAAACAGTGATTCGCCTGAAGACCAATGGTTAAAACGGAAAATCAGGGATGAAATTGTTGCACAACTAGATCCTTATGCGACAAAGGTTAAAACAATTGAAGAAGCAAGAGCAGTCATCAAGGAGCATTTACCAGCATTTCAAGAATTGGTAGAAAAGACGATAAAGGACAATGGATTTAGTTATTCAGAACCACCAAAGGTTGAGCTTGGTATCGTTCCATTTCCTACAAAAATGTATGGTCAAACCGTTTATCCTGCTGGTGAGTATGAGGCACTCCGAATTACTCTAGGTGCTGGTAAGGGGCAAAATTGGTGGTGTGTTTTATTCCCCCCACTATGTTTTGTTGACATATCCACAGGGGATGCTGTTGATGTGGTTAAAAATACAACAGTAGACAAGACACAGCAATCTATTGTCCAATTAAATGATCCTGAAGAAGTAGAAGTGAGATTTTTCCTCTTTGATATGCTACTTAAACTCTTTTCCTTTATCAAATCGATATTTTAAAAGATCTATTCCAAGCTTCGAGCAATAGCATTGTTCGAAGCTTTTTTACTAAATCATAAACCATTTATCATCATTATGAAGAGTTATTAACATACTTATTAACAGGTTATTCACAAACTGTGCATAACTTGTCAATAGATTATTTTGACAGGTGCAATATTTTTTTGTTTAATAAGAAGAGAATCTATGTCACAATTACATTTTAAAACGAAACAGGTTAGGAGCAAATAGGATGCTAGGAACAAAAACGAAGATTTGGAATGTGGATAAACTTGTGGATGAATGTCATCCTGATATCATAGAAGTAGCCAAGCGTTTAAGGGAAGGAGAAGTGATCGCTTTTCCTACAGAAACAGTATATGGCCTTGGCGCAAATGCCTTAGATACAGAAGCAGTAAAAAAATCTTTGCAGCAAAAGGGCGTCCTAGTGATAATCCACTAATCGTCCATATTGCCAGCTATAAACAGCTAGAGCAGCTTGTTGAAGATGTGGATCAACGTAGCAAAAGACTAATGGATCAGTTTTGGCCAGGACCTTTAACCATTATTTTCAAACGAAAAGATGGAATATCCCCATTAGTTACAGCTGGACTTCCCACTGTGGCGGTTAGAATGCCTAATCATCCTGTAGCCCTTGCAGTCATTAAGGCAGCAGATCTACCGATTGCAGCGCCTAGTGCTAATCGCTCTGGAAAACCTAGTCCGACGACTGCAGATCATGTTTGGCATGATTTACAGGGTAGAATCGAAGGAATTGTCGATGGTGGGGCAACAGGTGTAGGCTTAGAATCTACAGTCATTGATCTAACTGAGGAAATTCCAACAGTCTTAAGGCCTGGTGGTATAACCATTGAAGAATTAGAAGCCGTTCTTGGTGTTGTGTCCTTAGACCCTGCACTTATTAAAGAAGAAGAAAAACCAAAATCACCGGGAATGAAATATACCCATTATGCTCCAACAGGAGAGATGTGGATCGTTCGTGGGAAGGAACAAGCGGTTATAGATAAAATCAATCAACTGGCTAATCAAATGATTAATGAAGGGAAAAAAGTAGGCGTATTAACGCTCCGCGAGCATGAAAAAGAGATTTTAAAAGCTGACTTGGTTTTAGGTTATGGTTCCAAAAATAATCTACACCCTTTAGCAGTACATCTATATGATGCGTTGCGAACATTTGATCAACAAAAGATCGATTATATATTAGTTGAGGGTGTGGGGGAAGCGGGAATTGGTCTAGCTATTATGAATCGAATAAAAAAAGCAGCAGGTGGAAAAATGATTGACGTATAAAGAGACAACCCCTTGCATAATGTTGGATAGACAAGGTTATGGAGGGGATGTTGCTATGGAATGGATGACAAACCTAGGGCAAATTATGGCACTTCTTATGATAGGCATTGCTCTAGGAATGGATGCCTTTTCTTTAGGAATCGGTATTGGAATGCAAAAATTATCTTGGGCTCAAATCAGCAAGATTAGTATCACCATAGGTATTTTTCATATATTGATGCCACTCATTGGAATGGTGTTCGGGCACTTTCTTTCCACCTTTATAGGGGACATTGCTACTTGGGTTGGAGGAATCATTTTAGTGATGCTTGGTGCGAATATGCTTTGGTCGTCATTTTTAAGCAATAAAGCGCATGTTTTAGACCAAACAGTAGGAATCGGGTTATTTTTACTCGCTTTTAGTGTTAGTATTGATGCTTTATCTGTCGGTCTATCCTTAGGGCTTTTTTCTGCAGATTTTTTATTTGTTGTTTTATTGTTTGGTATCATAGGTGGAGCAATGACTGCCTTAGGCTTAACATTAGGGGATAAGATTGGCGATTGGCTCGGGGATTATGGAGAAGCACTTGGTGGTATCATTCTGCTCGTCTTTGGCATTAAATTTTTGGTGTAGCCATGGAACAAATCATTTTGATTAGCCTATTGTCAGGTCTTGCCACCGGAATAGGTGGTTTAATAGTTCTTTGGTTTGGACGTCCTGATTCAAGAGTGTTGGGATTTTATCTAGGTATTTCTACCGGCATGATGGGAATGGTTGTTTTTGTTGATTTACTTCCAGCCTCATTCACTTATGGGAACATAAAATATACCTGGATTGGTCTTTTGATTGGCATTCTTATTATGTCTTTAGTTGATTGGTTTATTGCCAAATTTCTACCCTTGTCCAATCATCTAAATCAAATAGCAGAAGAACGATATTATCGACAGCTGGCCATTTTTTTCACCCTTGCGATTGCTTTGCATAATTTACCTGAAGGTGTAGCAATTGGGGCGGGATTTGAAACACAAGAAAAGTTAGGCATTCGCGTCGCCCTAGTCATCGCTTTGCACAATATTCCCGAAGGGTTAGGAGTAGCTTCAACCCTGATGTTAGGTAAACTTCGCTCATTGACAATTTTTTTAATTCCACTTTCAACAGGTTTATTTATTCCTTTAGGTACATGGATCAGTATCCTCATCGGCGAGATGGTACCCTATTGGATTTCTATTGGACTTAGTGTGGCTGCTGGTGCAATGGGGTATTTAGTCGTTAAAGATATAGGGCCAGAAAGCATGAAGTTACATCGTTTATTGGGGCAATTTGGAATGGGGATCGGGATTCTCATTATGTATATCGTTTATCAATTAAATCATTGAAGAGAAGGATGGTTTTAGTCATGAATGTATTATTTGTATGTACAGGCAACACATGTCGAAGCCCAATGGCAGAGAAAATTTTAAAAAAAATAGCTACAGATGAAGGGTTGGAACTAGCTGTAAAATCAGCTGGAATTTTGGCGATTGAAGATCTCCCTGCATCTGAGCATGCAAGAACCGTCATGCAGGAATATGGTGTAGAAGACGACCACAGTGCAAAAAAAGTAACAAGGAAATTATTAAAATGGGCAGACCTTGTGTTTACCATGACAGAAGGACATAAACAGGTATTAGTAGAGCAATACCCTGAGTTTATCGAAAAAATAAAAATGCTTAAAGAATCCGGAGATATTTCCGATCCATTTGGGAACGATTTGGAAGTTTACCGAGAAACAGCCAAAGAGATTGAAGCAGCCATTCGAACATTTTTGGATAGAAGAAAAATCCTATAATCACAAAAAAAATTAGGGAATATGAAGGAGTAGCCACCTTCTTAGCGAATACTTACTTAGCTAGTGGAATTTGGCAATAAAAAAGACTTTTAATCAAAAGGTTGGTGAGGAAATGGAAAAAGGGGAAAATAAGTTTAAATTTAGTTTAACCAAAAAATTTGTTACAGGCATTTCGATGCTATCTTTCATAACATATGGGACAAGTGCATTTTTCATCATTGTTTTAAAAGACTCGATTCTTAATCGAATGCCTTTTTTAACATTTGAACTTTTTGTTATTCTTACTTTGATTTTAGGTGTAGCATGGACAATCTTTTTTGGCTATGTCGCTTCTAGAATTCTAACGAAACCGTTGATCGAACTGGAACAATCAGCAAGAATTGCAGCAACAGGTGATTTAAGTAGAGATGTGAAGGTTGTTAAATCTGATGATGAATTAAGAGCATTGGGAATTGCCTTTAACCAAATGTTAACAAATCTACGATTGATGGTACGCGATATCAATGGAAATTTTGAACTTACCAATAACAACGTAGAGGAATTAATCCTTGCATCTGAACAATCGGCCAACTCAGCAGAAAATATTTCTCGAACGATTGAAGAGATTGCTAAAGGAGCAGAGCGGCAAGCAATTGCAACCAATGCGACAGTAGAATCATTGACTCAAATCAATCGCTTATCAGAAGAAGTCAAGCAAAAAGCCAACCAAACTAAAAACCATTCCCACTACATGGAACAAGTCATCAAAGAAAGCATTGAAGTCGTCCATTCATTAGTAGAAGGACTACATCATATTGCAAACGCCAACCAAGAATCGATTGATTTAGTAAAAAGGCTAGAAAAAAACGCTGGAGAAATTAGTACCATTACCGAAGTGGTAGGAAATATAGCGGAGCAAACCAATCTGTTAGCCTTAAATGCCTCCATAGAAGCGGCAAGAGCCGGTGAACATGGACGGGGATTTGCTGTTGTAGCCAATGAGGTAAGGAAACTAGCAGACCAAAGTACAAAAGCAGTTCAAAATATTAGTTCTATTATTGGACAAATGCAACAAGAAGTACATAACGTGGTAAGGAAAATCTCTGAACAAGTAGAGCTAGCAACCTCAGAATCGAATCGGGGAGAAAAAACAAAACAATCTCTTGCTAGCATTGGTGAATCTGTGAACCAAGTAGTGTTCTCTATTGAAGAGATTACTAAACTGATCGAAAAACAATTCCAACATATTCAGGAAACATTGTCAGAGGCTCAAAATATGGCAGCGGTTGCAGAAGAAACTTCGGCAGGAGCACAGCAAGTAGCAGCGACAACCGAAGAACAAACGGCGGCAATGGAAGAAATCGCTGCAACAGTTCAACAATTAAGAGATTCCGCATATCATTTAAAAGAATTAATAGAAAAGTTTCGTGTCTAAGAGAGGGGCTTAAACCCACTCTTTTTTAAAATAAGAAAGTATAACTTTCTTCCACTTGTCATTTAGGTGTTTGTATATTCCGTTGGAATATACAAACCTTTTTTTAAGT
>NZ_LSKU01000001.1:2467269-2545719 GCF_001561915.1 Tepidibacillus decaturensis | reverse complement strand
GGGCCAGCCTCCTACCCGATTGGAGAAGATGGAGTCTTCTTCTGCAATATGTTAAAATTGTTTGGGTAATAATATGGAGAATGATGAAGATGGAGGGAAAAGAAATGAAGGTGGCAATCGCATCAGACCATGGTGGGTACGAATTAAAAGAACATATCAAAATGATCATGGATGATATGGGTATTGAGTATGAAGATCTGGGTACAGACAGTGTTGAATCTGTAGATTATCCAGACTATGCATTGCCAGTAGCCCACAAAGTGGCGAAAGGAGAAGTGGATCGGGGTATTTTAATTTGCGGAACAGGGATTGGCATGTCGATCGCCGCAAACAAAGTAGAAGGCATTCGTGCAGCTTTAGTTCATGATTGCTATTCAGCAAGAGTTACAAGGCAACATAATGATTCAAACATATTGTGTTTAGGAGGCCGAACCACTGGTTTCAATGTTGCAGAAGATATTGCACGAATTTGGTTACAAGAACAATTTGAAGGCGGTCGCCACGAGAGAAGAGTGCAGAAGATCATGCAAATTGAGAATCGCTTAAAGGACTGATTTTGGATGGATACCATTGAGCTTCAATCCCAAGTTAGAGCAGTTTTAGAGGATTTGATCCAATCTTTCCCTTTAAACCACAAACAAATTCTAGTGTTAGGTGTTAGTACAAGTGAGGTATTGGGTCAGCATATTGGTTCAGCAGGTAGTGAAGAAGTAGCAAAGGCTATTTATACAGAAGTAGCCAAAGCAAAAGAACAACATGGTTTTCATCTAGCTTTCCAAGGATGCGAACATATCAATCGGGCATTAGTCGTTGAAAAAGAAACAGCTGAACAGTTTGGCTTAGAAGTCGTTACAGTAGTTCCAGTGCGAAAAGCAGGAGGCGCAATGGCAACCTATGCCTTTCAGCAAATGAAGGATCCTGTTGTAGTAGAATTTATAAAAGCAGATGCAGGGATAGATATTGGTGATACTTTGATTGGTATGCATCTAAAACATGTCGCTGTCCCTGTCCGTTCCAAAGTAAAGAAAATTGGTGAAGCACATGTGAATATGGCCAAAACAAGACCAAAACTAATCGGTGGGGCAAGGGCACAATACAATATAGATATGAGATGTGAGAAGTGAGAATTGAAAGAGGGGAGACAGTTATGGAAAGGTTAAAAGTGCAAGATCCACAAATAGCAGAAGCTATACAATTAGAAATCAATCGTCAAAGGTCTAAAATAGAATTGATTGCGTCGGAAAACTTCGTAAGTGAGGGAGTTTTAGAGGCGTTAGGTTCTGTCATGACTAACAAGTATGCTGAAGGATATCCTAACAAACGCTATTATGGCGGTTGTGAATATGTAGATATTGTTGAGGATTTAGCTAGAGAGCGAGCAAAGCAATTGTTTGCAGCAGAACATGCTAACGTCCAACCCCATTCTGGTGCTCAAGCGAATATGGCTGTTTATTTTTCTGTTTTAAATCCTGGAGATACTGTTTTAGGAATGAATTTAAGCCATGGTGGACATTTAACACATGGTAGTCCTGTTAATTTTTCTGGAATCCTTTATCATTTTGTTTCCTATGGTGTCGATCCTGAAACAGAACAAATCGATTATGAAGAAGTGCGTAAGCTAGCTAAGGAACATCAACCTAAATTGATTGTTGCTGGTGCTAGTGCCTACCCAAGGATCATCGATTTTGCCAAAATGAGGGAGATTGCAGATGAGGTAGGAGCGCTTTTGATGGTAGATATGGCGCATATCGCTGGATTGGTAGCAACGGGTTTGCATCCAAATCCTGTACCATATGCTGATTTTGTAACGACAACGACACATAAAACCTTAAGAGGCCCAAGGGGTGGAATGGTTTTATGTAAAGCAGAATATGCAAAAGTTTTAGATAAAACGGTCTTCCCAGGTATGCAAGGTGGTCCTTTGATGCACGTGATTGCGGCAAAGGCTGTTGCATTAGGTGAAGCTTTACAACCTGAATTTAAAGAGTATGCAACAAAAGTCGTCGAAAACAGCAAACATTTAGCCCAAAGTTTAATTGATCGAGGATTTAAATTAGTATCTGGCGGGACTGACAACCATCTGATCCTTGTCAATCTAACCGAAATGGATATTACTGGAAAAGAAGCAGAACATCTTCTTGATGAGATTGGAATTACATGTAATAAAAATGCCATTCCTTTCGATCCTACCAGTCCATTTATTACCAGTGGAATTCGCATTGGCACAGCTGCTGTCACGACTAGGGGAATGGATAAAGCAGCAATGGAGGAAATCGCTGAGATTATCAGCATGACATTAAAGAATCCAACAGAAGAAGCAGTCCATCAACAAGCAAAAGAGAAAGTTGTCGAATTAGTGAAACGATTCCCTCTATACAAAGATCTATAAAAAAGAAGAAAATCAAAGGAGTAGTAACATGTCCAAATTATATGTTTTTGATCATCCCTTAATTCAACATAAATTGACTTACATACGTGATAAAAATACTGGAACAAAGGAATTTCGGGAGTTAGTAGATGAAGTGGCCACACTGATGGCTTACGAAATTACCCGTAATCTACCATTAGAAGAAGTTACGATCGAAACGCCTGTAAGCCTTGCAAAAACAAAGGTAGTTTCAGGGAAGAAAATTGGGCTTGTACCTATCTTGCGTGCTGGATTAGGAATGGTAGATGGCATCTTAAAAATTATCCCTGCTGCAAAAGTAGGTCATGTTGGCCTTTATCGTGATCCAGAAACATTAAAGCCTGTGGAATATTATTTAAAATTACCTTCAGATATTGCCGAACGCGATCTTATCGTGATCGACCCCATGTTGGCAACTGGTGGCTCTGCATCAGCAGCCATTCAATTGCTTAAAGAAAAAGGTGCACAAAATATTAAATTGATGTGCTTAATTGCTGCTCCAGAAGGAATTAATCAGGTTCAACAAGACCATGATGATGTAGATATCTATGTAGCAGCCGTTGATGAGAAATTAAATGACCATGGCTATATCGTTCCAGGATTAGGAGATGCAGGGGATCGACTTTTTGGAACAAAGTAGAAGCTTTGCAAAGTAAAAGGGGATTTCAATCGTGAAAAAAGTAAAAGTAATGACCATATTTGGGACAAGGCCAGAGGCGATTAAAATGGCGCCTTTAGTCAAAACATTGCAACAAAAAAAAGAGCAATTCGAATGTATTGTCACTGTAACAGCCCAACATCGACAAATGTTAGATCAGGTATTAGACGTTTTCCAAATCGCTCCTGATTACGACTTGAACATCATGCAACAAAGGCAAACCTTGACAGGCATTACAGTAAGGGCATTACAAGGTTTGGAAGAAGTGATGATGAAAGAAAAGCCAGATCTCGTTTTAGTACATGGGGATACAAGCACGACCTTTGTTGGCAGTTTGGCTGCTTTCTACCAACAAATACCTGTTGGCCATGTGGAGGCTGGTTTAAGGACAGGAAATAAATACTCTCCATTCCCAGAAGAAATGAATCGACAACTTACAGGGGTGTTGGCAGATCTCCATTTTGCACCAACAGATTGGTCTGCAGAGAATTTGCGAAGAGAAAATAAAATAGAGAATAACATCTATATCACAGGAAATACCGTTATTGATGCCTTTAAAACAACGGTTCAAAAAGAATATCAACATCCAGTTTTAGAGAAAATAGGCAGTAAGAAAATGGTACTCATAACAGCGCATCGTCGAGAAAACCTTGGCGAACCGATGGAACGAATTTTTAGAGCGATTCGTCGCTTGGTTGATACCCATCCAGAGATAGCAGTTGTTTACCCTGTACACCTTAATCCTGTTGTAAAAGAATTGGCAATCAAGATATTAGGGCATCACGATCGAATTCATTTAATTGATCCACTTGATGTCATCGACTTTCATAATTTTGAGGCGCGAGCACACCTCATCCTTTCAGATTCAGGGGGAGTTCAAGAAGAGGCACCCTCTTTCGGTGTACCCGTATTGGTTTTGCGTGATACCACAGAACGGCCTGAAGGAATTGAAGCAGGAACGTTAAAATTAGTAGGGACAGAAGAAGAGGAGATTTATGCTCAAGCCCATCAGCTATTATCTAACAAAGAGGCATATGAGCAAATGTCAAGGGCAGCAAATCCATATGGTGATGGACAAGCTTCAGAAAGAATAGCTGAAGCGATCCTCTACCACTTTGGTCAACGAAAAGACCGTCCCATCCCATTCATTATTTAAGGCTGAAAAGAGATGTATATTACACCAGTTGTAATATACATTTCAAAAATTTCCCTATCATTGTTATGATTGACAAAGAAAGGCCTATATTGTACGATAACCTTGTTAATATCCATTTTAATCTTTAAATAAATCTTCACAAAATTCAGAGATTATTATTCATTGTAAAAATTTCTTGAACATTTAAAAAAGTCTTTGGTATACTGTTTAAGGCGAATGATTTTAACAATGGATACATACAAAAATCTCTTTTTTTTGAAAGGTTTGTGAGTGGTAGCACAATGACACAGAACCAAGATCCAAAAAATCAAAATCCTTGGCGGGCATTAGCCGTTGTTAGTGTGATTGGTGTTAACGCTGCCATATTTCTTCTTGTCGGACTATGGATTGGTAAAAAAGTTGACCTATATTTCCATACATCTCCGGTTTTTTTAATCATTGGTATGATTGTGGGGATCATATTTGGAATCTGGTCTGTCATTGGTTTAATTAAGCCCTTTTTAGGAGACTAGCAATGGGACATCCTTCTATGAGTGATTTTAAGGCAAGAATCATTAGAATTGTTCGCTATACTCTCATTCTACTAAGTTTATTTATGATTGGTGTGATTACGCCTTATTCAGCTATTTTCTTAGGATTAGCGCTAGGATTAGCAGTAGGCTTATTAAATCTGTTACATACTGCTTGGAAAGTGAATCGAATTGGCGAAATTGCAATTAAAGTAAAAGCACAAACAAGAAAAAGACCAATGTTTGTAGGGATGTTTACAAGATTTGCAACCTCGATTTTAGCGATCATGCTAGTTTTTCAATATCCTGAACAGTTGCATCTAGTTTCCACGGTCATCGGTTTGTTCCTTATACAAATCGTCACAATCGTGGATGGAATAATAAATAGCATAAGAGAGAAAAACAAAATATCCACAGGAAAGGGGTGAGAATATGGGTCATGAACAACCATTGTGGGCGCCTGAGTCGCTACCTTGGTTAACATTTAATCTATCGACATCATTGATGACCATTGTGACCTTTATTATTGTTCTGGTACTTGCCATTGCAGGGACAAGACGTTTAACGTCTGATGCGCCTTCAGGACTACAAAATGTTCTTGAATGGGTCGTAGACTTTGTACATGGCATCATTGGAAGTACGATGGACCTAAAAAAAGGTGCAGGCTTTATTTATTTAGGGCTTACACTAATTCTATTTATTTTTGTAGGAAACTTGCTAGGTCTGCCGCTAAACTTCATTACAATCCATGATCAACCATTTAGTCTCTTTGGTATGGATATTGTAACTGAAGAGATGATCAAAGAATCAGCGCATCACGAGGTTGAACTAGCATGGTGGAAATCCCCTACTGCGGATGCAAGTGTCACCTTAGCGATGTCACTCTCAATCATTATTTTAACTCACATTATCAGTGTAAAATTTGTTGGAATCAAAAATTACATCAAGCATTATTTTGAACCCCATTTTTTATTTTTCCCACTTCATATCATTGAAGAGTTTGCAAAAACACTAACCTTAGGTTTCCGTCTATTTGGAAACATTTTTGCTGGTGAAGTTCTAATTGGGGTTATTCTCTTGATGGGTTTTGCCGGAGTTGTTCCTTTGGTGATATGGCAAGGATTTAGTGTCTTTGTTGGTGCGATTCAAGCCTACGTCTTTACGATCTTGAGTATGGTATATATTTCCCAAAAAATTCACCACTAACAAGAGCAGACGCTCACAAAGGTTACTATTAACAACGTTTCTTTAACTAAAAAAGTTTTAAAAAATTTATAAAAATAAAAATTTAATTTTTAAGGAGGAAATTTTTCATGGAAATATTAGCAGCAGCAATTGCTATTGGTTTGGCAGCTTTAGGAGCAAGTCTTGGAAACGCATGGGTTATTCAACGTACAGTAGAAGGGATTGCTCGTCAACCTGAATCTAGAGGTTTCTTACAAACTACAATGTTTATCGGCGTTGGTCTAATCGAGGCATTACCTATTATCGTAGCCGTATTTGCATTTATTATTCTATTCACAAAATAATGTGACATTTAGATAAGTTGGTAGGGGGGAGAATAAGTCCCCGCCTTCCTTTTTCGTATCCCGTTTTTACTCATTTGTGAAGGGAGTGACTTTTGTGGAAATTGCTTTAGGCAGTTTTATCATTCAGATTCTAGCCTTTGCCTTACTGTATCTCCTGTTAAAGAGATATGCGTTTGGTCCATTGGTCAATGTGATGGTTCAACGGCAAGAACGCATCCAAAATGAAATCAAAATGGCAGAAAAGAATCGTCAAGAAGCTGAACAATTGATTAAAGAGCAAAACGAAGCCATCCAAAAGGCAAGAATTGAAGCTCAAGAAATAATTGAGCGTGCTCGAGTTTCTAGTATAAAACAAGCAGATGAAATTATGGAAACTGCAAAACGCGAAGCAGAGCGGATGAAAGATCAAGCGATTCAAGAGATTCAACTTGAACAAGAAAAGGCCGTAGCAGCTTTACGTGAGCAAGTAGGCTCCTTATCCGTATTGCTAGCATCCAAAATTATTGAAAAAGAACTTGACACAAAAGAACAATCTAAATTGATTGATGAGTTTATGAAACAAGTAGGGGAAAGCCTATGATGAATAGCCTTGTTGCAAAACGTTACGCGAAAGCGTTATTTGAAGTAGCAAATTCAAAGGGGTTATTAGAACAAGTAGAAGAAAATTTAAAACTCATTTCAAAAGTATTCAATGAGACAGAGGGTTTTCTCTCCTTTTTACGCCATCCTTTAGTTGAAGGAGAAAAGAAAAAACAGATCATCGACAATGCTTTTGGTGAATCGATTGATCTGATTACAAAAAATTTCCTTTTTCAGCTTGTAGACAGTGGACGAGAAGAATATCTTGAAGGCGTCTTACAAGAATATATTAAACTAGCAAATGAGGTACGCGGGATAGCAGACGTCACTGCAATCACCGCCGTACAACTTGCGAGAACTGAAAGAGAAGAAATCGAACACTCACTTCAGAGAAAATTTGGGAAAACAATTCGCTTACATAATATCGTTGATCCAACGATTGTAGGCGGAATGATCATCCGAATAGGAGACCGTCTATACGATGGAAGCCTTAAAAAGAAATTACATGAGATAAAAAGAAGCCTTGTGGCATCGCGAGTTTAAAGATAGGGGTGGAAAAATGAGTATCAGACCTGAAGAAATCAGCTCGCTTATTAGACAGCAGATTGAATCATACCGATCAGAAATTGAAATTGCAGACGTTGGTACTGTGATTCAGGTAGGGGATGGAATCGCCCGTATTCATGGTCTTGAACAGGTAATGGCCGGTGAACTATTAGAGTTTGCTAATGGTGTCATGGGAATGGCTCTTAACCTTGAAGAACATAACGTGGGTGTCATTATCCTCGGTCCATATACAGAGATCCGCGAAGGAGATCAAGTAAAACGTACAGGACGTATTATGGAAGTACCTGTTGGAGAGGCATTACTTGGCCGGGTTGTGAATCCACTTGGACAGCCAGTAGATGGACTTGGCCCAATCCAAACAACAGAGTATCGTCCAATTGAATCACCAGCACCTGGTGTTATTCATCGTAAATCTGTTCATGAGCCAATGCAAACAGGAATTAAGGCGATTGATTCCATGGTACCAATTGGTCGTGGACAGCGGGAGTTAATCATCGGAGATCGCCAAACAGGTAAAACTGCCATTGCGATTGATACCATTATCAACCAAAAAGGCCAAAATATGATTTGTATCTATGTTGCAATTGGTCAAAAGCAATCTACTGTGGCAGGAGTAGTGGAAACACTACGTAAACACGGTGCAATGGATTATACGATTGTAGTTACTGCTAATGCCTCTGAACCAGCACCACTCTTGTACTTGGCACCTTATGCAGGAGTCTCAATGGGAGAATACTTTATGTATAAGGGGCAACATGTACTCGTTGTATATGATGACTTATCAAAACAAGCAGCCGCTTATCGTGAGCTATCACTATTATTACGCCGTCCACCAGGTCGTGAAGCTTATCCTGGAGACGTATTCTATCTTCATTCACGCTTACTTGAACGTGCTGCAAAATTAAGTGATGCATTAGGTGGAGGATCATTAACAGCCCTTCCATTTATCGAAACACAAGCAGGAGATGTTTCTGCTTATATTCCAACAAACGTGATTTCGATCACAGATGGCCAAATTTTCCTTGAGTCTGATCTTTTCTATGCAGGTATGCGACCAGCAGTTAGTGTTGGTTTATCTGTATCTCGTGTAGGAGGAAGCGCTCAGATTAAGGCGATGAAAAAGGTAGCAGGTACATTGCGTCTTGACCTTGCACAATACCGCGAATTAGCAGCATTTGCTCAATTTGGGTCAGATTTAGATAAAGCAACACAAGCTCGTTTGACACGAGGCGAGCGTACAATGGAAATCTTGAAGCAAGACCAATATCAACCAATGCCTGTTGAAAAACAAGTTGTTTCTATTTTCTCAGCCATTAAAGGATTTTTAGATGACGTTCTTTTAGAAGATGTAAAACGTTTTGAAAAAGAATTGTTAACCTTTATGGATACTTCGCATCCAGAAATTTTAGCAACGATCCGTGAAACAAAAGACTTAGCAAGTGATACAGAAGAAAAGCTTTCTCGTGCCATTGATGAGTTTAAAAAGACTTTTGTTCCTTCAAAATCATAATTCCAATTTCGACTTCCTGAACAACTTTGCATCGGCAAAATTGTTTGTTAAGGTGGTGAACTAAAAAATGCAAGGAATTCGTGAAATAAAGCGTAGAATCAGAAGTGTCCAAAGTACGAAACAGATTACTAAGGCGATGAAGATGGTCGATGCGGCGAAATTACGCCGTGCGCAAGAAAGGGCAGAAAGTTCACGCCCTTATGCAGAGAAAATGAAAGAAGTAATCGCTGCACTTGCCGCAGGAACAGATCAAGTTGACCACCCTTTACTAGAAGTTCGCGAAGTAAAGAAAACAGGCTATTTAGTCATTACTTCTGATCGTGGATTAGCAGGTGGTTATAATGCAAATATTTTACGTAAAGTAACCATGGCGATCAAAGAAAGACACAAATCCGTAGATGAATATGTTATCTTCGTAATTGGTCGTAAAGGACGAGACTTCTTTAAGAAGCGTAACTATCCAATAATTGGTGAAATCGTAGGACTTTCTGACTCGCCAACTTTTGCTGACATCAAAAACATTGCTAGAACAGCAGTGAATATGTATGCGGAGGGTTTATTTGATGAATTATACCTCGTTTATAACGAGTTTATAAGTGCGATTCAACAGGTTCCTACGGAAAAGAAATTACTTCCTTTGGTGGATTTAGAGGAAACAAAGGAAGGATCAGCGACTCAATATGATTTTGAGCCTTCTGCCAAACAAGTGCTAGGAAGTTTATTGCCACGTTATGCTGAAACACTAATCTATAGTGCCTATTTGAATGCAAAAGCAAGTGAACATGGTGCAAGGATGACAGCAATGGGCAATGCAACAGATAACGCAGAAGAAATGATTCAAACCTTAACACTGAACTATAACCGTGCTAGACAGGCATCGATTACACAAGAGATCTCTGAGATCGTTGGTGGTGCCAACGCTTTATCCTAATTTTTATAATCGTAAGGAGGTACATCGATGAACACAGGGCGCATCGTAGCAGTAATGGGTCCAGTTGTAGACATAGAATTTGAACGTGGCTCATTACCTGAAATTTATAATGCGATTACTATTAAACATAAAGCGCAATCTTCTGGTGAAAAAGACATTGACCTTGTCGTTGAAGCAGCTCTTCACTTAGGAGATAATGTGGTTCGTTGCGTTGCTATGGCATCCACGGATGGACTAGTCCGTGGATTGGAAGCGGTAGATACAGGAAAACCTGTCAATGTTCCTGTTGGACGGGCAACATTAGGGCGTGTATTTAATGTGTTAGGGCAGCCTGTAGATGAAGCTGGCGAAGTCAACGCTGAAGTATATCATCCAATTCATCGCAAGGCACCCGCATTTGAAGAATTATCTACACAAGAAGAAATTCTTGAAACAGGGATTAAAGTGGTTGACCTACTTGCACCTTATGCAAAGGGAGGTAAGATTGGACTCTTTGGTGGTGCAGGAGTAGGAAAAACCGTTTTAATTCAGGAGTTAATTAACAATATCGCTCAAGAACATGGTGGTCTATCCGTCTTCGCAGGGGTTGGTGAACGGACTCGTGAAGGGAACGACTTATACCATGAAATGAAGGACTCTGGCGTTATCAGTAAAACATCGATGGTATTCGGTCAGATGAATGAGCCACCTGGGGCACGTTTGCGTGTAGCATTAACTGGTCTTACCATGGCTGAATATTTCCGTGATTATGAAGGTCAGGACGTTTTATTATTCATTGATAATATCTTCCGCTTTACCCAAGCAGGTTCTGAAGTGTCAGCACTATTGGGGCGTATGCCATCTGCCGTTGGTTATCAACCAACATTAGCAACAGAGATGGGTCAATTACAAGAAAGAATTACGTCCACAAAGAAAGGATCTGTTACATCGATTCAAGCGATTTATGTGCCTGCGGACGATTATACTGACCCTGCGCCAGCGACCACGTTCGCTCACTTAGATGCGACCACCAACTTGGATCGTAAAATTGCTGAGCTTGGAATTTATCCCGCGGTGGATCCATTAGCTTCTACATCACGTATGCTTTCACCTGCAATCGTTGGACAAGAACATTATGAAGTGGCTCGTGGCGTGCAAAAGATCTTAGCACGTTATAAAGAACTTCAAGATATCATTGCGATTTTAGGTATGGATGAATTATCCGATGAAGATAAACTAACTGTAGCTCGTGCTCGTAAAATTCAACGTTTCTTATCACAGCCATTCCACGTAGCTGAACAATTTACAGGAATCTCTGGGAAATATGTACCAGTAAAAGAAACGGTTCGTGGATTCAAGGAAATCTTAGAAGGCAAACACGATGATCTTCCAGAAGCAGCTTTTCTTTATGTGGGAACCATTGAAGAAGCTGTGGAAAAAGCGAAGAAAATGTAACAGGACCCCTGATGAAGGGAAGGATGAATAAATGAGTACGATTCGATTAGAAATCGTGACGCCTGAGCGTAAGGTGTATAGTGATGATGTCAACATGGTGATTGTAAGAGGGGAAATGGGTGAACTAGGAATTCTCCCGAAACATGCTCCTTTTGTAACACCTCTTGTCATTTCTCCTGTTCGCATTAAGAAAGATGGCAAAGAACAGCTCATTGCGATCAGTGGAGGATTTTTGGAAGTAAATGAGAATAAAGTAATTATTCTCGCAGAAACAGCAGAGCTTCCTGAGGAAATTGACGTGAATCGGGCAATCGCTGCAAAGGAAAGAGCGGAGAGTCGTTTAGCCACAACAGGAAAAGAGGACTGGGACTTTAAACGTGCTCAAGCCGCTTTACAGCGTGCGTTAAACCGTATCCGTGTATCAGAAAGAAAATAAACATCAAAAGCAGTTCTCGTTCGAGGACTGCTTTTTCACCGCATATTTTATTTAAAGAAATGCACGGACAACGGAGCGCGTTGGAATATACAATACCGATCATAATTTTTTTTGTACAACATAAATATATAACGTTGAGTAAGACATTGTGAGTTTATACACAAATAAATTAGAAAAATTCCTATGAAAAAAGAGTGGAATTTAGTATTATAGAAGATGGAAAAGCAATTTGTTCACTTATTTGTCAAAGTGAACAAAGGTTAAGATATTAAAATATTTCGTGGAGGGGAAGTGTAGATGGAGCAGATTTATGGCAACAGTTATCTAATGATGGCTATCTTCCTTCTTTTAGGGATCTTCTTGCCATTTGCTACGATTTGGGTCATTGGTCCGTTTTTAAGACCACATAATCCTACTAAAGGAAAGACATCAACGTATGAAAGTGGTATTATCCCTACAGGAGACGCCATGGTCCAGTTCAATGTCAGATACTATCTTTTTGCATTATTGTTCGTAGTGTTTGATGTTGAAACCGTATTCCTTTATCCTTGGGCCGTCGCATTTGATAAACTAGGTCTATTTTCATTGATTGAAATGACGATCTTTATCTTTATGCTTGTGGTTGGCCTTGCATACGCTTGGAAGAAGAAGGTGTTAACATGGGAATAAATCTTGAAGGTATCACACCAGAAGAACAACAAGAATTAGAGCGTAATGTGTTATTAACCACATTAGAACAAGTAAAAGGATGGGCGCGTAGTAATTCACTATGGCCATTAACATTCGGTCTTGCTTGTTGCGCGATTGAAATGATGGGAACAGGTGGTTCACACTATGATTTTGACCGTTTTGGTGTTATTTTCCGTGCATCACCACGTCAATCAGATGTCATGATGGTAGCTGGAACAGTAACAAAGAAAATGGCTCCACTTGTCCGCCGCTTATATGAACAAATGGCAGAACCAAAGTGGGTCGTAGCAATTGGGGTATGTGCAACAGCAGGTGGTCCATATGTCAACTCATATTCAGTGGTCAAAGGGGTTGACCAAATTGTTCCAGTTGATGTATACATTCCTGGTTGTCCTCCAAGTCCAGCAGCCATTATCTATGGTGTAAACAAATTACAAGAAAAGATTCGTTATGAAGCGAAGACTGGAAAGAAGGTGCCAATCGAAAATGTCTGATGAAGTTAAAGTACCTTCACCAAATCAGCCAAAGCTTGATGCGTATATTAACATCATTACAGAGCAAGTAGGCGAGGCAGCGATTAAAGAATCATTTATCAATGAACCAAACGCTCATATGCCTGTATTGGTGATTGATAAAGAATATTGGCATGATGTTGCAAAGCTTCTACATAGTCATGACCAGATGAAGTTTGACTATCTTATGAATCTAGCAGGTGTTGACTATGAAAAATATATGGAAGTAGTCTATCACTTTTATTCCTATTCTCGCGATGAATACTTAACAGTAAAAGTACAAACAGAGCGCGATGGTGGGAGTGTACCGACAGTAATGGATATTTGGGCAACAGCAGATTGGCATGAAAGAGAAGCCTATGACTTGTTAGGAATAGGATTTACCGGACGCCAAATCTCTCGTATCTTACTTCCAGATGATTGGGTAGGACACCCATTAAGGAAAGATTACAAGCCATACGATGAGGAGGTGTAAAAGAAATGGCAGAACTTCGTACTGAAGAAATGCTGCTTAACGTTGGACCACAACATCCTAGTACACACGGAGTATTCCGTCTTGTGGTTAAAGTAGATGGAGAAATCATAAAAGAAGCCATTCCGGTTATCGGTTACTTACATCGAGGAACAGAAAAATTAGCAGAAGATCTTAACTATACTCAAATTATTCCCTATACAGACCGCTTAGACTACTTATCCTCCATGACCAATAACTATGCCCTAGTACAGGCCGTTGAAACCCTAATGGGAGTTCAAGTCCCAGAGCGTGCCGAATACTTAAGGGTTATTGCGATGGAATTAAGTCGGATTGCAAGTCACTTGGTATGGTGGGGAACTAACCTTTTAGACTTAGGAGCGATTTCTCCATTCTTATTTGCATTCCGTGATCGCGAAATGATTATTGATATGCTAAATGAACTTTCCGGTGCACGCCTAACCTTCAACTATATGAGAGTTGGCGGGGTAAAATGGGATGCGCCTGAAGGATGGATTGAAAAGGTTGGCAAATTCGTACCATATATGAGAGAAAAGATCAAAGAATATCACACACTTGTAACAGGGAATGAAATTTTCTTAGCACGTGTTAAAAATATTGCGGTATATGATGGGGAAACTGCGATTAACTATGGTTTATCAGGACCAGTGTTACGTGGTTCCAATGTAAAATTTGATATTCGTAAAAACCAAACCTACTCGATTTATGATCGATTTGAGTTTGACGTGCCTGTAGGTACAACAGGTGATGTTTATGATCGTTATATGGTACGTATGGAGGAAATGGTTCAATCCTTACGAATCCTTGAACAAGCAGTAGAGCAATTTCCAGAATCCGGCGAAATTATGGGTAAAGTGCCAAAGGTACTCAGAGCACCTGAAGGAGAAGTTTACACAAGAATGGAATCCTCTAAAGGAGAATTAGGTGTATATCTTGTGAGCAAAGGAAAAGACAAACCATACCGTTTAAAACTTAGAAGACCTTCCTTTGTAAATCTACAGCTCTTGCCTAAGTTATTGATTGGCAGGACGATGGCCGATATCCCTGCCGTTCTAGGGGCGATCGATATTGTATTAGGGGAGGTTGACGCTTAATGGAGGCTCTTTTATCTCAACCTTTTTCATGGCTTAATTTATTCCTGATGATTTTACTAGCAGTTGTTGTTCTATTAGTCGTTCTATTATTTGTTATGTATGCGATTTACTTTGAACGTAAAATAATCGGTTGGATGCAACTACGTAAAGGCCCTAACCGTGTAGGACCATATGGATTATTTCAGACGGTAGCGGACGTGTTAAAGCTTATGATTAAAGAGGACGTTGTTCCTGCAAAAGCAGATCGAATCCTTTTCTTAATCGCACCAATTATTGCTTATACACCAGCATTTGCCATTATCGCTGTCATTCCATATACAGAGAAATTATATTTTGCCGATGTAAACGTCGGACTCCTATATTATGGAGCTTTATCTAGCTTAACGATTACGGGTATTTTACTAGGTGGTTGGGCTTCTAACAATAAGTACTCGATCATGGGTGGAATGCGTTCTGTCGCACAAATGATTAGTTATGAAGTTCCATTGATTATGTCCTTTTTAGGCATTGTTTTAATGACAGGTAGTCTAAACTTAATAGATATCGTAAAAGCACAACAAGAAAATGGCGTTTGGTTCATTTTCCCACAATTCTTAGGATTTATTATCTTCTTGATTGCGGGAAATGCTGAATTAAACCGTACACCATTTGACTTACCAGAAGCAGAAAACGAATTAGTTGCTGGATACCATGTTGAATATAGTGGTTTCCGTTTCGCATTCTTTATGTTATCTGAGTATGTTTATATATTTGCTTTATCCAGCTTAATGACCGTTCTATTCTTTGGAGGCTGGGATGCTCCATTTGGTTTAGATTTTATACCTGGAATTGTATGGTTTATTCTTAAGTTCTTAATGCTCGTTTTCTATCTATTCTGGGCTCGTTCAACCTTCCCACGTGTCAAGACAGACCAATTGATGGGGTTTGCCTGGAAAGTGTTAATTCCATTAGCACTATTAAACGTGATGGTTACAGCATTGTTTAAAACGATATTTTAAAGCGGGGTGAAATTCACGTGTGGGGTACAGGATTTTTTAAAGGATTAGGATTTACTTTGAAGCAGCTAAAAGAGCCAAAAGTAACATATAAGTATCCAGATGAGCCAGTTATTATGCCCAAGCGCTTTCGTGGCATCCAACATTTTGAACCTGACAAATGTATCGTCTGTAACCAATGTGCAAGAATATGCCCAACCGGTTGTATTACCTTAGTAGGGAAACCAAATCCAGATCCTGAGAAAAAAGGTAAAGTGATTGACACATACGATATTAACTTCGAAATTTGTATCTTATGTGATTTATGTACTGAGGTTTGTCCAACTGAAGCAATTGTCATGTCCAATAACTATGAATTAGCAACGTATAGCCGTGATAACTTGCTTAAAGACCTTAAATGGTTAGACAACAATAATCAAAATGTGAGGGAGGAGAATCATTGATGACCGGTCAATATATTGCTTTCTTCCTGTTCGCACTGATGGCTATCAGCGGGGGAGTCTTTATGTTGAACCTGAATAAGGTTGTTCATATGGTCCTCTCAATCGGTTTATCTTTCATGGGTGTAGCAGGGTTATTCATCTTGTTAAAAGCGGAATATCTTGCTTTTGTGCAGGTGCTTATTTATGCAGGCGCAATTACAATCATGATGGTAATGGGTACGATGATGACTCAACATAAAGACGAAGGGGTTAAAATAAAGAGAAAATGGCATACTGCCCTTTCTATTTTAAGTACGATCATGGTTGGCGGGTTCTTCCTATATGGAATTTTTATCACGAATAAGTATTGGCCAACTGAAACCTCAGATCTTGGAGCAAACAATGTGATGGCTATTGGGGAAACTGTTTTTACTAAATATGTCATTCCATTCGAGCTTGCTTCCGTTCTTCTACTTGTTGCACTTGTAGGAGCAATTGTGTTGGCAAAAAAGGAGAGTGAAGAATAGATGGTACCTTTAGGGGCTTATCTAGCAGTCGGAGCGATATTATTCTCTCTCGGTATATATGGATTATTATCAAAGAAGAACGCGATTATTGTTCTATTATCAGTTGAATTGATGCTAAATGCAGTCAATGTGAACTTAATCGCATTCTCCCGGTTTGGTTTATATGCAAATATTACAGGTCAAATCTTTACAGTATTTACAATCACAGTTGCTGCTGCAGAAGCAGCGGTTGGACTTGCGATTTTGATGGCAGTCTTCCGTAATAAGGCGACCATCAATGTAAACGAAATGGATATTATGAAGCGATAAAATATGAAGGAATGGTGATCAAATGTTTGAAATTGCATGGTTAATTCCACTTTTTCCGCTCATCTCCTTCGTGCTGTTAGTCGCTTTTGGTCGTCAGCTCAAGGAAGGTGCAGCCTACGTAGGTATTGTCTCATTATTAGCCTCATTTGCTTTGGCATTAGGGGTCTTTATCCAAAAGTTAGGTGGAGCAGAGAACTATCTCTACAACATAGATTGGCTTAAAGTTGGAGACAAAACTTTTACAATGGGGTTTGAAATCAATGAATTAAACGCGATGATGTTATTCGTCGTTACCCTTGTAAGTTTAATGGTTCATATTTATTCAAAAGGTTATATGCATGGAGATGAGCGTTTTCCAGTCTTTTATTCCTATCTAGCGCTATTTACCTTTTCCATGTTAAGCCTTGTGATCTCACCTAATCTATTACAAGCGTATATCTTTTGGGAATTAGTAGGGGCAACCTCATTCCTACTAATCGGATTCTATTACTTTAAACCATCAGCTAGAGCAGCAGCAAAGAAAGCGTTTATCACAACAAGAATAGGGGATTTAGGTATATTCATTGGGATTTCCTTAATCTTCTGGAAGACAGGAACCTTTGACTATGCAGGAGTGTTTGAAGCTGCGGAATCTGGTGCATTAGCTCCTGGCTTCATCACTTTAGTAGCGATTTTACTATTCTTTGGTGCAGTAGGTAAATCTGGTCAATTCCCATTACATATATGGTTACCAGATGCGATGGAAGGTCCTACACCTGTTTCAGCGTTAATCCATGCGGCAACGATGGTTGCTGCCGGTGTATACTTAGTTGCACGGACTTATCCATTATTTGAAGCTTCTCAAACTGCTATGATGACTGTAGCGATTATCGGTGGCTTTACATCCATCTTTGCTGCGTCAATTGGTTTGGTGCAAAATGATATTAAACGCGTGTTAGCTTATTCAACTGTCAGCCAATTAGGCTACATGATGCTTGCACTTGGCTCATTCGGATATATTGCTGGAGTATTCCACTTATTTACACATGCCTTCTTTAAAGCACTTTTGTTCCTAGCAGCAGGTAGTGTAATCCATTCAGTAGGAACACAAGATATTAAAGAAATGGGCGGAGTAGGCAAGGATATGAAGATTACAAGAGCAGTGTTTTTAATCGGCGCTCTAGCAATTGCTGGGGTACCTGGATTATCCGGATTCTTCTCCAAGGATGAAATTTTAATGGCTGCTTGGGAAAGCGGAAATGGAATTTTATTCTGGTTAGCCTTAATTGCAGCGATAATGACCGCATTCTATATGTTTAGACTTTATTTCTTAACATTTACAGGTAAACCACGTCATAATAACCATCATGTCCATGAATCACCATTTAATATGACATTCCCAATGATGATTCTTGCTGGGTTAGCGATCGTTTCTGGATACTTTGTATATGCTGGATTTGGTGAATATTTAGGCGCAGAGGGTACTATCGCTGAAGAAGTTCATGGACCTGGTTGGATTATGGCCTTATCCATTATTGCAGCTTTCTTTGGTATTGCCTTAGCATGGGTAATGTATGGCCGTAATAAAAAGGTGAAAACCGATGAACCTGTTGGATTACACAAGCTTCTTTACAATAAGTATTATGTGGATGAGGCATATCAAGCAGGGGTTATTCGTCCTTACACTATTTTTGGGTATATTTTAAAATTCTTCGATCACTATGTTGTAGGTGGACTCGTCCAATTAACAGCATATATTTCCGTTGCGATTGGAAAACTTGGAGCAAGATTACAAAATGGTCAAGTACAGGCATACGGTCTAATTACCATTATTGGATTAGTATTGCTATTCATTAGCTTGACGGCAGGGAGGTTGTTAGGATAATGAGCTCATTCGGTTTACTTTCACTGATCACCTTCTCGCCATTACTAGGAATCCTACTCTTATTAATTGTTCCAAAAGATAGAGTAGGAACAATCAAAATGATTGGTATCCTTGTCACATTGATTCCATTAGTATTGGCTATTGGCTTATTTATTGGTTTTGATCGTGCAGATTCTGGTGTGCAATTCCTTGAAAATATTCCATGGATTCACATCAATATAGGAGCAAGTGTTTTAGAATTTAACTATAGTATGGGTGTAGATGGTTTATCGATGCCACTTGTTGTCTTGGCGACAATCGTTGCATTAATGTCAGCCATTGCAGCAGCCAATATGATTAGTAAGCGTTGGAAGGAATATTTTACGATTTTCTTCCTCATGCAAATTGGATTATATGGCGTATTTATGGCACAAAACCTCTTCTTGTTCTTTATTTACTTTGAAATTAGTTTAGTCACCATGTTCTTCTTAGTAGGGATTTGGGGTCAAGATAAAAGGGAAAATGCAGCCTTTACCTTCTTGCTTTACAATGGTTTAGGTTCAGCGATTATGCTGATTGCGTTTATTGCCTTGATGCTTAATGCGGGTTATGTTTCAGGTACGCAAACACCAACCTTTACGACGGATATTCCAACCATTATCTATAATTTAACGGATCCAACATCACCATATTTTGAAATGGCAAAACAAACTGGAAATGTAGCGTTTAGCGATTGGTTCCGTTATGGTGTATTCTTTGCTTTATTAGTTGCCTTTGGAATTAAACTACCTGTGTTCCCATTGCATTCATGGATCCTAAAGGTACACTATCAAGCACCACCAGCAATGAGTATGATTCTTTCTGGAGTGCTCTTAAAGATTGGTGCATACGGTCTGTTTCGAATGGAGTATTCCTTCTTCCCAGACCTCATTGGTAAGTATTCAACCTTTTTAGCGATCTTGGGTATCATTAACCTCTTCTATGGAGCAATTATCGCCTTCGTACAAGATGACTACAAAATGGTTGTTGTTTACTCAAGTATAAGCCACATGGGAATTATCTTGATGGGATTAGCAGCAATGAATACATTTGGTTTTCAAGGCGCTGTCTTCCAAATTGTATCCCACGGATTTATCTCAGCATCGATGTTCTATCTTGTTGGGGTGATTTACAGTCGTGTTCATACCGCAAAGATGGATGAACTGGGTGGTTTAGCTAAAACGATGCCATTCACGAGTGGAATTTTATTAACGGCAACTCTCGCTTCATTAGGTCTACCTGGGATGTCTGGATTTGTCAGTGAATTCCTAACCTTCTTAGGTTTATTTGGTGAAAAACCAGTGATCGCTGCGTTTGGTACGATTGGTATCGTATTAACCTCTGCTTATTTACTACGAGCTACTTTAAAGGTTACTTATGGGCCAACGGCAGAGAAATTAGTTGGATTAACTGATGCACGCTCTCTTGAAGTGATCCCGATGGTAGTACTCATTGGACTAATCATTTTGATTGGGGTATACCCAGCCATACTAAGTGAGCCTCTACAAACGACGTTGCAATCCTTATTGACTAGGATAGGAGGGTAGACCTATGAATCTATTAGAGTTAAACTGGGGGCTACTCGCTCCTGAACTAACCATTGCTATTGTTGCAGTAATCTTAACCTTTGCTGACTTAGTGATGCGTAAAGGAGATCGTAAGGTATTTGGATGGTTAAGCATCATTGGTATCATTCTATCCCTTTACTTTGTGATTCAAGATCTCGGTCAGCCAGCACAAGAATTGCTAGAGGGTTCTTATCGTGTGGATAGTTTCGCAAGTCTCTTCAAATTGATTTTCTTAGTCGGAACATTGTTTGTGTTAGTGATGTCAATCAATTATGTAGAGAAAAAAGAAATCAAACATGATGGTGAATTTTACTACTTGTTTTTAACTGCCTTACTTGGAGCAATGTTTATGGCTTCATCGGCAGATATCATTACACTATATATTGGCTTAGAATTATTAAGTATCTCATCTTACATTATGGCAGGTATTCGCAAATTTAATCTAAAATCAAACGAAGCGGCATATAAATATGTGATTATTGGTGGAGTTTCCTCAGCGATCTTCCTCTACGGAACATCTTTTATCTATGGTGTAACCGGAAGTACGAATATCTTTGTCATCGCTGAACGAATTCAGGAAGCTTTTAATGGTGGATTTGACTTCTATATTTATCTTGGCTTCTTTATGATGCTTGTGGGACTGAGCTACAAGATTTCTGCAGTTCCTTCCTACATGTGGTCACCAGACGTATATGAAGGAGCAGCAACACCAGTTACTGCATTCTTATCCGTCATTTCTAAAGCAGCTGGTTTTGCGATTATCATTCGCTTATTTATTACCGTCTTCACACCAATCGTAGTAGAAGTAGTAAACAATAATCCAGTTTTCTTCTTCTTCAATAAAATGACTCTTTTCTTAGCAGTCATTTCTGGACTAACGATGATCATTGGTAATACATTGGCACTTCGCCAAACCAACGTCAAACGAATGATGGCCTATTCTAGTGTGGCACAAGCTGGTTATCTTTTAGTTCCTCTTGCAACCATGACGATGGCAAGTGAGCAACTGATTTCTGTTGATATTCGCAATATCATTTTCTACTTGATGGCATACTTGTTTATGAATCTAGGTGTATTTACAGTCATCACGATTGTAAATAAAGATGCAGGTACAGAGGATCTGAAATCCTTTGCTGGATTATATCATCGTAGTCCATTTGTGGCCATCGCGATGACCTTCTTCCTAATGTCACTCGCAGGGCTTCCAATATCGGCTGGATTCATTGGTAAGTTCAACATTTTCATCAGTGCCTTAACTACTAAATCTTACTGGTTAGCTGGTATCATGGTAGCAACAAGTGTAATCTCATACTTCTACTACTTTAATATTGTACGTCAAATGTACATGAGACCGGGTCACACCGAAGCAAAGCTTAGTATTCCATTTAGCATGCAATTCGTGATTCTCTTGACCTTCATTGGAACTTTCGTCATCGGTCTTGTACCAAACGTAATGCTAGACTTTATAACAAAAAACTTTGACCTTTTCAATATGCTTACTCTTGGTCAATAAGATTCTAATGTACACAATACCCACTAAGGAGACCCCCTCTTTAGTGGGTATTTTTTTGACGGAGCGCACTGGAATATACTCACCTTCATTCATTAACATAGGGTTTGTATATTCCATAAGCAGCGACTTTTGGGAGTGTATTTCTCACCTTATTTTTCATTCAGAGAAATACACGGACAACGGAGCGCACTGGAATATACAAACTATGTACTATTTGGTCATGATCGAATGAAGGAATTGACCTTTTGTTGCCGAATTAGATAAACAAGAGAAAAAGAGGAGGCAAAACAATGTCAAAGAAATGGTTATCTATCCAACAAAAAATAATCGCAATCATTCTTGTCTTATCCCTGTTTAGCTTAATGCCAAATGTGGCACAAGCAGAAGATCAAGATTCGCTAGAAAAACAGAAAGCGATTATGAATGAAATCTATGAACTGATCGAATATTATCATTTACAAGGTGTAGATCCAGATGAATTGATGCAAGGGGCGATTTGGGGAATGATTGACACCCTTGGGGATCCATATACAGCCTATTTTACAGATGAAGAGTATCAATCCTTTACAGACAGTTTAAATGGTTCTTTTGTCGGTATTGGCGTTGTTGTAGAGAAGAATGAAGAGGGAATCGCGGTTCAAACGATCATTCCTGGCTCACCTGCCGAAGAAGCAGGACTTCAAGTTGGCGATCTGATCAAATCAGTAGAAGGTATTTCAACTGAAGGAAAAACACTTGAACAGGTTACAGACCAGATTAAAGGAGAAGAAGGAACTTCCGTTACCATGGTAATTCAAAGAGATAAAGAAACCATGACTAAAACCATCACTCGTGGGGACGTATATCTACCTTCTGTAGAATCGGAAATGCTAACCAAAGAAATTGGGTATCTCCGACTATACGCCTTTGGTGAACGAGCAGCAGATGAATTCAAACAACACTTAGAACAATTAAAGGAAAAAGGAATGAAGAAGCTAATCCTCGACTTGCGGGATAATCCAGGTGGATATTTAGATGCTGCACTTAAAATATCTAAAAATTTCATCAAAGAAGGCCCAATCGTTTATGTCAAGGACAATATACAACAAGAAGAGGAATTAGCTATTCAAGGAGGAACAGATTGGAATTCACCGATGGTCGTACTGATCAATGAAGGGACGGCAAGTGCTTCAGAAATTTTAACAGGTGCTTTAAAAGATTATAATAAAGCAACTATTGTTGGAACCAATTCCTTTGGTAAAGGGGTTGTCCAAAGTTTAATTCGGTTAGAAAACGGTGGCTATCTCAAGCTAACGACCAATGAATATTTCACACCGAAAAAGAACAAAATGAATAAAATAGGAATCAAGCCAGATATCATGGTAGAAGAAGTCGATCAACAACTTTCAACAGCCATAACAACCTTAGGTGAAAAAAATATTTTTGTATCAGCAATCGGTAGCAACTGGATTCAGGAGAATAATAAAGATTATGTTGCCTTAAGGCCACTCGTTCATGCCTTAGGCGGTAAAATTTTTTGGAATTCCAAATCCTCAAGTTTAGACGTTGTCATTGGTAAAACGAAAATGGTACTAACCAAGGGTAAAAGTGCTGGTTTCATGATCAAGGACGGTCAGAGTTTTCTTACATTAGCAGAATTAACCAAACACTTACCAGAATTAAAAATAAACAAAAAGCAAGAAATATTAACGATTTATCTCCCATAATATGTTAAAATGAAATACAAAGTCATATAGCGTATTGCACGTTCACAATTTTCCGTGTGATACGTTTTCTTTTTGGGGACAAGAAAGCATAACTTTCTTTTCATATAGGTTCGGAAAAGATGGAGTGGAGCAAAATGGAGCTTTTAAAAAAACAGAAACGGTTGCTAGCAATTCTAATCATAGGACTTATCGTAAATATGACATTCTTAAGAGCAAATGCAGTGCTAATAGGGAATGTTCCAAATGATAAAAATATTGATAAACAACTTTATTTACAACAAATTAAAGCACCTTTAGGATGGGAGGAAGTAAACACCAGCGAGGTGACCATTGCCATCCTTGATACAGGGGTAGATCTGTACCATCCTGACTTAAAGGCTAACTTGGTTGAAGGGATAAATCTGATTGATAAAAAGATGCCACCTCAAGATGACAATGGCCATGGAACCAATGTGGCAGGAATTGTTGGAGCGATTGGTAATAATGATGAAGGGATAGCAGGATTAGTATGGAATGCCAAAATCATGCCAATTAAAGTATTAGATGAACAAGGGGAAGGAGACTCTTTCTTAGTTGGACAAGGGATCCGTTATGCGGTCGACAATGGGGCAAAGATTGTTCTTCTATCTTTAGGCGAACCCATCTATACACCTTTTATGAAGGAAGCCGTAGATTATGCAGAATCTAAAGATGTACTAGTCGTTGCAGCATCTGGAAACGAAGGAAATCGATTAAATTACCCATCAGCATTTGCCAATGTACTATCTGTGGGTGCGGTAGATTTAGAGGACGATTACGAAACCTATTCCAATTACGGTCAACAGCTAGATGTTGTTGCGCCTGGTGAAGGGATTTATACAACCAAATTAGGTGGAGGGTATACTTCGAATGTGGGAACCTCGATGGCAGCACCACAAGTAGCGGGGTTAGCTGCTTTAATTTATCAAAA
The DNA here is from genome assembly GCF_001561915.1 of Tepidibacillus decaturensis. Classification (GTDB taxonomy): domain Bacteria; phylum Bacillota; class Bacilli; order Tepidibacillales; family Tepidibacillaceae; genus Tepidibacillus_B; species Tepidibacillus_B infernus. The sequence continues at coordinate 2,521,343 of NZ_LSKU01000001.1, read as the reverse complement.
ATATCCTATTTTAACTCCAGCAGAGGTTAGAGATTTGATTAAATTTACTGCTGATGATGTAGGAAGGCCGGGGTGGGATATCCTAACAGGTTATGGAAGAATTAATGTCGCAAAAGCATTAACAAGTCCGTTATCGACCATAAAGGACGGATATGAACAAAACCAAACAAAAGACAAAGCAACCCCTATTCCATTGCAAGATACAATTAACGCCCAAATTGCTGGAGTCAATGATCATGATTGGTATCAGTTATTATTGCCTTATCGAGGGAAAGTTCAATTGAATATTCAATTAAAGCAGGAACCTAACGTTGCTCTTCAATTAGAGTTAGAACCAGCGAATTCAGAAGATCAACAACCGTTGGTTTATCCAATCAACAAAAATTTAACCATTGATATCGATCTACCAAAGGGAACGACTTATTTAAAAATCAGTCTTTCAACAACTGTTAAAGAAATGACACCTGATAGGGAAACGATCAATGAGCAACTTAGGAATGAAGCGATATCTTACTCCGTTTCTACGAAATATACCATTTATAAGGATAATTATGAAAACAATGATAGACCATGGCAAGCTTATCAGATTCAACACTTATCTGAGCCGATTAAAGGAACATTGGAAAAGGATCAAGATTTAGATTGGTATAAACTTTACATACCAAGTAATGGGGAGCTAAAGGCAAAAGTATCTGTTGACACCTTAAGATTGGATCCTGTGATTCGTATTCAACCAGAAGGGAAAAAAGCGATTGAAATCGACAGCTATGGTTCAGGAAAAGCAGAAGAAGGAACTATTTTTGCAAGACCAGGTACTTACTATATTCAAATCTCTGATTATAATGGCTATGGTGTGAATGGAGAATATACCTTACAGCTACAATTTAAAGATATGGATGGAGATATTCATGAACCGAATAACCTATCAAGTAACGCGACAAGGATCACTCCCTCTAACAGAAAAATGGAAGGCATCCTATCCAATGATCAAGATGTAGATTGGTTCATTTTTGAAATCAAACAAATGTCTAACCAACTAGATTTCGACTTTTTAGCAGAACAAGAGGCAGATGTAACGCTTTATGATGATAACTACGAAATCATTTGGAATCAAAAACAAACATCTTGGAAAGAGCAATTAGAATTAAAAAAAGGAACTTATCGACTTCGAATAAAAGGAGAGTTTTCCCATAACCCGTATCAATTTTATTTAAGAGATCATATCAAAGAATTACCAAATAGAAGTGCGAGGTGAGTAAGATGACAACCTATTTTGGCTATATCAGTTTAATGGGGATTATTTTAACACTTGTAAGCATCGGAATATCTTGGTGGGCATTACAGAGTATCCGTTTTGACCTTTTTACCTACAATCCCAAAAGCCCACAAACCAAAGCACTGCAGATTATTTTGTCCATCGTCATCGGATACCAAATGGCTCAATTTTTCATCAATTATTTACAATGGTCATTTAATGTAAAGAGTATGTTTTAAATTTTATTTAAGATGAATGAGAATGTATATTACAAAAGAAGCGACTTTCAGGAATGCATTTCTTACCTTTTGGAACCCCACAAAAGTATATCTTCTCCCATAAGTGTGAACAATGGTTAACAAATAAAAAAGTTTGGATATTCCAATTATGGAATATACAATCTTGACGACGAAAATGGTGTGGGAGGAGAAAAAATGAATCAAAAGGGGAAAATAGTCCTTATCTTTATATTGTCAATGACCTTCATTTTAGGTCTTACGGTTCAAGGAGAATCGCAAGAGGATATAGAATTTGTGATTAACTCATTCAAAAAGACAAATGCAGCATTAGACCAATATTGGCTACATGTTGGGATTCCATATGGCATCTATCAGGATGATCACCAATGGTTAGATCTTGGGAATCAATTAAGTAAAGCTTTAGAACTAGCCGAACAAAATCAGCTACAAACGATTGGATTGCAAAAGTTTTATCGTAGCCAAGGAACATGGGGAAAAGAAACAGAAGTTGAATTACAACTAAAACGTCAAAATGCGCAAACAAAAGAGATGTATCTCATCTTCCAGCTAAAAGGGAACCAATCGCTAGAAGAGATGTCGATGTATTATCAAAAATTGTATCAAACATTACAAGAAAACCAAATTTCTCCTAAAATTAACTCTTGTATCCAAGGAAGTATCGATGATAAAATAAATAATGGTACTCAGCTTGTCCTGATTGATCAAATCCTACATAATCTAAAGGCAAAGAAAGTAGAGCAATTAGACACAGATCTAGTCAAAAGCGTCTCAGCCTTTTCAACTTTAATTAGACAATCGATTTGGACAGGGAATCAGAAAATGAATATTCAAGTGGCGACCCATTTAGATGTTTTAAAACGAAGAACAGTGCTTACAGTGGGAACGCCGATCATCATTGTTGAATATTAATAGTATGAGAAAATGTGAAATGAAAAATGAGCGCGGAGGGAACAACTTTGGAAAAAATCATCGTCCGCGGTGGAAGGCAATTATCCGGCAGCGTCAAAATACATGGTGCGAAAAACGCAGTACTGCCGATCCTTGCTGCATCAATTCTAGGGGAAGAAGGAGAAAGCATCATTAATGATGTTCCGTCCTTAGATGATGTCTACACCATTATAGATGTATTATCTTTTATTGGCTTAGATGTTCATTACAAAAATGAAGTCGTTAGAATCAATGCGACAAAGATTGTGCGAACAGAAGCACCATACGACCTAGTCAGAAAAATGAGAGCATCCTTTTTAGTCATGGGACCATTACTTGCGAGAAAAGGGCATGCTCGTATAGCTTTGCCTGGAGGATGTGCCATTGGCAGCCGCCCTGTAGATCAGCACTTAAAAGGTTTTGAAGCAATGGGTGCAAAAATAAGTATTGGTCAAGGCTATATTGACGCCTCTATTGATGGCAAATTAACAGGTGCACGAATCTACCTAGATTATGCAAGTGTAGGTGCAACGGAAAATATTATGATGGCAGCTACATTAGCGAATGGAGTTACAACCATTGAAAATGCTGCGCAAGAACCAGAAATCGTCGATCTAGCCAATTATTTGAATGGAATGGGAGCGAAAATTCGCGGTGCAGGTACAGGAACCATTCGTATTGAAGGAGTAGAACGATTAACCGCGACACAGCATTCTGTTATTCCTGACAGAATTGAAGCAGGAACCTTCTTGGTGGCTGCTGCGATTACTGGTGGCAATGTACTCATTGAAAATGCAATCATTGACCATCTAAAACCCGTGATTGCTAAACTGGAAGAAATGGGCGTTCAGATACTAGAAGAGGAACAAGGTGTTCGTGTAAAAGCAACACATCCATTGAAGGCAGTTGACTTAAAAACGTTACCTCATCCTGGATTCCCTACTGATATGCAATCGCAAATGATGGCATTATTATTAATTGCAAACGGAACAAGTGTGATCACGGAAACTGTTTTTGAAAATCGTTTTATGCATGTTGAAGAATTCAAAAGAATGAATGCCAATATCAAAATCCAAGGTCGAACAGCAGTGGTCGAGGGTAATGCTAAACTAATTGGTACAAGGGTTCAAGCCACAGATTTACGTGCTGGAGCAGCCCTTGTCATTGCGGGGCTCGTTGCAACTGGTGAAACAGAAGTAACCGAACTACACCATATTGACCGTGGGTATGTAAACTTTGTTGGCAAGCTTCAAGCACTAGGTGCAGATATTGAGCGAGTAGCCGATGAAGTAAAGTCAGCCCAAAGCTTGCAACCCCTTTGGATATCTTAATGAATTAAAAAATTAGATATACTAAGATGAAAACAGGAGGATTTTTTCCTTCTGTTTTTTATTTTTCCTCTTTATTTTTTTCGTAAAAACCAATATGATAGAATTTGGATTGAGAACTGACTAGTCGGTTCTGAGGATAAGGAGGAACATGTCATGAGGCAAAGCCGTCGCATAGGAGTATGGTTTGTCATACTTGCTATCATGCTAGTTAGTATCGGATGTTCATCGCAACAAGAGGAACAATCCAAAGAAAACCAACCTGTACCTGTCATGGTACAACAAGTAGAGCGAAAAACGGTTGAACATACCGAACGATATGTAGGTACCATCAAAGCGAACCAAGATGTTCTTGTTTTACCAAAGGTATCAGGAAAAGTTCAAGAAGTTTACGTCAAGCAAGGAGATACAGTAAAAGAAGGGCAGGTTCTTATTAAATTAGATGACCGTGATTTACAGGATCGCTTGCACCAAGCAGAAGCGGCCTACCAACAAGCACTAAATGGACTTACTCAAGCAAAAGAAGGAAAAGGATCTAACCTTGTTCAAGCAGAATCAAGGTTAAAACAAGCAGAAGACGCTTTTCAACAAGCAAAAAAAATCTAGAACGGATAAAGACACTTTATGAAACCCAAGCAGTTTCTAAAAGCCAATTAGAACAAGCGGAGGCTACCTATCTTCAAGCTGAAACAAACCTAAAAGTGGCTCAGGATGCAGCTGAAAAAGCCAATTCCAATGTCGGGATTGCATCTTCAGAATCTGCCGTACAGCAAGCAAAAGTAGGGGTAGAACAGGCTCAACATGCGATCGCTGATTCAAAAATTACGGCGCCAATCGCAGGACAGGTGGTTGCCATCAATACTGAAAAGGGAGAGATGGCAGGGCCTCAATCTCCAGTAGCGCAGATCGTCAATGCCAATCAAGTCACTGTACAGTTAAACGTTTCTGAAACATCACTTCAAAGCTTTAAGCTAGGACAACAGGTCAAAGTAAACGTCTCTTCTCTCAATCAGACTTTTCCTGGAGAAGTAACCTTTATTGCCCCGTCAGCGAATGCCCAAACCCTAACATTTGCCATAGAAGTTGTCATCAAGAATGAACAACAACAGATCAAACCAGGAATGCTTGCAGAAGTAACATTGATTAAAGATGCAAAACAGCAAATCGTCGTTCCTACCCAAGCCATTTTAGGAAATGGGGGCCAAACCTATGTTTATATCATTCAGAATGGAAAAGCTGTAAAAAGACCAGTAAAAGTAAGTGAAATGGCTACAGAAGAAACGACAATTGCTGAAGGTTTATCCGAAAAAGATACGGTTATAATCAAAGGCCAATATGCGTTAACAGAGGGGACCCCGATTGAGATTGTGAAGGAAGAAGGGAAGTCATCGTGAAACTAGTTGATGTTTCTGTCAAACGTCCAATCGGCGTCATCATGATCGTCCTAGCCATTATCTTGATGGGGACGATTTCTCTTCGTAACCTAGCGATTGACCTTTATCCAAAACTGAATCTCCCTATTTCAGTTGTTATGACTGAATATGAAGGAGCTGCTCCTCAAGAGGTGGAAAAGTTAGTAACCAAACCCCTTGAAGGAAGCTTAGGTACGATTGAAGGGATTAAGAAACTACAATCTACTTCAGCACCAGGCCAATCCCTAATTATCCTCCAGTTTGACTGGGGTTCGAACATGGATGAAAAGATAAATAGCATGAGGGATAAGTTAGACCTTGTGACAAGCTTCTTACCAGAAGAGGCAGGAAAACCGCTTGTATTAAAATTAGACCCAACAGCGATTCCAATTATGAGGCTATCTGTATCCGGAGATTTAGATCAAAACCGTTTAACGCAAATTGCAGAAGATGTAATCAAGCCAAGATTAGAACGTACCCCAGGTGTGGCCAATGTTTCCCTTCTTGGTAGTAAACAGAAAGAAGTTAAGGTTGAAGTTTCACCTGTCTATTTAAATGGCTATGGTATATCTATCAACCAAATCACTCAGATTCTCGGGTCAGAAAATCTATCAGCTACAGCGGGAACCTTACAAAAAGGGGATCAAGAACTACAGCTTCGGATTAACGGAGAATTTGAAAATATCGATCAGATCAAAAATGTGCTGATTCCTTTACCAAAAGGAGGAACAGTCAAACTACAGGATATTGCCAAAATCACAGAGGTTGATAAGAAAATCACAGAGATTACCAAGGTCTCTGGGAAACCAAGTTTAACCTTTGACATTTCCAAAAAATCAGATGGCAATACGATTAAAGTAAGTGATGAGCTATATCAATCAATGGAAGGAATAGAGAAGGTTCTTCCTCAAGGGGTTCATCTTGATACCGTTTATGACTTATCTGTCTTTATCCGTCAATCAGTGTATAATGTTTTACGAAATCTAATTGTAGGTGGACTATTAGCCATCATCATTTTATATCTTTTCTTAAAGAATCTACGTTCAACCTTAGTGATAGGCATAGCGATGCCAATCGCAGTGATCTCTACTTTCAACCTCATCTATTTCACAGGTGAAAGTTTAAACCTGTTAACCCTTGGTGGCTTAGCACTCGGTATTGGGATGATGGTAGATAGTGCGATTGTTATCTTAGAAAATATCTTTCGTTATCGCGAGCAAGGCTATGAAATGATGGAAGCTGCCCAAGAGGGATCAAAAGAAGTCGCTCCAGCAGTAATCGCATCTGCATTAACAACGGTTGCTGTATTTATTCCGATTGTCTTTGTAAAAGGCTTAGCAGCAGAACTCTTTAGACCATTAGCCTTAACCGTTAGCTTTTCCTTATTGGCTTCTTTAATCGCCTCATTAACAATTGTACCGATGCTCTCTGCTCGTTTGTTAAAAAAGGGAGAAAAAGAACCAAATATAGCTCAAGGTTTTAAAGGAGTGCTATACAAAGTCTTATTTGCTTTTGAACGTTTGATGAATAAAGTCTATGACAAATATCGGTCTGCACTAAAATGGTCACTTGGGCACCGAAAGACGGTTGTTTTTGGGACCTTAGCCCTCGTTGTGGCCACTTTTGCACTCGTCCCATTGGTAGGAACAGAGTTTATTCCAACGATGGATCAAGGAGAAATTAACATTGATGTGACCTTACCTCAAGGGACCTTATTGCAAGAAACAGATCAAACGGTGGCAAATATTGAATCAAAATTATCAGGAATACCTGAAGTGAAGACCGTATTTACCAGCGCAGGAAATGGTGGCGCCTTCGCCATGGGGATTGGTAATTCAAATATTGGTAATCTTTATGTCAAATTGGTTCCTCTAGCGGAACGGGACCGAAGCACAGATGAAGTGATGGAAGAGATTCGTCAGGTAACGAAAAAGATTCCTGGAGCCGAAGTGAAAGTCTCACAAATCCAAAGTGGTGGGTTTGGTAGTGGGTCTCCAATCTCCATTATGATATCTGGGGATGATTTAACCGTTTTAGAGCAACTTGCTGAACAAGTGAAAGCTGAAGTGATGCAAGTAGAAGGAACAAGGAACGTGGAGAGCTCTGTTGACGAAGGTCGTCCCGAAATGCAAATTCTTGTTGATCGAGATAAGGCTTCCTTATATGGTTTAAATTTTGCGCAAATCATGTCCTCAGTCAAGACCGGATTTAATGGGCAAGTTGCTACTCGTTATCGAAATGAAGGACGAGAAATCGATGTAAGGGTTACATTGCCGGAGGAATATAAAAAAGACATGAACCAGGTAGGAGAAATGTTGCTGCAAACCCCATTTGGTACACAGATTCCTTTAAAAGAAGTAGCAAGCATCGTTCAAGTCAAAGGTCCGACTCAGATTGAGCGTGAAGATCAGAAGCGAAAAGTCACGATTACAAGCGACTTGGTAGGCCGAGACCTAGGTAGTGTAACTAAAGATATTCAAGCCAAATTAGACCAACTTCATCTACCAGATGGTTATATGTATGAAATGGGTGGTCAAGTGAAGGATATGGCAGACGCCTTTGGTGATTTACAATACGCCTTGATTTTGGCGATCTTCTTAGTCTACATGGTGATGGCAGTCCAGTTTGAAGCAATTACCTATCCATTTATCATTATGTTTTCCATGCCTGCAACCTTTATAGGGATTGTAGTCGGACTTGTTATTACAGGATGGCCACTAAGTATTCCAGCCTTTATCGGGGTAATCATGTTAGCGGGTATCGTGGTTAACAACGCAATCGTTCTTGTTGACTATATTAACATTCTCAGAAAGAGGGGAATGGAAAGAAAAGAAGCAATTCTTAAGGCTGGTCCAAACCGACTCCGCCCCATTTTAATGACAACCTTAACAACCATTTTAGGTTTGATTCCATTAATGTTGGGGATTGGCGAAGGAGCAGAGACCCAGGCTCCTTTAGCAACAGTAATGGTCTTTGGTTTATCCTTCTCCACATTAGTTACGTTACTACTTGTACCTGTGATGTACCTATATATTGATGATTTTGAAAACTGGGTAAAACGGAAATGGTTTGGGGGAAGGAGTAAAAAGCATGTCAGAACAAGTTGAATTAACCAAACGGGAAGCAATCTTAAGAAGTGCTTTTATCATCTTTACGGAAAAAGGTTATCATGCTGCCAAAGTGAGTGATGTCGCTGAATTAGCCAAAGTAGGCAAAGGGACTGTTTATGAATATTTCTCAAGCAAGGAAGATCTACTAAGAGGGGTTATTGAAGAAGGAATCAAATACTACATGAAGGAATTAACAGAAAATATTAAGGGTCCAACCCCTCCATGGGAGAAAATCAAAAAAATGATTAGAAGGCATGCCGAAATCTTAAGAGAAAATCAAAATATCTCTCAATTGATTTTTCATAACTTTGGCATTGTCACTGAAGAGTTTCATCAGTTTTTAATGTCCCAGCGCCAAGCCTTTATCGAAATGTTGAAAGATTTAATCCAACAAGGAATCACTTCAGGAGAATTGAAACCAATGAGTACAGAAGTTGCGGCTAGAATGATTCTAGGGAGCATGGTTTCCATTCAATTTGAAACAGGTTGTTTAGATGAAGCATCAGTTGAAGAGATGATTAAGACATTGGCAAACGGGATGATGCAAATCTAGTATTTCTAGTGATTTTCTAATAGAAAATAGTTCTATTTCTATCGCTCCTTCATATCTTGTATGGACAGGGTCAAACTGACAAACAAGAATGGAGGAGCTATTTTTATGAGACCAATGATTTTCATCTTCTTATTTATCCTAGGAGTATCCATGATCCTAATTCCTACACTATTTGTAGCATTTTTTGGAAACTCCCATTCTACAGAAATGACGATACCAGAAAAAGTAGATTTAAAAATCGATCCTGATCATTCGATTCCGATCACCGTCTATCGGACAGCTAGCAAAACGGTAGAAACCTATCCAATCGAAGAATATGTACGAGGAGTCGTTGCTGCTGAGATGCCAGTTGATTTTGAATTAGAGGCCTTAAAAGCACAAGCCATGGCAGCAAGAACCTATATCGTTAAGAGAATCTTAACCAATGATTTTTCTGATGTACCTGGTAGGGCGATGGTGACGGATACAATCCAACATCAAGTCTTTCGTTCTGAATCAGAATTAAGAAAAAAGTTTGGGCTTCATTATGCTGAAAAGATCGCCAAGCTGAACCGTGCAGTCAATGAAACGATGGGACAAGTCATCACCTATGAAGGTCAACCGATTACAGCACTTTTCTTTTCAACTAGTAACGGTTATACTGTCAATTCAGAAGACTACTATGTAAAAAAGATCCCTTACCTAAGAAGTGTTCCAAGTCCTTGGGATACAGAATCGCCAAGATTTCAGGGAACAATCTCCATCCCCTTTTCAACAATTCAAGCCAAGTTGAAGGTAGACCCAGCCGTATTTACTTCAACAGGGCAAGAATGGATCAAGGTTTTAGAATGGACGCCAAGTAAAAGAGTAAAGAAGTTGAAGATTGGAGATAAATTATTAACAGGTAGAGAAGTGAGAGAACTCTTAGGGCTTGACTCCTCCAGCTTCACCTTTGAAATTATTGGCGATCAGGTAGTGTTCAATACAACAGGATATGGACACGGTGTAGGTATGAGCCAGTACGGAGCAAATGGAATGGCCAAAGAAGGGAAAAAAGCAGAGGAGATTGTCAAATACTACTACACAGGAGTCGAAGTGAAAGACGATAAAATCTGGATCAAAAAACAATAGAGCAAGTATAAAATTTTGTATCCCTCAGGTATAAACAGGTAAATAATGGACAAAATGGTTGCTGAGGTGATGCAAAAAATGAGTAAAAACTCAAAGTGGAAAAAATTTTTAGGTAAAAAGTGGACCTTCCCCGCCATTTATATGATTGCCGCAGCACTTATTCTTACATTAATGTGGTGGTATCAAGATCCAAATGAGTATCCATTAACTCAAGAAGAATTAGGTCTTCAAGAAATTACCCCAGAAGTAGTTAATGGGTCAGCACAAGATGAGATGGGGGAAGAGGCCGTTGCAGTTGCAACACAAACAGTAGAGCAAATGGTTTGGCCTGCAGAGGATCCAATCAATGTTCAAGTTAAAATGGAATTTTTCGATGATACATCTACTGAAGATGCAATGGCTGAATCTCTGATTACATTTCAAGGTGAATATTGGCCACATAATGGAATTGATATCGTTGCAAAGGATAAAAAAGCCTTTACTGCTGTTGCAGCATTAAGTGGGGAAGTAGTTCGGGCAGATAAGGATCCAGTAATGGGGTATGTCGTCGAACTCAAACATGAGAATGGGCTGATTACAACTTATTCTAGCTTAAAAGATGTCACTGTGAAAAAAGGAGATAAAATCTCTCAAGGAACTCCTTTAGGTACAGCAGATCGCAATGTCTTTGAAAAAGATCATGGTATACATCTACATTTTGAAGTACGTAAAGACGATATTCCTTTAAATCCCAATGCCTTTTTTGGACAAGATGTAAATCAAGTATTAGAACAACTTTCTCAAGGGGAAAATCGACCAACCCAAACTGAAAATGAAAAGGGTCCAGAGTCGAAGCCAAATGAAGCGAAGGATGTTCAATCACAAGATTCAAAACAACCTGATGTAAAACAAAACGAAGAACAAAATAAAACAAAAGAACAAAGTGAGTAAAGAAATGAAAGCTACTAGGATGATTGCCTAGTAGCTTTTTATTGGTTTGTATATTACAAAAGAAGCGACATAGCACGACTAGCAGCTTTAGCTGTGTAGTGTGACTTGTATCATCTAAGGATAGTGGTTTTAAACTAGGCTCACTATTATACATAAAAATGTGATTGAACAAACAAAACATCATAAAATTATGTGATCTATTGACTTAAAACTGAGCATGTGGTTATAATAAATTATAAAAGTGTGATTAAGTGACGCAAAATATGTATAAAAATGTGATATTTTGGAGGTGATACTGTGGAAAGGCTGATCATGCAGGATTTGCTGAAGTGGAAAAACTCCAGGCACCGCAAGCCACTGATTTTGAAAGGCGTGCGCCAAGTGGGCAAGACATGGGCGCTCAAGGAGTTTGCCAGGCGTTATTATAAAAATATTGCGTATTTCAACTTTGACGAACACCCGGAATACAAGCAGTTTTTTGAAAACACAAAGGATGTCGAACGCATCCTGCAAAACCTGATGATGGCAAGCGGCCAAACCATCAAGCCGGATAAGCCTGAGGATACGCTCATTGTTTTCGATGAGATTCAGGAATGTCCCAATGCTTTGAATACGCTCAAATACTTCTGCGAAAACACGCCGCACTATCATGTGGCCTGCGCCGGTTCACTTTTGGGCATTGCTTTGTCAAAGCCGGCCTCTTTTCCTGTCGGCAAGGTGGACTTTTTGGAAATAGGGCCTATGACCTTTACCGAATTTTTAATGGCCAACGGCGACGGCAATCTTGCTGCCTATATGGACAGCTTGGACAGGATTGAGGCTGTTCCGGATGCATTCTTCAATCCACTTTATGAAAAGCTCAAAATGTATTTTGTGACCGGCGGGATGCCTGAGTCTGTCAGGTCCTGGACGGAAGATCGGGACGTCGAGCTGATGCAGCAGGTACTTTCCAATATCCTGGGGGCATACGAGAGGGATTTTGCCAAGCATCCTGATCCCAAAGACTTTCCTAAGATATCATTAATTTGGAAATCCATTCCGTCCCAGCTTGCCAGGGAGAACAAAAAATTTATTTATAAGGTTGTCAAGGAAGGAGCCCGGGCTAGAGAATATGAGGATGCTTTGCAGTGGCTATGCGATGCCAACCTGACTTATAAGATATACCGCAGCAGCGCGCCGGGGCTGCCCATTTCTGCCTATGATGACTTGTCTGCCTTCAAGCTTTATCTGGTGGATGTAGGACTATTACGCCGTTTGTCGCTTTTGGCGCCTTCCGCTTTTAGCGAAGGCAACCGCCTGTTCGTTGAGTTTAAGGGGGCTCTTAGTGAGAATTATGTGCTCCAGGCGCTGAGAAACCAGTTTGAAGCCATGCCCCGGTATTGGACGATAGACAATCCCCGGTATGAAGTGGATTTTCTGATCCAGAGGGAAAACGACATTTTGCCCGTTGAGGTTAAATTGGAAACCAATGTGGAAAGCAGAAGCCTGAAGAAGTTTAAAGAAAAATACGGCGACAAGGTCAAGCTGCGTGTCCGCTTTTCATTGAACAATTTGCGGTTGGACGATGATCTGTTGAATATCCCGATGTTCATGGCCGATTATGCAGATAAACTGATTGGGATGGCATTGAAGCAGTAGGAGAATTAATTCTAGTTCATAGCAAACCTGCCCTGCCTTAAAAAAGAGGTGCAGGTTTGTGTACTTTCAGGAATGCCTTTCTTTCATTATTCCTTATTCAAAGAAAGGCATGGATGACGGAGCTCAAGGAAAGCCGCGAGTAACGGAGCACGTTAGAAAATACAAACCTTCTAAAAAAATTTATGTAAAATAGCTTGTCAAGGCTTGTAACAAAAGAATATATGCCAAACCTCCTCATATAATGTACAGACGATTTGAATGCGGGGAGGCGAGGGTAGTGCACGATTACATCAAAGAGCGAACCTTGAAAATTGGTCGATACATAGTAGAGACTAGAAATACGGTTCGTACTATTGCTAAAGAATTCGGTGTATCAAAAAGTACGGTGCACAAAGATCTAACAGAACGGTTACCCGAAATAAACCCAGACTTAGCTAATGAAGTGAAAGATATCCTAGAATATCACAAATCTATTCGGCACATTAGAGGAGGGGAGGCAACAAAAATTAAATATAAAAAAGCAGAATAAAAGTAAGTTTGTATATTCCAACGCACGATACAAATCTAAAACGAAAAGTGGCGGAAAAAAATTCTAAGAAAATCGACAAAAAAGGATAAAATTTTATAAAAATAAAAAGGGATTTCCGAATCTGTATCGAAATATTTTTTAAGGGAAAATTATGCACGAATTTAAGTTTTTTAAAGTAGAGTATGCGGCAGGGAGGAAATATGGATCATGTTGAGTAAGGATATCGGAATAGACCTTGGTACAGCCAATGTATTGATTCATGTAAAGGGTCGCGGAGTAGTCATCGATGAGCCATCCGTCGTTGCGATCGATACTAGAACGAAAAAAGTATTAAAAGTAGGAGAAGAAGCAAGGCAAATGGTTGGAAGGACCCCAGGGAATATCATTGCAACAAGGCCGTTAAAAGATGGGGTTATTGCAGATTTTGATATTACAGAAGCAATGCTTAAACATTTTATCAGCAAAGCTGGAGTGAAAAGTTTTTTTAAAAAACCTCGAATCTTAATCTGTGCACCAACAAACATTACATCAGTAGAAGAAAAAGCGATACGGGAAGCTGCAGAAAAAAGCGGTGGAGGAGAAGTCTTTCTAGAATATGAACCCAAGGCTGCTGCCATAGGCGCTGGATTGGATATTTTTCAACCTAGTGGGAATATGGTTGTAGATATTGGCGGAGGAACGACAGATGTAGCTGTTTTATCGATGGGAGATGTCGTCACCGCCTCTTCTATTAAGATTGCAGGGGACAAGTTTGATCATGCCATTATGGCGTACATAAAAAGAAAGTATAACTTACTCATAGGTGAACGGACAGCTGAAGACTTAAAAAAACAAATTGGTACAGTATTTGCCGGAAGTCGAAATGAAGAAATGGATATTCGCGGGAGAGATTTAGTCACTGGATTACCGATTTCTGTGACGATCCATTCTGATGAGATTAGAAAAGCATTACAAGAACCGATTTCAGCGATCATTGCCGCTGCAAAATCTGTTTTAGAAAAGACCCCACCTGAACTTTCTGCAGATATTATTGATAAAGGGGTTATTTTAACGGGTGGCGGAGCTTATCTGCACGGAATTGATGCATTATTAACAGAACAATTAAAAGTGCCTGTTCTTATTGCAGATGATCCGATGTCTTGTGTTGTACGGGGAACAGGAATCATGTTGGACAACTTAGATAAGGTCAAAAAAAGAAAAAAGAGATAAGTGTATCGATCTAATTCCATAAATGAAGGTGAAGGAAAATGATCCGCGGATTGTATACTGCAGCAGCAGGAATGTTAACTCAACAAAAACGTCAAGATATCTTAACGAATAATTTAGCCAATATCAATACACCTGGATATAAACAGGATCAAGCGATGATGCGTTCTTTTCCTGAGGTTTTTCTTCAAGCGATTCAAGAACCATTTGCTGCAAATAAACAAATCGGTTCGATTCATCAAGGTGTCTTTATTGAGGAAAGTGTACCTATTTTTACGCAAGGGGATTTAATCGAAACAAATGACCCCTATCATCTTGCTATTATTGATCAAGATTTACCGATCGATCCAACAACAGGCCTGAAACCATCTCTTTTTTTTACTGCAGTTGATGGAAAAGGAAATCGATTTTATACTAGAAGTGGCGTTTTTACAGAAGATGCTGCCGGGCAATTAGTCACTCCTGAAGGCTACCTGATTTTAGATGATCTTGGATTTCCTATCCAAGTAAATGGCCGTACCTTTAAAGTGGATGAAAAGGGATTGATGACCTTCTCTGACGGAGAACAAATCAGAATTGGTTTATCTGTCATCAATGACCCAAAACAGCTATTGAAACAAGGGAATAATATGTATCGTTTAAATGATAATAACAATCCCCCTATGGTCGATCCCAATGGCAATTATCAGATACAACAAGGGAAAATAGAGCGAGCAAACGTAGACCCGAGTCAAACCATGGTCGATATGCTGACAGCTTTAAGATTATATGAAGCCAATCAAAAAGTGATTCAATCTTTAGATCGCACCTTGGAAAAAGCTGCGAATGAAATTGGTAGGGTATAGATGTATAATGGAAAGGAAGAGGTTATGAGATGAATGTTTCCATGATCAATGGTTTGGTAGGAATGCAAGCCACCCAACAAAAAATAGATACCATATCCAATAATATAGCCAATATTGAGACAACTGGATATAAAGGAAGGGAAATATTTTTTCAGGACATCTTGTCATCAAGAATCGAACAACCAGATTCCTTTCGATTACAAGGAAGAATGACCCCAATGGGATTGGACCAAGCAACCGGTTCAAGAGTTTCGTTAACCTTAGGCAATTTTAATCAAGGGCAACCTATTGAAACAGGGGTTTCAACAGACCTGATGTTGATGGGTAAAGACATTTTCTTTACAGTGATCCCTGCAGATGGGAATTCACTAGACCCTAAAGAACTTAGATATACCAGAGATGGCCATTTTCAAATCGATGCAGAAGGCTATTTAGTTACAGATCAAGGCGATTATGTTTTAGATACTTATGATTTTCCAATCGAAATTCCTGAGCAAGCAACCTTTCAGGTAGATAAACAAGGAAATGTGATTGCTGAATATGCAGATGGAACGAAAGAAGAAATAGCAACGTTAAAACTTACAAGAATCATATCCCTTCAAGCATTAGCACAAGATGGGGCAAACCAATATCGGATTCCTGCTGAACTGATTGATCAGGGAATCGAGGTAAGAGACCAGAACTTTGATTTAGCAGAGCCTAGATATGCCAACCTCTACGCTGTGATTCAAGGGAGTTTAGAAGCCTCTAATGTAGAGTTAGCCAAAGAAATGGTTCAATTAACAGAAGCCCAAAGAGCTTATCAATTTCAATCAAGGGGGATTTCCATCGCTGATCAAATGGCAGGAATGGTAAATAACCTTAGAGGATAAAAGGATGAGACAGAATGGAATCACAACAAGCAAAAGTAAGATCAAGATCAGAAAGACATACCACTGAGAAGAAAAAGAAAAAAACAGTGGGTTCAAAACAAAGCCTTAATCGTTTAGCTTTCTTATTGATGGCATTTGCAATCATTTCATTTTTTGTAGGTTCAATCATTGGGTACGGGGTGCTTGGTAAAGGCAATCCTCTTGAAATATTAAACCCGACTACATGGGTTCATATGTACCAACTTATTTTTGGCTAGACTTCCTTTCAGTCATCTTCGTTACTATGAAGGTGGCTTTTTTGACGCGAATTGTAATTTGTAACGAGCTCCGTCATCCATGCCTTTCTTTGATTGCAACACGCTTAATGGAATCTTACAATTACTAAGTTTGATAAGAATTGTTCTTTGCAAAAGGTGCGACTTTTGAGAGCCTCTTGTAAAGGACAATTCTAAGGAATCTTACAACCTCAGATGAAGAGGGGGAAAATTCGTGAATGTGCCAAACATTCTTACTGTAAGTCGATTTCTCTTAATTCCTGTTTTCCTTCTTGTATTTTTTAATGGATACGAAATTCACGCCTATGGAATTCTATTACTAGCAGGGATTACGGATGTGATAGATGGGTATTTGGCAAGAAAGCATCATTTAGTCACAGAATTGGGTAGCATGTTAGACCCATTGGCAGATAAGCTGATGATGATTACAGTCATTATTTCTTTGTTAGTTGCTGGTGAAATCCCTTGGTTAGTAGCAGCCATCTTCTTTTTTAGAGATGCAAGTATGATTATCGGTTCCGCTTTTTTTCATTTTAGAGGGAAGAAAACGGTGCCAGCCAATGCCCTAGGCAAGATGACTACTTTTATGTATTACCTTGCTGTATTGCTCATCACTTTTGATTTACCCTATAATGTAGAATTCTTTACCTTTGTAGTTGCATTTTCATTCTTAACTTCAATTGTTTACATGTTTCAGTTTAAAAAAATCAATGACTAAAAGAGAGCACAACGCAGCAAGTGCGCCATGCTCCTTTATGTGAACCCTCATCCAACCAGAGCCGGAAGAGGGGACACTATTTATTCTAAGCGGCAAGGCCGAAAATTATGCTGTGAAATTTTGGTTGGAGGGAACTAAGCGATGTTAGATATCAAAGAAATACATAAAATTATACCACACCGCTATCCATTTCTTTTAGTGGACAAGGTGATTGAATTAGAGGAAGGCAAAAAGGCAGTTGGGATTAAGAATGTAACGATAAACGAACCATTTTTTCAAGGCCATTTTCCGGAGTATCCAGTGATGCCAGGGGTTTTGATTGTAGAAGCTTTAGCCCAAGTTGGCGCAGTGGCCATGCTTGTGAAGGAAGAAAATAAGGGAAAGTTAGCTTTTTTTACTGGAATTGACAACTTCCGTTTTCGTGATCAAGTGGTCCCAGGAGATACATTAACTTTAACCGTAGAAGTCATCAAAGTAAAAGGACCAATGGGAAAAGGAAAAGCAACAGCCCATGTAGGAGACAAGCTAGTGGCCGAAGGCGAAATCATGTTTGCGATTAAGTGAATATAAATCTTTTCGATCATTTTAAATACTATACTTAGTATAGAGGGGGAAAATGGAATGAAATGGTCTTCCATTCGTAAAATGTATCCTAACCAATTTGTAAAATTAAAAGCTTTATCATCAAGAGTTGCAGATGGGCAGGAAGTGATAGAAGAAGTGGCTCTAATCGAAGTGATTGATGATAAAAATGCTACAGGTGAACTTTTAAAGTCCAAAGGCGATGAATTTGTATATCATACTGCTCATGAAAATATCGTTCTTGAAATCAGAGAAGATATTGGACTAAGGAGATTTTTATGAAAATAAAGTATCAATATGGTTTGTTGTTAGTGGATATTAGAATAACGACTAATGGAAAATCAAAAACAATTAAAAATTTAGTCGTTGATACTGGAGCATCTAAAACCTTAATTTCACAAAATGCGGTTGATGATATTGGGGTACAAGTAGAGGTAAATGATCGAATCGTTACTTATTATGGTATTGGCGGAAAAGAACATGCATTTAGGAAGAAGGTAGATGAAATCACAATTGGTGATTTTTCTATTAAGAACTTGGACATAGATTTTAATGATTTTGGCTATAAAGATATAAATGGATTGCTTGGATTAGATGTATTAATGGAAGCAGGCTTTAAGATTGATTTGTTAAACTTAAAACTAGAAAAAAGCAGTGAATCAACTAATGAATGATTCACTGCTTTTTTATTTCTATGCTAAGAAGATCGAGCCATACACCAATGCGCCTAAAATCACAAAAGAAGGATGAATCTTCCAACGCTCCATCAATAAATAACTGATACCAATGAGGACCATGGTTTGGATAGCACCTACATGACCTATAGAGGTATCAATGAATTTATAGGCAATCACTCCTAATAACACAGCAATTGTTGGGCGAACATACTGGCTCATCCGCTTCACTCTTGGTGAGTCTTTATACTTGAAAAGCAATTTCAGCAAAAGAATCATTAGAACTAATGAAGGGGCAACGACAGCTAATTCAGCTATGATCGTACCTAAAATGCCACCTTGTGAATAGCCAATGTAACCAGCCATTTTGGTGGCGATAGGCCCTGGTAAAGCATTGCCTAAGGCTAAGATTTCACTAAATTCACTTACGGTAAACCAGCCATATCGACCAACGACCTCATTTTCAATCAATGGAATCGAGGATGGACCACCACCATAGCCAAGAATTCCGGGGATAAATAAAGCTAAGAAAATTTGCAAATATATCATTTAGCCGATCCTCCCTCTTTCACAGATTTAGGATCCCGTTTCAGTACAGCTGCCAATAATAAAATAACGATAAGGATTGCGGGATGAACGTTAAGTATTTCAAGTAAAAGATAACTTGCGATAATCATAAGGATAGAAGCAAACCACCCAAGATGTTGCTTTGACTTTTTTACAAAGTCCCATGTTAAGGTAATCATCATCATGGCAACAACGGGGACAACCCCTCTTGTCATTCCTTTTACCCACGCTTGATCTTTAAAAGTATTTAGTGATGTAAGAAATACAATCATGAGAAGAATCGTTGGTAAAATAGAGGCCAATAGTGCATTAAACATCCCAGGAATCCCCGCCATTCGATAACCGATATAGCCGGCCATTTTGGTGGCAATTGGCCCTGGTAAGGTATTTCCTAACGCCAAGACGTCAGCAAATTCATCATCATCCATCCATTTAAATCTCTCCACCACTTCTTTATGGACGAGAGGGATTGAAGAAGGTCCCCCGCCAAATCCTAACATTCCCGAACGAAAAAATGCGATAAATATATCTAAATGTAGCATATTTCTCCTCTTCTTTCTAATCTCTAATCTTCTCATTCCTTTTTTAGTATATCTTATTGTATAGAGGGCGACAAATCATTTTAATAGACGACATTGGCCGTTAAAACTGTATATATACATATGAAAGCGAGACTTATTTCGAGGATTGACACAACTCCCTCTTACGGTGTTGAAGAGGGAGTCTTGTGGAAACCGAAGATAAAGTGGAGGAATAGGGTTATTTTAACAGGCTAGGTAAAAAATATAAATAGGCGAGCTCGTCATTTACATATAAATGGTCAAGCTCCTAAAGAAGTCGTAGAAGACTGCTTGGCAAAAATATACACCTTTTTGTGAAGTTGAAAAGCAAAATGCTATCAATCAAAAAGCTAATGGGATAGCAAGTTTTTTTCTTGACAAAAGAGATTTTAAAATATACTTTTAATAGGAAAAGGTTTTCCCGGAAGGTGAGGGGAGTATGAATTGAAAAAATTGACCATAAAAGATATTGCAAGGATGGCGGGGGTCTCCATTTCATCTGTTTCGCGAGTCATTAATAATAGTAAACCTGTCAATGATGAAATAAGGGAAAAAGTAGAAAAAGTGATCGAAGAGACAAATTTTCGCCCGAATGCATTAGCTAGAGGATTAATCAATAAATCAACCAACTTAATTGGGGTGATTATACCACAGATTAATTCTATTTCTGCTGATCTTATCAATGGGATTGAAGAGGTTGCTAATCAAAATGGCTACAATATTATTTTAAGTAATTCCCGTTTAGATACAGAGCAAGAATTAAAAGCCATTGATATATTTAAGGAAAAACAGGTGGATGGGATTATTTTGTCCTCAGTAGACATTACAGAGCGACATGTTCATCTCATTCATCATTATAATATTCCATTAGTCGTCGTCGGCCAAAAAACAACAGATAGCTATATACCGTGGGTGGATGTCGATAATTATACGTCAATTACCGAGGTCGTGCGCTATTTAATACGCAGTGGACATGAAGAGATTGGGATGATTCATGGGCCATTAAAAGACAAATCAGCCGGTTATTCACGTTATAAAGCATTTTTGGATGAGATGAAACGCTATCAACTACCGATAAATCCAGATTACCTGGTTGAGAGTGATTTCTCAACAAAAGGTGGTTATAAGGCAATGGAAACGTTACTTAGACGTTCAACCATTCCAACAGCTATCTTATGTGCTTCTGATACAATCGCTATTGGGGATAAGAACTGTGCAGAGGATAGAGGGTATTTTGTTCCAGATGACTTATCTATTGTGGGTTTTGATGATATTGAGATAGCGACCCTGATTCGCCCACAATTGACAACTGTTCGTGTAGATTCCTTTAAAATGGGTTCCCTATCGATGGAGACGTTAATTAAAGTAATCAATGAAGAGGAGTTAGACAAATTAGAGCATTATGTCAATTATAGGCTTATCATTCGCGATAGCGTTAAACTTATAAGAAAAAGATAAAATCATGATGCAGACCATAGAAGCGGGAAGCGTCTTTTTTTTTAAGTGTTGGGAAACCGTTTTCAAAAAAACTATTGAATCATATAAAACGTTACTATATAATTAGTATCAAAAGCTAGGAAAACCTTTTCCTAAATGTTATAGAGTTAAAAGGATTAGGTTTCAAGCACCTAATAAAAGGGAGATGAGCAAATGAATCGTGTTAAGAAAAAAGTAGGCTTGTTTAGAAAGTCAGCTTTAGTTGCGATGGCAATCGCCTTAATCCTTACATTTACAGCGTGTGGGGGGAATCAAAAAGAAGGGGCTTCCGATTCATCCTCTAAAGTCAATATCATTGTTACAAATGGTAAAGGTGAAATTGATGCACAGTTTAAACAAGCAGCTCAAGAATTCATGAAAACAAACCCAGATATTAACGTTGAAGTTCAATCTGTTGCAGTAGGAGATCCATTGAATGTTTTTGACAAATTGACTTCATCTGGGAAAACAGTGACCTTAGCCATGTTTTCTCCTTATGATACCTTACACAAATACAAGGATGTTGGCATTGATCTCTCAAATGAGAAATGGGTAAAGGACACGAATGACGCACTAAAAAATTCGGAAGGTCAAGTGATTGGTTTCCCATTTGCAGTTGAGGGAATGGGTTTGGTATACAATGAAAAAGTAATTGAAAAAGCGATTGGCGGGAAGTTTGATCCTTTCTCAATAAACACACAGGATAAATTAAAGGATCTTCTTGAAAAGATCAAGGCTTCCGGAGTTGAATATCCTATAGCTTATCAAACAGAAGCCTGGTCTGTTGCTAATCACTACAGTTCCCTTTTCTTGAATCAGTCAAGTGACCCCACTGGTCTTTTAGATGACTTAAAAGCGGGAAAACTGGATCTAACCAAAAACAAAGTATGGAATAATTATTACAATACATTAGATCTTCTAACATCCAAAGAATATAACAAGTTCGGAGAACTCCCAATTGGCAAATATTATGATGCGGCACATGTGGCAGTTGGGAAAGGTGAAGCTGCCATCTTGTTTAATGGTAACTGGGCATTTGATTCTTTACAAGCGCTAGCTGGTGATAACTTTGGATTTATGCCGATACCTGTTGATAATAACCCAAATAATCCACTTAACAATAAAATTGCAGCTGGACCAACCCAGATTTTTGTGATCAATAAAAAAGCAACACAAGAACAACAAGAGGCAGCTAAGAAGTTTCTCAATTGGCTTGTCTATGATGAAGCAGGTCAAGATTTTATCGTAAATAAAGCTCAAATTATCTCTGCTTTTACAAATAACCCATTAAAGGTTACCAATCCTTTAGGGGTAGCAATCAGCAACGCAATTGCAAATAATAAAACAATGCCGTTTACTACCAATTATGTCAATACGGGAGATTGGACGACAATTATTGGACCAGAGGTTCAAAAGTATATTGCTGGTCAACAATCAAGAGCGGATTTAGCTAAAGCTTTTGAAAGCTATTACAAAAGTTATAAGGAATAAATGATGGATGGAATGAACATTAAAATACCACGGCGTGGGCGAGTATATAGATCTCGCCCACTTGTTTTAACTAGAAGGATAGGATGTGATGAAATGAAAAAGCGAAAAGGGAAGTTTTCAAATTGGGGTAATTCGATTTTATTCCTTGGACCTACGACATTCTTTTTTGCAATGACCGTAATGATCCCTTTTATATATGGAATTTTTCTTACTCTGAATAAAATGGATACACCATCAGACCCTATGGTATTTTCAGGTTTCTATAACTATCTTAGTGCAATGGAAGATTCGAAATTCTGGGCATCGCTTGGATTGACGCTAAAGTTCATGTTGGCAACGGTCTTTTTTGTAAATATAGTTGGGTTTGGACTGGCCTATCTGGTTACATCGGGCTTAAGGATACAAAACTCTTTAAGAACAGCTTATTTTATGCCAAACCTCATTGGTGGCTTAGTGCTCGGTTACATTTGGCAATTTATATTTGTGCAATCATTGCCTGCCATTGGCGAAAAATTGGATATTCAATGGTTAAAATTAGGCTGGTTGGGTGATCCTCATCTTGCCTTTTGGGCACTTGTCTTGGTAACGATCTGGCAATCGTCAGGATATATGATGATTATTTTTATCGCTGGATTAGTTAGTATACCAAATGATCTAATGGAAGCTGCAAAAATTGATGGAGCTGGTTTTTTCCGTAAAATGTTTCATGTAACGCTTCCACTAATGATACCATCATTTGTTGTAACCACTTTCTTGGCTTTGAAAAATGCATTCATGGTATATGACTTGAACTTCTCATTAACGCAAGGAGGTCCATATAACAGTACCGAAATGGTTTCTATGTATGTTGTAAATAAGGCGTTTGTTCAAGCAAACTATGGCACAGGACAGGCCGAGGCAATGGTGTTATTTTTAATTGTCGCAATTGTCACAGGCATACAGGTATATTTTAGCAAGAAAATGGAGGTTGAGGCATAATGAAGGGAAAAAAAGTGGCGGTATCCATGTTCGCCTATTTAATTGCCATTATTGCGTTGGTTAGCTTTATATTCCCTTTTATTCTACTGATTATAAACTCCTTCAAATCGAATGGCGAAATTTTAGTTAATCCTTTTTCTTTACCAAAAGATTGGAACTGGACACACTTTATCGATGTTTTAGATAAGATGAATTTTTTGGTTACATTTAAAAATACTTTCCTTATCACGAGTATAAGTACACTTTTTATTGTGATCTTTTCCTCTATGGCCGCTTATCATTTGGTCAGGAAACCAACAAAATATAACAAAATATTTTTCATGGGATTAGTCGCTTCCATGGTAATACCATTTCAATCATTGATGATACCACTTATTTATATATATGGAGCCAAACTCCATCTAATTGACGTGATGCCTATCCTTTTATTAATAATGTTTTATATTGGGTTTGGAAGTGCCCTTTCTATCTTTATCTATCATGGATTTATTAAATCCATTCCGGTTGAGATTGAAGAAGCGGCAATAATTGATGGATGCAATACGACACAGACCTTTTTCCTAATTGTATTTCCAATCCTTAAACCTATCACCGTCACGGTTTCGATTCTTAATATCATGTGGATTTGGAATGATTACTTGCTTCCTTCCTTAGTGTTAAGCAACGAAAGCGTGTATACGATGCCAGTGAAAATGAAGGTGTTCAACGGAACATATATGAATAACTGGGAATTATTGATTCCAGCGATACTTTTAACGATTCTACCAATCTTAATCATCTATATGATAGGGCAGAAACACATAATTAGTGGAGTGACACAAGGATCTATTAAATAAACTAAATAATAAAATGGAGAAGGAGATCATGAGATGACAAAAGCATGGTGGAAAGAAGCCGTTGTCTATCAAATCTATCCTCGTAGCTTTATGGATAGCAATGGAGATGGGATTGGTGATTTAAATGGGGTTCTATCTAAATTAGATTACTTGCAACAACTCGGGATAGACGTGATTTGGCTTTGCCCGATCTATAAATCCCCTAACGATGATAATGGATATGATATTTCGGATTATCAAGATATTATGGACGAGTTTGGAACGATGGAGGATTTTGACAAGCTGTTAGAAGAAGTCCATCAACGCGGCATGAAACTGATTTTAGATCTTGTCATCAATCACACGAGTGATGAACATCAATGGTTTATTGAGTCGCGGTCTTCAAAGGATCATCCAAAACGTGATTGGTATATCTGGAGAGATGGCAAAGACGGCAAGGAACCAAATAACTGGGAATCCATTTTTAGTGGTTCAGCATGGAAATACGATGAAAAAACAGACCAGTATTATATGCATATTTTTTCAGAACGTCAACCTGACCTAAATTGGGAAAATCCTGAAGTAAGAAATGCTTTATATGAAATGGTGAATTGGTGGTTAGAAAAAGGAATTGACGGTTTCCGAATTGACGCAATCTCCCACATCAAAAAAGAACCAGGATTTCCCGATATGCCAAACCCACAGAAGCTAGATTACGTTCCATGCTTCCCGAAAATGATGAATGTCGACGGAATTGACCAGTTTCTTACGGAATTTTCCCAAAAAACGATAAAAAACCATGACATCATGACAGTTGGAGAAGCAAATGGTGTTGGGCTTGAGGATGCAGATAAATGGGTTGGTGAAGAAAACGGGTATTTTAATATGATTTTTCAATTTGAATTCTTAAATCTTTGGAAAAGGGATAAAGATGGATCGATTGATGTACAGGCAATAAAGAAAAACCTATCAAAATGGCAGACAGGTTTAGAGGGCAGAGGTTGGAATGCATTATTTATCGAAAATCACGATCAACCACGAAGGGTATCAAGTTGGGGAAATGATAAGAAGTATTGGAAAGAGAGCGCCAAAATGTTAGGGGCCTTATACTTCTTTATGAAAGGGACCCCCTTTATCTACCAAGGGCAAGAAATTGGAATGACCAATGTCCAATTCCCCTCCATTGAAGATTATAATGATGTCGGAATGATCAATTATTACAAAGTACAATCAGTAAAAGGTCATTCTCATGATGAGATCATGAAAGTCATTTGGCAGCAGGGACGAGATAATTCTCGCACGCCGATGCAATGGAATGCTGAGCATATGGCGGGATTTACAACAGCCAATCAAACTTGGCTAAAAATCAATCCTAATTATAAGAAGATTAATGTGGCACAACAAATAGAGGATCCTGATTCAATTTTACATTTCTATCAAAAAATGATTCGCTTAAGAAAAGAGAACCCTTTATTTATTTATTTATGGTAGTTATAAATTGTTGTTGGCAGATCATCCAACTCTATTTATCTATCTTCGCCAGTTAGGTAACCAAAAAGCAATCGTCATCAATCATTTTGGCGAAAAGACAATAAAGTTCACCATGCCGGATAGTGTTTCCTATTCGAGTTCAGAACTTATTCTCAATAATTATAAGGGAGCTGAATTGCAATTAAAGAAAGAACTTACGCTAAAACCATATGAAACTCGCATATATCTATTAAATTAAATCAATAATTATCTATTTCTGGAGGTTCCACATGTATGAATTGAACAGAAAAATAGAATTTCAAGACAAGAAAAACGATATATTAACAGTCGGAGAACTTCTAGTTGATATGATTTCTGAAAATTACGGTGAAAACGATGAATGTGATACGTATCACAGGTTTTTTGGTGGATCACCTTCGAATATTGCAATGAACGTAAAAAAATTAGGCATTCGTTCTATGGTTGCTTCTGCAGTCGGCAAAGACAGATTAGGATCTTTTTTAATCAATCAGTTAAATAAAGAGGGTATTGATACGAGTTGTATTGAGTGTGTAGATGACTCCACAAGCATGGTCGTTGTCACAAAAAGTCAATCAACCCCTATCCCTATTTTTTATAGAGGGGCAGATTATCAGTTGGAATATACTCCAAAGTTGAAGGAATCTTTGCTTGATTCTAAGATCATTCACTTTTCTTGTTGGCCATTATCTAGATTACCTGCACGAAAAACGATTGAAAAAATGATCGAAGAGGTGACCAAGAATCAAATATTGCTTGGTTTTGACCCAAACTATCATCCAATGATATGGCAAAAGGGAGAGAATGGAGCTGAGTATGTGAAATCGATAATAGGAAAGGTGGATATCGTAAAACCCTCTGAGGACGATGCGGAGCGATTATTCGGGAAAGACACTCATGAGAATCAGATCGAAAAGTTTTTAAATCTTGGAGCAAAACTAGTGATTATGACCTTAGGGAAGGACGGGGCCATTGTTTCAAATGGAAAAGAAACGGTTCAATATAACACCTTCGCAACCGATGTTGTCGATACAACGGGTGCTGGTGATGCATTCTGGTCGGGATTTTATACGGCGTTAGTGAAAGGATACACGATTCGTGAAGCAGCAAAATTAGGATTTGCAGTTAGTGCCTACAAGTTAAAATTTATAGGGGCAGTTGTTGATTTGCCTAAGCTTGAAATCATTAAAGAAATGTATGGATTATAGGAGGTTTCGTTATGAACGTAAAAAACCAAGTACAGTTGATTACGTATCCAGATTCTCTTGGTGGGAATTTAAAGAACCTTCATCACGTTCTTTTAAAGTATTTTGTCGATATTTTTAAAGGTGGAGTTCATATCTTGCCACCCTACCCTTCTTCAGGGGATAGAGGATTTGCTCCCATTAACTATTTAGAAATCGACCCGAGGTTTGGGACTTGGGCAGATATAAAGGCTATTGGTGAAAATTTTGATGTTATGCTAGATTTGATGGTCAATCATATTTCTAGGCAGTCTCTTTATTTCCAAGATTTCCTAAAAAAAGGACGCCAATCAGAGTATGCAGATATGTTCATCACCCTAGATAAGATATGGGATGATGGAGAACCTGTACAAGAAGATATTGACAAAATGTTCCTACGGCGACCGCTTCCCTATTCGACTTTTTCAATAAAAGAGACTGGTGAACAGGAGCGGGTTTGGACAACTTTTGGGAAAACTGATCCTTCTGAGCAAATTGATTTAGATATAAAATCACAGAAAGTAAAACAGTTGCTTACCTCTTTTTTTCAAAATTTCAAACAACAGAATGTAAAAATGGTTAGACTTGATGCCGTTGGTTATGTGATTAAAAAGCTAGGTACAAGTTGCTTTTTTGTTGAGCCAGATATTTATGATTTTCTGGATTGGATGAGAGAAATTGCCGATTCGATGGAGATTGAATTACTTCCCGAAGTTCATGCCCACTACTCTATTCAATATAAACTAGCAGAACATGGTTTCTGGATTTATGACTTTATCTTGCCATATAGAATCCTTGATGCATTGGTCAATAAATCGAGTAAAGATCTATTAGATTATCTTAAAAATCGACCTCATAAACAAGTTACGATGCTTGATTGTCATGATGGAATACCAGTTAAGCCAGATTTGGATGATCTGATCGATACAAAGGAAGCAAGGAAACTAGTGAATGTCTGCTTAGAAAGAGGATCGAATCTAAGCCTTATCTTATCCCATGAGCACAAGGATAAGGATGGCTTTGACGTTCACCAAATAAGATGTTCTTATTATTCCGTTCTAAATAGGGATGATGATGCCTACTTAGCTGCCAGAGCGATCCAATTTTTCACTCCGGGAATTCCCCAGGTATATTATGTTGGATTGCTTGCTGGAGAGAATGATATGGAAGGTGTTAAAAAAACTGGTGAAGGCCGTGAAATCAATCGCCACAACTTCAGTTTGGATGAAATTGAGCATTCTCTTAACAAGAAAGTTGTTCAAAGACTTCTACAGCTCATCAGATTTAGAAATGAATATGATGCGTTTAATGGCGAGTTTAAGGTATTAGATTCCGCGCAAGATGAGATTCGGCTTTCCTGGCAAAAAGAAGAGAAACGTTGCACGTTACAAATAGATCTTAAAACGAATAAGTCTGTGATTGAATATGTAGATGAAAAGGATGGGGAGATTCCATACTTCATATAATAAGTTTTTGACAAAAAGACCATTAACTGTTATCAGCTAATGGTCTTTTTACATGGATAATTTAGAATTTTATAGGGGAAAGTTCTATTGAATAAATATTTATTTAAAATTTAGAGATGCGGCATGGTTAAAAGGAATGATGATCGCCGTTCGTCCAGTTGTTGTTATACTTGTGGCACAAGTGGTATATGAAATGGCCAAATTATACAGTTACTCTTAAAGCAAAAAAAGTAACCGCTTACAATATAATCTTAAGTTTCTGAAAATATTGACAAGAAATAATTATGCACATAAAATTGATTTTAATAAAATTTTAAAAAATAAGATAACGTCTCAAATATCGAGACAAATGAAATGTAAAATTTGTAAAATATTGATCATGGGATTGAGACGATGGTAATGGTGGTTTAGTGATGGATTACAGGAATAAAACCGTATTAAAGGGACTAGAAATACTTAACTATTTTAGACAGTATGAACAATTATCAATAGCCGAGATGGCCAGAATGACTGAATTACCTAAAAGCACATTACACAGAATGGTTGTAACTCTTGAAAGTGAAGGCTTTTTAAGAAGAGTTGATAATAGTCAACACAGCTATAGTTTAGGTTTGTCTTTATTGGAATTAGGATACCTTGTTGAGCAACGATTAGAAATTAGAAAAGCTGCCTTTTCGTCGATGACTAAACTAAGGGATCAAGTGAATGAGGCCGTCAATCTCATTGTAGTTGATGGGAATGAAGCCGTTTATATTGAAAAAGTAGATACCTCTCATCCAGTGAGAGTGTATACCCGTGTAGGAAGAAGGGCTCCATTATATGCAGGAGCGTGCCCAAGAATTTTATTATCGTACATGGATGATCAAGAAATTGAACAGCTATTTAATAAGTTTCAATGGCAAAAAATTGCCAATGGAACGATTGTTGATAAGGATTTGCAATTAAAGATGATTGCTCAAGCGAGGGAATCGGGGTATACAGTCAGTTATAATGAACTGGAAAATGGATCAGCAGCAGTAGCGATGCCAATCAGAGACTATACTGGAAAGGTCATTGCGGGTTTAAGTATCGCAGGTCCAATAGATCGTTTTGATTCAAATAGACTTCCTAGTTTAATCCAAGAACTAAAAATTGCCGTCAATGAAATTTCTAGAAACATGGGATTTAGAGAATGAGGTGAGAAGATGGGACAGCATTTACTAGAGGTTAAGGAGCTCCATGTAAATTTTAATTCCAATGAACAAGACTTGAATGTGATAGATGGTGTAAATTTTTACGTAAAAAAAGGAGAATCGCTAGGGATCGTTGGCGAATCAGGGAGTGGAAAAAGCGTTACCTCTTTATCTGTAATGGGTTTACTTCCTCTTAACGGTAAAGTTAAGTATGGAAGTATTCAATTTAAAGATAAAAATATCGTTAATCTAAGTAAAAAAGATTTAAGAAATATTAGAGGCAAAGAAATAGCTATGATTTTCCAGGAACCGATGACTTCCCTAAATCCAGTCTATACCGTAGGGTCGCAAATCATTGAGGTAATTAGGACACATAAAAAAGTTTCCAAAAAGGAAGCAAAAGAGCATGCGATTAAAATGCTTAAGCTTGTAGGAATACCAAGAGCTGAACAAGTGGTTGATGAGTATCCACATCAACTATCTGGTGGGATGAGACAAAGAGTGATGATCGCCATGGCGATGTCATTACATCCTGAGTTATTAATTGCGGACGAGCCTACAACCGCATTAGATGTCACCATTCAAGCTCAAATCTTAGATTTAATGAAAAAGCTACAAAGAGAAATGGAAATGTCCATTATTTTGATTACACACGATCTTGGCGTTGTGTCTGAAATCTGTGATCGAGTAGTGGTAATGTATGCAGGACAAGTGGTAGAAGAGGCAGAAATCGATGACTTATTTGACCATCCTAAACATCCTTATACAATTGGTTTAATTGAGTCAATCCCTACTTTAGAAGAAGAAAAAGAATATCTTTACTCCATCCCTGGTACGGTTCCAAGCCCTGATCAAATGCCATCAGGTTGCCGTTTTGCTCCTCGATGTAGCAAAGCAGAACAACGTTGTTTTCAGCAAGCCCCACCGATGATCCAACTTAAGGAATATAGTCGGGTTAGATGTTGGCTATATGAGGAACAGGGGGTGAAGTAATGAATGAGAAATTAACGGATGATTCTAAAGAGATACTTTTAGAAGTCAAAGGATTAAAGAAATATTTTCCGATTAAAAAAGGTTTATTAAGGAAAACTGTTAATCATGTCAAAGCGGTAGATAACTTGAATTTTTCCATTTTTAAAGGCGAAGTATTTGGTTTAGTAGGAGAGTCTGGATGTGGTAAAACGACTACTGGGAGAATGATAGTTCGCTTACTAGAACCGACTGAAGGAGAAGTGCTTTTTGAAGGTAATAATATCTTAGAATTAAATCAGCAAGAATTACGGAAAAAACGTAAAGATTTTCAAATTGTTTTTCAAGATCCATTTGCATCTTTAAATCCACGGATGACCATTGGTGAAATCATTGAGGAGCCATTAGTGATCTTCAATCAGCTAGAAGCAAAGCAAAGAAAAGAAAGAGTGAAAGAGCTCCTTCAAGTGGTTGGCTTGAAAGAAGAACATATGGACCGCTTTCCCCATGAATTTAGTGGTGGACAGAGACAAAGGATCGGAATTGCTCGGGCCCTAGCCTTGAATCCTAAATTGATTGTGGCAGATGAACCCGTTTCTGCCCTAGATGTTTCCATTCAATCACAGGTTCTTAATTTACTCAAAGATTTACAAAAAAGGTTTGCTTTAACATATCTTTTCATTTCTCATGACTTAAGTGTTATCAAACATTTGTGTGATCGCATTGGGGTAATGTATTTGGGAAGGATGGTGGAGCTTGCTCCAAAGAAGGATCTCTACTATGAACCTTTACATCCTTATACCAGATCATTATTATCTGCGGTTCCTACGACCAATCGAAGAGCAAAAAAAGAACGAATCATCTTATCAGGGGATGTACCAAGTCCGGCTAACCCACCTAGTGGTTGTCCATTCCATACCCGTTGCCCTGAGGTGATGGAGATCTGTAAAGTACAAAGACCTGAATTTCGACAAGTAAATAACGGGCATTATGTCGCCTGTCATTTATATGAATAAAATAAATAAGGGGGAAAAGCAGATGAAAAGAATAACGATGGGTATTTTAGCATTAGTCTTGGTTTTAAGTATGGTATTAGCTGGCTGTTCTTCAAATACGGCTACTGAACCTGCAAAAGACGAAAAACAAAGTGAACAACCCGCAACTGCAAGTAAAAATGAAATTACCATTGGTGTGGTTGGGGATCCTCACAATTGGGATCCTATTGATACTTTCTTACTGGATTGGAGTACGATTGCAACATCCGTTTTTGAAGGCTTAGTCGATCGTACAGTTGATCTAAAAATTCAACCAGGCTTAGCAGAATCTTGGCAGTTTTTGGATGATCAAACACTTCAATTTAAACTTCGTCAAGGGGTTCAATTCCACAACGGTGAACCATTTAATGCTGAAGCTGTCAAATTTACCTTTGACCGATTACTTGGTGAAGAAGGTAAAAAAGGACCCCAGCAGGCAAACTATACATCGATTGACCATGTAGAAATCGTTGACGAATATACCGTTAACTTTATTCTTAAAACTAAAGACCCGGTATTGCTTACTAAATTAGCCGGTTATGGTGGGGTAATCGTACCACCGAAATATATTCAAGAAAAAGGTGACGAGTATTTTAATGAGCATCCAGTAGGCACTGGCCCATTTAAAATGACGACTTATGAGAAAGATAACAAGGTAGTCTTAGAGAAAAACGAAAATTACTGGAAAGAGGGATTACCTAAGTTAGATAAAGTGACATTCCGAATTATTCCAGAGGCAACAACAAGATTAGCTGAACTACAAACAGGAGCCATCGATGTGATGAAGGCAGTAGCGATTAGTCAAGCTGCGACAGTTGAAAAGGAGGAAAAAGTAGACTTAGTACCAGTTGGCGCACCAACAGTTTATTCGATTCGATTTGATACATCTAAGCCACCTGTTGATAATCCAAAAGTTAGAGAAGCAATTGCTTTAGCTATTGATGCTGATACGATTATAGAAACTGTCTTAAATGGATACGGGAAACGGATCTCCACTTTCCAAAGTGAAATGTCCTTTGGTAACGATCCATCTCTTCCCTTTAGAGAATTTAATCCTGAAAAGGCTAAACAATTATTAAAAGAAGCAGGTGTTAAGGAAGGTACTGCCTTAGATTTTTACTTCCCTGGTAATGATGCAATCTTTAAAGAAGTCGCTCAAGCGGTTCAAATCTATCTTAAAGATGTAGGCATTCAGGTGAATATAAACCCAGTCGATAGCTCTACATTTATATCTGACCTAATTCCAAATGGTAAAGCAGGACATATGTATCGCCAAGGTTGGGGTGGCTGGACTTTAGACTTTGATAATACAGCCTATCTACTCTACCATAAAGGGGAATTCTGGAACCCAGATTTTTATGATGAGAAAGTAGAGCAATATCTCGCTGAGGAGCGTTCTACTTTTGATGAGGCTAAACGTTTGGAAGCCTTTAAGAAATTAGATGCAAGGTTGTATGAATTAGTACCAGATGTTCCACTATATCAATCCGTTAATCTCTGGGCTGTCAGTAAGAAAGTGAAGGGATTTACCCCTCCAGCAGATGAGAGAATTCGTTTAGAAGAGGTTACCGTAGAATAAGTGAATTTGTAAAATAAAAGATAATATAGGTTTTGTAATATTTTAATTAGCTAGAAAAGAGAGGGAGGATGGGAGTTAATCTTGTCCTCCCCATATAGTCTAAAGGGGGGAGAATCAGTTGGCAGCATTTATTGTCAGAAGAATTGGACATAGTATATTAGTGGTCTTAGCATTATCATTACTTATTTTCTTTGCCATTCGCCTTACAGGAGACCCTGTTGCAGTGATGTTTCAAGCAGGTGAACCGACAAAAGAGGCCATTGATCAATTACGAACCCAGTTAGGATTGGATCAACCGCTTTATATCCAATATTCAATATTTCTTAAGAAGCTAATTGTTGGAGATTTAGGAGAGTCATTTAGGACTGGTGAAAAGGTCATCACGATGATCTTTGATCGAATGACTGCAACCTTATTACTAGCTATTGCTGGGCTAGCCATCGCTTTATTGATCGCTTTACCGGTTGGGGTCCTATCTGCCGTGAAAAAAGGAACAAGTGTTGACTTTTTTGGACGGATCTTTGCATTATTAGGGATTTCTTTTCCTAACTTTTGGTTAGGAATCATGTTTATTTTAATTTTTGCTGTTCGTTTACAGTGGTTTCCGGCATCAGGATATGAAGGAGTCAAATATTTATTTTTACCTGCATTTACCCTTGGCTTAATTTTATCGGGGATTTTAGCGAGGTTAATTCGGTCATCAATGTTGGAGGTTCTTAATCAGCAATATATCAGTACCGCACGTTCAAAAGGGTTGAGTGAATGGTTAGTGATTATTAAACATGCCTTAAGGAATGCTTTAGTTCCTACTGTTACTTTTATCGGCTTGCAATTTGGGACGTTATTAGGCGGAACGGTCATTGTTGAACAAGTTTTTTCCTGGCCGGGTGTTGGCCGACTTTTAATCGATGCCGTGAATCAAAGGGATTTCCCTGTGATTCAAGGAGCAGTTATCTATTTAGCTTTAGTCATGGTTTTAGTTAATCTGTTGGTAGATATTAGTTATAGTTTTATTGATCCACGAATCAAAGTGGGAGGAGGGAAGAATGAATGAATACTGAGCAAACAAAAGTGCTAGAGGTAACAATAGTAAATGACACGTCTACCAAAACAAGCAAAAAGAAAAAGGCAGGAATATTCAAAAAAGCAACGAAAAATGTATGGGCCTTAATCGGAATTCTACTCGTTTTAATCAGTATATTATCGGCTACCTTTGCTCCAGTGATTGCACCTTTTGAACCAGATCAAGCTGATCTTAGAGCCCGTTTAGCACCTCCATCATGGGCGGATGAATCAGGTGAATCCCCCTATCTCTTAGGTTCGGATCAGGTAGGTAGAGACCTATTAACAAGAATTATATATGGTGCACGAATCTCCCTAATGGTAGGAATTATATCAGTTTTAATCTCCATGGTCATTGGAGTAATATTGGGCTTGATCGCCGGTTATTTTGGCAAATGGGCTGACGATCTCATAATGCGACTTGGAGATATTCAATTAGCCTTACCCTTTATCTTGATTGCCATTTTGATGATGGCGATTATCGGAAATGGTTTATGGAAGTTGATTATCGTCTTAGGAATTAGTAACTGGGTTGGCTTTGCTCGTTTAGTTAGAGGTCAAGTAATGTCCGTTAAAGAAATGGAATATGTTCAGGCTGCACGTTCAATTGGTGCTAGCCATATTAGAATTATGAGAAAACATTTGTTACCTAATGTGGCTTCTTCAATTATCGTATTAGCCACACTTAATGTTGCTGTTAACATTCTTTTAGAAGCCTCTTTAACGTTTATTGGATTAGGAGTTGATCCTTCCATTCCAGCTTGGGGAAGTATGTTAGCAGATGGACGTAACTATATCGAT
This sequence comes from Tepidibacillus decaturensis, assembly GCF_001561915.1. Classification (GTDB taxonomy): domain Bacteria; phylum Bacillota; class Bacilli; order Tepidibacillales; family Tepidibacillaceae; genus Tepidibacillus_B; species Tepidibacillus_B infernus. Next base: position 2,486,417 of record NZ_LSKU01000001.1, on the reverse strand, counting down.
TCTGCTTGGTGGGTAGCTACCTTCCCAGGAATTGCTATCATGATGACCGTACTTGGCTTTAATTTGGTCGGTGATTGGTTGCGTGATGAATTTGATCCTAATTTAAAAGCCTAAGTGTAATAAATGGTGTATAAGAATGAAAGAGATAGTTTGCTAATGAAAGATAATAGAAGAAAGAATAGTCGAAAAGGTAGGGAGGAGGGAGTGAATCGTGGATATACGAAAAATCTTTACCACAGAAGGATTTTTGGCTGATCGCAATCAAGATGGAGTTACAGATGCTCTTACGGTCTCGGTTCAGATCGAGCAGCAACTGGTTGTTTATGGCATCATTGATTTTCTTGCACGACTTGGTTTAGAGACCAGTGAACTAACCTTCCCTATTATCGATAAACAATTAGAGGAAGGGGATTGGCTCTTCTTGATCCGTCAAAGAGACTATTTTGATTGGAGTAGAGAAGATCAAGACTTAGTCAATAGTGAGGCCAGTTTATTTTTGGATGAAGATAAGAGAACAGTAATCTTAGAAGGAAACAATGAAACAAGCATTGATAAAATGTTACGCTGGTTAGCTGCTTACTGGCCAGAAGGCGTCAGTTGTAACGAAGAACAAAGGATTACTAAACTGGAATGGCGATTAAATCAAGTGTTTGCCATCAACGATCATGGAGACCAAAGTCCAATTCAGATCACCAATGATCGCCAAACCGCTGATCAATTACCAAAAGAAAAAGAACGAGAAGAATTAGAATGGAAGCCACTCGATAGTTTAAGCCAATTATGGACAGAAATAGGTTTTTATCAAGGTGGACGTGTTGATCTAAATAGTCAACTAAACATAGGCTTCGAATTTAGTCTTAATCAACCACATCATTTTATGATTAAAGAAAGTGCTCATCTTGCAGCCAAATTAGGCTTATATGCCACTGGGATCAAATTTCCAATCACTGGGTTTGATCTAACTCAAGATAAAACCAATAAAAAAGAACTAATCTTTAAATTCATAGAATGTTCTCAACAAGACCAGCCAAAGGGAGATACTCCGAATGGTGCAGAGCTATTGCTTAGCCAACCAAGGCAAACCACTTCTGAATTGGATCATCAAGCGCTACTGCCTCAGATCATTGAACTCAAAGGGACTGCTGACGGTATCACAGCCATGATTCAATATTTGAATCAAACTTATCCAGTGGCAGAAGGGGGAAGTTTTGGACGCTGGGAACAAGAACTCCTAAATCAAGATCACAAACCAATAGATTTTCCATTATGGAAAAAGTGGGAGTGGCATAATCAAGGTGAACTCAATGATTTTAAACAGTGGTGGGAGCAGATAAAAGTAGAATTGCGAAAGAACTACTTTCATCATTCAACAGTTAATCAAATAGGAGAAGTTGAAGAGAAAGAATTTGTAGAAAGGATCAACCTAGAAGTTTTTCTTTCAGAACCTTATCAGATTCGCAAAGCTCTTGAAACTCAATTAGCTGAAGAACTAGCTCAGTTGTTTTCTACTACTAACAATAATACAATCACTGTTCATATTTATTCTGCCTATAAACCGGGATTCCATTGGATCAAAGAACAACTCAGTGAAGAATTAAAAAAATTACAAGTAAACCATTCAATTGATCGGCTCAAAATTTATTTTCAAAAGGAAACTCGTGAAAATGGATTAGAATTAGAGATTCGTTGGCTTCAAGAAATGTATCCCATTGATCAATGGTTAGAGAAACATTTAGGAATCCAACTTGATCACATTGAATGGGTCATGAAAGAAGATTTAGAAAGTACCTATTTTCTGGAAGCTTATCATGATTACCAATGTATAGGGACATGGAGTTTAAATGTACCAGTTGCACCAATGCTCTATTTAAATGATCAATATAGCTATCCAACAACTGGAAATGCTAGAATAATTTTGAATGAAAAAGAGATTAATGCAAAACAGATCTCGACTGACCGGGAACGCTTTTGGCGAGAATACCGATTTAACGTTTTACCTCAGATTGAAAAACTAATTCAAGAACAACTTAGTAAAGATACCTATATTGAGTCAGGTTTGAGTCCTTTGTTCCATTCCTTAGAAGTTCATGTTTGGCTTAGTGAGGAAGAAGAACGTTTAAATATCCAGGAAGAGAGAATTTCTGCTCTTGAAGCATTACATGAGGATCTTTACTTTTTTACGCTAGATTACTTCGCAGACTTAGGGAAACGGATAACGGGTCAGGAGTGGAATAGTCCCGGCGCGATAAAACCGTTCCTTCATTTAAACCAAAATCAAGCGCCAAAAGCAGAGATTATTCTACGTCGTTACCAACCAAGGCCAAAACGAAAGATGAAAACGACCAAGTTATGGATAGATCACCAAAACCCAGAGCAGCTGATTGCAGTAGTTGAAGAAGAAACGGATCCTAGACAAACACCGATTCAACATCAAGTGCCAATAAAAATCAATAATGATACCAATCATCATAAGTCTCAAGTCCATGTATTTGAGTGGACCGTAAAGCACTCTTTTGAGGGAAGACCCATCCAAGCGCTTGAAGTGACAAGTCATAGGGTTTCGCAATTTCGTTCTACTCATAAACTGTCTCTGTTTAAACCAACGATATTAATCGAAACAGGGCATCATGCAAATGAAGTTTCAAGTATGCCAGCGATTAAGGAATTGGTTACCGAAATCATAAATCAGCATCCAGATTGGCTTAAACGCGTAAATTTAGTCGTCATCCCTCAAGCGAATCCAGATGGAGTAGCACTTCATCAACGGTTGACGGCAGAACACCCAGAATGGAAGCATCATGCTGCACGCTTTAATGCAGTAGGCTTAGAATATGCGTACCATCGTTTTAAGGAGACCTTATTTGGAGAAGCTGAGGTTGTCCCAACCCTCTTTTATCGTTGGTTACCAGATGTAATAATTGATGATCATGGTATTCCTTCCCATGAATGGACTCAGCCATTTGCCGGTTACAATAGTCCACCAAGGTTTCCAGTCTCATATTGGATCCCGATTTCCTTAATCTATGGTATTACCAAAAAGCTAGATCAGGACAAATACCCGAAACATTACCAAATCTTACAACAAGTAATCAAGGAGATTAACCGAGGATTTGAACAATCTTCATTACAACAGAAAAATCGTCAATATCAATTGTTTTATCAACGATATGGTCATCAATGGTGTCCAGAGACTTTTCCTTTAGAAAAAGAGAGTGAATTAATTTTCTACGAATGGCCAACCCAAGTAGATCAAAAGTCGACCAGTCTGATTGCAAGGCATCCAGAATGGGTTACATTAGATATCATCTCCGAGGCGGCTGATGAAACCGTGTATGATCAAGCATTAAGAGAATGCATGGATGCTCATCAAGTTTTTGATCGTTCAATTATTGGCTGGATTGCAAACAGACCTCAGTCTGTGACTAAAATATCGAATAATGGTTGGATTCGCTGGTTTAGAAAAAGACCACTTCAATGATAGGAGGATAATTCGTGAAAAAATTACTATTGACAGGATTTGAGCCTTTTTTAGACTTTCCTTTTAACCCCAGTCAGGTGATTGCCAATCAATTAAATGGCAAAACGATTGGTCAATACCAAGTAGTAGGAAAGATCTTGCCTGTGGAATTCTCTCGTTCGGCAAAGGTGCTTTTAGATTATTTTTATCAAGAAAAACCTGATGTGGTTATTTCGCTGGGCTTAGCGGGGGGAGGGATCGAATCACGCCAGAGCGGGTTGCCATCAACTGTAATGATGGTCCGAGAGATAATACAGGAGTAGTGCTGATTGATCAAGCGATTATAGAGGAGGCACCAGCCGCATATTTTAGCACGCTTCCGATCCGCAAAATGGTAGACCGATTAACCAAACATAATTTTCCTGCTGAAATTTCTAATAGTGCTGGAACGTATCTCTGTAATAATGTCATGTTCCAAATGTTACATGAAATTGAGTCTAAGAAACTTAATGTAAAATCTGGTTTTATCCATATACCTGCATCCTATGAGTTGGCGATTAAAAAGTCAAATCTGCCAAGTTGGCCGATGGAAGCTATGATTAAAGCGATAACCTTAGTGATTGAAGCACTTGATGCTGATGATGAAGCATGATAAAACACATATTGTTAGACGGATTCACGTACGGATCTATGAGAAGCGTATGATACGTTATTGATATAATCACGAAATTGCACGTTTTTTAACAAGATTGTTATGATTTGTTATGTTATTGCACATCAATGGTGATGTGCTTTTTTAAAAGGGAGATAAAAGGGATGAGTTTAAGTGTATTTACTTTTATTATAATGATTGGTGTATTATCACCCGTTTTGACTTTTATTTTATTTTTTTCTAGCGCTTACTTTGAACGGGAAGTCGAATACTCTGAAATTAAATATCATCAAGAACAATTGGAAAAAGAATTAGAATATAGTGAGTTAATTCAATTAAGTCAACAAATTCAACCTCATTTTCTGTCTAATTCTATTAATGCCCTATTATCTTTGGCAAGATTGGATCGAAAACAAGAACTTATCAAAGCTATCGAACATCTTTCTCTATTTTTACGATATAAATACCAAAACAAACAGTACCTTTCACAGATTAGAAAAGAGTTAGAGTATACAAAACATTATCTAGCGATTCAACAATTACGTTATGGGAAAAGGCTCTCGATACATTATGATATAGATGATGATTTATTAGACAATTCTATTCCACCATATCTGATTCAAACCTTAGTAGAAAATGCATTTAAACATGGGTTAGAAAAAAAATATGGGGATATGATATTGAAAATGATCTTACAAACTAAGAACAATCAACATCATTTGATTGTACAGGATAATGGACCAAATTGGGAAGAAACGGATCAAACAAAAAGGAAGTTGGGAATAGGATTACAAAATATTGAAAATCGTTTAAATCTACTATATCAGGATCAATGGAAATTAGAACTCATGCGTAAGGATGAGTACACTTGGATAGAATGCGTTTGGCCTATGGAAAAGAAAAAGGGGGACAAGTAACATGAACATTTTACTTGTTGATGATGAGCCCTTAGAATTAGAACAATTAAAATGGCTACTTCATCATCGTTATCCTCAGTGGAAATACTATACAGCCATTGATGCTATACAAGCATTAAAAATAAGTAATGAAACAGATATTCAATTAAGCTTTATTGATATTCATTTGCCTGGTCACTCTGGGTTTGAACTAATGAAAGAGTTTAGATCCCAAAATAAAGAAATAGGGATGATTATTGTATCCGCATATCAAAAGTTTGATTATGCCAAAGAATCCCTTAGATTAGGCGTATTTGATTATATTGTAAAACCGATTATTGAGGAAGAACTATACCAAACAGTAGATCAATATCTACATAACCATCCTGAAAAAAAAACTATTCACCTATTATAGAGAAAGCAATTTGGATTATTCATCATTCTTATAAAGAAAAGCTTACACTTGAATCATTAGCCAATCAAATTCATGTGAATCCCACTTACTTAAGTAGAAAGTTTACTGAAGAATTAGAAATGAATTATATAGATTATCTAAACCATTATCGTATTGAAAAAGCTAAACAAATCCTCATTCAATATCCGGATAAACCGATAGCTTGGATCGCTGATGAAGTTGGCTTTTCTTCCCAACATCATTTCAATCATATGTTTCGAAAATGGACAAATCGAACACCTAGTCAATATCGTAAATCATATAAATAAGAAGGGGTGAAGGGACGATTTTGGATTGGTCTTTTTTAAATCTAATCTTAATCTATTTGATTTTTTGGGTGTTCCAACATATTGGAACCCATTTAACTATTCGAAACTATATATTTGGAACCAGTACGTTTGGAATGAGTATTGGGGCGTTAATCCTCCTTTCCCATCTCTTAAATGGACAAATGATGATCATAAGCCTTTGGTTAATGAAGCAATATGGGATATGGGCAAGTTTTTTATATGCGATCTTAAGTGCGCTTGGGATCGGATGGATAGGAAGATTGGCTCGCAAAATAAGAACTGACATGGATCATAGTGAAACATTGATAGATCTATTAACGAAAAGATTATCTTCCAAAGGAACCTTGTTCATTCTGGGATTCCTGTTGATTGGAAGTATTCAATTTTTCTTGCTTCAAGGAATATGGATAGGATCAATCATGGAGAAGCTATTTTCCGTTCCTTATGGGCTCACAGTGGCCATTTTTTTCTTAGCCGCAAGCGTATTAGCAGGTTTAGGGGGATTTGACGCTATAAGAAAAATGTCCATTTTACAAATGACGTTTGTTTTGTTTGTCGCCATGTTTTTACCTATTTCCATCTTTTTAAGAAAAGGGATCGATACAACTTTTCAAGAGTTACAACATATACCTCATTTATTGGCTCCGTTAAAGTGGGAGGATAGCACTGTTTTTTCAATCATTCTAATCATCACTTTTTTTAGTTGGATCACAGATATTTCTTTGTGGCAAAGGTTTTTTTCCATCAAACCTGCTAAAATCTCTTCAAGTTTTAATTTAGCAGCATTTTCATGGTTTTCATTATCTATGGCATTTGTTACTTTAAACTTATTTACTGCAACTGAAGGTTTTGCAATTAATATCTTTTCATTACCTGCTTATTTAGTTGCGAAAAAACACCATTTGATCTTATTGTTATTCATGCTTTCAGTTTTTTCCGTATTAATGATGACTTGGATGACAAGGTTACAAGCATTTACTAGTCTATTCTTGGTTATTCGAGGTAGATATTCTAAACATTCTAGGGATATTATTCAAGAGGGTTATTTCTTTTCTTTAGGAATAGGCTTTTTCATGTTTCTTTTTTCCCTATTATTTAAACAAGAAGAAATAGATACCATACATTTTATGATTGTTTGGAATATGGTGATCGGTATATCCCTTTTCGTCGTTTTATTTACTCTATATTTTTTGAAAATTATAAAAATAGTAAAAAATGAACAAAGTTTAGCAAAAAAATCACAAAAAGAGTAGGGCTTATCTAAGTATACTTAGAAAAAAACGAGGAGGGATAAAATGAAGAAATCGTTAAGTTGTTCAACTGCTTCCATTTACTCATTTAGTGCCAAACATCAACCGATGCTAGAAGTAGAGGCAGGAACTCAGGTTGTATTAGAGACTTATGATTGTTTTACAAACCAGATCACTTCATCCGACACTCCATTCAACTCAATTGATTGGCAACAGATCAACCCAGCTACAGGTCCAGTTTTTGTAAAGGAAGCACAACCGGGAGATATTCTAAAAGTCACCATCGATGAAATTGAGCTTGCCGACCAAGGAGTGATGGCAACAGGCCCTGGTTTAGGTGTAATGGGAGACGAAATCAACACTTTTACCACAAAAATGATTTCTATTCAAAACGGAAAAGCAGTTTTCGATGAAGATCTACAGATTCCTTTAAACCCAATGATCGGTGTGATAGGGGTTGCCCCTGAAGAAGGGGATATTCCATGTGGAGCACCTGGACCTCACGGTGGGAATATGGATAACAAGATGATCACCAAAGGAGCTACTCTCTATTTTCCTGTTTTTGTCGAAGGCGCATTATTTGCTTTAGGTGATTTACATGCTGCGATGGGCGATGGGGAGATCGGGGTTTCTGGTGTAGAGATACCAGGGAAAGTGACTGTTACATTAGATGTCATTAAAGGTCAAAGTATTGCCTATCCGTTTTTAGAAAATGATGACGTCGTCACTTCTATCGTTTCCAAAGAAACATTAGATGAGGCTGTCAAGGGTTCAGTCAAAGAAATGGCAAATCGATTACAACCTAAGTTTGGACTTTCTGTTGAAGATTTAACGATGCTCTTAAGTGCAGTAGGACAGACACAAATCTGTCAAGTCGTAGATCCATTGATGACAGCTCGCTTTGTTGTTCCTAAATGGGTACTGCAAGCGAAAAAAGTAACGTTATTTTAAATAAGGGGGAAAGTCTATGGCAGGGGAAGAGAAAAAACAATCGATTGAATCATTTGGTTATAAACAAGAGCTAAAACGATCTCTTACATTCTGGGACTTATTAATCTATGGTATGGTCTTTATGGTGCCAATCGCTCCATTTGGTATTTATGGCTATGTTGCAGATACTTCAAAGGGAATGGTAGCATTAGCCTATCTTATAGGAATGGTAGGTATGGTTTTTACTGCCTTAAGTTACGCAAGAATGTCAGAAGCCTTTCCAATCGCAGGTTCCGTCTATTCCTATGCACAAAGAGGGATCAATGAGCATGTTGGTTTCTTTGCTGGATGGGTGATTCTTTTAGACTATATTTTAGTACCGGCGCTTCTTTATCTCGTTAGTGCAGCTGCTCTACAGGACATGATCCCAGGTATTCCTATCGCTGTATGGTTAATCATTTTCATCGGTACTAATACGATTATCAATATTTTAGGAATTGAAATCACTGCAAAGGCAAACAAGGTCATTGTGGTGTTAGAATTGATCATTTTAGCCGTTTTTGTTGTTGTTGGTTTAGTGGCTATTGCTAAAGGAGTGAATGGTGCGGAGTTTTCCATAAAACCAATCTATGATCCTAGCAATTTCAGCCTGGGTCTTGTCATGAGTGCAGTTTCTATTGCTGTATTAAGTTTCCTTGGTTTTGACGCCATTTCAACATTATCAGAAGAAACCAAAGGTGGAAGAAAAACAGTAGGAAACGCTACAATTGTATCTTTATTTGTGATAGGTGCTATGTTTATTATTCAAACATGGGTAGCTGCTCTGATATGGCCAGATTATACGACTTTTGACAATCTAGATGTGGCATTTTATCAAATCGCAGAAGTTGCAGGCGGAACTCCGTTAAAATGGACAACGATCATCGCAACAGCTCTTGCATGGGGAATTGCAGATGCATTAGTGGCCCAAGCTGCTATTTCTCGAGTTCTATTTAGTATGGCGCGTGATGAGAAATTGCCTAAATTCTTATCTAAAGTTCATCACAAATTCAAGACACCATATGCGAGCACACTTGTCGTAGCGATTATCTCATTAGTGGTTAGTCTAATCTTTGCTTCAAAAATTGATAGCTTAGCTTCATTAGTCAATTTTGGTGCTTTGACAGCTTTCTTATTCTTGCATGTTTCAGTAGTCAATTACTTTTTTATCAGGAAAAAAACAAAACAATATTGGAATCATTTAATATTCCCAGCTATCGGATTTCTAGTGATTGGATATGTTTGGGTAAATCTTGATCCTATGTCCAAAAAATTAGGTTTTGTTTGGATGGGGGTAGGTATTCTTTATATGGTAGTATTACGATTATTGCGAAAAGATACCTCTATTACTAAAGATCTAGATGCTTAAGACTTTACTAAAGCTTTGATCCAACTGCATTATTTAAACGGGCTCAAGCTGCCGCTATAAGGCGATTATTACTAACCATTAACCTTTATTGATAATGTGATAAAATTTGATAAATAAATTAAATGTGGGAGCATGATAATAATGAACTTAAAGGAAAAGAGTGTTTTCAATTTGCAGTAATGAAGATTAAGGATAGTTTTTACGCAGCTATAACACAGGTATATCGTGACTTAGGAGCAAAAAGATGAAGTTTGGAATACCAGAGAAAAGTATGAATTTAATTATTGGAGCTTTATCAAGGTGATCAGAGATAATTAACTATTAAGTTTAATTTGAATTTACAATAAGACCATTGACTGAAAAAATCAGTTGGTGGTTTTTTTATGTAAAATCAATATGTAAGCGCTTTAAAATTTTAGAAAAACAATGAAAACATAATCAAAACAACTAAAAACTAGCTCAAATGTAGTAAAAACATCGGAAATTTAAAATTGTATATAATATTATGAATGTTTATAATTGATTTAAATATGTTAGAAATAAACATAATTAAACACAACTTTACATTAAATGAATGCAAAATATGTTAAAAACAAACATAATCTGTAAAACAATTTTTTTAGAAAGAAAGGAGTGAAAAGTACATAACAATAAAAATATCAAGCTAAGTCTAGAACAAATCAAAAATCAGAAGGGGGTAACAAAATGAAAAAAGTACTTGTCTTGTTGTTTTCACTTATGTTAGTTCTAACAGCTTGTGGTACAAACTCACAAACATCAAATGCACCGGCAGAAAAAATTGAAGGGGTACCTGATGGAGTTCAAGGGGGCAAAAAGGTTGCTGTTATTCGTAACCTTCCATCTGACGACCACACGAAACAATTTTTAGATGGGGCTAGAAGTGAAGGAGAATCGTTTGGTTTTAAGGTTGATACTTTTATTGCGGACAATGATGATGCAAAGTTTCAAGAATTAGTAGCCCAAGCTATTCAAAAGGGTTATGATGGGCTTGTCATTTCCCATGGAAAAAAAGATTATTCTTACGATATGTTAAAACCAGCGATTGACAAAGGAATTAAAGTTGTAACATTTGATACTGTCATTGATAAAAATGGACAGGGTATTCCAGAGATCACCACGACTTTCCAAGACGACTTTAAACTTGCTGAGCTTTCCCTAAATGAAATTGCAGCACTCTCAAAAGATGGTCAACCAGTTAAAGTGATAAAACTTTGGTTTGGCCCAGGAGTTCCCCCACTTGATAGACGGGAAACCATTTACCAAAAATTTGAGCAGGAAAATAAAATTAAGACACTTGAGATTATTGGACCTACCAATTTTCAGGATGTTCAAGGAGATATCGCTGCTAAGGTGAGTGCAGTACTCGCTAAATATCCTCCAGGTACAGTTGATGTGATTTGGGGTTCTTGGGACGAAATGGCTAAAGGTGGATTCAAAGCCATGAAGGACAATAATCGAATGGATATAAAACTAATCTCTATTGATATTTCTAATCAGGATATTAACCTAATGAGAGAAGAAGGAAGTACATGGATTGCTACTGCAGCTGTTGATCCACGCCTTATTGGTATTGTTGATATGAGACTTTTAGCTAAGAAGTTTGCTGGTGAAGAGACTCCAGATACTTATGACCTTGAAGCAAAACTAATTAAGAAGGATCAATTAAAGTCAGATACCAATATGACAAATCTCAATCTAGTGGTTGATGGTTGGGGAAAATCTGATGCCTTTAATGAACCATGGATGGATACTCTTCGCGCTAATTTTGCAAAAAAATAGATAAATAACGAGAGAGGAGGGAGTAATAATCCAATTTCCTCTCTTTTCTTAGCATTTTTAGTTTTACTTTATCTAGACGGGGTGGAAAACATGGAACAACCGAAACGATCCAAAATAGTAATGAAAGATATTTCTATCGAATTCCCTGGTGTAAAGGCTCTTTCAAACGTTCATTTTGATGTGGAAACTGGACGGATACATGCATTAGTAGGTGCGAACGGCGCTGGTAAATCAACTCTAATGAAAGTGCTTTCAGGAGCTTACGATCATTACACAGGAAGTATCTATATTGACGACAATGAGGTCAACATACGTTCTCCACGCGATGCAAAGGAATTAGGGATCGATATTGTTTATCAAGAAGTGGACACGGCGCTGATTCCATATCTTAATGTAGCAGAAAACATTATGCTTGATATCCTTGTTAATCAGATGAAAGGAAAGCAGTTTGTTAATTGGAAAGAAATACACAAAAAAGCTCGTAAAGTATTGGAACGTCTACATATTCAGATTGATACACACACATTGGTTCAAGATTTAAATCTTGCCCAAAAACAAATAGTATTAATTGCCCGTGCGATTGCTGAGGAACGTAGATTTCTCATTCTCGATGAACCAACGGCACCGTTAAGTTCTCGGGAGACTGAAGAACTTTTCCGCATTATTCGAGACCTTGCATACAATCACAACGTTGGTGTCATCTTTATTTCTCATCGGCTGCCTGAGCTATTTGAAATATGTGAAGAAATCACTGTAATGAGAGATGGACAGCTCGTTACTCGGCGAAAAATGGAGGGTTTAACGGCTAAACAGGTTGTCGAACTAATGCTAGGCAGAAAATTTGATGAGAATTACCAAAAACATAAAGTGAATATAGGTGAGAAGTTTTTTGAAGTGAAGAATCTTAGCGAAAAAGATAATGCAGTTAAGAATATAAACATGTACGTCCGATCAGGGGAAATTGTGGGTATTGCTGGATTGGTAGGGGCAGGTAAGACTGAATTTTGCAAAACGATCTTTGGAGCATTACCTATTCATGAAGGAGAAATATGGTTAAGGGGTAAGAAATTAAATATTCATACTCCCTATTCAGCAGTAAAGCAAGGTTTAGCCTTAGTGCCAGAAGAAAGGCGTAAAGAAGGAGTATTGGTTGAGGAACCAGTATACAGTAACCTTACGGCAGCAAGCCTTTCAGATTTTAGTAGCCCCCTTGGGTTCCTAAAACCAAGAGTCGAACACGAAGCTGCAAAAAAAATGATTGTTGATCTAGGGATAAAAACGCCACACGAAAATCAGAAAGTGGCCTATCTTTCAGGGGGAAACCAACAAAAAGTTGCCGTCGGTAAATGGCTAATGGCTAATGCCGATGTATACATATTTGATGAACCGACAAAAGGTGTTGATGTTGGTGCCAAGCATGATATCTTTGAATTGATTGGTCGTATGGTAAGTACCAATAAAGGAGTTATTTATGCTTCCAGCGAGTTATCAGAAATACTAGCGATCACGGATAGAATTTATGTTATGTATGATGGAATGATTGTGAAGGAGCTTCTTACTTCTGAAACAAACGAAGAGGAAATACTCTTTTACTCAACAGGGGGTAATTGATCGATGCAAGTAAAAATAGAAAAAACAAAAGAACGTGAGATGAAGGGACTTACTAACTTCTTAAATTTTATTAATAAATGGGGTACGGTAATAGCAGTCTTTATCCTTATACTATTCTTCACAATAACCATGCCCCAATTTATAGCAACTTCTAATCTTTTAACAATTCTACGTAGTATTTCAATTGTAACGGTCATTGCAATTGGATTAACGATTGCTTTGACAGTAAATGGATTGGACTTATCAATTGGTTCCGCAGCGACCTTTTCTAATTCATTGATTGTATCTTTCTTTGTATGGTATAGCATGTCCACGTTTACCTCTATGTTCATCGCAATAGTGATAACTCTGACAGTAGCTGCACTTAATGCAATTTTAATTGTAAAAGTTAAAATTCCAGATATGTTAGCAACTTTATCTACTATGTTTATTTTTGAAGGGGTTGCTATGACCTATACTGGTGGGGGGTCGATTAGTGAGGGCATGCCAAGACTAGATGGAACACCAACAGTTGGTACTCTACCACCAATTTTTGAGAAGATCGGGCAAGCACCATATATTATCATCATCATGTTGGTTGTTGTAGTTATCGTTCATATCTTTCTTAACCATACTAAGCATGGCCGCTATCTTTATGTAGTAGGAGGGAATATGGAGGCCGCTCGTTTGTCTGGGATTCCAGTAGATCGTTATCGAACCATCGCCTACTTGTTATCCACCTTCTTTGCTGCGCTTGGTGGGATTATGATCGCATCCAGAATTGGTTCTGCACAGATCAATGCTGGTGCTGGTTATCTAATGCCAGCTGTTGCTGCAGCGTTTATTGGATCTTCCTTTGGTGGTTCAGGTAAGCCGAACGCTATTGGAACTTTTGTTGGGGCAGTATTAGTTGGTGTTCTAGAGAATGGTCTTGTAATGATGTCAGTTCCGTATTACTCATTAAACATCGTAAAAGGTATAGTACTTGCCCTTGCCCTTGCATCAACCTATTTCCGCAAAAGAAACTAAAAATTCTGATGGAGAGGAGAAATGTTTTATGTCTAAGTTCAATACTTACTTCTTAATGAAGCCAACAGATGTTATTGAATATGTGAAGGAGAAACTAGATTTATTTGAACCAGAAGCTGATTTAGACTGTAAGGAAATCGGTGATGGGAATTTGAACTACGTCTTCCGTGTATGGGATAAGAATACAAATCAATCAGTTATCGTAAAACAGGCTGGAGAGACTGCTCGTATTTCCGATGATTTTAAACTTTCCACAGACCGTAATAAAATTGAATCAGATGTGCTTCAATTAGAAGGGAAATTAGCCCCTGGACTTGTCCCTGTGGTTTACAAATACGATGAGATCATGAATTGCAGTGCTATGGAAGATCTATCAGATCATGTGATCATGCGCCAAGCTCTTATTGAACATAAAAAATTTCCTCTTTTTGCAGATCATGTCACCACATTTATGGTCAATACACTACTATTAACCACTGACGTTGTTCTAGAGCATAAGGAAAAGAAAGCGTTGGTAAAAAACTATATAAATCCGGATCTTTGTGAAATTACAGAGGATCTGGTTTATACAGAACCTTTTAATGATTATAAGGGACGTAATGATGTATTTCCACCTAATCTTGAATGGGTGAGAAGAGAACTCTATGAAGATCAGGAACTTCGTTTGGAAGTAGCCAAACTCAAATTTGAATTTATGACCAATGCCCAAGCACTTTTACATGGGGATCTACATACAGGATCTATTTTTATCAAACCTGACTCTACCAAGGTGATCGATCCTGAATTCGCTTTCTATGGTCCAATTGGCTACGATGTCGGTAACGTAATAGCTAATCTAATCTTCGCATGGGTGAATGCAGATGCCACCATAAATGATGTAGCTGAACGAGAAGATTATACAGTTTGGCTAGAGAAGACCATTGTTGATATTGTGAACATGTTTAATGAGAAATTTCTTAAAGCTTGGGAAGAAAACGTCTCAGAAGTTCTTGCCAAAGAAGAGGGTTTCGATAAATGGTACCTTGGAACTGTACTTCGTGATACTGCTGCTGTAACAGGTCTTGAGTTATCTCGTCGAATTGTAGGTCTTGCCCATGTTAAAGATATTACTTCAATTTCAGATAAAAATGCTAGGTTAAGAGCAGAGCGAATATGTCTCACTGCTGCTAAGGATTATATTAAAAAACGAGAGAGCTTTAAAACAGGTGAAGACTTTTTAGCAACTTTAAGAGAAGCTGTAAACAGGTTCCCTCGTTAAAAGAAATGATCTTGTTTATATATCAATAATAACTGTCCAATTCAAGTGTAAGGATGAAGGTGAAGTCATGAAACAAATCAAAATCCTAGCCGTAAATGATCCCGCAGTTTATGCCTATGTACGTGAAACAGAAAATGCAATCACGAAAACATGGGAAGAGGCAAACCAAGTAAAAGTAATCATTGATATTATTGATTGGGATCAATATAAAAATACTTTGGATGTTGCATTGAAAAATAGAGAAGGAAATTATGATATTATGATGAATCCAGGGAATTTTTGGCTTCCTGAATTGGTAGAGAAGCAGCTTATTATTCCCTTGGATGAATATTTGGATGATTATGATCTAAACGGAATTATAGAAAGTGTTCAAGACGAAATGAAATATAACGACCATATCTATATATCCCTTCTTTTTCAGATGGACACCTATTATTCTATCGAAAAGATCGATTTGAAGAGAAAGGGATCAAGATAAACAAAAAAACGGTGTCCATTCCTGAAATAAAAGATTTAGTAGAAAAGTATTCAAATAATAAACCGGTAATTGCCTTAAAATCGGATGTAACTGAAATATTACTAGATTTCTTACCCTTTTTATGGGAAAGAGGAGTGGAATTGTTAGATCAACCACCATTTTTCTCTGATGAAAAGAAAACAATCTTAGCGTTGGAAGACTATTTATCTTTTAAACCGTATTGTCCACAACAAGTTGAAAACTACGGAAACCTGCAAGTGAAGGAAGCTATTCAGAGGGGTGAAGTTGTCATAGGAGTTTCTTGGGGAGGGCAAGCGGCAGCTATCTTAAATCCTAATGAAAATCCATATTTTGACCAAATCGGATTTATGACTTATCAATATCCTTGTAATACCACATGGGGATTTGTAGTTGCAGCAAATAGTGCGAATAAAGATATAGCTATTTCATATCTCAAATATATATCAAACCAAGAAAATGATAAATTAGTAGGTAGAGTGAGTGGAGGACCTGTAAGAAAAACAACTTACCAAGATAAGAATGAAATACAATTTTGCCATTGGTATGAGGTTCAATATCACATGCTAATCAATGCGAAACATGTTCCGAAATCAGTTCATTTTGCGAAGGCTTCATCAAGTCTATATACTTTATTACATCGTTTATTTAAACAGGAAATCACTCCTAACGAAATGATGGAACTGTTAAAAGCTTAATAATAGGAGGAGAAACCATGGAGCAAATTAAATCGATTCAATGGGAAAATGAGAAATTAATTTTATTAGATCAAACCCTTTTACCTAATGAAATCGCTTATGAAGAATTTGAAACAGCAGAAAGTGTATGGGATGCAATTAAAGTGATGAAAGTAAGAGGAGCACCGGCGATTGGTGTTGCAGCAGCCTATGGTTTATATTTAGGAATTAAAAACGCTCCAGAAGACAGTTTTGAGGACTTTTATAAAGTTCTAAAAGAAAAGGCAGATTATCTAGCCACATCAAGGCCGACAGCAGTAAACTTATTCTGGGCACTAGAACGAATGGAAAATAAAGCTCTTGAAAATAAAGAGTTGCAAGTGGCACAAATCAAAGAATTGTTGCATCAAGAAGCAGTTGAAATTCATAAGGAAGATGAGGAAATCAATAGAAAAATAGGAGAGAATTTGTTAACATTATTAAAGGATGAAATGGGGATTTTAACCCACTGTAATGCAGGAGCCTTAGCTACAACCAAATACGGGACAGCAACAGCACCTATGTACTTAGCTAAGGAAAAAGGTTGGAACTTAAAAGTCTTTTCAGATGAAACAAGGCCAAGGCTACAAGGGTCTACTTTGACAGCTTTTGAATTGCAACAAGCAGGAATTGATGTCACTGTCATTACTGATAATATGGCTGCCATGGTGATGTCTCAAGGGAAGATTGATGCAGTTATCGTAGGCTGTGATCGAATTGCTGCTAACGGGGATACAGCCAATAAAATTGGAACATTAGGAGTGTCTATTTTAGCCAAACATTATAACATCCCATTTTATGTTGCAGCACCAACTCCTACGATCGATATGAAAACCGAAACAGGAAATGATATTCCAATTGAAGAAAGGGATTCATTGGAAATTACCAACAGATTCGGTGTACCTACAGCACCAAAAGATGTAAAAACATACAATCCAGCATTTGATGTAACTCCACATGAAAACATCACTGCAATTGTCACAGAAAAAGGAATTGTCTACCCACCTTACGCAGATAATTTGAAAAAACTATTCGACCAAAAATAACACAAAAACATTTCAATAAGAAGGATAAGGATCATTAAAATGACTGAATTACCTGATATCAGAAGAAAAAAAATCATAGAATTCCTATGGGAACATGACTACGCTGATGTAACTTCTTTAAGTAGTTTATTTAATGTCTCTGAAATGACCATCAGAAGAGATCTAGAAAAACTAGAGAGAGATGGAGACATTGTTCGTGTATACGGTGGAGCAAAAATTAAAATAAACAGCCCTTATGAAGCAACCGTCGAAGAAAGATTAAATACTAATAAGAAAGAAAAAATGGCAATCGCTAGAAAAGCAGCAGAACTGATTGAAGATGGTGATGTGATTGCATTTGATGCAAGTACAACTGCCCTCGAGGTAAGTAAATTAATCAAAGATCGGCAAAGACTCACAGTGATCACCAATAACATCAGTATAGCTATTGAACTATCTACCGCTACTCATATCACAACGATGTTACTTGGAGGTTCGCTAAGAGGGACATCTCTATCATTAGTAGGCGCCACGATAAGAAAGTGTTTAGAAGGAATCTATATCGATAAAGCCTTTATTTCAAGTAGAGCATTGAATTTTCAAGAAGGATTAACCGATATCACCATTGAAGAGGGAGAAGCTAAACAAGCCTTAATTGAAAAGGCTAATAAAGTGATTGTCATTGCAGACCATACAAAACTAGATAAATTATCCTTTTTCCAAGTTTGTGGGAAAGAAAGATTTAATACCATTATTACTGATAGATTTGAACCATTAACAAAAGAACAAGATCTAACGATAGAAGCGTTTCGCGAATACGGAATAGAAGTAATTGTAGCTGACAATTAAGGGGGATTAGATATCTTGTTATTAAAACAAGAAAGAGAACTCATTGTAGAATATGGGAAAAAGTTGATAACGAGTGGTCTCACAAAAGGCACGGGTGGCAATATAAGTATCTATAACCGAGATTTTAATTTAATGGCCATTAGTCCAAGTGGATTAGATTATTTTGAAATTTTGCCAGAGGATATTGTTGTTTTAAATTTAAATGGAGAAGTAGTGGATGGAATAAGAAAACCATCGAGTGAACTGGAAATGCATAGTATTTTTTATAGAAAAAGAGAAGATATCAACGCAATTGTTCACACCCACTCTCCATTTGCAACAACTATCTCAGCTTTAAATTGGAATTTACCTGCTGTTTCCTATTTAGTAGCCTATGCAGGTCCAAATGTAAGATGTGCCAAATATGCTACTTTTGGTACAAAAGAATTGGCCGAAAATGCATTTGAAGCAATGAAAGATCGAAAAGCTGTCTTACTTGCTAATCATGGTTTACTTGCAGGAGCGCATGATTTAATCAATGCTTTTAATATCGCTGAAGAAATTGAATTCAGTGCAGAAATCTATTATCGCGCCAAAAGTATTGGTAATCCAGTCATCTTATCTGATGAAGAAATGAAAGTTATGTTAGAAAAGTTCAAGACCTACGGACAAAGATAAAATCTAAATAAATAATGAGAAAAGAGCACCTATCTTTCATAATAAAAGAAGGTGCTCTTTTAGTATGCCACGCATGGCGATTAACTAGACGGTGAAAGTCCGTTATGGGGGTATGTAGCAACCAACCATTAGCCTAAGGCAAGGGTGTCCATCGTGAGGTGGAATCTGAAGGAAGCCGGCGGCAAAGTTCCGGCCCGAGGAACACGAACAGTATTAGGCGCAAAACGTGGGGTAAGACTGCTAAACAAGTCAAAGCCCGAAAGCTACACGGACACGTCAACGTAGATGCTGCGGGTACATGGAACGAAAGTGAATCGTCTTACCGTGGGAGGCCTCACGGACGGGTGGAAACAGAGTAAGAAACTCGGTTGAAACAAGACTTATCGTGAGG
>NZ_LSKU01000001.1:2453225-2465251 GCF_001561915.1 Tepidibacillus decaturensis | reverse complement strand
AGCCTCCTACCCGATTCTATCAAAGCATTTAATGAATAAACGGATTTGCATCTGTTTGTCCGATAACCAATTTCACTTTAATTTTTATCAATAATTATCATTTTTTATTTAAAAATTATTTGAGTTAGTATAAAATACAAATGGAAGAGTAAAAATAGAAATGAGGGATAAAATGAAAGAATATCAATTAGGCAAGCAAGTTAGCCAAAGAATTGTCGATGGAATATTGCAGGGATATAAAAATTACATTCAAGAACGAATTGAGAAAAGTCAACAAATGAAAATAAGTAGCGCTTATGCATGGGTAAAGGGAAATCATATAGATGATCAAACAGCGATTAAATGTGAGGAAATTGGTATTAAATTCAATAAGGCTAGAGCTGGATATACATGGGGATACCTACAATTTATTGATGAAAATGAGAGTTCTATGTACATCATTAGAAATAGTAGGTATTTTGATGAAGAAAATTTCTCAAAGGGAAGAAAAGTTACTGGTGAGAGAAATAGAGACCAGGAAAATGAGAACTATTTAAAAAAGTTATCAAAAATCAATCAAAATATACAATTTCCAACTGAACCAACTCTGTTTATGGATGAAACTGACGTTCATAAAAGCATGACTCTCTTCGATGATGCAGTTATGAAATCTCTTCTAGATTCGGATGTGGCTAAACTACAACAGGAATTTAATAAATTTTATATTATTACGTATGAAATTGACCAAGCTAATATGATTGCTAGTATTAAGGTTTGGCTCCCTAATCCTGAAAATGATAAGGCCTACTTGGTAGAAGACTTAACTGATTTAATTAACACTAGTTCTATAGACCTTACAGATTTGGATACATCTGTACTTGAGAACGATCAATTAGAGTTTAACAATGAATCTACTAACGCAATTGATTATGATATATTCCACGAGGATGATCTTTCTAAAGAAGATAAAAAATAACAAATGTTGTTGTCTCAATATTTAGGAGGTAGATTATATGTTTGTTGGTAATACCTTATCCAACATTCGAATTCTTCATGGTTATACAAGGAAACAGCTTGCTGAATTACTTAATATTACTGAGCAGGCCGTTTGGCAATATGAAAACGGATATATGTCTCCTAAAATGGAAATTGTGAATGAATTAAAGAAAATTTTTAGTGTAAAAAGTAGATATTTTTATAACGAAGATTTATTGAGTAAGAATAATGATATAAAAATTAATCAAAACCATATTGCATACAGAGCCACTACAATTAACAGTGTTCAAAAAACACAATTTGAAGCTAAACATGTTGAATTTGTTGATGCATTTTTGAGATTAGTTGAAAAAAAGATACATTATCCCAAAAATGAAATAGTTCAACTTAGAGAAAAAGCAATAGAAATAATGAATGATGATGGTTTCGAAAGGAAAGAAAATATTAAACGTATAGCTAACTATGCTAGAGAGTTTCTAGATTTAAACAATAAGGGGAATGGTAGTTTACTATTTATGCTTGAAAAGAAAGGCGCTTTCGTATATGAAAAAGCAATAGGTGAAAAGATAGATGCATACAGTGTTTGGTCAGACAACGGAAAGCCATATATTATTCTTGGCAATATAAAAAAATCTGCTGTAAGACGTAATTTTGACCTTGCACATGAATTAGGACATTTATTGTTACATTATAAGGTTGAGTTTGGTGTACTAGATAAAATGTCATATCGTGAATATGAAAATGAAGCAAATTTGTTTGCTTCAATATTCTTATTACCTGAAGAGGAATTCATTAACGATTTTAATTGTTTAGCAAAGAAATCTAATCCCGATTCTTATTTAGATCTGAAAAAAAAGTGGCTTGTTTCTATACAAGCACTTGCTCATCGAGCATATTCTTTAGGATTAATAAATTATCAACAATATAGGTATTTCAACATAATGATTAATAAAAACGGATATAAAGTTAATGAACCGTTAGATAGTGAAATCAAGATTATTAAACCAGGAAAAATTAAAAGTATTTTGCAACTTTTATTTGAGAAGGACCATCTGTCGTTAAATACACTATTAGATACTCTTATGGTCGATACTAAATTTTTTACTAAGATACTTGGAATTGAGGAAACCTTTTTTGAGAATTATTCAGAACGGAAATTTAGACAATTTACACTTTCTGATTTAACTTTTAAAACAAAGTAATATTCTTTAAGTTTCTAGAATGCCATCAACTGAAAAAAACAGTTGGTGGTTTTTTTATGTTTGTACGCATGGCGATTAACTAGTGTAAGTCCATCTGAATCCTCTCTGGTGTCATCTTTATTTAAGTATAAAAATAATAAAAAATATTCAGAATATTATTGCTTTAATTGTATACAATTTATATAATAGTATACAGATAATTATTCTATTTTTATTTATATTCTGAATATTTTAAAGATGGGAGAGGGTTTGGTGAAGCTTTTGAGGGAAATGCCATTATACGAACAAGCCTATAATCAACTCAAACAAAATATAATGAGCGGATTATATAAACCTGGGGAAAGACTTACAGATTTACGTCTAACAGAGGATCTTGGATTTAGTAGGACACCTATTCGGGAAGCTTTAAAACAATTAATAAATGAAGGTTTATTAGTAAATGAGCCTAATAAAGGTGTTTCTGTATTTAACCCTGTTTTAGAGGATATTGCTGAAGTTTATGCGTTAAGGGCTTCAGTAGAGGGAACTGCAGCTGGACTAGCAGCGCTAAATGAGAAAAGAAAACAATATCTATATTACATGATGGAATTAATTGAACTATCCGAAATTGCCGAGAAAAATCAAGATATCAAGGTTTTAACTGAAAGCAATATAAAATTTCATGATTACATTTTAAAGGCAAGTGGTAGCAAACAATTATTTTATATGCTTGAACCTTTGAGAGCAAAAGGCTTATTAATTAGATCTAGCTCTCTTTCAAATAAAAGGCATTCTGAGGTTTCAATATCAGAACATAGACAGATTTTTGAAATGATTAAAAATGGCGATTCAAAAAGAGCTGAAGAATTTATAAGGAATCATATTTTGTCAGCGGGTTATCGATTGCTTATAAAAAATAATGAAGGACAACAATTGGATAATCTCCCGATTTTTAAATTTTTCAAATACAGACAGGTTGAGTAAGGGGGGTTAACATGCATAATGAACAAATAGTTCTTTCATATGAGGAATTAACAATAAAAACGAAGCAATTATTAAACCATTTAAAAGTACCAGAAAATGAATCTGCGATTTTAACGGATACCTTATTGGATGCTGAAATAAGAGGTACCTATTCACATGGGTTAATAAGACTTCCATTTTACGAAAAACGCATCTTGTCAGGGGCAATTAAAGTTCCTACAAGCCTGGATATTGTAAAAGAAAAGGAAGCAGTTTCTGTTATTGATGGGAATGATGGTTTAGGAACAACCATTTCGCATTTTGCTATGGTTAAGGCAATATCGAAAGCAAAGAAATATGGCGTTGGTATCAGTTCAGTTCGGAATAGTCAACACTTTGGTACAGCAGGTTATTATGCAAATTTGGCAACTAGGGATGATATGATTGGTCTTGTATTTACAAATGCCTCGCCACGATTAGCGCCATGGGGTGGAGTTGATACTATGCTTGGTAATAATCCATGGTCCATAGCATTACCAACAAGTGATCCTGAATTACCCTTTGTGCTAGATTTGTCAAATAGCATTGTAGCTGCTGGGAAAATTAGAAAAGCAGCAGAACTTGGAAAAACTATACCGGATGGGTGGGCATTAGATAGTCAGGGGAATCCAACAAATGATCCCTATGAAGCTTTACGAGGAGTTTTGTTGCCAATGGGAATGCATAAAGGCTACGGTATTACCCTAGCTATTAGTCTTCTAACTTCTGGTTTATCAGATGGAGTTTGGGATATAGATGTAAACCCAATTGATGAAATAAATAAAACTCAAAGAGTAAGCCATTTATTTATTGCGATAAATATAGATTTTTTCTTGGATATAAATAAGTTTAAGTCGTTCATAGAAGAAAAAATAGTAATGCTACGTAATTCCAAGAAGGTAAATGGAGTTGAGAAAATCTTCTTTCCTGGGGAAAGGGGTGGGATTAGTAGAAAAATAGCTTTAAAGGATGGAGTAAAGCTTAACCTTAATTCCTTTAAAGAAGTAATGAGAATAGCAGAAAAATATAACTTAAACTTTTTATGAGAGGAGAATATGAATGAACCATAGATTATTAATCATGTTATTAATTTTTGTATTAAGCGTATTAGTCGTTGCAGGGTGTTCTACTAATACAACGTCTCAAGGAAATGAGGGCAGTACTTCTAAAGAAGCCTTCCCAACTAAGGAAATACATTTAGTTATTCCTTTCTCGGCAGGTTCGGGCGCTGATATCTTTGCTAGAAAGTTAGCAAAATTAGCTGAAGCTGAACTGGGCCAAAAAATTGTAGCAGAAAATAAGCCCGGTGGTAGTGGCTCTATTGCCTTAGCTTATGTATTATCTCAACCAGCTGATGGGTACACAATAGCCACTCATTCTAGAACATTTAGTTTCTTATTAGGTGGCGGAGAGGCACCATTCGAACTAAAAGATTTTGATGCAGTGGTTCGAATTAACGGAGAATCTTCAGCCCTTATGGTAAATACGGAAGGCCAATTCAAAAGCCTAGAAGATTTTGTGAATTATGCTAAAGAGAACCCTGGGAAACTTAAAGTAGGTGGCCCTGGAACAGGATCCTTCCATCACATGGTAGCAATGTTATTAATGGAGAAAGCAGGTATTGAATTTACATGGATCCCTTATGATGGTGGCAAAGAGGCAGTTCTTGATCTATTAGGTAAGAATGTCGATGCTGTTATAGCAACAGCTAGTAACGCTAAAGCTCAGATTGATAGTGGAAATATTGCAGTATTAGCAAATAGTGTTTCTGAAACCGTTAGTGGTATTCCTACCTTTAAAGAAAAGGGTTACGACATTGAAGAAATTCTGTGGAGAGGCGTATTTGTTAAGGCAGGTACTCCTGATGAACGGGTTAAAGCTTTAGAAGAAGCATTTAGCAAAGCAATTCAAACCCAAGAGTGGGCTGATTATCAAAAGGAGTTTGAACAAGAGGATGCATTTATGTCTTCCAGTGATTTTAATCCATATTTAGTAAATGAGGTTGAGAAAACAATGCAATTCCTACAGAACATTAATAAATAAAAAGGGGAGATTTGTTTGTACTTTAATTTAAAAAAAGGAACCCTATTACTCTCTTTAGTCTTTCTAATAGTTGTAATTGTAGGTTTTATCAAAGTTCAAACGTTTCCAAGTCCAACCTCAAAAACCCTTGGGCCTGGTTACATGCCCAAAGTGTTAATGAGCGGTTTGTCCTTATTCGCATTATACCACATAGCACAAAGTATAAATCCTAAATTTAAAGATACTAAAGTCTATATCGGAGATATTAAATTACAAATCGCCACACTTTTATCCATAGTAATTTACCTTATTCTTATAAAGTTCCTTGGATTCTATGTTAGTACGACTATTTGGTTATTTGGTATCTTCTCAATTTTCCTTGAAAAGAAATATGTTCAATCATTAATTTATACTATTCTTTTATTAGGAATAGTATATGGACTATTTGGGAAATTATTACAAGTTAATTTTCCAAGATCAATATTTTGGTAGAAGGGGGATAGTTAATGGGAAATTTATTACTGGGGATTGACGTAGTATTTTCATTTCAAAATATCCTTGTAATTGTCATTGGAACTTTAATCGGAATGTTAGTTGGGGCACTTCCTGGCTTAGGTCCCTCAATTGGCGTTGCATTACTACTTCCCTTTACTTATAATCTATCGCCTGTAGCATCACTATTATTGTTAGTGGCATTATACCAAGCTGCCGAGTATGGTGGGTCTATTTCCTCTATTCTATTAAGTACACCGGGAACGCCTGCAGCTGTAGCTACATTGCTTGACGGTTATCCCATGACGAAACAAGGTTATCCAGGTAAAGCATTAGGTTATTCTTTAACAGCTTCAACAATTGGTGGTTTTTTTGGAGTAATTGTCTTAATGACATTATCTATTCCTTTAGCAAAGTTAGCGTTAAAATTTGGTCCTCCAGAGTATTTTGCTTTAGGTGTATTAGGATTAACAGCTGTGGCTAGTCTTAGTAGTAATTATCTAAGCAAGAGTTTATTATCAGCTCTCTTTGGTTTATTTATAGCAACTATTGGGATTGATGTAATTACGGGTTACTCTAGATTCAGTTTTGGAATGCCTGAGCTATACGAAGGATTGAATCTCTTACCAATTTTAATCGGACTATTTGCAGTATCAGAAGTTCTAAAACTAATCGGTGAAGATTTAAATACTCAATTAAAGATAAAAGCAAAGAATTTTAAGGTAGGGATAAGTTTTAATGAATTAAAAGTAGTGAAGAAAGCGATAGGTATTGGTTCAATAATCGGTTCATTTGTAGGAGTATTTCCTGGAATGGGAGCAGGACCAGCCTCATGGTTTGCTTATAATGAAGCAAAAAGAGTATCAAAGAATCCTGAAAAGTTCGGTAATGGCTCACCTGAAGGTATTGCTGCTCCAGAATCAGCCAATAACGCAGCTGTTGGTGGCGCACTTGTACCATTATTAACTTTAGGAATTCCTGGCTCCCCAACGACGGCAATCATGTTAGGTGCTTTAATTATTCAGGGCATTCAACCAGGTCCGCAAATTTTCGATAAAAATCCTGATTTAGTTTATGGACTATTCGTGGGATTATTAGTTGCTACCGCTTTAATGTGGTTTTTAGGCCAAATTACAACCAATATTTGGGCACGGGCTGTCGCCATTCCAAATAGAATATTGGCCCCAATCATTCTATTAATTTCGATGATAGGGGCATATGTGGCAAGAAACTTAGTTTTTGATATTGGTATTATGCTTGTATTTGGAGTTTTAGGTTATTTATTAAAGAAATTTAACTATTCCCTTCCTTCAGTAGTTTTAGGATTTATCTTGGGTGGAATGATAGAATCTAATTTACGGCGTTCTTTGTTGCTTTTTGATGGTAATTATTCAGGATTCTTTTCTAGACCAGTGGCACTGTTTATTTTATTGCTAGCTTTTTTATCGATCATAAGTTTTATTCATAGATTAAATAAAGAAAAGAAAAAGGGACAAAAGGAGGAGTTTTAAATATGAGATTAATTGCAGTATTAAATGAAAATGATAATGTTGCAACGGCGCTAACACATATTGAGAGAGGTACTGAGCTTACATGGAAAACTTCAAAAGGAAGCTTTAAAATTACAACAAATGAAAAAATCCCATTAGGTCACAAGGTTGCCTTAGAAGCTATTTCAATCAAAGGAAATGTTATTAAATATGGTGAAGTTATCGGTATTGCTAAGGATGAAATTAAAGTCGGAGATTTAGTTCATGTTCATAACATTGAAAGCATTCGTGGGCGTGGCGATCTAGCAAAGGAGGCAAAATAGATGAATAGAACATTTTTAGGATACAGAAGACCAGATGGAACTGTAGGTATAAGAAATAATGTAGCGATTTTAGCGGCTATGGATAATTCAAATGGTGTTGTAAAAAAGGTTGCTAACCAAGTAAAAGGAACAATCCCAATCCCAATTTGGTATGGTAGAGGTCAATTTGGCCAAGATGAACAACTTACCTTTAATACACTTGTTGGTATAGGAGCTAACCCAAATTTCCATAGTGTACTTGTAATAAGTCTTGAGAAAGTATCAGCAAATAAATTAGCGGATGCAATTAGAGATAGAAGTAAGAAGAATGTAGTAGCGCTAAGTATACAGGACTGTGGAAACAGTATTGATGCAGTTGCTGAAGCTACTAAAATTGCAGCACAAATGGTAAGTGAAGCATCTGAACAACAAAAAGAAGAGTTTGATTTTAGTAACTTAGTAGTTGGAGTAGAATGTGGGGGTTCTGATACTACCTCGGGTATTGCAGGAAACCCATCTCTCGGTTATATCGCAGATATGATTGTTGCAGCAGGTGGTACGGTAATTCTATCAGAAACATCTGAGTTTTTAGGTGCTGAGCATATATTACAAAAAAGAGCGAAAACACCTGAAGTTGGAGAAAAAATAATTGAGATTGTTAACAATGTCGAACTTGAGGCAAATAAAAGAGGGGTTAGTATATTAGGTGCTAACCCAGTTCCAGATAATATTGCAGGTGGTATCTCAACAATTGAAGAAAAATCCCTTGGAGCGATTATAAAGGGTGGAACTACAGAAATTCAAAATGTATTAACATTTGCGGAACCCCCACAGGGTAAAGGATTATTTATTATGGATACACCAGCTCCAGCAAGTGAATCAATGACCGGGATTTCAGCGGGAGGGGCACAAATTATTTTATTCTCTACAGGTAAAGGAAATATTATGGGTTCCCCTATTTCTCCGACAATAAAAGTATCAGGAAATCCTGAAACGGTAGTGAAAATGAAACCAAATATAGATTTTGACGTAACTGCCTTATTTAAAGGTGAAAAACCATTATCAGACGTAGGTGAATTGTTGGCAGACCATGTGGTGAAGGTTTGTAGTGGAAAGATGACAAGCTCTGAAATACTAGGAGAAGAAGAGATTGCTTTAAATAAAATTCAACCAACCGTTTAGAATGTTGAAATTAACTAGTTTTAGGAACATTACAATAATTGCAATTGCAAGAGTTTATATGAAGGGTAAGATGATTAGACCATCAACTGAAAAAAACAGTTGGTGGTTTTTTTAGTTCGCCCTGCATAGTGAGAAGATATTCACTACTTAGTAACCTTTACTGTAAGGTAAAACTAAACACACAGAAGTCAGTTCGAGTCGTAGTGCGTGCGTGGCAGCACGATCATCAGGTGGGTTAAAGTCCCGCTGAGCCTCGGACTAGGGGGCTCATATCCAAACCCGGGGGTAATGCCTCGGGGGCCGGCAATTTTGTTGCCGGAGGGCAGGGCGTCTGTCGTGAGGCAGAGTCTGAAGGGCTTGAGGAGAAGTACCAGGGCGTAGTGAAACGGGGCTGCCCGAATTGCGAACCGGTCGGCCAAAGATGGGGCAAGGTCGAGTCTGCACTATGGAGACGAAGGCGTTCTAGTCCACCCATCGCACCAAGGTGTGTGCGGACGGCATGGTACGGAAGATGACGATGTGACCAACGGAGATCTCGTCATGTCTGAAACCAATGCACTTGCAGGACGAGTGGGTAAATAAAGTCGAAGCGGTCGTGCCGCGCCCGCCGCTTCAAAGAACGCGCGGCAGTTTCAGTAACGGATGTTATAAGGAAACCCCGAAGTGCATACCGTACGCATGGCGAGAAGTCGGAGAGCCGCGTAATACTTTGGAACGGACGAACAACAGAAACGTTCGGATCAACCGCCCTGGTGCGGTTGGCTTCTGCTCACTCAAAAGGTGATGCAGAAGGGGAAGGCGGCTCGCTTTATGGAGACCAGAACTGGAGTGAGTTTCGCGAGTAGGCGGCAAGGAACGGATAGTTCCCTATGTGAAAGACCCAAAACTTGCAGGCGGAGGACACGGAACGCATGAAAGCAGAAGGCACAGGACGAAAGGTTCATTCGTTAATCGACAAAGTGTATCACAGAACGAACTTGGAAATGGCATGGGAATCGGTGAGAGCAAACGGAGGAAGTAGTTTAGATGAGTGGCTGAGAAGTCGCATACGAATGGTGACCTGGAAACGATGGAAACGAATCCGGACACGCTTTGAAAACCTCAAGAAGGCAGGTGTGAGTGAGGAGCAAGCGTGGATGTGGGCGAATACAAGAAAAGGCTATTGGCGTACTGCCCATAGCCCTATCTTGACAAAAGCCCTATCCAACGAGCGATTTAAGCGGGCTGGATATCTTAGTTTTAGTGAGTGTTATTCTGCGAAGTGACGTGTAAACTTTGGAAGCGCCGTATACCGAACGGTACGTACGGTGCTGTGGGAGGTCGGTTGGTCAAATAATGGCCAGTCTCCTACCCGATCGAATAAAAGGATTACCATCATTACTAAAAATAGAACTCTACGATAATTCTATAAAAAGTTATCTTTTAAATTTATAGATATTACTGAGCAGTTCATGTACTAAAGTTACTGGATTGCTGTCACGGCTAAAAATTTCATTTCCCAAATTTCTTTGATGTTCAACTAACTTATGAGCATTGCTAATAGCCACTTCTTCATATGAGGCGAGCAGATGATAAACATTTTTATTTTTTTCATAGTTGCTAATATGGTTATTCAATTGATGAATTAGATCGTTATTTAAAAAATACCTTGTTGTGTACTCATAATGAAGATAAAACCATATTTCAAAACTAGGATTAGATAATGAAATTTTGACGTTGTGACGATTAGCGATTGTTTTTGCATTGATTAATTGTTGATTGGTATTATTGTCAACATCAAATACACACCATATGATATCTTTTGAATCATATTGATCTTTCTTACGAACTACTTCTTTAACAATAGATTCAGCATCTTTGGCATTCGTTTCTAGTATCTTAATTTCACATCTGGTGCTTTGTTTAAAATTTGAGAAATAAAGCTTTTCTGTCTTTTCCCCTTCACAAAAGATAATAATTTTATTTAAACGTTCTCTGGTGTTTTGTTTTCTACTTCGTTGACTTTCAAAGTTTCTATGAAATCTTCGTCCCATAAAAGACCCTCTCCAATATAAGGAACTGCTCCATATCTTCCTTCTAAATACCCTTTTTCATAGTTTTCATCTTTTCTAGTTTTAATTTCTAATAAAGAGTATAAAGAAGAGGACTGTAATTGATAGCTTTTCTCTGTAAACCAAATTTGATCCCTGCGAAAAATATCTCTTCTTAACAAGTTAGTAGAATGGGTAGTAAAAATTAATTGAGCATTTCCAATATTATGATTACCATGAAATAATTTTATCAAAAATCGGATAATATTGGAATGAAGGCTTGTTTCTAATTCATCAATAATTAAAACTTTTCCATTTATTAACGCATCTATCCAATTACCAACTAAATTAAAGATTTTATTCGTCCCTGCAGATTCTTCTGTTAAGCTTAAAGGAATTTTTACCTGATTACCTTCTAAATCAACTCCTTTATGGTATAGCTTAATATCATCACTAGTTGTTACTTTAAATTGAATCTTCCCAAGTTTGTCGTCTTTTTGTTGATATTGTTGGATCCCTTTAAAAATAATTTCTTTAGGCATATTTTCAGGTAAATTATCCTCTGAAAAGTTATGATAGTTAATATCAAAGTCTAAAATGCCTAAGTCAGCCTCTGAAAGAAATTTGTTAATAATATGTTTAAATTTTTGGTCTTTAGACCTTTTAAGGGTAAGATCTGCATTAAAGGAATCATTTAAAAAAATTTGTAGCTTCTCTTTAAACCATTTAAAAGGAACTGCCATAGGTTCATAATTCCATTCTGTAGCAGTTGATAAATATAAACGATTTTCAAGAGTTCTTTTTGATAACGTTTCTTGTTCTTCTTTATCTTGATTAAACTTATATTTATATTTACCGTTTATCAAAAGTCTTTCAAAGATAAGTTTTTGTCTTCCTTTTGGATAGAAATATAAATACTCTTCGTGTACTTCCTTCTGATCAATCTTAAATCCATATACATATTTAACTCCATTTGCAACAAAGAAGATTTCAAATAGGCTAGGTCTAAGTTCGCTTTTTTTGTCAAGTTTAAAAGGGATAACTGGGATCGTATCGCCTTTTTGAATTTTATGACCTTCTACGATATATTCTCTCATAAAATTTAAAGCATGGATAAAATTGGTTTTCCCAGAGGCATTAGAGCCATAAATAACCCCTGTTTTTAATAAGGATTCTTTTGAAACTAGGGAATTCTTAAATATATTTGCATAGTTTTTTGGTTGTATTAGATTTTCAATCAAAGTACGATCCTTGGATGCAACCATACTTAATGTAACTCTCTCTTTAAAGGATAAAAAATTTTCAACACTAAATTCCATAATCATAATGAATCAACACCTATTTATCAAA
>NZ_LSKU01000001.1:2434191-2453173 GCF_001561915.1 Tepidibacillus decaturensis | reverse complement strand
AACACTAAATTCCATAATCATAATGAATCAACACCTATTTATCAAATTTTATTAAAATACTTATATAATAAATATATATTATCATTTTCGAGGTAAAATCTCAAAATCCTCTATTTAATTTATGAAAAACACATAATAAGTGTTACAAATTATTATTGCCAACAAAAAAAGAAATAAACACGTAAGTGTAAAATCGACAGTAGTGAGCAGCAATCTTTAGTTATCCATTCAATGGGCTATAGCTCATACATTATTTCGGGTAAAATCATGAAATAATTAAAACGCTTTAAAAATATGGAGGAAAAAGTAGAATACTGGGGATAAACAATCCAAAATAAAACTTTTCATTTTTCTGAATTATAAATACAATAGAGCTAAGTTAATTAGGAAGGTTTACTAACCATCTATCATGTAATAGTTAATAATCTTAACTAACCAACAAAAATCATTTTGGGGAGAAAAGAACATGAATCTAAAACTAGAAACTGGGTCTCCATATTTTATGAAATATATCAATAAAAAAATAATCCTTCATCATATTCGCATGAGGGGAACCGTTTCAAGGGCAGAAATTGCCGATCAATTACAATTAAGTAAGCCTACAGTATCTAGTATTGTAGATGAGCTACTTGCAGAAGATTGGATCAAAGAAATGGGTAGTGGTGATTCTACCACTCAAGGGGGAAGGAAACCCATTCAATTGCAATTTAATGCCAAAGCTGGATTCATCATCGGGGTAGATATTGGTGGCACTAAGATCGCCTATGGAATAGGGGATCTTGACGGAAATGTAGTGATTCAGGAGGTAATGCCTACTCAACCATTTGTACCAGATGGAATTGTAGACGAACTAGCTGATAGGATTCGAATGTTGTTACACCAAATCAACATTCCAGAAGAAAAAGTATTAGGGATGGGAGTCGGTAGTCCTGGAATAACTAATGTAGAAAAAGGAATAACAACAGCACCAAGTCTAAGTTGGAGTGATTATCCTTTAAAAGAAAAACTGGAAGAAAAATTCCCGTTTCCTGTTTATGTAGATAACGATGTGAATATTTCCGTATTAGGAGAGCAATGGCTAGGATCAGCGGTCAATAAAAAGAATGTCGTGTTAATCACTATCGGTACAGGTATTGGCTGTGGAATCATCTTAAATGGAACCCTTTATCGTGGGGCAAATTGGGCTGCTGGAGAAATTGGCTATATGGTGACAGATAAAAACGCAGCTAAAAAGGATTACAACCCTGTCTTTGATGGATTCGGTTTCTTAGAAAACCATGCAGGAGGGGCATCGATAGAAAAGATAATGAAAAATAGACTAAAAGAGTCTTCAGATCATCCTTTAAGTCAAGTTCCATTTACGACTAAAGATGTATTTACTTATGCCA
This sequence comes from Tepidibacillus decaturensis, assembly GCF_001561915.1. Lineage (GTDB taxonomy): Bacteria > Bacillota > Bacilli > Tepidibacillales > Tepidibacillaceae > Tepidibacillus_B > Tepidibacillus_B infernus. Next base: position 2,451,785 of record NZ_LSKU01000001.1, on the reverse strand, counting down.
GAGAAAATGATCCCTTGGCTTTAGAAGTTGTAAATGAGGTGATTGAACATATCGGTTTTGCCCTAGTCAATGTGGCGGCTTTATTTAATCCAGAGATTATTATTATAGGTGGAGGAGTATCTCGATCAGGAATATGGTTTATCGAAAGACTAAATGATATCTTGAAGACCTACCTACCGACTGATGTACAACTCTCTTTAACCAAATTAGGAGATCAAATAGGAATAGTTGGTGGAATGTCCTTGTTCTTAAGAGAACATGAATCATTGCTTAAGATTTAACTCTTATTTTGAAATCGTTTTTTATTAGGGTTACAGTTTGGGAGAACTCTCCCAATAAAATAAAATTTCAAAAATATGTAGGGGGTTAAAGTATTATGAACTGGAAAAAGAGTTTATATCTTTTCGTTGCTGTGGCTATGATTTTTACATTGGTAGCAACAGGCTGTTCATCTAGCAATGAGACTACCAAAAATACAAACGATCAAAAGGAACAAACGACAGATAAAAGCAATGGATTAGAAGAAAAAGTAGTCATTTATTCTCCACATGGGAAAGATATTTTAGGTCAATTTGAGAAAATGTTTGAAGAGAAGAATCCTGGAGTGGACGTACAGTGGTTAGACCTTGGATCTCAGGAAGTATTAGATCGTATTCGTTCAGAGGCTCAAAACCCACAAGCCGATTTGTGGTGGGGAGCACCATCTGTTATGTTTAGTGAAGCAAAAGATGCTGGGCTATTAGAGCCTTATCAACCATCCTATGCAAGTACTTTAGCTGCAGAATTCCATGATAAAGATTGGGCTTGGACAGGTACTAGCCAAACTCCAGAAGTAATTATGTATAACACTAAGTTCTTATCTAAAGAAGAAGCGCCAAAAGATTGGGATGATCTATTAGATCCAAAATGGAAGGATAAAATTATTATTCGTTATCCATTAGCATCAGGAACCATGCGTACGATTTATTCTGCGATCATCTATCGCGATTATAAAGATACAAAAGATCCTACAAAAGGATATGAATGGTTAAAAGCACTTGACCAAAACACCAAAGAATATTCAGCTAATCACGAAATGATGTATAACAAAGTTGCAAAAGGAGAAGGAATTGTTTCCTTATGGGATATGCCAGATGTAGTCATGTTAAAAGAACAAAAGAATTACCCATTTGACTTCATCATTCCTGAAAGCGGGACACCTGTATTAACCGAAGGAATTGCTATCATAAAAGGTGCAAAACATCCAGAAGCAGCAAAAGCATTTTATGAGTTCGTTAACTCACCTGAAGCAACAAAAATCTTAGCTGAGCAACACTTCCGTATTCCAACACGTAATGATATTACTGATTTGCCAGATTGGATTAAAAATACAACGATTAAACCTATGGATATTGACTGGAAAGTGTTCCAAGAGAAGTCTAATGAATGGATGCAATATTGGGATGAAAATATCAAAAATAAAGCAAAACAAGTGAAATAACTAACTATATTAGGGAGAGGGAACTATGGCAACTGTAAAATTACAAGAGGTTGTGAAAGTATTCGGAGATGTTGTTGCCGTCCAAAAGTTAAATTTTACGATTAAAGAAGGGGAATTTTTTACCTTCCTTGGACCAAGCGGTTGTGGGAAAACAACCACATTACGGATGATTGCTGGTTTCTATTATCCAACGGAAGGAAAAGTTCTTTTTGATGAGAAAGATATGACGAAGGTCCCTCCAGAACAAAGAAATACGGGCATGGTGTTCCAAAACTATGCCCTTTTTCCTCACATGACTGTCTTTGAAAATGTAGCTTTTGGACTAAAGTTAAGGAAGTTGTCAAAAAGTGAAATTAAAATCAAAGTATTGGATGCGTTAGCAAAAGTACGTTTAAAAGGTTATGAAGATCGACAAATTACCCAATTAAGTGGGGGGCAACAACAACGTGTAGCCTTGGCAAGGGCTTTAGCTATTGAACCAGCCATTTTATTATTAGATGAACCACTAAGTAACCTTGACGCACGTTTACGTGACGAAATGAGAATGGAAATAAAACGTCTTCAAAAAGAGTATGGCATTACTACAATCTATGTGACTCATGATCAAGTAGAAGCTTTATCGATGAGTGACAGGATTGCAGTCTTTAATATGGGAGTCTGCCAACAAGTGGGAACCCCCTATGAAATCTATAATCAACCAGCTAATGACTTTGTTGCTAGTTTTATTGGGGAGACCAACCTATTCCCAGTCATTTTATCTTCAATAACAGAGAAATCGATTATTGTACAATTAGAAGATCGAATAATTACGGTAAAAAATGAACCGTTAAATAGCGCAGAGGGAATTGACAAAGGCCCTGTTTCCTTATCCATTCGTCCTGAACGGATTAAAATGAGTACAAATCCAATTGGAGTACCTAATGAATTAGAAGGAAAAGTAGAACTCATTCAATTTATAGGGAATGCGATGGAATATGAAATTCGCTGGAAAAATTATTTGATCAAAGCATTAGTCTTAAACGATGGAAATGAAATTGGATTAAAAGAAGGAGATCCAGTTTGGGTTACTTTAAATGAAGATCAATTAAGAGTGATTCCTCGTATTACTGAGGTGAAAAAAGATGAGAAATAAGGAAACGCGGCTCACTGTACTCTTGTTAATTCCAGTCCTTTTAGTTTTACTGTCTTATGTATTATATCCTACGCTTCGGACCTTTTTTGAAAGTTTTCAAAACGATGGAAACTTTACGTTTGAATTTTACCGAGACTTTTTTGACCTTGATCATTTATCCAATCTAGAAGCGCTTTGGAATTCTGTATATATCTCACTATTAAGCGTCGTTTTAAGCGCTTTGATAGGAGTTCCATTAGCGTTTATATTTAGTAGATATGATTTTCCAGGAAGAAGTTTTTTTTCATCTGTTGCGATTTTACCGATGGTACTACCTTCTCTTGTTGGGGTCATGGCCTTTATGTTTTTATATGGGGAAACAGGATTGGTACCAAATGCCATCAAGGATTTATTTCGATTATCCGAAGTCCCTTTTAAAATTAGTGGAGTGTCAGGAATTCTTATTGTTCATGCCTATACCATGTATGTTTATTTTTATATGACTGTTTCTTCAACGATCAATAATATCGACCCTTCATTAGAAGAAGCAGCTTATAACCTTGGGGCAAGTCGTTGGACTGTTTTTTGGAAGGTAACCTTCCCATTGCTAACGCCAGCCCTTGTTGCAGCTTCTTTATTGGTTTTTATGACCTCAATGGCATCCTTTAGTGCTCCTTTTTTATTAGCAGGAGGCTACCGGGTATTAGCATTACAAATTTATTTTTCTAAATTAAATGGTGATATGGGCATTGCTGCTACTCAGTCTGTGATTCTTTCAATTGTATCCATTTCCTTCTTACTCTTTATGCGTTGGTATCAAGGAAGAAGAGATTATCGGATGAGTTCAAAAGGGGTTGGAGTGCATCGTAGTGAGATCAAAAACCCCATTTTAAAATGGAGCCTAGTCACCATTGGTGTATTTGCAGTCATTGTGCTTTTATTCCCTCATTTTACGATTTTTTTATTATCCCTCGTACCAGATGGGACATGGACGTGGCAGACATATCCAACTATCTTTAATATGGAAAACTATCGCTTGTTGTTAGAAGACCCGAAAATTTGGCAACCGGTAAAGAATAGTTTACTTCTAGCAGCGATAGCAACGATTGGAGCATTAGTGATTGGTGTATTGGCCTCTTATCTTTTAGTCAAAAGGAAGTTTAAAGGAAAGAATCTGTTAGATATTTTAGTTATGATTCCTTGGGCTTTACCAGCTACAGTCATTGCCATGAATATGATTTTTGCCTTTAATCAACCGAGCATTTTTAGCTTTGGTAAGATTTTAGTTGGAACATTCTGGATTTTACCGCTAGCTTACTTTATCCGCTATATTCCATTGATCGTTCGTTCCACTAATGCTTCTTTAGAACAGTTAGATGATTCTTTGGAAGAAGCAGCTAGGAATTTAGGAGCAAAATGGTTTTATGCTTTTCGAAAAGTCGTGTTACCGATTGTGATGCCAGGAATTATGTCAGGAGCATTACTTGCGTTTGTTACCGCTGTAGGAGAATTTCCTACCTCTGTATTACTTTATACATTAGACAACAGACCAATCTCGATTGAAATCATGAATCAATTACGAATGTTTAATATGGGGCAGGCTGCAGCGTACGGAACGATTCAAATTGTTTTGATCGGACTTGTACTTTTTATTTCCAATAAATTCTTTAATGTAAAAGCTGAACGTTCATTATAACTCCATAGACTAGGAGATGTCATTGAGATGGAATCAAAATATGTATTGAGTAAAGAAGAATTTATCGCAAATGAAGGCCGATCCTTTCCAGGAAAGACCTATGTAGAGAATTTATTAAAACCAGTCTTTTATGATCAGAGAGATTATTTGTTTGAAGTGATGTTTGAGATTCACCGTGCTCATGTACTGATGTTACTAGAACAAGGGATATTAGAAAAAGAAGAAGCTGCAAAAATTTTAAAAGGTGTGGAAGAAGTAGCTAAGATGAACGATCAAGAGTTAGAATATGATCCGCATTTTGAAGACTTATTTTTCATGATTGAAGCCAAAATTGCTGATACTATTGGAGCTGATTTAGCGGGGAAAATCCATATTGCTCGCAGCCGTAATGATATGGGTGTAGCGATGTATCGCATGGTGTTAAGGGAATACATTCTTGGACTGATCAAAGATACCACTCTCTTACTATCAGCCTTACTTGAGAAAGCAGAAGAACATAAACATACGATTATGCCAGCATATACTCATACTCAGCCGGCACAACCTTCTACGTTAGGCCATTATTTAACAGCAGTCCATGATGTGATTGAACGCGATTTGAAGCGCTTATGGCACGCTTATCATACTGTTAACCGTTCACCCATGGGAGCAGCAGCCATTACGACAACAGGTTTTCCTATCAACAGGGATCGAGTACGCGAATTACTTGGATTTGATGAATTAGTTGAAAATTCCTATGATGCCATTGGTGGCGGAGATTATCTACTAGAATCCTCTACTTCTCTTTTGACTTTAATGGTAGATGTTGGTCGTTTTGTTCAAGATATGTTGCAATATAGTACTAGAGAGTTTGGAACCATTCGTGTTGCTGATCCCTATATTCAGATCAGCAGTATTATGCCACAGAAAAGGAACCCTGTTTCTTTTGAACATTCAAGGTCATTATCCAGTAGCGCTGTTGGGGAAGCTATGGCCGTTATTCAAATGATCCATAATACACCATATGGGGATATTGTAGATACAGAAGACGATTTGCAACCTCATTTATATCGTGGATATGAAATTGGATCTCGAGTGATGCGAATCTTATATTCTGTGGTACGGACGATGGAAGTGGATCAAGAAAAACTACGACAACGTGCAAAAGAGGCTTGTATCACAATCACAGAGTTAGCTGATGTATTAACAAGAGATCATGGCGTTTCTTTTCGTAAAGCCCATCATGTAGCTGCTCGTATATCGAAAAAGGTTATCGCTGAGAAGAAAGAGTTATTTGAATTAGCATTGGATGAAGTGAATCAAATCATTAAGGAAAAAGTTGGAGTTACCTTAACTGAGCAGAATTGGGAAGAGATTGTTTCACCAGAATCTTTTGTTGAAAAAAGGAAAATTCAAGGTGGCCCTAATCCAGATGAAGTAGCTAGAATGATTGAAGTTAGAATAGATAAATGGAAACAGTATGAACAACAATTAGAGAATATTTGGGATGGGTTACAAGAAAGTAAGAAGAAGTTACAAAGTACTGTCTTTCATGTAATCCAAAAAGGTGGTTTATCCTCATGAAAGGGACTTTAACAAGGACCTTAAAGATGGAAAATATAAATGTTGTGATCGTTAAAGATTATTTTGCAATGAGTCAATATGCAGCTAATCAAATTATTGAATTGGTGAATAAGCAAAAAGGAAAGAAAGTCGTACTTGGTCTTGCCACTGGAAATACCCCTATTGGGATGTATCAAGAACTTGTAAAAAACTATAGGGATGAGAAAGTCTCCTTTCTAGATGTAGTTTCGTTTAATCTTGATGAATATTATCCGATAGATGCGAGTCATTCTTTAAGTTTTACATCTTTTATGAAACATTATTTCTTTGATCACGTGGATATACAAATGGAAAATGTATTTATACCACTCGTAGAAAGGGATAGTACGGAAAAAGAGATTCAAGCCTTTTGTCAAGCATATGAAAAGAAAATAAAGACCTATGGTGGAATCGATCTACAAATTTTAGGGATTGGCTCCAACGGCCATATTGGCTTTAATGAACCGGGAACACCATTTTACAGTCGAACTCATTTAGTCAAACTTACTGATGAGACGATTCAAGCTAACGGTTTAAGAGAGAATGGACTAGAAGTGAACCAAGCCATTACTGTTGGTATTGAAACCATCATGGAAAGTAAAAAGATCCTATTACTTGCCTCAGGTCAAGACAAAACAAAGATCATGAAGCAATTTTTTGAAAGAAATGTAACAGTAAATTTACCTGCCTCTATCTTAAAGAAACATTCTAATGTAACGATTGTAATAGATAAGGGAGCATTGGGGGCACAAAAGATCAATTTGCTCCATCCATCCGTGCCCAAGCAGCAGTCTTAACTTATACCTAGCCTTTTTAGAAGGGCTAGGTAAATTTTTTTCCGAATTATTTTTCTATGTTCAGTAGTTGGTAAAGATTCTTCATTTTCATTTTGAAGAATTTTGACTACTTTTGTCGATTGCAAGGAAAGTGAACCTTTAATGTTGAAAGTTAATAGTCAAATAGGGAGAGGCTATAAGAGAATAGTAGATGCGGTCATTGAATCAATCGTGAAATGTGTGGAAAATGATTTACCTGATTGGCAAAGTGATGCCGTTCGACGTTTGTTAACTCAAAATGAGTTAACGGATGAAGATGAGTTAGAGATTTTATCTATGGTAAAAAGTTTATATGGGCTTAATAATGGAGATCAATTATTAGTTAGCCCAAAGCCGTTAAAGTCAAGTGATATACTTGGAACCAAGTATAAATCAATGAAATTAACCATGAAGGCAATGAGTGATCTTCGTAATGTCAATGCTATTCCTGATGGTTCTGGTCTTAAATTCGCACATAAAGGTTTAAGTGTTATGTATGGAGAAAATCGAGCAGGAAAATCAGGATATGTCCGCGTAATGAAACGGGCTTGTAAAGCTAGGGATCCTAAGGAAAAAGTTTAATCGAATATGGTGTTAATGAAACAGGTAGTACTGCTCAATCAAAATTTAAGATTGCTATAGATGATAATCCGGATGAAGAAGTATGTTGGAGAGATTAAAAAGATTACGAGAACGTTTAGAACATGAAAAGCCTGTTATCAACAAACTTGAATATAAAGACATTCCTGCTAATACTGAAGCAAATAAGATAATTGCCGAACTCTCTTATAAAACACAAGAAGAAAAAATAGAAAAGTATGCTACATGGGATGATGAACATGAAACTCGATTAATGGAATTAAGAAAGAAAGTTACTGAGGCAGATATAAATGATCCAATTAAACAAGCAAAAAAAGATTCGTAATTTGAAGGAGAGAATTGATCAAATCACTAAAAAGATCGAGAAAATGCATGGCAAATGCTATAAAACGCTGCGAAAGAGTATTTAATACAGTTGGCTTATCCGGAAAAATTCCCTCTTTTGGATTCAATAAAAGACGTTTTGGATGAGGTTGGTAATAGAGATGAAAACACTGTAATTAAATTAGAATGCTTTTTAAAAACAACTGAAAAACGTGCAAAGGAAATGATCCAGACAGCTTCCGATAAACAGAAAGAGGATAGAAAAATCGACTTTGGTATGAGTAAATGTTCCAAATGGATGATAGGTCATGATAACACTGTGTCATTAAATGTAAATCTTCCATCTCTAGATGAAATTGAAAATGATATTAAGTATATTGAGAATTACATTAAGGAAATTAATAGTAGAGGTAGAAGAAACCAAAAACGACGGGAAGCGATGCTAAGTTCAGAGATAACTAAAATAGGTTAATGTATTATGTCAGGATATTGCTGTTTTAAACTTAAATGAAGTAGTTGACTGAATAAATCCAGCTATTATTTTGCTAATGTGTTGAGATTATTAAAAATTTTTAGCTTAGGTTTAAACAAAATATGCTAAAATGCTAGTGAAGATAGTCTATTAAATGAGGACAATACATCAATAAAAGGTTTATTAATGACTAAACATAAGGTGTTTAGATTATTAAGGCTGGATAATTCGCTTATTCAGGAGTTTAATATAGTATAATAAATTTTAATGATCTAAAAAGGGTGTTTATAATGAACAAGTTAAAAGACCAGGATGTAAGAAATGTACTATTAGAGGAATTAAACTCAATATATTCAGAAGATGAGAATACAATTATCATCAATGAACTTGGAATTGATTTTGGTGCGTCTAGAATTGATATAGCAGTTGTGAACGGAATAATGCATGGCTATGAAATAAAAAGTGAAAGCGACACTCTTAATAGGTTACCCAAACAAATGGAGTATTATAATAGAGTTTTTGAAAGAATGACTATTGTTGTGGACAGAAAATATTATGAGGAAACTAAAAACTTAGTACCAAAGTGGTGGGGAATTACTATAGTAAACAAAAAAAATGGAAGTATACAATTACAACAAAAAAGAAAGGGACGAAAAAGAACGCCCCAAGACAAGGAATTATTATTAAAACTCCTTTGGAAAGATGAATTGGAAAAATTTGTCGATGTTTTAGGATTACCAAAACATTTTAAACGTTTAAAGAAACTTCAATTATTAGATTTATTTTGTAGTGAGGCAGAAATAAATATAATTCGGCCATTTGTTTATGAAGCATTAAAAACACGTAAACTCTGGCGTAATTGAGTAGATGTTAATTCAATATGGTGGTTAATTCCATATTCAATGGTTTTAGAGTGATTGCTTATTATAAGAGATCTCTCAGCACATAGTTTTAAAGCCTTATCTCCTTCTGAAAAATTTTCTCTAAAATATAAGTCACTTTCTACAATTTCTTGACAAATAAGATGAAAATTGTCTATCCCATTATCTTTTATAAGTGAAGACTTACCAATCATATAGGTATCTTCCGTGGTATAGAAAATCTTAATATATGTATTGTAATAGTCAATTCTTGCATCTTGGTCAGGTTCGGGACTAAATCTAACTGTATAATCGGAAAACTTTAAATATGGAAACTCGCTTTTTAATAAATTAAATGATTTAAAGTCATCCCTCAAAGAGCCGACATCAAAAGACATAGCACCTACATTACTAGCGTCTTCAGGACATGATGTGATCGATAAGATAATTTCTGAGTTATTAATTTGAGAAAAAATATTTACCGCTTTTCTAATTCTTTCAATGGTGGAAGGTTTATTACCAAAATCTAGTATTACGTAATATTTTTTAGTTGATCCCTCAAACCTACTGATAATATTGGAATTGATGGTCTGAAATATTATATTATCTAGGGTGCTGTTAAAGTCATGGCAGCGAACTCTGATAGCGATTTTTTCTCTTCTTAGTTTTAAAATGGAATCAATAAACCATTGTGGGGAATCAAAGTGAACAACTGGAATAAAATTTAATTCATATTCAAGCATTTTTTTGAACAGTGTGTGATGATATCTTCATTTATCTCATTAAATAGTACTTCATCAAACTCTCCTAATTTATCATACGCTTGTTTATAATCGTAAATAAACTCGTGTTTTGCCATTTTACTACTCAAATAACTACCTAATGTATTAAAGGTTGTCCACCATGTATCTTTGTTATGTCTTGGGATTTTTTTGATTGTAATATTGGAATAATTGATGATTTTGTGCTTTCTTTTAATGAAGCATAAGCATTCATTTCTGCAGTTGAAATATTTAATATGGGAAAATACGTGACCATTGTTAACTCCTCTCCTTTTTTATTTTTTACTTTTAAAAGACTCACCTCCTGTTACTTATCAATTCATTAAATATTCAGTGAATTCCTCTAACGAAATTTGACTAGTTTTGTCGAATAAAGATAAAATCTAAATAAATAATGAGAAAAGAGCACCTATCTTTCATAATAAAAGAAGGTGCTCTTTTACGATCACAAAGCTTCCCACCATTTCTATAAATAGAACTCTACTATAGTAAAGTTATCAGTTTTATAATAAATATTGTTAATATAATCACGAAATTAGTACTTTTTTGTAAAATTTATGATGAAAATGTCGAAATGAGCAGGATTCTTGATTACGTTAGGAGAAAACTATTAAATTGTAATGTAAAAAAATTGTATCTACGCATTCGTTATATTTAGTTAAGAGGTTGAAAGAGTGATTATATGAGAATCTATCCAGTAATTAAACGTATTTTAGACTTTATATTATCCCTTATTGCAATGCTTATACTATGGCCACTTTTTCTAATTATTGCAATAATAATAAAACTAGACTCCAAAGGTCCAGTATTCTTCAAACAAAAGCGTATAGGTAAGAATAAGAAATACTTTTATATATTAAAGTTTAGAACTATGAGAACAGATACACCGAAAGACATGCCTACTCATATGCTCCAGAATCCAGATCAGTTCATTACAAAGGTAGGGAAATTTCTTAGGAAAACTAGCTTAGACGAGTTACCGCAGATTATTAATATTTTAAAAGGTGAAATGAGTATCATTGGACCTAGACCAGCTCTGTGGAATCAGAATGATCTCATAGCTGAACGTGATAAGTATGGAGCTAATGCTGTGTATCCAGGTCTTACAGGCTGGGCTCAAATAAATGGTAGGGATGAACTTCCTATAGAAGTGAAGGCAAGTCTGGATGGCGAGTATGTACAAAGAATGAGTTTTACTTTTGATATAAAGATATTTTTTAAAACAGTATTTAGTGTCCTACGAAGTGAAGGGATAAAAGAAGGAACTAGTGAGTCGAAGAAAGAGGTATCTCTATAATTGGATAATTCGGTATATGTAAGAGAATCTTTAAGGGGGATCATATCGTGCTTTATGTTACGGGAATTACAGGACATACTGGTAAATGGTTTTTGGATAGATTAATCAAGGAGAATTATCAAGGTAAAATTAGATGCTTGGTAAGAGAAAATAGCAATACGGAACTCCTTGATCATTCAGGGCTTAATATAGAAAAAGTATACGGAAGTCTAGAGGACAAAGCTTTATTGGTATCATCAATGGCAGGAGTTGAAACAGTTGTACATATTTCCTCTATTTTATTTTCAAACAACGTCATGGATGCTGCAATAAAGAATAATGTGAAATGGGCAATTCTTGTTCATACAACAGGAAGATACTCCAAATATAAAAGTGCATCGGAAGAGTATATTAAAATCGAAGATGGAATACTTAAAAAGCGTGGGCAAATAGGCATTACCGTATTAAGACCAACAATGATATATGGATCCTCTGAAGATAGAAATATGTATAAGCTTGTTGATTACCTATACAGACATAAGTTCTTCCCTATGTTTGGGAAAGGTGAGAACCTAATGCAGCCAGTTCATGCTAAAGATTTGGGTTATGCCTATTATGATGTCTTAGTAAATAAAGATAAGACTTTTAATAAAGAATACAACTTATCTGGGAAATCCCCTATTAAATATATAGATTTAGTTAAAGCTGTCTCTGATACGTTAGGAAGAAAGAATATCATTGTAAAAATACCTTTATGGATTTCTATCTTAGCAGCCAAAGTATATAATGCAATAGATAAAAAGGCTATTATTTCTGTTGAGTAAGTACTCAGAATGCAAGAAGATAAAGACTTCAATTATGATGAAGCAGCTAAGGACTTTGGGTATACACCTTTATCTTTCCAAGAAGGTATTAAAGGGGAAGTAGAGGAATATTTGCGTAGTAAGCAAAGAGGAAGATAACAATGAAAATTCTTGTAATCAGTCAATATTTCTATCCTGAACAATTTAGGGTCAATGATATCTGTTTTGAGTTAGCAAAAGAAGGACATGAAGTAACGGTTCTCACAGGTCTTCCAAACTACCCTAGTGGGGTTATAGATAGTAAATATAGAGGTTTTAAAAATAGAACTGAAGAGATCAATGGGGTAAAAGTTATACGTTCTTGGCTTCTTGGAAGAGGAAAGGGAGTCAAAAAGTTAGCACTTAACTATATTAGTTTTGCTTTATCTTCTACACTAAAAGCTATTTTTATGAAGAAAGATTTTGATGTAATTTTAGTTTATCAGCTTTCACCAGTAACAATGGCTCTCCCAGGTATTCTATTAAAAAAGCTTACAAAAAAGCCCCTCATCATATACTGCCATGATTTGTGGCCTGAAAGTGTAGCAGCTGCTGGAATTTCACCAGAAAGTAAAATATATAGTGTTTTACAAAAATTAAGCAAGTGGATTTATAAGAGTGCAGATGAAATATTCACAAGCTCTAAACTATTTGAAGAATACTTTAACCACACATTAGATATATATGATCACATTACTCACCTTCCAGTATACGCAGAAGCTTTATTTGAGAATATTCGTTCCACAAATAGAAGTGATGAAACAGTAAACTTAGTCTTTGCAGGGAATATAGGTGAAATGCAAAGTGTAGAGACGATTATCTATGCTGCAAATGAGCTTAGAGAAGATCATCACATAAAGTTTCATATTGTGGGTGATGGTTCTTCTCGTGAAAAATGTGAAGAATTAGCCGATACATTACAGCTTCAAAATGTAATCTTCCACGGGCAACATCCTATTTCGGAAATGCCTAGATTTTACGAAATGGCAGATGCTTTTCTAATTACCTTAAAAGATAATAAAGTGATTTCCTATACATTGCCCAACAAAGTTCAGTCCTATATGGCAGCAGGAAAGCCAATTATAGGGGCAATAAATGGAGAAACACAAATCGTGATTGATGAAGCAAATTGTGGATTATGTGCTCCAGCAGAAGACTATAAAGAACTAGCTAATAACATAATAAAGTTTGTAAAAGAAAAAGAGAAACATTCTATTTATGGTGAAAACGCAAGAAAATACTATGACAACAACTTCTCTAAAAAGAGATATATAGAGAGATTAAATCGTTTACTACAAAAAATAATTTAAGTGGAGATGTTTAATATGTTCAAAGATAAAACACTACTAATCACTGGAGGCACAGGCTCCTTTGGTCATGCTGTAATGAAAAGATTCTTAGATACTGAAGTAAAAGAAATTCGCATCTTCTCACGTGATGAAAAAAAACAAGATGATATGAGAAAGTTGTATAAAAACGATAAGCTTAAGTTTTACTTAGGAGATGTTAGAGACCTAGCCAGTGTAAAGAATGCCATGCATGGTGTAGACTATATTTTTCATGCAGCTGCATTAAAACAAGTTCCATCCTGTGAGTTCTTTCCTCTTGAAGCAGTAAAGACAAATGTGTTAGGTACAGATAATGTACTTACAGCTGCTATAGAATATGGTGTAAAAAAAGTGATTTGCCTTTCTACAGATAAAGCAGCTTATCCTATCAATGCAATGGGAATCTCTAAAGCGATGATGGAAAAGGTATTTGTGGCCAAATCAAGAACAGTATCTCCTGATAGAACCCTAATATGTGGAACAAGATACGGAAACGTGATGGCCTCTCGTGGGTCAGTTATACCTTTATTTATTGAGCAAATTAAAAGTGGACAACCATTAACAATTACAGATCCAAATATGACAAGGTTTTTAATGAGTCTTGAAGAAGCTGTAGAGCTTGTGGTATTTGCCTTTGAAAATGCCCAAGCAGGGGATATTATGGTCCAAAAAGCTCCAGCGTCTACAATTGGAGACCTTGCTCAAGCTTTGATAGAATTGTTTAACGCTGATAATGAGATTAAGATAATTGGTACGCGTCATGGGGAAAAATTATATGAAACTCTACTTACAAAAGAAGAACGTGTAGTAGCTGAGGATTTTGGGGGATATTTTAGAGTACCAGCTGATCAAAGAGATCTTAATTATGACAAATACTTTATAGAAGGAGATCAGCGGTTAGTTACAGAGGTTGAATATAATTCGAATAATACAGAACGTTTAAATATAAAACAAATAAAAGAAAAACTATTAGAAATAGACTATGTTAGAAAAGAGTTAGAAAGTTGGAGTAAAGTATGAAAATACTTGTAACTGGGGCAAAGGGTTTTATAGGAAAAAATCTTATTGCCGAATTAAAAAATAGAAAATATACGGATATCCTTGAATATACTAAGGATACGAATCCATCTTTATTAGATGAGTATTGCAAAGAAGCTGATTTTGTCTTTCACCTTGCAGGTGTTAATCGACCAAAAGACCAATCAGAGTTTATGAAAGGGAATTTTGGCTTTACATCAACTTTGCTTGCTACATTAAAAGAATATAATAATAACTGCCCAATTATGATTTCATCATCTATTCAAGCAGAATTAGATAATTCTTATGGAAGAAGCAAAAAAGCAGGAGAAGATTTGCTCTTTAAATATAGTAAAGAAACAGGTGCAAAAGTGCTTGTTTATCGACTACCTAATGTTTTTGGTAAATGGTGCAGACCAAATTACAACAGTGTTATAGCAACGTTTTGCTATAATATAGCCCATGATTTACCTATTACAGTGAATGATCCAAGTGTTGTGATGAATCTTGTGTATATAGATGATGTGGTAAATGAGTTGATTAATGCTTTAAACGGCAAAGAAAATGCAGTTGGAGATTTTTGTGAAGTGCCTGTAGTGCATACCATTACTTTGGGAGAAATCGTAGATTTGATTTATTCATTTAAAAAGAGCCGTGAGGAACGTACTATTCCAGATATGTCTGACGCATTTACAAAGAAGCTTTATAGCACATATTTAAGTTATTTGCCTAAAGATCGATTCAGTTACGAACTTAAAATGAATGTGGACTATCGAGGTTCCTTTACGGAGTTTATCAAAACACCAGACAGAGGACAGGTTTCAGTAAATATATCTAAACCAGGAATAACAAAGGGAAATCACTGGCATCATACAAAAAATGAAAAATTTCTTGTAGTTAGTGGAAAGGGAGTTATTCGTTTTAGAAAAATCGATTCAGATGAAACCATCGAATATTACGTTAGTGGGGATAAACTGGAAGTTGTAGATATACCACCAGGTTATACCCATAACATTGAAAACCTAGGGGACACGGATATGGTTACAATAATGTGGGCTAATGAACCTTTTGATCTAGAAAAGCCAGACACATATTATTTGGAGGTTTAATATATGAAGAAGCTAAAAGTAATGACTGTCGTTGGAACCAGACCAGAAATTATAAGGCTTTCAGCTGTAATCAATAAACTAGATGAATCAAAAGCAATAGAACATGTTTTAGTCCATACAGGTCAGAACTATGATTATGAATTAAATGAAGTGTTTTTCAAAGATTTGGAACTAAAAAAACCTGATTATTTTTTAAATGCAGCAACAGATTCACCAATGGAAACTATAGGTAATATTTTAATTAAAATAGATCCTATTTTAGAAGAAGTAAAGCCAGACGCTTTTCTAGTGCTGGGGGATACAAACAGCTGCTTATGTGCCATTGCAGCAAAGAGAAGACATATTCCTATATTTCATATGGAAGCAGGAAACAGATGCTTTGACCAAAGAGTTCCTGAAGAAACCAACAGGAAGATTGTAGACCATATATCCGATATTAATATGCCTTATAGCGATATAGCAAGAGAGTATTTATTAAAAGAAGGACTTCCGGCCGATAGAATTATAAAAACCGGCAGCCCCATGTTTGAAGTAATCAATTCAAGAAAGGAAGATATTGAGAAATCAGATGTATTGGAAAGATTAGGGCTTGAAGAAGAAAAATATTTTGTAGTATCGGCTCATAGAGAAGAAAACATAAACTCAGATGAAAACTTTTTGAATTTAGTAGATAGCATAAACGCTTTAGCAGAGAAATATAAAATGCCGGTAATAGTAAGTACCCATCCAAGAACAAGAAAAATGATAGAGGCAAAGGGCATAAAATTCAATTCTTTAATTAAGACAATGAAACCATTAGGCTTTAATGATTATATAAAACTTCAAATCAATGCAAAGGCTGTTCTCAGTGATAGTGGAACCATAAGTGAAGAAGCTTCAATACTTGGATTAAGAGCACTTAACATAAGACAAGCCCATGAAAGACCGGAAGCTATGGAAGAAGCATCGGTAATACTGGTTGGGCTGAACAAGGAAAGGATACTTCAAGGGTTAGAGATATTAGAGACACAAGGAAAGGGCACATTAAGGCTCGTGGAGGACTATAGTATGCCTAATGTTTCGGACAAGGTGCTGAGGATTATATTGTCTTATACAGACTATGTGAATAGAGTTGTTTGGGGAAATTTTGATGAAAGTATTGCAGATTAATTCAGTATGCGGAATTGGTAGTACAGGAAGGATTGTTACTGACATTCATAATATATTAATTGAACAAGGTCATGAAAGCTATATTGCATACGGGAGAGATCTGCCTAAGAATTGTGATACTCCGATTAAGATAGGTAGTAAGTTAGATAATTATAAACACGTAGCTTTAACTAGAATATTTGATAAGCATGGATTTGGTTCGAAGAAGGCTACTCAAAAGTTTATCGAAAAAGTTAAAGAATTGGACCCAGACATCATTCATTTGCATAATATTCATGGATACTATATTAATATTGAGGTTTTATTTGATTATTTGAAGAAGGCAGATAAACCTGTTGTTTGGACACTTCACGATTGTTGGAGTTTTACAGGTCACTGCGCTTATTTTGATTATGTAGGTTGTGATAAATGGAAAACAGGTTGTTACGATTGTCCTGAGAAAAATTCATATCCAGCGAGTGTGATTATAGATAATTCAAAAGACAATTACATTAAGAAAAAGGAACTTTTCACAGGCATTAAGAACCTCACAATAGTTACACCTTCAAAATGGTTGGCTGGTCTAGTAAAGCAGTCATATTTAAGAGAATATCCTGTTGAAGTTATTAACAATGGAATTGATTTGGACGTGTTCAAACCTACTCAGAGTGATTTTAGAGAAAGATTTAATTTAGAAGATAAGTTTATTATCCTTGGTGTCGCCAGTACATGGGATCGCAGAAAGGGTTTTAAATATTTCATAGAGTTATCTAAGAAGATTAAAAATGATGAAGCTATCGTTTTAGTGGGTTTGTCAGAAAAACAAAGAAAATATTTGCCTAAAAATATCATAGGGATTACACGAACTAGCAACGTTAAAGAGCTAGCCGAGATTTATACAGCAGCAGATGTATTTTTAAACCCAACTTTAGAAGATAATTTTCCAACGACTAACTTAGAAGCATTAGCTTGTGGTACACCTATTATAACCTTTAATACAGGTGGAAGCCCTGAGAGTATAGAGGATATTACTACCAATATAGTAGATAAAGGTAATGTAGATGGTTTATTAAAAAGTATTCAAAAAGCAAAGGATAATAAAATTTATTTTCAAGAAAAATTGATTGAGCGAGCTAAACTTAAGTATGATAAAGAAAAAAATTTCTTAAAGTA
>NZ_LSKU01000001.1:2428269-2434012 GCF_001561915.1 Tepidibacillus decaturensis | reverse complement strand
AAATAAGGAGAATATGATTAATGAATAATTGCTCCAGCCCCTTAGCTTATCCTAAAGAAACAGTTATTTTTAACTATCATAAAGTTTTTGCTATTTTTCATATCATTGATTATATTATTTGTTAGTTTTTATTTGGGAGAAAATATTATTTTGTACAATATTATTCAAATGTGCATCCTATTAACTTTAGTTTTTATTGAACTAAAAATGACAAAAAAAGTGTACTCCCCGTTATTATTTTGGTATATCTTTTGGTATGGAGCCATTATTATCTCCAGAATAAATGTTGACTTTTATGATTTGAGGTATGTTTGGGGTGAGGAATTATTTATTTATGTCTTTTTGAATACCTTAGTATTTTTTGTTGTCTATCATTTAGTGTATTTTTTCAGAGATATTCTCAATTCGATATCCATTAAACAAAAAAGAATAAATAGAACTTTAAATCATAAAAAATTATATGTTTTGACTAAAATATTGTTAATGTTAGGGATTTTTGCGTTTGCTATTAATTCATTGGTATTGAAAAACATACCTATGTTTACAAATAATCCTAACGCCTATAGAGGAGAATTTGTTACAACTAAGTTTTTTTCAATAGTTAATTTAACAAGAATAGCTATAGCATTTGTTCCAATTTTATTGAATTCAAAATTAAATATGAAAAAAAAGAAATTTATCATATCTGCCGCAATTTTTTATTCATTACTTAACATAGCAACGGGCTGGAGAGGGTATTTTTTTCAAATTTTAATTCTTTATGTTACTTCTCAGTTTTCTGTAGTTGTGTTTAATTTGAATATGAAAAAAAATTAGTGAAGTATATACTGATCTCTTTAGTTTCTATTGGATTGATTGGATTAATGCGTGAAGGAATATCGTTAAGATCATATGGATTTTCTGGACTTGTCGAATACACATTTAGGACTATATACCTATATATTGCACCGAACTTCTTAAATTTCCAACAAGCTCTTAACACTATTAAGCCGAATTTTAGTCTTATGTACACAACCGAAGCTATATGGGGATTTTTTCTCAACAAAGAGTACTTTGAATCATATAAAAATTTATCTTTTGCAATTGGTGGATTTAACGTAAGTACTTATCTTATGTATCCATATGCTGATTTTGGATTGTTTGGAACTCTAGTGTGGACTTCGTTTATTAGCTTGATTTCTTCGACTTACTACTATTTATTTCAGAGAACAAAAAAATGTATCATATGATAATTGTTGGAGTTTTCAATATAGTCATTTTCACTATGCACAGTAATTTCTTTTTGCGATCTTCATCAATATTAATTTGGATAATAATAGGTTTATTTGCATATAGAAAATGTTACGAAAAAACAAGCTATACCACATGAAAACATTAATTGTTTAGAACTATAATAACGCAAAAATTAAAGGAATTTGGAGAGTTAAAAATGAAAAATATTATTATTTTTTATCAAGTTATAAATAGAGAGATAGAATCTTGTAAAATGCTTAAAAAAGAGTTGGAGACTAAAAATGATATTAAAGCATTTATTTTTCAATTGACTTTGAACATTACAAAGCCGTTAATCTCAGTAAAAGACAGAAAATCGATATGGTGATTATGCCATGGATGTATCAAGATTCAAACTATGAGTTAGTACATCCATTTATTAAAAGAAACCCAGATGTAATAATAATCAATCTACATCACGAACAAATTGGATCTGAAGCAAGCGATAATGTTTTATTACCTACAAGTGATAATGCTAAAAATTCTGTGTTGCATTTTGTTTGGGGAAATTTTTTCAAAGAAAAGTTGTTATCTGTAGGAGTAAATGAGAAGTTTATTTTTGTAACAGGTAATATGAGGACGGATATAGTTAATAAGATATCAAGAAACCGCATGGATTTAGCTAAAGAATTTAGTTTGGATATTAACAAAAGATGGATACTTTTTTCGGAAAATAGAGGGTGGGTTTTAACTGACAATAAAAGAAAAGAAGAACATTTAGTTTATCTAGGGTTTACGAAAAAAGATCTTAGGGATAGAAAACTAGTAAATCAACAATCATTAAACCAAACGATTAAAGAGTTTAATGAATTGCCGGATGATTTTTTTGAAAAAAATGAGTTAATATACAGGCCACACCCAGGAACTAAAGCACCAGAGAATATAAATGATAGAGTGAAAGTAATTTATAAATATTCAATTTATGATTGGATAAACTCTGTAGATGTAAATGTAGTTTGGTCTAGTACCACAGTTTTTGAAAGCGATATAAAAGGTGTACCTTCAATAATATATGAACCTATAGAGCATCCTAGCAGGTATAGGACTTATGGCTTAGATGAGTATCAAAAAATACATCGATTTGATGAAATAGATGAAAAATTAATTAAATATTATAAGACTAAAATTGCTCCTATAAAAATATACGAGAGATATATTGGGAAAGTTGATGGAAAATCTGTAGAAAGATCAAAAGATATAATCATTAAAATACTGAATGAGGGCGTTGAGGGGTATTTTGCTAAAGAGATGAGATATAGCAAAAAAAATGATATTAAAAGATATTTGTTCCAAAAAGTTACTAGGGTATTAGTAATGACAAACTTGTTGGAATTTTTTAGATATCCTAGATCGGCATATGAATTAAGAAATGAAATTCCGTATAAGAAGAATTAAGATAAGTTGAATAAGTCTATAAATTAAGTTAGATTGTGTGTATAAAGTCTCACCAACACTTCTTTGAATACAACATTAATTCACAGCTATAGTATAGGCTTGTTTGTGTTTTAGAATTTACTAGATCCAATTAGAAAATAATAAGAATTTAAAAATTTAAAGGAGAGCGAGATATGTCTTTTAAAGTTTTATTAACTGGAGCTGATGGATTCATCGGGAGCCATCTTACGGAAGAATTAGTGAAACAAGGCTACAAAGTTAAAGCCTTCGTATACTATAACTCATTCAACTCATGGGGGTGGTTAGATACGCTTCCAAAAGAAATTATGAAAGAGGTTGAAGTATTTACCGGAGATATAAGAGATCCCAATGGTGTAAGGGAAGCTATGAAAAATGTTGATGAGGTATTTCATCTGGCGGCCCTAATAGCAATTCCATTTAGCTATCACTCACCAGATACATATGTGGATACCAATATTAAAGGTACACTTAATGTCTTACAGGCTGCAAGAGACTTGGAAACATCAAGGGTGCTTATTACTTCTACTTCTGAAGTGTATGGAACTGCGCAATATGTACCTATTGATGAAAAACATCCTTACCAAGGGCAGTCACCATATTCTGCAACAAAAATAGGTGCAGATAGATTGGCAGAGTCCTTTTACAGAAGCTTTAACATGCCAATAACAATAGTCAGACCGTTTAATACTTATGGGCCAAGACAATCAGCAAGGGCAGTCATTCCGACTATCATTACTCAACTTCTTGCAGGAAAAGAGGAAATCAAGCTTGGTTCATTAACGCCGACAAGAGACTTTAACTATGTTAAAGACACTGCGAATGGTTTTATCGAAATTGCAAAGTCCGATAAAACAATCGGTGAAGAGATTAATATAGCAACCCAACAAGAAATTTCCATTGGGCAACTTGCTGAAGAACTTATCAGACAAATCAACCCGAACGCTAGAATTGTTTGTGATGAACAGAGACTTAGACCTGAAAAAAGTGAAGTAAATAGACTCTTAGGATCCAATGAGAAAATTAAGCAGCTGACGAATTGGAATCCTCAATATACATTTGAACAAGGACTCGCAGAAACAATTGAGTTCTTTAGACATAATTTAGATAAATACAAGATAGATATTTATAATATTTAGTCAGGAGGGGAGCATATGAGCCAAAGATTTATTCCTCTTTCCGTACCCAATTTAAATGGGAAAGAGCTTGAATATGTCACCCATGCAGTCGAAACAGAATGGGTATCTACAGGCGGTCCATATGTTAATGACTTTGAAGAAAAGACAGCAAAATATGTCAAGTCCAAGGGAGCCGTATCTTGCCAGAATGGAACGTCGGGTCTTCATATTGCGCTTCAGGTGTGTGGAGTTACAAAAGAAGATGAAGTTATTGTACCCACATTGACTTTTATTGCGGCTGTTAATCCTGTGAAGTATATCGGAGCAGAGCCGATCTTTATGGATTGTGATGATTCGCTCACTATGGATGCGGACAAGTTGTTGGAGTTTTGTGAGAAAGAATGCACTTTTACTGAAGGCAAGCTCATTAATAACAAAACCAATAAACATATAAAAGCAGTTCTGGTTGTACACGTATTTGGGAATATGGCTGATATGGAAAGCATCATGGATATTGCTGATAGATTCAACTTAAAAGTTATCGAGGATGCGACAGAAGCCATAGGAACTTACTATACTAAAGGGAAATATCAAGGGAAATATGCTGGTACCATTGGTAATATCGGTGTGTACTCCTTTAATGGAAACAAAATCATCACAACCGGTGGTGGTGGAATGATTGTATCTGATGATGAAGAACTTCTTAAAAGAGCAAAACATCTCACAACACAAGCTAAAAGTGATGAGCTATATTACACCCATGATGAAATTGGCTATAACTATCGAATGACGAATCTACAAGCTGCTCTTGGACTTGCGCAATTAGAGCAGCTTGAACACTTTATCAAGATAAAAGAAGAGAATTACAATTTATATAAAGAATCTATTAATGAAATAGAGGGGTTAACAATCCTAGACTTCAAAGATGATATCAGACCAAACTACTGGTTTTATGCGCTATACTGTGATGAATCATATCCACTTAATAGAGACGAAATCATCAATTACTTGTCGTCAAAGAAAATTCAATCGAGACCCATTTGGGGATTGATTAACGAACAAAGACCATATTTGAGTAGCCAAACTTATAAAATAGAAAAAGCTAAGATTTATCTTGAACATGTTGTTAATATTCCTTGTAGTTCTAATTTAAAAAAGGAAGATGTACTTTTTGTGATTGAATGTCTTAAACATCCAGAGAAAGTTTAGTTTATAGTTGCAAAGGGGTGAAAAGGTTGGATGTTAAAGATTTCTTAATTGATGAAGAATGTACAATGCTTGAGGCTATGGCACTTTTAGATAAAGTAGCCAAAAAAGTCCTTTTCGTTGTGCGAGATGGACAATTTGTTGCTGCTATAACGGATGGAGACATTAGGAGATGGATTCTTAAGAAAGGAAACCTTGATGCTAAAGTAAAAGATATTGCAAATTATAATCCTAAGTATTTGCAGGAAAAAGAAAAGGCTTCAGCTAAAGAATTTATGAAGAAACACTCTATTGAAGCGTTACCAATTTTAAATGAAGAAAATGACATCGTCTCAGTTGTGTTATGGAATGATGGAGAGGTAGAAACGAAAAAAACTTTAAATGTACCGGTAGTTATTATGGCAGGCGGACTTGGAACAAGGCTTTATCCCTATACGAAGATCCTGCCAAAACCGCTTATTCCTATTGGAGAAATTCCAATTGTAGAGCATATTATGAATAGATTCAATCAATACGGTAGCAATAAATTTTTTTTAGTGGTGAATCATAAAAAAACATGATTAAAGCCTATTTCAATGAAATTGAAAAAGACTATGAGGTTAATTACGTAGATGAAGATCAACCACTGGGTACAGGTGGGGGACTTAGTTTACTTAAAGGGAAAATTGATTCTACTTTTATTCTATCCAACTGCGATATTTTAATCGAAGAAGATTACGAAAAGATTTATAATT
>NZ_LSKU01000001.1:2425023-2426732 GCF_001561915.1 Tepidibacillus decaturensis | reverse complement strand
ACTGATTAATGGAACTACTTATATAAATAAAGTGGTTCCATTTTTTGTATCTTTTACCTACACAAATTTAACGGCATAACTTCAATTATAACCTCCTCCGGTTGATAAAGAATTATTTATGTCTTTAGTAAATATCAACGATCTTACAACATTTGATGAAAATTGTTTTGTCATAAAAATGATTGAATAATATATTTATTTTATGACAATAATATCATATACTATTGATATAAGGGAGGTGCAACTATGTTGAATTCTGAATTAGTAAGTAAAAGATTTAATGAGTTGCGAAGTAAGAGTGGATTTACCCAAAGTCAAATTGCGGAATATTTACAGGTTGATCAGAGCTACATCTCAAAATGTGAAAACAATGAACGGCAATTTAGTATCGATATCCTTGAAAAAGCAGCAAACCTTTTTGGATGTTCGATAGAGTATTTTACAAATGAAGATAGCGAGTTTTCCCCAATGCCTATTGCATTACGGGCAAAGGGTCTTACGACAGAAGATTTGGAAACAATAGCAGCCATGAACAAGATTGCATTAAATTTACGTTACATGGAAGATTTGCTCAAGGGGGAATAATGCATGAAAGAAAAAATTGAATTAAATGCAGAGGCCATAAGCTTGCGCAAACAATTTGGAGAAGATATCTACTCGCCAATAGATATCTTCTCTATCCTTTATAGTAACGAAGACTTAACGATTGTATTTTATCCAATGAGCAGTCGAGTAAGTGGTATCTGTATTAAAGAAGGAAATAATAAAATAATCGGTATTAATTCAACTTCTACGTACGGTCGCCAGCGTTTTACAATGGCCCATGAATTGTATCATTTATTTTTCCATGAGGATTTTAAAAGTATCGTATCTTCCGCAGATCTTGAGAAAAATAAAGATCCGCAGGAAGTAGAAGCAGATATGTTTGCGTCATATTTTTTAGCGCCTTATGAATCTTTAAACGATTTTATAAAAAACAAATTGGGAAAAGTAAAGCATGATCTTGAAGTAAATGATGTCGTAAAAATTGAACAGCACTATGGGTTAAGCAGACAGGCTACTTTATGGAGATTAATAAAAGATGGATATTTATCTCATGAAAAAGCAAATACAATGAAAACTGGGATCATTTCATCAGCATTGAAACTTGGCTTTGATGACAAATTGTATAGGCCAACTCCGGAAGATAAGCAATATATTACTTTAGGTAAATATATAAAATTGGCTGAAGAATTAAAAGAAAGAGACCTAATATCAAATGGGAAATACGAAGAACTATTATTAAATGGATTTAGGGGAGATATGGTATATGGATTAAATACAGTTGGAGAAGAGAGTTATGACTAGTAAGTTGTTTTTTGATACAGATTGTATCTCTTCTTTTCTGTGGGTGAAAGAAGAAAACATCCTGTTTAAACTTTATCCTGGAAGAATTGTGCTCCCTAAAGAAGTTTTTATTGAATTATCAAATCCAAGTATCCCCCATATTAAGCGTAAAGTTAATGAATTATGTATAAATGGTGATGTTACGACAAAAGAGATATTGACCAATACCGAAGAATATCGTTTGTATTATGAATTAGCGATTTCACCGCCAAAAGGAGAAAAAAGAATTGGTAAAGGTGAAGCAGCGGCGATAGCTTTAGCAAAAGCATACGGTGGAATTATAGCTAGTAATAATTTAACTTCCCTCCGAAAGAAGTCTCCCA
>NZ_LSKU01000001.1:2419705-2422961 GCF_001561915.1 Tepidibacillus decaturensis | reverse complement strand
TAGGTGGCGGGTAGTTCACGCCTGTTATGAACTTGGTTTCTGATGAGGAAGCTTTTGCCTATCCCAATGATATAGAGATGAGGCATGAAAAAGGTATCCGACTTTCAGAATATATCCCTAAGTATAAAAGGCTAAAATATAATTATGATTTTGGAGATAATTGGCAGCATTATATTGAGGTGGAAAAGGTGATCGAGAATTATGACAAAAACTATCCTGTCTGCTATGAAGGTGAGGGGAACACACCTCCTGAAGATGTAGGTGGAGAATCCGGTTACGAAGAATTTCTTGAAATTATAGCTAATAAAGATCATCCAGAGCATGACGATATGATAGTATGGGGGAAAAGTCAAGGGTATGATGAGTTCGATATTGAGAAATTGAACAGAAAAATTAAGATGTAGAGAAGAATAGGGTGATAAGTCAATTGTTTTCCCATGTTATTGATAATGTGATAAAATTTGATAAATAAATTAAATGTGGGAGTATGATAATAATGAACTTAAAGGAAAATCGGTGGCGTCAGCGATTTGAAAACTTTGAAAAAGCCTATCGTCAATTTGACTTAGCTATACAAGATTTTGATAATCTTAGCGTGCTTGAGAAAGAAGGTTTGATTCAAAGGTTTGAGTATACATTAGAATTGGCATGGAAAACACTAAAGGATTATTTAGAATCTGAAGAAGTATTAGTAACCTTTCCAAGAGAAGTAATAAAATCATCATTTCACTATGGTCTTATTCAGGATGGTGAAACATGGATGGATATGTTGGAAAAACAAAATTTATTAGCCCATACTTACGACGAAGAGCGTTTTCAATTGGCAGTAATGAAGATTAAGGATAGTTATTACGCAGCTATAACACAGGTATATCGTGACTTAGGAGCAAAAAGATGAAGTTTGGGATACCAGAGAAAAGTATGAATTTAATTATTGGAGCTTTATCAAGGTGGCCAGAGATTGAAAAAGCGTCTATTTTTGGAAGTCGTGCCATGGGTAATTACAAAAATGGATCTGATGTTGATCTAGTTATATATGGTTCTCAGTTGACGCAAGAGATAATTAACCATTTGAGTGTATTATTAAACGAAGAATTACCTTTACCCTATTATTTTGACATTATTCATTACGAAACTTTAAAACATAGGCCATTAAAGGATCATATAGACAAATATGCAAAGTGCTTTTATAGTTGTTAAAAACCATTCAGAAATGACATGAAAAAGGCCACGTTATAAAGCTTTATTCGTTGCTTAATTCCAATACTTCCCAAAAGGGGTCTACTTTTTAAATCTACAATCTTGCTCTTTGGCTAAGTAATATGATAAAATTGCACTAAATTACCCGCTTTGCGAAGTAGAAAGCGGATATTGAGGTGCAAAAATGATTAATATAGATGTTATTAAAAATGAATTTAATAAGCATGGAGGCGTACTTAAAACATCAGAACTTAATGCTATTGGGCTTTCAAGTCGTCATATTAAAAAACTTCTTGAAGAAAATGTACTTACTAAAATCAAGCAGGGATATTATGAACTATCAAATAATATTAATCCAGAGGAAGCCGTTATAGCGCGGCTATTTCCTCATGCAGTCATTTTTCTTGAAAGCGCACTAATTCATTACGGCTATACCGATCGAATACCCTCCGCTTGGCAGATAGCGGTTGATAAAGATAGCGAAAAAAGCCAGTATAAAATCGAATACCCTCTAATAGAGCCTTTTTATTTAGAACCAAAATTTTTAGATGTTGGTCTTGATACCATTCAAATTGAAGGTGTTACGGTGAAGATTTTTACCCGTGATCGGACCATATGTGATGTTCTTCGTTATGAGAACAAACTTGAGAAAGAAGTTTTTAACAATGCAATCCAACGTTATGTTAAAGATCAAAAGAAAAATATAACAAAACTGTTTGAGTACGCTGAATTGTTTAATATCAAAAATAAGGTTCAAACCTATATTGGAGTGTGGATATAATGGCTGATATCGCAGCATCAATTTTAGCTAAGTTAAAGAACAAATCAAAAGAAAAAGGTATTCAACTTCAACAATTATTGAATCTTTTTTGCCAAGAAGAGTTTATACGAAGGTTATCACAATCGAAATACAGAGATAATCTGATTCTCAAAGGCGGATTTCTTCTATATACTATCAGCGAATTTACAACTAGGCCAACAGTTGATGCAGATTATCTTTTAAAGAATCATTCAACTGATTTACATTCGATAGAAATACTAGTTGGTAAAGTTATTTCCACACCTAGCAAAAATGATTTTATTAGGTTTGAGATTCGAGGGTTAGAAGTAATTAGTGAAATAAAAGAGTACCATGATATCCGAGTTAATCTAATTGGTTTAATTGGAAATACCAAGACACCTTTTAGCATTGATTTTGGAGTCGGAGATATTATTGTTCCATCGGCAGTAAAAAGAAAACTACCGGTTGTTCTTTCTGAGTTTGAAAAGCCTGAAGTATTAACATATTCGTTAGAGTCTACTGTGGCTGAAAAATTAGATGCCATCATATCATTAATGGAAGCTACAGGTCGTATGAAGGATTTCTACGATATTTATTATCTGGCGACGACATTTGACTTTGAAGGTAGAAAATTACAAGAGGCAATTTACGAAACTCTTTCTAATCGAGGTACACCATATGAAAAAGATTCTGTTGCTATAATATCAAAATTAGTTAAGGACGATGCAATTCAAAAACGGTGGAACAACTTCTGTAAAAAAGTATTGAAGTTTGAAAAAAGTCTTGATTCTGTTATTGGCGTCATTATTGATTTTACGTTGCCGCCTTTTATGGCAATAATCAGCGAAGATGAGTTCTTTGATACATGGAGTTCTAAAGAGCGAAAATATGTTTAACCGACCCCTTTTGTTGCTTTCTCTCTATATCTAATCGGAACCAATGAATACGTGATGAGGGCAATAATCATACCAATACTATAGATTACTACATCTGACCACCGGCCATCACGAAAACCTGTTAAAGATTGATGATATTTATCACTCATCGCATAAAGAAATGAGATGAAAAAGGTCACCCATTTTTCTCCGACCAAATCAGAACTGGCCCCCATGTAATCATCCTGTTCCCCTCCTAATTCGCAATGAACTTATACATAAACCGTAATAATAAATTTTGTAGTGTAAAATTTGTCGAAATTAGCAGGAAATTTGTTTGCTATTGTAGAAAAATAAATAATTGTACTATTTTTAACTTCCCTCCGAAAGAAGTTTCCCA
>NZ_LSKU01000001.1:2349492-2417791 GCF_001561915.1 Tepidibacillus decaturensis | reverse complement strand
TAGGTGGCGGGTAGTTCACGTTTATAAAATACATAATAAAGGTTTAAAGGTGGTAAAATTCATGGAAAACGTTGAAGAAATATCTTTAAGGGAATTGATTGAGATTTTGCTTCGAGGGAAGAAAACCATTGCAGTCGTTACTCTAGCAGCAATGTTTGTAAGTGCTATTATCAGCTTTTTTGTTCTCTCGCCTACATATCAAATAACAACGGCGGTTGTTGTTAAACAAATAAAAGGGACAGAAAGTAGTTCAATTATCAGTAAGATGATGAACCAAGAAGAAGTTCCAATTAATACGTTGATAAGCGCATTCGATAATGTCATTGCTGGTTCTAGAATGTTAGAACAAGTAAAGAAAATTTCACCAGAATGGAAAGGGATTCAATCTGGAGCATTAAATAACTTGATTAAAGTAGATTTAGTAAAAGATACAATGACTGTCAATCTTACAGTTAACGCTCATTCTGCAAAAGATGCAGTCGCATTAGCTAACATTGTTACAGCAAGGTTTCAACAATTTATTGAAGATCAAAACTTCGATACGTTATCAGCAAATGTAAAATCTACGAAGAGACAAGTGGAAATGGATATGGCTTTATTAAAAAATAAATTAGCTAAGATTAAAGAAGAAATGGCAAAGGTCGATAAGTCTCTTATCTATCAAAAGTCGATTGTAGATGATCCCTATCTACAGGAATTAGCAGCCCGATTAGGGAATACAAATGTGGTAAATATAAGTAAATTGACTGTTCAAAATGAGGAACCAAATCCTGCTTACATTAAGTATTTGGAAGATTATGCTGCTAACCAATTGGCTCTAAGTGATCTTGAAAGTCAACATACTGAATTAACAAAGGCAGAGGGTCAACTAAAAGAGATTGCAAAAGAAACAGGAATTAAGGCTTCTGTTGTACGAAATGTCATTGAACCTGAAAATCCAGTGAAACCAAATAAATTATTAAATGTGGCAATCGCAACTGTGTTGGGCTTTATGCTAGGAGTTTTTTGGGTTTTCTTGAAAGAATATTGGAATAGCACAAGTTCTTCAGTAGATATAAGAAAAGCAGTTGTTGTAGATACAAAAGATTAAACTTGAATCAAAGTAAAGGACGGGGAGGAATCTTGAGCTTTCGCCTGCGCTATTTATTGTTAACGTTGATTGACTCTGTAATTATTGCAGTATCTGTCATTATGGCATATTTTTTACGTTTTGATTTTAAAGTAAGGACAGAACTGTTTATCTTTATCCCATATGTAATCATCATGCATTTGGCAATTATTTTAATTGTTTTTAACTCAATGAGATTATATAAAAGGGTTTGGCAATATGCCAGTATTGGAGAACTGATTTCCATAGTAAAGGCAGTAACCATTTCGGAAGTGTTTTTCTTTTCCTTTCATAGTTTAATACAATATATGTACCCGAATGTAGTAGTCCCCCGTTCCATTTACTTATTATCTTTAATGTTAATTATTGCTGGAATAGGAGGATCTCGTTTAACTTGGCGAATCATTCGCGATGATTATCTAAAAATCCAGCCCTATCATAAAAGGGCTTTGATTATTGGTGCAGGGAATGCAGGGGCATTGATCGCTAAAGAATTAAAACATTCTCCAGATACGGAATTTTACCCTGTTGCTTTTATCGATGATAATCCTTCCAAGCTTAATTTAGAGGTACTTGGCCTACCAATTGTAGGGACAAGGGAAGATATCGTAAATGCAGTAGAAAGGTATGGTATTCAAGAAATCATCATTGCAATCCCATCTGCTCCAAAATCAGAAATTGCTGAAATCATTAATATTTGTAAGCAAACAAAAGCGAATATTAAAATATTGCCAAGAGTTTCAGATTTGGTGTCGGGGAAAATTAGTGTAAAAATGATTCGTGATGTTCATGTAGAAGATTTATTAGGGCGCGAACCAATAGAAATAGATTTATCTAGTATTGTTGGATATGTAAATGAGAAAGTCGTTTTAATCACAGGGGCAGGTGGATCAATTGGATCTGAACTATGTAGACAGATAGCTCCTTTTTCACCTAAAAGGCTATTATTACTTGGACATGGGGAAAATAGTATCTATGAAATAGAGTTAGAACTAAGAAGAAAATATCCAAATTTAGAATTAGAAACGATTATTGCCGATATTCAAGACAATCGAAGATTGAACCATGTTTTTGAGACGTACCGACCAAATGTCGTTTTTCATGCTGCAGCTCATAAACACGTTCCTCTTATGGAACGAAATCCTAGTGAAGCAGTAAAAAATAATATTTTTGGTACGAAAAATGTTGCAGAATGTGCGCATGAATATGGAGCAACTCACTTTGTAATGATATCTACAGATAAGGCGGTTAATCCCACCAGTATCATGGGCACAACCAAACGAATTGCCGAGATGATTGTTCAACATTTAAATGCTATTAGCAACACGAAATTTGTTGCCGTTCGTTTTGGCAATGTTCTTGGTAGTCGAGGTAGTGTTATTCCTATTTTTAAACAACAGATTTTACAAGGCGGCCCTGTTACCGTAACTCATCCTGAGATGGTTCGTTATTTTATGACGATTCCAGAGGCTGTACAACTTGTTATTCAAGCAGGAGCTCTTGCTCATGGCGGAGAGACATTTATCCTTGATATGGGAAAACCGGTAAAGATAGATACTTTGGCTCGAGACTTGATTAGATTATCTGGCTTTGAACCAGATAAAGATATTAAAATTGAATACACAGGGATACGTCCTGGTGAGAAACTATTTGAAGAAATATTAACAGATGAAGAAGGCACAAAGGCAACAAAACACGATCGAATTTTTGTTGGAAGACCAATAGAGTATGATAAAGATAATTTGTTTAAAATGATAGATAAATTAAAAAATATAGTATCAAGTAACAAATCTTCATCTAATGAAATTAAAAAAATATTAAAAACAATTGTCCCGACATATCATTTTAACAGTGAAACAAAGTTAAACGTAATTAATAGAAATAATTATAATTCTAATATTAAACAAGACCTTGAGATTGAGTTATCAAAACAAGAGCTGAAATTAGCAAAGATAGAATTAGCTTCTGGGTTAGAAAGTAAAGCCACTCCCTAAGGAGTGGCTTTACTTTTGAGTATGAATTTATTTTTCCCAAGTTGTATAAATGTCAACTAAAATTTGATCTATCCCTAAAGGTTGGCCTAATTTTTTAAATTCATTGACTTTACTTGGTTGTTTTAATTTATCATAAGCATAAATTGTCCAAGCAATTGCCTGTTTTTTAATGTTCTCATCTTTTTGTTTTGTTAATGGAATAAGTAAGTTTAAGCCCTCATTATATTTTCCTTCAATAATATACGTTTGTCCAACATATTGAAGCATCGTTGGAGAAGGACGAAACGTTGAGTACCGTAATGTTGGAATTTGTTGATCAAGGTATCTTCTTTTTTCCATCAACTTGTTATATAATGGTTTAATTTGATCTAGTAGCTTTTGGGAATTGTCTAATTTACCTTGTTCCTTATTGTATTGTGCATAATTAAATAAATAGACAATTTTTTGAGTATATAGAGGTTCTCTCCATGAACCATTCTTAATTCCTTTATCCAATACTTCTATTGAATCTTTTATATACCCCATCGCCCCCATCTTTTGCGATAGTTGTAATAAAAAACTTGAATCTTTACGTCTGTTATCTTTTAAGGTGATGATTTCTTTCGTAATATCATTAACTATTTTCTTGTCTTGATTATATCCACTAATAGATTGCAACACGTTTATCTTTGTCATTCGATAATCTAATTGATAGGGATTCGCTTTAATTGCTTTATCCATGATTCCTTCTGCTTCAACCAGAGTTTTACCAGTAAATTGCGTCATTAGCCTTTCAGCATAGACAAAACGCCCCAACCAGATGATACTTATGAAACTGATAATAGTTAGAACCGTAAAGAAGGAATAGGGAATTGCCTTATCTTTTAATAATTGAAGTTTTATATCAAATGGTTCAGTAATTAAAGCTAAAAGAACCATGATAATCGCTGAGAAATAGGCAAAAGACATATTAAAGTCAATAAAACTATGAGCTAATAAGAAAAGCACTGCAAAACCAAAAGTGACCATTTGATTTTTTCTATCCGTATCCATTAACTTGAAAGATCGAATGAGATCATAGAAGATACTAGCAAAAAAACCTAAAAGAAAGATAAAGCCTATGATTCCAACTTCTAAGATCGTTTGTAGGTAAAAGTTATGTGCCTGTGCTGAGGTATAAGGGTATGTTTGGTAACGCTCATAGAGTTGTCTCCAAGACCCACCACCAGCACCGAACCATAGATAATCCTTCATCATGTTTGTTGCATCATGATTAAAGAGGTTTCTTTGTACTACACTATTTGTTTCAAGATTGATAGTAGCTATTCTTTGTTGAATAGATTTAGGCAGTTTATCTAAAAAAACACCATCTTTGATCACAAAAAAAACTATCAGGATACCAATAACTAAGAGAATTGGAAATAGCCAACGTAGCTTTTTTACGTTAACTAATTTATTGTTAATTTTAGAGATCAAATAATGAGAAATAAAATAAATAGAAAAAACCACAACAGATGTAATTCCAATCAATAAAAACCCGGTTGAACTGTTTTTATCAACAATCGTTTGATTTAGTTTTTCAATAGTAAATAGTAATCCAAATCCTATTAAAAGAGAATGAATAAGGTATAGTAACTGCTCACGAAACTTGAGAATGAAGATCGGAATCACCCATATCAGAGCAAAGAATAACCATGCCCCTCTTGAATAGGTAAAGATCATCGTAATAAATAATAGAAAAGATCCAATAGAAGAGAAAGCAAATCCTTTCTTTTCAGATGTTGAACGAATAAGAAGGCTCATCAATCCAGCCGCTAAAAAGGCGCCTAATGTATTTGGATATTGAAAAACAGAAGATATACGATTTCCTAAAAATGCATCTCTAAAATCTACTAACTGATAAGCACCTAACCAACCAAAAATAGCAATCCAAATTGTTGAGAGGATAAAAGCAGCCCAAATCAGATCTTTCATCCATTTCTTTTCTTTTAGTAAATAAACCCCAATAAAAATAGAAGCGTACATTACCCAACGAAAGAATTGTTGAAAAGCGAGTAATTGATTTTCAGCACGAAAGACATTGATTCCATAAATTACAGGGATAAGCAAGAGGAACCAAACAGCAGGCAGCTGAAAAGCATTTTTAGTTTCTTTCATATTGGTGAAGATCATTAACAAAACAATAGAAATCATTCCTAATTCAATCCAATAAAAATCAACATCAAAAAATAAACCTCTTAGATAAGGGGCACCTATTATAAAGGCGAGTATACTAGCTAACCCAAGATAGTTGATCGATTTTCTAACCAATTGCACCTTTATTCACCACTCCATTACATAAATTCAATATTTTTTCTTTAGTTGAAATATACAAACTTAATCTTTTGTGGGCTATTATGATCGTACCACGTTTGTCAATTGAAGAACACCTTTTATCAGAAAAAAAGTGAGATTTGTCGCAAAATAGAAGGGTTTGGAAGAACTGTGTCGAATAAGTTAAAAGATACAAAAATACAGCAGGGAGTGGTTTGATGAGGAAGCTACGGACACTTAACGTTGTACTCGTATTTATTTTAGTCTTTGCCTTAATTCCATTTGGGGCATTTGCCAATGCAGAAGGGTTTTCTCCATTTAAAGATGTGGGGAATAAACATTGGGGACTGCAATATATTTTAAAAATGCAGCTGCGTGGTGTTGTAACAGGGTATGGGGATGGTCGCTTTCAGCCAGATAAAACGGTATCACAGTTAGAGGCTGTCGTGATGGCAGTTCGAGCAATGGGTTTAGAAGATGAGGCTAAAACTGCTAATACGACACAAATCGACAATTTAGGATTATCCTTACCAAAAGGTTGGAATGCAATTGGATATGTTGCTGTTGCTGCGCAAAAAGGTCTAATCGAAGCAGATTTATTCAACCCAAATCAAGGTGCTTCAAGAGCATGGGTGGCTCAATTGATCATTCGAATGATTGGTGCAGAAAATGAAGTAGGAAGCACTGCAACAACAAGCTTCGTAGATGATTCTTCCATTCCAAGTTATTTAAAGGGCTATGTTGCATTAGCATCAGAAAAAGGAATCATTACTGGAAGCTATAACGCAAATAGCCAACTTCAATTTAACCCGAATTCAACCGTAACAAGGGCACAATTAGCTACAATGATTGGCAGAACTGACCGTTTTATGGCAGATGTGGATGGTCAATTACCTGTAGGTACCATTCAATCAATAACCAATAATATTTATACCATTAAAACGGAAGACGGCGTTACAGGAACATACATCTTTTCAAGTAAAGCTGCTTTATATAATCCAGATGGTTCAAGCATTCAACTTGCAGATTTAAAGCAAGGTGATCAAATTCGTTTTGGAGTAGATAGCCAAGGCT
Organism: Tepidibacillus decaturensis; assembly: GCF_001561915.1. Taxonomy (GTDB): domain Bacteria; phylum Bacillota; class Bacilli; order Tepidibacillales; family Tepidibacillaceae; genus Tepidibacillus_B; species Tepidibacillus_B infernus. Next base: position 2,411,323 of record NZ_LSKU01000001.1, on the reverse strand, counting down.
ATATTGTTTATCTAGAGCAGCTAGATGAAGTTATGCCAGTTAACCAGACGCAGATTACAGGAACGATTGTACAACATCTTGTGGCAGATCAATTGCTTACCATCAAAGATGAAAATGGAAAATTGAATGTTTATCGTTATGATCAAAATACAAAAGTAAAATCTAGTTCTACAGTTTCTGTAGATATTTCAAGCCTAGCTGTTGGAAATGAAGTCATACTATATTTAGACATGGAAAATAAAATCCTGACGATTGAATTAACATCTAACTTAAACCTATCCAATAATAAAGGAACGATTTATTCCCTTGATCTAGAAAATAAGATCATCATGATAGAAGATAATGGAAAATATAGAGCCTTCTCCTTATCTGACCAAGTCATTGTCGAGTATGCAGGTGTTCGCTTTCCAACGGTAAAAGACTTACAAAAAGGTGATCAAGTTGAGCTTGTCGTGGAAAATGATCAAGTTACTACGATTCGGATGATTCAACCCTATCAAAATGTAACCCTAAACGGTAAAGTTGTGGTTGTATCCACATCAGACCAAATTTTAACCCTTCGCCTAACGGATGGTTCTCTAAAAGCATATGAAATATCTGAACAAGCAGATATTCAAATTGAAGGGATTAACAATGCAACCTTAGCGGATTTAAAAGTGGATGATGAAGTCAGCTTTACTGTAGAAAACCAACGCCTTGTTTCCTTAACAGTACTCAATCGTTTCTATCTTAGCGATTTAACAGGAACGGTTAAAAGTATTGATACGGTGAATCGCTATCTAACAATTGAGAATAGTAAAGGGGAATTAAAGACATATCCCATTGATGACTATGTTGACCTAGATCTTGATTTAAGATATCCAGAGATCGAAGATATTGAAGTAGGGATGAAAGTTTCCTTGAAATTAAAAGATAATCTCATTTATGCAATCACCTTAAATAATACGGTTGAAGGTGAGTTTGTTCGGATTGATGATCAGGAAGATTTTATTACCCTTAAAAACGAACAACGTCAAACTTTAACTTATCGGTTAGATCCAGATGTAGACGTAAATATTGCCAATGAAACCAGACCTGACTTATCTGATTTAGAGGTTGGACAGGAAATAATCGTAACGATTAAACAAGAAGTCGTTACAAAAATTGACGTAAGAACTGCAGGAACCTATACCTTAACGGATATCAGTACGAGTAGAAAAAGAATTACAGTGGATATTGATGGAGATGAAGACTACTACTATTTATCTAGCTCGACCACTCTATCCATTCCAAACGTATCAAAACCAACGATCGAGGACTTAAAAGAAGGAGATACAGTACAATTAACATTTATCGGCGACGATTTGGAACGTATAGACGTTATTCCACCAACATATGGAACGATTGCTTCAATTGAAACCTACCGAGAGCAACTCATTCTAAATACCTCTGATGGACAAAAAACGATCAGTCTAAATAACTCGGTAACTGTTTATAATAGTAACGGTACTGAAATGTCGATCAATAATCTAAAGACAGATGATTATGTCAAAGTGGTTGAAGTGGGTAGTGAAATCCTGATCACACAAATGGAAAAAGTATCAGGAACACTAACAACCGTCAATGTAAATGATGGAAGAATCTATATCCAAGATACCTCAGGAATGTACAAGTCCTATCAATTAGCAAAAGATGTTCGTGTTTGGAAAGGTACTGCAACCTATCACTTAGGAGATTTACAACAGGGCCAATCCTTAACCTTGTACCTTTTGGATGATGTAGTGATTGGGATTAAAGTAAATTAAAATTCAATTATCTAGTTTAGAAGAGGCCTTATCTTGATCGATATAGATAAGGTATGATATAAAGCTAAATAAATCAGAAAGGATTGCTAATGCAGCAAAAATATTAAAATCTAGAAAATGCAAGTAGTTAGCTTATTAAGTTTAATTGAGGCAACTCAAGATGAGACTGAAACCTTTCTACACAAAAATGCAATTCCAAATGAAAAAAGAGCTTTAACTCGTACTAGCTTAGTAGTGGATGCTAGAAAACTGTGAACTAGTTTATGATTTAATTGGTTTACGAATTGTTTGTGTAGAATATGATGATATCCCATATCTAAATGATTTTTATTTAAAAAATGATTTTAAGATTCTTCAAGTAAATAGGAATCAAAAAATACTAGCATATTTAAGATTTTAGTATGTATAGAACCCATAATTTTATAGGGTTCTTTTTTTACTTTTATACGGAAAAGGCTACTCCCCAAAGAACTCTTTCACTAAATCAATAAATTTCCAAACAATTTCCGGTATAAACCTGTTCTTTACATAAGCTAAATATACTGTTCTCTCTACCGATATATCTTTTATTGATTTCACAACATTAACCGTTTTTGCATATTTAACATAATTTTCTGGAACAAGAGTGATTCCCAAATTTTTTTCGATTAAGTGGGTAGCTGTCTCAAACCTTTCTATTTCAAATTGTATGTTTGGCTTGATTCCTAATTGGCGGAAAGCATTTAAGATATCCTCACGTGATTGAAAACCTTCTTTGCAAACAATCAAATGATCTTCCGCTAATTCTGCTAAATGGATAAAAGGCTGAGATGCAAGGGAATGGGTTGGTGGTAAAAGAGCAACCAATTTTTCCATATAAATTGGAATGACATGGATCTCTTCCCGATTAAGAGGTTGATTCGTGATCGCAAGATGAATATCAAAATTAAGAAGTGCTTTTTCTACTTCCTCTAAGCTTAATATTTCCAATAGTTTGATGCGAACTTCTTTGTACTGTTCTTTCAAAGCAATCACAATCTCCGGTAACCAAAGCATAGAGCTTTCAATTAAGCCTATTTCCAATTCAGCTGGACCTGTATGCTTCATTTTCTTTACTTCTTTATTGATATGCTCATGATGGCGGATCAGCTTTTTTGCTTCTTGATAAAAAAAATCTCCTTCCCTCGTTAATTGGAAATTTCTCGTATCCCTATCAATTAACTTTAATCCAATTTCTTTTTCTAACTTTTTAATGGCATTGCTTAAAGAAGGCTGGGAGATGTGCAAATGTTCTGCAGCTTTCGTAAAACTTCTCTGTTCAACTAGCGTTACAAAGTATTTTAATTCACGAGCATCCATTCTTCTCACCTACATTTTATAGTTAATCGCTATAAATCTATTTTAAATAGGTATTTGTATCCCCATCATATCGAAAATATAATGGAATTAAAAGATCATGAAAATATAAAAAATTCTAAAAATGAAGAATATCTGGAGGTGAACTGCAATTTATCGTAATGCAAAAGAAAATCTATGGGTTGGCAGAAAGGATGGGGTAGACAAAGCTAGTTTACGTCTCCATCAAAGAGTGCAATGTTATCCAATTGATCATTTGCCATTATCAGATACAGAAAAAGAAATAGCAATTATTGGGTTCCAATGCGACGAAGGGGTGAAAAGAAACAAAGGGCGAATAGGAGCAGGCAAGGCTCCAGATGAAATCAGGAAATATTTAGCAAACTTGCCTTACCATTTAGAAGAAGATTCAAATATTATCGATGTAGGAAATGTGGTTTGTGAGGATGGAAACTTGGAAGAGTCGCAAAGGGAATTAGGTCTGTATGTAAGGGAATTGTTATATCAATCGAAATTCCCAATCATCCTCGGCGGTGGTCATGAAACCTTATTTGGACATTATCTTGGTGCTAGAGCTTTCTTAGGGGATGAGCCTTCGCTTGGAATCATTAATATTGATGCTCATTTTGATTTACGTGTTGAACCATTTGCTACTTCTGGAACAATGTTTAAGCAAATTTTAGATAAGGATCATCAAGTAGGGTATTTGGCTTTAGGGATTCAACGATTTGGAAATACCAAAAAACTATTTGAAACAGCAGAGGCCTACCATTGTACATACCTTTATGAAGAAGAGGTGGAAAAGATTGAACAAACCATTCAAGTGATTGATCGATTTTCTCAAACATATGATTATATGATCCTCACTTTGTGTTTTGATGCGATCCATTTAAATGCAGCTCCAGGTGTAAGTGCCCCATCTCCATTTGGGTTAGAACCAAAAACGGTGCGAAAATTGTTGCGGTATATTGCCAAAAAGGAAAACCTGCTTAGTTTTGATCTTTCAGAAGTTAATCCACAATTAGATGAAAACGGAAAAACAGCACGGTTAGCTGCTTATTTGCTAGCTGAATTGATGATGAGTATGTCTGATTATAAATTGTAAGAGTTTTATTTTTTGAAAGGAGTGGTTGGTGTGTCATTAGAGAAGGTTGAACAATATAGAGGGAACATATTGCATACAAAAGGATGGATCCAAGAAGCTGCCTTAAGAATGCTAAATAACAATTTAAATCCAGAAGTAGCCGAAAAGCCAGCAGAATTAATTGTTTATGGTGGAATTGGCAAAGCCGCACGCAATTGGGAGGCTTACGAAGCAATTGTGAGGGAATTAAAACAGTTAGAAAATGACGAAACCTTACTTATTCAATCTGGGAAACCAGTAGCTGTTTTCCGCACTCATCAAGATGCGCCAAGGGTTTTGATCGCGAACTCCAATTTAGTACCTGCATGGGCCAATTGGGAACATTTTAACAAATTGGAGAAAAAGGGATTAATCATGTATGGGCAAATGACCGCTGGGAGCTGGATTTATATAGGAAGTCAAGGAATTGTACAAGGAACTTATGAAACTTTTGCTGAACTTGCTCGCCAACATTTTAAAGGGACTTTACAAGGAAAGATCATCCTTACAGCAGGTCTTGGGGGAATGGGCGGAGCACAGCCATTAGCGGTTACAATGAATAAAGGGATCTGTATTGCAGTTGAAGTTGATCCTGAACGAATGGAAAGGCGTATTAAAACGAAATATTTGGATACATCCACAGATGATTTGGATAAAGCAATTGAAATGGCAAGACAAGCTGCAAAGGAAGGAACCCCTCTTTCGATTGGCCTACTAGGAAATGCCGCGGAAGTATTGCCGCAAATGTTGGAAAAAGGGTTTATCCCTGATGTATTAACCGATCAAACCTCAGCCCACGATCCGCTAAATGGCTATATCCCTGCAAACTTCACTTTAGCTGAAGCATCTGAACTAAGGAAAAACGACAAAGAAAAATATGTTGAATTAGCGAAGAAAAGTATTGCTGAACATGTTAAAGCAATGTTAGAAATGCAGAAAAAAGGTGCGATTACCTTCGATTATGGCAACAATATCCGTCAAGTGGCAAAGGATCAAGGAGTTGAACAAGCCTTTGATTTCCCTGGGTTTGTACCTGCTTATATTCGCCCGCAATTTTGTGAAGGAAAAGGACCATTTCGCTGGGTAGCATTATCCGGGGATCCAGAAGACATTTATAAAACAGATGAAGTGATTTTAAGGGAATTTAGTTATAATGAACCATTATGTAATTGGATTCGGATGGCACGTGAAAAAATTAGTTTCCAAGGGTATCCTGCACGAATTTGTTGGCTTGGTTATGGAGAACGAGCCAGATTTGGCAAATTGATCAATGATATGGTTGCAAGTGGAGAGCTAAAAGCACCGATTGTGATAGGCAGAGATCACTTAGACTCAGGATCTGTGGCTTCACCCAACCGCGAAACTGAGGCAATGAAAGACGACAGTGATGCAGTGGCGGATTGGCCTATATTAAACGCGCTTATTAATAGTGTGGCAGGTGCAAGTTGGGTTAGTGTTCATCATGGTGGTGGTGTTGGGATGGGTTACTCCATCCATGCAGGAATGGTTGTTGTTGCTGATGGAACTAAGGAAGCAGAAAAACGCCTAGAAAGAGTACTTACAACTGATCCTGGGATGGGAGTCGTTCGACACGTTGACGCCGGGTATGAGTTAGCAATCAAAACGGCAAAAGAAAATGGGATTCATATTCCAATGCTGAATGACTAGAGGGTTATAAAATGTTATACATTAAAAAAGCAGCACAGTTAATTACATTGCAAGGTCATTCAGATACACCAGCGATAAAAGAGCAAATGAAGAATCTTTATGTAATCGAAAATGGGAGCGTTTTGGTTCAAGAAAATAAAATTTTAGCGGTAGGCAAGGACGAAGATATACGACAACAATTTCACGAGGTAATAGATAAGGCTGAAGTGATTAAAGCGGAAAATAAAATCGTTACACCTGGACTTATCGATCCGCATACCCATCTCGTCTATGCTGGTTCAAGGGAAAAAGAGTATGTGATGAGACTTCAAGGAAAAACCTATATGGATATTATGAATGAGGGAGGAGGGATTCATGCTACTACACGCGCAACACAAGAGTCTAGCTTCGAACAGCTTTATATGGAAACAGCAAAGCGGTTAGATGTATTTTTATTGAACGGAGTTACAACAGTCGAAATAAAGAGTGGATACGGTTTAAGTCTTGAGCACGAATTAAAACAATTAAAAGTTGCAAAGCAATTAAATGAAGATCATGCAGTCGATATTGTCTCCACATTTATGGGTGCTCATGCTGTATCACCTATGTTTAAAACAAATCCGGATCTTTTTGTAGATCAAATCATTCAGGAGATGATTCCTGCCGTAGCTGAAAGTCGAATAGCAGAATTTAATGATGTTTTTTGTGAGAAAGGTGTTTTTACACCTGAACAATCCCGCCGCATTCTTGAGGCTGGAAAACAGTTTGGTTTAATCCCCAAAATACATGCTGATGAAATTGAACCATATGGAGGGGCTGAACTTGCGGTAGAGGTTGGAGCGATTTCAGCAGATCATCTATTAAACGCGTCTGAAAGAGGAATCAAAATGATGGCTGAAAAGGGAGTAATAGGAGTACTTCTTCCAGGAACGGCATTTTTCCTAATGGCCAAGTTTGCTCCAGCAAGAAAGATGATTGATAGTGGCATTCCAATTGCCTTATCTACCGACGCGAACCCGGGCTCTTCTCCTACATTTTCACTTCAATTTATAATGAATTTGGGATGTCTACAAATGGGGATGACACCTGAGGAAACAATTACGGCTACAACGATTAATGCCGCCCATGCCATCGGACGTGCTAAAGAAATTGGTAGCCTAGAGCCAGGGAAGAAAGCAGACATCGCTATTTTTAATGTACCGAATTATTTATTTCTTTCCTATCAGTATGGAATGAATCATATTGATACAGTGATCAAAAGTGGAGTTTTAGTTGTAAAAGAAGGGAAAATAGTTATTTAAACATACTCTTTAAGCCTTATAACCCCTAGTAAAAATTTTGCTAGGGGAAGTTTCAAAAAATAATAGTCTGAATATTTAAAATTTTAGAGAAGAGGTGTGTCTATGAGTAAGATTGAAACGGTTAATCCTGAAATAAAACAAATCAGGACAAATAATAGTAAAAACATTGCAAAATTTAGTGTTTATAGTTTAATTGGGATTTTTATGTTCTTTATTCCAATTACGATCAATGGCAAATCTTCCATTATGCTTGATCATCTCGTTACTTTTGTTCGTGATCTTGTTCCTAATCTGGTACCTTATTATTTGTTAATCATAATTGCATCGGGTGCTATTTATCCATTTGTAAAAGGAACTTGGAAAAAGGATAAGGTAAATATTGTATTATCCTTTTTTAAAATCCTAGGTTTAATTATAGCATTTATGATTAATTTTCAATTTGGCCCTGCTTGGCTTTTTACACCAGATATGGGACCATTCCTATTTAATAGTTTGGTCACTCCAGTAGGTATATTGGTTCCGATTGGAGCAGTTTTCCTAGCTATGCTCGTTAGTTACGGGTTATTAGAATTTATAGGTGTTCTCATGCAACCTATTATGCGACCTGTATGGAAAACACCAGGAAGATCTGCGATTGATGCTGTTGCCTCATTTGTCGGAAGCTATTCAATTGGACTGTTAATTACGAACAGGGTATTTAAAGAAGGGAAATACACAATTAAAGAAGCTGCAATAATCGCAACTGGTTTTTCGACTGTTTCGGCAACATTTATGGTTGTTGTAGCCAAAACACTTGGATTAATGGACATTTGGAATATTTATTTCTGGGTTACACTTATTGTAACGTTTTTAGTAACAGTCATTACAGTTCGTTTATGGCCGTTAAGTAAAATGAGTGATGGTTATTATAACGATATTGATGGTCAGCCAGAAGAAAAATTTCAAAAGGATCGCTTAAAAGTAGCTTGGAAGGAAGCAATGAATGTGGCCGAACAAGCACCTAATCTATTATTAAATATTTGGATGAACTTAAAAGACGGATTAGTGATGACAATGGCAATCCTTCCTTCAATCATGTCCATAGGTTTATTAGGATTAGTACTCGCAGAATATACTCCGGTATTTGATATTCTTGGCTATATTTTTTATCCTTTTACATGGCTTGTTCGTTTGCCTGAACCATTTTTAGCTGCTAAAGCAGCTTCAATGGAAATTGCAGAAATGTTTTTACCTGCTTTATTAGTTACAGAAGCAACATTAATAACGAAATTTGTTATTGGTGTGGTTAGTGTTTCAGCTATTATCTTTTTTTCAGCCGTCGTGCCGGTTATTTTGTCGACCGATATCCCCATCAGCATTCTTAAGTTATTAGTAATCTGGATAGAAAGAACGATTCTAACGATTGTTATTACAGCACCGATTGCATATTTACTGCTATAATGACTTGGTCAAGTATTATTGTATTTATGCAGTTATTGTGAGTTAACTAATAAGTTAAGTCCTCCTTGGATTATGTTATTCCTAGGAGGTTTTTTAAGTTTAGATTTATGTTTATTAAAGGAAATTTCCATTCGATAAAGTTATGTTTGCTGTTATATTCGAATAATATTGACTAAAAAAGGTGGTAATATTTATAATATTATTATTCGATAAGTAAATATGAAAGGTGTGTATCGAATGAATGCGGTTTATAAACAATTACCATCCTTGATTCGGGCTTCTTTAGAAGGAGATATAAGAACTGTTGAAATGTCTGCTCTTTCAATAATTAGAAAAATAAAAGAGGATGACCCAAAATTATCGATGGAATTAGCAGAAATTATTTCTACATATAGCGCTGGGGCGCCGCTCACTAGGTCAATAGGTATTACACCTCCCCCGGTTGACAATGAATCTTTTATGTCATTAGTAAATGTTAACGACTCAACAACATTTGATGAAATTGTTGTTTTAGATAACCATGTAGAACGATTAATTAAACAATTTTTAGCGGAAAGAAAACAAATTTCAAAATTAATAGCTAATGATTTAAAACCACCTAATAGTATTTTGTTTTATGGACCACCAGGAGTTGGGAAAACTTTATTATCCAAGTTTATAGCCCATAGTTTATCATTGCCTTTAATAACGTTAGATTTATCGTCTGCAATATCAAGCTATTTAGGTAAAACCGGGCAGAACCTGAAGAAAGTTCTAGATTATGGGAAAAACAATCCATCGGTACTTCTCCTTGATGAATTCGATGCAGTGGCAAAAAGAAGAGATGATCCAACTGACTTAGGGGAATTAAAAAGAATTGTTAATGTGCTACTAAAGGAATTAGAAGAATGGCCAACTCATTCAATTATAATTGGGGCAACCAATCATCATGAATTCTTGGATAAGGCAATTTGGAGAAGATTTGATTTAAAAATTGAAATACCATTACCAGGTGAAGAACAAAGATTTAAGTTATGGAAATTAAATATGAACAAAGGAACTATAGAAATTCAAGATATAATTATAAAAGCGATAGCTAAAGCGTTTAATCATGTTAGTCCGTCGGATATTAAACAAATCAGTCAATATGTACTTCGTCAAACTATCATTAATGGTTCCGATCCCATAAAGGTACTAATTGAAAAATTAAGAGAAGTGAATAATGATGACCGTTCAAACTTTAATAAAATTTTAATTTTTGCATTAAAGGAAATTTATGAAGGGAAAATATCCCAAGCGAAGATTGCTAATTTATTAGGTATTAGTGTTTCAACAGTGAATCATCATCTAAAGTCAAGTATTAAATAAAGTGTTAAGGGGGGAGAATGTTATGTCTGACAGGTCAAAACAGGATTATATGCCGATAATAGGCAATGGTGAAAAGATGATTGAACCTATTCAGAAATCATATGGGGGAGGAGAAACGGTATATCCAAGAAGTTACAATGAAGCAAAAAATAGAGTTAAAAAACAAGTAGAAGAGGTAAAGTTGCGAATAGAAAAAATTCCAGAAGAAAAAAGAATGAAAGAAGTTGTTATTACTTTAAGGCTAAATGAAAAGTTTCTTGCAAAATCATATACACCTGAAACCCTATTTAGACAAACTCAATTGCAAAATATCGGATCAAGAAGATGGGTATTTCAAAAAGACGATGAATTGAAGTATAGTAAAATGCACTTTGTTAAAATTGATCAAGAGGGTTTATCTTCATTTGATAAAATTCTTTCATCTGACGAGGCTTTGTTGTCGGATAGTTTTAAAAATGATATAAGGAAAATTGAAGAATTTTCCTTATTGGATGTTAGCGAAGTAATTCAGGGCTTTGATGATGATTGGAGGGAAGGGGCCGTTGAATTTGTACTCCACCCATATAATGAAGAAAATGATGTAATGGTTGGGAAATTTAAGGAAAACCTGTTAAACCAAGGGGTACAAGAGAACACAATAAAAATAAGGGAGTATGATGATGGGCCGACGTTTGTTAGCGCAGTGGTGGATATTAAAGTTATAAAAAATATTGCTGATTTTAATCCTTTGAGAACTGTTCATCCTTTAAGATTAAATTTTTTCCCTTCTCTAAGAGGTTCAACGAATGATACCAATTTATTATTACCCCCTATAGGAAAAGCGATTTCCCAAATAAAATTGGGGATTTTCGATGGTGGGATTAATTCGTCGCATCCTTTTTTAACAAAATATAGTAAAGAGAATAAATCTGTAAATACTGTCGCAATTAAAGAAGGTATAGAACATGGTACAGCTGTAGCTGGTGTAGCCCTATATGGAGATTTAAATCAATATGAGGCAAATAACCGGATTGAAGATCCAGTTGTTTTTGTGGAAAGTTTTCGCGTATTACCATTGAGTGACCCAACAGATTTAGATCTATATGAAGCTATTGATTTAATTGAAGAAGTAGTCCCGACTAGACATGATATTGATGTTTATAATTTATCATTTGGTCCTGTTGGTCCAATATTCGATGATGAAATTTCTAGATTTACATATTCATTAGATACATTGGCATGGAACTATCGGAAACTTTTTGTGGTTGCAGTTGGAAATGATGGAGAAAGACCTTCGCCTTATAATAGAATACAATCCCCTGCAGACCTAGTTAATGGACTTGGAGTAGGTGCTTATACTTATGATTACGAGTCTACAAATTGGAAAAGAGCAAGTTATAGCTGCGTAGGTGGGGGTAGAGAAGGGTGCAAGGTAAAACCTGATCTTTGTGCGTTTGGTGGAGATAGTCGATTCCCTATTCATTTATTAAATTTTGCAGATGATAAAACAAAACTACTTTCAGCTGGTACGAGCTTTTCAGCTCCGATAATTGCAAGTAAAGCAGCAGAAATAATAGGAAGATGTAATCGTTTCACTCCATTAGTTGCTAGAGCGCTATTAATACATTCTGCTAAAAACCCAAATCTAGTAGATGAACAAATTGGTTATGGAATAATTGATCAAAGCGTAGACGATATCCTAAGGTGCGATCGAAATCGCGTACACATTATCTATTCTAATTCGATGAACCCTACTGGTTTAGCAAAACTTCCAATACCATTACCTTTAAATATATCTATTTCATCAGATGTACATTTTTCTTGGACAATTGTAACTTTATCAAAAGTAAACCCATTACATATTGAAGATTATACAGAATCGGCAATAGAGGATACTTTCTATCCACATAGTAAGAAATATAAATTTACAAAAGGCAATAAGAGTAAAATCCTAAATATTGATCTGGATAAAATTAAAATTCAAGAGCTGTTAAATGGAGGGTATAAAAAAAGTAGTTTACCAGCTACTAATTCACCTGAACGTTATCAAACTGAGCTTGCAAGAAGAAATGACTTAAAATGGGATACTGTCGTCAAAAAATGGAAACGTATGAAAGTTAACTCCTTAGAGAGACCATTTTTAGTATTACATGGAATGGGTAGGAATGGTAGTAGTAATAGAATTGATTATGCAGTTGTGGTAACCATCAATATTCCTAAATACGCTGGTAATTTATATGAAGACATCTTAAATGAGTTTAGAATTTTGGAACCAATTGAAATTAAAAATAGAAATGAAGTAATGGTTCCAGTGAAATAATTATTCGAAGATGCCTGCGTTGCCGAAGCTAGAGCATGAAACAAAAATAACGTGAGCATTTTTAAATCCATTTTGATATTCTCCTTTCACCTTTAGTTGAAACAACCAATAGCTTACTAATGCAATAACGAACCCTATACTGTCAATCGCCACATCTGACTAGTGCCCAACACGAAATTCAGTTAACGATTGGTGGTATTCATCGCTCATGGCATAAAGAAATAAGACCATGAACATGGAAAGAACCTTATCTATTTTTTATAAGATAGGGTTCTTTCTTTAAACAGGTGGTTTTTTAAAAAAATAAATTGTTGTTGAGATCAAATCGATTAAAAAAGTATAATATTATCTAAAGAATTGTTTTTACACAGAAAATTAAAGGGGGTTTGTATAATGACAATTAATAATGATGAATTAGTTAAATTGATCCGAAACCTTCCTGAATCTGCTAAAAAATCAGCTTATGATTACCTGAAATTTCTGTCCCTAACTCATAAATGTCCAGATTGAGATGAAATATTAGAAATGGAACCAGAAGAAATCGATTTAAGTGAAGAAGAAGAACGCCAACTAAAGAATAACTCAGAATTTGTGTCGTGGGAGGAGTATATATTCTGACAATTGACAATCGTGGTGATGTATATAAATAATCACTAAGAAAAAAGACCTGCAGGTAGTAGGTCTTTTTTGCTTTTATTTTGCCATTTTTTTATTTCCGTGTGGTCTGTTTGACTCTTACAATATGGCAACATTTATGGGATATATTTTCATACCCCTAAGACATTTATCCTAAAATGTTATATTATTTAATCAGAATTCACTAGCGTTGCATAAATATAGTCAAAATTTTCAGTAAAAAAGAAAAGGTGATTCTGTCCATTTGGTAAATATATACATTTAAATACTGGAGTGACAGGAATCATGCTTTTATTTATGTGCTAGATCGTTCGTCAAACCGACGTAACCAAATATATGCTGGCTTACAAATCGCAGCCTTTAACCAGCGAGTGATTTGAAGTAAAGATTTCTTACTCTTCATCTCAAGTTGCACGAGAACATTTAAGCAATAAGTAATTAGTGCTAAGTAGATTTGATTTTGTATTGCCGTTTCACTCATTCCATAAAAATGTTTGATCTCAACATGCTGCTTGAGCCATTAAAAGAATAGTTCAATTGTCCAGCGTGATCGGTAAATTTCACTGATTTCTTCGGCGCTCAAATCAAATCGGTTCGTGATTAACCGAAGGTTATTCCCCTTTGTATCGATCACCTCAAGAAGGCGAAAGATATTTTCTGCCCGTTTTTGTGGTGTCCCGATGTAGACCATTTTATCAGCTAAAACCTTGCTACCTTCGGGAAGAGTAAAACGTTCGATTTCTCGTATGACGGCATTTTTCTTTAGCCTTGATACAAAGAAGTAACCATCATCTGTCATTCGATTAAAACGTTCATAGTCAACATACCCGCGGTCAAACACATTAAGTAGTGCATCACTCATGGCTTGTAAACTCTCGGTTTCATGCAGCTGAGCAAAAAGCAGAAGTTTAATAAAAGCCTCTGTTGTAAGTTTCTTGATGTAGTAATCTTGTTTACCATTTTCAACATGTTCAAAAATTTTTTTAAAATTTATGGGTGAAACCCATTTACCAAATGACGAAATTAGTGTATTCTTGTCCATAACATGAATTCCTTTACTATTGGATTTGGACAGGAATCACCTGTACTTCCATTGTAAAGGATTTTTTTGTTGTATGGACATATAATTTTTGAAGATTGCTATTATTTTGAATCATCAGATTTAATTAATGCAACGCTAGTGATCAGAATTATTAAATAAAATGGAGACATATAGGACACATGTCCTATCCCTCCATCGTACATATCTTTTAAAATTAAGGAGAAAGATGAATTTGGAAAAGATTATCAAATTAATTGAAGAAAATAAACATTTATATGAAATTTTGAAAAACTGTCCTTTTCGAATTTTAAAACAGATGGATGTTTATCACTTTCAACAAGGAGATGTTGTGATCAATCAAGGTGAGGTGATTGATCGATTTTATATCATTGTTGAAGGAACTGCTAACATTTATGTAATGTCCGAAAATGGAAGAGTCTATTCTCAAGCCATTTATCAAAGTGGAGACTTTATCGGTGAAATAGAAATTTTTGACCGATATCCTTCTGTCTCAAACGTAAAAGCTCTATCGAACCTTACTTTAATTGGAATTAAGGTTGAAGATTTCCTTGAGTGGCTGAATATCGATAACCATATGAGCTATTATTTTAATCGTAGTCTTGCAAAATATTTATATAACCTAGCTACAAAGTCGGGTGTAGATAGTTTATATCCACTAAAATATCGCTTGTGCAATCTTTTATTAAAGGAATTGGAACCCAACCGTAAAAACAAACAGATCATCCGTATCAGCAAAAATCAGATAAGCGAACAACTTGCGGTCACCTTAAGAAGCGTAAATCGTATATTGCGTGAGTTAAGAGAAAAAAAGATTATCCAATTCATAAACGATGGGATTAAGATTCTCGATATTGATCGTCTAAAGCAAGAAAGGGAAAATAGTATGTTGGAATAAGAAGGGAGAAATAACATGTCCACTGAGTTACAACCACATATTCAGTTAACAAGTGAAATAAAAGCAAAATACGCATTACTTCCAGGAGACCCGAAAAGAGTGGATAAGGTTAAACAACATCTACAACATGTTCAAGATTTAGCTTACAATCGAGAGTATAAGAGTATTTTAGGCTACTATAAGGATATTCCCATCCTAGTGGTGTCCACAGGAATTGGTGGGCCTTCAACAGGCATTGCCATTGAAGAACTAGCGAATATTGGGGTAAGCACACTCATACGAATTGGGAGTAGTGGTGCATTACAAGATTATATTAATCTAGGTGATTTAATTATTGCTACAGGATCCGTTCGCGATGAGGGAACTTCGAAAGCTTATATTGAATCTATTTTTCCAGCCATAGCTAACCATCATCTAGTAGCTGCATTAAGGCAAGTGGCAGAAATCCAAAATATTCCGTACCATATGGGGATTATACGAAGCCATGATAGTTTTTATACAGACCAAGAGGACAATATTGATGAATACTGGTCTAGAAGAGGACTATTAGGATCTGATATGGAAACGTCTACATTATTTGTCTTAGGAGCATTGCGAGGAATACAAACCGCCTCTGTATTAAATGTTGTCGTCCCGTCAAAAGGGAATCTACAAACAGGCATTAACAACCTTGTTGAGGGAGAAAAGCTATCTGCACAAGGGGAACAAAATCAAATCAAGGTGGCCTTGGAGGCAATTGCTTCCATTCACAATAAATCTAAATAAAGAGGAGGATTAAGCTATGGGTAAAAACAGTATGTGGACAATAAAGCTTTCAACTGCTGCGATTGCGCTGATCCCAGCAGCAATAGGGATCAACTATTTAGGGAAATTATTTGCAGGTTTGTTAAAACTACCATTATGGCTAGACTCAATTGGTACCATCTTAGCAAGTATGTTAGCAGGGCCAATTATTGGAGCTTTATCTGGAATCATTAATAATATTATATTTGGTATAACGGTCGACCCTATTTCAACCGTATATGCAGTCACAAGCGGTGCAATCGGTTTAGTTGTTGGGATCATGGCTTACAAAGGGTGGCTTAAAAACTTAAAGTCTGTAACTATGATGGGTTTAGTCGTTGGTTTAGTTGCTGCAGTCGTTTCCACTCCATTGAATATTATCTTCTGGGGAGGCCAAACAGGTAACGTATGGGGAGATGCATTTTATGCGTTTCTCGTATCCTATGATCTCCCAATGTGGCTAGCATCCTTTGGCGACAGCGTAGTCGTTGATGTACCAGATAAGGTTGCAACTGTTATTATTAGTTATTTTATTTTCAAAGGCTTACCAAAGAATTTTAATACAATTTTTCGAGGCAGTGAGAAAATCGAAGAACTATAAAAGGATGATATAGATGAGCTCGATGACCCTGTACGTAGAAAAAGATTCAGTCATACACAAAGTAGCTCCGCTTACGAAAGTCCTGTATGTGATGGTGAGTATCGCCATCACATACATTATTCCAGAACTTGAATTTGTTCTATCCGTTGCGATGACAAGTTTACTTATTCTTATCTTAGGAAAAGTGTTTCGAAAAATTTTGCCGGCCTTAGGACTTAGTATGATCTTAATTATCTCAATTATCGTTGTCCAAGGTTTTTTCCATCCTGAAAACCAAACCGTTCTATTTTCAATCGGTGCTGTAACCTTTTTTAAGGAAGGATTAAGCATTGCAGCACTCATCACGTTACGTGTGATGAATATGATTATGTCATTTGGGATCTTAATTCTGACAACCAAGCATGATGAAATGGTAGAAGACATGATCAAAAAGGGACTCTCTCCTAAAATCGGGTATGTCTTTTTATCTGTTTTACAACTGATCCCCCAAATGCGTGGAACAATGGAAAAAATAACCGATGCCCAACGTTCAAGAGGAATGGAAACAGAAGGGAATCTACTCGTGCGTATGAAAGCATTTTTCCCGCTTATTGGACCCGTTGTACTCAATTCCTTAAACAGTACGCGTGAACGGGCCATAGCACTTGAAGTGAGAGGCTTTAATACAGGAATCAAAAAGACCTTTTTAAACGAAACGAAAAAGTATAGTTATCAAAAAACAATTCAGGTTATATTATGGACAGCTCTTATCGCTGCTATCGTTTGGAGGATCTTATCATGAGCATCATTCAAGTAGAAGGATTAAAATATAAATATCCTGACACCGATCACCTTGCATTGGATGATATCACTTTTCAAGTCAAACAGGGAGAATTTATTGGTTTAATTGGCAGAAATACAGCAGGGAAATCATCTCTTTGCTTTGCACTTTCTGGCCTTGTTCCTCACTTTTTTAAAGGGGCATACGGGGGAAATGTTATCGTAAATGGACTAGAAGTCAAGCTGCATGAAGTAGGAGAAATTGCTGCTCATGTAGGACTTGTGTTTGAAAATCCTTTTTCTCAAATGACGGGATCAAAATATACCGTTTTTGAAGAAATCGCTTTTGGATTGGAAAATATAGGAATAGAAAGAGATGTTATCTTAGATAGAATTGAGGAAAGTCTTGAATTACTGGATATTTCCGCTATTAAAGACAAAAATCCTTTTGATCTATCTGGAGGACAAATGCAAAGAGTAGCTATTGCCAGTGTCATTGCGATGAAACCAAACATTCTCATTCTCGATGAACCGACATCACAATTAGATCCACAAGGGTCTGATGAAGTGTTTAAAGTGGTGGAAAACCTTACGAAAGAAGGAATTACCATCATTATGGCAGAGCATAAGATTGAGAAGATGGCACAATATGCAGATCGAATTTTATTGATGAATGATGGAAAATTAATCGATTTTGATATTCCAGCTAAGGTGTTCTCCCGTGATGATTTAGAGGCCCATGGAATCGTCGCCCCAGCTGTTACTAGGATTAGTAGGGCTCTAGGGATTAAAAATAAACAAACAGGTCATTATCCCATTACGATTCAAGAACTCTATCATGAAATTGGTGATAAACTATGAAATCACTAGAAATTAAGAATCTTCATTTTTCCTATACACCTGAAAATGAGGTTTTAAAAGGAATCAATTTACATCTAGGTAGCGAACCTACAGCAATCATTGGACAAAATGGTGCTGGAAAGTCTACTTTTGTAAAATTGCTCAAAGGCTTATTAAAACCTACAGAAGGTGAAATCATTTTTGACGGGAGAAATACGAAGGACTATACAGTGGCTAGTCTTGCAAAACATATCGGTTTAGTATTCCAAAATCCAAATGATCAAATTTTTAAGAACACGGTCATTAGTGAAGTGATGTTTGGCCCCTTAAATATTGGACAGGATGAACTGCAAGCAAAAAATAATGCTTTTCAAGCCCTTAAAAAGGTTCATCTAGAACAATACATAGAAACGAATCCTTATGATTTAAGCTTATCTGAGAGAAAAATGATTACCATTGCATCCATACTCGCAATGGACACGGATGTAGTCATATTCGATGAACCCACTATGGGGCAAGATCATGCAGGAAAACAAATATTAAAAAAATCATTCGAGAACTTCATGAGCAAGGAAAGATCGTCCTATGTATTCTTCATGACATGGATTTTGCCGCGGAAATTTTTGAACGGATCATTGTCTTCAACCAAGGAAACGTACTCATGGATGGATCAAGTAAAGATATTTTTGCCCAAAAAGAAAAACTCCAAAAAGCACACTTAGAACAACCATCTGTTACTCAAATTGCCCATGAACTCGGGTTAGAAGGAAGCTATATCACTGACGAGGAAGTGATTAGTGTGCTGAAAGAACGGATAGGGAAAAAAGAGACTGGAGGGTCAGACAGCAATCCCTGACAATCAGATTTCAGATCCTTTTCCTGCTGAGCTTATAAATGGAACTGGAAGAAATCGATTTAAGTGAAGAAGAAAAACGCCAACTAAAGAATAACTTAGAATTTGTGTCGTGGGAGGAGTATATATTCTGACGATTGACAACCGTGGTGACGTATATAAATAATCACTAAGATTTAAAGACCTGCAGGTAGCAGGTCTTTTTATGCTTTCAATTTGAATCCAGACCAGCGGCTATCACTATATCCGGTTAAAGATTGGTGGTATTCATCGCTCATTGCCCAAGCCCCCTTTTCTTTAAGCCTTCTTTATTCTTCTAAGTTATATGAAAAATTGGAGCAGGAAGAAACAAAAGTTTGGCATTTTGGTATCCTTTTTTCTTTTTGTTAAAACCTAATGACGTATAACAAAATCGGATGTAAAATAGAGAAGAATTTGAAACTTTATCTGCATAAGACACGTCTAATTTATTGAGGTGAAGTCATGAAAGTATTAGTAACAGGTGGAGCCGGGTTTGTCGGTTCCCATATTGTAGATTTATTGATTGAACAACAACATGAAGTGAGTATTGTAGATAATTTGACGTCTGGGAAAAAGGAAAACCTTAACCCCAAGGCTCGTTTTTATCAAGTAGATATTCGTTCACATGAACTAGATCAGGTATTTGAACAAGAAAAACCAGAGATCATTTATCATCTGGCGGCACAATCGGTGGTTCCCCCATCGATCAAGGATCCACTATATGATGAGTCGGTGAATGTGGCAGGAACGCTTCACATTTTAGATTTAATGAAGAAGGTGGGCTCTAAGAAAATCATCTATTCTTCCTCAGCGGCCATCTATGGGAATCCCGTGTCATTACCCATTAACGAGGAGCATCCGATTCAACCCGTTTCCCCTTATGGATTATCCAAGTGGATTGCAGAGCAATATATCATGCTTTACCATCGCATGTATGGCATCGATTATACGATTTTACGTTATGCTAATATCTATGGCCCACGACAAACACCAGAAGGAGAGGGTGGAGTGGTTTCTATCTTTGTTGATAAGTTGAAAAAGGGAGAAACGCTTACGATCAATGGCGATGGAAGGCACACAAGGGATTATATCTATGTTGGCGATGTTGCCAAAGCCAATCTTGCAGCGATGACAGAAGGTAGTCAAGCGATCGTCAATATTAGCATGGGTAAAGAAACATCTTTATTAGAGCTTATTCAACAATTAGAAGCAGCCTTTGAAAAACAGGTAGAATTTGTTCATGGTCCTGAAAGAGAAGGAGATATTGTCTACAGTTGTTTAAATCCGACAAAAGCAGCTAAAGCCTTACATTGGCAAGCCAACACTTCCTTAGCCGAAGGACTTAAACAGACGATTCAAGGCTAACGATATCAATTTTGACAACAATGAATATGGTTACTGACACCAAAGAAAAAAAGAGCCAAGAATCAATATCTAGCTCTTCTTCTACATTGACTATTTAGATACTAGGATATGAATTATTCCATAAGTAGCGACTTTTGGAGTGTATCGACAACGGAGCGTGTTGGAATATACAAATCTGTATTTACTTGATCGCTTTCGCTCGCTCTAAAACATCCTGAGGAATAGCTGGTTCTTCCAGATCTTGATAATCTTCATTTTCACTAAAATAGGTGTCGATGTTATATTCAAACACTTCACCGGTTTCAAGGTTTTCGATTTTGTAGATCGAATAGACTCTTCTTGGTAATAAGGAATCAGGGTAAGCTAACATTTTGATCGTTCCTTCTTTAAAACGCATTGGGAAGGAAAGGTTATCTGATTCTAAAATCGTTGGAAATGTCCTTGATAAATAATTCGGATCGACTGAGAAAAAGAAGACGACGAATTTACCACGGTTTTCTGATTTATAGTGTTTGGCATAACGATTTAACAATTCCGCATTCAACGGCAATAATTCTAACAATTGAAACGAATCTTTTGATTGAGAAGTCCAAAGGCCTGTTTCTCGATTTTGGGTGAGATAAAGCCCGTTTTTAAAAAAGGTCTCTTGTATCGGGAGTAAAATCATATTTCCCTTTGGATCTTGGGATAAAGAGGTCTTTTCCTCTACTTCTTCTTTGTCTTGCTGATCTATATTTGTAAATTGTAAGACATTACGGAAGTTTAGATATTTACTCCAGGCATCATAGGTTCCTTCCCGCTTCATCTGCCATTGTTCGGTAATTTGGCCATTGTTATATTGATTCACTGCAAAACCAGATTTAAAGTTCACTACATGAGTATGATTGATTTTGTCTATGACTGAATCATATAACTGATTCATTGGGTGTTCTGTTCGAATGGCCATTCCAATATAAAGAGAGAGAATAACTGCGGCAATCGAAGAAAGAAGCCAAATTTTTTTCATTATGTATGTTCCTTTCTGCTCGTATTTACAATTTCAAGAAAAATAGCTCTTGTCTTGTGTACGATTTTTATAATACAATCAAGTTTGGATTAAATCTAGTGTTTTTTAAAAAAAGAAAGATAAAGAAGGGGATCAATCATGACTTGGTTCTTCATTTTTGGAGTTCCGTTAGTATTGTCCATACTATTGACACCGATTATAAAAAAAATAGCGATAAAAATAGGTGCAGTTGACCATCCAAATGCAAGAAAGGTGCATACAAAGGTGATGCCTCGAATGGGTGGGGTAGCCATCTTTCTAGCAACGACAATTGGCTTAATTCTTTTTGCACATGAAACCGAGGAACCGTTGTTATGGATACTTTTAGGTAGTCTTGTGATCGTGATCACAGGAATCATCGATGATATTAAGCCTTTGTCTGCAAAAACGAAATTAGTCTTTCAAATCATCGCTGCAGCGATTGTTGTATCTGGTGGGGTAAAAATTCAATTTATTACTGTTCCAGTCTTTTATAAAATCATCTATTTAGGTGAATGGAGCTGGTTGGTCTCTATCCTTTGGATTGTGGGTATCACCAATGCCTTAAATCTGATTGATGGATTAGACGGATTAGCTGCAGGTGTTTCTTCCATTGCTTTATCAACAATATTTATTATGTCTTTAATAATGGGAAATACTATGGTTGCAATCATCACATTAGTCTTATTAGGTGCTACCATCGGTTTCTTATTCTTTAACTTTTATCCGGCGCAAATTTTCATGGGAGACTCCGGTTCATTATATCTGGGATTTTTCCTTTCGACCTTGTCGATTTTAGGTTTTAAAAACATTACCGTCGTTTCTTACTTGATTCCGATTGTCATTTTAGGAGTGCCGATCTTTGATACGATCTTTGCGATCATTCGCCGTTTTCGCTTAAAATTACCAATTACGGCACCAGATAAAAAACATCTTCATCATTGCTTAATCGATATGGGCTTTTCCCATCGTAAAACAGTGCTGATTATTTATGGAATCAATATCTTGTTTAGCTTGGCAGCCATCTTTTTATCGCAAACCACGGTATGGATCGGGATTATTGTGATGACCATTCTTGTTCTTTTCGTCTTAATTGGGGTGGAATGGACAGGAATCCTTGGTGAAACAAAAAAACCAGTGACTCGTTTTATTGTAGGAGTGGGTAGTTGGTTATTTGGGATTGCAGTCAATAAGCCTCATATCCGAGGTTAATGCGTAAAGGATGAATTAGATGAATAATCACTTAAAGAGAACAGACAGATGGAATCAAAGAAAAGAAAATAAAAATAAGTGGAAAAAGGGAATAAAGATTTCCCTTCTTTCTTTTTTGGTTTTATCCCTTTTATTAGGGGGATATCTTTTTTATACATTTAATCAATTTGGTTCAAGCATCTTTCGCAATGCACAAGGGGAAAAACCAGATCAAACACAGGATAATGAATTTGGGATTTCTGATCTGTTTACCAATTCCTTTGATCGGCCACTGAATGTACTTGTATTAGGGGTAGATGCCAGAGAAGATCAGTCTTTTGAAGGGGCTAGGTCAGATACGATCATGGTGATGAGGATTGATCCAAAGACAAAGCAAGTAGCAACTGTTTCTTTTCCAAGGGATACTTATGTACGTATTCCTAAATACGGATATCAAAAAATTAACCACTCGATGGCTTATGGTGGGATACCGTTATTAGAAGCAACGATTGAAGAAAACTTTGGGATCACGATTGACAACTATATTGCGATAGATTTTGTTGCATTTACAGAAATTGTCGATGCCTTGGGTGGCTTAGAAGTTTATACGCCATCTAGTATGTACTATATTGCCAGTGATATTCAAGTAGAGTTAACCCCCGGATTTCACCATTTGAATGGCGAGGAATTATTAGGCTATGTTCGTTATCGTCATGATGCAGAAGGGGATTTTGGTCGGATTAAGAGGCAACAGTATGTAATTCGAGCTTTAGCAGAAAAAGCTGTCAGTGCAAAAACGATTCTGAAGGCACCAAAGCTTTTAGATATTTTAGGCGAACATATTAGTACTGATTTATCTAAACAGGACTTATTCTCAATTATGAAAACTTATCATAGTTTTTCCAAGGCAGATTGGCATCCAATGACCTTAAGTGGAACGCCAGGGAGATCTTCACGGGACAATCTCTGGTATTATTACTATGATGAGGAAGACAAACAAAAGGTTTTGGAACATTTAGATAAATATAGCAGTGTAAAACAATTTGAGTAATCTCGTTCAATAATGTTGTAGATTCTTCTTTCCCTTTAGGGAAAGATTTTTCTATAACTGCAAACACAAAATCTTTAAGAATAATGCATGGGGTTTGTATGAAATACATGGACAACGGAGCGCGTTAGAATATACAAACTTAACGAAAGGGGTAAGAGGATGGAAAAAATCATGCTTGCCATCTCAGCAGGGGAATGGGAAGGAATTCAGCACCGTCCCCACCATTTCATGAGAAGAAGTGCAAAGACTGGGTGGACAGTGATTTATCTAGAACCACCTGCAACATTGATTGCACCATTGAAAAATAAACAGATGTTAAATCGTTGGAGGAATTGGTTAAAAGGATTACGCTATGTAGAAGATGGAGTCTATTTGTTGGCACCACCTCCTACCTTACCCTTTGGCAATAAAATTCGTGTGATTAACAAAATCAATCAATGGTGGATAGCGAAAACGATCAAACGGGCATTGAAAACAAAATTTTCCGATGGGAATCAAGAACCTATTCAAATCGATTTGTATGCTTTTTTACCCAATGCAGTAGACCTTCTCCCTTATTTTAATTTCCGTAAAGTCATATATGATTGTGTCGATGATCATGGTGCTTTTACAGGGTTAATCAATGCAGACCTAGTTTACCAAATGGAAAAGGAATTAATGGGACAAGCAGATCTTTGTTTTGCCACTGCAAAACAATTGATGGAAGATCGCAAAGATTGGAGCAAACATTTTTACTTGATTCCAAATGGAGCAGAATATGAGCATTTTGCCAGAGAAGGAAAAGCAAAAGGAGAAGGAAAAGGCACAGATGCTGGCATAGTCGAAATTCCAGAAGAGTTACAGCAAGTTCCTCATCCGATCGTTGGCTTTGTCGGAGGAATTAGTGACTGGATCGATATTCCCCTTGTAACAAGCGTAGCAAAGCAAATGTCAAACATTTCTTTTGTCTTTATTGGTCCTGTTGCAACTAATGTGGATGAATTAAAACAATTGCCCAATGTGACGATGCTAGGGGCTAAACCTTATCAGCAGCTGCCTGAATATATTGCTCATTTTGATACTTGTTTGATTCCGTTTAAGATTAACAAACTTACAGAAAGCGTCAATCCAATTAAACTATTTGAATACTTATCTGCAGGAAAACCAGTGGTTTCTACACCTTTACCAGAAGTTGTTGCTTATCAAGAGGTGGTAGAGATTGCCGGAAATGACGAGGAAATGATCGAAGCGATTCGCCGAACCATTCAATCCAGTGAAAAAGAAAAGCAAAGAATCGAAAAAAGACAAGAGATTGGCAAAGCCAATTCCTGGGATGCAAGATGGCAACAAGCGGTTAAATATATTGAAGAGGGACAAGCTGAGGAGAACAGAACATATGTCACAAGCTAAGAAGATACTAGGTGCAACGATTCTTTTAATGGGCGTTACCTTTTTAAGTAAAATCATTGGCTTTTTACGAGAAGTATTTATTGCTGCAGAGTTTGGGACAAGCCACCAAGCAGATATTTTTGTAGCGGTATCGACAATTCCCAATTTGCTATTAACCATTACTGGTGGAGCTTTATCTGCCGCTTTAATTCCTTTGATTATTCGCTTAAGGAACCAAAAAGAAACCGAACGTTTAAAAAAACTGGTTAGTAGTACGTTTACCTTAACAAGTCTTGTAATGATCGGGCTTGCTTCCTTGCTTTTCCTCTTTGTTGAAGAGTTTGCAGGGGTTTATGTAATGGGGTTTGGTGAAGAAGCAAAAAATCTAACGGTTGAAATGATCCAAATCATTATCCCAGCACTGATTGCGATTGGCTTAATCAGTTTGTTTTCATCGATCCTTAATGCCTATCAGCACTTTCTCATCCCTAGTCTTGGGCCGATTTTTTTATAGTACAGGGGTGATAATTGCTACTGTATTTTTTGCCAAGTCTTATGGGGTCAAAAGTTTAATCATCGGGATGGCGGTCGGGATTGGGTTGCAGTTAATTCTAGCACTTTTTGTTACGATCAAGAAGGGGATTTCCTTTCAACCAAGAATATGGTGGAATGAAGATATTAAGCAAGTGGGGGAGCTAATTCTTCCTATCTTTATTGGTATTGGTGCCTTTCAATTAAATACGATTGCCGATCGAATGTTGGCATCTACCTTACCAGAAGGAAGTCTAGCCGCATTAAACTATGCCAATCGGGTAACACAGCTGCCACTTAGTTTGTTTGTTGGTTCGATGGTTTTACCTTTATTCCCCATGATTGCAGATAAGATCTCCAAGCAGGATATCGAAGGGACAAAGGAATTATTATCACGGAGCTATCATCTATTAGGCATTCTACTATTGCCTGTGATTGGTGTTTTTGTGGCTTTAGCAGAACCGATTATCTCGATCTTGTTTCAAAGGGGACAATTTGATGCAGATGCTGCTCAATTAACAGCAATTGCCTTGGCTGCCTATTCCTTTACGATCCTGCCCTTTGCTATGCGTGATGTGATTACAAGGGCCTTATATTCATTGCAAGATACTTGGACACCTGTGGTTAATAGTGTTATATTAGTAGCGATCAATGTAGCGTTAATGGTGATCTTTGTGCCAAGATTAGGGATGATCGCTGTTGCTGGTTCAACTTCCATTTCCTCGATTATTGCTTACATTCGTTTAAGACGTAAGCTAGTGAAAAAGATTGGAACATTAGACGTCACACAAGAGAGGAAAATTTGGTGGAAAATTTGGCGCAATGCTTTGATTTTTACCGCTATCACTTGGGGGAGTTATCAAGGGCTTCTCTTGATTTGGTCAAAGCCGATGGGTATAGAACTTTGGCTTCGTACCTTTGTAAGTCTAGCCATTGGCGGTTTGCTGTATATTTTCCTTACATTTAAAATGGATACTCCGGAAGTAGACTGGTTAAAAACACGTGCTAAGAAATTACTGCGTAAGAATTAAAGAAAGGCGGGAAAACCGACATTATGAAGAATTTACACCGTTTGTTATGGATTCTCGCAATCTACCCTTGGTTAGATTTCGGGATACGATTGGGTCTACCCTCGTTTATTGGAAGTGTATGGGATGATCTTTTCTTACTATTAATCATCGTTGCAGTATGGTTTGAAAAACGAAATGAACCAAGATATGTAGCGATTCCAAAATATGTTCAATGGCCTTTTTATACCTTTTTATTCTTTTCTATCGGATCGATAATTGTCAATGTGGTTCCGCTATCTGTAAGTATTGATGCGGGTAGAGTGGTCTTTGAGCCCATGCTATTTGCTCTACTTACCTTATATACCTTAGATGATGAAGAAATGATCGACCGTTTTATTCAGATTTTAGTGATTAGTACGGTATTGATTGCGATTGCTGGTATCATCCAATATATTTTTAAAATTGACAGCGTACGTTGGGAACATAAAAAAGATGCGGAACAGTTTCGTATCGTATCCATCTTTAGCAATCCCAATGCCTTAGCTGGGTATTTTAATATGATTCTTTCCTTTACTGTCGCATCCTTCTTATTTTTAAAGGATAAGAAACAGAAAATCTTTTACTTTCTAGCTACGATTCCAATTTTAATTGCTTTACTCCTTACTTTTTCAAGAAGTGCTTGGATTGCTTTCTTTGTGATGGCTATATTCTTTGTTTTTAGATGGAACAAGTGGTGGTTACTTGCCTTACCTGTGGTAGGAGCGATCACACCTTTTGTCATGCCAGAGAGTGTCATCAATCGTTTTGCGAAATTATTTGACCCTACTTATTATCAGATGAGCAGTGAATATGGACGGATAGCCTTTTGGATGGCTGCCTTTGAAAAAATAAAAGAAAACCCTATTTTTGGTGTGGGGTTAGGGATGTTTGGCGATTCTGTTCCCCAAAGGCATAATATTCCATTTGCCACTTGGGTAGATAATCATTATATTAAACTTGGAGCAGAAATGGGGATTCTGGGCGCAATTGCTTTTATCGCTTTAATTCTTAGCATTATGCTCGTTGCTCATATCATGTATGGCAAGGCAACAGAAGTGAAACAAAAGGTGTATTTGATGGGGATTGCTGGTGCCATCATGACCATGGCGATCGAAAACGTAACGGCAAGCATCTTAGAGGCATTAACCGATGCCGTTTACTTCTATGCCTTTATCGGAATGCTCTTCGCCCTACATTGGAAAACAAAAAAGAAAGCGTAGGCTTTCTTACCTATAAAATCTCTAAGTGTTAGATATTCTAAAAGCAGCGACCTTTGAGAGCGAGTTTTCCCTCCTTCTTTTTTAATCATGGAAAACCGCGAACAACGGAGCGCGTTAGAATATCTAACACTTCCGAAAGGTAAGTGTAATCTATGAAAATCATGCAAGTGATTGGTGGTGGGGAAAAAGGGGGCTCCCGGAATCACATCATTACCCTTTCAAAAGAATTACTAAAAAAGGGAATCCAAGTGGAAATCGTTTGTTTTATTGATGATGTGGTTGCAGAATCAGCACGAGCCCATTCGATTCCAGTCACCATTTTCCCGATGAAGCATATCTTAGATTTGCGTGCCATTCAACAGCTTCATAAATATATCAAGAAGAAAAAACCACATATCGTGCATACCCATGGGGTTCGGGCTAATTTTATCGGTCGATTAGCAACGCGAATGACAGGAATACCGGTACTTACGACCATCCATAGCTCGATTTATCATGATTATGCTCATCCATTAAAGAAGCTTTTTTATCATCGGATTGAAAAATTAACAAGGTCTTTTACCAAGAAATTCATCGCTGTTGCAGGCTCTTTAAAAAAAGAGTTAGAACAAGATGGGATATGTCCTGAAAAAATCAAGGTGGTATACAATGGATTATCCCCAGATTTTCCAATCGGCACAAAACCAGAACCTTTTTTAAGAAAGGAACTAGGTCTTAAAGAGGATATTCCGATCTTAATGACCATTGGCCGTTTGGAAAGGGTTAAAAATCAGACGATGCTATTACGGGTTTTTGCCGTATTAAAACAAAATGGCATCCCCTTTCATGGTGTGATCGTTGGCGATGGGCCACTACATGCTGAACTAAAGGAAATGGCTCATTCACTAAATATTGAACAACAGGTTAGCTTTCTTGGCTTTCGCAAAGATATTTACCCTCTATTATCAGAAGCAGATTTGTTCTTATTAACTTCCAATATGGAGGGTTTACCGATTACATTGCTAGAATCGATGGCATCTCATACTCCTGTCGTTGTAACTGATGTAGGAGGCATGTCAGAAGTGATTCAACTAGCAAGAAATGGTTTTTATGTACCAAGTGGAGATATTGAACAATTTGCTGCTCGAATTCAGGAGATTTTGGTCCAACCTGAATTAAAACAAAAGCTAGCGGTAAATGGTTATCAAACATTATTAAAACATTTTACTGCCGAACAATTTATTAAGAATACAATCGAAGTATATAAAGAAGTACAAGTTGGAAAAAAATCTGCGAGAAAAAAAGAGGTGGAATCATGAGGAAAGGTGTTACGATCGCAGGCTATTTTGGGGCGAACAATACAGGAGATGAAGCGATTCTCACCGGCATGATTCATGCCCTCAAACAGCAAGGAATGATAGATATTACCGTTCTTAGCCGTGATCCAGAACAAACCAAACAGATTCATGGGGTCAATAGCCTTTATATTGGTCGTCGTTTTGATGGCTTAGGTGCCATCTATCGGCAATTTCGCAAAAGCCAACTTTTTATCCTTGGTGGTGGTGGTTTACTACAAGACTATTCTAGTCGAGTCGTTCCTTATTGGTTAAGCCGAGTGATGATTGCTTTATTAGCAGGCACGCCTGTGATGTACTATGCCCAAGGAATTGGACCATTACGAACCAGTAAAGCACAACGTTTAGTTCGTTTGATCTCCAATCGTGTGGAATGGATTACGGTTCGTGATCAACCCTCATTAGCGTTATTAAAGGAAGTTGGTGTAAATCGTCCACCTACAGAAGTAACAGCAGATCCTGCTTTAGGGATTCAGATTGAATCAGATGGATTAGCACTACTCAAGCAGGCAGAGATTCCAATCAATCAGGAAAAGATCAAGCTAGGCATCTCCTTACGTTCCTGGGATGGAGACCATCAATATATCCCAACTCTTGTTCGTTCCTTAAAACAGTTGCAAGAAGAGTATGATGTACAGATCATCTTTTTTCCTTTTCAATTTGGCGAAGATGAAAGGATTAGCCAACAGATCTTAAATGAACTAGGAAGTGAAGAAGCCTATCTTGTAAAAGGCACCTATACCCCAGAACAAATGGCAGCGATGTTAAAGGAAATGGATGGCGTCATCGCCATGCGTTTACATGCCATTATCTTAAGTGCCATATCTCATGTTCCTTCCTTTGGCCTTGTTTATGATCCAAAGGTCTTTCGGTTTATGGAGAGGGCAAAGATCGACCAATACAGCTGGCCGATCGAAAGAATCAAGGAAAAGGAACAAGATTTTACTCAGCGATTGAAAGACTGGATGGCTAATCGCCATGAGATAAGCGAACAGATGAAACGACCTGTTGAAGAAATGAAAAAAATCGCTTTAACCAATGCTGAGATTGCCAAACAGTTGCTTAAATAATGTTTAAATATAGAGTTTAAATTACTTATCATTTTGGGTTTGTATATACAAACTTATATCATGTAGTACTTATAAATAAGTAAAGAAGGGAATATTCATGGAAAGAAAAAAAATTACAGTGATTGGCTTAGGTTTTGTAGGGTTACCCTTATCTTTAAGCTTTGCCATGCGTGGCTATGATGTGATTGGCTTAGATGTAAATCAATCCTTAATTGAAGATTTGAATAACGGGGTGACTTATCACTTAGAACAATATAACGGAAAACCCATCCAAGACATCTTGAAGGATGCATTAACTGTAGGTACATTTAAAGCAACAACAGACTATAACGAAGCCTTTGCAGAATCTTATGCTTATATTGTGACCGTAGGCCTTCCTGTAAAAGAAGGCATGCCTGTATATGATTATTTTGAATCAGCTATGATGGACCTTGGTAAAGGCTTAAAACAAGGTGATGTCGTCATTATTCGTAGCACCGTTGTACCTAGCACAACAGAAGAAATTGCCAAACCTATTTTAGAAAAACAAAGTGGACTAATTGCTGGTAAAGATTTTTACCTTGCCTATGCTTCAGAGCGTATTGCGGAAGGTAAAGCTTTTGAAGAATTTGAAAACATGCCAACTGTAGTGGCTGGAATCACGCCAGAAAGTGCGGAAAAAGCAAAAGAGGTCTTACGCCTCATTTCTAAAGCAGAAATCCATATCGCTTCTGATATGAAAATCGTTGAAGCAGCAAAAGTGTTTGAGAACGTATCTCGTGATGTTAATATTGCGATGGCAAACCAATTTGCTCAATTCTGCCAAGCACTAGGTATCGATACCATGGAAACTTTCCGGATGGCCAATACCCATAAACGAGTCAATCTACTTATTCCTGGTCCAGGTGTAGGTGGTTACTGTTTACCAAACGCTTACTATTATCTACGTCCTAAGAAAGAAGAATTAAATATTGATCTATCCTTGTTACAAATGGCAAGAATGATCAATGATCAAGTCCCTCATCGAATTGTAGATATGCTAGAATACATGTTGGAGAAGCAAGGAAAAACATTACAAGGTGCAGAAGTGAGTGTCTTAGGCTTAGCAATGAAGGATTATTCTAACGACGATCGGATCAGCCCTGCTCATGATGTTTGCAAAATTCTAGTAGACAGAGGGGCAAATGTAAAAGCATTTGATCCTGCAACCCATTCCCATGTTTCCTATGCAGTCGATTCATTAGAACAATCCGTTGATCATGCCGATGCGTTGATTGTTTTAGCAAAACAAATGGAATTTGACAATCTTGATCTCAACTGGATCAAAGAAAAAATGGAACAGCAACCGATCTTAATCGATACCAAGCATTTATTTGATAAAGCAACGGTCAAAGAACTAGGCTTTGATTATTTTGCAATTTAAAGCAATCTCATGTCTAAAAAGTAAGTGAACCTATAAGGGGATAACGATGGATACACAAGAATTGATGGAATTAAGAAAGGTTAGAATATTAGGCAAACCTGTCAATCTAGTAAATATGCAGCAAGCTGTTAATTATCTTCGAGAGCAAATGAAAAAAGGGAAGAAGCAATTTGTGATTGCTCAAAATCCTGAAAAGATCATGAAATCTTTGCAAGATGAAGAACTGTCATCGATTATTGAAAAAAAAGCGACCCTATTGATTGCAGATGGCGTCGGATTGGTGGTAGCTGGCAAGATATTAGATTTACCCCCGATTCCTCGTGTCACAGGGGTTGGCTTGTTTGAAGAGATGGTGAAAGTGGCGGATCAAGAAGGGAAGAAGATCTTCCTTTATGGCGCTGCACCTGATGTTGTGCAAAAGGCAGAAGAAATCCTACAACAACGCTATCCAAATCTACATGTCGTAGGTACTCAAGATGGCTATGAAAAGGATCATGAGAAGATTGTAAGGAAAATTCAACAAGCAGAACCAGACTATCTCTTTGTGGCCTTAGGTTCACCACGGCAAGAGAAGTGGATTGCCAAGTATTTGGATCAACTTCCCGTTCAATACGTGATGGGCGTTGGCGGAACCTTTGACGTGCTGACAGGCAATGTTAAACGGGCGCCAGTCTGGATGCAAAAGCTTGGTTTAGAATGGCTTCATCGTCTAATCAAACAGCCAACACGTGCCGGTCGGATGATGAACTTACCTAAGTTCTTGTGGAGGGTTATAAAGAGTAGATAAGATGGGATAGTGTTGATAAAGAAATGGGTTTGTATATTCCAACGCACTCCGTCGTCCGTGTATTTCTTCGAATAAATAATAAGGTAAGAAATACTCCCAAAGGTCGTTGCTTATGGAATATACAAACCCTTCATTGTTACTCAATTTCCTCTTCTTCGTCCTCTTCTTCTCCATATAAATGATAAGCTTTATCTACATAGAGAGAATCCCCGATAGAGAGGTTCGCTTGTCCATTAGTAAGATTCGTAACCATATTTACCAGCTGATCTTCTTCCCCATCAACCGCTAATAGAGTCATCATCACATTCTCAAGAAACTGTACATCATGTACAGTGATGCCACGATTCTTCATCTCATTTTCCATTTTGCCATACCAAGTGTAATCGATCGTAACATGTACCTGTCGATAAAGGATTCTCTCGATCACCCCTGCAGCCAAAATACCTTCCTTTGCGGCCTTGCCATAGGCACGAATCAAACCACCAGCACCAAGCAGAATCCCGCCAAAATACCGGGTAACTACCACAACTGTATCTTTTAGACCCATTTTTTTTATTACTTCTAAGATAGGTTTACCTGCTGTTCCACTAGGTTCCCCGTCATCATTCGCTTTTTGAAATTGGTCATGCTCCCCAATCACATAAGCAGAACAATTATGAGTTGCATCCCAATGCTTCTTCTTAATCGACTCAATAAAAGCATTTGCCTCTTCTTCAGATGTTGCATGTTTCACATAGCCAATAAATTCTGATTTGCGAATTGTAATGGACTTTTCCCCGTAGTCATTGGTTGTTAAATATCGTTTTAACATATAGTACACCTCACATAGAGTATTGTAGCATACTCATAAATATGGTTCCATTTTTAGAACATTGGGCAGTTTAGTACAAAGGTAGTAATGCAAAGTTTGCTATCTCCATGTATACTAAAACATGTTGCTAAAACGACAAAAAAAAATTTTAAAAAAAAGGTGAAACTTTTTTGCTAAATATACGTCTAATATGTTGTATAGGAAATTCATACCATATATTCAGCAAGTCAGACAAAACAAAACCCATAATCGTGAAGTATATAAGATAAACTATTTATGGAAACTTTACCCTTTACGAACTAGAAAACCCATTGTATAATCAATTAAGTAGTTTTCTAGAAGATTGTACCAATGACGATATTAACAAGTTTCTACGGTTTAACCGCCGTAGACATAAAAATATAAATAGAGATTAGTGCTCAACTCAGGAGAGGGGTGTCGGGACATGAGAGAACAGAGCTATAAAAGACTAAATAACTCTCAACCAAACAGAATTAGAGGAGGAGAAACAAAGGTTATGAGAAAACTATTAAACGCATTCTTAGTATTCGCACTTGTACTTACAATGGTTACACCTGCGTTTGCTGCAAGTACAACAGAAGACCTTGGTGACTATGCATACGCAGTTAACCGTCTATCTGCTCTTAAAGTACTTACTGGAAACGGTGACGGTACATTTAAAGTTGACTCAACAATTACTCGTGCAGAATTTGCTGCAATGGCAGTTCGTCTTCTTGGATTAGAAGCTGTTGCTAAAGCTTCTGCTGGTGCAACTCCATTTAAAGATGGTGTAGCTGATTGGGCAAGCGGTTATGTTAATGTTGCTGTACAACAAGGTATTGTTACAGGTTACGCTGATGGAAGATTCGGTGAGAAAGATCCAGTAACTCAAGCTCAAGCTCTTGCTATGTTAGTTCGTGCTTTAGGGTATGATCCAGCTGTAGCTAAAGAAGGATGGCCAACTAATTATATCGTTAAAGCTATCGAATTAGGATTAACTGATGGGGTTGACAATGTATCTGCTTATGCACCAGCAAAACGTGGTGATGTTTTCAAATTTGCAGATAATGCATTATTTGTTGATAAATACGTTCAAACAGGTACATTCAACGGTCAACCAACATATGCAGTTGCAGTTGGTAAAACACTTTTAACAGACAATTTAAAAGTTGCTAAGAAAACAGGTATTGTAGTTGGATCTAAAGCAGTTAATTTTTCTGATAAAGAACTATTAGATGGCCAAGTTGCAATTGATGTCTTAAAAGCTGATGGTACAGTAGATTCTACTGTAGTATTTAATGCTAATGATACTGATGCAGCAACATTATTAGGTCATAAAGTTTCATTCTTTGCTAATGATGATGATCTAGTAATTGTTGAAGATGGTTCAAATACTGTAGTGACTGTTCCAGCTTCTGACATTGATACAGTTAATACTACAACTTATGCTTTTAAATATGATTTAGACGGTATTGCTAAAACTTTAGATATTACTGGGGCAGAGTTAGTATTCAATGGTCAAAAAGATACATTGAATTCTGTTTCTAAAGTTGAACCGGATTCAGGTAATGTAGTATTAGTAGATAATGATGCTGATAAAGTTTATGATTTTGTATTTACTACTGATTATGATACTTTTTTAGTTCAAAAAGTATGGGTAGAAGACAAACAAATTGACACTACAAGTGGTACTAGTTTAGATTTAAGTGATGAAAATTACACTGTAGTAATCAAAAAAGATGGCAAAGAAATTGGTTTAAGTGACCTAAACAAATATGATGTAATTGAAGTTCAAGTTGGTGCTGATGCAACTAATACTCTATATACAATTAATGTATTAGATAGTACAGTAGATGGTAAAATTGAGGAAGTTGTAACTTCATCTAAAGTTGTAATTGGCGGTACAACTTATTCAGTAGCTGCAGATGAGACTACAGGTCTAACATTTGATAACAGTGTACTAGGTAAAGAAGGTACTTTCTATCTTGATAATGATGGTAAGATCTTTGAATTTGTTGCAAAAGCAGTAGAAAACAATGCAGATAACTACGCTTATGTAAAAGATACTAAAGATACTTCTGACACGTTTGCGGGAACAAAAGGCCTTCAATACAAACTTTGGTTAACTGATGGTACTACTAAAGTATTTGATGTTGCAAGTAAAGTAGTTTATACAGATAGCGTAACTACAGCAACATATACATTAAAAGATGATTTCGTTGTTTTAAATAGTGTCAAAGATAAAATGGTTAAATATGAGTTAAATGCTGAAGGTCAAGTTGATTCATTAGAAGTATTAAATCCTGATGCTGCTGCTACCGCATTAATTTATGATAAAGATGCATCTAAATTAGGTGGATATGTAGTAAACAGCAATACAGTAGTATACTTCTATGATAACGATGCTGTTGATCCATATACTGGTGATACTGGAGTATTTACTGGTGCTGATTTAAAAGATGCTGAATCATATACTACTGTCGCATATGGTGTTTCTTCTACAAAATACGCTGAAGTAGTATTTATTAGTGATGCAAGCTTTGCTACACCTTCATCTGATGCTCAATTAATCGTGGTCGACAAAGTTACAAGTGTGCTTAATGCTGATGGCGATACTGTTAACAAAGTTTATGGATTTGTTGACGGTAAGGCTGTAACTGTGTTGGCTGAAAACGGTGTAGTTGTTTCTGCTGCTAGAGGAGATGTTATTGAAGTAACATACAACTCTAAAGGCGAAATTGATAGTGTACCAGTTGTTAACTATGATGCAAGTGCTAAAACAGGTACAAAAGTTGATGCTAAATCTGATACAACTATTGTTGTTGGTGGTTTTGCATATAACTTAGCTGATACAGTATATGTTTACAATTACAATACAACTGATGATGTAGTAACTGCTACAACCTATGCTTCTATTAAGTCTGAGGAGCAAACACTTACTAACTATTCTAAAGTATATGTTCATACAAATACTAAAGGCTTAGTAGATTTAATTGTTATTGATAATGAGTAATTAGATGTTATTAAATTAAAGCACCTAAGGGTTAATCCTTGGGTGCTTTTTTGTAAATTAAACAAATATTCTACATCTATAATTAGATATCATACATATATCGACAAAAAGTAAATAATTATCCCCTATTTTTCCAAAATTTTAAGAATAATAAAGGAATATTGTCCTTTATGTCGAATGGTTTTTAGATTAAGAACAAACGTAAAATGGGGGGAAAGAATGAAAAAGTTATCGTTATTATTTATAACTCTTGTATTCACCTTTGCTTTTTCTATGCAAGTTGATGCTGCATCAAATATTGTAGTAAAAATAAATGGGGAAGTTCAATCCTATCAGCAGCCTCCTGTAATTGATAATGGATCAACTTTAGTACCAATGAGAGGGATCTTTGAAAGCCTTGGAGCTACGATTATCTGGGATGGCAATACAAAGACAGTGATTGGTCAAAAAGAAGATACTACTATTATCTTAGTGGTAGGAAACGACTTTGCTTTAGTGAATGGTAAATCAGTGAAGTTAGAACAGAAAGCGAAAATTATCAACAAAAGTACGATGGTTCCATTAAGGTTTGTCAGTGAAGCTTTAGGTGCAAAAGTAACGTGGGATGGTAATACAAAAACAGTCATCATTACCAAATCTAAAGAAAAGAAGAATCTTACCCCTCAGGAACTATTTGAACTTAATAACAAGAAAGTTGTATTGATCAAAACAGATGCAGGTTTGTTAGGAAGTGGAGTGATTATAAAGGATGGATTGGTTTTAACCAATTACCATGTAATAGAAGGCATGACTGCTGGGACAATCACTACCTCAGAAGGAAAAAAATATCAGATTGAAGGAATTGTAGTATTTAATAAAAACACAGATTTAGCTGTCATTAAATCGACGGAAAAATTTAATATTGAACCTATTGAGATAAACTCTCCAAAGACTGCAAAAAGTGGTGAAAAGATTGTAACCATTGGTAATCCTGAAGGCTTTCAAAATACCATCTCTGAAGGAATAATCAGTGGATTTAGAGAGTATTTTGGTATTCAGTTTGTACAAATCACGGCTCCTATTACACACGGAAGCTCTGGTGGAGCCTTATTCAATCAAAAAGGTGAAGTAATCGGAATTACATCAAAGGCATCTAGAGAAGGAAATCTTAATTTTGCAGTTTCAATTGACCATATTTCACATTGGCTCGAAGGTACTCTTGCTCAAGAATATGAGAATATAAAAGCATCATTTAATCTAGAAGATGTACCAAATGATGGACCTTTACCTTTAGAATATTTAGAAAAACAATTGAATACTGAAGATTTTCTAACGATTGAGTTTGAAAGCGGGACAATTCAACTTGATTTTTACAGGGCAAACAGAGATAGCAAAGGAACCATTCAAGTTCATGGTGTTATTTCAGGAGAAAATTACAAGACATATAATACAAACTATGATAAAAATGAAGAGGATCTAGGGTTATGGGTAGAAGCAATGTCTTACATCCTATATTCTATTTATCCGGAAGAGGATATTAATTTTACTGTGGCGTTTGAAGAAATCGTTAACGAAGACCCATCCGGATATTTTTCAGATAATGAGATATTTTATTCCGAAGAAACGGGGAAATGGTTAATTATCCATAGTATTATTGAAAGTAAAATTAGTGCAGAAGATGAAGAATATGATGCGAAGACTCGCCCGTAAATTAAAAAGGAGGTTGTAGGTAATCTACACCTCCTTTTTTATTATAGTATTTAAAGGTTATTTAGAATTTTTAAAAATTATAAGTAAATTTCTCGAAAATACTTGTATAATTATGAATATTTGCTATAATAGGAACATATATTCGTATCATAAATATTATGGACATAGGATTATAATAATTAACATTTTAATTAAATGTATCAATTAGTACATTTTTATTTTCAGTTTGGAATAGATAGTGTATAATTTGAATATAATAGAGGAAGAGGAGTGGCTAAAATTTGAGCTCTAGCCAAAGAAAAATATGTAAATATACAGATTTTACTCCTGATGAAATAAAAATGTATCTTGAAAAGTTTAGAAAAGCAATATTAGATGGAAAGTATATCATTTCTAAAAATCAAAATAGACATGAAAACATCAATTTTATTGAGGACTATAGAATTGATACAAAAAAGGAAAAGGAAATATTATTAGGAATTCAATATGACGATTTTTGCTACGCTGTTGATAACGAAAAAGAAGAATTTGCCCATGAGAAATTGTACATATTCAGTAAGTGTCATGAGTTAGATTACTGGGGCACTTTAGAATCTGTTGATATATATATAAAAATAAACATGACTCAGACAAGAAAAGGAGATGACTTTACCATAGTGGTCTCTTTTCATAAAAGAAATAAGCCGATTAAATATCTGTTCAAGTAAATGATTTGATAATATCAAATGAAAGATTATTATAAAGGGAGGAAACCTGAATGATAGGGTTTTGTGAAAGATGTCATGAAATGGTTGATTACTCTATTAAAGAAGAGAAAAAACAAAAAAACATCAAAGGTAAAATTGTTGAATATATAGGAAAAGAAGCTTATTGCAACAAATGTGGAAGTGAAATATTTGTGTCTGAAATTCGTGATCATAATTTAGCTATGTTAGATAAAACATATAGAGAAAAAGAAGGATTGATTTCAGTATCAGAAATGAAACTGATATTAGAAAAATATGATGTAGGGAAAAGGCCTTTGTCCTTGTTATTAGGTTGGGGAGAAGGTACATTAACCAGGTATTTAGATGGAGATATTCCCACAAAACAATACTCTGATATACTAAAAAAATCCTTAATGACCCCAATTATCTCAAAGAGATATTAGTTCAAAATAAAAATAACATTACAGATGTAGCGTATAGACGCATAAGTAATGCTTTAGAAAATAATGAAACTTCAATAGGCACTACCGTTGAAATGGAAGATAAAATAGATTATGTTGTTAAATATTTACTAACAAACTCAGTTGATATAACACCACTAGCTCTACAAAAGCTATTGTATTATTCGCAGGGCTTTTATAAAGCCTTTACAGGGGTATATTTATTTCACAATAACTGTGAAGCTTGGGTGCATGGCCCTGTATTTAGAAGTATATATTATAAATACAAAGATCATGGCTATAATCCGATTGAAGAAGAGGATTATGAGTACGGGGAGATAAAATTAACAACAGTAGAAAAAGAGCTTTTAGATAGCATTGTTAGAAATTTTGGCTGTTATAGTGGCAAGGTTTTAGAAAAAATGACTCATGCTGAGGAGCCATGGCGGGTTACTAGAACGGGCTTAAATGACAACGAAGGATCGGATCGGATAATAGATAAGGAATTAATAGCTAAATACTTTAACGAGATTAAGTCAAAGCATGGTATGCTTAATATATCTGACATCAGAGATTACAGCACGGATCTTTTTAATAAACTTTATAACTAGAAACATTGGATAATCTATTCAATATAAAAGCAACCATATAAATCCCTTCACTTCTTAAAACCTCACGGTTAGAAGATAGTCTTGCCTCCAATTCCTTATCAACTAACTTCAATTTCATCAGTTGTTCCCATGGACTTTGGGAGACCTTCATGTGATTGAAGATGGTTAATAATAAGGTTGCCATTTGATCTCTAGTTAAATAGGGTGATACATCATCTTGAAGAATGTTGTTGATCAAATCTTGATGATCTTCTATAAGCTGCCCGTACAGTTCAGGGTGGCTTCTTTTTATTGTTGTGCTTAATAGCTCAATAAAATCTATTTTTGTGATCGGTTCATTGACATATAGATCATTCTCATAGCCTGCTTGAATCACACCATAGGGCAATAATTGTTGAATCGATTGATCAAACCATTCCCCCTCAAACGGATAGGAAAGGGTGAAATGATAAAGAAGAGCCCCTTGCAACTTGAGTCGCCTTTGTAATTCACTGATTGGAACACGATCTTTAACCATTTTCCGGAAGTCTGTATGAAGCTGGATTGATATAGCTGCTGCTGTTCCAGCAGCTTGCCCAGCAGTCATGCCAATTGGGACAGTTCTCGCACTTCCTGCTGTAAGGGATGTATAGCCTGCAGCTTTACTAGCTACTAATAGTCCCTCTATCTCATTAGGAACGAGTGAGCGAAAAGGGATCGCATACTGGATCGGTCTTGTAATCACCTTCTCATAACCCCCTTCTCCTTTTACAGAAGTTGCTTGTAAATCTACAGGGTAAGCTCCAAAACCAATGCTATCCCATTTATCTCGATTCATCCAGATATCGTTAATCGTTAATTGATATTCAGCAAGGATATGTCTTGTTTCGCGGATATATAACTCTGGTGGATAGAGGGCAATTTCTGCTTGTTCAAAGCCAGGTAGTTCTTGTCTAAGGAACTTTAAGACATTGATCGACTCTCTTTTTCCCCGTTCCATCGCTTCTTTTCTTGACTCATCACTTAAACCGTCTTCGCTAAAAATCTGCAAAGCATTGATCGTCACAAGGCCATTGTTGAATTGTTTAGCAATATTAAGCGCACGTAAGCGAGTATTTGCTTCAATGGGTTTGTATTGATTGATGACATCAGTGAATCCCCAAGCCATATTTTCATAAACCTCTGCTCCACCAAGTACACCATTTTCAGCAGCCATTTTCATTCGATTCCAATCCACATTTTTTAGCACAAGTACAAGGGTATCGGCCATTCTTGTATCTTTTAACCCAATATCCTCCTGACCTAGGAAGTAGGGAACCCCAGCCATAGCGGCAATATCTGCATCTGCTGTTGAATCAATGAAATGTTTAGCTTGATAGGTATGTAAACCGGTTTGATCCTGCACTTCTAAGCCAACCAATTGATTACCGTTTTTTATAACCTTTTGTACATTGGCTTGGAGTAAAACGGTAAGATTTTTCTCTTTACCGATAAGATGAATAAAAGCTTCTTTTGCCCCTTCGATATCGAAAGCACCTCTGTTATTTACGATTTGATGCCATTCTTTAAAAATACCTTGGTTTGCAAGATTGCCATCTTTGTCATAACCAAGATCTAGTTGATTTAACATGCCATAGGTGAATAAACCACCAAGCCCATCCCTTTTTTCAATCAATAAGGTATCTGCACCATTTCGAGCTGAAGCAATAGCAGCAGCTATCCCTTCTGGTTCAGCACCAATTACGATCACATCATACTCATATTGCACAGGTGATGTTGTTATATTTATTGGTTTTTTTGTAGTTTGGTTATTGTTAACACAACCGAAAAATGTAAAAATGATGATAAGTGCCCAAAAGATGACAAGAGTCGATGTTTTTCTCATCAATAAATATCTCTCCTATTAAATCGGATATAC
Organism: Tepidibacillus decaturensis; assembly: GCF_001561915.1. Taxonomy (GTDB): domain Bacteria; phylum Bacillota; class Bacilli; order Tepidibacillales; family Tepidibacillaceae; genus Tepidibacillus_B; species Tepidibacillus_B infernus. Next base: position 2,370,036 of record NZ_LSKU01000001.1, on the reverse strand, counting down.
TATTCATAAAAGTTATTGTAGAAAGGATTTAGCTATATGAATAAAAAGTGGTTTACTCTCATTTTTGTCATCATGATCGTATTTAGTTTTACTCCTCAACTTTCTTTTGCAAACCCTTCTCTACAAAAAGGGATGATTGAAGTAGATGGTATTCGTCAAGATATGGATTATCTATTTAACAATCATAAGGTATATCTACCCCTAAGTGCAATTGCAAAGAAACTTGAAATCACATCTAGATGGAATAGTGGAACGAATACAATTACACTTTTTTATCCTGACCAAAGAAAAGTAAACATTAAAGTAAAGTCAAAGCAATTTTACAAAGAAGGTTTATGGAGAAAATTAGACATTGTTCTATTCAAAGGGACTACATATATATCTCTAAATGAATTAAGCCCCTTAATTGAACGAAAATATCAATGGGATGAAGAAACAAAAACATTATTTATCTATATGTATGCCTATCAACAATTAGGACAATCCATAAATAATGATCTACCTTATCAAGGGCTAGATGTAATAGGGAATCAGATTCAATTTAAAAGCGAAGATTTACCTCAAGCAAGTTGGAGTCTGAATGGAGACTTAACAGATTTTCGGTTGATTGGAAATACGAAACAAATGAATATGGAAGAATTCCGTTTTGTAGCATTTTATCAGCTAAATCAAACCATCAGTCAATTGGTGATTACGCAAAGAAAGCTGCCAACTGGAGACCAAATCTTTTTTATTAAAGCCTATTCCCCTAAAGGAGATCAACAACTAAAAGTAAACATCGAGGAGAATAAGCAAGTGTATGGAAGCCGTGCCTATCATTATATCGATCATGATCAATTACATACCTGGCTTTCAGAGGAAGCATACCAACCTCAAGCTACTTTAGAGATTAAGGCTGGGGAGTCTCTAGATCAATGGGTTATCTTAAGTAAAGAGAAACTAGAATTAGAGGATCCTTTTGTCAAAAGAGCATGGGAGATGAGTGAAAATTATCATAAGACGAATACTTGGGTTACAGCGGAGGGAACTCACCGCTATACTCCGATAGAATATCAAGATAAAGAAGAGTATCATAATAAAAATATCAGTTTACAGGCATCAGTGCCCATGCTATTGATCGAAACCTTACAAATCAAACCAAACCGATTATTAGAGGACTTTGTAGATAATGCAAAGTTTACACTGATCAAGATGCAAAGGGAAGACGGTTTTTGGCGTGCAGGGGTAAATGCGGCTTATTTGAATCGAGCCTACGGACTAGGTCCCAATTATATTGATACCAGAATGTCAGTCGATGCCTCCTTATTCTTAATACGCTATGGATTGATGTATGATGATCAAGAAGCGCTTGAAAAAGGGATGCAGTTTAAAAACTATTTTAAACAATTAAAAGAAATAGGAATTGTTTATCAGCTTAATGGTGGTTATTTGTATCCCGACTATTACTCAGAACAGCAACGGGGTAAGACCTTGGTTTCTTTAAACCATGCCTTATATGAAATCAATTATTTATATGCTCTTTATCATTGGCTGCAAGATGAAGAGGCAAAACAGTTGGCAGATGAAATGCTCACGTTTATAGAAAATAGTGCAGATCATTGGGTGAATGAAGATGGCGACCTTTATTACGCATTAAGTCCAGCTGGAAAGTATTATGGTGAAGATTACGTGAATATTACTTATATGGATTTATTTACAACTCAAGGAATTTTACGTTATTCAGGTGAAGACGATTCAATGATTACTAAACTATTTGCACAGAAGGGAAACTACTTAGATCAAATCCAGTCACCAGAATATGAATCTCACTTGCATCTAAATCACCTTTTTGAAAAATTTGATCAATCCCATGGTGAAAAAGGGGACCTATTTTTATCCTATCCATTAGAAGTAAAAGCGGCAAATGATGCAGAACTGGCCTATACGACCTTTGGTGCTTACCACTGGATGAAAGGGATAGAAAGTATTACATTTAAAGGGCAAAAGATCCCCTTAGACCCGAAGAAAAAGTATATGGTGGTCATAACAAACGACAAGCTTTACCTTTACGATCGTTCACCAGAAGACCCTTTGGTAAAAGTACAAGTTTGGACAGATCAGTGAAAGGAAGAATAGAGTGTGCAGAGACTCTTTTTTCTAAAAAGGGTTAAAGTTTACTGCTATTCTTCCGATATATATAGAAGACCAATTAGACGAGGGAGAGGATATGATGAATTATGCATTTAAGAAATGGTTAAGTCTTTTTATTGCATTAGCACTTGTCATTTCGTTAGTTCCTTTCACTGCTTTTGTCAAAGCAGAGGAGAGAGCACCAATTGTAATTACAGATCCATTGGGTACAGAACAACAACCGACACAGGTTAATAAGCCAACAATCAATATCTCCGGTAGTGCCTATGGTGTTACCGATTTAGGTTATACCATCACCCAATATAGAATAGATAATGGGAGACTTATTGAGATTAAACATAAAGATGGGGCAGATAAGCCTGATATCTCAGGATCTAATTTTACCTTTAACGATGTTCAGTTATATGAAGGATTAAATGGAATTAAAGTATATGGTATTTATCAAGGCCAAACAGTATCAGATACGAAATATGTTGAATATACGAATCTACCATTTATCACTTCAGTTTTATATAATGATTCACAAGATTTAAGACAAGATAACAGGATTACAGATGATTTAACCTATAATAATAATCAAGTGATGCTAACAGGTAAGGTATATAATGCTGATTCGATCGTAGCTGTTGTTAATGGGGTTGAATACGATGGACTGTTAATGAAACTCCAGGATGAATTTGCCTTTACTGATCTTCCTTTACAATTAGGGAAGAATTCCATCACCATTCAAGCAGAGAATCAAACGAAAACTTATCCACTCACATTGGATGTTTATTATGAACCACAAGGAGTACCCTATATTCTTGGACAAATAGATGGCCAAGATTTACTTCCATCTATGAATTTTTCTACTAAACCATTAACTGTTAGTGGCGACGTTTATAACTTTAATGATGCAAATGATCAGTTGAAGGTGACTTATAATGGTGGAAGTTTTATTATCACAAGAAATGATTTTGATAGTCAAACTACGATTAGTGGATCGATCGCTACAAATGACGGACAAACAACGAATTACACATTAACCAATGAAGGGGCGGATTCTTTTACCCTTGAATTTGATACAATTAAACATCCTGATATCAATGATCTTTCTTTTACGTTTACACTGGCAGATGGGACAACCTATCAACCACAAACCTATAAATTAAAATATTTAAATACGTCTTCAAATTATGTGGTAAGTACATCTGGGCTTTCTGATACAGCAACGATTCGAACCCTAACCTTTTATATTACAACAAGTAATACGGTTACTGATTTAGATCAGTTCATCAATCATGTTTATGTGGATGGAAATGGCACAAGACAAACAAATGCTGTTCCAGTTGCCAATATCGATGCAACGAAAGCACCAACCTATAAAGTGACTGTTGATCTTCAACCAGGCGATAACTTTTTTGAGGTATATCCAGCAGCGCCAGAATCAGAAAATATGGAAATCTATACTGTTCAATATGTAAGTACTCCAGACGTTAAGATTACCAACTTAGTAAATGGAGATCGAATCGGGGGAACGGATGGTTTAAATATTGATACCATGATAGGGGAATTTATCAATATTCCTACAACTGAAATGGACAATATGACCATTACTGTTGAAAATGCGTATGGAAGCACGGTTTATACAAATCAAAGCGCTCTTTTAACAATCGATAAAACAAATGGAACCTTTTCGTTTAGCCTCACAGATTTAGGTGTAGGAGCCAATGAAATTACGATTGAGGTAACAGATGGAGCGGTAAGAACAAAGACGAAGCTAACTTTATTCTACTTTAAAGGTGATGGCCCATTTGTTGATATTACTCCAAGTGTAAGTAGTCGATATACGCTGACTGAAACAGACACCAATATCTTTGAGACTGATTCTAGGTATATTGACTTGACGATGAACTTTAATAATGCAAAGGAATTGGTCTTCTATTACAATGGTCAACGAGCAGTATATATTGATGTACAAAATGATAAAGTCTATCCAGAAGCAACTGGTAATGACATTTATCTTAAGTTAGACTTAACAAACAACAAGGTAGTAACTGATCGATCCATACGTCTAAATGATGGGGCGAATACCTTTGAAATTGAAGCAATTAGTCAAGATGGATCTTCAAAAAGTGCCAAAATATATGTTACTCGCTCACCACAACCGGTGAAATTGATTCAACCCGTTTTACCTGACCAAAAAGTAGTGAATAGTAACTTTATTGAAGTGATCATTGAAGCAGAAGCTGAGCAAGTGATCATAGATAAAACTGAAGCAGTAGCTGAACCAATTAGTGATAGTGAGGCAAAACAGTTTAAAGCTGACGTTTTCTTAAAGAACGGTAAGAATAAAATTACCTATACTGTAGTTAGAAATGGAAATAGTAGTAAATATCAGTTTGAGATTTATTATGCAGCCACACCGAAAGAAGGAGCCAGGTATAAAGAAGTTTTCACAGGTAAAGGAAAAATGGATGTCTTTGATAAAAAGGTGCTGCTTGAATTTCCAAAGAATACCTGGTTGATTGAAAAAGGAAGCTCTTCAATCGTAGATTATAAGGCTGATGAGTATTTAGATTTTAGTATTGTTAATCGAAAAACAGGACAACGAATTATTTGGGATGGTGACGAGTATACCTTTGAAGATTTTAATGGGATTTGGGATAGATATATGAAATATTATATTCTCCCACCAGATAATACAGGGTATGCAGGTCAATTGTATTGGATTGAGGCAAACGGAGATCTTACTAATGTGGATGCAGGGCTGGTTCCTAATAACCAAGGGGAAATAACGATTCAATTTGATCAAAGTATTCGTGATGATGCGCAAAACTTGTTAGCGATCTACCATTTTGATCCTGAGAAAAGAGAGTGGGTAAATTTAGGTGGGGTCGTGAATACAAAAGCAAAAACAGTAACAGCACCGATTAATGAATTTGGATATTATACAGTAATGGCAAAAAGAGGAAGTTTTAACGATATTGTTAAACATCCTTGGGCAGCAAACTATCTACAAACCATGTATTCTAAGGGATTAATGATTCCTGCAGAACGTAATCGTTTTGGTGCTGACCTATTAACTACAAGAGGAGAACTAGCAACACTTCTTGTTAAAGCATTAGATATTCCAATCGATGCAGGTCCATATGATGAAAGAGGAAGACCGATTAACCCAACATTTAAAGATGTCAGTCCATTATTGGATCCAGATCCAGAGTTTTATTCTTATGAATATATTGAAACAGCTGCTCGGGCAGGAATTATTCGTGGTGAAAGTGATGGACTCTTTAACCCAGACGGCTATTTAACCCGGGAACAAGCGGCAACGATGATCGCTCGTGCAGCCAATTTAAAGATTACTTCTAATGCAGAACGTTCTAAATTAAATTTAGCAAAAATGTTTGCTGACGGAGAAAGTATCAACCTTTATGCTGCACCCTATATTGAAGCGGTGATTAAAGCAAAAGTCATGAGTGGTAGTCAATTAGGAGATAGTATTGTCTTTAATCCAAGATCATTCATGTCTCGGGCTGAAGCAGCGACCATCTCATACCGCTTAATGCAAAAGCTAAAAAAATTACCTAAATAAAAATGAAGAATTAGAGGGCCTTTCATCAAAGAAAGGCTTTCTTTTTTGTTATTGCTACTTTTTTTCCTAGCAACTTTTCATTTTTTTGTACGTCTATATGGTAGAGAAATTCTAAAAAAGGTAGGGAGAGGTAGCAAAAAATGAAAAAACGGTTGCAAATCTTAGCTAAAGTAACCACTGTACTGGCTATGCTACTATCCATGTTTCCTTCTATTCATGGAGCAATAGCAGCTGAGAGTGTCCCAAGTGGAAATCTAGTATCTTCGGAATGGATTACTGCTGGGGCAAAACTAGAGAAGTGGAATTGGAAGACTCTACAGGTAATGTTAAAATCAATCTGATCGAAGTAGATTTGAAGAATCCTTATATTAAAGTAGATACGATGGTAGGTATAGAGGGGATGACCGGTAATAAGCAACGCCCGATCAATATGGCCAAAGAAACTGGGGCCGTTGCAGCGGTGAATGGCGACTTTTTTACACTTGCCGCAGAGGGTGCTCCGTTTGGTGCGACGATTCAAAATGGACAAATGATTACATCTCCAGGCTATATTCATTCCAAAAATGCATTGATGATTGATCAAAATGGAGTTCCTTTTATTGACCGTTTAGATTTTGATGCAGAAGTAACAACAGAAGATGGAAGTAAGTTTCAATTGTATGGAGTGAACAAAACCCAATATAACTCAGGCTTCCGTTTTAGTGGTAATAGCCACCAAAATCGACTTCATATGTACACAGATAAATGGAATATGAAGAATTGGGTAGGTGATGCTTTAGGCGAGTATACGATTGTATTAGTCGAGAACGGAATAGTAACGCAAATGCTAGATAATCAGGCTGTTGATGAAATCCCAAATGGTGCCTACTTATTATTAGGACATGGTGAGGCTCAAGTCTTTTTAAAACAGCATGTTCGTATAGGTGAAACGATCCAAGTAGATTTTAAGCTTAATCCTGATCAAAAATGGTTAACAGCAATTGATGGTTCAACTCTATTAGTAGATGAAGGACAAAAGGCAAAAATCACTTATGAGATTAAAGGAAACCACGCACGTACAGCAGTTGGTTATTCCCAAGATAAGCGCTATCTATATCTGGTTACAGCAGAAAAAAGCAAAAACAGTGTTGGGATGACATTAGATGAACTGAGTACCTTTTTAATCCACCGTGGTGTCTGGAAAGCGGTCAATCTAGATGGTGGCGGCTCGACAACAATGGTTGCTCGTGGTTTAGGTACTTTTAATCTATCAGATGTTACTATTCCTCAATATGGGGTTGAGAGAGAGGTTCCTAATGCCTTAGCTATATTTAGTACAGCACCAAAAGGAAAGTTATTAGGTGGGCAGGTTTCCTTACCAAAGGGCGCTTTGCAGGGTGAAACCCTTACCGCCCAGATCACTCGTGCTTATGATGAATATTACAATCCAATCGATCCAAAAGAAGTAAGCGTTCAGTGGGATGTAGCAACAGGTGTTCAGCAAAATAAAGAGAATCCGTTTAACTTTATCTTTAACCAACAAGGGACATTTAATATCAAATCATCCCTTGGACAAACCACACAAACCCATCAGATAAAAGTTTATAGTAAGGAAGACCTAAAGCTAATTAAGATTGATCAAGATATAATCCGTATCAATACAGGTGAATCCTTGAAACCAACTGTAACCATGAGCTTCACTGACGGTTCTAAACGCTCCGTAGATACCAAGCTATTAAAATGGCAGTTAATTGGAGCAAAAGGTAGTGTACAAGCAGATGGTACTGTCACGGGCTCCGAAGCATCAGTAGGAATGCTGATAGCAAGCTATCAAGGGTTTAGTACAGCTGTACCTGTAGTGATTGGTACTCAAACAGAAGGAAAAGTGATTGATCAGTTTGACCAACCTGGTATTTATTTAATTCAAGGATTAAAGGGGATTGGCACAGGTTCTTTTAAATCAGGAATATTTACTTATGATTTTGGTAATTCTAGTGATCTTCGTATTGTCTATCTTCAGTATGGAACCGTAGGTAAGTATGTTAGGGGAGAACCAGCATTCTTAACACTGGATGTAAAAGGGGATAATAGTGGCCATTGGCTCCGGACTGAGATTAGGGATAAAAATGGAAAAGTCTATTATGTTGATCTAGCGAAAAAGGTAGATTGGATAGGTTGGAAAACCTTAACTGTTCCTGTGCCAAAGGGAGTCGCTTATCCACTTACGTTGAAAAGTATCTATGTTGTTCATCAAGAAAATGCAACGGATCAAACGCCTAACCAAGGACAGCTCTCTTTTGCCAATTTACAAATAAAAGAGTGGAATAAAGCTGAAATCGCTGAGAAACCTACATTAAAATTTACGTTAAATCAAAAACAAGTACTCGTTGGAAATGAGAAAAAAAGCTTAGATCAAGCACCGATCATTGTAAATGGAAGAACATTTTTACCCCTCCGTGCTTTTTCTGAATTATTAGGTGGACAGGTAAATTGGTTTAGCTCCGAACAAAAGGCTGAAGCGATCAACGATTATAAGGTTCTTGATTTTTGGTTGGAACAATCCTACATGAGCCAAAATGGAGAACGAAAAGCATTAGATGTAGCCCCATTTGTTCGAAATGGAAGAACGATGCTGCCTGTTCGTGCATTAAGTGAGGGATTTGGATTATATATTTACTACGATAGTAAAACACAAAGTATTACGGTGAATTGATAGATTTAGAAAAAGAATAACCTAATATTGAAATGTTGGAAGGGGTATAGTAGGCAGATGATTTTGGTGGTAGAATAGGATTAGTTTATGTGATTCTATTAAACTGCAAAGGGGAAAAAATGGTGGAACAAAGAAAGAGAACCCATCGTAACAAATATTTACACAAGAAATTCTTAGCTAGTTTCTTAATTGTAGCCATGTCACTGATTCTATTTATCAATCTTCAGTCATCTGTCTTTGCTTCTAATACAGAATATTATAGAGACCGGGTAGCGGTCATTATGTACCATCATATTGATTCAAACTTTAAAAGTAGTGCTACCATTACACCTGAGTTATTTCAAAGTCAAATTGAGTATCTTGTAGAACAAGGATATAACTTCATTTCGATGCAACAATTTGAGGATTTTCTTTACAATAAAGAGTCTATACCAATTAATAGTGTACTCATTACTTTTGATGATGGATATGAAAGCTATTATAATTATGCTTATCAAATATTAAAAAAGTACAATATACCCTCTACTAATTTTGTGATTGGCGAGTGGATTGATAAACCCAATGGATTACCACGATTGACGAGTGAGGAAATGCTAGAGTTGTCGAAAGATCCATTAGCAGATTTACAAAGTCATAGTTATGGTTTGCATAGAAAAACGAGCGAAGATCATCCTAAGCCTTTTTTGACAACAAAATTATCTATCGATCAATACATCGAGTCACAAAGTGACTATGAGAAGCGAATTCAGGATGATTTGGAATTAAACCGAGAAGTGATTGAAAATATTACAAATAAACATGTATATGCCTTTGCTTATCCCTTTGGAGCTTATAATCAGGATAGTGTTTCTACATTAAAAAAAGTAGGCTATCAATTGGCCTTTACATTGAGAAAAGGAATGGCAGACCGAAGAACAAATCCATTTTTAGTTCCGAGAATCAATGCGGGTAACCCAACCATTACACCAGAAAAACTACATGAAGCCATCTTAGCTTCTCATCCAGCTAACAAAATAGTCAAAATTCAACCAGCGAAGGAGAATACGTTAGTACAGCCAACCGTTTATGTGAATGGTAAATTCGTTAATTTCCCCGAGCAAAAGCCATTTATTAATAACGGTTTAACTATGGTACCAGTTAGATACGTGAGCCAAGAATTACAAGCGTATGTTTTTTGGGATGGGACGACCCAAACGATTACTATTATAAAAGGATATGAAGTTATAGAATTACGGATCAATGACCGAAACGTAAGGGAACAAGACCAAGTGATCACCTTAGAATCTCCAGCGATGTTATATAATGGTCAAACCATGGTTCCACTTCGATTCATTAGTGAAGCCTTTCATGCGAAGGTGGAATGGGATGGAACAAATAAAACGGTACGAATCTATCAATAATCTATACAAACTTGTTAAAAGGAGATTGAATATGAGTAATAAGGTGAAATTAGGTTTAGGTATTGGTGCTTTGATTTTAGCTGGGTCGATTGTCACCACAGCTATGGCTGGTGAAACAAGTGAACCAGGATCGCAAGAGGATCCGCTCGTAACAAAAAGTTATGTCGATCAGCAAATCAACTTACTTAAGCAAAGTGGATTACCAAGTGGACAACCTACTGATGGGGAAGAAACAGTGAAAGTTGCACAGATTATTGTCTTAAATTTAAAAGCAGGTGACTTGTTAGTAGGGAATACAGGAACAGAAATGATTCTGCGTGCAGGTACAGCGACAGCCTATAGTAAAGATGCAAATGGTATACCTGATGTAACAGGCGCAACGGATCTGAAGAATGGTACAAAAATCCCGTTAAACCATCAATTGATTTATCCTAGAAACGATGGTCGTGGTGTTAAGATTGTGAGTGGCACAGCTGTATTCATGGTTCGCGGGGAATATGAAGTCATAAGTGAACAAAAAGAATAAAGTTTTTGCTAGATCCATACGTTTCTGAGTATGGGTCTTTTTCTTTTAAAAAAAACCCTTGCCAAAAAAATAGAATGGTTATAAACTATGGTTAGTAAGTAATTACTTATAAAGAAGGTGGTGATGAAATGGAGAAAAGACGGATGACAAAGGAAGAAAGAGAAGAACAAATTATTCAGGCAGCCAAAGAGGTTTTTATTGAACGAGGCTATATGGGTGCAACAACACTAGAATTAGCCAAACGAGCGAACATCTCTGAGGTCACATTATTCCGCTATTTTCCGTCGAAAAGTGAACTATTCTTAGCGACCATTAGTCCAATTATGGCAAAGTCGATCGAACTCGTCCTTCAAGGTCAGGGGTATACTCCGATCAGGGCACTAAAGGAGTTTTTAAAGGAAAGGATCTTTTTTATTGCCCATAATCGCGAGATCATTAAATTGCTTTTAATCGAAAGCGAAATGCATCATGAACTATCAGAACAGGTCAATATCATTGAACAAAATCTTACGATGTTAAAGGAATTGGTTAGACGAATTGGACTCCCAGAGGAACAAAATTCTCTTTTATTACGAATGACGATTGGGATGTTGACTTCCTTTTTATTTATTCCCATTGAAAATGAATGGGAGATTGAAAGGGATGTTCAGGAGTTTCTAAATCGGATCGATTTTTTATTTATCCATACAGTAAGTAAGTGATTACTTCTAAAGGAGTTGCGTCAGATGTTGAAAAGAAAGAAAATGAATGGACTCATTATTCTTTCCATTATGATCATCCTTCAATTCGCAATGGGTAGTTATTCTTTTTCAGCGGCCGTAAAGGAAGATCGGGAAATGCAATTAGAGGAAGCGATTAATGAATCGATCGCCAACAATAGTTTGTTGAAATCATTGGATTATGTGATTCAGAGCAAACAGATTCAACTTAGGGAAAGGCAGGATTCTTCAAAGCAAATTTCAAGTAAACAAGAAAGCTTTATCGAGGGGGGAAAGGCAAAATATTTTCTTCCCTTTGATGCAAAGATCCAACTTGAGATTGCCAAATTAGATAAAGAGGAGCAAGAAAACAATGTTGCCCTCATGACGACGAATGCCTATTTAGATGCGCTATATTTGCAGCAAGCAATTCAGGTTTTAGAAAGTGGTGTCAAACGGGCAGAAGAACAAGTGAAAATTGCAAAGCTCAATTATAAGGTAGGAACGATCACAAAAGTGGATGTCTTATCATCAGAGGTTCAGCTAGAGATGGTAAAAAGCGAATTAGAACAAGTAAGGAATAATCTTGAAATGAAAAAAATGCAGCTTAACCAAGTGATGAACCGGCCACCACTTAATCCTTTAACGATTGTTAATGAAGAGATCGAAGTGAAAGCGAATCTAAACGAAGAGGAACTAACAAAAGGACTAGCCTATAGCCCTTCTCTTAAAAAGCTAGATTTGGAATTGCAATCGATTGACAAACTGTTAGAGGTGACAAAAAGATACTCCCCAGAGAATACATATGCTTATCAGTCGGTCTATTCAAGCAAATTAGTGAAACAATCGATGCTTGAAGAAACCAAGTCAAAGGTCGAGGTAGGGATACGAAGCCAACAGATTAAAATCAATTCGTTGTTTGAAAAAGTACAGGTCATGCAACAGCAGGTGGAAAAGGTAGAGGAAACCTATCGGATCATGCTGGAGCAATATAAAGCAGGAATGATTTCCTATCAAGATTTAGCCAATACGGATCAATTATGGAAGCAAACAAGTCTTGATGAGCTTCAAGCAAAGCTAGATTACAATCGAGCACTATATGAGTACGGATATATGATTGGTAACAAATAAGCTTAGGGTGGGGAAGAAATGCAAAAATTAAAAGGTTTATTGATGATGATGGTTATTCCTGCTCTTCTTTTCACAACAGTTGGTTGTTCAAAGGAAGAGGTCGTTCAACAACAGGCTATACCTGTTCAAACGGTAACGATTAAGCCAACTACCATGGCAAATCAAACAAAGCTTGTTGGCGAAATTACCTCAAACGATGAAGTTTTGGTATCCACCAAAATTCCTGGGAAAATAAGTAAAGTGTATGTAAATGTAGGGGATTCAGTGAAAGCAGGAGACTTGCTTTTTGAATTGGAAAATCAAGATTTAAAAGCAGCAGTAGAGCAAGCCCAAAAAAGTTTATCGATTGCTCAAGCGAATTTAGCCAATATACGTAATGGGGCAAGGCCACAAGAAAGAGAACAAACAAACCAAGCGGTAAATCAAGCCAAAATCCAGCTTGATCTAGCTACGACGAATTTTGAGCGGATGAAGGAATTATTTGAAGCAGATGCGGTTTCTAAGCAGCAATATGATCAGGCTCTTTCCGGGTTACAGCTTGCTGAAGCTGCGTATAAGTCAGCGGTTGAAAAACTCTCCTTGGTTGAAGAAGGTGCAAGTCAGGATACGATCCGTGCTGCTGAAGCACAGGTCGGTTTAGCCCAAGCCAATTTGAAGATGGCACAAGCCAAGCTAAATGATACACGGATCCATTCACCGATTGATGGGAGAGTGGGATTTGTTAAATTCGATTCTGGTGAATTCGTGATGCAAGGAAATCCAGTAGTCCAAGTGCTAGATGACCAAATGGTAACAGCATTAGTTGATGTTTCTGAAAAGGAAATTTCCTCGGTTCATCCTCAAGCTCAGGTTCAGGTTGAAATCCCTTCTGCTGCTATAGAGCCTTATACTGGCGTTGTGACAGAGGTGAGTCCAACGATCGATCCACAAACAAAGGTCTATCCAATCAAAATTCTAATCAATAACCTGGATGGAAAGATCAAATCAGGGATGACAGCTAATGTTTTATTCACAATGGAACGAAAGGAAAAGATTATCGCGATTCCTGTCGATGCTACCTTTGAGGAATTGGGAGAGCATTATGTCTATCTTGTGAAAGATGGGAAGGCAGTAAAGACACAGGTTCAAACAGGAATTACAGATGGGAAACAAGTCGAGATCATAGAAGGGCTAAAAGAAGGTGATTCACTGATCATTAAAGGACAGAATATGGTGAAGAACGGTGATCTTGTAAATAAAGGTGGGGAAGCATTGTGAAAATAGCCAATGTGTCCATTGACCGCCCTGTTGCCATCACGATGGTGATGATGATTAGCATCGTTCTGGGAATCACCATGTTGTTTCGCTTACCTGTTGATCTTTTTCCCGATATGGATATGCCTGTTGTGACGGTTACCACTAAATACGTAGGGGCTTCTCCGCAAGAAATCGAAACACAGATTACAAAAATATTGGAGGATGAATTTGCATCATTAGATAACCTTGATACGATTTCATCTACTAGCTCACAGGATGTATCTACCATCATGATTCAATTTAAATGGGGAACCGACCTAGATATTGCGGCGATTGATGTGAAGGATAAAGTAGCCTTGGTACGAAATGATTTGCCAACTGACCTATTGGAGGATCCAATCGTTGAAAAAATGGACCCCACTGCCACACCGGTTCTACAATACTCTCTTTCTGGGGAAGAATTGTTAGGAACACTTTATCAAACCGCTGAAATCGATTTAAAACCGGAGCTGGAAAAAATCAAAGGGGTTTCCAAGGTTGAGATCATTGGAGGAAGAGAGAATGAAATCAAGGTTCAGCTAGATCCAGAAAAGATGAAAGCTTATGGTTTATCTGTTCCTGCTGTCCTAGAAACGATCTCTAAAGATAGCCGAAATTATGCATTAGGAAAACTGGATGAAGGTAGTAGAGAATTATCTGTTCGAGCCAAGGGAGAAATCAATAGCCTAGATGAACTGAAAAATTTAACCTTTACGATCCCAAGTGGCGGACGGATTTATTTAAAGGATTTCGCAACGGTTGATGTAGGCTATATTGAAACCAGTGAACAAACCTATTTTAATGGAAAACCTGCTGTCGGCATCTTTGTTTATAAACAGAAAGATGCCAACACAGTAGAGATTTCTAAACAGATCAATTCAAAAATGGAAGAGCTCAAGCAGGAATTACCCGAAAATATTTCGATCAATAAAATCATCGATTCTGCTGAATTTATCAATGCCTCGATTAAAAACCTAATAAAGGATGGTTTGATTGGTGCGACTTTGGCGGTTATGATTCTTTATCTATTTTTAGGAAAGATATCGTCTACATTGGTTGTTTCGATTGCGATTCCAATTAGTATTGTGACCACTTTTTCTCTGATGTACTTTAGTGGAATTACGATCAACTTAATCACATTAGGTGCATTAGGTTTGGGAATCGGGATGATGGTGGATGATGCAGTTGTGGTCATGCAAAATATCTATCGCCATTATCATGAAGAAAAGCGGGGAATTATTGAGGCAGCCAAGCTGGGGGTTCAAGAAGTTGGAACGGCTGTAATAGCTGCGACCATTACAAAGGTAATCGTCTTTTTACCGATGATGTTTGTTGAAGGACTTGCCGCACAGATTTTTAATCCATTGGCATTAACGGTAACTTTTGCTCTTTTATCCTCCTTAGCCGTTAGCTTGACCGTGACACCAATGCTTTCATCAATTTTATTAAAACAAAAGGCTGGTAGTCAAGGGAAAGGGAAACGACTGTTAAATGGATTAGAAGGAATGGCTAAGATAGTAAACAAATATGTTACTCGCTTAGAAAAAGGTTATCTACGGCTACTAAAATGGTCTTTACACCATCGAAAATCGGTATTAGCGGTGGCCCTCATTACCTTCTTACTCGGGGTAGCGTTAGTTCCATTTGTTGGCGGGGAGTTTATGCCTAAAATGGATAGTGGGGAGTTTAGTATTGAAATCGAAATGCCTAGTGGCTCTCAAGTAGAGGAAACCGATCAAGTGGTGAAAGGAATCCTAAGCCAGTTAGAGGAAATCCCAGAGGTAGACATGACCCTTGTTACGATGGGAACGAGTAAAAATGCCAATGTGCAAATTGATTTACCAGATTATGCAATCATCGATGTAACCTTGGTTGATATGGCAGAGCGAACACAATCGACTGCAGAAATTGTTGATGGTCTACGCGCCAAATTTAATCTTCCTGGTGTCGATATTAAGGTGCAAGAAAAAGGCTTTATTGCATCAAGTTTATTTTCTGCCGATCCTGTTTTTATTTCGATTAAAGGAAATGATCAAGAAACCTTAAAAAGGATAACCGATGATGTATTAGGAATCGTGAGAAGCGTACCTGGTACAAGGGATGCAAAAAGCAGCTTTAGTCAAGGGAAACCGGAAGCTCAATTAACTTTCCAACGGGAAAAATTAAAGGATTACGGGCTTGATATATTTAGTATCAGCAAAACGTTAAGAACAGCGGTGAATGGGGAAGTGGTAAGTGTTTATCGCTCTAATGGGCAAGAGATGGATATTCGCGTCCAATATCGTGAAAACGACATTCAGAGGTTAAATGACTTAAACCAAATCTATGTATTCTCACCGAAGGTAGGACGGCAAATCCCATTAAGTGAATTAGTCGATATTGAAAAATCACAAGGGCCAACCTCAATCAATCGTGAGGATAAGGTAAGGATGTCTTACATTACGGCTGCCATTTATGGCCGAGATTTAAAAGGCATCAACAGTGACATTATGGCAAAAATTGACTCATTAAATATTCCTTCTGACTTTTCAATTGAATTTGGTGGGGAAAGTAAGGACATGGAAGAGTCCTTTGGGGATTTAGGGTTCGCCTTTATCTTAGCTGTCGTCTTAATCTATATGGTTATGGCTGCAGAATTTGAATCATACAAGCATCCTTTTGTCATTATGTTCACATTGCCATTAACCTTATTTGGTGTATCCCTAAGCTTAGTGCTTACAGGAAGGGCAATCAGTGTTCCCGCTTTACTAGGGATTATTATGCTGGTTGGAATTGTAGTGAGTAATGCGATTGTACTGATTGAATATACTAATCAGCTTCGAAAAGAGGGAATGTCTGTCTATGAAGCCTTATTAAAGGCCGGCCCAACTCGATTACACCCGATCTTAATGACGACATTGACAACTGTACTAGGGTTGTTTCCATTGGCATTAGGGATTGGGGAAGGGGCGGAAACCCATGCGCCGATGGCGACAGTGGTAGTTGGTGGATTAACTGTATCCACCTTGTTAACACTGATTGTCATCCCTGTGATCTATTCATTATTTGAGAGAACAAAAATAGAGGAGAAATTCGATGGTCAATCAAGAAATAGGACTCAATTATCAAATGTTGAAGGTCATGCTTGAAAAAAGATTTTTTCACTCAGACGTAAAAAAACAGCTAGATCAGGAACAAATCAGTCTAGCGATTTCAATTCTAGTAACTTTTCTATTTATTCATACTTTAAAAGTCTCTGATTTGCTATTTGATGATCTAGCGCAGTTCTTTGATGAATGGGACGATTTAAAGGATTTTGAAGGGGTTACCCTACATCTTTTAAAAAGTTTAGAAAAAGATTATTTTTTAGATTGACAGCAAGAAGAAAATAGTGGTATTTTATAGTAGTAAGTAATCACTACGGTGATTGCTTTAAACAACGGTCACAAATAAGTAAGTGCTTACTCATAACCTTGGTATTTGCTTTCGTGACCTTTGTTTCTCCTCTTTAATCCCCCTTTAAACCTAAAGGGGGGGCTTTTTAAAAGCTAAAGAAGAAAGCAATGCTTTCTTTTCATGATTTATTCGATAGAGGAGTAAAACGTTACCCGATTCCCTTTCAAACATCTTGGATTCTTTAAAAGACCAAGTGTTTATATAAAAGAAATTTTTTGGGGGTGATTCTATTTCAAAAGTCGATTCAACTGAACACAAGAAAGAAGAATTAAAGAGGAGGAAACAATGGATGAGTAGAAAAAAAGTTTTGTCACTAGTTTTATCACTGATGATGATATTCTCTATAGTGACACCAACCTTTGCTGCTGAACTTAGTGATGTAGAAGGAACACAATATGCTGAAGCGGTTGACAGATTAGTTGCATTAGGTATTATGACAGGATTCAATGATGGAACATTCAAACCAGAACAAGATATTACGAGAGCTGAATTTGCAGCGATGGCGATTCGAGCAATTGGCCTTGATGCTACAGCCAAGTCTTCAGGTGGCGCAACCAAGTTCCCTGATGTAGCGGCTAACCAATGGTATAGTGGCTATATCAACCTTGCAACGGCAAAGGGAATTATTAAGGGACATGGCGATGGTACATTTAAGCCAACGGATAAAGTAACCTATGGTGAAGCAATTACCATGCTTGTTCGCGTATTAGGCTATGAGCCAGCTGTTGAAGGAACAAATTGGCCTTCTAATTACTTATTAAAGGGCGCAGAGATCGGCATTACAGGAAATCTTCAATTTAATCAAAGTAAGCCTGCATTGCGCGGAGATGTTGCCATTTTGATCAATAACTCTTTAGATATCGATTTGATGGAAAGAGTTAAATATGGTGACGATTTAGAATTTGAAGAGCAAAAAGGGGAAACCTTACTTTCCGAATACTTAAACGTATTCGAGTATGATGAAGTGGTTGTTGCAGAAACTCCAGCTTATTCCCTTACTGATTTAGACAACGATGAAGTCGTTGTAAAATTATCTGAAGAAGATGGTGGAAAAGAATACACCTTCACAGTTAATGATAAACTGGCAATTGACCAATTCTTGGGATATGAAGCGACAATCTTTGTCAAGGATTTAGACAATGATGGAAAATTAGAAGATGACGAAACCGTTCTTTATGTAGGCGTAACAACTGACAAGAAGGATATCATCGAGTGGGATTATATCGTTGATATTCAGGGCGGTGTAGGGTTAGACATTGGTAAAGATGACATCGAAGTCTCCTTAGATGAAGCCGATGATACGTTCAAATTAGCCGACAATGCGGTTGTTTACTACAACTACGAGCGAGTTAGTAATCTTGAAAGAATGGCTTCTAGCGAAAAAGGCGTTGGCTATGGTTATTTAGGAGAAGTTGCCGGACGCGTAATCTTAAATGATGACGATGAGATCGTCTTTATGGATCAAAGAAACTATGATGATCCAGTTGTAGTTACAAGTGTAAATGTTGATGATGAGAAAGTGAAGTATTTCAGAGATAGTGAAAATGAGTCAACATTGAGACTTGATGGCGAAACTTATGTCATCATGAAAAATGATGAAATGGCTAGTTTAGAAGATTTGGACAAGGATGATGTTCTATACTTCTGGGAAGCAGAAGGTGGAGAATATGTCCTAGCTGCTTATAATGGCAAAATCACTGGTGAATTAGAATCCATTGATGCTGATTCGAACAAATACTGGGATTACTCATTAGTTGTCGATGGCAAAACAATCTATGTAGGACCTAACTTTACTTATAGCCTTGATGAAAACGATGAGGTTACCTTGTTAGGTACACCTGAGGATGATGTTCCAAGTGCAAACCTAACGGATCTTGAGGACATGGTTGGAACAGAGGTTACGGTTTACTTAGGTAAATATCAAGATGCTACAGATGGTTGGAACTATGGCCGTCATATCGTAAATGGTGTAGGAAGCAGCGAAGATATACCATTAATGGTGACAGAAGCACCATGGGTATCCAGAACCGCTTCAACAGAATACTATATTGAATTTGTAAATGCAAACAATGAAGAAGTGGCCTATGAATTAACTGAGGATGATACTGAATTTAATGGTGCTCTTAAAGAACTAGATAAAGCAGCAGATTTGACAGAAGTTCAATCTCTATTAACTCCAGGAACATTGGTTGATGTTGAATTTAATAGTGATGGCTCTGTTGCTTCAATCGATGTATTAGATGGAACTCAATCTGGTACAGTTGCAGATACTGGTTTAACTCAAGCAGATATCGATGATGATTATGATATCATTGAAATCGATGGTAAGGGTTATTATGTGACAGAAGATACAGCTATTTACGATCAGAAGTTCCTTGAAGCTACTGATTGGAACTCTTTAGAAGACATTAGTGGCGACTTTGATGTCGTTGCCAAAGTGGATGATAATGAATTAGAAGCACTTGTGGTTATCCATGATGGTGATGTTTCCTTAGGCAAATCTGATTATGGTTTAGTACTTAAACGTACTGTGAAGAGTGATGGCTTATATGTAACGATGGCAATTGAGGATCAAGCTGTTGAACTATATGCTGGCGATCTATCAAACAAAAATGATCTAAAAGAAGGCAAGTTATTCATCATCACAATTAGTGGTAATGAGATTGACAAAGCAACTCCGGTTGCAAAAGAATCCTTTAATGCCGTCAATCCATCTAAATTAACCACAGCTGCATTTAACAATGCTTCCATTGCTGTAACCAGTGATGTTTATGGTGATGTAGACTTTGTTACCAATGAGGTTTCAAGTGACACGATGGAATTATATGTGGATGCAAATGCTGATGGTAAGTTTACGGATGGTATTGATAACGTATTAGTTGGTAAACTTGTTAAACAAGATTTTGCAGTAACATCTGGATATGATGTCACATTTACATGGGATAAGTTAGAAATCGTAAGCAGTGGTGTTGATGCGAAGAACGGTGTCATTGAAGTAATGGCAGCTGGTGGAGATGAGGATGTTGACCCAACCTTCTTCATCAATGTAGACCGTTATGGTGCAGATTCCTACTATTATGATATCGATATCTCCCATTTAGCAGATCCAGCGAAGAAGATTCTAAAACTTAGTGATCTAAGCGATGGCGATATCTTAAATGTGTACAATGACCCAACAACAAGCAAAACGATTTATGAGTTCATTGTTGTCGTTGATCGTTAATCAGCAAGTCATTTGAAAACATAAAAACAGCACCTCGCGGGGTGCTGTTTTTAGTTTTTTTTGAAAGATAAGTGGTGGCCAGTTGCTTCTATACCAACAAATACTTTCTCAGCACGGCATGAATGTTTGGCATCTTCAATCTTTTGGATAAGATACTTCATTCCAGTATGATTAACCATGAAGGAAAATGATGTCTGAATCACTTCACCAAAGTAATTTAAGATCATGGATTTCTGTAAAACCTTTGAAACATCAATTGGAACAAGTAATACCTTTTCTAAATCAGCACCTTTAAGTTCTTTTGCGAATTGACTTCTTCTTAAACCTTGTTTACTATTAAGTAGTCTCATTGACTATGACCTCCTTGTAGGGTGGATGATTGAGTAAACTTGGTTAAGTATTTCAATCATATCATAGTCACTGGGATATTTTTGTGTCTAAAAACATTATTTCATACACC
>NZ_LSKU01000001.1:2311723-2347688 GCF_001561915.1 Tepidibacillus decaturensis | reverse complement strand
TTCTTAATCCCATGTAAAAAGATTTGGACCATATCATCAAGAACTTTTTCCTCATTAAATTGGTCGATATCATGATCTTTCAAAATATGCTTCCAAATAACGTATCCAATCAACATTCCTAATAGAGCCTGAGTAGCAATTCTAGGTTCAATATCGGTTAGGTTACCTGCTTCTCTTTGCTGATCAAAATACTTTTCTAAAAGCTTTGACTTTTTTTGAATCACTTCTTGAAACATGGTTTGCTTGATTTCTGGATAAAATAAAGCTTCATAAAGAACAATTTTTAAGAGATCTTTGTTTTCTTGCACGGCCTCTGTATTTCTTCTAAGGAAGTTTTTAAGAATCTCTACATCATTTTTACCATGAATATCAATAAATAGATCAGTGATCGATTTAACCATTGCTGGTGAAATAAGAGCAAATAAAAGATCCTTTTTTGTTTCAAAGTAACGAAATATCGTGGCTTCAGATACCCCAGCCTCTTTCGCTATTTCCTTTGTTGTTGAACCAGAAAAGCCTTTTTGTGAGAAAATTTTAACAGCTGACTCAAGGATTTTTTGTTGAGTAGCACTTGGCAAATGCTCAAATGAGATATGTGAGGCTTCCATACTATGCACCTTCCTATATGATTAAGTACATACTTATCTTATTCCTAGATGGGGATGATGTCAAATGAAAGAACCCCCTTCGTTTGAAAAGGGGGCGATAGATAAACGATATCAACCTTTTATAAAAATCTTGTCTTCTTCTCTAAGATTTCTACCCGTTTTACTAAATCCTGTAATGTAATGGACTCTTCAGGGGTTGGTGCTGGTGCATGATAGCTTTGACGAGTCGTATTGGATTTTAATTGTTGATTTTCTTTTTTTAGTGCCTTATTTTCGTCGATGAGTCGGGAATAATCTTGAATCACTTGGTCAAGGAATTCATTCACTTCATCCACATCATATCCACGAATCGAACGCTTAAATTCTTTTTCAAAAATATCTTCAGGTGTTAACATAGCCTTAACTCCTTTTATATTTTCCTTTTTTTAAAGGATAACATAAATAGAGCTTTTTTCAAATACTATATGATTCTTAGTCTTCGATGATCCTTTTACAGGCTTAGTCAATTTTAACCTATAGTACCACTATCTTAAAGGATTTGAACGTGTTATTCTCGGTCATACTATGATTACCTCATCAAATAACCAACTAAGGTGACGACTTCCTTTGAAAGGAGGTGATCATGATGGCCAAAGGACAATGGGGCAGACAACAACTAGTACCAGAAGCCCATCAAGCATTAGATAATATGAAATATGAAATTGCTGGAGAGATGGGGCTTCCTGTTTACCAAGGAAGTGAAGATTACTGGGGTCAGCTCTCTGCAAGGGATTGTGGAGCAGTAGGTGGCGCCATGACCAAAAGATTGGTTGAAAGTGCAGAACAATTCATGAAAGGATTATAATAATCGTTTACACATTTTACAACATTTTAAAACAATTTGAATACCTACCTGTTGCTTAGAGGCTTATTGGTTTGGAGATACCAATAGGCCTTTCTTTAGTATGTAAATAGGATGAAATAATATACATAAAGTCCCAAACAAAAAAAATATGTTAGTCCATTGGAACGATTTATGGAACAACCTATATACTGTTAAGCAATAAAGGAATATAATAAAGAAAACTTGGCTTATGCCAAGTCTTTGGCGAAGGTAGAAGTCTTAGTTGCACTTATACTTTTTAAGTGTAAGAAAAAATATTAGAAATGATTACCATGAGGAGGAAAAAGTATGATGGAGAAAAAAATCATCTTACCTATTCTTTTGACATTAACGCTTGTATTGACTCCGTTTATCGGAGGAATTGTATCTGCTGAAGAAACAAACACAACCAATACAACACAGGATACAACAATAAATACAGATACATCATCAGATTCAACTAGTTCTACATTAAATGATGGACAAGATGTATCAGATGATGCAGATCTTGAAGAAAATGAAGACGAAGAAGAGGATGACGAAGCAATCGAAGAAGACGTAGATGAAGATGAGAATGGTGACAATGAAAATGGTAAAGATAAACAAATGAAAAAACTTCAAAAAGACATCAAGAAACTTGAGCATGAAATGGAAAAGGCTCTTAAAAAAGTAAATGAAAAAGCAAAAGAGCAAATGCAGCGAAAAGTGGAAGAGTTAAAACAAAATATGGAAGAGAA
Organism: Tepidibacillus decaturensis; assembly: GCF_001561915.1. Taxonomy (GTDB): domain Bacteria; phylum Bacillota; class Bacilli; order Tepidibacillales; family Tepidibacillaceae; genus Tepidibacillus_B; species Tepidibacillus_B infernus. The sequence continues at coordinate 2,345,481 of NZ_LSKU01000001.1, read as the reverse complement.
ATGGTTACCTTTATTAGAGGAACTATCTAACCAAGAAAACACAGAACAATCGATTCAAGCTACCTATGAATATGTACAGTCCTTATTAAATCAAAATGAATTAACTGAGGAAGAACAAAAAGATGCGCAAGAACTTATGGAAAACTTAGAAGAGGAATTAAAAGGTGAATTAGAAGGATTAGAAGAGGTAGAAGGTCTTGAAGACATCGAATTACCTACTTCAAAGATAGAAGCATATAAACAGTTAATGGAAATGTATAAATTGATGGACAAAGATCAAGATGCATTAGAGGCTCAAGAGCAAATTCTAGGATTTACGAAAGGCTCTAAAGACGAAGCAAAAAAATTAATTGAGCTTTACAAAGAAACAAATAAGAAAGAATTAAAAGCATTTGTAAATGGTAAGCAACCACAATTTGATGTTCCACCTCAATTAGTAAATGGCAATACGCTTGTTCCTTTTAGGGCGATTGCAGAAGCATTGGGTGCAGAGGTTAGTTATGATCCTGAAACAAGAACAATCACAGTAAAACAAGGTGATGTAAGTGTTTCCTTTGTCTTAAATCAAAAACAAGCAAAAGTAAATGGCCAAATCATTCAGCTACAAGTACCTGCCACAACTGTTAATGGCAATACAGTTGTACCCTTAAGATTTATTAGTGAAAGTCTTGGGGCGGATGTGGAATATGATTCTGATACTCAATTAATTTTTGTAGATAACCAAGATCAAGTAACAACTGAACCGTCAACTGAAACAACAACTGAGACTCAACCTGTTCAGTAAAACATAAATATAATCGTGAGTAAAATTTCAAGTGAAAATGGTTGACAGTCTTTCTTACTTCTTATAATATAGATTGTTGAATGGATCTCTTATTCAAAATCTATTTAAACATAAGAGGTAAGCTTGAGTATAAAAAGCCTTTCCTCTAAAGGAAAGGCTTTTTTGCATGAGTATCATAACAATAGATGTACATACTAATTTTAAGGGAGGTTTTCATATGGCGTTACAAAAAGGTCGTCATTTATTCACTTCTGAATCTGTGACTGAGGGCCATCCAGATAAAATTTGTGATCAAATTTCCGATTCAATCCTTGATGCGATTCTTGAAAAAGATCCCAATGCTCGTGTTGCGGCAGAAACCTCTGTAACAACTGGATTGGTTTTGGTTGCGGGAGAAATTACAACAAGCTGTTATGTTGACATTCCAAAAATTGTGCGTGAAACGATCCGAAGTATTGGCTATACAAGAGCAAAATATGGCTTTGATGCAGAAACCTGTGCTGTCTTAACTTCAATTGATGAACAATCTCCAGACATTGCGGTAGGTGTTAACCAAGCGTTAGAATCTCGTGAAGGGCAAATGTCTGATGAAGAAATTGAAGCGATTGGTGCTGGAGACCAGGGTTTAATGTTTGGGTTTGCAGTCAACGAAACACCTGAATTGATGCCATTACCTATCTCACTAGCCCACCAATTAGCTCGACGTCTTACTGAAGCAAGAAAAGAGGGAATCTTAGACTATTTACGTCCAGATGGCAAAACGCAAGTGACTGTTGAATATGAAGGAGACAAGCCAGTTCGTATTGATACAATTGTTATTTCAACACAACATCATCCTGAAGTAACAAATGAACAAATTAAAGCCGATCTTCATAAATATGTGATTAAACCAGTGGTACCAGCAGAATTATTAGATGATAAAACAAAGTATTTTATCAATCCAACAGGCCGTTTCGTGATCGGAGGACCTCAAGGTGATGCAGGATTAACAGGTCGTAAAATCATTGTTGATACCTATGGTGGTTATGCTCGCCATGGTGGTGGCGCATTCTCTGGTAAGGATCCAACGAAGGTTGACCGTTCTGGTGCTTATGCTGCCCGCTATGTTGCGAAAAACATTGTTGCTGCAGGATTAGCGGATAAATGTGAAGTTCAAGTTGCTTACGCGATAGGTGTGGCTCAACCTGTATCCATTAGTATTGATACATTTGGTACTGGAAAAGTAGATGAAAACATCCTTGTTGAATTAGTTCGTAAACATTTTGATTTACGCCCTGCAGGGATTATTAAACAACTTGATCTTCGCCGTCCAATTTACCGTCAAACAGCTGCATATGGCCACTTTGGTCGTCATGATCTTGATCTACCATGGGAGCGTACAGATAAGGCAGAAGTCTTAAGACAAGAAGCAATGGCTTACGCAAAATAACAAAAGAACAGAATTCACTCTACACGATGACTTAAATAAAAGATAATATACGCAAAAATCCTTCTCTTTTTAGACGAGAAGGATTTTTTTATTTGCACTTTATATTTCTTACAATAGGAACAAATGACTAGGAATATATTACCTGTTTTGAAGTGGTAAAATAGGAATAAAGAACCAATATAAGGAATTTTAGGAGAAAAAGATTACCTCAATTTCCTTCCATACCTTCAACAGAGATTCAAACACAAGAACCATCAATACGTAGTCAACAATCGAATGCACCTATTTTTGAAAATGATAAGAAACCAGATGTAGATATCACTACAGGATATTTGAAATTTTCAGAGAAGGAGTTAAACTTACCTGGGATTGGCTATGACTTTGTGGTAGAGCGAGCCTATTCTAGTAATGATCAAGAAGTAGGACCTTTTGGTCGTGGTTGGAAGTACCCATTAGATTCCAAATTGCACAAGCAACAGATTACCGCTACAATCTAGCAGGACAAATCTCATCAATTGAATATGAAGGAGCAACTCTGAATTATCGCTATGATCAAGTTGGTCGAATTACCGAGATGAGTTCACCAACTTCAACCGATCGTTTTACCTATGATTTGCTCGGGAGAATCGTCCAACAAGACAATGTGACGATGAACAAAAGCATTTCCTATCAATATGATGCGGTTGGCAACCTTTTAAGTCTAACTAATAGTGAGGATCGTACAACTAGATATGCTTATGACAATCGTTATCTAATGACACAAATGATTGATCCAGATGACTCTGTCACCATCTTTGAATATGATGGACTTGGAAGAGAAACAGTACGCAAATTAGCAAATGGCAATACCATAGTCAAAAAATATAATCCTGACGGAACCTTAGATCAGATCGAAAACCGGAATCAAGATGGGATCATTTCATCCTTCAATTATGAATATGATGCCTATGGAAATCGAATACGGCAAATTGAGGAAGATGGGGCAGAGACCAGATACATCTATGATGACCTAAATCGTCTGATTGAAGTAAACTATCCGTTAGAGAAGATCTTGTCTCTAAGAAAAGATCCCAACACTCCTCAGGATACAACGCAACAAAAAGATCTCAAACAAGATCAAGGTCCAACAGATCTAACAGATCCAACACAGAATGAGAAGAATAATAAGAATAACAATAGCAAGAACACTGATAAGAACGAAGAAAAGAGCAATAATGTAAAAAACAATCTTACGTCAAGCATCGAACGAAATGGTTTCATTTATCAATTTGAATTACTAGCCTTTAATAATGGCAATGGCAATTCTGATAAAGCCAAAGGAAAAGGGAAGAAAGCACAAGATAATGCCCTATATGGAGAAGGTTTTGAAGAAACTGAACCATTTTATCTGATCGACCGTCCAGGGTATCTCCTTGAGCCACAAAGCAAGGTTCAGTATACCTATGACGCCGTTGGAAACCGTTTATCCATGACTAACGATCAAGGAATCATCCAGTATAAGTACAATGCTGCTGATCAGTTGATACAATCAGGGGATACGCAATATACCTATGATGGAGCAGGCAATCTCATCCAAGAAAATGGAGATAGAGGGGAGATTCAATACCTATACAACGGAGCCAACCAACTAACGGAAGTCCTCTATCAAGATGAAAGCTATGCCAAATACCAATATGATGCGATGGGGAGAAAAATCTACCGAGAAGAAGCAACATGGGATTACACCCAAGAACCAGGAGAAGGACAATCCAAAGAAAACAATGGCAAAGGCCAAGAAAAAAGAAACGAAAAAGCACAAACGAACGGAAAAGGAAATGGTTCATCAAAGAACAATGGAAAGGGCAATGGCTATTCCAAATATAACAACCCTGGTCAAGGCCTAAAACTAGGGATCTACAAAAATGGCCAATACCCGAATCGATTAGACATCACCAAGAGCCGTTATCAGTATGAAGGACTAAGCAACCTTCTTCTCAAAGAATATGGAGATAAGGGCTCTCCCTATGCCGAATATTACCTAGGGCCAATGAATCAAGTGGTCTCAAGAAAAATGTTTGGCTTACACGGATTAGCAGAACCTGGCCACGATCCTGAACTAAAAACCACTGGTGGCCTGATGTATTATCAGTATGATGGTTTAAATACAGTAAGTGAACTAACCGATCGTCATGGAGACATCATCGAAAGATATCGCTATGATGCCTTTGGCGGCATCTTCACAGGAATCACCGCACCATACAACAGAATCGCTTTTACAGGACAAGAATATGATGAAAAAACAGGACTGATCGACCTAAATGCAAGAATGTACAATCCAGTGGTAGGCCGATTCATGAGTGCAGACACCTACCCAGGAACATTAGCTAATCCATTAAGCCAAAATCGATACGCCTATGTCATGAACAACCCCATCAACATGTGGGACCCAACCGGACATGTTCCAGAGTGGGTAAGGAATAGATCCTCACACTATTCTGAAAGTGAAAGTAGTTCAAGATTAGTTGTGAATTTCTGGGATTTCATTGATTATTACTCGAGAGATACAGGTTGGCAATTGCAACGAAAAGAAAGAGATCAAAAATACTACTATGAATATTATAAAAAAAGCGTCTATGAACAATGGGACTATGTACACCATCGAGTAGTATGGGATAAAATAGTTGACGAAGAGACAGGATCAGAGGACCTATTACTAGACTCTTACAATTATGAACTAGTCGAATACTAAAACCACCTGCCAATACCAAACCATCATTTTCTATTAGCACAGTAAATGGTAGAGTAACTGAAGGAAATAAGGTGCTTTTACAATATACCAGTACGGCACCAAACGAAAAGCAAAAAGCGCAAACAAAAATAATACAATCACAATTAAATAAAATATTAGGGACAGAATTACTAGTAGATGGATGGTATGGAAACGAAACAAAAAGCGGGGTTATTAAACTTCAAGATAAATTCAATCTAGCTGAAACAGGAGTAGTCGACAGTCAAACATTATACCAGATAGAGATGGCGACTACATTTAAAAATGTCCCAAGATTTAGAATGGAAGCCGATGGCATTGTAAGAAAGTATGGAACAATTTATACACAATATTATAAGAATTTATATTCATCCTATGGCAGTGAGGTTGTTCCCGAAGAAATTCGTCCAGAAATTTATGGTGGAAACGTACAAAATGATGAGCTAGGAAATTTTATAGTTGATTCAGTACTATTCGGTGTTGGTTCTATAGGAAAACAAACTGTAAAAAGTGGACTAAAAGCAATAGGTAGCTTATCTAAAAAAGTCACATCATCTTTTAAAGAATTTATTAAGACATTAGATGATATTATCAAAAAGGGTGCGGGTAAGAGTATTTTAAAAGAAGCTTCTCAATTTGCTTTTAAAGCGGCAGACTGATTGATACTAACAATAGGAAACTATTGGCTGATATTGAAGGGAGCCTAAATATTGATATTAATGGCAATAGTTTCTTCCAAGAAGATTATATACTTTTACTCGAATTTGCTATAGCTATCTCAGCATGGTTAGGAAAAATTGAGAAAGGTATATTTCAAGATTTTGTATATGAAACAATGGATTACAGTGAAGGAGAAATCATTGAATTCAACCCCCAAAATGATAAAACATGGGTAGTTACTTCTATTTGGGGAAAAGGCAATATAGCGACGAATCTTTGTATACAAGATATTATTATTGCTGTAAAGGATTTTTTAGCTGATTTTCAAAAAGACATCTATGATAAGTTCTCAATAAGTCTAAAAAACTTTATTAATTAAAAATAGGGTCACACAGTTTGGGCTGATGTGGCCTTGTCTTTTGTTGATAAAAATTTTAAAATGGCATATAATAAAAGTAAGGAATACATGGAATTCACAGAAAGGAGTCTTAATTTATGGAACTTGCAAAAATTACTGCAAAAGGTCAGATAACAATACCGATTTACATCAGGAAGAAGCTCAATTTAAAGGACGGAGACAAAGTTATTTTCATCGAGGAAAATGGTAAGGTGGTAATGGAAAACTCAACTAAGGTTGCTCTGCGTGAGGTACAGGAAGCCTTTGATGGAGAGGCTGAGCGTGTGGGTTTGGAAACAGAAGAGGATGTTGTTGATTTGGTAAAACAATTTAGAAAAGAGGAATAGGGGAAACAGCCATGAGAATAATGCTTGATACAAATGTTCTTATTTCGGCTATACTTTTTCGAAGTGAAAACCTAAGCCGATTGATAGAGAAAGTGGCAGAAGATTATACATTGGTGCTTTCAACGTATGTTGTTGAAGAATTGAAATCGGTAGTTGAAAGAAAATTTCCAAACAAAATAAAAGCCATTGAGAAATTTTTAACAGCATTATCTTATGAACTGGAATATTCGCCAAAGAGCTATGATGGAACTCCGTTATTTGAAATTAGGGACGACAAAGATTATATGGTTTTACACACAGCAATACTGGCTGATGTTGACATTCTAATTACAGGAGATAAGGATTTTAAGGATATAGAAATTGAGCGACCTGAGATACTTACACCAAAAGAGTTTCTTGAAAAGTATTGATAAACTTATGATCCGTTTGAGACATCGTTAAGCCAATTCCGCTCCCGATTTCACATGCCCTCCGCCCTGCATTGCGGGCTAATGTGGGCCGTGCTGGGGAAGCCCTGCGACCCTGGACTTTAACCTGCACAGTTTTCGACCCCATGGTTCACCCTGTGATTGAGGTGATGAAGGCACAATTTGGGGCTGCATTTTGAAGAAAAATACTCTTGCGCAGAAAGCCGCCAAATCCGGTTTCATTTTTGCCTCAGGTAAGTTTACCCTACCTCAAATGCCAAAATCGAACACAGGGGCACACGGTGGCTCACGCTGCGGAGATATAAACTCTTAGATTCTTGGAAACATGCATGATCCCAAAATACTGCCAATGGTGACAGACTACACCCAAGAACCAGGAGAAGGACAATCCAAAGAAAACAATGGCAAAGGAAATGGAAATAGAAATAGTTCTTCCAAGGGGAATGGGAAAGGGAATAGCAACAGTAAAGGAAATGGTAGCAGCAATAGGCCGATTCATGAGTGCGCAGACACCTACCCAGGAACATTAGCTGGCAAAGCTCATCATGAGCTAAGGGGCAATCCTTACATTCCTTTGGTCTAGTGTATTTTAGGGTTTCATATTTTTCATCAAAACTATTATAAGCAATAACGGCTTGATGTCCCATTTGCTCCAACAGCCAAATGACCTTTATACCCAAACCAAAAAACGTTTTTCCCTTCGCAATTTTTCTTTATGCCCCATTGGGGATCCTGAGGAATTTTGGCACGTAACTCAGCTAATGGGACGGCTAATTGATCTTCAATTTTCTTTTCAAAGCGAAAGACGATATCATTCTTGAGACGTTTTACTAAATCTTTGATAAATGGAATGTGTTCTGTAATTCTGGCAATTAAAGAATAGATCATCGCTGCATAGTTAAGCTCAACAGGTCTGCCATATCTCGATTTTTTTCGCATTCACAACCAATATTGGATCGATTTCAATCGTTGAAAAGATAGCTTCAAATCTTTGGGTAGGTTCTAAATCATATAATTCTTGTATACTAAATAGGCTTTCTTGTCTTATAATAGCTTTTAAAAGCTTTGAGCCTGTAAGGCTCATAATTATGAAATTGATTTAATTACTTATAAAAAAATCTTTCCCTTATACCTGGGAAAGATTTTTTCACCTTTCTACCCTTCTATCCACTTTAAGTTAAGTTTGTATATGCCATCCTTGTCCTTCTGACAATATTCGACAAACTTTTTTAATTTTCAGTGAAATTTTGCTAATTAGCTCACTTTGTGATTTAAAACAGTCCTTAAATAAAGTATGATGATATTGAATTGCACAAAATGAACTAGTTTAGGGAAAAGGGGTCTTGATATGAAAGTTGGCCAAAAATTAGCTTTAGGTTTTGCTTCGATTATGGTGATGTTTTTTATTGCAGTTCTTATTATTCTTTATAACATTATTAGTATGGGCAGCATGGTAACAGAATTAGTCAATCAAGGCCATGATACAGCACAGATCTTGGAGATTGTTTATCAGAAGATAAATTTTGTAAAAGTGTTAATTTTAGCTATTATTCCAAGTGGAATTGTTGGAGCAAGTATCATTGCATATTCAATAACCATTCGTATTTCGAAACCGGTAAAATTAGTAACTGCTCACGTTGGCGAAATCACCAATGGTAATCTAAATCTTAGCCCCCTTTCCATTAAAAATAAAGACGAAATTGGAGAATTGGCAAAGAATTTCACTGAGATGCTTTCTTCTCTAAAGGAGTTGATCCAACATATTCAGCATAGTTCATTGCAAGTGACCGATACTGCTGAACAACTTTCTCATACTTCAACTGAAGTTGCCCTTGCTGCAGAACAAGTGGCTACAACGACCGCTAGTGTAGCAGAAGGAATGGAAAAACAGGTTCAGATGCTTCAAGGTTCAGAACAAACATTGTTCCAAGTGGTAGAAACAATCAAAGAAGTGAACCAAAAAACACAATCCGTTTATGTTGCTTCTCAACAATCGATGGAAACAGCAGAACAAGGAACTTATGTTATTGATGAAACCATTCGACAAATGAAAAAGGTGAATCAAACGGTTAAAGAAACAGGAACCTATGTGACTACCTTAAGGCAAAAGAATGCTAGGATTGAAATATGCTTCACCAGATGGCCAACGATCTTCAGCAACTCATAAAGAGATTTCAGGTTTAGCGATGATTAAACTTTTTTCGACAAAAATAGTGGTTTTTCTAAGGCGGATTACGACAGTATTTTTAACGTGATACATATAAAATACAGGATAAGAATGTATATATGTTAGGAGGGACTTTGTCGTGATCGTGATTAATAAGAAGCCTGAAAAAACACCACCCAAACAAATCATTAGTATCCGTTTAGATCCAGCCATGATTGAAAAACTAGATCAAATTGCAGAAGAAAGTAAGACCAATCGAAGTGCTGTGATTACAGAAATCTTAGAAAAAGTAGTTCCTAAGATTCGTGTCATTTAACAAAAAGTATTATGGCTAGTAGTGAGGGTTTGTATATTCCATAAGTATATACAAACCTTTTTTAATTGGTCATATTTACCATTATTCAATTTGGCAAGGAAGTTATAGAATAGGATTGAATTTCTGTTTGCTTTAGAAAAGCGATAAATAGTCCTAAAGTCCTATTTGTTTTTAACGTAATAGTACAGATAGCGGACGTGAAGGATGACAAATTATGTTAAAATAAGAACAAACCAGCCTATGATGAGGTGTGACATTCATTGAAATCATCAAAACTTGACGGTTATAAGCTTGAAGAAATCTTACATAAAACAATTAGAGCGATTGATCAAAGTAAGGAACAAATTTTCGAAATTGCCGAAGATGCTCGTTCAGAAAAGGAAAATTTGTTACGAAAGCTAGAGGCTTTACGGGAAGAAACAAAAAAGGTGATAGATGAGGTAGATCAATTAGAGGCAAGGTATCGTAGGGCAAGGACTAATTTAGCAGATGTGAGTCGTAATTTTAAATTATATACAGAATCTGACATACAAAAAGCATATGAAGAAGCAAATCAGCTACAAATTGATTTATTAATGGCAAGGGAACGAGAAGCAAATCTTAAGATACTAAGAAATGAATTACAAATGCGTTTAAAAAATATTAATGTGACGATTGAGCGAGCTGAGGTAGTGGCCACACAAATAGGCGTTGTTTCAGATTATTTGACTGGGGATATTATTAAAATGTCCGAAGCGGTAGAGTCTGCACAATATAAGCAAATGTTTGGTTTGAAAATCATTCAAGCTCAAGAAGAAGAACGAAAACGGGTGGCAAGGGAGATCCATGATGGTCCTGCTCAGTCAATGGCTAATGTCGTCTTGCGAACGGAGATTGCTGAACGATTCATGAATGTGAAGCAGATGGATCAGGCAATACAGGAATTAAAAGACCTGAAATTTATGGTAAGGCAAAGTTTGGCAGATGTTCGTAAAATTATTTTTGATTTAAGACCAATGGCTTTAGATGATTTAGGGCTTTTTCCTACGCTGCGAAAATATATTCAAGAAATGGCAAAGAGAGACAATTTGGACATCGATCTTAGTCTTGCAGGTAGAGAGCGAAGATTGCCTTCAGGAATGGAGGTTGCGATTTTCCGTTTGGTTCAGGAAGCTTTAAATAATGTGGTAAAACACGCACAAGCTACAAAAGCAGTAGTCAAAGTTGAATTTCAATCTGGACAAATTGAGGTTTCTGTAAAAGATAATGGAATTGGCTTTGATGAAGAGGAACAGGAAAAACAAAAAGAGGGTCATTTCGGCCTGATGGGAATGAAGGAGAGGGTTGATCTTTTAGAGGGTGATCTTGAGATTCAATCCATAAAGAATAAAGGGACAACAATAAAGATAAGAGTTCCAGTAAATGAAAGTGGGGAAATAAGCGATGGATCAGAAAACGAAAATTAATATTTTGATTGCGGATGACCACAAATTATTCCGTGAAGGGGTCAAACGAATTATTAATTTAGAAGAGGACATGGAAGTTATTTCCGAATGTTCTGATGGGGAGAGTATTTTAAACCAATACGATGAAATCCTTCCTGACGTGATTCTCATGGACATCAATATGCCTAATATGAGTGGCGTAGAGGCGACAAAAAGGATTAAAGAAAAATACCCCAATGCAAAGATTTTGATTCTATCCATTCATGATGATGAAGGCTATGTGTTTGAAACGTTACGTTCGGGAGCGTCAGGATATTTACTAAAAGATATGGAAGCAGAAGCATTGATCGAGGCGATTCGTGCTGTTGCCGATGGTAGTGCATATATACATCCCCAAGTAACAGGAAAAGTGATTGAAGAATATCGCAGATTAAGTGTAAAGGAACAAACAGATGGCTTCCACCCTCTTTCCCATCCAGAACCCATCATGGAAAAGATGCCCGATTGGCGTATGTTATTAACCAAACGGGAATTGGAAGTATTACAATTAATGGCTGAGGGAAATAGCAATCGTGTGATTGGTGAAAAGCTATTTATCAGTGAAAAAACGGTTAAAAATCATGTAAGTAGTATTTTGCAAAAGATGGAATGTACAGACCGGACACAAGCAGTGATTGCAGGGATTAAAAATGGCTGGGTTATTCTTTCTTAATCTGCACAATTTCATGGAAAATTCACTAGGTTTGGCATGATGGCATATACTCTATTAAGGAGGTGTCATCATGCTTTTCTTATTTTTAGCCACTTTATTGATGGTAAGTGTGATGATCATTGAATTTAACAGAAATAAAAATAAAAACAGTGTCGATCATTATTTTATTGTGGTAAAAAACAATCAAATGACGATAGAGTGGGTCATCCGATCGATTTCCTTATCGGGATGGTTAAAGGGGAGAATCAGACGTTTTACGATTCTTGATCTTGGTTCTACTGATGATACATTGATTATTTTATACCATCTATCCTTATCAACGAAGATTGAGATTGTAGATCTTCAACCTGAGGAAGACGTGGCGCTTTGTTTACTTGAGATGGTAACAAAAAGTAAGGAAACAGGAGAGAATCCTGTCGTGATTGATTTAACCACTTCCTCCACCTGTGACAAAGCCTCAGAAAAATCTCTACTTAGTTGAGAAAAAGATTGTTTTCAATGGGATCCCACAAAAGTAATCGAAAATAGCTTTTCAGGGAAATGCCGATTTGTGGGCCTATTTTGTACCTATGTCTAAGGTAACAAAAAGCCTTATTTCAACATATAAAAGGTTTGACAGGATAAATAGCCTAGTACCTAAACACTGGAATAGTGAACAATTGATGATCAATTAACAAAATAATGAGAATCGGACTATCCAAAAACAGGCATTCAGTTGGATGATTGATCTTGTTTGTACCGATATAATGGGAATAAGTAATCAAACTGGACAAGCTCTTAAGTAAATCAATTTCGATAGGGAGGAAGTAAAATGAAAAATGCTTTAATGAAGCTTTGGGTGAAACAACATCACGTGAAAAGAAACATAAAGGAAGCACTGCAAAATGAAAAAGGACAAGGAATGGTAGAATACGGATTGATTATTGCTTTAATTGCAGTGGTAGTCATTGTTGCACTTACTACTATGGGAGGTAATCTAAAAGATTTATTTAACAAAGTAGCAGGTGATGTTAGTAGTACTTCAGGTGGCACAACTGCACCATAATAAAGCTCTAATGAAATATCCTTATCAACCCTTAAGGTCCTACTTCTACGAGTAGGGCTTTCTTTTCTTCCGCATAATAAAGTTTAACTTCATTAAAGCAATTAGCGAAGTTATACTTGAACTATTATAGTGCTCCGCAAAAAGTGATCGGAATATGCTTCGAAGGGAGTCAAATTCTATGAAAGATCCATTCTATAAATGGTTTAAACGAAAAGAAGAAGGACAAGCAATGGTAGAGTTTGCGCTGGTTTTTCCTATTCTATTGCTTCTTCTATTAGGAATACTAGAGTTTGGCCATATCTTTTTTTCCTATTTGGTGATCCAAAACGCAACAAGAGACGGTGCAAGGAATGGATCTGTTTGGGCTACAGACCAAGAGATCACCCAAATTGTCGAGCAAAAAACAGAGGTTTTAGACCAAAATAATCTTTCCTTAAGTATTTCCCCTTCTCCATCTTCAAGAGAACGGGGAGAACGAATCTCAGTGGTCATTGATTACAAAGTTCCACTGCTTGCCCCATTATGGAGAAATATATTACCTAATCCTTTTCCTATTACGGCTAAGACGGTGATGCGAATTGAATGAAAGAGGTAGTGTTGCTGTTCTTTTGTTATTATTTATGACCATTTTATTAGCCATGGCAGCCTTAGTCGTAGATATCGGCTATCTCATGATTGAAAACCAAAGATTAGGGGATGCACTAGATGCTGCAGCCCTTGCAGGTGTACAAGAGCTGGTTAAAGATCCAGATCAGGCGAAAGCTATAGCAATACAATATGCCAATGATAATGGGGTAAATCAACCAGAAGTGATCATTGACCTTGAGCAGAATCAAGTCACTGTGAAGGGTAAAAGAACCGTTCCTTTCTTCTTTGCTAAAGCGATCGGTTTTAAGGAAAAGACGATTACCGCTTCTTCCACCGCGCAAATCAAGCAAGTTTCAGGTGGCTACGGCTTTGTTCCTCTAGGAGTCGTTCAGCAATCCTTTCATTATGGTGAGTTATACACTTTAAAATATGACCCGACTGAAGCAACCAATGGTAATTTTGGAGCATTAGCCTTAGGAGGAACAGGGGCATCTAATTACCTACAAAATTTAAAAAATGGCTATCAAGGAAAATTAGAGATTGGTATGAAGATTCCAACTGAGACAGGTAATATGTCTGGCCCAACTAGAAAAGGGATTGAAGACCGAATGGAGTCAGAGGCTGGAAACGACTTATGTGAGGATTATCAAACGGCACCAAGAGATTGCAACCGGATTCTCTATTTACCTGTGATTGATAGTCTCGATGTTAATGGTAGAAACGAAGTGACCATTGTTGGTTTTGCAGCTTTTTACTTAGAAGGATTTACGGGAAATGGGAATGAGTCACGGATTACCGGACGTTTTATCAAAACGCTTTATTCAGGGGATTGGATTAGTTCTGGTGAAAATCAATTTGGTTTATACGCCGTAAAATTAGTGAGATAGTTAGGGGAGAAAACAATGGAAGTCACAAACCGCAAATTATTACTAATCGCTTTAATTATGGGAATCATTGCCACAGGCTTAGTCTATCTGTATCTAGCAAAAGTAGAAGCGGTTAGCCAACAAATTGAACCTACGAAAAAGGTAGTCGTTGCAAAGGTTACGATTCAACCAAAAACGAAGATTACAGAAGAGATGATCGAGTTAAAAGCGTTAAAAACGAGTACAATCCCTTCATCTAGTTATATCAAGCCTGAAGAAGTAATTGGACAAGTCGTAAAAGAAACGATTTACGTAAATGAACCCATTGTTCATGAACGACTAGCAGATGAAGCCTATCAAAAGGCACATTTAGCTTACTCCATTCCTAAGGGATATCGTGCGTTAACTCTACAGTACAACCCAGTGATGGGCATAGGTGGCTTGGTAGAGCCTGGTGACTATGTGGATATTATCGGAACGTATACGGCAGAAACCAATCCAACACAAAAAGATATCTCAAAAATGATCCTACAAAATGTGCTAGTTTTGGCGGTTGGTGAGAAGACGGACAATCTTGAAGGCCAAGAAAAGAAAGAGATTCAAACGATTACGATTGCCATTACACCAAAAGATGCGGAAAAAGTCACATTTACAGAAGAAAAAGCGAGTGTTCGTTTGATGCTTCGACCCATCAATGATGCTGGCAATCTATCCACATCAGGAACGACGAAGGACAATATCTTTACACCATAGGAGGAATCAATAATGGGAGATTGGATTCGTGTGTTAATCGTTGACGATACTGAAGATACAAGGACAAATATTCGAAAAATCTTATCCTTTGAAAGTCGAATCGATATTGTGGGAGAAGCAGCCAATGGTTTTCAAGCAATTGATATGGCATGTAAATATAAGCCAGACATTATTTTAATGGATATCAATATGCCTGATTTGGACGGTATTCAAGCTGCAGAAAGAATTAGTTTAAAATGCCCCACTGCATCAGTGATTATGATTTCTGTTCAGGGTGAGCACGATTATTTTCGCAAAGCGATGTTATCTGGGGCAAAAGAGTTTTTGGTCAAGCCTTTTTCTCCTGATGAACTGATTCAGTCGATTATAGAGGTATATGAGCGGAACCAAAAGAGAAATATCCAAGTGTACGCTAACCAGGTGTTAGGGCAAGGCTATGTCCAAAGTCCGAAAATCATTACTGTATTTAGTGGAAAAGGGGGAGTTGGGAAAAGCTTAATTGCTACCAATTTGGCCGTTGGTTTAAATCAATTGCACAAAAAAGTAGTGATTTTAGATTTGGATTTGATGTTTGGCGATGTGGCCGCAATGTTTAATCTGAAAGTGAAAGAAACGATTTACCATGTCGTTCAAGAGATCGATAGACTTGATGCCGAATCGCTTTTACCTTATCTATTAGAAACCAAATCAGGGATTCGTATTCTTCCAGCTCCCATTCAACCTGAACAAAGTGAAATGATTACAGGAAAACACATTGAAAAGATCTTAAGACTTTTACGTGAAACCCATGATTATATTATTGTTGATACTCCTGCACAGATTACCGATCCAGTCCTTGCACTTGATCAATCCAATTTCACCTTGCTTGTGAATACACTAAATGTTCCTGTATTAAGGCATAATCGTACTGTTCTTGAAGTGATGGATACATTAAATTATCCAACAGATCGTGTTCGTCTAATTATCAATCGGGCTGACTTAGATACAGGGGTGAAGCCTAAGGATATCAAAACCGCTTTAGGAATGGAGCCCTATAGTTTATTACCAGAAGATAAATATGCGGATTTGTCAATTAATCGTGGCGAACCATTATTAGAGATGAAGCCGAATAGTCGATGGGCGAAACAGATGAGTAAATTAATAGAACAAATTCTTGCAGAGGATGACAGGCAGAAATCAGAATCATGGACAAAGCGGTTTCTATGGAGTCGGAAAAGAGCATAGAATAGAGTCAAGTCAAATGATATAGGAAAAGGAAATAGGAAAGTAAGGGGGATAGCTGATGTCACTTTTACAACGACTTCAAGGTGAACAACGAAAGGATGGTATTCAGCAACTAAAAAAACAGCATTCCACTTCAGAAGTTATTCTCCAAGAGGATCCTTATGCAGAATTAAAATCAACGATCCATCAAAAAATTTTGGAGGAATTTGGGAAGGAATCATTAGATGATGATTCATCTACAGAAGAGTGGGATAAAATTAAACAGCTGATCGAAAAAATTTTGCAAGAATCGGAAGAACCATTAACAAGGCAACAACGGGAGACCATCTGTCAAGAGATGATTGCTGAAATGAAGGGATTTGGCCCGATTGATCCTTTATTACACGATGATGAAGTTTCTGAAATTATGGTCAATCATGCTAAACAAGTCTATGTAGAGCGAAAAGGGAGACTTGAACGGGTACCTGTTCAATTTCGAGATGATGCCCATGTGATGCGAATCATCGAGAAAATCGTTTCTCCCTTAGGTAGAAGAATTGATGAAAGTTCACCGATGGTTGATGCTAGATTACCAGATGGATCAAGGGTCAATGCAATTATCCCACCTCTGGCAATTAAAGGGCCAAGTATCACGATTCGTAAGTTTGCTAAGGATCCTTTTCAAATTGAAGACTTAATTGGATTTGGTACATTAACTGAGCCGATGGCTAGATTTCTTGAAGCTGCAGTAAAGGCAAGGCTAAATATTGTGGTCTCGGGAGGAACGGGTAGTGGTAAAACCACGACGTTAAATGTGTTGTCTTCCTTTATCCCAGCTGATGAAAGAATTGTAACCATCGAGGATGCAGCAGAACTTCAATTGCGACAAGACCATGTCATTACACTTGAAACACGTCCCCCTAATATCGAAGGAAAAGGTGCGATTACGATGAGGGATCTCGTAAAAAACAGTTTACGGATGAGACCTGATCGAATTGTCGTAGGGGAAGTCAGAAGTGGTGAAGCATTGGATATGTTACAAGCGATGAACACTGGTCATGATGGTTCTTTAACTACAGGACATGCCAATACACCACGGGATATGTTATCCCGTTTGGAAACAATGGTATTGATGGCTGGTATGGATTTACCTGTTCGGGCGATTAGAGAGCAAATTGCATCTGCGATAGACCTGATCGTCCAACAAAACCGGCTAAAGGATGGTAGTCGTAAAATTACTCAAATTACAGAGGTACTTGGCATGGAAGGAGATGTCATCACCATGCAGGATATTTTTGTGTACAAGCAACAAGGTAAGGACATCAACGGAAAAGTGGTTGGTTCATTTCAACCTACTGGAATTGTTCCGAAATGCTTTGAAAGCATTCAAACATCTGGGATACCTATTACCACAGACCTCTTCCAGCGGTGAAAGAGTTCGTCACTTTTGTGGGTAAGATTGGAGAGAATAACGATGAAATGGCTTGTCCTACTTGTTACATTTTTATTTAACTTCATCTTTATACTATGGCTTAGTCGTTATTTAGAGATGAGAAGAAATCGGATACGAAAACGGGTACTAGAGATTGAAAGCAATGAATGGCATGAAGAAGTAGTAGACCTTCACAAAAATAAAAAAGAGGACTCCCGATTTGCCCTTTATTCCTTCATTTGGAAAGGGTTAAGCCGGGTGAAATGGATTCAGGTACTGGATCAACGAATTCAACTTGAATTAAAAAAAGCAAACATTATGATGAAATCCTCAGAGTTTATGATTTTTGTATTGATTTCGACGCTAGTAGGAGCGTTCTTAGGTGTATTTTTAGCTGACGGTAATATAGAAAGAGGGTTATGGCTAGGGTTACTCTCCTGGTATGTTCCTTTTATTTGGTTAAAGGCGAAGAAACGAAAAAGAAAGGCTGCACTAGAGTCCCAATTACCAGATATGATCAGCATGACGGCCAATTCTTTAAAGGCTGGGTACTCACTGATTCAATCCCTAGAGTTACTGTCAAGAGAAATGGCTGCTCCTTTATCCGAAGAGATTCAACGGATGTTACAGGAAATGAGATTAGGGGTGAGTACAGAGCAGGCCTTAACTCATTTTAACCAAAGGGTAGAGAGTAAAGATTTGGATTTAATTATTACAGCGATGTTGATCCAACGTCAAGTTGGTGGGAATCTAGCAGAAATTTTAGATACAATAGGAGAAACCATCCGCGAGCGAATTCGCATTAAAGGAGAGATTAAGTCTCTTACCGCACAAGGAAAAATGTCGATGATGATTTTTATGATTTTACCTATTGGTTTAGGGGTTTTTCTACTAATGACCAATCCTGAATACATGAGCGTTTTATTCACCAATCCGATTGGTTGGGCTATGTTAGGAGCTGCTATATTAGGTCAGCTCATCGGAGCGATTCTGATTAAAAAAATAATCAATATTGAGGTGTAAACCATGTCTCAGCAAATGATCTTATTGATTGTGGGTGGAACCGTTGCTTTTATTACGTTTACTATTTTAAAACTTATGTTTAACCATCGCCTCAAGGTCGCTAAAAGAATTATGAATATTGTTGAAGATCGAATGCAAAAGTCTGAGGAAGACCCTTATTCTTTACCTTTTCAAGAAAGAATGGTTAAACCCTTGCTACAAAAGATGGGAAAGTCTGTGATAAAATGGACCCCGTATTCCTTGAAAAAGAGGGAGCATCAATTATTAAATCTAGCTGGCTATCCCCATCATTTAACCTTACAAGAATGGATGACATGGCGGAGCTTGTTTTGGCTTGGACTTGGTGGAGTTTTTACAATGGTTGGGCTTGCGCAAGAAGCAGGAATGAACCAGCTCCTTCTTCCACTTGTCGGTTGGATATTAGGTTATCTTCTTCCAATCTTCTATTTAAATAGAAAGAAAGAGGAACGTAAGGAGGCAATTGTACGGGGACTACCTGAAGTATTAGATATTTTAACGGTAAGCGTTGAAGCAGGCTTAGGATTTGATGCGGCGTTGTCTAAAGTTGTTGAGAAAACAAGGGGAATTCTATCCGATGAATTATATAAAACCTTGCAAGAGATCAAAATGGGAAAGGGAAGACGAGAGGCACTAAAAGCGTTGGGCGAAAGAACAGGTGTTGAAGATATGATTCAATTTGTAGGTTCGATCATACAAGCAGATCAGTTGGGCATTCGGATCGGAAACGTTCTCCGCGTTCAATCAGAGGATATGCGACAAAAACGGAAACAAAGAGCAGAAGAAAAGGCAATGAAAGCACCGATTAAGATTCTTTTTCCATTGGTGTTATTCATCTTTCCGGCGATCTTTATTATTATTTTAGGTCCTGCCGTAATCAATATTATGAATACCTTATTAAAGTAAGGATGATGATTGTGAAAAAAATTACAGTCCGAAAAACAGACTCAAACAAAAAAGTTGGTCAGGATATTTTAATGGCCAACTCTTTTTATACCCGTTTCATAGGTCTCATGTTCAAACCAACATTGGATGAAGTTGAAGGGCTATGGTTAACGAAAACCAAGCAAATTCACACCTGTTGGATGAGGTTCCCTATCGATGTGATTTATTTAAAGAAGTTGAGCGGACGTGATAGCTCGCTAACTTTCGAAGAAACATACCAAGTTGTAGCAGTTGAGGAAAAGATGATGCCATGGAGAGTAGGCAAATGGGTATCTCAGGCAACTGATGTGCTTGAATTGAAAGCAGGTATGATAATGTCGAAACATGTCAAAATAGGGGATATTTTAAAATGTATGGAAAAAATTGATTGATTTTTAATGAAAAAGAGTTAGAATTGTCATATAATTAGGTTAAATGCGGACAATAGTCCTAGAAAAGTTAAAGAGTTGATGTGAATGAGTCTAAAGAACCAAAAAATGGCCTTTATGATCTTTTCTCTTTTTTCGATTACCACTTTGCTATGGGTAAGCTATACTCAATGGATCCCAATCCAATTAGAAGATTACAACATGATCTTAGTCTACCTTTTTTTAATGGTATTGATTAATAGTTTGCCACTAAAAATTGGTGGGATCTTTATTTCATTTACCTTTGCTGTTTCAATCGCTGTTTTTTTAGACTATGGCCTAGTGGTCGAGGTTTGGCTTACCCAAGTTGCTTTTTTAGTCACCCTGTTAATTTCTCCAGAAAAAAGAACCATCCCTAGAATTCTACTAAGTAATATGATGTTTATTTGGATCTCTATTCTTTCAGGTTTTAGTTTTTTCCTTTTTGGAGGAGAGATTCAATTTAGTGTTTCCGAGCTATGGATTCAGCTAACCCCTATATTCATTTATAGTGCTAGCTATTTTCTTGCCAATCATTTTATATTATATTTAATTCGTAGGTTCATTTCTCCAAATCGTGTTCCGATGTTTACAGAGGATATGATTTGGGATGCAGCGACACTTTTACTAACTTTGCCTTTAGGCGTTCTGATGTATATGGTTAAGGTAACATATGGACAAAATGGGATGATTTTCGTTGCCTTTCCTATTCTTATTGTTTCGCATTTATTTAAAATCTATAGTGAATTGCGCCATTCCCATCAGCAGTTACAAGCTCTAAATAAAATATCTGCTTCTTTTACTTCGGAATTAAATCTAGATAAGGCAGTCAGTTCGCTCCAAATGGCAATCAGGGAACTGTTTTCTTTTGATTATAGCTATATCTTTTTAACCAATGGAATCAAATTAAATCCAATCTCGATTGAACATAGTGATGGCACTCGAATCGAAGAACCCCGTTATCAGGATTTTTCGATCAAAGTGGGCGAAGGTCTAACAGGACGAGTAGCAAACAATAGAGAAGGAGAAATTGTAGGTAGTCATGCAGAATTTTTTACATTAGAGGTTGAGCCAGACTATATTCAAAATAACCGCTCATTACTTTCTGTGCCAATGGTATGGAATCAGCAGACGATTGGAGTGATTACTTTAGGAAGTGCAAGGGAATATCATTTTTCAAAAAAAGATTTAACCATTGCAAAAATTTTAGCAAGTCAAGCCGCTGTAGCGATCCAAAATGCGAGAAAGTATAAAAAGACAGAAGAGAAAAGTAAATTGGATGAGCTTACAGGGTTATATAATTATCGGGCATTTGACCAATTGCTTCAGGATAAATTACAGGAATCAAAAATGAAAGAAGAAAAGCTAAGTTTATTGATCATTGATCTCGATCATTTTAAACAGGTGAATGACCGTTATGGCCATTTAGCAGGAAATGAAGTTTTAAAAATAATTGCAAATTTACTAAAAGAATATACAAGAAAAGAGGACATTATCGCTCGCTATGGTGGGGAAGAATTTACGGTGATTGCGCCAAATACCGATCATGAAGAGGCAAAAGTGATTGCTGAACGAATTCGTTATGCGATCCAACATCATCCCATTAAGTTGACCAATTCCATTGATAGGCAAGCTGAAATTATCATTCAAGTTACAGCAAGTATTGGGATTGCTTCTTATCCTGATATGGCTAGCTCTGTGAACGACTTAATTCGCCATGCGGATCGAGCGATGTATTTTGGCTCTAAACAAGCAGGGAGAAACCGGGTTTCTGTCTATGAAACAGGTTAAAAAATAGGAGGATTTATGGCAAAAATAGCAGTGGTTACTGATAGTACAGCTTATTTAACAAAGGATATCATTGAGAAGTATCATATTCATGTTGTTCCATTAGCAGTTAACTTTGGTACTAGGTCCTATAGAGAAGGGTTGGATCTGTCGACTGAAGATTTTTATGACATGTTAAAAGTGGAACAAGAATTGCCTACGACTTCTCAGCCAGCCATTGGTGATTTTGTGAAGCTATATGAAGAATTAGCTAAGGAATATGATGAAGCAATTGCTATTCATTTATCCAGTGGAATAAGTGGAACGATGAATACCTCGCTTGCTGCAGCAAATATGGTAGAGGGGATTCATGTAGAAGTGATTGATTCGGAAATCGCTTGTTATGCCCAAGGTTTTATGGTGATTGAAGCAGCACAAATGGTTACAGAAGGTAAAAAGCTAGAAGAGATCAAGTCAAGAATTGAATGGGTTGTGAAAAATATCAAGGCTTATTTTGTCGTTGACGATTTATCCCACTTGCACCGTGGTGGCCGATTAAATGCGGCGCAAATGATTGTAGGTAGTATACTAAAAATAAAGCCAATCATCTATTTTCAGGATAAAAAATTAGAGCCTTTTGAAAAGGTTCGCACCAAGAAAAAGGCGTTTGAACGTATTTTACAACTACTTGATGGAGATCTCAAAAATGGTGGAAAATTTAAGGTTTCAGTGATTCAAGGAAATGTGATCGAAGAAGCTGAAGAGCTTTTAAACAAGATTAAAGAAACCTACCCCAATGTAGAGGTAAATATATCTGACTTTGGCCCAGTAATTGGGGTACATACAGGGCCAGGTACAATTGGTATCACATGGTATAGGGTAGCAAATGATACAGGATCCTTTTCAGGGAAAATTTGATCAAACGTTGTAGGAGAGCACGCAAATCATGAAATTTCAAGTATATGGTGTTCAATTAGGCCAAAAAATGAGTTGGAACATCACTTTAAATCTTGATATTGATTTAATGTACTGGTATGAACAGGGAATAAAGGAATTAGTCGTGATTGGCTCATTGATGTCAATCGGCCATGCGATGGCTTATCGAGATTCCCTAGACAAAGGTAAGGAAAGTAGGCTAGTAGAAAGGAGTCTACTTTTTTGGAAAAGCAGAGAAAGTGGGGTAAAGTATACGTTCGCAAGGAATGATGTTTTCTCTATAAGAGTAACCTATCAGGGATTTAATCATATTCTTTTAAAGTATGAGGAATGGAAGCAAGAAATAATACCCTTTGTGGAAGGAAAACAGTTGTTACTTGAAGAAATAATAACCTTACTTAAAAAACATCACACGAGTCCTCATTTAACTTCTACAATCGAACTATCCAACTACCTTCAAGTAGGCTATCTTTTAAATGAAATCAATATCTCCTCAGGTGTTTCAGCTCCACAATCTAATCACACAATCTTAACTCCACTACTAGTTTGCCATCGCTGTGGTTCAACGGAGAAGGTGATGATACAACCTTGTGCCAGTTGTGGAGAACACTGTGCTACTTGCGAATCTTGTATAACGATGGGTAGAAGTAAAACCTGTACCCCACTCATTCACTTCTCAGCTTCTGAACTGGCTATACAAGATCATTCTCTTGATTTACCCTCGTTTACACTTCAACTGTCACCACACCAAGAACATATTGCTAACCATGCTGTATGGTTTGCAAACAGTAAAGAGTTTAAAGAGTTGTTAATCTGGGCTGTAACTGGAGCAGGAAAAACAGAAATGATTTTTCCTGTCGTTTACAATGCTTTAAAACGAGGCAATCGGATTTTGCTAGCCTCGCCACGAAAGGATGTAATCAAGGAGTTATCCCCTCGCTTTAGAAGTGCTTTTCCCGGTGTTGCTATTGTCAGTTTGTATGGGGGAAGCGAAGAAAAGTGGAATCGTGGGCAACTCTATTTGGCAACAACCCATCAAACGATGAGGTTTGTTCAGTTTTTTGATCTTGTGATTGTTGATGAGATGGATGCTTTTCCCTATCACAATGATACAATGCTAGAATTTGTGGTAAAACGAGCGTTGAAAGAAGAGGGGAAAATGATTTTTATGACAGCTACTCCCTCAAATAAATGGTTAGATCGAGTACAGCGAAAAGAAATTGATTCGGTTATCCTACCCATTCGTTACCATCATCATCCTCTACCAGTTCCGCAGATTGAAAGAATTCCTAAAAAAGAAAAGGTAATATTTCAAGCCAATCCAGATGAGCTGATTAGAAGATTTATCGATGAGGTAAAGGTACAAAAAGGACAAGCCTTTATCTTTATCGCAAATGTACGAGATATTCCCATTTGGACGAAAAAGCTTAAACAATGGTTTCCAGATGAAACGATTGCAGGTGTTTATGCTAGTGACCGTGGTAGAGATGAAAAGGTAGAGGCCTTTCGAAACGGGGAGATTCAATTTCTAGTTACCACCACGATTATGGAACGTGGAGTAACTATACCCAATGTTCATGTATTGGTGATCGGAGCAGAGTCTACTATCTTTGATGAAGCCACCTTAGTTCAGATTGCGGGAAGAGTAGGTAGATCTGCCAATTACCCAACAGGGATCGTTTGGTTTTTGGCAGAATATAAAACCAATGCAATGCTCAAAGCCAAAAAACAGATCGAAAGGATGAATCGATTGGCCAAAGGGATTTGAAACATTTTCCTTGTTCCAGTATGATAGGGATAATAATTAGAATTAAAATAACGAAGGAATGAGAAGGAGTTTTGAATCAATGTCAATTTTACGTATTATCACTGGATTATGGAAAAATCAAGAGGAAACAAGTGAAAGGGCAAAATCCCCTCAACTCAAAACCCGTTATTATAAAGAACGTTTTGATAAGGTGATGGAAGCCGTCACCAGAGTGGTCAATAGTAAACCAGATTGGAAGGTTTTCCACATCGATAAAGAACGTGGAGAAATTATGGTAGAAACGAAAAACCTTTTATGGAAAAGCGATCTGATTATCTCTGTTTTTAAAATATCGCCAACACGTTCAGCAATTGATGTCCTATCTGCTAAAAGAGGGACTTTTGGTGATCTTGGGACAAGCTATTTTAATATTTTAGCGTTTTATAAAGCGTTACATAAGGAGATTAAACCTGAATGATCCGATTTTTCGGACGTGATGTCATAGGGGATCATCGAACAAATCTATTAAAATCCTATCTCAATGCTATATTCTATCCAGAGCATCGTTGTTTGTTATGCGAAAAGCCAATTCAGTCCCATTCTCATGATGTATTACAGAAGATGTTACATCTCCCACACCTATGTATGACATGTAAAAATGAACTAGAAGTGATCCCTTTAAACCACTGTTACCAATGTCATAAGCCGATAGATCCCCAAATCCCTGTTGATAAAGAAGAACCTTTACCCATACAAGAGGGAACATTGCTTTGCCACGATTGCATAGATGCTAATCATGCACTTTCCTTTAATCGAAGTGCAGTATTATATAATGATTTTATGAAAGAGAACATTGCCTTGTACAAATATAGAGGGAAAGAGAGCTTATCTCAAATTTTTAGCTACTTACTGAAAATTGCCTACGATTACTACTATAAAGATGTTGACATCGACTTCATTACGTTTGTACCCTTACATTCCAGCCGATTAAAGGAAAGAGGTTTTAACCAAGCAGAACAATTAGCCAGTCAACTTTCCTTTTTTACGGGGAAACCAGTCTATTCCTTATTACAGCGTATCAAAGAGACAGAAAAACAAAGTAAGCATGGAAAAAGGGAAAGGTTAAAACAAATAGAAGGTGCCTTTATTATGGAACCTTTAGTAGAAGTCAATTTGCAAGATAAAAACGTTTTGTTGATTGATGATATCTATACCACAGGAGCCACCTTAGAAGAATGTGCCCAGACATTAAAGGGAGCTGGAGTAAATCAGGTATATAGTTTAACTTTAACCCGTGCAGTATGATAGACATTCCTTGAAAGATTAAATTTCTCATGACAAAATTGAAACTTTTGGATAAACTAAGAGTAAGAAAAAAGGAGAATTAGGGGGAAGACCGATGGTTGGGAAGCTTTCGAATTGTCCGCGATGTGGAAAGCTTTATGTGGCAGGGGTAAAAGAAGTTTGCCCTGCTTGTGAGAAAGAGATTGATCAAGAATATCAACGTTGTGCTGACTATTTACGTGAACATAAAGGGGCAAACATTTATGAGTTAAGCGAGGCCACTGAAGTCACTATTAAACAAATCACCAAATTTATCCGAGAAGGACGTATTTCGATCGCTGATGCGCCAAATATGGGATATCCTTGTGAGTCCTGTGGTACGATCATTCAAGAAGGTAGATTATGTAATCAATGTCGCGGTAGACTAGAACATGGGATTAAACATGTTTTAGAACAAGAAGCAGAAGAAAAGAACAAAGATAAAGGATTAGGATATTATAATAAAGGAAAATTAAAATAGTGATAAACAGGATAATCATAGTTTATATAGAAAACACCAGAATAAATGAGAAATCCGAAGGAAATCAAATCAATTTCGTTAAATTTCAACTTTAATAAATAAAGGAATCCTGCCGATAATGAAGGTAAACCTTCATTATCGGCATTTAGTATGTTAGGGGTGAAAAAACAATGAAAATAAACGATATCAATCGAATCCAAGGCATCAATCGCTATCAACAACAAATCAACCAAAAGGAACGGCAATTAAAAAAGACAGAATCAAAAAAAGATGAAATTAACATTTCGGACGAAGCAAAAGCTTTATTAGAACAAACCAAAGATGTAGGTCGTGAAGAAAAGATAAACCAAATTAAAGACCAAATTAAAAATGGAACCTATCAAGTGGATTCAGGAAAAGTAGCAGAAAAAATCCTAAAGTGGTTTAAATAGAGAGTGGTTTAAAAAAGCAATTGAAGCGAGGGGTAATCATGGCTCCATTTCAAAATCTCATGAAAGTATTCAGTGAGATCTATCAATCTCATATGGAAATGGTAGAGATGGCAAAACGCAAAAAACAAGTGCTGATTGACGGAGATATTGATGAATTGGCCAAAATCACTCAACTTGAAGCGCGTTGGATAAAAAAATGGGGAAATTGGAAGAGGAACGAGAGGCAATCGTTGGCCAATTTTTTGAGGACAGAGGATTTGTCTTACAGGAATTCTCCATGTCTGATTTATTAAAGCTATTAACTTCTTCGCAGGAAAAGGCACAATTACAAGAAATCCATCAAAAGTTATCTGATGCCATTGATGAAGTGAAAAGATATAACGAATTAAATACGCAATTGATTTATCAATCTTTAGATTACGTTTCTCATACGTTAGAAATGCTTACAGAACAACCTAAACAAGCTTTTACCTACTCGAAACCAACAACCAAACCAACAATTAACCAAATGACAATGCCAAATCGAGGAATTTTTGATCAAAAAGCATAAAGGAGTGGAAGTATGCGTTCCACATTTCATGGATTAGAAACAGCGAAACGAGGATTGTTTGCTCAACAAACGGCAATCCAAACAACCGGACATAATATTGCAAATGCCAATACCAAAGGATACACAAGGCAGATGGTCGATTTTGTAGCCTCTAAGCCTATTGAAGCACCAGGACTTTCCCATAGCACTGCCCCTGGACAATTAGGAACTGGGGTCGATTTTTCAAATATTCGCCGTATTCGGGAGAGTTTCCTTGATGAACAATTTCGTAACCAAAACAAAGACTATGGCGATTGGACAATTCGTCAGGATACATTAGAAAAATTAGAAGCGATTGTCAATGAGCCCTCAGATTATGGGATTCGCTCGGTTGTAGATGATTTTTGGAATGCGTGGCAGGATTTAGCGGGCCAACCCGATAACCTTACAGCTCGTTCAGTTGTTATGGAACGGGCAGGCGCGATGGCAGATGCATTTAACGATGTAGCCAGTAAATTGCAAAATTTAAAAAACGATTTAACGGAAAGTATCAATATCAAAGTAACAGAAGTCAATACCTTAACCAAACAAATTGCGAACTTGAATAAAGAAATTTTTAGAGTAGAAGGTTTAGGAGATCATGCCAATGATTTGCGGGACCAACGAGATCTTCTCACAGACCAATTGTCCAAGTTAGTCAATATTGATGTGATCAATGCGCCAAATGGGTACACCATCAAAATGGGAAATACCGAATTAGTGAACGGTATCAATGTACCTACCGTGTTAGATGCAAATGCATTACCAGCAGACCTAACCAGTGGGGAAATACATGGATATCTCTTGTCACGAGATCAGTATGTGCAAGATTTCCAAGCACAAATGGATGCGATGGTCAAGGGACTCGTCGAAGGAGAATTTGAATTAACCATACCTACTGGGACAATTTTACCTGATGGGACAACTTTAACAAAAACGGATGGAACAACCGTTACCTATACAGGGGATGCGAATCAACGTACAGTAACAAGTGATATAACTGTAATAATAAAGGGGATAAATGGGTTACACCAATTAGGCTATACCCTTCAAGATCCACTACAAGCAGGTGGCCTATTCTTTACAACCAAAGATGGCAGTGGAAGTTTTACTGCGAATAACATTCAAGTTAATCAGGATATTACAGCAGATGTGAGAAATATAGCTGCCTCCACGAGGACCTATACTTATAATGATGGCACCAATCCCCCTGTAGAAAAAGTAGTGAAAGGGAACAATCAACTTGCCTTATGGATTGGTCAGATGCGAAATGTTTCTATTACCTTTGATAACACCAATAACGCAGTAAGTGGAGAAGGCACCTTTGATGAGTATTTTCGCTCAATGGTTGGCCAGTTAGGAGTAAAAGCACAGGAAGCAACTAGACAAGCAGAGAATCAAAAAGTATTGGTTGAACAGGTAGATAGTCGTAGAGAATCAGTGAGTGGTGTTTCTTTAGACGAGGAAATGGCAAATCTGATTAAGTTCCAACATGCCTATAATGCTTCAGCAAGGATGATTACAACGATTGATGAAATGTTAGATAAAATCATAAACGGTATGGGTATCGTAGGTCGTTAATAGAAAGTAGGGATCGATGGTGAGAGTAACGCAGGGAATGTTAAATTCACAAATGCTTCGTAACCTGAATAATAATTTAACCCGTTTAGAAAAGCTGCAAAACCAAATGTCTACTGGAAAAGTGATTAATAAACCCTCAGATGATCCAGTAGGATTAGGTTTTGCTTTACGCTACCGCAGCGAATTAGCTTCTAACGAGCAATACCAGCGTAATGTGGATTCAGCCATTTCTTGGCTTGAATATGGCGATAAAATGATCAATGAGGCCAATGATGTTCTACAACGGGCTAGGGAATTAGCGGTACAAGGTGCAAATGGTGCAACTCCTGTTCAGGCGATGCAAGCATTAGGTCAAGAAGTCAATCAATTATATGAGCAACTAGTTCAGATTGGAAATAGCCAGTTTAATGGAAAATACGTATTTAATGGACAAATGACTGATGTGAAACCATATGCGGTTGGAACGGCAGAAACGGTAACCCCTGATGCTGGTGTCATTCAATTTGAAGTTGGAATAGGAACGATTATTCCAGTCAATATTTCTGGTGCAGATCTATTTGGGGACCAAAATGATCCTACCAATGCGTTTAAAGTATTAGCTGATTTAAGAGATGCCTTAAATAATAATGATCAGCAAGGTGTTAGTCAATCATTAGGACAATTAGATTCCAGATTAGATCTGATCATGGAGAAATGGGCAGAAATTGGCGCCCGTTCCAATCGGATAGATCTAATGAAAAACCGTTTAGAAAATACGAATATCAATTTACAAGAATTATTGTCTAAAACTGAAGATGCGGACATGGCTGAACTGCTCATTAATATGAAAACAGAAGAAAACATTTACCAGGCCTCCTTATCTACAGGTGCTAGAATTATTCGGCCTAGTTTAATTGATTTTCTAAGATAATATAAAATGGTGAATTAGAGATGAAAATTCCTCAAATTCAAATTCGCCAAACCTATGCAAAGATCGGTATGGACTTGAAAAGAGCAACCTTGCAAATCGAACAACCAAAAGCAGAGGTTTCGATCCAACAAGAGCCAGCCAAAATGGAGGTTCAACATACCTATCCACAGGTCCAAATTGATCAAACAAAAGCTTGGAGTGCATTGGGAAAAAGGCCACCATTAGAGTTGCAAAAGGTCATTTATCATGAAACAAAGCGAATTGTGTTAGATACAATTGCCAAAATTACCGAAAAAGGAGACCGACTCGCAGCGATTCATATCAAAGAAGATCCTATTCCTGAGATGGCAAAGGAAAACTCGATTCAATTCTACGAGTTTTATTATGAGGGAGAACCTTCATACGATAATGTGGATATTCGCGTCATACCAGGTAGACTAGATATTGAGTGGTATAGAGGAAAGGTAGATATAGAAGTAAAACCTAACAAACCGGTTATAGACTATATTCCAGGGAAACTAAACATTTATATGCTACAAAGAAACTCAATTGAGATTTTACCACCAAAAATTGATCAAAGAATTTAACATTGAAAGGATTTATATTGGTAAGTAACGAAATGCTATAGTAGGTTCTATAGCATTTTTTGATTAAGGAGGCGTTTGTATGGCAAAAATCGAAACGACCCGTTTTGGTGTATTGGAATATAAAGAAGAGGATGTCATTCATTTTGAAAAAGGAATTCCTGGCTTTGAAGAGGAGAAACAGTTTATCCTGTTTCAACCCGATCAGGAGAACCCATTAGCCTTTTTACAATCAATTTATACTGTAAATCTAGCATTTGTCATTGCCAATCCATTTTCATTTTATCCCAATTATGAATTTGAATTGGATGAACAGAGTATAGCAGAATTAGAGATTAAAGATGTTAATGAAGTGGCGGTTTGGGGAATTTTATCTATACCCGAGAATTTTAAAAAGGCGACGATGAATTTAAAGGCTCCCATTATTATCAATATAAAAAATAAAAAGGCCAAACAAATCATTCTTCACGAAACCGATTATTTAACCAAAACACCATTATTCCCTCAACAAGTAAAAGAGGGGGTTAAATAGAATGTTAGTCTTAACTAGAAAAAAAGGCGAATCGATCATGCTAGGGCATGATATTGAAATTACAGTGGTTGCCATTGAAGGTGAGCAAATTAAACTAGGAATTAATGCCCCCAAACATATTGATATTCACCGGAAAGAAATCTATATAGCGATACAAGAAGAAAATAAACTAGCAGCAAAACAAAATCTATCGATTGATCTACTAAATGCATTTGCTGAACTTGAAAATAAAAATAAGATGAATTAGAGAGATAATAAGAGAAAAATTTAGAAAATTAGCGAAAATAACTTATATTCAGCTTAAAACAGGAGGAAAAACCTCTCTATTTTTATTCGATACAAATAATAGAGTAAGTGATTCATAGCGGCCGAATGAACGCTTACAATATCACAAGGATGTGGAAAAACAACTTTTCAAGGAGGAAAATAAATATGAGAATTAATCACAACATTTCTGCATTAAATACTTATCGTCAATTAAGCTTCAATAATACTCAATCTGCTAAATCTATGGAAAAGCTTTCTTCAGGATATCGTATTAATCGTGCTGGAGACGATGCAGCAGGTTTATCGATTTCTGAAAAGATGCGTGGACAGATTCGTGGCTTAGAGCAAGCTGAACGAAATGCTCAAGATGGTATTTCTTTAATTCAAACAGCTGAAGGTGCATTAAACGAAACCCATAGTATTCTTCAAAGAATGAGAGAATTAGTTATTCAAGCAAATAACGGAACAAATGCTAGTGAAGATCTAAGTGCTATACAGGATGAAATTGATGCATTAGCAACAGAAATAACTGGTATTTCCGATAGAACCCAATTTAACGGCAAGAATTTATTAAACGGGGAGTTCGCAACAACTGGTATTACTTTCCAAATTGGTGCTAATGCTAATCAGGATGTTACTTTGACCATTCAAGATATGGGAGCAGATGCATTAGGTTCAACTGTGACGATAGACAGTATTGATGTAACAGCTTTCGGAACAACTCCTTTTGCAAGTCAATTAGCTGGAATTGATGAGGCAATTACACAGGTTTCTCAAGAAAGATCTGGATTAGGAGCTGTGCAAAATCGTCTAGAGCACACCATCAACAACTTAGGAACTGCTTCTGAGAACTTAACTGCATCTGAATCTCGAATACGTGACGTTGATATGGCTAAAGAGATGATGGAGTTTACAAAGAACAACATTTTGCAACAAGCAGCACAAGCTATGTTAGCTCAATCCAATAGTCAACCCCAAGGAGTGTTACAACTTCTACGGTAACTATTGAAGGGCGTCTTAAGGAGTAATTCTTAAGAGAATGACTGGGTGAATTGCTGGAACTTCCTAAAGCCTTATTAGCCACAACGAAACTGGAAACGGTATACGCGAGGGTTTAAAAATAATAAGGATGGAACAATGGATAATCAGCAGCCAAGCTCCTGGCTCGAAAGAGTGGAGAAGGTTCAACGACTAAGGAATACCACCTAAAGCAAAAGTCATGGTGATGAATCCTGTAGGAATGATAAGAAATGTGGAAGCTTATCAGACCGAAGTGCCCAGCCCCTAATTGATCTTTAGGGTGAAGATATAGTCTATTCTGTAACCGAAAGGTACAGCGGCGAAGCAAGCCAACCAACAACCACAAGGAGTACTTCAGTTACTTCGATAATAAAAACAAACACCTTGAATCTCCTAAACGAGATCAAGGTGTTTTTTCTTTGCTCATTATTCCTATTTAATTTAAACTTAGGTATAAATACTTTAATGTCTTTTACCGATATAAAGTATAGAGAGAAAATTCAATTTACTAACTTGGTGGTGAATTTATGAAACCATTTACAATTTCTTTGTGTATGATTGTAAAAGATGAAGAAAAATACCTTGAGAAATGTTTAAATAGTGTACATCATATGGTAGATGAAATCATTATTGTTGATACGGGTTCATCTGATTCTACTTTAGATATTGCGGAAAGATATAAGGCAAAAATATTCCATTTTAATTGGATTGATGATTTTTCAGTCGCGAGAAATTATTCTATAGCTCAAGCAACTTCTGATTATATATTGATAATGGATGCAGATGAGTATTTAGAAAAGGACGTTAATATTTTTGATGATTTAAAATCTAGTAAGGATTTTTATATTAATAGAATAAAAAACTATACAGAAAACGGGGTTCCATCCTATCATGAAGCAATTAGATTATTTAAAAATAATATTGGGCTTTCCTATTATGGGAGAATACATGAACATTTGGATCTAGAAGGGAAAAATTACAGTCATGCATTTTCAAATATTTTAATAAACCATATTGGATACAAGAATGAAGTATTAACGGAAAAGAATAAAACTCAACGAAATATTGAACTATTATTAAATGAAGTTGCTGAAAATCCAAGTGGATACAGCTATTTTAACTTAGCAAAACAATATATGTTTATGGGAGAACTAGACAAAGCTCTCCATTATTTTAAAGAGTCTTATTATTTAAGTAAAAATCAATATTATCTTAGTGATCTGTTGTACCATATGGTTGAAACATTATATAAGTTAAAAAGATATGAAGATGGAATTAAAGTTGTAACTGAAGCAATAGGACTTTTTCCATTAAAAACCGATTTATTTTTTATTAAAGCAAAAATATTTGAAGAACTAGGATTCTTGGAAGAAGCTGAATCATTATTTAAGAAATGCCTAAGTTTAGGAGAGGTAGAACACACTTCTACAAGGGAAGGTGTTGGTAGCTATTTAGCCCATTATTATCTTTCAGAAGTTTATCAGAAACAAGGGAAGAAACTGGAGGCTGTAGAGGCGTTATTTTTTGCATTGCGGGAAAAGAAAAATTTTCCAGCTGCATTATATTCATATATAGAGTTGTTAACAACTGTTAATATACCCTCTGAAGAAATAAAGAGATATCTTTCTGCAATATATCCAATAACCAATCAAGAAGAATATAGTTTACTTATTAAAATATTGTATCAGTTACGTCATCCTTTACTTATAGAATATCTTGAAATGTATCATAACAGTAATGATCAATTTCTTTTAGCAATTGCAAAACAAATGAACAAACAGTATAGAGAAGCGTATCAAATATGGAATCAGTTGGAAGCTATTAAATCAGAACAAATAGATGATGTTATCATGCTCTCTCTTTTACTAGAGGATGTAACCTTACTTAATAAATTTAGAAGTTCAATCAATGTAAGTGATAAAGAAAGGAAGATATTAGTTAT
>NZ_LSKU01000001.1:2307293-2308135 GCF_001561915.1 Tepidibacillus decaturensis | reverse complement strand
TATGAAGGAAACTTGGGAAAAAGTTTGGGAAACTCACAAATTAACTGATTGGGATCCACTATCAGAGGAAATATATCAAATCTTAAAGAGAGAAGTTAAGGATTTTAAAGGAAAAAAGATTCTAGAGGCTGGTTCCGGCTCAGGTAGAATTTCATTACGGTTGGCACTTGAAGGTGCGGAAGTTACACTCCTTGATTTTTCAGAAAAGGCTTTAGAGATAGCTGATAATTATTTTAGTAAATTTGATATGAAAGGAAATTATGTGTTAGCAGATTTAACTAAAAGTTTACCGTTTGAAAATGATGAATTTGATTTGGTTTGGAATTCTGGAGTGATGGAGCATTTTCTGTTTGAACAGCAAGTTTCTATAATAAAAGAATTTTATAGAATCGCAACAGAATTCCATACTTTTAATCCAAATGCGAGCAGTTTCTTCTACCGCCTTGGAAAGTGGTTTGCAGAACTATCAAATACTTGGCAATATGGAGAAGAATTTCCCATTATCACCTTAGAAGGAGTTTTTAAAAATGGGGGTTTTTCGCTCGAAAAAGAAGAACCAATAGCATTTTTGAACTCATTATATTTTTTAAATTATATACCTAATAGCAGTAATGTAACAAAGGTTATTTTTGCTTATTTATCACAATTAAATGATAAGGAAAGAAGAGAAACAGAACAACGATTAGGGGGATATCTTTTATATTCAAAAGGAGTAAAGTAATGGCTAATCAAAATATACTAGTATTAGGCTCCATCCATTGGAAAAAAGATTTATGGCAACGACCTCAACATATTTTTCAAGGGTTGAAGAATAAGGGGTACAATATTTATTTTATAAATAA
>NZ_LSKU01000001.1:2292826-2306620 GCF_001561915.1 Tepidibacillus decaturensis | reverse complement strand
TAATAGAATGCAAGAATTAGTAGTTAATAAATCTTATAATACAGAAATAATAAAAAATTATATTAATCAGACATTACAAAAAGAAGAAGAAGGAATCTATAGTATTAATCGATTAAGTTCTATTACAATCGCTAATCAAAGAGTATCAGTTGAGGCGGACTTTATAAAAGAAATGGTTAATATGATTGGGGAGGATAATTTAACTATTTTTTCTTATATGCCTGATTATATTAGGTTCTTGAATAAAATTTCTAAAGATATTCCCATAATATATGAATGTGTAGATGAACATACTGGTTTTAACCATTCCTATGCAACAAAAAAGTTGGAAGAAGAAATGATTCAACGATCATCTGTAGTAATTACAACCGCAGATACTCTATTTACTAGAAAATTTAAATTAAATTCTAGAACTTACTTAGTTAAGAATGCTGTTAATCCAAATTATTTTTCTAATGAAACAGCGATTCCAAAAGAACTTAGCGATATAAAGAGAGAAAATAAGATTATTATTGGCTACCTTGGTGCAATAGCTAATTGGTTTGATAAGGAATTGCTTATTGAAGTGGCTAAAAAAAACGAGCATATGGTATTTGTATTAGTAGGAACAATTTATATTGATGTCAGCGATTTAAAAGAAGTAGAAAATATTATTTTATTAGGAACAAAAGCATATGATGAAGTACCTAGTTATCTGAAGGCTTTTGATATTGGAATGATTCCCTTCAAAATGGAAGATATTATAATCAATTGTAATCCTATAAAGTTTTATGAATATATGGCTGCAAATCTTCCTACTATAGCAACTCCTATTCCAGAATTAATGGAATACCATGATGGTAAAATGATTATTCTGGCAAAGAATGCAGATGAATTCAGTGATGGGATAAACCATCTATTTAATGAAAAAATAAGTTTAGAGTATATGAAGAAAATCGCAAATGAAAATTCTTGGGCTGAGAGAGTGGAAAAAATTGATCAAATTATACAGGGAAATCTAGTCCCTGAACATGAGCAACTTTTGTTTAGAATAGAGAACAAATATAATAAATATCGAAATATAGAAATTATAGATTACCTATCATTAGAAATAAAAGCATTAAATAATCTCAATGGAGTTAAAGAAGAGTTAATACAGTTAGCCAAAAAAAGTCATTCAAGATATATTAAACAGCAAACTGCTAAACTACTTATTAAAAATAATAATTATGAAGAAGGTATTATATTCTTAAATCCTAATGAAAGCTTATCTGAATGGGAGATATTCAAAATTTATAATAATAACAATAATAGGATAACAAATCTTATAAAAGCAAAACTAAAAAGATATGTTTTAGAACATGAAGAAGCAAGACAAATTTTAGAAGATGATAATGATATTTATTCACAGGTTGAATTAGCCACTATTTTAATGGAATATGGTGATATAAAGTATGCATTAGAGAAATTGTTGTTTTTGATTAAGTCTGAACCTAGTATTTTAAAAAATTCCATTGTTACTAACTACTATTTAACCATTTATTTTTTAAATAAGAGAAATTATAAACAAGCTAAGTTGTATTGGGATAGACTCTTTGTTTTAACAGGGGAACATAAAGAAACGATAAAAATATATAATTTTTTGAAACATGGACTATAAAAATGTTTTTCAGGAGAAAATAATGATTAATATAGAAGAATTACGTCAAAATGAGTTTAAAAGAAGACTAAAACACTTAAAATATGCTAAGAAGCAGGAAATTGTTTCTTTTAGAAGGAGACAAGGTCAACTTCATGTTACCTACGTAATGACACAGGTTGGGGTTAGTGGAGGGGCTAAGATCATCTTCGAACATGCTAATCGACTTATACAACTTGGTGTAAAAGTATCGATTGTATCACATTTTCCAAAACCCACTTGGTATCCAATTGAAGCACATTATATTAAAGTTCCCTTTACACTTGAATTAGCAAAGGGGATACCTGAATGTGATGTTATTATTGCAACCTATTGGGATCATATTAATGCTTGCATTGAAACTGGTATTGCTCCAGTAGTGTATTTTGAGCAAGGGGATTTCCATTTGTTTGATTTTAATAATCTAACCCATGAATTTAAGGAGATAATTTATAGTCAGTTACAATTACCAGAATATATTATTACAGTCTCAAAAACTACTGCTGACTTAATAAAAAAATTATATAATCGGGATTCAATTGTTTTTCATAATGCTGTTGATGAGGGAATATTTGTTGAAGAAGGAGAAAAGTATGAATCTGAGCATCCCTATTTATTAATGATGGGGAGCGAATATTCAAAATTTAAAGGTATCGATGACATCATAAATAGCTACAATTGCCTCAAAAGTCAAGGATATGAATTAGACTTAATATGGATAACTCCAAACAAGCCAACGGAAGTTTATCAAGATAAAGTTTCAAAAGTATTTATAAACCCTCCGCAGTCAAAAATTGCAGAATTATATAGAGGGGCTTTTTTATTTGTTTCTGGTTCTAGATATGAATCTTTTTCTCTGCCTGTACTTGAAGCTATGTCATGTGGATGTCCTGTAATTTCGACTAGAAATGTAGGTGTATTAGAATATGCAAAAGACAACTTTAATGCATTGATCACAGAAATTGGCGATCATAAAGATATAGCAAAGAAAATAGAGATACTATTAAATGATAATGTGTTATTACAAAAAATAAGAAAAAATGGACTTTATACAGCTCAAAAATTTAGATGGGAGAGTATCATTCCCAAAATATTAAATTATTATAAGTATGTAAGCATGTATAAGGTAAACGAAATTAACAAAATAGATGATTGGAAAATATACATTTCCTATGGGGAATTTTTGAATAATATTGATATTGATAGATTTAATAAATTTTTGTTACAGACTAACGTTGACATTGTATTAGTACCAAAAGTTTACAATTTGTGTGACTATAAAATTGCGGAATGGACAGTAGCAGCTAAACGGAAAAAAACTGAAAGTGGAAGAACTGATTATTGTTACAGCCCTATTAAAGGGGATTTAAATGAACTTTCGTATTATGATGCATATGAATTTTATGAAAAAGGGTTATTTAATGAGGCGTTAATTTCTTTTATGAAATATTATAAAAAAGAACATGACCAGTTAAAGAAAACAGTATATTTAAGATGGATTATTTTAAGTCTTATTAAATTAAATAGATACGAAGAGGCGGGTAGACTATTAGAGGGTTCAATAAAACTTTACAAAGATTATTCGGATCTATATTATTTATACATGTTTATTCTTTATTTAAATAAACATGAGTATAAAAAGTTTTTGGATATTGTTAGTATATTAGGAGACGCAACAAACTATCCAGAGTTTTTTGTTGATATTGAGGAAAAATTGAAGGGAATAGTAGATTAAGTTCTACATAAAAGTGGATAACACAGTTAGAGGTAGCACTACGCTACCTCTACTTCACATTCACCGTAATTCCCCATGTTGGCTTTTTAAATTAATTGTATATTAAGAATAGCTTCTTTAGAACTTCCTAGCTTTCTATCGCTATCTTCTTTCGTCCAGTTAATATCCCCTGAAATCTTTCCTATATTGGAATCTACCATAATTTTGGTATCGGCATTGTCCAGATGATGTAACGTATACATCGCCATTGGTTGTTTCTACTGTGAGTTTTCCTGTTGATTGTTCTACTTTGATTCTCTCATTTATTGTCCTGACCTCAGAAGGTGAAGAAAGAAACCACATTGTCCTAACTTAATAAAAAAATGTAAAAAAATCGATAAAACCTTCCGATATAAATAGTAAGAATTGTGATGAATAGGAGGATGGATGGTTGTGAGTATTGATCGGATTTCATCGTTACGGTCTACACTTCCAATGCAAAACAAAATTCAAGAGAGACCAATTTTAGAACAGGTTGAAAATTCTGTTGAAGAGAATGTAAAAGTATCAAATCAACAAGAGGTCAACAAAGAACAAATCGAAAAGACGATTAAGGGGATTAATCAATTTTTAGAACCAGCTCATACCTCCCTTAAGTTTCAGTTACATGATAAGTTAAACGAATATTATGTGGAGATCGTCGATACAACGACCAATGAAGTGGTTAAACAGATCCCACCGAAAAAATTCTTAGATATGTATGCTTCGATGATGGAATATATGGGATTAATTGTCGATCGTAAAATTTAAATGTAGGGGTGAATAAAATGGTAATGAGAATTAGTGGCCTTGCTTCTGGAATCGATATTGATAGTATTATTAAGGATTTGATGAAGGCGGAACGAATGCCTTTAAATAAACTGACACAAAAGAAGCAAATCCTAGAATGGCAACGTGATGATTACCGAGAGATGAATAAACTTTTAACAGAGCTAGACCAATTTATCAGTGTCACACAAACGGATGGAATTGGGAGACAAAGTACTTTTTTAAAGAAAGTGATTTCTAGTTCCAATGAGAGTGCCGTAACCGCTAAAAATATAAGTGGGACGACAGACATCAATACACAGATTGGTGTTTCACAATTAGCAAAAGCTGCTTCTATGTGGAGTGCTGGGGATATAAGAAGTAATCAAAACTTTAATCCAGATGACTTATTAGTAAATCAAAAGGATAATCTGGTCAATGGGGCTAATCTACCAACAACATCATTTAATATTCATATCCAGGCGATTCAGTCCGACGGTTCGGTCGCAGAAAAATCAATCACTGTTGACCCGAATACGATGAGTTTAAACCAAGTGATGAGTGAAATCAATAAAAAATTAGATGTGAATGCCTTTTATGATTCAAAAAGTGGGAAAGTGGTTCTTTCAGCTAAAAATACAGGTGATGCAGCAAACCAACCTGAAATAAAAATAATGGATACCGATACCAATGGCTATAACTTTATGACAAGCGTACTACGTTTATCGGCAGATAGCGATACAGCAACCACTACTAATGATGCTTTAGGTCAACCTATAGGTCAAGCTGGTCAAAATGCCAAATTTACATTTAATGGTATGTCTATGGAAAGAACCTCTAATACTTTTCAAATCAATGGCTATGAATACACATTAAAAAATACTACACTTGATTCATCTGGCATTGTTCAACCTGTAACTCTTACTTCCACAACAGATACGGATGCCATTTTTGATTCTGTGATTAAATTTATCGATAAATACAATGAGATCATTGGCAAAATAAACGATAAAATCTCTCAGGAACGTTATCGAGATTATCTCCCTTTAACAGATGAACAAAAACAGGACATGTCGGAGAAGCAAATTGAGTTATGGGAAGAAAAGGCTAAAAGTGGTTTAATTCGCAATGATTCGATTCTTTCAGGTGGATTAAACCAAATGAGGTTAGATATTTATAGTCCAGTAACTGGTCTGACTGGAACCTATTATGATGCAAAAAAAGGACAAAATGTAACGATCAATCAACTAGCTAGTATTGGTATTGAGACATCTAGTAGTTATACGGATAAAGGAAAGTTGATTCTGAAGGATGAGGCTAAATTAAGGGATGCGATTTCCCAAAATCCAATGGCCATTTATGATTTATTTAATAAAGAAGTAAAAGATGCCAATGGAAAATTAGTGTCTGACCAAAGTGGGATTGCAGAACGACTTCGCGACACCATAAAAAATACGATGTCAAATATTGAAGCAAAAGCTGGAAATACCTATTTAGCTAACAGCCAGTATACTATTGGCAAAGATTTAGACCGTGTCGATAAAAGCATTGATGCTTTTCAAGATCGTTTGCTTCAGATTGAAGATCGATATTACCGCCAATTTACAGCGATGGAACAAGCGATTCAACGGGCTAATCAACAATCGGCTTATCTCATGCAACAATTTGGTGGGGGATTACAATAGTTAACGAAGGAGTGATTGTATGTCAATCCAGAATCCATACCAAGCCTATCAACAAAATACAGTCAATAGCGCTTCGCCTGGGGAGCTAACCTTGATGTTATATAATGGCTGTTTGAAGTTTATCAAGCATGCCAAACAAGCGATTGTTGATCATAAGTTTGAGGAGAAGAACACGAACTTAATCAAAGCGCAAAACATTATCCGTGAATTGATGATTTCTCTAAACATGGATTATGAAGTGGCCAAAAACATGATGCAAATGTATGACTATATACTAAACCGTTTAATTGAAGCCAACTTAAAAAATGATATCGAAATACTAAATGAAGTAGAAGGTTATGTGGTAGAATTTCGCGATACTTGGAAAGAAGTGATTCAAATCAACCGTAGAATCCAATATGGCCAAGGTGGACAAATCTAGTGAGTCTGGTAAAACAATTATATGAGGTAGCAAATCAATTCTATCAATATTTACTCATCCAGCCGCAAAAAGAGCAAAGGAACGCCTATATTGAACAAATCAATCAATTTCTAGATCGGCGC
This sequence comes from Tepidibacillus decaturensis, assembly GCF_001561915.1. GTDB lineage: Bacteria > Bacillota > Bacilli > Tepidibacillales > Tepidibacillaceae > Tepidibacillus_B > Tepidibacillus_B infernus. The sequence continues at coordinate 2,300,214 of NZ_LSKU01000001.1, read as the reverse complement.
GAAGAACTCATATCCAAGTTGCCAAAAGTGTTGGACGATGAAGAAAAAATACTAGGGGGGAAAATTATTCAACTTAATCATTCGATTGATGAGCTATTAAAAAAACGATATGATGAGATTGAGGCAGATCTTAAACAGATACGCCAGCAAAAAATGGTTCAAAAAAAATATGCACAAACGGTCGTATCTGTCTCGTTTGATGGGATGTTTTTTGATAAACGCAAATAATGGGGGATTAAATGATGGGACACATCCACGACCACGAAGATGAGCATAATCATCATCATGAACACAATGATGACGATCACTATTATGATGATACTGTTTTACAAGATAATCAGGTGATCTTTTTAAACCATTATATTGAAATGTTGCAAATCTGTGATGAAGGTATTGAATACCTTTCGATTCGCATCAAGAAAGAAAGTTATTTGGATGTGACCATCTTTAGCAATTGTATTGATGCCTTTAAGTCGATTCAAGAAGCCAATTTTTTGTCTTGGAACATTATGAAGAAAATTGATCGGGAGGTTCATGATTCGATCCGTTCCTTTGAGGATTTTCTCCCTATTTTTGAACAGGTTTTAACCTACCAAGAGGAAGGAAACTATCAACTACTTGCAGATACACTAAAAGAACAGCTATTTCCTCACTATCTGGATTGGTCAAAAAAGGTTCAAGAGGCATTTAAACCTTATTTACAACATTAGAGTCTTAGTAAAACGAACCATTATAAAGCCCCTATATGTCCAAAATATGATATAATAAGAAGGAAAATGGGGAAAAGGATGATGGCGATGAGTGAAGAACTAAAGGGGATTTATGATTTAATTAATCAAATGGATCAGCGGATAAATCGAAGACTAGATCATCAAGATCATATGATTCAACAATTGATAGGGATTGTAGGTGCTACTAATTCTCATTTAGAAGAAATGGAACAAGAAATGAATGAAATGAAACATGATATGAATGAAATGAAACAAGAAATGAATGAAATGAAACAAGATATCGCTGGGATGAAACAAGATATCAAAGAGATTAAGCAAAACCAAGATGAAATGTCTAAAATGTTGTCTACTCAAAATGTAGATATTGAATTCGCCCACACCAAGATACTACAAAACGAACGGGATATTGCTCAGATTAAAAAAGTAATCTTAGGCTAATTGAAAGGTAAATAAACAATGATAGAAATTAGCTAACAGTATTGCAGAGATTGGTTAAATTCAACCGATCTTTTTTTATTCTTTTTATTAAAAGATAAAAAAGTATAACTTTCTTCCACTTGTCATTTAAGGGTTTGTATATTAAAATTTTCTTAATATTTCCTTAAAAGAACGCCTATTCTTGTGCACAATGTGAACAAAAACCTGTGGATAATGTGCATAACTCTGTGAATAAGTATGGATAAAGGGATAAAGCTTGTGGATAGGTTTGTAGATAATGAAGAGGGTTTGTGAATAAGATCAATTTTATCGTATAAAATTTATTTGCAAAAAAGTGTTTGATATTTATTCGTATATATGTATAATAATACATATACAAAATACAAACAAATTGTTTTTGAACATTAAGAGGGGGTTTTTTAATTGAAAAGTAAAGGGATAAAAATGGCATTATTATCTATCATCTTACTATTCGGAGTTATTGGGTTGATAGGTTGTGGTACAAGTACAACCAGTCAACCATCAGAAAAGACAGATCAAGGTCAAGCTGCAGATCAAAATGCAGAACAAACAACCGCTGAAGACAAAACCTATGTAGTGGTTACCAATGCCGAGTTTCCTCCATTTGAAATGACATTACCATCTGGGGAAATCGTCGGCTTTGATATTGATTTGATGAATGCCATTGCTGAAGCATCAGGGATTAAGATCAAAATTCAACATACTGGCTGGGAAGCGATGTTAAAGGCAGTTGAAAACGGTAACGCAGATATTGGAGCCTCAGGAATCACCATTCGTGATGACCGTAAAGAAATGTATGATTTTACAGATCCATATTTTGAAGCCACACAGTTAATTTTATTACCTGAGGGCTCAAATATTTCTTCTGCCAAAGACCTTGAAGGAAAAAATGTAGGCTTCCAAAGTGGAACGACTGGGGAAACAGCTGCACAAAATATCTTTGGTAAGGATTATAAAGGATTAAAAGGCTATGCCGATTTACCGACAGCTGTGAACGATTTGTTTACAGGACGTATTGCTGCCGTTATAGGGGATAATGCTGTGGTAGCAGAGTTCGTAAAGCAGAATCCCGATAAAAAACTACAATTAGTGAAAGATGAGGCTTTTGAAAAAGAATACTATGGTTTCATCGTGAAAAAGGGAAATCAGGAATTGTTGTCTAAATTACAGGATGGGTTAAAGAAAATTAAAGAGAATGGAACATACCAAGAAATCTATAACAAATATTTTGCTGAGTAAATATAGGTCGTTTAGCTAGGTTTTGTACGAGTTCATGATAGGGTAAAAAATAGGCTTGTCATTTTACGTGTTGTAAAATAGCAAGCCTGTTCTTTTTTTCTGCTAAAGAAAGTACTTTCTCTCCTATAAGTCATTGAAGTTTGTATATTCCAAAAGCAAAGACATAGGACGACTAATAGCTTCAGCTATGTAGCGTCACTTGTACACTTTGTGTACTTTTGGGAGTGTATTTCTTACCTTATGTTTTATTCCTAGAAATACACGGACAACGGAGCGCGTTGGAATATACAAACTTATCTATTGATTTTTTATTCTAATGTATGTATAATCATTCGGGTGGATAAAAATAAAAAGTTATTCATAAATTATCATTGTAACCAAATATGCTAACAAGGGGGAACTACAGTGAAAAGAAATTTTAAAATAGGAATATTATCACTTATTTTGATCATAGGCAGTATTGGCTTGATCGGTTGTGGTGCAAGCCAAGAAAATAAAACAGAAAATCAGGCGAAAGAGGGTACAAAAACCTATACAGTGGTAACAGATGCAACCTTTCCGCCATTTGAATCTACGTTACCATCTGGAGAAGTTGTCGGATTTGACATGGATTTAGTGAATGCTATTGCTGAAGTACAAGGATTTAAAGTGAATATTCAACACGTAGGATGGGATCCAATGATGAATTCGATCTCTACAGGGAAAGCAGATATTGGCGCAGCCGGAATTACGATTGATGACGAGCGCAAGCAAAGTTACGATTTTACAGAGCCCTATTTTGAAGCAACACAATATATCTTAGTTCCAGAAGATTCAACCGTAACTTCTGTTGATGATCTTAAAGGACAAAATATTGGTTTTCAAAGTGGAACAACAGGTGAAAAAGCCGTTCAAAAGGTATTTGGTAAAGATTATGCAGGTGCAAAGGGATATGTAGACTTACCCACTGCAGTTAATGATATGTTAACTGGACGGATTGTTGCAGTAGTTGGTGATAATGCAGTATTAGGAGAATTTTTAAAACAATTCCCTGACAAAAACCTTAAAGTAGTGAAAGATGACCGATTTGAAAAAGAATTTTATGGTTTGATGGTGAAAAAGGGAAATCAAGAATTGTTAGATCAATTAAATGCAGGACTAAAGAAAATTAAAGAGAATGGCAAATATCAAGAGATCTACAATAAATATTTTGCTGAATAATAGCTAACGATATGAATTATCGTTCAGTGCGTGAAAAGAGGGTTTATGATGAATGAATGGAGTGCAGTATTTGAGTATCGATATTGGTTTTTCCGTGGCGTAGGGTACACCATTCTTCTAACATCAGTGGGGGTTTCCTTTGGGACGATCATTGGCCTTTTTATTGGCTTGGGACAACTATCTCAAAATCGCTTTTATAAGTTATTTAGCCGTATTTATGTGGATTTATTTAGAGGTACCCCATTATATGTACAAATCTTAATTGTCCATTTTGCGGTGTTACCGGCCTTTTTTGGGGACCAATCACCCTCTGCGATTTTTTCCGGCTTTGTCGCCTTATCCTTAAATTCCGGTGCTTATGTAGCAGAGATTTTCCGAGCAGGTATTTTATCGATTGATAAAGGGCAAATGGAGGCAGCTCGTTCTTTAGGAATGAGTCATAGACAAGCCATGAGGTATATTATTTTACCTCAGGCCTTCAAAAGAATGTTACCTCCTCTAGGGAATGAATTTATCGCTTTGTTAAAGGATTCTTCTTTATTAGCAGTTATTGCAACACCTGAATTAACCTATGCCGGCCAAATGACCGCTAAAAATACATTTACAACATTTGCGCCATACTTAACGATTGCTGCGATTTATTTAATCTTAACATTGATTTTGTCACGTGGGGTTAGAGGGTTAGAAAGGAAGTTTTCCAATGATTAAGGTTGAAGGGTTATATAAAAAATATGATCAACTTGAAGTGTTAAAAGGAATTGATGTTCATATTCAGCCTAAGGAAGTTGTCTGCGTGATTGGTCCAAGCGGTTCAGGGAAAAGTACCTTTTTACGTTGCTTAAACCGTTTAGAAGAGTTTCAAGCAGGAAAAGTGGTTATTAATGGTGATGACTTATCTGATCCTAAGGTTAATCTAAATATGGTTAGAACCCACGTAGGTATGGTTTTCCAGCATTTTAATTTATTCCCTCATATGACAGTGCTGGATAATTTAACCATTGCTCCGATTAAGGTATTAAATATGCCTAAAGAAAAGGCCGAAGAGATAGCGAAAAAGTATTTAGGAAAAGTTGGGCTTTTGGAAAAAGCGGATACTTATCCAGACCAATTATCTGGTGGTCAGAAACAACGGGTGGCCATTGCTAGAGCTTTAACTATGGAACCAACGGTCATGCTTTTTGATGAACCAACCTCTGCTTTAGACCCAGAAATGGTTGGCGAAGTGTTAGAAGTAATGAAGCAGTTAGCGAAGGAAGGAATGACAATGGTTGTGGTGACCCATGAAATGGGTTTTGCTCGCGAGGTCTCCAATCGAGTCATTTTTATGGATGGAGGAAAAATTGTCGAGCAAGGTTCACCAGAGGATATTTTTTCCAATCCGCAAAATCCAAGAACACAGTCTTTCTTAAGCAAGGTTCTATAAAGTAAGAGATCATAAGAGGTAAATTAAGTATAAATAAGTAATCTTTTTGAAAAAATAGAAATGGGGAAAGATCTCAAAATCCATTTGACTGTATGGAACTTACAGTGTTATATTCAAATGGAGAGAAATTTCTCGGATTTTATTGATGAAAGGATTGTGTCAGTAGATGCAAGGAAAAGTTAAATGGTTTAATGCAGAAAAAGGTTTTGGATTCATTGAAAGAGAAGATGGTGGCGATGTATTTGTTCATTTTTCAGCCATTCAAGGCGAAGGCTTCAAAACCTTAGAAGAAGGTCAAGCTGTTGAATTTGACATTGTTGAGGGAGATCGTGGACCTCAAGCTGCAAATGTTATCAAGTTATAATCCCTTTTAGGTTACATATACATTGATAACGTAAACCTCTCTATACCTATAGAGGGGTTTTATTTAGGATAAAGCGGGGCTGTCCAAAAAGTCAGGAGGAATTGACTTATTGGCAGCCCCATCATTTTTTCCAAAAAAAGCACAAAAAAATCGTCCAATCTAGTAAAATGAAAGTAACCAAACTAACATTTTCAGAAAGGACGATTTTTTATGAGCAATCAAATGATTACTACTGAAAATTATAACACGCAAATGACACTTTTTCCAGAAACAGAGGAAAAAAAGCTCTCTAAAAGACAATTAGCCCCTACTTTTAAACCCTATGACAACCGTCAAATTCAAGTTATTTTTGATATTAAAGCCCTCATACCAGAACATCACGTCGCACGAGTAGTGGACGAAATGGTTGAAGCCGTACCAGATGAGCAATTGTTTTCTCATTATAAAGGTGGTGGCCGAAGTTCCTTTCATCCTAAAATGATGCTTAAAATCATTCTGTTTGGTTATTCCCAAAAGGTTTATTCCTGCCGAGGAATTGAAAATCTAATAAAAGAAAACATTCCAGCCATGTGGTTAGCTGCGATGCAACAACCCGATTTCCGCACGATCAATGAGTTCCGCGGAGAACGGATGAAAGCCTTGATGGATGAGTTATTTGAAGCCATGATTCTAAAATTGATTGAAGAAAAGTACATCACGATGGAAAACTACTTTTTGGATGGCACCAAGATAGAAGCCAATGCCAATAAGTATTCTTTTGTGTGGAAAAATTCAACTGAGAAATTTGAAGCAAAATTAAAAGAAAAAATTCAAGAAACCCTGCAACACATTCATAAATTAACCCAATTAGAAGCTGGAGCGGAAGAAAAAGAAACCGAACAAAATGCAGAGATCACCGAACAGAACCTGGAGGCAGTAGCTAAGGAAATAGAAGAAAAAGTAGAAACCCTAACAGAGGAAATCGAAAAGGAAACAGATCCAAAGATTCGTAAGGAGAAGCGCCAAGAACGCAGTAAATGGAAGAAACCTTTAAAGCTGATTCGGGAAAATTTCCTACCGCGACTGGCTACATACAAGGAACAGAACGAAATCTTTGGCGACCGTAATAGCTATTCCAAAACGGACAAAGACGCAACCTTTATGCGCATGAAGGAAGATCATATGAAAAACGGTCAGCTCAAGCCAGGGTATAACGTGCAAATGGGGACGGAGAACCAGTTTATCTTGTTTTATACCATTCATCAACGACCTACAGACACACGTTGTTTTATTCCACATTTGGAGAAACTGGCGGCTACTTCTTTACCAATGCTAAAAACAGTCATCGCGGATGCAGGATATGGCAGTGAAGAAAACTATGTATATGCGATTGGTGATGAGAAAGAGCCTCGATTTGATTTTCTCATTCCTTATGGATCCTATGTACAAGAACAGACACGCAAATACAAAAAGGATATCAAAAATGCGAAAAACTGGACCTATTGTGAGCAAGATGACTGTTTTATTTGCCCGAATGGAAGGAAAGTAACGTTTAAAAAATATCAAAACAAAAAGAATCCGTCTGGCTATGAGCAAAGCTTCAAAATATACGAATGTGAAGATTGTACAGATTGCCCATTAAAAGAGAAATGTACGAAAGCGAAGGGCAATCGGTCGTTCCGCAGATTTTCATTGCGGGGTATCGACAAGGTACATGTCGAGTTTGGGATTGTGGCATTAGCCCACAACATACTGAAAGTAGCAGGGATCCGCCAGCTACTTTCAGAGAAAAATCGAAAAAATACAAAAGGCAAGTGGAGAAAACCGAATTTTTTCTTTCCACTAGCCTTATTTTTTAGGACTTATCGGACAGCCCCGCCTTCTTTGTATTGTCTACATACTATGAGTATTGTAAAAATTCTCCATAATCATTGATATTAAATGACATTTTCTATACACTAAAGGTGGTGAATAAGGATGATTCGTGCTTCAT
>NZ_LSKU01000001.1:2283314-2291695 GCF_001561915.1 Tepidibacillus decaturensis | reverse complement strand
GACGATGTAGTTCACTATGCAGAAAGTGTAACTTTCTTCCTCCCTTACTCTTTATTCAGAGAAAGGCATGGATGAAGGAGCGCGTTGTAATATACAAACCCTAACATATTTTTCTATACTTTTTTTAAAAATCAAAGAAGGATTTTTGCTGAAAACAGGGAATAAATATAACTATGAAAGGAGGAGTTTACCATGAAATTTAACGTTCGTGGAGAGAACATTGTAGTGACCGAAGCATTAAGAGAATATGTAGAGAAGAAAGTAGGTCGCATTGAGAAGTATTTTGATACTCCGCCTACCTCAGATGTAAACGTAACCATGAAGGTAGTAAAAGATCTGCACACGGTCGAGGTTTCCGTATTACTCCCTGGGGTCGTTTTAAGAGGGGAAGAGTCTGGTGAAGACATGTACGCAGCTATTGATTTAGTTGTAGAAAAGCTTGAAAGACAAATCAGAAAACACAAAACAAAGATCAACCGAAAATTTAGACAAGAAGGTAGCCTAAAGACCTTATTTAAAGAAGAGCCAAATGGAAAAGTTTCCGAAGAAGAGGAAGATGATTTTAAGGTTGTTAAAACCAAACGATTTAACCTTAAACCAATGGATATAGAAGAAGCCATTTTACAAATGAATATGTTAGGACATAATTTCTTCGTATTCTCTAATGCAGAAACAGATGAGATGAATGTTGTTTATAAACGTAAAGATGGAAAATATGCGTTAATTGAGCCAGAATTTTAAAAAATAAATAGTGAGTAAAATAAAACCAGACTAAAGCGATTTAATGCTTTGGTCTGGTTTTTTCCACTTGTCATTTAGGGGTTTGTATATTCCATAAGCTGCGACATAGCGTGACTAGCAGCTTTAGCTCTGTAGCACGACTTGTACACTTTGTGTGCCTTCAGAAGTGCCCTTCTCTTCTTAATCTTTATTCATAGAAGAGTACGGATGACGGAGCGCGATGGAATATACAAACCTTTTCTTAGAGTGCTTCTTAAGAAAGTGCCAATACTTTTTTAATTAATTTTACATCCGTTTCTAATTGGTCAACCCTTTTTTCGACTTTTGCATAAAGAAAGCCGATTTGGTTAATTAGTTCCGTATTATCTGCAACTTGTTTAGATATAGTATCTAGTTTCTGATAAACGACTTGGAATTGTTGACTGATATTGTCTTCCATAGATGTCATTCTGTCTTCTATAGTTGTGATTCTGTCTTCCATAGATGTCATTCTGTCTTCTATAGTTGTGATTCTGTCTTCCATAGATGTCATTCTGTCTTCTATAGTTGTGATTCTGTCTTCCATAGATGTCATTCTGTCTTCTATAGTTGTGATTCTGTCTTCCATAGATGTCATTCTATCTTCTATAGTTGTGATTCTGTCTTCTATAGATGTCATTTTGTTATCCATTTGTGTAAGCTTATCCATGATTTGCATTAAAATTTCCTGTTCCAACGGTTATGCCTCCTTTCAATTCATTTTTAAAATAGGTTTTATGCCGTACAGTAGTTGCTAAAAATATTATATAACAAGAACACGTGTTTGTATATCTTTTTCTAAAAAATAATGAGCGAATTAATTATACCCTAATTGTTAGATTGATTCCATCAGGTTATCGTAAAATGATATATCTCTGTAAAGCTAATGAAACTAATATGCATTTTTCTCGTTAATTTAAAATGGAGGATTTTTTAAAAAGATAAAGGTGTTTTTTGGCTAAATTCGGGCGATATGGAAAAAATAAATCTAGTATTTTTATAGGAGAATTTGACTTTTATACCGCAAAACATGATAAAATAAAATTTGATATTGTTGAAATAATGAACATATTTTTGTTCTCTGAGAGGAGATGTTCCCGTGCTTGGATTGGTAAAAAAAGGTTTTTGGTGATACCAACGATAGGGAAATTAAACGTTTAAATAAAATAGTCAATCAAGTGAATCAGTTGGAGTCAACTATTAGTACACTTTCAGACAGCCAACTTCGAGATAAAACGGCGGAATTTAAACAACGTTTAGAAAAAGGCGAAACATTAGACGATTTATTACCAGAAGCATTTGCAGTTGTGCGGGAGGCAGCAAAGCGCGTATTAGGAATGCGCCATTTTGATGTGCAAATCTTAGGTGGGATTGTTCTCCATGAAGGCCGAATTTCTGAAATGAAGACTGGGGAAGGAAAAACCTTGGTCGCCACCCTTCCTGCATATCTGAATGCCCTTGAAGGTAAAGGGGTACATGTGGTGACTGTTAACGAATATCTTGCAACTCGTGACCGTAATCAAATGGGGCAAGTGTTTGAATTCCTTGGATTAACTGTTGGGCTAAATATTCATGATCTATCTGCCCAAGAGAAGCAAGAAGCTTATGCAGCAGATATCACCTATGGAACCAACAATGAATTTGGCTTTGACTATTTACGTGACAATATGGTTTTGTATAAAGAACAAATGGTGCAAAGACCTTTAAATTATGCGATTATTGACGAGGTGGATAGCATCTTAATCGATGAGGCAAGAACACCTTTAATTATTTCTGGGCAAGCAGCAAAATCTACTGATCTTTATTATGCTGCTGCTCATTTTGTCAATCGCCTAAAAGAAATAGAAGATTATACAATGGATATTAAATCCAATTCTGTTGCTCTTACAGATGAAGGGGTAGAAAAAGCAGAAAAATCTTTTGGAATTGATAACTTATATGATACAAATCATATCACATTAAATCACCATATTACTCAGGCATTAAAAGCGAAAGTGTTAATGAAACGTGACCGAGATTATGTGGTGCAAGATGGAGAAGTGATTATCGTTGATGAATTTACTGGCCGTTTGATGCATGGCCGCCGTTATAGTGATGGACTTCATCAAGCGATCGAAGCAAAAGAAGGACTTCAAGTTCAAAACGAAAGCATGACACTTGCTACGATCACCTTACAAAATTACTTCAGAATGTATCAAAAACTAGCTGGAATGACGGGTACAGCTAAAACAGAAGAAGAAGAATTTAAAAAGATCTATGGTTTAGACGTTGTGGTGATTCCAACGAATATGCCAATGATCCGTGAAGATATGCCAGATGTGATTTATAAAACAGAGAGGGCAAAATACCAAGCTGTTGTAAATGAAATTGTTAATCGCTATCAAAAGCGACAACCTGTGTTAGTAGGTACTACTTCGATTGAAAAGTCTGAGCTTTTATCTGAAATGTTAAAGCGTAAAGGCATTCCTCATAATGTGTTGAATGCAAAATTCCATGCCCAAGAAGCAGAGATTGTAGCAAAAGCAGGCCAACCTGGAACCATTACAATCGCCACAAACATGGCTGGCCGTGGTACAGATATTGTTTTAGGAGACGGAGTTTCCAAGCTTGGTGGTCTCCATATTATTGGTACTGAACGTCATGAAAGTAGACGAATCGATAACCAGCTTCGTGGTCGTTCAGGGCGTCAGGGAGATCCAGGCTCTACTCAATTCTATCTTTCACTTGAAGATGAACTTATGAAAAGATTTGGTTCAGAGCATATCATGGGTATGATGGATAAGTTGGGAATGGAAGAAGACCAACCAATTGAAAGCCGAATGGTTACAAGGGCAATTGAATCGGCCCAAAAACGAGTAGAAGGACAAAACTTCGATATCCGTCGTACTGTCTTACAGTATGATGATGTGATGAACCAACAACGTGAAGTGATGTACCGTCAACGTCGTGAAGTGCTTGAAAGCGATAATCTACGTGACGTGGTTATTGGTATGATCATGAACTATGTAGAACGTTTGGTACACCTTCATTGCCCTGAAGAGCTTGTGCAAGAAGAATGGGATCTAAAAGCGATTATTGAACAAGCAAACCGGACTTTCTTAAAAGAAGGAACGATTACGGAAAAAGATATTTGGGGGAAAGAACCTGAAGAGATCATTGAGCTTTTCCGTCAAAGGATAGAACAACAATATCAAGAACGTGAAGAACAACTTGGAGAAAATATGAGAGAGTTTGAAAAGGTTGTTCTATTACGTGCAGTAGATAGTAAATGGATGGATCACATCGATGCGATGGATCAATTGCGTCAAGGTATTCATTTACGTGCTTATGGACAAACTGATCCATTGCGTGAATACCAAATGGAAGGCTTTGAAATGTTCCAGGGAATGATTCAAGCGATTGAGGAAGAAGTGGCCACTTATATCATGAAGGCACAAATCCAGAATAACTTACAAAGAGAAGCTGTCGCAGTGGGTCAAGCGGTAGATACAAAAGGTGAACAAACGAAGAAAAAACCAGCAAAAGCGGCTGAAAAAATAGGAAGAAATGACCTTTGCCCATGTGGAAGTGGTAAGAAATATAAACACTGTCATGGCGCAACAGCATAATTTGATCGTGGCCAAGTAGAATTTCTACTTGGTTCTTTTACATCTCCATTATTTGTTGGAGGAATGGGCAAACTATGTTAGAATGGAAAGGTGAATTTTACCTAAGAGGTGAAGTAGATGCTGACAGAAAGCGAAATAAAACATGAATTAGAAAAGATGGCTAAGCGTTTAGCAGAAATCAGGGGGTCTCTTTGACATTGATCAAAAAAAGAGCCGAATAGAAGAATTAGAAGAAGTGATGGCTAAGCCGGATTTTTGGGATGATAATGATGCGGCTCAAAAAGTGATTAGTGAAGTCAACGGATTGAAAGAATTAACTGAGCAAATGACAGACCTTGAGCAACAATTTGAAGATATTCAAGTGATGCTTGAATTAACTTTAGAGGAAAATGATGAAGCAATGCTTGCTGAGCTTGAAAAAAGTATGAAATCTCTAAGCAAGCGTTTTTCTGAGTTTGAATTACAATTATTGCTTAACGATCCATATGATAAAAACAATGCCATCTTAGAGATTCATCCTGGTGCAGGTGGTACAGAGTCTCAAGATTGGGCTTCAATGCTACTGCGAATGTATACTCGTTGGGCTGAGGATCATGGGTATAAAGTAGAAGTCCTAGATTATTTAGCAGGTGAAGAAGCAGGGGTTAAAAGTGTAACTCTTATAATTAAAGGCCACAATGCCTATGGTTACTTAAAAGCAGAGAAAGGAGTTCATCGTTTGGTACGTATTTCTCCTTTTGATGCTTCAGGACGACGACATACTTCATTCAGTTCTGTTGATGTTTTACCTGAAATTGAAGATGAAATCGATATCGAAATTCGCACAGAGGATCTGAAAATAGATACTTACCGTTCCAGTGGCGCAGGTGGCCAGCATGTCAATACGACCGATTCAGCGGTAAGGATTACACACCTACCTACTAATATTATTGTAACTTGCCAATCAGAGCGCTCCCAAATTAAAAACAGGGAAAAAGCGATGAAACTATTAAAAGCAAGATTATATGAAAAGCAAATCGAAGAACAAGAAAAACAATTGGCAGAATTACGTGGAGAACAAAAGGAAATTGGTTGGGGAAGTCAAATCCGTTCTTATGTCTTCCATCCTTATTCGATGGTCAAAGATCATCGTACCAATACGGAAACGGGAAATGTGAACGCGGTGATGGATGGAGAAATTGATGCATTTATTGATGCCTATTTACGTAGTAGAATTTCTAGAACGTAAAAGGTATTAATATAAGAATTAGAGAATGTTTAAAATAAACCACAAACTATATCTATAAAAAACATAAAAATTGGAGGGATAAAAATGGCTTTAGATGAACAAACTTTGGCTTCATTAAAGAAAACAGCCAATACCATTCGTCAAGAAATTGTTAAAATGGTTGCTGAAGCAAGTTCTGGACATCCTGGTGGTTCTTTATCTGCCACAGATATCGTAACCTATTTATACTTTCATGAGATGAACATTGATCCTAAGAACCCTAAAGATCCAGACCGTGACCGTTTTGTATTAAGTAAAGGACATGCTAGTCCAGTTCTTTATGCTGCATTAGCAGAAAAAGGATTTTTTCCAAAGGATGAATTAAAGACATTCCGAAAAATCAACTCTCGCCTTCAAGGACACCCAAGTCGTAAATCGCTTCCTGGAGTAGAACAAAGTACGGGTTCCCTTGGTCAAGGATTGTCTTCTGCCAATGGGATGGCATTAGCTGGAAAGTTGGATCAAAAGGATTATCGTGTCTACGCAATGCTTGGAGATGGAGAGTTACAAGAAGGAATGATTTGGGAAGCAGCCATGGCAGCTGGACATTATAAATTAGATAATTTAACAGCCATCGTCGACTACAATCATTTACAGATTGATGGTAAAGTCGATGAAATTATAAACCCAGCCCCAATCGACGAAAAATTCCGTGCATTTGGCTGGCATGTAATCGTAATTGATGGCCATGATTTGAATCAAATTGATTCGGCTGTTCAAGAAGCAAAACAAACCAAAGGGAAACCAACGATGATTATTGCTAATACGGTTAAAGGAAAAGGAGTTTCCTTTATGGAAAATCAAGTAGGTTGGCATGGAACAGCACCAAATGCTGAACAATTGGAGCAAGCATTAGCAGAATTGAATGGAGGGAAGCAAAATGACTAAGATTGCAACCCGTGATGCCTATGGAAAAGCATTAGTAGAAGTGGGAGAAAAAAATCCAAATGTGATTGTCTTAGATGCTGACTTGGCAAAATCCACCAAAACGATCGACTTCGCCAAAAAGTTCCCAGAACGATTCTTTGATATGGGAATAGCCGAGGCCAATATGATCGGTACTGCTGCAGGTTTAGCAACAACAGGGAAAATTCCTTTCGTTAGCACCTTTGCTCTATTTGGAACCTTACGAGTGGGCGATATGATTCGTAATTCAATATGCTATCCTAAGTTAAATGTAAAAATCGCGGTTACCCACTCTGGGCTTACTCTAGGAGAAGATGGTGCTTCACACCAAGCAGTCGAAGATATTGCGATGATGAGAGCGATTCCTAATATGACTGTCATTGTACCAGCAGATGCTGAAGAAACAAGGCAAGTGATTCATGCGGCTGTTGATTACGATGGCCCGATGTATATTCGCTTAGGTCGCCCAGCGGTTCCAGTTGTTTTTGATGAGAATTACAATTTTGAGATTGGTAAAGGAACTGTTGTTAAAGAGGGGACGGATGTTACGATCATTGCGATGGGTGTCATGCTAAGTCCTGCGATCGAGGCAGCAAAACAGCTTGATCAAGAAGGGATTTCTACCCGAGTGATCAACATGTCTTCCGTTAAACCAATTGATAAGGATATCATAATTCAAGCAGCAAAAGAAACAAAAGGAATCGTTACTGCCGAAGAACACAATATCTATGGTGGCCTAGGAAGTGCGGTAGCTGAAGTGGTTACTGAATACGCACCAACTGTTGTAAAACGCGTCGGTGTAGAAGACACCTTTGGAGAATCTGGTAAACCAGATGAGTTATTAGTAAAATACGGACTAACTGCTGAACATATCATTAAAAAAGCAAAAGAAATCGTGAATCAATAGGACTGTATAGAAATAGCAAAAGACTGCTTACCTCCAAAATGAGTAAGCAGTCTTACTTTCTTTATTGCACCCACATGCTAAACAAACCCTCAGTAATCCCCAAATTGTACATATTATAGAATCCAAATATCATACTTAATGCCCCGGCTAAAATCGTTAAGGATTGATTCATCTGAATATGTTTTGCACTTAAAACAAAAGGAATACCGATTAGGGTAGTAAAGGATAACATACTAATCGTTGTACCGACCCCAAAAACGAGTATATAAATGGCACCTTCCATAGGACTATGTACGGTGGACATCGTCAAAATAATCATAGCTGCACTGCCTGCTAGTCCATGAATAAAACCAATCATTAAAGATTTTAAATAGGAAAGCTTCTTTTCGTCTTTTGGATGGACATGAGAATCGTGACGATCATGAAAATGTATATGAGCGATCCCATTATGTTCATGATGATGAACATGAATCTTATTCTTCTTGTAGGAAAGAATCGTTGAGACTCCAAGCACGACAAGCATAATCCCAACTAAAAATTCTAAGGACATGGCCCATGTTACAGGGATTTCCCCTTTTATCCAAATAAAAGAGATGCCAACAATAAAAATCGTTGCCGTATGGCCAATTCCCCAGAAAACGCCTGCTAATGAAGATCGCCAAAGACTTTTACTTTGACTGGCAATCGTTGAGACAGCGATGATATGGTCAGGCTCAATGGCGTGTTTGATTCCAAGGACAAATCCGATCATTAACACTTCTAAAAAGCCAACTTCCACTTAAATCCCTCATTTCGTATAGTGAAGAAATATATCATTTTAAATTATTATAAAGATTAATTGAAAAAATTGAAAGCGAATTCAAAAAAATCTATTATTTTTAGAGAATTTAATATAAAATGTTTGGTGTAGGAATATACATATACTATCGAATCA
>NZ_LSKU01000001.1:2258633-2281752 GCF_001561915.1 Tepidibacillus decaturensis | reverse complement strand
CGATTGTGATTGTGGTTTTGTGGCAGATAGAGATTGGAACGCTTCTATCAATATCAAGCGTGAAGGATTGCGACTGTTAGTATAATCATAAATAGAGCATGGAACAGGCTCGATAGCTAAGTAAATTTCGTACCGTTAGGTGCGATTACCTTAGAAGCCCCCACCTCTAAGCGAAGCGTAGGTGGCGGGTAGTTCACTATAAATATATTAGCTATATGCAGTGATTATGAACAATTGGTGAACTAATATACGATACAACTTTTTTATAATCATAAGTGTTATTATTATCATTCTAGAAAAATGGAGGAGTAAAAGAATGGATGGAGAGAAAACGATTTTAGAATCTGCTCTTGAAAGGGGGATTTCTCGTCGGCGTTTCTTACAGATGTGTACCGGTTTGGCTGCCACAATGGGTTTAAGTTTTTCCCAAACGGATGTTGTAGTGAAGGCAATGGAAACAAAAAAACGCGTACCAGTCATTTGGCTACAAATGCAAGATTGCACAGGTTGTTCTGAATCATTTATTCGCTCTACTCATCCTAAGGTTGAAAGCGTTTTACTAGAGATGATTTCGTTAGAATACAGTGAAGTCTTATCCGCCGCTTCCGGTCACCATATTGAGACTGCCCGTCAAAGTGTCCTTGAAAACTACAATGGGGAGTATGTCTTAGTTGTAGAAGGAAGTATTCCTTTAAACGATGACTTTTTGATGATTGGTGGTAGATCCGCAAAAGAACTTCTGCTCGAAACAGCAAAGGGAGCAATGGCGGTGATTACTTATGGAAGCTGTTCTTCATGGGGTGGAATTGCAGCAGCAAAACCAAATCCGACCCATGCAGTGCCTGTGACTGATTTAATCAAAGATAAACCAGTGATTCGAATTCCTGGATGTCCACCAATCGCTGAAGTGATGACTGGTGTGATCGCACATATTATCACCTTTGGAACAATTCCGGAACTAGATAGTCAAAAAAGACCAAAGGCTTTCTATCGACACAGGATTCATGATACATGTAACCGTCGTGCGTATTTTGATGCAGGCCTGTTTGCAGAAAGCTTTGATGATGAAGGGGCAAAACAAGGCTATTGTCTATATAAGCTTGGTTGTAAAGGCCCTACTACATATAGTTCTTGTGCGCAAATTCGCTGGAATGGTGGGGTAAGCTTCCCGATTCAATCAGGTAATCCATGTATTGGTTGTACAGAAAATCAATTCTGGGATAATGGGCCTTTCTATGTTCGTGAGGCAGAAATCCCTGGTACACAAACGACGATCAATCCTGAGAAAGTTGGTCTCTATGCAACTGGGGCTGCACTAGCAGGTATCGCTGTTCATGCATCTATTACCGCAATGAAAAAAGAACCAAAAAAACAAGAAAACTCGATAAATAGAGGTGAATAAAGATGGAGCGATTAGTGATCGATCCGGTTAGCCGAATAGAAGGCCATTTAAGAATTGAAGCAGATTTTAATGATGGAGTGATTAAAGATGCTTTTAGTTCTGGGACATCGGTAAGGGGAATTGAACTGATTGTCCAAGGCAGAGACCCAAGAGATGTCTGGGCCTATGTTCAACGGATCTGTGGGGTTTGTACCACGGTTCATGCCTTGTCCTCCGTTCGTTCAGTTGAAGATGCGTTAGATATTCATATCCCGCGAAATGCTCATTTAATCAGAGAGATGATGAATGAAACATTATTTGTTCATGACCATGTCGTTCATTTTTATCATTTACATGCCTTAGATTGGGTGGATGTCGTCAATGCATTAAAAGCAGACCCTGCAGAGACAAGTCGTATTGCTCAATCGATCTCTGATTGGCCGAAATCATCTGTTGGTTATTTTAAAGAGGTTCAAAATAAAATTAAAAAATTAGTGGATAGCGGACAACTTGGTATTTTTGCTAACGGATATTGGGGTCATCCCGCTTATAAGTTACCACCTGAGGTTAATCTACTAGCAGTAGCACATTATCTAGAAGCACTAGATTGGCAAAAAGAAGTAGTAAAAATCCAAACGATTTTTGGAGGAAAGAATCCACACCCATTTTACGTGGTAGGTGGAATGGCTACTCCAATCGATATCAATAGTGATACAGGAGTGAATGCAGAACGATTAGCCTATATTTCTCAACTGATTGATGAAGCAAGAGAGTTTGTGAACAAGGTCTACATTCCTGATCTTTTAGCGATTGGTTCGTTCTATAAAGATTGGACCTATGGTGGAGGATTAAACAATTACTTGGTTTATGGTGATTTCTCTACCAGCGATTGGAAAGAAGTGAAGGATTATCGTATGCCTCGAGGTGTCATTCTAGATGGCGATTTAAGCAAGGTATATGATGTAGATCCAAGAGACCCAGAACAAATTAAAGAATTTATTGATCGTTCATGGTATACCTATGATGGTCAAAGAACAGGTGCAAAACATCCTTGGGAAGGGGAAACCACATTAAATTATAGTGGGCCAAAAGCCCCTTATAAAAATTTAAATACGGATGATAAATATAGTTGGTTAAAATCTCCTCGTTGGAAGAATAAACCGATGGAGACAGGTCCATTGGCTCGAATGTTAGTAGGATATGCACTAGACAAAGAAGAGTTTGTCGATATTGTCGATAGTACTTTGAAAAAATTAGATTTACCGATTAGTGCCTTACAGTCTGCCTTAGGAAGAACGGTTGCGAGAGGACTTGAAACAGTTCTCATTTCCAACTGGCTACGCAATGATATGGATGAACTATTGAAAAATATCAAGAATGGGGATCAAACCACATTTGATCGCACAAAGTGGGAACCTAGTACATGGCCGAAACAAACAAAAGGTGTAGGTTGGATGGAGGCTCCTCGCGGTTCGTTAGGCCACTGGATTGAAATTGAAGATGGGAAGACAAAAAATTATCAAGCGGTTGTTCCTACGACTTGGAATGCATCACCAAGAATTGAGGACCAAAATGTAGGTGCGTATGAAGCTGCTTTAAGGGGCACACCTGTTTTAGATCCTGAACAACCGATCGAAATTCTAAGGATTATCCATTCCTTTGACCCATGCTTGGCTTGTGCTGTTCATCTGACTGATTTAGAAAATCAAAAAATGACCGAACTTAAAATAGGTTATTAGGAGGGAAGTTTGATGTCGATCCCTACTGAACCAAATCCAATCCCAAGGTATCAGCCTGATTTTACCTTTGACCCAAACCATGTTAGCAGGAATATGAAAGGAAACTGTACTAAAGTATATGTATGGGAGCTTCCGGTACGTATTTTCCATTGGATCAATGCACTTGCTATTATCATCTTAATGATTACCGGGGTCTATATTGCTCATCCTTTTGTAGCTGCGCCTGTTCAAGAAGAAGCTTACTATTCTTTCTTGATGGGCTGGGTTCGTTATATTCACTTTTTTTCTGCTTTTGTTTTTACGATCAATTTACTTGTCCGGTTCTATTGGGTTTTTGTTGGGAATCAATATGCAAAGTCAAACCCGTTACGAAAAGAGTTTTGGAAAGGTACGTTTGAAACGATTAAATTTTATTTATTCCTAAAAAATAAGAAAAAACATTATATTGGTCATAATGCCTTGGCTGAATTAAGTTACTGGATCTTTATTGGCACAGGATCACTCATCATGATGTTTACTGGATACTATTTATATTTTGAACCCAATCCAGAATCCTTTTGGGGGAAATTCTTCTCTTGGGTTCCATACCTTTTTGGTGGAGATAGTTTTTCCGTTCGATCTTGGCATCATTTAGTGGCATGGGGATTTATGGTGTTTATGGTGATTCATATTTATATGGCATTTCGTGAAGATTGGCTCACAAGGAACGGAACGGTATCTTCTATTTTCACAGGTTATAAGTCTGAATGCGATCTAAGAGACTGAAGGTGTGTAACAGATGATGACTGAAGAAAAGAAAGCAAAAAAAATCATTATTATTGGCATTGGCAACACCCTCTATTCAGATGAGGGTGTTGGTGTGCATATTCTTCCCTATTTACGTGAAGCTCTACCAGAGTCACCCTATCTTGAGATCATAGAAGGGACAACGGATGGAATCAAATTATTAGAACCTGTTGAGGAAGCTGACTATTTGATTATTATTGATGCGATCAATGCGGGGAAACTAGCAGGGGAATTAATAACGATTGAGGATGAGGAAATACCAAAGTATTACGGGATCAAAATGTCAATTCATCAAGTGGGTTTTCAAGAAGTATTATCTGCAGCCAAACTTCGGGAAAGATTACCCGAAAAAATGATCATGTTCGGTATCCAGCCTTATTCCTTACAATTAGGTCTTGAATTATCAGAAACGGTTCAAAAACAATTGCCAAAGCTGGTAGAAAAAGTCGTTCAACAGGTTCAAATTTGGAGTGAAAGCTTGTGAATCGTGCCGAGTTCTTATCTCAGATGAAAAAGAGCCTTTTAGAGGCTGCAAAAGAGTTTGTTTCTCCTTTAATTGAAGAGGACGTTGAGAAGATCGATCAATTGTTTGATGAGATGACTGGGGTGAAGCGGCACACTCTTGGACATCTTCATCCAAAAGCGTTTATTGGGGTTAAGGATCTTTTTTTAGAAAATCGTTCGATTAGCCTTTATTCCAATGGGGAAGAGATGAAAGCCCTTGATAAAACTTGCCCAATTTGCCATACCTTCATTCAGTGGATTCCTTTTGAAAAGAAATTGATCTGTCTAGCATGCAATAAGCAATATTTCATTGAAAAGAATGAGGGCCAATTCGTTCCAAAGTTTTACCCTTTAAAAGAAAAGGATGGTAAGTGGTTTGTTTTAATAGAGAAAATGTAAAGGAAAGAGGAGGATCAAGATGCATGAGATGGCTTTGATGGGTGATATCCTCCATTTGATAGAAGAAGATGCGAAAAAGAGGAATATCAAAAAAGTAGAAGAAGTAGATTTAATCGTAGGAGAATTGAGTAATGCACTACCAGACGCATTGGAAATGGCTTTTGATGTGTACAAATCTCAGGGAATTGATTTCTTGGACAAGAATGCAAAACTAACCATCATTCACGAGAAAGCAAAAGCCATATGTGTGATCTGTGAATTAGAATATATGCCAGAACAACGGATTGCGGTATGCCCTGCATGTAACTTTCCGAGTGGGAAGTTGATCGCTGGGGAAACGTTTAAAGTGAAATCCTATAAAGGAAATTAGATAGGTTTGTATAGGGGTGGAATATACAAACCACGAAAAGCAATGTGTTAAAGTTGTGTACAATCTTTACAAAGGGGGAAAGGGAGATGGAAATCGTTCTAGAGGAAGACATTCTATCAAATAATAATAAGGCCGCTGAATTTAATAGAGAGCAGTTTCAAAAAAGTAGAACCTTAGTGATCAATATTATGAGTTCACCTGGGGCAGGAAAGACGACGCTATTGGAAAAAACTGTACAGGCTTTATCCAGTGAATTTCGCATTGGTGTCATCGAAGGAGATTTGGCTACAGAAAAAGATGCGGATCGTATTCGTGCATTAGGAGCAAAAGCAGTACAAATCAACACCAATGGTGGTTGTCATCTAGATGCAAGAATGGTAGCAAAAGTGTTGCCTGAATTTAATTTAGATGATATCGATATCTTATTTATTGAGAATGTAGGTAACCTGGTTTGTCCATCTGGTTATGATCTAGGTCAAGCCCATAAAGTGGTAGTTTTAAGTATTCCAGAAGGAAATGACAAGATTCCAAAGTATCCAGTGATGTTCCGCAGAACAGAATTGGTTGTCTTAAATAAAATTGATTTGCTTCCTTATCTAGATTTTGATGTACAACAAGCAATTGAAGACTTAAAAGGAATTAACCCTGAATCGAAATTGATCCAACTTTCATCGAAGACAGAAGAAGGACTAGAAGAATGGCTCAATTGGATCAGGGGTGTTTATCAAAAATGCTTAAAGCCAGCAAATTAACGATAAAAGGAAGGGTTCAAGGGGTGGGATTTCGCCCCTTTATCTTTCAATTAGCTGAAAAATATGACATCAAGGGAACTGTTCAAAATAATATGGATGGGGTGCGAATCGTAGCGGAGGGGGAGGAAGAATCCCTTCAACAAATGATTGATGAAGTTAAGCTCCATCCTCCAAGGTTATCTAGAGTGGATTCTATTGATGTTGTAGAAATGGATCCTAAGGGATATCAAGATTTTATGATTATCCCAAGTGAACGAACGGGGAAGTCCTCCTTAGTGATTCCCGTCGATTCGGCGGTATGTGAAGATTGTTTACGGGAGATGAAAGACCCAACCAATTTTCGCTATCGTTATCCCTTTATCAACTGTACCCAATGTGGCCCCCGTTATACGATTATCTCTGAATTACCCTATGATCGTCCCTATACGGTCATGTCATCTTTTGAGATGTGTGAGTCCTGTCAGGAGGAATATGAGAACCCTAATAATCGTCGCCATCATGCTCAACCGATTGCTTGCCTTTCCTGTGGGCCAGATGTTGAATTATTATCCATCGATGGAGAAGGTATAGGGAAAGGTGATCAAGCGATCGAAAAAGTACAACAGTTGTTAAAACAAGGCTTTATTGTTGCGATCAAAGGCCTAGGGGGTTATCATCTAGCCTGTGATGCTTTGAATGAGGAGACAATCTCTCGTCTAAGGGAGAGAAAACGACGGCCAAATCGTCCCCTTGCCGTAATGGCTGCTTCAATGGAAATCGCTAGGGATCTCTGTTATATTGGACCAAAAGAAAAGGAAACCCTTCAATCGTCCGAATCACCGATTGTCGTATTAATGCAAAAGCAGCATAACCAGTTGCCTAAAAACTTGGCTCCAGGGTTAAAGACACTAGGGGTCATGTTGCCATATACGCCATTACATTATCTACTCTTCGATGATCCAGACCTTCGTTTATTGGTGATGACGAGTGCCAATCCATCAGGAATGCCTATTCTTTATAAAGACGAGGAGGCATTAAAAGGATTAAATGAAATTGCAGATTTTATCCTAACTACAAATCGAGAAATTTTACATCCTTTAGACGATTCGGTGGTTCAGGTCATTGATGGTGAGATTACTTTTCTAAGGCGTTCAAGAGGTTATGTTCCTGATCCAATCTCAACACAGCAGCCTGTCCATGATGTGATAGCTTTAGGTGGGCAGCAAAAAAATACCTTTGCCATTGGCAGACATGAGCAGATCTTCTTAGGACCTCACATTGGGGATATGGATCACTTGGAGGTTGTCGATTTTTTTAAGAATGAATTTCACCATCTCATGAAATGGATGGGAACTCAAGGAAAAGTGATTGCTATAGACATGCATCCCCAGTTTACAACGAGAAGATTGGCGGAGGACATGCAGGGGAAGATGATTGAAGTGCAACATCATCATGCTCATCATGTGGCGTGTATGGAGGATAATCAGCTGACTGAACCTGTGTACGGGATCATTTTAGACGGTACAGGCTATGGTGAAGATGGTAATATTTGGGGTTTTGAAATCCTTTACGGAGACGCCCGTTCCTTTAAGCGACTAGCCCATCTTACTTATACTCCCCTCCCAGGTGGGGAAAAAGCGATTAAAGAGCCTTGGCGCAATGCTGTCGGGATGATGATTGGTTATTTAGGAGAAAAGGGAGTAATACTAGCAAATCAACTTTTTAAAGAGAAAGAATACGAGATTAATATTTTAAAGAAAATGATCGAAAAGAAGATCAATACGCCGCTAACAGGGACGTGTGGCCGTTTGTTTGATGCGATTAGTGCTATGTTAGGCATTTGTCAGGTTTCCACTTATGATGGTGAAGCAGCAATCCGTTTGTCTGAAATGATGCCTGAAGAAATCACGATTCAAGAATCCTACCCCTTTGAAATTAAAGAAAATGGGGATCAGGGACTAGAGATTGATTTTACCAAAATGATTGATCATATAACAAAGGATATTTTGCAGAAGAAACCAGTGGTTGATATCGTTCAGATGTTTCATCAAACATTGGTTACTGCTCTTGTGGAGGCACTTGTACAGGTGTCCAGTTTCCAAACAGACTGGAACCGAAAAGCGGTTTTATCAGGGGGCAGTTTTCATAATCCATTTTTAACTAGTGAAATGAAAAGGAGACTTTCGCAGCTAGGCTTTGAAGTTTATACCCATAAAAAGGTTCCTTGTAATGATGGGGGAATTGCATTCGGTCAGTTAATCGTCGCGGCAAATGCTATCAATAGAGATTCGAATGAAAGGATTTAAAAGGGGGAGAGTAAGGAAATGTGTGTAGGGGTTCCAGCAAAAGTAATAGAAAAAGAGGAATATACGGCAGTAGTGGATGTCATGGGGTCAAAAATGAGGGTAGGTATTATCTTTGTTCCTGAAGTACAAGTAGGTGAATATGTGGTTGTTCATGCAGGACAAGCCATGTCGATCGTTGACGAAGAATATGCAAAGGTCAGCATTGAGGAATGGAGGAAGCTTGCTGATGCTAGAGATTCTGAATGAATCCTCCAACCCTGAGTTAAGTCGAAAATTATTAGCAAAAGTGATGAACTTAGCGAATTTATATAAAGATAAATATGGAAGACTTCCAGCGATCATGGAAGTATGTGGTTCCCATACGATGGCTTTAGCAAGAACGGGGATTAAAAAGTCGTTAAAGGATCATGTGAAGCTTATTTCTGGTCCTGGTTGCCCCGTTTGTGTGACCGATCAAAAATCGATTGACGCAATGATCCAATTGGCGGAAGGTGAAAATCGAATTATTTGTACCTTTGGCGATATGATCAGGGTTCCAGGAACGAAACGTTCGCTGATGGAAGCGAAAACAGAAGGAAGAGAGATTCGAGTCGTTTATTCCCCTGTCGATGCAGTGGAAATCGCCAAGAAGCATTCAGATAAGGAAGTCGTTTTTCTAGGAATCGGGTTTGAAACCACAATTCCTGTTCTTACTGTTGCCCTGAAGATGGCAGATGATGAAGGAATTACAAACTTTTCCATGTGGTTAACCACGAAATTGGTAGAACCAATCATTCGTCATTTACTAGAATCTGAGGTTGTTAAGATCGATGGATTCCTATTACCAGGCCATGTATCTATTGTATTAGGAAAAAATAGTTATCAATATCTTGTGGATGAATATCAGATGCCTGGTGTGATTAGCGGGTTTGAATCGGTAGAAATGTTAAGTAGTATCTATAAACTTTTACAATTGCTCCTTCAAGAAAAAGCGGAGATTATCAATGATCATCGAAGTATCGTCACCGATAAAGGCAATCAAGTGGCTCAGAAACTGATGGAAACGTATTTGACGCTGAGTGATGAAGCATGGCGGGGAATCGGGATCATCAAAAACAGTGGTCTTGATTTGCGGGAAGAATATGCTCACTTAAATGCGAAGAAGAGATTTAACATGACAGTAGGAGAACCTCGTAAAACCGCATGTCGGTGTGGGGAAATCATTCGGGGGATTATTACACCTGAGGAGTGTTCTCTTTTTAATAAAGCTTGTACCCCTCTTCATCCCATTGGGCCATGCATGGTATCTAGTGAAGGAACCTGTGCTGCCCACTATCAATATATGAGGGAGGAATAATTATGAATGATCGAATCAGCTTAGCCCACGGGGATGGGGGAGAATTAGCCCACCAACTGATTCAGGAAGTATTTGTAGATACTTTTGGTCATCAAGAACAAGCGAAATTGGATGCAGCCATTCTTTCTATAGCACATTCAAGGATTGCAATTTCCACAGATAGTTTTGTCATTAAACCTCTCTTTTTCCCAGGCGGAGATATCGGGAAGTTAGCCGTTACAGGAACTGTAAACGATTTAGCAGTAAGTGGAGCGACACCAAAGTTTCTTACTGCTAGTTTTATCATCGAAGAAGGTTTTCCGATTGTTGATCTGAAAAAAATCGTTCAGTCGATGGTAGAAGAAGCGAAAAAAGCAGATGTAAGAATCGTAGCTGGGGATACAAAAGTAGTTGAAAAAGGAAGTGCAGATGGACTCTATATCAATACCACAGGGATCGGTTGGATTGACGAACATCATACGGTAAAACCTGAATCGATGCAAGAAGGGGATTCGATCGTCATTAGTGGAACAATAGGAGATCATGGAATTGCTATCCTTTCTGCTCGAGGAGACTTAGGAATTCAGACAGAAGTTCAAAGTGATTGTGTTACGTTAAACCATATGATTGCAGAGGTTTTACAAGCAGTCAATCATGTTCGGATCATGAGAGATCCCACTCGAGGTGGTCTGGCTACAACACTTGTGGAGATATGTGAAGACTTTAACGTCACGATGGAAATTGATGAAATGCTCCTTCCTGTACGAAGAGAAGTACAAGGGGCCTGCGATATTCTTGGTTATGAACCATTTTATTTGGCAAATGAAGGGAAAGTGATCATCATCGTTGGAAAAGAGGATGAGGGCAAAGTTCTTTCCATTCTACATCAGTATGAAATAGGAAAAGAAGCCAAAGTGATAGGTAAGGTGATAGGGAAAGGCAAAGGAAAAGGAAAAGGAAGGCTTTTTCTTAGAACGCCGCTTGGAAGTACCCGCCGCCTAGACCGTCTATCTGGTATGCTTCTACCAAGAATCTGTTAGTACGAATATCTCTAATATGGTTGTAATTTGCAAGGAACTCGTTTCTTTCAAATTACAACCTTTTTTTGGTTTTGTATATTCCATAAGCAGCGACATAGTACGACTAACAGCTTTAGCTGTGTAGCGTGAACAAATTTATTAAAAAAGACCAAGCTTTGTATAAAAAAACAATTGAATTTATAAAAATACGGATGTATAATAATTCAAAGATATTTATAAATATTTATCAGGGAGGATGGATGAATTGAATGTAATTGTGGTTGGGGCAAGTGGCTATAGTGGGATAGAACTGATTCGAATCTTACTACAGCACCCCAAAGTGAATATTCACCATTTGTTTGTACATAGTCAAGAGGGTGAATCGATCGACAGAATCTATCCTCATTTACGTCAACTCTTGGAGTCACCGATTGAAAAATTATCTGATCTTACCATAGAGAAAATAGTTGAACTCAAAAAAGAAAATGAAGTGGTTTTTTTAGCTACTCCTTCTGGGGTAAGTAAGGAACTTGGCCCTCAATTTCTTGAGGCAGGATTTAAAGTGATCGATCTTTCTGGTGATTTTCGCCTAAAGGAGCCAATACAGTATGAGCTTTGGTACCACTTAGAGGCTGTTGATTCATCTCTTTTACAACAAGCGGTTTATGGGTTATCTGAGGTGTTTCCGAAAGAGATTAAGGAAGCGAACTATATTGCCAATCCAGGATGTTATGCCACAAGTATTTTATTAGCCTTAGCCCCATTATATAGAAGGAAGTTGCCGATTAAATCGGTGATTATCGATGCTAAATCAGGGGTATCAGGAGCAGGTCGTGGATATTCACGAAACACCCACTTTTCAGAAGTCAACGATAATTTTAAAGCATATAAAGTGGGAAGGCATCAGCATATTCCTGAAGTTGAACAAGTATTAACAGATCTAAGTGGCCATCAGGTTACGGTGCAAATGATGACCCATTTACTACCGATCACAAGAGGAATCTTGTCAACGATTTATCTAGACCTTGAAAAGGAATATAAAGAAGAAGAATTGGTTCAATATTACGTAGAGGATTATGGAAACCAACCATTTATCCGCGTTCGTCCTAGCGGGGAATACCCTGAAACTAAACAAGTGGTTGGTTCCAATTATTGTGATATTGGGATTTTCTTAGATCAACGGACCAAAAGACTGATTCTTTTTTCAGCCATTGATAATTTAATGAAAGGAGCCGCAGGGCAAGCGGTTCAAAATTTAAATCTGATGATGGGTTGGGAACAGGAGTTAGGATTGAGGTTTGTTCCTATCTATCCGTGAGAACAAACATAGTATTACTTTCTTTTCATTTTTATAATGGGATAGGGGTTATCTTAAAGGGTAGAGGTAAAAGAAAGGGGGATGGAGAATGATTAAGATGACAAATTTTAAGATGAAAACGGTCAAAGAGGGGGATGTGACATCTCCACTGGGTTTTCAAGCTGTAGGAATTCATTGTGGGATTAAGAAAAAGAGAAAAGATTTAGGGCTAATCCTCTCAGAAGGGCCTGCTGTAAGTGCAGCCGTGTACACGACCAATGCCTTTCAAGCGGCACCTTTGAAAGTGACCCAACAAAGTTTGGCAAAAGGATCTACATTACGGGCGTTAGTCGTAAATAGTGGGAATGCTAATGCTTTTACAGGGGAGCAAGGAATGGTGGATGCATTGATGATGAGAAATGCAGTTGCTGATTCTTTTCAACTTTCCCCTTGGGAAGTAGCCGTTACATCCACTGGTGTCATTGGAGAAAGATTACCAATCGAAAAAATCCTTGCTGGAATCGAGCAATTACCTCATCTACTTGGTGAGGATGGAGCATCTTTTTCAGAAGCGATTTTAACAACAGATACATTTGCAAAATCATTAGCGGTTGAGATTGAAATCGAAGGAAAAACGGTGACGATTGGGGGTACTGCAAAGGGATCTGGGATGATCCATCCGAATATGGCTACGATGCTAGCTTTTGTTACCACTGATGCTAAGATTCATCCTGATGTACTTCAACGTTTATTGCATCATGTGACAGATCAAACCTTTAACATGATTACAGTGGATGGAGATACATCAACAAATGATATGGTTCTCGTTATGGCCAATGGTTTTGCAGGCCATACAGAATTGACTGAAGCTCATCCAGACTGGCCTGTTTTTGTTCATGGGTTTCATTATGTATCAGAACAATTAGCCAAAATGATTGCCCAAGATGGAGAAGGGGCGACAAAGCTGATTGAAGTGGTTGTTCAAGGAGCAGCTACTGAAGAAATGGCTAAAGTGATTGCGAAAAAAATCGTGGGCAGCAATTTAGTAAAAACTGCTGTGTTTGGAGCAGATGGGAACTGGGGCCGTGTAGTGATGGCGATCGGCAATAGCGGATTTTACGTCGATGAGAAACAACTAGATATTACGATTGGTCATACCCTTGTTGTACAAAAAGGAATCGTCATGAATTATGAAGAAGAAGCTGTGACTCAATCTTTTAAGGAAAATAAAGTAAAGATCTTGGTCGATTTAAACCAAGGAGAGCAATCTGCAACTGCTTGGGGGTGTGACTTAACCTATGACTATGTCAAAATCAATGCCTCATACCGTACGTAATCTTTATTCCGAACATGCCCTAGATGCAAAACAAGTCATTGTGATTAAAATTGGTGGAAGTGTGTTAGGAGAGTTATCTGCTGAGTTTTATCAGGAGTTAGTCAAACTGATCGACCAAGGCTGGTTTCCTGTTATCGTACATGGTGGTGGCCCTGCCATTAACCAAATGCTTGCAAAGCTAGGGATTACTTCTTCTTTCATCAATGGGTTAAGGGTAACAGATGGGGTAACCTTAGAAGTGGTGCAAATGGTGTTAAATGGAAAAGAAAACAAAGAGATTGTCAAAAGGATTCAAATGGCTGGCGGTAATGCCATAGGCTTAAGTGGAATTGATCAACATATGATTGAAGTAGAGCCATTAGACCCTCAATTAGGCTATGTAGGGAAAATAAAACAAATTTCCTGCCACTTGTTCAGTCAGTTACAATTCCAAAATACGATTCCTGTCATTAGTCCGTTAGGAATGGATCAAAAAGGACAGATTTATAATATCAATGCAGATACTGTAGCGCAAGCAATCGCTACTCAACTAAACGCTTCAAAGCTATTGATGGTCTCAGATATTCCTGGAATCTATCAAACGGTAAAAGGAAAGCGGAAAGTCCTTCATCTTTTAACAAGAGAAGAAATCGATCACTTGATTACAGAACAACATGTATTAGGTGGTATGATTCCCAAGGTGGAGGCCGCTTTACAATGTTTAGATCATGGGATTGATGAAGTTTATATCTTGGATGGGCGAGAAAAAGGGATTTTGACTAAAGTGATTGACCATCAGTTAGTCGGAACAAAAATCTATAAAGCGAGAGGAGCGGTTGGTTGATGAGTGCAGTTTTTCCTACTTATCCGGAAGGAATGATTCGCCCTGTAAAAGGAAAGGGGTGCTGGGTTTGGGATGAAAAAGGAAATAGTTATTTAGATTTTACTTCGGGGATTGGCGTCAACCTACTAGGCCATGTTCCAGAGGAAGTAAAGAAAAAAGTCATTGAACAGCTAGACCAAATCTGGCATACATCCAATTTATTTACGATTTCACCCCAGATGGAATTGGCTAAGAAATTAACCGAAATAAGTGGGCTAGATTATGTTTTCTTTGGGAATAGTGGTGCTGAGGCAAATGAAGCAGCCATTAAATTGGCTAGACGTTACCAACAAAAAGTAAAAAATAGACAAAGGTATCAAATCATTACTTTTCAACAATCCTTTCACGGCAGAACTTTAGCCACATTGACGGCTACAGGGCAAATGAAGGTAAAGGATGGTTTTGATCCATTGCCTTATGGCTTTGTGACGATTCCCTATGGAGATATAGAAGCGTTTGATAAGGCAGTCACCCATGAAACAGCGGCGGTTATGCTGGAAGTGATCCAAGGAGAAGGTGGGATTTATCAAGCCGACCCTATTTGGTTAAGCCATCTGGAACAAGTAGCAAAAGAACATGACATTTTATTGATGGTTGATGAAGTACAAACAGGAATGGGAAGAACAGGAGAGTGGTTTGGATTCCAAAATTATCCAATCAAACCTGATGTTATTACCTTAGCAAAAGGATTAGGCAGTGGTTTTCCAATTGGCGCCATGCTCGGGAGCGAGAAAACGAAAGAAGCTTTTTCTCTTGGAAGCCATGGTTCTACTTTTGGTGGAAATTTTATTGTAACAACGGCTGCATTGGCAACCATTGAAACACTACAAAAAAAGGAAATCCTTTCCCATGTTAAAGAGATTGGGGATGATTTAAAAGAACAGCTACAAAAAAATTAAAAAAATACCCTGATTATGTTGAAGTAAGAGGGAAAGGTTTAATGATTGGTATTGAGTGGAAAAAACCTGTTGCCCCATTAGTTGGATTGGCGAAGGAGCAAGGGTTGCTAGTCCTTACAGCAGGACCAAATGTACTCAGATTATTACCCCCATTAAATATTAGTAAAGAAGAAGTGGAACAAGGGATTGACCGCTTAATCAGCAGCATTGAGGCTTGGCAAAAATGAGGAGGTGAAATGAATGAAGGGTTATCTTTTCTTAGAGACAGGAGATTGGTTTGAAGGGGAATGGTTTGGAGCAGAGGTAGAGCAAAGTGGCGAAGTGGTGTTCCAAACCGGAATGACAGGGTACCAAGAAGTGATTACTGACCCTTCCTATGCAGGGCAAATTGTCAATTTTACCTATCCCTTAATCGGTAATTATGGAATCAATACCATCGATGACCAAAGCATCCGTCCTCAGGTTGCTGGAGTGATCGTTGCTGAGTTATGTAAAGAACCTAGCCACCCTCAATATAACCAAACCTTTGAACAGGTTTTAGCGAAATATCAGATTCCTGGTTTATCAGGGATTGATACTAGAGAATTAACAAAGCTGATCCGCAAACATGGCTCTTTAAGGGGGATGATCAGCAAGACCTTGGATTCCTCTTTATTGGCTGATTGGAAAAGAAAACTGGAGCTACAAGAACAAGACGATCAGCAATTTTCAAGAATTAATCTACTTCCTTTAGTAGATCAGGTGAGTACGAGAATTCCCCTTTTTTACCCGAACCAAGGTCCACATGTGGTGGTAATCGATTATGGGGCAAAATTTTCGATTATTGATTCGTTGAAAAGTTTAGGATGTAGCGTGACAGTGGTTCCCTACAACTATCCAGTAAAGGAAATCTTGAAATTAAATCCAGATGGAATTCTTTTATCTAATGGACCAGGGGATCCAAAAGAGCTTACTCCATTATTACCTGAGATTAAAAAATTGGTCACTTCTTTTCCAACCCTTGGCATCTGTTTAGGCCATCAGTTACTAGCACTTTCTTTTGGGGCAGATACAGAAAAATTGCCATTTGGTCATCGTGGTGTAAATCACCCAGTGATTAACCTTGAAACGAATCAAGTATGGATGACTTCACAGAATCATGGTTATGTAGTAAATGATGAATCACTAAAGAAGACAGATTTTGTTGTGACCCATCAAAATGTGAATGACCAATCTGTAGAAGGGATGAAGCATCGTTTTCTCCCAATTCAATCCGTGCAATTCCATCCAGAAGCACATCCAGGGCCGATTGAGGCTTTCGAGATCTTTAAGACATTTGTTCAGCTATGTAGCGTAGAAAAAGGAGTTAAACAATATGCCCAAATCTCGTAAAAACTATCGCAAAATATTAGTTATTGGTTCTGGCCCTATTGTGATTGGGCAAGCAGCTGAATTTGATTATGCAGGTACACAAGCCTGTATGGCTTTAAAAGAAGAAGGAATTGAAATTGTACTGGTAAATAATAACCCAGCAACGATCATGACCGATCAGGAAATTGCAGATTATGTTTATTTTGAACCACTTAGTGTAGAGTCGGTAACAAAAATTATAGAACGCGAAAGACCAGATGGCTTGTTAGCCACTTTAGGTGGGCAAACAGGCCTTAATCTTGCCATAGAGCTTGAAAAAGCAGGAGTCTTAACGAAGTATCAAGTCCCTTTGCTTGGAACCACAATTACCTCGATTCAAAAAGGGGAGGATCGAGAGCTTTTTAAACAGACGATGGAGAAAATCGGTGAACCGATCCCAGAGAGCATCATTACGGGTGATGTAGAAGAGGCAGTGAATTTTGCCAAAGAAATTGGTTTTCCTGTGATTGTTCGCCCCGCTTATACATTAGGAGGAACAGGTGGAGGGAAAGCAGAGACAGAGGAAGAATTGCGTAAGGTGGCCACAAGGGGAATCGAAGAAAGTCCTATTCATCAAATTCAGGTAGATAAGAGTTTACTAGGTTGGAAAGAAATTGAATATGAAGTGATGCGAGACCAAGAAGGGAATAGCATCATTGTTTGCAATATGGAAAATATTGACCCAATGGGGATTCATACAGGGGATAGCATTGTGATCGCCCCATCGCAAACTTTAAATGATCGGGAATATCAGATGCTTCGGACAGTCTCATTAAAAGTGATAGAGACGTTAGAAATCATTGGGGGATGTAATATTCAATTTGCATTGCATCCAGATGGAGAACAATACTATATCATCGAAGTCAACCCTCGTGTTAGCCGTTCTAGTGCTTTGGCATCGAAGGCATCAGGTTATCCCATTGCAAGGATTGCCACCAAATTGGCCTTAGGTTATTCTCTTTATGAAATTAAAAATCCGATCACACAACATACTTATGCTAGCTTTGAACCGGCATTAGATTATGTCGTGATTAAATTCCCTAGATGGCCTTTTGATAAGTTTCCTTATATTCATCGTCAATTGGGAACACAAATGAAAGCAACAGGGGAAGTGATGACGATTGATCGAACCTTTGAAGGAGCCTTTTACAAAGCGATTCGTGCCTTAGAAATTGGAAAAGTTGGTTTACTTGATGAAACCTATGTAACATGGTCTGACGAACAATTAGAAAAAGGGATTACACAGGCAGATGATCAGAGAATTTTTCTGATTGCAGAAGCGTTTCATCGAGGAATAAGTATGCAAACGATCCATCGTTGGTCCAATATTCATCCTTTCTTTCTTCATAAGTTTAAGAAAATGGTGGAGATGGAGTTAGAAATAAACGATTGGAAAAAGAATCAAGTTGAAGTGAACCTTGAACGATTGAAAACATTGAAAAGAAAAGGAATCTCTGACCAATTGTTGGCTAAAGGGATTAACCTTTCCGATGCTGAACTATGGAGCCTATGGAAACAACATAACATTCTACCAAGCTATAAGTCTGTCGATACCTGTGCAGGGGAATTTGAAGCAAAAACCCCCTATTTTTATTCTAGTAGGTTAGGAACAGACGACGAATCCCCTCTTCAAGGAAAAAAGGTGGCGGTGATTGGTTCAGGTCCGATACGAATTGGCCAAGGAATAGAATTTGACTATTGTGCTGTTCATACGGCTCTGACATTAGAACAAGAGGGAATTCAATCTATTATGATTAACGATAATCCTGAAACGGTAAGCACCGATTATCATATGTCTAGCCGCCTTTATATGGAACCTTTAACATTGGAAGATGTGTTACCAATTTTGGAAAAAGAACAGGTGGATGGCGTTGTTTATCAAGTTGGTGGGCAAACAGGGCTAAAATTAGCTAAGCAACTTGAACCTTATTTTCCCTTACTAGGAACTCCAATTGCAACGATTGATCAAATGGAGGATCGAGAACAGTTTAATCAATTTTTGTTTCATGCAGGGATTGAACCCATCCCTGGGCAGATCGTTTGGAAAATGGAAGAACTCCTTCCTGCTGTGACCGAAATTGGTTATCCTATTTTAATTCGTCCTTCCTATGTGATCGGTGGGCAATGGATGAGAGTCATTGAGAATCAACAGAAACTGGAACATTATTTAGATCAATTAACTTTCTCTTTATCTGACCAATCTTTCTATCCTTTACTAATCGATCGCTATATTTCAGGGAAAGAGGTAGAGGTAGATGCTGTTTCTGATGGAGAAGATTGGATCATTCCAGCGATCATGGAACATCTGGAACCAGCAGGCATTCATTCGGGAGATAGTACGGCTGTATTACCACCCTTTTCTTTGACGACGATTCAAAAAAAGAAAGTGATTGAAGCGGCAGAAAAGGTATTAAAGCATGGAAACTTCATTGGTTTAGTCAACATTCAAATGATTGTCGATGGCAACCATATCTATGTTTTGGAGGTAAATCCAAGGGCATCGCGAACCATACCTGTCATCAGCAAAGTTACAGGGATTCCGATGATCCAAATTGCAACCCAAGTCCAATTGGGAAAACGTTTAAAGCAATTACCTTATCCGCTAGGAGTACTTTCGGAAAATCCTTTTTATACAGTGAAAGCCCCTGTTTTTTCTAATCGTAAATTACCAGGTCTAACTGATTCACTTGGGCCTGAAATGAAATCAACTGGGGAAATCTTAAGCTTAGGTTGGACATTAGAAGAAGCATTAGCAAAGGTGAGTCCAAATCCTGACTCTCGTCTTCTCCAACCTAGAACATTGACAGAATATCGTACAAAAGGAACAATGAGAGGAGAGGAACCTTATGAGTATCGCCAAAATAGAAGATCAACAACCTTTTGATTTTAATGGGAGGGACTTTTTAACCTTAGCCGATTTTTCAAAGGAAGAAATAGAATATTTTATTTTACTTGGCATCGATTTAAAGGAGAAGTTGAAAAAAGGGGTTCCTTTTAAACCCCTTGCTGGAAAAACATTAGGAATGATCTTTGAAAAATCCTCTACGCGCACAAGGGTCTCTTTTGAGGTAGGAATGGTTCAGCTTGGTGGTTATCCACTATTCTTAAGTAAACAGGATATTCAGCTTGGCCGTGGGGAAACCATCGCCGATACAGCCCGAGTCTTATCACGCTATGTGGATGGGATCATGATGAGGACTGATTCACAACAAAAACTGATTGAGATGGCAAGATATTCTACAATCCCAATCATTAATGGTCTATCTGATCTTTTCCATCCCACACAAGCGATTGCTGATTTTATGACGATCTATGAACATAAGAAAAAATGGCAGGGATTAAAGTTAGTCTATATCGGGGATGGGAACAATGTGGCACACTCTTTGATGATTACTGGGACTAAACTGGGAATGGATGTGGTAGTGGCAAGTCCAAAAGGGTATGAACCTAATGCCAAAGTGATTCAATTGGCAAAGGAAGAAGCCAATCGCCATGGGGGAAAACTAGAGGTGATCAATGACCCTCAAGTAGCGGTAATCGGGGCTGATATCATCTATACTGATGTTTGGACCAGTATGGGGCAAGAACAAGAAACACGGCTTCGATTAGAACACTTTAAAGGTTTTCAAGTCAACTCTCAGTTATTAAAAGCAGCAGAAAAGGATCATCTTTTCATGCATTGTTTACCTGCCCATCGAGGAGAAGAAGTAACTGATGAGGTCATTGAAGGCCCAAATTCTGTTGTTTTTGATGAGGCAGAGAATCGATTACATGCTCACAAAGCTATTTTAACAGCTTTCATTAGGTGAATCGTGTATTGCAACGCTGCTCCGTCATTCGCGCCTTTCCTCGATTAAAACGTAAAGAGGGAAAGGCACTACTGAAAGTCGCTTGCTTATGCAACACACGATTCACAGTGACTTTATTAAGAGGTGAATTGTGTATTGCAATGCTGCTCCGTTGTCCGCCTCTTATGCAACATACAATTCTTTAAAATAAAAATGATTTAGGTCTTTATTTTTTGTCTATGTTGTATTATTATACTTTTATATGAATAAATATAAAAGTATAATAATACAACTCTTTAAGAGTGAGATGAAAGGAAGTTTTGTTAATGGCGAAAGACAAAGTAGTTTTGGCCTATTCTGGTGGTTTAGATACTTCTGTGGCGATTAAATGGCTACAGGAAAAATATAATTATGATGTTATTGCTTTAGCTATGGATGTGGGCGAAGGCAAGGATTTAGATTTTGTTCAAGAGAAGGCTTTAAAGGTTGGAGCGATTAAATCTTATGTAGTGGATGTGAAGAAGGAATTCGCTGAAGAGTTTATTTTGCCAGCATTAAAGGCAAATACCATGTACGAAGGAAAATATCCTTTGGTTTCTGCCTTATCTCGTCCATTGATCGCCAAATGGCTAGTCAAGGTGGCTAGAGAAGAAGGGGCTGTTGCTGTTGCTCATGGTTGTACAGGGAAAGGAAACGACCAAGTACGTTTTGATGTCTCAGTAACTGCATTAGCGCCAGACCTTAAAATCATTGCTCCTGTAAGAGAATGGGCAATGTCTAGGGATGAAGAAATTCAATATGCGGCAAAACATGGGATTCCAATTCCAGTTCAAAAAGAAAATCCGTTTAGCATTGATATGAACATGTGGGGAAGAAGCTGTGAGGCAGGTGTCTTGGAGGATCCATGGGTAGCACCACCTGAAGAAGCCTATGCACTCACTTCATCGATTCATGATGCCCCTGATCAACCTGAAGAAGTAGAGATTGTGTTTGAAAAAGGGAAGCCTGTTGCCTTAAATGGAGAAGTTCTACCGATGGAAGAGATTATTTTGCAATTGAATAAAATTGCTGGAAAACATGGGGTGGGTCGTATTGACCATGTAGAGAATCGTCTTGTCGGGATTAAATCAAGAGAGATTTATGAAACGCCAGGAGCAACCGTTTTGATTACTGCCCATCAGGCATTAGAAAGCTTAGTTCATCCAAGGGAAATGGCCCACTTTAAGCCGATCATTGAGCAAAAAGTGGCTGATATGATTTATGAAGGATTATGGTTCTCACCACTCATGGATAGCTTAAAAGTATTCATTGATTCTACCCAAGAGATGGTAACAGGTAAAGTAAGAGTGAAACTATTTAAAGGCCACGCAACCGTCGTAGGCCGTAGTTCTGAAGAGTCTCTATATTCCTATGAATTGGCAACATATAATGCCGATGACCAATTCAACCATGAAGCAGCTGTTGGTTTTATCACCTTATTTGGTTTACCAACAAAAGTATTTGCAAAGGTTCACAGGGGGAAAGAGAATGAGTAAAAAAGCATGGGGTGGACGTTTTACCAAATCGACAAACCATTTAGTTGAAGAATATACAGCTTCGATTGGCTTTGATTATAAGTTAGCAGATGAGGATATTCAAGGAAGTATCGCTCATGCCACCATGCTAGCAACACAAGGCATTATTACAGTAGAAGAGATGGATCTTATCATCCGTGGTTTAAAAGAGATTAAAAAGGAAATTGAAGAAGGGCAATTTGAATTTTCAATTGCCCTTGAAGATATTCATATGAATATCGAAAAACGGTTGATTGAAAAGATTGGTCCTGTTGGTGGAAAGCTTCATACGGCAAGAAGTCGCAATGACCAAGTTGCTTTAGATATGCATCTTTACTTAAAGAAATGGGTTAAACAGCTTGGTATAAGACTAGCAGAGTTGATTGAAGGATTTATTCAAAAAGCGGAGGAAAATATTGATGTTATTTTACCTGGCTATACCCATTTGCAAAGAGCCCAACCGATTCTATTTTCCCATCATTTAATGGCCTATGTTTCGATGTTTTTGAGGGATTTAGAACGGCTTCAAGATAGTTGGAAGCGAATCGATTTAATGCCTTTAGGAGCAGGGGCGTTAGCTGGAACCACCTTCCCTATCGATCGAAAGCAAGTAGCAGATCTGCTTGATTTTCAAGGTATTTATGCAAATAGTATGGATGCTGTAAGTGATCGGGATTATATCGTTGAATTTTTAAGTCATGCTTCCTTAATGATGATGCATCTATCTAGACTTTCTGAAGAATTGATTTTGTGGTCTAGCCAAGAGTTTCAGTTTGTAGAACTTGATGATGCCTTCTGTACGGGAAGTAGCATTATGCCACAAAAGAAAAATCCAGATGTAGCCGAATTGGTACGTGGGAAAACAGGAAGAGTATATGGG
This sequence comes from Tepidibacillus decaturensis, assembly GCF_001561915.1. GTDB lineage: Bacteria > Bacillota > Bacilli > Tepidibacillales > Tepidibacillaceae > Tepidibacillus_B > Tepidibacillus_B infernus. The sequence goes on along the minus strand of NZ_LSKU01000001.1, from coordinate 2,259,198 downwards.
CACCTGATTTCCTTGCTAACCACATTAAAGGGACTGCCTTTAACCTATAACAAGGATATGCAAGAAGACAAGGAAGGAATGTTTGATACGGTTCAAACCTTAGATGGGGCACTTGCTTTAATGAAACCTATGGTTGAAACGATGAAGGTAAATCAGGAAAAAATGGCGAAGTCGGTGAAAGAGGACTTTTCTAATGCGACAGATTATGCTGATTATCTTGTAACAAAGGGAATTCCATTTCGTCAAGCACATGAGATCGTGGGTAAAACCGTACTCTATTGTATTGAACAAAAGAAATATCTACTTGATTTAACCATAGAAGAGTATCATGCTTTCTCAGATCAAGTAGAAAAGGACATTTACGAAAAATTACAACCAGAGCAAGTGGTGAATGCAAGATCATCATATGGTGGCACAGCAAAGGAATCGGTTTTTGTTCAAATCGAAGAGGCAAAAACAAAATTACAAGATTTACAAGGATTCTTTAGCTAAATTGTACAATTGCAATTATATTTTTATTTTTAGAAAAAGGACTGTTATTCCTGTGGAGGAACAGTCCTTTTTT
>NZ_LSKU01000001.1:2212550-2256503 GCF_001561915.1 Tepidibacillus decaturensis | reverse complement strand
TGGCCAGCCTCCTACCCGATTTTAGGAAAGTATAAGTGCAACGCTTGGCATAAGCCAAGTTGTTCTTTAAAAAATTAAATGTTAACTATTGATAAAAATTAAGTTGACAAATAATGAACCTACCTTTATGCTAGAGTTAAAGATTTCCAAATTTTTAGAAACAATTAATGATAATTAGATGTGAAGGTAGGGACGAAAGATGAAATTAAAAGAGATGATGTATGTAGCATTATTTACTGCGGTCGTTGCCGTACTTGGTTATTTACCAGCGATACCACTTGCATTTATACCTGTACCGATTACTGCGCAAACCTTAGGCGTGATGTTGGCAGGATCAGTATTAGGAGCTAAACGAGGTGGTTTAAGTATGCTCGTTCTTGTTCTTTTAGCAGCGGTAGGAGCACCAGTCTTGTCTGGTGGAAGTGGAGGTATATCTGTTTTGCTTGGCCCAACAGGTGGATATGTTTTAAGTTGGCCAATTGCAGCGTTTGTCATAGGTTTATTAGTAGAGCGTTCATGGCAAAATCTTAAGGTTTGGAAGTTGACTCTTTTTCATGTCATTGGTGGTATTCTCATCGTTTATGCGATTGGGATTCCTTATTTAGCTGTCGTGGCCAAGTTGAATATATACGAAGCGCTTATTTCTAACCTTGCTTTTATTCCAGGGGATCTAATTAAAGCGTTTGTTGCAGCAGTTGTAGCCATGCAAATGAAAAAATCCTATCCTATCATTCAACCAAGCCAACAGGTGGAAGTTTAAAAAATAGCATAAAGAAAACCTAGTGAACTACCCGCTAATATCATAGCAAAAAAAGACAACTTTAGGCTACGCATAACCGAAATTCATCTCCCACTTTCACTGGTGCTGGCACACCTTAACGTTTAGAAGTGGGAGACTTCTTTCGGAGGGAAGTTAAATAATTAATGTAGTAAAAGGATCTCTACTATGTAAAAAATGTAGAGGTCTTTTTTTGTCTAAAGTTGCCAGAAACTTTGATGAATCCAGTAGCGTTATTTGTGAGTGTTAGGTTATTGTACATATTTACTTTTTTCGTCATTTTTTTCCCGGGAAATACTTTTTCTCACAAAGATAATGAGATAAATACTAGAAAAGTGTCGCTAATGGAAAAATGAGGGTGGGAAAGCATATATTTCTTGAAAATTTTTAAAGGATTTTTTGGAGATATGTCGAAAAGAATAAAAATCCACTTATGAATTTCACCATCTAAGATTATAAGGAAGAGAAGTGAAACTATGATAGAAATGTTTGATGTTTGGAAAACATATCCGAATGGTGTTAATGCCTTACAAGCCATAAATATTAAGATTAACAAAGGTGAATTTGTATATGTCGTTGGCCCTAGTGGTGCCGGTAAATCGACATTTATTAAATTGATGTATCGAGAAGAACGCCCAACGAAAGGTCAAATTTTTTTAAATGGATTTAATGTTGAAAAATTAAAAGAACGACAAATTCCGCAAATTCGTCGTAATATTGGTGTTGTATTTCAAGATTATCGCTTGTTACCCAATTTAACGGCATATGAAAATGTATCTTTTGCAATGGAAGTTATTGAGGCGCCAAAAAAACTGATTCGTAAACGGGTGCCTGAAGTTCTTGAATTAGTTGGTTTAAAAGAAAAAATGAATGCTATGCCAAATCAATTATCAGGTGGGGAACAACAACGAGTTGCATTGGCAAGAGCATTAGTAAATAGCCCTTCCGTGATTATTGCTGATGAACCAACAGGTAATCTTGACCCTGATACTTCATGGGAAATTATGGACTTATTTGAAAAAATCAATTTCCGAGGAACAACGATTGTGATGGCAACGCATAACAAAGAGATCGTGAATAAGTTGAGAAAACGGGTTATTGCGATCGAGAATGGAAGTGTTGTTAGGGATCAGCAGCGAGGTGAATACGGCTATGAATCTTAATACAGTAGGACGACATATAAAAGAAGGCTTTCGAAATATTGGCAGAAATGGTTGGATGACCTTTGCATCAGTAAGTGCGGTAGCCATTACCCTTCTCATATTAGGTGTCTTTCTTTTACTTGCTATGAATGTGAATTATATGACAAAGATTATTGAAGACCAGGTTGAAATTACTGTCGAATTAGACCTAAATGCAAAAGATGCACAAATTAAGGCAATTGAAAACGAGATACGTAATATGGATGGGGTTAAATCCGTTACTTTCATTTCCAAAGAAGAACTTTTAAAACAACTAAAAGAACGTTTAGGGAAAGATGCCTATCTATTAGAAGGCTTTGATGAAGAAAATTCGCTATATGATAGTTTTCAAGTTCGTGCATTTAATCCCGAGACCACTGGACAGGTTGCAGAAAAAATTGCAAAAATTCAAATGGTTTCTAATGTAGATTATGGAAAAGCTACTGTTGAGAAACTATTTGCTGTCACAAAATGGGTGAGAAACATTGGCTTGGCCTTTACGCTTGGTTTAGCCTTTACAGCAATGTTCTTAATTTCGAATACGATCAAAATTACGATTTACGCCAGAAGAAGAGAAATTCAGATTATGAAGCTCGTTGGAGCAACAAATTGGTTTATACGCTGGCCATTTTTTGTTGAAGGATTTTTACTAGGGGTTTTAGGTTCGATTGGCCCAATTATTCTTTTATACATAGGTTACCGCACTCTATTAGACAAAGTGAATCTATCATTTTTATTCTTTAAGTTTTTACCAGTATATCCATTAACTTATCAAATTTCACTAATCTTAGTTGTGATCGGGGCATTTATTGGAATTTGGGGAAGTATGATGTCAGTGCGGCGATTCCTAAAAATTTAAGGATTTTTAGAATTGAGAATTGAGAATTGAAAACGAAGAATGAAAAATGGGAGAGGAAGGAGAAAAAATAGATGGATAAAAGACGATGGCTGTCATTGGTTCTAACACTAAGTTTATTTTTTTCTATCAGTTTCCCAATGATTGAAACTAAAGCCGTGAGCAAATCGCAGCAATTGGACAAGCAGATCCAACAAATTCAGCTAAAAAAGAAAGAGGCTGCAAATAAAGCAAGAAACATTGACATGCAACTAAAGCAAATTAATTCAACAAAAGAAAGCATTCAAAAAGAGCTTGTTTCCTTAGAGACACAAATTAACGAAACAGAAAATAAAATTTTTACATTAGAAGGTCAAATTGAAAAAGTGACCACTCAAGCAAAGGAAGCTGCTAATCAATTAGAGTTAGCAGAAAAAAGAGTAGAAGAACGGGACGATCTATTAAGAACAAGGGTGCGATTGATGGCACGTAATAGAGATGTTGATTACCTTGATGTTCTTTTAGGGGCTACAAGTTTTTCAGATTTCTTACAAAGATTTAATATCCTACAAAAAATAGTAGATTCAGATAAAAAAATACTAGAAGAAAATATTAAAGACCGTAACACAATCGTGGAGAAGAAAAAAGAGATTGAACGTTCATTAGCTAGATTGGAACAGTTATTTGGAGAAACCGAGAATTTAAGAAAAACATTAGTTGCTAAGAAAGAAGAAAGAAAGGTGAAAATTGCCTCACTCAACCAACAGGCACAAGAATTAGCTGAATTTAAAGAAGAAGAACAAAATCTAGTAAAAGAATTAGCTGAAAAAGAGGCTGCTTTATTAAGGGAAAAAAATAAATTAAATATTAAATATAGTGGTGGGAAGTTTGCTTGGCCATTACCTGCTAGTACTAGAATTACTTCAGATTTTGGCTTGAGAATCCATCCTATAACTGGTAAAAAGACTGGTCACGATGGAATTGACATCGGTGCTCCACAAGGAAAAGATATTGTTGCAGCAGATGATGGGGTTGTTATCCTTGCTACTTATGTGAGTGGTTACGGGAATACAGTGATGATTGATCATGGGAGTGGTATTTGGACGTTGTATGGACACATACGAAATGGTGGAATTAAAGTAAAAGTAGGTCAAGAAGTGAAAAAAGGAGAAAAAATTGCTGAAGTTGGTTCTACTGGACGTTCTACTGGTCCACATTTACATTTTGAGGTTCAGAAAAATAAACAGGCTGTCAATCCATGGAATTATTTAAAGAAATAACTTCATATTTTGTACATGCCCATCATATAATGTAAATAGTCTAACGAAGGTGGTGCGTGGAATTGATGGTTAAGGGTCGTACATTATTAATCCTACTTGTACTATCAATTGTACTAAGTAGTTTGGTCACTGCAATGGTTGTTGATGGGAATGGAATCGTGATAAACCAACCATCTGGAACTGAATCCGTTCCGAAAGAGATGAATAAACTAGTTGATGTTTATCAGACCATATTACAATCATATGTTGAAAAGAAAAATGGAAACGAATTAATCGATGGGGCAATTAGAGGTATGGTTCAGTCCTTAAATGATCCACATTCCACATATATGGATGCGAAAGAATCGAAGGATTTTTTCGGAAGTTTAAATGATTCTTTTGAAGGGATTGGGACAGAGGTAACGATTGAAAATGGTAAAATCACTGTGATCGCGCCAATAAAAGGGAGTCCTTCTGAAAAAGCAGGAATTCGACCTAGAGACCAAATCATTAAAGTGAATGGCGAGTCTTTAGAAGGGCTTAATTTAATCGAAGCGGTTAGCAAAATTAGAGGACCAAAAGGGACAAAAGCAGTGTTAGAAATTGTTCGCCCAGGTATAGAGGCACCAATTGAGATAACTGTAATACGTGATGAAATTCCAATTGAAACCGTTTATTCAAGCACGATTTCTTCCAAAAAAGGAACATTGGGTAAAATTGAAATTACGAATTTTGGTGAGAATACAGCAGCGGAATTTAAAAAGGCTTTAAAAGACTTAGAAAGCAAGGGTATTAAAGGTTTAATTATTGATGTTCGCGGGAATCCCGGTGGATATCTACAGAGTGTATTAGAGATTGGGAATTTAGTTGTCCCAAATAAAGGGATTATTGTTCAAGTAGAGGACCGTAACAAAAAAAGAGAACAATATCATTCTGAAATGGAACAACCAAGCTACCCGATTGTTTCTCTAATTAACGGTGGAAGTGCCAGTGCTGCTGAAATATTAGTAGCTGCATTACAAGAGGCTGGACATTACCCAGTGGTTGGAGAGCCTTCCTTTGGTAAAGGTACGGTACAGAATCCTTTTGAACTTTCGGATGGCAGTAATGTTAAATTGACAGTTGCAAAATGGTTAACACCAAATGGAAATTGGATTCATCAAAAGGGAATTCAACCTGATGTGAAGATGGAACAGCCTGAATATTTCCATGCAGCACCATTTCCAGAAGATATTCAATTAAAACGAGATACAAATAGTAATGATGTGAAAAATCTACAGATTATATTGAATGGGTTAGGCTATAAAACAGGAAGAACTGATGGGTACTTTGATCAAGAGACGGTCTTAGCTGTTCAAGCCTTCCAAAAAGCAAATGGATTAAAAGCAAGTGGTGTAGTGGATCAAGTTACTGCTAATAAGCTTCAAGATAAAATCATTGAACGAATTAGAGATCCAAAAAATGATTTGCAGCTTCAAGTAGCCATTGAAACATTATTAAAAGCAATAAAATAGAAAAGCAGGAAATCGAAATCCAAGTATCGAATAAATACCACATATGATGATGTGGTATTTTTCATTGGCTATTTTATGCAAAATGATCAAGGGAAGGAAGTCATATGAATGGAACTGCTAATTGAACTGATCAAGAAAATACCTTTTCTTTTTTTACAGCCTATGTTGTATATTGGTTTGATTCTGATCATCCTTCAATATAGAAGACAAATGATATTGGAAAGAACCTTATTTAGTTCTCGGATTCATTCAGTTCCCTTAGAAGTACTAGGTTCTCTCGGATATGGATTGATTGGTGGTGTAGTTGGATCAGGTTTGATGATGTCATTAGGCGTAGTATTTCACCCATATGAGATGGGAATCGTTTGGTTGATTACTGCGATTTTAATTTTTTTTCATATTCGCTTTCTTTGTCTTTCCTATGCGGCAGGTATATTAGGACTATTAGCAGGTATCATGCGACTTTTTCCAACACCAGAAATAGTTTGGTTAAAACCATTTTGGGAGATGGTGACTCAATTACATATTCCCTCTCTTATCGCCATTGTTGCCATTTTACATTTGATCGAGGCATTTCTCATTCGCTTGCAAGCTGAAAAAACATCGACACCCTTATTCATCGAAACCAAAAGAGGAAAATTGATAGGGGGCAACATATTCAAGCTTTTTGGCTACTACCCTTATTTTTAGTTGTTTCTACTGGTGATTCAAGTCAAGGAATCGAGCTATCCTCTACTTGGTGGCCTTTGATTGGTGGGGCATCAAGTCTAACGATTTTACCAGTTCCAGCTATCATTGGTTATTCAGATGTTACTACTGTTTATACATCTGTTGAAAAAAGCAAAGTGGCTTCAAAACACTTAATGATTTATAGCGTATTTTTATTTGGACTAGCTTTTGCTGCAGAATATTGGCTACCCCTTCAAATCATTGCTGCTCTTTTTGCAGCACTAGCTCATGAAGGATTAAGACTTATTGGGAAGAGGGCAGAAGCAAAAAGAAGTGTGCTTTTTGTTCATCCTAATGATGGTCTAAGAGTTCTAGAAGTGATCCCGGGAAGTCCAGCGGCAAGAATGGGGATCAAATCGGGTGAAACGATAAAAAAAGTGAATGGCATTCCAGTTACTGATAAACGAGGGCTTTATGAGGCTCTTCAAAGTCAATCAGCCTTTGCAAAGCTAGAAATCATTAATCTTTCAGGACATATCAAATTGGTTCAACATTCCCTTTATGAGGGCGATCATCATCAATTAGGAATCATCTTAGCTCCCGATGACGAAGCACCCTATTATATCGAAATGGAAGATCATAATTTGTTGAAATTATTTAGACAGAAAGCGGAAAAAATCTTCCGTGGGGCTTAAAAAGTAGATTTTTGCCAAGAATAAAATCAGAAGTAGACAAAGGCTGCTTAAAAACAAGTAGCTCGTTTTTTTGACCATTCAAGGAACATTTGTTCTTTTCGTTTTCACTATAGATATGATATAATTTATTTATATGTGTGATTGACAAGGAGATATTGAGGATGGACCAAGTTTTCCAACTACAATCAGAGTATAAACCACAAGGGGATCAACCTAAAGCAATTGAAGCTTTAGTTCAGGGAATAAAAGAAAATAAACAACACCAAGTACTATTAGGGGCAACAGGGACAGGAAAAACATTTACGATGGCCAATGTGATTGCTCAAGTGAATAAACCAACTTTAGTGATTGCTCATAATAAAACGCTTGCTGCTCAATTGGCTAGTGAATTTAAGGAGTTTTTCCCTAATAACGCTGTTGAATATTTTGTAAGTTACTACGATTATTACCAACCAGAAGCCTATGTTCCACAGACGGATACGTATATTGAAAAAGATGCAAGCATCAATGATGAAATTGATAAATTACGCCACTCAGCAACAAGTGCTTTATTTGAACGAAAGGACGTTATTATTGTCGCTAGTGTGTCAAGTATTTATGGATTAGGATCTCCAGAAGAGTATCGAGAGCTTGTTCTTTCATTAAGAGTAGGAATGGAACGAGAGCGAAATAAAGTCTTAAGAAAATTGGTGGATATTCAATATCAGCGAAATGATATTAATTTCACTCGTGGGACCTTCCGAGTTCGTGGCGATGTGATTGAAATCTTTCCGGCTTCTCGTAGTGAACAAGCGGTACGTGTCGAGTTTTTTGGCGATGAGATCGAACGAATTCGGGAAATCGATGTGCTTACAGGTGAAATTATTGGTGACCGGGATCACATTGCGATTTTTCCTGCTTCTCACTTCGTAACAAGAGAAGAAAAAATGAAATTAGCACTTAAAAATATCGAAGAGGAATTAGACGCTAGATTAAAAGAATTAAGAGATCAACGGAAATTATTGGAAGCCCAGCGTTTAGAACAAAGAACAAGATATGATCTGGAAATGATGGCAGAGGTTGGATTTTGTTCAGGAATTGAGAACTATTCTAGGCATTTAGAAGGAAGGCCTGCTGGTTCTACTCCTAACACCTTGTTAGATTATTTTCCTGATGATTTTTTAATGATGATCGATGAATCCCATGTAACGATTCCCCAAATTCGGGGAATGTACAATGGTGATAGGGCACGTAAACAGGTACTTGTCGATCATGGCTTTCGTTTGCCTTCCGCTTTGGATAACAGGCCTCTACGGTTTGATGAATTTGAAAAGCACATTCACCAAATCGTTTATGTTTCGGCTACACCTGGACCCTATGAATTGGAACATGCCCCAGAAGTAATCGAACAAATTATTCGTCCAACTGGGTTACTAGACCCTGTCATTGATGTTCGCCCAATTAAAGGACAAATTGATGATTTAATTGGTGAAATCAATTTACGAATCGAAAAAGAAGAACGAGTCATGGTGACTACCTTAACGAAAAAGATGGCAGAGGATTTAACAGACTATCTAAAGGAAATTGGTATCAAGGTGAAATACCTTCATTCAGATATTAAAACCTTGGAACGAATGCAAATTATACGTGGATTGCGACTAGGAGAGTTTGATGTTCTTGTGGGAATCAACCTTTTAAGAGAAGGTTTAGATATACCAGAAGTTTCATTGGTTGCAATTCTTGATGCAGATAAAGAAGGGTTTTTACGTTCTGAAACCTCTTTAATTCAGACGATTGGTCGGGCAGCGAGAAACGCTAATGGCATGGTGATTATGTATGCGGATAAAATCACCGATTCAATGAGAAGAGCGATAGAAGAAACGGAACGACGTCGTAACATTCAGATCGCTTATAATAAAGAACATCACATTGTTCCTATGACCATTCGTAAGAAAGTGAGCGATGTGATCGAAGCAGTGAAGGTTGCTGAGCAAAAGGCTGATTATGGTCAAGGAAAACAGAGAAAAATGAGTAAGAAGGAAAGAGTTCAAATGATTGAGCGTTTAGAAAAAGAAATGAAAGCTGCTGCTAAAGAACTCCATTTTGAAAAAGCAGCAGAATTACGTGATCTCATCATGGAATTGAAAGTGGAAGGGGATCTATAATGCCACAAGAAAAGATTGAAATAAAAGGAGCAAGGGTTCACAACCTAAAAAATATTGATGTATCGATTCCCCGTGACAAATTTGTCGTATTGACTGGGTTAAGTGGTTCAGGGAAATCCTCTTTAGCCTTTGATACGATTTATGCTGAAGGGCAACGCCGTTATGTGGAATCTTTATCAGCTTATGCTAGACAGTTTTTAGGTCAAATGGATAAACCGGATGTGGATTCTATTGATGGATTGTCCCCCGCTATTTCCATTGATCAAAAAACCACTAGCAAAAATCCTCGTTCTACTGTTGGAACGGTTACGGAAATTTACGATTATTTACGTCTATTATTTGCACGAATCGGAAAACCACATTGTCCTGTTCATGGAACAGAAATCAGTGCACAGACCATTGAACAAATGGTAGACCGGTTGTTGAGTTATCCAGAGCGGACGAAAATGCAGATTCTTGCTCCAGTCATAGAGGGGAGAAAAGGGGAGCATAGCAAGGTTTTAGAAGATATCAAAAAGCAGGGATTTGTTCGTGTCCGTGTCGATGGAGAAGTTTTAGATGTCAGTGAAGAAATCAAGCTTGAGAAGAATAAGAAACATACAATTGAAGTGGTTGTTGACCGCATTATCTTAAAGCCTGATATTCAAACAAGGTTAGCCGATTCATTAGAAACAGCATTACAGATGGCTGATGGCAAAGTGATTGTGGAAATCATTGGCGAGGAAGAGCTTTTATTTAGTCAAAAATTGGCTTGTCCAATCTGTGGATTTAGTATGGATGAGTTATCACCAAGGATGTTCTCCTTTAATAGTCCATATGGTGCCTGTCCTACATGTGACGGGTTAGGAAGCAAAATGGAAGTAGACCCGGATTTATTGATTCCTGATCCCAAAAAGACTTTAGCCGAAGGGGCGATTGAACCATGGGCAGGAATTAGCTCTACCTATTATCCACAGTTGCTAGAATCGATTTGTAACCACTTAGGTATTGATATGAACACTCCTGTAGATCAATTAAGTGCAGAACAATTACATTTAATTTTACATGGAAGTAAAGGAGAAAAAATCCATTTCCGTTATGAAAATGAATTTGGTCAAGTGAGAGAAGCAGATGTTCCATTTGAAGGGGTTATTCCTAATTTGGAACGAAGGTATAAAGAGACGGTTTCTGACTATACAAGAGACCATATCGAACAGTTTATGAGTCATAATCCTTGTCCAACCTGTAAAGGGGCTCGATTAAAGAAAGAAATTTTATCAGTACAAGTTGGCGGTCAAAATATAGCCTATGTTACAGATCTTTCGATCAAGAATGCATTAAGCTTTTTTGAGAATTTAACTTTAACAGAAAAAGAACAAACGATTGCTCATCTTATTTTGAAAGAAATTAAATCACGGCTTGGATTTTTAGCGAATGTAGGCTTAGACTATTTAACTTTAAGCCGTGCTGCTGGAACGCTTTCTGGAGGTGAAGCTCAGCGGATTCGTCTTGCAACCCAAATCGGTTCTAGTTTAATGGGAGTGCTCTATATCTTAGATGAACCAAGTATTGGTTTACATCAAAGGGATAATGACCGACTGATTAGAACTTTAGAACATATGCGGGACTTAGGGAATACGCTTATCGTAGTAGAACATGATGAAGATACCATGTTAGCTGCTGATTACATTATTGATATTGGGCCAGGGGCAGGAATTCACGGAGGACAAGTCATCGCGAAGGGAACGCCAAAAGAGATCATGGCAGATAAGAATTCTCTAACTGGTCAATATTTAAGTGGAAGGAAATTTATTTCTGTCCCTGTTGAACGTCGTAAACCAAATGGAAAATGGTTAGAAATAAAGGGAGCAAAGGAAAATAATTTAAAGAATATCAATGTAAAAATTCCACTGGGGGTCTTTACAAGTGTAACTGGTGTATCAGGTTCTGGTAAAAGTACGATGGTTAATGAAATTCTATATAAAACATTAGCCAAAGAATTAAATGGTGCAAAACAAAAGCCAGGACAATATAAAGAATTACGGGGAATCGAGTATTTAGATAAGGTAATCGATATTGACCAATCACCAATTGGGCGTACTCCCAGGTCAAACCCTGCTACGTACACAGGTGTGTTTGATGATATTCGTGATGTTTTTGCAAATACCCAAGAAGCAAAGGTGCGCGGGTATAAAAAAGGCCGCTTCAGTTTTAATGTTAAAGGTGGCCGTTGCGAGGCTTGCCGTGGGGATGGAATCATTAAGATTGAAATGCATTTTCTCCCTGATGTCTATGTTCCTTGTGAGGTATGTAAGGGTAAACGCTACAATCGGGAGACGTTAGAAGTGAAGTATAAGGGAAAAACGATTTCCGATGTACTCGATATGACGGTGGAAGATGCGCTAGAGTTCTTTAAAAACATTCCACGTATCCAGCGAAAATTACAAACTTTGTTTGATGTTGGCTTGGGATATATTAAATTAGGACAACCTGCCACTACTTTATCTGGAGGAGAAGCCCAGCGGGTGAAACTAGCTTCTGAACTTTATCGTCGTAGTAATGGTCGTACCTTATATATTCTTGACGAACCAACGACTGGACTTCATGTAGATGATATTGCTAGACTATTACAGGTGTTGCAAAGACTTGTAGATAATGGTGATTCTGTACTTGTGATTGAACATAATCTAGATGTCATCAAGACCTCTGATTACATCATCGATTTAGGACCTGAAGGTGGTGATGGGGGAGGGATCATCATTGCTCAAGGTACCCCTGAAAAAATCATAGAGGTAGAAGAATCTTATACAGGAAAATATTTAAAACCAATCCTAGAAAGAGATAGAAGACGGGCAGAAGAAAGAATTCGGGAGTACGCACAAGCTACTTCCTAAAAACGAGTGATCACTGTGATTGAAACAGGTCAATTTGGCTCGATTGTCGATGTCAGAGATGAAGAAAAACATGAAAAGGTTGAAATTATTTTCGAGTAGAAACGTATGAATAGATAAAGGTGGGAAAGGGTGATTGTAATATGAAAAAATTAAGAAGATCAAGAAATAATAAGATGATTGCTGGGGTACTAGGAGGACTTGCAGATTATTTTGATGTGGATGTGACGGTTGTTCGATTATTATATGTGTTGATATCTGTACTCTCTGCAGCCTTCCCAGGGATTATCGTTTATATCATAGCGATGTTCATTATGCCTCAAGAAGATTAGTGAGGGATTGCTGTGAGTTGGATTATTAAGGTGATTTTAAATGGTTTGGCACAAGATAAGAAATAACCACCAATCAGGTGGTTATTTCTTTAATACTAAAGAGAGCTTTCATTTCATTACAAGATAAAAGAGTATGTATATTCTCCTGTTTTAAATTTTATTAAAGTTAGGAAGGGGGTCATGAATTGAAGATTGGATTTATTGGAGCAGGAAAAGTGGGTACGTCATTAGGTGAATATTGGTATCGTAAGGGGTTTCAAGTGGTAGGATATTATACTCGTACCTATCAACATGCAGTAAAGGCTGCGAGCAAAAGCAAAAGTATGGCTTATCAAGAATTGGAAGCGTTGGTAAAAGACTCAGATCTAATAGCTATTTCAGTGAACGATGATCAAATTGCAAGCATATCTGAAAAACTGGCTAGTTTACCGATTGTATGGGAAAATAAGATAGTATTTCATTTGAGTGGCTTACATACTTCTAATTTGCTATCTTCTTTATGGGATCATGGGGCTACGGTTTGTTCATTACATCCTATGCTTTCTTTTAGTGATCCAGAAAAAGCTGTTATTGATCTTCAATCTGTTTTATTTACAATAGAAGGAAGAGGGAAAAAGTTAGGGGAATTAAAATCTCTTTTAGATCAATGTGGAAATTCATGGATGGAGATTCGTACAGATGTAAAGGCCTTATATCATACTGCAGCAACCATTCTATCAAATTATTTAGTCACATTAGTAGATATAGGTGTCCAAATGCTGACTACTGCTGGTTTTAAACAAAATCAAACAAAAGACTTAATTGAGCCCCTTGTGAAAAAAACGATCGATCGAGTGATCGATTTAGGGACGGAAAAGGCTTTAACTGGCCCAATTTCTAGGGGTGACATGTGTACACTAGAAAAGCATTTGGAAGTACTTGGGGAAGTAGACCAAACCTGGCTTGATCTTTACCAACAAATGGGTTTTTTAACGATAGACCTGGCAAAACGGGGAGGGCGGATTACATCTGATTCGGCTGAAAAAATGAAGGAGGTGCTAATATCTAATGAAAAAAAGAAACACAATAGCAACTTTTCGTAAAATGAAGCAAGAAGGACAGAAGATCACGATGTTGACAGCTTATGATTATCCCACAGCTAAATTATTAGATCAGAGTGGAATCGATGGAATACTTGTAGGCGATTCATTAGGAATGGTTGTATTAGGTTATGAAAATACAACACAAGTGACGATGGAGGATATGATTCATCATATAAAAGCCGTCAGCCGAGCAGTAGATCAAGCGCTTGTGATCGGAGATATGCCATTTTTATCCTATCACATGGGGATCAAAGAAAGCGTCAAAAATGCGGGCCGGATTATTCAAGAAGGCCATGCTCAAGCAGTAAAATTAGAAGGTGGTATAGAAATCATAGAAGAGATCAAAGCGATTATAAGAGCGGGTATTCCTGTCATGGGCCATTTAGGCTTTACTCCGCAGTCTATTCACCAAATGGGTGGATATTATGTACAAGGAAAAACTGAAAATGAAGCTAGGAAATTGCTTGAAGATGCTAAAGCTCTTGAAGATGCAGGGGTTTTTTCCCTCGTATTGGAGATGGTGCCTGCTGAATTAGCAACGATGATTTCTTCACAGCTTTCGATTCCAGTCATAGGGATAGGGGCTGGTGTTGGCTGTGATGGGCAGGTATTAGTCACTCATGATCTTTTAGGATTTTATCATGGGAATATACCCAAATTTGTAAAACAATATGCAGAAATTGGTCAAACGATCAAAGATTCTGTTTCTCAATATATAAAAGAGGTAAAACAAGGAACTTTTCCAAGGGAAGAACATTGCTTTCATTCGGAACGAATCTCAATATCTCAATTGTATGGGGGAAAATAATATGGAGATTTATAAAAACATTCAAGAAATGAAATCATATTTGAAAGAAATGCGGAAAGAAGGGAAGAAAATAGGCTTTGTTCCTACCATGGGATATTTGCATGAGGGTCATCTTTCCTTGATCCGAAGAGCAGCTGTTGAGAATGATTTGGTCGTGGTGAGTATATTCGTTAATCCTCGTCAGTTTGGCCCAGGTGAAGATTTTGAACGTTATCCAAGGAATATAGAACAGGATATACGTTTGTCTCAGGAAGCAGGCGCAAATGTACTTTTTATACCTGGAATCAATGAAATGTATCCAGAAGGATTTAATACCTATGTAGAAGTAAAACAATTGACGGAAACATTATGTGGAAAATCAAGACCGGGTCATTTTTTGGGCGTGACTACAGTCGTTAATAAATTATTTCATATTGTAAATCCTGACCGTGCTTATTTTGGACAAAAAGATGCTCAACAGGTGATTGTCATTCAGAGAATGGTGAAGGATCTAAATATGGATGTAGAGGTAGTGGTTTGTCCGATTGTACGAGAAGCAGATGGATTGGCAATGAGTTCACGCAATGTTTATCTTAATTCCGAAGAAAGAGGACAAGCCATTGTTCTTTTCCATGCTTTAAATATGGCGAAGGAAAGGATTGAACAAGGTGAGCGGGATGCGATGAGGTTAAAAAAGCAAATTGAAATGATGATCCAACAACAACCATTAGCCAATATTGATTATGTCTCTATTGTTGATGGCGAAAACCTTGAGGAAGTAAAGGAGATCAATCATAAGGTATTGATTGCACTTGCCGTTAAATTTGGAACAACTAGGTTAATAGACAATATGATTGTGGAGGTATAGAAAATGCTTAGAGAAATGATGACTGGAAAAATCCATAGAGCCATTGTAACTGAAGCGAATCTCAATTATGTGGGAAGTATAACGATTGACCAAGACTTATTGGAGGCAGCAGATATTTTACCTGGTCAAAAAGTACAAATTGTGAATAATAATAATGGGGCTCGTTTTGAAACTTACGTGATTACTGGTGAGAAGGGAAGCGGGACCATCTGTTTAAATGGAGCTGCAGCACGTTTGGTACAACCAGGAGATGTAGTGATTATTATAGCTTATGGTTGGTTAGATGATCAAGAAGCTAAAGATCATCAACCTAAAGTCGTCTTTGTTGATCAGCAGAATAAAATCATCAAATTAGGAACGGAAAAAGAAAAATTAGAAATATACGACGATAAAAGGATAGAAAGGTAGGAGATAGATGAAATACAAACTAGTAGCGATCGATCTAGATGATACGTTATTAAGAGATGATCTAAAAATTTCTCCACAGACGATAGAAGCCATACAAGAAGCTGTTAAAAAAGGAGTGACTGTGACACTAGCAACAGGCCGAATGTTTCAGTCTGCAGCTCAATATGCGAAAGAAATTCAGCTCGATGTACCCATTATTACCTATCAAGGTGCACTCATTAAAAATGTCCTTAGTGGAGAAGTGTTGTATGAAAGACTATTACCATATGACTTAACGATTCAAGTGATTCAAGAACTTAGACAACAAAACAAACATATTCAAATCTATTTACACGATGAACTTATTGTTGAAAGTCATAATAAATATGTGGAGAAATATAGTAAGGCTTCAAATGTTCCTTTTAAAAAAGTAGATGATTTGATTGAAACGATGGATAAACTTCAAACTAAGCCTTTAAAAATCATTACCATTGATGAACCAGAAGTGATCAAGGGAATGGAAAAGGAGTGGCAGACAAAGTATGGGGATTTGGCCCATGTTACCATATCGAAACCAGATTTCTTAGAGATTTCTCATCGAGAGGCATCGAAAGGACAAGCTATTCAATACTTAGCCCAAAGCAAAGGGATCACTATGGACCAAGTAATTGCGATTGGGGATAGTTATAATGATCGGGATATGATTGAAGTGGCTGGGTTAGGAGTAGCTATGGGAAATGGACATCCAGATATAAAGGCATTGGCCGATTATGTGACAAAGACGAATAATGACCATGGGGTATGGGAAGTGTTGCAGAAGTTTGTTTTGAATGAGGAGTAGGGGTGAGTAAGAATGGAAATAGAGATTTACTCTGTTTCAGCAACAACCGAAAAGGAAAAAGATCAAAAGAATAATCATGATATATTTTTGTTTGAAAAGGATCATATCCGTACTTATTTACGCCTACCACGAGAAAAGCAAGACTTTACAAAGAAAGAAATTGTAGAAATGATAGCTTATTTAAAAGAAAATCTCCTAAATGAGGATCCCGAGCAAACTCGTTTGCAAGAATGGCTAAAGGAACAATGGATGGATAAGAGTTACACCAATACACGACCTACAATGATTCAAATTCCCGCATGGGTAAATAAAGTTAAGAATTGGAATCAAGGGTGGATTCCGATTCTTTTTATCAAACAGCGCCATAGTGAATGGGATCATTCTTTGATTGAATTGCTTCATTCGTATTTAGAATTCGATTTCTTTGAAGTAACCATCTCTGAAACCATGTTAATGATCGTGATCTCAAATCTTGAATTAAAAATACCCTATCACCAATCTATTGAATTAGAAGAGTTTGCTTATGGTTTACAAGCAATGATTCAAAATGAATGGGAAGAAGAAATAAAAATAGGATTACACTATCCTATTGATCAGATAGAAGATTTAATAAAAGAGGGAAGACAGCTACTACTTGATGAAAAATGGGTGATGAGACTGTGGCAGCAGGTTGATCTCTTATTACCTTGGACTCATCAGCTTGAACGACTTATTTTTTCAATCCCTGAAGATGGTTTAAAACTTTTTAAACCATTACAGTGGCCAAATGATCCGGAGTTAAATAAGACTTTAGAGGTATTTTTTGAAGAAAATTTAAATATGAGTGAGACTGCCAGAAGGTTGTATATCCATCGTAATACACTACAATATCGTTTGGAAAAGATTAAGCAAGCAACAAATCTTGATGTAAAAAAATTTGAGGATGCGGTAATTGCTAAAATCATAATGATGTTAAACAAAGATGATGGACAAAATGCACAGAATTGATGCGAAAAAATTGTAAGATTTGCGCATAGATAACGCTTACAAAGATAGGCTAGAATGAAAGTAATACAGAATGGAGGGGAATTTTATGGCAAAGGTAACATTAAATCATATTTACAAACGTTATGGTGATGTAGAAGTTGTAAAAGATTTTAATTTGGAAATTCAAGATAAAGAATTTTTAGTGCTTGTTGGTCCATCTGGTTGTGGTAAATCAACAACATTACGGATGATTGCTGGATTAGAGGAAATCTCTGAGGGTGAGCTTTATATTGGCGATGAACTAGTCAATAATAAAGCGCCTAAAGATCGAGATATTGCGATGGTATTCCAAAGCTATGCATTATATCCTCATATGTCTGTTTATGATAATATGGCGTTTGGTTTGAAACTTAGAAAATTTAGCAAAGATGAGATCAAGAAAAGAGTTCATGAAGCTGCTAAAATTCTTGATATCGAACATTTATTAGATCGTAAACCTAAAGCGCTTTCTGGTGGACAAAGACAGCGTGTTGCCTTAGGAAGAGCGATTGTTCGTGAACCAAAAGTATTTTTGATGGATGAACCACTTTCTAACTTAGATGCTAAATTGCGTGTACAAATGAGGACAGAAATTAGTAAACTACACAAGCGTCTTGAAACAACCGTTGTTTATGTTACACACGATCAAACAGAAGCGATGACCATGGGTGATCGGATTGTGGTTATGAAAGATGGTATTGTTCAACAAGTAGATACACCAAATGAAATCTATAATCATCCAAAAAATATCTTTGTTGCTGGATTTATAGGTTCACCAGCGATGAACTTCATTCCTGGTAAATTAGAAGGAAAAGAAGATATGCTTTTCTTTAGAACAGAAGGCATTACTTTACAAATTCCTGAAGGAAAAGCTAAAATTCTTCGCGATAAAGGTTATGCAGGTAAAGAAATTATCCTTGGGATTCGCCCAGAAGATATCCATGACGAACCTATCTTCTTAGAATCCTCACCACAAAGTCAATTCACAGCAACGATCGATGTAGCAGAAAACATGGGTTCGGAAATGTACCTATATCTATCTGGAATTGGTAAAGATTCTGTGACAGCAAGAATTAATGCCCGCACTCAATTAAGGGCAGGAAGCCAAGTTAAATTGGCATTAGATATGAACAAAATTCATATCTTTGATAAAGATAGTGAAGATGCGATTTTCTAATTTTACAATTGAATCAAAAATCATTTATAATAAGATTATGATTTTTTAAAAGCGACTGATTATCATCAGTCGCTATTATTATAACGGGACCAAGCAAAAGTAATCGGAATAAGCTTCGAAGGAAGTCGTTACTTTTGTGGGTTATCTTAAGGACTCATTGGATACAATGTTGTGGAGTGATAAAATGGACAAAAAATTAAAAGTAAAAGATTTATTAGAGGATTTTTCCTTAGAATTATTATGTAAGGATACGGATCTAGACCGATTGGTTACTGTAAGCGATCTTAGTCGACCAGGAATAGAATTGTCAGGTTTTTTTACATATTACCCTTCTGAAAGGGTACAAATTTTGGGAAAAACAGAGATCACCTTTGTTAATGGACTTCCTTCCGATGTGAGAAGGGAGCGGATGGAACAATTATGTCAAGATGATACACCCTGCATCATCATTGCTCGTGATATGCCAGCACCAGATGAATTATTGGAGGTAGCCTGCGATAGGAAAATTCCGATTCTAAAAACGCCATTAAATACCACTCGTTTTATCAGTAAATTAACGAATTATTTGGAGGCCCAACTAGCCCCTACCCGGACGATTCATGGTGTATTGATTGATGTCTATGGTGTAGGAATTTTGATTACTGGTGGCAGTGGAATTGGTAAAAGCGAAACAGCTTTGGAATTAGTAAAACGTGGCCATCGCTTAGTTGCGGATGACGCAGTAGTGATTAGACAAACAGCTGAAAATGAATTGATCGGAACAGCACCGGAGTTAATTCGCCACTTATTAGAAATTAGAGGACTAGGGATCATCAATGTAATGACGTTATTTGGTGCAGGAGCGGTAAGAATTCATAAAAAGATTACTTTAGTGATTAACTTGGAGATGTGGGATAAGGATAAGAGTTACGAGCGGTTAGGATTAGATGAAGAAAAGATGAAGATTATGGATACAGAGATTCCTTTAATTACAATCCCAGTTCGTCCTGGCCGAAACCTAGCTGTTATCGTTGAAGTTGCTGCGATGAATTACCGTTTAAAGTTAATGGGGTATCATGCAGCTAAAGAGTTTACTGCTCGATTAACGGAGGCCATGGAAGAAGAAATCGACTAACGAA
Organism: Tepidibacillus decaturensis; assembly: GCF_001561915.1. Taxonomy (GTDB): domain Bacteria; phylum Bacillota; class Bacilli; order Tepidibacillales; family Tepidibacillaceae; genus Tepidibacillus_B; species Tepidibacillus_B infernus. Next base: position 2,236,961 of record NZ_LSKU01000001.1, on the reverse strand, counting down.
TATGGAGGGGTATGAATGTTCACATTAGCTATTGATCCAATTGCTTTTCAACTTGGGCCATTAAAAGTTCACTGGTATGGAATTATTTTAGGTTCAGCTGCCATATTTGGTTTGCTACTCGCTCTTTGGGAATCTAAGCGAATTGGTTTTAATGCAGACCTGTTAATGGATTTACTTATCTATGCGGTGCCTGCAGCAATCATTGGAGCAAGGGCTTATTATGTACTTTTTCAATGGGACTATTATTCTGAGCACCCTGAGGATATTATTGCGATCTGGAAAGGTGGGCTTGCGATACACGGGGCTTTGATCGGATCGATTTTAACAGGGTATATCTTTGCTAGAGTAAAAAATATCTCTTTTTTAAAGTTGGCTGATTTGGTGGCACCAAGTATCTTATTAGGGCAAGCGATAGGTCGCTGGGGCAACTTTATGAATCAAGAAGCACACGGTGGACCTGTGAGTTTAGAATTTTTGCAGAATCTTCATTTACCGCAATTTATCATTGACCAAATGAATATTGGTGGTGTATATTATCATCCTACGTTTTTATATGAATCGATTTGGAATATCATCGGTGTGATTCTATTGGTTTGGTATAGAAAGAAAAATCCGATTCAAGGAATGGTTTTTTTAAGCTATTTTATTTGGTATTCGATTGGTCGTTTTTTTATCGAGGGGTTAAGAACAGACAGTCTAGCTTTTGACGGGCCAACATGGTTAGCTTCTTTAATGAAAATTCTCTGGTCCCCTATGGCGATCTATTTTGAACCAGGTGAAATGGCTTATGGAAATGTTCGTATTGCTCAATTGATTGGTGTCGTATTAATACTTCTAGCTTTAGTTGCTATGTGGATTCGAAAATATAAAACAGTTCGGCCAGCACGATATGAAGATTAAACAAGGGTAAGGAGCAACGGGGGAGTGTAAGATGATTACGAAAGAAACTTGGAGCAAAGGACTAAAGTCGGGTGTTCATACCACTTGGGTTTTAGGAAAAGTCGTTTTTCCAATCACGATGATTGTTTCAATTTTAAATTATACCCCAGTGATTCATTGGGTCACTTCTTTTTTTACACCGTTAATGAAATGGATAGGATTACCTGGTGAAGCTGCAATCCCACTTGCATTAGGCTATTTATTAAATCTTTATGCGGCAATAGGAGCCATTTTGTCTTTAGATTTAACAGTAAAAAACGTTTTTATCTTAGCGATCATGTTAAGTTTTGCTCATAATTTGTTGGTTGAAACCGTTGTGGCTAAAAAAATTGGTGTTAAGGCGATCGTTCCAATTTCCTTACGTATTGGATTATCATTTGCTGCTGGAATTCTTGTTTACCTTTTCTGGCGTGGAGGAGATAATTCGGCCCATTATGGAATGGTTGCGGCCGTTCAAGAACAACCTGAAACTTGGATTGGTATCGGCTTATTAGCCTTTAAAAAAGCGTTACTTGGCATTTGGCAAATTGCGTTAATCGTATTTCCCCTCATGTTAGGCATTCAACTATTAAAGGATTTACATGCAATTCAATATATTTCCAAATGGTTAGAACCCTTAACAAGGGTTTTAGGACTTTCTTCCGGGAAGACATCTGTTCCATTATTGGCAGGATTGATTTTTGGATTAGCTTATGGTGCTGGAGTCATCATTGAGAGTTCGAAAGAAGAAAATTTCTCAAAACGGGATTTATATCTTTTGTCTATTTTTCTAGTTGCTAGTCATGCGGTGATTGAGGATACGTTGATTTTTATTCCTTTAGGTATCAATGTGATTCCTTTGTTGCTCATTCGTGTGGCCGTTGCCTTTGTGATTACCATGCTTACAGCTAAAGTATGGCAAAGGCTGATTACTCATACTGAACTTGTGGTGAAGGGAGAAGCAAAGTGAAATATAAGACTTTACTATTTGATTTAGATGGAACGATTATTAATACGAATGAGTTGATCATCAACTCCTTTTTATATACATTGGAACAATTTTATCCTGGAAAATATACTCGTGAAGTGATCATTCCCCATATGGGTCGCCCCTTATATGAACAAATGTTACAGTTTGGGGAGGAAAAAACGGCTCAACAAATGGTTGAGATTTATCGTGAACATAATGTAAGAACCCATGATGAGATGGTAATGGAATTTCCACATGTGAAGGAAGTACTAGCGCTTCTAAAACAAGAAGGAGCAACATTAGGAATAGTTACGACGAAGATGAAAAATACCGTCATGATGGGTTTAAAATTATTTGGCTTAGATGTGCTGATGGATACCATCGTAACATACGAAGATACAGAACTACACAAGCCTGCACCAGAGCCTGTGCTTCTTGCAATGGAAAGGCTAGGCGCAGATCCTAAAACCACATTGATGGTAGGGGATTCCCAATATGATCTTCAAGCAGCTCAAAATGCAGGCATTACGTCTGTTGGTGTAGCATGGAGTATCAAAGGCCCAGAATTTTTGCAGCAATTTCATCCAGATTTTATGCTATACGACTTTCGCGATTTAATCGATATTGTGAAGGGAACGAAGAAAGTAGATGAGGAAAACTAAGAGATATCCTGTAGAAGGTAGCAATTCTTTATGGCAAGTATATCAAACCGTTTCCTTTTGGAAGGTCATGAAGAGTTTTATCGTGATTACGATTGCTCGGTTTACTCCGTGGTTACCTGTAAAAAATTGGCTTTATCGCACTTTTCTGCAGATGGAAATTGGCGAGAAAACGTCAATTGCTTTAATGGTGATGATGGATACCATGTTCCCTGAGAAAATTCACATTGGTGATAATACGATTATTGGTTACAATACGACAATCTTAGCCCATGAATATTTAATTGAAGAATATCGATTGGGAGATGTATATATTGGTTCAAATGTGATGATTGGTGCCAATTCCTTGATTTTACCTGGCGTAACGATTGGTGATTATGCTGTTGTTGCTGCTGGCGCCGTCGTGACGAAAGACGTTCCTCCCAATGCGTTTGTTGCAGGAAATCCTGCAAGAATCATTAGAATGTTAAATAAATAGTCTGTGATTTCACAAAATTGACGAATATTAAAGCTAATAGTAATGATATAATGACAAAAAGAGGAAATTGATATAATGTCTATTTCTAAGGGGGAGGAATTTTTTGTCTATCCTAGCTGCATTTTTTGAAACGAATCATGTGGTTATTTCTTTTGTTTATCCTCTTACCTTTTTCCTTATGGGTTTTGGAATTCTATTAAAAAATACCGTTCACAGTCATTTTTATTTGGCGAAAAGTTTATATTATCTAGCCTTATTTGGCATTTTGCATGGAATTGCTGACTGGGGAGTTGCATTTATTCCTCTTCAAAAGAGCTATTTAAACGCTTCACAAATCTACGTTTTAGAGTCTATCCAATTTATTATCAATGCCATTTCCTTCTTTTTCCTTTTTTACTTTGGTATGCATTTGCTTATTCAAACGAAAAAATGGGATCGTAAGTTTTTATTCATCCCAATGTTTGTCTTATTAGTATGGTTTTCTCATTTTATTTTCCTTGAGCCGATTTTTGTTGATGAAAAGAATCAAGACTGGTGGTTTGCAATTAGTGATATCTGGGCTCGTTACCTCTTAGCTTTTCCTGGGGGAGCAATAAGCAGCTATGCCCTATTTTTACAAAAAAGACAATTTCAAAGTTTTGGTGTTCCTTCTATGACACGAATTTTGTATTTGGCGATGGGCTCCGTTGCTTCTTATGCTTTAGCTGGTGGTTTGATTGTTCCTTACGCACCAGTTCTTCCAGCGATTCTCTTTAACTCAGATCTTTTCTTTCATACCACAGGAATTCCGATTGAATTATTTAGAGGGTTAAGTGCTTTTCTAATGGCCTTTTTTATTCTGAAAATTTTAAAAGTATTTGATCTGGAATATCAAAACTATTTCTATCAAGCAGAAAAAACGAAAGCGGTGGTAGAGGAGAGAAGTAAGATTGCTAGGGACCTTCATGATGGAATGATTCAATCCATTTATGCTACGGGGCTTCAATTGGAAAGAGTCCGTAACATGCTTCTCACCGATAATAAAGAAAATAAAATCGAACAATCAGCCATTGAACTACAAGTGATTGTAAAAAGACTAAATGATCTGATTCGAGAGATTAGGGGATATATCAAAAAATTGAAAATGCCAGTAAATCAAGAGGCAACGATGAAAGAAGAAATAAAACGTTTAATCGAGGAAATGGATATTAAGCATGAATTGCAGATTCTATTCCAATATGATTTCCAAGGTGAAGATCCTCCTTTGTCGCAAACAGTGCAAATCTACTATATTGTAAAAGAGGCTTTGAGTAATGTTTTGCGCCATGCAAACGCATCAAAAGTCATGATTTCGGTCCAAGGAAACCGCAAAAAATATGAGGTTGAAATAGAAGATAACGGAACAGGAATGGGAAATATAGAAGGATACATAGAAAAGGAGGAGCCAGAGTTTTTTAGACAAGGAATAAAAAATATGAGATTTCGTGCCCAGTCTATTGGAGGGAGTTTAATCATTTCTTCAGTAAAAGGAGTAGGGACAAGGCTCACATTACAAGTTAAAAATGAGGGGAGGATGGAAAATGGACAAGAAGATCAAATTGCTGCTAGTGGATGATAGTGAAATGGTACGGATGGGTCTAAAAAGCTTACTTACGATTTATCCTAGAATTGAAATTGTGGGGGAAGCAGTCAGTGGAGATGAAGCAATCGCTTTATCTATTGAAAAAAAGCCGGACGTCATTCTAATGGATGTCCGAATGCCACATAAAAGCGGTATTGAAGCATGCAAGGAAATCTTAAAAATTCAACCTTCTACCTATGTGATTATGCTCACTTCTCATGATGATGAAGAGGCGATCTATGATTCTGTAAAGGTGGGGGCTAGTGGCTATATATTAAAAGAGATTTGTTCCCAGGATTTAATTCGTGCTATTGAAGCAGTCGTTGAAGGGAAATCTCTTCTTGATCCAACGATTACAACAAAATTACTAAGGAAAATACGTCAGTCGGAAGAAGCGAAAAAAATAAATGAACTCACGTATCAAGAAAGACAGGTTCTTTGTTTGATAGCTGAAGGAAAGACAAATCGAGAAATTGCAGAGACGATGGTTCTAAGTGAAAAGACGATTCGAAACTATGTTAGTCAAATATTAGCTAAATTAGAAGTGAATAATCGCGCAGAAGCAGCCGCTTTTGCTGTTCGCTATCATTTAAATGAGTAACGTGTTAATGGGAAACAATGTCCTGAGAAAATAAGGGACATTGTTCCTTTTTTTTTAGAGAGGACCTTCACTAGTGGTCTTTTTTAAGCCATGAGATAATAAAGTCACAAGGAGCTCCTTAATATTAATAAATGAAAGTGGGGGTACGCTATGTTTAAAGTGTTTACGACAATGCCTCATGTCATGTTTGGTGTATGGGGAATTATTATGGCTGTTTGGGCACTTGTAGAACTTTTAAATGTGAATGAAAAGAATATCAAAAGGCTAAGAATCGTAAGTGTTTTATCATCAGTATTTATCTGGATTTCTTACATTGTTGGCGGATGGTGGTATTGGGTTTATTATGGAGCACAAGATGTAGGTGACAAATTCATTATTAAAGCTGGATCGTTCCCTGCAGCACATGCTTTCTTCATGGAAGCAAAGGAACATATCTTCTTTATCCTTCTACTTGCTAGTATGGTTCTTCCAATCATTGCCTATAATGATAAGTTAATTGGGAATAAGCATATTCAAAAATTAGCAATATCTGTTGCCATTATTTCTATCGTCCTTGGTTTTGGTATGGAGGGCATGGGTTCCATGATTACTAAAGGTGTAAAACTAGGTCTATTAGGTCAATAGGAGGGAGAGATCAGAATGGAAGTTAAAGTGGAAAATCAAGGGTTAAGTCAGAAAACCATCGGATTTGGAATAGCCTTTGCCGTCGCAAATATTTTTAATGCAGTGCTGATGATTTTCAAAGAAATGGTTACCCCATTTAAAGACTGGATGGCTTCTCTTACAGGCCATCACTGGGCAACACATGGAGTTTTCACTATCGGATTATTCCTTATACTTGGATTTATCTTATCTAAAAAGGATTTATCGGCGAAGTATAATGCAACAAAATTGATGAACATGGCTATCTGGTCTGCAGTGATTGGTACGGTCTTAATTAGTGGATTTTTCCTGACACATATCTTATAGGAAAATTTAAAAGTCTATTACTTACCTACAAGGTCCCAAGTTTTGGGGCCTTTTTTAAAGATTAAGAAAGTATAACTTTCTTCCATTTGTCATTTAAGGGTTTGTATATTCCATAAGCAGCGACCTTCAGAAGTGCCCTTCTCTCCGTAATCTTTATTCATAGAAGGGCACGGATGACGGAGCGCGATGGAATATACAAACCTTTTCTTAATTAAAACAAAGTAACTAAATTGTGTATTACATAAAAATCGACTTTTGGAGCCTCTTTGTTACCTTTATTTTTAATCATACAAAAAGGCGTACAACGGAGCTCGTCGTAATACACTATTTTTTATAATAGTATTAAAATAGAGGGAGAATGGGTAAAATAAATTATTGATTGATGAATAGGTAAATATGGATAAGAAAAAGGTGTGTGAAAATGGATAAGGTTTATATCGGAGTGGATATTGGCTCAGCAACGGTAAAAGTAGCTGGAATCTCAAGAGATGGTGAGTTGATAGGAACCTCTCTATATCTTCGTCACGATCAGTTCCCAAGCCAAGTGGATGCTGTGAAAAATGCCCTTCGCACTTATCTTGAAAGTGTTCCCCAATATCAAGTGGGAGGAATTGGGTTAACAGGTAGCGGCCGGGAATTAAATCGTCACATGATTGGCGGGGATTTAACCAAAACGGAAATTTTTGCCCATTCTGTTGGTATCCAACACTTAGTAAAAAAAGGTTTTGTAAAAATAGAAAACAATGGAATCAAAGAACCTATCGATAAAATAGGAACCATTATTGAAATTGGTGGACAAGATTCGAAAGTGATTGTGTTTGATAAAGCAAATGTCCCTGTTTACTTTAATATGAACACGATTTGCTCTGCTGGGACTGGTGAGTTTCTTAAACAAATTGCCGATGAAGCAGGTATTTCTTTAAATCAATTTGGCCCTATTGCGTTAGAAGCTATGCAGTCTGCTAGAATTGATTCGACCTGTACCGTATTTTCTAGACGGGATTTCCGTCATTTGACACAAAAGGGTGTGCCATTAGCTGAACGTTTAGCTGGAATTTGTGATGCAATGGTAACCAATTACCTTAAAAATGTTGTAAAAGATGTTCCTTTGCCTAGCCCGATTGTTTTTCAAGGTGGAGTAGCCTTTAATCAAGGAGTAAAAAGGGCTTTTGAACATCATTTAGGTGTGGAAGTCATCATTCCACCTTATCATGACATTGTTGGAGCTTTAGGAATGGCCGCCATCGTATTGGAAGAAAAAAAGATTCTGCTAATCAAACTTCTTTTAAAGAGGACTTCTTTATTCGAGATTTTGATAGCCAAATTCGTTATTGCCATGGTTGTCAAAATGCTTGTGAATTGTCTCAACCTCTTGAAAAAAGTGAGGAAGGGATCCATATTTTAGACACGTTGGGTGGCAGATGTGAAGGTGCCTTCCAAGCTAAAAATGTCAAAGAAATCCCGCAATCACAGAAAAACATTAAAATTCCGATCCATCGTGAAAAGAGTAAAATCGTGATCAACAATGAAAGATCACTCCATTCTGATGTAAGATCGATAGATGGTATTTATTTTGCTGGGATCGATGGAGGGTCAAGAGGGACGAAATACGCATTAATTAAAGGGACACAAACCGGAATAGAAATCATCTCTGTTGGTTCAGTTGAAACTTCTGGAGATGCAATTAAAGCGATTCAAGCTGCCTTGATTGAATTAAAAAAACACCTACCATTAGGAGAAAGCTTAGGAGGTGTTGGAACAACAGGGAGTGCAGGGGAATTAGCTAGAGATATGATTACCACAAAGGCTAAATATACCTCTGATGTAAAGGTAACGGAAATCTTAGCACATACCACATGGGCTCAATATATGGTACCTGGTGTGAAGGTGATTATGGATATTGGTGGAAATGATGCGAAAATTATTGTGATCAATGACCACGGAATTGAATTTGCAATGAATGATAAATGTGCGGCAGGTGCAGGAGCTTTTATTGAAGCGATTGCTAAGCGATTTGAGATTCCTTTGGATCAATTTGGTCCAATTGCGCTTACTTCTCATTCACCAGCGAGAATATCAGGACGTTGTGCGGTCTTCGGCGAATCAGATATCATCCATAAAGCACGGGCAGGCTTTCCTACTAAAGATTTATTGATGGGGCTTGCTTATTCCATTTGTAGAACCTATTTATCTGATATCGGCAAAGGAAAGGTATTATCTGTACCGATTGTGGCTCAAGGAGGAACGTTTTTAAACCAAGCGATTCAACATGCTTTTAAAGAAACCTTACAGCTTTCTGAAGAAGAGTTCATTATTGCTAAGGATCGAAGATTAGTTGTTGGTGCAGGTGCATTAGGAGCAGCCCTCCTAGCAAAAGATGCATATGCAAAAGGTATGAATTCTAGTTTTAAAGGGTTTGATACAATTCTCTCTTCTACATATCACACGAGGACATTAACGTGTAAGCATCCTTCATGTGATCGAACCTGTCATGGGGTGATTACTTTATTAGAGGATGATCAGCCAATAGCTGGCTATAAATCAATCAACTGTGATTTTGGGCTGTTTGAAGGAATGATTGAGGATGACGCTTCAAAAAAACACATCGAAACATTATTGCTTGAAAGGGGGTTGGCATAGATGGTTGTTGATAAAAGCAAGCCTATCGTCGGAATTTCCACTGCCTTTACAGGGAAATATGTGGCAGTAAAGCTGGTTATACGTTTTTTAGAATTGATGAGTATTCCTTTGATTAAAAGTACGGTAACCAAGCCAAATATGATTGAAGCGGCAAGCGCAATCGCGAGTGCAGATTATTGTTTACCCCTTCGAGTCTATATTGGGCATATTTATCAACTGATTCATGAACACCCTGAGATTGATGTTCTTTTAACTCCAATTATCAAAGGAGAACACGATGATTCAAGTACTTGTGCAAAATATCGTGATTTGGATGGCGTTGTGATTCGTTCCCTTAGCAGTATCACGGGATACCGTTTAAAGCAAAGCAATTATAGACATCAAGAACATTTAAATCTGCTGATGAACGAAGAAATAGTCGAAAGGTTGGCGGAAAAAGGAGACCATTTCCCAAGAGTGATTGCACCTGAAATCGATTCTTTAGATGGAAACCATTTAAGACAGGTTTGTGCTCATGTTTATGGAGATCTTTTTCAGTGGAAGAAGGCAAAAAAATTAGCCTTTTTAATGAAAAGAGATTGGTCTGATGCTAGAAATGATGAATTTAAAGAAATTGACCAGGCATTTAAAAAAGCATATCAAGATGTGATTGAAAAACAATCGGATCGATATCTAAAATTACTTAAAGATCCTACAAAGGTTCGTCTGGCATTAGTAGGAAGAAATTATTTAGTTGAGGATTCCGCATTATCTGCAGATGTTAAAATCTATTTTACGAAAAAAGGCGTCTCTGTCATCACGATGCAAGACCTTCCATTTTGGGAATTACAACCGTATTACCAGAATGTAAATGGTTTTTATGATACGCATCGTTTAGGGCAGGCCTTTATCGATAAAATGATCGATCATGTAGACGGATTTATTCTGGTTGGCAGCTTTGGTTGTCATCCAGATGCCTTTCAAGTTGAATATTTTGCTAAATATATCTCGGATCAAGGCAAAGCATGTTGGACTTTTAAATTTGATGAGCAAACAGGTGGTGTCGGTTTTCATACCCGATACGAAACCATTTTAGGATTTCTACAGCAAAAAAGAGATGAAAGGATTCAAAAGTTAGAAGGTATTCAAGATATGATCTCTCATATATCAGTAGCCTCAAAACCAGTGACCTTAAAGAATGAAGAACATTTACCAAAGGAGAAGAAACCACTTTTCATCTGGCCATATATGGGAGATGGGATTGGCCTAATTCTTAAGGATATCTGGCATCAGTTAGGATTAAGCGATTTTCTCTATCCCCCAAAACCTGTAAATGAAGAAACAATCATTAAAGGAAATGTTCATTATACAGAAACCTGTTCTCCTTTTGCTTTAAGTATGGGAAGTATTCGACAAACGTTAGATCGAGTAGTAAACGATTTAGAAGAGCAGGCAAACATCAAAGGGGGTCAAGTTGAACCGAGAAGGATCATCATTTTGATGGCGAGAGGAAAAGGGCCTTGTACATTTGGCTGGTATGCGATTGCAGGGGAACCAGCCTTATTAAAAGAGTATCAACCTATTTTACAAAAATATGGACATACTCTAGAAATGTTTACTTTAGATAATGAAGGAAGAAACTTGCTTGCCTTTTTACAACAAGTATCTACATTGGCTACTCATGATCGCTTAGCTCATTTGGTAAAAAGTCTTGAACAATTCCTACATAAACAGGAATTAAATGTAATCCAGGCTATGAAAGTACAGACTCAGTTATTGAAAATGTTGAAAAACTTGGTTTGGCCGGGTTGGGAAAAATTGTTGGCCTATGAGGATTTGCAAAACAAAGCATTAATCGTACGGGCTCATGAAACAAAAAGAGGAACTACGACGCAAATATTAAGAAAATGGATCCGACGATTGGATGAGGTTCATACCATTCCTGAAATCTTACAAGTGAAGGAAAAAGCATTAAAAGAGTTAGAACAAATAGAACAGGATCAGGAAATAAAGCCAAAGGTCGTTGTAGTTGGAGAAATTTATGTGTCCCTAACCTCCTTTGCCAATCGAGGGACTGTTGATAATTTACTAGGAATGTTAGGGATTGAAGCAGTGGAAGGAATGAGATTAAGCCATTTTATTCGTGGTGCCTTTAAAGGACTTAAAGCTCATTATATTCAGCAACAGCCGCTATTAAAACCAATCCTACAAGGGCTCACAGAAAAAGGGTTATATTCCCCTAACCGTTGGGTAAGAGAGCCTATGGCCAAACCTTTCCTTGAACATGAAGTTGGTGGAGACGGACAACCGACAGTAGCCCATGCAAGACACCATATAGAGCATGATGGGGTAGATGGAATTGTGCATCTTTATCCTTTTAAATGTATGCCTGAAGGAATGGCAAAGGATGCTTTGGCAGAAATGTGTCAAATCTATGGGATAAAGAGTATTCATCTCTCCTTTGATAAGGAAATTGAGATTGAGCGCTTGAAGACGGAAATAAACACATTTGCCTCTCTTCTTCATCAAGAGATTGCAATGAGGGGTGACATACGGTCTTATCGGGAAGAAGAGATTCAGCGAAGGCAACAAATCGGTCATACAATAGAAAAAGTTTATCAGTATTCTAAATAAAGGAATTGCGTTTTACAACGCTGCTCCGTCATCCATGCCTTTTTCGGATTAAAAGAAGATGAGAAAAAGGCATTCCTGAAAGTCGCTTGCTTATGCAAAACGCAATTCTAAAGTGTCAAAGGAAAAGGAATTGCGTTTTACAACGCTGCTCCGTCATCCATGCCTTTCTTTGATTGAAAGAATATCAGAGAAAGGCATTTCTTTTTTTCTTTCAATTTGCTGTAAAGTATTCTATAATAAAAATAATGCAAACGTTTGAATTAAATTAAAATAAATTGATACCGTTTACAGGAGAGTGTTATTTTTATGTCTGTTACGATTAAAGATATTGCAAGGGTCTGTGGTGTATCACCAAGTACCGTATCTAGGGTCATTGCAGACAATCCTCGAATCAGCCCTGAAACCAAGAAAAAGGTGAGGGAGGCGATGGAGGAATTAGGCTACCATCCTAATTTTAATGCAAGAAGTTTGGTTGCCAATTCTACTTCCACGATTGGGATTATGATGCCAAGGGCTTCTGAAGAAGCTTTTATGCACCCTTTTTTCCCTGAGGTAATTAGAGGCATTAGTGTTGCAGCCCATGAAAGGGACTATATGGTGTTGATGAGCAATTGGATACCTTGTCAAAAATGGTTTTAGGAAAAAGAGTAGATGGAGTAGTATTGCTTAGCTCCCGAATCAATGATCCATTTATCTCATTGCTAATTAAGTGGAACTTTCCTTTTGTCTTAATCGGCAGCCCTCAACAAGAAAATGAAGAAGAGCAAAAATTGGTTAACTATGTGGACAATGACAACATTCAAGCTGCAAAGGCTGCAACAATCTATTTGCTTGAATTAGGGCATCGAAGGATCGCTTTTATTGGTGGATCCAACAAGTTAGTGGTGACAAGGCATCGTTTAGCTGGATTTAAACAAGCATTATTGGAAAAAGGATTACCTTTTGACCAATCCTGCGTCTCATTTGTGGAATTTAGCAAGGAAGCAGGTTATGAAGCAATTGAACATTGCTTTGGACAAGCAGAACCGCCAACCGCAATTTTAGTCACGGATGATTTGATTGCTCTTGGGGTTTTAGCAGCTTTGCAAGAGAAAGGATTTAAGATACCAGAGGATGTTGCTGTCATTAGTTTTAATAATTTTGCGATGGCTGAGTTATCATCGCCATCTCTATCTTCAGTCGATATTTCTGTATTTCAATTAGGATACCAATCGGCAAGCAGATTATTCGCTTTAATTGATGACTCTAATCTAGAACCAGAAAAAATTATCGTTCCAACCAAGTTAGTGATTAGGCAATCTAGCCAATAAATTAATTGAACCTATTGTAACATGGTTAGAAAATTTCTGAGTTAGACAGGGGTTTACCTCCTGCTTTAAAATAATATCTCAAGGGTTAGGAGAGTGTTGTTGATGTTATTAGAATCTATTTTTCATCAACCTTATGGTAGCTTTGCTTTTCCAATTGATGGTCATACTTTGCGGATCCGGATTCGTGCAAAAAAAGGAGATGTAGAACAAGTGACTGTCTTACATGGTGATCGATATCAACCAATTGAGCATGATGTTCCTTTGCGCATGAAAAAGGTCGCTTCTGATGATTTATTTGATTATTTTTCTTGTGATCTTCCATCGAAAACTAGAAGAATTCGCTATACCTTTTATTTAGAAGCAAATGGTTCTGGAGTTTGGTATGGGGATAAGGGAATTGCAAATGAACGTGTTGCGGTAGGCGATTTCCAATTTCCATTTATTAATGAACAGGATTTATTCGAGGTACCAGAATGGGTGAAAAAAGGGATTGTTTATCAAATCTTCCCTGAACGTTTTGCCAATGGCAATACTAAAAACGACCCGGAAAATGTGGAGCCATGGGGTGGCAAACCTACTCCTCATAATTTCTTTGGCGGTGATTTAGAAGGAATGATTGAAAAGCTACCTTATTTAGATGATTTAGGCGTCAATGTCATTTATATGACACCTGTTTTTGAATCACCTTCTAATCATAAATACAATACGACTGATTATTATAAAATCGACCCTCATTTTGGGGATTTAGATACAGTAAAGAAATTGGTTAAAGAGAGTCATAAACGAGGAATAAAAGTGATTTTTGACGCTGTCTTTAATCATTGTGGTTATGATTTCTTCGCTTTCCAAGATGTTGTCAAAAATGGAGAAAAGTCTAAGTATAAAGATTGGTTCTATATTGAAAGTTTCCCAATTGTAACAGAACCACACCCCAATTATGAGACCTTTGCCAATGATGTATGGACGATGCCAAAGTTGAAAACAAGCAACCCTGAAGTAAAAGAGTATTTATTAAATGTGGCTCGTTATTGGATTGAAGAAGCGGGAATTGATGGTTGGCGCTTAGATGTGGCCAATGAAGTTGACCATGATTTTTGGAGGGCCTTCCGTAAAGTGGTGAGAGAAGCAAATCCTGAGGCGTTAATCATTGGCGAAATCTGGCATGATTCTGCACCATGGTTAGAAGGGGATCAATATGATTCTGTCATGAACTACTTATTTAGAGAAGCGATCTTTGACTTCTTTGCTAGACGAAATATTGGTGTAAGCACCCTTGATGCAAGACTAGCAAAGGCAAGAATGAAATATCGCGATCAAGCCAATTATGCGATGTTTAACTTAATTGATAGTCATGACACAGAGAGATTTTTAACCTCTGTTGGTGAAAAAGAAGAATTGTTACGTTTAGCCGCTTTATTCCAAATGACCTATATCGGAATGCCAATGGTTTACTATGGCACTGAAATTGGGATGACAGGGAAGAACGATCCAGATTGCCGTAAGACCTTTGTCTGGGATGAAAAGGAACAAAATCGTGATCTCTTTGATTATTACAAGAAATTGATTCAGATTCGCAAATCTAATCTTGAACTTACCCATGGGGATGTAGAAACGGTTCTCATCGATGAGATCAATCAGGTTTATGCCTTTGCAAGAAACTATGAAGGTAAATCAGCCGTTGTTGTGATCAATTCATTACAAAAAGAACAAGAGGTAGAGATCCCAGTTGCGAAAAAGACAGGCAAGGTAAAAGACTTATTAACCAAAGAGACTTATCCAGTAAAAGATGGCAAGGTAAAAGTAAAACTGACTGGCTATCAAGGGGTAATCTTGAAGTAGAATAAAAACATAATAAATTAGGGCTACCTTTAGGGTGGCCTTTTAGTTTATTTTATTGCATCTTTCAATATCTGAAAGGGAAGAATGGAGAAAGAGGAAACTCTAGTGAAAACTTTCTTCTTGACCTTTGTGTCCTCTGGTGATAGACTTTTATAAAATGCTTTAGTTTGGTAGCAAGCTAAAGTAAACAGAACGTTTAGAAAAGGTGAAAAAGAATGGGTAAACTACAGAGCTTTGAGAAACCAATCGGGTTTCGAGATTTATTACCAAACATAACAGCCAAAAAAAGATGGATGGAAAATCAATTACAAGGATTATTTCATAAATGGGGATATCAGGAAATTGTTACACCAACCTTAGAATATGATGAAACAGTTGGCAAAGCAAGTGCCATTCCAAGCAATAAGACCTTTAAATTACTTGATCGATTAGGTCATACATTAGTATTACGTCCTGATATGACAGCGCCAATAGGTAGAGTGGTTTCTTCTTTATTAAAAAATCAAGATTTACCCTACCGTATTTCTTATCATTCTAATGTGTTTAGAGCTCAAGAGCATGAGGCAGGAAGAGCTGCAGAGTTCTATCAATCTGGTGTAGAGTTGATTGGAGAAGGAACGCCTGATGCAGATGCTGAAGTTCTTGTTTTAGCGATCGAGTCTTTGAAACAAGTTAAAGTAGGGGCTTTTCGTTTGGTTATTGGCCATACCGGATTTCTACAAGGAGTTTTAGCAGAATGGGTAACTGATCAAGAAGTCCAAACAAAAATGAGAGAAGCACTTTCTGAGAAAAATATGGTAGGGTATCAACAACTTGTTGAAGAATTTGTAGATTCGGAAAAAGGGCAAAAAGTACTCCAATCTTTATTATCACTTCAAGGTGATGGAGCTATGTTAGAGCAAGCCTTAAACATTGCCGTGTCTCATCAAGCAAAACAAGCGATCGGTGAATTGTTAGAAATATGGAAACTATTAAAGCTGTATGATGTAGAGACCTATATTACGTTCGACCTTACACTTGTACCCCATTTGGACTATTACACTGGTATGGTGTTTGAGGGAACAACGGAACGGATTGGTTTTCCCATTCTCAGTGGGGGTCGTTATGATACTTTATTAAAAGCTTTCGATAATTCCTTAGCTGCAACGGGTTTTGGTTTGCATATGGATCGGATTCTAGATGTTTCAGAGGTTCAATTACCGACGGAAAGACGAATAAAAGTAATCTATGATCAGGCACATCGAGATCAAGCCTTAAGCTATGCGTTTAAATTAAGAAGAGAAGAACAGATCATGGTGGAAACTCACCGGATCGAAAAGAATGAAAAAGAAGTTTTTAAACAAAGTTTAGAATATCCTATAGAAATCATCACATTTATTGGAGAGGAGGAAGCTTAAGATGAAAAGGGATATATTAACCATTGCGATGCCAAAGGGAAGGATTATGGAAGAGGCAATGGAGATTTGGCAAAAAGCTAGGCTTCCTATACCTTTTGACTTAGAAGATACACGTAAATTAATTTTGACCATTGAGGGTGAGGCAGTAGAATGGATTCTGGCCAAACCGATGGATGTCCCAACCTATGTGGAATACGGGGTCGCAGATATTGGCATCGTTGGTAAAGATGTTTTAATGGAAACTGAACGTGAAGTATACGAATTATTGGATTTGAAAATTAGTCCTTGCCGCTTGTCAGTTGCAGGGTTACCGCAAACGATCAATCATGAGATCGTACCTAGAATTGCGAGTAAATACCCACGTGTGGCAGAAAAGTATTTTCGTGAACAAGGAAAACAAGTCGAAGTGGTTCAACTTCATGGATCTGTTGAATTGGGGCCAATTATTGGTTTAGCTGATCGAATTGTAGATATTGTCTCTACAGGAAGGACATTGAAAGAAAACGGCTTAGTAGAAATGGAAACGATTGCTCATATTACCACTCGGTTGATAGCCAACCAAGTGAGCTATCGGATGAAACAGGAAAAAATTAAGGAGATTATTGAAAGATTATCTGAGGTCATTTAGGGGTGATGGTTGATGATTCAAATCTATCGGAATTATGCTGAATTTAAACAACGGGAAGTTGGAGAAGATACAGAAGCAAAAAGAAAAGCGGTTCTTGATATTATTCGTCAGGTTAGAGAAAAAGGGGATCAAGCCCTTTTTGCTTTCACTGAGGCCTTTGATAAGGTGAAGTTAACACAATTACAAGTACCATTAGAACGAATCGAACAAGCTGATCAAAACCAAGATCCACTATTTGTCAGTTCATTACAAGAAGCAGCTGAAAGAATTCGTGCTTTTCATCAAAAACAAAAGAAAGATTCTTGGTTTATGACAGAAGAAGATGGGACAATCTTAGGACAACGTTTAACGGCAATGGATCGAGTAGGCATTTATGTACCAGGTGGAACTGCTGCCTATCCTTCCTCTGTGTTAATGAATGCCATTCCTGCTCAAGTGGCTGGGGTAGGAGAAATTGTCATGGTTTCCCCGCCAAATCAAGAGGGAACCATTCATCCTCATGTATTATTAGCAGCAAAGATTTTAGGGATAAAAGAAGTGTATGCGATAGGTGGGGCACAGGCAGTTGCCGCTTTGGCATATGGCACAGAATCGATCAAACCTGTCGATAAAATTGTTGGTCCAGGAAATATCTATGTGGCCTTAGCAAAACGAGAAGTTTTTGGCCAAGTGGGGATTGATATGATCGCTGGGCCTAGTGAAATTGCGATTGTTGCTGATGAAGCTGCAAACCCTGTTTATATTGCAGCAGATTTGCTATCTCAAGCAGAGCATGATCCGATGGCCTCTTCGATTCTTTTCACTCCTTCATTTTCATTAGCAGAAGAAGTGCAAAAAGAAGTGGAACGTCAATTACAAACCTTACCTAGAGAAAAAATTGCAAGGGAAGCGATTGATCAATATGGTGGAATTATTGTCGTCAACCACTTAGACGAGGCTTTTGAACAAGTGAATCTGTTGGCACCTGAACACTTAGAATTGATGGTTGAGCAGCCTTTTGACTGGCTGGCCAAAGTGAAGCATGCAGGGGCAATCTTCTTGGGAAGGTATAGTTCAGAGCCAGTGGGTGATTACTTTGCTGGTCCTAATCATGTCCTTCCGACCAGTGGAACGGCCCGCTTTTCCTCGCCACTGAATGTCGATGATTTTATGAAGAAATCAAGCATTATCTTTTATAGTAAACAAGCTTTTTTTAGTCATGGGAAGAAAATCATCGCTCTAGCCGAACAAGAAGGTTTACATGCACATGGTCGTGCCATTCAAGTACGATTGGAAGGTGAAAATAATGAATGATAGCAAACGTACAGCAACGATTTACCGGAAAACTAATGAAACGGAGATCGAGGTTACGATCCATTTAGACGGAGAGGGAAAAACAACATTAGACACGGGTGTACCCTTTCTTGAGCATATGCTAGATTTATTTAGTAAGCATGGACAGTTCGATTTAACAGTAAAAGCAAAAGGAGATATACAGATTGATGACCACCATACTGTTGAAGATATTGCGATCTGCTTAGGTCAAGCCTTTCGAGAGGCCCTAGGTTCAAAAGAAGGAATCCAACGTTATGGCATGAGTTTTGTCCCAATGGATGAAGCATTAGGTCAAGTAATCGTAGATATCAGTAATAGACCTCATTTAGAATATCGAATCGACTTGCCTGATCGCCGAATCGGAACATTTGCGACTGAGCTTTTCCATGAATTTTTATGGAAATTTGCCTTGGAAGCAAGAATTACTTTACATGTAATTGTACACTATGGCCGAAATAGCCACCATATGATTGAATCGATTTTTAAAGCATTAGGTAGAAGTTTGGATCAAGCGACCCAAATCAACCCTAAACAAAAGGGAATTCCTTCAAGTAAAGGAGTACTGTGATGATTACAATCATTGATTACGGAATGGGAAATCTGCATAGCGTACAAAAAGCGTTGGAACGGTTAGGATATGCTGCCTTTGCTACAGATCAAAAAGAGAAAATTTTGAATAGCAGTGGGGTGATTTTACCCGGTGTTGGGGCGTTTGGTGATGCAATGGAAAACCTAAGGAGAAAAGAATTGGTTCCTGTTATTCATCAAGTGGTTGAACAAGGAACACCATTCTTAGGGATTTGTTTAGGGATGCAATTGCTTTTTAGTACAAGTGATGAGCATGGGTTTCATCAGGGATTAGGTGTATTTTCTGGCCATGTCAAACGTTTTGAAGGAGATTTTAAAATTCCTCATATGGGATGGAATCAATTGATTAAAGAGAAAGATCACCCATTATTTGCGGATATTGAATTAGGTCATGTCTATTTTGTTCATTCCTATTTTGTAGAGTTAGAAGATTCTTCGTTATTGTTGGCTTCAACGGATTATTATGGGAAGGTTCCGGCTGTTGTTGGTAGAGAAAAAGTAATTGGGATGCAATTTCACCCGGAGAAAAGTGGAAAAGTCGGAATGACTCTTTTAAACCAGTTTGCGAAATGGAGTGTGGAAAAATGAGTTGGACGATTTATCCTGCGATTGATCTTCGTGGTGGACAATGTGTCCGATTATTTCAAGGGGATTACGGGCAAGAAACGACCTATGGCGATCCTATCGAGATGGCAAGAAGATGGAAAAAAGAAGGAGCAGCATGGCTTCATTTAGTTGATTTGGACGGGGCAAAAGTAGGAGCACCAGTTCAGATGGAGCTGATTGGTGAAATAGCAAAAAATGTAGAGATCCCGATTCAAGTAGGTGGAGGGATTCGTACTTTAGATACGATTGAGGATTATCTAAATCTAGGGATTAACCGAGTAATTCTTGGCACAGCAGCTTTAGAAAATGAAGAATTATTAAAGCAGGCACTTTCCCTAAATCCTGAAGCGATTGCGGTGGGAATCGATGCAAGAGATGGCTTTGTGGCTACACGGGGATGGCTTGATACAAGCCAAGTTCTAGCGGTTGAATTAGGACAAAGGTTGGCTGAACTTGGAGTTCAAACCTTTATTTTTACCGATATTGCTAAGGACGGAACACTATCCGGCCCCAATGTGGAAGCAACACAGAATTTTGCTTTAAAAACCAAAGCAAAGGTGATAGCATCTGGAGGAGTGAGTTCTCCAGAAGATCTTTTTAAATTAAAAACTTTAGAGCCTGATGGTGTCGTTGGTGCCATCGTAGGAAAGGCATTGTATACAGGGAAAATCTCTCTCAAAGAAATGATGGGTAAGTAGGAGGGATCAGGTGTGTTAACAAAGCGAATTATTCCTTGCCTTGATGTGAAGGGTGGGCGAGTGGTTAAAGGGATTCAGTTTGTACAGTTAAGAGATGCTGGTGATCCTGTAGAATTAGCTAAGGTTTATGATGAAGCCGGAGCAGACGAACTCGTTTTTTTAGATATCTCCGCAACCTATGAGGGAAGAAAAACAATGATAGAAGTCGTGAAAAAAACAGCTGCCTCTATTTCAATTCCCTTCACCGTTGGAGGAGGAATCAGTTCTGTTGAAGATATGAGAAATATCCTGCGGGCAGGTGCAGACAAAATCTCGATCAATACGAAAGCAGTAGAACAACCTACATTGATTACTGAAGGGGCAAAAGTGTTTGGAAACCAATGTATCGTCGTAGCGATTGATGCTAGATATAATGATGAATGGGAAGATTACGAGGTCGTTACCCATGGCGGGAGAAAAGCAACTGGGTTAAAAGTGATAGAATGGGCAAAAGAAGTAGAAAAAAAAGGCGCAGGGGAAATCCTGTTAACCAGTATGGATCAAGATGGGAAAAAACAAGGGTTTGATCTGAAACTGACCAGACTGGTATCTGAAGCAGTAGGCATTCCAGTCATCGCTTCTGGTGGCGGAGGAAATGCTGAACATTTTTATGAGGCCTTTCAAGTAGGAAAAGCTGATGCAGCATTAGCAGCCTCTATTTTTCATTATGGAGAAGTGAAAATTCCTGAATTAAAAGAAGCGCTTCGAAAAAAAGGAGTCATTGTTCGATGAACCAGAATGATATCAATACAATAAAATGGAATGAAAAAGGGCTAATTCCTGCAGTGGTTCAAGATAACGACAGTAAACAGGTTTTGATGGTCGCCTATATGAATCAAGAATCTTTGACAAAAACGCTTGAAACGAAAGAAACTTGGTTTTGGAGTCGTTCTAGACAGGAGTTGTGGCATAAGGGAGCAACTTCGGGACACATCCAAAAAGTAAAGGATATCAAATTAGATTGTGATCAAGATACATTACTCATTTTCGTTGAACAGGTAGGTGTTGCTTGCCATACAGGTTCTTATAGCTGTTTTGGTGAGAAAGAAGAGGGAGAATCTAGCAACATTTTAGAGGATTTAGCTGAGCTGATTGCAAGGCGTGATCAAGAACGACCAGAAGGCTCCTATACTACCTATCTTTTTGATCAGGGAATCGATAAAATTTTGAAAAAAGTCGGCGAAGAGACGAGTGAGGTAATCATTGCCACCAAGAATGAGAATCGCCAAGAGCTCATTGCTGAAGCAAGTGATTTACTCTATCATCTACTTGTTCTATTTCAGGCAAAGGGTATCCAATTAGATGAGGTAATGAAAGAGTTAAAACAAAGGCATCAAGGGCAAAACCAGGATCAAAAATATGAGCGTAAACCAAAATTATAGGGAAATTGCATTTTGCAACACACTTCGTCATCCGTGCCCTTCTATTAATTAAAATCAAAAGGAGAGAAGGGCACTTCTGAAGGTCGCTGCTTATGCAAAACGCAATTTCCAAAAAAAGAGAAAAGGTGAATTGCATTTTGCAACGCGCTTCGTCATCCATGCCGAGCAAAACGCAATTTTTGGTATGAGTTTAATCTTATGTAAATAGGATGTGATACAGATGTTTGTCGACTATCATACACACCACGAACGCTGTGGGCATGCAACAGGGGTGTTAAGAGATTACGTAGAGCAAGCGATTAAAGTTGGACTCCAGCAAATTGGATTATCTGACCATATGCCAATTATTCATCTGCCAAAGGAAAAAATATATCCCGGAAGTGCGATGGAACTTGATGAACTTGAAGAATATGTAAAAGAAGTGCTTAATTTAAAGGCAGAATATCAAAACCAGATTGAGATCAAACTTGGCTTAGAAGGAGATTATATAGAAGGATATGAAGAGCAGATCGAAAAGCTTCTTTCTCCATATCCTTTTGATTATATTATTGGTTCTGTTCATTTCTTAGGTGAATGGGATCATTCGGATAGTAGGCAGATGGAGGGTTGGAGAAAAAAGCCAATCTCAGAGATTTTCGCCGAATATTACCAAGCGGTTCAAAGGGCTGCAAAATCTGGGTTATATGATATCGTTGGCCATTTTGATGTAATCAAAAAACATGGACATGCTCCCGAAAAGGATATTAGTCCAATCATTGATGAAACCTTACAAGTGATCAAAGCAAGTGGTATGGCAATGGAAGTGAACACTTCCGGGTTATTTAAAGTTGTAAAGGAAGTATTTCCTGCTCCTAGTATTATTCAAAAAGCAGTTGATTTAGAGATTCCGTTTACTTTAGGATCTGATGCACATCAGCCAGAGCATGTTCATGTAGGGGTAGAAGAGGGACGAAAGTTACTCAAAGAGTTTGGCGTTCAACAAATTGCAACTTTTACTGAAAGACAAAGAATCATGGTATCCTTGTAAGAGAATTGTGTTTTACAACGCGCTCCGTCATCCATGCCCTTCTATGAATTAAAATCAAAAGGAGAGAAGGGCATTCCTGAAGGTCGCAGCTTATGCAAAACACAATTCTTAGGTGTCTAAGGAAAGGAGAATTGTGTTTTACAACGCGCTCCGTCATCCATGCCGACTTATGCAAAACACAATTCTGTCTGAAACGTGGAGGTTTAAAATCGAATGTGATATACTTATCTCAATGAATCTGCGGTTTAGCTGGAGGATACAGATGAAAAAAAACTATCGTACATCCGCTCACCAAAAAGGGGATAAAATTATTCCAATGTCTTTTAATGCCAATTTTTTCTTTGAACGGGCGATGAGACAAATTGATCGTAACAATTATACGAAGGCATTAAAGTATTTTTGGAGAACAGTAGATTTTGAACCGAATAATCCGATTCACTTTTTAAATATTGCTGGCTTATTATCGGAAATGGGGCGTTTTCCCGAGTCAAATAATATTTTACTTCATATTGTTGAAAAACTAGATCCAACCCTTACAGAGTGCTATTTTTACCTTGCTAATAATTATGCGCATATGGAAGATATGGAATCTGCATATCGATATATTCAAAACTATATAGAGGCAGAGCCAGATGGTGTGTATATTGAGGAAGCGCTAGAAATGGTTGAGTATTTATCTATGGAGATTGAGCAAATAGAATTTGAGGAAGACGAGGAGCAAAAGGAATTATTACTCCACCATCATCGGATCAAAAGTTTGCTAGAAGAAGGAAAATTTTATGAAGCGATTAAGCAATTTAAACATTTTCTTGAAGAATATCCTGATTTTTTGGCTGCTAGAAACAATTTAGCATTGGCTTATTTTTATATTGGAAATACACATAATGCTATTGAACAAACAAAAATCGTCTTGGAACATGATCATGCGAATATTCATGCCCTTTGTAATTTGGCGATTTTTTATCAACAGACAGATGAATTAGAGCAATTGAAGCAAGTGCTTGAGTTATTAAAGAAGGTTTATCCTATTCACCCAGAACAGCTTTACAAACTTGCAACGACCTTTGCTATTTTAGGAGAACATGAAAAGGTTTTTGAGCATTTTAGCCGATCGATAAATGTTTTTAAACAGCATGACCCTGTTTTCCTTCATTATGCTGCAATGGCAGCCTTCAATACGAAGCGATATACCTATGCTCAAAAATGGTGGGAGCAGATTTTAAAAATAGATTCTAAGTCTATGGTTGCAAGGTTTTATTTAGACCTACTTTCTCAGGTTGAAAAACATAAAGTGGAACTGACATTTCCCGTATTCACTTACCACTATGAATTACCATTTGAAGAGTTAATCAATCTGCTTAAACAAGAACCTAAACTTTTAAAACAAGATCCCTTTATTTTATCATCTCTCACATGGGCGATTGAAAATGGCGATGATGAGATAAAGGAAGTCATTTTGCTTGGGCTTGGGCTTTTAGATTGCCATAAAGCTGAAGAAATCTTAAGAGATTTCCTTTTAGATGAACAACAATCTACTTCATTAAAAAAGAAGGCGGTTACTGCTCTAGAGGAAATGAGAGCAAAACCCCCTTATCTAGTCAAAATCAATGGGAAGGTAGCTCAATTTGAACGGCAAACCCCGGATTTTCGGAAGTGGAAACAAAGCTGGCTAGAAGTATTGGAATGGACTGAAAAATTTATGAAATTAAACTATAGCATTATGGAGGTATATGATGCCAAGATGTTATGGTATGAGTTCATCAGCAAAACTCAGCCTGATACTCCACAAATTAGAAAGGTGAAAGGATGGGTGGCTGCATTAGAATATCTAGTGGCCATAATTCATCAAAAACCAATCTCTTTTGAAGCCCTTACTATGAAGTATCAAGTATCTAAACAAACCATATCAAAACACGTTCAAGAATTAAGGGCAATCCTTCAGGTGAGTATTAAAACAAAAGCCCTTAACCAATTGAAAAACGGTTAATACGGGCTTAAAGCCCGTTTTTAACTTCCCTCCGAAAGAAGTCTCCCACTTCTAAACGTGAAGGTGTGCCAGCACCAGTGAAAGTAGGAGATGAATTTCGGTTAGGCGTAGCCTAAAGTTGTCTTTTTTTGCTATGATATAATCAGTC
>NZ_LSKU01000001.1:2186700-2209712 GCF_001561915.1 Tepidibacillus decaturensis | reverse complement strand
TTATCATGAATCCTTACATGAGTAAATCTACACACTTTTCTGGGTTATCTTGCATTTTTCTGGGAAACCTAGTTTATAGGGAATATAAAGCAAAGCTATTAGATTTGGATAATAACTACCCTTATACCCCCATGGGTACTCGACAAATAAATAAAAAATCGTTAATATATAAGATGTTCTTCTAATTTAAAATTTTATATTTATATAAATGAGGGAGGTTTAACAAATGAGTGAAGAAAAAGTATATGATGTTGTCATTATTGGTGCTGGGCCTGCAGGTATGACGGCAGCTGTTTATACATCAAGAGCAAATCTTTCCACGGTTATGATTGAACGTGGAATCCCTGGTGGACAAATGGCCAATACAGAAGAAATTGAGAATTACCCTGGGTATGAAAGTATTCTTGGGCCAGATTTATCTAACAAAATGTTAGATCATGCAAAGAAATTCGGTGCTGAGTATGCTTATGGTGATGTGAAAGAAATTGTGGATGGACATCCATACAAAACAGTTAAATTGAGCAATAAAGAAATAAAGACTAAAACAGTGATTATCGCAACTGGTGCTCAACCACGTAAGCTAGGAGTTCCAGGTGAAACCGAATTAGCAGGTCGTGGGGTATCTTATTGTGCAGTCTGTGATGGTGCATTCTTTAAGGGACGTGAATTAGTGGTTGTTGGTGGCGGAGATTCAGCTGTTGAGGAAGCTGTTTATCTTACAAAATTCGCTTCAAAAGTAACGATTGTTCATCGTCGTGATGAATTTAGGGCACAAAAAATTCTCCAAGATCGTGCTTTTAGAAATGAAAAAATCAAATATATTTGGAATTCAACCGTTGAAGAGATTAAAGGGGAAAATCGTGTAGAAGGCGTGCGCATCAAAAATAAAGAGACAGGAGAGGAAATAGACTTTCCTTGCCAAGGAGTCTTTATTTATGTAGGAATGGTGCCACTTACAGAACCATTTAAAAACTTAGGAATTACTAATGAGGCAGGCTATATTTTAACCAATAATGTGATGGAAACAAAAATTCCAGGTATTTTTGCTGCAGGTGATGTAAGAGAAAAAAACGCTTCGCCAAGTGGTTACGGCTACAGGGGATGGAAGCATTGCTGCAATGCAAGCACAACACTATATTGATAAAATAAATGATGAGTTAGAAAAGTAAAGATGTAACAAACTTTTAATCCGTTTGTAACATAAGTGAAATATTATGGGATTATACTAAGAATATGAATTGACCCCCTTTTCTATAGATATATATTTTTTAGGCATGGTAAACTTACCATGCCCTTTTTGTGTTACGTTAAAAAAACTGTTAATATAATAGAGGGAATTGTATTTTACAACGCTGCTCCGTCATCCATGCCTTTTTCTGATTAAAAGAAAAGGAGAAAAAGGCATTACTGAAGGTCGCTTGCTTATGTAAAATACAATTCTGAGGTGTCAAGAAAAAGGGAATTATGTTTTGCAACGCGCTTATGTAATAGAATTCCCGAAGGGGTTGAAGATTTTGAAACGAGTAACCAATTGTATTTTAAAAAAAGGAAACCAAATTTTAATGCTACAAAAGCCTAAAAGAGGTTGGTGGGTTGTACCTGGTGGAAAGATGGAGCCAAATGAAAGTATTCAGGAAGCGATCAATAGAGAGTTTTACGAAGAGACACATTTACATTTAGAAAACCCTCAATTAAGAGGGGTATTTACCATTGTTATAAAAGATAAAGAAGAGATTGTCGAAGAGTGGATGATGTTTACTTACTATGCAGACCGCTTTTCAGGTGAACTCAATCCTTTTTGTAAGGAAGGAAATCTAGAGTGGAAGCCAATTGAAGAAGTTCTCCAATTACCAAAGGCTCATGGAGATAATATTTACTTAAAGCATATTTTACACTCTAGTGAAATCATAACTGGAAAATTTGTATATACACCTGATTATCAATTAATTTCTTATTCGATTGATCACTTCTTAGAACCAATTAAAACTTGAGTCATGCATTGACTAAAATCGACGTTCAATTGTATGATGGTCAAAAATAGATAAAGAAATGGTGATGAAAGATGTCAAAGCAAACGATCTTAATCGGAATTGACCTTGGAGGAACAAGCATAAAAATGGGACTTGTTTCCACAGAAGGAGAGCTACTATCCCATCAGGAAATCTCAACAAGAACAAAAGAAGGCGTAAATGCCATCATCGAAGATATGGTTCAATATGCAAAAACCTTAGTTCAAGATCAGGGCTTTGCCCTTGACCAAGTCCAAGGAATAGGAATTGGAATTCCCGGGTTACTAGATATGGAACAAGGAATTGTTCGTTTAGCTCCCAACTTAGGGTGGAAAGATGTGGCCATAAAAAAACAGCTTGAAGAAAAACTGAATATTCCTGTTAAAATTGAAAACGATGCGAATATCGCTGCGCTTGGGGAAGCATGGGTAGGTGCAGGAAAAGGCTATAAACATATCGTAATGGCAACGATCGGTACAGGAATTGGTGGTGGAATCATCATAGACGGAAAGATTCTTCATGGAAAGAAAGGGATGGCTGCTGAGTTGGGACATATTCCTATTTCAGATGAAGGAATTCAGTGTGGATGTGGTAATTATGGCTGTTTAGAAACAGTTTCTTCTGCAACAGGAATGATTCGTAAAGCAAAAGAGGTCGTTACACAAGGAAGGCCATCACTCTTAACAGAACAATATGTAGATAAAATGGATGAAATCACGGCGAAAAGTGTGATTGATGCAGCGAAACTTGGTGACCACGAAGCTATGCAAATTGTGAATCGTGCGGGATCTTTATTAGGTAAAGCACTAGCAACGGTTGCTAACTTATTAGACCCAGAAATCATGATTATTGGTGGTGGTGTATCTAGGGCAGGAGATATTTTGTTTAATCCGATTAAACAGGCTTTTCATGAACATGGATTGAAAAATATCATAGATTCTATGGAGATTGTTCCTGCACAGCTTGGAAATGATGCAGGGATGATCGGAGCGGCATCGCTTTTTCGCTTCTTATAGGGAAATTTCGTTTTACAGCGCGCTCCGGTCATCCGAGTCTTTTTCTGATTAAAGAATAAGAAGAAAAAGGGCGAAGCTATACAATAATGTATGGCTTCTTTGTTTGATGTGATTCCTTTTCCTTAAAGTGGGGGCTTTAAGGGACAATTTTAATATACATGATAATTATTATAAAAGTGTGATAAAGAATTAAAAGTTGGAATAAATTTTTATAAAAATAAACCTTCCCAAATAGACAAACTTGATTTATAATAAAGCTATGAAAACGTTTGCCTTACAGTTTCGTTTAAACCGAGTTTAAATTTTTTTATAGGTTTGTGCAATCGTTTTCCTAGATTACTTATATTTTTTCAGTTCCAATGAAAGCGTTTTTAATAACAAAAGCCTTTAGGCTTTTGTTAAAGAGAATAATGCTTTTTAATATCCTAGGTTCTTAAAAAGCATTATTCAAAAAAACTAAAAAGGATAGGTGGGGTCAAGATGAAAAAGTTTTTAAGTTTAATGCTTGTGTTCGCTCTTGTCCTTTCACTCGCTGCATGTGGCAGCGGTACGAAGGAAGAGCCAACAACAAAACCAGCAGATGATCAGCAAAATCAAGCAGCAACGGAAGAGATTAAACCTGAAGAAGGAGCAAAATTAGTTCTTTGGGAATCTGGTGGAGCAGTTGGCGAATGGGCAAAATTTGTAGCGCAAGAATTTGAAAAGAAATATGGAGTTCCAGTCAAATTTGAAGAAGTTGGCCACACAGATGCACCTAAAAAATTACAAACAGATGGACCTGCTGGATTAGGTGCTGACGTATTTGCTGCACCACATGACCATTTAGGGGAATTAGTATCTGCTGGCTTAGTGATGGAAAACTTCTGGCCAGAAGAGTACAAAAAAGACTATATGGATGCTGCGATTACAGGTACAACTTTTGAGGGTACGCTTTATGGTTATCCATCAGCTATCGAAACCTATGGTTTATTTTATAATAAAGATTTAGTTAAGACACTACCTGAAACTTGGGATGAGTTAATTGCCCAATCAAAAGAATTTACTGACAAAAATGCTAAGAAATATGGCTTTATGATGGAAGTAAGTAACTTCTACTTTGTCTACTCCTTAATGGGTGGTTATGGTGGTTATGTATTTGGCAATAATAACACTGATCCATCCGATATTGGCTTAAACAATGAAGGGTCTGTAAAAGCTGGAGAATTGTTACAACGTATTCATAATGAAATTTTACCTTTAAAAAATGAAGATATTACCTATGATATTAAACAATCCTTATTTAATGAAGGAAAATTGATGTTTAACTTAGACGGTCCTTGGGCTGTTGATGCGCACCGCCAAGCAGGTGTAAACTTTGGGGTTATGCCTTTACCAAAATTAGATAATGGTGAGCACCCAACAAGCTTTTCAGGAATTCGTGCTCTTTATGTAAATGCTTATACAAAATATCCAAATGCTGCTTCACTATTAGCTCAATTTGCTACAAGTGAAGAAAATCTCTTAAAATTCTTTGAAATGACAGGTATGTTACCTCCACGTACAGCATTATTAGATAATGAACAAATTAAAAATGATGAAATTGCATCTGCATTCTTAGAACAAGCTCAATATGCTGTTCCAATGCCTAATATTCCACAAATGCCTTCTGTTTGGGAGCCAATGGGATCTGCCTTAAGCATTATTTGGAATGAAGGAGCAAATGTTAAAGAGACCTTAGATAAAGGTGTTCAACAAATCAAAGATGCGATAGCAACCCAAGACGCAAACAAATAAGCTTTAATGTAAAATAAAGAGTCAATGCTTTTTTGGAAGGCATTGACTCTTCCACTAAACAACCTATTTCATTGGAAAGGTGGCGATGCAACGATGAGTTTGCAAACCAACCAGGCTACCTATAAGACGAAGCATGCGAAACGAGGGGCTTGGCTATCCGTAATATTTATGGGCTTAGGCCAAATTTATAATAGACAATATGTTAAAGGAATATTATATGCTTTATTAGAGCTTTATGTATTGGTTTTTTGGACAAAACCCTTCATGCATGGTATGTGGGGGCTTTTTACCTTAGGGGAAACGATTCAACAAAGATCACGTGGACGTGTTGTTGTGCAAGGAGATCATTCAATCTTCTTAATGATTGAAGGGATTATTTTTCTTATACTAGCTTTCATTTTTCTTTTTATTTATTACAAGAATATTCGTGATGCTTACAATAATGGTAAATTAAGAGATTTAGGTGAAACCGTTCATAATTTTAAGATGACTTTGGCATTTGCAAAAGAAAAAGGATATCCTTATCTTTTATTAACTCCTGCTGTAATATTCACTTTGTTTTTAACCGTTTTACCTCTTTTGTTTGGTATTCTAATTGCTTTTACTAACTATTCTGGACCACATCATTTGCCACCTAAATCATTGGTGGATTGGGTAGGATTTAAGTCTTTTATTGATCTGTTTAAATTAAAATCTTGGAGCAATACCTTTTATGGCGTTGCGATTTGGAACGTAATTTGGTCTATTATTGCTACGATTTCAACCTTTTTTGTAGGATTAATATATGCAGTGATGATCAATTATAAAAAAGTAAAAATGAAAAGATTTTGGAGAACCATTTATATCTTGCCATGGGCGATCCCTCAATTTATTGCAATATTGATTTTCCGCAATATTTTTAATGGTGAATTTGGTCCAATAAATAAAATGCTTGTTGAAATCGGCTTACCCATGATTCCATGGTTATCTGATCCTTTTTGGGCTAAAGTTTCCTTAGTTGTAGTAAATATTTGGTTTGGATTCCCGTATTGGATGGCTTTAATGTCAGGGGTATTAACTGGAATTGACAAAGAAATGTATGAAGCCGCTGATGTAGACGGAGCAACTGGTCCACAAAAATTCTGGAAACTTACTTTTCCATTGGTCATGTTAGCAACTACACCTTTACTGATTATGTCTTTTGCCCATAATTTCAATAACTTTAACTTAATTTATTTACTAACGGGTGGTGGTCCAGCTAGATCAGATTATAGTTTTGCTGGTTCGACGGATATCTTAATTAGCTGGATTTATAAATTAACCCTTGATCAAAACCAATTTAACATGGCTTCTGTTGTTTCAATCATCATATTCCTTGTAGTTGCTTCATTATCGATTTGGAACTTCAGTAGAACAAAAGCATTTAAAGAAGAGGATATGATACAATGATAAAAAATGAGAGATTAAGAGAACGCCTAGTTGTCACGTTGATTTATACCATTTTGATCGTTACATCAATTTTTGTTCTTTATCCTATAGTTTGGATAATAATCGGATCGTTAAATCCAGGAGATACTTTATTTAGCACTAAATTTATTCCGGATAACTTGTCATTAACCCATTACAAACATATGTTAACTGAAACAGATTATACAAAATGGTATTTGAATACCTTAAAAATAGCAACTGCAAATATGATTTTATCTACGTTCCTTGTTGTAACAGCGGCATATGCCTTTTCTCGCTTTCGTTTTCCAGGACGTCGTCAAGGATTAATGGCTATGCTTGTGCTACAGATGTTTCCCGGATTTATGGGAATGATTGCGATTTATATTTTGTTATTACAGATGGGGTTACTAGATAATCACTGGGGATTAATCCTTGTTTATGCAGGGGGTTCTATCCCGTTTGGTGCTTGGTTGGTGAAAGGCTATTTTGATGGCTTACCTAGAAGCCTTGAAGAGGCAGCTAAGATTGATGGTGCGACACATACCCAGATTTTCTTCAAGGTGATGATGCCGTTATCTTTCCCAATTCTAACTTTTATCGCCTTAACCAATTTCATTGGGCCTTGGATGGATTTTATTTTCGCTCGATTGGTTCTACGTTCCAATGAGAATAAAACATTGGCCATTGGTCTATATGAAATGGTAACGGGCCGAGGAAACACAGAGTTTACGAATTTTGCCGCAGGGGCTGTTCTAGTTGCTATACCAATCACGCTTTTATTCTTGTTCCTTCAAAAATATTTGATTGAAGGTGTTACAGCTGGGGCAAATAAAGGTTAATCATCATATTGCTTTAACTTAAAATCGTGTTCGAACAAATCGTTTGGGCACGATTTTATTCTACATTGTGTACAAAATGTATTTTACAACACAAGGAAAAAAAGGCAAAATACAATTCCATAACTGCTTTTAAGGGGGTAATGAATTTGTCTAAACGTTATAAAGTTTTTTTAGCAATTTCAATTTTTATATCGGTAATAGTGATCGGCTTTTCATCTTTAATGTTATGGGTTGGGATGAAAGAGGCAAGCCCAGAAAATGTAATAAAACCAACTGATCAATTGGGTAGCGCTTGGCCTAATTCTGTTTTTTACGAGATCTTTGTAAGATCGTTCTATGATTCTGATGGGGATGGAATTGGTGATATTAGAGGAATGACAGAGAAGCTAGATTATTTAAAGGAGCTTGGGGTAGAGGGGATTTGGTTAATGCCGATCAATCCTTCACCTAGTTACCATGGATATGATATCACTGATTATTATGGTATTAATCCGGATTATGGAACAATGGAAGATTTTAAACAATTTATTAAAGAAGCGCATGACCGTAATATTAAGGTCATTATGGATTTGGTTGTGAATCATACAAGTAAAGAACACCCATGGTTTAAGGATGCTCTTTCTTCTAAAGATAGTAAATATCGGAATTGGTATCTTTGGGCTGATGACAAGACAAACCTTTCTGAACGTGGGGAATGGGGTCAAGAAGTTTGGCATGGAGCTGGAGACAACAAATATTATGGAGTCTTTTGGGAAGGAATGCCTGATTTGAATTTTAACAATCCAGAAGTGCGAAAAGAAATTGAGAAGGTAGGCAAATATTGGCTCACTGAAATAGGTGTTGACGGTTTTCGACTAGATGCTGCAAAACATATCTATCCTGATCAGGAAAAAGAGAAAAATTATGCGTGGTGGCAAGAATTTCGCAAGGAAATGCAACATGCTAAGCAGGATGTATTCCTTGTGGGAGAAGTATGGGCACCAGCAACAGTTGTTGCACCTTATTTAAAAGATGGCCTACATTCTGCCTTTGATTTTGATTTATCTAGTAAAATCATTTCTTCTGTTCAAATGGAGGATGATGCAGGGGTTGTTACTTATCTAGAACGCGTAAGAAAGTATTACCAAAGTCAATCTAAAGACTATATTGATTCTACTTTCCTTACGAACCATGATATGGATAGAGTGATGAGTCAATTAAATGGAAATGTTGAGCACGCAAAAATGGCAGCCTCTATTCTATTTACCTTACCGGGAACACCTTTCATCTACTATGGTGAAGAAATTGGCATGCAAGGAAAAAAACCGGATGAATATATTCGTGAACCATTGCAATGGTATAACGCTCAAGAGGGCAATGGCCAAACTAATTGGGAGAGATCCTTTTATAATACAGGGGAAGATGCACCATCTGTTGAAGCCCAATTAAATGATCAGAATTCACTATTGAATCATTATAAAACGATGATCCATTTACGTAGGTCCTATGATGTACTGATCAAAGGGGAAGTAGAAGAAGTTAATGTCAGTGAAAAAGGAATCGTTGCATTCAAACGATCTCTCAATGAAGATTCGATGTTAATGATTCACAATATAAGCAAGGAACCAAAATTCTTAACACTTACGGGAAAAGAAGCTGAATACAAAAAAGCCTTATTCATGAGTGATTCTTCAACAAAGGTAAAGGATAAAGATCATCAAGTAGAGATTGAATTACCTGCATACAGTTCACTGATTTTGGTAAAATGATTCTCTTAGTTTTCAATTGACGAAAAAACATTATAATATATAAATTAAGTCGAATTTTTTAAAATTAAGGGATGTGACTCTAAATGGGTGAATCTCGACCTCTTCATTTAATTATTATTACTGGTATGTCAGGTGCTGGGAAAACGGTAGCAATCCAAAGTTTGGAAGATTTGGGTTTTTACTGTGTGGATAATCTACCCCCTGTTTTAATACCTAAGTTTGTTGACTTAATGGTGCAATCAGGTGGAAAAATCAATCGTGCTGCACTGGTGATTGACCTAAGAGGTAGAGAATTTTTCGAAACCTTGTCTGATGCACTAGAAGCTTTAGAACAATCTGATAAACTGTATTATCAAATTTTGTTTTTAGATGCAGATGATAAAACATTGGTCAGAAGGTATAAGGAAACGAGACGCCGCCACCCGCTATTAAATGAATCATCACCAATTGAAGGGATAACGGCTGAACGTAAACTGTTAGACGAGTTAAAGGGGAAAGCAAGTCAAATTATTGATACAAGTCTTTTAAAACCCAGCGAATTAAAAGAGAAAATGATCACAAGATTTTCTGACATTGACCAAAATCGGTTTAGTGTAAACATGATGTCGTTTGGTTTTAAATATGGTGTGCCAATTGATGCTGATCTGATCTTTGACGTTCGTTTTTTAGCAAATCCCCATTATATCGATTCCCTTCGTCCGCAAACAGGTTTAGATCAACCGGTTTATGATTATGTGATGAAGTGGCCTGAAACAAAAGAGTTTTTAAATAAACTGATGGATTTATTAACCTTCCTAGTTCCTAAATACCAACAAGAGGGAAAAAGTCAGGTTGTGATCGGAATTGGCTGTACTGGTGGTAAGCATCGTTCTGTTGCCATCACAGAATACATTGCGAAGTTTTTACAATCCGAATGGCATGTAAGTACAAATCATCGAGACATAGAGAAGGATCGTAAATAGAGGTGTGAAATGGGAGAATTACAACCTAAGGTAGTCGTGATTGGTGGAGGAACCGGCCTATCTGTGATGTTAAGAGGTTTAAAAAAACAAAACTTAGACTTAACAGCAGTCGTAACCGTCGCTGATGATGGAGGAAGTTCTGGAAAGTTAAGATCAGAATTAAATATGCTTCCTCCGGGAGATATTCGTAACGTTTTGATTGCGTTAGCAAATACTGAGCCTTTACTAGAAAAATTATTGCAGCATCGCTTTCAACAAGGTGAGGGGCTAGCTGGACATAGTTTAGGCAATTTATTGATTGCAGCGATGCAAGAAATAACTGGGGATTTTGTATTGGCTATTAAGGAACTAAGTCGTGTTTTAGCTGTAAAAGGACAGGTTTTACCTGCAACCCTGCAAAAGGTTCATTTATCTGCAGAATTAACAGATGGAACCATCATAAATGGGGAATCTAATATTCCCTTAGCCGCACAAAATCGAGGGATTAAGCGAGTTTTTATCAATCCTACTGATGTAAAACCGTTAGAAGATGCGATATTGGCTATTCAGCAAGCAGATGCTGTCGTCATCGGGCCTGGAAGCTTATATACGAGTGTTATTCCGAATCTTTTGGTTAATGGCATAAAGGAAGAAGTTCTTTCAACGAAAGCTAAAAAAATATATATTTGTAATGTAATGACTCAACCTGGTGAGACAGATCATTATTCTGCCGTTGATCATGTGAATGCGATTGAAGAACATGTTGGCCAAAAATTTATCGATTATGTTATCGTTAATGAAGGGGAAATCTCTGAAGAGATTAAGCAACAATATCGGGCAGAGAATGCAATTCCAGTGGCTTCTGATAAACAACTTCTTACACAAGCAGGTTATCGTGTCGTTGCAGAATCTTTTGTTAATTATCATACCTATTTAAGACATGATGCTGAGAAACTTAGCAAAAGTATTATACAAATCTTGCATCATCAAATATAACGAAGTAATTAAATTGGCAATTGAGGATTCAGGATTGAGGTGGTCACAATGTCCTTTGCCGCCGAAACAAAAAAGAATTAACCTATGTAAATGGTGAAGATGATTCTTGCATGATTGCTGAACTATCCGCTCTTGTTAGAATGAACGGTAGTGTTCAATTAACGAATCAAAAGGTTGTATTGGATATTTTGACCGAAAATGCTGCAATTGCAAGAAAAATTTATTCGATGATTAAGCAAATCTTTCACCTTCATGCTGAATTATTGGTTCGAAAAAAAATGAGATTGAAAAAGAACAACATTTATGTGGTTAGAGTTCCTCAGCAAGTAGAAATGGTGCTAAAAAAGTTAGCGATTGTAGAAGAGGGATTTTCCTTTTATCCCGGTATTAAGCGTGAGATTATCCAAAATGAATGTTGTAAGCGATCTTATTTGCGAGGTGCTTTTCTTGCAGGTGGATCTCTGAATCATCCTGAAAGTGCCTCTTATCATCTAGAGATTTCCTCTAGCTATCAAGAGCATATTGAAGATTTGTGCCAACTAGCGAATGAATTCGACTTAAATGCAAAGTGGATTGAAAGAAAAAAGGGTTATTTTATGTACATTAAAGAAGGGGAGAAAATAACGGAGTTTTTAAATATTATTGGCGCACATCAAGCTTTGTTCAAATTCGAGGATATACGTATTGTAAAAGATATGAGAAATTCCGTAAATCGTCTTGTAAATTGCGAAACAGCCAATTTAAACAAAACAGTTGGTGCAGCAATGAGACAAATAGAGAATATTCGATTGATTGATAAAATAATGGGACTTGAAAACCTTCCCACAAAATTAAAGGAGGTAGCCGAAGTTCGATTACAATATCCAGAATTAAACCTCGCTGAACTGGGATATCTTATTCCTAGTGGAAAAGTAAGTAAGTCAGGAATCAATCATCGTTTAAGAAAAATAGAAGAAATTGCAAATAAACTTAAAGCAGATTTGTAATATTTTTGTAATTCCATGTATAATATAGAAAATGGATCTAATTGGAGGGATTTTTGTGATATCTAAAAAAGTAACAGTTCAATTAAAGACGGGTTTACATGCAAGACCTGCAGCATTATTTGTTCAGGAAGCAAACAAGTTTTCCTCAGATATTTTCGTAGAAAAAGAAGATAAGAAAGTAAATGCAAAAAGTATTATGGGAATTATGAGCTTGGCCATTAACAGTGGTTCAGAAATCACGATTATTGCCGATGGTTCCGATGAAGAGCAAGCTGTAGAAAACTTAGCGACTTTATTAAGTAAAGAAAGCTAAGGTATTAAAAATGTAATGAGCTGTGATGAAATCGTCATAGCTCATTTTTCATATCCATGGGATCCACGAAAGTTTTCGGATTGTGCTTCCAAGGAGGTCATGAAATTGACATAGAATCATAGAAGTCTTACTATACTAATAACCTCAAACTATAAAAAAGGAGACTTGTAAACGTGAATGTTGTAAAAAATATCTCGGAATTGATTGGGAACACTCCAATAGTTAAATTGCAGCATGTTGGAGATGACGATGCCAATATTTTTGTTAAATTAGAATCTTTTAACCCTGGTGGAAGCGTAAAAGATCGGATTGCTCTACAAATGATCGAAGATGCCGAAGCAGAAGGAAAAATCAAACCGGGAGATACGATTATTGAAGCTACCAGTGGGAATACGGGAATTGGTGCAGCAATGGTTGCTGCTGCAAAAGGATATCGTGCTATATTTGTGATGCCAGATACGATGAGTATAGAAAGAAGAAATTTGTTACGCGCGTATGGTGCGAAGTTGGTGCTTACCCCTGGGGCAGAAGGAATGAAAGGGGCCATAACAAAGGCAAACGAATTGGTTAAAAAACATGGATATTTTCTACTTAGGCAATTTGAAAATCCTTCCAATCCAAAAGCTCATCGATTAAATACTGCCCAAGAAATTTATTCGCAAATGGATGGCAAAATTGATGGGTTTGTTGCAGGGATTGGAACAGGTGGAACCATTACAGGAGTTGGGGAAGTCTTAAAGGAAAAGAATCCAACTATACATATTGTAGCAGTTGAACCAACAGATTCTCCAGTTTTATCTGGAGGAAATCCAGGTCCACATAAGCTTCAAGGGATAGGTGCTGGTTTTATACCTGATACTTTAAATACTGCAATCTATGATGAGATCATTCAAGTGACAACAGAACAAGCCTTTAATACAGCAAGAGAAATAGCACAAACTGAAGGGATCTTGATAGGAATCTCTTCTGGTGCCGCAGTCTATGCAGCAAAACAAGTCGCAAAGCGTCTTGGCAAAGGAAAAAATGTTGTTGTGATTGCACCAGACACTGGAGAAAGGTACTTAAGTACATCATTATTTAATTTTGAAAATGAATAGATGATATGAAAAAAAGCGCCACATGAAAATAGCCTGTGGCGCTTTCCTCTATCATTTCGGGGTTTGTATATTCCATAAGCAGCGACTTTTGGGAGTGTATTTCTTACCTTATTTTTCATTAAGAGAAATACACGGACAACGGAGCGCGTTGGAATATACAAACCCTTTTATTTTAATTTCGGAATGGTGGTAATGATGTCATCAATTAGACCATATTCTTTGGCTTGTTCAGCAGTTAAGAAATTATCACGGTCTGTATCTCTTTCCACTTTTTTTAGAGGTTGACCTGTACGTTCTGCCAAAATCTCATTTAATTTTTTCTTCATCTCGATGATTCGTTTTGCGTGGATTTCAATATCACTTGCTTGCCCTTGTGTACCACCTAAAGGCTGATGAATCATCACTTCTGCATTTGGTAAAGCATAACGTTTTCCTTTTGCACCTGCAGTTAATAGGAAGGCTCCCATTGATGCTGCCATACCAATGGCTACTGTGGATACGTCTGGTTTAATAAATTGCATCGTATCATAAATAGCCATACCCGCTGTAATCGATCCACCAGGGCTATTGATATATAAATTAATATCTTTTTCAGGATCTTCAGCATTCAAAAACAGAAGTTGGGCAACAACTGAGTTTGCTACCGCATCATCAATTGGACTTCCTAAGAAAATAATTCGATCTTTTAATAACCTGGAATAGATATCGTAGGCTCTTTCCCCACGGTTTGTTTGTTCAATGACATAAGGAATAAAGTAACTCATAATCTAAAGTCCTCCTCTCAATGAATCATCATCAATAAAATATGCTCAACCTATTCATATCATACCTCAATGGTCAAAAAAGGTCAAACAATATGTTTCAATCATTTTCCTTCACTTAGTTTACCCGTTTTCTGTTAAAATAAACTTAGGTAGTATTTTTGAATACGTTTTTAAAAAAGGAAAATAAAAAAACCTTCCATTGAAGGTTTGAATTAATAATGGTGCACCCTAAAGGGCACAACAATCTTTCTCGAACAATGATGTACAATCGACGTAGTGCGAAGAATTTTCAATGGTGCGCTCGAAGGGACTCGAACCCCCGCAAAACCTGGCTCCGGAGGCCAGTGCTCTATCCAACTGAGCTACGAGCGCAAATGCAAATTATATTATACCTTTATAAAGTAAATAAATCAAGATAGTAGGGGATCATCATGCAACTAGGTTATGGTTTATACCAACAACAAACTCAAAAGTTAATCATGACACCTGAATTGCGTCAAGCGATCACGATCCTGCAATTTCCAGCCATAGAATTAACAGAATATCTACATCAACAAATTGTAGAAAACCCTGTTTTTGATATAGAAGATAAAGAAATGGAACGCTACGAGTTTTTTTACCAAAACAGCCGTAAATCATTAGGTGTTATGAAGGCTGATGAGGAGGAGTTTAATATTTGGGATCGCATTGCGACTCCTACAGCTACTTTAGAAGAATATTTGTTAGAACAAGCACGCTTTTTAGCGATTGACAATAGACAATTTCACATTTTGAAATTTATTATTGGTAATTTAGATGATTCTGGGTATTTAACAATTCCATTAACTGATTTAGCCAAACAACTTCAAGTAAATCTATCTGAAATTGAACAAGCTCTAACTCAACTCCATTCTTTAGAACCTGTAGGTGTGGGGGCAAGAAATTTACAAGAGAACCTGTTACTCCAATTAAAGAAGATGGATCCGATTGATGAGAAAGCGATTAAAATCGTTAGTCATCATCTAACTGACTTAGGAGAGAAAAGGTTTCAAAAAATCGCACAAGCCCTCGGGATTAGTTTGCTTGAGGTGCAACAATGTGCTGATTTAATTAAAACATTAAATCCTTCACCAGCCTATGGTTTTCAAAATGGAACAGCTCGATATATCCTTCCTGATATTACAATTGAAAAGATAGAGGGGGAATATATCGTCATTGTAAATGATACCTTAGTACCAAGGCTTAAAATTAACTCATACTACAGGCAATACATTCAAACTCATGGGCAAGAAGGAGAAGCAAGTAAATATATATTAGACAAACTTAATGCAGCAGAATGGTTAGTTAAAAGTATTGAACAGAGGCGTAATACTTTATATAAAGTAACAAATGCCATTTTAAAATATCAAAGGCAGTTTTTTGAAACGAAACAGTTAAAACCTTTAACATTAAAAACAATTGCAGAAGAAATTGGTGTCCATGAATCTACAG
The DNA here is from genome assembly GCF_001561915.1 of Tepidibacillus decaturensis. GTDB lineage: Bacteria > Bacillota > Bacilli > Tepidibacillales > Tepidibacillaceae > Tepidibacillus_B > Tepidibacillus_B infernus. The sequence goes on along the minus strand of NZ_LSKU01000001.1, from coordinate 2,194,332 downwards.
TAAGTAGAGCTACCAATCAAAAATATGTTCAGACCCCGATTGGTATTTTTGAGCTAAAATATTTCTTTAATACTGGGGTAGCAACAAGTAGTGGTGAAGTGACATCCGCTGAAAATGTTAAGGAATTAATAAAGAAAGTGGTCGATGGGGAAAATAAACAAAAACCACTATCTGACCAAAAAATTGTGGAGTTATTACAACAAGAAGGGATTGAAATTTCAAGAAGGACAGTAGCCAAATATCGGGATGAACTAGGTATCTTGTCTTCTTCCAAACGTAAAAGATTTTGAAAATGGGGTTGCGATTTTATTCATTTCTCGTTATGATTATATAAGGGAAGTGGATTTTTTTTGGAGTCTGCGGGACATAATATGTAAAGGTGGGACTATTTTAGACCAAAGGGGAGTATTCGTCTTGGATTTATTACAACTCCAAATGAAATTAGTACCAGATGTACTTGAAATAATGCAAAAACGTTATAAGGTTCTACATCATATATCCTTGATGCAACCGATAGGAAGACGAAGTTTGTCTCAATCTTTAGGTTTTACTGAACGAATATTGAGAGCCGAAATTGATTTTTTGAAACAACAAGGTTTAATCGATGTAGAAACAAGTGGCATGAAAGTAAGTCAAGAAGGATACGAAGTTCTAGAAGAAGTATCCCCATATATTAAAAATTTATTTGGTCTTTATCAATTGGAACAGCAATTAAAAGAAAAATTGCAGCTTCCTGAAGTGGTTGTTATTTCAGGGAACGCAGATGAAGACCAATTGGTTAAAAAAGAAATGGGAAGAGCTGCTGCTCAGCTTATTCGACAATTGGTGAATGAAAAGGATATTGTGGCTTTAACCGGAGGATCAACGATTGCGGAGGTCGCTTATATGATGCCTGAACAACCGCCATTGCCTTCTGTGTTATTTGTTCCCGCGCGAGGAGGAATGGGAGAGAATCACGAGTACCTAGCAAATACCTTGGTATCGACCATGGCAAAAAAAACCAACGGTTCTTATCGTTTACTTCATGTGCCAGAACAATTAAGTGAAAGTACTTATCATTCTTTAATGAATGAGGACTATGTAAAGGAATTACTCAGTGTTATACGTTCTTCAAGAATGGTTATTCACGGGATAGGGCAAGCTAACACTATGGCAATTCGGCGAAATGTACCAAAGGAAATTCTAGATTTACTAGAAGAAAAACATGCCGTAGGTGAAGCTTTTGGTTATTACTTTGATCAAGAAGGTAAAATTGTCTATAAAATGAAAACCATTGGTCTTACCCTAGATGATCTACAGCATATTCCTCACATGATTGCTGTTGCTGGTGGTAAAAGTAAAGCCAATCCCATTCTTTCTGTACTTAGACATAATTTAAAACCCATTTTGGTAACTGATGAGGGAGCAGCTAGAGAGATTTTACAACAAATATAAGTTGCATTTAGACATTTTAGTTTTTTGCTTGCTTGTTTATTTGAAACTTTACTTTTCATCACTTTTGTCGGTGATTAGAAAAGTATTGTTTCTTCATAATAACAATAAAAAACAGAATGAGGAGGAAATATTATGCTTAAAGTAGGTATTAACGGCTTTGGTCGAATCGGAAGAAATGTTTTTAGAGCAGCTCTAAATCATCCTGAAATTGAAATTGTTGCTGTGAACGATTTAACCGATGCAAAGATGCTAGCTCATTTATTAAAGTATGATTCAGTTCACGGTAAACTGGATGCTACCGTCGAAGTCGTTGAAGGTGGCTTTAAAGTAAATGGTAAATTAGTAAAAGTTGTTGCTGAAAGAGATCCAGCGCAATTACCATGGAAAGAGCTTGGAGTAGAATTAGTCGTTGAATCAACTGGACGTTTTACAAATCGTGAAGATGCAGCAAAGCATTTAGAAGCAGGCGCTAAAAAAGTGATTATCTCTGCACCAGCAAAAAATGAAGATATCACAATTGTAATGGGAGTTAACGAAGAAAAATATGACCCTGCAAACCACCATGTGATTTCAAATGCTTCTTGTACAACAAACTGTTTAGCACCATTTGCCAAAGTTCTTCATGAGAAATTTGGTATTAAACGCGGTTTAATGACAACTGTACACTCTTATACCAATGACCAACAAATTTTAGACTTACCACATAAGGATTATCGTCGTGCTCGTGCAGCAGCTGAATCGATTATTCCGACAACGACAGGTGCTGCTAAAGCAGTTGCTCTTGTATTACCAGAATTAAAAGGAAAATTAAACGGATTCGCAATGCGTGTACCAACTCCTAACGTCTCTGTTGTTGACTTAGTTGCTGAATTAGATAAGAATGTTACCGTTGAAGAAGTAAACGGAGCATTGAAGGCAGCTGCAGAGGGAGAACTAAAAGGTATTTTACAATACTCCGAAGAACCATTAGTATCGATTGACTATAATCATGATCCACATTCCTCATCTATTGATGCTTTGTCAACCATGGTAATGGAAGGAAACATGGTTAAAGTGGTTTCTTGGTATGATAATGAATGGGGATATTCTAACCGTGTTGTCGATTTAGCTGCATATATTGCAAAAAAAGGTATTTAATCAGAGAAAAGTAAGAGTCAGGTTTTAACAATTAAAGGGGAGAATGATTAAATTCTCCTCTTCCTGCATATAGGAGGGATACATATGAACAAAAAGACGGTTCGTGATATCGATCTAAAAGGAAAAAAGGTTTTTTTGTCGAGTCGATTTTAATGTCCCATTACAAGATGGGGTGATTACTGATGACACACGTATCCGTGCAGCACTTCCGACGATTCAATATATCATGGAACAAGGTGGTAAAGTAATCCTAGCTAGCCATTTAGGCCGTCCAAAAGGTAAAGTAGTAGAGGAAATGCGGCTTACCCCTGTTGCGAGAAGGCTTTCTGAACTACTGGGTAAAGAAGTAAAGAAAACTGATGAAGCAGTTGGTGATGATGTAAAAGTTTTGATCAATCAGATGAATGAAGGCGATGTTGTTCTTCTTGAAAATGTCCGTTTTTATCCAGGAGAAGAGAAAAACGACGCTGAATTAGCCAAAGCTTTTGCAGAACTTGCTGATGTCTATGTAAATGATGCATTTGGTGCAGCACATCGTGCACATGCATCAACTGAAGGAATTTCCAAATATCTTCCAGCTGTGGCAGGATTTTTAATGGAGAAGGAAATCGAGTTTTTAGGTAAGGCTTTATCCAACCCTGAGCGTCCTTTTACAGCCATTATCGGTGGTGCAAAAGTAAAGGACAAAATCGGAGTAATTGAAAATCTATTAGAGAAGGTAGATAACCTAATCATCGGTGGAGGATTAGCTTATACCTTTATCAAATCACAAGGATATGAGATCGGAAAATCTCTATTAGAAGAAGACAAAATAGATTTGGCGAAGTCTTTTATCGAAAAAGCCAAGGAAAATAATGTCCGCTTTTTGATGCCAGTAGACGCAGTTGTTGCTGATGATTTTTCCGAAACAGCAAATACAAAAATCGTGGATATTAAAGAAATTCCGGCTGATTGGGAAGCTCTAGATATTGGTTTAAAAACAGTAGAATTATATCGTGAGGTGATTCTAAATTCCAAATTAGTGGTTTGGAATGGACCAATGGGTGTCTTTGAAATGGATCGATTTGCAAAAGGTACAAATGGAATTGCCCAAGCAATGGCAGATACAAATGCGACGACCATTATCGGTGGTGGTGATTCTGCTGCAGCGATTGAAAAAGCAGGTTTAGCCGATCAAATGACTCATATTTCTACTGGTGGCGGTGCTTCCTTGGAATTTATGGAAGGTAAAGAACTACCAGGTGTTGTAGCATTAAATGATAAGGAATAGGTGATCAAATGCGCACTCCAATTATTGCAGGAAACTGGAAAATGAATAAAAATAGAGCTGAGACGAAATCCTTTATTGAGCAAGTCAAAGATTTCTCTGTTGACGGTGTTGAAGCAGTATTATGTGTGCCCTATACGGATTTAGCTATATTAAAGGATTCTCTTCCAAGTCAAATTAAAATTGGGGCTCAAAACATCCATTGGGCAGACAATGGAGCTTTTACCGGTGAAATTAGCCCTTTGATGCTAAAAGAGTTAGATGTTCAATATGTCATTATCGGTCATTCTGAACGTCGAGAAATGTTTGGTGAAACAGATGAAACGGTAAACAAAAGAGTTCATGCTGCTTATAAGCATGGAATTACACCGATCGTTTGTGTCGGTGAGAAGTTAGAAGAAAGAGAAGCAGGTAAAACAAAAGAAATCGTGAAAGAACAAACGGAAAAAGCTTTAGTTGGACTTTCCTCGGAACAGGTAAAACAACTCGTGATAGCTTATGAGCCAATTTGGGCCATTGGCACAGGAAAGTCTTCTTCAGCAGAAGATGCAAATGAAGTGATTAGCTATATTCGCTCAGTCGTTGCTGATCAATATGATCAACAAGTGGCTAACGAGGTTCGCATACAATATGGGGGAAGTGTGAAACCAGAGAATATAGTGTCTTTTCTGGCTCAATCAGACATTGATGGAGCATTGGTCGGAGGGGCAAGTTTAGAACCTAACTCCTTTATGGCGTTAGTTAAGGGTGCGAAAACAAACGAACAATAGAATGGAGAGTGAACCCGAGATGACTCGACCAAAACCAGTAGCACTTATCATCTTAGATGGGTTTGGACTACGTGATGAAGTTAATGGAAATGCGATAGCTCAAGCAAAAAAACCTAATTTTGATCGATATTGGAGTGAATTCCCACATACTCAACTTGGAGCGAGTGGGTTGTCTGTTGGCTTACCAGATGGGCAGATGGGAAACTCGGAAGTAGGTCATTTAAATATTGGCGCAGGGCGGATCGTATACCAAGAATTAACAAGAGTCACAAAGTCAATTGAAGAAGGTACTTTCTTCCAAAATGAAGTTTTTCTCAATGCAATAAAGCACGTAAAAGAAAAAAACAAAAAGTTGCATTTGTATGGCTTAGTATCTGATGGTGGTGTGCATAGTCACATCGATCATTTATTTGCTCTATTAGAATTAGCAAAAAAGGAAGAGGTAAAGCAAGTTTTTGTTCATGCATTCCTTGATGGACGTGATGTTGCACCAGATAGTGCGATTGAATATATTCGCCAGCTTCAAGAAAAAATGAATGAACTTGGAGTTGGACAAATCGCAACCATTCAAGGGCGCTATTATGCAATGGATCGTGATAAGCGTTGGGAACGAACTGAAAAGGCTTATCGTGCCATGGTTTATGGAGATGGCCCACATTATACAGATCCAATCAAGGCAATTCATGAGTCCTATGAAAAAAGCGTATTTGATGAATTTGTTATGCCTATAGTCATTGTAGATGATAATGATAAACCAGTAGGATTAATTGAATCAGAAGATGCAGTAATATTCTTTAATTTTAGACCAGACCGTGCGATTCAAATTTCGCAAGTGTTTACGAACAGTGATTTTCGCGGATTTGATCGAGGTCCTAGTTTCCCCAAAGATGTATATTATGTGACTCTTACACATTTTAGTGAGACAGTAGGAGGCTATGTCGCATATAAGCCTACGAACTTAGATGATACCTTTGGAGAAATCGTAAGTCGTGAAGGATTAAAGCAATTACGGATTGCCGAGACTGAAAAGTATCCACATGTCACCTATTTCTTTAGTGGAGGTCGTGAAGCTGAATTTGAAGGTGAGACAAGGATTTTAATTCCTTCACCAAAGGTTGCAACTTATGATTTAAAACCTGAAATGAGTATTTATGAAGTGACTGATGCAGTTGTAAAAGAAATAGAAGCTGAAAACCATGATGTGATCATTCTCAATTTTGCAAACCCAGATATGGTTGGCCATTCAGGAAAGATGGAACCCACCATCAAGGCAATCGAAGCGGTAGATGAGAATTTGGGTAGAGTAGTGGAGGCAATCCTAGCAAAAGGGGGAGTAACCATTGTGATTGCTGACCATGGAAATGCTGATCACATGATTGATGACAAAGGAAATCCAATTACTTCACATACAACAAATCCAGTACCTTTTATCTTAACGAAAAAAGGTGTTGAATTACGTGATGGTGGGGTACTTGCAGATGTAGCACCAACGATGTTAAAGTTATTGGGGATAAAACAGCCTGAGGCGATGACAGGAAAATCAATTATTTTATAGGGAGTGTATGATTGTGACAATTATTGCTGATGTTTATGCACGCGAAGTATTAGATTCACGCGGAAATCCAACGGTAGAAGTTGAAGTGGTCTTAGAATCTGGTGCCTTTGGTAGAGCGATTGTTCCATCAGGTGCATCTACTGGTGCCCATGAGGCGGTAGAATTAAGAGATGGGGACAAAGACCGTTATCTTGGTAAAGGGGTACTTAAAGCCGTTGAAAATGTAAATAACATTATTGCACCTGAGGTTATTGGTATGGATGCGCTTGACCAAGTGGGCATTGATGAATTTCTTATTCAATTAGATGGTACACCTAACAAAGGGAAACTAGGAGCAAATGCAATTCTTGGTGTTTCTTTAGCTGTTGCTAGAGCAGCTGCTGATGCATTAGGGGTTCCTTTGTATGCGTACTTAGGTGGATTTAATGCAAAAACCCTTCCTGTACCAATGATGAATATTTTAAATGGTGGTAAACACGCAGATAATAACGTAGATATTCAAGAATTTATGGTTATGCCAGTTGGTGCTGAAAACTTCCGTGAAGCATTACGGATGGGTGCTGAAATTTTTCACAACTTAAAATCAGTATTGAAAGCAAAAGGTTTAAATACTGCAGTTGGTGATGAAGGTGGCTTTGCACCAAACCTTTCATCGAATGAAGAAGCCATTACAACCATTCTTGAAGCGATTCAAAAAGCAGGCTATAAAGCAGGCGAAGATGTTTACCTTGCATTAGACGTGGCTTCAACTGAGATTTACAAAGATGGTAAGTATCATTTGGAAGGTGAAGGTGTCGTAAAAACCACTGACGAAATGATCGACTTCTATGAAGATTTATTAAACAAATACCCAATCATTTCAATCGAAGATGGTCTTGCTGAAGATGATTGGGAAGGGTGGAAGAAGCTTACTGAACGTTTGGGTAAAAGAGTCCAATTGGTTGGCGATGATCTATTTGTTACAAATACCGAACGTTTAGCTAGAGGAATTGAAATGGGAACAAGTAATTCCATTCTTATTAAAGTCAATCAGATTGGGACATTAACTGAAACTTTCGATGCCATTGAGATGGCAAAACGGGCAGGATACACAGCAGTAATTTCCCATCGTTCTGGTGAAACTGAAGATTCCACCATTGCTGATATTGCGGTTGCAACCAATGCAGGTCAAATTAAAACAGGTGCACCTTCCCGTACTGACCGTGTGGCAAAATACAATCAATTACTTCGTATCGAAGATGAATTATCCTACATCAGCCGTTTTGGTGGTAAACAAGCATTTTATAATTTAAAATTTTAATTAAAAAAATTTTAATGAACAATACAACAAGGTAACATCTCAAAGAGTAGCATTTTTCAAGTGCTACTCTTTTTCATTTATATAATGAAAAAATCATTAAAATTTTTACAATGGGAAATACTTCCTTGTGCTAAAATAGAGTAGACAACACATACATACTTAGTTGAGA
>NZ_LSKU01000001.1:2170171-2184559 GCF_001561915.1 Tepidibacillus decaturensis | reverse complement strand
GGAGAAACACCATGAAAAAACATCTGCTACTTTTTATCCTACTCTTTACCCTGTTTTTGTCTGCCTGCTCTAACAATACGACAGCTCCAGTTCAACCGAAGGAAAATGAGAATTCAACAGTAGAAACGGACAAAGGACAAATAAATGAACAAACAAATCAAGTAACTGAAGAAGAAAATAATCAGGCTAGTAATCAAGGAAAAGACCAAGAAGTAAATCAACAAACGCAAACTGATCAAAATGTTTATGTCGTCAATCCAAAAACATTTAAAATCCAAGCAAAAAAACCAACAGAACAAAAGATCGTTTTACTTACTTTTGACGATGGGCCAGTTGGAGACAATACAATAGAGATATTAAATGTATTAGATAAATATAACGCAAAAGCTATCTGGTTTATTAATGGTTTTAATTACGGGTACAATTATCAACCAAGCCCGAAGAAAGCAGAAAAGTTTAAAAACAATTTATTGGAGATCCAAAAACGCGGTCATCTCATTGGCAACCATACATGGGAACATAATAATTTAAGAAATCTGACTCCAGAACAAACTAGGAATGAGATTGTCAAATTGAATGATTTAATTGTAAGTATTACAGGGGAAAAACCTCAGTACTTCCGAGCACCATTTGGCATTTATTCAGAAGAAACTTATAAGGTGTTAAAAGAAGAGAAGATGCAACCGATGAATTGGAGTGTTGGTTCTTTAGATTGGGAGTTAAAAAATCCTGAAGATGTGGTAAAACAGACAGTTTCGACGATCCATGATGGAGCAAATATCTTAATGCATGATAAAGAGGTCACTGCCAAAGCATTAGATCAAATTTTAATCAAGCTTGAACAAGAAAATTATAAATTTGTTTTGCCAAATCAAGTTGATTTAAATGGTTTGGAATAATAATAGAGAATTGTATTTTGCAAATCTGCTCCGTCATCCATGTCTTTCTTCGAGCCTATAATTGGTTTCGTTTTGTTGTTTTTGGGTTTGCCTACGGTGTATAATCTACGTTTGGTGTATATTTGTTCGAAGCATTCCAAATTAAAAATTCATTAATTCCATTGTCTTTTAAAGCTTTAATTTGTTCTTCAATCTCTTTTTTGCCATAGGATTTATAATTTCCCTTTCCTAGCCATGAAGCAGTAAAATCTTGAATCCAAGGGCGGGAAACAGGTTTCTTATCCCCTAATTTACCTAAAACCTCATTTTCCTTTTTTGTATACTCAGTAACTAATTGGTATGGGTATAAGTCGGGTTTACTAATTCCAAAATAACCTGGTCCCCAATGGGAAGGATAAATCATTGAACTAATCACATCTACATTGCTACTAATTTTACTAAAGTTTTGGCCAATTCCTGGTGCTTCAGGTAGGGTAGCAGAATAGCCAAAAATGTCAACACTTACTTTCACGTTGTAAGGTTCTAATTCTTTCTTTGCATATGTGACAAAATCAGTAACTGCATCTACACGTAATTGAGTAGCTCGCTCACGATCTGTAAACACAGGACCAATTGGTTTTTTACTTTGTAACTCTTTTAATTCTTGTTCCTTTATTGTAATCATTTCATCTAGTTTTTTAATTTCTGTTTCTGTTGCTTGTGTTGTTTTTAATTGGTTTTGTTCTTCAACCAATTGATCATAACCTGCTTGTAATTCTTCTAACTTTTGATTGTAATCTTCAAGTTGTTTTTGATAGTTCTTTTCTATTTCGATAAATTTAGTTGGTTTACGACCTTTGTATTCACCCATTGAATATGTTAGTGTTTTATCGCGTTTTTCAAAGCCTTCAGGGAATCTTACGTAATCAAACTGAATTTCTTGAAAGCCTAATTCAACAGCCATTTTGGCGATTTCAACATTATGTTTCCAAACCTCTTTAAGAAATGGATTGACAAAGGATTCCCCACGACCATTTTTCCATACAGAACCATTATCAATAAAGGACAATTCTGGTTTCATTTTTGCTAGGGTAGAGTCTTTGAAGACAACAATTCTCGCAATAGGGTAAATTTTATGTTCTTCAAGCGTCTTTATTAACTGCTTAGGATCTTTAATAATAGTTTTACTATAAGGTTCAAAAGCTGGATGATCAGGTTTAAATGTAATATTGCCGTAATCATCTTTAATATCAATCACCATGGTATTTAATTCGGTTTTGTCAATTAAAGAGAGTAAGCTAGGGAAACGGGAGCTTCCAGTAGAATGGGCAGTAACATAGATTCCACGAACAGCATCTGGATATTCAAAGGTAAAAGCTGGTTTTGTTGGCTCAGGGGTTGTAGGTTGGTCTATATTTTCACTTTGGTCGGTTCCATTGTTTTGATCATTTTCATCTTTAGTAGTTTGTTCTTGATTTGTATTGCCTTGTTCTTTACTGGTTACTTGTTTTCCTACATCTTTTTTGTCAGAAATAAAGCTAGATGATAAATTACTGGGAGAACAAGAGGTCAATATAAAGATGATAGATAGAAATAACAGGCAAATAGTGGTTTTCGTTTTAGTAAGTTTTTTCATAGGCGGCCTCTCCTCTGGGTATTGTCTAAAGTTGTATGTATTACCTCTGTATTTCCATTGTAAAGTGTAAAGGCAAAAAAACAAAGAGTTATTTTTCTGTTGGCTTCATTTTCCACGTTAATTTGATTTTTTAAAGAAATAAAAAAATTTTCATAAAAGAATCGACTGATTGAATTTTTTTGATAGTATAAAAATGTGAAAATAAATTTTTTCTCATAAGAATCTCTTAGTATAAATTAAAAAAATATTGAAAAGCGCTTACATTTAATTTATACTAAAAATGCAACTAAACCGATTTAGTAAATCGATTTATTAAGGAGATTCTTATGAAAAGAGTAACGATTGAAGATGTCGCTAGTCTAGCTAAAGTTTCTAAGAGCACTGTCTCGCAGTACTTAAATAAGAGATTCGATTATATGGGTGAAGATACAAGACTGAGAGTTGAAGAAGCCATTCATCAGTTAGGCTATCAACCCAATATTATAGCTCGGAGCTTGAAACAAAAGCGAACCTCGACAATCGGTGTAATTGTTGCGAATATTCTTCACTCCTTTTCAACCCAAGTGATCAGATCGATAGAAGACACTTGCCGTGAAAATGATGTCCATGTGATTGTATGTAATGCAGATGACGACCCCAAAAAGGAAGAAAATTATATTAATATGCTTCGTGCAAAACAAGTAGATGGAATGATTATTTTTCCAACAGGCGGGAATATCGAATTATATCAATCCATGGTTTATGATCAATATCCGGTTGTCTTTGTCGATCGAATTGTCGAGAATGTTGATATTGATACAATTTTACTCGACAATGAAAGCGCTTCTAAGATGGCGGTTGAGTATTTATTACAAGCGGGTCATCAAAGAATTGCGATTATAACCCCCTCACTCGAACGGAAGGTTACACCGCGTATCGAAAGAATTAACGGCTATAAGAAAGCGCTTCAAATGGCAGGCCTCCCGATTAGGAATGAATATATTAAAAGTTTAGAGATTCATAGAATTCATTCTGGGTTAGAGGAGATGTTTGCTATGGACGAGGTTCCAACAGCAATTATAGCTGGGAATGATCTTTCATTACTCGAGATCCTTAGGTTTGTGAAGAAAAAGGGGATTAAAATTCCAGATGACTTGTCTGTTTTAGGGTTTGATGAAGTACCATTTGCCACTATTTTTGAACCATCATTAACTACGATTTCTCAACCCGCATTTGAGATGGGCAAAAAGGCAGCCGAGATTCTCTTGGAGAGAATTGAAGGCAGTGAGAATGAAGTCCAACAAGCTCAAATACACCGTTTCCCACCAACGTTACTTAAAAGAGATTCTACTTCTAGCTTAAAAAGGTAGAATAGTCAATTTTGTAAGCGCAATCGTTTCACGATATGTGAAACAAATTTTAAAATTAATTAAAAATTAAGGGGGCATTTAAAATGAGAAAAAAGCTATTATCTTTATTTTTGGTACTAGCACTTGTATCTGTAGTACTTGCAGGTTGTGGATCTAGCGAAACCACTACTACAACCGATAGTGGGAAAGAAGCACCAAAAGAAGCTAGAATTATTCGCGCTGGTATCGGTCTTAACGACAAACATCCTCAGTATTTAGCTTTATTAAAAATGAAAGAAATCGTTGAAAAAGAAACAAATGGTTCTATTAAATTTGAAACATACCACAGCAGCCAATTAGGTGACGACCGTGGAATGATGGAAGCATTGCAATTAGGTACTCAAGAAATGACAATTCCATCAACTGCACCTATTGCAAACTTTGTTCCTGAATTCTCTGTTTTTGATATTCCATTCTTATTCCCAAGTGAAGAAGTAGCTGACAAAGTTTTACTTGAAAGCGATGTCGCAAAAGAATTGTTGGATAAATTGCCAGCACAAGGCATGATTGGACTTGCATACTGGGAAAATGGATTCCGTGATTTAACAAATAATAAACGTGCTGTTGCAACTGCAAAAGACTTCAAAGACTTAAAAATCCGTACAATGGAAAACCAACTTCATTTAGAAGCATTTAGAGCTTTAGGTGCTAACCCAACTCCAATGGCTTTTGCTGAAGTATTTACTGGAATGCAACAGGGAACGATCGATGGACAAGAAAACCCTGTAGCAACGATTTACTTGCAAAAGTTTAACGAAGTACAAAAATATTTATCTACTACTCACCATGTTTATAGCCCATTCGTAGTATTATTAAGCAAAAAGTTCTGGGATGAGTCTACTCCAGAAGAGCAACAAATCCTTGTGAAAGCTGCTCAAGAAGCTGGCGATTATGAGAGACAATTAGTTCGTGAAGCAAACCAAAAATACCTTGAAGACTTAAAAGCAGCAGGTATGGTTGTTACCGAAGTAACTCCGGAAGCTCGTGCTGAAATGAAGGCTATCACTGATCCAGCAGTAGAAAAGTTTGCTGATAAAATTGGTAAAGATACCATTGAAAAAGTAAAAGCAGCTGTAGAAGCAGCAAGTAAGTAATCTTGAAAGTGATTGAGGGTAGGAAGTAATCCTTCCTGCCCAATTTATTTCCGATTTTGTATGTAAAGGGGTCCTACACAGAAGGGGGGATATGTTATGTCGATATTAAAGAAGATTGACCGTTATTTCGAAGAATCGATTATTGTCGTTTTATTCTCCGCAATGGTTGTTCTTACATTTGCTCAGGTTACATCTCGATTTGTATTTCATTTATCCTTAGGATGGTCAGAAGAAATTTCTCGCTACTTGTTTGTATGGTTAGTCTATCTTTCTGCATCAATGGCTGCTAAGCATCGTCGTCATATTCGAGTGGAAATTATAGATCAATTATTCCCAAGAAAAATCTCAAGATGGTTTGGTTTGTTATCTGATATATTGTGGATTGCTTTTTCCTTATTTGTTGCGTTTTATGGTTATAAATTAGTCGTATTGATTTCTGGAAATGGACAATTATCCCCAGCCGTTCAGCTTCCTATGGGGTTAGTGTATATGATTATTCCTTTTGGTTTCCTATTGATCGCATTTCGGGTATTGCAAGGAATTGCTGCAAGGTTCCGCGGTGATAATGAATTAACAGATGAAGAAAAATTACAAAGAGCGATAGAGGGGTGAGAATATGTCAGCATCCATCGTTTTAGGTGTAACATTACTTATTAGCTTACTAATCGGGATTCCAATTGCCTTTTCGATTGGAATTGCTACGGTCGCTGCACTTTTTGCCGGTGGTATACCGGGAGCTTTTATGGCTCAACAGTCCTTTTTAGCTGTGGACTCTTTCCCTCTGATGGCGGTACCTTACTTTATTCTCGCAGGTGCACTTATGGAGACGGGGGGACTCTCAAAGCGAATTATTAACGTGGCTCAAGAAATGATGGGAAATATTACAGGTGGATTTGGAATTGTAACGATCCTTTCAAGTGCTATTTTTGCAGCTATCTCAGGATCAAGTCCAGCCACGGTAGCTGCGATTGGCTCTATTATGATTCCTGCTATGATTAAACGTGGTTACAGTAAAGATTTTGCTGCAGCTGTTGCTGGTTCCGGTGGTGGTTTGGGTATTGTTATTCCTCCTTCCATCCCGATGATCATTTATGGTGTTGTAACAGGGGTTTCAATTGGAGAGATGTTTAAAGCAGGATTTGTTCCTGGAATTTTTCTAGCAACACTTATGATTCTATTTATCTATTTCACCTCAAAAAAGAAAGGGTATGTAGGAACAGGAGTTAAATTTAGCTTTAGTAGATTATTTAAAGCTATAATTGATGCTTTTTGGGCATTGATGGCACCTGTCATTATCCTTGGCGGAATCTACAGTGGGGTATTTACTCCAACAGAATCAGCAGTAATTGCGGTTGTTTATGGTTTAATTGTAGGTCTATTTATTTACAAAGAATTAAAGTGGAAAGACATACCAAAGACTTTAATTTCTTCTGCTATGATTACGGGTTCTGTCATGATTATTCTAGGTACCGCAACTGCGTTTGGTAAGCTGGTAACGATGTATCAAATACCTAACCAGCTCGCAGACCTTATTCTGGGGGTTTCAGATAATAAATATATTGTTCTTCTATTAATTACTGCGCTTATCCTTTTCGTGGGTACGTTTATGGAAACCCTATCAATCATTATCATTTTTGCTCCATTATTCCTACCATTACTCTTGCAGTTAGGAGTTGACCCGATTCACTTCGGTATTTTATTAGTCGTTGGAGCAGAGATTGGCATGATGACACCACCGCTTGGAGTAAACTTATTTGTTGCTTCTGGAATTTCAGGACTATCTATCGAACGTGTTTCAAAAGCGATTTTCCCTTTCATTCTTACACTAGTCCTCGGATTGATTATCATGTTATTCGTACCATGGATCGCACTTGTTATACCAAACCTATTCTAACGAATAGGTTCTTCTTTCATCATTTTTGTCAGTATCATTGAAAAGATAGATTTGGAGGGAATAAGCGATGAAACCGTTAGATGTTGTCACATTCGGAGAAACCATGGTTCTTTTCAACCCTGAACAAATGTTACCTCTTGAATACAATCACAAATTCATGAAGCAGATTGGGGGAGCGGAATCCAATGTGGCCATTGGGCTAAAGAGATTAGGTCATAGCGTTGGATGGTTTAGTAAATTAGGAAATGATCCATTTGGCCGTTATATTCACAAGTTTGTACTTGGGGAAGGAGTAGATACCTCGCGTTGCATTTTTACAGATGAGGCACCAACAGGTCTATTTTTTAAAGAAAAGCGTTCAGCGACGGATATTCGTGTTTTCTATTATCGTAAGAATTCAGCTGCTAGTTTAATTAGGCCTGAAGATTTAGATGAAGAATATATTGCTTCAGCAAAAATCCTTCATGTCACTGGAATTACTCCGGCACTTAGTTCATCTAGTCGCGATACTGTTTTTAAAGCAATAGAGATTGCTAAAAAGCGTGGTGTAAAAATCGTCTTCGATCCCAATCTTCGTCTGAAATTATGGAGTAAGGAAGAGGCAAAAGAGGTTCTTCTAACAATGGCAAAGGAAGCAGATGTCATTCTTCCAGGGTTAGATGAAGGTGAATTGATGACTGGAAAGTTGACACCTGAAGAAATAGCTGAAGAATTATCTTTTGGCCAAGCAAAAACAATTGTCATCAAATTAGGGGAAAAGGGCGCCTATTACCAATCAGATACAGAGAGAGGCTATGTGGAAGGATTTAAAGTATCCCAGATTGTTGATCCTGTTGGAGCTGGCGATGGTTTTGCAGCAGGTGTCATTAGTGGTATTTTACAAAATGAATTACTTGAGAATGCGGTTAGGCGTGGTAATGCTGTTGGTGCAATTGTTGTTGGTGTCAATGGTGATGTCGAGGGGCTTCCAACAAAGGATGAAGTTGAGCAGTTGATAAATGGAAATCATCATAGCCAAGATGTAAAAAGATAAATGAGGTGAATGAGGTTGGAAAAATTAAAAAATCTACAACGTTTAATTGATTCTGGACTAGTTGCTGTCATCCGGAGACCGAAAACTGAACAAATTCGTTCCATTGCTGCTGCCCTTGTAAAAGGTGGAGTTGGAGCATTGGAGATTACGGTAGACACACCAGGTGTTTTTCGCATGATTGAACGGATAAAAGAGGAATTTGGTGAAAAAGTACTTGTTGGTGCTGGGACCGTTCTTGATGCAGAAACGGCAAAGACTGCAATTGATGCAGGTTCAGATTTTATCTTTTCTCCTATCGTAGATGAAAAAACGATCGAAATGACGGTACGATACGGAAAGATCTCCATTCCTGGTGTCATGACACCTACTGAGATTGTGAAAGCTTATCAAGCTGGAGCGGATCTTCTGAAGATTTTTCCAGCTAATTCACTTGGACCCAATTATATTCGTGAATTAAAAGGACCACTTGGACATATTCCAATGATGCCAACTGGTGGTGTTTCTTTAGATAATGTTGAGCAATTTATCAAGAATGGTGCTGTTGCTGTTGGAGTTGGGGGAACTTTATTAAATAAGCAGGCCATTGCCGAAGAACGGTTTGAAGTTTTAACAGAAACGGCTCAACAATTTGTCAAACTTATAAAGAAAGCTCGGGGAGAGGAGTAGAATCATGAAGATTACAAAAATGGAAACATTCCTTGTTCCACCTCGTTGGTTATTTCTTAAGATAGAGACAAATGAGGGGGTTGTTGGTTGGGGAGAACCAGTTGTTGAAGGTCGAGCAAGTACAGTTAAAGCAGCAGTTGAGGAATTAAGCGAATACTTAATCGGGAAAGATCCATTACACATTGAAGACCATTGGACAGTGTTATATCGCGCTGGGTTTTATCGTGGAGGCCCTATCCTAATGAGTGCGATTTCAGGAATTGACCAAGCTCTTTGGGATATTAAAGGGAAATATTATGATACGCCTATTTATCAATTACTTGGTGGTCCAGTTCGTGATTCCATTCGTGTCTATAGCTGGATCGGTGGAGATCGACCTAATGATGTTGCCGATGCTGCTAAAGTAGCAAAAGAAGCTGGATTCTCGGCGATAAAAATGAATGCAACAGAGGAATTACAAATGATTGATTCCTATGAAAAGATAGATCAAGCAGTTGCTCGTATTGCGGCAGTTCGCGAAGTTGGTGGCAAAGATTTTGGTATCGGTATCGACTTCCATGGTCGGGTACACAAACCGATGGCCAAAATATTAGCAAAGGAATTAGAACCATACCGACCCATGTTTATTGAAGAACCGGTTCTAGCTGAAAACCTCGAAGCATTGCGAGATATTGCCAATCACACCAATATTCCAATTGCTACAGGGGAAAGAATGTTTTCTCGGTGGGATTATAAGCGAATTCTATCTGAAGGATATGTGGATATTATTCAACCTGATCTTTCCCATGCCGGAGGCATTACAGAGGTTCGAAAGATTGCAACAATGGCGGAAGCCTATGATATTGCATTAGCGCCACATTGTCCACTTGGTCCAATTGCTTTAGCTGCTTCTTTACAGATTGATGCAGTTTCCTATAATGCATTTATTCAAGAACAAAGCTTAGGAATCCATTATAACAAAGGAAATGACCTCTTAGACTATATCATTGACCGTTCCGTGTTTGAATATAAAAATGGATTCGTCAAAATTCCACAAGGATCTGGATTGGGAATTGAAGTAAATGAGGAATATGTAAGAAAGGTGGCTGAAGTTGGACATCATTGGAAAAACCCTGTGTGGCGACATAAAGATGGAAGTGTTGCTGAGTGGTAATCAAATATGAAAATCTTTGTTGAGGTCGTATTGCCCGTACTCCTGATTTTTTTAGCGGGGTACGGGCTTCAAAAATGGGAAAAACTTAATATCAAATCGATTTCAACCTTTGCACTCTATATTCTAATTCCTGGGCTTGTTTTTCGAACCTTTTACAATACGGAACTGAATGTTCAATATATGAATATTGTTCTATTCTCATTTGTTCTGATGTTTTTGCTTATTCTTGTAGCAAAAGTTTACTCAAAGATGAGGAAAACATCAAGATCGATTGAAAGTGGACTGATTTTATCGACTGCCTTTATGAACTCTGGGAATTATGGAGCACCAATCATCTTGTTTGCTTATGGGGAAGCAGGGTTTCATTACTCAATTACATTACTTGTTCTACACGCAATCATGATGAATTTTTTTGGTGTCTATTATGCTGCAAGAGGTAAGGCAGGCATAAAAACGGCAGTGAAGTCTGTACTTGAAATGCCCACTACCTATGTTGTAGTCATTGCGATTGCATTTCAATTATTGAATGTGCCGGTCTCAAAAAATATTCTATCTGCAGTTGATTTGGTTGCCGATGCAACCATTCCAGTTGTGATGTTAATACTGGGTATGCAATTAGCTGAAATAAAATTGAGAGGATTTCATTGGGAACGGATTACATTTGCAATCGTAAGTCGACTGTTTCTTTCACCAATCCTTGCTTATTTGATCATTCAGTTTATGGCAATAGATCCATTGCTTGAGAAAGTTCTAATTGTAACATCGGCAATGCCATCTGCTGTTAATACTGTCATGTATGCTTTGCAATTTGATGCTGAGCCTGAATTTGTCTCAAGTATCACATTCATTACAACTTTGCTTAGTATTTTTACCATTACACCTTTGCTTTTCATATTAGGGTAAAGGGTAACAAATAAATCAAAGGAGTTGAAAAAAATGAAGAAGTTTAAAGTTGTCGTCACAGATTTTGAGTTTCAAACACTTGAACCAGAAAAAGAAGTACTTGCTGCTTTAGATGTGGAGTTTGTGGCTGCTCAATGCAAAACAGAGGAAGAGGTGATTGAAGCCTGTAAGGATGCAGATGGAATCATTAACCAATATGCACCTATTTCGCGAAAAGTGATTGAAAACCTTAACAATTGTAAGGTAATTGCCCGCTATGGGGTGGGAGTCAATACGATTGATTTAGAAGCCGCTACGGAAAAAGGAATTGTGGTTGGAAATGTAACCGATTATTCGATGGATGAAGTTTCTGATCATGCATTTGCGCTTTTAATGGCATTAGCTCGCAAAATTGTGAAATTAAATGATGAAGTAAAAAATAGTGTTTGGGATTTTAATCTAGGGAAACCAATGTTTCGTCTAAGAGGAAGAACATTAGGATTAGTTGGATTAGGTCGTATTCCTCAAACCTTAGCAAAAAAAGCTCAAGCATTTGGTTTAAAGGTTGTCGCCTATGATCCTTATGTTCCATCAGATGTAGCGAAAGCATTAAATGTAGAGCTAGTTGATCTTAATGATCTTTTTAGACAATCAGACTATATTTCTGTACACGCCCCTTTGATGGAAATTACTCGTGGAATGATTAGCAATGAACAATTTAATCTTGCGAAAAAAGAGGCGTTTATTATCAACACAGCACGCGGCCCAGTTATTGATGAAGTGGCTCTTATTCGTGCTTTACAAGAAGGAAAGATTGCCGGTGCCGGTCTTGATGTGACAGAATTAGAACCTATTCAAAGAGATAATCCATTATTAAAGATGGAAAATGTGATCATTACGCCACACGTTGCTTGGTACTCAGAGGAATCAGAAATTGAGTTAAAACGTAAAACAGCTCAAAACGTCGCAGATGTTTTATCCGGTTATTTCCCAACTTATTTAGTGAATAAAGAATTAAGAACCAGCCTAAATCTTAAGGAAAAAGAATAGAGGTGAGGAGTATGGAAAGAAAGTTTTACGGAGTCATTCCTCCAGTATCCACGATTTTTGATGAATCTCTAAAGCTAGACCGTCAAGGGATGGGGAAATTGATTGACTTCCTTATTGAGTCAGGTGTAAATGGGCTTTTCTTCTTAGGAAGCGGTGGAGAATTCAGCCAAATGTCAGTTGAGGAGCGCAAAGAAGTTGCTGAATTTGCAACAAACTATGTTAATAAAAGAGTTCCTGTCTTGATTGGAACCGGTGGAACCAATACCCGAGAAATCATTGTGCTAAATCACCATGCAAAAGAAGTTGGGGCTGATGGGGTTGTAATCATCAATCCATATTATTGGCCATTAACAGATGAAAACTTATTTGTTCATTATAGTGAAATTGCTAAGAATACAGAGTTACCCATTTTACTTTATAATTTCCCAAATTTAACTGGACAGGATTTAACGCCAGAAATGATATTGAGACTTGTTGACAACCATTCAAATATCGTTGGGATTAAGGAAACCGTTGATACAGCTGGTCATATCCGCGAGATGATTCTAAAAGTAAAAAGTAAACATCCGCATTTCTCAGTATTAGCTGGATTTGATGATCATCTATGGAATACACTCTCTCTAGGTGGGGATGGTTGTATTTCTGCTAGTGGGAATTTCGCACCGGAATTAACCGTTGGCATTTATCAAGCTTTCCAAAATAAAGAGTATGAGAAAGCAATTGACCTACACCGTCGATTAGCCTTTCTTCCATTGATGTATAAATTAGATTCGCCTTTTGTCAATGTTGTAAAAGAAGCAACCAAAATGAGAGGAATTGAAGTTTCAACTGCTGTTTTACCCCCTGCTAGACCTTTAAGTGAAGCAAAGAAACAAGAGTTAAAGACGATTTTAAAACATGCAGCTTTGCTTTAATGTGTCTATATACCACTTTGGGGGAGGTAGGGTAAGTGTTTTGGAGAAGTCGTGATATTTTAGAAGGACCAGAATGGGCAAACGTAAGAGCCCTTTATAAATCGAGCGGTTATAGCGAAGAAGAATTAAAAAAACCGATTATTGGGATTGTGAATTCTTTTAATTCTATCTGTCCAGGACATGCCATTTTAAAACAAATGACACAGCGTGTAAAAGAAGGGATTGCTGCTGAGGGTGGTATGCCAGTTGAGTTTGGAACAATCGGTGCTTGTGATGGAATTGCGATGGGGCATAACGGCATGAAATATGTTTTGCCGACCAGAGAAATGATCGCAAACGATATCGAGGCAATGGTAGAAGCACACCGGCTTGATGGCCTTGTTCTTCTAGGATCATGTGACAAAATCATTCCTGGGATGTTAATTGGAGCGATGAGAGTTAACTTGCCCACCGTTTTCGTGAATGGGGGTCCTGCATTACCTGGACATATGGTTGAAGGAAATCCATATGGTGGTGAATATATAGATCACTCCTTTATTCAACAGTCTGAAGGAGCATTGAAGGCAGGAATCATTAATCAGGAACAGTTTGAATGGATTGAGAATCATGCGGTTCCAACGATCGGTTCCTGTGCTATGTTAGGAACAGCAAATACAATGAGTTGTCTAGCTGAAGCAATGGGGATCGCTTTGCCAGATAGTGCAGCCATTCCAGCTGTTTATAGTAGGCGTTTAAGTATTGCTTACGAAAGTGGAAAAGCTGTGATGGAGTTGCTGAAAAAAGGATTTCACATCAAGGACATCGTGACGAAAAAAGCAATAAAAAATGCGATAAAAGTAAATTCCGCGATAGGTGGTTCAACAAATGTTGTGTTACACCTATTAGCTTTGGCCTATGCGGCTGAAATCGATTTAGATATTTTTGAATTCGGTGAAGTAAGCAAAACAATTCCGCACCTTGTAGCCATGATTCCGGCTGGGAAATATACACTTCTCGACTTTTATGAAGCGGGTGGGGTCTCAGCCATAATGAATGAAATAAAGGAAAAGCTGGATTTAGATTGTTTAACTTGTACAACCAAAACCGTTGAAGAAAATCTCGTAAAAGCGAAAAATTACAATCCAGATGTCATTCACAGCTTAGATCAACCTGTTCACAACCGTGAAGGAATCGCGATTTTGAAAGGTAATTTAGCCCCAGATGGAGCCGTTACCAAACCATCCGCTATCCCAGATAACGCATTACAATTTATTGGACCTGCAAAAATTTTTGAAAGTGAGCAAGAGGCTCTTGTAGGGATTAGAAACCATGAAGTAAAAGCAGGAGACGTTGTCGTCATCCGAAACGAAGGACCTAAAGGTGGACCAGGGATGCCTGAAATGTATAAAGCAATGAAGCTTTTAGTCGGCATGAATCTGGGCGATAAAGTTTGTGTGATTACAGATGGTAGATTTTCTGGATCTAATAATGGTTGCTTTGTCGGCCATATTTGTCCTGAAGCTGCAGATAATGGGCCCATTGCCTATTTGAAAAATGGCGATATCATTTTAGTAGATGTAGTGAATGGTACAATTGAGGCATTAAATGTAGATTTTCATGAACGAATGAATACAGATGTCATTAGCCCTATTAACAAGGAGGTTTCTGGATACCTCTATTTGTACCGAAATAGTGTTGAAACGGCATCAAAAGGAGCCATAATTCCTACAAGAAAATAGTTATGGAACCAAAAGAATTTAAATCCGAAGAATCTATTTTAATCCGCATGAACTAAGGGATCATGCGGTTTTTTTGAAAGAT
>NZ_LSKU01000001.1:2162738-2168205 GCF_001561915.1 Tepidibacillus decaturensis | reverse complement strand
TTCTTAATTAAATAATTTTTGCCTATTAATACAAAATATAGATATCCTCGTAAAGTAAAGTAGGTGTTCCTATTGCTCAGTTCACAATGGTTATTTCTTATGATCGATTGGGGTATGGATGGAGTGATGATCCTGATCAATTTCGAACAAATAAAAGGATGGCGATCGAACCGGAAGAGGTATTGAACCAATTAGGAATCGACACCTTTATCTTAGTTGGGCATTCCTTTGGTGGATTAAACGCAAGATATTTAGCTAAACAATTTCCAAACAAGTTAAAGGGAATGGTTCTTGTCGATAGTCCTCATCTTAATCAGTATACGTTATCGTTTCCCAATGTTCATCATATTGGGGAACGCTTGGTCATCCTCATCTTTAAACTTCTAAAAGCTCTATCCTTTGTTGGGTTTGCAAGATTGATTGCGAAATTTAGATGGTTGCCCAAAAGGATTAATGATCTAGTGGAAAAATTACCGCAAGATATCCAGCCCATTCTTCTTCGGCAGATTTTTTCTTATCGTTCCTTTAAGACACTTGTTAACGAATTTTCGATTCTTGAAAAAGGATGCAAGGAAATAGGAAATCAATCGTTAGGTGGTCTTCCTCTTATTGTTATCTCACGGGGATTTGATGATTTGGTTTTACCATGGGCAGATCGAAGAGATAAACATTTGGATGAAGCTTCATGGGAGATGATGCAAAGGAAGATCAGTTCGTTATCTTCAAAAGGTAAATGGTTGAAAGCAGAGAAGAGTGGACATATGATTATGTTAGAACAACCAGAACGAATTGTTGAAGCGATTCGTGAGTTAGTTAAAGAGGTTAGAGGGGAGAAACTGTTTAGATGAAAATGTTGGTATTAGGCTTTTTCTTTAGTACGATTTTTGGTTATATCGGATATAAAAAACAAGCCTTGTCCAAAAGTGGCGTAATGGGTGCTATCTTAACAGGAACCGCTATCTTTGGTTTTGGGCAAAAATTGAGTTGGTATCTTCTCATTATATTCTTTTTTGCTTCTTCAAGTCTGCTTTCCTTCTACCGTAAAAGAGAAAAGGATCCGATCGCAGAAGTTTTTGAAAAAACGGGGAAAAGGGATGTTTGGCAAGCATTAGCTAATGGTGGATGGGCTGCAGTTCTAACAATGCTTGGGTACTTTCTACAAAAGGATTGGATTTATATTGGTTTTGTAGCCACCATTGCCACGGTAAATGCAGATACTTGGGCAACAGAAATCGGGGTATTAAGTAAGACAAGACCACGTTTTATTTTAAATGGGAAACGAGTGGAGAAAGGGACATCTGGAGCAGTTTCTGCATTAGGCGTGGTTGGCTCTATTAGTGGTTCCTTCTTTATTAGTATCATAGCATTGCTCCTCTTATGGATTGAACACCGTTCCTTGCTAATCGGTTGGCTTCCTTTTTTGTTGATTACAGGTTTAAGTGGTGTTGCCGGTGCTCTATTTGATAGTGTATTAGGAGCAACTGTTCAAGAACATTATCTTTGTCAAGTATGCAAGAAAGTAACAGAAAGGAAAGAACATTGCCATAAGAAAACTATCCATCACCATGGCTGGCGATGGATGAATAATGATCTGGTCAATTTTGTTAGTTCAGTCTTTGGAAGCGGATTGGCTATTCTTTTATCGATGATAGGAAGATTTTCATATTTACCTTACCTTTTTCCCCATATTGAGGGCGGTTTCTTTTAAGATTGGAACCATTTCCTTCATTTTAGTCAGAGTTAGCCGATTGATTGGGCCTGACACTGAAAGGGCTGCAACTAATTTGCCAGAACGGTTAAAAATGGGGACGGAAATCGCGGCTGCCCCTGTTTCTCGTTCTTCAAAACTAGTAGCATAGCCATTTTGTTTTATTTTTTCTAGAAGTTGTTTAAAGAGATTGGTGTTTATGCCATACAATGTTTCAAGTTGCTTCAGAAGACTTTCTTTAGTTATTAAATCTTCATAAGCAAGTAGAATTTTACTCGAGGCTCCAACGGAAAGAGGCATCCTTGCACCAATTGGGGCAACTCTTCGAATCGATTGATTTCCTTCTACTGACTGAATTCTAATCCTCTCATAACCATCTCTAACATATAGACTAATCGTTTCTCCAAGTAAGTCTCTTAATTGCTCCATTTCTGGTAATAAAAGAGTGGCAGGGTCGTTTAATCCCATTAGATTTGAAGAGAGTTCCCAGATTCGATAGCCTAAACGATATTTTTCTGTCTCTGGATTGCGAATTAAAAACCCTTTTTGTTCTAGCGTATGAAGTAATCGAAATACCGTACTTTTATGGAGAGCGATTCGTTTTGCTATTTCAGTTAGACTTAATTCTGTCTCGTCCACAAAACACATAAGAATATCTAATGAACGTTCTACTGCCCGAACCGTTGATTTTTTTTCCGATGGTTGCCCTTCCATTTCGTTCGCTCCAATCACTATCAATTGATTATCAAGTTTTATAGTATAAAATTTAGTTTTCACTAATAAAAATTATACAGAAACGATATAAAAGCGTAAAGAATATTGGAAAAATAAAAATTATGAAAAAAAGATATGTCCGAATTGCCAAAAAACATGTATAATATAGTCGATACAGATAGAAAAGAAACTTAGTTTCATACAGTAAAACTAATCTTTACAAAGTTTAATCAGGGAGGGAAAGCGGTTATGGCAAACCAAGATGTATTCTCTGTTCGTTCCGAATTGCAAGTGGGAGATAAAACGTACAAATACTATTCTCTCAAAGCCCTTGAAGAAAAAGGAATAGGACAGGTATCCAAACTTCCATTTTCCATCAAGGTATTGCTTGAGGCAGCCGTACGTCAAGTTGATGGAAAAGCAATTACAGAAGAACATGTAAAGCAACTAGCAAATTGGGACAAAGGGGCTGGAAAGGATAAAGAAGTTCCATTTAAACCAGCTCGTATTGTATTACAAGATTTTACCGGTGTCCCTGCAGTCGTTGATTTAGCAGCGATGCGCAAAGCGATGGCTGATGTAGGTGGGGATCCTGAAAAAATTAACCCATTAGTACCTGTAGATCTAGTCATTGATCATTCTGTCATGGTAGATCGATTTGGTAGTGAAGATGCATTAGAATACAATATGAACATTGAATTTGAACGTAATGAAGAAAGATATAAATTTTTGCGTTGGGCACAAGATTCATTTAATAATTTCCGAGCTGTACCACCAGCAACTGGGATCATCCACCAAGTAAACCTTGAGTACTTGGCAAAAGTGGTTCAGACAAAAGAGGAAAATGGTGAAACGATTGTTTTCCCTGACAGTTTAGTGGGTACTGACTCCCATACCACTATGATCGATGGTTTAGGAATCGTTGGTTGGGGTGTTGGCGGTATCGAAGCAGAAGCAGGAATGCTTGGCCAACCCTTATATTTTGTCACTCCAGATGTAATTGGTTTTAAGTTGACAGGTCAATTAGCAGAGGGAGCGACTGCAACCGATTTAGCACTAACTGTTGTCGAAATGCTCCGTAAAAAAGGCGTTGTTGGAAAATTTGTTGAGTTCTATGGGGATGGATTAAGTAATATTAGTCTTGCTGACCGTGCAACAGTGGCAAATATGGCTCCTGAATACGGTGCAACCATGGGATTCTTCCCAGTAGATCATGAAACCTTAAATTATCTTAGACTAACAGGCCGTGATGAAGAGTTAATTAATCTTGTTGAGGCCTATTTAAAAGCACAAGGCTTGTTCCGTACTGACGGAATGGAAGACCCAGTTTTTACAGATACGCTTGAACTCGATCTATCTACTGTTGTTCCTAGCTTAGCAGGTCCAAAGCGTCCTCAAGATCGCATTGAGTTGGCTCAGATGAAGGAAGCATGGAATAAAGCGATTCGTAACCCGATTGATAAAGGTGGTTTAGGCCTTTCTGATAGTGACATTGAGAAAACAGTTGAAGTATCTCATCCAAATGGCGAAAAGACTCAGTTGGGCACTGGATCTGTTGTAATCGCTGCCATTACTAGCTGTACCAATACATCTAACCCAAGTGTAATGTTAGGTGCAGGACTTGTTGCCAAAAAAGCTGTTGAACGCGGACTAAGAAAACCAGCTTATGTTAAAAGTTCATTAGCTCCAGGGTCAAGAGTCGTTGCTGACTATTTAAATAATGCTGGAGTAATGGAATCCCTTAAAGCATTAGGTTTTGATATTGTTGGCTATGGTTGTACTACATGTATTGGTAACAGTGGTCCCTTGCCAGATGAAGTAAGTAAAGCGATTGAAGAAAATGACTTAACGGTTGCTTCTGTCCTTTCAGGGAATCGTAACTTTGAAGGACGTGTTCATGCACAAGTAAAAGCAAACTACCTTGCTTCACCACCATTAGTTGTTGCTTATGCGTTAGCTGGAACAGTAGATATTGATTTAACAAAAGATCCAATTGGCTATGATCAAAACAATCAGCCTGTTTATTTAAAAGATATTTGGCCGACAAATCAAGAAATTCAAGAGGCGATCGTTAAATCAATGAATCCAGAAATCTTCCGCAAACAATATAGCTCAGTCTTTACAGCAAATGAGCGTTGGAATAAAATTGAGGTTCCAAAAGGAAAACTTTATGAGTGGGATGAAAGATCGACCTATATTCAAAATCCTCCATTCTTTGAAGGGTTAAGCCCAGAGCTTGACGATATTCAAGAAATTAAAGGAGCAAGAGTACTTGCTTTACTTGGTGATTCTGTGACTACAGACCATATTTCACCTGCAGGGAATATCAAGAAAGATAGTCCTGCTGGTAAGTATTTAATTGAACATGGAGTGGATCCAAAAGACTTTAACTCCTATGGTTCCCGTCGTGGTAATCATGAAGTGATGATGAGAGGTACTTTTGCAAATATCCGTATTCGTAACCAAGTTGCTCCAGGAACAGAAGGAGGAGTAACCAAATATCTACCAAACGATGAAGTGATGTCGATCTATGATGCATCAATGAAGTATCAAGCTTCTGGAATTCCATTGGTCGTTATAGCTGGTAAGGAATATGGCACTGGAAGTTCCCGTGACTGGGCGGCAAAAGGAACGAACCTTTTAGGTGTGAAAGCAGTCATTGCTGAAAGTTTTGAGCGAATTCATCGTAGTAATTTGGTTGGTATGGGTGTATTACCACTTCAATTTGTCGACGGTCAAAGCTGGAAATCCTTAAATCTTAATGGCACAGAAACCTTTGATATTCTTGGTTTAGACAATGATGTAAAACCTGGCCAAATGCTAAAGGTTGTAGGAACACGTGAAGATGGCAGTACATTCGAATTCGAAGTATTAACTCGCCTAGATAGTGTAGTAGATGTAGAATACTATCGTAATGGTGGTATCCTACAAACCGTATTACGTCAATTGCGTCAATAGTTTTTGGGGAAAACCCAAATTTATACCAAGTAGGGAGGCTGTTTTTGGTCTCCCTATTTTCATCGTCAGAAACCTTGGAATTAAAAC
>NZ_LSKU01000001.1:2155998-2161222 GCF_001561915.1 Tepidibacillus decaturensis | reverse complement strand
AAAACCTTGGAATTAAAACTTGAACTTTGTCCTGATTTATGTTAAATTACATATGTTAAACTCCTTAAGGAGGTGTTGATCGTGGCCATTTTTCTAAAAATTCTATTAGTCATTGTGTCTTTAGGGTTAATAGGTTCTGTTCTACTTCAGTCTGGTAAAAGTGCTGGATTATCTGGAAGTATTGCTGGTGGAGCTGAACAATTATTTGGTAAACAAAAGGCACGTGGTCTAGATGCGGTACTTGAGAAAGTAACCATTGGGTTAGCTGTAGGCTTTATTATTCTTTCCATTCTTGTTGCTTACATTGTGAAAGTGCAATAGATGATGTGTGAAAATATGAATACACTAAGATAACAGCAGGGTACTCTTGCTGTTTTTTTAATACAAAAGAAAGTAACTTTCTTTTAATTCCAAGTTTCTACATGAATCCTAAATGCTTTATTGAGAAGTTTCGTAAACGCTTAAAGATAGATGGAGATTTATTCCTTGAGGCAATACATCTATGAAACCATAAAGTTCCAGGAAAAGATACTTATTTTTTTATCGAAATCGAGACATATCGTTTGCAGAGATGAGGAAAAAAAGAATTGGTAATCGAGGAGGCAAGTCAATTTTTACTTGGCGATGAGGAAGGTGGTATTGATGAAAATCACTAAAAAGAGTCCAGAACCTTTTTATTATCAAGGGGATAAAAGGATAGGGCTACTCTTGATACATGGATTTACAGGTTCTCCTGCTGAAATAAGATTATTAGGGGATTTTCTCCAGCAAAAGGGTTATGCTGTATATGCACCGTTATTAGCAGGGCATGGAACTTCTCCGGAAGAGATGGCAAAAACCAATCAAGAGGATTGGTGGAATAGTGTCTTAGAAGCTTATGAGTTTATGAAAAGCGAAGGATATGATCAGATAATTTCGATTGGGTTATCGATGGGAGGTATTTTATCTTTAAAATTAGCGATGGAAAAACCATTACTAGCAGTGATTCCTATGGCAGCACCCATTTTTGTCCATGACAAACGGATGGCTTTTGCTAGGTGGATTAAATACATAAAAGCATATCAGGTTAAGGGAAAAAAGGTGGATCAGATTGAGGAAAATCTAGCAAGCTATGATCGGACTCCAATAAAATGTGTAGAAAGTCTCCATCGCTTGATAAAAGAAGTCAAACATGATTTACCCCGTGTTCATTGCCCTGTTTTCATTATGCAAGGAAAACGTGATGAAACGGTAATCCCTGAAAGTGCAAATTATATTTATCGACATATAAGCTCATCAACAAAAGAGATCAAATGGTATGAACAATCAACACATATCTTGACTATTGATCAAGAAAGGGAAAAAGTTTTTGAGGATCTTTACTTATTTATATCGCAAATTAGTCAATAATATAGGATACAACAATCTTCCTCAATTATAGGGGTGTTACGTTATGCAAGCGACGAAAGATAATATTTTAGATTTTATGCGAGAAAAACTATATAAACCAATGACGATCAGAGAATTAGAAGAGGTCTTCGCTATTGAAGGTGCTCAAAATTTTAAAGAGTTTGTTAAATTGATGAATGAATTAGAGGAAAATGGTGAAATTGTACGAACAAGGGCAAACACCTATGGTCTTCCTGAAAAAATGAATTTGATCAAAGGGAAGTTACAGAGTCATCCAAAAGGATTTGGTTTTGTCATTCCTGAGGATAAAGGGGAATCAGACGTCTATATTCACCTAAACGATATGCATGGTGCGATGAATGGTGACCATGTCTTGGCAAGGATAAGCCTAAAAACCTCTGGTACTCGTAGGGAAGGTGAAATCGTACGCATTCTAAAACGAGCAAATCGTCAAGTTGTAGGTACCTTTACCGAAGGGGAATATTATGGTTTTGTCATTCCAGATGATAAGCGAATTTACCAAGATATTTTTATTCCAAAAGCCGGTGTGAATGGGGCTGTTGAAGGGCATAAGGTAGTTGTTAGGATCACTAAATATCCTGAAGGAAGAATGAGTCCAGAAGGGGAAGTTATTGAGATTTTGGGCCATAAAAATGATCCAGGTGTCGATATCTTATCGATTATTCGCAAATATGGCTTACCAGAAGCTTTTTCCGATGAAGTGATGCAAGAAGCAGAAAAAGTACCTGATTCGATTTCAGAAGATGAGATCAAGAATAGACGTGATCTTCGAAATAAAAAAATGGTCACGATTGATGGTGAGGATGCAAAAGATTTAGATGATGCTGTCTCTATTGAACGATTAGAGAATGGAAATTATTTATTAGGAGTACATATTGCGGATGTTTCTTATTATGTAAAGGAAGGATCTCATTTAGATCGGGAAGCCTATTTTAGAGGAACAAGCGTCTACTTAGTAGATCGAGTCATCCCTATGTTACCTCATCGGTTATCTAATGGTATCTGTTCCTTAAACCCGCAAGTGGATCGTTTAGCGATGAGTTGTGAAATGGAGATTACTCCCCGCGGGGAAGTTGTGAATCACGATATCTTTACAAGCGTTATACGTACAAATGAGCGAATGACATATACCAATGTAAGAAAAATACTTGAAGAAGAACCGCCAGAATTAATGGAAAGATATAAAGGTCTGATCGATGATTTTAAAATGATGAGGGATTTAGCACTTATTTTGCGTAATAAACGAATGAGTCGGGGTGCGATTGATTTTGATTTTGAGGAATCAAAAATCATCGTTGATGAAGAAGGAAAACCAATTGAGATAAGAAAACGTGAACGCTCGATTGCCGAACAAATTATTGAAGAATTTATGCTAAAAGCGAATGAAACAGTGGCAGAACACTTTTATTGGTTACGAGTACCCTTTTTATATCGTGTCCATGAAGATCCAGATCCAGATAAACTATTTGCTTTTGCGGAGTTTATCACCAATTTTGGTTATGTGGTAAAAGGGTTAAGCAATCAAATTCATCCACGTGCATTACAAACCGTCCTTGAGGAAATTCAAGATACGCCAGAACAAACCATTATAAGTACAGTACTTTTACGTTCGATGAGGCAAGCACGATATGACGCAGAACCATTAGGCCATTTTGGTCTATCTACCGAATTTTATTCCCATTTTACTTCGCCAATTCGTAGATACCCTGATTTACAGATCCATCGAATTATTCGGGAAGTATTAGAACAAGGAGCTCTTTCACCAGAAAGACATGCATACTTGCAAAGTATGATGCCAATTGTTGCTGAACACTCCTCAGAAAGGGAACGAGTAGCGGTTGATGCAGAAAGAGAAACAGATGATTTGAAAAAAGCAGAATTCATGCTTGATAAAATTGGTGAAGAATTTGAAGGAATGATTAGCAGTGTCACCTCATTTGGTATGTTTGTAGAGTTGGAAAATTCTGTTGAAGGTTTAATCCATGTCAGCTATTTAATCGATGACTACTATTATTTTCACGAAAAACAGTATGCATTAATTGGTGAGAGAACAGGAAAAATATTCCGAATTGGCGATACGGTAAAGGTTCGTGTATCGAATGTAAATCTAGATGAGCACACAGTTGACTTTGAACTTGTAGATATGAAACCAAAATCCGCCAATAAAATGAAAAGGCCTAAATTAATTGAGAGTGGAAAACGAAACAGCAGAAAACCAAAAGGGAAACGATCTACTGATAAAACTGAAAGTAAAGTGATCGTGGCGAAAAATGATAAAAAGAAAAAGGCAAAAAAGAAAAGAACTCGATCATAACGAAGAATTAGATTTGAATAAATATGAAAAGAAGGGAAACGGACAACGGTTTCCCTTTTGATTTTACATTGTGGTTTTGATATAATATTTTTCTAACGATATCATATGTAAGAGGTGAGCACGAAATGGGGAAAAAGGATGGAAAAGTTGTCGCACAAAACAAAAAGGCAACCCATGATTATTTTATAGAGGATACCTATGAGGCTGGGATCGTGCTTACTGGAACCGAAATTAAATCCATCCGTGCAGGAAAAGCTAATTTAAAGGACAGCTTTGCTCGTATCTCTAATGGGGAAGTTTTTATTCATAATATGCATATTAGTCCTTTTGAACATGGAAATCGGTTTAATCATGAACCGACAAGAACAAGAAAATTACTTCTTCATAAAGAGGAGATTAGAAAATTAATTGGTAAGACTAAAGAACAAGGGTATTCTTTAGTTCCTCTTAAGCTATATTTACGCAATGGGTTTGCCAAATTAGACTTAGCTTTAGCTAAAGGTAAAAAATTGTATGACAAAAGGCATGACATTGCAAAAAGAGATGCTAATCGCGAAATGGCGCGTGCTCTGCGAGAAAAGCAAAAATATTGATGGTAAAAGGTTCAACTTTTAAAAGTATATCAATCATGATATACTATAGTATGTAGTAAGTGGTTGAAGTTAATCATTCACTTCTCACCTCTAATACGGGGGCGTTTTGGATTCGACGGGGATAGTTCGAGCATCAGTAGCGAGTCGAGGGGCAGCGGCCTCGTTAAAACGCGAAAGCCAATAATAACTGGCAAAACTAACAATAACTTCGCATTAGCTGCTTAATTCAGCTTGCGGCTCTACCACTCCATCGCCCATGTGGCGTGACTAGGGCTCAACTTTAGTGGGATACGCGGTTCGCCTTCCGTCTGTAGGTGGCCGAAGAGACCAATCAGACTAGCTTATTCGAACGTTTGTTACTTGGCAGTCGGATAAGCAAATCCAAATCAAGTAACTGCACTCGGAGAAGCTGATGTGGCGTTATTTTCGGACAGGGGTTCGATTCCCCTCGCCTCCACCATACATATTAAGAAAAAAACACCGCATGAGGTGTTTTTTTCGCTTTTTCAGAATATTCATAGCGAATATTACCGATAATCGGTATATTATACTAGAAAGAAAACCAAGTTCGACATTTAGAAAACGTGATCCAGAAAAACAACTTCTTTTGTTTAAGATGGCGAAAAAGAGAAAAGATAGACTTTTTAAAAAGATAGGCGAACGCGAGTATGAACTTAAAAAAGAGGGGGGTACAAATGAACGATGACGTAGTGAACTACCCGCCACCTACGTTTCGCTTAGAGGTGGGGGCTTCTAAGGTAATCGCACCTAACGGTACGAAATTTACTTAGCTATAAAGCCTGTTCCATGCTCTATTTATGATTATACTAACAGTCGCAATCCTTCACGCTTGATATTGATAGAAGCGTTCCAATCTCTATCTGCCACAAAACCACAATCACATTGG
>NZ_LSKU01000001.1:2145007-2153125 GCF_001561915.1 Tepidibacillus decaturensis | reverse complement strand
CCAATAAAAGGACGATCAAATGCCTTGATGATCCATATCAATGTAAAAGGGCGAACAGGGTACAACTTTGATTTTATGTGTACCTATAAGGATCCACGAGAAGTAGATGTGGACGTGATCAATGTGGGGACAACGGGTCTTATTGATGATCAGCATAAAAATGTAGCTAAAGAACTTATTCATGATTATACTCGACATATTCATGAATGTGCTCAGGCTGTACAATCTATGACGCACCAACCAAATTAGGTGGCAATCCATTAAGTTTGCTTACTCATTATGAATATATTTCAAGAGACCAAACTGGTAATTCAGCCTATGGACAAGTTCCAGCTTCTATCAGTTTAAGTACGATTGATCAGAATAGAACAACAGGTGAATTAAAGGTTGTTGATTTGAAAAAAGTAGATTTTTCAAAAGTAGATGGATTATGGATACCATGTAATGGTTCTGTAACACCTTGGAATACTCACCTAAGTAGTGAAGAATACGATGCAGATGCACGTGCTTATGAAGCAGACCAAAATAAAACCTTTGTTGGTTCTTTTACAAAAAATTATTTTCAAGACGAAAATAAAGTAGGTAATCCTTACGCATATGGATATATTCCAGAAGTAGTGGTACGCCCTGATAACTCTACAACAGTTGTAAAACATTACAGCATGGGGAGATTTTCTCATGAATTAGGTAAAGTTGCTCCAGATGGAAAAACCGTATTCTTTGGTGATGATGGTACAAATACTATGTTGTTTATGTATGTAGCGGACAATGCTCAGGATCTATCTGCTGGTACCTTATATGCTGCAAAATGGATCCAAACAAGTGATCAAAATGGTGGGGTTGCTAATCTAAAATGGATTAAATTAGGTCATGCAACAGATGAAGAAATTAAATCATACATTGATAAAGGAATAAAGTTTAGTGATATTTTCGAAACCGCTGATCAAGATACAGAAGGGTTTAGTAAGATTAAAACGTACCCAAGCGGAAATGTAGAATGGTTAAAAGTAAAACCTGGAATGGAAAAAGCTGCAGCATTTTTAGAGTCCCGCCGTTATGGTGCGATGTTAGAAAAAGGTATGTTAAAGGATGAAAATGGATTAGATCCACAAGATGATATTCAATTACCAAAATTAAAAGCTGGTGCCACCTATGAACTTGCTTTGAAAGCTGGACAAAAGGACAGTGAGAATAATCACATTGATAGCAGTTATGTTCCAGCAACAATGAAAGGTTTAATCATAGGTGAAGATTTGCTAGTCCCAGATGAAAAGGGAAACACTGCTGTCGTTGCCATAACTACTTAAACAAAATTACATTTGCAGATTTATTAGAAAAGGTATAAGATAGAATCAAATAAGTTAAATAAATCCTTCGGGGTCGGGTGAAATTCCCAACCGGCGGTAATCAGGGATAACCTGTAGTCCGCGACCCAATACGTCTTTTGATGTGTTGGCTGATTCGGTGAGATTCCGAAACCGACAGTAAAGTCTGGATGGGAGAAGGATATGATAAGGTGAATTCTATCCATAGATGTGTAAATTCAGAAAATGCCGCTTTGTCTTTTTTCTGAATTGCATTTTGTCTTGTTTTTATGGCTATATTCTATCCATTTGAAAATTCACATTATCTATCTTACTTAACATAAAACCCTGAAGCATGATGCTTTGGGGTCTTTTTTTCTAAATTTATGGGGCCTACAAAAGTAATCGGAGTATGCATTTTAAAGGAAAAGGAGATAAACATGAACGATCGGGATTATATGAAAATAGCCCTTGATTTGGCAAAGGGAACCAAAGGGCAAACCTCCCCCAATCCAGTTGTAGGAGCGGTGATTGTTAATCAGGGTCGTATCGTTGGAATGGGAGCACATTTAAAAGCAGGCCAACCTCATGCGGAAGTTCATGCATTAAATATGGCAGGTTCACTTGCTAAAAATAGCACACTTTATGTAACACTTGAACCTTGTAGTCATTTTGGTCGAACTCCTCCATGTGCAGAACGAATCGTTGCTGAACAAGTCAAAAGAGTAGTTGTGGCCACCTTAGACCCGAATCCGTTAGTTTCAGGGATGGGTATTGATTTATTAGAAAAGGCTGGTATAGAAGTTACCGTAGGAGTCTTAGAACAAGAAGCAAAACAGCTTAATGAAAGCTTTAACAAGTATATTACAACCCGTATGCCATTTGTTACCGTAAAAACCGCGATGACCCTTGATGGGAAAATCGCTACTTATACGGGAAGTAGCAAATGGATCACAGGGGAAAAGTCGAGAGAATATGTTCATCAGCTAAGACATGAGCATGATGCGATTATGGTTGGGATTGGGACAATTTTAAAAGATAATCCTTCCTTAACGGTACGAACTGAAGTAGAAGGACTTAACCCTATTCGAATTGTGGTCGATTCAAAATTGAGAATTCCATTAGATGCAAAGGTAGTAATAGATGGAAAAGCACCTACATGGATTTTCACAACGAATCATGTATCAGAGCAGAAAATAAATGAGTTAACAAAAATGGGTATCCAAGTCATCGTAACAAAAGGGGAAGAAAGTGTTCCGTTGCAAGAAGTGCTTCAATATTTAGGTAAAAATCATGTAACATCCGTATTTGTTGAAGGGGGATCAACCTTAACGGGTAGTTTATTTGACCATGGATTGATAGATAAATATATAGGATTTATTGCTCCAAAATTAGTAGGAGGTTTTCAATCCCTAACAAGTATTGGTGGGGAAGGAAAAACGATGATGACTCAAGCCGTTCCCTTAACCAACATTTCTATCCAACAGTTTGAAGATGACTTTTGCATCATGGGGTATCCTATCTTTTCATCAAGCGAAGGGGGGAAGGTTAATGTTTACCGGATTGATTGAAGAAGTGGGAAGGATTAAAAACATAACTCGTTCGGGCGATGCCATGGTACTTACGATTGAAGCAAAAGAAATTTTAGAGGATGTGTCAATTGGGGATAGTATCGCTGTAAACGGAATTTGTTTAACGGTGACCTCTTACCAATCTTTTTCCTTCACTGTCGATGTCATGCCTGAAACGATGCATCGTACGAATCTGAAGGATTTAAAGGTTGGTAGTTTAGTAAATCTAGAAAGAGCAATGACACCCAATCGAAGGTTTGGTGGTCATTTTGTTGCCGGACATATCGATGGAGTAGCTACATTGCATGGAAAAAAGCCAGTAGATAATGCGATTTATTTTACTTTTCATGCGAATCCCTCTTTAACAAATTACATGGTTCCCAAAGGTTCGATCGCAATTGATGGGATTAGTTTAACGCTTGTTGATGTAGAGAAAAACCAATTTTCAGTTTCGATCATTCCTCATACCCTTCAACAAACCAATTTGGTATCAAAACAGATCGGGCAAACCGTAAATATTGAGGTGGATATGATTGGAAAATTTGTAGAGAAATACGTGACCAATCTGTTGGAACAGCGATCAAATGAGAAAACTAATTTAACTGAAGATTTTTTAAAAGAGAATGGATTTGCTTAAAAAGTAGGGGGGCTTAAAATGTTTGCTACTATTGAAGAAGCAATAGAAGAGTTACAACAAGGAAAAGTGATTATTGTTGTGGATGATGAAGATCGTGAGAACGAAGGAGATTTTATCGCATTGGCAGAAAAGGCAACTCCAGAAGTAATCAATTTTATGATTAGGCATGGTAGAGGCTTGGTTTGTGTACCGATTACAAAAGAAAGAGCAAATGAATTAAATTTATCACCTATGGTAGAGAATAATACGGATCCCCATGGTACTGCATTTACTGTATCTATTGATTATAAAGAAAGTACAACAGGTATCTCTGCATATGAACGTTCACAAACGATACAAGCATTATTAAATTCTAAAACAAAGTCAGAGGACTTCCGAAGACCAGGTCACGTTTTCCCGTTGATTGCACGTGAAGGCGGTGTGTTAAGACGTGCAGGCCATACCGAGGCTGCTGTTGATCTAGCAAAATTGGCTGGCGCTTATCCTGCTGGAGTGATCTGTGAAGTCATCAAGGAAGATGGAACGATGGCAAGAGTACCAGATTTACAGCAAGTTGCAAAAGATCATGAACTAAAAATAATTACGATTGCTGATTTGATTAAATATCGCAAAGAAAAAGAAACATTGGTTCAACGTGAAGTAGAAGTCAATTTGCCAACCGAATATGGAACTTTTAAAGTGATTGCTTACACTAATAAGGTGGATGATAAGGAACATCTAGCCTTAGTGAAGGGCGAGATCAATCAGGATACACCGACACTCGTTCGTGTACAT
Organism: Tepidibacillus decaturensis; assembly: GCF_001561915.1. GTDB lineage: Bacteria > Bacillota > Bacilli > Tepidibacillales > Tepidibacillaceae > Tepidibacillus_B > Tepidibacillus_B infernus. The sequence goes on along the minus strand of NZ_LSKU01000001.1, from coordinate 2,148,839 downwards.
TCCGAATGTTTAACAGGGGATATTTTTGGGTCATTTCGCTGTGATTGTGGTCCACAGCTTCATGCTGCATTAAGACAAATTGAAGAAGCTGGTCAAGGTGTTCTACTGTATATGCGACAAGAAGGAAGAGGGATTGGACTAATCAATAAGTTACGAGCTTATCAGTTGCAAGACCAAGGTTTTGACACGGTTGAAGCCAATCATAAGTTAGGTTTTCCTGCTGATTTAAGAGACTATGGCATTGGAGCACAAATTTTAAAAGATTTAGGAGTAGGAAAGATACGCTTATTAACCAATAACCCAAGAAAAATAAAAGGGTTAGAAGGTCATGACTTAGAAGTCGTGGAACGTGTTCCCTTACTGATTAAGCCCAATAAAGATAATCTTCGTTATTTGCAAACGAAAAAAAGTAAATTAGGACACTTATTACATGTTTAAGAGGAGGAATTATAATGGGAAAAGTATATGAAGGTCATTTAGTTGGAACAGGGTTAAAAATAGGTATTGTGGTTTCGCGTTTTAATGAATTTATAACTAGTAAATTATTAAATGGAGCTAAAGATGCACTCATTCGTCACGGAGTGGAAGAGAAACAGATTGAAGTGCTTTGGGTACCTGGAGCTTTTGAGATTCCACTCGCTGCGAAGAAAATGGCTAATTCTAAAAAGTATGATGCAGTCATTACATTAGGAGCAGTGATTCGTGGGGCCACACCTCATTTTGAATATGTCTCTTCTGAGGTTGCAAAAGGAACGGCAGCGATTAGTTTGCAAGCAGATGTTCCAGTAATCTTTGGTGTGTTAACAACTGATTCGATTGAACAAGCGATTGAAAGGGCAGGAACGAAGGCTGGGAATAAAGGTTGGGAAGCTGCGATTTCTGCAATTGAAATGGCAAATGTGTTAAAGCAAATCTAATACCTATAAGAACAGATCGAAGCACAGAGAGTGAAAATGGCTACTACCATAACGAATTTGGTAGTAGCCATCCATATTTTTATCATATTTTTTAATTTGTAGTTTCAGGCTTCGTTTCCTTGCCAACAAACCATAAAACGATGATTCCTACCATAATCGTGATTGTGAAAATAAGGAAGATACTTTGATAACTCATTTCTTCACCTATCAATACACCTACAAGTAAGGGAGCAATAATACTACCGATTCTACCAAATCCAGCGGCTGCACCAGAACCAGATCCGCGAATAACTCCAGGGTAATTTTCAGGCGTATAGGCATAAAGTCCACCCCAAGCCCCTAAATTAAAGAAAGATAATAAGGAACCCCATATTAGTAATGAAGTGGTTTCTGAACTTGAACCAAAGAACCATGCACTTAGTGCTGTGCCTAATAAGAAAATCATCAGTACTGGTTTTCTTCCCCATTTTTCAATCAAATAAGCAGCTGTAAAGTATCCGGGAACTTGTGCAAGAGTCATCATCAACACATACTCAAAAGAACGAATCATATCAAAGCCTTTATCAACAAGGACAGAAGGTAACCATAAAAACATGCCATAATAGGAAAAGGCGATGACAAACCATAAAGTCCATAAAGTAACCGTTTCTTTGCTATATTGGGTAAATAAGAGTTTGATATTTTTGTTTTTTAATTGTTTCTTATTCTGTTGCGCTAAAAAGACAGGTGACTCAGGTACCTGTTTACGGATTAAAGCAGCATATATAGCGGGTAGACCACCAATGATTAATGCAGCTCGCCAACCTAAATTTGGATTAGGAATAACGTAATAAGCAAGGATAGCGGCTAAGATCCAGCCAATGGCCCAAAAGCTTTCTAGCAGAACAACTGCCCTTCCTCTACTATGTTCTGGAGCATGTTCACTCACTAAAGTAGAGGCAACAGGTAATTCGGCACCAATTCCTAAACCAATAAGAAAACGGAATATTAACATAACAACAAAAGTAGTCGCTAATGCACTAGTGGCTGTCGCTATACCAAATAATAATAGAGTATATAGAAAAATGGGTTTTCTTCCTATGCGGTCAGCAAGTATTCCACCTAACGTAGCACCTATAGCCATACCGATTAAATTAATCGTACCAAGCCAGCCTGATAATGATGGAGTTAGACCCCATTCTTTAGATAAAGCCACCATAATAAAAGATAATAGCCCCACATCCATCGCATCAAACGCCCAGCCAATCCCAGCAACACCAATCAATCTTTTGTATTCTTGATTTGATTCAGTCGCTTCAATTGCAGATGTACTCATTTAATCCCCCTCATTTCTATTGCTATATGTATATTTATGTGTCTTTACACATGATATTACATGATGATGAGGATATTGTCTAGTATTAAGTTGGTTTTTTTCAATTTTTTTATTTTTCTTCATATTCTTTAGAAGCAGATTAAGTGTTATCTAACACCAAAAACAATATAAATAGTGTTAAAATAGTATTAAAAACAATAGTTTGTTGATGTAGGAGGATTTATGAAAAAAGGAATGAACTATGGGTTATTTATGATGACAACAATGGGACTAAGCCATATTCCTAATCAATCTATTGTGCTCCTTTCTTATGGAATTGGTTTTATTTGGAGTCTAACTATGGTATGGAGCAATTTGTCTAAAGCGAGATGGGATTGGTTTTTTTCAAGTACATTAACTTGGCATTTAATCGGTCTTGGCTATTATTTATTTACACGTGATATTTTTTCTGTTGTAGATTATACTGGTCAAGTAGTATCTTTTTCTTTTGCAATCAATTCTGTCTTTTCACTATTTACAAACTTGCCATTTACTTCAATGTTTGATCGTAGTTATCAGGAAAGGTATGTTCCTGTAAAAGAAGTGTTATTACATAGGCAAGCAACTATGTTTTGGAGTGTTATCATTCTTTGTAATGGAACCTTTACACTATTTCTTCAAAGATTATTGCATCATAATGTATCACTCTTATCGATGGTGATTGTTGTGATTGGTATCTTTGTGATTAAAAAATGGCTAAACTTTCGCCTTCAAAATTAATTTTTTATCTTATAGGGACTTCACTAAAGAAGGATTCGACTACGTTTTTGAGAAATCCTCAGAATAAGCAATCAGGACAACGTGATCATCTAACACATGATTTATTTTTTCTTCAAGTTGGGTGATCTCTTTTAATAGTTCGGGATGGTTATTTAGATTTGTAAAATGGTAATTCATTAATATCCCTCCTTAGAAATAGTATGGTGGGAATTTCTAGAATTATACTTATGAATGAATTGGAATAGAGGGAATGTATGTTAAAAGTAATCTTAATGCGGCATGGAGAATCGGAATGGAATGTGTTTAACCGAATTCAGGGGATTCAACAAGTTTCTTTAACCAATAAAGGGAAAAAACAGATTGAAAAAGCTTGCTTCGATTTACTTTCGAACAGAAAAATACAAGTTACCAAAATTATAACCAGCCCATTACATCGAGCAAAAGAATCGGCAAGTATTTGTCAACGTATATTAAACCTTCCACTGGTTGAGCTTGATTATTTTCGGGAACGTTCATTTGGTGAATTAGAAGGGAAAATATTACAGGAGATTCGATTACAATATAAAATCAGGGATATTGAAGAACTGGAAGACGACCGATTTAGTATCGAACCGGTCCAGAGTTTACTTGATCGAATCCATACAGGGCTCAAAGAATTAAAAGTAACTTACCCAAATGAAAACCTTTTGATTATCACCCATGGAAGTGTCATCAAATGGATCTTTGAAAAATACCAAGCTGAGAATATAGGTATTATTCCTAATGGGGAATATCGATGTATCAAGATATAAAATGAAAAAGTTTGTTGACATGCTATCAGATATGGGTTATATATAAAGTT
>NZ_LSKU01000001.1:2131898-2143029 GCF_001561915.1 Tepidibacillus decaturensis | reverse complement strand
AAAGTTAATAAAATTAAATATCGTTGGAAATAGGTTCCAAGTTATGCAATGATAACTTGGATTAAAAGGGAAGTCGGTGAAAATCCGACACGGTCCCGCCACTGTAACGAGGAGTCTGTATAAATCATTGCCACTGATTGAAAAATTGGGAAGGCCTTATACAGACGGTGAATCGAAGTCAGGAGACCTGCCTATTTTCAAAACACAAAACCCTACGGGAGATAGGGGAGTGTTTGTCGTTTCAGTGCCATATCAGCATTGATTACACATTAGAACACTTCAACGCTTTCCTTGTAAAACGAATAGAAGTGTTTTTCTTGTGAAATAGGTGATATGGTGGAGAATATTCACTAGAGCACATCAAGCACTTCTATCTTTAGGGTAGGGGTGCTTATTTTATTGGAGGGAGGAATTGATTTGCAAAATCGATCATTTAGTGTTGAGGTTTTGTTATTAACGATTTATTTTTTGTTCATTCCACAGTCTGCTTATGCGATGCATATCATGGAAGGTTTTTTGCCGGTTAAATGGGCTGCTTTTTGGTGGGTACTTTCTACTCCGTTTTTCTTGTTTGGAGTGAAAAGGATTCGTATCGTTATCAAAGAAAATCCTCAGTTTAAATTACTACTTGGTGTAATAGGGGCGTTTACTTTTGCTTTATCTGCTCTAAAGCTACCATCAGTTACAGGGAGTAGTAGTCACATGACAGGTGTAGGATTAGGCGCGATCTTATTCGGTCCAGCGATCATGAGTGTAATTGGGGGAATTGTTTTACTTTTTCAGGCTCTTTTACTCGCCCATGGTGGAATTACCACTTTAGGTGCTAATCTTTTTTCGATGGCGATTACTGGGCCAATATTTGCTGTAGGTACGTATCATGTTTTTAAACGTTTGCTCCATAGAGATAAGCTTGCAATCTTTTTGGCAGCAAGTTTAGGGGATCTAATGACTTATGTTGTGACTTCACTTCAATTATCTCTAGCGTTTCCTTCACAAATTGGTGGAGTGATGGAATCATTTCAAAAATTTTTTACGATCTTTGCTGTTACTCAGGTGCCGTTAGCGATGATTGAAGGAATCATTACAGTTATTGTTATTCAACTTTTAAAGCAAAATCATCAGCAAGAACTGCAATTTCTTTTACAAAAAGAAAGGAGGTTTTTTACTTGGGGTAAATAAAAAAATACTACTTAGTGTATTCGTTTTGTTCCTTATTCTCTTTTTACAAAATTTTTTAGGAAATCTTGAATTTGCTGGGACGGATGATCAAGCACAAGGAGTAATTTCATCGATAGATCGAGATTATCAACCATGGATTACAAATTTGTTTTTTCAACCGAATGAGACAATGGAAAAGCTCCTTTTTTCCGTTCAAGCTATTTTAGGATTCGGTGTTCTCATTTATGGAATTGGTTTTTATCAAAGGAAGGATAAAAACAGGTGAGAAATTAAATGTTGAAAATTGATCAAATTGCGTATACCAATCGTTTCATTCGACTTGATCCTTTAATCAAATTGGCATTTGTGTTTGTAAGTTTTATTTTCTCTTTTTTGTTTCATTGGGTTGGCGATCTTATGATCTGGGTTATTACTGTCACGATCACTATTGGTTTTGCCAAAGTGCCATGGAAAGATTATCTAACATTATTGCTAGGGATGGGTCTTTTTCTAGGAGTAAGCCTAATTAGCATTATGGTATCCATTTCTCCATCACCAAAAATGATGTTGGGCTTTCTTTCCATCGGCCCTTATTTTATTGGTATTACGAAACAAGGAATAGAAACAGCAGGAAGTATATTTTTTCAATCGCTGTCTAACACGGCAAGTTTACTTTTTCTTATACTGACGACTCCGTTTCATGACTTAATAAAAGTAATGGAAAAATTGAAAATTCCTGTTGATCTTCTCGAAATTGCGAAGCTCATCTATCGTTTTCTATTTGTTTTGTTAGATACAGCCTATCAGATGAAAATGGCACAAACTTCACGGCTTGGCTATAAAAACTTTACTCGTTCACTTTATTCATTTTCTGCTTTATTATCACAACTTTTTATAAATTCTTTAGAGCGTTATCAAAAATGGGCAATCGGTTTAGAAAGTAGAGGAGTGATTGAAAGTTCTATTGTAGCTGATCAAGCTAATACCGAAGTATAAAAGGATGGAAAGCAGATGGAATCATCAATCATCGAATTGGAAAATGTAATATATCAATACCCGAATGGTACGGTAGCACTTGATCGCCTTACCTTAAAGATCTCGAATAGCAAAAAGGCGGCGCTAATTGGCCATAATGGCGCTGGGAAATCAACACTTTTAGGTCATATTAACGGCATTTACCGACCAACAACAGGTAAAGTGATCGTCAATCAAAAAGAAATAAGGTATTCTCGTTTGGAATTAAATCGATTAAGAAGGAAGGTGGGGATTGTTTTTCAAGATCCAGAACAGCAACTCTTCTCGTCAAATGTTTGGGAGGATATAGCCTATGGACTCAAAAATTTGAACGTTCCCGATAAAATGATTCAAGAAAAAGTTCAGTTCATCATGGAATATTTACATATCACTCATTTAGTACAGAGGCCAATCCATTATCTTAGTTTAGGTGAGAAAAAATTAGTAGCCTTAGCTGGAGTCTTGGTGATGGAACCAGAGATTTTATTATTAGATGAACCTACAGCTTATCTTGAACCGAAGGCTATCGAACGATTAATCCAATTTTTAGAAGAAGAATCAAGCTCCAAGTTAATCCTTTTATCTACTCATGATTTGGAATTGGCTTATCAATGGGCCGATCATCTTATTGTTTTAAAAAATGGAAAAAAATTAAAAGAAGGAACACCTATGGAGATTTTTTCTGACGCAACAATATTAAGGGAATCTGGCTTAAAACTGCCAATTTTATTGGAAATATACCAAGAGTTATTAAAACAGAAACGAATCGATTCTTCAATAAAACCACCAACTTCATCTACTGAATTATTATCTTTATTACATAACATCTGTAAATAAAAAGTGAAAGGAAATATGGACAAAATGGGAACGATTAGACATCTATTCATTGTTGGAATTGGACCTGGAAGTGCTGAATTAATGACAAAACAAGCACAACTTGCCATTGAAAAAAGTGAAGTTATTGTTGGGTATCGAACTTATATCGATCTTATCCTACCATATATACAGGGAAAAGAAGTGGTTGCCACAGGAATGACCAAAGAGATCGAAAGAGCAGAAATCGCGATTGATCTAGCAAAAAAGGGAAAGAAAGTAGCTGTTATCTCTAGCGGAGATGCCGGGGTATATGGAATGGCAGGGCTTATTTACGAAATGATCGCAGCAAGAGAGGAAAAAATATCTGTTCAAATTGAAGTCATCCCTGGTATATCAGCAGTCAACGCAGCTGCGGCTTTACTAGGAGCACCGCTTATGAATGATTATTGTACCATCAGTTTGAGCGACCTTTTAACACCATGGGAACAAATTGAAAAAAGAATTCGTCTGGCTGCAGATGCAGATTTTGTCATCGCCCTTTATAATCCAAAAAGTAAGAAAAGAATTCTACCGATCCAAAAAACGCAAGAAATTTTATTACAATACCGCTCGGTTGATACACCAGTAGGCATTGTGAAGAATGCGTATCGTGACGATCAAGAAGTCATCGTAACGACTTTAGGAGAAATGCTCCATCATGAGATGAATATGGTAACCACCATTATTATTGGCAGTTCGGACACTTTTAAATTTGATCAAAAAATCGTGACACCACGTGGTTATCAAAATAAATACAGTTTAACAGAACGCTAACAAAAAATGATAAATTTTGGGGGAGAAGAAATGGAAGCCATTTTATTTGTCGGGCATGGGAGTCGAGATTCAGAAGGAAATGAAGAAGTACTTCGTTTTACAGAAAAAGTAGCACAAAGAATCCGGGGAATAAAATCGGTACCGATTATTGAAACTTGTTTTTTAGAATTAACCACTCCCACAGTTTCTGAAGGAATGGATCAATGTATTCGTCAAGGGGCAACAAAAATCGCTCTCGTTCCTATTATTCTTTTTTCCGCTGGTCATGCTAAAATACATATTCCTAATGAGATTGATCAAGCAAAAGTGAAATATCCAGGTATCACTTTTACATACGGAAGGCCTATCGCGATTCATGAAGTAACATTACAAATTCTCACAGATCGTCTGAAAGAAATAGGTTTTCAAGGAGAAAGCGGGGAACAAAGAAAAGAGGAAGCCATTTTACTAGTGGGGAGGGGAAGTAGTGATCCCGATGCAAACAGCGATCTTTACAAAATCATGCGGTTATTATGGGAACGGATCCCAGTTAAGTGGGTGGAACCTGCTTTCATGGGAATAACAGAGCCGACGTTTACAGAAGGAATCGAAAGATGTATTGCGACAGGGGCAAAAAACATTTATATCTTACCTTTTTTCTTATTTACGGGGATATTGATCAAACGAATGGATCAAATGATCGAACATTATCAACAATTATATCCAAACCAAAAGATCAAAAGAGCTCCATATCTAGGGCTTGATCACAAATTAATCGATGTTCTCACTGACCGTGCCTTTGAAGCATTAGAGGGGAAACCAGCCCTTAATTGTGACCAATGTATGTACCGTATTAACTTCATCCATCATTCGCATCATGAACATCATCATGATCACCATGATCACGTACATCACCATAATGGTCATCATCACCATCATGAATAAGTGAACAAGAACCATAAGCAGAGGTTAGATAAAATGTTAGTATTAGCAGGAACAAAAGATGCAAGAGAACTAACTGCTTTTTTACTTCAACATAATAAGAAGGTATCCGTAAGTGTGGTCACAGAACAAGCTGCCCAAAAATATAAATCTCTAAACATCCCCATTAATATTGGAAGGTTAACGAAAGAACAAATGCTAGAAATGGTCCTTGCAAAGAAATTTAAGGCCATTATTGATGCGACACATCCTTATGCAGAACTCGTTTCAAAATATGCGATGGAAGTAGCAAAAGAAGTAAAAATACCTTATTTACGGTATGAGCGGCCGTCAACAGTTCTAAATGAGAACCAATATCTTCATTTCGTATCTTCCTATTTAGAAGCCATTGAATGGATCAGAGAAAAAAAAGGTGTTGTATTCGTAACTACAGGAATCAATAAAATTGATCGATTTGCAAAGTCATTGTTAGGGGAGCCAAATATTCGGCTTATTTTTCGCATCTTGCCTACGGCAGAGAACCTACAAAAGTGCGAATCATTAGGAATACCAAAGGAAAATATCATTGCCATGCAAGGAACATTTTCAGCTGGATTGAACCAAGCCATCTATAAAGAATATGGAATCAATCTTCTAATTACAAAGGAAAGTGGGAAAGAAGGAGGATTTTTAGAAAAGGTAGAGAGTGCCATTCAAATGGGAATTGAGACGATCGTGATACAAAGGCCCAAACTACAATATCCAATTGTGTTTCATCATTTTGAAGATTTATTGAAATACCTAGAGAAACACTAGTAAATGAGTTGTAAATGAAATCAACGAAAGGTGAGGGATATGGATTTTTTCGTAGAATTTTCGCCAATAACGACTCAACCTCAGGAGATTGAGTTGAAAAGTTTTGAAATGATAGAAGAAGAAATCGGTAATCATTCCTTTTCAGATGCACAATTTCCAATTGTCAAAAGGGTGATTCATACGACCGCGGATTTTGAATTAGGGAGAAGTTTACGATTTCATCCAGAAGCAGTGAAAGCGGGTATCTTCGCAATTCGCCAAGGAAAAAAAATTGTGACGGATGTGGAAATGGTAAAAGCAGGAATCCATCAATCTCGCATCACTCATTTTGGTGGACAAATCATTTGTCATATACGGGATGAGGATGTAGTCAAGAAAGCAAAAGAACTAAACACGACGCGTTCGATTATTGCCATGCAAAAGGCAACAAGTCAAATAGAGGGTGGGATTTTTGCCATTGGAAATGCACCAACAGCACTTCTAGAACTGATTCGGCTGATAAAATTGGAAAAAGCAAAGCCCGATCTCATCATCGGCGTTCCTGTTGGCTTTGTATCTGCAAAAGAATCAAAGGAAGAATTACAGAAATTAGATGTTCCCTATATTACCAATCAGGGAAGAAAGGGTGGAAGCCCAGTGGCTGCAGCAATTGTGAATGCTCTCTCACTGATGGCTCAACAAGTTGATAAGGATGTAGAATGAGTAAGAAAAAAGGATTACGAAGCGGATATACCACAGGAGCCTGTGCAACTGCTGCAACAAAAGCAGCTTTACTTATGTTAATTGAGCAGAGCCAAATTCTTGATATTGAAATCCAGTTGCCGATTGGTGAGAAGGTTAGATTTCCCATTCAAAACTCTACGTATAGCCTAACCTTTGCAATGGCAGGTGTGATCAAAGATGCAGGCGATGATCCAGATGTCACCCACGGAGCGCTAATTTTGTCAACCGTTTCATGGCTTAATGAAGAAAGAATCGAGATAGACGGTGGAAAAGGGGTTGGTCGAGTAACCAAACCTGGATTACCGGTCCCTATTGGCGAAGCAGCAATCAATCCTGTTCCAAGACGCATGATCGAGAAAGAAGTAAAACAGCTATTAAATTTTTATCAACTTACAAAAGGTGTAAAAGTGGTCATTTCGGTACCCAATGGTGAAGAGTTAGCGAAAAAAACATTAAATCCTAGATTGGGGATTATTGGTGGGATTTCCATTTTAGGATCAAGAGGTACGGTGATTCCTTACTCTCATGATGCTTACCAGGCTAGTATTGTTCAAGCGATTCGTGTTGCCAGAATCAATGGCATCGACCATTTTATTTTAACGACTGGGAGTACAAGTGAAAAGATCGCGCAAAACATTTTTAAGGAAAAAGAGGAAATGGCCTTTGTTCAAATGGGTGAATTTGTTGGTTTTGCTTTAAAACAAGCGAAAAGATTAGGAACAAAAAAGGTGACCATCTTAGGGATGATTGGAAAACTATCCAAAGTTGCGCAAGGGAAAATGATGGTTCATTCAAAAGAGTCGAGTATTGATTTTCAATTTTTAGCTAATATTGCAAACCGGCTTCACTTTTCAGATTCTGTTCAAGCACAAATTCGACAAGCCAATACGGCTGCATGGGTTGAGAAAATCATAATCGAAGAAAATAGACCATCTTTTTTTGCAGAAATTTGCCGTTTAGTCGCTTTAGAGAGTCTTTCTTATATTCAAGGAGGATTAATCCTAGAGGTCATTCTTGTTTCAAAATTGGGAAGAGTTCTTGGGAGGGTGGAGATGGATGAATGGAAAAAATGAAGATCATTGGTATCGGTGATGATGGAGAAAATGGAATTTTTCCTCACTACCGAAAATGGATTGCCGAAGCAGATATTTTAGTAGGTGGAGAAAGACAACTTTCCTATTTTCCCGATTTTCAAAAAGAAAAATGGATTTTAAGAGGGGATTTACCATTTATCCTACATCGTTTAAAGGAGGAAGCAATCAACAAAAAGGTGGTTGTTCTTGCTTCAGGTGATCCACTTTTCTATGGAATTGGCCGTTTATTTCTTGACATTATAGGGTGCGAAAATCTATCGATCTATCCTCACCTAAGTTCAGTTCAATTAGCATTTGCTAGGTTGGGAGATTCTTGGCAGGATAGTTATATTGAAAGTTTACATGGGAGGTCATTGACAGGGTTAGCCCAAAGAATCGATGGAAAAACAAAGATTGCTCTGTTAACGGATGCTGTCCATTCACCAACAATGATTGCGCAGTATCTACTAATCTATGGATTTGATGAGTATGAAATGTTTATTGGTGAACACCTTGGTGGAAAAAATGAAAAGATTTATCTCTTATCTCTTGAAGAAGCGGGTGATCAAACATTCGCGCCGTTAAATATCGTCATAATGCGGAAACGAAAAGAAATTCCAGCCGTTCAAAGTTGGAATTTAGGAATCGAAGACGAAGAATTTTATCAAAAAAAGCCAAAAAAAGGATTAATAACCAAAAAAGAGATACGGGTATTAAGTTTAGTAGAAATGAAATTAAGATCAGGAGATATTCTTTGGGATATTGGAGCTGGGTCAGGTTCTGTTTCCATTGAAGCATCCAAATATCAGCCAGATACTGAAGTTTATGCGATTGAAAAAGACATTGAGAATATAGATTTTATCAAAAAAAATATGAAGAAGTTTCGTACGGATTTTACAGTTATCCATGGGGAGGCCCCAGATTGTTTAAACGATCTTCCCGATCCAGATGTGATTTTTGTTGGAGGGAGCAATGGGAGGTTAGAAGAAATCCTCCAGCTAGGCTGTCATCGGCTGAAGCAAAACGGAAGGGTGATTGTGAACGCCATTACGATGGAAACATTGATAGAAACATTACATTTTTTTGAAAATAGGGGATGTTCACCGAAAATTACACTTGTGCAGATTGCTCGAAGTAAGCCGATTGCTAGTAAAACAGGATTTGAGAGTTTAAATCCAATCTATATTGTCACAGCAACGAATCCAAAAGGAAAAAGAAAGGAAGAAGTAGATGGAAGAGCATAAAATCGGACAATTTTTTGGTATTGGCATTGGCCCTGGCGATCCCGAACTTCTCACATTAAAAGCATTACGGGTGATCAAAAATTCACCGGTGATTGCTTTTCCAATAAAGGCGGTAAATGAGACGAGTTATGCTTTGTCGATTGTAAGGAACTTTATTGATATAAAACGGCAGCAATTACTTCCTTTACTGTTCCCGATGACCAAAAATAAAGAAATCATCGAACAGCAATGGAAAGAAGCAACAGAAGCAGTATTTCGCCACTTACAGCAGGGAAAGGATGTTGCCTTCCTTACAGAAGGAGACCCTTTATTTTATAGTACATTTATTCATCTTTATCGATATATGGGACTCCTTCATCCAGAGGTTACCGTCCAATCGATTCCGGGAATTTCTTCAATTTTTGGTGCCGCGGCTTCATTACATTTACCATTGGCTGATGGCGATGCACAGGTCGGAATTATTCCAGCTACGAGAAATAAAGATCACATGAAAAAAGCGATTGAACTACATGAAACGATTATTTTCCTAAAAATAGCAAAAGTCCTTGATTTATTGGTCGATGTTTTAATCGAAACCAATACCTTAGAAAAGGCTGCAATAGTCACAAAAGCAACTTCAAACGAAGAAATCATCTATAAAAACGTTTTAGATTTAAAAGGAAAAGAGTTGCCCTATTTGTCATTAATGGTGGTGAAGAGAACATGATGAAAGAAAATAAGGTTTATTTCGTTGGAGCAGGACCTGGAGACCCTGATCTCATCACAGTAAAAGGGTTAAAATTACTGCAACAAGCAGATGTGATTCTTTATACCGATTCTTTAATCCATCCTTCTTTATTAGATAGGGTAAAAAAAGGAGCAAAAACGATTAAAACAGCTGGGCTTACCTTGGAACAACAAATAGAGATGATCGTTGAAGAAGTTCAAAAAGGAAGTCTTGTTGTTCGCTTACATACTGGGGATCCTTCAATTTTTAGTACGACATCTGAACAAATGAGACGATTGCAACGGGAAGGTATCGATTATGAGATCATCCCTGGTGTAAGTTCCGTTTTTGCGGCTGCTGCACAAATCAAGGCGGAGCTTACCATTCCAGAACTCACTCAGACGTTAATCATTACAAGAATAGAAGGAAGAACCCCTGTACCAGAAAAGGAGAAATTAAGAGAATTAGCACGTCACCATAGTACCCTTGCATTATTTTTAAGTTCATCATTTATTGAAAAAGTCGTAGAGGAATTAAGATTCGCTGGATGGGCAGAAGATACACCGATTGTGGTTGTATATCGTGCGACTTGGGAGGATCAAAAAATGATCCAAAGTACATTGGCAAAAGTGGTAGAAGAATTGAAGAAAGAGAATATTCACTCCCATGCGATGATTTTGGCCGGCAACGTTTTTCAAAATCATCTGGATATCGATAAAAATCGTTCCAAATTGTATGATGGTCGATTTAGCCACGGATATCGAAAAGGGGAGTAAATGGTGAAGAAAGCATATGCGATTGTGGCAATTACAAAAAAAGGAGTAAGTCAAGCACGATTTCTGCATGAGCAATTACCTGATAGTGATCTTTATTATCCAAAAAAATGGGTTTTCGGAGATGAAGAAGAAAAGGGTATTTACGTAGTTGATGGTAGTATGGCAACGCTCTTATCTTCCTTATTTTTATCCTATCGAGGATTGATCTTATTTATGGCACTTGGAGCTGTTGTGCGAATAATTGCTCCACTTATCAAGGATAAAAGGACAGATCCAGCTGTAGTTGTCTTAGATGACAATGGCCGATATGCTATTAGTGTCTTATCTGGACACTTAGGAGGGGCTAACCATTTAGCCAATAAAGTAGCCAATTTAGTGGGGGCTATTCCAGTTATTACCACTTCATCTGATGTCAATCAAAAAATAGCTGTTGATTTGCTAGGAGTTCAATATGGTTGGCAGCTGGATTCCGTACAACATGTTACAGCGGTAAGTGCAGTGGTTGTGAATGACGAAAAAATTGCGATGATTCAAGAAGTTGGAGAAAGGGATTGGTGGCCTTCTTCGATTCCTCGTTCTGAGCAATTTACGTTTTATTCTTCGATATCAAGTGAAAGTAGAATCAAGGAAGATTATCAAGGGGCAATTGTCATTACCGATCGATTACTTCATCAAGAAGAATGGGGAGATCTCCCTGAGGCAACAATTCTTTATCGTCCGAAAACATTAGTGGTTGGAATCGGATGTAATCGTGGTACATCAGCTTCGGAAATCGAGTCTGTGATATTTTCTACGTTAGAAGAGGAAGGATTATCCTGGAAGAGTATTGACCATCTCGCAACCATTGATTTAAAAAGGGATGAATTAGGATTATTAGAGATTCGTCAAAAGTACCAATGGCCAATCGTCTTTTACACAAAAGATGATTTAAATCAGGTTACCATTCAACACCCTTCAGAAACGGTTTATCGTCATATAGGGGTCTATGGGGTGAGTGAACCTGCTGCTTGTTTATCTGCTAGAACGAATCAACTTCTATTGCGAAAGAAAAAAGCAGGGAATGTTACGATTTCCATTGGTAGATTAGAGAAA
>NZ_LSKU01000001.1:2111439-2129789 GCF_001561915.1 Tepidibacillus decaturensis | reverse complement strand
GGAGGGAATTGATGAAAACACAGATTCCAAGAGTTGTCATTGCTGGGACAGGAAGTGGAGTAGGGAAAACGACGTTAACGATTGGTATAATGGCTGCTCTAGTAAAAAGAGGAATCACTGTTCAAGGGTTTAAAGTAGGACCCGATTATATTGATCCTACATATCACACTGCAGTAACAAAAAGGGAGTCAAGGAATCTTGATACTTGGATGGTTGATTCAGAAATCATGAAGGAAATCTTTATCCGCGGTTCACTTGGTGCAGATCTTGCAATAATTGAGGGTGTAATGGGTTTTTTTGATGGCAAAGACCCTCTAAGTGACAGAGGAAGTACTGCGGAAATTAGCCGATTATTAAACGCTCCAGTCGTTTTGGTCATCAATGCAGAGGGAGTAGCCCGAAGTGCTGCAGCGATGGTCCTTGGGTTTAAGCGAATGGATCCCCGGATAAATATTGCCGGAGTGGTTGTCAATCAAGTAGGAGGATATCGACATTATCAATTGGTAAAAAAGGCGATCGAAGATGTGACAGGAATTCCAGTGATTGGTTATTTAATCAAAAATCAAATCATGAGTATACCGGAAAGACATTTAGGACTTGTTCCAGCAATTGAACGAGGGGAACTTAATCCATTATTTCAACAATTAGCAGGATCGATAGAAGAGCATATTGATCTCGATCAATTCATACAAATTGCCAAAAAAGCAAAGGAAGTCATTGTTAACCATAGTCCTATGTTCCAATCACTTTCTGAGCGACGTTATCCTGTCACCATTGCTGTGGCTAAAGATGAAGCATTTCATTTCTATTATCCAGAGAATTTAGAGTTACTAGAACAGTATGGAGCGAGAATTCAATACTTTAGCCCCTTGGCTGGGGAAACCATTCCCATTAATGCAGATGCATTGTATATCGGAGGGGGATTTCCGGAAGAATTTGCTGCTCAATTAACAGCGCAGAAAAAGGTAATCGCTGATTTTCGGGAAAAGATCAGTCAGGGAATGCCAACATTTGCTGAATGTGGTGGCTATATGTTCTTAACTGAGGAGATTATTGATCACAAGGGAAATTCGTATGAGATGGTCGGAATCATTCCTGCAAAAGTTCAAATGCAACAACGTTTGGCTGCATTAGGATATCGGGAAATCACAGCACTTATGCAACAAGTATTATTAAACAAAGGAGAGACAGCAAGAGGACACGAATTTCACTATTCTAGATTAATTCCAACGATTGAAAACTACCCATATGCGTATAAGGTAAAGGGATTAGGCGGAGAATTTTCGGATGGTTACCATCAGGAAAATCTAGTAGCTGGATATACACACTTCTACTTTCCTTCAAATCCGAATATGGTTATTCATTGGTTAGAAAAAGCAGTTGAATATCAAAAAAAAAGATAAATTCACTTGAAGAAAGGAGAGAAATTGATGAAAGAAACGAAAAAAGGCTTAACGATCATTTATACGGGAAACGGAAAAGGAAAAACGACAGCTGCAATTGGACTAGCCGTTCGAGCATTCGGTCAGGGTCTAAAGGTAGGCATCTTTCAATTTATCAAATCACCTGAAAGGGATTATGGAGAAAAAAAGACATTAGAGAAGTTAGGGATTGAGATTATTCAATTAGGTATCGGCTTTACCTGGACGAAAACGGCAGAGGAACATCGTCAAGCGTTAAACAGGGCTTGGGAATTAGTTAAAGAAAAAACAATGTCTGGTTCTTACGATCTAATTGTATTAGACGAGTTGAATAATGCTTTAGCAATCACTGATTTTCCCATCGATGATGTTCTTCCACTAAAAGAAGTGATTCAATTACTTCAACAAAGACCAAAAGCGTTACATGTGGTGATTACAGGTCGTAATGCTAAACCAGAACTCATCAACCAAGCAGATCTTGTTTCTGAAATTCAAGAAGTAAAACATTACTATAATGAAGGAATTCCAGCTGTCAAAGGAATTGAATATTGAGGAGGAAAGAACATGAATTGGCAAACGGCTATTGATAAGATTCAATTGTTAGATGTGAATGTAATGAAAGAAGCAGAGACCCATTTAGATCAATTGACAAAACCACAGGGTAGTTTGGGAATGTTAGAAGATTTGGCCATTCAATTGGCAGGCATTTATCAGACGACTCGTTTCCGTGTTGACCCGATTACAAGTTTTGTTTTTGTAGGGGACCATGGAGTAACAGAAGAGGGAGTTTCCGCTTTTCCTTCCGAAGTGACGACACAAATGGTTCATAATTTTCTTCATGGTGGAGCGGCGATTAATGTGTTAACACGCCAACACGATGTGTCGTTAAAAGTGGTCGATGTGGGAATGAAAGATTCCATCGATAATCCCCTCTTAATCCAAAAGAAAATTGGACAAGGCACCCGGAATTTTCTCAAAGAAAAAGCGATGACCAAACAAGAAGCAATAGAGGCGATTCAAGTCGGATTTGATTTAGGGGTGATGGAAGTAGAAAATGGTGCAAAAGGATTAGCAATTGGAGAAATGGGGATTGGAAATACCACATCGAGTGCAGCGATTGCAGCTTCATTGCTAAAAAGACCTCTTGATGAAGTCGTTGGTAGAGGGACTGGTTTGAATTCAGATCAGTGGTTGCATAAAAAAAAGGTCATTCAACAAGCATTACAATTCCATAACCTACATTCTAATGATCCAATCGAGGTTCTTGCTACATTTGGTGGTTATGAAATTGCAGCGATGACAGGAATGATTTTGTCTGCTGCTTATAAGCGAGTTCCTATTTTGCTCGATGGTTTTAATACGGGTGCTTCGGCATTGATTGCAGCAAAGATTGAAACAAAGAGTGTACTTTATATGATTGCTTCCCATCAATCTGAGGAGCCAGGACATCGACATACGTTACAAGCGTTGCAAATCTATCCATTATTACAATTGAACCTACGACTAGGGGAAGGAACAGGTGCAATCCTAGCTCTTCCAATACTTCGTTCTGCTCAACATCTATTTCAAGAAATGGCTACCTTTGAAGAGGCAAACGTAGCAAATAAAATCGTATCCCAAAACTAACGACAGAGGATAGAGTATGGATCAATATCTTTATTGGCAAGTGATCGCTGCATTTCTCATTGATTTGTGGATTGGTGATCCAAAGCAATTGACACATCCCGTGGTGTTGATTGGCAAAGCTATTCGAAATATGGAAACATTTTTACGAAGATTTACTTTCCATTTTTCAGAGCGGTTATTAGGGATTATTTTAGTCATTATCATTGTTGGCAGTAGTTATGGATTGGTATGGCTCATTTTATTTGTAATGAATCAGGTTCATCTTTGGTTATCGTTGTTGGTAGGCGCTTGGCTCATTTCAACCACAATTGCAACGAAAGGTTTAGCAGACGAGGGGAAGAAGTTGTTCTCTTTATTAAAGGCAAAAGAACTAGAAGAAGCTAAAAAACAGGTTGGTTATATCGTTAGTCGGGATACTGATCATATGGATGAATCGGAAGTGATTCGGGCAACGGTTGAAACTATTGCAGAAAATATTGTCGATGCAGTAATTTCTCCACTATTTTACGCCATATTAGGAGGACCTGCGTTGGCAATGGTATATCGAGCAGCCAACACCCTTGATTCGATGTGTGGGTATAAAAACGAACGTTATCGTGATTTTGGCTTTGCTTCCGCAAGATTTGATGATCTACTTAATTATATCCCTGCAAGGATCACCGGTGTTCTCATTGTCTTAGCAGCTTGGTTGTTACAATTGGATGCAAAAAAGTCTCTTTCTATTTGGTTTCGAGATGCACATTTACATCCTAGTCCGAATAGTGGCATCCCAGAAGCGAGTGTTGCTGGGGCTTTACATATCCGCTTAGGAGGGGTCAATATTTATTTTGGCCAACCCAAAAAAAGAGCGTATATGGGGGATGATCTTAAACCGCTTCAGGTTGAGCATATTCAACAAACGATTCAGTTGTTATATGGTGTAAGTGGAATCTTTATTGGCTTGTACACGGTGATCTTTTGGTCGCTTTATTTTACCAATTAGGTTGGTGATTTGGTGAAAGAATGGTTACAGGAACATATCCCTTTATTGAGTAAAAGGGAACATGGAAGTAAGTCTTGGGCAAAACTAGATTTTAGTATTAATACCAATCCATTAGGGCCTTCAGCTTTGATTATGGATTTCTTACAGCAAAGTGATCGATCGTGGATTTGTAAATACCCATTGGAACAAGCGTATCTTTTTAAGGAACAAATTGCGAAAAAGTTAAAAGTGAATCAAGAACAAGTCGTGATTGGAAATGGCGCTGCAGAACTTTTCTTTCTTTTACCAAGGGTACTACGTGTGAATCAAGGAATTGTTGTTCATCCTACTTTTTCAGAATATGAAGCATCATTACAAGCGGCAAATGTTCCAATAAAACGGATCTTTTATGAGATAGATGGAGATCGATTTATATTTCCCCTTGAAAGATTAAAAGCGATTCTATCTAAAGGGGATTTACTGTATATTTGTCGTCCGAACAACCCAACAGGTCAAATGATTTCTTTAGAAGAAATGGTAGAAGTGATCCAACTTGTGAAAGATCGGCAGGCCCTTTTAGTGGTCGATGAGTCGTTTATTGAATTTACAAGTGAGCCATATGGGTTAATACAACTGTTTCAAGAAGATACTCCCCTTATCCTCGTGCGCTCTTTGACTAAATTTTACTCCATTCCCGGGATTCGACTAGGATATGCGATTGGACCTTCGTGGTTGGTTCATTCCATGGAGTTGATACGAGACCCTTGGACAGTCAATGCGTTGGCACAACAGGTAGGGATAATTTTACTTGATGACATTTCATTTAGGGAAGAAACGCGGGCATGGATTCATCAAGAACAAAAGTGGTTTTACCAAGAAATGAAACAAATCGATGGGTATCACATTTACCCCACAACGACGAACTTTTATTTGGTACACACTTCTTTTTCCGTAGATCGACTTGAACAAGAGTTAAAGAAAAAAAGAATCGCTATTCGTTTGGCTCATTCTTTTCCAGGACTAGATGATCATTTTATCCGCTTAGCCATCAAAACACGGGAAGAAAACCTTGAGCTTTTAAAGGAGTTGAAACAGTTTGACATATCCTCAAGCTAACGTCACCTTGATTACAGGTGGAGTAAGAAGTGGCAAATCTAATTTTGCCCAATCTTTAGCCAGTCAATATGAAAGGCATGTTCGTTATCTTGCAACTGCAGAAGCTAAAGATGAAGAAATGAGAAGAAGAATTCTCCATCATCAAAAAAATCGCCCAACAAATTGGAAGATTATCGAAGAGCCAATATGGATTGATCAATACTTTGCTCCAAAGAAAAAGGCTTCAGCTGATACTGTCACTTTACTCGATTGTGTTACAGTGTGGGTTTCTAATCTTTTATTACAAAAAGATCCAATGGGAAAAGAAATGTGGGAATCAGAACAAGGGGTCAAAATAGTAGAAGAGCAAATTGATCGCTTTATTCAGACACTTATGAAAACGAACCAACCTACAATTCTTGTAACGAATGAGGTCGGGTTTGGTGGAATTGAAATGAATGTTTTAGGCCGAATCTATCAGGATTTGCTAGGTTGGACCAATCAAAAATTAGCAAAGGTAGCAGACCAAGTCTATTTAGTCGTAGCTGGAATCCCGATGTTGATCAAAGACGATATGAAAGGGGTGATGCAAAATTAGGCGATTAATGAATGAAATTGATTCGTTTTGGATGGCAATCCAATATTTTAGCCGTATTCCGGTTCCATATGCCATACATTATGATCAAGAGAGGATGAAACGTTCGATTCTCTACCTTCCTGCTGTAGGTTGGATGATTGGGTTTTTCCTTTATTTATTTCAGCAAATTACGATTGATTGGTTCCCAAGAACGGTTCATTCGATCCTGTTGGTTTCTTTCCTTTTATGGATAACAGGAGGGTTACATGCAGATGGTTGGATGGATGTTTTTGATGGGATTGGGAGTAGCCGAGATAAAGAAAAAATGCTTGCGATTATGAAGGATAGTCGTGTCGGAGCTATGGGTGTGATCGGATTTGTTATTTTATTTGCGTTAAAGGCATCCAGTTTGCTAAGTATTGATGCGAAGTTTTCCCTAGAAGCATTTCTTTTTGCTCCTTTGCTGGCCCGCTTTGGTGTTGTATTGGCGGTATATCGTTTTCCCTATGCGCGCAAGGAAGGGATCGGAAGGATGTTAAAGGAAGCTCTAACACTGAAAACTTTCATAGTCACTTTTGTTTGGATTCTACCATTATTTTGGCTGACTGCTTATGCGCTACAGATGTTATTTCTGGTTATTGGGTTTGTCATTTTATTTGGTGTGTATTTTACAAAAAAATTAGGGGGACTAACAGGGGATGTTTATGGCTGGTTCATTGAAGGGGGAGAAACACTGCTTTGGCTTATGTTTGTTCTGTTATCGAGGTGAGACATGAACTTTTATTTACTCCGACATGGATTGACAAAATGGAATGAAAAAGGAATATTGCTTGGAAGCAGTGATCCGCCTTTACTTGATCAAAATGATGATGAGATCTTAAAATGGGTTCCTTTCTTGCAACAACACCGGGTTGAAATGATGGTGCATAGTGGAATGAAAAGGACAATAGAGACGATGCAGATCATTCGTAAACAACTGAACACGAATATTCCTATTATGCAGGATGAGCGGCTGAAAGAACTGAATTTTGGCGATTGGGAATTGAAAGATTATGATGGGTTGTACCAAAATCAACAAGAGTTATTTGTCAAATGGCTTCATGACCCTTGGCAAATTTCACCGCCAAATGGGGAAACCTTACAGCAATTAAAATCACGGCTGATTTCCTTTTTTGATCAATGGGTAGAGGAAAGTGCTAGTCAATCGATGCTTGTTATCACACATGGAGGTCCGATTCGGGCTCTTTATTCAATGATTCACCATACGTCTTTTTATGAATTAAATGTTCGACCTGGCTCTCTTTTTTATCTGAATTGGCAGTACAAAGAAATGAGAGAAGTCGATGAAGGGGAAATAAAAGATGGCTAAGGCTTTAATGATTGTGGGTACAGGTTCTGATGTCGGGAAAAGTAGGATTGTCACAGCATTATGTCGTTACTTTTCGCAAAGAAATGTTTCTGTTGCTCCCTTTAAAGCGCAAAATATGGCTTTAAATTCCTATATCACAGTAGATGGGAAAGAAATAGGACGAGCCCAAGGTTTGCAAGCCGATGCGGCTGGGATCGTGGCCTCAGAACATATGAATCCGATTCTACTGAAACCAAGCAATCCATACGCATCACAAGTGATTGTTCACGGGAAACCGATCGCACAAATGAATTTTCGGGATTATCGTGAGACAAAACATGAAGAACTAAAAAAAATCGTTCAAGACTCATTAGCGAAACTACAAGCGGAGTACGATTTGATCCTCATTGAAGGCGCAGGTAGTCCTGTTGAGATGAATTTAAAAGATCGGGACATTGTGAATATGAAGGTCGCCGAGTGGGCCAATGCAGATGTGATTTTGGTTGCTGATATTGATCGTGGGGGAGTTTTTGCCCAAATCGTAGGGACTCTGCAATTGTTGACAGAAGAAGAGCGAAAAAGGGTGAAAGGAATTTTTATTAATAAATTTCGTGGAGATCTTCAGTTGTTTCAATCGGGAATCGAGTGGATTGAAAAGTACACAGATATTCCGGTCCTTGCTGTTTTTCCTTTTTATCCATTACCAGAATGGGAAGAAGAGGATTCGGTGGCTTTACAGCAAAAACAAAAGGTAAAAGAAAACGCGGACTTAGACATTGTCGTTGTGAAGTACCCGTATATATCGAATTACACCGATTTTATTCCATTAGAGCTAGAAGAGGATGTTCAAATTCGCTATGTAAATAATGTGAAAGAGTTTGGTAATCCTCATGTTGTGATTTTGCCAGGAACAAAAAATACAATGGAAGACCTGCAGTTTTTGCAGCAATCTGGATTTTGGCAAAAAATAGTTGATCATGTAGCACAACAGCGAGAATTAGTCGGAATATGCGGTGGATACCAAATGCTTGGTGAGAGATTGTTGGATCCAGATTTGATCGAATCAAATGTTTTATCACGAGAAGGGTTTGCCTTTTTCCCAATGGTTACAAGATTTGAGAAGGAAAAGAAAACCGTCCGTGTGAAAGGGAAAAAGGTTCATTCTAAGCTACCTATTTTGGGCTATGAAATTCATATGGGGATGGTGGAATGGACTGAAAAACAAGAAGGGATGTTTTTATTAGAAAATGGAACTCTTGAAGGGTTTCATCATCCGAACTTACCAGCTTGGGGAACTTTTATTCATGGAATCTTTGATTCAGATCATTTTCGACATGAGTGGTTAGAACGACTACGAGAGAAATATGGATTACCACCAAGAAAAGATAGAGTCGCATTTTCAAGACGAAAAGAAAAGATGTTTGAGAATCTAGAAGATTGGTTCATTCATTCTCTACGACCAGTATATGTTCAATTTTTCGATCACTATATTTTTTAAATCATTCATGATACTATGAACAAGGGAGAGATTAAGATGTTGAAAAAAAGTTTTATGAAGAAAAGTTTGCTTTTGTTAAGTGCTATTTTACTATTGTTGGGTGTTCTTACCGGATGTGGGCAACAAGCTGCAAAACCACAAGAACAAACGATTCAAAATCAAGCTCAAAAACAAGAAGAAACATTAAAAACAACCTACCCATTAACCATTATAGATGATACAGGAACAAAGGTTACGATCACAAAAGAACCGACGCGTATTATATCCTTAATTCCTAGTCACACAGAAACACTCTTTGCCTTAGGTTTAGAAGGAAAAGTTGTTGCAGTAACGAAGTATGATAACTATCCGCATGATGTTCAGAAAAAAGTAGAGTATGTTTTTCAAGAAGGTTTAAATCCAAACATCGAGCAAATCGTTAAATTAAACCCAGAGTTAATTTTGTTAGGTTCTCATAACAAAGAAATGACAGATAAAATTCGTGAATTAAAGATACCTGTTTTACAATTTAACCCACAAAGTTTAGATGCCGTCTATCAAACGATTGAAAAAGTTGGTCTTGTCACCAATACGCAACAACAAGCGAAAGAAGTCGTCTCTAAAATGAAGGAAAAACAAAAATCGATAAACGAAAAATTAGCTACTTTGAAACCAGAAGAAAAAGTACGTGTGTTTGTAGCTGTTTCTCCAGATTTATACACACCGGGAAAAGGAACGTTTATGGATGAATTAGTAATGGAAGCTGGAGGAATCAATATCGTTGAAGACCAAGGTTGGATAAAATATAATGAAGAAAAAATTATTTCAAAAAACCCACAAGTGATCCTTACTACATATGGATACTATGATAAGAATGCCGTAGCAAACATCATGAAAAAAGAAGGTTGGCAAAACATTGATGCGATTAAAAATAAACGAGTGGTAGATCTAGATAGTGACATCGTGAATCGACCAGGACCACGGATCATCGATGGTTTAGAAAGCATAGCAAAAGCGCTATATCCAGATTTAATGAAATAAATTTTAGTAACATCAAAGCAATTGAAAAGGAATGACTATTTGACGAAGGTAAGTGAATAAAAGATGGATCGAACAGAGATTATTCGTAGACGGTATAATCGTGTAGCCCATGTGTATGATTGGATGGATGTCATCATTCGAAGATAATTCATTTGATGCAGTGGTTACCACCTGTGTATTTTGTTCTGTCCCTGATCCAATCAAAGGATTAAAGGAAATTCGTAGAGTTGTTAAACCAAATGGAACAATTCGAATGTTAGAGCACATGCGAAGTGATCAACCGATGATGGGAAAAATGATGGATATGATAAACCCGTTAGTCGTAGGAATGATCGGGGCAAACATTAATCGAGACACAATGAAGAATTTAGAATTGGCAGGATTCAAGCTCAAAAATGAGCATCGAATCTTAGGAAGTATGTATCGACTAATCACACTAGACCCAAACAAATAAGAGAACTAAGAAAAATAGTAGAGGTTTGTATATTCCTAAACAGCGAACTTTGGAGTGCGTTGGAATATACAAACCTTTTCTTATTCAGTAACTTTTGGTCCAGCTGATTTAATTTCTTCAGATACTTGTGAGAACTTATTAAAATTAAGGATAAAACGTTTTGCCAATTCATTGGCTTGACGATCATAGGCTTCTTGGTCTGCCCAAGTATTTTTAGGCTGTAAGACTTCTTCAGGTACACCATGAATCTGGGTAGGAATACCAAAACCAAAAATAGGATCCTTTATGAAAGCAGCTTCTTCGATTGAACCATTTAAAGCCGCTGTGACCATTGCCCTTGTATAAGCGATCTTTATTCGTTGTCCAACACCATAAGGTCCACCTGACCAACCAGTATTCACAAGATAGACTTTTGCTTGGTGTTTAGTGATTTTCTCTCCTAGCATCTCCGCATAGATGGTTGGAGATAATGGTAAGAATGGTTCACCAAAACAAGTGGAGAAAGTGGCCTCTGGTTCAGTAACACCCCGTTCTGTGCCTGCTAATTTACTCGTATAACCTGATAAGAAATGATACATTGCTTGTTCTTTTGTTAGTCTAGAGATAGGAGGTAATACACCAAAAGCATCCGCAGTAAGAAAGATGACTACGTGAGGATGTCCTGCTTGGCTAGGGATGACTGCTCCCGGGATATAATGTAGCGGATAAGCAGCACGGGTATTTTCTGTAAGAGCATCACTATTAAAGTCTAAATTACGGTTATCATCAATTACCACATTTTCTAGTACACTACCAAATTGGATGGCATTCCAAATTTGTGGCTCATTTTCTTCAGAGAGGCGAATACATTTCGCATAGCATCCACCTTCAATATTAAAGACTCCATCATCAGACCAGCCATGTTCATCATCGCCGATTAAATAACGATTTGGATCTGCTGAGAGGGTGGTCTTTCCCGTGCCAGATAAACCAAAGAATAAAGCCACATCGCCGTTTTTTCCTACATTGGCTGAACAGTGCATCGATAGGACATTTTTCTGTGGTAATAAGAAATTCATGACACTAAAAATCGATTTTTTCATTTCACCAGCATACTCTGTACCACCTATTAAGACGATTTTTTCCTTTAAATTAAGCATAATAAAAGCTTCAGAGTTTGTTCCATCAACGGTAGGGTTTGCTTTAAAACCGGGGGCCGAGATAACAGTAAATTCAGCTTGATGGCTCTCTAATTCTTCTTTAGTGGGGCGGATGAAAAGCTGTTGTACAAATAGATTATGCCATGCGAATTCATTTACAACACGAATCGGTAATTGATATTTCTTATTTGCACCAGCATACCCATCAAAAACAAAGATCTCTTTATCTTGAAGATATTGTAATACTTTTTGATAGAGTGAATAGAAAATTTCTTCATTGATCGGTTGGTTTACAATACCCCAGGCGATTTTGTCGTGATTTTCTTTTTCATCAACGATAAATCGATCTTTTGGAGAACGTCCAGTATATTTGCCAGTCGTCGTCAATAATGCACCTGTCTTTGTTAAAATTCCTTCCTTACGTTGAATCGCTAGTTCAATAATCTTTGGTACCTCAAGATTAAAATAAACGTTTGTCCCCTTTAGTAGATTTCTAAGATTTAGTTCTTCCACATTTGTACTCATTATGATATCCTCCCCATTTTGTTTTAGATGTCGAATAATTTGCTGCAAATAATATGTGATATACTATTATGTAAAATAGTATATATTATATAACGTTCATTATAGGAATTATTATATTCTGAATATTTTAAGACTGCAATATTAAATTCCGCTCCATTGTGTTTTTATCTACAGATGTTAAAATAGAGTAGTATATGTATATGAGGAGGAGAATACTTTGAATGTCATTAAAATCTCTCCAAGAGGATATTGTTATGGTGTGGTAGATGCCATGGTTTTGGCACAAAATGCAGCCTTGGACAAAAGTTTACCACGACCTATTTATATATTAGGTATGATCGTGCATAATCAACATGTGGTTGAAGCGTTTAGAGAACAGAATATTATTTCCTTGGATGGGGAAA
Source organism: Tepidibacillus decaturensis (assembly GCF_001561915.1). Taxonomy (GTDB): domain Bacteria; phylum Bacillota; class Bacilli; order Tepidibacillales; family Tepidibacillaceae; genus Tepidibacillus_B; species Tepidibacillus_B infernus. The sequence goes on along the minus strand of NZ_LSKU01000001.1, from coordinate 2,117,721 downwards.
ATCGTTTAGCCTTACTAGAACAAATTGATGAAGGAACGGTTATTTTTACTGCCCATGGCGTTTCACCAGAAGTAAAAAAAGGGCGAAGGAAAAAGGATTAGTTGTCATTGATGCAACCTGTCCTGATGTAACCAAGACCCATATTCTTATTGAGGAAAAAACAAAGCAAGGTTATAAAGTTATATATATAGGTAAAAAGGGTCACCCTGAACCAGAAGGGGCAATTGGAGTTGCACCTGAGCAAGTTTATTTAGTTGAAAAAGAGGCAGATGTAGAACAATTAGAGATTGAATCAAATAAAATTATCGTGACAAATCAAACAACCATGAGCCAATGGGATGTTGCTCATGTGATGAAGAAGGTTTTAGAAAAATTTCCCCATGCAGAGGTTTATAATGAAATCTGTATGGCGACTCAAACTCGACAAGAAGCAGTAGCTGAACAAGCAAAAGATAGTGATCTAGTTATTGTGGTTGGGGATCCTAGAAGTAATAATTCTAATCGTTTGGCCCAAGTTTCAGAAGAAATTGCCGGAGTCCCTGCTTATCGGATTGCAGATTTGTCTGAGCTAGATATCGAATGGCTCAAAGGAAAGCAAACCGTAGCTGTAACTTCAGGAGCTTCAACTCCAACACCTTTAACTAAGGAGGTCATTGATTTTTTAGAACAATTTGATGAGCACGAACCTTCTACTTGGAAGAAAGAGAGAAAAGTAGATATTAAGAAAATCCTACCTAAGGTCAGGGAAAAAAGAGTACAATAATATCTTTATGATCTTTATGTGATAAATTTCACTGCAATAGATTCCAAACCTTAGTATAGTATAGGTAAAGATATAAAATGGGATGGAGGTTATGTAGATGAATAGTTTATTACAATTATTTTATGAAGATCACGAGCACGCATTGATGCAGTTAGATCAATTACATGTTCATTTAGAAGAATTAAGAAAAGGGGCTGAAATAGAAAGAGTAAAATTGCAGCTTATTGGTTTTACCAAATTCCTTGAAGTCGCCTTAGATATTCACTTTGTTCAAGAAGAACAGGCATTATTCCCATTGATGTCAGAAAAAATAGGCCCAAATGGACCTGTCATGGTAATGGAGCGAGAACATGATGAACTCAGAAACGCACAAAAGGCTTTAAAGGAAGAATTGATGAAAGAAACACCAGCCAAAGATGTCGCCTTAAAACATGCTGGATTGATCTTGCAAGTATTAAGAGAGCATATTCATAAAGAAAACCAAATTTTATTTCCATTATCTGAGCGTATTTTAAGTTTAGATGAATGGAAAACGGCTGAACGAATTGCAGGGAACATCGCCCTAGGCATTAAGGAATAAATTATTCCCTTTATTCAACATAAATCATTTTTTTGGTCATTCCGCCATCAATGGTTAGATTTTGGCCAGTAATAAAACTAGCATCGTCTGAAGCTAAATACAGACATGCTGCTGTGATATCCATTGGTTGTCCAACTCGCCCAACAGGATGTTGATTTTTATCTTCTTCTGAATGGTGAGGTTGGATGGCCATTTTTGATTTTTGCCAATCTCCAACTTCAATCCAGCCAGGACTGATTGCATTCACGCGAATACCATCATGGCCAAGACTAATTGCTAGAGCATGTGTTAAAGCCAAAATCCCACCTTTGGAAGCAGCATAAGCCTCTGTATTAGGTTCTGACATGAATGCACGTGTAGAGGCAATGTTAATAATGACTCCTTGTTGTTGCTTTTTCATTTCTAAAGCCGTATATTTGCTACAAATAAAAGTAGAACGGAGATTTGTTGACAACACCCGGTCAAAATCATCTACATTGATCGTATAAATAGATTCCGTATGGCCAATACCCGCATTATTGATCAATATATCGACTTGTCCATATTTTTTAACCGTTTGATTGACTAACTGTTTAATCTCTCCCTCATTTCTCACGTCTGTTTTTACAAATAACGCCTCACCTTGCTCCTGAATAATTATCTTTTCATTTTCTCGTCCTGCTTCTTCATCGATATCGGCAATGACGACTTTTGCCCCTTGTTTAGCAAATGCTTGTGAGATGGCTCGTCCAATCCCCTGACCGCCACCTGTTACGATCACGACTTTATTTTCGAATTTCAAGATGATCACCTCAAATCAAGTTTTAATCTATTTTCTTAAATATTAATTTTATTTTCAAGAGCAATGCCTTCCTTATTATTTTCTGTAAAAGGAAGGCATGGGTAAATATTATTCCATTGAAACAATATAGACAAGACCATTTTTCTTTAGAATTTCTCTTGGAACACCAATCAGTAAGCTATCTTTTGCGTTATCTAGTTTACCTGCAGCCATGGAGAAACCAAATTGATCTTTTTCATTTTGGCCATACCAACGATGGAGTAACTTGCCTTCATCACCTGAATACACATTCACTTGGCCAGCATATTTTTTCCTCTTGTGATGAGCATCAAAAGCGCCAAGGATAATTTCTTTTTTACCATCACCGTTGATATCAGACGTGATCATGGTTTCACCAAAACCAATATCTACTTCGTCGTTCATGATTTCATAGATCGGATAAAATCCTCCTTGGAAAACAGAAACTTTATTGCCATGTAAATCTTTCGTTGTCACAAGGAGTTCTTTTCGCTCATCTCCATTCACATCGTCTACATGAACGTTGATACCAAACCCGGGATCACCAGATAACTTCTGAGTTAGCCATCCTAATCTACCTGAATAAACATAGACTTCCCCTCTAGGGATACCTGGTGCACCAATAATGACTTCATCAAACCCATCACCATCGATATCGCCAGCAGCTACAGAGGTTGCAAAGTCACAATATTCCTTGCTTATTCTTGAAGTATATTCTCTAAATAATGATCCATCTTTGCCGTTATAGATGTAGACCTTTCCTTTGCCCCTTTGAATCGGTTGTGGTGCTCCTACTAAAACATCTATTCCTTCATCACCAGTGATATGGCCAACTGCAATGGTAAATCCAAAGGCATCGTATTCCCTTTCACTTTTCCAATGGTAGATTGTTCTATGATCTTTGACAGAAAAGACTTTTACTTCTCCAGATAAATCTTGATAGGTAATCCCAACTACTAGTTCATCGATTTGGTCTTGATTGATGTCGGCAGTGATGAGACGAATGGTATTTACCTTTTTATTTCCGATATGAAACGTCTTTAGTCGTTTTTTATTAGGAGAAAAAACTTTAATAGTAGCCCCTTTTGGCCCATTGGTGGAAGCAACGATGATCTCGTTTTTCCCATCTCCATTGATGTCACCTAAGGCTAATGAGTAGCCAAAAGCATCTTCTGGAATATGTTCTGTAATCGTATCTATTTTAAGATTCAATTTCAAACCCTCCCTTAAAATGGGCTTTTATTATAGGGTATGCATACGCCCAAATAATGTGCTTGATGTGTTACAATATAATTTGGCAAAGGAATAAGCAAAGGAGATGTCAAGTTGGAGGCAATTGCTTACAAGAAAAGTAGAAAAAAATATATACCAATTTAAGTGGCTTTTATTTATTGTTCTTTTTTGGTGTAGGGGCGTTATATCCCTCCCTTTCTGTATACTTTAAAGAACAAGGGTTAGGTGAAGGGCAAATTGGCCTCCTTATGTCGATTGGGCCTGTAGTGGCTATTATCGTGCAACCTCTATGGGGAATGATTTGTGATCGGTTTCGTATCGAGAAAAAAATTTTATTTTTTACATTGCTAGCGGCTGGATTCGTTGCCTTGATTTTTCCGTATAATCAATCTTATGCCATTTTTATCTTACTAAATGCAGCGCTCTCCTTATTTCAAAGTGCCGTAGTTCCCATTTCAGATAATATTTCGATGAATTTTGTTCACAACTATGGGGGCAATTATGGTGATATTCGTTTATGGGGGGCGATTGGTTTTGCTGTTGCCGTATGGGTTGCTGGAACACTAAGCGATTTGTTAGATGTTCAAGTCATCTTTTATTTATATGCACTTTTCCTAGGTATGGCTGCACTGATCACCTTCAACATCCCTAATGAGACTGGTCAAGTCTCTATACAACTTTTTCAAGGAATCAGAGATTTATTAAAGATACCTAAGTTTCTCATTTTCTTATTGGGAACCTTTTTATTGTTTGGATCGATCAATGCAAATAACACTTATTTTGGTTTATTTTTTAAAGAAATAGGGGGATCAATGTCAGGGTTTGGCTTGGCCTTTTTATTAGCAGCAGGTAGTGAAGCTCCTTTGATGAGGGTAAGTGGTTTCTTAATTCGCAAATTTGGTTTATTACCCATTCTTTTGTTTTCAGCCCTTGTAACGACAGGAAGATGGCTTTTCTATTCCTTTAGTACCTCAGTATCTTGGGTTTTAGCTACTACATTTGTTCAAGGCTTTTCTGTTGGATTATACGTTCCAACTGCGGCCCAGTTTGTTCGTGAAATATCCCCTAAAGAAATGCAAGTGACTGCAATGTCTTTATATGGTTCCTTTGGCTTAGGCTTAGGGAGTATGGCGGTTACGATGATGGGTGGTTGGATATCAGAACATTATGGAATGATGAACACTTATTTATTTATGGCTGGAACAGCATTTGTTGGCTTCTTTGTTTTTCTGTCGATCTGGATCATGGAAAGGAAGTAGTCCAAAAGTATAAATTTATTGAAAATTGTCTAACTCCCGCAACTTTTTCTGTCTTTTTTTGTCTATTTTAATAGAAAAGAATTGAGGAAAGTGAGTTGATTAGAGAAAACGTCGTTTTATGTCAAAAACAAAAATGAGAATAAGAGAGGTAGAAACATGGAGAGACGACGCATTTTATTTCTTTTTTTGATCTTCTTGTTTCTTCTTGTACCTAGCGTTGTAATGGCTGCTGAGAAACCGATTCAAATTTTAATCGATGGGAAGGTTGTTTTATCTGATGCTCCACCTATCATGACTAATACCAGTCGTGTCATTGTTCCTGTTCGAGTGATATCCGAAAACCTTGGCTATTACGTCACCTATGATAGTAAAAAGAAAGAAGTAAATATTGTGAGTGGTCAAGATCGAATTAGATTTGTCCTTAATCAAGCAACATTATGGAAGAATGGGACAAAAATTGCATTAGATGTAGCACCTATTTCTAAAAATGGCCGTTCCTTTTTACCCATTAGAGCAATATCTGAAAATTTTGGTGCTCATGTGAAATGGGATGCATCAACTCAATCTGTTGCGATCGATACTAAGGTAGACACAGTTGTGCCACCATCGGAAACTGGAAATGAGCAGAATGGTCAAGAACAAACAACAGATAAGCCAACAGATACTAAAGAAGAACCTAGCCCAGTAGATGAGACTACTAATGATGAAACAAATCAGAAACCAGATCAGGAAAATCAAAATGATCCATCTCAGCTAGAAGAAATTGCACCTTCAAATGAATTACAAACGATTGTTCAAGATGGGACAAGCCTTATCATTGAAACAAAGGAAACAGAATTTACTCACAAATTAATCGAGTTAAACCAACCTAACCGTTTAGTGATTGACCTTGAGGGGATGATTCTCTCACCAAACTTAAAGTCACCTGAGATTGCAGAGAACGAGCTCTTTAGCGCTGTGCGTTATAGTCAATTTCAACTAAATCCAGATCAAGTCAGAATTGTTGTCGATTTAAAGAAGAAAGTAGATTATAGCATAGAGAAAAGGGACAACCTCTTGATCTTACAGATGAAACCAAAGGTTTTTAAAGTTGTGATTGATGCTGGCCACGGCGGAAAAGATCCAGGTACATCAGGAGTAAGTGGTACAAGAGAAAAGGATTTTAACTTAGCGGTTGCTCTATTAGTCAATACATTATATCAGAATAACCAAGAGATTCAAGTGATCATGACTAGAGATTCGGATACCTATCCAACATTAGACGAGCGTGTGGAATTAGCAAATTCCTTGGGTGCTGATTTATTTATTTCGATCCATGCCAATGCGATGACTGGAAAACCGGACGTAAGTGGAACAGAAACCTACTATACACATGAAGAGAGCAGATTCTTTGCCCAATTGATTCATCCTTACCTTGTAGAAGCAACAGGTTTTAATGATCGCGGAATAAGAACTGCTGGTTTTAGAGTGATTAAATATACGACCATGCCAGCTGTCTTATTGGAATCTGGTTATTTATCCAATAGTGGGGATGAAGCAGCTCTCTTTACGCCAGAAACCCAACAACGAATTGCTCAAGCGATCTTCAAAGCAATCAATGAATATTTTGGAATAAAAGAAGCGTGATCGCTTCTTTTTTTTGAAAGAT
>NZ_LSKU01000001.1:2095102-2109979 GCF_001561915.1 Tepidibacillus decaturensis | reverse complement strand
TTCTTATAACCAATCAAGTTGGGTCACTGGTACTCACCTCAATGGGTTCAACATGAACATGAACACGTTGAACGTCAGGAAATTCTTTCATTAAACGTTTTTCAATGATTTCGGTAATTTCATGACTTTCTACTACATTAAGGGTTGGCCTTACACCAATAGTAACATCTACAATGGCGATACTTCCTTGTTTTCTCGCCTTGATATCTTTAACGATTTTTACTTCTTTTATTGTCTTTACTGTGATCTTCATATGATTTAACCGTTCATATTCAAATCCATCGGATAAATTATGAGAGCTTTCTGTGAAGATTTCCCAAGCGGTTTTGATAATAATAACACCAACACCAAAAGCAGCTAGTGGATCTAGCCAAGGGAGGTTAAATTGGGCACCAATAATTCCTACAGATGCACCTATACTAACAAAGGCATCAGAACGATTGTCTAGGGCTACTGCCTTTAATCCATCACTTTGGATTTTTTCTGCTAATTTTATATTATAGCGATAGACCAGCAACATGACTAGTGCGGAAAATAGAGCCACCCAAGCTGTAATCATTTGTGGTGTTTCGATTTTTGGTGAGAATAGGTTACGTACAGAGTTGTATAAGACATCAATTCCCACGACAAACATAATGAAGGAGGTTACCATGGAAGCAATAGTTTCTGCCCGAAGATGGCCATATGTATGGTCTTTATCTGGAGGGATTTTAGCAATCTTGAAACCAACCAAGACTGCAATCGAACCAATAATATCTGTTGTATTATTTAGCCCATCGGCAATGAGAGCTTTAGAATTAAAAAGATATCCAATCAATAATTTCAAAATAGATAGGGAGACATAAGCAATAATACTGATCCAACTTCCCCGCTCTCCTCGTTCAATTTGACTGATTTTGTCGTTCATTCGTTTCTTCCTCCAAGCAAGATTCATTTTCTTATCTTTCCATGATAATCTATTTAATATGTTTTGGTCTACTTTCCCTGATTATTGGGATATGAAAAATGAAAAAGTATGATAAGAATAAAGAATGATTTGGAAAGCCATGCTTTAACTAACCTTATATTGTCTAGGAGGGTATCTATGTTAACGATCAACATTCCAGGAAGGAAGGAAGTAAAAGTAGAAAATTTAGTTTTGGATTTCAATGGAACGATTGCTTTAGATGGAGTGATCTTACCAGAAGTGAAAGAAAAGCTTAGACAATTAGCAAAAGATTTAACTCTCTATGTGGTTACAGCAGATACCAATAGTAGTGTTCATGATCAGTGTAAAGATTTACCTGTACAAGTCCATGTGATTGGCAAAGAAGATCAATTAGGAGAGAAGCAGCGATTTGTTCAAGCATTAAAAGAAAAAGGTGTCATTTCCATGGGGAATGGAGTAAATGATGAGTGGATGTTTGAAGTCTCTGACTTAGCCATTGCATTGATTGGGACTGAAGGTTGTGCAACAAGTTCCCTTATGAAAAGTGATATCGTGGTCAAACAAATCACAGATGGGTTAGACTTGTTATTGAAACAAAACCGACTGATTGCCACATTGAGAAGTTAGGTAAACAATCTATATTATGAAGGAAATCCGGGAATGACACCCCGGATTTTTTCCTACATTATTAAAAATAACTTATTCTTTACCCTTATTATTTACTCTTGAAAGGAATTTTTCTTCTTCAACAATATATCGTTCATGGGTACCTTCACCAATCAACCCAACCTCATCATAGGCCTCAACTTTAAAGCTTAATCGTTTTCCATTGATTGCAATTAGTTCAGCCCTTGCTTCTACGTTCATTCCTAAGGGAGTTGCAGCGACATGTTTTACCTGAAGTTCTGTGCCTACTGTTCCAAAACCTTCAGGCAATGAAGAGTGAACGGCATTCATCGCTGCACCCTCCATGAGCCCAACCATTGCTGGTGTAGCAAATACTTCTAACTCTCCACTACCATACGTTTTAGCTGTATTAGTATTGTTAACGATGGATTGTTTAGTACCTGTCATACCAATTTGTAAATGAAATTCCATTAAGATTCTCCTTTTTGCAGAGTTCTGTTATGACTCATTTTTAACATATTCAAACTCTAGAAGCAAATCGTTGCTTTCAATTGTATCCCCAGGTTTGACATAGATTTCTTTTACGATTCCATCATTCGAAGCTTGAATCGTCGTTTCCATCTTCATCGCCTCTGTTACAATCATATAATCACCCTTATTCACCCGATCCCCTGGTTCAATTATTACTTTTAAAACTTTACCTGGCATTGTTGCGCCTACATGTAGCGGGTTATTTCGTTCAGCTTTTTTTCTTTTTTGAATGGCGATGCCAGTATGTTCATCCCTTACTGTAACTTCTCTTGGAATCCCATTTAATTCAAAATAAATCGTTCTTGATCCGTCTTGTTGAAGCTCGCCAACGGACGTTAGCTTAATCATCAAAGTTTTCCCTTTTTCTATTTCAACTGCAATTCTTTCACCAGGTCTCATTCCATAGAAAAAGGTGGGGGTATCTAAAAACGATAGGTTGCCATATTCCTCAATATATTTTTCTTTATCAAGAAAGACTTGAGGGTATAAAATGTAGGATAGCACTTCTTTATTGGTTGGTTTTCGATGTATTTTTTGTTCTAGTTCTTCTTTTGTTTTAGAAAAGTCAACTGATGGCAACAGCTCCCCAGGGCGACAAGTAATATAATCTTTTCCTTTTAAAATAATCTCTTGTAAACGTTGAGGGAATCCTCCATAAGGTTGACCAAGATAGCCTTGAAAGAATTGAACAACAGAATCAGGAAAATCAAGCTGTTCACCCCGCTCATAGATATCTTTTTCCGTTAAGTGGTTTTGTACCATGAATAAAGCCATGTCACCAACTACTTTTGATGAAGGGGTTACTTTGACAATGTCGCCAAACATTTTATTAACTTTTGCATACATATCTGCTACTTCATCAAAACGATCTACTAGTCCTACAGCAATAGATTGCTGTTTTAGATTGGTATATTGTCCCCCAGGCATCTCATGTTTGTAAACTTCCGTGCTACTTGACTTTAACCCACTTTCAAAACAAGCATAGTATGGGCGAACATCTTCCCAGTAATGATCTAGCATTTGCAGGTTATCTAAATCTAATCCAGTAGATCTTTCGTTATATTCTAATGAAGCAACTAAAGCATTTAGACTTGGTTGAGAGGTAAGACCAGACATTGAACTTAATGCCGTATCAACAATATCCACTCCTGCTTCGATCGCTTTTAAAAGCGTTGCTTGGCCATTACCTGAGGTATCATGTGTATGAAGGTGAATAGGTAAACCTACTTCTTCTTTGAGTGTTTTAATAAGCTTATAGGCTGCATAGGGTTTTAATAAGCCAGCCATGTCTTTGATGCCAATGATATGAGCTCCTGATTTTTTCAATTCTTTAGCGAGGTTGATATAGTATTGTAACGTATATTTATCCTTTGTCGGATCAAGAATATCACCTGTGTAACAAATGGCTGCTTCTGCTATTTTTTCATTCTCTCTAACGGCATCGATTGAAATTTGCATTCCCTTAAGCCAATTTAAACTATCGAAGATACGGAATAGATCGATACCTGAATCCGCCGATTCTTTAATAAATTCTTTAATCACATTGTCAGGATAATTAGTATAACCTACAGCGTTGGCTCCTCGGATTAACATTTGAAATAGTATATTAGGGATTTTTTCACGAAGCTGATGCAATCTATCCCAAGGGCATTCTTTAAGAAAACGCATGCTAGTATCAAACGTTGCACCACCCCACATTTCGAGGGAAAAAATTTCAGGAGCTAATTTTCCGGTAGCCTCTGCAATTTTAAGCAAATCGTAGGTACGGACACGTGTTGCTAATAAGGATTGGTGAGCATCACGAAAAGTAGTATCAGTTATCAGCACTTTTTTCTGTTGCATCACCCATTTGATCAGACCATCAACTCCATATTGATCTAAAATCTGTTTGGTTCCATCAGGATAAGGGAGTTTGATGGAAGTAGCTGGTATTCTTGGTTTATGAAAGCTAGGTTTTTTATCTTTTTTTGGTAGGTTTGGGTACCCATTCACTGTAATATGACCAATATAGGAAAGAAGTTTGCTTGCTCGATCTTGTCTTGGTGGTAAATGAAACAATTCAGGATGGCTATCAATAAAAGATGTATCATAATGACCATTTAAAAAGTTCGGATGTTGAACAAGATTTTCTAAGAATAAAATATTTGTTTTTACACCACGGATTCGAAACTCTTTTAAAGTACGTAACATTTTTGATGCTGCTTGTTCGAAGGTATTAGCATAGGTGGATACCTTAACGAGCAAAGAATCATAGTGAGGTGTGATGTAAGCCCCGGCAAAACTATTTCCTGCATCTAGTCTAACACCAAAACCACTTGCAGAGCGATAGGCAACAATTCTTCCAGTATCAGGCATAAATCCGTTCTCTGGATCTTCAGTTGTCACACGACATTGGATTGCATAACCATTTTTAGTAATCTGATTTTGAGGAGGAATGCCCATTACTGAATTATCAAGGGCATACCCTTCAGCAATTTTAATTTGGGCTTGAACAATATCAATACCAGTAATTAGTTCGGTAATAGTATGTTCAACTTGAATGCGAGGGTTTACTTCAATAAAATAAAACTTTTGATCGGGAGTTACCAAAAATTCAACAGTACCAGCATTGATATAATTCGCTTGTTTCATGATTTTTAGCGCTGCTTGATAGATTTCATTTCGTAGATTTTCAGTCAAAGAGAGGGATGGAGCGATCTCGACAACCTTTTGATGGCGTCGTTGGACAGAACAATCTCTTTCAAATAAATGAACTGCATTGCCATACTGATCTGCCAAGACTTGAACCTCAATATGTTTTGGGTTTTCGAGATATTTTTCTAAATAGACTTGAGAGTTTCCGAAAGCTGAAAGGGCCTCGGAACGAGCTCTTTCCATTGATTCTTCGAGTTCTGCCTGATTTCGAGCAATTCGCATCCCCCGTCCGCCCCCTCCAGAAGCGGCTTTAATCATAATCGGATACCCATGTTCATTTGCGAAAAAGATAGCTTCCTGTAATTGCTCGATAGGGGTTTCAGTACCTGGGACGACTGGTATATTGGCTTCAATGGCTAAACGTCTTGCTTCCACCTTATCACCAAACATTTTGATATGTTCTGGGTTTGGGCCAATAAAAACAATACCCTCTTCTTCACAGCGCCGTGCAAACTCACTATTTTCAGAAAGAAAACCGTATCCCGGGTGAATGGCATCCACATTATGACGTTTGGCAATCTCAATAATCCCTTCAATATCAAGATAGGACTCGACTGGCCCCTTCCCTTCTCCCACCAGATAGGCTTCGTCAGCCTTAAAACGATGCAAAGAGACCTGGTCTTCCTCGGAATAAATGGCAACAGTGCGTATATGAAGTTCTGTACATGCACGAAAAATACGTATCGCAATTTCCCCTCTATTTGCTACCAAAACTTTTTGAAATGGACGAATTTGTGCCATGTCTAATCCCCTCTCCTTTCTTTATTGCTTTACTATAACATAAATTTTAATACATATTTTAAATTGAGATACAAAAAGAAGCAAATAGAATATTTACACAAAAAATTTTAAAAGTTTGAAAAATGAACAGATTGAGCATAATTAGCTTGCATGAGGTTTACATTTAAATAAGGTTCATGTAAAATTATTAGTATATATTAGTATCAGGTACTAAAAGTAGAAATGAAAGAGGGTGAGTTCCCATGTCGGGACAGATTTTAAAAGGTAAAAATATCTTAGTAATGGGTGTTGCAAATAAACGTAGTATTGCATGGGCGATCGCTAATTCGTTATACCGTGAAGGAGCACGATTAATTTTTACATATCAAGGTGAACGATTTGAAAAAAATATCTTAGAGTTGGCAGAAGAAATGGACAATAAACTGATTTACCCTTGCGATGTTACTAAGGATAAAGAGATTAGTGCCCTTTTCCAATTTCTAAAAGAAGAAGTTGGCGTTTTACATGGAGTTGTTCATAGTATTGCACATGCGAAAGTAGAAGAATTAGAGGGGAAATATGCCAATACCTCTCGAGATGGCTACTTGATGGCTCAAGAAATTAGTGTGTATTCTTTAGTTGCTGTTGCACGTGAAGCCGAGAAGTTAATGACCGAAGGCGGTAGCATTATAGCCATGACCTATCTTGGTGGAGAACGAGTGGTTCAAAATTATAATGTAATGGGAGTAGCAAAAGCTGCTTTAGAATCTAGTGTACAATACTTAGCCAATGACTTAGGGCCAAATCAAATTCGCGTAAATGCCATATCAGCTGGACCTATTCGCACATTGGCCGCAAAAGGTGTCAAAGATTTTAATACTATTCTTCATCAGATTGAAGAAAAAGCTCCACTTCGAAGAACAACAGATGCTTCAGAGGTTGGAGATACGGCTCTATTTTTAATGAGTGATTGGTCTCGTGGCATTACAGGTGAAGTCATCCATGTAGATAGTGGATATCATATTTTAGGATTATAATCTAAACTTAAAAAATGTAAATCTTAACATGATCTTGATATTTCTAAAAAAAGTTCTGAAAATCCCTTGGTTAAGATAATAGTGGAAGCTAGCTAGTTTCCCAATTTATCTAAGAAAGGGAGATCAAATATGAAATTACAAAAAGTTTTATTTGCAAGTGCACTAGTTGGAGCAATGGGAGTAGGGGCGATGATTGGTCCAGTCGTAAGCCAAGCAGATACTACACCTGTTACAGCACCAGCACAAGTGCAACAACCAACAAACTGGCAACCAATGGGAATGCGTATGGGACAATATTTTGCTGGTTCCATGCATGAGATTGTTGCTGAGAAAATTGGTATCACAGCTGATGAGTTATATGCACAAAGAACATCAGGAAAATCAATTGAACAAATTGCAGAAGAAAAAGGTGTTACAACCGAGCAACTTCTTGAAGTTTTAGTTGCTGCGAAAACCGAACAATTAGATCAATTAGTTAAGGATAAAGTGATTACTGAAGATCAAAAGAACTACATCCTTGAACGAATGAAGGTAAATATGGAAGCTGCAATCACTAGAACAGAAGTTGGCCCAAGAATGGGTGGTCAATGGAATGGTCAAGGTATGCGAGGAGCAGGTAGAGGATTTGGTGGTGGCCCACGCTGGTCAGTCAATTCTTCAACCAGTTCCAACTAATTAAATCACACATAATATGTTTAGCCCTGGAGTTTAACTTCAGGGTTTTTCAAAAAGATAAGCAAGTATAACTTTCTTCCACTTGTCATTTAAGGGTTTGTATATTCCATAAGCAGCGACATAGCGTGACTAGCAGCTTTATCTGTGTAGCACGACTTGTACACTTTGTGTGCCTTCAGAAGTGCCCTTCTCTCCGTAATCTTTATTCATATAAGGGCACGGATGACGGAGCGCGATGGAATATACAAACCTTTTCTTAATAGTATTGATTTAAAAATGTAGATTTTGAAGATAAGATAAGGGAAAAGGAATTTTTTGGGGGACTTTGCCATGAAGAAGACAATTTTAATCGTGGATGATGAAACAAAAATTCGGGAGATGGTTAAAACCTTTTTAATCAATGAGGGCTATGATGTATTAGAAGCAAGCAATGGTTATGAAGCTTTTGATCAAATAAAACATGGAAATATTGATTTAATGCTTTTGGATTTAATGATGCCTGGAATGGATGGGCTTCAAACATTAAGGGAAGTAAGAACAACTTATAAGAAAATGCCTGTTATTATGCTTACGGCTAAGACTGACGAAGTAGATAAGCTGTTAGGTTTGGAGATGGGGGCTGATGATTATATTACAAAACCATTTAGCTTACGGGAGTTAGTGGCAAGGATGAAAGCCGTTCTACGCAGAACCCAGCCTGATGAGGAAGTGGAAGAGGACTTTATGATCAGAGGGAAAATCAAAATTTTTCAATCTAAATTTGAAGTCTATGTTGCCGAAAAGAAAGTAAATTTAACCCCAACTGAATTTAAAATTTTGGTTGCCTTAGCGCAAAAGCCTGGCAGAGTCTATAGTCGTTTGCAATTGATGAATATTGCCATGGGAGAAGCTTATGTGAACTATGAACGGTCTATTGATACACATGTAAGCAATCTGCGGAGAAAAGTAGAAGAAGATCCAGCGAATCCTAAATATATTCAAACTGTTTATGGAATTGGCTATCGATTTGGGGGAGACCTATGAGACTACAAACAAAGTTAATTATTGCTTTTAGTAGTATCGTCATCGTCATGGCCTTATTACAATCCTTATATTTTCAAAATCGAATTGGAACTGTTTTTGAGAATTATGTGAGCCAGAATGAAAGTACAAGAATTCAGGTTCTAAAAGAGATGTTGCTTAATTACTATGACTATTACCAATCATGGGATCAGATACAAGAACAATTGGTAGATAATCCATTCCAATATAGGGCTCGTAGAGGGCCTATGTGGGCAAATAGTCAGAATAGTATTGGGATGGAAAACCTAGAAATAATCGTTGCTAACCAACAGGGTATTGTCGTTGGAGATACCCAAAATAAATGGTTAGGCAAATCGGCAAAAGAAATCTCTGGGATTCATGAAGACCTAATCCTAAATGAAAACAAGGTTGGAGAACTAATTATTAATCGTGATAAGAGTAATGGCTTGACTACATTAGAACAACAATTCATGAATTCGATGAATACTTCCATTCTTTTTGGCACCTCGATTGCAGTCGTGATTGCTGTTTTATTGGGGTTATTTTTTTCAAAAACGATGACGAAGCCACTTTCTCTATTGATGACAGGGATTCACTATTTGTCAAAGGGCGATACCTCTTATCGAATTCAAGTGAAAACAGAGGATGAATTTCATCAACTGGCTAATGCCTTTAATGAAATGTCAGCAAAATTAGAACGAAATGAGGAAGTAAGGAAAAACCTAGTAGCAGATGTGGCCCATGAATTAAGGACACCCCTTTCTATTTTAAGAGGAAAGTTAGAGTCGATTCAGGAGGATGCTCTTGAACCAAGCCCAGAAGTTATTGTGCAATTAAATGATGAAGTATTTCGCTTGTCAAGATTAGTGAATGACCTTCAACAGCTTACATTAGCTGAGGCAGGCAAATTACCTCTTAACAAAAGTGAGACGAATCTTAATGAATTGATTCAACGGGTGATTGATCATTTTGAATGGTTGGCAGAAGAAAAACAGATCGATTTGGTATTTAAAAAAGGCCTAGACCCTTTGATTGAGATCGATGCTGACCGTATTACGCAAGTCATCATTAATCTGTTAGGTAATGCACTCCGTCATACACCTGAACACGGTAAGGTGTTGGTTGAGATAAGCCCACATTCATACAATTCAAATCTAGTGATTAAGGTAATGGATAGTGGTCCTGGAATAGATGAAGAATTTCTTCCCTATATCTTTGAGAGATTTTATCGAACTGATGCGTCAAGATCTCGTGATCAGGGGGGAACCGGCTTAGGCTTATCTATTGCTAAAGGATTTGTTGAAGCACATGGTGGAAAGATTTCAGTAGAAAGTAAAAAGGGCAAAGGAACGACCTTTTTTATTGAGTTACCAAGGGGGAACCATTATTAGTATGTTTGCTATTTCTATTTTTGTTGATTTGTTTGATTTGATTCATTTGGCCGCTTCATCCTTTTCTTGAATATGATCGTACTAGGAATCACCGCATGGGTATTTGGCTTAAGCACATTTCTATATACATTAGTCAATCTTTTGGTCAATACAACGACGATTGATCTATTAAAAACAAAACAGAGGGAAAAGGGATTATGAAAAAAAACCATTCATTCACAAAAATTTCACAATTAAATAAACGGTAAAGGGTATACATCCAATATTTTTCATCATATAATGTAATTGAGAATGATTATTACTACTAAATAGTTGGTGAGTGGAATGAAATTAAATTTAGCTCAATGTAGAGTTGGGGAAAAAGTAAGAGTTAAATCATTACATATGAATGAAAATAAACAAAGGCGGCTAATGGACATGGGGCTTTTGCCGGGAACTGTGTTAGAAGTGTCTAGAATTGCACCGTTTGGCGATCCAATGGCGATTAAAGTACGAGGTTTTCAGATGAGTTTTCGCAAAAAAGAAGCAGAAGAAATTCTTGTAGAGTTTGTAAAATGAATTTGAGGTGTAAGAAATGACAGTATATGCATTAGCTGGAAACCCGAATGCAGGAAAAACATCTTTATTTAACCTGCTAACAGGAACAAGGCAATATGTTGGTAACTGGCCTGGTGTTACGGTGGAGAAAAAGGTTGGCTATATGAAATACAATGATTCAGTAGAGGTAGTGGATTTACCTGGAGTATATAGCATTTCTCCATTTTCAATTGAAGAAAGAGTGGCGAGTCAATTCCTGGTTAGCGAAGAGTTTGATGCACTGATTAATATTGTTGATGCATCAAATCTTGAGAGGAATCTTTATTTTACTTTACAACTATTGGAATTTGGCAAACCTGTGGTCATGTCTTTAAATATGATGGACGTAGCCAAAGCGTATGGTATTTCGATTGATGTAGAGAAAATGGAACAACGCTTAGGTATTCCCATTATTCCAATGTCGGCACGAAAAGGGGAAGGATACCAAGAATTTATTAAGGTGATTCAATCTCCTTTGTCTCCTCCTCAATTTGCATTAAAGTATGATCCTCAGATTGAAGAGGCACTGAGACAAATTGAGTCGATCATCGGTCAATTACCTGAATTTAAAAATCACAACTACCGCTGGATTGCATTGCAGCTTTTAGAAGGTAATTCAGTTGTTGAACAACTGGTTCAAAATGATCAAAATCGAGAAGCAGTTGAATCGATTAAACAGCAATTGCAAACTAAATTTAATGTGCCTGTCTTACAAGTAATTCGTGAAGAGCGTTATCGCTGGATCGGCCAATTATTAGAAGAAGTGATGGTAACAGAATCTATTTCAAGAAGGACATGGACAGAACGAATTGATGCGATCGTCACTCATAAATATTTAGGAATCCCATTATTCCTATTCTTTATGTTTTTAACCTTCCAAGTCACATTCTCTTGGGTTGGAACACCATTACAAGATATATTAGATGGTTGGCTCAGTGGGCCAATATCTGAAAGTGTAACACAATTTCTAATTTCCATTGGTGCTACACCTTGGTTACTTCAATTGGTGGTTGATGGGATTATTGCAGGAGTAGGCGGAGTTCTTGTTTTTGTCCCACAAATCTTTGTGTTATTCTTTGTCATTTCCTTTTTAGAGGATTCCGGTTATATGGCAAGGGCTGCGTTTATTATGGATAAGGCGATGTCATCCATCGGATTAAATGGAAAAGCCTTTATTCCCATGATCGTCGGGTTTGGTTGCAACGTACCAGGTGTGATGAGTGCAAGAACCATTGAGCAGCCAAAAGAAAGACTAATTACAATTCTTTTAAGTCCTTTTATGTCTTGTTCTGCTAGATTAGCAGTCTATGCGTTGTTTGTTTCTATTTTCTTTAGACAGTATCAAAGTCTCGTTGTCTTTTCTTTATACTTATTAGGTATTGTTTTTGCTATTTTACTAGGCTTTATTTTTAAACGCTTCTTACTAAAAGAAGAAGAGAGCTTGTTTGCCATTGAGTTACCACCCTATCGCATACCAATGGTAAGAAGCTTATTATTAAGTACCTGGGACAAAGGGAAGAATTTTATTAAAAAAGCAGGGACAATTATTTTTAGTATGGCGGTATTAATCTGGTTTTTGGCTAATTTCTCGTGGACGGGTATGGTAGAGATGAATGAAAGCTTCCTAGCTGATCTAGGAGGAATCATAGCACCTATTTTTGCCCCATTAGGTTTTGGTACTTGGCAATCAGGAGTCGCCCTGATTAGTGGGTTTATGGCAAAAGAAATCGTTGTTTCAACCATGTCCATTGTTTATGGTGCAGGCGGAGGGGAAAGCATCGCCCAATTAGCTGCAATTATTCAAAGTACCTTTACTCCAGTCTCTGCTTATGCATTCATGGTCTTTGTTTTACTTTACACACCATGTATGGCTACTATCGTGGTGATGAAAAAGGAAACTGGTTCTTGGAAGTGGCCATTATTTTCAATAGGTTATAGTTTTTCTATTGCGTGGATTTTAGCGTTCATTATTTATCAAGTAGGAAATCTATTAGTCTGAATTGTACTTTGTAAGTGAATGATTGTATATTCCATATCAAATAAGATGGAAGGGATAAAAATGATCGGTTCAATTCTTATCACAGCTGTGATTGTGGCTTATAGTGGTTACATTCTTTTTAAGGCAACAAAAAAGAAAGTGAAAGGTGATTGTTGTTCAACCCATATGGAAACTGGAAAGAGAAAAGGGAGAGGGTAAAATGTTGACCTATCTTATTTTAACTGCAATTATAGGATATAGTAGTTGGACACTTTATCGTTCCTTTCGAAAATGGCGTATTGGGAAAAGCTGCGATAGTTGTTCAGGCTGTGTGGTAAGTGGGAACTGCCCAGTGCAACAATTGAAAGCAAAAGAGGTTCCGCTCATTCTTAATCAGAGAAAAATATAATAATCACTGGGGAAGGGAAATAACCTTCCTTTTTTGTTTCGTCGGAAATGAAATGAAAAACTGGAGTCTACTTAGCGATTATGGTACGTTGAAAGAGGTATGAAAATCATTTGTGAGGTGCTAAATCATTGAGCCAAACACGACTAGAACAAAAATATATTCATATAGACGAAGTTGCTCATTTGCTTGCTGTTTCAACGGCCACAGTCCGAAATTGGGTGAAAACAGGAAGATTACAAAAAGTCCAAAAGGAAAATCGGGATACTTTATTTCAAATAGAGGAAGTTTTAAAGTTAAAACATGAAATCGAAACAGGAAAAACGGAACGATTAAAAAGTAGAAGAAATAAAAAAGCGGTGAAAGGAAACTTTATCCCTACCGAATATGTTACTTATTCTCCCTACCTTTCGTACGCTGAACAAATCATTGAAATTGCCAAAGAAATTAAACATCAGGAGAAAGTTCGTCTTGTTCTATTTGAAGTTGTGCTAAATCTACTACTTGCCCAGGGAAAGATAGAGACTCATATCACACAAAACGATAGTAGTTTTACTGAACTCATAAGTAAAGACCAGCTTTCCCTTCAGAAGTATGAACTGATTCTGGAGTCCCTCTTTGATTATAGAAATGGTAACATTCAGGAGTCTGATTTGATCGCTTTACAAAAAGTTAGACAGCTACATATTCCCTTTGTTGAAGGAGACGATTTTTTAGGACTAGTTTATATGTCTCTTTCTCATTTGGGCAAAAGAAAAAACAATGGAAGTTACTACACTCCTTCTACGATCGTTGATTCATTGGTAGATAAAAGTTTGACCTTTTTTGAAAAGGATAAACTTCCTAAAGCCGTAGATCCATGCTGTGGATCAGGGAATTTTTTAATTAAACTTTTTTTAAGATTAAAAAGCCAATTGTTAGAATCAGGTCATCAAAATATTAAAGAAGTAGAACAAAGACTCATTGAAGAAAGTATCGCTGGTTTTGACATTGATGAAATTGCCGTTGCTTTAGCTCGAATCAATCTGGTTTTATTGCTTGAATCAGAGATTGATGTACAATCTATTTTGAATATTAGATCCCGAAATAGCTTAGAGGCATATGGCTATCCTCTCTTTTCTACGTATGATAAAGATCAGTATGATTTAGTGATTGGAAACCCGCCATGGGGATATCATTTTAGTCAGGACGAAGTGGAATTTTATCGGGATCGTTATTTAACTGCTCAAGGGTCGCTCGAATCTTTTGTCCTTTTCTTAGAAAGTGGAATTCATATGTTACGAGAGAATGGGCTTTTGGCTTATGTACTTCCAGAGTCTCTGCTAAATGTAAAATCTCATCTTCCCATTCGAAAAATCTTGCTTGAGCAAACAGAACTCTTAAATATCAAGGTACTAGGTCAGCAGTTTTCAAAAGTATTTGCTCCTGCCATTACTTTAATCGTGAGAAATAGAAAGAGCTCACCAGACCACCAAATCACTGTCGAAGATGAGAATTTGATTGTTTCTATTTCACAAAAAAGATTTTTAAACAATGATTTACACATTTTTAATGTCAAATCATCAGATGCAGAAGATCAATTGATTGAACAAATGAAATCATTACCGGGTGTTCAATATTTAAAGGATCATGCACATTTTGCATTAGGCATTGTGACTGGTGATAATAAAGCTTATTTATCCCAAGTCAAACCTGTTGGTGGGGAGCCTATTTTAAAAGGAAATGATGTCGATAAGTATAATTATTATGTGGGAAACCATTATATTGTCTTTACACCAGAGAAATTTCAACAAGTAGCACCTGTTTCTCTTTATCGGGCTAAAGAAAAATTAATTTATCGGTTTATTAATGAAACCTTAACGTTTGCCTATGATCATCAGCAAACCTTATCCTTAAATAGTGCGAATATCCTGATTCCAACGCTTGAAGGGTATTTGATCAAATATATCTTAGCTGTACTTAATTCGCGGCCGGTTCAATTTTTCTATACCTTATCGTTTTCATCTGTAAAGATTTTGCGCAAACATATTGAATCGATTCCAATTCCTCCCTGTGACCAAAAAGAGCAGATGGAGATTGAAAAATTAGTTGATCAATTGATGTCAGTTAATAGTCCTGAACAACGCTTAGAACTGTATGAAAGAATCGATGATCGAATCATGGGATTATACCAACTTCATCCCGAACAAAAAGAATATATCAAGAAAAAGTTTAAGCAGGTTAGAAATTTGTCGAGGTGAAACCATTGCAAAAAAAGAAGTGTATTTACCATGTTTTGTAAATACACTTCG
>NZ_LSKU01000001.1:2086273-2094920 GCF_001561915.1 Tepidibacillus decaturensis | reverse complement strand
TTTTAAAGATTAAGAAAGTATAACTTTCTTCCATTTGTCATTTAAGGGTTTGTATATTCCATAAGCTGCGACCTTCAGAAGTGCCCTTCTCTCCGTAATCTTTATTCATAGAAGGGTACGGATGACGGAGCGCGATGGAATATACAAACCTTTTTAACCTGCCAATTCAGTTTCTTGATAATCAAGTCTTCCTTTTGTAGGTTGTTCCATATGTTTTTCCTCCGTTTTGGCCACCACAACTGCACAAGTGGCATCTCCTGCCACATTGATCGAGGTTCGTAACATGTCAAGAATACGGTCAACTCCTAAAATGAGTCCAATTCCTTCTACAGGTAAACCAACTGATTTTAACACCATTGTTAGCATGACCAATCCTACTCCTGGGACAGAAGCGGTTCCAATACTTGCAAGTGTTGCAGTTAATACAACAGTTAACAATTGACTAAATGTTAAATCAACACCATATACTTGAGCAATAAATACAGTGGCAACCCCTTGCATAATCGCAGTTCCATCCATATTGATCGTTGCACCTAATGGTTGAACGAAGGAGCTAATCGATTTTGGTACATTTAGGTTTTCTTGAGCAGCTTTCATCGAAACGGGTAATGTCGCACTACTGCTAGAGGTACTAAATGCAACCGCCATCGCTGGGAAAAAACCTTTAAAGAAACTGATTGGATTTTGTTTAGCGATCAATAAAAGAGAAGAACCATAGGTAACGATAGCGTGTACAAATAATGCAGCGATGACAACCGTCATATATAGTCCCATTGCTTTAATTGCAGTTAATCCTTGCTTGCCAATGGCAGAAGCGATTAAAGCAAAAGTACCATATGGAGCAAATCTCATGACTAGATGAACAAGATACATCATAATCTCATTTCCCTGTTCCACAAATTCAAGGAAGCGATTTGCTTTTTTCCCTAGCGCTACAATGCCAATACCGATAAAGACAGCGAACGTGATAAGTGGTAGCATATCTCCGTTTGCCATGGATTGTATCGGATTTTTCGGAATGATGCTTAATAAGGTGTCGATGACAGGGGGCGCTTCTTTCCCTTGGAAGGTTGCTTGCTCAGTACCAAGATTCCACCCTGCACCTGGCTGAATCACACTTGCCAAGAATAACCCGATCGTAATTGCGATCCCAGTTGTAAAAAGGAAAAAACTAATCGTCTTTGTTCCAATTCGGCCTAGCTTTTTGGGATCACCTATTCCAGCTGTACCAAGAGTTATCGAGAAGAAAACGATTGGTACCACTAACATACTGATTAAGTTTAAAAAGATTTTTCCAATTGGCGTTAGCAAATATTGGTCTACATATGGAAAAGAATCTGAAGCAAACAAATTAAATAATAAACCAAAGACCCCACCAACGATTAACGCAATTAAAATTTTACCTGTTAATTTCATACATTTCCTCCTTTTTTTTCATTTTTATAGAAATAAAAAGCCACAGAAGGGCTATGCTCTTCTATGGCTAGAAAAAACAACCATCCTTCTCCCTATACGCTTACGAGGTTAGCTGTCGGATTCGGACGTGAGAGTCGCCCTACCTATTTTAAGGATTCACCCCTAGTGACCAATTTCATCACAGAAATGGTTCCCCCGCTCAAGTTTGATTCAGCGTAGAAATATAAAGTTATAATAAATTTTATTGTTTTATATTAAAAATGTCAATGGCTATTACTCCAATTATTTCCTGAAAGTGTAAATAAAAGTGCAACTAAACTTGGTTTAGACTATATGCCAAAATGTCATCGTTAAGGACATTTTTGCATGAAAAAAAGAATATATGGGAATCAGAATATGTTTTGAAGCCTAATATCTGACTGGTTAAAAATTTGGCATGGGTTTTGCAACTCATTTTACACAAGACAAAACTACAAAGATCAAAAACAAAGATGTTATAAGAATGGGGTGGTTTGTTTTATGAAATTGAATCGTAGGAACTTTTTGAAAGCATCAGCCCTCATTGGTTCTTTAAGCGTCTTTGGAATTGGATTAAGTAAGGTAACCGCAGATGAAACCTTTCGTCCAATGTCCAATCGAGTAAAGAGCTCAACCAAGACAGGGCAAGTACCAGAAGCTAAGGTAGATCTAAAGACAGGAAAAATTGAATTAAATCCAGATATTGTCATGAGGAACAGCGTTTGTCTTGGCTGTTTTAGTGATTGTGGCAACCGCTTAAAAATTGATAAGAAAACAGGTCAGATCATCAAAGTTTTTGGGAATCCTTATCATCCAAGTGCGGCTCAAAATCCAATCAAATACGATACTCCATTATTAGAAGCTTATCTATCTGCTAGTCGCTACGAGGAAAAGGGAATTACCAATCGAGCTACGGTTTGTCCAAGAGGAAATAGTGCATTTGAAGCGACATATGATCCTCAACGAATCTTAGTTCCATTAAAACGAAATGGGAAAAGAGGAGAAGGGAAATGGAAGCCGATCTCCTATGAGGAATTGTTAAATGAAACCGTAAATGGTGGGAAATTGTTTAGTGAAATTGGTGAAGATCAAGAGATTGAAGGACTTAAACAAGTTCGTGACTTTAAGACATTAATCGATCCTAAGCGCCCTGAGCTTGGAGCAAAGGTAAATCAATTAGTTGTGCTTGGAGGTCGTTATGATGGAAGAACAGATTTTGCAAAACGATTTCAACAGGCTTATGGTACGGTCAATATGTATGGCCATACAGGAATCTGTGGTGGTGCAAGAAGGATAGCTTATCAAGCCTTCTTGGATGAGTGGCAAAAAAGTCCACATATGAAGCCTGATTTTGATGAGTCAGATTTTATCATTTTCTTTGGGACAGCACCTGGCCAAGCAGGAAACCCGTATCAACCAATAATTAAGAAAACGAACAAAGCCGCGACAGAAGGACGTTTGCAGTTTGCTGTTGTTGATCCAGTTCTTCCAAATTTGACTGGAACTCAAGCAAAATGGATTCCAATTAAGCCGGGCTATGACGCTGCACTGGCGATGGGAATGATTCGTTGGATCTTTGAAAATAATCGCTACAATGAAAAATATTTATCTGCAGTAAATAAAGAAACAGCTGCTTCGATTGGTTTCCCAAGTTGGACGAATGCAGCCTACTTAATTATTGATGATCCAGCTCATCCTAATTATCGCAAGTTTTTAAGAGCGAATGAGATTGGATTAGGTACGGAAGAAGAATACGTTGTCATTGATCGCGATACCCTTCAACCATCTACAGATAAAAAGAGTAAATGGGGTCAAATTTTATTCAAAGGTGAAATTCAAGGTCAAAATGGCAATTCCATCAAAGTAAAGACCTCTTTAATGGCTTTAAAAGAGAATGCAGAGAAATATACTTTACAACAATACAGCGAAAAATCCGGTGTTCCAGTAGAAAAAATAATCTGGTTAGCTGATGAATTCACAAAGCGCGGAACTCGTGTTGGGATTGATCATCATGGTGGACCATCCATGCATCCGAATGGTTTTCATAATAGCTTATCAATCATTCTATTAAATGCATTGGTAGGTAGTGTGAATAAAAAAGGTGGAATGAGTAAAAGTGCAGGTGGTTACAAAACTTTTGATGAGAGCCCTAAATATAATCTGCTTGGTTTCCCTGAAAAGCCAAAACCTAAAGGCGTTCGTATAGCAAAAGATAAGTTTGCCTATGAGAAAACGACAGAATATAAAGAAAAAGTAGCTAGAGGAGAAAATCCTTATCCAGCAAAAGAACCATATTATCCATTTGCCCAAGCAATGATGCAAGATATTATTCCTGCTACGATAAAGGGATATCCATATAAAGCAAAAATCTTAATCAACCATCAAATGAATCCTTTCTATACAACACCTGGGCTCTATCAAAAGGATTTTATTGAAGGAATCAAGGATCCAAAGAATCTACCCTTAATTATATCTATTGATGTAATAATGGGTGAAACAACAGCTTTTGCTGACTATATTGTACCAGATACTGTTTTCTATGAAAGCTGGGGATTACCAAGTATATGGAATGGAATGGTCAATAAGGTTTCAGCTACTCGTTGGCCAGTGGTTACCCCAAAAACACCAAAACTACCAGATGGGCGTCACATCAATATGGAAACCTATCTGATAGATGTTGCTAAAATGATTGGATTACCTGGCTTTGGTGATCAAGCAATCCCTGGTGCAGATGGTAAATTATATCCACTGCATCGTCAGGAAGACTTCTATTTAAGAGCGATTGCCAACATTGCTTATGATGAAACACCAGTCCCTGATGTAGATCCAAGTGAAGTGCAGTTGACTGGAATTGATGAAATGTTAAAAGGAAGTGAACAATCACTCACAACTGAAGAGTGGAAAAAGGCTTTATATGTCATGGTTCGTGGGGGGCGTTTTGAGCCACACGAAAAGGCATACCAAGGAAATGATCTGAAATATAAATATCCTAAGATATTAAATATTTATAACGAAAGTGTTGGTTCAACACGTGATTCCATTACAGGTGAATATTTTGAAGGAACCGGTACCTTTATTGAACCAGCATTTAGCGATGGAACGCCAATCCAAAAGGAATACCCAGAATCAGAGTGGCCATTCACCTTATTCTCTTACAAATCAAGATTTAGAAGTACCTCTACGTTAGCTAATATTAGTAAATTAAGAGATGTGAAAGAAGCCAACCAAATTCAAATCGCAAGGTCTGATGCAGAGCGTTTAGGCATTCATGATGGGGATCAAGTAAAAATAGTGACACCAACAGGAGAAGCAACAGGAGAAGCGAAAATTCGTGACGGCTTAATGCCGGGTAGTATTGCGATCGCCTTTGGTTATGGCCATTGGGAATATGGTAGCAAGACCTATGAGGTTGGTGGAAAAGAAGTAAAAGGAAATAAAAAAATTGCTGCTGGGATCGCATTAAATCCAATCGCTCATAGAGAAAAGAACGGAAATCTTGTTAATGATCCAGTAAGTGGAGCTATTTCTAGAAATGATACAAGAGCAAAGATTGTCAAACTATAACATCTAGGAGGGGTAAGAATGTTAAGTATTGGTGAAATTACAGCACGTGAACACATCTATCAATTTTTAACATCGATGCTATTAAAAGAACCAACTCCTGAATTGATTCAGGGGTTGGTGGATACCCTTCCGTATTTAAAAGAAATCTTTGCAGAAGAGGTATCCTTTGATGAATGGGATCAAATTATACAAAACTATCAAAATGGCGTAAAAACGATTGAAGAGTTACAACAAGACTTTTATGATTTATTCTTCGTACCAACATCAGGAAGATATTCACCTGCTGTTGAATCGATTGTGATCTACAACAAAATGTGGGGCGAAATTGAAGTGGAATTAGCGAATCGTTATGAAGCTGCTCAATTTGTTCCAGAAAACTTAGATATTTATACACCATTTAAGCAATTAGGAATGTCTGATCTTTTTGGTTATCAATTGGGGTACATGGCACACCTTTGCGGAATGGAAACCTATTCTTCCATGGATGTAAGAGGGAAAATTCAAGAGGAAGAGCTTGGAATGCTAGAACAGCATCTCATACCGTTTATTGCAAAATATCGTGAATCCTTTGATTTAGATGCACAAGGAACCATCTACCGAGTTCTGATTGAATTGATTCAGCAATTTATTGAGATGGATCGAGAGTTGATTTTAAATAGTGGGGTGATCAGTTATGCCTAACCAACAAGTGGAAGAACGCAAAAAGAGATATGCCATGGTGGTGGACGTAGCCAAATGCAGCGGATGCGACGCATGTACAATAGCATGTAAAGTAGAAAATAATGTACCTGATGGGGTTTTTCGTACTTGGGTAAAGGAAATTGAAGTAGGAACTTTCCCAGATGTTAAGAGAGCCAAACTACCAAGATTGTGTAATCATTGTGAAGAAGCTCCCTGTGAAAAAGTTTGTCCAGTAGAAGCAACATGGCGTACAGAAGACGGAACCATTCTGATTGATTATGATCGTTGTATTGGTTGTAAGTATTGTATCACTGCATGCCCATATGAAGCGAGATATGTAAATTCACTTACGAAAACCGTGGATAAATGTACATTCTGCTATCACCGTGTAGAAGAAGGATTAGAGCCAGCATGTGTTGCCACCTGTGTAAGTGGTGCAAGAATTTTTGGTGATTTGAACGATCCTGACAGTTTAGTTCATCAATTAGTTGCAACTAAGAATACACAGGTATTAAAACCTGAAATGGGTACCAAACCACAAGTTTACTACATCGATGCTGATGGAACCCTTATGAACTCCGATTATACTGCCTTAAAGAAAGGGGAGAAATAAGGTGGGAGAGTTTATCAATCTAAATTATCTCTATAATGTGGAACATGAAATCCCATTAGGATATTTAATTTCTGTATATTTCTTTTATACAGGTTTAAGTGCCGGTTCGTTCTTATTATCCAGCTTAAGTTCTGTATTAGGCATTAAAAAATATAAACCTATTGCAAAAATTGGGACGATCATGGCATTAGCATTATTAGTCGTTGCACCATTGCATTTGATCGTAGACCTAGAACAGCCATCAAGATTTTGGCACCTATTTGTCTACTTTAACCCAACTTCACCAATTACTTATGGTTCATTTCTTTTAACATTATATCCTTTAATGACAGCGATCTATGCTTGGTTTATGTTTAGAAAAGATTTTGCACTTGGCTCCAAAGCATTAACGAATTGGAGAGGTAAGTTATATAAGTTTTTATCATTTGGCCACTTAGAGACGACAGAAGAGTCTTATAAGAAAGATGAAAAATGGGTAAAACGTTTAGGAACGATTAATGTACCATTGGCATTATTAGTCCATGGATATACCGGATTCATATTGGCTAATGTACAGGCTAGAGGGCTTTGGAATACAGCATTGATGCCATTTATCTTCTTGATGTCAGCCATTGTATCTGGAACTGGCTTACTGTTAATCTTAACGATGATTGCAGAACGTTATCTAAGTAGTAAGAAAAGAATTACGGAAGAACGCAAAGAGTTGATTTTTGATATTGCAAAAATGATGGTTTGGTTTATTCTAGTCGATGCAGTACTTTTAATCGTAGCTTTTATTGTACTCTTCTATGCGGGAACCAATGCATACGAAACGGCTTGGCAAATGCTCCATGGCGAACATCGAGTTCCATTCTTGCTGTATGAAGTAACCATTGGATTATTGATTCCATTTATCATGTTTTCCATTCCAAAAATTCGTAAGACTTATACAGGAATCACTATCGCATCTTTAATGACCTTGTTCGGTGTTATGGCTATGCGCATGAACTTTGTAGTTGGAGGATTGCAGCTACAATTAGATGGAAATGGATGGACAGAATATATTCCTAACCCAACTCATTTAGCCTTTATTTTTACCTTCGCTGCATTAGAAATCATCTTGTTGGCGGTATTATTCTATGTTCTGCCAATCACTGAAGAGAAGGATCGTTATAAAAAACTCATCTAAAACGATTACGATTCAAGGATAAGAAGGCTCGCTCGCAAAAGCACACATGCATTTTTATATTGAAACTTCTTAGATAGGAGGTACATTACTATGCTTAGCCAATTGATCAAGTTAGGAACAGAATGGGCGGAAAGGCAAAAGCCAATTGTGATTCATTCTGACCGATGCACACATACAAGGCATAAAGCTTCCACTTGCAATGCATGTCAAACAGTATGTCCTTTTGATGCTATTAACTTAAAAGATGGACTTTCTATTGATTGGTCATGCACAGGATGTGGGTTATGTACCTCTATTTGTCCTACCGAAGCGATTGAAATGAAAGTTGAATCAAATAAGGAATACTATACAACAATT
This sequence comes from Tepidibacillus decaturensis, assembly GCF_001561915.1. Taxonomy (GTDB): domain Bacteria; phylum Bacillota; class Bacilli; order Tepidibacillales; family Tepidibacillaceae; genus Tepidibacillus_B; species Tepidibacillus_B infernus. The sequence goes on along the minus strand of NZ_LSKU01000001.1, from coordinate 2,087,103 downwards.
AAAGCGTATTCTGAGACGAATGAAATATTGTTTTTCCATTGCAAACAAATGGATGGAATGCAACAAGAGACTGGAAAAATGCTCTCATGTTTGGGCCAATTAGATGACCTTGGGGTTCAGCTAGCGATTGCTAACGGTATAACAGAGTTCAACTTTTTGACTGAACCTTGCTCCTCTTGCCAGTTAAAACAGGGTTTTCAATTATTTAAGCAAAAACTTGTAAAATGGCGAGAACGTTGGCCTATGATTAAATGGCATGAGATGGATAAAAAGACTTATCTATCGCAGATTATCCAAGAACAAGGTAAGAAAGAAGAACAATCCGATGATCTTAATCTAATGGATCGGCGAGAATTTTTTAAGATTTTCGGTAAAGAAACAAAGCAAATCATTGTAAGAAGTGTGGTTAAGCAAAAGGAACAATCGCCTTGGAAAGATGGTCAATTAGTATCGCAAAAGTCGATACGCTTACAAGTATATGAACATTGGATTAAACCAAAACAAAAAGAATCCATACCAATGATGGATAAAAGTTTAAAATTGAATGAAGAACAATGTACCTATTGTGGGATTTGTGAAAAGGTATGTCCTACCGAGGCGATTAAACTTACTGAATCAGAAAAGAACTTCACTTGGATTCAAGAACAATGTATAGATTGTCATCTATGTGAAGATGTTTGTTACCGAAAAGCGATAACATTTCTATAATTCTTCCCTTTATTAATGATACAAAGATGGCGTAGTCAATTGGGCTACGCTACTTTTTTTAAGATTAAGAAAGTATAACTTTCTTCCATTTGTCATTTAAGGGTTTGTATATTCCATAAGCA
>NZ_LSKU01000001.1:2077512-2085941 GCF_001561915.1 Tepidibacillus decaturensis | reverse complement strand
TTTTTTTAGCATAAATTTAACACACATTTTATTTTATAATCATAGTGAAATCTATGGTAAAATGATAAATAGTAGAAAAAGAGATTTGGGTGACAAATAATGAAAAAAATGATTAGGATCATTCTAATAGTAATAGGCATTATTCTTTTTTCTTTTTGGTATATTCAATCTTCCAATGAACTAGTAAATACAAAAGAAAAGTATAAAATTGGGGTTTTAATTAGTGGTACTGAAAGAATAGAAAAAATTAAAGGCCTGAAAGAAGGGTTGCAAAACCTGGGATATGTTGAAGGGATGAATACATCGTTTGTCATCAAAAATGCAGATAATCAGATAGATTTAATAAAAAAATACGCCAATGAACTTGATGCAATGGATCTGGATGTTATTATTGCTGGTGGTGCAATTGAAACGAAATTTTTCAAGGAAAATAGCCGAGGGAAAACGCCGATTATCTTCCTTGGCGTTGCTGATGCCATACAGTTAAACTTAGTAGAAAGCTATCAGAAACCAAATGGTAGACTTACAGGTGTTGAAAATGGACATGTTGAATTATCAGGTAAACGATTGCAATTGTTTAAATTATTATTACCTTCGCTTAACCGAATCATTGTTATTTATGATGAAAAAATAGACGCAAGTTTATTAAGTCTAGAAAAGGTGAAACAAGTGAGCGAAAAGCTTCAGATCGGGATATCCCCTATCCCAATCTCTAATTTGGAACAGTTAAAAGAACTTAAATCCTTTTCTTTTCAAGAGAATGATGGAATCCTTGTTCTACCTAGTTACTTTTTAGAAAAAGCAAGTTTAACCATAGGACAATTGGCATTAGAACGCAATATTCCAACGTTTGGTGTGCAGTCAAGTGATATTAAAAATGGATTTTTATTATCTTATGGTGTCTCTTACTATGACCAAGGTTTTCAATGTGCTAGTACCGTGAGTCAAATCTTGCATGGCCAAAGCGCAGGAAGTATACCAGTTGAGAAACCAGATACTGTGCGTTTGCTCGTTAATGCAAAAACGGAAAGAGCCTTAAATATCGAATTTTCCAAAATAGGAAATGCCTTTATTCAAAGGATAGAGTAGGCACAGGAGGAATGCTAAATGGTTCCATGGTGGAATCGAATCAAATTTAAACTTTTATTTTTTGGTGTGATGATGTCGATTGTACCCATCGCCATTATTGGTTTATATACGATTCAAACGACAAAAGCGGGACTTGAGGGAAGTATACAAGAAAAACAACTCTACATTGTTCAACGCGCAGCAACAGAAGTTGAACATTTATTAACCTCGATTAAAGGAAGAATGCAGCTTTTAATTGATTCGAATGAAATAGAGGATCTTGATAACGAGACAAATAGAGAAAAGTGGGAACAGAGCCTTTATGGATTTCTAAAACAAAATCCGGAAATAGAGAATGCTTATGTCTTTGATGAAAATGGCAAGGTCATGGCGTCGGCGATGCGTTGGGAAATTATCCCCCAGACGCGTATTTTAAAAAGCCAGTTGGAAAAATTAAAAACTGAATCTCAGAATGGACAATGTTTAGTGGGAGATGTTTTATTTAAAGAGGATGGGAATCCTTATGTGAATATTGGAGTTCCTTTTTATTCGCCAGACCATCAAGATTTTCATGGCGGAATTATTATTGAAATTAGCTTGAGAGGAACATTTAAGCAAATATCAGCGGTTCACACAGGCAATCAGAGCTATATTTATCTAATTGATGATAAGTCGCGCTTGATTGCTCATACCGATTTTGGACAAGTCTTATTAACTAAAAATGTAATTATATCTCCAGAATTAAAACGGATGATAGAAGAAAAAGAAATAATAAAACAACCAATTTCCTATCAAAGTTATACTGGAGAAAAAGTTATGGGGGCATACGCTCCAATTAAATCAGCCAATTGGGGAGTAGTGATTGAGCAGCCGATTGATAAAGCTTTTGCCCCGATTGATTTACTTGTACAGCGCCTGATTTTGATGATGTTAATCGTAACCCTTATCGTTGTGCTGGTTAGTATTATATTTGGGGTATGGTTCACTAAACCGATTGAATTGATGGAAAAAGCAGTACGTAAAGTTACACAGGGTTTTTTAAATGTAAAAATCAATTATAAAGCAAAAGATGAATTTGGAAAGCTTTCTGAAGCGTTTAATCGGATGACAAACGAATTACAATTAAAATCTGAGCATTTAGAGCAAGAAAAAGAAAGATTGGATACAATTATTAATGGAAGTAGAGCAGGTTTTGCCTTGGTCCATGAAGACTTTACTGTAGAATGGATGAATGATCGTCTAAAGGAGTGGCTAGCGAATGATGAAAAAGGACTGTCATGCTACACTTTGTTAGGCAGGTTAAAAGAACCATGTAAAGATTGTCCAATTACATTAAAAGATCCAAAGCAATGTCAAAATGAAGTCGTTACAACGATCAATGAACTTGGGGAAAATCGAATTTATAGTCATCGTATGTATCCATTGGAAAGAGTAAGGGCAGGAGAAGCGAATTACCTTGTTGTAGTTGAAGATATTACTGAGCAAAGGCAATTAGAAGAAATGGTAGTACAGGCGGATAAGTTATCAGCATTGGGTATATTAGCATCAGGATTTGCCCATGAAGTAAATAACCCATTAGCATCGATTAGTGCCTATGCCGAAGATTTAAAAGAGCGGATCAAAGAAGAACCTACGCAAGAGTTGATTCTAAATGGTGAAGTTGACCATTATTTAGATATCATCCGAAATAATGTAGATCGATGTAAAATGATTACCAATAATTTGCTTAATTTTTCCCGAAAGAATTCATTTGTTGCTAATGATGTAGATCCTATTAAAGTACTTGAGGATAGTCTAGTTCTTTTACAACATAGTTTAAAGAAAAAACAGATCCAATTGGTGAAAAAATATGATTTACCTTTACCTTTGATTCATGGTGATGGATTACAAATTCAACAAGTCCTTATCAATATCATTCAGAATGCAATTGATGCCATGGATGAGAATGGCTTGCTAGAAATTCAAGCAATTGAAAAACCAAATCAACTTGAAATTCATATCAAAGATAATGGCCATGGAATGAATAAGGAACAGCTTATTAAGGTTTTTGATCCATTTTATACGACAAAACCAGTGGGTAAAGGAACAGGTCTAGGCTTATATATTTCTTATAATATATTGAAAAAAATGAATGGTGATATACGAATAGAAAGTGAAGAAGGAAAAGGCACTATTGTAACAATTGTCTTGCCAACTACTCAGCAAAAGAACCAGGAGGTGATTTGATGAAAGAATCTGTACAAATGATTGTTGTTGACGATGAACAAGATCTTTTACAGCTGTTAGTTCAACGACTCAAAAGAAAAGGGTATCAGGTATCTGGTTTCGCTTCAGGGCATGAAGCATTGAAACAAATGGAACAAACCTCATATGATATTGGTATCTATGATATTAAGATGCCTGGGATGGATGGAATCGAGTTGCTTCGTGAATCCAAGAAACGAAGTCCAAATATGGAAGTGATTATGTTAACAGGTCACGGAACGGTCGAAACGGCGATTGATGCGATGAAATCAGGTGCCTATGATTATTTAACAAAACCATATAACTTAGCAGAATTAGACGTGATTATTCAAAAAGCTTTAGAGAAAAAACAACTCTTTGAGGAAAATAAACGATTAAAAGAAGTGATGCAAATCGAAGGGATGCAATTTGAAATCATTGGTGAACATCCAAAATTAAAAATGCTACTTGAGATGACCAAACGCCTTGCACAAAGTCATGTTCCTGTCTTAATTGAAGGGGAAAGTGGGACTGGAAAGGAATTGATTGCGAGAGCTGTCCATACTTGGAGCGAACGATCAAACCAACCTTTTATTGCGATCAATTCAGGAGCATTAATGGAGAACCTTTTAGAAAGTGAATTGTTTGGCCATACCAAAGGAGCGTTTACAGGAGCTGTGTCAGAAAAGAAAGGTTTAGTGGAAATGGCACATAAAGGTACTTTGTTTCTTGACGAAATAGGGGAAATGCCATTATCTTTACAAGTCAAATTACTAAGATTCCTAGAAAGTGGAGAATTTCGTCGTGTTGGTGAAAATCAATTACGTAGAGTTGATGTTCGTCTAGTTGCTGCCACAAATCGTAATTTGGAGGAAGAGATTGAAAAAGGTAACTTTCGTGAAGACCTTTATTTTCGCCTCAATGTGATGAAATTGGTCGTTCCTCCACTAAGAGAACGAAAATCGGATATTCCTTTATTAGCAGCCTATTTTTTGAAAAAGTATCAACAAAGATATGGACGAAAAGAATTAAGTCCAGCCACGATTGAAGCCCTGACTAATTACCATTTTCCAGGTAATGTTCGTGAGTTATCTCATTTAATTGAGCGCGGAGTCTTGTTATCCAGTAATGAAAAGATAGAACCACAAGATATTTTTCCTCATGGCCTCAATAAAAATGATTTCATAGCAGAGGATCTTGCATTGATCTCGTTAGACGAAGTAGAAAAAAATCATATCATTCGTGTCCTAGAACAATGTGATTGGAACAAAACGAGAACGGCACAAATCTTAGGGATAAGTTTAAGAAACCTTTATCGTAAAATTGAAACCTATGGGATAGAACGTTAGTAACTATGACATTTTTGCATAGAGATGTCAGTTTGGCAGGAATGTTAATGACAATAAGCTCTGCAAATGTTTTAGAAATCGTCATAATAAAGGGATTCTAAATTGGCATTGATTTTGCTAAAGTATAAAGTAAGGAACAACATTTAACCTTGGAGGGGATATCATGCTTAATAATATTGGAATACCTGGATTGATTTTGATTTTAGTGATTGCTTTAGTCATCTTTGGCCCAAGCAAATTACCAGAGATCGGGAGAGCATTTGGTAGAACCATAAAAGAATTCAAAAGTGCAACTAAGGACCTTTTAGATGATGAGGAGAAAAAAGCTTAATCATTCTGTTGCCTGATGAAAGAGTGATTTCATGGGGAAAAATGATCTTACAGATGTACAAGCGATCTTAAAAAGGTTTGGTGCGTTCATTTATACGGGAAATCGTCTTGACGATATCGTCTTAATGGACTTAGAACTACAGGATCTTTATGAAAGCAATTTGATTACGATCGAAGAATATAAAGAAGCAAAATCAATACTGAAAAGAGAATACAAAGAAGAGATTTTACCAGAATCAAAGGAGTAGTCGAAATGACTGCTCTTTTTTTACTGCTATTGGAGGTTTGTATATTCCATAAGCAGCGACTTTTGGGAGTGTATTTCTTTCTAATTTTTTCATTCAAAAGAAATGCACGAACAACGGAGTGCGTTGGGATATATAAACTTTTTATTATGGCCTAATTTTATGAAAATGATTAAAAAATCATTGTAAATTGTTTAAAAGATTGATATGATAAACGAAAATGCTTTAATGCCTATAAGCGTTAAAGCGTATCGGCGTTAAAGAGAATGGAATCTATTTTTAGAATGAACAAACGGGAGAGATAAAGATGAAGAAGTGGTTAAGAGGGGCATTCATTTTCGTTTTAATTGGAAGTTTACTTTCTTTAATTGGTTGTTCTAGTCAAAGTAGTACCGAAGTAAAAGAAACAGAAGAAACGAAGGAAATGGTTAACATCGGGATTATTCAAATCGTTGAACACCCTTCCTTGGATGCATCACGACAAGGGTTTATCGATGCATTAAAAGCATTAGGATATGAAGAAGGAAAACAAGTTCAATTTGATTACCAGAATGCTCAAGGGAATAGGGATACATTAAATACAATCGCACAAAAATTCGTAAATGATAAGAAAAATATGATTTTTGCCATTGCTACTCCTTCAGCACAAGCTGTTGCTCAACAAACGAATTCAATTCCTATTCTGATCACTGCTGTTACAGATCCGGTAAGTGCAGGTATTGTTAAGTCAATGGAAAAACCTGGGACAAATGTTACAGGAACCACAGATATGAACCCTGTAAAGGAACAATTACAATTAGTGAAAAAGGTAAAACCAGAAGCAAAGACGGTTGGAATTATTTACAATACGGGTGAAGCCAATTCAGAAGTACAGGTAAAAATGGCACAAGCAGCTGCTGAAGAACTAGGGTTAACATTGGAATTAGCCGGGATTACGAACAGTTCGGAAGTAAAACAAGCAGCTGATGCATTGGCTCCAAAGATTGATGCTTTTTATATTCCTACAGATAACACCGTTGTCTCCAGTATGGAAGCAGTCCTCATGGTTGCTGAAGCAGGTAAACTTCCCGTTGTTGTCGGAGAAGGAGATTCGGTGAAACGTGGTGGGTTAATCACTTATGGTTTAGATTATTATAAACTAGGTTATCAAACTGGGGAAATGGCTGTAAAAATTTTGAAGGGTGAAGCAAAACCAGAAGATATGGCGATTGAAACCCAAAAAGAAATGAAATTGGTGATTAACAAAAAAGCAGCTGAAAGAATGGGCGTACAATTACCAGAGGACTTACTTCAAGAAGCAGATGAAGTGTTCGAACAGTAATATGAACAATAAAGGTTAGATAACGATTCATCTTGGGAGGGACAGAAATGGGAATTGTAATTGGATCGTTAGAACAAGGATTTATCTTTGCCATAATGGCTTTAGGTGTATATTTAGCTTTTCGTATCTTAAATTATCCTGATTTAACAGTAGATGGTAGCTTCCCTATGGGAGCTGCTATTTCTGCTCTATTGATTACAAAGGGAGTCAATCCCTTCCTTGCCTTAATCTTTGCTTTTATTTCCGGGGGAATTGCTGGACTGATTACAGGAATCCTTCATACGAAAGGGAAGATTGACGGGTTGCTTGCTGGAATTCTTACGATGACCGCTTTATATTCCATTAACTTAAAGATTATGGGTACCTCAAATTTATCACTTTTTCGAGCAGATACTATTTTTACACCGGTTGGTAAAATAAAGGAACAGATCGTACAATGGCTTGGAGCGACAAATGGTGAAGAAGTTAATCAGTGGCTCTATTCGTTCGCCTTATTACTTGTCGTTCTACTATTAAAATTGGCCATTGACTGGTTTTTACGAACGGATATTGGCTTGGCGATTCGTGCAACTGGTGATAATCCTTCGATGATTAGGAGTTTTGGCGTAAATACACACCATTCGATCATGATGGGACTGATTCTTTCCAATGCTTTAGTAGGTTTAGCAGGTGGGATGATGGCTCAATATCAAGGTTATGCTGATGTACAAATGGGAATTGGGATGATCGTTATTGGTTTGGCTTCCGTTATCATTGGCCAGGCAGTGTTTGGTTCCAAATCGATTAAGCGGTCAACGATTGCTGTTATAGGTGGTGCCATTATTTATCGACTAGTGATTGCGATCGCTTTATATTTACCATGGCTAAGCCCAACCGATATGAAGCTAATTACTGCAGTTCTCGTCATTTTTTCACTCACTTTTCCATCTTTCTCTAAAAGGACAAAGAAATCACAAGCTGGTCCTAAAAAAGTTGAGCAACTTGATTATGCTGTTCAAAAAGTCAGCGCAGAGAAAAGCTAAGGGGTGAAAAAGGATGTTACGAATTGAAAATGTGTCAAAAACATTTAATATAGGTACAGTAAATGAAAAGCCTGCACTACGTCACATTGATTTACGGTTATATCCCGGTGATTTTGTAACAGTGATCGGAACAAATGGAGCTGGAAAATCAACATTAATGAACGCCATTGCCGGTGTTCATCAGGTCGATGAAGGAAATATTTATATTGATGGACAAGAGATTACGAGATGGCCAGAAAGCGGGCGAGCAAAATTGATTGGACGAGTATTTCAAGACCCAATGGCAGGAACCTCGCCAACGATGACCATTGAAGAAAATTTGGCGATGGCATACAAACGGGGAAAAAGTAGAGGACTAAGGGTTGCTTTAAATAGTAAGCTACGAGATTTTTTTCAATCCTCATTATCAGTACTAGAACTTGATTTAGAAAATCGTTTGGAGCATAAAGTAGGATTGCTATCAGGAGGAGAAAGGCAAGCACTTAGTTTACTTATGGCCACCTTTACCAAACCTAAAATTCTACTTCTTGATGAACATACTGCCGCATTAGACCCAAAACGAGCCCAATTGATTACCCATTTAACCGAAAAAATAGTAAGACAAGATCGATTAACCACATTGATGATAACGCACAATATGGATCAGGCATTAAAGCTGGGTAATCGACTCATCATGATGCACCAAGGAGAAATCGTCCTTGAGTTAAATGAATTGCAAAAGGCAAAAATGACCGTGAAAGACCTTATCCGTGCCTTTGAAGATTTAAAAGGAGAACAATTTGTTGATGATCGAGTTGTGTTAGGGTAGTGTGTAAGTTATCAATATATTTTTTAAGGGAATCCATATGGGTTCCCTTAAAAATTTTCAAGT
>NZ_LSKU01000001.1:2072718-2076193 GCF_001561915.1 Tepidibacillus decaturensis | reverse complement strand
CTTATGCTAAGCTTTGCATAAGCTTCCTTATGCAAAGAAAGTAATTATGCAAAGTAAACTTTGATATAGCCCACTATTACTGGAGTTCTCTTTCATTTACTTTGCATAATCTCCGACAATGATATTAAGAGTATTCAAACTCAAAAATCATTGTAGGAGGTATTTTTTATGGAAAAGAAACCACTAAAACAGCTGTTACAAGAGCTTGAAAAAGAACTGCTACGACTTGGCTATACGGAAGGTAGCATGAAATTTTATCGCAACCGTTGGAAGAAAATTACACAGTTTGCTGAAGAGAATGATGAAATCTACTATTCTGAGGAGCTAGGTATTAAATTTGTCGAACAGAACTATCAGATTCTTAAGAAGGATTTCGATAAAACACTATCTCAGAAGGATACTCAGGAACTCCGTATCATAAGAATGATTGGAGATTTTCAGCTACATCGTACTGTTTTAAGAAGATATTATAAACACAAGGAAATACTTACCGACCCATATTACAAAGACATCAGCAGCAAGTTTAAAAAATACTGCGAACAAAAAGATTACTCCAAGGTAACTGTTGAACATTATGTTAAACAATCAGAACGCTTCATGGATTATCTTGTTTCCCAAGAAATCTGTGACTGTTCTAATATAAAGCTTACTGTTATTAATAGTTATATTCGGACACTAACCGGGTATACCTATAAAACCGTGGAACAGGTCACCTGCTCCATACGATCATTTTTAAGGTTTTTACACCAGAATGATATTTTGAAAGTAGACCTGGCTTCCAAGACACCAATGGTTCAAGCCCGTAAACAAACACGTATCCCATCTGTCTGGACAAAGGAAGAGCTGAAAGCACTGATAGGTGCTATTGACCGTGGGAATCCAAAGGGAAAGCGAGATTATGCAATTATCCTTCTTGCCTGTGTTCTGGGCCTTAGGGTTACTGATATCAAAAACCTCACTTTTGATTGTTTCCACTGGGAAGAAAAGAAACTGACATTCAACCAGTCAAAAACAAGGGAAACAGTAACTTTACCGATTCCTACTGAAGTGGGATGGGCTGTTATTGATTATCTTAAACATGGCAGACCAAAAGTAGATTCCCAGGTCGTATTTGTTAGACATTTGGCTCCATTCCTACCTTTTTCAGAAAGTGATCATTTGTCTCAGTTAATCCGTGATTATATGAGGATTGCACATTTACCAACTTTGAAAAAGCATCGAGGCATGCATTCCCTTCGCCATACAGCAGCTTCAAGAATGCTTGAACATGATACTCCACTTGCAGTTATTTCAGATATACTCGGTCATACAGACACAGACTCAACAGCAGTCTATTTAAAAGTAGATATTAATAAACTGAAGGAATGCTGTATAAACACTCCGGAGGTGGATGTGTATGATTAATTACCTGTTCAAAGGACCATTTGCAGAGCATATCGAAAACCATATCTCCCTGAAGAAGGCAATCGGCTATAAATACGAGGCAGAAGCCAGGCATCTATTACGTTTTTCTTCCTTTACTGCAGAAAAATATCCTGAATCAACAATGCTTACAAAAGCAATAGTGTTAGATTGGTGTTCAAAAAAGCCTTATGAAGCACAGGCTAATCAATGTTCAAGAGCCTCAATCATCCGGCAGCTTGCTATGTATATGGAAAGTGTGGGGATTAGTGCATACATTCTCCCAAAAGGTTATTACCCAACAGAAAAACAGTATATTCCTTATATTTATACAGAAGATGAATTGCAAAAGTTTTTCCGTGAAACAGACCAATGCCACTATGTAGGTGAATGCCCATATCGCCACTTTATCATGCCGGTATTTTTCCGGATGATTTATGCTTGTGGTCTTCGTTCCTCAGAAGCGAGACTTTTAAAAGTGGAAGATGTAGACCTTAATACAGGCATACTGACTATACAACACTCAAAAAAAGACAATAGTCGTCTGGTTCCAATGTCAGTTAATCTTACAGAGCGATGCCGGGATTTCTTTAAAAAAGTGCATATACTTTCAAGAGAATCTGATTGGTTCTTTCCTGGATTAAATGGAAAGCCAATGACTGTAACAAATGTCTACAGCAATTTCAGGCGTTTTTTATGGAAAGCTGGCATTTCCCATGGCGGTAGGGGAAAAGGACCAAGGGTACACGATTTTCGCCATGCATATGCATGCCACTGCCTAAAAAAGTGGGTTATGCAGGGAAAAGATCTTGCAGCATATCTTCCAGTACTAAAAACATATATGGGGCATGATTCCTTTGAGGAAACAGCATATTACCTTAGACTGACTGCTGATATTTTTCCGGACATATCTATTAAGTTGGAAGGATGTTACTCAGACATTATCCCAAGACTGGAAGGTGGAGCCGATGAAGCCAACTGATTTTGCCAACCACCTCACAGAATTCCTGTCAATGTATTTGCCCCGGCAGAAAAATGCAAGCAAGAATACAATAGCATCCTACAGAGATACCTTTAAATTGTTAATCCGTTACTGTCAAGAACAACGAGGTATCCCCGTTGAAAAGTTAAATATGGGTATGCTAACTCATGGATTGATTGCTGATTTTCTTGAGTGGATTGAAAAAGAGCGTAAGTGTAGTATCGCAACTCGTAATCAGAGACTTGCAGCCATACATTCCTTTTTCCGTTACGCACAGTATGAAGAACCAACAGGAATTCTTCATTTCCAAAAGGTGATTGCCCTACCTGTGAAGAAGGCACCCAAACCAATAGTAGCTCATCTGACCCCTGAGGCAATGAAACTTTTATTATCACAACCAGACAAAATGACTGTAAAAGGCAGACGAGATTTAACACTGTTAAGTGTTCTCTATGATTCTGGGTGTAGAGTGCAAGAATTAGTTGATATCAAGGTACGTGATGTTGTACTCAGTAATCCTGCAGTTCTTATCCTAACTGGAAAAGGCAATAAGGTACGAAGAGTGCCATTGATGAAAAACACTTTGACTTTGTTAGAGAATTACATTCAGGAGAACTTCCTTGATAAACCTTGGAGAAGTGACTACCCGCTATTTTCTAACAAACAGCATAAGAAACTTACAAAGGAAGGTGTTGCCTATATTATTTCTAAATATGCTGATTTAGCAAGACAAATATCCACCATTGTACCAGAGAAAGTGAAACCTCATATGTTTCGCCACTCGAAGAGCATGCACCTGTTGCAAGCTGGCGTTAGCCTTATTTATATACGAGACTTTCTTGGACATGAGGATATTAAGACCACTGAAATTTATGCAAAGTGTGATTCAGAATTGAAGCGCCAGGCTATTGAGAATGCCTATCCAGATTTGGTGGATAGCAATCTCCCTGATTGGAGCAAGGATGCTGCATTACTTGACTGGCTTTCTAAGCTGAAGTAATCCAGATATTATGCAAAGTAAATCAAAGACAATTACAGATAACACAAGACTTTCAGCGGTTTACTTTGCATAATCATCAACTTTGCATAAGG
>NZ_LSKU01000001.1:2068674-2071486 GCF_001561915.1 Tepidibacillus decaturensis | reverse complement strand
GGGCCAGCCTCCTACCCGATTTCGCACACCTTGGGATATAATGGAGGAAGATTATTATTTAAGTAAAATACTAAATTTAAATAGAAAATAGGAGATGACGTAAATGGACCTCTTTCGTTTAGATGGCAAAGTAGCTGTTGTAACAGGATCGGGAAAAGGGATTGGTAAGGCGATGGCCTTAGGACTAGCTGAAGCAGGAGCTGATTTAGTGATAGTCGCACGAACAGAAGAAGATATTCAGCAAACGGTTTTAGAAGTTGAACAAAAAGGGCGAAAAGCGATTGGAATCTCAACAGATGTAAAGAAAAAAGAAGAGATTGAGAAAATGGTTGCTAAAACGCTAGATACCTTTGGTAAAATTGATGTGTTAGTCAATAATGCAGGGATGAATATTCGTACACCTGCCTTAGATGTTCCTGAGGAAGAATGGGAACTGATCATTCAAACGAATATGAAATCTGTATTTCTTGCTAGCCAAGCAGTAGGTAAACATATGGTTGAACAAAAAAGTGGGTCAATCATCAATATTAGCTCAGTGGCAGGCCAAGTAGCTTTACGAACAGGAGTAGCCTATGCGGCAACAAAAGCCGGAATTATTCAAATGACCAAAACGTTGGCTCTTGAATGGGGGAAACATGATGTTCGTGTGAATGCAATTGCACCGTGGTATTTTAGAACCCCATTAACTGAAAAACTTTTAAATAATGAAGATTATTATAATGAAATTATCAGTAGAACACCTCTAAGACGTGTAGGAGATGTGAAAGAGCTTGTTGGGCCAGCCGTTTTTCTAGCATCTGAAGCCTCTAGCTATGTGACAGGCCATACGATCTTTGTTGATGGTGGAATGAGCATTTACGGTTTTTAGGGGAGAGACAACGTGGCATACCAAAAAACAGAAAAAGTAAAAAAGAAAATTGAAAATAAGAAAGAATCGATTATTAAAGTAGCTAAAGAAGTATTGGCCAATGAAAGTTATAGTGCAATTTCGATAAAATCGATTGCGAAGAAAGCAGGAATTGCAACAGGAACATTTTATCTCTACTTTTCTAACAAAGAAAAATTAGTAGAAACGATTGTGGATGAGATGTATGCCAAGCTTTTAGACTCAATTAAAAAAGAAAGAGCAAAGCATGAACAAGTCATTGATAAATTACAAGCTTCTATGGAAGCAACGATTCGCCTTTTTGCGAAGGAACAACATTTAGCAAAAATCCTATTAGTTCAGATTCCTAGTTTTAATCATGCTTTTAACCGTAAACTAGATGAGATTGAAAAAGAGCTGATCAAATTAACTTTAGCAGATCTAAAAGAATTAACAGATCAGGGCATGCTTCCTAAGCAAGATATTCAGATTAGCGCGATGGCCTTTGTGGGAAGCTTTCGTCAGGTCATGATTAGTTGGCTAAGAGAGGGAGAACCCAAAAATATCGAAGAGGCCTATCAAACCTTGATTCAATATAATTTAAGGGGACTCGGTAAATCGTGATAAACGAATACCTAGTCCCCTTTTTAAAATGTTAAAGGAAGTATCGCTTTCTTCCCCTTTAAGAAATACACGGACAACCGAGTGCGTTAGAATATACAAACTCATCTTAACCTAATAGATATCCAATGGAAAACAAAATCCCATAAAGCAATTCTAATTTGCCTGTTCCTGCTAACGTTTCATTTAAAGCAGTACCCTTCTTGTGCAGTATATCTTTCACAAGGGAGAAGCACAACGGTAGGGAAAGTAAAACGAGTAGAATCCAATAGGTTACTAGTCCTGATAACCACATGATAACAGGAACAACATAAGTTAAGCCTAGTAAGAGAAAATAGTAAAGCTGTGTTCTTTTTTTACCAAAGCGTACAGCCAATGTTTTTTTCCCTGCAACCCGATCTTGTTCAATATCACGAAAGTTATTCACAACAAGAATGGCTGTGGCTAATAATCCAATAGGGATAGAAGCCCAATAAATTTGTGGGCTAATCGTTCCAGCCTGAATATAATAGGTTCCTCCAACTGCAACAAAACCAAAGAAAATAAAGACAAAGATATCAGCAGATCCATTATAGGATAAAGGATATGGACCACCTGTATAGGCGTATCCAAAAAGAATGGATAAAAGACCAATCACAAAGATAGGCCAACCCCCAATGATTAAAATATAAATTCCCACTAAAACAGCAAGACCAAATACAATCCATGTGCCCATAATTACTTCTTTCGGGCTTAAAAGGCCTGACTGTGTGACTCGAACTGGACCTACGCGCTCTTCTGTATCCGTCCCTTTTTTAAAATCAAAATAATCATTAACAAAATTAGTTCCAATTTGAATTAATAAAGCACCAACTAAGGCCGCTAACGCTGGCCAAAACTGAAAGACCCCATCTTTTAATGCAATCAAGGTTGCAACCAGAACGGGTGCAGCTGCTGCAGGTAAGGTTTTAGGTCTTGAGGCTAAAATCCATGCTTGCGTTTTATTCAATCTGACCACCTACATCTATGAAATATGATAACAAAATTTATTATAGACGATTTTGTCTAAGAGTTTAAGTAATTACACGATCATATCGATAAGAAAAAGAATTTCATAGATTAAGATTTAGATCTTTTAAAATAGTAGCCAACTCCAATCCAAAACGCTCCACCGAGAATCGTTAGGATCGCTCCACCAAGGCCAAAGGTTTGATAAACAAAAATACTAGAGAGAAGGGCAACACTAGCCACAACCACGCTAGAGAAAAAAGCAGCATCTTTATTCATAGAGAATTCCTCCTATAAAAAAGTTACCGTATCCTGTCATTGTGAACTACCCGCCACCTA
>NZ_LSKU01000001.1:2054307-2066851 GCF_001561915.1 Tepidibacillus decaturensis | reverse complement strand
TTCTATCATATTGTACATGTTAAATATACAGAGTTGATTAACCCTTTTCTTTCTTATAAGATGAAAGAGTGTAATTAGAAGGGGGAAGTATTCTTCATGTCAGAAGCAGCTATAGCTTACCATCATACTAAAGGTTTTCAAAAACGTTTTTTTATTTTAGTCGCAACCGTTAGTATTTCTGGCTTTAGTCAGGGACTTTTATTATCTTTATTATCTGTAATCTTAGATCGCCAAGGGGTTCGAGCTGATTTCAACGGGCTAAGTTCTGCAGCTCTTTATGTAGGAATGCTGCTTGCTTCACCCTTTATGGAAGCACCTGTACGGAAATTTGGGTATAAACCGATTATTTTGTTTGGAATGAGTTTGTTAATCGGATCCATGATCCTATTTCCCTTATGGCTTAACTTTTATTTTTGGATTCTTTTACGTTTTCTTGTTGGGATTGGGGACAATGCCCTTCATTTTGCTACACAGGTATGGATTACTTCAACAGTGGCTGCTAATAAACGAGGAAGGAGTATTTCGCTTTATGGTCTTTCCTATGGGATTGGGTTTGCTGCTGGACCATTAGGATTAATGTTACTCCCTTATGGAGAATGGGTACCTTTTGCAGTTTCCGTGCTTCTCTTTTTCATTATTCTTATTCCGATCTTACGGTTACAAAATGAAAAGCCGAAATTAGGCCGAGAAACTCATGTAGAGAAGCGTTATCTGAAGGTGTATGCGATCGCAGGGGTTGCTTTAATGCCATTCTTTATCTATGGCTTTTTAGAATCTACACTTAACTCTATCTTTCCGATCTATGGGATGAGAACAGGACTAGAGCTCTCAACTATTTCTAAACTATTATCTGCTTTTGTGATCGGTAGTTTAATCTTGCAGCTTCCGCTTGGTACATTAAGTGATTATATCGGGAGAAGAAAAGTCTTAATTCTTGCTACTTTTAGTGGAGGAATTCTTTTTGCCCTCGTTCCTATGTTTCATACCACGATTCTTTTATATATCATCTTTACGTTAGCTGGCGGGCTAGTCGGATCATTGTATTCATTGGGCTTAGCTTATGTGGCCGATCTAATCGGACCAGCATTGATTCCAACTGCCAATATCATCGCTACCATTCATTTTGGGGTTGGTAGTATTATTGGGCCTTATCTAGGGGGAAGCTTCATTAATCATATTTCTCCACAAAGTTTGTTCTACTTAATTGGAGTCGTTGTCGTTTCTTTTGCATTTTTTGGGATCTTTAGTACATTAGTAAAAAGATGCATAAACAGAAGGAAAACTAATATATAAGAGCCATTGGATTATTCTCCAACGGCTCTTTCTGCGAGGACAGAAGCATTGACAACGCCAAAACCTTGGGCAAAGGATGAGGAATCTTTAAGCCTTGTTGCTGAGCGTCTTAGCATGTAAGAAAGCTGTTGAGGCGTTAAATTCGGGTATCTGCTTAACATCAGGGCAGCAACGCCTGAAACATGAGCAACAGCCATCGAGGTTCCGCTTAATTCTCTAAAGGAATCGTTCAACCAAGTAGAGGTGATTTTTTCCCCGGGTGCAGCTAAATCAATATTCGGGCCAATCGTACTAAATTTTGAAATTTGATCCTGTTCATTGATAGAACTTACAGCAATGGTCTCCTCAAATTGTGCTGGATATTCTAGCCGTCCCCTTGTACCTTTATTCCCAGATGCTGCAATCATAATAATACCTGCCTGATGGGCTCTAGCAATCGCTTCCCTAAAAGAAGCACTGGGTTCATTAAAACCAAAGCTCATATTAATAATCTGTATGCCATTGCCAATACACCAGTCAATGGCTTTAATAATATCAGACAGTTTTGCAGTACCGTCTTTATTAAAGGCTTTTACTGCATAAAGATCTACTTTTGGTGCAACACCTACTACACCAAACTGGTTATTTACCGCACCTATTGTACCGGCCACATGTGTTCCGTGTCCATTGTGATCATAGGGTGGAAGAAGAGGATTTAGAATATTGACTCCACCCTTGACATTGTTGTGTAGATCTGGATGGTCATAAGCAATCCCTGTATCAAGTACAGCAACGCGTACCCCTTTTCCTTGCGTTTTTGACCATGCCTTTTCTGCTCCGATTCTTCGAATCCCCCATGGAACAACTTGTGCCTTTGGTGTCACTTTCCCTTTCACAGGAATAAAGATTTGCACATCAATGTCTTCTTCAACTTGAAAAAGGGCTGGATGGTTCCTAAAGGCACTTGATGGATAATCTTTAGGGAACAACCCAACAAAAGCATGTAGGTGTTTAAGATATTTCAGGTTTCGAATTCGACAAAGACGTAAATCACGGTAACAGGCACGTGCTGATGCGTTTGGCCTAAGAAACAGAATTTTATGCTCATATTGTTGATTCCGTCTGCCCCGCTGATCTTCAATCCATTGTCTTAAAAAAAGATGAGGGTGCCAGGGATGAGGAGTCATTTTAATAACTCCCTTCTATTTTTTTTCTTCTTCTTTGCCGTTTGTTCAATGGCTTTGTTTAATTTCCTTGCTTGTTGTTCTGTTAATAGATTTTCATTTTTTAAGAAATCAAGAGCAGCCCCTGCACTTCCCGTTTGCTGAATTTGATTCGCTAATTTTTTTAATTGATCTTTACTTGTTGGTGCATTGGTTACCCTTTGTACGTATTCTAAAAGTCCTTCTGTACCACTTGTATCCTTTACATGTTTTGCTTCATTTAAAAAACGGGTGAGCTGGTCTTCAGTCATGACATTTGTACCCATTACCGTATTAATTAAATCCACAAAATCCTTTTTTGTTGGTTTTTGTTCTGCCACAATGCATACCTCCCTTATATAATAACTTACTAGAGAAGGCTGAAATCTGTGATGGGATATTGCCTATAAATGCTTAAAAATTGAAAATTGGGCGTAAACAATAGTTGTTTGTAAACAATTGGGCGAAACGTCACCCATACTGGGTCATAGCATATAATGAGAGTCTTTAGAAAAGGGAATTAGAGGAGGAGTCAAAAAGTGAGTTCCCATCATAAAAACAGCAAGTCACAACAATCGTCAAAGACACCAAGACAAAAAAGAACCCCCAGAACATTAGTGATCGATGAGCAGCCGAATAGTCAATTACCAGCATTATTTCCAGAAGGATTTCGTTTAAAAAATTTTGATTTGGTCGGGAAAATAGATGATATGAGAGTATTAACAAAAGAATTGTCGGTGATGGCTAGGCAATTAGAACAATGGATGAGTGTTGCTCATACTGTGGTTATGGCATTTAAGGATAATGGTGTTCTTCGAGAGGTAGTTAAAGCTTTAGCAAACGTAAATTTATCTGGAGGTGGAAATGGAACTTCTCAAGGGGAGACACCAAAGAATAAAGTAAAAAAACCTGCCCCACCACCATTTATGTTACCTTTTTTCGGTAATATGCAGAATAATGATGATAATGAAGAAGAGGACACATCAGAAAAAAGAAATCATTCCCAAGAAGAAAACCCCTTTGAAAACATCAATATTTTTGAAATCATTAAAAATCCTGCATTTCAAGATATGATGGCAAAACTGTTCTTACAAAAAAATAATAGGAATCAACACATGAAAGAAGAAAGCCGATCTCATTCGGCTTTCTTCTTTGTGAGGTTGATGAGCCCTTGTTATTTTTGAAAGGTTACCCTTCCAAAAATGGTGATTAGCCTTTCCACATAAACTCCTCAGGAAATATAAACCAGAATATAACAATGAGCGTTAGTATAAAGAGAAGAAGGTGTCTAAGACTCCACTGCATCGATCACAGCTCCTTCCTTGGCTGTTTGCTAGGTGTCTTAATACTAACTTATGACAATCAAGCTTTAATGGCTTAGGCTAGACAACCATTTTTAAAAAAATGGGCGAAAAACGCATAAAAATAGTACCTAAGACTGATTGTTAGGTACTCTTGGTAATAATATTCGAACATGCTTTACACGTGATTCTACATCGATCCGATGGTTAGAACCAATTTGAACGATTGCTGATGTGGATATTCCATTCACTTTGATGTTTCCCACTTGAATATACGGAGATTCATTGTTGATCTTCATTCGTAAAGGCTCTATGATGGTTGTTTTAGGTATAGGTTTTGTATATAAGGGATATCTTGATAGATTGTCTTCTTGACCATCAAAGTAAGGCAATTCTCCATGTACAGCAAATACATTAGCACGGGGTGTAATAAAACGACTATCACCCACCTGAAGAATCGATCCAAAAAGCATAAGCTTCACATTCACGCTATTAACGACTGATATTCGTTTATTCATCATTCCTACATTATAGGCGCACTAGTGGCAAGTATTGTACAGCCTCTGGTGGAGTATCAAAGATCGCAGAACTACTAATCACTTCAGTGTCTCCTACTAGAAAGACAGAAGAAATAGCAACACCAATAACTTTTATATTTCCTACTGAGAGCTGTCGGTTGACGACAAAAAAGTTCATCATTTATTCTCCTTTGGCGGTAAGTTTTGAATATAATATTCAATCGCTTGTTTAATGTTTCCTATGATTTGATTGACGATATTTTTTTCGATTTCTTGTTCATTTTCTTTATCCCAGTTTTTATACTGATTTAGATATAGATGGATACGTTCATCCATTTGCTTTTTGATATCTTCGATCACCATTTGTCTTTGTTGATCACTTTCTATTGTACGAAAGTATTTTTGTTCGATTTGATTGATGTCTTTAAAAACATCATGATTTAAATACTGTAGAACAGACTCTTGGATCTGTGTAAAAAGATCAGCGTGTTTTGTCGAATAAACTTTGACATCTTCAGCAACTTGTTGATTGACTGCTAGTTCTTCAAACATGCCTGAACCATTAGGAGTGAGTCCAATATTTAAGGTTCCTTCAAGGGTTTCAATTTTTAATTGATCAAATTTATACTCAATTTTTTCAATGTTTATTTGACGGTCTTTTTTTATTACTTCCATTTGTTCTTGCAATTGTAAGAGCAAAGCATTTAATTGATTGATACGATCGTTTTGACCTTTTACATGGGAATAAAGATGTTGAACATATTCATATAGATCTGAGTTGTCATGCATATACATCCCCCTACATTGTTTTCCCTATTTTATGCACCTAATTAAAGTTAGGTGTTAGCCTAAAGACAAAAATTTAATAGGTTGGATGAGGAAACTGCGACCAAGGAGCTTGAGGTGGTCGAAGTTCTGGAACTGGTTCAGTAAATCCACCTGTATTGTAAAGCTGTGATAATGGCTTGATAATTCCCGCACTTCCAATTTGAAAAACCGATGAATTTCCAATACTGTTTATTCTTATATTATGAATAATAATCGTTTGGTTCACATGAAGATTCATGACGATTCCCCCCTACTAAGTGTTAACAGGGTTATCTGCTTCTAGTAAATCATTATCAAGTGTATTAGTATTGCTTAACCCATTATTGGTATTCAAAAAATCCCCAGTATTAAAGGATCCAGAACCTGCATAGGATTTTGAAGTAACTTTTGGCGAAAGGTATAAGGCATCGCCAATATTGACAATTCCACCAGTACCTACGCTGTTTATTTTCACTCCTCCTACGATTGAAGGCATATGCAAACATCCTTTACTTTATCAAATAGTTGAATACCCATAAAAATTCTCATGATTTACTATATGTCTATTTAGAAATAATGGTTCCCCCTTATTCAACAATTGCATAGATTGATATAGAAATGCTTAAGGGAGGAAGTAAAATGGCATTTAATCCTTTCGATTTTATAAAAAACAATCCATTTCAAGAGGATATATTTAAAGATAAAGATTTAGTTGAAGGTTTTTTTGGAGAGAATAATCCCTTTGATCAGCAGTTTTTTGATCGAGTATTTAAGAATGGAAAAGTTATGGGTGAGGATGCAAATTTTGACAAAAGGTTTTCTAGATCCGTACCGATGGATATTGTCCAAAAGCCATATGAGATGCTCTTTATCTTTGAAATTCCGGGAATTAAAAAAATGACCTTCAGATTAAAATTGCTGGATCAAGACTAACGGTTGAAGGGGAGGTTCGATCAAATTACGATTTTTCGGAAAAGGAAATCATAAAATCAGAAAGAAAGTTAGGAAACTTTTCAAGAAGTGTGATGATTCCAGTCGTATTTGATAGTAAACGAATCCATGCTAGGTACCAAAATGGTCTATTAGTGATTAGAGTTCCTATTTTAAAAACAAATCGCACTGATACTGTGAATGTCCAATTTGTTCATGATGAAAAATAATTAAATTTTTGCTATTATGGTATTAAAGTATGCATTTGCTGAAGGAGAATCATATGGATGTATTTTTGGCCATGATCATTGGTTATTTGTTAGGATCTATTCCCTCTGCTTTAATCGTAGGTAAAAGGAAAAATATCGATATTCGCAAACATGGTAGTGGAAATATTGGTGGCACGAATACCTTCCGCGTTATGGGTAAAAAGGCGGGTTTTTTGGTTTCGATTGCTGATATTCTAAAAGGCGTAATTCCCACAGGGATCGCCCTTTACCTTGGTGGAGAAACGATTGCTGCTTTAACAGGTGTGGCAGCTAGTTTTGGTCATTCTTATTCAATTTTTGCCAAATTCAAAGGGGGAAAAGTGTGGCGACAAGCGCCGGAGTGATGCTTGTTTTGAATCCTTTAACCGTTTTATTTGGTGCTATTGCTTTTGCCATTACTTTATTCACCACTAAATTTGTATCGTTATCATCCATGTTTGCAGCGATAACAGTAGGGATTTCTCTTTTTATTGTAGAGGAATCTATATCAATTAAATTAGCAGGGGTATTCTTTGTGTTGTTTATTATTTTCCGCCACCATTCAAATATTAAGCGTTTAATGGAAGGAACAGAAAACAAAGTTTTTCAAAAAAAGAAGTTATAATTGAGAGGAGTTAATCTATTGAAAGTCAGCGGGGAATTGAGAGAACTGGTACATAAAGTAGAGGAACCCGTTCAATATTTCTTACAGATCAATGAAGAAAATATTCATTTAAATCCATATATAGGAAAACAGATGAAACTAAGCTATCAAAATGAGATCCATTGTATTCATTGTGGTAGAAAAATCAAGAAATCATATAATAATGGTTCCTGTTATCCGTGTTTTGTCAAGTTACCACAAAATGACCTATGTATCGTAAAGCCACATGAGTGCCATTTTGATCAAGGTACTTGTCGTGATGAATCGTTTGCAGAAGATCATTGTATGGTGCCTCATTATGTATATCTGGCTTTAAGCAGTGATGTGAAAGTAGGGTTAACAAGAAAGACAAATGCTTTTAAACGTTGGGTAGATCAAGGAGCGGTTCAGTCAATCCCAATTGCTGAGCTTCCTACACGAAAAATGGCGGGTGAATTGGAATTTTATTTATCCCAGTTTATGCCAGATAAAACCAATTGGCGAAAGATGCTAAAAGGAGAAATTGCAGAAAAGGATCTTTTTAAAATCAGAGAGGAGATACGAGAAAAGATTCCTGAAGAATTCCACCCTTATTTATTAGAAGTTGAACAAATCCATGCATTTATTTATCCTATACTCGAGACCCTAGAACATATTTCTTCTCTAACTTTGGATAAGCAATCCAAAATTGAAGGCCGTTTACTTGGAATTAAAGGACAGTATTTACTTTTGGATTCCGGAGTGATCAATATCAAAAAACATGCTGGTTATCTTGTTCAAATTGAACTAATAGATGAATCAATTTAAAGAGTGTAATAAAACCAAGGAGTGGTTTTATTACACTCTTTTTTCTCACTTTAGAAAAGTATAAGTGCAACGGAGCAATTCCATTTTGTGTTTAATAGCGAGGAGGAACAAACATTGCAACAAGGACTTATTATTTGGTTTACCGGACATTCCAAATCGGGAAAAACGACATTATCAAAATTACTTTTCAGTGAATTGCAACAAAAAGGATACCGTTGTTATAGACTAGACAGCGATACACTACCTTTATCCATTATTAAACCTCAAGCCGATCGTTGGGAAGAAAGGCAAAGGTTAAAACTTGAAAATATATCTTTTCTTTCTCGTTTATTATATGATAATAACTATTTTGTCCTTATTGCATCCGTAGGAAGGTTTAGTGAATGGAGAGAACTGTTGAGAAAGCAAGTACCTAATTTTATTGAAATTTATCTCACTTGCCCATTAGAAGTAAGATTAGAACGTGATTTTGAAAAAAATATCAAACTCATCGTGACTATTTTGATTATTACGAAAAACCTAATAATCCTGATGTTGTCATTGA
Source organism: Tepidibacillus decaturensis (assembly GCF_001561915.1). Taxonomy (GTDB): domain Bacteria; phylum Bacillota; class Bacilli; order Tepidibacillales; family Tepidibacillaceae; genus Tepidibacillus_B; species Tepidibacillus_B infernus. The sequence continues at coordinate 2,058,579 of NZ_LSKU01000001.1, read as the reverse complement.
TACAAATCACAAGCAACCAAATGAAAGTGTAAATTTGATTATGCAATATCTTCAAATGAAAGGTTTTCTAAAGGGAAGATAATGCCCTTTTTCTACACCTCTTTTCTCTAAAGGGTTCTAATCCAATCCAATTTATCTTTGGATGAATAATTTAAATTAACAATCATATGGAAAAGAAGTGAATAACTATGCAAAAAGGGCTAGTGATTTGGTTCACCGGTTTACCCAATGCGGGAAAAACAACGATAAGCAAATTGTTGGAAAAAGAATTAAAATTAAAAGGTTATGATGTAGAACGAATTGATAGTGATGAAGTACCTCGTTCATTAACAAAAGAATTAAGTTCTGACTGGTTTATCAGGCAAAAGCAGAAATCCACGAATATTATCTATGTGGCAAAACTTCTGTATAAACATTGTATTATTGTCTTGATTTCTTCTGTAGGACGTTTGCGCAAAATGAGAGAGACTGCTCGTAACGAAATTGATGATTTTGTAGAGATCTATTTAAGATGTTCTTTGAATACAAGGTTAGAAAGAGATCAACTGGCTAAATATTCAAGATACCCTTCTACCATTCATTATTACGAAGAACCAAATCATCCAGAAATGATTATTGATACTGATCAGCTTTCTCCTAATGATGCAGTTCAACAAATATTAGACTATTTATCAGCCCATGGAATGATTGCAGGAGCAAAAGTGGATGAATACACATAGAATGAATTACGCCCTTTACCAAGGGATATGACGCTTTTACAAGATTATGAAAGCACGCAAAAATTGTCATAAAAGGGATGTTTTCAATGCTCTCTGCAAATGTTGATCTTTCACCAGATATAATAAAATCACTGATTGAGAAACATTACGATTTAAAAGTTCATTCAATGGTAAAAGTTCGGGCTGTCTATAAAGTGAACACGTCTGTTGGATTATTTGGATTTAAAGGTGCTGAAGAATTAACTGATCTGCCGTTGATTGCGAATTATCTTCAAAAGATTAGAGATCACGGTTATACAAAAATTCCTAATTTTCTTCGTTCAAAAGAAGGAAACTATTTAATCAAGTATGAGAAAAAAGATTATTTTATGGAGGAATGGCTTGATCTAGAAGAAATCCCCAATAAAAGCTATCCATATGTAAAAAAAATTGGAGAGACCTTGGCTGACTTTCATCATGCAACATTAGAAATTAGACCCAAACAAGATAGCGATAGATTTGAATGGGGAAAACAGCCAGATTTTCTTCAACATTCATATCAAAAACTTTTCGAATGGGATCAAAAATTTTTGTATAAATCCTTCAATTCATTGGAAAAACAAATGTTGGATTTTCTGCTTAAGCGAAACGAACTTGCATACCAATATATTAAAGATGTTGACTATCATGCACTTTTACAGTTCTATCCTGAATCAGCCGCTTTATGTCACGGAGCATTACAATCTCGAAATATCATGTTAGATGAAGCAGGAGAAATATGGCTTATCGATTTTGAAACATTAGCTTTTGCAGAACGTGTTAAAGATCTTGCTCATTTTCTTGAACATCATGCAAAACCCTACCACTGGGATACTCAGATGGTCTTTACATTTTTAAATGGTTATCAATCAAAATTATCTCGTCCAATCACTGATGATGAATGGAAGATTTTTTTCTCCTATTTAGCTTTTCCAAGAAGATTCTATAGCCGGTCGATTCGTTACTTTGATAAAAAAGATTTGAAGCCAAAAGATCTTTATAAATTAAAAGAAATGATAGAATCAGAAATAGATAAAGAACCATTATTTACACTATTTTGTCCCTAATATACACACCAGTATATTAGGTTTTTTTAACTTCTATTTTAGGACTAGCCCCATATACATGTAATAGAACATCAAAGGGGGAAGAATAATGGTCTTTAAAAAGAAGTGTCTTATTAGCCTAATACTTGTTATCTCACAAATCTTTTTCTACTTTCCTACAATAGGACAAGCTGAAAGTGCTGATCCTATCTATCAGACCTTATTATCAGGAAAGCGAATATTAAAGGAACGAAATTTTATAGAAGAGGAAAAAGCAACGGTCTATTTAACCTTTGATGATGGGCCAAGTGAATTAACTCCGAAGGTATTAGATATTTTAAAAAAGGAAGGAATAAAAGCAACCTTTTTTGTCGTAGGTAAAGCAGCAGAACAAAATAAAAAAATCATCAAAAGAATTGTGGAAGAAGGACATTCGATTGGAAATCACTCCTATACCCATCAGTATAAAAATTTGTACAGTAGTTTCTCAGATTTTTGGCAAGAAATTCAGAAAACAGAAAAAGTGATTTACGATATCACAGGGATTCGTACTTCCTTGGTTCGAACACCAGGAGGGACTTATAAGAACTGGGATAGTTTTTATTTCTATTTTATGGATCAAGCAGATTATTTGGTCTATGATTGGAATGTAGATAGTGGAGATTCCAAACGCATAGGTGTACCCGCTAAGGAAATCATTGCAACTGTAAAACAATCAAAAGTGACCAAAAAATTAATCGTGCTCATGCATGATAGCAAGTCACACGTAAATACAGTAGGAGCCTTACCATCGATCATCAAATATTACAAGGAGAAAGGATATCAATTTAAAGCGTTATCTGAACAAGTAGAACCGATTATCCAACCCGAAACGGCAACAAGATGGAAGAGAAATAATGAATTTGAAATTAGAGACACTTTCGTTAGAGAAGTGGAAAAGAAAAAAATTGCAGAAGTAGAGCAAAAAGAAGAGCAGAAGGATAAACTCGTTGATGTTTGGATGGTTGAACCTTATTACGAGAAGATTGGAGAGGTCATTTATTCTTATCAAGATGAGATGTGGTGGCTCCCTTTAAAACAGGCTCCAATCCTTCTTGATACAAGAGTAATGGTGGATGAACGGACGAAAATCATAAGACTATACAAAGAAAATACTTCGCTTATGATAAGAGGTCAAGAACTAAAACGAATCGGACAAGAATGGTATATACCATTGATACCTGCCATCCAAGTTTTTCAAAAGAACATTCACTGGAATGAGGAAATGACCTACTTGATTTTAGAACAGGATGATCAGGGATCATTTGTTACAAAAGAAGAATCGATTTGGAGTAAAATCATCTCAAGCTGGGAAACAGGATTTCAGACTATAGTGACCCGTCTTTCCAGGATTTACTTTACCTTTCCTTCTCTATTTTTGTATACTTATAGAAATTAGAAAATGATTAAGAAAAGAGGTAAATAAATGGCATGGTTTGATGCTTTTGCAAAAGATTATGATACTTGGTATCAAACAAAGCTTGGCAACTTTGTCGATAGGGTTGAAAAGGAATTGATTGAATCATTAGCAAGTCCAAAACAAGGTGAGAAAGTGTTAGATATTGGTTCTGGCACTGGAACCTATACATTATGGCTTGCTAGGAAAGGGTTAAATGTAACAGCCATCGATCAATCAGTAGAAATGATGAAGGTGGCCAAAGAAAAAGCGGAAGCGGAGAAGTTGTCGATTGATTGGAACTTAGGTGATGCTCACTATCTACCATTTCTTGGTAATAGTTTTGACTTAGTGATTTCTGTTACAGCGATAGAATTTATGGATCAACCTCAATTGGTTTTACGCGAGGCGATGAGAGTCCTAAATCCAAACGGTCGGTTAGTAGTTGGTTTATTAACAAAGGAAAGCCCATGGGGAGAATTATATCGACAAAAAGCAATAGAAGATCCAAACAATTTATTTGCTAAGGCACATCTTTATACAGAGAAAGAACTAGAGGACTTATTACCCTATCCTTTAACGATTAAAAAAGGATTATATTTACCACCCGTTCTGGAATTTAATGAAAAAGATGCGTGGCAGCAAGAAAAAGAAAAACAGGAATTACAAGCAGAACAGGCAGGCTTTTTTGCCGTTCGCTGGGATAAGGAGGAGAAATGATGATATCCTGTCAGGTAGCTCTTTACCCGTTGGCTACAAAAGAGTTTGACCAAGTGATTGTAGAAGCCTTAGATGCTGTAAAACCGTTAAAAGAAGAAGGTTTAACGATAGAAGTAGGATCTATGAGTACGATTTTTAAAGGACCTGATGATCTAGTGTGGAAAGCGGTTCGCCTCTTATTTGATACAGCTAAGCAAAATGGGCAACAGATTGTGTTAAATACCCAGATTTCAAATGAATGTGGATGTGATCTTTAGGTCTCGAAGTTTCGAGATCTTTTTTATCCCTACTATTTACATAATTTACAAAAATGTGTGATAATTTTTCAAAATAT
>NZ_LSKU01000001.1:2036022-2054282 GCF_001561915.1 Tepidibacillus decaturensis | reverse complement strand
CTGGCAACTTTTATCTTATCCACCAGCTTAGTAGTTAGTAGTTTTTTAGTAGGGGGAGTCAATGCTAAAGTTGAAGATGTTGCAAAAGGAAAACAGCTTCAAGCCAATTTAGCTTCTTATGTAGCTGCTACTCCAGAATTGGTAGATATGGCAAAGGAAAAGGGCATTTCCTTAGAAAAAAATGACCCTGCTAACCTAGTAGGAGAAAAACACGGTAAAAAATTTAACCAACCTGACCAAGTTGGAGTCCAGTATCAACCAACAGATGATGAGATACCAATGCTCGTCTTACTTATTGAATTTCCTGATACAGCTTTAGGAGCACCAGAAGAAAGAGTTCCTGCAAATTATTTTCAAGATTTGATTTTTGGAACAGAGTATAATCCATATGAATTACCTATATTCTCAAAATATGCAACTTATAATGGAACACCCGTACCAACTGATCGAACCATGCAAAATGCTTATAAAGAATCAAGTTATGGTAAGGTTACTTTAACCACTTATGATGATATGACAGATATTGGCTGGGTTACTTTACCTAAACCTGCTTCTTACTACTTGGAGCAAAGTGATCATTTTGTTTATGGTAATGCAAATGGCGATGCTCGAATGGGAGAATTGATCATCGATGCATTAAAAACGGCTGATCAAGTGGTTGATTTTTCTAAATATGCAGTGAATGGAGAAGTTCCCAATGTATTTATTATTCATGAAGGAACTGGTGGAGAATGGAGTAGAGATCCACAACAAATTTGGTCCCACAAATGGAGTACTTTAGGAGCATTGTTCTGGGGTGGATGGTATGAAACAGGGTACTACCCCTCTGATACAAATCGGGATGGTGTCGAAAGCGATGAAGAATGGAATGCTTGGTTAGAAAAAGTTTTGCCTGATCTATTCTATGATAATGTTCTTGTTTATACTTATACGATTGAGCCGGAAATCGGTGGAAACGTAGCTGGATATAATCCATTTACAGGTCAATATGATGGGGTATACCAATCTGGTCCATATCCAGCACAGGTTGGAGTCTTTGCCCATGAATTCGGTCATGCTTTAGGGTTACCTGACTTCTATGATACCGCTTATACTTCGGAAGGAGTAGGAAACTTCTCTATGATGGCCGGTGGGTCGTGGTTAAGATATCCAAATGCTGGAGCTTACTCAGGTAACTCACCATCTCACTTTGATCCTTACTCAAAAATGTTCTTAGGTTGGTTAAATCCAATAGAAGTGAAACCAGAAGACGGAGCAAAAACCCTGACATTAAGACCTGTTAATGAAGCACAAGACGTAGTAAAGATGGAGGTCCCTGGTTCTAACGGAACAGAATATTTCTTATTTGAGAATATTCAACAAAAAGGATTTAACCAAGGATATGTTCGTGTTGGTGAAAATGCCCATGGTTTAGTGGCATGGCATGTAGATGAGAATGTAATTAAGCTTTATCATACAGCGGGGTTCCGACCAAACAATGTGGAAAACTGGAAGAATAAACGTTTCCAATATAATCAATATCAAATTGCAGCAGATGGAACAAAAGTTACGCACTATGGATTGTCAGTCGTACAGGCAGATGGCAATTATGATTTAGAGCATAATGTCAACCGTGGAGATGAAAGAGACTTCTTCAAAACAGGTAGTCAAATTACTCCATATACCTCTAATGTTCATACAGGGTCTTACTATTTTTGGAGTGAGAACAACCCTGTTCCAGCAAATACTGGCATTCATGTAACCAATATTCAAGAAAATCCTGATGGTTCTATTACAGCAGATTTCTATTATGATTTTGGGAATCAATTGAAGTAAAGAAGAATAAGAGAGGCCTCTCTAATTTAAGAGAGGTCCTTTTTAGCTAATCCTTCTATTTTTCAACATCATAATTCATCCGTTAGTTCTTGGGTATTATTCCTTTTATTGCATTTTATAAAAGTGTAATATATAGTTATCCAAAGAATAGTGCAGCATTAAAGGAGGAAGCAGTGTTGAAGATAGGGATAATAGGTTTAGGAAAAATTGCAGAAAAGGCATATCTTCCTGTGATAACCGCAATGAAAGGGATTGAGCTTATATTTGTAACTAGAAATAATGACAGATTAAACTTTTTAGCAGATAAATACCGAGTGAGTCATCGTTTAAATCATGTAGATGAACTCATTGCTCAAAATGTGGATGCTGCTTTTGTTCATACAGCTACAGAAGCACATGTTTCGATTATTGAAAAATTATTAAAAAATAAAATACATGTTTACGTAGACAAACCAATATCTTATTCAATTGAAGAAACTAGGAAAATCATTCAATTGGCAAAAGATCAAAATGTAAAGCTAATGGTAGGTTTTAATCGTCGCTATGCCCCAATGTATAAGGACTTACCAGAGTCCAAAGATTCGAAAATCATCATTATGCAAAAAAATAGGATGAATAAGATTAAAGAAGTACGAGAGGTTATTTATGATGATTTTATTCACATTGTTGATACACTAAGATATTTATCTAGAGGAGATATTGATCATTTTGATGTTGACACTGTCGTTCAGAATGGGAAATTACACCAACTTGTAGTGAAGTTTAAGGGTAAGAATTTTACATCAATTGGGATAATGAATCGCGACCATGGAATTAATGAAGAGATACTTGAATATATCGTTCCAAAAAAGAAATGGATCGTTAAAAATCTGGTAGACACCATACAATCTGAAAATGGTGAGGAGAAAATGATTAAAAGCAATGATTGGGATTCAACATTATATCGAAGGGGATTTGTTGGAGTCATTGAAGATTTTATAAAAATAGTTTCTAAGGATCTTTCGACAATCAATTTAATGAATGATGCATTAGAAACCCATGAATGGTGTGAAAAGATTATTGAGAGAATTATATAAACACAGTTAGGCAAGCTATTCAAGAGTTAGAAAAGGAAGGCTATATTTATAAACAACATGGATTTGTATGATATTCTGACTGAAAGATTTAATGTTAATTTCACAAAGGCAGTGGAAAGTTTTCAACCGGTAAATACGAGAAAACATGAGGCGGAATTACTCGAATATAAAGAAAACCATCCAAGCATGATGATCGAAAGAATAACCTACGATAAAATCGGTATTATTGAGTACACGGTAGGCATCGCAAGAGGTGATCGTTTTAAATATCGGGTGGTATTGAATGTTTTTATACTAAACAATATGAATATAAATTCAGAGTCAAGAGGGGAGAATATCCCCTCTATTTGATTACTTCATACAATGATTTCATTTTTCTTAACAAATGGTATAGACAACTAGTTATCTTAATGATAAGATCAATTTAGAAATAGATAAAAGGAGTCCTGACAGCATGGTTCCAAACAGAAACCGCTTTATTATTTCAAATGTGACTATTTTCAAACAAGACGAAAAGATTGAAAATGGCTACATTAGAATTGAAAATGGAATAATATTGGAAATTGATGAGATGGATAAGTTTCAAAATACAGACAATATTGAAGTAATCCAGTTATCAAATGATTTTAAACTCATTCCAGGAGCGATCGATCTTCATATTCACGGAGCTGCAGGTGCAGACACAATGGATGCAACTTTTGAAGCGATTGAAACCATTGCAAGCGCATTACCTAAAGAAGGAACAACCGGTTTCTTAGCAACAACGATTACAAAGGAGAAAGAAGAAATTGAACAGGCTTTGATTAATGTAGCTAATTATATGAGGACAGAAAACGGGTCTGGGAAAGCTGAGGTTTTAGGAGTACATCTAGAAGGGCCATTTATCTCGTCGAAAAGAGCTGGTGCACAACCTCCGCACGCCATTATTGAACCAGACGTTGAACTATTTAAAAAATGGCAAACAATTTCAGGAAATCATATTAAGTTAGTAACCTTAGCCCCCGAAAGGAAAGGAGGATTGGAATTAACTGCCTACTTGCGAGAAACAGGTGTTGTTACTTCTATTGGACATTCTGATGCCATTTATCAGGAAGTGGTAGAAGCAATCAAAGTAGGTGTTACACATGCCACCCATCTATTTAATGGAATGAGGGGATTACATCATCGCGAACCTGGAGTTGTTGGGGCTGTATTACTACATGATCAAGTCAAAGCGGAACTTATCGTAGATGGTATTCATGTGCGACCGGAAATGGTCAAATTAGTTTTTCAGCAAAAGGGTAAGGAAGGTGTTGTTCTGGTAACAGATGCCATGAGGGCAAAATGTTTAGGAAAGGGTATTTATCAATTAGGAGGGCAAGAAGTTTTTGTTGATGATCAACAAGCATCCTTAAAAGATGGTACATTAGCAGGTAGCATTTTAAAAATGAAGGATGCCATGAAAAATATGATGAATTTTACGGATTGTACGTTAGAAGACGTTATCCATATGAGCTCAATAAATCCAGCTAAACAACTTAATGTATTTGATAGAAAAGGTAGTATTAAAGTTGGTAAGGATGCTGATCTTGTTTTACTTGATAAAAATAACCAAGTCGTTATAACATTTTGTAGAGGCGAATTAGCATATAACCGGGAAGGAGGAAAAGGAATATGAAAATCATTGAGGTAGAAGATTACAAAGCATTGACTAAAAAGACTTCAGAAATCATTATCGAACGTGTATCTCAGTCTACTTCTTTGACACTTGGTTTGGCTACAGGATCAACTCCTTTAGGCGTATATGAAAATTTGCGTGAGGACTTTTTAAACAATAAAACTTCATATCAACATGTGCAAACATTTAATTTAGATGAATATGTAGGTTTGCATAAAGAAAATCCAAATAGTTATTACTATTACATGAGAGAAAACCTTTTTAATCATATTGATATTCCATCAGACCAAATACACATTCCAAATGGTATGGCGGAAGATTTAGAGATCGAATGCCAAAGATATGAAGGACTTATTGAACAAGTAGGAGGTATAGATCTACAACTTTTAGGAATTGGCGTTAATGGGCATATCGGTTTTAACGAGCCTGGAACAGCTTTCGATTCAACTACGCATGTCGTAAAATTAGCTGAATCAACTCGAAGAGCTAACTCTCGTTTTTTTCATGATTTATCTGAGGTTCCGACACATGCGATTACAATGGGGATCGCTACAATCATGAAAAGCAAGCAGATTATATTATTGGTTTATGGTTTAAAAAAGGCACAAATATTACACGATTTAATGACTAAGGAGATAAATGAAGAGCTTCCAGCTTCTATCCTAAAAAAACACCCGAATGTGACTATTATTGCTGATGCAAAAGCAATGTCTATAATCAAGGAAAAGGAAAGAGTTGGTGCGTATGATCAATAAAAATTCTCCTTTACCGATCTACTATCAGCTTGAGGAAATCATTAAAGAAATGATTGAAAAAGAGGAATTAAAACCGGGTGATTTAATTCCTTCAGAGCGAGAGTTTTCCGAAAAATACGAGATAAGCAGAATGACTGTTCGCCAAGCTATCAACAGTCTTGTAAATGACGGGTATCTACTTCGTAAGCAAGGCAAAGGTACCTATGTAGCAAGACAAAAAATTGAGCAAACCTTAAAAGGGTTAACAAGTTTTTCAGAGGATATGAAAACCAGAGGAATGGAACCGAGTACGAAGTTAATTGATTTTAATGTTATTCCTAGCAGTAATGGGATTGCAACTAAATTAGCGATTGAAGAAGGTACACTTATCTATGAAGTAAAACGGGTTCGATTGGCAGATCATATACCAATGGCATATGAGGTTTCGTATTTACCTGTAGATCTAGTAAAAGGGTTAAATAAAGAAATCGTTAATGGTTCTTTATACGAATATATTGAAAATATTTTAAATATGAAAATTGGCCATGGAACTCAAGTGCTTGAGGCGTCAATTGCTAGGAAAACAGAAAGTGAAATATTAGATATTCATGAAGGGGCACCTGTTTTAATGATACAACGTTACAGCTATCTTGAAGATGGGAATCCATTGGAAGTAGTTAAGTCCGTATATCGTGCTGACCGATACAAATTTATTATTGATATGCCAAGGGTGAAATGATGGAAGAAAAGAAAACGATTACAGAACAGAGTAACCAGAAAAGCTTAAGAATTGATGAAATGAGTTCTTTGGAGATTATTACTTTAATGGCCGAAGGGGACAAAAAAATATATGAAGCTATAGAAAAGACCCTTCCTACGGTAGCAAAATCAGTCGATGCAATCGTTGAGCGTTGGCAAAAAGGGGGAAGGTGCTTTGTTGTCGGTGCTGGAACGAGTGGGCGACTTGGAGTTCTTGATTCGGTTGAATTAATTCCAACATTCTCTATTGAACCTGGGAGATGGATAGGGCTCATTGCTGGAGGATATGAAGCCATGTGGACTCCCTTAGAAGAAAATGAAGACGATGAAAAACAAGTGGTTGAAGAATTACAAGGATATTTAATATCAGCAAATGACGTTATTATTGGCGTAAGTGCCAGTGGCACTACACCATATGTTCTTTCAGCACTTGATTTTGGTAATAAAATTGGAGCATTAACAATTTCGATTAGTTGCAATGAAAAAACTCCAGCTTCAAAATTTAGTCTATTTGGGATTGAAGCTGTTGTTGGGCCAGAAGTTATTCGGGGTTCAACAAGATTAAAGGCTGGAACAGCACAAAAGATGATCTTAAATATGATATCTACAGCGACAATGGTTCGCTTAGGGAAAGTTTACCAAAATCAGATGGTAGATATGCAATTAATTAATAAAAAATTGGTTAAGAGAGCAATCTCAACTTTAATGGATTTAACTAATCTATCTGAATTTGAAGCAAAAGATTTACTAGAACAAAGTGAATATCATTTGAAAACAGCGATATTTGTTGCTTTAACACAAGGATCCAAAGAACAAGCTCAGTATTATTTAAGTCAATCTAATGGTAGATTGAAAGAAGCGATTCATCGCTTTTTCAATACAAATTTAAAATGAAGGAAGGGGTCTTATTATGTTAGGTTTTTTACAACGAATTGGTAAAGCATTAATGCTACCAATTGCTGTATTACCTGCTGCAGGCTTATTATTACGTTTAGGTCAACCGGATTTATTAAATATTCCTTTTATCGCAGCAGCTGGTGATGCTGTATTTTCAAATTTAGCGTTGCTTTTTGCAATCGGGGTAGCGGTAGGATTATCAAAGGATGGAAACGGTTCTGCGGGTTTAGCTGGAGCTGTTGGTTATTTTGTATTAACAAAAGGAGCTACTGCCATAAACGAAGAGATCAATATGGCAGTCTTGGGTGGAATTATTGCTGGTATTGTTGCTGGTCTTTTGTATAATCGTTATCATGAGATTAAATTACCAGATTGGTTGGGATTTTTCGGTGGTAAACGATTTGTCCCTATCGTTACCTCTCTTGCGATGCTTATTTTAGCAGGAATCTTTGGCTATATCTGGCCTGTCATTCAAAACGGTATCAATGCCGTGGGAGAATGGATTGTAGGGGCAGGAGCATTAGGGGTTGGAATTTTTGGTTTCTTAAATCGTTTGTTAATTCCTGTAGGGTTACACCATGTACTTAATAGTTTAGTTTGGTTTGTTTTCGGTGAGTTTGGGGGGAAAACAGGTGATCTAAACCGTTTCTTCGCCGGAGATCCTTCTGCAGGTATCTTTATGGCAGGATTTTTCCCAGTAATGATGTTTGGTCTTCCTGCTGCAGCCCTTGCTATGATTGCGACTGCTAAAAAGCATCGACGTAAAGCAGTTGCTGGAATGTTGATTGGGGTCGCCTTGACTTCATTTTTAACAGGTATTACCGAACCGATTGAATTTGCTTTCATGTTCTTATCGCCAATTTTATATTTTGTTCACGCTGTTCTAACAGGCGTTTCAATGTCTATCGCTTACTTACTAGGAACTCATCATGGTTTTACATTCTCGGCTGGAGCAATTGACTTCTTCTTAAATCTTGGATTGGCCACAAAGCCATGGTTACTTTTTGCTTTTGGTTTAGTTTATGGTTTAGCCTATTTTGTTATCTTTTATTTCTTAATCAAGGTGATGGACTTGAAAACACCAGGTCGTGAAGATGAAGAAATAGAAGAGGGTGGATTAACGATTAGCTCGAAAAAATATGAAGATTTGGCAGTAGAATATTATGAAGCATTAGGTGGAAAAGATAATATTGCACATCTAGACAATTGTGTGACTCGTTTGCGCCTTAAAGTAAAAGATATAACAAAAGTAGATGAAGCTGAATTAAAAAGACTTGGGGCTAAAGGAGTAATTAAGCTTAGTTCTACAGAAATCCAAGTGGTTGTTGGTACAGACGTTGAATTTTTAGCTAATGCCATGCGTTTGATGTAGTGGGGGTTTCTATAATGAAAAGATTATTAGATTGTACAGCATCAGATTTTAAAATAATGAATGGTCAGGATCTAAAACAAGCCATAAAAGCTTCAGAAGGACGAGTTATTGTTTCCGAAGTTATTGGAGCCGTACAACCTTTATACCCAAGTGTAACCAATGCAGAAATATCCGCTGCTTTTGGAGCAGATATGATTTTACTTAATTTCTTCGATGTTTTTCATCCATCTATTCAAGGTTTAAGGATAGAAGAGCCAGCAATGATTGTTAATCGGTTAAAGGAATTAATTGGCCGTCCTGTAGGATTAAATTTAGAACCTGTCGATCTAAAAGCTAAACAATTAGAGCAACTTGTTCATTTGCCAGAAGGAAGATTAGCTTCTGAAAAGGCATTAACAGAGGCTAAAAAGTTAGGATTTGATTTTGTCTGTTTAACGGGTAATCCGAAAACAGGAGTAACCAATATGGAAATTAAGAAAGCAATTGAAACAGCAAGAAGCGTATTTGGGAAAGATGGCCTGATTATTGCTGGGAAAATGCATGGAGCCGGGGTAGAAGGAGAAACAGGTGATGAAATCGTAAAAGAAGAAGATATTATAGGTTTTATAGAATCAGGAGCAGATATTATCCTACTTCCTTCACCAGGTACGGTTCCGGGAATCACCATTGAATCCACTCAACAGCTTATAAAGTCTATCCATAAAATGGGTGCACTTGCATTATTAACGATTGGAACAAGTCAAGAAGGAGCAGATGAAAGTACGATTAGACAAATTGCTCTTAATAGTAAAATGGCAGGCGCTGATGTTTACCATATAGGTGATGCTGGTTATGCTGGTATTGCGATTCCTGAAAACATCATGGTTTATTCCATAGTGGTAAGAGGTAAGCGTCATACCTATGTGAGAATGGCTTCTTCTGTACTTCGTTAAATAGTACTAATACAAGAGGGAAGATAGGAATCATCCTATTTTCCCTTTTTAATTTATAGCTACATGATATAATAAAGAAAAAATGTGATGTGTAGGGTAGTGAAAAACATGGGCAAAAAAGGCACCGGATTTAATCGTGGAAATTCTCTCTCCTTCCACCGCATTAAAAGATAAGAAGAACAAACGGAAAACATATTTAAGAAATAATTTTGCTGATATATCAAGGATTGTTCATGAAAAGGCAGAACCAGTCTTTTTAACTAAAAACGGTTTTGGTGATATGGTTGTGATGAGTATAGAAACCTACGAACGTAAATTATTTGAAAGTGAAATTTATTTTAAGCTAAAGGAAACAGAACTTGAAGCCAATACAACAGATAAAAAATATTCCCATAAAGAAGTTTTTGATGATTTAAGGGCAAAACTTGCTAATAAGGTGGATCTCTGATAATGTATGAAGATCATTTGAAGGCACAATAACAAATTAAATGCAAAAACGGGAAGTTTGGAATGATCCGACTCCCCTTTTTTATTTATATTCTTTTAAAACGCTTACAAAAATTCTAATCCGTCCAGATAATTTCTTTAGCTGTCTCACTAGAGATATCTAATAATTGATCTTTGAAGATAGATGTTTTGGGGCCGAGCTTTTCAATAATCTTTTTAACACGAATCGCTGCAACAGGGGTAAAAGGGGTCTCACGTATAATTTCACAAATACTGTCTTCTAAAATATTTCTCTCATCTCTCGTCAAATAATCCATCTTTTCAGCTAATTCCTTAAGGTATTGCAACTTTTCTTTTGTCCATGGATAAAGATGGCCACATTTGACACATACAGTAGGTAAATGATCGTATTCTTGAAATGCTGAGTGGCAAGCTGGACATTCAGTTATGATTTGTGAGCCGCATTTAGGGCACACATTCTGTTCTAATTCCTTTACAATATGTCCATTTAAACAAACTTTTACTTTTGCTTCACTATTCGACATACGCTTCCCTTCTTCCCTTTAAACCGATAAATGCTCGGATAATTTAATGGTAAACGCTTTCATTCTTTTTATCAATAGGAAATTTCTACTTTAATCATATGTATTCTATTAAAAGAAAAAAGTTTGTTTTGAGTCATGTGTTCCCATCCTAAAGGAGATGTATGGCTTTGGTCAAATATACTGTATTCCAAATGCTGATCGCATTTATAATAATATTTAGTGCACTAGCACGTTGGAGCTGATCTTGTAAAGCACGTTCGCGAAGTTCTCCATGTTTACCAAAGAATATTGCTCTTGCCAAAGCGTTCATTGCCTCATCTTTATCTAATTTACAACACAACTGAAACTGACACAGTATCAAAAAAAGAAGCTGATCTAAATCAGTAACAATAATTATGTTACTTTTCGAACAGCGTCTCTGTGTTTGTTTAATTAATCAATTATAGAGTTTATTTTTTTACATATCTAACTATTATATAAATAAATAATATAAGAAGTATTAGCGTTATTATCGGAAAAATGATATTATTCATTTGAAATTGTCCTTTCTAGTTTAATTTCCAACAGAAGTGAATTGGCCATCTTTTACTCTTCCATAAATCCATAATTTTGTACTTACTGGAGCTACCATATCCAATGTATACCTAGCCTCTGCAGGTAAGGTAGATGTTTCATATTTTCTTATTATTGACAATGTATCACTACCAACTACTCCTGGTGGTATTACAAGATACCATTCATCAAAAGCTCTAACAATTTCTCCCATGCCTGTTGATGGATTCACATAAACTGTTACGTAGAACTGATAGTTTACAGTAGCAGCATACCAGTAAACCTTATAGGTGACATTTTGACCTGGTGGAATTTTACTAACCTCTTCATTAGATTATCACCCTTCCTATATTTATAGTTCAGATACATATTAGCATATAATTTTTGAAATTTTTGTCGTTTCTTGTAACTAGAATGATTTTTTTATATCATTAACATTGTAAAATATAGTCAGGATTTTCGGTAAATAAATTTTCATGAATATAAGGCAAAAAGTCTAAAAACGAAATAAATTCTTTGAAAAATAACAATATTTACTATAATGATAAGTAAGGTGATTAAAATGGAAAGGGGAAGGATTTAAATGAATGAACGATTACAGATGTTTAAGGAACTAACAGAGGCACATGGAGCACCTGGATTCGAAAGACAGGTTCGAGATCTTATGCGAAAGTATATGAGTCAATATACCAATGAAATTATCCAAGATAACCTTGGTGGAATTTTTGGAGTAAGACGGGATGATCCAGCTGGGCCTACAGTAATGGTGGCAGGCCATCTTGATGAAGTTGGATTTATGGTGACACAAATTACCGAGAAGGGTTTTATTAAATTTCAACCACTAGGAGGATGGTGGAGTCAGGTTCTTTTGGCACAACGTGTAAGAATCTTAACTCTTACAGGAGAGGTAATGGGAGTGATCGGTTCATTACCACCCCATCTTTTATCTGATGAGGATAAAAAGAAAACAGTCGATATTAAAAAAATGTTTATTGATGTAGGAGCAGATAATAGAGAAGATGCCTTAGAAATGGGAATTCGTCCTGGGCAACCCATTGTCCCTGCCACTCCTTTTTCTGTCCTAAGCAATCCGAAGAAGTTAATGGCCAAAGCTTGGGATAATCGTTTTGGTTGTGCAATGGCGGTTGATTTATTAGCCTCCCTTAAAGATGTAAAATTACCCAATACTTTATTCGCTGGAGCCAATGTTCAAGAAGAAGTAGGTTTGCGTGGAGCTGAAACAGCGGCAAATATGATTAAACCAGACATCTTTTTTGCTTTAGATGCAGGTCCAGCTGGGGATGTACCAGGAGCACCTGAAGATGCGATGGGAAATATTGGTGATGGCGTTTTAATTCGTATCTATGACCGTTCTTATATTACTCATCAAGGGATGAGGGAGTATATCCTAGATACCGTTCAAACATTAGGAGTGAAACATCAATACTTTGTCTCCCAAGGTGGAACAGATGCTGGAAGAGTTCATACTCATGGTAGGGGAGTTCCTTCCATTGTTGTATCCATTCCATCCCGTTATATTCATAGCCATGCTTCCATCATCCATTACGATGATTACATAGCTGCCAAAGAAACTTTAACCGCATTAGTCAAGAATTTAGACAAAAGTACTTATGAAGCGATTATAAGGAATGCATAAGAAAAATAGTGAAGAACCCCTTTGCACATACGAGGGGGTTTTCTTTTGCTACAAAGTTGAAAAGTTTTGTTATACTAAAAGTTAAGTCATACGAAACAATTAAAATGATCTGATTAAGATTAAAAAAGGAAGAATACGGATGGAATCAATGGAAGCGATTGTTGAAAAAGTTAAAGGAATAGTAAAGGAACAAATGTTATGTGAAGCTACAGGACATGATTATTGGCATGTGATGAGGGTTTATCATAATGCTTTGCTATTGTTAGAGGAGGAAGAAAAAGATAAGGAAGTTAACCCATGGGTTGTACAATTAGCCGCTCTTTTACATGATATTGGCGATTACAAAATCACTGGTTCTCATCAAACCCAAACAGAAGTGCCAAAGCAAATTTTGAAACAATTTGCGGTTGATCAACGTCTTATTGATCAAGTCGTACAAATTATTGGGGAGATTAGTTTCCACCAGCAAACAGAACAGTTAAGCTCGATTGAGTCCCAAATTGTTTAAGATGCAGATCGGTTGGATGCGATTGGCGCAATTGGGATAGCACGTGCTTTTGCCTATGGTGGAGCCAAAAACAGAGAGATTTGGAATCCAGATGAGCCGCCAAAATTAAACATGTCAAAAGAAGAGTACATACAAAATAAAGGGAATAGTATCAATCACTTTTATGAGAAGCTTTTGCTTTTAAAAGATAAAATGAATACGCAAGCAGGTAAAGAAATTGCAGTAAAACGCCATCAATTTATGGAACGTTTCCTTGAACAGTTCTTTGCTGAATGGAATGGGAAAAGGTAGAAAAAATGAAATCACTGAAAATAAGATGTAAACAAAGAAAGTAGATTCAGTAGAAAGGATGGAGTAAAGTTGCAGGAAATGATCGAAAAAGCGGTAGCAGAACTAAAACAATACTTTATCTTAGATGAAAAAAGAGTTGCTTATGGGCTAAAGGTATTACAGCACGCTGAAGAAATTGCTGAACAAGAACAGATTCAGGATGAAAAAATGAAACAAGTGATTGCTTTAACGTCTCTTTTTAGCCATATCGGGATTCAAGAAGCAGAGAAGAAATATCGTTCCACTGGAGGAAAATACCAAGAGTTAGAAGGGCCTCCTATTGCCAAGGAAATTCTAGAGAGATCAGGTGTGGAACAGGATGTTATTGATCGTACCCTTTACATCATCGGTCATCAATATACATTTAATAAAATTGATGGTATCGATTTTCAAATCATTTGGGAAGCGAAGCTTCTTGTAAATTTGGAAGAGAAGAATCTTTACCATGACCCTCAACATTATCCTGATATGGATCGCATCTTTTCAACGCAAGCTGGGAAAGAAAAGTTGAAAAAATTATTCAATATAAACTAGGCAATTTGGTTCAGTTGCGAAAGTTGAGTTAAATATATTCACTTAAAATCTTTCAATGAACTGGTGTGCTTTATTAAATAATAGCCCATGTGTTAACAATCCCAACAGAATCGCAGTAATTGCTGCAGATGAAGTAAAGGAATACATGATCAAAATCTGATAACGTACGGCTTCGATCGGATTAGCTCCGGCTACAATCATACCGGTCATCATGCCGGGTAATTGAACTAGCCCGACTGTTTTCATCCCGTCAATGGTTGGCAACATGGACGCTTTTACTGTATTCTGCATCACATGGGAAATTGCCTGTTTTGATGTCGCTCCTAGTGCCAAATACACCTTGATTTCTTCTCTTCTCGTTTCCAATTCCGAATGTAATCGATTAAGAAATAATCCTGAAACCACCATACCATTACCAATGATCATTCCACTGATCGGAATAATATATTGGGGTGTTGAACCAATAATTTTCAGACCGACTAATAGACCCATCGTTAAAATTTCTGTTGAAGTAATTGCAATAGCAATTCGACGTCCAATTTTAGGTAGTCCTCTACCCTTTTTCCTTGCATTTAGCGTGGCGACGGTAATCATCATTGTGAGCATCAACAGAATTAATATCCATGATTGAAGCCGAAAAATCGTATGGAGAACATAACCCACCGCGATTAATTGGATCGCAGCTCGAACGGTTCCAATGATAATATCCTTTTCTAGCCCTATCCGTTGCCAGATAGAAAGGATAATCGCAAAGGCGACAAAAATTAGCGTTAACAATAAGGCAAAAGTACTCATTCGTTCTCTACCTCCTCATCAAATGAGGTAGCAATGAATTCTCGTGTGACCTCATGTTGTGGATGTTCAAATACCTCATTTGTATGTCCTTTCTCAATGATTTTTCCATCTGCAATCACCCAAGTATATTGTCCGACTCTTTTTGCCTGTTTCAAATTATGAGAGACCCACAAAATAGTTTTCCCTTGTTGTTGATGTAAGGTTTGAATCAATTCTTCAATTTCTAAGGAACTATTGGGATCTAGAGATGCGGTGACTTCATCCAATAAGAGAATCTCCGGTTGGTTCGCTAAGGTTCGAGCTAAAGATACCCTTTGTTTTTGCCCCCCTGAAAGAGATCGAGCATCCTGATCCTTCAACGTTTTAGGAAGGGCCACTTGTTCTAATAGATTGTCTATTTCTTTTTCAGTTAACGTTTGGCGAAATAGCTTAGGTCCGATTAATAGATTATCTCTAACTGTACCTGAAAGCATGGTCGGCATTTGAAAGACCATTCCAATTTTTTTGCGTAATTCAAGTACATTCAGTTCATGATAAGGTTTGCCTTTAAAACGGATGATCCCTGAATCTGGATCGGCCATTTTATTCATTAAAGATAAAAAAGTACTTTTTCCCGATCCAGAAGGACCAATAATCGTAATGAGTTCCCCTTCCATCACTTTTGCAGAGATGCCTTTAAGGATTGGGTTCCCCTTATTATCTTTTTTGACGATATTTTCAATCGTGATCAATTCTTCCATTCAAACTGTCCTTCTTCCCATGCGTTCAGTTAAAACTACTTCCTTAATGTCGCAATCAATCGATTCTCTGATTAGGATTCCATCCTCTGCAATAGTCTCATCAAAAACTAAAATAAGGTGTTCATTCTTTATTAGCTATGTTTTTTCTCTAAGATTCTCTCTTCTTGCGTTCGGACAGCCTTACGTACTATAAACAATAATACCAAGGTTAAAGTAGCAATAAAATATTCGGTTGCACTTTTATATTCTAGGACGATTTTTCTCGCTAGCGCTATCATCACAATATCGATAATGGCAAATGGATTTTTACGAATCAACATAATGGCAAACTCTAAACTCACAACCAAAACAAGAAAATCACCCAATACCGTCTTCGATTGATCAATGATATTATGACTTCTTACCAGATGTAATAAATCATTGACAATATACCCACCTTCAGCAATAACCGTTAAGACTAATATAATTGCTAAGACGATCTCAATCCATTTAATAATTCCTTCAATTTTTTCATCAATGAGCGGAAAAAACTTCATCAAACTCCCCCTCTTCTCTTTCTATTCACCTCTATCATTTTATTGTTGATTTGATTCGATTATATATGATTTTTGCTAATTTTTGGTCAATAAAGTATGACGATTAAGTCAATATTTTTATCGATTCGACTTTTTTATGTATGGTAGCAAATGTTTGGTGATTCCCTATTTTTATCTATTCCCTTTTTGTTGATCACAGGATATACTTGAATTTACTTGATCGCTATTGTCGGATGGGATTTTGTATATTGTAGGGTCATTATACTTCTATTTTATGTTTCGTCATCTGAAAGAAAAAAGATTTGATCAAATTACCCCCTTAAAAGCGGATTAGATTTACGAAAAATATAGTGCGAGGTGTATCATGTGATTTTTAACATTTTCCTAGGAATTAGAAACCAAGCACAATCGAAAAAAAACAGAAGAAAAATTAATTTGGATGAACAGGTTCAAATGGTTCAAGCAGGGGATTTAGAATTGAGAAATCGCCTATTAAAGGAATACCAACCGTTTATTCTAAGTGAAAGTTCTGCTGTTTGCAAAAGATATATCCATCAAGAAATGGATGAATTTAGTATTGCCTTATCTGCTTTTAATGAAGCGATGGACTCGTTTAACCATAAACAAAATACATCGTTCTTGTCTTTTGCAAAGATGGTTATCAAAAGAAGACTTGTTGATTATATACGCAAAGAAAGTAGGTTCCAAAAGCAGATCCCGATCACTACTTTTGAAGTGGAAGATGAGGAGAATCAAATCATCAATCCGATTGAAATGAGACAAGCGATAGATAATTACCAAGAAAAAGAGATAAAAGAGCAAAGAAAGGATGAAATGTTGAGGTATATTCAGGAAATAGAAAAGTACGGGATTACTTTGCATGATCTAGTTGAAGTTTCACCAAAACATGCTGATAGCAGGATGCAATTATTTAAGATTGCTGACATCTTAATAGAAGATCAAAATATGGTTCAATATTTGCTTGAAAAAAAATCCTTGCCGATTAAAGATTTACTTTTAAAAGTTGAAGTAAGCCGAAAAACCATAGAACGGAATCGTAAATATATTATTGCTTTAGCACTGATTAAAATTCATGATTTTCATTATTTAAAGGAATATTTACAAACTGCGAAGTAAAGGAGGGATAAAAAATGGACAAAGGAATCGTAATGGAAGTTCTTTCAAGTGGAAATGTAATTGTACTCACAAAAGATGGACAATTTCTCTCTGTTAAACCTCATTCCAAAGTTGAGATTGGGGAAGAGGCCTCTTTTAAATTGCTTGAAAAAGATCGGCAGTATCAAGCAATATTCGCAAACCATAAAATAAGATGGATTGCTTCAGTTGCAGCGATTTTCCTTCTATTATTGGTTGGAATCCCCGGTTGGTTTGGTTTAGATTCTAATGTAGATAAGGTTGCAGCTTATGTTACCGTTGATATCAATCCAAGCGTTGAAATTGCTATTAGTTCAAAAGAGACCGTTCTTCAGATAGAAGGGATCAATGAGGATGGGAAAAAACTAGTACAAACCATCCGTGATTCGATCATTGGCATTCCTGTAGCTCAGGCTACATCAATCTTACTGCAAGAATCAGAAAAACTTGGATATATAAAAGCAAATGCCGAGGTTGTAATCTCTACAACTAGGTTAATTGAAGATCAAACATTCGAAAAAAACATAGAAGATCAAGTAAAACGGGCTGTAGCTGATCAATTGAAAAAAGTTACCAATGTATCGATTACTACTGTTGAGACAACTGCTCAAGTAAGAGAAGATGCACAAAAAAGCGGTTTGTCAACAGGGAAATACGCGATTTATCTGATGACTAAAAATAAGAATCAAGAAATTTCTATCGATCGATTTAAAAATCAATCTATTTCTGAAATTGCCAAAGATCGTGATGATCTAAAGCAGATTCTTGGAAAAAATATTACAGCTGAAATTGTAGAGCAGTGGCATGACAAACAAGAGTCGAAGAACGATGAGAAGGAAGAAAAGAAAGAGTTAAAAGATCAAGGAGGTAAACAGAATAAGAATGATGATCAAAAAGTTGATCATAAAAAAGAGAATGGCAAAAATGAAGAAAAACAAGAGGTCAAGATTGAATTAAACCAGAAAAGAACAAGTGGAAATAAGCAAGATGATGAAATAAAGAATGATAGAAAAGAACAGAAAGATGATAGAAATAAAAAAGATGAAAAAGATAAAAAAGATAATGAAAAAAACGATGGAGAAACAAAACATAAGAACCAATAAAATGGAAAAGAAGAAGATTAGAGATCGTATCATTATTGATACGATCTTTTTTTAAAGATTAAGAAAGTATAACTTTCTTCCATTTGTCATTTAAGGGTTTGTATATTTCATAAGCT
>NZ_LSKU01000001.1:2008729-2035676 GCF_001561915.1 Tepidibacillus decaturensis | reverse complement strand
TTTTCTTAAAAAGAAATTAAAAAAATTTTCTCCATAACTATATAATAGTGAAAAAAATGTTATAATGGAGTTAATGAAAACGTTTTAACATGATTTTTAATAGTGGAGGACTAGAACATGCCAGAAAAATCATTTGTAATGGGAGTAGATATCGGAACAACAAGTACAAAGGCAACAATTTTTACCACAGAAAGCCATTTTGTAGCTTCCCATACGATTGAATATCCTCTCTTCCATCCGAAGACTGATTATGCTGAACAGGATCCTAATCAGATCTATCAAGCTGTATTAGATTCGATCAAGTTAGTGATTCAAAGAGCAAAATTACATTCATCCCAACTTCTAGGTATAGGGTTTAGTTCGGCAATGCATAGCGTTATTGCAGTAGATGTTGATGGTCATTGCCTAACAAATAGCATCACATGGGCAGATAACCGCAGTAATGAATATGCAAAACGAATCAAAGAAGAATGGAACGGTCATGACATTTATTTGAGGACAGGGACGCCGATTCATCCCATGTCCCCGTTAAGTAAATTGATGTGGTTTAAGGAAGAAGCTCAGGAAATATTTCAAAAGGCGAGTAAATTTATTTCGATCAAAGAATTTGTAATATGGAAATGGTTTAATCAATATCTTGTTGATTATTCTATTGCTTCTGCTACAGGGCTTTTTAATTTAAAAGCCTTAGATTGGGATCAAGAGGCTTTAGATTTGATAGGGATTAGCAAAGAACGCCTTTCAAAACCTGTTCCAACAACCACTATCTTAAAAGAGATGGATGTAAAAGCAGCCACATATATGAACGTACCTGTGGACATCCCCATTGTAATTGGTGCAAGTGATGGGGTTCTCGCAAATCTTGGCGTAGGAGCAATTGAACCGGGAAAGGTTGCTTTAACCATTGGTACCAGTGGTGCAATTCGTGCAGTCGTCAATCAACCGATTACGGATCCTACAGGAAGGACTTTTTGTTATGCACTTACTGAAAATCATTGGGTTATAGGAGGGCCAATGAATAATGGCGGTATCGCATTACGTTGGTTTAAGGATCAATTTTCTATGACTGAAGTTGAAATGGCTAAAGACCGGAACAAAGATGTTTATGACATTATGATCGAGCAAGCAGAAAAAGTACAAGCTGGTTCTAATGGTTTACTCTTTTTGCCTTATTTATCTGGAGAAAGGGCACCATCTTGGAATGCTAATGCTAGAGGTGTGTTCTTTGGTATGTCCATTACCCATCAAAGACAACATTTTATCCGTGCGATATTAGAAGGAGTCATTTTTGGCGTTTATAGTATTGGCAAAGCACTAAATGAGCTTGCAGGGCCTGCAAGTGAAATCCGAGTTTCTGGTGGATTTGCCCGTTCGGAAGTTTGGAGGCAAATCACAGCAGATATTTTTCAACAAAAAGTAATCGTACCAGAAAGTCATGAAAGCTCTGGTTTAGGTGCTGCAATCCTTACGATGTATGCTCTTGGCTTACTTACATCTTTGGAGGAGTCTAAGCATATGATTCATGTTTTAGATGAACAACTTCCAAATAGGGATAACGCAGTAGTTTATGAAGATTTATATCGTTTGTTTGCACACTTATCGATTCATTTAAATGAACAGTTTGATCAAATTTCTGAATTTCAAAGGAAAAGTTGTAAATAAAAATAGGGAAGTAAATGGGGGTGGTTTAAATGGAACAAGAATTAAAGACAAGTAGTGTTTTATCGAAAATAAGGGGGATTTATTCTTCGTTATCATCAAAGGAAAAAACGATAGCAGATTACATTTTAAAAAATCCAAAAGAAATCATTCATCTTTCTATTACTGAATTTGCCGATAATAGCCAAGTTGCAGAAGCAACCATTTTTCGTTTTTGCAAACGATTAGGATATCGAGGCTATCAAGCTTTTAAAATTGCTTTAGCAAGTGAAGTGGTGGCTCCGATTCAAAACATTCATCAAGAGATTACCTTTGATGATGAGATTTTAACGATTGCCAGAAAAGTATTTATGAGCAATATTGAGGCAATGAAAGATACACTTAATCTACTGAATGAACAAGATATGCTTGCGATTATTGATGCTTTAGCCAATGCCAAACGAATTGATTTCTATGGTTCGGGTGGCTCGGCGGTGATTGCCAATGATGCTTATCACAAATTTATTCGAACAGGTATTTTTTGTAGTGTGCATACAGATGCTCATTTGCAAATTACCTCTGCTTCTATGCTGCAAAAAGGGGATGTTGCGATTGCCATTTCACATAGTGGTAGTAATAAGGATGTTGTAGAAGCAATACGGGTTGCGAAAAAAAGTGGTGCTTTTACCATCGGATTGACGAATTATTACAAATCCCCTTTAGCAAAAGAAGTTGATTATGTATTATATTCAACCTCTCAAGAAACTCTATTTCGTTCAGAAGCGATGGCTTCAAGAATCGTTCAACTTGCTATTATCGATGTATTATATGTAGCTGTTTCTTTAAGACGCCAAAATGAAACATTGGAGAATTTACAAAAAATTAGAGAAGCGATTGCATTAAAAAGGTATTAAAAAAATTTTCATATTTAATATAGACTTATGAAAATAAATTTGATACGATGATGGTAGCAAAGAGAGAGGCCTGAAATTGGGCTGAAAAATTTACGAACAAGGAGTGGAACTGGTGAAACTCGGAATGATTGGCTTAGGAAAAATGGGATATAATCTCGTATTGAATTTATTAGATCACAATCATGAGGTTGTTTCCTATGACATAGATCGTGAAAAGGTGAACGACATTCAACAAGAAGGAGCTATTGCTGCAACTAGCTATCAAGACTTAGTAAGTAAATTAGAAGTACCTCGTACGATTTGGTTGATGGTTCCAGCTGGGAAATTAATTGATGATGTTATTTCTCAGTTAATTCCTTATCTTCAACCAGAAGATATTCTCATTGATGGGGGCAATTCAAATTATAAGGACACGATTAGAAGAGCAGAGCAGTTAAAGGAAAAAGGTGTCCATTATCTGGACGTTGGCACCAGCGGGGGAATGGAGGGTGCCAGACAAGGAGCATGCACGATGATTGGTGGTGAAAAAGAGATTTTCGCCATATTAGAACCTCTATTTAGGGATATTTCCACTGAAGATGGATATTTATATACAGGGAAAAGTGGAAGTGGCCACTTTTTAAAAATGGTTCATAATGGGATAGAGTATGGAATGATGCAAGCCATTGCCGAAGGGTTTGAAATATTAGAAAAAAGTCAATTTGATTATGATTACAAAGAGGTTGCAAAAGTATGGAATCATGGCTCTGTGATTCGCAGCTGGTTAATGGAATTACTTGAAGAAGCCTTTACAAAAGAATCTCGTTTGGAAAGTATTAAAGGGGTTATGCATTCATCGGGAGAGGGAAAGTGGACTGTAGAAACAGCTTTAGACCTACAAACTGCAGCTCCAGTCATTGCATTGTCATTGATGATGCGATATCGATCCTTAGAGGAAGATACATTTGCAGGAAAAGTAGTTGCTGCCTTAAGAAATGGATTTGGTGGACACACAATTGAAAAAAAGTAGAGGAATTGGTCAATCAGTGATTAAAAATAAAAATTAAGCCGCCTAAAATGGTGGCTTTTTCCATTAATGTACTTGACTTTATAAAAATCATCATAATATTGCGATTGAACACATCTTCTCAATGCTGGACACTAAAATAAATATTTTTTAAAAATTTATAATAAACACAAAATTCGACAATCTTTTCATCTAAAATTTTATATAATTTTATCAGGTGTTAAATATACCTCTAGGGGGGGATTTAATTTGAAAATTTATAGAATTATGTTTATGACAGTAATTCCGGGATGAGAATTATAATATGAGATTTAAAAATGTAATTATCATTTTACTTTTGGCAAGCTTTATTATTTCTATAGTATTTTTAGTAAAGAATGAATTATTTGGTTATCATAGTGCCAAGGTTACGGTGGTCGAAAATATTGGATTCATTATTAATAAAAGTCAACTTGAAGAAATAGTTAATAGGAAATATGAAAGAGTAAGGTTTATGATTATAAGTGGAAATATAAATGATCAAAAATTAACGTTGATTACGTATGACACAAATTTTACACTAGAAATGAATCTTCCTATAAATTTAATATTCATAAAGTTTGGTGAAAAGATTCTTCCTGTAGGTGTAAAAGAGAATATTCCATTAAAGAATGGGGATATTATAAAAATTAAGTACAAAGGAAGTATTAGATAATTACATTAAAATTGTTTTTAAAAATGCAAATTATAAAAATTAAGCCACCTAAAATGGTGGCTTTTTTCTTCCTTATGACAATTTAACTAAAAATAGAGGTGCGTTGACCAACAGAGTTAACTCCTGAAAGCGTCTTGGGGTCAAATTCCTGCCAATGATTCGCTTCATCTAGAATCACCATTTCTTTAGATTGTAAAGACACAAAATCCTCATCTGTTAAGAATTGATATTCATAGTGATTGAGATAACGAATTCTCCATAATCCTTTTCCATCAAGGTTTGAAAACCATTCAATCAATTTTTCACAGCGACCAGCAAAATCGTTAATTTTTTTATTACACAAAGGGCAAACAAATTTCATTTTCATTCGCTCCCTTTATCCTCAGTTGATCTTTTATCCTATTCCTTTTGTTATATTATTCGTATTTACCTGTTTATTTTCTTTAAATATACGCTATTTTTCAAAAATTAGCTATTACTTTTCAACAAATAATGGCAATGTTAGAACAGAATAAGGGATGATTATAACGGGCAAGGTAGAAATAACTAGATAAAACCCATGAAAGGAGAGAAAACAATGAGTTTAGCAACTTCGTTTATCACCTCTTTTTTTGTGCTCCTCCTCCTTGTTTTAGGGTATTACTTTTATATTGAAAAACCAAAAACCGTAGAAAAGAAACAGTCTAATGTCATTCCCCTACAAACGGATGGCTTTGATTTTATCTTGTATCAGGGGAAGATTAAAGAAATGATGACAGACTACCAGCGGTTTTTGGCAGAAATGGATATCATCGTATACAGCAAAAGCATATTTATTGGCTTTTTAGAACCTAAATATGCTTATATTGATTTACCAGCTAAAGCGATTCATTCTGTAAAATATGAACCTACAAAACTAACCATCCATTGTTATCGCCAAATGATAAGTACCAGCAAAATTACCATCAAATCCAACTCCACAAAAAGCCTATATTTATTAGCGAAAAAAATTGATTTTATTTCTAGGCGTTCAAAAAAGACAAATGCAATTTAGTTATAGTTTGGAGAAAATTAACAATAAAAAACAATTGACATAGGCTTGTAGCAGATGTTAATATTCGTATAGTGTTTAATGCATTGAAATGCGTAAATGGTTTAAAGTGAATAAATGGATATCTCCTTATCCAGAGAGGTGGAGGGACTGGCCCAATGAAACCCGGCAACCAACATGTATTTTGTACATGGTAAGGTGCCAATTCCTGCAGAACAAATTTGTTCTGAAAGATGAGGGAAGGAACTTGTACGAATAATCTGGTCCTTTCTGATGCTTTCAGAAGGGGCTTTTCTTATTGAGAAGAAAGTAGAAGTTGGTGAATAGATGATAAAACTTCATAAAGTAAAAAAAATATTTAAGTCCAAAACTCAAGAAGTGGTTGCATTAAAAGAGATTAACTTGGATATTCAATCAGGGGCAATATATGGCATTATCGGTTATAGCGGAGCAGGGAAAAGTACTTTAATCCGTTTAATCAATATGTTGGAGCGTCCAACAGAAGGTGAAGTTTGGATCGATGAGCAAAGGATGGATCAATTACGACCAGAAGAACTACGCAAAGCCCGCCAAGGAATCGGGATGATTTTTCAGCACTTTAACTTACTCTGGTCAAGAACAGTTGCAGAAAATATTGCCTTCCCACTCGAAATCGCAGGGGTTCCTAAAAAGGAGATCGATCAGAGGGTAAAAGAATTGATCGATTTGGTTGGGTTGACCGAGCGAGCCAATGCATATCCTTCTGAGTTGAGTGGTGGACAAAAGCAACGGGTAGGTATTGCAAGAGCTTTGGCGAATAACCCAAAAGTACTTTTAAGTGATGAAGCCACATCAGCACTAGACCCGAAGACGACCGATTCTATATTAGAATTGCTACAAGAGATCAATAAAAGAATGGGAATTACTATCATTTTAATTACTCACGAAATGCATGTCATTCAAAAGATTTGTCAGCGAGTTGCTGTGATCGATGGTGGGGAAATTGTTGAAGAAGGTCCTGTTCTAGAGGTTTTTACTCATCCGAAACAAGAAATAACGAAAGAATTTGTAAAACAAGTTACCGAACATCAAAGGACAAAAGAGACGATTGAGCATTTGCCATTAGACAAAGATAGTTTTATTTTAAAATGTACATTTGTTGGTGAAACAGCTAGTCAACCGATTATTAGTAAATGGGTGCAAACCTTGGGAATTGAAGTCAATATTTTAGAGGGAAATATCCAATATGTTCAAGGTGCTTCTTATGGCTCACTTTATATTCAAGTTCAAACTTCTGAAGCAAAACTAAAAGAATCAATTAAATTCTTAGAGTCTTGCCAGGTAGAAGTGGAGGTGGTTCAAAGTGTTAACGGATAGAGAATGGCTACAGCTATGGCAAGCCACTTTGGAAACCTTGTATATGGTTGGATTATCTGGACTATTTACCGTTATCTTAGGAACGCCGTTAGGCATTTTACTTGTTTTAACCGACAAAGGCCAAATATTACAAGATGGGACAATCAATAAAGTGATTGCTGCAATCGTTAATATCTTTCGATCGATACCTTTTATTATTTTGATTGTCTTATTGATTCCCTTTACAAGATTTATTGTAGGAATCAGTATTGGTCCTACTGCTGCATCTGTACCTTTAATTATCGGTGCTGCTCCTTTCTTCGCTCGCTTGGTTGAAACTTCTTTGCGAGAAGTGAACCGGGGAGTGGTTGAAGCAGCGATATCCATGGGGGCTAGTAACTGGCAAATCATAAGAAAAGTCTATTTGCCTGAAAGTTTACCTTCCATTGTATCTGGAATTACAGTAACTTTGGTTACTTTAATTGGTTACTCAGCTATGGCAGGTGTTGTAGGTGGTGGTGGCCTAGGTGATATGGCAATCCGCTATGGGTACCAACGATATAACATGCCAGTTATGCTGGTTACCACAGCCGTTATTTTAATTCTTGTTCAAATCGTTCAAAGTTTTGGAGATTATCTCTCCAAAGTTTTAGATAAAAAATAAAATTATATAAGGGGGCTTTTTAAAATGAAAAAGTTTTTAGCTTTATTTTTAATTGCAGTATTAAGTTTAACTTTAGCCGCTTGTGGTTCAGGTTCAACTAATGAACAGCAAGGTGCAAGTGAAAATGGTGGACAACAACAAGAAGTGACTTTAAAAGTGGGTGCTACAGCTGTACCACATGCAGAGATCTTGGAAGTCGTTAAACCTTTATTAGAAAAGCAAGGAATTAAATTAGATATTGTTGAATATCAAGATTATGTTTTACCAAATACAGATCTAGCAGAAAAACAAATTGATGCAAACTACTTCCAACACGTTCCTTATCTTGAGTCTTTTTCTAAAGATCGTGGTCTTGATTTAACCTATATTGCTAAGGTTCATATTGAGCCAATGGGCATCTATTCTAAAAAAGTTGATGATTTATCCAAATTAGAGGATAAAGCAACCGTCTCAATTCCAAACGATCCAACTAATGGTGGACGTGCTTTGGCTTTATTAGAAAAAGCAGGGTTAATTAAATTAAAAGAAGGCGTTGGCATTAACGGAACCGTTCAAGATGTGGTAGAAAACCCAAAAAATCTTGAAATTAAAGAGTTAGAAGCACCAATGTTGCCTAGATCATTAGATGATGTAACCATTTCTGTTATCAATACAAATTATGCTTTAGAAGCACAATTAAACCCAACAAAAGATGCTCTATTTATTGAAGATGCTGATTCACCTTATGCGAACGTTTTGGCTGTTCGTACAGAAGACAAAGATAACGAGAATCTTAAAAAATTAGCAGAAGCTTTAACTTCACCAGAAGTGAAGAAATTTATTGAAGAAAAATATAATGGTGCTGTTGTACCTGCATTCTAAGAATACACGCAAAAGCGAACTGTTTGAAAAACTCCCTTATTGTCAAGGGAGTTTTTTTGTACAACTTTGCATATATATAAATTAGATCATGTAAGGAGGCGAGCTGTTTGAAAAAGTTTTACATAGGATTTACAATTTTCTTGCTTATATATGGCGTTTTGATGTATCTTTATTTATTTCAAAGTCAACAAGATTTACCACAGGCTTATGTGGGTGGTCCAGCCGATCCAACCAGTTTCATGAGTGTTGAGCAGCTCCATACAGCAACCATCTTTTCAAGGATAAAGGACTTTTTATTTTTTATTGGGGTACCATGGGAATGGGCGATCTATCTTATTATTCTGGGATTAGGGTTTTCCACAAGTTTTTACATGATAGCGAATAAGTTAAGTAAACGGTCCTTATTGGTACAAACGAGTATTTATGTGTTCCTGCTTAGTCTCTTGATTGCATTATTACAATTTCCCATCCAATATTACTCCTATAAAATATCTCGAGAGTATGGAATTAGTATTCAACCATTTGAGCAATGGATATGGGATAAGGGAAAGAGTTTTTTTGTTGACCTCGTTTTAACGGTACCAATGGTTTGGTTACTGTACACTTTGATTAGAAAATCACCAAAAAAATGGTGGTTCTGGTTTTGGCTTATCTCTATACCGATCACCATTTTGATGTTTTTTGTTCAACCCGTGATCATCGATCCCATCTTTAATGATTTTCAAACCCTTCAAGATCAAAAATTAAAAGAAGATATTATTGCAATTGCCAAAAAAGCTGACATTCCAGCTAACCAAGTCTTTCAAGTCAATATGTCTAAAAAAAACAACGGCAATGAATGCCTATGTAACAGGAATAGGGTCTAATGCACGGATTGTGCTCTGGGATACCACGTTGCAGAAATTAAAAAAAGACGAAATATTATTTGTGATGGCTCATGAAATGGGGCATTATGTTTATAAGCATATTTATTGGATGCTGCTTGGTTCTATATTATCTTCATTTATACTCCTTTATTTACTTTATCTGTTGATCAACTGGTTGGTAGATCGTTTTGGCTATGCATGGGGAGTGCAAAAAGTAGGAGATCTTCGTTCACTTCCGTTATTTTTGTTACTTTTTTCAGTCATTACCTTTGCCATTTCCCCAATTGAAAATACGATTTCTAGACAATCTGAACGTGCAGCAGATCAATATGGTATTCAAATGACTCAAAATGCTGAAGCAGCGATTTCCTCTTTTCAAAAACTGACTGTGAATAGTCTAACCGAACCGAATCCGCCAGAACTCGTTAAAATCTTTTTATATTCTCATCCTACCATGGCAGAAAGATTATATACCATTAGTCAAGAAATGCAATTGATGAAACAAGACCAAAAATGAAACGAAAACTTTCGAGGAAGAAGATAATTTAAGTGTAAAATGAAAAGGGCTGTTCCAAAAGGTCAGTTAAAACGACTTTTTAAGGAACAGCCTTTTCTTTTACCGAAAATCAATTTTTTCCTTAATTTTGTTTATTATCTTTCGTTATCTTCCAGGGTTGATCAATCCAATTGGTAATGCGCTCTTTTTCTTTTTCAAGAAGAGAGTCAATGACTTTTTGCTTGTCGATGCCTTTTTCTTTAGCGATTTCTGCAATAGATTTACCTGCTTTTAATTCACTCAATAGCTCCTCTTGAGACATACCCAGTGTAGTTGCTACATCATCTAAGTTTCCTTTATGAAACGCTTTTCCTTTATAAAACCCTCTTTTGAAGCCACCTGTTTGTTCAACGCTAGCTTTGACCCGATCTTGTAATGTGGATTTGATTTGATCTGCTTGTTCCTTTGTCATCTTACCTGATTTAACGGCTTGATCAATTCTTTCTTCGTGTTGCTTAACTAAAAGGTCAATCACTTTTTGTTCAGAAACGCCTTTCTCCGAAGCAATGTTAGCTAATGATTTGCCAGCTTTTAATTCTTGTGCTAAGGTTTCTGCATTGATTTTTAAAAGGGATAGTAATTCGTCGTTTTGAAATGGTGTACTTTTTCCATGCCAACCATGGTCATAATAAGATTGAACTACTGAAGACGATTTTGCGGATAGAACCTCTTCGGTACCTGTGGTTTTTGCAAAGACTGAACCAGCTGTTGCTAAAAGCGCAATACCTAAGGTAATGGGAATTAATTTTTTCATGATAAAACATCTCCTTTGATTTGAAAATTTAATTTTGCGTTATTAATATAGACAAGTAGAATGAAATTATAGTGAAAAAGATAATTTTTTTCATTATTTTTTCTTTTGGGTATGATAAGGTGAATGTTGTTAAAGAAGGATTAAGGATTTACAAAAAAGGAGTATGGAAAGATGAATATTTTACTAGCTGAGGACGATGATCGACTTGGTGAATTAATCGTACATATGCTTAAGAAAAAAGGGAACTACCATGTAGATTGGGTAACAAATGGAAAAAATGCATATGATCAGGCCTTACAATCACACTACGATGTGGTTATTTTAGATTGGATGATGCCGATACAAAGTGGACTCGATGTTTGCAAAAGTCTAAGAGAAGTGAAATATACAGGTGCTATTCTTATGCTTACCGCAAAAGATGCAGTTCATGACCGAGTACAAGGATTAGATGCTGGTGCTGATGATTATCTAGTGAAGCCATTTGAATTTGAAGAATTACTTGCCCGGATTCGAGCCCTTTCTAGACGTAATTATGCACCAATCATGGAAGAAAAAGTGGAAATTCAAGGACTAGAATTAAATCGGACCAACTATACGGTGAAAAGAGAAGAAATAGAGGTTCAACTTACCCCACGAGAATTCCAACTATTAGACTTGCTGGTAAAAAATAAGGGTAGAGTACTCACTCGAGAAGTAATCCTAGATCGAGTATGGGGATATTATACAAATGTCTCAGATAAGACCATTGATGCAACCGTTAAATTAATTAGAAAGAAATTAGAGTTATTCAATCAACAGGAATTGATTATAAGTATACGTGGGGTGGGGTATAAAATTGAAGGTTAAATTTTTTTCAAAGCTACGAGAACGTTGGCAAAAGGATCTCTTTAAAAAAACCCAAATTCGTCTCACGATTTTATATAGTGGAATGATTATTTTCTTTCTTACTCTATTTATTATTGTTGTTTATTCCGTATTTTACATGATTATTTCTGATCAAGAGCACGATGATATTCAAACCTTAGCAGATCAAGAACTAAGTGTTTTGATCCGCTATTTGGGACAATATGGTTTAACGAATCAGACGAATATTATGAATCAAAATGTTATTGTGATTGGTGAAGATCAATTTTTTTACTATGTTGTTGATTCAAAGGGTCGTCTCATTTTTGGCGATGAAGTTGTTCGTCCTCTACGATCTGATTTATTAAGTATGTTGAAGGGTTGGAGGCCACTAGAAAATGAGATTCGTTATGAAACGTTATCATTTTTTGAGTTTAATCGTGTTCAAAACAAAGAGAATGATAAGCTAATCAAGAAGCGCTCCCTTCAATTATTAATGACTGGTCGTCCCATCTATGTAAAAGGTCAATTTGTAGGTGTACTCTATGTGGGGAAAAATGTGACAGATAACAACTATTTATTTAAAAAATTACTTTTTCTTTTAGTAAGTCTTGCGGTTTTATTTTCTGGGATTGCCATCTTCATTAGTTATTTGATGTCTAAACGTTCGATGATTCCCATCAAAAGGGCCTACACGAAACAAAATCAATTTACTGCTGATGTCTCTCATGAGTTACGAACCCCGTTAAGCGTTTTACTATCGTCCATCGATGTATTAGAAATGGAGGTAGAGTCTGGGTCTGAAGAACGTGATGATTATTCTCGGAAGTTAATTTCTAATATGAGGGATGAAGTAAAACGGATGACAAAAATGGTGGGTGATTTACTTACTTTAGCACGCTCAGACTCCAATCAAATCGAATTGATGAGGGAAACATTTGACTTTTGTCCCCATGTGCAAAAGATTATCCAATCTTTTAAACCGTTAGCGGAGGAAAAAGGAATTAAACTTCATATTCATGCTCCACAGACACTTATTGTAAATGGTGATTTGGAGCGCTTGAAACAATTACTCTATATCTTGTTAGATAATGCTATTAAATATACGACAGATGGAGGAGAAGTAAACATAACCATCTCAATGAAAGATTGGGATCACCATCCTACATTAAATATTCAGGTACAAGATACTGGGATAGGAATAAGTCAAGAAGACCAAAAAAATATTTTTGATCGTTTTTATAGGGTTGATAAAGCAAGAACACGGCAAATGGGAGGACATGGATTAGGATTAGCTATAGCAAAGTGGATTGTTGAGGCTCACAAGGGATCGATTCAAGTTTCTAGCAAATTAGGTGAAGGAAGCACATTTACTATTAAAATCCCTCAATCTTCCATTAAATGAAGAAAACATGTAAATGAAGAAAACTTGCAAAAGTGAGATTGAGAAATTAAGCAAATGGTACAAAATGGGTGGCGCGGATTATTGGGCCTTCGGGGTCAAGGAAATCTACATTAATGAAAATAGAAGAATTGGTTTTATTTTTCAGAATTTTAACCTGTTTTCTAAGCTTACGTCTATTGAAAATGTTGAGCTACCCTTGATTTATGCAGGTATTTCTGCAAAAGAACGCATTCACCATCGTCCAGATGAACTTTCTGGAGGGGCATCAACAACGCGTGGCTAATTTTTGGAATTATCCTAGGAATAGGTGGAGCTAACTTATTTGGAAACATTATTAATATTGGAGCGGAATTCTCCTTAAATGTCATTTGGCTAGCCTTTGGATTTTCGGTTTTAGTCGGTATCTTTTTCGGACTTTTCCCTGCAAACAAGGCAACAAATTTAAAGCCAATTGAAGCATTAAGGTTTGAGTGATAAATTTTTCCTAGGTTAAAATACAAATGAGTCAATTTTGATGGGAGCGAAAAGCTCCCTTTAAATTTAATTAGAAATCGGGTATTTTCTATAAAAATTAGTCGCATTTTTACACTTTTTATATATTATTTTGTATAATAAGTATGTTAATATAGGATTGTGATAAAAGAGGGGGGCTTTAGATGAGCAGACAGCCAGATCAATCAATTGCCTTAAAAGAATGGGCAGTAGCCATTCAGGCTTTGACACAAGGGGATCAAATCCTTTTGCTTAGAAAAGGCGGTATTGCCGAAGAAGCCAAAGAGTTTCAACTAAAAGAGAATTGTTTTTATCTTTTTCCTACATATTTGCATCAAAAGGCTGAACTACTAAAAGAAGAATTTCAGCCAATCTTAGAAAATATCGTTCAACAATGGGATCAAACAAATAAAGAGATTCCTATTCAATATTTTGCAGAGGTGGTTCAAGATATAGAAATTCAAGATGATGCAACCTTAGCTAGACTTTACCCCTTTCATATTTGGACGGAGAATTTTGCAGAAGCTAGATTGCATTGGAAAAGGGAAAAACCTTTACACCTTCTTATCGTAAAGGTATATCGACTAGAACAAACCACAAAGATCTTATTAAGGGATGAGTATAATGGATGCAAATCTTGGATATCTCTAAAAGATGAGATTCCACAAATGAAAATTACCCCTGTTCTATCAGAAGAAGATTTTGAACAAAGGGTTCAATTAATTCTTCAATCGATAAATTCTTAAAAACAAGCTAGAGGTGAATGGGATATGAGTGAAGTAATCATTATTGGTGGAGGAGTAGCAGGCTTATCTGCATCGATCTTCACTGCAAAGGCAGGATTAAAAACAACGGTATTCGATTTTGGACCATCCCAAATCACAAGGGTAAGTTCAGTTCAAAACATTCCAGGTTTTCCTAATGGAATCGCTGGTACAGAATGGATTGAGCAAGCAAAACAACAAGCGACCAAATTTAATGTGGAAATCAAAAATGAAAAAGTAACTGAGTTGATGAAAAACGATGACGGAAGCTTTGAAGTGAAAACAGAGAATGGTTCCTATCAAGCTAAATACGTCATTGTCGCAACAAATGTTCAAAAGGAATTGCTTGAACCATTTGGTTTTACTACAGAGGTGAACTCTCGTGTTCCAAATGGTAAAGCCAAAGCAATAATAAATATTCCTTGGACTGGAGAAACAGAAGTTGAGAATCTCTACCTTGCAGGGCTTATTACGGAAATCCCAAGTCAAACCGTTGTCGTTGCAGGGCAAGGTGCCGCAGTAGGAATCACCATTGCTTCTAAAGAAAAAGGCGAGCCATTTATGTGGCATGATCTATAGGACATAAAAAAGAGCTAACCAAAAGGTCATTGAAAGATGACTGATGGTTAGCCCTTTATTTTTTAGTTGTAACTATAATAGTTACAAGTGGGTGAAATAATGAAAATTAGTAGGCGTTTTAATATTGAAAAGCCATAAACTACCATAATAAGTATCTTATTATGGCTTGCATTAAAAAGCAAATAGCAGTAAGATGTAAGCGTGTTAAAAATTTTCAACTTTGTAATCTATACTTAAGGTTTATTTTTCACTATTTCGATAGTTATAATATTGATTTAAGAAAAGAAATAGAATACAATGAAAGAAAGAAGATTCATCCAATTTAATCAAAATGAATTGAATTTGTTCTGAAAATAATCTTGACTAATTTAGTCGGAATTATACAATGATAAAGAGATTATTGGATGATTCTTGTTAAATTTGAAAAACTAATACCAAGTTTATCTGACATCTTTGATATTACAAATATAAAAAGGGATACTTTTTTTAGTATTATATAAGAATGTGGAGGAATGAATCAATGACTCAACCAAAATTAACGATAGACAACCTTAGAGTTTCAGTTGAAGGAAAAGAAATTCTAAAAGGATTGTCTTTAGAAATCAAAGGTGGAGAAGTACATGCGATTATGGGACCAAATGGTACTGGTAAAAGTACTTTGGCATCAGCGTTAATGGGACATCCAAAATATACTGTAGAATCAGGTTCCATTACATTGAACGGTGAAGATGTATTAGAAATGAAAACAGATGAAAGAGCAAGAAAAGGTCTATTTCTAGCGATGCAATATCCAAGTGAAATTAGTGGTGTGACGAACTCTGACTTTTTACGTAGTGCAGTAAATGCGCGACGTGGTGAAGGGAATGAAATATCGCTAATTAAATTTGTCCGTGAAATGGAACAAAAGATGAAGGTACTTGAAATGAACGAAGCTTTTGCAGGGCGATATGTGAATGAAGGCTTCTCTGGTGGAGAGAAGAAACGCAATGAAATTTTACAAATGATGATGGTTAAACCATCTATCGCTATTTTAGATGAGATTGATTCTGGTTTGGATATCGATGCACTAAAAATTGTTGCTAAAGGTGTAAATGAAATGAAGAGCCCAGATATGGGGGTACTTGTCATTACCCACTATCAACGACTATTAAATTACATTAAACCGGATTTTGTCCATGTTATGATGCAAGGTAAAATCGTTCGTTCGGGTGGGCCAGAATTAGCTGAAAAATTAGAAGCGGAAGGTTATGATTGGATCAAAGAGGAATTAGGTATCGTTGACGAAACTGTTGGCCAAGAGGCCTAGGTGGATAGGGGGATATAATAATGACAGTAGAGATGAATGTTCGCTTTGATAAAGACCAAATCACCCAATTATCCAAACAGAAGAACGAGCCCGATTGGATGTTAGATTTAAGATTAAAAGCGTTTGACAAATATAAGGAATTACCACTACCTCATCTAGACAAAACCAAAATTGATAAATGGAACATTGATCAGTTTGAACTTTCAAACCCAAAAAGTGATTTAACTCAACTTTCTCAAGAATTGTTAGATCAAGGGGTTATTTTTACAGATTTGGACAATGCACTTCAACAATACCCAGATTTAGTTAAAAAATATTTTATGAACAATTTGTCTTTTGAAGATAACAAATTGGTTGCCTTACACACTGCATTATGGAATGGCGGTGTATTCCTTTATATTCCAAAAAATGTTGAAGTGGAATTCCCGATTCAAGCATCCTATCAATTAACTGATTCAGGGCTTTTACCACATGTGATTATCGTTGCGGAGACAAACAGTAGTGTAACCTATGTAGACCACTATTTTTCATCTAATGTAAGCCAGCCTACTGTTCACCATGGAGCGGTAGAAATCTATATTGGAGAAAATGCAAGAGTTAGATTTGCAACGATTCATAACTTTGATGAAAAGGTTTATGATTATACCTATCGTCAAGCTACAGTTGCTAGAAATGGAAAAATGGAGTGGGCAATTGGTGAAATGAATGAAGGAAATACTGTGTCTAACAATACAAGTATTTTGAAAGGTTCAGGGTCATTTGCTGGCAGTAAGTTAATTTTTATAGGTACAGGTGAGCAAAAAACCAATTTCGTCTCAAAAATGGTTCATGAAGGGGATCATACAGATAGTCAGATTGTTTCTCGCGGCGTGATGATGGAACAATCTACGGCCATCTTTAACGGAGTTACACATATAAAGAAGGGCGCTATTAAATCTAATGCAGAGCAAACGGAAAAAGTGTTGATGTTAAATGAAAAAGCTCGTGGTGATGCGAATCCGATCCTTCTAATTGATGAGAATGATGTAATGGCAAGTCATGCTGCAAGTGCAGGACCTGTTAATCCTAAC
Source organism: Tepidibacillus decaturensis (assembly GCF_001561915.1). Taxonomy (GTDB): domain Bacteria; phylum Bacillota; class Bacilli; order Tepidibacillales; family Tepidibacillaceae; genus Tepidibacillus_B; species Tepidibacillus_B infernus. Next base: position 2,018,899 of record NZ_LSKU01000001.1, on the reverse strand, counting down.
GACATTTACTATTTAATGTCTCGGGGGATTCCAAAAGAAGAGGCTGAGCGCTTGATCATCCATGGCTTCTTGTCCCCAGTCGTTTCACTAATCCCTATTGAAGAGATGCAAGAACAATTAGAAAAAGTAATTGAAAGGAGATTGGAGAAATGATTGACCAAGAGATCCGAAAACAGTTTCCCATTTTAAGTCAAGATGTGAATGGACATCCACTTGTCTACTTAGATAGTGCTGCAACTGCGCAAAAACCTATTCAAGTGATTGAAGCCATCGAAAAATATTATCGAGAATACAATTCAAATGTACACCGAGGTGTGCATACATTAGGAACTAAGGCAACTGATGCTTATGAGGAAGCAAGGGAAAAGGTAAGGAAATTCATCAATGCCAAGAGTATGGAGGAAATCATCTTTACTCGTGGAACCACCTCTGCTATCAATCTTGTTGCTCAAAGTTATGGCCGTTCTTTCCTTAAACAAGGTGATGAAATAGTTCTAACGATGATGGAACACCATAGTAATTTAATTCCTTGGCAGCAAGTAGCGAAAGCAACAGGGGCTACACTAAAATATATTCCTCTACAGCCGGACGGCACGATGAAAATCGAAGAGATAAAGGAAACTATTACAGCTAACACCAAATTCGTGGCGATAACACATGTCTCTAATGTCTTAGGCACGATCAATCCGATCAAAGACGTTGTTCAGATTGCACATGCAATTGGTGCTCATGTGTTAGTTGATGGAGCACAAAGTGTACCGCATATGAAAGTAGATGTACAAGATCTTGATTGTGATTTCTTGGCGTTTTCGGGTCATAAATTAGGAGCACCAACAGGAATTGGCGTTTTATACGGAAAAAAAGAAATTCTTGAGAAAATGGAGGCAGTTGAATTTGGAGGAGAAATGATCGAATTTGTTGATCTTTACGACTCGACATGGAAGGAACTTCCTTGGAAGTTTGAAGGGGGAACACCGATCATTGCCGGGGCAATTGGCTTAGGAGTAGCCATTGATTTCCTACAATCAATTGGCCTTGATCAAATAGAGAAACATGAACATGAGTTAATCACTTATGCGATAGAAAGAGTGCAGAACGTTGGGGGATTTTCGATGTATGGGCCAATAGAAAATCGTAGTGGCCTTATTACGTTTAATCTTGAAGGGATTCATCCCCATGATGTGGCAACAGTCCTTGATACAGAAGGCATTGCAGTAAGAGCAGGACATCATTGTGCTCAACCATTGATGAATTGGTTAAATGTATCAGCCACAGCTAGAGCAAGTTTCTATTTATATAATACTAAAGAAGAAGTAGATCTTTGGGTTAAAGGACTAATAAAGACAAAGGAGTATTTTGGAAATGTCTTCGCTTGATGATTTATATCGTCGTGTTATTATGGATCATTATCAACAACCAAGAAATATGGGGAACTTGGAAGATGCGGACGCCACCATTCAGCTTAAAAACCCTACTTGTGGTGATCAAATCACCTTACAGATGAAAGTGGAAGATGGGAAAATCAAAGATGCCAAATTTAAAGGAGAGGGTTGTTCCATTAGTATGTCTTCTGCATCGATGATGACAGAAGCGATTAAAGGTAAAACAGTGGACGAAGCCTTAGATTTAGCTGATCGATTTTCGAAAATGATGCTCGGTGATGACGTCAATAAGGAAGACTTTGAAGATATCGAGGCATTACAAGGATTATGTAAATTCCCTGCACGAATTAAATGTGCTACTTTAGCTTGGAAAGCGATGGAGAAGGGGATAAAGGAGAAACATTGTGAACATTGTGGTGAAGATCATCATCACCGTCATGATTAAATGATTCACAATGTGTGGATTTGAAAAGAAAGTTATACTTTCTTTATCTATAAAAAAGGAGGCTTTAAGCATGGCAAAAAAAGCTCCAGAAATCAATGAAGAATACCAATATGGGTTTAGAGATAAAGACGTATCGATTTTTCGTACGGAAAAAGGGCTTACTCGAAAAGTCGTAGAAGAAATTTCTCGCATAAAAGGTGAGCCTGAATGGATGCTTGAGTTCAGATTGAAATCCCTAGAAAAATTTAATCAATTCCCGATGCCAAAATGGGGAGGGGATTTGAGCGAACTTAATTTTGATGAGATAACTTACTATGTTAGGCCATCTGAAAGAGCTGAAAAAACATGGGAGGAAGTTCCAGGAGAGATTAAGAATACCTTTGACAAATTAGGGATTCCTGAAGCAGAACAAAAATGGCTAGCAGGGGTTTCAGCCCAGTATGAATCTGAAGTCGTGTATCATAACATGCGCAAGGATTTAGAGGATTTAGGTGTTATTTTTATGGATACAGATTCTGCTCTTCGTGAACATCCTGAAATCTTCAAAGAATATTTTGGTACTGTGGTTCCACCCTCTGATAACAAATTCGCTGCATTAAATAGTGCTGTATGGTCTGGTGGTAGTTTTATTTATGTACCAAAAGGGGTAAAATTAGACATTCCTCTTCAAGCTTATTTCCGTATTAATTCAGAAAAAATGGGTCAATTTGAAAGAACACTGATTATTGCGGATGAGGGAGCATCTGTTCATTATGTAGAGGGGTGTACCGCTCCTGTCTATAGTACAGAGTCTCTTCATAGTGCAGTCGTTGAAATTATTGCTAAGAAAGGTGCCTATGTACGCTATTCCACCATTCAAAACTGGGCGCCTAACATCTACAACTTAGTAACAAAACGTGCGGTTGCTGAGGAAGATGCGACTGTTGAATGGGTAGATGGAAATATTGGTAGTAGATTAACGATGAAGTATCCAGCAGTTATAATGAAAGGACCTAGAGCAAAGGCAATGATTTTATCAATTGCAATGGCAGGAAAAGGTCAACACCAAGATGCGGGTGCAAAAGTGATTCACCTAGCTCCTGATTGTACTTCTACAATTGTTTCTAAATCAATTAGTAAGCATGGTGGAAAAGCAACCTATCGTGGGTTGGCAAGCTTTGGTCGCAATTCTCAAGGTTCAAAATCTAATATAAAATGTGATACCTTAATTCTAGACGAATTATCTACCTCAGATACGATTCCATTTAATGAAGTTCTTAACGATAACGTTACATTAGAACATGAAGCAACAGTAAGTAAGGTAAGTGAGGAACAATTATTTTATCTCATGAGTCGAGGAATTTCCGAAGAGGATGCGACTCAAATGATCATTATGGGATTCATTGAACCATTTACAAAAGAGTTACCAATGGAATATGCGGTAGAAATGAACCGTTTGATCAAGTTCGAAATGGAAGGAAGTATTGGTTAATCCTTTGGTAACATGTAGATACGTGTCCGCTGTGACTTTGACACTTGAGTGTCCTAGTCTTTCGGACACGTATTTTATATTTGCACTTGCGTTCAGGGTGAATTTTCTTCTATTGATCAATGATCTCTAGTATAGAAGTTGGTTATCTCACTCTTCTTAATATGATTTCTTCATGTTTGGATACTTCTGTTTCTATTCTATCCAGTTTATCTGAATTTTGTTTGTATCCATCAAATAAGGCTGATAATTTCTGACCATGGTCGTTTTCAATATGAACAACAGTTTTTTCTACTCTATCTAACCTGCTTTCAACCTTATCTAACCTACTTTCAACCCCGTCTAACCTATTTTCTACTTTATCTATCCTATCCCCTAAATCTGTAAACCCTTTTTGCATTTCGCTATATACCTGTGTAAATCCTTTTTGCATTTCGCTATATACCTGTGTAAACCTTTTTTGCATTTCGCTATACATTTGTGTCATTAGCTCAAATAATTTTTCTTCGTTGTTCATTTCTCATCACCCTCCTTCCATTTATTTTCGTTGCCATGGTTTGTTTATAATTATATAATCGTGTTGCCTTACCTTATGTTTGTCTATATAGAATATGTTAAGACGATTGTCCCTTAGTGAATAGATCCAATAGCTTTTCTCCGGATAGTACCAGTTATGAAGGTCAATAGAAGAGGGGTAAGCACTGGAGGTAGGGTGGGAGTGAATCACTCCATGCCAGCACCATTGTTTTTCTTCTATTTGATATAACGTAAGAATAAAAACCTTAGCATCAAATTCAAAACGGTCACGTTGATTAGTGGTGTTAGGAATTGGAATAAAGTTATCGATCAGTTCTTGATTCCATGAAGAAATGAGGATTCCGCAAGCTTCATTGGGTTCTTGTTCTCTTGCATAACTAATAAATTGATCAATCGTTTCTTTTAAAATAGATATCATTTTAGTAAGCCTCCAAATAGGCAACCACGTAATAATATGGTAAAATCTTGTTAAAATCATTGCTTGATTTAAGCGATAATCAGATAGGTGTGAATCGTCATGGAATATATGGCTCTTTTTTTAATTGGACTGATTGCTGGAACCTTTGGCAGTTTATTTGGAGTCGGTGGGGGAATAATCGTTGTGCCTTCATTGCTTTTCCTTAATTCCTTAAATTTATTTGATCCGGCGATCAGATCCCAAAATGCTGTAGGCATTTCGCTAATGGTCATGATTTTTACGGCCATCTCTTCTACATTATACAATATTAAAGGAAAAAGAGTAGATATAAATAGTGGGTTAACTTTTTTTATGGCTAGTGGCCCAGCTTCGGTCATTGGAGCGATGATCAACGAATCGTTGCCAATCAAGTCATTTTATATTTTGTTTGGTTTATTGATGGTATTGATCACCTACCTACTAGCTAAACAAAAAAAGATGAAGCCCAAACAAGTGAAATGGTCTGTTAACCGAGAATATATAGACCTTAAAGGCAATCGACATGAATATGGATATAATAGAACTGTTGGTTTTCTTATTCCAGCTTTTGCTGGATTGCTAGCTGGATTATTCGGAATTGGTGGTGGAATCATCTTGGTGCCGATGATGGTTCTACTATTTCGCTTTCCACCCCATGTCGCGACAGCGACCTCTATGTTTATCATTTTATTATCCGCATCTATTAGTAGTATTTCTCACATTTTATTAGGGAATGTGATCTATTCTTATGTATTGGCCATTGCCCCAGGTGCTTATTTAGGTGGAAAGTTAGGATCTTATTTTGCTACAAAGTTAAGTAGTCAATCCTTAATTCTAGCCTTTCGAATTTTTATTTTGCTTATAGCGATCCAAATGATCTATAAGGGATTGTAGTATGTAGAAACGGTGGTGTTTGTTTTGACCTTGAATCAACGAATTCATATTATTCATACCAATGATTTGCATAGTCGTTTTGAAAATATGCCAAAGATTTCTAGCTATATTCAACAAGTGAGGAAGGAAGCTGCAGAACAAGGTGAACGGGTTATTGTTGTAGATATAGGCGATCATATGGATCGAATGAAGCTTGAGACAGAAGGAACCTTTGGCAGAGTCAATGTAGAAATTTTGAACCAAACAGGTGTTGAGGTAGTAACGATTGGCAATAATGAAGGGTTGACTTTTACGAAGGGAAATCTAGAAAAAGCCTATCAAGAACGAAATTTCAACATTGTCGTATGCAATTTAATCGATATAGTAACAAAACAGAAACCAAATTGGGTCAAAGACTATTGGATTCAAGAGGTAGATGGTATAAAAATAGGGTGGATTGGTGCGACAGCGCCCTATGAAACCTTTTATCGCTTACAGGGCTGGGAGGTATTAGAACCTATGCCTTTCATTCAAAATATAGTAGAACAAATTAGACATGAAGTCGATCTCATTATCTTTTTATCACATTTAGGAATACGGGCAGATGAACAAATCGCAGAAGAAATCCCCGTAATCGATGTGATTATTGGGGGACACACCCATCGTTTTTATGAACATGGATTGCAGAAAGAGGGTCAGCCTTTAATCTGTCAGGTTGGAATTTTTGGCGATTATATCGGCCATTTAACTATAGATTTCAATCGAAAGGAAAGAAAAATCATAAATATCGAGGAAAAAACGGTTCAAATGGAATCTTTTCAAGACGATCCAATAATCGTTGAAGTTGTGAAGACATTTCGTGAGCAAGCCAAAAGTGAACTAAATCAGATTGTAACCATCTTAGAGGAACCGTTGCCGATTTTTTTGGAGATGGAGTCTCCTTTAGGGAATCTCTTAGCTGATGGAGTAAGAAGCTGGGTAAATGCGGAAATTGGCTTAGTGAATGCAGGCCAAATCTTACAAGGATTAGAAAAAGGGAAAGTAACTAAAGAAAGAATTCATGAAATCTGTCCCTCACCGATCAACCCTTGTATTGTAAAACTCACCGGCTCACAAATTATGCAGACATTAGAGCAATCCTTATTAGACGAATTTATACATTTTCCGCTAAAAGGCTTTGGTTTTAGAGGAAAAGAAATCGGAACCCTTTGTCTTTCAGGAATAAAAGCAGAAATCGATCCTTTGGCAGAGCCTTATAAACGTGTAAAAAAAGTATGGGTTGGTAACGAAGAAATGGTTGAGGATCAAGAATATATTGTGGGTACATTAGATATGTTTACGTTTGGTGGAGGGTACCCCTTAATTAAAGAAGGCAAAGAGATTCAATATTTCTTACCTGAATTTATCCGCGATATATTGGCGACCCAGTTAAAGGAACAAGCCGCAATCGTTAAAAGTTTCACAAAAAGATGGGTAAGCATCAACATCAAAGACAGAGTATGAGAGAACCAACTCTGTCTTTTTTAACGTATTTGTGACATTAATGGTTTTAATATGAATTTATTTACAAAAATTGATACATCTAAATAAGAGGTTACAAAATATTACGTATGCAATTATATTAGCCTTAATTCTAAATAATATCATTTTTGTATTGCTTCATTTACCAAAAAAATTGACCTACGATCTATTTGAATTGAATTTCGTGTATAGTTGTCTTTAATTTTTCTAATTACGGAAAATATATTTATTAATTCATTCAAATATCCCAGGTATCCTGTACTTTTGTTCTGATTCATTTCCTCTATGACCGATTGTTTACTAGAAATTTCTGATTCTTTATCTAATAAATAATCAATCGGTATAGCAAGTTTATTCGCAAGAATTTGTAGTGTTTTATATGGTGGTTTTGCCACTAAACCGTTTTTAATTTGACTAATAAAACCTCTTGTAAAATCTGGTTCTGCTAGATCAGCTTGTGTTAGTCCTAACTCTTTTCGTCTTTTTTTATTTTTGTACCAATATCCAAGAAAATTCCTTATTTCCATTTTTTACCTTTTTTTATATTGACTATGTAAGACCATCATATTTTAGATAGGGAAAATGAAAAAATTGCTTCAAATCTGTTCGAATTTATATGATTTTTTCTAAATACAAAAATTCCTAAATAATACAACATTTTAACTTTATTAATAATTGAGTAAAAGATATTTGATTATTGGGTAAAAATATTATTTTCTTAATTTTTAAGTAATTATTAAGACACTTTTTTTAAAACATGTAAACAATTAGAAATTTATGTGTTAATATGTTAGTGAAGTTAATTTATATAAACATTATGAACATTCGATAAAGAGTCAACTTGCTAGAGTTATAGATTACAGGTTGTTATCAGGTATATAAATAAGTACCTGTATACAATAAAACAGAGCCGTTCCAAGCATCTTGACCGTGTACATGGGAATCGGCTCTTAGGGCTTTACCTTGCAGAATGATAAAGTAAAGGACTAAGTCAGTTATAAAGCATTTAATTACCTTTGTAAATAGTAGGGTAGGGCCAAATCCAAAAAAGGAGGTATGCCCTAAGGTCAAGTTGAAAACTTAAGATTCATCTTATATTTAGAGATTTATCTTCCATATGATAAACCCGGGTTTAAAATTTATTTGAAATTTGGAGGGAAAATCAATGAAAGCTTTAATTAAATTTTTAGTGTTGATTTTATCATTAATGATCCCTATTTTCGGACAAGTATCCGCAGCTTCTTCATTAGACAATATCACGAAAGAACAAATTAGGGAAATTAAAGAAAATCTCACAGAAATGGGGGTTGATGAGAAAACTCAAAATTCCCTAATTAATAAACTAAAAGAAGGGCAAATTTGGGATTCTATGAATGTTAAAATGAAAGATAAAGGAATTACAAATACAATATTAAAAACTGATGCTAATGGAACTAAAGTACAGAGTACAAAAACAGTATATCCAGATGGTTCTGTAAATGTGGTTAATATTACGATTCCAAGTCCAGAATTAGATAGTGAATTTTCTGTACAAGATGTTAGTGGCGGTACAGCATCATGTGGCAGTGGTTATTGTAATTATTACGGTGTTAAAGTTGATGGTGGCAATGGAATAGTAAATGCATCGTTTTTAGCAGATTATACATTTGTTGATGGAGGATATGATTATATTTCAAAAGCATATCAACCAAGAGTAGAGGTTTATTTTGGTAGCTTTTCAGATGTAACTGGTCCAGTAATTTTAAGAGCAAAGGAAACTTCCTATCAAAGCGCCAGAGCATACTTGAAATGGACTTTTAATAATGATGCAGGGTCAGCTGTTCAATATTTAAATTTAGATGTTCAACAAGATACAGCTTCCTCTTCATTTGTAACTAATTAAAAATAAATGATAATTCAAAGTAGTGTCTCTATGATTTAATAGAGACACTACTTTGGTTTTAAAAAATAATATTTAAAGGAGTGTAAGTAATAATGTTTTTCGATAAGGATAGCAAAAAAAGTATAAAAAAGAAGATGGGCGACTCAGTTTTTTTCATTTATTCATTGCAATTATATTAGTTGTGATCATTATTTTTTTAATTGGATTCTATGGAATGAATATTTCTTTTGATTAAAATACCACCTATAGATTACGAGGTTGTTATCAGGTATATAAATAAGTACCTGTATACAATAAAACAGAGCCGTTCTAAGCATCTTGACCGTGTACATGGGAATCGGCACTTAGGGCTTTATCTTGCAGAATGATAAAGTAAAGGACTAAGTTAATTATGAAGCATTTAATTACCTTTGTAAATAGTAGGGTGGGACGTACATCATTGGTTTATGCTGAATATTTTTGGGGGGGAAATGGGGGCAGTACGCAGCGGCAGTGGCCAAAACTTATTCTACTATTGAACAGATCGTTAATGATGCTCAAGTTATAGTAAAAGCTAAAGTCCCAGAGATCTTCGAACACATATTCAATTGTAGATAAAGAACTCTCCTAATCATTTATATCAGCTTAAAGAAAATAAGTTAAAAAACATTTTTAACGAAAAGGGGCTAAAGGAATTTGATGAAACAAACTTATTAGACCTTATGAAATCTAATTAAAAGGTTTCATCCCAAAACTGGGATGAAACCTTTGGCCTATCTAAATAAATCTTTCCTTCTTTCTAATATGAATAATAAAGGCATTCCTAATAAGTAGAGAACGCCTAATTCGCCAATCCCTACCCAAAGCATCGCTAATGGAATACTAATTTCAGTGCTAAAAACAATTCCTAACTCTAATCCAACAAAAATCGCATTAATTAGAATAGGTGGCCAAGGAACAAGCCACTTATTTTTAATTTTTGAGGTAATGATCGCTGCAATAAGTGTAGCCAAGGTTCCTACAACCATGTCAATTATCCCTAGCGGACTGATGATATTGGCAATCAATACTCCTATCGCTAAACCTGGAATAGCAAGGGGAGTGAAAAAGGGAAGGATTGTTAAAGCTTCAGCTACCCTAAATTGGATCCAACCATAAGATAAAGGTGCTATCGCAATGGTTAATACAGCATACAGTGCGGCAATGGCACTAATCATTGCCATTTTCTTCGTATTCAATTTCAATGGAAATCCTCCTCAAACCCAATTTTTTTTCGACAGGGGTGTTGGCACCCTGCAATCATTTATAATAAGATAAGGGAAGATTAAATTCAATCCTTTTTATAAAAATTTCCAACCACTTCTCCACTTTCATATAATTTTAATTGTTCTTTGTAAGTGATTAAGTTATTTTCTCTCATAAAGGATTCAAATTCATCATTAGATAATAAACCGACATATTGATCACTTTGCGTAATAAACTGATTTTTACCCATATTTAATTTATCAAAATACAAGCTATTAATGTATTCTTTATTGATTTGTACTTGAAACATTTTCAGCACCTCCTTAAAATTAGGATGAGATGAATCGCATTGTTTTATCCGATTTACTAAAGTTTTCTCAAGCGTTTAAAACCATGTCATTG
>NZ_LSKU01000001.1:1969279-2007085 GCF_001561915.1 Tepidibacillus decaturensis | reverse complement strand
AAGCCCCCTCCTCTAAGCGAAGCGTAGGTGGCGGGTAGTTCACTAAAAAACGTTATAATAAATAAAATGAAGGTTGGCATAAACGTTTTAGTAAATGTGGCATACTAAGATATGGTGAAAGGAGTTATGCCCGTGAAATTTGTAAATGAAATATATGAGTTATACCGAAATCATTTAACAGGAGATGAAGAAGATGCAGTCGCATTAGTCCTAAATTTGCTTGAGGATCATAAGAAAAATGATATTTTACATGTGATTCAGGAAATGGAAGAGCATGAGGTATATCAGATGTTTGCTATGTACTTGATCGAAATGCTAAAGGCAAAAATGGCTCAAGAAAGCGTTGGCGGCTCTGATTTTAAAACAAGAATGGTGAATGATTCAACTTTACATTAAAGAATCCTACTACCATTAAAGTTAATGGTAGTTTTTCCTTCCCTTTTTTGGGTGTTTGCATCTATAATAGAGAGAAAGAGGTAATATACATTCTCATTCATCTTGAAATGAATGAAAGTATAACTTTTTTACCATTAAAAAGGGGAACGTACGATGAGACGAATTCCAACAACAAAATGCCAACCAGGGTTTAAATTAGCTAAACCCATTCTAAATGATATTGGCGGTGTGTTAATTGCAAAGGATGTTGAATTAACACAATCAATGATTGAACGATTATTACAGTTGGGAGTAGACTCTTTATATATTTATGATGCTAGAACAGATGATATTGAAGTAAAGGATGTTTTATCTGATAAAACCAGAGAATTAGCGCTAAAATCGATTAAAGATACGTTTCAAGACATGTTTAAGGAAAAATTAGTTCACCGTCCATTGACAAAGGGAAACCTTACATTGGTCTTTAAGCCTGTTTTGGATCATATGCTTGATGACATGAAAGCGAATCAACAAGCCATGTTAATGTTGTCTTCAATCTACATCAAAGATTTATACCTTTATACCCATTCCTTACAGGTAGCCATTTATTCCATATCAATGGGGATGGCAAAAGGATATAACCAACAACAATTAAGTGAATTAGGTCTTGGTGCAATGTTACATGATATTGGGAAAACAAAGGTTCCTATTTCTGTTTTAGAAAAAAAGAACCATTAACAGAAGAAGAATTTGCTCTTATTCGCTCACACACAGAGTATGGTTTTGATTTGCTACGAAAAGAGCCTGGGATTCCATTGTTATCTGCACACTGTGCCTATCAACATCATGAGAGGATAAATGGTGGCGGTTATCCCCGTGGTCTTTCGGGTGATGATATTCACGAATATGCGAGAATTGTTGCGATTGCAGATGTTTATGATGCGTTGGTTTCTAAAAGAGCTTATAAAAATACGATTCTTCCTCATGAAGCTTTAGAATTTTTATATTCAAAAGCAGGGGTAGATTTTGACCGGGATTTACTTGAACTATTTAGAAAAACAATAGCGATCTATCCGATTGGAATGAATATCATTTTAAATAGTGGAGAGCTTGGAATCGTCGTTGATATAAATTCCAAATACCCGGACAGACCAATCATTAGAGTATTAGAGGATAAAAATCAGGGAATAGTCGATTCACCCTATGAAATTGATTTATCCAAAGAAAGTTCCAAAGTAATCATCTCCTGTCTTAACTAATGAACGGAAATATTCTAGTTTAATGCCAATCCTTTTGGGTTGGTATTTCATTTGTATAGAGAATAAATATCCTTTTTAAAAAATGGAACAAAACAATTGACTTGTTACGTTTTCACATTTACTATTAACTATAAATTTTAATTAAATTTTAATATGAACATTATTTTCAGAAAAGTTTGGTTTTTAATAGTTGGATGAAACATTTTATAAATGAGGTAGGTTAGATGATGGAACTTTCTAATCATATAAGAGCAAATATAAAAGAAAAGATGATGGAGAATTTTCTACACTTACATACTCATCCAGAACTGAGTTGGCAGGAAGTCAATACGACACAATTTTTAAAAGAGAGATTACAAGCATTAGGTTTAGAAACGATAACGTTTGAAGATACAACTGGAGTGATAGGAATTTGGGACAATATACATACAGATCATAAGCTGACTGTTGCTCTTCGTTCAGATATGGATGCTTTATGGCAAGAGGTTGATGGAAAATGGTGCGCCAATCATTCATGTGGACATGATGCCCATATGGCAATGGTATTAGGAGCACTAGAAATTCTTAAAGTTGTAGGTTTTCAACCAAAAGGAAAGTTTAAGCTTATTTTTCAACCGGCTGAAGAAAAAGGGACAGGTGCTCTAAAAATGATTGAGAAAGGTGTAGTCGATGATGTGGATTACTTATATGGTGTTCATCTTCGACCTATTCAAGAGCTTCCATTTGGGAAGGTTAGTTCTGCCATATATAATGGAGCAGCTTTATTAGTAAAAGGAGAGATTCATGGAAAGGCTGCACATGGTGCAAGACCACACTTAGGAGTGAATGTTATTGATGTGGCCTCCCACTTTATTCATGGTCTACACACTATTTATACAGATCCGATGGTACCTGCAACAGTAAAGATGACAAGGCTAAACGCAGGTGGGGAAAATGTAAATATCATTCCGGATTTTGCAGAATTTGCTTTAGATCTGCGTGCACAAACCAATCAAGTTCTTGATGAGCTCTATCAAAAAATAGAAAGTCTATCTCAAAATATTTCAACGATGTATGGAGCAAAAATAAAACTATTGCCATCCAATAAAATTGCTGCTGCTGAAGTAAATGAAGAGGCAAAAAAATCATGAGTGAGACGATCAAAAAAACATTAGGTTCTGAAAACGCAGTAAACGGAATCGTAACACCCGGCGGCGAAGACTTCCATTTTTATACATTAGAACGTCCCACGATCAAGGCAACGATGTTGGGAGTTGGCTGTGATCTAGAACCTGGGTTACATCACCCTAATATGACATTTAATCATCAAGCCATATTTTTAGGTGCAGAGATTTTAGCACAAGCTGTAATTGATACATTCGAAAGGGGAGGAAAGGATTGAGCCAAACACCTGTAGTAACATCTATTGTGACCCGTTCTTTAAAGAATCTTGAAGAATTGGAAAAAGTACAAGAATTAGAAAAATTAGTTTGGGGGATGAAAGAAATTGTTCCTACTCACCAAACTTTAACAGCAGTAAAGAATGGTGGATTGGTACTTGGAGCTTTTCACAAAGAGAAATTAGTAGGGTTCCAATATAGCTTTGCTGGGTTTAATGGAAAGGAAGCTTATCTATGTTCTCATATGCTCGCTATTCATCCAGATTATCGTCATCAAAAAATTGGAGAACGATTAAAAAGAGTTCAACGGGATGAAGCATTAAAATTGGGGTATCGTTTAATCACTTGGACTTACGATCCCTTAGAAAGTGTAAATGCCAATTTAAATATTGGAAAATTAGGAGCAATTACCAACACCTACATAGAAAATGCTTATGGGGAAATGAATGATCCCTTAAACCGTGGATTGGCTTCTGATCGTTTTCTTGTCGAGTGGTGGTTGGAAAGTTCCCATGTATTAGAGAAACAAATGGGTAAAAGGATCGATGAGTCCCTATTCCATTCAAAAGATTCTCTTATCCAATGGGAAATGAATAATAAAGGATTTCCGGTTCCTAATGAAATAGATATAACAAAGAATGAAGAAGAATATTTATTTATTCCCATCCCTTCTAAATTTCAGGAATTAAAACACCAAGATATTGAGTTAGCAATTGAGTGGCGACAGAAAACAAGATTGATCTTTATCCATTATTTCTCTCAAGGTTGGATCGTTTGCGATTTTCTAAAAATGAATAATGAAGAGTTTGCTGGTGTTCATTTCTATGTTTTAAAAAGAAAGGGTGAATGAGATGCAGATTAAATATATTACTTTAAGACATATGAAGATGAGGATGAAAAAACCTTTTACAACAAGCTTTGGTACCCAGCAAGATAAAGAGTTTATTCTTGTGGAAGTAAAAAATACTGATGGATTATCTGGCTGGGGAGAATCCGTCGCTTTTACTGAACCCCTTTATAAAGAGGAAACAGTTAAAACCAATTGGCATATTATGGAGGATTTTTTGATTCCTTTACTACTAAAAGAGCCCATCACTCATCCTGATCAGGTATCGGAACGTTTTGCACATATTAAAGGAAATTATATGGCCAAATCTGCGTTGGAGGGGGCAGTCTGGGATCTTTATGCTAAAGAAAAGGGAATACCATTGGCTAAAGCGTTAGGTGGGGAAAAGAAAACGATCGAAGTGGGTATCAGTATCGGTATCCAGAAATCTATTGACCAGCTTTTGCAAGTGATTGAACAACATGTCAATGAAGGATATAAACGAATCAAAGTAAAAATTAAGCCCAATTGGGATATTGAGGTGATTAGAGCGATTCGGCAGAAGTTCCCTGATATTCAGTTAATGGCAGATGCTAATTCTGCTTACACACTGGCTGATGTGGATCATTTGGCTAAATTAGACGAATATAATCTGATGATGATCGAGCAACCATTAGCCCATGACGATATTATTGATCATGCAGAATTACAAGCAAAGATAAAAACCCCAATCTGTCTTGATGAAAGTATTCATTCGGCTGAAGATGTTCGAAAAGCGATTAAACTAGGCAGTTGTAAGATCATCAATATTAAAATTGGCCGTGTTGGCGGTTTAACAGAAGCGAAAAAAATCCACGACCTATGTCAAAAAAATGGGATTCCTGTATGGTGTGGAGGAATGTTAGAGTCAGGAGTAGGTAGAGCACATAATATTGCGATCACTACTTTATCCAATTTTACGATGCCTGGGGATACAGCAGCATCTTCTCGATATTGGGAGGAAGATATTATTGATCCAGAAGTGACAGTAGAAAATGGTGTCATATTTATTCCTGATCGACCTGGCATTGGATATGAGCCAAATCGAGAAAAAATTGAGGAGAGAACACTATTTAGTAAAACATTTCGCCCGTAATAAGGTGGAAGATTACTAGATGATCATATTAGATGGCTATCAACTAAATAGCCATCAATTATAAATATAAATGTCTGAATATTTAATCAATTATAATAATGGGAGATGATAGTATGAATGGTAAACAGGTATTGACGATCGCAGGGGCATATGTAGGGGTAGTCGTCGGAGCAGGATTTGCTTCTGGACAAGAGATTCTACAGTTCTTTACTTATTTTGGCTGGTGGGGGACATTAGGAAGTGTCATAGCTGGGCTGCTTTTTGCTTGGTTTGGGTATCAATTGCTGAGATTAGGGTCTGACGTTAAAGCTGCTTCTCATAAACAAGCCATTCATCAAATCAGTGGGAAGTATATTGGGTGGATAATGGATATCGTTGTAACCTTTTTCCTTTTTGGGGTAGCGGGTATCATGTTAGCAGGAGGAGGGGCTGTTCTAAATCAACAATTTGGAGTTCCTGTAACATTAGGTAGTATTATTATCTTAGTTTTAACCATCTTGACTTTACTATTAAAAATGGAAAAAATGATTTCGGTGATTAGTTTATTTACTCCCTTTCTATTGATTGCTGTATTAACCATCACATTAGTTTCCTATTTATACATGAATAAAGATCTATCGGTTATGAACTCATTTGCTAGTCCAGAGAAGGCCGCTTCAAGTAACTGGTTTTTTGGTGCTCTTTTGTATGTTTCTTATAATTTGGCAGCTACCGCCCCGATTTTAATCACCATGGGTGGAGGGGTTTCTTATAATAAGAAGAGTTTAGGATTAGGAGGGCTTCTTGGAGGTGCAACATTAGGATTGCTAGTTTTAACCATTCATTTAGGAATGATGTCAAAACTCGATCAATTAGCAGGAGTAGAATTACCGACATTATTCATGGCTAATCAATTATTACCTTGGTTGGCACCTATTCTTTCCATTGTCATTCTAGGCATGATTTTTAACACTGCAGTAGGGATGCTCTATACTTTTACAACCCGGGTCGTCTCACCAACTAGTGCTAAGTTTAAGTTTGCCTTAATCCTTTCCGGTATTCTAGCTTATATTTCTAGTTTAGCAGGATTCTCTAAGCTAGTAGGAACCGTATACCCAGTTATGGGTTATTTAGGATTTTTGCTCATGGGTGCTGTGGTAGTAACTTGGTTCCGAGTGAAAGTAAGAAAAGAAACAAGCATGAATGTAGCGGTAAATCAATCAA
This sequence comes from Tepidibacillus decaturensis, assembly GCF_001561915.1. Classification (GTDB taxonomy): domain Bacteria; phylum Bacillota; class Bacilli; order Tepidibacillales; family Tepidibacillaceae; genus Tepidibacillus_B; species Tepidibacillus_B infernus. Next base: position 2,000,908 of record NZ_LSKU01000001.1, on the reverse strand, counting down.
ATTAGAAACGATTATATGAAATAAATATTGCTGGGATTCTCCCAAAAAAGTTTCTATCTACCCACTTATAATTTTAGATTTCTCCGAACAATTATATCGAAAAGAAAATCACAAGATTTGATTTGAAAGGAGAAATCATAGATGAAAAAACAATTAGCAACCTTATTATTAGCATCAAGCTTAGTAATTCCTACTGCAGTAAGTGCAGCTGAATCCACTAATAGCATTGATGAGCAAACACAAATCGTTCAGGAGCAAACTGTTACAACAGATACTTATCAACAAGGAACTTCAACAGAAGCAACGACAAACACTCAAGCAGAAACAACAGTAAATGCTGGGTTAACTCCTGAGGATACACTTTATTTCCTAGATAAATTACTTGAAAATGTTCAACTTACTTTTACATTTGATCCAGAGTTCAAGGCATCCCTTTATGCAGATATCTCAGCAGAACGTCTAGCTGAATTAGATGCGATCAGTGAAGAGAACAAGAGTGAATTTCTTACAGATTTATTAGCTGCATACCAAGATGCTTTAGTAAAAGCAGGAGCAACGCTAGAAGAAGCAAAAGCAGATGGAAAGGATGTAACGGAAGCTAGTGAACAAATAGATCAGGTGGCTGAGCAAGGAAACACTACTGTTCAAGAAGAAACAGAAGAATTAGATGAAGAACAAGTTGAACAAATGGAAGAAACCATTACAAATGCAAAAATCACAGCAGCTGTTGTCAAGGATATAGATCCTGAAATTGTGATTACCTTGAAGGAGCAAGGTGTTGGATATGGTAAGATTGCATTAACAGTCGCTATTTCCAATCTTTCAGGAAAAACCGTAGAAGAGGTGACGAATCTTCTTGCAACAAAAGGGGTTGGATTGGTTGCCAAAGAATTAGGCTTACATCCTGGAAATCTTAAAAAACGCGGTTTAACGATAAATGTTGAACCTGTTGCTGATTCAGAGGAAAATACTGAAGATTCAACCACTCAAACGACAGAGAACCAAACAGAAGCTACAACTGGTGAAATGAACCAACAAGTTCAAACAACTTCTAATATGACAACTGAAAATAGTACAGATGATAGCGTAAATGAAGGTAAGGATAAAGCTAAAGTAGCGGTTAATACAGGTATGAAACTTCAAAAAAATGAATTAAAAATAAAGGAAACACCAAAAGGATTGGAAATCAAAGCAGAAATCAAGCTTGAAAAAGAAAAACAAGAAAAAGAAGATAAAGATGACGATAAAAAAGAAGTAAAAGAAGTTAAGGTAGAGAAAAAGGAAAGAGAAGAACATAAAAAAGGTGAAAAAGAGCGCGACTAATAGATAAATGAATTAAAACCTCCCAAATGATTTGGGAGGTTTTAATTCATTTCAATTCAACTTTTGTATGCTCACGCTGTAACTTCTTCTCATAGGCCACAGCACGTCTTGTTTTTGGATCGAGTTCGATCAATCCACAGGTTTTAACCTCACCACATCCTTGTTTCATATAACAAGGCATGTCCAAGTCACCGAACAAACGTGGAGCTTTTTCTACTAACTGATCAGTAATGGAACGATACAAGAGTCGGATTTCATCTTGAGCTCTTAAACATAACCGTTTTATCGCATGATGACGCCAGCCTACAGCATTTCTTGAATCGGTATACATAGTGGCGATTCCTAAAGGTAGGATAGCTCTAGCTCGTTCGTTTTCCATAATTTCTTCGTCTGTATAATGGCCATATAATTCAAAAGCTTTTTCATGATGATAAATCCATTGGTCTAATTCCTGCTCCCGACCAGGCTTTTTCAGCTCTGGTGGAATGTAATACTCAAATCCTCCATTATTTAACCGAACATAACGAAGGCTTCGTTCATCAAAAGTAGCATGACGGGCACGCATATCCTGTCTTGCAACAAAGATTGGTACTTTTTTAACGAAACTAAAGATATTATGTTCCAAAACCGTATTATGACCACTATCTCTACAATGATTAACGATACCTAATCGAGGTTCACTTTCATAACAAAGAGAACCAGCTTCAGCAGCAAAGCGATCCGCATCCTCTGTCCATTGTACAAGTTTGGCAGAATTTAAAGGTAATGCTTTTGCTAATTCAACTAAGGTTTTATATTCAACACCTTGATATGTAAAATCAATTGCCATTGCCTTCACCTCTCCATCTTTTATTATTTTAACAGAATCATAACCTTTTTTGGGAAAGAAAATGTATTGGAGTTTTTTTTTCGAATATGTATGTATAGAGAGGAGGGGGACAGATGCCACGTTGGGGAACTAGACGAAGATGGAAGATGAAGAAAATCAATCTTCGAAAAAGACAACTTATCTTCATCAGCTTTGTTATCTTTTTAGGAATGATGGTACAATCCTTTTTCTATATAGAAGGTCAACTTCAACCGATATTAATCAGTATTGCTGAAGCAAGGGTAAAACAAATAGCGACAAACGCATTAAACGATGCGATTTCTAAAAAAATTGCCCAAAATACGAGTTTCAATGACCTCATTCAATTTGAAACAGACAATCAAGGTAAAATAAGAGCTGCACTATTTAATTATGGGGAATTTGCAAGGGTCGTGGGTGAAGCAACGGCCAGAGTAGAAGATACATTAAACGATCTTGAAAAGATGGAAGAAAAGATTAAATTAGGAGCCGCTTTTAATAGTAAAATATTTGCAAATGCTGGACCAGAAATTCCAATCACGCTTGTACCAATAGGCCACGCAGAAGTTACTCCAGATACCAATTTTCAAAATGCTGGTATCAACGTGGTAGTCATGACTGTTGTGATCAATATAAAGGCAGAGGTACAAGTGGTTATTCCTTTTGTTACGAAAGCTACATCCATTGCAACTTCTGTTCCTATTGCCCAAACACAAATCTTTGGTGAGGTTCCACAGTTTTATTATGATGGTAGTAATTACAACAGTACAGATCCAAGTAAATCTACTACACCACCACCAATTCAAATCATCCCTGGTACACCAAGTATTCCAAATAATACTCAACCAAATGTAGGAGAAGCAGCACCATCTTCTTCACCAGCTGCTGAACCGATTCCTGGGTTTGAATCTTTTTATCCTATTATTTCAGGTAAAGGGGTGCCATTCACGGGTGTAGCACAGTAAAAAACTACAAAAGTGACGATTTACTTAAAAGTGACCGATTACTTTTGTAGGATCTCACTTTGATCATTTTTTTCTTTCCCCTATTAACGATGTTATGCTATAATCAATAACATGTATTTACAATTTTCTAAATTCTCATAAATAACGTTTAGTTTGTATTTTAATGAATTATTTATATATTTTTTATGCTAGAAGGTGGGTGAAAACGTGTCTGAACCATATCTTTTACAAGTAAAGCAATTAATAACGAATTTTTATACAGAAGACGGCGTTTTTTCAGCAGTAAATGACGTATCGTTTTCCCTTAAACCTGGTGAAACATTAGGAATCGTTGGGGAGTCAGGAAGTGGGAAAAGTGTAACCTCCCTATCGATCATGGGACTAATTCCAAAATCAAATGGGAAAGTAGAAGGTTCTATTCTTTATAACGGAAAAGAGTTGACGAATCTATCAGAAAAACAAATGAGAAAGTTACGGGGAAATGAAATAGCGATGATTTTTCAAGAACCGATGACTTCATTAAACCCCGTCTTTACGATTGGCAACCAAATGGTAGAATCGATTCGTTTACATACCTCCCTCTCGAAGAAAGAAGCAAAGAAAAAGGCAATTGACATGTTGAAACGCGTAGGAATTCCAAGAGCAGAAGAGATTATGAATGAATACCCTCATCAATTGTCTGGAGGAATGAGACAACGGGTCATGATTGCTATGGCAATGTCATGTACTCCTTCGATTTTGATTGCAGATGAACCAACAACTGCACTAGATGTGACGATCCAGGCGCAAATTTTAGATTTAATGAGAAATTTAAAAAAGGATTCCAATACCTCTATTTTGCTGATTACACATGATCTAGGCGTTGTTGCAGAAATGTGTGATCGTGTGATCGTAATGTATGCAGGAAAAATTGTTGAAGAGGCGGATGTTCGAACGATTTTTCACCATCCAAACCATCCTTATACCAAAGGGCTGATTCAATCAACTCCTCAATTAAAGGAAACGAAACAAAGGCTTTACTCGATTCCTGGAAATGTACCAAGTATTAAAGAGATGCCTAGCGGTTGTACATTTGCTCCTCGTTGCGAATATGCGACTGACCAATGTCTTCATCAAGTACCCGAATTAAAAGATGTCGGGACGAACCACAAGTCTAGATGTTGGTTAAACGAACAAAAGGATTTGCTGAACGAGGAGGGTGCATAATGTCAGAGTTCATTTTACAAGTAGAAAATTTAAAAACCTATTTTCCGATTCAAACCGGTGTGTTCCAAAAAACAACAGGCTATGTTAAAGCCGTAGATGGTATTACTTTTCAGGTAGATAAAGGGGAGACCCTTGCACTCGTTGGCGAAAGTGGTTGTGGGAAATCTACTACGGGTCGATCCATATTACGTTTAGTAGAACCAACAGCAGGAAAGATTTTATTTAACGGGGAAGATTTAGTCTCTTTAAATCAAGAACAAATGAGGAAAAAGAGAAGGGATCTACAAATGGTGTTTCAGGACCCTTTTGCTTCGTTAAATCCAAGGCATACCATCCAGAGAATTTTAGAAGAACCTTTACTTGTTCATCAATTAGGAAATGAGCAAGAAAGAAAAGCAAAAGTATATGAATTGCTTGAAGTGGTAGGACTAAATAAAGATCAGGCAAAACGTTATCCCCATCAATTTAGTGGGGGCAAAGACAACGAATAGGAATTGCAAGGGCCTTGTCTGTAAATCCAAAGTTGATTATTGCAGATGAACCAGTTTCAGCCTTAGATGTTTCCATTCAAGCACAAATCCTAAATCTCATGGAAGATTTGCAAGAGGAATTTTCCTTAACTTATATTTTTATTTCCCATGATTTAAGTGTTGTTCGCCATATTGCTGATCGAGTAGGCGTGATGTATTTAGGTAGTTTAGTAGAGTTGGCTGAAAAAGATGAAGTTTATGAACAACCATTACATCCCTATACCCAAGCCTTGTTATCTGCTGTACCTGAACCAAATCCAGACGTAAAAAAAGAAAGAATTATATTAAGCGGAGATGTACCAAGTCCTGTAAACCCACCTTCAGGGTGTAAATTTCATACCCGATGTAAGTACAAAATGGAGATTTGTGAGAACGAAATACCTGAATGGGCTGAGGTGGGAAAAGGACATTTTGTGGCTTGCCATTTACATAGTGAATCTTCTCACCTTGGTACCTAACTATATTTACAAAAAAGAAGAAGGGAGTGGTCTAGGATTTACTTATCAAATAAAATCGCTTTGCTTTTTTTGAAAATCAATGAAAGAAAATAAGGGGGTTAATAGAAAAATGAAGAAGGGATTATCTTTTATACTAGCTATTTTAGTTTTATTATCAGTCGTTTTAGCTGGTTGTGGTAGTAAGGAAACAACTGCACCAAAGGAAAATCAAGAACAACAAGAAGCAGAAGTTCAATCTACTTTGGTTTTTGGACGTGGGGGAGATTCTGTGTCATTAGATCCTGCAAATGTAACAGATGGAGAATCACTTAACGTAACCAAAAATATTTTTGATACCTTAGTAGATTATAAGGAAGGAAATACAGAAATTGAACCTGCTTTAGCGGAAAAATGGGAGGCTTCTGAAGATGGTTTAACTTGGACTTTTTACTTAAAACAAGGGGTTAAATTCCATGATGGTACTGATTTTAATGCAGATGCCGTCGTCTTTAACTTTAATCGTTGGATGGATAAGGAAAATCCGTACCATCAAGGGGATTTCCCTTATTATGGTTACATGTTCGGTGGATATAAAGGGGATGAAGGTCATGTCATCAAAGAAGTAGTGGCCAAAGATCCTTATACTGTTGAAATTCAATTAAATAAACCACAAGGTCCATTTTTAAACAATATTGCGATGACTGCTTTTGCAATTGCTTCTCCAGACGCCATCAAAAAATATGGAGATAAATTTGGTGAAAATCCTGTAGGTACTGGTCCGTTTGTTTTTAAACAGTGGATTCGTAATGATAAAATAGTCTTAGAAAAGAATCCGAATTACTGGGTACAAGGTTATCCATTATTAAATCAATTGATTTTCAAATCGATTCCTGATAATCAAGCAAGATTTACGGCTTTACAAAGTGGTGATATCGATATGATGGATGGGGTTAATCCAGATGATGTCACCTTAGCGGAGAAAAATGCAGATTTACAAGTATGGTTACGCCCAAGTATGAACGTTGGTTATTTAGCCTTTAATACTGAAAAACCACCTTTTGATAATGTAAAAGTTCGTCAAGCATTAAGTATGGCAGTTAACAAACAAGCTTTGATCAATGCATTCTATAACGGTTTAGCTGAACCAGCCAAAAATCCAATGCCACCTTCTTTATGGGGATATAATGATGCAGTTCAAGACTATGCTTATAATTTAGATGAAGCGAAAAAATTATTAGCAGAAGCAGGCTATCCAGATGGATTTACAACTGATCTATGGTATATGCCTGTTCCTCGTCCATACATTCCACAAGGAAAGAAAATAGCCGAAGCGATGCAAGCGGAATTTGAAAAAATTGGCGTAAAAACGAATTTAGTCACTGAAGAGTGGGCAACATACCTTGAAAAAACAGGTAAGGGCGAACACTCGATGGCTCTTTTAGGTTGGACTGGTGATAATGGTGATCCAGATAATTTCCTTTATGTTCTCTTAGATAAGGATAATGCTAAAGCGCCAGATGCTGGTAACATCTCCTTCTATAAAAATGACCAGTTACATGAAATCTTAATTAAAGCACAGCAATCCAGTGATGTGAACGAAAGAACAGAGCTATACAAACAGGCGCAAGAAATCATTCATAATGATGCACCATGGGTACCATTAGTACACTCCACACCACCACTTCTTGGTAAAAAGAACATTGTAGGTTTTAATCCTCATCCTACAGGTTCAGATAAATTTACAAAAGTTCATTTTGAATAATTATGGTTAAAGGGTAGTGTGACTACATACTACCCTATCTTATTCAACATAGATTGGGGTGGAAGAAGTTGGTATCTTATACAATTCGCCGTTTATTAATGTTGATTCCTGTTTTGATTGGAATGTCTTTACTCGTATTTTCTATTGTCCATCTCATTCCCGGTGATCCTGCCAAAACCATTCTCGGTGAGAAGGCTTCCCCTGAAGTCCTAGAAAATATGAGAGAGGAATTAGGATTGAATGATCCACTAATCGTTCAATACAAAAACTACATGGTAGGAATATTCAAGGGGGATTTAGGAACCTCCATTAAAACGAAAGTAGCGATATCTGAGGAGATTAGGCCATATTTGGCTGCAACGATAGAATTGACCTTTTTTGCGATGGCATTTGCCATTTTGATTGGAGTAAATGCAGGGATTATTGCAGCCTGGAAACAAAACTCATGGTTTGATTATATCGCGATGCTTATTGCCCTTTTAGGTGTATCAATGCCGGTCTTTTGGCTTGGTTTAATGGAACAATGGGTATTTGCACAAAAGTTAAATTGGTTGCCCTCTATTGGTCGAGACGGGATTCTAAATCCTGTTCAACCGATTACCAACTTTTATCTCATCGATACATTAATAGCGGGTGATTTTGAAGGATTAAAAGAAGTGCTGAAACATCTCATCTTACCAAGTATCGCTTTAGGTACAATTCCCATGGCCATTATCGCAAGAATGACCCGTTCGAGTATGTTAGAGGTGATGAATTCAGACTATATTCGTACAGCAAAGGCAAAAGGGGTTCATCAATTCTTCTTAATCTATAAGCATGCTTTAAAAAATGCATTTATTCCTATTTTAACTGTCGTTGGTTTACAAACTGGTTTACTTTTAGGTGGTGCAGTTTTAACAGAAACGATTTTTGCATGGCCTGGAATTGGAAAGTATCTTTATGATGCGATTGCGGTTCGGGATTATCCAGTGATCCAATCAGGAATTTTAGTCATTGCTACTATTTTCGTCCTTGTTAACCTGATCGTCGATTTACTATATTCAGCCATTGATCCAAGAATTAGATACCGTTAAGGAGGGGAAATCGATGCAAACAGAAGTAGAAACGCCACTAAAGCCTTATGCTCAAGAACAAAAGATTCCGTCCTTATGGTTGGAAATTATTCGAAGATTATTTAAACAAAAATCAGCACTCATCGGTGGTACAATCATTCTGTTTTTTATTTTCTTAGCTATTTTTGCTCCTTTATTAACTACCTATTCCTTTAAGGAATCAGTACTAGAAAATCGTTTTTTACCTCCTCTATCTGAAGGGCATTTCTTTGGGACGGATGATTTAGGAAGGGATTTATTTACTAGAATCATCTATGGAGCGCAAATATCATTAAGAGTCGGATTTTTATCGGTAATTGGCTCGATTGTGATTGGTACGATGCTCGGACTTATTGCAGGGTATTATGGAAAATGGATCGATATGATTATTTCTAGAATCTTCGATATCATGTTGGCCTTTCCAAGTATTTTATTAGCGATAGCGATTGTAACCGTTTTGGGAAGATCTTTAACCAATGCTTTGATTGCCATTGCCATTATTAATATCCCTACTTATGGTCGGCTTGTAAGGTCTAAAGTGTTAAGTCTAAAAGAAGAAGAATTTATCTTAGCGGCAAAAGCAATTGGAATGAAAAATAGCCGCATACTTTTTCACCATTTGTTACCAAATAGTATGACTCCTATTATTGTTCAGGGGACATTAGGCATTGCAACAGCGATCATTGAAACGGCTGCCTTAGGTTTTCTTGGACTAGGTGCAGTTCCACCAACACCTGAATGGGGAACGATGTTAGCTGATTCCAAAGATTATATTCAATTGGCTCCTTGGACAGTAATTTTTCCGGGCATCTCCATTATGCTTGTTGTATTAGGGTTTAACCTATTAGGAGATGGATTAAGGGATACGCTTGACCCTAAGATGAAAAAATAGGCATTAATTAGACTATTACTTGATTTATAGCTGGACAGTTGTATATAATAATTGGGAATATAGGGTGAATTTAGCCTCTCTTCTCTATGAGATGAGGGGTTTTATATATTGAAAGGTTGGTAAAAAATGAAACAATATGTGGCTAAAGTTTTAAGTCAATCGCTTGACCTTAGTGTAGAGGATATTCTGAATCTATTAGAAACCCCACCAAATCGTGAGATGGGGGATGTGGCATTTCCTTGCTTTTCTTTAGCAAAAGCATTTCGTAAAGCCCCAAACCAAATCGCTGAAGATTTGTCAAGACAACTAAGTGATCCATTAGTTAGTTGTAAAGCAATTGGTCCATATTTAAATTTTTATTTTGACCGTGCAAAATATGCAAAACAGCTGATTGAAACGATTTTAGACAAGAAAAATACATATGGTGAAAGTGAAATTGGAAAAGGGAAAACGGTTGTGGTCGATTATTCCTCTCCTAATATTGCTAAGCCATTTAGTTTACCTCATTTGCGTTCGACGATGATTGGTAATGCGATTGTTCATTTATATCAAGCTTTAGGTTATCAAGTGGTTGGTATCAATCATTTAGGAGATTGGGGAACCCAATTTGGTAAGTTGATTGTTGCTTATCATAAATGGGGTAATGATGAAGTGATTCGCAAAAACCCAATTGAAGAATTAGTGAAAATTTACGTTAAATTTCATGAAGAGGCAGAGAAACATCCAGAATTAGAGGATGAGGCAAGACAATGGTTTAGAAAGCTTGAAGAGGGTAATGATGAAGCTCTCCGCTTATGGAAATGGTTTGTTGAAGAAAGCTTACAAGAATTCTCAAAAATTTACGATCTCTTAGGTGTTCATTTTGATCATTTTATGGGCGAGAGCTTTTATAATGACAAAATGGATCGAGTTATCCAAGAACTAACAGAAAAAGGATTATTGCAAGAAAGTGAAGGGGCGATGATTGTTGACCTTTCAGATCTAAACATGCCCCCTGTCTTGATTAAAAAGAAAGATGGCTCGTCGATCTATGCTACTCGCGATTTAGCTGCTGCATTATATCGTAAAGATGCTTTTGATTTTGATAAAATGTTTTATGTGGTAGGGAACGAGCAAGCGTTACATTTTCAACAGGTTTTTGCCGTTTTAAAGAAGATGGGATATCAGTGGGCAGAAGAAATGAAACATGTGCCATTTGGTCTTATGTTATTTGAAAATAAAAAGATGTCTACGCGTAAAGGAACCATTGTCTTATTAGAGGAAGTTTTACAAAAAAGTATTGAGATGGCTGATCAGATCATAGCCGAGAAAAACCCTGATCTTCCAAATCGTGAGGAAACGGCCAAAGCAGTAGGAGTTGGTGCAGTGATTTTTAATGATCTAAAACAACATCGGATGCATGAAGTGAATTTCTCTTGGGAAGATGCGCTAAATTTTGAAGGGGAAACAGGCCCTTATGTCCAATATACGAACGCTAGAACTAGAAGTCTGTTAAGAAAGGCGAACATAAGCGAAGAACAGATCCATTCAATTGATGGAAGCTATCTTACAGGGGAAGCTGCTTGGGCTTTGTCTTTGCTTTTAAACCAATACCCAGATATCTTGATTAAAGCAGCAAATCGTGCTGAACCATCAATTGTGGCAAGATATTTGTTGGATGTAAGTGCACAGTTTAATCGTTTTTACCACCAAGAACGAGTGATTACTGAAAATGAGAAAGAGCAAATCGCAAAATTAGGTTTATCTACTGCCACCTCTAAGGTATTACAGCATGGGTTAAGTATATTAGGGTTAAAAGCACCCGAGGCGATTTAAATCTTTCACTTGTCATATACAAACTTATTTCAATATTCATGGAGCTCTACAAAAGTACTCGGAATACGCTTCAAAAGAAGTCGTTACTTTTGTGGGCTTCTTTTTTTTCATAAAATCCTCATAATTTCTTAACACAAATATAATGTACAATAGATGTAAATAAGGTTGATATTTTTTTGGGGGAAAAGGATGAAAAAGTATATCTTTACGTTGATCATCTTGATATTAGCTACAGGTTGCAGTACCAAAACTCCATATCTTCTTCAAGATTCTGATTCTGCGATTTTTGTTGCAGTTGTAAACAAGGGGCAAATTTTAGTCATTGATCCGATTCATTTTCAAAAAATAGCGGAGATTACAACTGATGCACCTGTGCAACATCTTTTACTATCCCCAGATCAAAAGATTTTATATGCTTCTGGAAAAGAGATGAATCAATTATTCCTTTTTGATGCACACACAGGAAAATTGATTGGAAAATATCCAATTGGAGGGGGAATCATTGCTCAAACCATTTCTAAAGATGGGCAATATCTCTATTTTGGAACACAAGAGGGATCTATCTACCAATGGGATGCATATGATCTACAAATTACTAGAAAAATGGAGATCGGACAAGAACCAGCCACATTACAAATCTCTGAGAATGGACAATTTTTATATGTAGGTTTGTTAGAGGAAGGGAAAGTAAAAGAAATTGACCTAAAACAATGGGTAGTGACAAGAGATTTTAAAAGCCCAAAAAGAACCATGGGGATTGGTTTAAATTTAGAATCAAGGAGGTTATGGGTTGGTGGCCATGGGGATGCTGAAGCCCCGAATGATAAGATTTATGAAATCAATTTAGATCAAGGTACGTATCATCTATTACAGACAGGATTAATGCCAATAAAAATAGAATTTGATGAGAAGACGAAAAAATTATATGTTCTTAGCCATGGCTCAAATCAGCTATCCATCTTTTCTCTCAATGGGAAGGAAAAAGATAAGAAAACAGTCTATGTAGGAAATAATCCTTTTGATTTTACGATAGCTAATGGGTATATTTATGTCTCAAACTATGATAGTCGTTCTTTAACTATTTTTGGAGAGGAAAGTTTACTAAAGGTAAAAGAAATAGATATTGGCGGTCATCCATTATCAATTGTTTATATGGGAGGAGAATAAAATGGTTCAATTTCAAGACAAGAAGATCTTAATTGTTGATGATGAACCACAAATGCGAGAATTATTAAGAGCATACCTAGAAAAGTCACATTTCATCGTGGAGGAAGCAAACAACGGTCAAGACGCATTAGATAAACTTTCGGTTTCTGAATTTGATTGTATTGTGTTAGATGTGATGATGCCTGAAATGGATGGGTTAATGACTTGTTTAGAAATTCGAAAGAGTTCAGAAGTCCCAATTATTATGTTAACAGCTAGAGGAGATGAGCTAGACCGTGTTCACGGATTAGAGCTTGGTGCCGATGATTACATCGTGAAGCCTTTTAGTCCTAGGGAATTAGTGGCAAGAATCAAAGCACTTTTAAGGAGGTCACAAGTGACCAATAAGTCTGAGAGTGAACCACTGATGAAATCTTTTGGAGCCATTTCAATTGATGAAAAAGCTAGAAGAGTGAAGGTTCAAGAAAAAGAACTAGTTCTTACACCTAAAGAATATGATCTGTTACTCTTTTTAACGAAAAATCAAAATCAGGTGTGGACAAGGGAACAAATTTTAGAACATGTCTGGGGTTATGATTTTTATGGAAGCTTAAGAACCGTAGATACCCATATCAAAACTTTAAGGATGAAACTAGGGGATCTTTCAAATTACATCTCTACCATATGGGGGGTAGGTTATAAGTTTGAGATATACTAAATTAAGATTAGACCTTAGTTCAAAACTATGGATTACATTGATTATTGCATTCTTGATTAGTAGCTTATTTAATTATTGGACCACTCTTTACCTCTACAGACATCTCTATGTTGAACAGACAGAAAAATACTTAGCAGAAAAGGGAAAGAAGATTGTTAGCAGGTATACAGGAGGGGAAATCAGTCAGTCATTTAAGGAAAAAGTAAATGATATTAACTCATTAACCAACGAAGAAATCGTGATTACCGATAATCCTGCAGACTTGGGGGCTTGCCTTCCTGTTGATAGTGAGCATGCAGAACCACTTGTTTCTTATGAACAGAGAGAAAAGTTATCACAGGGTGAAGTGATCACGATTATTGGTGAACATGCACGGTTTAAAAGAGATATTATTGCCGTGGCTGTTCCTTTAATCGATCCTGAGATAAATCAGTTGGTAGGTGCTGTTTTTCTTTATATGCCACTAGCAACAGTGACTGAAGCCGTTGCAGAAATACGATTTTTACTATTTCTTTTCCTTGTCAGTTTTTTCTTTCTAGGGATTATCATGGGAAAATTCATTACCAGTACAATGACAAAACCACTGCGAGAAATGGAATCTGTAGCCAAAAAAATGATGGATGGGGATTTTGAAGCTAAAATACAAGTCTATACAGAAGATGAGATTGGTAGACTTGGGAGAACCTTTAACCATCTATCTGATTCGCTAAAGAAAACGATTAGTTTATTATCAAAAGAGAAAAAACAACTCTCACAAATCTTAGATGGAATCAGTGATAGTGTTCTAACGATCCACAAAAATGAAGGATTTGTCCTACTAAATAATCCGTCAAAGAATCTTTTACGAAAATTAGGTTTGAAAAAGGAAGAATTTATCCATTTACCAGAGATTAAAGCTTATATCGAAAGGGTTAAACAAGAAAAGGATATTGTTACAGGTGAATTTGAACTACATGATAAGACCTATTTCTTATATTTAAGCCCGTTAATCGAAGATCAGGAGTTATGGGGGATTATCCTGGTAATTCATGATGTAACTGCGGAAAGAAAGCGGGAAAACGATACAAGAGAGTTTCTAGCCATTGTGTCTCATGAATTAAGAACCCCTTTAAGCTATGTTCGAGGTTATACGGAAGCTATCATAGATGGGGTGGCTGATTCAAAAGAAACACAAGCAAAATATTTAGAAACGATTCATAACGAAACTTGTCGTATGGAACGGTTGGTTAATGATCTACTAGACTTGGCACAATTAGAAAAAAGCACCTACCCCATGTATCTAGAAGAAATACGCCTTGATCATATTGTTAACCAAGTGGTTGAAAGGTATCTACCAGCTTATATGCAAAAAGGAGTTGCCTTACAAAAGCATTATAGTAAACCGATGTGGATGATTGGGGATGAGGATCGAATCATTCAAATTCTAGTCAATTTACTAGATAATGCATTAAGACATACGAAGTCAGGTGGAAAAGTTACTGTTGAAATTTATCCTTATTATGATGACATCGTCTTACAAGTAAGTGATACAGGCGAAGGAATGGAGAAAGAACAGCTTGCTAGAATCGGTGAAAAGTTCTTTAGAGTGGATAAAGCAAGAAGTAGAAAAAGTGGTGGAACAGGGTTAGGACTAGCTATTGTAAAACAAATCATAGAAAGATTACATGGTAGATTAGAAGTAGAAAGTACTGTCGATGTAGGAACCACATTTCGAATCTATTTTCCGTCAATATCTAGGTCCAATCATGAGTAAACATGGTTGGATTTTTCTTTATTTTAATGCGACCCCACAAAAGTAATCGGATTTTACTTCGAAAGAAGTTGTCACTTTGGTGGGTTATATTGAAAGTATAAATGTAAGCGTTTCTATATGAAAAATATATTTTTTTTAAAAATTTGCTCTTTTCTTTATCACACAAGTGCTGTAATATATAAAACATATAAAAGTTATACAAACTTCAAAGGAGGTCATTCACATGGGTAAAAGAGAACAATGGGGAAGCAGGGCAGGATTTATCCTGGCAGCCATTGGTTCCGCAGTTGGATTAGGTAATATTTGGCGTTTCCCCTATGTAGCATATGCAAATGGAGGTGGCGCATTTCTAATACCATACTTTTTCGCACTTCTAACAGCAGGTATTCCGATCCTTATTCTTGAGTTCGGTATTGGCCATAAATTTAAAGGGTCTGCACCATTATCATTTCGTAGAATCTTGAAGAATTCTGAATGGCTTGGCTGGTGGCAGGTACTTATTTCTTTTGTAATTATGACCTATTATGTTGCGATCATTGCGTGGAGTGCAAGTTATACATGGTTTGCCCTAGGGTTAAAATGGGGTGAGGATACTGAGTCTTTTTTATTTTCAGAATATTTAAACATATCAGAAGGAGTTTGGCATACTGGAGGAATTCAGTGGCACATTTTCTTCGTTCTATTAGTAGTCTGGGCAGTTATTTTCTTTATATTATATCGAGGTGTTAAAGCAGGGATTGAACGTATTTCCAAATTTTTAATGCCATTATTATTGATTATCATGATTATATTTACAATCCGTGGGGTAACATTACCTGGTGCAACAGAAGGTTTAAATGTCTTATTAACCCCAGATTTTAGCAAGATTTTTGATGGTGATACTTGGATTGCTGCGTACGGGCAAATCTTCTTTAGTCTAAGTATTGCTTTTGCAATTATGATTACGTATTCTAGTTATTTACCTGAGAAAGCAGAGATCAACAATAGTGCTTTCATTACTGGTCTATCCAATAGTGGCTTTGAATTTTTAGCTGCATTAGGTGTGTTTGGGGTACTTGGTTTTATGGCTACATCAAGTGGTGTGCCTGTACAGGATGTTGCAAAAGCAGGCGTAGGGTTAGCTTTCGTTGTTTTCCCACAAATTATTAACCAATTGCCTGCTATGAACGAATTGATGGGTGTCTTGTTCTTTGGTGCATTAGTGATTGCCGGATTAACTTCAGCGATCTCCATTCTAGAGGTAGTTGTTGCGGCAGTGATGGATAAATTCTCCTTAAGTAGAAAACAGGCAGTTGTTGCTTCTACTGCTGTAACCTTTTTGCTTAGTCTCTTTTATGTTACCGGTGGTGGTTTATATTACTTAGATATTGTAGACCACTTTATCAATTCCTTTGGTATTGCTTTAGCAGGATTAGTTGAGGTTATTCTCCTTGGCTGGTTCTTCAAGGTTTCAACGATTCGTGAGCATAATAACCCGCTTTCCGATTTTGCAATTGGTAGCTGGTGGGATATTATGATCCGTTTTGTCACACCAATTGTGTTAGGAGTCATGATGGTTCTAAACTTTAAAACGGAATTTACTGAACTATATGGAGGATATACATTAAATAGTCTAATCGTATTTGGTTGGGGAGTTGCGATTGCTGCAATTGTGTTAGGAGTCATGATGAAACTCATTCCAGGTTATAAAAGGGAGGAATTCTAATGAGCACAGGTGCAATCTTTATGTTTATCTTTGGAGCTACTCTTCTTTGGGGAGGTTTAGGGGTTGCCTTATTAGTCGCCATCTCTAAATCAAAAAAATCCTCAAGCCAAACAGGACAAAATGCGGTAAGTCATCAGTAGAATTTTTGGATGTTAGATTAAATAGGAAAACCTCACTAAGTTCTAGTGAGGTTTTTTGTGTAGATAAGGATAATGATTAAGATTTAACAGCGGTAAAATATCTGGCTTCGGGATGAGCGAAGACCATTGCTGAAACAGAAGCCTCTGGTTCCATCATAAAGCCATCTGTTAAGTGGATGCCAATGTCCTCAGGATTTAGTAAGGCAAACAATTTCTTTTGGTCCTCAAGGTTAGGACAAGCTGGATAGCCAAATGAAACCCGAATTCCTTGATATTTGGCGGCGAACCGCTCTACCATAGTCATTTCTGAAGGATCCGGGAAGCCCCAGATGTCTCTCATCATGTGATGTATTCTTTCTGCAAAAGCCTCGGCCAATTCTAAGGCAGTTGCTTGCAAGAGGTGAGAACGTAAATAATCTCCTTTTTCTCGCCACTCTGAAGCTAGATCGATAATCCCTTGACCAGTGGTTACTATTAAGAATCCAACAGAATCCATCACACCACTTTCTACAGGTCGAAGGAAATCAGCTAGGCATAAATAGGGTTCCTCTTGCTGTCTTGGGAATGAAAAACGCTGAATCACTTTTGAATAATCTTTTGGATCGTAAACAAGAATGTCATTTTCTTGCGACTGAGCAGGGAAGAACTGATACATTCCATTTGCTTTTATGAAGTTTTTATTTTTTGCTTCCGTTAGTAGCTGTTCGACCGCTGTTTTTAGCTCGAAAGCTTTAGCATCACCATGAGCAAGAAGTTGCTCAATATTTCCTTTGATCCCTAAATGTTTTCCGAGTAGCATCCTCATATTTAAATAAGGATACAAAAAATCAATTGGATAATTCCGCAAAATATGACGATCGAAGTCTGGCGGTTGAAAAACAGGTACGTTTTGACTGGTTGATGAACGCTTGATACTTTTATTGGTCAAGACTGAATCATTTATTATATTGTCAGTATGACCCATATCAGCAGTTGTTTGGCGCTGTTTTCGTAATTCAGCAATAAGTTCGTTTTTATAGGCTTCATCACTAATCTGGTTTAAGATATTTAACCCATCCATTGCATCCTTTGCATAGAAAACAAGTCCATCATATTCATTTGCAATTTTGTTTTCAGTGAATTTTCTTGTTAATGCAGCTCCTCCTACTAGAAGGGGAACATCAATCCCAGCGGTTTTTAGATCCTGAGCAGTGATGGCCATTTGTTGTGCTGATTTAACAAGGAGTCCAGATAAGCCAATGGCATCAGGTTTTTCCTGTTTAAAAGCAGCCACTAATTGTTCGGGAGGTACTTTAATTCCAAGGTTAATTACTTCGTAACCATTATTGGATAAAATAATTTCTACAAGGTTTTTCCCAATATCGTGGACATCCCCTTTTACAGTAGCAAGTAGAATTTTTCCTTTTTGTGTAGAATCGTTTTTTTCCATATAAGGCTCTAAGAAGGAAACGGCCGTTTTCATCACTTCAGCACTTTGTAATACTTCGGCAACAATTAATTCATTGTCATTAAATAGTTGCCCAACACGTTGCATTCCTTTCATCAAAGGGCCGTTGATAATGTCTAAAGGAGTATACCGGCTAAGGGCTTCTTTTAAGTCATCAATCAGGCCGTCTTTTGATCCTTCCACGATATAGTTACTTAACCGTTCTTCCAATGGATACCTGATACTAGTTTCTTCCTTGATCACTTTTTTATTGCGATAAAAATCAGCAAATTGAGCAAGGGTTTGTTTATTTGTGTTAAAAATCAATTGTTCAGCTAATTGTCTTTCTTCCTCTGGAATGGAAGCATAGCGTTGAAGCTTTTGTGTATTCACAATAGCATAATCTAGGCCGGCACGTGTTGTATGGTAAAGAAAAACAGCATTTAATACTTCACGACCAGCAGGGGGTAACCCAAAGGAAACGTTACTAATGCCAAGAATGGTTTGACATTCAGGAAAAGCTTCCTTGATTTGTTGAATTCCCTTAATCGTTTCTTTTGCAGATCCAATATATGCTTCGTCACCTGTTCCTATTGGAAAGACTAATGGGTCAAAAATAATGTCTTGAGGATTTACTCCATATTGATGAACAAGCAAATCATAAGAACGTTTAGCTATTTCTAATTTTCTTTCACTCGTAACAGCCATTCCCTTTTCATCAATCGTTCCAACAACAACGGCTGCACCATATTGTAAAATGAGTGGGACGATCTCCTGAAAACGTCTTTCGCCATCTTCTAAATTGATTGAATTGATGATGGCTTTTCCTTGAGAATATTTTAGAGCAAGCTCAATTACCTTTGAATCGGTTGAATCAATCATAAACGGTACTTTGACTTTATTGACTACATATTGTAGGAACTGCTCCATGTCGAAATACTCATCACGGTCAGGATTGGCCAAACAGATGTCGATCACTTGTGCGCCGCCTTTTACCTGAGCACGGGCAATCTCAGAGGCTTCTTCATACTTACCGTCTGCAATCAGGTCTCGAAATTTCTTAGAACCGATCACATTCGTTCGTTCTCCTACAAAGAGGGGACGATTTTCTTTTTCTAAAAAAACTGGCTCAATTCCTGACACGGCAGGGAGATGTTCCTTTTGAAATCGTCTAGGTTTAAATTCTTTTAATGTTTCTGAAAGAGCTTTGATATGATCTGGTGTAGTGCCACAGCATCCACCTGCAACGTTTAACCAACCTTGTTTTGCAAATTGCGACATCTTCTCAGCTAAGGCTTTGGGAGACTCGTGGTAATGACCATCTTCATCTGGTAATCCGGCATTAGGATAACAACTAACTGCACTTGTAGCTAATTGCGAGAGGGAACGGAGATGATCACGCATGAATTCAGGCCCTGTTGCACAGTTTAGTCCTACGGAAATGGGCTTCAAATGTTCTAAGGAGATGTAGAAAGCTTCAATATTTTGACCTGCAAGAGTGGTACCCATCGGTTCAATCGTGCCTGAAATCATAACAGGTAATTCTACTTTACATTCTGCAAAAGCTTTTTGAATTCCTATTCCAGCCGCTTTCACATTAAGTGTATCTTGTGCAGTTTCTAACAAAAGTAAATCTACACCACCGATGATTAATCCTTTTGCTTGTTGATAATATGAATCCGATAATTGATCAAATGTAATCCCACCTGTAACAGAAAGGGTTTTGGTTGTTGGCCCCATGGAGCCAGCGACAAAGCGTGGCCATTCGGGGGTAGAAACTTGATCAACAGCTTCTTTTGCAATCTTTGCTGCAGCAAGATTGATTTCTTCAGTTCGGTCTTCAAGTCCATATTCTGCTAATACAACTGGGGTAGCTCCAAAAGTATTCGTTTCAATGATGTCTGCTCCTGCTTCTAAATAAGTAAGATGGATATGTTTAATTAGATCTGGACGGATTAGATTTAAAATTTCATTGCAACCTTCGTATTGATCTCCACCAAAGTCTTTGGCAGTTAATTGAGCATTTTGTAGCATTGTACCCATTGCACCATCAAGAATGAGGATTTTTTGCTCCATTTGTTGTTTTAAACGATCTATTTTGTTCATTGTTTCTCCCTCCTCATAATATGGAGATGTATACATATAATATACATTCCCTAGGAATCTTATAATGAAAAAACCCTCACCAAAATAGGAGAGGGCTACGTGTATTCACGATTCTCCTATCTTCCAGAAAAATTCTGCTGGAATTAGCACCATGGTCATTCGACCGGTTGCTGTGGTTTCGTAGGGCCAGATCCCTCCACCACTCTGGATAGAAGTGAAGTATGCTTTTGTTATTTCTTCTAGTTTGTACGAGAATCAGCAAATTGTCAAGAGCAAAAAGAGCTACCTCTTATTATTTAAGTTTGTATATTCCATAAGTAGCGACTTTTGGGAGTGTATTTCTTACCTTATTATTCATTAAAAGAAATACACGGACAACGGAGCACGTTGGAATATACAAACTTTTTTATTTTCTTTTTCTTTCCCAAACACGTAAATAAGGGGTAGGGTCAAATGCCCACTCATGACGGCCATTATATTTATACATACCAAAATGTAAATGAGGGGGGAATTTTCCTTGCGTACCTGGAGAGCCATAACCAGAACTTCCAACATATCCGATGACATCACCTGGTTTGACAATATCTCCTTCTTTTAATCCTTTTTTAAACCCTGTTAAATGAGCGTAGTAATAATAAATATTGTTTGTATCTCTTATTCCAACACGCCACCCCCCATATTTATTCCAGCCTAGGACTTCAACATACCCATAAGAAACACTTCGTACTGCTGCACCATAAGAAGCGAAGATGTCAGTCCCTTCGTGTATTCTTCGCCCTCCCCAGCCTCTTGTATCTCCCCATGTACTTCGATAGGAGTAACTGTTCCATTTGGGAATTGGGAAAACCCGTTCTGCTAATTGAAGGGTATTAAAGGTTTTGTAGATGAGAGCGATTTCATCAATGATTTTGGCTGGTAACTCGCTTTGATAATAATCCATTAAAGCATTCTTGAGGCTATCTTTTGTCGTCCCATACCGACTTAGATAATTTAAAAAAGCAACAAGAACATCAGCATCATTATTTCGATCAGCTAAACCATCCCCATCCCCATCTACACCAAAACCATTAAAAAACTGAATTCGCATTGGATTTTGATCTTCGGGATTTGGATTGAGAAAACCGGCCCATTTTTCTTTTGAAAAATAGATGCTGATTAGACCTTTTTTTATAGGAAGATCCTGCCTGACAGGTTGAATATTTCTTTCATACTGATCAATGGCTGCAATATAGTACCATGGGATTTGATAAATATTATCCATGGTTTTATATAGCTCCATTCTCGTTTGAAACAGATCGTCTTGTTCTCCTTTAGCTAAACTCTGTATAGGAATCGTTGAAACTAAGCTGATAATTATTAAAGTGCATATTAATCGTTTGTTTAACAGTCTCATTTCCATCTCTCCAAAATCATCTTTAGTTCAATTCATTTAAATAGTTTTTAAAAAAGTTTCCTTTTCTATGTATAAAGGAAAATGGTAAAATTGACCTGAAATTTATCTCGAAAAATATAGTAAGGGAGATCATGAAGAATATGAAAAATAATCTAAATGAACATATTGATAAACAAATGGTAAAGATAGAGGTTTCCCTTGATGACATGAATCCAGAATTTTATGGATATATCATGGAACAATTATTTAGTATGGGTGTAAATGATGTATATATTGTACAAGTGATCATGAAGAAAAATCGTCCTGGACAAGTTCTTCATATATTATGTAGAGAGGAAATTCGAGAAAAGGTGATGGATTTTCTTTTTCTTGAAACCACCACTCTAGGCATCAGGTATACTCCCTATACAGTTCATCGTTTAGAAAGAACATTTATAGAGGTGGAAACAGAGTGGGGGAAATGTACAGTGAAGATCGGGAAACGAGAAGGCAAAATTGTTCAAATAGCCCCTGAGTATGAAGATTGTGTACGGTTAGCAAAAGAACATCAGGTTCCAATTAAATGGGTCTATGATCTGGTAAAGGAAAAAGGATATCAGTGGGCAAAAGAACAATAAGAGCTACTCGATTAATCTTCGAGTAGCCCTATAAAGGTACAACAAATCGATTATCGAATTGGCATTGTCAAAGGATTATGATGATCATGATGATGTTCATGGTGTTGGTGTTCATGTTCATGTGCCATTGTAAATTGGGGTTCTGTGGCGTATAGTTCATTTGTTGTCCCAACAACTGCACGTAAAACATTGGGCCGATCTTCAAAATCCTTTGTTCCAGCCCCATATCCGATTGTTTCAACTGTCATCGAAGGATAACCATGAAAACCTGAACCTAGGGCAGCTACAATTCCTGCTCCAGTTGGTGTGGTCATTTCAAAGGGAACATGAGAAGAACGAATGGGAATCCCTTTTAATATTTCTAATGTTGCGGGAGTAGGTATTGGATAAATCCCATGTTCAATTTTAATTTGGCCTGAACCCAAAGGAATAGGAGAAGTATAGATTAGGTCAATACCTAAATCCTCAAGAGCTAAGCTTACGCCAATAATATCGACAATAGAATCAACTGCACCCACTTCATGAAAATGGACTTTTTCTATAGGAAGATGATGAATCTTTCCTTCAGCAATAGCAATTTTTTCGAATATTTTTTTGATTTTTCCTTTACACGTTCTGGTAATTCCGACTCCTCAATCATCTGTATAATATCGATGTAATGGCGATGATGAATAGCTTCTGTATGGGGATCGATGACTACATCAAGTTTTAATGCAGTAACTCCTTTTTTGACGACCTTTTGGTATTGTAAATTAAAAGGATTAACTGGTAATTTTTTTAATTCCATTTCAATATAGGAAGGATTTGCCCCTGCATCAATAAGAGCTGCAAGAGCCATATCGCCACTAATTCCAGAAAAAGTATCAAAGTATAAAATTTTCATCGTCATTCTCCTTTAAAGGATGGATCCATCCATTTATTAATCAGCCCTGCTTGATAACCTGCCCCAAAGCCATTGTCAATGTTAACTACGGAGATACCACTGGCACAAGAATTTAACATCCCTAACAAGGCAGATAACCCTTTGAAATTAGCACCGTATCCTACACTAGTCGGGACCGCGATCACAGGTTTATCAACTAAACCACCGACAACACTGGGAAGAGCGCCTTCCATACCTGCCACTACAATGATCACATTGGCCTTTCGAATCAAATCGATTTTATCAATTAAGCGGTGCAAACCTGCGACACCAACATCGCAAATGAGTTTCGTTTCATTTCCCATCGCTTGGGCAGTTACTGCAGCTTCTTCTGCAACAGGAAGATCAGATGTACCAGCACAAACCACCACTATATAACCAGGGTGTTTTTCTTCTGACTTACGATTCCATAGAATGGTTCTAGCTATTTCATTATATTCAACGCTGGGAAATTTCCATAGGATTTGTTCTGCCATTTCCTTTGTTACTCTTGTTGCTAGAACGACTTTATTCTTTGTAATCAATCGTTCAAAAATCACTAATACTTGTTCTGTCGATTTTCCTTCCGCGTAGATCACTTCTGGAAATCCTGTCCTTTTTGCTCGATGAAGATCTAGATTTGCAAAACCTAGTTCTTCATAGTTTTTTAATTTTGCTTTTGCTTCAGCGACAGAGAGTCTTCCCTGTTGAACTTGTAGTAAAAGTGATGTTAATGAGTCTTTTTTTTCCATCATCATTCCACCTAAAAGTAGGATTGTAGTCTAACTTGTAACTTTAGTTGCGCTCGATGTTTAATTACTGAGTAATTTGAGTAAGATGGGTAAGAGATAATCAGTGATTATTCGTGTGAATGTTAAAGTTGTTGGTTTAATAGGGTTAAGAATAATCCAACATCGGTAACAACCCCTTTTGCCTGGGCAGAGCCACGGTCTACTAATTTGGCGACGACGGCAGGGTTAATGTCTACACACACCGTTTTTACCCAACTAGGCAACATATTGCCTGTTCCAATCGAATGCAACATGGTAGATAGCATAATCACCATTTCCGCATCCTTTACCATATCGGCGTAAGCTTCTTGTGCTTTAATAAGATCCATGATGGTATCAGGAAGAGGCCCATCGTCGCGGATCGAACCGGCCAAAACAAAGGGCACTTGATGGTTCACTAATTCATACATAATACCGCTTTTGATCGTACCATCTTGTACAGCCTGACTTATACTTCCTGATTTATTTACAGCATTGATGGCTCGCATGTGGTTTTTATGGCCGCCTTTAACCACTTTACCTGTATCTAAATCGACACCTAAGGAGGTGCCGAACAAATCTCGCTCAATATCGTGGACGGCGAGGGCATTTCCTGATAACAAACCAGAAATGTACCCTTTACGAATCATATCTTGAAAGGCATCCATTCCACCTGTATGAATAACGACAGGGCCAGCAACAACAACGATTTTACCATTATTTGCTTTAATCGCTTTCATTTCTTCAGCTAGTTTCTTTACAACCAGTTCAACGCGACGTTCCGAGCTAACGTCGTTAATCATAAAAGCGAATTCGTGTTCATCTGAGCCATTCTTTTCTTGCAAAATACGGACACCTTCAGAACCACATACAATGAGATCGCCTTTTTTTACATCGCGTAACTTTGTACAGAACACTTCGTCATTTTTTACAACTAAAACGGCATCCATACGCTGATTTTGCGCCTTGATCCATTTACCTTCTAGGAATATTTCTGTGGGATGATTCGTAGTGGAATAGAAATCATCAGGTACAGTTTTATCTTTTTCGCTAGGCTTAAGTTTGGCATGAACCTCAGTTGTGGGAATTGTTACACCTAAGTTGGTTAATTCGTTTAATATTAAATTAAAGCCTTCTTCACTGATCTCAATGGCTATTTTTGCAGATGATAAATCATCAACTGCTTTTCCTACAATCAGTTCGAGAACCCGATAGGTACCATTATATTGGACACAAGAAGCATCAATTCGTTTTAAAATATCGTCACGAATAATGTGCCCTTTAATTTGAAGCATTTTTTCCATGAATGTTCCCCCTTGCCTGGTTAAATTCTATATGAATAGTGTATACATAAATTCAGAATCGTTCAAATTATTGTATCATAGAAAGTTGAAAAATAGTTTAAATCCAAATCATTACGATTTACATATTTAATGAAACATATTATAATGGGATATGTTAAATAAGAATGATTACGATTTATGAAAGGGGATAAATCATGAAAAAGTTATTTGTGGCTTTGATGATATTGGTATTTATTTTATCATTTGTTGGCTGTGCCAATGTAAATAAAAATCAAGAGAATAATCAAAATCAGGGTGTTGATCAAGATCAAAAGGTTACAGTTTATACGAGTTTTTATGTTCTTGCTGATTTTGCTAAAAAAATAGGGGGAGACCATGTAGAGGTTACAAATCTCATTCCTCCTGGGGTAGAACCTCATGATTTTGAATTAACGCCAAAACAAATCGCCCAATTAAATCAAGCAGATCTATTTGTTTATAATGGTGGGGGATTTGAACCATGGTTAGGGAATCTAGTGGATGATATAAAAGAAAAAGTTGAAGTTGTCGATTCTACGAAGCAGATCGAATTTCTTACGACTGAAGATGAGCATACAGATGAACAGGGACAAAAAAATGAACATGGAAAGGGTTTAGATCCACATGTTTGGCTGAATCCAGTCAATGCAATTTCTCAAGCAGAACAAATAAAAGAGGCATTGGTTAAAATTGACTCTGATCACCAAGCAGAGTATGAAGGCAATTTTCAGCAATTAAAACAAGCTTTGCTCGATTTGGATCAAGCTTATCAACACACCTTGGAAAAAACACCTAGCAAGGATATCTTTGTTTCTCATGCGGCTTTTGGATACCTTGCTGAACGCTATGGTTTAAATCAAGTTTCTATTGCTGGATTATCTACTTCGGATGAGCCAAGCCCAAAAGAAATGGCGAATATTATAAAGAAAGCAAAAGAACTTAACATCAAATACATCTTATTTGAACCATTGGTTGAATCAAAATATGCTAAAACGATTATGGCTGAAATCGGTGCTCAAAGGTTAGAATTAAATCCATTAGAAGGATTAACGAAGGATGAACTAGAACGTGGTGAAGATTATTTATCGATCATGAAGAAAAATCTTGAGGTGTTAAAGATTGCTTTGGGAGTGAAATAGATGAATGAACCAATCATTGAAGTAAAAGAGCTTTCTTTTCGATATGGTGAGCAACATGTTTTAAAACATGTCAATTTGAAAGTGATGGAAGGCGATTTTGTTGGGTTAGTAGGGCCTAATGGTTCAGGAAAATCTACCTTATTAAAAATCATCTTAGGTTTATTAGAACCTACATCTGGTGAAGTCAAATTATTCGGTATGCCGATTAAAACGTTTAAAGATTGGCCAAAAATTGGCTATGTTTCCCAAAAGGCCAATAGTTTTAACAGAGGATTTCCTGCAACTGTGGAAGAAATCGTTGAAACAGGTCTGTATGGAAAAGTTGGCTTATTTAAAAGGTTAACGAGGCAAGATAAAAATAAAGTAATGGAAGCTTTAGAACAAGTTGGTTTAGAAGAGTATGCAAAACGAAATATCGCCAAATTATCTGGCGGACAGCAACAAAGAGTATTTATTGCCAGGGCAATCGTAAGTGAACCCAAAATATTAATTCTAGACGAACCAACAGTTGGAGTGGATACAGAGTCTGTGCAAAAGTTTTATCAATTGATGGGAAAACTGAATAGGGAACTAGGAATGACTTTAATGTTAGTTTCTCATGATATAGGGATGGTAACGGAGAAAGTGACGAAGTTGGCCTGTTTAAATAAAAAATTATTTTTCCATGGAACGCCCCATGAGTTTGAAATGCAACGAGGAATATTGGAAAAAAACTTATGGTTCTGAAATGAGTCTTGTCACTCATCACCACCATATGAAGGAGTAGAGAGATGTTAGAAATATTACAGTATGATTTTATGCAACGGGCTTTTTTAGCTGGAATTTTAATTGGTGTGATCAGTCCGGTGATTGGTGTATTTATCGTGCTACGAAGATTATCTTTAATTGGAGATACCTTATCTCACGTTACACTAGCAGGGGTAGCAGCCGGGATTTTAGGTGGGATTTATCCTGTTTTATCAGGTATGATTTTTGCGGTGTTGGCTGCATTAGGAATTGAAAAGTTACGTAAATTATACCGTTCCTATGAAGAATTGGCGATTCCGATTATGCTATCGACTGGAATCGGACTGGCAGTTGTGCTCATTAGCTTAGTAAGTGGTACAAATGTTGATCTATTTGGTTATTTATTTGGGAGTGTAATGGCTGTTTCAGGAAAAGACCTATTTACGATAGCTATTGTTGGATTTATTATACTATTAGCGATCTATTTCTTTTTTAAAGAATTATTCTATCTCTCGTTTGATGAGGAAGCTGCAAGACTAAGTGGGATACCTCATCGTTTTATCAATACGATTTTTATTATTCTTGTGGCCTTGACGATTTCCTTATCGATGAGGGTCGTGGGGATATTATTGGTTTCTTCATTGATGACGATACCAGTCGCTGCAAGTTTGCAAATAGCTAATAGTTTTAGAAAAGCGTTAATGTATGCCGTTATTTTTTCCTTGTTATCTGTGATTATCGGAATCTTGTTCTCGTATTTTTTTAATTTGGCTACTGGGGGAACGATTGTCTTAACCAGTGTACTAATTTTGATCCTAGTCATTGCAGGAAAACGATTTTACTTCGGTAAACATAGTTAAAGCAGGGTTAAGGAACGGAAATCGAGAGCCTATTTTGAAATATAGTTTGAAGTATAGTTAATTTGAGAAAAGAAAGAAACAAGAGAGTATACGAGAGGGGAAACTGTGAAATGGAAACAGCCACATCGGTACAAACTAAGAGGCTTTTAGCGAGTAATCGGGTTCCTTTATTGATCATTAGCTTAGGTCATATGCTTAACGATTTAATGACGTCAGTACTACCGGCTTTAATTCCTATTTTAATCATTGAGTTTGATCTATCTTATACACAATCTGGACTCATTATTATGGTAGCAAATGTTACTTCTTCGTTGGTTCAACCCGTTTTTGGTTACCTTTCTGATCGTAAACCGTTATTATGGTTATTGCCACTAGGGGTGTTCTTCACCGGTCTAGGCTTGTCAGGTATTGCCGTTGCCCCATCCTATGTCTGGCTGTTATTCTTTGTTGGATTAAGTGGTCTTGGTTCAGCTGCCTTTCATCCTGAGGCAAGTCGTGGAGCCCATTTGGCTGCAGGTAAAGGGAAAGGACTAGCACAATCGATTTTCCAAGTAGGTGGCAATGGTGGACAGGCATTGGGTCCGTTAATGATCCCATTGTTTTTATCCACGATGGGGGTAAAAGGGACACCATTCTTTTTAATTCCAGCTGTGTTAGCGGCCTACTTACTATGGATTTTAAGACCTTGGATGAAAGAAAAACGCATAAGTCAACAACGATCAGTAAAAGAAATAAAGGGTAAAGACCAACCTTTATTCTTGCTTCTACTTGTTTTTGTTGTGACGATGCGGTCTTGGATTACAATCGGGGTCACGACCTTTCTTCCATTATACTATATCAATGTATCGAAAATGACGATTGACCAAGCAAGTGTTTATACCTTTATCTTTTTATTGTTTGGTGCTTTAGGAACCTTAGCTGGAGGGCCAATCGCTGACTATCTAGGCAAAAAGACCGTGGTTAACGCTTCATTGCTGCTTGCGATTCCATTCCTTTTTCTCTTACCGTACGTAGAAGGAATCATCGCCATGGTTGTAGTTGGCTTTTTAGGTTTTATCTTATTTTCCTCCTTTGCCGTAACCGTGGTCTTTGGGCAAGAGCTTATTCCAGGAAAAGTAGGGATGGCTTCAGGATTAATGATTGGCTTTGCGATTGGTGCAGCTGGGATTGGAGCGACCGCATTAGGATATTTTGTCGACCATGCTGCATCTTCGGAAAGTGGATTAACCTTTGTTTTAAAACTCTTAAGTTGGATTTTAGTTGTTTCTGGATTGATTAGTTTGACCTTGCCAAATGATAAGAAAATGGCGAATCAGTAGTAAAATAATCCCTAATACGATGATATCCCCTCTGTTGCTTAAGTTGCCAATCTTCCCATTTCCTAAAAACTTTAATTTGTTTGTCTGGATAATATCCTTAGGTGATATTTGGTAGATTGGTTTATCAAAAGATACGACATGACTTGTTTGCAGCATATAGGCAATAAATTCCGAGCAAGTAAAGGTGTATTTTTTTCGTTTATTCACATGTTTCCATAGTATAGGGAACATAAATCCAAGTGCTCCTTTAATATGATAAGAAGTTACATCAGGGTTATTTTTAAAGTAGTAAATCAGTTTCGCTATTTTTTTATATTGTTGATTTGTAACCTTCACTCGATACAACCAATAGGGCAAGTTCTTTTGATATTGATCTATTTGTTCCACAATAAAACCATTTTGGTAGGATAATCTTCTATTTTTTATTCTGATTTTCAAATTATAGCTATAAAGCTCAGTCAGTTTGGAATCTAGGGCAAGAATGGAATGGACATAAGGAGCTTTAGTCACCATTTTTATGATCCATGACATCGGGTCATAACCGCCTAAAAACAGGATATAGATGGTTTTCATGCAAACCAAGCCTTCCCTAATCATTTTGTTCGTACAATATATGTATTCGATTTTTTTTAGAAGGACTGGTATGATGGCCTATAAAGTGCTTTTAAACTTAGATTTTACTAAAAAATAAAATCATCCAACTAATTGGAAAGCGCCAACTAGTTGGATGACACTACTGCTTGGTAAAAGAAAAATCTTTCTATTGATTTGCAAGTTGCTTTTGTAATTCTGCAACTAATTCTTTAGATAAGGTTGTCTCTCTTTGATAGTTGGCATGATTTACTCTTAAGGTGACCTTGTCTGTATTTAAGAAGGCTTGTTTTTGACTATCGGAAAATGGGAAGTGGAGATAATGTACAGATTGCGTATATTTCTCATCATCCTCATCTTCTGCATCTGGTTCGTAGGAAGTAATGACGTGAGAATCAAAAACAAGTTCAACTGCTTTTTCAATGCCAACAATGGTTTTGTTAAATTCTCTAAGTTCTTGTTGATTTGGTATTTCAATGAATAAGGTCATGGTTAATTCATTTGGCTCAGGAAGAAGGTCATTATATACATCTAACATTTCCTCAATGTAAGTATCGTTTGTGATTTGTTCTGCTCGGATCATTTCCTGAATTTGATAAAATACGGTCAGTTTTGATTCAAATAAACCTGTCATTCGATCACTGATCGAAACCCTTCTCATTTTTTTTCAGCGATCACTTCTTTTAAAAATTTTTCGTGTAAATTTACGTATTGTGCATATGGAATTAAATCGGCTTTCGTTAGCTTTGCCATCAAGATACCTCCTATACTTTTCACTTTGTCATATAAAAGAATGGACTAGGTTAATTAGCCCTAGTCCTCACTTCTAAGTATACATGAATAGGATAAGTATTTATAATAGAAATTAGTCGTTTAAACGATCAAGAATTTTCTTGAATGTGTTAGCATGTGCTTTTTCAGATTTTGACATTACTTCAAACCATTCTGCAATTTCGTCAAAACCTTCTTCACGAGCAACTTTTGCAAATCCTGGATACATTTCACTGAATTCATATTCTTCACCGGCAATTGCAGATTTTAAGTTATCTGCAGTTGTTCCTACTGGAAGATCAGTTACAGGGTCGCCACCACCATATTTCAAGATCATGTCGAAATGACCGAAAGCGTGAGATGTTTCACCATCAGCAATACGTTGGAAAGAGGAAGAAACATCAGCTAATCCTTCAACATCTGCTCTTTTTGAGAAGTATAGGTAACGGCGATTTGCTTGAGATTCACCAGCAAATGCAGCTTTTAAGTTTTCAAGAGTTTTCGTATTTTTTAGTTCCATTATTATCACCCTTTTTATATATTTTTATTTACAAAGTAATTTTAGTCAAATTTTAGAGTAGTGTCAACAAGTGAAGTGTAATCTTTTCCATGATTAGAAATCTAACAATTTGTAATATTTTATGCTACAATAAATGAGAAGTTAAACAACAGGAGTCGATAAAAGATATGATACACATGTTTGGCCATACATTCGAATTAGTTGTGAATCATAAAGATGGTTGGAACGCGGAAGCTTTTCGTGATCGTTACAGTGAAGTACTTGATAAATATGATTATATTGTAGGGGATTGGGGTTATAACCAATTGCGCCTTAAAGGGTTTTATGGAGAGAACCCTCGGGTATCCCATGAGATGAAAATCGAATCATTTGAAGAGTATCTATTTGAATATTGTAATTTTGGTTGTGCCTATTTTATTCTCAAAAAGACAAAAAATGGGGAGCACGAGCAAAAGGAATCAAAAAAGTGAGTTTGTCGTTCGACAACTCACTTTTTTAAAGATTAAGAAAGTAAAAGTTTCCTCCACTTGTCATTTAAGGGTTTGTATATTCCATAAGCTGTGACATAGCGTGACTAGCAGCTTTAGCTGTGTAGCACGACTTGTACACTTTGTGTGCCTTCAGAAGTGCCTTTCTCTCCTTAATCTTTATTCATAGAAGGGCACGGATGACGGAGCGCGATGGAATATACAAACTTATTTTAATGTTTTATGGAATTTTAACTTCCCTCCGAAAGAAGTCTCCCACTTCTAAACGTGAAGGTGTGCCAGCACCAGTGAAAGTGGGAGATGAATTTCGGTTAGGCGTAGCGTAAAGTTGTCTTTTTTTGTTATGATAT
>NZ_LSKU01000001.1:1935184-1967838 GCF_001561915.1 Tepidibacillus decaturensis | reverse complement strand
AAGCCCTCACCTCTAAGCGAAGCGTAGGTGGCGGGTAGTTCACTAAAACCTCCTAATCAACTGTATTATTGTAATACAAATTGGAAAAGGAGGTAAAGATACAAATTTTTCATCATCAATAATATTGAATTAAATAGTCATAAAGATCTTTTGCTTCTTCTTCCGTGATTTGATAAGCTTCTTCTAAAAAGCCTGGTTCTTCTAAATCATCTTTGCCAATAATCGCGGTTATACCAGATTGAATATTGATCACTAAATTTTTACCGTAAAAACGACCGGTGTGAATGATGGCCAAATCAAACTTTGAATTTGAGGCACCAACAAAGCTAATATATTTAATCTCTGTTTTTTCTGTTTCTTCATAAAGGACAAACATCTTCTCATTCATCTAGTTTCAATCCTTTCGCTGGATATTTTCACAAGTATTATATCAACTTTTTCCTTTAAATATGAAATTGGGGGTTTTTGTAAGTGAACTTGAAACAATTGGAACCTAAATCTTTAGGGTAGATCGGAAAAAGAAAGGGTTTTGGACCAAAAAAGTTTTGTGATGAATTTATGTTGACAATTGTTTTTTCATGCTTTAATATACTAGTCATTCCAAGTAAAAAATTGAATAGCAAATCTTCTTATCCAGAGAGGTGGAGGGACTGGCCCTTTGAAACCTCGGCAGCGGGTTCTCCTTATGAGAATACTGTGCCAATTCCTGCAAGCTTAAAAGCTTGGTAGATAAGAAGAGTGTACTCATTTTGTATGTGAACCCTCTTCTTATCGTGTGTAAGAAGAGGGTTTTTTAATGTTAAGGAATGTATAACTTTCTTTTCATTATTGGAATGGGATCCCGCAAAAGTAATCGGAATATGCAATGAACAAAAGCGTCACTTTTGTGGGCTATCTTACATGTCTAAATTGTACAGAAGAAGGAGGATCGAGATGATTAAATTAGAAAATATAACGAAAGTCTATCATAGTGGTGGACAAAAGATTGAGGCCTTAAAAGGAATCAACTTAGTTGTTGAACATGGAGAAATCTTTGGCGTGATTGGTTTTAGTGGAGCAGGTAAAAGTTCACTACTTCGCACCGTCAATTTGTTAGAAAAACCAACAACTGGGAAAGTCATCGTAAAAGATCAAGATTTGACTAGTTTATCTAAAGCAGAATTAAGGAAGGCAAGACAGAACATTGGTATGATCTTCCAACATTTTAATCTATTGAACTCAAGAACTGTTTTTGGCAATATCGCTTATCCCTTGAAATTAGCAAATATGCCAAAAGAACAAATCAAGAAGAAAGTAGAAGAATTGTTAACATTCGTTGGATTAGAAGATAAAGCAGACTATTACCCTGATCAATTATCTGGTGGTCAAAAACAACGGGTTGGGATCGCAAGGGCACTGGCCACAGAACCTGAAGTATTATTATGTGATGAGCCTACTTCAGCACTTGACCCGCAAACAACGATGTCTATTCTTGAATTATTAAAGCGAGTTAATCGCGAATACAATATCACCATTTTGATGATCACTCATGAAATGAATGTGATTCGGGAAATATGTGATCGAGTTGCAGTGATTGAAGATGGTCAGATTGTGGAACAGGGCAGTATTTTTGAGGTGTTTGCCACACCAAAAACTCAAACTGCAAAAAACTTTGTAAGTACAGTAATGCATGATGAAATTCCTCAATCAATTAAAAAACTTCTTGAAAACCAAGATGGTGAAAGACAAATCCATCGCATTGTTTTTGTAGGAGATACGGCAGGAGAACCCATTTTATCTCAAGTTTCCAAACGGTTTAATGTTGATATCAATGTATTATTTGGTCACATCACAGAATTACAAGAGGTTCCATTTGGTAATTTGATTGTGGAGTTTCGTGGAGCTCAATCGGAAATTAACAGAGCGATCATGTATCTAAATCAATCAACCGTAACGGTAAAAGAGGTGTTGGCAGATGCAAGTTGATTGGAATAACCTTTGGCCAAAAATTTCTGAAGCCTTGGTAGAAACTTTAACTATGGTTGGTTTTTCTTTAGTCTTTGCACTTTTTATCGGTTTTCCATTGGGGATAGCTCTTGTAGTCACGAGAAAAGGGAATCTTTTGGAAAATACAGTCGTATTTACGATTTTAAATGCGATTATCAATGTGTTTCGTTCGGTTCCCTTTATTATTTTAATGGTTGCAATCATTCCGCTTACTCGTTTGATTGTAGGAACCTCAATCGGAACAGCAGCAGCTATTGTTCCACTGGTTTTTTATTCAGGACCTTATATTGCTAGATTAGTTGAACAATCTTTATTAGAAGTTGATCCAGGAGTAATTGAAGCAGCAGAAGCAATGGGTGCAACACCTTGGCAAATTATTTTTACTATCCTTCTACCTGAAGCGCTAGCATCCATTGTCCTTGGCATTACGATTGCTATTATTGGTTTAGTAGGGGCATCAGCAATGGCAGGAGCTGTTGGTGGAGGTGGCCTTGGAGATTTGGCCATTGCCTATGGTTATCAGCGGTTTGAAACGGTGATCATGTTCGTTACAGTAGTTTTATTAATTATTCTTGTTCAAGGATTCCAAAGTCTTGGAAATATATTATCTAGAAAAATTAGAAGAAGATAAGAAAGGGGAAAACAAATATGAAAAAGACATTAGCAATGATTTTATTCTTTGTTTTAGCAATTGGGAGTGTTTTAACAGGTTGTAGCTCTACTGAAACAGCTGGAGAAAAAGAAGTGACGATCAAAGTAGGGGTTAGTAGTGGGGATCGAATTTGGCCATATTTGAAAGAAAAAGCTGCAAAAGAAGGAATTAATATTGAAATCGTAGAGTTTTCCGATTATGTCCGTCCAAATATGGCATTAGCTGACGGAGATATTGATTTAAATGCATTTCAAACTTACGCATATTTTGTAGATTTTATTAAAACAAAGAATTTAGATTTGGCTCCACTTGCCACAACTTTAATTGCTCCTATGGGGCTGTATTCAGATAAATATAAATCCCCAGAAGAGATTCCAAATGGAGCTGAAATTGCAGTACCAGATGATGCAACCAATATGGGTCGCGCATTGCTTTTGCTACAATCCGCTGGCTTGATTAAGCTAAAAGATGGTTTTAATGGAATTGGTGATTTAGAAAGTATTGTTGAGAATCCAAAAGGTATAAAAATTACGCCATTAACCGCAGGACAAACACCAAGGGTTTTACCTGATGTGGCTGCCTCCGTCATCAACAATGGTTATGCAACAGAGGCAGGATTTAACCCTGTAGAAGATTCCATTTATTTAGAGGATAAAACAGCCAAACCTTATATCAATATCATTGCAGTTCGTTCAGAAGATAAGGATAAAGAAGTATTTAAAAAAATCGCAGAACTTTATCAACAGGATGATGTAGCAGAATTTATTAAAAACACATATAAAGGTGCCATTATTCCAACCTTTATTCCAGTGAGTGAATTAGAAAGTAAATAACCTTTAACCTTGGAGTCAATTGAAGAAAATGAGCGGATTAAATGTAGGAGAGGAGCCTAGATAACATGGTTCAAAAAGACACAAAATATAGAGAACAAATTCTTCAATTTGTAGACGGTGAAAAAGAAAAATACATCACTATTAGTCATCAGATTCATGCCAATCCTGAGATTGGTAATGAAGAATTCTTTGCATCAAGTCTATTAACAGAAACATTAGAAAAAGAAGGTTTTATTGTGGAAAAAGGAATGGCAGGTCATAAGACCGCCTTTCTCGCTCGAAAGAAATCTAGTAAAGGAGAAGGGGCTACTATTGGTTATTTAGCAGAATATGATGCCTTACCTGGACTTGGTCATGCCTGTGGTCACAATATTATAGGAACTACAAGTGTTGCAGCAGCGATTGCTCTAAGTAAAGTGATCGATGAGATTGGAGGAGAAGTAGTCGTATTGGGGACCCCTGCTGAGGAAGGAGGACCAAATGGAAGTGCAAAAGGCAGCTTTGTAAGAGAAGGGTTGCTACAGGGAATTGATGCCTGCATGATGGTCCATCCTTCTAATCGAACAAGTATAACGGGTTCATCCTTGGCAGTAGACCCCTTAGACTTCGAATATATAGGAAAACCTGCTCATGCAGCTGCTTCACCTGAGGAGGGTCGTAATGCGTTAGATGGCGTGATTCAATTGTTTAATGGAATCAATGCCTTACGTCAGCATGTTCCAAGTGATGTTCGGATTCATGGCATCATCACACATGGCGGGTATGCACCAAATATTGTCCCTGAATATGCCAAGGCACGTTTCTTCATTCGAGCAGCAACAAGGGAAACTTTAAATGAAGTAACAAACAAAGTAAAGGCTGTAGCTGAAGGTGCGGCACATGCAACTGGAACAAAAGTAAATGTGATTGCTTTTCAAAATCCAGTAGATAACCTACTTTTTAATCGTCGCTTTGATCGAGTATTTCAAGAACAATTGGAATCGCTTGGAGAACAAGTAGATACGACGGAACGAAAAGGGCTAGGATCAACAGATACAGGCAATATCAGTCAAGTGGTGCCAACCATTCATCCCTATATTAAAATTGGTCCATCTAACCTTGTTGGGCATACGGTAGCTTTTCGTGAAGCTGCTTGTTCAACTGAAGGAGATCAAGCGTTAGTCCTAGGCGCTAAAGCATTAGCTTTAACAGGTTTACAATTACTTGTAGATGAAAGCCTGTTACAAGAGATAAAAGAAGAATTCAAGCAAAGAAAAGCAATAAATTGAAAAAGCTAAATCTTTTGGTAAGAGATGAAAGAAGGGCTGTCCCAAAAGTCTTATAGTAGACTGAGGAAAGCCCTTTTTATTTAGAAATTAGTCATTGACTTCAAACCTATTTATGATTTAAAATAAACATGTAACCGGTTACATATTATTTTTTTTTAAAAATATATGTAACCGGTTACACAAGGAGGGTGAATATGACTACTATCAGAGATGTGGCTAAACATGCAAATGTTTCCGTAGCAACAGTATCTAGAGTTTTAAACAAAAATGGTTATGTAAATGAAGAAACCAAACAAAAGGTTTTAGAAGTGATTAAATCATTAAATTATAAACCTAATGCAGTAGCAAGAAGTTTATACAAAAAAAGTTCTAAAACATTAGGATTGATATTACCGGATATTACAAACCCCTTTTTTCCTGAATTAGCAAAGGCTGTAGAAGATGTCGCTAATAGAAGTGGTTATACACTTTTATTCTATAATTCGGAAGAACAAGTAGAGAAAGAACAGATCTATATTGAAAATTTGAAACAAAAATATATTGATGGAGTTATTCTAGCTACGAATTCATTAAATAAACAACAAGTTGAAGGATTGGAAATACCTATTGTTGTTGTAGATCGAGCAATAAATAAAAACATTCCAACAGTTATCACTAAGAACTATGAAGGTGGTAAATTAGCGACAAAATACTTAAAAGAAATTGGGTGCAGAGTGATTGCTCACATTAAAGGGCCTGATAGAAATATAAATGCTGAGCAAAGATTTAAAGGATATATAGAAGAAGTAAGCAATGAGCCATGGTTTCATGAAGAATTAATAATTCATGGGAATTACAACATGAGAACTGCAACTGAAGTAACAAAAAAATTATTGAATAAATTTCCTGAAATAGATGGAATTTTCGCAGGAAATGATGTAATGGCCGTTGGCGCAATTAAAGCTGCGCATCAGTTAGGTAGAAAAATACCAGATGACTTATCTATTATTGGTTTTGATGGTATTGCCTTAGGGGAAATGACAATTCCAGAGTTAACCACAATTGCTCAACCTATATATAGGATGGGTGAATTAGCAACACATATACTCATCAATTTAATTGAAGGAAAAGCAATTAAACAAACTTATTATGAATTGGATATACAACTAATTAAAAGAGAATCTACGAAAAGAGCTTGACAGCAAGGGGGATATGAATGAACAGACCAAAAATTACTGTAATTGGTAGTATCAATATGGATTTAGTAACTGAAACAATGGTCATTCCTAAGACGGGTGAAACTGTAATTGGGAAACATTTTTCAATGATTCCAGGCGGTAAAGGAGCAAACCAGGCTGTCGCAACTGCTAGATTAGGTGCAGAAGTCAGAATGATTGGGTGTGTTGGTGATGACCCTTTTGGAAAAGAGTTAATTTCTCACCTAAAAAAACAGGGAGTAATAATAGATAATATTGAGGTAATTACAGGACTAACTACAGGTACAGCTACTATAACAGTTTCAAAGGGAGATAATAGTATTATAGTTATACCTGGTGCAAATATTGCTTTAACACCAGAAAAGATTGAATTATTAGAAGATGTTATTGCAAAAAGTGATATTGTTTTACTTCAACTTGAAATTCCTTTAGAAACTGTGATGAAGGCGGCAGAGATTGCGAAAAAATATAAGATTCCGGTCATTCTAAATCCAGCACCTATAAAGCCTCTTCCTGATCAGTTAATTCATTTAATTGATTACATTACACCAAATGAACATGAATTAATGTATTTTTTTGATTCTTCAGTTGAAGACTTACATTCTTTTATGAAAAGAAGAGGAAGTCAGTTTATTGTAACCAAAGGAGAAGATGGTGTCTATTTTTACCAGGATGGTGAATTGATACACATTCCAGGATATTCTGTTGATGTCGTTGATACAACAGGTGCTGGTGATTCATTCAATGGTGCTTTAGCCGTTGGATTAAGTAAAGGATTAGATTTAAAAGAAGCATGCAAATATGGGAATGCAGTTGGTGCATTGTCAGTTACAAAATTTGGAGCGCAAAATGGTATGCCAACGCAAATAGAAGTAGAGCAATTTTTACGTACTAGAGGGGAAGAAAAAATATGAAAAAGCGAGGCATTTTAAATAGTGAAATTGCAACGGTTTTATCTAAAATGGGTCATACTGATATGATCGTTATTGCTGATTGCGGCTTACCCATTCCCGATGAGGTTAAGCGGATCGATTTAGCCTTAGAACAAGGTCTTCCAAGTTTTCTCAAAACTTTAGATGTGATTTTAGAAGATATTGTA
Organism: Tepidibacillus decaturensis; assembly: GCF_001561915.1. Lineage (GTDB taxonomy): Bacteria > Bacillota > Bacilli > Tepidibacillales > Tepidibacillaceae > Tepidibacillus_B > Tepidibacillus_B infernus. Next base: position 1,960,804 of record NZ_LSKU01000001.1, on the reverse strand, counting down.
GTTGAAAAGGTTACCTTGGCACATGAGATCAAGGATCAAAATCCAACACTAGACCTTGAGGTTAAAAAAAGATTTGATCAACAAAAACTAAATTATCTTAGTCATGAAGAATTAAAAGAGTTAACAAAAAGGGCCAAAGCTGTAATCCGAACTGGAGAAGCAACACCATATGCCAATATTGTTTTACACGCAGGTGTTATCTTCTAAAAGGGGGAGAAAAAATGGAAAATCAATCAAACCAGCTCCTTATTGAAATGAAAGGGATTTATAAATCATTTTTTCATGTAAAAGTTTTGGAGAATGTTGATTTTTCTATATGTTCAGGAGAAGTCCATGCCCTTATGGGAGAAAATGGCGCAGGAAAATCTACTTTAATGAAAATTTTAACTGGAATCTATCAGAAAGATGCAGGGGAAGTTTTTGTTAGGGGAAAAGCAGTTCATTTTAAGGGCCCAAAGGAAGCAGAACAAGCTGGAATTGCTGTCATTCATCAAGAACTAAATATTATTCCTCACCTTACTGTCGCAGAAAATATGTTTTTAGGAAGAGAACTAAGGTTAGTGAAAACTGGAATTTTGCGCAATAAGGAGATGAAACAAAAAACTGAAGAATACCTAAAACGATTAGGAATTGAGATTGACCCAGATATACCTGCAGGTGAATTATCTGTTGGAATGCAACAAATGATAGAAATCGCCAAGGCAATCTCTCTCAATGCAAAGGTTATTATCATGGATGAGCCCACTGCTGCACTAACAGAAAAAGAAATTAAAACTTTATTTACCGTCATTCGACAATTGAAGGATCAAGGGGTAGGAATAGTTTATATTTCACATCGCATGGAAGAAATTTTTACAATATGTGATCGAATTACTGTTTTGCGAGATGGTCAATATATTGGAACTAAACTCATTTCTGAGGTTCATTTAGATGATATTGTAAAAATGATGGTAGGGAGGCAATTAGGAGAACGTTATCCCAAAAGAAATGTTCAAATTGGAAAAGAACGCCTTCGTGTAGAAGGTCTAACAAGAAAAGGGAAGTTTCAAAACTTATCTTTTGAGGCTTACGAAGGAGAAATCATCGGAGTTGCTGGCTTAATGGGAGCTGGACGAACAGAGATAGTGGAGGCCATCTTTGGAATAAATAAAGATGGTGGTGATATTTATGTCGATGGGCAAAAGATAAAGGTTCAAAGTCCTTATGATGCTATTGCTTCTGGAATTGGTTTTGTAACAGAAGATCGTAAACAAGAAGGATTGGTGTTAGGGCTATCGGTAAGAGAAAATCTTGTCCTTCCAAATTTAGATCGAATCTCAACTAAGTCAATCGTTAATAACAAAATAGAAGAAGCTTTTGTTGATGATCTTGTTGGAAAATTATCTATCAAAACATCTGGTCACGAACAGGTTGTAAAATCATTAAGTGGTGGAAACCAACAAAAGGTTGTAATTGGTAAGTGGCTAGGTATTAACCCGAAGATTTTGATTTTAGATGAACCTACTCGGGGAGTAGATATTGGAGCAAAGAAAGAGATTTACCATATCATGAATCAGTTAACTGAACAAGGGGTAACCATTATTATGGTTTCATCTGAACTTCCTGAAATACTGGGAATGAGTGATCGGATTATTGTAGTTCATGAAGGGCAAATAACTGCAATATTAACTCAAAAAGAAGCAGATCAGGAAAAAATCATGTATTACGCTACTGGAGGAAAATAAAATGGGGGAAAAACGGATTGCAAAGCTATTTAAAAATCTAGGTCCATTAATAGGTCTAATTATTTTAGTCATCGTTTTATCTATTCTTAACTCCAACTTTCTAACAACTAATAATCTTTTAAATGTACTACGACAAGTTTCTATCAACGCTCTTATCGCTTTTGGGATGACTTTTGTTATCTTAACTGGAGGAATAGACCTATCTGTAGGTTCTATTTTAGCTTTAACAGGTGCGTTAACAGCGGGACTGATGTCAAGCGGAATTGACCCAATTTTAGGTTTTCTTGTAGGGTTATTATTAGGAGCAATTTTTGGAGCGTTTAACGGAATCGTTATTGCTAAAGGGAAAGTCGCCCCCTTTATAGCTACACTTGCAACCATGACAATATATCGTGGGTTTACCTTGGTTTATACCGATGGAAGACCAATTACAGGTTTTTCTGATAGCGTTTTCTTTACAATGCTTGGAAGGGGATATTTTTTAGGAATTCCAATGCCCGTGATCTTTATGATTATCGCTTATTTTATTTTATTTTTCATACTTCGTAAAACAGTATTTGGTAGAAAAGTATATGCACTTGGTGGTAATGAAGAGGCTACCATTCTTTCAGGAATCAAAGTTGATCGGGTAAAAATCTGGGTGTATTCATTAAGCGGCGCACTATCTGCATTAGCTGGAATTATATTAACTTCTCGTTTAAATTCTGCTCAACCTACTGGAGGTGTCGCTTATGAATTAGATGCTATTGCTGCAGTTGTATTAGGAGGAACAAGTCTTTCTGGAGGTAGAGGGAAAATATTCGGAACATTAGTTGGCGCACTTATTATTGGCATATTAAACAATGGATTAAATTTATTAAATGTATCTTCCTTCTACCAGCAAGTAGCGAAGGGAGGTGTCATCCTTTTAGCGGTATTGCTTGATAGAAGAGAAGCTTCTTAGCATTTATCTTTATTGCAAGACATTAATAAATTAAAGGGGTGTCAAAGAATGAAAAAATGGTTTTCTTTGTTTTTAGTCATGATGTTAAGTATTGTCTTATTGGTAGGATGTTCGACAGAGCCAACAGGAAGTGAAAATAAGGATGCTGATAAAATAGCGGGGTCTAGTGAGAAAATTAAAATCGGCCTTTCTGTTTCTACCCAAAACAATCCCTTCTTTGTTACATTACGTGATGGAGCTGTGAAAGCGGCTGAACAACAAGGGGTAGACCTTATTGTAGTAGATGCTCAGGACGATTCTGCAAAACAAATTAGTGATATTGAAGATTTAATCCAACAAGGTGTTAGCGCGATTATTGTTAACCCTACTGATTCTGCTGCTGTTACTTCTGCTATTGAATCAGCCAATAGTAAAAATATCCCTGTAATTACAGTAGATAGAAGTGCTGATGGCGGTGTTGTTGCTACCCATATTGCTTCAGATAATGTTGCTGGTGGTAAAATGGCAGGTGAATATATTCTCGAAAAACTTGGGAACAAAGGAAAAGTTGTAGAACTTGAAGGAATTCCTGGTTCTTCAGCAGCACGTGAACGCGGTCAAGGGTTCCATGAAGCAGTAGATACAGTAAGTGATATTGAAGTTGTGGCAAAACAAGCAGCAGATTTCGATCGCGCGAAAGGTTTATCTGTAATGGAAAATATAATACAAGGTACACAAGAAATTAACGCGGTTTTTGCGCATAATGACGAAATGGCATTAGGAGCACTACAAGCATTACAAGCAGCTGGTTTAAATGACGTGATTGTTGTGGGATTTGATGCGACAGATGATGCTGTTAAAGCTGTTCAAGAAGGAACACTAACGGCAACGATTGCTCAGAAGCCTGCTCTAATGGGTGAAAAAGCGATAGAGGCTGCATTAAAAGTAATTAAAGGGGAAACTGTTGAGAAATTTATTCCAGTTGAGCTAGAGTTAATTAAAAAATAATAAAGAAAAAGTAATATTTTAGGGGGAGCTTATTATGCTCCCCTATACCATTACCAAATGAGGTTTATTAGGTAGACTATGAACCGCACGTATGAAACGGACTGTCTTGGTTTTGGCCCGCATCACGATTGAGTGGGTTTCAGCTAAGTCACCACCCATAAAACGAACTCCCTTTAATAGTTCTCCATCTGTAACGCCGGTAGCTGCAAAAATAGCATCATTACCTTTAACTAGATCGTTCATCATAAGGATCTGTCTAGGATTGCTTAACCCCATTTGAATACATCTTTGATATTCTTGTTCATTCATGGGAACAAGTCGTCCTTGCATTTCCCCACCTAATGCCTTGATTGCGGCAGCTGAAATTACCCCTTCAGGAGCACCACCTGTTCCAATGAACAAATCAATTCCTGTCTCTGGGAAAGCAGTAGCAATCGCAGCACCAACATCTCCATCACCAAAAAGTTTAACTCTCGCCCCAACACTTCTTACCATTTCAATCAATGCATCATGGCGTGGACGTTCTTGGATAATAACAGTCAAATCCCGTATCCGTTTGTTATTTGCTTTTGCAACAATCTCTAATGTTTTTTCAAGGGGATCGTCCAAATGGATTTGGCCAGCGGCTCGTGGCCCAACCGCAATTTTTTCCATATACATATCTGGTGCATGAAGAAGATTACCTTTATCTGCAATAGCGATAACTGCCATCGCATTTGCTGTCCCTTTGGCAACAATATTTGTTCCTTCAAGGGGATCTACAGCAACATCTACTTCTGGAGAGGCAGCATTTCCTAATTTTTCACCAATATATAGCATAGGTGCTTCATCTAACTCACCCTCACCAATAACGACTGTTCCATTCATGGCCACAGAATCAAACATTGCTCTCATCGCACTAGTTGCTGCTTGATCAGCCTCGTTTTTTTTACCTCTTCCCATCCATTGGGCAGATGCTAAAGCAGCTACTTCTGTCACACGAACGATTTCTAATGCAAGCTCTCGTTCCAACTAAGTCACTTCTTTCTGTTGTAATTTCCTAGACCATTTTAACAAAAATCTTTCTTGTTTTGTGAAGTTTCTAGAAAAATATAATTGGGAATGAAAAGGAATTTTGTCTCTATCTGTCGAATGTGAATAGCAAGATATAAAAGAGGGGGAGCAAGGATGTATGATGTTGATCGTGAAGGAATAGACGAAGTATTAAAATATAGCAGACAAAAATTAGAAGCAATTCAACCTTGGCTACATATTACTGAAGAAGAATTGGTTCAGAACGAACTTCTTATTCTTGCTTTGGAAAGAGCAGCACATTTAGCGATTGAAGCGATTGTAGATGTGGGAAATAAACTAATTGATGGGTTTATTATGAGAGATCCAGGCAGTTACGAAGATATTATAGAAATTCTTAGGGATGAGCAAGTGATTCCTGAACAAGATGCTATTCTTTTGAAAGAATTTGTGGCTTATCGTAAGATTTTAGCTCATCAGTATACTAAAACCAATTCCATTGAATTACATCATTTACTAAAAAAAGTGTTTGCAACGATATTGCAGTTTGAAGGTCATTTACGCAGGTATTTATCTAAGGAATTAGGCATATAATGATAATATACATTACTACATTTTTTATATTTAAATGTTTAGTAATTTACTTATATTGAATAATCGGCTAAAATAAATGTATGAAAACAACATGAAGGGTGGTGACAATATGGCAAATGACCACTTGTCAACCAGAGATGAAATCCTTTTTATGCTGAAAACAAATGGTTCTTTAACCGTAAGTGAAATATCTAAGGAATTAGGAATAACAGAGATGGCTGTTAGACGGCATTTAAATACGTTAGAACGTGACGAACTGATTCGATCAACATTAGTTCGTCAAGCAATGGGTAGACCAACGAATTTATATTCTTTAACGGAAAAAGCAGAGGATCAGTTTCCAAAAACCTATCGAGATTTAGCCAAAGATCTACTAGATGCAATCGCAGAATCAGAAGGTATAGAAAAGATAGAAGTTTTATTTGATAAGAGAGAACAACGTCTTCGTAAGCGATATCTCGAAAAAATGGCTGGTCGAACTTCCTTAGATGAAAAAGTTAAGGCTTTGGTAGATATTCAAAATGATAAGGGTTATATGGTAGATTGGGAAAAAGTCGAAGATGGTTTTTTAATTAAAGAGTATAATTGCCCTATTGCTGAAATTGCTAGGGACTATAATCATGCCTGTGAAGGTGAGAAGAAATTATTTAAAAATGTATTAGGAACTGAAGTAGAGTCTGTTCAATGTATGGCTAGAGGAGACCATAGTTGTATCTATAAGATTAAACAAAAAGTGAATAGCTAGAGAAAAAGCTACGCTTTCATTACAAAGCGTAGCTTTTTGCTAAGATTTTTTCATTATGTTCCAATTGGATTTGCTTAAGTTCATCAATTGGAATCTCTAAAAAGGCTTGTGCACACATCGGGCAAAAGTGACTTCCAATTGCGTTTTTAATGACTTCTCTCGCGAATTCAATCGATTTTGGTTCTTTGTAAGGCCTTTTACTAGTAATCGTATCAAAGGCATCAGCGATCGCAAAAATTCTTGCAGGTAGAGGTATTTCTTCTCCAACTAAGCCAAAAGGATAACCTTTACCATCGAAATGTTCATGATGATAAAGGACAACATCTACAGCTCCTTCTAAAAACTCGATATTTTGAATCATTTCATAACCGATTTGAGGATGTTGCTTCATGATTTTCCATTCCTCATCTGTTAATTTTCCTGGTTTAAGAAGAATAGCATCAGGAATGCCTATCTTACCAATATCATGAAGAAGTGCTCCCCACTGGATTCTTTTCATTAGAGCTTCATTCACATTTAATCTTTTGGCGATTGCCAAACTAAAGGACGTTACTCGCCTAGAATGCCCTTGAGTTTCTGCATCCTTTTTATCCAACGCAACGGTTAAAGCCTGAATCATCATCAAATTGGTTTTTTCTAACTGGGCATTTTTCAAATGTCTTAAGATATGTGTTCCTAAAGGACGAATATATTCATTTGCTATGTATATTGACTCTTGGCTGAAACGGATCGGATAGTTTCGATCAATTAAAAGAAAAACGCCCACACATTGATTTTCTACTTCATCACATAATGGAACCATCAAACCTGATTTTCCAACTCTTTTACCAAGTTTCGGATGGATATCAGAAAGGGCAAAGGATTCGTTTATCGCCAATGTTTGTTTTTCCATAAAGCTACGAACAATGATAGAGTTATCAGTAATCGCTAATTCAATGTTAGGTTGATTTAAGAGCTTTAATGTTAAACGTTCTTGATCTAAAAGCCATACATAAACTTCTGAGTAATGTAGGTAACGTTTTGCTAATCGGGCGTTTTTTAATAGAGTTTGTTCCAATTGATCAGTATAACCTAATTCGGTAGACAACTGTTTAACCACTTTTTTTATTCTTCTTACTTCAGATTGGTAGACAATCTCAATAATATTATCTAGGGAAGGACTTAGTTGTAGAATGAGTTGGCTTATCGTTTCAATTTCCCACTCATTATATGCATTTTCTCTTTCACTATAAATATGAATAACTCCAATCGGTCTTCCTTTAACGATAAATGGAATTCTTAACGTCGTCTTAAAAGTTAAAGGATAAGTAAATTGATCTTCATTATAGAATTCATTTTGATTGGTTACTTGTGGTATTCGTTTCTTTAATATCCCTTTTGTCGCTGACCCATCTAAGGGGAGGATTTTTTTCATTAATGGAACTACTTCACGGTTTAAATAGATGGGGAAGCAAATCATCTCTCCAATTCGAAATGGATGGGGGAAAGTTATTTTCAATCCATCAAATCTCATCACTTTTAATAGTTCTTCTACTAATTCTGGATAAGCATGAATCACTTCTCGGTTTCTTGAGGTAACGGTAGTAATTCTACTAATGGCATGAAGGATATTATAATTTATCGCATTATATATAGCAATGGTTGAACTGGTTGCCAAGGAAAGAAGAAAGTTTACATCATCTTGTGAAAAAGCATGAAGCTGTTTTGAACCAAAGTAAATGGCTCCTAATGGTTGCTGGTTCATAATAAGTGGAATGCAATATTGGGACTGAATAGGGACTTGAAAATGATTGACTTCATTTGGAAAGGTAGAGAGATTGTTTACTAATAAGGGTTCTTTTACCTTTACTACACGCCCGATTATTCCTTCGCCAACCTCTATAGAATGATTTCCTATAATACGATCAGATAGAGAACCAGTCTTTCTTTTTAAATATAATTTGTTCCCTTCTAACATATAAATACAGACGAGGTCAAATTGGTTTAGTTTTTCGATTTCATTGATAATAGAAGTTAAGACAGTGTTAAGATCATAGCTTGTCACAAACGAATGGCTTATATGGTATAACGTTTCTAATTTTGAGTGAAAGGAATCCATCATCTTATTCTCCTTTAAAATAATAGCCATTTTTTGAACTTAATTGATAAATTTCTACTTAAACTGCCTTTTTCCTTCATGCAAACGTCCACTTTTCTCAAAAAAAGATGAGAAAATGTCATTTCTCATCAGAATGTGTTAATAAGTTCAGCTTTACCGTGTTTGACTATGAGCGATACGACTAGATGCTGCAGCTGCAATTGCTCCTACAATATCATCAAGGAAGGTATTCACATGTACACCATCATGGGCATTCAGTTTTTCTAATATTCCCGGTTTCATTTTATCGATGAATCCATAGTTGGTAAAACCAATACTTCCATAGACATTGACAATGGATAAAGCAATAATTTCATCAATACCATAAAGGCTTTCATCTTGGAAAATGATTTCTTGTAAAGGGGATTCTAATGCCTTTTTCTCTGCCAATTTGTCTAATTCAATTCCTGTGATTACAGCGTTTTGAACTTCTCTTTTTTCTAACACCTTGTTGATGTGCGATTCACATTCTTTAAGGGTAATATTTGGGAAATACTTTGACTGAAGAAAATAAACTAATTCTGCAATATCGTGTATGGTGACCCCTCGTTCATCTAATAATTGTAATGTCCGTTGATAGAGCTTTTCATCTGAAATGCGGACAAAATTTTCTTTCATTATAACTACCTCCTCTTATGATCAATAGTTTTGCCTTAAGTCTTAGGTTTCATCCAATGCACTTTTCACACTATGAATACATTGTATTATAAAATCTGGATTTGTATACTATACACATATCGTTAGATGAATGGAGGGTTGATCATGGCAGCTAAAGGAGTTGCCCTTATTATAGGCGGTTCACAAGGTTTAGGCAAAGCCACTGCGCTTGCACTGGCAAAATCAGGATACGATCTAGTCATAAACTATCTGACCGATCATAAGGCTGCAGAACAAGTCGTTTCCGAAGTCAATCATCTAGGACGAAAGGTTTTTGCATTTCAAGGGGATGCAACGAATTACCAAAAGATGCAGGAATTATTTATAGAGGTAAATAGCGAATTTGGGAGATTAGATGTTTTGGTTCATGCTGCAGGTCCATTTATCAGAGAACGAAAAAACTTTTATCAAATGTCGATCGATGAAATACAGCAAATGGTTCATGGTAATTTACTTAGTGCCATGTACACAACTTCTCTTGCATTACCTTTAATGAGAAAACAAAAGTTTGGCCGAATTATCTTTTTTGGCTTCCATCGAGCAAATGAAGCTCCTTCTTGGCCAGACCGTTCTGTTTATGCAGCGGCAAAAGTTGGGCTGGTCTCCTTTTGTAAGACATTAGCAGTAGAAGAAGCCCCCTATGGGATTACTGTCAATATGATATGCCCTAGTGATATTATTGGTGAAAATAAGGAAAAAATGATACGTGATGTAGCGCTTTTAAAGGATAAAGAATCTCTTAGAGGGAGGCCAGGTTCTGGGGAAGATGTATCTAGAGTGATTGAATTTTTGTGCCAAAAAGATTCAGATTTTGTAACGGGCAATACGATTAGTGTAAGCGGTGGACTTGATATTATTTATCCAGTGTCTAAACAAAATCCTAAAAAAATAGACTAGGCTATGTTAGACTTGAGATAAATATTGCGAATCATTATGGGGGGAATAAGGTTGAATAAACCGTATGTGTTTGTATCTAGAAAAATTCCTGAAGAAGCATTGGAAAAATTAAAAGAGGTATTTATAGTAAGTGTTTGGGAAGAAGATCGTCCAGTACCAAGAGAACGTTTATTAGAGGAAGCTAAAAAAGCTGATGGGTTTTACATCATGTTAACTGAGAGAATTGATGAGGAGTTATTAAATCAAGCCAAACACCTTAAAGCGATTTCGATTATGGCTGTTGGCTATGATAATATCAATCTTCCCTTGGCAACAGAGAAAGGAATTGTGGTGACTCATACCCCAGGAGTATTAAGTGATACGACAGCAGATCTTACTTTTGCGTTACTGATGGCAACAGCAAGAAGGATTACGGAAGCAAACCGGTATGTTTTAGAAGGGAAATGGGATAGCTGGGGTCCAATGTTAATGGCAGGACAAGATGTATATGGTGCAACGATTGGTATTATTGGGATGGGAAGGATTGGTGAAGCGGTAGCCAAACGTGCAAAAGGATTTGATATGAAAATCCTGTATCATAACCGAAAGCGTCGTATAGAGGTAGAAGAACAATTAGGAGCAGAGTATCGCTCATTAGAAGATTTACTAAAAGAATCAGATTTTGTTGTGTTACTAACTCCTCTAACTCCTGAAACAGAAAAGCTCATGGGTAAAAGGGAATTTTCGTTGATGAAGTCTTCATCGATCTTTATCAATGTTTCAAGAGGGGCAACTGTTGATGAAGAGGCGTTGTATGAAGCCCTTGTCCAGAAAAATATCTGGGCGGCAGGTTTGGATGTATTTCGGGAAGAGCCGATTCCAATGGATCATCCTTTATTAACATTAGAAAATGTAGTCGTCCTTCCTCATATTGGGAGTGCAAGTATATCAACAAGAAAAAGAATGGCAATGATGGCAGCTAACGGACTCATTGATGCACTGAACGGGAAAAAGCCAAATCATATGGTGAATCCTGAGGTATGGAACAATGGAGAAAAAGCATAGTATTGAGTTCTGTAGTGCCAATCTACTTAATGGCTCAAAAAAGGTCTATGACCAACTGAAAGAAAAAGAAAATATAAACCTATATGAGTTTGGCTGTTTAGGCCATTGCCGCCAATGTATAAGAACTCTATTTGCTATGGTTGATGATCAGTATGTATCAGCTGAATCAGTTGAGGCATTATACGTAGAGATTATGAAAAGAGTAGAGGATAGATAATGTAAACAGTCTTCTATTTTACATCAAGTACCTTAATTACATAGGCGCCGTTTTTTGTAAGATAGAAGACATTGTTTTTTACCAAACTTGTTGAACTTCAGTGATTTTCCCAGGTAATTCTTCCATCAATGCACGTTCAATCCCAGCTTTTAAGGTGATGGTAGAACTAGGGCAAGCACCACAGGCTCCCATTAAACGTAATTTTACAATTCCATCTTCTACGTCCACTAATTCACAATCGCCACCATCACGTTGTAGGAAAGGACGTAATTGATCAATGATTTTTTGTACTTCTTCAAATAATGACATATGATTGACCTCCTATTAAGATTATGAAAGAAAGTATAACTTTCTTTACATGATGATAAATGGGACCCCGCAAAAGTAATCGGAATACGCTTCGAAAGAGAACGTCACTTTTGTGGGCTATTTTATAAGCTAAAGGTATTGTAACATAGGAAAAGTTTTTTAACTATATGATAATACTTTGTGAAACTTTGAATATCATCATTTTGCAAATATTTGTGTAAAATAGATAAAAAGATGCAAGTGGGTATAGGAGATGTTTGTATGAGAAGAACTGAAGATGGAAAGCTTGAAGTATTTGTATATGGTACAGGAATCATTTGTGCGAGTTGTGTCAATGCACCTTCCAGTGAAGAAACGGCTTCTTGGTTACAATCCTTATTTAACCGAAAATATGGAGAGCAAATCCATGTCAGATATATTGATTTTCAAAAACCAACAAACGAAGAAGAGAAGGCCTTTGCAAGAAGAATGATGCTTGAAGATTTATGGTACCCTGTAGTCTTAATAGAGGATGAAATTGTAACAGAAGGGAATCCTAATCTTAAGAAGATCTTTAAGAAATTAGACCAATTAGGAATAAAGCCTATTGAGGATGAGTAGACAAAATGAATCCAATGATCGAATTTTGTACGAATAACTATGTCCATGGTACAGACAACATCAAACAAAAGCTAGAAGATAATCCAGAATACGATGTGATAGAATATAATTGTCTAGGACACTGTGAACGATGTGCCGTTACTCCTTTTGCAGCTGTAGAAGGAGAATTCATTGAAGCAGATGATCCAGACGATCTAATAGATCTGATTGAAGAAACAATAGAAGAACGTAAGGCATTTGATGATTTGTTTGATCAATTGTAGCGGTGTAATTTCCATTATATAGGATTTTCTTATGACCCCTTGAACAATCAAGGGGTTTTAGCATTTAATCAAATCTTTTGTTTCTAATAAGTAAGACAAGAACTGCTGGCCAATCGCTGAGATGTTTTTTGGTTGATAGAGTAAGTAATAGGAAGTCTCTAATTCTAATCCTTCGATCGTCAAGGGGTGTAAGAGTCCTTCTTCAACTTCGTACTCAATACAAGACTTATAGAAGAAAGATGCCCCTAATCCAGAAATGACTGAGGTTTTTAATGCTTGTATACTACTCATTTCAGAAACTACATCTAAGGTTTGGATTGGAAATTTCATCTGGGATAGTTTATTTTCAATTGAGCGACGAATCGGTAAAGAAGGTGATGCCAAAATTAAGGGAATACTCTCTAGTTCATTAAGCGAGATCGCCTCATTTTTTGCAAAGGATGAATGGTAGGATACGGCTAAAATAATAGGATCTGTTCCAATCTTTACAGATTCAATTCCAACCTGACCAGTACTACCATCCTCAATTACTCCAAGATCAATCTTTTTTTCTTGAAGTTGTTGAAATATCTCTTCCTTTTGAAAAATGGAGACATCAATCCGAACTTCGGGATACTGTCTTCGAAAGCTTCCCATTGTATAAGGCAATAAAAAGTTACCAAACGCTTCAGTAGCACCAATATGTATTAGATTTTCATTCTGTCTCAACTCGTTTAATTTCTCTTTCATTGCTGCATGAATTTCAAAGATTTTTTTGATATTGGTATAAACGATTTCACCCGCTGGATTTAATTGAACACCTTTCACTGTTCGAAAAAAAAGTTGATGACCATAATACTGTTCTAATGATTGAATGAGGGAACTAACTGCTGGTTGTGTGAGATGAAGTTGTTTTGCTGCTTTTGATATACTCCGTGCCTCAGCTACGGTAATAAAAACCTCTAACACATGGATGTTCAAAACTAGCCCTCATTTCTTTGATAGTATATGATAACAAAACAAAACAAAACGTATCTATCATTATTCTAAATGCTTTTCAAATAATTTCATAGTTTTTTGATAGATTAGACAAATAATGTACACAATTTAAAATTTCTTTAAATATAAACAAACTGAAAAAATAAAATATTATGACTATTTGTGAATTTAATCACAATACGGATATAAAAGAATTCTTATACTCATATAAAAAGATGAAATAGCTAATTAGAATCAAGTTGGTTTATAATGAAATCAGAAAATGTATGTGATTATTTTCACATATTACGAATGGACTCGAATTTCGAATCTAGTAAAATTAGTTTTTTTAATCAGCTAGGGGGAGTTATAAATGGGTGAACAGAGAAGGATTAGTCGAAGGGCTTTCTTAAAAGCTTCTGCAGCAACAGGAGCAATCTTAGCAGTCGATTTCAAATTTGGCATGAACAAATGGGCACAAGCAGAAGAAAAGGGAGAGATAAAGAAAATACCAACACTATGTAATGGCTGTACCAGTCGTTGTGGAATCATCGCAACAGTAAAGAATGGACGTGTAATCAATATTGAGGGGAACCCGGAACACCCGACAAATAAAGGAACATTGTGCGGAAGAGCTTATGGAGCCGCAATGTTAACTTACCATCCTGATCGTTTAACAGGGCCAATGAAACGAGTCGACAATCAATTTGTACCAATATCATGGGAACAAGCCAACAAAGAAATAGGAGATAAATTAAAGGAAATCATCGGAAAATATGGCCCGGCAAGTGTGATGTATATGCATAATCCAAAAGATGTAGGAAAGTTTTACGGTGGCCGATTTATGAAGGCGATTGGTAGTAATAGTATTCAGACTCACCATTCGGTTTGCTATATTTCGAGAGATGTCGGATTTGAATATACTTTTGGAAGAACACCAGCTGCAGACAGTTCGAGTGCGAAGTATATGTTATACATTGGTCGAAGTGTAGGGGATGGAATTAAACCGAGTCATTTGCAAGGAATGATCAAAGGAAGAGATCAGAAAGCAAAGATAGTATGTGTGGATCCAAGACATAATGCTACTGCCAACATTGCCGATGAATGGGTACCGATTAAACCAGGAACAGATCTTGCGTTATTGCTAGCTATAGCGAATACAATGATTCAGAACGATTGGTATGATAAAGCATTTATTGAGCAAAATGCCATCGGATTTGAAGAATTTAAAAAAGAGATTCAAAACTACACGCTAGATTGGGCGGAGAAAATAACAACGATACCAGCGGCAAAAATCATTGAGATTGCAAAGGATTTATCAGCTGCAAAACCACATGCCTTTATCGATCCATCATGGAAAGGGGCTTTTGGTTGTAACTATATGAATAGTCCGGAAACAGCGAGAATGGTTGGATTGGTCAATGCAATGTTAGGTAACCTTAATCAAAAGGGTGGTATATATTTTGCGGTTGAGCCTGAATTAGGAAAATTAGATTCTACTAAACATCCATCTCCTGAAAAGCCAAAAGTAGACCATATCGATGGATCCGGAGTGAAGGGGCAATATCCACTTGTTCCAAGTTCAAAAGGTATGCCCCACCGAACACCTGGATTAATTGGCGAGGGTAAAGTAAAAGCCGTCTTTATTAACCATTTTAATCCTGTTCGAAATACCCCAGATCGCCAATACAACATTGATGGTTATAAGAAGGCAGAGTTGGTAGTTGTTTGTGATATCTGGATGTCAGAAAGTGCCGAGCTAGCTCATTATGTTTTGCCAGAGCCAACCTATCTAGAAAGAACAGAAATAGTAGAACCGCTTTCAGGAAAAACAGGAGCTGTGACAATACGTCAACAAGTGATTGATAAAGTCCATCCGAATACTAAACCATTTAGTGAGATCATTATTGGTATAGCTAAGGAAATGGGATTAGGCCAATATTTTAATTTTACGATCGATGAATTAAATGAGGCACTATTAAAACCAACTGGAATTTCTTATAAAGAGTTAAAAGAAAAAGGTGTCGTAAAGACAAAAGAATCGGTGGAATTTGGGAAAGTTCCTAAGTTAAAAACCGAATCAGGAAAAATTGAATTTTATTCAGAGGCTTATAAAAAAGCTGGATTCTCGCCAATTCCGGTTTGGCTTGCACCAAAAGTGGAGCCAAAGCAAGGAGAATACCGTCTAATATGGGGAAAACAAAATGTTCATTCTCATTCTTCTACTGCAAATATTCCTCAGCTAATGCAAGTGACAAAGGATTATAACTTAGAAAGAGTTTGGATTAACACGAAAAAGGCTAAGGAATTAGGAATTAAAGACGGTGATTTCGTGATCATTGAGAACAATTTATTTAAAGGAAAAATTCGAGCAAAAGTTACGGAACGGATCTTTCCCGATGCCATTTTCTTACCTGGGGGATATGGAGCTTTTGCTAAGAATCTCAAAATATCAAACGGATTTGGATTATGTCCAAATGATTTTGTAAAAACAGGAACTGACCCAATATCTGGGAATGGATTAATGATGGAAACTGCTGTAACAGTTCGAAAGGATGTGTAGTCGATGGCACGATATGGAATGTTAATTGATACAACTCGATGTGTAAGCTGTTATGCTTGTCGACTTGCTTGTCAAATGAAAAATGAACTAGAACAAGATGAAGCATTTATTCACTTTCTTGAAAAAGAAGAAGGGACTTATCCTAATGTAAAAGTGAATATTCTCCCAATCCAGTGTCAGCATTGTGAGGATGCTCCATGTATGAAAGCATGTCCAACAGGTGCAACGTATAAGACAGAGGACGGAATTGTGTTAGTGGATGAAGGCAAATGTATTGGCTGTAAATATTGTGTAGCGGTTTGCCCTTATAATGCACGTATTGAAGTGAAACGATCGAAGACGATTCAAAAGTGTAACTTCTGTTCGTCAGAATTACAAAAAGGTGGAGAACCAGCTTGTGTCAAAACTTGCATTCCAGAGGCGAGAATCTTTGGTGATTTGGACGATCCATCAAGTACGATTAATCAAGAGATTCAAAAACGTAATGCTAAGCCTATTCTAGCAAATCAAGGAACTCAACCTAAAATTTATTATGTGAGTGTTATGAATCCGAAATCAAGTATCAATGAGCAGGTTTCAAAACTAGCCGATTGGCGTGATGATCTGATTAAACCAGCTGGAGGCGTGCTACTAGGAGCAACTGCTTTAGGATTAATGGGTAATTATGCTGTCGCTGCAATCTCTAAGAATAAAGAAGAGAATCACCATCAAGAAGGAGGAGAAGAAAATGAGTAAGAAGAACAAAGTGTTTCGATATACAAAAGCTGATAGAATCATGCATTGGGCAGTCGCATTTGGATTTGTCTTGCTAGCGATTAGTGGATTTATTATTTTCTTTCAAGGAAGTGCCGCATTACTATCGACTAAATTAGGAATTGGGGTTCGGATTGTACACCGTATCGGTGCAATCTTCTTTGTAGCTGCACCCATGATCTATTTGATTTTCTCCCATAACAGATTTTGTTGGTTATGTGTATTTAAGTGGAGTAAGCAAGATCTTGGTTGGTTAAAGGCTGCTCCAAAGCATTATTTCTTTGGTGGGGATGGAATGCCGCCACAGGAAAAATACAATACAGGGCAAAAACTATATTATTTGTTTGTCGTGATATTTGGACCGATTCTTGCCTTAACAGGGTTTGCGCTTTGGTTTGATTGGTTCAAAGAGAATCGATTCATCATATTAATTTTGCATGATATTGGTGCTATTACGCTTGTTGCTTTCTTCTTTGTCCATGTTTATTTATCCGCTATCCATCCAAGAGAACGGGTTTCATTTGAGGCTATGGCAACTGGCTTTATGGATCAGGAGTACGCTGAACACCATCATAAGCTATGGTATGACAAGGTAAAAGATACGAATCTCGTTGCAATTGATGAGAAGAAAAATCCAAAATCCTTTAAGACAGCAGGATTTTCACATTTAATGAAATAATTCCTCAGTTTTATTACACCCTTATGGTTATAACCATAAGGGTTTTTTAAGACAAGCATATTCGCTGCTGAGATCTTTAACTAAGCTATCAGAATCCTGCAATAATACTAATTTAATCGTTGGTTTCAAAATATTTTATAACAAAACTTGACATTCTCTACTACGTTAAAGCATAATATAATAATAGAAACTTACAATGATTCATTAAAAATGAACAATGTGTTGAAGAGGATTAGTAGGTCTTTCCTGTGAAACAGAGAGTAAGACCCTTGGCTGTAAGGCTTACCACAAGGGATTCCGAACCCACCTCGGAGCGGCTAGGGACTTTTTTAACCTAGACAGGGATCTTCTGCCTGTTATCAAGAAGAAAGTGGGCTTAATAGCCAATCAAGGTGGTACCACGGAAGAAAACTCTTTCGTCCTTATTTAATAGGATGAAAGAGTTATTTTTTTTCAATTGGCATGAGACCATGAATATAGTATCAGGAGGATTTACAACAATGAATGGTAATATCAAAAAACAAAGAGTAGTTGTTAAGATAGGGAGCAGTTCCTTGACGAATAGTCATGGTGGACTTTCACAGGATAAATTAAATAAACACGTAAAAGCAATAGTTGCATTACGAAAACAAGGGCATGAAGTCCTACTTGTCTCATCAGGTGCTGTTGCAACAGGTTTTACTTTACTAGGTTATCCTAGCCGTCCTGCAACCATCGAAGGGAAGCAAGCAGCGGCAGCGGTTGGGCAAGGACTATTGATACAAGCATATAATGATGCATTTAGTAAATATGGCCTTGCAGTAGCACAAATATTAATTACCCGTATCGATTTTTCTAAACGACAGCAATATAACAATGTCTATAATACTTTATCTGTTTTACTAAAGCGAGGCATAATTCCAATTATCAATGAAAATGATACCGTCGCAATTGATGAATTGACATTTGGAGATAATGATATGTTATCTGCTCTTGTAGCTGGTTTGATTCATGCAGATACATTAGTGATTTTGACAGATGCGGACGGGCTTTATGATTCCGATCCGCGTGTTCATCCTCATGCGAAAAAGTTTAAACAGGTTGATGAAATTACACCTGAAATAGAAGCACTAGCAACCGCCTCAGGTTCTTCAGTTGGAACAGGGGGAATGAAATCAAAAATCTTAGCGACAAAATTAGCTTTATCTTTAGGAGTTCATGTTTTTATAGGAACTGGGAATGGAAAAGAAACGTTGACCGATATTTTGGAAGGAAAAGGAAAAGGTACCTATTTTGGCCATTCATTGTTAAGTACATTAAAGTCAAAAAAACAATGGATTGCTTTTCATTCTGATACCAATGGCCAAATCATCATTGATGAAGGAGCTGCTTTTGCTCTTATTCACGGCGGGAAAAGTTTACTTCCTGCAGGTGTGACATATGTTGATGGGAATTTTTTACCTGGTGAAGTTGTGGAGGTTTACTCCATAGATGGCCATTTGCTAGGTAAAGGACTGATCAATTACTCATCGGCACAATTAAAGGAAGTTCAAGGGAATTCTACAGAATATGCTAAAAATCATTTGGATATCGAGCGGATTGAAGTGATTCACCGTGATGATTGGGTTGCTTTACAAGAAAAGATTCAGGAGGTTGTAACAAAATGAATGAATTGATGATAAAAGCAAAAAAGGCAAAAGAGATTGTTCAATCATTAGGTATTCTTTCAACAGCAACAAAGAACCAAGCATTACTGGTGATTGCTGATCAATTAGAAAAACAATCTGAATATCTGATTCATGAAAATAAAAGGGATATTGAGGAGGCAAGAAGTGCAGATGTAAGTCAGGCATTGCTTGATCGGATGATCCTGAATGAAAAACGCATTCATGAAATGGCAGAGGGTCTTCGATTATTAGTGGAGATTCCTGATCCAATTGGAGAACAAATAGAATCTTGGGAACGACCCAATGGGTTACAAATTACAAAAGTTACAGTTCCTTTGGGAGTGATAGGCATGATCTATGAGGCTCGTCCCAACGTAACCGTAGATGCAGCAGGATTATGTTTAAAAACAGGAAATGCTGTTCTTCTTCGGGGGAGTTCATCTGTCATCCATTCAAATCAAGCGATTCTAAAAATCATTCATGAAGGGCTTAAGCAAACCGGTATACCAATGGAAGCTATACAACTGATCGAAGATACCAATAGGGAGACAGTAGACCAGATGTTAAAGCTAAATGAATATCTTGATGTATTGATTCCACGTGGGGGAGCGCAATTGATTAAAACTGTTGTCCAAAATGCTTCCGTTCCGGTGATTGAAACAGGTGCCGGTAATGTTCATGTCTACATTGATAAAGATGCGGATTTAGAAATGGCAAAACGAATCACTGTGAATGCCAAAACGCAAAGGCCATCGGTTTGTAATGCTGCAGAGACATTATTGGTTCAAAAAGATTGGGCTAAAAAATATCTGGTAGAGCTGCTTGCCGAATTAAAAGCAAAGAATGTGGAACTTAGGGGATGTGAAACATCCCTAAGCATTGTACCTGAAATCAAAAAGGCAACGGAGGAAGATTGGGAAACAGAATATCTAGATTACATTATGGCGGTCAAAGTCGTAAATGATGTTGAAGAAGCAATAGCTCATATCAATCGATATGGCACAAAACATTCGGAAACGATCGTGACCAATAACACAGAAACTGCTGAGCGATTCCTACAAATGGTGGATGCTGCTGCCGTATATCACAATGCATCAACCCGTTTTACAGATGGGTTTGAATTTGGGTTTGGGGCTGAAATAGGAATTAGTACACAAAAACTACATGCAAGAGGACCAATGGGATTAAAGGCTTTAACCTCTTATAAATATATCGTTTATGGTGATGGTCAAATTCGTTAGGAGGCAAGAAAATGTTTGAAGATAAAAAAATCTGTTTTATTGGTGCAGGTTCAGTGACTGAAGCAATGATCGCCGGTCTAGCCCAAAAGAAATTGATACCTCTTGAAAACATAACGATTTTAAATAGAGAAAATCAGCAACGACTTTTTCAACTAACTAAGAAGTATGGAGTAATTTCTTCTGCTAACAAACAACAATCGATTAGTGAAGCCGATATATTGATTTTGGCTGTCAAACCAAAGGATATTGCAGAGTCTTTGCTTAACATTCGTGAGGCAACTCATCAAAAACAGTTAGTCCTGTCAGTTGTAGCAGGTGTAACGACAGATTACATTAGTGATTTACTTCAACATCATGGGCCTGTCATTCGTGCCATGCCAAATACCTCGGCGATGATTGGTATGTCTGCGACTGCGGTAGCTAAAGGAACCTATGCCAAGGAAGAAGATTTAAAAATTGTGATCTCTGTTTTAGAGTCTATCGGAACGGTATCGATTGTTGATGAAGAGCTACTCGATGCCGTTACCGGATTATCTGGCAGTGGTCCAGCTTATTTTTATTATATGATTGAGGCAATGGAACAAGCGGCTGTAGAACTTGGATTTGAACATCATAAAGCAAGGGAATTATTGATTCAAACATTAATCGGTGCTGGTCATATGTTATTGGAAACCAAAATAGACCCTACAATTTTAAGGGAAAAGGTAACAAGTCCCGGGGGAACAACGATGGCAGGATTAAAAATTTTAGAAGAATATCATTTTCAAGAAGCAATCAAAAGCGCGATTAAACAAGCAACAAAACGCTCAAAGGAGTTGGGAGCCATCTATTCCGAGTTTTATAAATAATGATCTACCCACCGAAAGATTAGATTAATCGCTTGATCTTGATATGGTTCATATAAAGGGCAATGGCCGCCATCTATTATTTCCGCGTAAGCCTTATCTTGCAAAGGAATGGCATCAACAAAAGATTTTATCATCTTTGGATCGATGATAGGGTCTTTTTTTCCACATAAACAAAATGTTGGTTGTGTGATATTAGCCACTTTTACCATTGCATGATTCCCATGATGTAATAATTCCGTAAGCCAACGGGGTGTATAAAGTTTGTTTGCTAATGGGTCATTTAACATTTGCATAGACCCCTTTGGTAATATGGGATCCAACCAGCTAATTTTTTTCAGATGGATGTACCATCTAAATGGGTTAACTGTTAAGTCAGGGGTTAACCAAGAAAATAATTCAATAAGCACGTTTATTGATTTTGGTAGTGGTTTCTTAAGAGCTATAGCAGGTGAAGATAAGATGATTCCATTGATATGATTTGAATATTCTTGAACATAACGAATAGCAATAAGGCCACCTAAACTATGCCCTAATAAAAATAAAGGGGTTTTTTGGAAATCAATTTTTACTAATTTAATTAAGATATCTAAATCCTCTAGATATTCCGTAAAACGAGAAACGTGGCCGCGAGGTCCTTCAGACTGGCCAAACCCTCGAAGATCAGGTGCAATGAAAGCGATCTGGTTTAGTAAAGCTTTCATTGCAACATGGGAGAATGCCCCAGAATGTTCACCAGCGCCATGAACTAAAATAACAAGCGCTTTAGGTTGATCTGGGATCCAATACCGAAGATATAATTTTGTTCTTTGTGCTCCTAGATAATATGTGTCATATGATTGAAACTTCATGTTCTTAGCCTCTTTATCTGATGCGTTTACCCTTGCCAATACTTTATATAGTATTTACATACAGGCCTCGCTTATACCATTATCAATGAAAGAATTGAGCAAAATAATTTTAATTTTATTCTAGGAAAAACTACTTAAATTTACAAATAATAGATTTATATTCCTGTATCTGCGAATAGTGATACTTGGGAGTTGACTATGAATTATAGATATGTTAGTGGTGCAGATAATGGTCAGTTTCATAGTATGGACGAAGGAGATATGTTAATAGATGGAGGAATATGGGCAACATCGAAGGACGGAGGCGCTGTAGGTAGCCCTTATAAGGTTTACTTCGATATCTATGAATCTGTATGGGGGTCAGATAGATACGTAGGTGTAACTTCTGTAACACCAGATTCTGAACTCGGAAAAATAACAAATTTTTCGGGTAGTTTTGGCTTACAAGCAGCTGGTGAATACTATATAGTTGCGTATAAAGTAAATGATGATGGTTGGAACTTAGCGGCATCTGGAACAATTAGTACAGAATAAATATTTCGATATTTGTTTAATGATAAAGTAGCCTCAAAAAATTTTTGAGGTTACTTTATCTAGTATTATTTACCTAAGGAGAGAGTAAATCAATGGTGGATTTTGATATATTAACATTAATTACTGGTTTTATAATTCTGGGGATATTATTTATTATTTTAAAGTTTAAATTCAAAAAGGGATGATATAAAATATTTTGTGTAAGCTCTTGGCGAAATAAATAAAGTAGGGTATCCTCGGAATTGACGAGATTCCATAACGTGAGGAGATACCCTACTATGTCATCTAGTATAACGAATTCCGAGCTCTCTATTCAACTAGAAAATATTATAAGCGACTTCATTAAAGAAAAAATTGAACTCATCATGAAAGAAGAAATAAACAACTTTCTTAAGGTCGAAAGACCTGATCTTGAAGATAGTAAAAATGGGTACTATCATCGATCACTAGATACTCGATATGGTCGTATTGAGAACCTTACAGTTCCACGTGATCGTATGGGTGAATTTCAAACTCAAGTCTTCGAACCCTATCAACGCCGAGATGGATGGCTTGAAGATGCCATTATTAAGATGTATCAAAGTGGCATGAGCACACGTGAAAT
The DNA here is from genome assembly GCF_001561915.1 of Tepidibacillus decaturensis. GTDB lineage: Bacteria > Bacillota > Bacilli > Tepidibacillales > Tepidibacillaceae > Tepidibacillus_B > Tepidibacillus_B infernus. The sequence continues at coordinate 1,938,003 of NZ_LSKU01000001.1, read as the reverse complement.
TGGTAAGTTTATCGAGAAAATCCTAGGTTCTTCTTACTCACCAACGACCGTTAGTAATATTACGAATATCGTTCTCGAAGACATTGAACAGTGGCAAAAACGAACACTGAATAAAAGGTACTCAGTTTTATATCTAGATGGTATTTACACTAAAGTTCGCCGCGACGTAGTTGCGAAAGAAGTTATTTATCTAGTTGTTGGAGTTAACGAAGACGGATTTCGGGAAGTTCTTGGTTTCTATGTCGGTGGTAACGAAAGTTCTTTGGGCTGGCAAGAAATCCTCCAGGACCTATATAAGCGCGGATTAAAAGAAGTTCTTCTTGGCGTATTTGATGGACTTGCTGGTTTAGAAGAAGCCTTCAAATCCGTATATCCTAAAGCGGATGTGCAAAGATGCGTTGTTCATAAGGTGAGAAATACCCTAAACCATGCACGTAAAAAAGACCAAGCAGAGATTGCTGAGGATCTTAAAACAGTATATCGTTCGAACACGATGCAAGAAGCACTCAACCAATTTGAGCAATTTCGAGAGAAATGGAATAAAAGATATCCAAAAGAAGTTCAATCGTGGGATAACGATTTATCTGTATTACTCACATTTCTAAACTACCCAACCTCTATTCGAAGTGTAATTTATACGACAAATTGGATTGAGCGAACAAACAAAGATATTCGTAAGCGTCTAAGACCAATGAACAGTCTTCCAGATATAAAAGCAGCAGAGAAAATTGTTTATCTAACGATCCAAAATTTAAATGCTGAATGGGCAAAAAGAAAATTACGTGGCTTCGCAGAAGCCCACCACCAATTACAAACTATGTTTAAACAACGATATGAGGGCTAACTCCCCCAAATACTTTTTTTAAAAATACATGAGCAATTTTTATTAACACTAAACTATTCTCGCCTGAATATTCAATCTATTTATTTTTATAAAGCAAAAAAATAATACAGGAAATTCTGATGGATATCCAGCACGGAATTACACAAAATTCTTGACACTACCCAAAAAAGGATAATGTTTATCTTATTTTCTTATCTATTTTTTATATCTATTTATTATATGTTCTTAAATACACAATATTTCCCATATCTATATCTGGTAGTATGGTGGAAATTTTTAGGGAAGAGTTGGCCTTTTCAACAGGTATTAACATTATTCCTTTTAATTTTGACTCAATTAACTATTTATTAAGCAAGCAAGTATTTTATAATATTTTATTATCAATTCCTTTTGGGTTTGGAATATCATATATAATTAGCATCAATAGAAAAAAGTTAATTTTCTTTGGAATCATGTTTGGAATCATAATAGAAGGACTGCAGCTACTGATCTCTTTATTCTTAGGATTTCCATATAGAAGTATTGACGTTAATGATCTTATATTGAATTTTATTGGAACAATTATTGGTTACAAAATCTTTAAAATCTATTCATTTTTATTCATTATGTCCGTGAAAAAATTTGATATCAAATTAAATACATTATTAGAGTACATACATAAAGTTTCTGAGAAAGCAGTCAATGTCAATGTTAATAAGAAATAATCACTTGAGGTGCAGATAAATGAAAAAGGTAGTTTTTGGGGTAATTATACTCTTGCTTCTTTTTAGACTCAGTAGTAGAAACGTCTCTAGGTATAACGGGTTTTATTAGGAAAAGATAAATCACATCTTTTCCAGGGTAGGATTCTGCTCGATTTCCATTAAGGAGTCTAAACAAATTCTGACCTTGAAAGAGTTACTTCCATTTTACCAATTCTGAAAAGGCGTTTTTCTGTCAATAAACAAATTTATTTTGGTCAAACTCAGTCACAGATTGAATTAGATCAAAAATTTACTGTGCTAAAATTGAGTAATGATAAAAAAAGGGGGGAACAACTATTGAAGAAATTTGCAATAATCTCATTAATAAGCATAATTATTATTACTTTAAGTACAGGTTGTCAATCGAATACAGATAAACAAATACCGATCAAGATGAAGAGTCAAGAAGAGCAAATGCAAATTCAAAACAACTATACCTATGATGATTATAAACACGTTTATGAAGAGGTTCTATTGGAAACTGAAAAATTTGATATAAAAGATGCTAAATTAAAAAAATGGGTGATTAGAACACTCATTCAAGAAAAATTAAACTATGAAACTGACCTAACACAAGAACAAGTTCTGCAATTGTCCAAAGAGAAAATGAATAAAGAAAAAGCTTGGAAAGAAATTGCTGCGAAAGAGTATGGTATAAAATTAAAAGACAATGAAATTGATCAATATATTAAAGATAGTCTTGATACAGTTGATGTACCAAAACAGATGAAGGCTTATGCCGATGTATTAGGACTATCTATTGAAAATTTAAATTATCGTTACGATAGAGATCTATATGAAAAGAATTTAATTTGGGAAAAATTAATTCCAAAGTTAGAAGAGAAATATTCTACCAATGATATGAAGGTTCTTCTTCAAAAGTATAATGAAGAAGTTGATAATACTGTTAAATCAATTGGTACTTTAGTTGAATAAAGAAAATTAATAACATAAAAAAGGAAAGATATCGCTTTTTCTCCTTTTTCACTGCTTATAGTGGTGTTATTTCACATGTTAAAAACTATGTAATACCCACGAAAGAATTAAACAACATAAATAGTGAAAATGTAAAAGTTATCCTGTTTGACGACTCAGGTAATCAAAGAGTTATAAAAGAATCATTGAAAAAATAACACTTCGCAGAAATCGAAGTGTTATTTTTGTAGCTTCTTTACAAACTGATCAACTTCTTCTTGAACATATTGTATAAAAATTTCATTTCCCTGTAACCC
>NZ_LSKU01000001.1:1932337-1934215 GCF_001561915.1 Tepidibacillus decaturensis | reverse complement strand
CATTATAGAGGGAGATATTCATTATCCTATGAATATTCAGGATCGGAATCCACAAATATTCCATCATAATCGGTCTTCTATTATGGTTTTCACATCAGCTAAGAAATAAAAGGTAAAAAACTTAAAAAGGATTTACTACACTTCGCAAGTACAAGCGATGTGTTTTATTAGCAAATATTCCTATAATTATAATTTTTGATAAATGAGCGAGAATTTATGAGGAAATAGTGTATTAATTAGGTTAGATTGCCGATAAAGGCAAATACAGGAATATTTTTATTTATATATAATGATTGCAAAGGGAGAGGAGGCGCGAAAATGAAAAGAGTAGTTTTAGGGATAATTTTATCTTTACTACTTTTTAGTGCAACTCAGATTAGTCAAATTTCGAACAAGCAGTATACAGCTATAGAGACAACAATCTATGAATCTACCGATTTGCCATATCAGCATTAGATTTTATTTTTACAATTTTATTTTTATTTTGTTTGTAAAAATAACAACTTTAATTAATGAAAGAAGGTAGACTATAATGTACAGAAAATCTTTAATATTTATGAGCATTTTTCTTATGTTGTTCGTTGTTTTTTCTGAGATCACTTTTGCAGGCAACACAATTGTTAATGAAACTACTTCCAAAATTACCCTATCCCCAGAGGAAGAAAAATTACTGGATAAAAATTTTAAAGAATTGGGTATTGATAGTAAAACACGAAAGAATCTTATTAATAAATATAAAAACGGAGAATTGATTGACGCCATGAATCCAGAAGTACTAGCAAAGCTTCCAGAAAATGCTTTATCAGTCAGTCTTAAGAATCCATTAAAGAAAATTACATTCCCAGATGGTTCCGTTTTAAAATTAGAAGTTAAAGTACTAAAAAAAACTGAAATGAAACCTGAAAAGGAATTAAAAGGAGACGTTAGTTCTCAATTTTATAGTAGTTGTGGTTCAGGATATTGTACTTATTATGAAGTTCTTATTGATGGGACGAGTGGAGTACAATCTGCTGAATTCTATGCAGACTTCACTTTTGTTCAAGGTGGCGCAGATTATATTTCAAAAGTCTATGATGATAGAGTAATGGTCATAGGAGGTACTTATCAAAATAAAAGTCTTTCAATTATGAGACAGAAAGAAGATTTATATTATAATCGTCCTGCTTATGCAGCATTAACTTGGGATACAATTTCAGTTGGATGTGGTTGTTCTTCTTATCTTAAGTTATTTGTAGAAGATGACAATTATTATTCTGATGGTTCAATGTAATATATTGTAAACGGAAAAGAATTAAAATTTTTGACACTAAAGAATTGGATTTTTCCATATATCCAATTCTTTAGTGCTTTTGGAGTTTAACGTCTATCTACAATGAGATAAAGTATAATTAAGTTAAAAAACAATCTACATACATATAAGAGGGGTGAAATTTATGTTCGATTTAGGATCACCATCTGTTATTCTTATTTTGTCTAATTTAGTAATAGTCTATTTACTAATAAAATTAATCAAAAAATAAATATGCCCTGGCATATTACGGTATTCTTATTCTTTCTTTTTCCGATATAATATTTCCATAGGATGTAACCACTTACTTTCTTTGGCGGGAAAATGAGTGGTTACACAATGGGAATACACTTTTTTGGTGGACGGCATATACTGGTTTTAGGGGCGGTTGCATATGATTCAGCACAAGGCGAAGAATACTTTTTTCAACAAATTGAATCAATTTCATAATTATGAGCCTTACAGGCTCAAGGCTTTTAAAAGCCAAAAAAGGAGTACCTCCCAAAATGTCGAATGAGTAAGTAACTACACCAACTCCAAGACTTAAGGAAGACTCCCTATGCCTATTATAAGACAAGAAAGCCTATTTT
>NZ_LSKU01000001.1:1931423-1932312 GCF_001561915.1 Tepidibacillus decaturensis | reverse complement strand
AAAGATAAAAATAGCTTTGTTCATATACGCAATTGCTTCATCGTTTTTGTGTACATGAAACAAATTATACCCTTTTTGATAATAAAATTCACCTAGAAGATAGAGGGACTCATTTTTTAAACAGGCTTTTATTCCTTTTTCACAGTATTTTAGTGATTCACGGTATGAACCGATCTTGGTTAAAGATTTTGCTAAGTTGTACATTAAACGAACTTTTAATAATTGATCATGTAGGAATGGAAGGTGTTTTAAATGTTCAATTCCTTTTTGATAGAAAGATATTGCCTCTATGTGATCTCCAAGTTCACTGTGAATAATCCCGATGCTATTTAGAATTTCTACTTCACGTTCGGAATAAAATTCCTTATTTTTAGCAGTGAGTAGAAGAGAATCGTGCAACAAATTGAGGGCTTTTTCAGAATCACTTTCTAAATAGAAAGTCGCAATACCATGATGCCACATCAGAAATTGTTTGTTTATACTAGACTGAAACAAAGGATGACCCTGTACTTCAAGAACAGTATTCATCACTTCTAGATAATCTCTATTTCGTATAGTTTTACGAATTTGTGACATGACTTCCTTTACATAATCTTCACGAGAACTTTTCGCCATGTCAAAAAAATAGTTGACATCAACCCCTAAGCGTTCTGAGATGTAATAGATGGTTTCAGCGGAGGGAATAGCTTGACCTTTTTCAATTTTACTAATTTGTGCTTGTGTACAAATCCCTTTAGCTAATTCAGCTTGCGATAGGCTTAGAGAGGTACGTAATTGGCTAATCCCCTTCCCTAATCTTTCAATTGAGAAACTTATCATAATCACCCGAAAATTAGTGATTTTTAAGTCTATTATAGGAAAAACTACTTAAATTTACAAATAATAGATT
>NZ_LSKU01000001.1:1923519-1930485 GCF_001561915.1 Tepidibacillus decaturensis | reverse complement strand
ATAAATATTCTTATTATTATCATTTTTAATAAGTGAGCGAGAATTTATGAGGAAATAGCGCATTAATCAGGTTAGATCGCAAATAAAGGCAAATACAGGAATTTTTGTATTTATATATAATGATGGCAACAAAAAAGGAGGTGCAGATAAATGAAAAAGGTAGTTTTAGGGATTATTTTATCCTTAAATTTCTAGTTTAAATAAGGGTTCCATTCATGTAATGAATTAAATTGAGGTTTGAAAAAGAAAAGCGCCTCCTGTATGCTATTGTATAAAAGTTTCTTTCCCTTGTAATTCAAAGATAAAAACGGCTGAGAAGGGAAATGGAAGTACAAGGGATGAAACTTGGTTTCCATCATCCCCTTGTCCTTGCATTAAGCCAAAAGATTGATCGGCTTCATACGAAAATCGTAAAGATCCAACTCCAAAAGGTCTATCAACAAAAGAAAAACAAAGATTTCCCTATCCTTGAAATATCTCATCAATACGTATGATTTGATCTTGGCCACATGCAGGACAAGAGGTAATATGGATGCATTGGTGGTTTTGTTCATCATCGGGATAGCCGTTTATCAATCTTAATTCATTAATTTCTCTATAGGGTGAATATGGACCCCAAAGCTGGTCAATTCGACCAAAATCATCTAATTGATGATGACAATGGGGACAGGTTGCTTCTAATGACATTAACCCATTACAAACTGGACAAATATACGACATCGTGACCCCTCCACATCATGAATTCCAAAAACCTAACCAATAGGTATAGACGATATAACTAACCATTAGAATAAAAGCAAAGATCGCACCAACAATCGCGTCAATATGGCTACCCACTGGAACGCGGCTAAAAAGAATACTTAGTGGAAGAATGATCGTTAACACCAATAAGAGAAGCGTGTAAAGTGTATTGATCAACGTTCTCATTCAAGAAGTCCCCCTATCATCATCATATATCTCTTATTTTGTGTAATGGGGAATAAAATATACAAGAGAAAAATACTTTCTATTACAAATAAAGAAAACTTGGCTTATGCCAAATCTTTGATGCAGGCAGAAGCCTAAGTTGCACTTATACTTGGAACTTAAAATTTTTAGCAACGTCGAGTTACCTCTTGCTAAAATTTATACCTTCCTAACGTATAAAAAAGGCCGTTTTTTAAACGACCTTTTTTTCTTACCTCTCAAAAGATTAGTGTTTACTACTGCTATGAACTGGTTGTACTCTTTCGTCAGGGTTAATATAGTGTTTGGCATTATTGACAGCTGTAGGTGCCTCACCAAATCCTGAAGCAATCAATTTAATTTTTCCTTCATATGTAGCAATATCTCCAGCAGCATAAATTCCATCGATATTTGTCTTCATTGTTGAGTCTACAACGATTCCACCGTTTTTAATTTCTAATCCCCATTCCGCAATTGGCCCTAATGAGGAAACAAAACCAAAGTTAACAATTAAATCGTCAACCTCAATCACTTGCTCATCTCCACCTTTAGGATTTGCAATGGTTACTTTTTCAATGACGTTGTCACCTTCTAATTTTGTGATAACACGAGGAACGATAACGTTTACTTTAGAATCGTACAATCTTTCTACACTATGCTCATGTGCACGGAATTTATCCCTACGGTGAATAATCGTTACTTCTTTAGCGATGTTTTCAAGCATAAGTGCCCAGTCGACTGCAGAGTCCCCACCACCAAATAGAAGTACCTTACGATCTTTAAATATATTTAAGTCGCTAACAAAATAATGTAAGTTTTTCTTTTCATACTTTTCAGCGCCTTCAAGTTCAAGCTTACGTGGTTCGAAAGCACCAATACCTGCAGTAATAATGATGGCCTTAGATAAATGAGTGCCTTTATCTGTAGTTAAAACAAAGTTACCATCGCTATTTTTTTCAACGTTAACCACTTTTTCTTCTAAACAAATGGTTGGCTCAAATTGTGAAACTTGTTCTTCTAAGCGCTTAACTAAGTCAGCAGCAAGTACTTTTGGAAATCCAGCTACATCATAAATATATTTTTCGGGATATAACGCAGCTAGTTGTCCGCCAAGTTGAGGCATGCTTTCAATTAACTTAACACTTGCTCCCCTCATCCCTGCATAAAATGTGGCAAATAAGCCAGCAGGCCCTCCGCCTATTACAGTGATTTCGTAAACCTTTTCATCATGTAACATGATTTTTCCCCACCTTTGCATGATTTTTACACATCCCCTAGTCAATTATAAACTGGAAAAGATGGTTTTTAAAGAAGTTTTTGTGAGAACAATTGCAAAATTCCAAATTAACTTTATTTGACACGCTGGATTAGAGTGAATACAATAAAAATACGTTAAGAAAAAGTTAATTGTAAAGACCTAAAGTATAATGAAATAGGAACTTATTCCTATTGAGGGAGGAGTACCTGATGAGGCTTTCTTCACGTGGTCATTATGGACTTCGAGCAATGGTATATTTAGCAAAATCAGGACTTACAAAGCCTATCCCATTGCGTCAAATCGCAAAAGATGAACATATACCTGAACCTTTTTTGGAGCAAATTTTTGTTGATTTAAGAAAAGCTGGCTTAGTCAAAAGTGTTCGTGGTGCAAAAGGTGGTTACCGTTTAGCCAATGAACCTGAAAAAGTGATTGTAGGTGATATCGTCCGTGTTCTAGAAGGTTCAATGAATATTATTGATTGTCTTGAAGATGAAGACGGAAATTGCTGCAACAAGACCGAAGACTGTTCAACAAAGATGGTTTGGGAAAAAGTTAGAGAATCGATGGCTAGTGTATTAGATGCACTTAATTTGGCTGATTTAACAATAGGAGGTAAAGCGATGATTGATTCGCTTTAGCTCTTTTTTATTGGTTAGGATTTTATGATGGGTTCCCACAAAAGTAGTCAGAATGCGCTTCGAAGGAGGGATCGTCACTTTTATGGGATTAATTATACTTTAAATTTAACAAATAGCATGGTATGATATTCATATATTAACACTATTTTTATAGTGAAAAATATAACAATGTTAAATTATGTTGTCTTAATTTGTGAAATGATGTACAATCCAAAACATAACAGGTACGTTCCACTTTAAAAAGCAAGGAATTGGGGAACGCTAAAACACATAAAGAAAAGAAAAAGATTATATGATGGGGATGTGAGTGTATGACACCAAAGATTCTAATACTCGGTGCCGGTTACGGCGGGCTAACCACTGCATTACGTTTACAAAAGGAATTACATTATAATGAAGCCGATATTACCTTGGTCAATAAACATGATTACCACTATATTACGACGCATTTACACCAACCAGCTGCAGGAACTGTAGATCCTCGCAGGATTAAAATTGATTTAGATGAGTTAATTGATAAAGACAGGATTAACTTTATTAAAGCAGAAGTTGTAGCGATTGATATTCAGAATGAACGAAAGGTTACACTGGATAATGGGCAAGGATTAACTTATGACATCTTGGTTATTGCTTTAGGAAGCGAAGTTGAAACCTTTGGAATTGAGGGGCTAAAAGAACATGCCTTTACCATTCGTAGTATTAATTCGGTGCAACTAATCAGGGAACATATTGAATATATGTTTGCGAAGTATAAAAATGAGCCTGGACATCCTGAATATCTTACCTTTATCGTTGGAGGTGCAGGATTTACAGGTATTGAATTTGTTGGAGAATTGGCTGACCGTATTCCAGAACTCTGTGAACAATTTGAAGTGAATCCCAAAAAGGTTAGAATTATTAATATTGAAGCTGCTCCAAGTGCATTGCCAGGTTTTGATCCTCAGTTAGTGGATTATGCGATTGAAGTTTTAAAGAACAAAGGGGTAGAATTTAAAATCAATACACCTATTAAAGCATGCACAGAGGAAGGCGTCACACTGGCTGATGGGGAAGAAATAAAGGCTGGTACGGTAGTTTGGACTGGTGGAGTTAGAGGTAATAAATTGATTGAAATGTTAGGTATTGAAACCATGAGAGCGCGCATAAAAGTAGACGAGTTTCTGCGAGCACCTGGTTATCAAGATGTATTTATTATCGGCGATAATTCAATTGTCTTTAATGAAGAAGGCAGACCTTATCCACCAACAGCCCAAATTGCTGTTCAACAAGGAGAACATCTAGCAAAACAAATTACTTCTTATGTCCGAAATGGTAAAATGGACTTAAAACCGTTTAAGTTTAATCTCCGTGGAACCGTAGCTTCCCTAGGGAAAGGAGAAGCAATCGGAAAAGTAGGAAATCGTAAAATGACTGGTTATACAGCTTTAATAATGAAACAACTCATTGATAACCGATATCTATACTCAATAGGTGGGTTACCATTAGTCATCAAAAAAGGCAAACTGTTAGGCTAAAATGAAATAAACAAATCTTCATTTATCCATGAGAGTCGTTAGTAAAACGGCTCTTTATTTTTTTTATTGTTTCCATATGATATGCTAAAAAATGAGGTGAAACGAACATGAGAAAACAAGATGTGTGGCTAGGGGTTGGGGGCCTTGTTCTAAAGGAAGGGAAAGTATTAGCTGTTAAAAAATCATATAGCAAAACCAAAGGGCTATGGACTTTTCCAGGAGGTTTTGTCGGCCCAAACGAAACGATGGATGAGGCGGTTATAAGGGAAATTAAAGAGGAAACGTCTATTGATGCCAAAATTTTAGGAATCGTTGGTGGGAGAACTGGTGTATTAAAAACAGGTATTAGCGATCATTTGATTCTGTTTTATCTTGAATATTTAGGTGGAGATCCTAAGCCAAGACTTGGTGAAATTGAAGAGGCTATTTTTCTGCCGATTGAAGAACTTATTAACGATCCTAACACGACTGAATTTATGGCCAATTTTCTAAAAACGTTTCAAGTGAATAGGCATCGACTAGAAATTTTACCCTTTCAAACCTTTAGGAACTATGGTTACAACAGTTATAAAATCTTTAAATAATTACTTTAACAGTTTGATGTTTTCGCTTACATGAAGGAAATTGGACAAATAAGCGATAAAATAAAGCTTTATAATTTTCTGAATTATTGATATATTTTTAGTAATCTATCTGAACGGAGGCGATGGGTATGAAAGGTTATAGCGATCATATCTGTGAATACTGTGAAGGGCAAGGTTACTACGATCTCTTAGAAGGTGGCTCTGAAACTTGTCCAGCATGTGAAGGAACTGGTAAACAAGGAGAAGAGGAAGTAGCATAAGTGATCCACTACAATATAAAACGGAAAATTATGAAGGGGTGTGAATCAACAACGATTCTCACCCCTTATTTTTATCATTTTTAATTTTGTGGGTTATTCCTATATCGTATCTAACATTTCGGATACAGTTTCTTTACGAATACATGTAAACATCGGAACATCACGAAGCGTATAACGGCTTGCCTCTGATTCCCTTAGTTCTTGAACTAAATTGGAGAAGTCTTGAACATGGTCTGACTCAAAAGCAACAACAAATTCCTGATCATCAATACCAAAGGAGTATGTTGTATTTAATTTAACAGACGGATATTTCATTCCTACCTTAATATGTTCATCCATCATTCCCTGTCTTGTCGCAAAGGTTAGGTGATACCAATCTCTTGTTTTAATAAAGGGGTAAACGAATAAATATTTACCTTGTCCAGGCACGATATGAGCTCTTGAATTTTGATGTTCTGGATTGGCTTTATCGACATAGATGCTTCTCTTTGTTAGGGACAAATAAGAATAAGCAATGGTAAGGTATTGTCCTAGACCTGTATGTAATAATTTTGTAGTCATTTCCTGAAATAAATCTAATTGATAGGAGATTCTCCAAAGCAAAAAGTCTGCATCCCCTCGAAGTCCAACTAAAGAATATGTCAGTACCATCATCTCAGGATGATGATTATACTCCTCTACAACATTCCGAAATTCTTCTTTACGTTTTTGTTGTTCTTCTATTGGCAAACGTCGAAAGGCTGGGTCTAATTTAAAAAAATAAAACTAACAAATTGGGTGGGTAATGTTTGTTGCATAAATGATTCCTCCTTTTTTAATAGCTATTTTTATTGTAGACAATATTGAATCATTTAACAATATATTAACTTTTTTATAGTGTTTTATTTACTTTCTTTCCTATTTTTTCATCAAACAAGTATAAAAAAATTTTTTTCTAGGAAAAGATGAGACTAGGAGAGGAGGTAGATAACAAAATGTCTACCTATATAAATCGACGAGTAAAAATAGCATTACTGCTGTTACTCGTCATATCACCCATTGTAACGATGGGATTGATGTTTGGTGAAAATGAAGTAAAACAAATTAATGTGTTAGAATTAAATCAACAAGAACAGCCAGCAAAAATGGAAGCAATTACAACTGATATAGATGAAATCAGACAATTACAAATCGAAAATCGAAAAAACCAAATAAGTACAATTAATCAAAATGAAACTCGTTCAATATCAGTTATAAGATCTAAACAAGCTGTCATGGTTTCAAAAATGGAAAAACAGTATGAGAAAATTACTGTTGTTGCGACTGGCTACACAGCGGGTGTAGAATCAACAGGAAAAGATATTTCCCATCCTGAATATGGAATTACTTACTCTGGTGTTAAAGTAAGAAGAAATCCAGAGGGGATTTCAACCATTGCCGCAGATTTAAAAGTGTTTCCATTAGGAACAATTCTATATATTGATGGATATGGTTACGGAATCGTAGCAGATAAAGGTTCTGCAATAAAAGGAAACCGGATTGATTTATACTTTGAAACCGTTCAAGATGTTTATGATCAGTGGGGCAAAAAACGAGTCGATGTATATGTGATCAAACGTGGTAATGGAAAAGTCACGGAAAAAGTATTAGAACAGTACGACCGTGTCGCAATGGTTAATGCTGAAATGTAAGAAGTAAGGAATCTCCTTGCTTCTTTTTTTCTTGTGCGCCACGCATGGCGATTAACTAGGCGGTGAAAGTCCGCTATGGGGGTATGTAGCGACC
>NZ_LSKU01000001.1:1911089-1921915 GCF_001561915.1 Tepidibacillus decaturensis | reverse complement strand
TGAGTGGCTGAGAAGTCGCATACGAATGGTGACTTGGAAACGATGGAAACGAATCCGGACACGCTTTGAAAACCTCAAGAAGGCAGGCGTGAGTGAGGAGCAAGCGTGGATGTGGGCGAATACAAGAAAAGGCTATTGGCGTACTGCCCATAGCCCAATCTTGACAAAAGCCCTATCCAACGAGCGATTTAAGCGGGTTGGATATCTTAGTTTTAGTGAGTGTTATTCTGCGAAGTGACGTGTAAACTTTGGAAGCGCCGTATACCGAACGGTACGTACGGTGCTGTGGGAGGTCGGCTGGTCAAATAATGGCCAGCCTCCTACCCGATTGCACTTCTCTGCTTATCATGGCTCAGGTTCCTTTGATATGATCATATTACTACATTAAAGATATAGTCAAAATTGAGCGAGCTTGGAGTGTGAACGAAATGCAACGCAAATATCCAGAGGAATACTATCAATTTTTTAAAAAATTCAATGAAGGCGAATATTACGAATGCCATGATCTTCTTGAAGAGATTTGGATGATAGACAAACAGAATAAATTTTTACAGGGGTTGTTACAAGTAGCTGTTGCCATTTATCATTTTCAAACAGGTAATATCTCCGGCTCTCGACTACTTTTTCATTCTGCCTATAAATACTTACAACCTTATCGTCCTAAATACTGGGATTTAGATTTAGAACCAGTCATTGCCTACATTGAAAAAGCATTAACTTATTTACCAGAAGAGAAACGCATCACGATTGAGGAAGTGAAAAAAATCAATTTCCCTATTGTAAAATTACACTTAGACGAAGGGGAGTGAAAACTTAGATAATCGAAATAATTTATTTTTCATTGTAAACGAGGTATAATGGGCAACAGTAAGGTTTAAAAATAAAAATTTTGGGGGTGCTGAAATGAAAATCGAATTTTTAAATCAACCAGTTACATCGATTCAAACAGATCTTCTTGTATTAGGACATTATAGTGAAAATACGAAGCCACAAGGTAAATTGGCTGATGTGGATCAAGCACTAGATGGAGCTATTTCTGATCTCATTCAACAAGGAGAAATTACTGGAAAGGCTAAAGAAACAACATTGATACATACCTTTGGTAAAATTTCTGCAAAACGGATTTTGGTCATTGGTTTGGGTGAGAAAGATGCGTTTGACCAAGATATGGTTCGCGAAATTGCTGCCGTAGCTGTAAAAACAGCGATTAAAGTCAAAGCTAAAAAAGTAGCCTCTTGCCCATTTGGAATCAAGCATCCAAATATACATGAGCATCATGTGACACATTCATTTGCAGAAGGAGCTCATCTTGCTCATTATCGTTTTGATGGATATAGTTCAAAAAAGGAAGAGCAACATCAGGTTGAACTGATTCAACTGATCGCTGAAGAAGTTTCTGATGAACTTAAATATGGGATTGAATGTGGAACAGCTTACGCATTAGGAACAAATTTAGCTAGGGATCTTGTTAATACACCTGGCAATAAGATGACTCCAACCCATATGGCTGAAAAAGCGATTGAAATTGCCCGCCGCTATGGGATGGAATATGAAATCCTTGAGCGTGATGAAATGGAGCGTTTAGGTATGGGTGGTTTATTAGCCGTGGCTCAAGGCTCAGAACAACCACCAAAGATGATCGTATTGAAATATCGTGGTAGGGAACAATGGGATGATGTTCTTGGTTTTGTTGGTAAAGGACTTACTTTTGATACGGGGGGCATCTCATTAAAACCAGGAGCCAATATGGATGAAATGAAAATGGATATGGGTGGTGGCGCTGCTGTTCTTGGAGCGATGGAAGCGATTGGCCGTTTAAGACCAAAAGTTAATGTTGTTGCGGTTATTCCTTCAACAGAAAATATGCCTTCTGGAAAAGCTTATAAGCCCGGTGATGTCATTAAGACAATGAGTGGAAAAACGATTGAAGTGCTAAATACAGATGCAGAAGGTCGTTTGATCCTATCTGATGGAATCACATATGCGAAACACTTAGGTGCTTCACGAATTATCGATTTGGCAACTTTAACAGGTGCGGTCTTAATTGCTCTAGGCGATGTAACCACTGCCGCAATGACGAATAATGAAGAATTTTTAGCGGACTTTATGAAATCGGCGAAAAAGGCAGGAGAAAAAGTTTGGCAATTACCTACCTTTGATGAATATAAGGAACAAATTAAGAGCCAAATTGCTGATTTGAAAAATACGGGTGGCCGTTTAGCCGGAAGTATCACCGCTGCATTGTTTGTCGGAGCATTTGCAGAAGAGACGCCATGGATTCATCTTGATATTGCTGGAACTGCATGGTCGAATAAAGAAACCGCCACAACGCAAAAAGGTGGAACAGGTGTGATGGTGCGTTCTTTAGTCCAAATCGCAAAACATTATGGTAAATATGGAATGAGATAAATTTGAATTTTATAACATGCTCCGTCGTACATGTCTTTCTTTGAATCAAGTTACTCCGGCTATAAATGGATAAATGAAAAAACTTCTTTACTGGAACACTTTTTGTCGTTAAACTATATACTATAAAATAGTAGACGAATGGATTAAGTTTTAGAATTTTAGTAGAGAACAGCTTGATGAGAATGAGAAGAGCGGAGGAGAGAAAATGAATCATGAACGGGGTAGTTTTACTTCAAAAATAGGATTTCTGCTGGCTGCTGTAGGTGCTGCTGCTGGATTGGGGAATATATGGAAATTCCCCTATATGGCAGGGCAATACGGAGGGTCAGCTTTTTTGCTTGTTTATTTAATCAGTGTTGTTATTTTGGGAATTCCATTATTATTAGCTGAAATTTCATTAGGCAAAGAAACGAGAACTGGCATTGTTGGGGCATTTGAGGCGTTTTCTAAAAAGAAGCGTTGGAAGGGTGTCGGCTATTTAGGTGTCTTTACTTCCATTGTTGTATTAGGTTTTTACACCATGGTTGGTGGATGGTCGATTTTTTACATGTTCGCTGCGATTAAGGGTGATTTTACAGGGTTGACTCCAGATCAATTTGGCCAATATTTTGGTTCCTTTATTTCACAATCCTTTCAGCCCATTATCTTTCAAATCATCTTTTTACTCCTAACTGTATTCATTGCGGTAAGAGGAGTAGAAAAGGGAATAGAAAAATCTAATAAGATATTAATGCCGTTATTAACACTATTATTAGTGATTCTCATGTTCCGCAGTTTAACTTTACCTGGAGCAACAAAAGGTTTAGATTTCTTATTTAACTTTGATTTATCTAAGTTGACACCTTTAATGATCTTAGCAGCATTGGGTCAGGCATTTTTCTCTTTGAGTTTAGGAATGGGGGAATGCTTACCTATGGAAGTTATTTGCCTAAAGAAATGCCAATTAAGAAAACAGTCGTACAAATTGCACTTTACGATACGATTTTTTCATTATTGATCAGCCTAGTTATTTTTCCAGCGATCTTTTCCTTTAATTTTGAACCGGCAGCTGGGCCACCCCTTGTATTCATTACCTTACCAGCCATTTTTACGAAGATTCCATTTGGATCGTTTTTTGCTACTTTATTCTTTGCATTGGTCACTGTGGCAGCATTAACTTCAGCAATTAATATCCTTGAGATTGCTTTAGCTACATTTGTCGATCGGAAAGGATATAGTCGAATCAAGAGTGGAGCCATCTTAAGTATTCTTATTTTAATCTTTGGTATTCCAAGCTCCTTATCTTTTGGAGCATTAGGTCAAGTAAAGCTATTTGGTCTATCCATCTTTGAATTGATGGATTTCTTCGCCTCAAATATTTCGTTGCCTCTTGGTGGAATTCTTCTAGCGCTTTATGTGGGCTTTGTCTGGGGGATGAAGAAGGCAATGGCAAGTGTTGGTTTTACACCACAAGACAAACTTGCAAAAGCTTGGGGAATTTCTCTTCAATATATTGCTCCAATTATCGTGTTCTTTGTTTTGCTTCAAGTCACTGGTGTTTTTAAAGCACTGGGTATATATTAGATGAATTAACTGTTCAAAGCTGGGGATAGATGCCCCGGCTATACAAATTTTTTAAAAAAAATGATTGCAAAGAGATAATGTCAAACTTAAAATATATCTATATTGCTATATATTAAAATTCATATATTTTAATATACTTCATTGGGGGAGAAAAAATGAGTTTGTCAATGTTTGGTGAGGATTTATTATTATTAGCCTTTACCTTCCTTTTCCTTGGTAGTGTAGGGGTTATTTTTTGGAGCAAAAAACAACAATTTGCAAGATGGATCACTCTTTTTACTGGTGGTTTAGGCAGTTTATTTGCATTATTAAGTTCGTTGTGGGTTTTAACGACACAACGTTCAATTTACATAGAAGGTTGGAACATTACTCCGAACCTTAACATGCTCATTCGCATGGATCAGTTATCGGCTATTTTCGTTTTGGTCATTTCACTTATTAGTTTTGTTTCCTTTATCTATGGATTTGGATATACACAAAAATTTATAGGTAAAAAAAGATTGGATTTTATGGGGGCATTGGCAAATAGTTTTGTTTTGATGATGATTGCCGTTGTTACTGCTGATCATTTTATTACTTTTTTAATTGCATGGGAAAGCATGTCGATTTTATCCTATCTACTCGTTGTGACTGAATATGAATATACCCCTGTTCAAAGGGCAGGTTACGTTTATTTGGTCATGACCCATATTGGGACATTCTTTATTATTCTAGGGTTCTTCTATTTATATCGTTGGACTGGAACTCAACAGATTTCTTTGCTTTATGAACAAGCAAAACAGATTTCGGACTTTTATAAAAATCTGTTATTTTTCCTTTTTATTATTGGTTTTGGAACAAAAGCTGGTATTTTTCCTTTACATGTTTGGCTACCAAGAGCGCATCCAATCGCTCCCTCCCATATCTCAGCCTTGATGTCAGGAATTATGATAAAAACAGCATTATATGGAATTTTGCGCTTTCTTATTCAAGATTTTTCATTTGGAGAGACCTGGTGGGCATGGGTAATAATTATTTTAGGCATCTTATCGGCCATTTATGGAGTTTTATTCGGTGTTGTAGAAAAAGATATCAAACGCTATTTGGCTTATAGCTCTTCTGAAAATATGGGATTAATGTGGATGATACTTGGTGTTTCTATGCTTTTGATTCAGCAGCAAGAATGGGTGTGGGGAATTTTTGCCTTTACAGCGTTACTATTTCATTTACTGAACCATGCTGTTTTTAAGAGTTTATTATTTTTAGGTGCTGGATCAATTGATTATTCCATACATACAAAAAATATGAACCATATGGGTGGACTCATTCATCGAATGCCTTGGACAAGTGTTATGGTTTTAATTGGAGTTATGGGAATGGCTGCAATACCACCATTTAACGGATTTATCAGTGAATGGATGATGTTGAAAAGCTTCATATATTTGATGTCGAATTCTCAAACTCTTTATGCCTTGGTGGGACTAGTACTTTTAGCGGTTTTAGGGATGGTAGGGGCTTTAACCGTTGCAGGAGTCGTTAATCTATTTGGTCTTTCATTTTTGGGACGCCCCCGTTCTTCACATGCAAAAGAAGCACAAGAGGTACCTTTATCAATGAGATGGGCAATGGGCATCTTGGCTAGTTTGATTCTTATATTGGGGCTTGGCTCAAAATGGATAGGTCAGTGGTTATTTCTTCATGCTCAAAGTTTAATTTTTAATGGTTCTATTATTGGTTCAAAACTGCCTGTTTTAACGCTTAAGGATACAGCACATTCATTTACGATTCAACCTTTGTCTCTTGGTGTTTTGCTATTGATTGGGTTGTTATTGGGATATGGATTGATTCATTTCTTCTTTCATCGTCCAACGGTAAGAATCAGTCCTACTTGGGGATGTGGCATTCAACTTGATGAGAAAATGGAATATACTGCATCTTCCTTTACGCATCCATTTTTATATATTTTTAAAAAGGTGATTCCCTCTAGTCAAATGGTTCAGCATAGTAGAGAGGGATATTTTCCTCATCACGTTCATTATAAGCTCCTTGTAAAACAAATGCTTGATGTGATGATTTATCGACCTATTTTACAAGGATTATTATGGCTAGCTTCTAAGATCAAAAAGATACAGAATGGGAACATTCAAACCTATTTAACATTTATGTTTGTCACACTGATCTTGTTTTTATTATTCGTGAAATAGGAGGCGAACTAAAATGAACTTATTCTCTGAATTTGTATGGATATTTATCCAATTTGCTCTATTTTTAATCGTTTCGCCTTTTATCCAAGGGATCATTAAAAAAACGAAAGCAAGGCTACAATCTAGAAAAGGGCCATCGATTTGGCAAGGATACTATGATTTAAAGAAGTATTTTCATAAATCTATCGTATTATCTGAGGATGCATCTTGGATCACGAAGATTACACCCTATGTCGTTTTTACTGCTATTGGGTTGAGTTCGATTTTGGTCGTTACTTTTTTCTATTCTCCTACCCGTGGGGAAATTGGTGATATTTTGGTGATTATCTATCTATTTACATTGGCACGCTTTTTCTTAACATTGGTAGGATTGGATGCAGGGAGCTCTTTTGGTGGAATGGGTTCTAGCAGAGAATTAGCAGTTTCAGCATTAGCTGAACCAGCCTTCATTTTAGCTGTTTTTACTTATGTCTATCCGCTTAAAGTTACTTCTTTTGACGAAGTGGTACGACAATTAAACAGTTCAAACATCGAATGGTTAAATCCTACGATTCTCTTTTCATTTTTAGCGTTATTCATCATTCTGCTTACGGAAACAGGTAGGATCCCTGTAGATAATCCGGATACTCATTTAGAGTTAACGATGATTCACGAAGGGATGTTATTAGAGTTTACAGGTAGACACTTGGCACTGATGACTTGGGCACAATGGATCAAACAAATGATTTTATTAAGTATCATTGCTAGTTTCTTCTTTCCATATATTTCATTCAACTACACTTTTCTAGGAATCTTTACTAGTTTCATCATTTATTTTGCCAAAATAATAGGACTTGCTATTCTTCTTGGTGTGGTAGAAACAGCTTTAGCAAAAATGCGCTTTTATCGAATTCCGCGTTTATTGGGGATGTCTATGATTCTTTCTATTTTTACCTTCTTATCACAGTATGTTATTTAACGAGGTGAGAAACACATGATTACATGGTTATCATTGGGGTTATTAACGAGTACGCTACTGTTATTGGTAATACGCCAATTACATTCAGCTGTATGGTTTCTCGCGATGCAATCTTTATTTATCGCAGGGATAGTCTTTCAAATTGGAATAGAAGATAAAGATTTTCATTTATTTTGGGTTGCTTTATTAACGATAGTGATCAAAGTGGTTGTTATTCCATTTATCTTATCTATTACGGTTTCCAAAGCAAACAATAATAGCAATGCCTGTAGTCGGTTAAGGAGTTTTTATTCTTTTGTTATCGGTATTGCCTTATTAATGGTTGGATCTATTGTGGTTCACCGAATGAATATTCAACAAGATCATTCAAGTTTTGAAACGATTCAATTAGCGATCGATATGTTGTTCTTCGGTGCATATATGATGGTGATCCACCAAAATGCGATGATGCAAGGAATTGGGCTGATGACGATTGAAAATGCCATTTTTCTTAGTTCTATCGCTATAACGAATGGAATTCCTTTTATGATCGAATTAGGCATTTTTTTTGATGTTCTCGTTTCAGTAGTCATTATTGGCATATTTTCCTATCGGATTCACCTCACCTTTTCTAGTATGAATGTTGAGGAACTGCAGAAATTGAAGGGATGATCAACATGTTTTGGGTTTATCTCGTTTTATTACTACCGTTAATAATAGGGATTTTTTCATGGATATCTCCAAATTTAAAGGAAACAGAAAGAATCCATTTTTGGGGGTCGATCCTATTCTTTTTTGTTGGGATACGAATCATCTATCAAGTCTATCAAAAGGGACCTATGATTAGTCAAAACCAATATTTTTATGTGGATGAATTAAGCTCTTGGATTATGATGATGATTGTCGTTATTGGTTTTTTATCTTCCATCTATTCAATAGGCTATATACGTGAGGAGCAAGAAAGACACTCCTTAAATGAAAAACAATATCAAAGGTACTATTTATTTTTTCATTTATTTTTGATGACAATGGTTTTGGCTGTGGTAAGTAATAATATAGGGATTATGTGGGTGGCAATTGAATTAACAGCCCTTGTTTCTGCGTTACTTGTCGCACATGATCGTTCAGGAACATCGTTAGAAGCAGCTTGGAAATACTTAATCATTGGCAGTGTAGGGATTTCCTTTGCTCTGATTGGGGTTATTTTCCTATATGGTGCTGCAGTCAATCAATTAGGTGGAACCGCTAGTGCGCTTCACTGGACTAATTTATATGAAATGGCCAATATCTTAAATCCAAATTATTTAAAATATGCTTTTTTATTTATATTGATTGGTTTTGGTACCAAAGCTGGACTGGCACCTATGCATTTTTGGTTACCTGATGCACATAGTCAGGCTCCAACGCCGATTAGTGCTTTATTATCAGGGGTATTACTCAATACAGCGATTTTTGGCGTATTGCGAGTCTATTCTATTCTTTATCAAGTTTATCATCCTGTTCAATGGTGGTTAATCCTTTTTGGGGTGTTTACTGTTGTTATTTCAGTTCCTTTTCTTTTAATCCAAAAAGATATAAAACGATTACTTGCTTATTCTAGTGTTGAACATATTGGAATTATTTTCTTTGGGTTAGGGATAGCAACACCATTTGCTTGGTATGGTGCAATTCTACATATGTTAAATCATACGTTGATCAAGTCGATGTTATTTTTCTCAGCAGGACATATGGTAGTAAGATATCGTAGCAAATGGATGAATAGAATCAGAGGGGTTTATCACAACTTGCCTATTTCAGGAGTTCTATTTTTAATTGGTATCTTTGCAATTACTGGTTCTCCACCATTTAATGCATTTATTAGTGAATATCATATTTTACTAGGAGGAATTGACTCTGGTTTAGCTCTTTGGACCATTATCGTCTTTTTTAGCATTATTCTAATCTTTGCAGGTATGTTTTATTATGGCAGTAAAATGATCTTAGGTAAAAATCAAGAAGAAAACCTGAATAAACAGATAAGGAAAGAAAATAGATGGATGGTTTCTCCTATGCTCATTCTTGGATTTTTAGTTATTTTATTTGGAACTTATATTCCAGCACCTATTGATCAATTTATTCAACGTACGATTAGAATTCTACAAGGGGGAGGATTATCATGATTGATTGGTTAGCAGAATTATCTTCCTATTGGTCAAAAGCAAAGCAAGGAAATGAAATAAGGGAACATTGTTATTATATTGAAATCACCGAATCGGATTTAATCGAAATTGTCAAGGTGATTAAAGAAAATCTATTTGGCCGTTTAATCACCATTGTAGGAACAGATCAACGTTTACGAGATAAAGGTTTTATGATTTATTATGTTTTTGGTATAGACGCAGCACAGGAACATCTTGTTCTAGCTTATCGGATTGATGAAAAAGAAGAACATTTTCCATCGATTACACCTTATCTTCCTGCAGCAAATTGGTTTGAAAGGGAGATTCAAGATTTATTTGGACTAAAGGCAATAGGTCATCCGAATCCAAGCCCACTTGTACTGCATGGTTTCGATTTAAAAAAAGGCTATCCTTTACGAAAGGATACAGCAAAAGATGCAGCCATCACCTATGCAAATCTTCCGCTACAGTTTACTAAATATGAGAGTGATGATGTTGTTCAAGTTCCTGTAGGCCCTATTCATGCAGGCGTTATTGAACCAGGACATTTTCGTTTTGGGGCGATTGGAGATTCAGTGCTTCACTTGGATGCACAATTATTTTACACCCATCGTGGGATAGAAAAGACGAGTGAAGGATTATCTGTTGAAGAAGCATTACAATTAGCAGAAAGAATTTGTGGAGTAGATGTAATTTCTCATGCAATCTCATTCTCACAAGCAATCGAAAAAATAGGGAAGATTGAAATTCCAAAACGTGCTCAATACTTACGAAGTATTTATCTTGAATTAGAACGTTTATATAATCATGTAGGTGATGTAGGGAATTTAGGGGCTGGTGTTGGTTTTGCTTTTGCAGTTAGCCAGGGATTAAGAATAAAGGAAGAGCTATTACGTTTAAATGAAAGGTATTTAGGCCATCGTTATCTAAGAGATTTGATTGCTATTGGTGGAGTGAAAAAGGATATTTCAAATCAAGCATTGGAACAGATGGTTCATGAGATAGGTTTTCTTTTACAAGACTTTAGAGAAATGGCCGATGTGATGATGAAACATGAAATCGTCCTTAATCGAATGAAGAATACGGGAATTTTACGATTGAAAGAGGCGAATGATTTAGAAACAGTAGGAATTGCTGCAAGAGCCTCAGGAAGAAACCTTGATGTACGCAGAGATTACCCGCATGACATGTATAAGGACATCGATTTTAACGTTTCTATTTATAATGAGGGGGATGTCTTTGCTAGAGCAATGATTAGAGTGGATGAAATCAAAGAAAGCTTTTCTTTAATTAAGCAATGGGTGAAATCTATCCCCGAAGGAGAGATCCAAATAGCGTATGGGGAATTGCCTTCTTACCAATGGGCTTTAGGAGTAACTGAATCAGCAAGAGGTGAAAATGTTCACTGGGTTATGGTTGGACCTAACCAAACCATTGAACGTTATCGGATTCGTTCAGCTCCTTATATGAATTGGCCAGCCGTACCTTTAACAGTACCAGGCAATATTATTCCAGATTTCCCACTCATTAATAAAAGTTTTGAGCTTTGTTATGCATGTTGTGACCGTTAAAGAA
>NZ_LSKU01000001.1:1899261-1908929 GCF_001561915.1 Tepidibacillus decaturensis | reverse complement strand
GGGAGTGATAAAATGGGAATGTTCAATAAGATTTGGAAAACGGGAAAAGTAACAGAAACAGATGAACATCTTCAGAAGATAAGTCAAGGAGAAAAGCTATCCCTTCATTTACGCCATTTAGATGCTGGTTCTTGTAACGGTTGTGATTTCGAAATTGCACACTTAAGCAATCCGATCTATGATATTCAACAATATGGGTTAGATATTGTCGCTTCACCTAGACATGCGGATGGAGTATTGGTCACAGGAAGTGTAACACATAACCTTTATGAAGCGATCAAAAAAACCTATGAAGCAGTTCCTGAGCCTAAAAAAGTAATCGCTGTAGGGGATTGTGCTTGTGGAAAAGGAATAATCGGCAGTAATTATGCTCAATATTCATCTGTAAATGAAGTTCTACCAGTAGATATCGAAATACCAGGTTGTCCTCCGTCACCTAAAAAGATTATTGATACGATTGTAAGAGAAATGTCAAAAAAATCTAAAGTATGATAAAGTAAGGAAAGAAATAGCTTGTTCGTTATGTTAGGAGGGAAGTTTTTGGATTTAGAATTACAAGAGTTTAAAGCGGAATTTTTTAAAGCTTTAGCACATCCATTAAGAATCCAAATACTAGAATTGCTTCGAGATGGTGATAAATATGTCCATGAGTTACAAGAACATATGCAAGTGGATAGTGCTGTAGTATCCCAGCAATTGGCTATATTGAGAAGGAAGAATATTGTAATTGGTATCAAAGAAGGAAATAAAGTCACGTATTCGGTTAAAGACCCTGCCATCTATGAATTGTTAGAGGTAGCCAAAAAAGTATTTAACAATCATCTTGTTGATACGATCTCTTTATTAAAAAAAATGAAAAATAGCTAATCATTAAATGAAATTTAGAGAAAAGGGAGGCTTGACTGACAAACCTCTCTTTTTCTATTCAAAAAATTTGTTGACGAATGTCGAAAAACATTTTAAAATATAAAAGCCCGTTTTTGCTTGCTTTAGTTTGGTAAATTGGTAATAAATTAAAGATAAAATAATATGAGGAGGATATGAATGAACGCAGTTGTTGTTTCCGTATTAGTCATGTTAGGGCTTAGTTTACTAAGAGTAAACGTGATTTTGGCCCTTATAATTGCAGCATTTACTGGAGGATTGCTAGGTGGCCTTGGTTGGCAAGGGACATTAGATACATTTATTGGTGCGATTGGTTCAAATGCTGAAATTGCTTTAAGCTATGCATTACTTGGTGCTTTGGCAGTGGCAATCGCCCATACAGGATTAATGCAATTATTTGTTCAATCTTTATCTAGAGTGTTAAAAGGGGCAAGGGGATTTCTTTTGGTCGTCATAGCGGTGATCTCTTCTTTTTCACAAAACTTAATACCTGTGCATATCGCCTTTATTCCGATTTTGATCCCCCCTTTATTAGCATTGTTCAATCGATTAAAAATTGACCGTCGTGCTGTTGCAGTTGCTTTGACATTTGGTTTGCAAGCACCTTACATGCTTATTCCAGCGGGATTTGGCTTAGTCTTTCATAAGATTGTCCAAGAAAATGTGGAGAAGTACGGACTAAGTATTGAACTTAACCAGTTACCATTTGCCATGCTACTTCCAACGTTAGGAATGGTTGTTGGACTATTTGTTGCAATTTTTATTACCTATCGTAAACCTAGAGAATATCAGGAGATCGAGATTGATCAAACCAAACATCAAGAAACGATTCGTTTTAACTTTAAACATTTAGCTGCTATTATTGCTATTCTTATTGCTCTTGTTGTGCAGTTGCAAACAGAATCAATGGTTCTTGGTGGATTATCTGGATTAGTAGTGATGTATGTTCTTGGCGCGATAAAAATAAAAGAATCTGACGAGTTATTCACAAATGGTGTAAAGATGATGGCCTTTATTGGATTTATCATGTTGGTCGCTGGCGGATATGCTGAAGTGATCAATGCTACTGGTCAAGTTGACAGCCTTGTAAAAGCAAGTGTTGATTTAATTGGCCAAAATAAATTACTAGGTTCCTTTATGATGCTTCTAGTTGGTTTACTTGTGACGATGGGAATTGGCACCTCCTTTGGAACAGTTCCTATCTTAGCTCCTATTTATGTACCTTTAGCAGCGGCATTAGGTTTTAGTCCATTGGCTACCGTTGCTATCATTGGAACAGCAGGAGCATTAGGTGATGCGGGTTCACCTGCGTCTGACTCCACATTAGGTCCTTCTTCCGGTTTAAATGCTGATGGCCAGCATAATCATATTTGGGATACAACGGTTCCAACGTTTATCCACTTTAACATTCCGATCATCATCTTTGGTTGGATTGCTGCAATGATTTTATAAAGTCGATATAGTGATGAGTAAAGCAGGGGATTAAACTCCTGCTTTTTTAAAAATAAGAAAATATAACTTTCTTTCACTTGCCATATACAAACCTATTTTACTGATTATTTTTTTGTGGAAAAAATCGAGGGATGGTTTCCATCTCTTCTTTATATGAAGTACAAGCGGAAAGTGCCTTTTCTTCCACTTTAATTCGTATAGTTAATAGCAAGGTATTTAAAATAGGAAACAGGATAGCGGAGTAATAAGCTCCAAAGATAAGTGGAATCGTAATTATCTCTACCATTACGATCAAATAATTAGGATGTCTGATAAATTGATATGGACCTTTATGGATAGGTTTGCTGTTGGGAAGAATATAGATTCTTGTGTTCCAAAAACGCCCTAAGGAAGCCATCGTCCAAAACCTCATCCCTTGAGCCAATACAAAAATCGTGAAAGGAATTGGCCACCACGTAGGAAGGAAAGTAAGATCCGAGCTCTCAATATAGACACTTAATAAAAAAGTAATGTGTAGCATGACGATAAATGGGTAGTGTTTTTGCCCTACTTCGAACCCACCAAGCGATTCAATATAGACAGCGTTTTTCTTTGCAATATACAATTCAAAAATGCGTTGTAGGATGACAAAAGTAAGAAAAAGAGATAAAAAGGTCATTAGAAATCACTCCTTTATTTCATCCATTCTAATAGAATGATTTCGGAACTAAATCCGGGACCCAAGGCAATTAAGATACCATGCCCATTCTTAGGTGGATGATTTTTAAGCAACGCTTGTAAAACAAAAAGCACGGTTGGACTAGACATATTGCCATATTGGTTTAATATCTGTCTAGTGATCATCGTTTCTTGCTCAGTAATCTGAAAGGCATTTTCATAGGCCTCAATTACTTTGGTTCCACCAGGATGCAAAATAAAAAACTGAAGATCGGATAGAGTTAAATGGTGGTTTAATAAGAATTGATCCACATTTGGCTTCAATTCGTTTTGTACGATGCTTGGAATATCCTTTGAAAAAATCACCTTAAGTCCATTATTTCTTACATCCCATCCCATTACATCTAAACTATTTTTCCAGATCGTACTTTGTGAGTCAATCATTTTCAATCCTGCGTCTGTTTGTAAAACCTCATCACCTACAATTAATACCGCAGCAGCACCATCCCCAAATAATGAAGTGGCCACTAAGTTACTCTTTGAAAGATCGTTTCGTAAAAAAGCGAGTTCACCAATCTCTAGGGAAACGACTAAAACTTTATCATTAGGAAAAGCTCTGGAATATTCCATTGCTCTTGATAGACCTGCAGCCCCCCCTGCACAACCCAACCCCCAAATGGGTGTTCGTTTGATATGAGGATTAAAATGAATGTCTGGATCATTAAACAAATAGGCATCGATACTTGGCGTAGATAGTCCAGTGCTAGAAATAAATAGAATGTGATCGATATCTTCAGTACCAAAAGGGGTGTTCTTTAGACAGTGAAAAATAGCTTGTTTAGATAACTCAATCGCATTTTTTACATAAATCATGTTTTTTTCTTCAAATGTGTGTTCTACTTCAAACCATTCGATGGGGACACAAAAGTGTCGCTTTGTAATCTGAGTATGGTCAAAAATGTGTAATAATCGATCTATATCTTTAAAATGATCTTTAAATAATATTTTGGAAAAATTCTTAGCTGTTTCTTGGCTAATTTCGTAAGGAGGAACGGCTGTTCCAACAGAAATTATATATGACACATCATCATCTCCAAAACCTATTTTTCCTAATTATTCCCAAAAAAATAAAAAGATATGTAAGGCTATAAACCAGAATTTAACTCGTATGGCGAAAAGAAAAAAGAGCAAAATGAAAAAGTAAGCGATTGGCTTACATCACAAAATTTTTAGGAGGGGTTTATTAGTGGCTCAACAACAGCAACAACAATTACAACAAGCCATGCAAGCAGTTCAACAGGCTCAACAAGCGGTTCAACAAGCATCGAGTAAAAATGATCCTGTACAGTTGCAGCAAGCCCAGCAACAATTACAACAGGCAACTCAACAGGTTCAGTCAGCTGTAAGCAGTATGGCGGGCCAAAATCAACAACAATTGCAACAGGCTCAACAGCAATTACAACAAGCGACACAGCAATTACAGCAGGCTACCCAATCTGTTCAACAGAGCCAAAACCAAGCCTAAAAATTTTAATTCCTCGCAAAGGCATCCTAAAATGGGTGCCTTTTTTATTATGCAAACGTTAACATTTATCATAAAAACATGATAGAATAGAAAAAGTAAGAAAAAGTAGACAAAACCAATCAAGTTTGAGGAGGATACAAATGGAAAGAAAGTGGTGGAAAGAAAGCGTTATTTATCAGATCTATCCACGTAGTTTCATGGATAGCAATGGAGATGGAATTGGGGACTTACAAGGAATCATCTCCAAACTAGATTATCTAAAAGAGCTGGGTGTAGATGTAATTTGGCTTTCTCCTGTTTATCAATCACCAAATGACGATAACGGTTACGATATTAGCAATTATCAAGAGATTATGGATGAGTTTGGTACCATGGAGGATTGGGAACAACTTCTCGATGGCTTACATTCCCGAGAAATGAAGTTGATTATGGATCTTGTTGTCAACCATACATCTGATGAACATCCTTGGTTTATTGAATCTAGGTCTTCTAAAGATAATCCCTATCGTGATTATTATATTTGGCGTTCAGGTAAAAATGGCAAAGAACCAAACAACTGGGAATCCGCGTTTAGTGGATCTGCTTGGCAATATGATGAGAAAACAGATGAATATTACTTACATCTTTTTTCTAAGAAACAGCCAGACCTCAACTGGGAAAATCCAAAAGTTCGTCAAGAAGTATATGAAATGATGACCTGGTGGTTAGATAAAGGAATTGATGGCTTCCGTATGGATGTGATTAACTTTATCTCAAAGGTTGAAGATCTACCTAGTGCACCGATTCAAAATCCAAACAAACCTTACCAATCGGGTGGACAATTTTTCGTAAATGGTCCAAGAATCCATGAATTTTTACAAGAAATGAATCGAGAAGTATTATCCAAATACGATATTATGACGGTTGGAGAGACGCCAGGTGTTACTCCGCAAGATGCTGTCCTTTATACAGGAGAAGACCGTCATGAACTTAATATGGTCTTTCAATTTGAGCTAATGGATGTAGATAGTGGCCCAAATGGGAAATGGGACTTAAAGCCTTGGAAATTGACAGAGATCAAGCGTATCATGTCCAAATGGCAAAATGAACTAAACGGAAAAGGCTGGAACAGTCTATACATGAACAACCATGACCAACCGAGAATGGTCTCTCGTTTTGGCAATGATACGACATATCGCATACCATCTGCTAAAATGTTAGCCACCTTTTTACATACTTTACAAGGAACCCCCTATATTTATCAAGGGGAAGAAATCGGGATGACCAACGTTCGTTTTGACACGATTGATGACTATCGAGACATTGAAACCTTAAACATGTATAAAGAGTATGTAAATGAACGTCACATCGATCCACAAAAAGTCATGGAGAGTATCTATGTAAAAGGTAGAGACAATGCAAGAACACCAATGCAATGGGATGAGAGTGAACATGCAGGCTTTACAACGGGAACGCCGTGGATTGCTGTCAACCCTAACTACAAAGAGATTAACGCTAAAAAAGCATTAGAGGATCCAGATTCTATTTTTCAGTACTACAAAAAGTTAATTCAATTAAGGAAAGAACATCCTATTATCGTTTATGGAGATTATAAGCTTCTGCTAGAGGATGATGAAAAAATCTATGCTTATACGAGAAGCTTTGGTAAGCAAAAGCTGTTAGTGATTCTGAACTTCAGTAAAGATCAGGTTCCATTCCATTTGCCAGAAGAAGTTCAATTTAACAGCAAAGAATTACTTATCAGCAACTATTCAGTAAATGAAGCTCAAGAGATCAAACAGTTTTCGTTACAACCCTATGAAGCAAGGGTATATTTAGTAAGTTAAGTTAATCAACAATAAAGAGGCACCTCAATAAAGAGGTGCTATATTTTTTGCTAAATAATATATGGCCCTAAGAGGATAATAATCAACCATAGATTGATACCAATATAGTAGGAAATTTCTTGTAACCCAGACCACTCTTTGTTTTTACCTATTTTTACAGCAAACCATGTAAACAATGCTAAAAGAAGTGGGATGATGAAAGAGCTTCCTGTGAAGGTTAAATAGTTTGGTGCATACGTATAAAAGGATGAGTTAAAGATCTTTTGGATAAACAATAGTTGTGTTCCTAAATACAATAAAATACTTGTTAATTTAACCCAGCTCACACCTTTTTCTACAAGATTAAAATTGTAGAAGAGTAAGACGACGAGAAAGATAGTAGGTGGAACAACCCATAGCATACCATTAAATATTACGAGTAAAGAGACTGCGAAAGCTAATAATGAATCAGATAACGCATTGATCCAGTCATTTGTATTTAATTTTTGACTCTCTTGTAAGATAGTTGGGTCTGTTGTCGTTCCCATCAGTTCATACTTGTTTTTTGTAAGATAGTCTAACCACAAAATTAAACCATCATCAATCCAAAAGGGTTGAACAGATAGTTCAGAAGTCGTACTTCTTTTATTTGTTAACCATTGTTTATTTTCATACTTTGCTTCATAAATATTTACGGCACTTTTCTTTGGGGCGATCAACCCTTCAGCTGAAAATAAAAGAACAG
Organism: Tepidibacillus decaturensis; assembly: GCF_001561915.1. Classification (GTDB taxonomy): domain Bacteria; phylum Bacillota; class Bacilli; order Tepidibacillales; family Tepidibacillaceae; genus Tepidibacillus_B; species Tepidibacillus_B infernus. The sequence continues at coordinate 1,901,860 of NZ_LSKU01000001.1, read as the reverse complement.
GTTGATTTTCTTTTAAGGATAAATTAAGATACTGCGGATTCTCTATAGGAATTTGGCTTAATTCTTCTTTAATTTTGACCTGTTCAAACTGTGGCTTTTCTGCAATTGCATCTAGTAACATTGTTGTATAGAATGCCCTATAAGTAGTAACACCTTGTTTTGTACTTGAGATCGAGTAAATAAAATGAAGTTTATTTTCTTGCTGATTATATACATATTGAATATCCGCAATTGATTCCCCAGCGTACTCAGATAAAGAAAACAAAGAAATGATCTCGTAACTCTTTTTCTGCTTGGAAGGATTAAATAGTTCTAATTGCAAATCATTGGCATTGATATTTTCTACGGTAATGAAAGAAGAATCTTCGTTTAAAATAATCGATTCAATCTTGTATTGAGTTTGGCCAACAGGAACAATAGAGAAGTCATTCCTATCCACCGAAAACAGTTGTTTTCCTTGCCAATATAAAATCAGATCCTGATTGGCTATCATTCCATCCACATCAGGTGCTAATTCATTTTCCTTTTCTCCGTTAACGTGTACTAATTTTCCCTCTTTGATATAAATGACGTTTTGTCTGTCTATCCAAAAGGGTTCTAAGGTTGGGATTTTAATAGGAATTGTTGATTGGTTGCTTACTTTCAGTTGATCATTGATTACAACATGATTGATATGTTCTCCAGTAGTGGCATAGATGTGATAGCCATCTGTTGTTTTAACCAAAAAAGGTTTTGCATTTGCTGTAGTAAGAGGTAAAGAAATAGAACGGCTCCATCCATCACTTGGTAAAGCTTTTTCTTCTTGTAAGTTTTGTGCAAAAAGTAATAATAATAGTGCAATAGTTACCAAGATTGGTATAAACCAAGGCTTTAATTGTTTATGTTGTTTGTCTTTTGTCACGTTTCCCCAACTTCCTATCTAACGAATTTTCAGTCAATGTAAAAAATTCTACATTTCAAGTTAAAAATCCTTTTAAGATATTTTATCTAGATAAGTATGATTTCCTCGATTATATAAACAATATAGACTTAATTTGATACACGTTTTGGAATCATGATAAAATAAAAAAGAAAAACAGGTATGTAGCATTGAAAGGTGAGAGAGGATGGAAAATAAAGAAAAATTAGCAGTTGACCTTTTTATCAAATATTCATCTAGAGATCTAGCTGTTTTTAAACAAGCTGTTGCAAAAGCCAAAATGATCATGATCCGAGATATTCATTTAGATGAGCGGTTCAAACCGCAAAAATATGCGAGGTATTTTTTAACGTTTAGAATTTTAAAGTTACCGGAACAAAAACCACTACCTCAATTTAATATTTTTCAACAAAGAATTGAACGCGTGCAAAATGCAGCTTTGTCGTTAGAATTATTAGAAATACAGCTACAAAATCTAGGCCAGATTCAAGAGGAATTATTTTGTTATTTGGAAATTGGCGGGTTGTATGTATTAGAAGAAGATCCCGCAGATCAAAAACCCTGGTATAGCCTAGAATAAGATAACCCACAAAAGTGACGAATTCCTTCGAAGCTTATTCTGATTACTTTTGCGGGTTTCTTTCTCACTTCACCCATCTTTCATCCTCCTTTATTTTGCTCTTCATTATTTTTCGTAAAAAACATAAAATGTATATAGATAGGGGAGATGATTATGCTACAACAAGTAAATCAATTTAGAGATGAAATCATGTCAAAAGAAATAGGGACATTGATTATCCCGAAAAAAAATGTAATTGTGATTCGTTCTAAATGGAATTTGGAACAGGCGCTGAATAAATTAATTGAATCAGGTTGGTCTTCTGTTCCTGTATTAAATGATCAAAACGAAGTAGAAGGGACTATAAGTAAAACGTTAATCTTAGAACACGCTAGATTAGAAAGAGTACCTTTTTACCATGATTTTCAAAGAAAATTAGTTCATGATTCAATGCAAAGTCACGTTCCTACTTTAAGTGAAGATACCCTTTTACGTTATGGAATTGAATTATTGGTTGATTGGCCATATTTGCCTATTGTTAACAAACAGAAGAAATTTAGTGGAATTCTTACTCGAAGATCCGTTTTGGATTATTTATTAAAAGTGTTTTATGAAGAAGTAAATGAGTAAGAGGAACCCTCCAAAAAAGTGTAACTTTTTAAATGTTTACACGTATTTATAATTAAGAAAAAGTATTAAGGGGGACTACATGAAGGATTATCGAATTTTTGCAGCTTTAAGTTATTTTAGTATCTTTTTTGCTGGATTTATTTTTCCGCTAGCCGTATATTTTATTGTTAAAGATGATGAAATCAAACATCATGCTAAGAGAGCATTGATTTCTCATATATTACCTTTTTTAACGTTTATCATTGTTGTCTTTGGCATGATAAGTGGTTCCACTGGTTCTGTGATTGGCTCAATGATTTTATTTATGATTTTAAACTTTTTTATTGTCATTTGGAATGTGATTCAAGGAATAAAAGTATTGATGTAATCTCTTTTTTCATTAAAAAAGTGGAAAATTTTAACTTCCCTCCGAAAGAAGTCTCCCACTTCTAAACGTGAAGGTGTGCCAGCACCAGTGAAAGTGGGAGATGAATTTCGGTTAGGCGTAGCTT
>NZ_LSKU01000001.1:1877861-1897907 GCF_001561915.1 Tepidibacillus decaturensis | reverse complement strand
TTGGTGGCGGGTAGTTCACAAATTTTCTATTGTACCTACAGAATATGTGAGATAAAATAAAAGGAGTAGATCATAGAACAACCTCATGAAGTGATGAGGTTGTTTTTATAGGCAGGTCATCTGATGACCATACAATCTTATGAATGGGTGTGAGGAGAAATGAAGGTATCGCTTTTTGCAACATGTATTACAGACATGTTTTATCCAGATGCGGGGAAGGCGGCAGTCAATCTGTTACGACGTTTTGGCGTAGAGGTTGATTTCCCACAAGGACAAACTTGTTGTGGACAGCCATCTTATAATAGTGGTTACATGGAGGAAACTCGTCAAGCAGCTAAACAGATGATACGAGCATTTGAAAACAGTGAATACATTATTGGCTTATCTGGTTCTTGCAGCTCAATGTTAAAAGTTCACTATCCAGAACTCTTTGAAAATGACCCAGAATGGTATCCAAAGGCAGTGGCATTATCTAAAAAGGTGTATGAATTTTCTCAGTTTTTTGTTGATGTATTAGGTATTACCGATGTGGGGGCAGAGTTGAATACAGCAGTAACCTTGCATATTGCTTGTCATACTCGTAGAGGAATGGGGGTTGTTGATCAACCAGAGGCAATGTTGAAAGCGGTTAAAGGATTAAAATTTGTGCCTATTCCAAATGCAGAGGATTGTTGTGGATTTGGTGGAACCTTTTCAGTTAAAAATCACCTGATATCTGAGGAAATGGTTCAAGAGAAATCTGAGCATGTGTTAGAAACAGGGGCTAAGATCTTAGTTGGAACCGATATGGCTTGTTTAATGAACATTGGTGGTCGGTTACGTCATAATGGTAAACCGCTTCCAATGATGCATATCGCAGAATTATTAGAACGGGGGTTGGCGAACAAATGAGTAATGAAACCCAACAAGCTTTCGTTGATCGAGTAAAAAAATCAAAGGAGGATGAATTCCTTAAACTTTCGCTTCAGCGGGCACAAACTAGATTTCGTGATGGAAGACAGGCTAGGTCGGAAGAATTAGGCAATATCGAAGAATGGAAGGAAAGGGCAAGCCAAATTAGAAGACACACAATCGAGAATTTGGATAGCTACTTAGAACAATTTGCAACAAATGTGCGCAAGTTAGGTGGACATGTACACTTTGCCCCAACAGACTCAGATGCTTTAGACTATATTAAAAAAGTAGTGAAGGAAAAAGATACTCATTCCATTGTTAAATCAAAATCAATGGTATCTGAAGAAATGCATCTTAATGAAGCTTTAGAAGAGATTGGGATCCGGATGGTTGAGACAGATTTGGGTGAATATATCATTCAACTAGCTGGAGAAAAACCTTCTCATATTATTGTTCCCGCTATTCACAAAAATAAGGAACAGGTTGCAGAATTATTCTCAAAAGTAGCTGGGGAAGAGTTACCTGCAGATCCAGAAAAGCTAACGGCGTTTGCAAGACAAAAACTACGTCAGGAATATCTAAAGGCAGAGGTTGGAATTACTGGTTGTAATTTTGCTGTAGCAGAGTCGGGTTCCTTTATATTGGTAACCAATGAAGGAAATGCTCGTATGTCTACTTCTTTTCCCAAAACCCATATTGTAATTATGGGAATGGAAAGAATTGTACCTACGTGGGAGGATTTAGACGTCGTTGTTTCCTTGTTGCCAAGATTTGCGACAGGACAGAAAATCACAAGTTATGTAACCGCTTTTACCGGTCCAAAGCGGGAAGAAGATGTGGATGGTCCGGAAGAATTACATGTGGTCATCGTCGATAATGGACGTTCCGAAATTCTAGGGACAAAATATCAAGAGGTTCTAAAATGTATCCGCTGTGGTGCATGTATCAATGTATGCCCAGTCTATCGCCATATTGGCGGTCATGCCTATGGCAGCGTTTATCCAGGTCCAATAGGAGCCGTTTTATCACCATTATTAGGAGAAAAAGACGAACACAAGGAGTTACCTTTTGCTTCAACATTGTGTTATGCATGTTCAGAGGTGTGTCCTGTTAAGATTCCATTAGCTGAATTGTTGGTGGAACATCGTAAGGATTATGTGGATAGCAAGAAAACTGCCTGGGCTGAAAGGATTGCAATGAAAGGCTTTGGTATGGTGATGGGCAATCAAGGCTTATATGAAAAAGCAATAAAGGCTGCAAGACCATTATCTAGTCCCTTTACAAAAGATGAATATTTTGATAAATCATTACCGGTTTTAAAGAATTGGACAGATGTCAAGGATCTGCCTCGACCAGCAAAAGAGACTTTTAGAGATTGGTGGAATAAAGAAGGAAAGGATGCTGGTAAACAATGAGCATAATGACAAATCAAAACCAAGAAAAGTTCTTAAATCATCTGGCCAAAAGACTAGGTCGTGATCGAAAGTCAGGTGTTACTTCACCAAAGCATGAGCATTTTCCTTGGGATCATCTGTATCAAGATTTAGATCAAAATGGATTTATTAATCAATTTATTAAGAATTTGCAGGATATTGGTGGACATGTCAAAAGAGTTTCTTCTGATATGGTAACAAAAGAAATCGACCAAATCATCGTTGAACATCAAGCCAAAAAAGTCATTACTTGGGATGATCCTGATATAGAGGGATATCAACTTGAGAAACATTTACAAGGGAAAGCAGAATATGTGAAATGGGATATAAATAAAAAGTTTGATTCCTTAGTCCCTTATGCTGAACAAAGCCAAATTGGGATTACGATGGCCGACTTAGGGCTTTCCGAAACAGGTACGATCATGCTATTTAACCAAGGTGGAAGAGGAAGAAGCGTGAGCTTATTGCCTGAAGTTCATATCGCTATTTTACCCGCTGAAAAAATTGTGCCTAGGATTACTCAAGCGATGAAAAAAATTAAAGAAACAATAAATGAAAAAGGTCAGCTCCCTTCACTGATCAATTTTATTTCCGGGCCTAGTCGTACTTCTGATATTGAGATGGTGTTAACTATTGGGGTTCATGGACCTAAAAAACTATATGTTCTGGTTGTTGATTGATAAAGAAGCCTCTTTTCTTTTTTTTGAAAAGAGGCCTATTTTTACATTTGTGGGCTCTTTGTCATTCATTTGAAAAGATTAAGGGTTTGGCTCTCCTGAATAGCCAATGTTTAATGCGTTTGCCAAATCCTTATTTACACTGACAAGATCGTTTCGACTTAGTTGACTAAAAGCAGTTTTCCCTAACCCAATAACTGCAAGTTTCATATCTTCAATCGATGAGTTTAAGAAGTTAGCTAAATGCTTAGCTCCTTCTTCAATATCTAATTTGTCAATCATTTTACCAGTATGAAGTAGTAGTTGCGGTGGAGGACTAAATGGTAATGTTTTTTCTACTTGAGATTGTGCTAAGGCCATTAAGGCAATGGTTCCAATATAGACTGCATCTGCCCCTAAAGCTATTGCTTTTAAGAATACACCAGGGTCTTTCATCCCTCCTGCGACGATCACTTGATATTTATCTCGTACACCTTGTTCTTCTAAATAGCGGATTGTCCGGGAAAGTCCATAAATGGTAGGCAATCCAACATGGTCTTGTAGTAAGGAAGAAGCAACAGCTGTTCCTCCTTCAGCCCCATCAATTACAATGTAATCCACATCAGACTGGATGATCACTGCCAATTCTTTCTCGATATGGTGATTAGCCGCTATTTTAATTCCAATGGGTACATCATAGTCTTGTTTTAATTGATTAAGAAGTTGGATGACATCTTGAGGACTATTTACTCCCTTTAGCCTAGAGCTAAATACTGCGTCTTGGCCCTCTTCTAATCGCCAAGTTTTTCTTAAATGTTCATCGATTTCTGACGCTTTTTTTGTGGAAGGTGTAGCATTTCCGTATGCACCTTGACCAAGCTGAACTTCAATTGCATCTAATTGCTTTAGGTCGTCTGGCATCATAAAGTGTCCACGATTTAACTGACCAATGAGTAGAGCAGCAGCAGACCTCTCTTCATCAGAAACGGCCGATTCACCCGTATTGGTGCTCGTTCCAGCCATGGTTGCCCCCTTTGCTAAAGCTACTTTGGCATTTAAGCTTAGAGAACCTCCATAGGACATGCCAGTAATCATGATTGGTATACTTAAATGAAGTGGTTTTTTTGCACGCGGTCCGATCGTTACACTCGTATCAATAGGAACTCCTTCCATCGTAGGTAATTGAAAGAGTTGAGTCGAATTCAAGTAGAGTAAATCCCAATGAGAATGATTGATTGGACTTCCTAAAGGGCGAGTGATACTTTGTCCCGATTGGGCTCTAATTCCAGCCTCTATGATAGAACGAATTCCTAATCGTTGTGTAACAGTAAGACCTTCTAACAAATTATTATCATAGGGTTCTGTCATGATCTTGTGAATCATCTCATCAGTCATACTGTTTAAGATTTTGTTGAAAATGTATTCAAACAAGTAAAAATCACCTCCTAAGATTTCTTCAATTAGTATTTGATAGAAAATAGAATTTATCCAAATTTGAAAGGTTCTCACTTATTAAGGGAGAGATCAAGCCGAAGAAAGATACTAAACTTAAAAGTATAGAAAAGTGAAAAAATAAATTGATTGGTAGAAATTTCTTTGGTAAAATTTTAACTAGATCAAAGAATGAAATGAATGAAGCTGAATTATACTAGTAAAGTGAGCTTACTAATAAAAGGTTTAAGGGAGGAAAAAGAATGGTTCAAGTTGGACAAAAAGCACCTGATTTTACAGCTAAAGCTTATCATCAAGGGAAATTTACTGAGGTAAAACTTTCAGATTATGCCGGCAAATGGATCATGCTCTGCTTCTATCCAGGTGATTTTACTTATGTCTGAGCAACTGAAGTAGCAGCAGTTGCTGCTAAACAAGCTGAATTTGAAGCTCTAGGCGTACAAGTACTATCTGTAAGTGCAGATAGCATGTTTGTTCACAAAATGTGGAATGATGAAGAATTATCTAAAATGGTTGATGGTGGCGTAAAGTTCCCAATGTTATCAGATAATGGGGATATAGGAAGAAAATATGGAGTGTATAAAGAAAGTGAAGGCGTTGATATGCGTGGCCGCTTTATCATTGATCCTGATGGTGTAATCCAAGCAATGGAAGTATTAACTCCACCAGTTGGGCGTCGTGTTGATGAAACCCTTCGTCAAATCCAAGCTTTCCAACATGTTCGTAACTCAAACTATACAGAAGTAACACCAGCAGGATGGACACCTGGGCAACCGACATTAAAACCAAGCCCAGAATTAGTAGGGAAGATTTGGAAAGAGTGGAAACTTTCTTAAGATATATTTATAAGTTAGACAAAACCTCTTGAGTGTAAAATCATTCAAGAGGTTTTTTTCATCTTTGCCTATACATTTGATTAGCATTTTACATAGTATAACATTAAGATGCTCTATTAATGGCAGATGGGGGGAGGGGATTTTGTATTGCCTAATCCTATGATTCTTAGTATTCCTGTCATCGCGATAACAGGGAGTGCTGGTAAAACAACAACAAAGGAAATGGTTGCATCTATTCTACAAAAACGGTATAAAATTTTAAAAACACAAGGTAATGCCAATACTTACAAACATACAGCAAAATATGCAAATATGATTCAACCCTACCATAAGGCTCTTGTGCTTGAATATGCAATGTTACATGCAGGTGGGATTCGACGACATTGCCAGATCATTCAACCAAACATTGGAATTATTACAAATGTTGGAACAGCACATATTGGCAATTTTAATGGAAAGATTGAGGGTGTTGCCAAAGCAAAATCAGAACTGATTCAATATATGAAACAAACAGGCTTACTTGTAATCAATGCGGATGATGAATATTCTAAATTATTAAATACCAAGAAGTTTAAAGGGAAAATACTAACCGTGGGAATTGATCAAAAGGCAGATATTCAGGCCAAGAATATCAATTTTCTAAGAAATGGTATGACGTTTAAGATATCATTAGAAAATAAAGAATATGAATTTTACATCTCAGCCTTAGGTAAACACAATATTTATAATGCATTAAGTGCAATCGCAGTGACAAACCATTTAGGTTTTACGCCGAAAGAAATTCAAGAAGGATTAAAATCATTTAAGCGACCATGGAGAAGACTTAATATTTACCAACTTCCAAATGGCATAAAAATCATTGATGATACCTATAGTGCCAACCCTCATGCGATGAAAGCAGCGATTGATGTTTTATCGCAAATAGGGAAGGGAATGAATATAGCCGTTTTAGGTACAATGTTAGAAATGGGAAAATACTCAAAAAGAGCTCATCAAGAAGTGGGAAAATACATTGTAAAGAAAAAAGTGGATTACCTTTACACATATGGAAAAGATGCAACCTTGATTGGAAAGGCAGCTAAAGAATTAGGGTTTCCTCCAAAAAGAGTATTTCACTTTACCAACAAAGAAAAATTAAATCATTTTCTCACTAAGTATTTAAGGCCAAATACGACGATTTTAGTGAAGGCATCACATGGAATTAGAATGAATGAAACCGTAAAATATCTGATTGCGTACAGCAAAAAAGCCATTTGATTATAAATGGCTTTTTTGCTCTATATGAGTTGTCGTGTTCTTCCATATTTTTTTCATTGTGCGAATCTCTTCGGTGGATAAATGGGAGTCTGGTTGGCGTAAGAACTTTTCAATAGGTAAGACTCTATAACGAATTTTGCGAAGTTTATGATTCTGTTGTGTCCATGTGGGGACGTAATCAATCTTTTTAATATTCGTTTCTCCTTTTTCATTTTTTTCAACAGTAATATTTACAATAACTCCGCTTTCTGTGTGGATATTTTTCCACATTCGTTTGGAAATGAAGTTCCCTAATGAGTTAATCACGACCCCCTTTTTTGTGGTTCCATCAAACCTTGTTACATTTTTCAAAACCATGGGTTGAATCACATGGGGATGGGAACCTAAGATAATATCGGCTCCATGTTTTAATAGTGTATTTGTAATTTCTATTTGTCTTTTACTAGGATAACGATGAAATTCCCTACCAAAATGTAATGAAACAATCGTTACATCTACTTTCGGTTTGATACGGTATAAGTCAGCTAATATTTTTTTGAGGTTAATTCGATTAACTAACCAAGGCTGATCCTTAGGAACCGGGATATAGTTGGTTCCATAAGTATAATTCAGAATACCTATTTTAATACCTTTAATCGTTTTAATGAGTAAATTCTTTGATTCTTTATATGTTCGGAATGTACCTGTATGTTCAATTTCATATCGATCAAGAATATCTAACGTTCTATTTAAACCTTTTACACCGCGATCCATACAATGATTATTAGCAGTTGTTATCACGTCAAAGCCTGCTTTTTTCAGAGCTGGTGCTAATTCATCAGGACAATTAAACATGGGATAACCTGTTTTATCACTTTTTTGTTGATATATTTTCTCTCTTCCTGACAGGGTTGTTTCTAGATTGCCAATCGTGAGGTCTGCAGTCTTAAGATAAGGTGCGATTTCAGTAAACAGATGGTCAAATGAATAACTTCTTTTATTAGGAATTCTAGCTGCTTCAATTTGACTGTTCCACATTAGAATATCTCCAACAGCTGAAACTACGATTTCAGTCGACACTATATCCCCTCCTTTTCCTATTCGTTACACTTTTATGGTAAGATAAATACGATTGTTATAATAAATACAAATCCAATCATGATGTTTTTTTATAGTTTATGCGAAAAGAAAAGATACGGTTTATGTGGTTTATACTAAAAAAGCATAAAATCTATCGTTGATGGTGAAAAGAAATGGTGGTAGCTAAAAATCAACTTCTGTTTAAGCCCTTTCAATGGGAATGGGCAGTAAACATGTACAACTACCTAAAAAAAGAAGAGGTTAAAAGATATTTGGATCTCCCCTTGTTCTCTTATCTAGCTTATACAGAATGGCTAAAGCAGATGGAATGGTTAGAATGGGTAGGGCAAGCCTATCATCGAACCATTTGGAATCAGAACGGGGAAATGATTGGTGGTGTTTTTCTTCTAAAGATTGATGAGGAAAATCGTGTAGCAGAAATGGGTACATGGATTAGAAAAAGAGACTGGGGAAAAGGATTTAATCAACAACTGAAAGAAAAGGTCTTAAATGACACTTTTGAAGAAATGAATATAGAAGTCGTTTTATTTTTTGTCGATCAAGAAAATCTACGCTCAATTAAGGCTTTGCAAAAGTTGCCATATGTTAAAGAGCCAGAAGTAGGAGAATATCAAGAACTTTTACGAAGAAAGGAATTTAAGCTAGGGAAACCTCTTCGTTTATTTCAAACAAAAAGGGATGATTTTAAAATCATCCCTTGTGGTATCAATAGATTGTAGTATTAATCAATGAGATAACGTACAAGCGTTTTATCTCGATTATGATAAAATCTAGCAAAAGTTACTTGTTGTTTTTCTAGCATTGGCGGGACAAACAGTTTATCATTTCTGCCTACTGGTCGATCCCAAATCTCGTCTAAAGGGATCCATTCTAGTTTTCCTTTATTTGAAGCGGTTTGTTCTCCAGAGAAATCCTCTGAATAAAATACATACAATGTTGTTTTTGCTAGAACATCATCTTCAGGATTTGGCTGCATCATAAAGTGAACAATTCCCCTTAATTCTAGGTTGTTTAAGCTTAGACCTGTATCTCGCAGAATCTCTCTTTTTACCGTATCTAATGGGCTTTCATGATCTTTGATTTCTCCCCCAGGAAAAAGCCAAGAACCGATATGGCGGCCTTTTTCCTTCTGAAGCATGAGGATTTCTCCATTTTTCACCATTAGGCAAGTGACAAAGAATTTTTGTTCCATCATCTACTCTCCCTGCTTTTTTTTATTTCTATAAAAAAGTATATTTGATTTTAGCTTTTCTTTGTTGTACAAATCCAATAAAAATGTAAAGATTTGATGACAATTATGATATAAAATAAAACCCACCTTTTTGGTGGGTATATTTGTATTCTATTATTCTTCAACAAGTTTAGCGGGTTTGTTTTTGCTGTTGGCAAATGGTTGAGCCAATCTTTCTGCATAGCCATTGACCCATAGGGATTCAATTCTATCCATTTCCTCTTGAGTGAGAGGTTGTTTATCTGAACTCTCGGAAAACTCCTTTAAATTCTCTTCATTAGTAATGTTAGGGAAGACCGATTTCACAGAAGGTCTAGCTAAGGAAAAAAGAATAGCCAACTGGCCAATCGTACGATCTTTTTCTTGATACAAAGGCTTAAGCTCTCGTACAACATCTAATCCTGCTTTCATCCATTCTATTGGGCGATGATTACGATGATCGCTTTTATCAAAATGTTTGTCAGGATCATAAGTACCATCTAACAGACCTGAGGCATGTGGAACCCTAACAATAAGGGAAGTTTGATGTTGATCTGCATAAGGGAAAAAGTCTCTTGCAGGATCTTGTTCTAGAATATTATTGATCACATGAACCACATCATATTTTTCAATTGCGGCAAGTCCTTCATCTTTCCAACCAATATCAGGGCCTAAGGCAACACCATAAAAGCGAATTTTACCTTCTTCTTTAAATCGTTCTAGTGTTTCCAGAACAAGGTCACTTTGAATCGTACTCATTCTTGCATTATGTAATTGATAAAGGTCAATGTAGTCTGTTTGTAGTCGTTTTAGACTTTCTTCTAGTGAACGACGCATTGATTCAGGGCGCCAATCTTGAGGCAATTCAGAGTGTCCAGTTCTCTCACCGCGGTTGGTATAAATATCATAACCACCTTTTGTTGCAAAAAATAAGTTATGGCGTTTATCCTTTAATGCTTCAGCGATGATCGTTTCACCACGTCCATTCCCATAAACATCCGCTGTATCGAAGAAATTGATTCCGTAATCTTCATAAGCAGAACGTAAAAGTTTCTTTCCCAATTCTTCATCTGTCACACCCCACCATTTGGTAGCAACAGTCCAGACCCCAAACCCTACTTCAGACACTTTAAAATCGTTTCCTGGTAACTGGCGGTATTTCATCAAATTTCACCTCATTATTTTAAATGTTATCACTATAATTATAGTGTAACATGTTGAAAAAAAGATAGATAGAGAAAATAAAATCATAAATATGGGATAAGGATTATCTTTTAGCGACGATGGCCACAGTGCATCGGGAAACACAAACTTTTTTATTTTCTTCATCTGTAATATCGATCTGCCAAACCATCATGGTCTTTCCTTTATGTACAGGGGTTGCTGTTGCATAAACAATTCCGTCTTTTTTACTACGAAGATGATTCGCATTGATCTCAATCCCAAATGCAGCTTCCGTTTCTTGATTGATATTGAGCATTGTTCCAATACTTGCAGCTGATTCAGCAAGAACGACAGAAGCACCACCGTGAAGGTAACCCATGGGTTGTCTTGTATTAGGACCAACAGGCATACTTAAAACCACTTGGTCTTGTTCTAATTTTACAATTTCAATCCCTAATGCTGCATGAATGGTATGTTGGATAAGATCCATCGTTAAGACCTCCAGTTAGATGAAAGACATTTCAAATGATATCTTTAAGTTTATCATTTATCTACTTGTTGAAGTCAATCCTTTTCAATGAGATCAATTACATATATAATAATAGAAGAAATGAACGTCCATTCATTTTTTTAGTAATGGAGGATTCTTATGATCACAACCAACAAAAATATATATCCCAAATGGATTTATGATGGAATTAAGAATTCACAACAAACGGGAAGAGCCTTCATTATATCTTACGTTAAAAAAATTGAACCCATAGATCCATTACATTTTTTTAGAAATGGAGCAGAGTTATTTTTTGGACAACGACTTTTTTGGTCAGACCCATCAGGTGAGATGTCTATTGTTGGGGTTGGAAATATCTATGTAATCGAAGCAGAAAAAGAGATGCGCTTTCAAACTGTAAAGGAAAAATGGACGAAATTGTTAGATCAGATCATATTAAATGATGAGTCTGAGGGTAGCGTAATAGGAACAGGCCCTCTTTTGCTTGGTGGTTTTTCTTTTGATCCTTACAAACCTAAATCAAGTTTATGGCAAGAATTTAAAGATGGAATGATGTTTTTACCTGCCTTTATGTTAACCCATTTAAGAGGAGATAGCTGGTTAACTATCAATCTTCAAGTTGCTGAAGATGATGATCCCGAGCAAACTGCAATGAAGCTAGAGAATGAATTAAACACGTTACTAAAAGAGAAAGAAGAAAGCTTGGATTGTGAAAAAGATCAGTCTTACAAGACAATGATCCAAGAGGTTGAACCTGAATCATGGATACATTCTGTAAGGAAGGCTACTCATCAGATTCAACAAGGCCGCTTAGAGAAAGTCGTTTTAGCCCGTGAACTTCAGCTTCAAGCAACCGATACAATTCTAGCAGAAGATATCCTTTATCGTTTACGCGAACAGCAACCGGCAAGCTATATTTTTGCGATAGAGAATGGAGAAAAATGTTTTATTGGTGCTTCACCTGAAAGATTGGTGAAAAAAGAAGGGAATCAACTCTTAACCACTTGCTTAGCAGGAACCATCCGTCGTGGAAAAACCATTGAACAAGATGTAGAATTAGGCCAACAACTACTACATGATCGTAAAAATCGCTATGAACATGATCTTGTGGTACAAATGATTCGATCTGCAATGGAAGAAGGGTGTAGTAAGGTAGTGACTCCATCTGAACCCATATTATATAAATTAAAAGATGTTCAACATCTATATACCCCTATTGTCGGATATAGTGATTCCACTTCAATCTTAGACATGGTCGAGCGATTGCATCCTACCCCTGCATTAGGTGGGTACCCTAGAGAACAAGCAATGGAATTGATTCGAAAAGAAGAGATTCTAGATCGGGGTTGGTATGGTGCTCCTGTTGGTTGGTTAGATAGGCAGGGAAATGGTGAATTTGTAGTGGCCATTCGTTCTGGAATGATTTATCATCATTTGGCTTCATTGTTTGCTGGGTGTGGAATCGTTGAGGATTCAATTGCAGAAAGTGAATATGAGGAAACAATGATCAAATTTAAACCAATGTTAACGGCAATTGGGGGTAAAATAAATGAGTAACGAGGCAATGACCTATTATCTCGCATCTTTTGTTGATGAACTGGCAAGATTAGGTATTTGTGATGTCGTGGTTAGCCCAGGATCAAGGTCTACACCATTAGCCATCCTGATGGCAGAGCACCCTAAGATTAAAGTATGGATGCATGCTGATGAACGATCTGCAGGTTTCTTTGCTTTAGGGATGGCAAAAGAAATGAGAAAACCTATCGTACTACTTAGTACATCTGGGACTGCAACTGCGAACTATTTGCCAGCTATTGTTGAAGCATATCAATCTAGAATTCCTTTACTTGTTTTAACGGCAGACCGTCCTCATGAATTAAGGGATGTAGGGGCTCCTCAGGCGATTGATCAAATTCATTTATATGGAAAATATGCAAAATGGTTTGTTGACATGGCCTTACCGGAGAGCACGTTCTCTATGTTACATTATGTTCGTACGATGGCTGGAAGAGCAGTAGCAATGGCGGCAAATGGGCCAGCGGGAGTTGTTCATCTTAATTTTCCTTTGCGTGAACCTCTTGTTCCCAACTTAGATTTACAAAATTTATGGGAAAAGGGTAGAAGTGAAGGGAAACCATACATAAAAGTGACGAAAGGGAATCTAGAACTAAGCAGTGATGAACTTAAGCTTCTAGCAGAAGAGCTGCAGGAAGTTGAGAATGGTTTGATTATTTGTGGTCCTGAAGATCACCTTGAACTTAGTCAAGCTCTTACACGATTAGCAGATAAGCTTCAGTTTCCAATTTTAGCTGATCCATTGTCACCTCTTCGCACGGGGAGCCATAGCAAGCAATGGGTGATCGATAGCTATGATTCCTTTTTACGCAATGACGAAGTAAAAACGAGCTTTAAACCAGAGTTGATTCTCCGTTTTGGGGCAATGCCGATTTCAAAAGCATTGTTACAGTATATACAACACCATTCAGAGGCACGTCAAATCATTATTGACCAAGATCAAGGCTGGCGAGAACCAACCCTGATGGCATCCAAAATGATTTATGCAGATCCAATCCGTTTTAGTTACTCGCTTGCTGAGTATCTAGAAAAACAAAAAGAACCTTCATTATGGGGGACAAAATGGAAGCAATTAAATGAAATCAGTCAGTCCCATATGCAAACCTTTGGTAAGATGGAATCCTTATTTGAGGGACAGGTCGTCATTGAACTACAGCAGCTTCTTCCAGAACATGCAATTCTCTTTGTTGGAAATAGTATGCCTGTTAGAGATTTGGATACCTTTTTGGCTAACACGGATAAGCCACTACGAACGATGGCTAATCGAGGAGCCAATGGAATCGATGGGGTTGTCTCTAGTGCATTAGGAGCAACTGTGTCAGGTTCTCCTTTAGTTTTAGTGATTGGCGATCTATCCTTTTATCATGATCTAAATGGATTGCTAGCTGCTAAGCTGCATCAATTAAATGCAACCATTGTCTTAATTAACAATAATGGTGGAGGAATTTTCTCCTTTTTACCGCAATCCAAACAAGAGAAGCATTTTGAATTGTTGTTTGGTACGCCACTAGATTTGGAATTTGAACATGTGGTGAAGATGTATGGCGGACGTTATAAGCGAATCAAGGATTGGCAAGAATTCCGTCTAGCCGTAAATCAAAGTCTCTCAACCGTAGGGCTTGATGTTATCGAAATCCTTACGAATCGTCAGGAAAATGAGCAACTTCATCGGAAGCTTTGGCATTCTTTATCTGAAAAGATTTCAAAATGGAAAGTGCAGGTTGATCAGGATGAGAATCGAGGTTAACCAGATTTACTATCATGTTAAGGTGGTTGGACAAGGTCCTACCTTGATGCTCCTTCATGGATTTACTGGGTCAATGGAAAACTGGGAACCTTTGATTCAAGCTCTAAGTCCTTTCTATCAACTGGTGCTGGTAGATATTTTAGGTCATGGGCAATCAGATAGTCCTAGTGATCCAAATCACTATGATATTGAACAAATTTGCGATGATTTAATTCAAATCTTAACAGAGCTAAAACTAGATAAAATACATCTGTTAGGTTATTCTATGGGGGGAAGGTTGGCGTTAACGTTTGCCATCAAGTATCCTGATCGCGTCTTTTCTTTAATCTTAGAAAGTGCATCTCCAGGAATTGACTCAAAGGAGGAAAGAGAGGAGAGAAGGAACAAGGATAGGATTTTAGCTGATTTTATCGAAGAGAAAGGGATTGAGGCTTTTGTAGATTATTGGGAAAATATCCCACTTTTCTCAACGCAAAAACAGTTACCACTAGATCTACAACAACGTATTCGTTCAAATCGGTTAAAAAACAATCCATTGGGACTAGCTAATAGTCTTCGTGGAATGGGGACAGGTCAACAACCGTCATGGTGGGATCATTTATCACAGTTTGAGCTCCCCGTTCTAATCATAACGGGAGAAAAGGATGAGAAGTTTTGCCGAATTGGGCAGCAAATGGCTAATCGATTGAGGGATAGCAAACATATTATTGTTGAACATGCTGGTCATACCGTTCATCTTGAACAACCAGCTCAATATATCAATATTTTAAAGAATCATTTGGCATTACATAAAACAAAGGAGGATTATTATAATGGTTATTGAGTGGGTAAAAGAAAGGGAATATGAAGACATTCTGTATGAGACATACAATGGAATTGCAAAAATTACGATCAACCGTCCTGAAGTGCGAAATGCATTTCGTCCAAAAACAGTGATGGAGATGATCGATGCCTTTGCCTATGCCAGGGATGATTCCAAAATCGGTGTCATCATTTTAACAGGAGCAGGTGATCAAGCATTCTGTTCAGGTGGTGACCAAAAGGTACGTGGTCATGGTGGTTATGTAGGTGATGATCAAATCCCTCGTTTAAATGTTCTTGACTTGCAGCGTTTGATCCGTGTCATTCCAAAACCTGTGGTTGCAATGGTTGCTGGATATGCAATTGGAGGTGGCCATGTGCTACATGTCGTTTGTGACTTAACGATTGCTGCAGATAATGCCATCTTTGGCCAAACAGGACCTAAAGTAGGTAGCTTTGATGCTGGTTATGGTGCAGGCTATCTAGCTCGAATTGTTGGTCACAAAAAAGCAAAAGAAATCTGGTACTTATGTCGCCAATATAATGCCCAAGAAGCTTTAGAAATGGGTTTGGTCAACACAGTTGTACCTCTTGAAAAGCTAGAGGAAGAGACGGTTAAATGGTGTGAAGAAATGCTAGAAAAATCACCAACAGCTCTTCGCTTCTTAAAGGCAGCCTTTAATGCTGATACAGATGGATTAGCTGGAATACAGCAATTGGCTGGGGATGCAACCCTTCTTTACTACACGACCGATGAAGCAAAAGAAGGTCGCGATGCTTTTAAAGAAAAAAGAAATCCAGACTTTAAACAATTCCCACGTTTTCCATAAGCCATTAAGTGAGGCCAAGGAAGATGGAAGAGAAGATGTTGAATTGGCTTTATAAAAGAGCTGAGCTTACCCCTAATCGTATCGCATTACAGATCGAAGGCCAGACATGGACCTTTTCTGAATTGCACCAAAATGTACGAATGCTCGCTTATCGCATGTATGGTTTAGGCATGAAAAAAGGAGACCATGTGGCCTTCTTGCTAAATAACGACCTGTATACGGTTGAAATCATTCATGCTTTAACCTATGTGGGTGCAGTGGTGATTCCCTTAAACACAAGATTAAGCAGACAAGAAATTGCTTATCAATTGCAAGATGCAAAAGTAGACTATTTACTTTTTGATCAAGAATATGCGGAGCAAGTTCCAGAACCAAATGGTAAGGGATTATCAGTAGTTCGTGTAGAAGAACTTTATCGTACCAAACTAATTGAAGGTGCCATTCAAACTGAGATTGATTTAAACCAGACTTTTACCATCTTGTATACATCGGGTACTACAGGAAAACCAAAGGGAGTTATGTTAACCTATGGTAACCATTGGTGGAGCGCAATTGGCTCTGCACTAAATTTAGGATTAGATGTGAATGATCGCTGGTTAGCTTGTCTACCATTTTTCCATGTCAGTGGTTTATCCATTTTGGTTCGAAGTGTGGTCTATGGGATTGCTGTCGTATTACATAAAAAGTTTGATGCGAAAAAGGTGAATCAATCGATAAAAGAAGATCGAGTGACTCTTATTTCCGTGGTGAGTACCATGCTTTCTCAGATGATCGAGGATTTAGGTGACTCCTCTTATCCGGAGTCCCTTCGCTGTGTCCTTTTAGGAGGCGGGTCGATCCCTCAACCATTACTTGCCAAAAGTAAACAGTTAGCGATTCCTGTGTTTCAAACCTATGGAATGACAGAGACCGCTTCGCAGATCGTTACCCTTGCACCAGAGTATATGTTGGATAAATTGGGTTCAGCCGGTAAACCCTTATTCCCATCACAAATAAAAATTGTAGATGGAGATCGGGAAATGAAGGCAGGAGAAGCAGGGGAAATCGTTGTAAAAGGGTTTAATGTAACAAAAGGCTATTTTGGAAATGAACAAGCGACAAACGAAGTAATCTATGATGGTTGGTTACGTACTGGTGATATAGGTTATCTTGATCAAGATGGATTCCTCTTTGTTCTTGACCGGAGAAAGGACTTAATCATATCGGGTGGAGAAAATATCTACCCAGCCGAAGTGGAATCGGTCATCTTAGAACACCCAGCCATTGAAGAAGCTGGAGTGGTGGGTCAATCTGATCCAAAATGGGGACAAATCCCTGTGGCCTTTGTGAAAGTAAAAGAAGGACAAGAGGTTACGGAAGCAGAATTGATCTCGTTTTGTAAAGAAAGACTTGCAAAATATAAAGTTCCCGTCTCCTTTACATTTGTAGACGAACTCCCTCGAAACGCTGCAAAAAAACTATTAAGAAGAAAATTAGTCGAACAATTGCAGAGCAAATAGTGATATAAAAAAAGGTGGAAGGAAAAATCTTTCCGCCTTCTGTTTATAAGGACTTTGCAATTTGGATGATTTCTTCTTTTGTTAATTGGCCTTCAATCGAATAATAAAGATTTTGATCCACCCAGAAAAGTTTCACAATTCCATTTTTAAATGTTAATAATGAAGCTTCTCGATCATACCATAACACTTTTTCCACTTTTGTATCATCAGTATCCACAATCGAACCTGAGCCAAATCCGTCACCAATCGTCATTTCGTTAATTGAAAAACTTCTTGTATCACTCCTAAAATGAAGATAGATGTTATCACTCTTTTCATTTTGCTGTTGCAATACGGTTACATTCATCAAATTAAATTCACTAGGAACTTGTTTTGGTATTTTAATAGGGAAAGCAGTATTATTTTTGGCTTCTTCTAGACTCATTTGAACACTCACAATTTCGGAACCTTCAACAACAGAAAATTGATCCGAATCAGGAGGGGGATTTTTACCTTTTTGATCTGTTTGACTACTGACCCTTGTAAACAATTGGGTTACTGGCCCTTTCACCTTAAAAAAGATTTCTGTTACTTTACTAAATGCTGAACCGTTTTGTGGGATTAGTATAGCTGTAAGTAGTAGAATAAGAATAAGAGAAGAAGTATACAATGACTTTTTCTTCGATCGAAAAAATCTTTTCCATGGATTGTTATTTTCTCTTAATTTCTTCTGAATCGCTTCCCATGCTTCTTCCTTTGACAATCGTGGAGGTGGACATTTTTCGATTTCCTCAAGAATGACTTCTTTCATCAATTGATCAAAATTAACATTTTTTTGATCGGTCATCCTAATTCACTTCCTTTTCCTTTCATTTGCTTTCGAACATTTTCTATTAATTTTTGTTTCGCTCGGTGAATCTTGGATTTTACTGTTCCTAGACTTTGGTGTAATTTTTCCGCAATCTCTTCATCTTTGAGACCATAGTCATATTTTAATATTAATAGTTCCCTGTAATCAGGTTTTAATTTTGATGCTTGTTCTTGGATTAGTTTTCTTAGGTATTGATCTTCAAGTATTTTTTCAACAGGAGAAATTAGTGGATTAGACGGGTTTCTATCTATATAGACGTCATTAATCGTAAAATCGTTCCATTTTTTTATTTTTCTTAGAAAATCAATTGCTGTTCTTGTCGTGATGCTCCCTAACCAAGGACCAACCTTGTTAAGGTCTTTTAAAGTATGAAATTGATTAAAGGCTTTAATAAAGGTTTCTTGTGTGACATCTTGAGCAATGAATTCATCTTTTGTGATGTAATAGGCTGTTGAGTAAACCTTATAATAATATTTTTCAAAAATCTCTTCTTTGAAGGGGTCATTCTTTTTTACATTCAAAAAATATTCTTGAGCCAAGGAATTCACCTCCTAAACTTAGGCAATTTTTAACTATTATAACGTAGATTAGCAAATGTTGATATGGTAAAACGAAAGATCATTTGTAGAAATATAAGGACTTTGGTACCAATTTTCATAATGTTAAGAAAATTATTTAAAAAAAGCGCATCGTTTTTTTAAAATGATTCGTCTATTAGGTAGAAAGGCAAATCTATTTAACTAGTTTATTTGCGCAAAAATCAAACAATATGGAGGGAATAAAATGAGGAAGTTTAGCATGTTAGGATTAATGGGTTTAACTTTTATTTTAATGGTGGGTGTTCTTTTTTCGCCGTCAGTTATTGCTGATAGTTCAATTCCAACAGATGGAAATGCATCAAAAAAGACGACGTATGGTGAGGGAAGTACTTATTCAGAAGCTAGTATTCAAGCTTCCCAATATTTTAAAGAAGGAAAAATAAGGCTTCTAGATTTGTGGCTTACTCAACAATATTAAGTAAATCTGTTATGATATAGGACTTTTGTATTATTTTTTCATTTATAAGAAAATTTTGATAAAAAATCGAACCGTTTTATAAAATGGTTCGTCTATTAGGTAGAAAGATAAATTTTAAAAAGTGAAAAAAGAGAGGGGGTAGATCGTTATGAATTAAATTTTAAATTAGTATTAAGCAGGAATAAATAGAATCAAACTTAAGAATAACAAAGTATTAGAGCGATTTTCAAATTTTTATGGAATTTTAGAGGAGTATTAAAAAGATATGAAAAGGATACTAATAATTCTTGGTTTATTAGCTTTATTTGGTACGGTCTTTTCACCTTATAGTATTGCAAAAGAAGATAATAACAGTCATGTTTCTAACATTATTGAATCCTTAACAAAATATGATGAAAAGACATTAGTAAAATTGATAAGTAATCAGTACATGACTCTTTTGAGAAAAAAGCATAAGGGCGAATTAAAAGAAAAAATTGTACTAGAAAGATATGAGGAATACTACCATCCCGCATTAAAAAATACTACCGAAGCAAAAGAGTTCTGGATAGATTTAAAGAAAAATCGTTCAAATCATTTATCTTATGAAGACAGTGTTTCTATTAATAGTTTTCAACCAGAATATGGTGATATTAAAATAGAGCATATTTATTCAATTGGGCCGGATGATGGTGATGTATTTTCAACCCAAACAGGGTACAAAGAACAATTAATGGCAAAAACTTTTGTAAAATATTTTGATGTTTTAACTGGATTTAGAAAGTCAAACCCTATTGCAATGTTTACTTATCAAAATGTACGTGATGCTTGGGTCAGTAATACTATAGGAACAGCAGATGCAATAACCGATTCAGTAGGACATGATAAAAAAGTTTATTTCTACGATGGTGCGAAGTGGGTATATTCAGCCAATTCATATCAAAAAGAAAATTATTGGACATATAGATTACACTCGCCTGAAGAAGGAGAGCTTCAATATACTTCTTATTACAGAACAGATGGTTATTTACCTCTTCAATGGGTATATATGGAGAATTTCCATGATGATATTGCCTTAGCTAATATGGCTGTGAATGGATTTGAGCAAAAAAGAATAATTTATGATAATTCGTTTGGTGGTGAAGTAGTCCTAGAAGAAGATTGGGTCCAACAAGGAACACCTTATCCAATGCAAAACTAATAATAACTTTCTAAAGGTTATGCTATTATTTAAGCATAACTTTTTTTAAAAGAT
>NZ_LSKU01000001.1:1864316-1875984 GCF_001561915.1 Tepidibacillus decaturensis | reverse complement strand
TTCTTAGGGGAGGTAAAATCGTGAAAAAACACCTTGGTTTTATTACTATTCTTCTTCTATTGTTATTGACTTCCTGTTCACCAAAACTTTCAAATAAAGAACCAGGAGATGCTGCTTGGTTAATCATGAGATCTATTCAGGAACCGTTTAAGTATACCGAGTTTGAAAAATATTTTAATGAAGGATTGCCTTCTGAAGAAAAAAACAGATTTATGAAAAATTAAAAGATTACACTAAGGGCATCAAATCGTTTAGAAGTAGAACGATTGTAGTAATAGAACCTATTATGGAAAATAACCAAGCCGAATATAATCAAAAAAAATCGAAATGGTTGTAGTAAAAACTGACGAGGGATATAAAGTTCAAACAATCAATCTGAAATAAATGTGACAGAAATCTTTATTAGATTTTGTCTTTTAATTGGATTTCTTGCTTGTTCTAAACGGGATTTTAATTTTGATCCCGTTTGACAATTTGGCTTAAATGATTGGATTAAACAAACTAATGAAAAAGAAACTCAAAATCAATCGAATAATCAAGAGGAAATTCAACAAAGTCAGAACGATTTGGAACAGACACAGACAACAACATCGGAAAAAATCATAGACATATAAAATGAGCCAGGGCTAACGTGGATAAAAGTCAATCGTAATTTAGAGGAACTTAAAAAACTTTAAAAAGAGGTAGATGAAGGACTTAAAGTGGGGAATCTTGATCCCGAGAATGTTGCGTATGAATTCATTGTTTATGAATTAAAGATGGATAAACCTTATGAGCTGAATAAAATAGAGAAATATAGAAAGGATGAAGAAGTATATATTATCGTTAAAACAAAGGATAAAATCATTCATTTATTTATGGATAGACCTATAAAAAAAGAACCTTATGGAATATGGTCGGTTTATAAATATGTCATTTGTTTATGGCAAAATAAAAGTACAGAGAATGGCAGCCTAAAAATACATAAGCAAGCTGCTAAATAAAAAGCCTTGCCAGTCATCCCAAAATCTATTAACCTCTTTCATGGAAACACAGCTAATATTTTCATGAGGGGGAAACAGAAAGGATGCTAGCAATGGCTCAACAAAATTATATCAAACACTTGAGGGAACGAGAAGACTTAGCAATTAATAGTATTGCTAAACAAATGAATATTAATTGGAGAACAGCTAAGAAATATGCAGATAAAGATGATTGGAACTTAGATTTGAAAGAAAGAAAAAAACGTTATCCAATCTTAGGAGACTATATAGAGATTATTGACACATGGTTAGAGGAGGACTTGAGAAAACCTAAAAAACAAAGACATACACAAATCCGAGTTTATCAGCGTTTAGTTGATGAATATGGCTTTACAGGAGGAATACGTACCGTTACTGCATACGTTGCAAAGAAAAAGAAAGAGTTAACTAAAACTACAGATAAATTTATAGATCTTCAACATCCTGGTGGTGAAGCTCAGGTCGATTATGGTACAGCAGAGGTAAATCATAACCAAAAACTCATTCAAATAAAATACTTAGCCATGTCTTTCCCATACAGTAATGCCGCGTATATTTGGTTATTACCTAGTGAAAACATAGAAAGCTTTCTAACTGGATTACAGCAATTAATGCAGCTTGTTGGGGGAGTTCCAAGGAAAATATGGT
The DNA here is from genome assembly GCF_001561915.1 of Tepidibacillus decaturensis. Lineage (GTDB taxonomy): Bacteria > Bacillota > Bacilli > Tepidibacillales > Tepidibacillaceae > Tepidibacillus_B > Tepidibacillus_B infernus. The sequence continues at coordinate 1,874,335 of NZ_LSKU01000001.1, read as the reverse complement.
TTGACAATCTCTCTGCAGCCGTCGTGAAAATAGAGAATTACAGAGATCGCAAAACAACAGAAAAGTTTACACAGTTTGCAATGCACTATGGATTTCAATATGAATTTTGCAATGCTGGAAAGGGGCATGAAAAGGGAAACGTAGAAAACAAAGTGGGATATACACGTCGAAACTGGATGGTTCCTCTTCCTACCCTTACAACCTGGGAAGACATTAACGAACAGATGAAGGAGAAAGCTGAAAAATACTTACAAGAGATTCATTATGAGAAAAAGCAACCTATTCATGTCTTATTTGAAGAAGAAAAAGCCAAGCTTCTATACCTTCCGAATAAACCCTTTGATGTCTACCGCTTAGAATCTTCTGTGTTAGATAAATACGGTAGAGTAGAATTTGAAGGAGAGAAATATCCAGTGGCTAGAGGACGTTCAAATGAGTCTGTGCTATTAAAGATTCACTGGGATTATGTTGAGGTGATGGATCAACATTATAAAATTTTAGGAGAATTTATGCGTCCTTACTCGTTTAAGGAGCATGAGATTGATTGGAAAGCTGAATTATACATAAGAAACCAAAAGCAGCTACTTATGCTTGGATTTATTCACAGTTACCTCCAACGGTACAAATCTATGTGAATATCTCCGACCTTAACAAAAGAAAGTCACGGATTGGATGGCTAATTAAATAGATAGATGGGGGTTATAGCGTCAATCAAATCTCACAAGCGATTGAGAGAACATCAGTATACCAGCAAGATCAAGAAGGAGTTTTATATCACACCTTGTATCAAATTACACACCCTGTTTCCACCATGGAAAGTATAGAGGAGGATTATACACCGAACATATTTAAAAATTATGACCCAGACCTGGATGTATATGACCAACTGTCGAAAGAGGGTGTAACCCCATGAGCCATCAATTGATACAACAGTGCTGTAAACAGTTAAGATTAGGGCATATTCCAAAGGTGTATTCAAAGTTGAATTATGAATCTAAGGAAGAATATTTGTTAACATTATTACAGTCGGAGATTCAAGCACGAGCATCAGCAAAGATTAACAGATTAATTAAAAAGGCAGGATTCAGCCAACAGAAGACATTCGAGGATTATGAACTAGGCTCAGCAGCAACAACGTTTAATGATTCTTTATCATTTGAAGAATTAAAAGACTTGGTATTTATGGAACGTAATGAGAACATCATGATGCTTGGAAGTGTGGGAACTGGAAAAACCCATTTAGCCATCGCTACTGGTATAGAAGCCTGTAAGAATGGGAAAAATGTACGATTTTTTCGAGTCTCTGATCTCGTATCCATTCTACTAGTGAAACATCAAAATGGATCATTCAAGTATAGAAGCAGCTGAGAGAGAAACGTTTGAGGAAATAGGTTATAGAATTGATTTGTCAAATGAGCGACCATTTTTTGCTATAAATTTTGAAGAAGGTTTTGATGATTATTATCTAGTTGAACGAGAAATAGATATTGAATCATTGACACTGCAATATGAAGAAGTTCAAAAGGTTAAATGGGCAAGCAAGGATGTTATATTACAATTAGTAAGAGAGGGCAATTTTATAGATTACTGGTTTACTGAACTTTTATTTGAAATGAGAAAACAACGAGGCGCAATTCGTAAACAGGATTTTAAGAAAACGAAAAATGATTAATAATTTATTGAAAACACGGTCAGACAACGAAAGAAATAACCGGGCTTTGTGAATTTACGGGATTTTATCGGAAATATATTGAAGAGGTGAATAACCTTGTATGAGAAAATAGCTAAATTTTATGATCGTCTCGGTTGGAGTCAGTTTCCTCTTAAATTGTGGGATCAAATGGAAAATTATTTTAAACAGGAAAATTTCCATCCATCTAATCACCTTGATATTGCTTGTGGTACAGGAGTACTATCTATCAAAGCTGTTACAGAAGGTCTTCTCTCAGAAGGACTTGATTTTTCAATAGATATGCTAGAATTTGCAAGAGAAAACGCAAAATCGAAAAACGTAGATATAAATTTCTATCATGAGGATATGAGGAATTTTAATTTGAATAAGAAATACGATCTTATTACCTGTACTTATGATGCAATAAACCACCTTCTTACAATAGATGAATGGAAACAAACTTTTACCCAAGTTAAAAATCATTTAAATAATAATGGAATGTTCATATTTGATTGTAATACACAGAAAGCTTTAAAGGAACGTTGGAATAGTATTCAGATTAATAAAGACAGTAAAGGAAATTATATGATCCAAAAAGCTATTCATTATGAAGATAAAGGAATCTCTACTGCTTCATTTACGGTATTTTTTAAAGAAGAAAATGGGCTATTTGATAGTTTTGAAGACACATTTACAGAAATTGCTTTTTCATCAACTGAAGTAATCAATCTTCTTAGAGAAGTTGGCTTTGAAGAAATCAGTATAACAGATACTAATTTTAACAGAATCGACCATCCAGATGAGGAATACAGAAACGTATATATTTGTAAGTAACTGATATATATTTCCGCAAAATATTCCCATGTCCGTATAGCCGGTGAGTGTGTACACCTGGTAAATATCAAAATGGATGTCATGTTCCCTGTTCTATTGACAAAGTTTGTCTATTTCAATAGATTAATATTGTCTACTGGAATAGACAAACGAAGGGGGCATTGAAAATATGGAACAATATAAGCTGTTTGACGCAGAGTTTAAGTTTATGTGTATTGTATGGGATGAAGAACCACTAACGACCCGAAGGCTTATAGAACTGTGTCAGGAAAAATTGGGTTGGAAAAGAACCACAACCTACACCGTACTCCGCAAATTGAGTGACCGTGGAATACTTAAGAATGAGAATTTCATCGTTTCTTCTATTATTAAGCGTGAGCAGGTTCAAAAATATGAAAGCGAGGTTGTCGTTGAAAAATCATTTGGCGGCTCGCTACCTAAATTTATCGCGGCATTTCTAAATGATAAAACCCTTTCTGATGATGAAGCCGAGGAGATGAAACGGCTGATAGATCTCCATAAGGAGGGTCAAAAATGAGCTTTTTGGAAGATGTCTTTATTTCCACACTTAATATGAGCATTACGGCAAGCTATGTGGCTATTGCCGTGATGATCGCCCGTTTGCTGCTGAAAAAGGCTCCAAAAGTGTTTTCCTATGCCCTCTGGAGTGTTGTGTTATTTCGGCTGATTTTCCCTTTCAGTTTTTCCTCGTCGTTTAGCCTTTTAGGACTCATCCAGCCCGTACAAACCGATGCTTCTTCAACGCAGTACATCATGCAGGATATCGGCAAGATGGAGGTACCTACAGTAAATACGGGGGTTGACAGCGTGAATGCAGCTATAAACGCCTCGTTGCCGACTGCGATCCCTGTAGCAAGCGTAAACCCGATGCAAGTTTGGATTACTCTTGGGACACTAATTTGGCTTATAGGTATAGCCGTTTTACTCATATCTGCCATGACCTCTTACCTACGTCTGAAAAAGCAAATCAGTATGGTTACATTTGTTACGAGTAATATTTAAGAAACGGATCTAATTCGCAGTCCTTTTGTCTTCGGAATGGTGAAACCAAAAATTTATCTGCCACTAAGCCTTACAGAGCAGGAGCGAGGATATATCCTGTGCCATGAGCAAACCCATATTAAACGGCTTGATTATCTGACCAAGCCAATTGCTTATCTCGCGCTTGTAATCCATTGGTTTAATCCTCTTATGTGGCTGAGCTTCTCCCTTATGACCAAGGATATGGAAATGTCCTGTGATGAACGGGTTATGCAAATAAGGGGCAGCGAGAATATCGCTGGCTACAGCGACTCTCTACTTGCCTTAGCAACATTTAAGAAAACACCTTCACCAAGCCCATTTGCTTTTGGAGAAGGCAATATCATAGCAAGAATAAAAAACATCTTAAATTATAAAAAGCCAGCATTTTGGGTTATTGCTACTTCAACTATTGCAGTAATAATCTTAGCGGTTGTTCTGATTTCAAATCCTATTAAAGGATTTAGTATTTATGAGCATCCTGAAACTCAATCTCTTTTTTTAGGCCAAAACAGTCTGAGAGTACCGGCAATGGTGCGTATTGTTGATGAGATCAGTGGTGACGAATATATTCTGACCGATACAAATGAAATAGCTAAGGTAACGGAAATTGTGGAGGAGATGCGCATACCAAAAAAGGAATTAAGCAAAGCTTGCGGTGGATCCAACAGCCGTTATTCGATTTCATATTATGATGATATAAATAACAGCATTTCGGAGTACCGTTACATCATTCATGTCGCTCCGGTTTGGATTGATAACAACGTAAAACCAAGTTTTAGCTTTGATCTTATTAACCAGAAGGATATCTTAAAACGACTCGAAGAGGTATTTGCCAGTAAGAACGGCACGGCTATGTATAACATTAATTCTTTACTGGAAAATAAAATGCAATATATTGGCGACAATGCAAAGGTTGTAGCCCTTATTGATGCTCTGCCCTTGCCGAAAGGAGTGAAACGTGATTCGATTGAACTGTTCACATCTAAAGCTCCCTATGGCGTGCAGATCAATTACAGTTTGGAGGATGATTCTGTCCAAATAAGCGAGGAACAGTTCTTAAGAAACTCTATTCTACTTCTTGGTTTGATCAACAATGCTGAGGAAATCACTCATATGGGCTCTTGGAATAATAAATTACTTTCCTCAACTCCTTTTAAATTCACCTATACCCGTGCTGACGCTGAGAGGATTGTCGGTGGTGATGTACGGCAGTTTGCTGAGAATCAGGAAAGTCTTGCTGAACTTATCGAAATCATTCAAATGTTAAAGAATGACTATAAACGTGACGAACAGGCCGTGCAAACCCTAGTGAAAGGATTCGGGAAAAAGCTGCAAATGGTTTCCCTCACGGCTCCCAATGATTTGGTTGCTGCAAGCATCGCAGAAAACTACAGTGATTATGTAACGCCGGAACTGATGCAAAAATGGCAGGCTGATCCGCAAAGTGCACCTGGTAGAGAGGTTTCTAGCCATTGGCCTGACCGGATTGAGATATTGCGGATGGAAAGAGGCGATACAAACCACTATATCGTGTAAGGTCAATGACCGTTGGCTGATCAGCGACCTGACTATGGGCGAATAAGATGCCTAACGCTAAAGTTGAAGTATTTAAAAATGCATGAAACCAAGTAGGTTGTTGCGTTAGCCTGTCAAGTGTGACAAGGCATTAGCAATTCCCTGTAAGCTCAGAGGTGTCGGGGATACGAGAACGTTATGTGAAAGGTCGGAGAACGTTCTTTTTCTAAAGCAGTTTCACTTGATAAAAAATGTGATATAATTTATTTAAAATTTCAAGGAGATGTTTTATATGTTAAAAGATGAAGTGAAGAAAATAATTGATAATCTTCCTGATAATGCTTCATTAGAGGATATACAGTATACTCTATATGTACAAATGAAAATTAAAGAAGGTTTAGATGATTTAGATAAAGGGAATATAATATCTCATGACGAAGTAGAAAAGCGTTTAGAAAAATGGTTAAAACAATAGTATGGTCCGAATCTGCTGCTCGTGATTTAGAAAAAATTATTGCTTATCTGTATGAAGATTCACCAGCTTTTGCTCATTCTTTTTACTATACCACAATAGATAAGGCTAGAAGTTTAGGTGAATTTCCAAAAAGAGGACGTATTGTACCAGAATTAAGAGATCCTACTATAAGAGAAGTTTTTATATTTAGGTATAGATTAATTTATAAAATTCTAGAAGATAAAGTAGTCATTTTAACATTTATACATGGTGCAAGGGAACTAAATCATCTTGTAATTGACCCACAATAAATAAACTAATTGTGGGTTTTTTTATTATTGAGGGAGAAATTTGTGAGTAGAACAACGATACATTCCTTTAACTAACCGAGTCAGTCGTTGCATTAGCCTTCCAAGTCTGGTAAGGCATTAGCAAATCCTTGTAAGCTCAAGGGAGTTGGGGATACCCAGGACGTTATCTGAAAGAGTCTACATAAGCAGTTCATTGAAGATTTATCAATATATGGAGGTGTTTGCTTTGAAGTTATTTCATTATCATCATTGGACACCAATCAGAAACTTTCTTTCAAAATTGAATTACAAAGAAATTTTAATGTAGTAGATCAATTAAGTGATTTTAGAATTAGAGAAATGAAAATCAACACTCCAAATATTAATATAATTGAAGAGTTATGTCATGTATTAGGTGGGAATTATAAAGAAAATAAAATTATTTCAAATACATGGGTAATTGAATTCGTGAAAAGTGAGATGGATCAATTAAATGAAGTTGTTTTTAACTTCCCTCCCGTTTGACAATTTGGCTTAAATGATTGGATTAAACAAACTAATGAAAAAGAAACTCAAAATCAATCGAATAATCAAGAGGAAATTTAACAAAGTCAGAACGATTTGGAACAGACACAGACAACAACATCGGAAAAAATCATAGACATATAAAATGAGCCAGGGCTAACGTGGACAATAGTACATCGTGATTTATAAAAACAAAAGTTAAGATGGAGGAAATTTTTCAACACTTTATGCGTTCTACAAATTATATTTATTTGGTTTCTTGGTAGGAATATTGATTGAATGGAGAGATTTTGTTCAGAAAAAAGCATGTCGTAGCTCTGTCACGTACATGCTTTTTCTTTGATATTATTCTTTATCTTTCTTTTCTTCATCATTATTTTCTTCAGCTTCAGCAAACAATGTACTCCAAATATCTTCGTAGTTTTCTTCTTTTTTCACATAATTTTTTAACGTATAGTAAAGATCATCAGGTGATCTCATTCCGAATAAGGTTTGAACGACTTCACCATCAACAAATAATTTAAAGGATGGAGCCGCTGAAACCTGATATTTTTCTACAATATTTGGCGAAAAGTTCACATTGCACTTAAAAGCAGGGAACTCAGGCAATTGAGGTAAAACTTCTTCTAGAAATCGCTCCGCGATTTCACACTTTCCTCAGAAAGGGGTAGAAAACAAAACAAGCACAAAACCCTCTTTTTTATCTATTTCTTGCATAATTTCTTTTTCATTTGTTTCTATCATGTATAATCCTCACCTTCACATCAAAGATCTTCCTATGAAATCATACATAAGGTATGAAAAAAATGCAATCTTTACTCTTTGAATATCGTACTTGTTTTTATAAAGGATAATCAAGGTAAATGTAGAAAAAGATATATATGAGGTTTTATAATGGAGGAAATTTCAGTGAATGAAGAACAATGGAGTCATTTTTTTATTCCTTATGAGCAAGCAGTTGGCGAATTAGTGGTTAAATTTATCCATTTAAAAAAAGAATATCGAAAAAGGAAAATACATTCACCTATCGAGTTTGTTTTCGGACGAGTAAAAACGGTAAACAGTATCTTAAGTAAAGCAAAGATCCTTAATATGCCGGTTGATCAAGAAATTTCAGAACATATTAGGGATATCGCTGGAATACGGATTATCTCTCAATTTGTCGATGATATTGATACAGTTGTACAAATGATTGAACAACGTAGTGATATGAGAATTGTTGAAAAGAAGGATTACATTCGATATCCTAAAAAAAGCGGATACCGAAGCTATCATGTTATCGTAGCCTATGAAGTGATTACAATCAATGGACCAATCGAGGTCTATGTTGAATTTCAATTAAGAACGATGGCAATGAACTTCTGGGCTACTATCGAACATTCCCTCAGTTATAAATATGATGGGAAGATACCTGAACATATCCAATTGAGGTTGACACAAGCAGCGGTGGCTTCTGCAAAGTTGGATAGTGAAATGTTTGAAATTCGTGGTGAAATTATTCAAGCTCAGCTTTATTTTAACTTATATCGCGAAATCCAAAATTTAACTCAAATGATATATTTGCTAGGAGCTATTTCTGAGAACCAAGACCTGATTGAAAAAGCAAATCAATATATGAATGAGACTGAAAATATAGACAAATTAGAAGATATCCGTAACCAACTTGCGAAAGTAGTTGAAGATGCAAACAAAATCGGTTTGATAGTGAGGGATGGAAATGATGATTGATTGGTTAAAAGAAGTGGAACTTAGAAAAGAAGATCTGATAAGAGACACCCAGGAATTTTTAAAGATCAAAAGTGTATTAAATGAAAAAGAGAAAAATGAAAATGCTCCTTTTGGAAAAGGAATTAAAGAGGCATTAGAATATGCGTTAGATACATGTGAAGCTTCAGGAATGAATGTCAAAAATCTTGATGGTTATGCTGGCCACGCAGAAATTGGCCAAGGGAATGAAATCATTGGGATTCTTTGTCATGTTGATGTGGTTCCTGAAGGGGATGGTTGGACTACTCCTCCATATGCTGCAGAAGTAAGAGATGGTAAAATTTTCGCAAGGGGTGCTATTGATGACAAAGGGCCAACAATGGCCACTATTTACGCTGCAAAAATTGTAAAAGACCTTAACTTAAACTTAAATAAAAGAGTTAGAATTATTTTTGGAACAGACGAAGAATCGCATTGGCGAGGAGTTCATTATTATTTTGAACGAGAAGAAATGCCTGCAATGGGGTTTGCTCCCGATGCAGATTTTCCGATCATTATTGCTGAAAAAGGAATTGCTGATATTACCTTAGAAGCTAAACATCAAGAAAGAGTGACAAGCCAAAAGGCATTTGTTCAATCTTTTGTATCAGGCAAACGACCTAATATGGTTCCAGATCTGGCAAACGTTGTGATTCATGGAATGGCAGAGCAACTTGAACAAATTCAATCTTCCTTTGAACAGTTTTTAAAGGAATATCCCCATCATGGAGATGTATCGTTGAATGGTGAGAATTTAATCATTACATTAGCTGGAGTTTCTGCCCATGGCATGGAACCAGATAAAGGGGTAAACGCAGGATTAGAACTGATTCATTTTCTAATGAGAGTCGAGCAATGGCTTCATATTGATCCTTGGATGAAGTGGGCAGATCAGGTTTTATATCGAGATTATGACGGGCAAAAACTAGGGATTAACTATGAAGATGAAATAACAGGTGCCTTAACCGTAAACTCTGGTATTTTAAAAATGGAAAAGGATAAAGCTACGATTACTTTAAATGTTCGTTATCCTGTAACGACTCTATACGAACAAATGATTCGTAAAATAGAAGGGAATGGTATACTATGGGGAATTACCATTACCAATATCGACAATTCTAAACCGCACCATGTAGACAAAAATCATTCTTTGGTCAAGACATTGCAAAAAGTATACAAGGAACAGATAGGGGAGGAAGCCACGCTTCTTTCTATCGGAGGCGGTACTTATGCTAGAGCATTACAAGTTGGTGTAGCATTTGGTCCCTTATTTCCCGGGAAAGTGGAAACAGCTCACCAAAAGGATGAATATATCGAAATAGAGGATTTATTGAAAGCAACAGCGATTTATGCGCAAGCGATCTATGAATTGGCGAAATAATAGAGATGGATAAAATCAGCCACTATTCAACAGTACTATTTTCCGTTAAGATAGTAGAGAGATTATTATAATAAAGGAGAAATAATAATGGATATCGTTATCCCTATTCTTACATTTATTGCAGGTGGCGTAGCAGGATTTGCTGGTGGAGTATATTATTTACGTAAACAGATGACAAATATGTCAATGGATAATAAGCAAATTCAACAAATGGCTAGACAAATGGGTGTAAATTTGAACCAAAAACAATTAAATCAAATGAATAAGATGATGCAAAGTATGAATAAAAAGAAATAGTGAACGATAGAAATAAGAAAAGGACTGATCATTTTTTGATATGATCCCTCTATAGTAGACAGAAAAAAGAAAGGGTTGTACTGTTTACTTAGGAGGGATTTTTTATGGGGAAAAGGAAATTGTTTGGATAACGAGAACATTGAGAATTTCTTTAGTCATCTAAAAACGGAGTGCCTTTACCTTTATAAATTTAAGATTCTTGAGAAATGGCGGAAGCTGTTAAGTGATTATATAAAATTTTATAACGAGGAACGAATTCAA
>NZ_LSKU01000001.1:1858010-1862942 GCF_001561915.1 Tepidibacillus decaturensis | reverse complement strand
TGGGAGACTTCTTTCGGAGGGAAGTTAAAGTTAAACGGCTGCTGCCTAAGGAATTTTTGGCTACAGCCGCCTAATAGATCAGTCTCAATTACATTGCATTTTTAAAGATTTGCATGATTTCCTCTAAGGTTGCTTTTCTTGGATTGGTAAGGTGTGTGGCATCTTTTTGCGCATTCGTTGCCATAATCTCGAAATCTTCTTCTTTTACACCTAACTCCGCTAATCCTGATGGAATTCCAATCGATGTAGATAATCTCTTAATTGCCTCAATCGCTTTTTGAGCTGCTTCATTTACTGAAAGTCCGTCAATATTTTCACCCATTGCTACTGCTATATCACGGAAACGTTCAGGAGCAGCAATAAGGTTAAATTGCTCAACATGTGGGAGTAGAATTGCATTACATACACCATGTGGTAAATTATAATAACCACCCAATTGATGAGCCATTGCATGAACATAGCCTAGACTTGCATTGTTAAATGCCATTCCTGCTAAGAATTGAGCATATGCCATTTTTTCACGAGCTTCCATATTGGAACCATTTGCAACAGCTTTTGGTAAGTACTCAGAAATAATTTCAATCGCCATTAACGCAGCAGAATCTGTTAATGGATTCGCATCTGTTGATACATATGCTTCAATGGCATGGGTTAATGCATCCATTCCTGTTGCAGCTGTTAGTGATGGTGGCATTCCTACCATTAACTCTGGATCGTTAATCGATACGGCAGGAGTAACTCTCCAATCGACAATAGCCATTTTTACTTTACGGCTTGTGTCAGTAATAATGCAGAAACGTGTCATTTCAGATGCAGTACCAGCGGTTGTGTTCACAGCCACGAATGGTACAAACGGATTACTGGATTTATCTACTCCCTCATAATCGTGGATTTTTCCACCATTTGCGGCTACAAGTCCAATGCCTTTCGCATAGTCATGTGATGATCCACCACCTAAGGAAACCAGTGCATCACAACCATTTTCTTTCCATACTTTAAGACCATCTTCTACATTACGGTCGGTTGGATTAGGTTCTGCGCCATCAAAGATCACAACATCTAAACCAGCCTCTTGAATCAAGCCTTTTACTTGATCAGCCATTCCTATTTTCGCTAAAAAAATCTGTAACGATTAAAACCTTTTTCCCTCCTAATGTGTTAATCCGCCCCCCAACTTCTTTCACAGTTCCTACACCAAATAAATTGACTGTAGGAATAAAATAACCGCTTACTCTCATTTTTCGCACTCTCCATTTTTTATTTTGGTTCTTAAAAGGAACCACTACTAATAAAAAATTGTATATAACTTGTAAAAATATTGAATTACCTTTTATTTAGTATAATCCTATATACAAGAAAATTTAAGTAATGATTCCAAAAATTAATTATTTAGACAAATGTGTGATAAAAGTGTGAAAACTTTAAGTGGTGATTAGTTCACCAACACTTCTATGTGTGATAATAATATGATTTTTATAGTCAAAGGATCTTAATCTTGTTACAATACTCTTTAGTTGGAATATGTTGGACAAATTATGTTAGGGGTGTAACAGATGTTCAAACGTAAGAGTATAGAGGATGGTATCCATCACAATGAAAATCAATGGAATAGGCACAATGTAACACTAAAGGTAACTGAGAATGAAATCAAACAAAAATTATCAATGTTAGGGATTACAGATGAAACATTAAAAATAATGAGGGAACAAGAAGCATTGTTTGAAGAACATGCAGATGAAATAGTAGATCAATTTTATGAAAAAATTAAAACCATTCCTCTTTTGGAAGGGATTGTTAAACAACATAGTACATTTGAACGCTTAAAAATTACTCAAAAACAATACTTTTTGAGTCTAACTGATGGTGTGGTCGATGAACAATATGTGATGAATCGTAGGAAGATTGGAAGAGTGCATGACCGGATCCGCTTAGACTCTGAATGGTTTTTTGGTGCTTATCAACTTTACTACAAATCTGTTTTTCCACTTCTCACAAAAAAATATGAGGGTGATCCAAGACTTTCGGAAGTTTTGTTGGCATTCACAAAATTAACTACATTTGATATGCAATTAGTAGAAGAAACGTATATAGATTCTTATACCTCAAAAATGTTAAAACTGGATGATATCAAGCGACTAGAAAAGAGATTGCTAGATTCTAGTGAATCCCTTGTCGCTAATGCAGAACAAACATCAACTTCTGTTCAGAATATGTATGCAAGTTCTGAAGAAATTACTGCAGCAACAGAGGAAGCAACAGCTCATGCAGAAAAGGTCCAAGAAATGGCCTTACATAGTGGAAAGGTTGTAGAAGATACACTGTCTCAAATTCATGCGATTGAAGAACAGATGATTCAATTACAGGAAAGCACCTCTCGAATCAACGAACATTCTAAGAAGATTGGAGAAATTATTTCTTTAATCCATGGAATTGCAAAGCAAACCAACATATTGGCTTTAAACGCAACGATTGAGGCTGCAAGAGCTGGAGAACATGGAAAAGGGTTTGCAGTCGTAGCTGGTGAAGTAAAAAATCTTGCTCAAAGCACTCAGCAGGCCCTTGAAGATATTAGTGATTTAATTAAGAAATCACATGTTGCTGTTGAAGAAATGTTAAGTGTCGTGAAACAAACAAATACTTCCGTTCATCAAGGGAGCAAATATACGGAGCAATTACAGTTGGAGCTAGCTGAGATGATGGGCGGAATCCATAATAATCTAGAACAAGTGACGACGGTAAGTAAACAAATCAAACACCTTACTGAAATCTCAGAGCAAATTTCCGATTCTAGCCAAGAAGTAGCCGATTTGGCTGAAAAACTCCATTATATTGGTGAGGAGCTATCTACTAAGCTGAAATAAATAGGAAATTATTTTTACTTGCATTTTTTTAAAAATTGATGCATAATTTATATTTGTGAAAATTGAATCCTTCGTTGTTTAGTGGGTAAACCAACGTAAAAAATACCACCAGTTGAGATATCAAGCCCTGGTGAAGGGCTTTTTTCTTTTTCTCCACTTCAACAACATTAGGATTTCACCAAATTATTAAGAAGGGAGAAATCTAAAATGAATCGTCAAGAAAAGTATTTTATTGTGTTGTCTGGTTTATTTACCGGATTATTGGTTTTAGCTAATATTATTGCAACAAAGATCATTACCATTCAATTTGGACAAAATGCTTTCTTTGTTCCTGCAGCAGTTCTAGCCTATGCTCTAACTTTTACGATTACGGATGCCATATCTGAGGTATGGGGCAAAGAACGAACCAATTGGCTTGTTTTCACAGGATTTATAACATCTGTGATTTCCGCTTTATTGGTTAAGTTAGCAATTCAAATGCCATCAGCCCCATTTTGGACTGGCCAAGAAGCATTTCAAGAGATCCTTGGATCTAATCTAAGAATCACCTTAGCAGGGATGATCGCTTATTTAGTTAGTCAATATCATGATGTTTGGGCCTTCCATTTTCTTAAGGAGAAAACAAAGGGAAGAAAGTTATGGTTACGAAACAATGTATCTACTTCTGTGTCCCAATTATTAGATACCACGATTTTTATAACAATTGCTTTTTATGGTGTGATCCCAAACTTATTCACAATGATATTGACACAATATGCAATAAAATTGATGATTGCAGTTCTTGATACTCCAGTCGTTTATGGATTAGTCTATCTTATCCGAAATGAAAAAGGGAAAACAGTAGAAGAAAAAGTTTCAACACAATCGATTGCATAAGAAGGAAACACAATATCATACACTAAGGAAAAGAGGGAATAACATGGCACAAGTAGAAATGAATCATGAGAAGTACAAAAATATTCGTTTTGATATTGAGGATGAAAGTGTAATTTTAGTAGATATTTTGGAGACTATTCCTAATGAATATGTAGGAAAAGATACCTTAGTTACGATTCCAACCACTGAATTTACATCTGTTTGTCCGTGGTCCGGTTTGCCTGATTTTGCAGATGTAAAAATCACTTATATACCCAAGGAAGAATTGATTGAGATGAAATCTCTTAAATACTACTTAACTTCATACAGAAATGTAGGGATCTATCAAGAACATGCAACCAATCGTATTCTTGAAGATTTGGTTCGCCTATGTGACCCAAAATGGATGAAGATTGAAGCGGTATGGAATGCCCGTGGAGGTTTGGGTACCACCGTCATTGTGGAATACCCTGAAAAACGATCATAACAAGATAACATTTTTGACAAAAAGGCTCTTGTGATCATTCACAAGAGCTATCTTTTAATATATGGATTTTGATCTAATACATTGACTTCTACTGGCTTCCAGCCTTCATTTGTTACCCACTCAAGTTTTACCTCATAAGGCGTTTCTTTGGTCATACTTGTGCTCACTACTCCTCTAGCAAGATTTGGGGCTCCACCATTTTCAAGTCTCCAAATAATCATTTGTTCCTCTGATAGATTCGTAGCATAAGTGATTGCCTTCACCATTTCCTGCCAATCGATAGATTCCTTTGTAAAGGTTGTGATATGAGGTTCTTCTTGTTTAGTACCTATAGGCTGCCATTGTCCATTTTCCGTAAATTCGTTTGAATTGGATTCGCTATTTGAAGGTTGATCCGTTTGTTCTTCTCCTGTTTTTTCTTTTTTATCTATTGTTTTATTTTCATCAATATTTTGATCAAGGTTTTGGTCGTTATTAGTTGTCGTTTCATCAGTTGAATCGTTGCTATTATCATTATTCTCTGCACCATTTTTTATTTCTGAATTAACTTGTTGTTGGTCTGATTGATTGATAGCGTCCACAATCATTGCAATGAGTATTCCACTAACAAAGAGAATACTAGCAATTAATACTAGTTTGATCAAAACTCTAGGAAAATGCCCCTTTTCCCTTGCTTTGCTCTTAGATGAACGTGATGGAAATGGTTTTTCAGTATTAAAGTGATTAGCC
>NZ_LSKU01000001.1:1830675-1856250 GCF_001561915.1 Tepidibacillus decaturensis | reverse complement strand
ATCCTCCTCCATATGTCTGTATTGTATCATGTAAAAGATCTTAAACCAAGTATGACAAACTATGTCATAAATGGATTGCTAGATTATTAAAATGGTTATAGGTATTCAGGTTAACGTGAGAGGGGTAAGAAGGATGAAAATAGGGATCCCAAGAGCGTTACTCTACTATTATTACGTTCCATTTTGGAAAAAGTTTTTCGAGGAATTGAAGATGGAAGTAATTATTTCTGAAGAGACAAACAAAGTGATTGTTGATAAGGGTGTGAAAGAATCTGTTCCAGAAATTTGTGTACCCATTAAATTATTTGTTGGCCATGCAATTCAACTATTAAAACAGAATGTGGATTATATATTTGTACCACGAATGGTATCCATTACTAAAGGGGAATACTTTTGCCCTAAGTTTATGGGATTACCTGACATGATGAAGCATGGCCTAGAAAAAATGGAAGACAAAATTCTAACTTGTTATATACAATCAAACAGCGACGATATCTCTGACTATAAAAACTACCTATCTCTAGCAAAATCTTTAGGTGTGAATGAAGAACAAATACAAAACGCTGCAAAGGTAGCAAGCGAGGAATGGCTTACCTTTAGAATGTACAATAAATTAGGGTATACAGTTCCTAAAGCAATAGAACTGACCAAAAACACTTACACAGTAAAACCTGCTAAAGAATACAAAAGCAAATCTTCTCTACGCATTGGCTTATTAGGCTATGTCTACAATATTTATGATCCATTTATCAATATGGATGTCATCGAAAAATTACGAGAATTACAAGTGGAGTTTATTACCTTTGATATGATGGATGAACAAACATTGGTTGAATCGATAGAACAAATGGAAAAAGTACTATTCTGGACTTTTAGCAATAAAGTATTAGGGGCTGGATACCATTTATTTAACCGGTCTGATCTAGATGGTATCATCCAGATTACCGCTTTTGGATGCGGTCCGGATTCTTTTCTGAGTAAATTATTTGAAATAAAGTCAGATGACACAGGGATTCCCTTTATGATGGTTCGAGTAGATGAACATACAGGTGAGAATCATTTGCAGACAAGAATTGAAGCGTTTGTAGATATGTTGAAAAGAAAGAAACAGGTGGGGTAGGGGGGAGAAAGATGAGAGTTACTTTTCCATATATGGGGACTGTCATCATTTATAAAAAAATATTAGAGCTTTTAGGTCATGATGTGATTGTTCCTCCCAAACCTTCACAAAAAACATTAGACTTAGGGGTTAAAAATAGCCCAGAATTTGCTTGTTTTCCATTTAAAACAATCATGGGAAGTTATCTCGAAGCTTGTGAACAAGGTGTAGAGACAATTGTCACAAGTGGCGGGCATGGTCCATGCCGAGCAGGGTTTTATAGTGAAATACATAAAAGAATACTAAAAAATATGGGGTTTCATGTGGATGTAATCGTCTTTGATTCAATCTTTAGAGATAAAAACAAGTTTATGGAAAATGTAAAAAAGCTTAAGGGAAAAAATTCCTGGATCAAAGTGGCTTGGGCCATTAAATTAACCTATGATATGATTCAAGCCATTGACCGATTTGATAAAAAAATCCATCAAATGAAACCATATGAAGTCATCCCAGGTACGGTCAATAAAGCTTGGGAGTTGATTCAAAGGGAATTCGATCAAGTCTATACGAGAAAGCAATTAAGGGAAGCGATCAAAAAGAGTGAGGAAATCGTTAAAGAGGTTCAAATCCAAGAGGTAGGGGATGAGAGACGAGTCCGAATCGGAATTGTAGGTGAAATTTACGTTGTAATGGAGCCCTCTATCAACATGGAAATTGAAAATGTTCTAGGCGAACTAGGGTGTGAAGTGGAAAGATCCCATTACTTATCAGAATGGGTAAGATATAATATGGTTCCAAACTTTTTAGGAAAATCGCATGAAGAGGAGATACTAAAAAAAGGGGAACCATTTATTGAAATCGAGATAGGAGGGCATGCTAAGCAAACGGTTGGACAGATCATCGATTTTAAAGAGAAGGGATTTGATGGTATCATTCATCTCATGCCCTTTGGCTGTTTACCTGAGCTAATCTCACAAAGTATTATCCCTAAAATCTCTAAGCTACAAGATATTCCTGTGCTAACCCTATCCTTAGATGAACAAACAGGCCAGGCAAACAGTAGAACAAGATTAGAGGCCTTTATTGATTTGATAAAAAGTAAGAAGTTAAACAGGGTTTCAGCATAAGGGGGGATTAACGTGGGAAATGCTTATGTTGGTATCGATGTAGGCTCGGTAAGTACAAATGTCGTTGCAATAGACGATGAGAATCAAGTACTTTTTGATTATTATGTGCGAACAAATGGCCAACCGATTCAATCTGTAAAAAAAGGATTAGAAGCCCTAAGGACAATTCTAGATCGCAAGGACATCGTTAGTGCAATAGGAACAACTGGTAGTGGAAGACAACTTGCAGGTGTAATGGTAGGAGCAGATGTGGTGAAAAATGAAATAACTGCTCATGCAGTAGCAACGGTTTACTATGTACCAGAAGTAAGAACGATTTTCGAAATCGGAGGACAGGATTCGAAAATCATCATCGTTAAAGACCAGATGGTTGTCGATTTTGCCATGAATACGGTTTGCGCCGCTGGAACAGGTTCGTTTCTTGACCATCAGGCTGAACGTCTTGGAATTCCGATTGAAGAGTTTGGTGAGCTTGCATTAACGGCCAAGAACAATGTTAGAATTGCTGGACGTTGTACGGTTTTTGCCGAGTCAGATATGATAGCTAAACAGCAATTTGGCTTTTCCAAGGCAGAAATTATCAATGGACTTTGTCAGGCATTGGTTAGAAACTATATGAACAATCTCGCACGTGGTAAAGCATTAGAACCGCCTTTTGTCTTTCAAGGTGGAGTTGCAGCCAATGTAGGAATTAAAGCTGCGTTTGAAAAGGAGATTGGTCATAAGGTGATCATTCCCAAATATCATCATGTGATGGGGGCTATTGGGGCAGCGATTTTAGCAAAAGAAGAAGTGGCAAGAACGGGAAGTATCACTCATTTTAGAGGATTTTCTTCTTTACAAACTGAATTTGTACCAAGTAGTTTCATCTGCTCAGGATGTTCCAATATGTGTGAAGTGATAAAAGTAAAAATGGGTGGCCAGACGGTGGCAATGTGGGGAGACCGCTGCGGAATGTGGCAAGAAAAATTAAAAAAGGTACAAATTATATAATGAAAGTATTAAAGTAGTAGGTTGATTCGCGCAATTAACTATATTATAATTTAAAAATAAATGCTAAATAATGGGCGATGGAGTTCGCCTTAAACTGCCTAATCATAGGCTAATGACTCCTACCAGAACATGATATTTATGTTTTGGTAGGAGTTTTTTGGTAAATTATACTATGTATTGATTATAATATGACTTAAAATTGTCAAGAAGGTGAAAAGGATGATTTATTTTGTCGTTGGTTTAGCAGGAGTAATAGGTTCTTTACTTCGCTATTATTTAGGCTTGTCGATTCATTCATGGTGGATCACTTCTTTTCCATTAGCGACTTTAATGATCAATTATCTTGGTTCATTTACTTTAGGATGGTTTAATGAGAGAATCACCCAATCGTATTCTGTCCCAGAATGGCTTCGCTTAGGATTTGGAACTGGATTGATCGGTTCGTTTACTACTTTCTCCACTTTTAGTGTTGAAACGATGACTTTAATGAATCAGGGATTGTGGGAGATGGCCTTCGTCTATGTATTACTTAGTATGGTTGGAGGACTCTTGTTTGCCTATTTCGGTTTTCGTGTGGCCTATTTCCAACTTAGGAAAAGTAAAGAAGGGATGGAGACAGCGTGATATTAAATGGAATTTATGTTGCGATAGGTGGCTTCTTTGGAGCGATTACTCGTTATAGTATGGGAAGATGGATTTCAAAACGAGTGCAATCTTCTTTTCCTTTTGGCACTTTTATCATTAACCTATTAGGTTCATTTTTGTTGGGGCTTTTGTTTGGAACCCGTCTTGTGGGACCTACAGCTTTATTGTTAGGTACTGGGTTTATGGGAGCATTTACTACCTTTTCCACATTTAAAGTAGAAAGTATCAAGCTAAGCACTTCAAAAGAGTGGAGAACAATGATTCTTTATGTGGGATTAAGTTATACTTTAGGTGTTCTTCTGGCATTCGTTGGATATTTGATTGGGTTGAGCCTCTAATTTTGAGATTTAAGATTAGAGTTTTTTTGTTCTCATTTTACTCTTAAAAGATTGAATCTTTTCTAACAATTTGTTTATCTGTCCCCCATTTACGGTTTTATGCTTTATAATGATGGTAACCTGTGAATGGAAGGAAGATGTTGATGCGAAAACTTTTCTTCTCCCTTATGACTATCTTGTTATTTTTTTCTACCGCATGTTCAAGCCAAGAGTCACTTCCCTATGTTTCCTTATCTAACCAAAATCAACAAGGTTCTATTCAAGATCGAGAACCAGAAAATGCAATTCGGGTTGGAATAGCATCTGTCATTTCTCCACAAGCGACAAGGGTTGGATACGATGCATTGGTTGACTATATGGAAGAAAATTTAAACTTACCAATTACTTTGATCCAAGGGAAAACTTATGCAGAAATGAATCAATTGATCAAAGAGGGTAAAGTAGATATTGCCTTTATCTGTACTTTATCCTATGTGATGGGGGAAGAGGATGAATATATGGATGGCATTGCTGCACCTATGGTGGATGGAAAACCATTATATCGTTCTTACACGATTGTAAGAAAAGATAGTGGTATTTCATCCTTAGAAGATTTAAAGGGAAAAAGCTTTGCCTTTACTGATCCAAATTCGTACTCAGGTCGACTTGCTATGCTATATTTATTGAAAATGAAAGGGGAGACAGCAGAATCCTTTTTTTCTAAAACTTATTATACCTATAGTCATGATTATTCTGTAAAAGCAGTAACTAATGGTCTTGTTGATGGTGCTGCAGTGGATAGTTTAGTTTATGACCAAATGAAAGCCCTTGATCTAGAAGAGACTAAAAACATTCAGATTATTGAAAATGGTGAGTGGGTTGGTACTCCCCCTATTGTTGTTTCTAAAAAGGTATCGACTAATCTGAAGAAACAAACACAAGATCTTTTGCTAAACATGAATCAAGAGGAAAAAGGGAAACAAATCTTAAAGAGTTTAAATATAGAGCAATTTGTTCCGATCGATTATAAAAATTACCAACCGATATTAGAGATGGCGAAGGCTGTAGGTGAACAGCCATGAAAATGATCAGTTGGTATCAAAGGATAATTAAACTTCTTAAAGAGATACCGATTCAAGTAAAAATCTATGGTATGGTTTTTTTCGTGATTATTACAATTACTGCCTTAAGTTTAATAGAAATTCGCTTATCTATGATTGAAACGCTTTCTACTCAATTAGAGGAAAGGGTTAAATCTGTAGGTAGGGATGTGGCAGTAAGAAGTGGCGATCTTTTGTTGACACAAAATGTATATCTTTTGCATGAGCTGGCACAGGAAACGGTAAAAAACAATCCAGATATAGAATATGTCTTTATGCAAGACGAGAAGGGCAAAGTCATTGTTCATACGTTTGGGGAAAAAGGAATAAGTCAAGATTTGGTCTTAGCGAATCAAGTCAATCCTGATGATGAGCTTCATTTACAAAAATTTATGACAGAGCGTGGGGTAATTCGTGATGTAGCCATTCCAATTATTCAAGGGGTTGGAGGAACTGTTCGTGTAGGGATCACTGAGGAATCTTTAAATCAAGCGCTGAGACAAATTACGGCTAATCTGACCTTTACAATGATAATTGTTTTACTCTTTGCTGGCATTATTTCATTTCTATTAACAAGATTGATCACAACACCTATTACCCAATTATTAAGAATGACAAAAGAGGTTTCTAAAGGTAATCTATCCATTCGTGTAAAGCCACAAGCAAATGATGAAATTGGGTTGTTGACAAATGCCTTTAACCAGATGTTATCTGACTTAGAAGAAGCAGAAAAAGAAAAGAGAGTATATGTTCAGAAGATTACCTTTCGTAACCGAGAACTCTCTTTATTAAACGAGTTATCTGGACATATTACTTCAGTTAAACAAATGAAAGCCATGTTAGAGCATTTTGTGATGAGATTAGTAGAGGAGCTAGATTTTAATTCTTGTGTCTTAAAAGTTGAAATTCTGGATAATTGGGAGTTTTTTAAGTATTTTCGACCTGAATGCTCATGTATGAAAGAAATCCCTCTGAAAGTAAATCACCTTACTTGTTATACTGTGGATAAGCAAAAACATCACTATGAATTCACGATTAAAATCAATGAAAAAATCATTGGAAGATTTGATATTTGTAGCTGTCGGGAACTTGATGAACAATCGATTAATATCTTAGAGTCATTATCTAATCAATTAGCTGTTTCTCTTGAAAATATGCAACTATGGCATGAGCTTAAGCAAAAAGAAGAGATACGCCAAAAATTATTAGAAAAGTCGATTAAAGCACAGGAAGAAGAACGAAAACGGATTGCAAGAGAACTACATGATGAAACAAGTCAATCTCTTACCTCGATACTGCTTGGTTTAAGTATGTTAAATGAGCAAAAGGACGAACAGGAACGGGTAAATTTATTACAAAACTTAAGAACAATGATTCAACATACATTAAAAGAAGTTCATGAAATGGCTTGGCAATTAAGACCAAGTGTATTGGATAAATTTGGTTTAACCGTGGCTTTAGAGCGATATATTGAAGAATATCAACATAAATATGCAATCGATGTAGATTTGTATATGGACGGGATTAAAGAAAATCGGATGCAAGCGGAAATCGAAATTGCCATTTACCGGATTATTCAAGAGGCATTAACCAATGTTGCTAGGTATGCGCAAGCACAAAATGTGAGTGTAATCATTGACCAGATTGAGAATCTATTAACCGTAATTGTCGAGGATGATGGAATCGGATTTAACGTTGATCAAGTGTTAAAAAGAGATCCTTCAAAATATAATCTAGGGTTACATGGAATGCAAGAAAGAGCATCTTTAATTGGGGGCACGATTACCATCGAATCAAAACAAGGGAAAGGAACGACGATTTTTCTAAAAGTTCCCCTTTCAAAAGGAGGTGCACTAAGCATTGGAGAAAATCAAAGTACTGCTAGCTGATGACCACCCTATGTTTCGGTCAGGCTTAAAATCAGTTATTATTTCAAATCCGCAATTAGAAGTGGTGGGTGAAGTAAGTCGTGGAGATGAAGCTGTAACACAAGCAATCATAAAAAGGCCAAATATTATCATTATGGATATCAATATGCCTGGAATAGATGGCATCGAGGCAACAAAGCAGATCAAAGAAAAAAATCGGGACACCAAGGTGATTTTATTAACGATGTATTCAGATGAGGCATATTTAAAAGAGGGATTAAAAGCCGGGGCTTCTGGATACGTCTTAAAAAAGGCAGTAGATATGGAACTTTTATCTGCGATTCGTACCGTTTTAAATGGCGAAAACTATATTTATCCTACCTTGATTCCAAGCCTTTTTACCAAGTCAGTTAATCATGACCAAGAGGAAAAAAATGATGAAGGTGTATTAGAGGAGATCTTAAGTACCAGAGAGAAAGAGGTTTTAAAATATATTGCTTTAGGTTATACTCACCAAGAAATAGCCGACACATTATTTATTAGTGCAAAAACAGTAGATACGTATAAGTCAAGAATCATGGAAAAAATCAACGTAAAGAAAAGATCTGATTTAGTTCGTTATGCATTAAAACAGGGAATCATATCCCATGAATAAATGCATTTAGGATGCAACATATACATGTAGGGAATTCCGTGTAGGGGTTTTCCTTACATGTATTTTTTTTGCTCTATTTTCCCGACAATTTATAGTACTTCACCTGATACATCGTCAAAAAAAAATATGAGAAGATATGCACAAGGAAAATAAACTTACAAAGTAAATATGTTGTCCCCGAGCTGCATTGTCCCCCTGGGAGAATGTAGCCGCTGGGTGTAAAAAGCAATTTTTACGCCTTCCGCTTTTGAAAAGGGGGCCTTCTTAATCCAAGGGAGGTCTCTATTTTTATGTAAAATTTATGTGATATTTCTCACAATAACGAGCTAAGAAAGGGGGAGTTAAAAAACCTATTTAATAGATAGTCTAACAAAGAATGAAAAAGGAGGTAAATGTGATGCAGGGATATATCCCATGGGATTATCGAATTACGATTGATTTGTTTCTTGGTGGATTAGGCATTGGTGTATTTCTACTATCTATCATTTTAAGCTTCTACAACAAAGAACAATATGAGAAAATAATAAGACAAACCGCTTATCTGGCTCCTATTCTCGTTGGAGGTGGTCTACTCTTTTTAATCAGTGAACTTGG
Source organism: Tepidibacillus decaturensis (assembly GCF_001561915.1). Lineage (GTDB taxonomy): Bacteria > Bacillota > Bacilli > Tepidibacillales > Tepidibacillaceae > Tepidibacillus_B > Tepidibacillus_B infernus. The sequence continues at coordinate 1,847,852 of NZ_LSKU01000001.1, read as the reverse complement.
TAGGCCAGAACGATTCATTACCACGATGTATCGTTTTAATCCTCATTCTGTTACTTCTTGGGGTGGAGTCATTCAGGGGATTTTTGTTCTTCTCTCGTTAATTCATGCGTTCATAATCTTTAAGAAAAATACAAAGAACCCATTTTTTAAACCAGTACAAATCGCTGGTGCTATTTTTGCAATAGGCGTAGGAATCTATCATGGGCTCCTTTTAACCTCATTAGATCGTCCGTTATGGAATGGAGGCGTGGTAACACTATTATTTTTGGTTTCCTCATTACTAGGTGGAACAGCAATTGTGATCATCCTTAAGTCTTTTTATTTTTCAGTTGCAGTTCCGAAAGATGTACGTTCACAAGTAACCTTATCTAATGAAGGTTTTGGAAAGAATTTTAACTTTACTTATCCGCTTTTCTTCTTATCTGGACTACAGATTATTTTAGTAATGATTTGGCAAGTTACCATGTACAGATCGGGACAAACAAATATTGAAGCATTTAAAGCGATGATGGATGACTACAGCTTTTTATGGTGGGGAATTGCCATTGTTGTAGGATTGATTATTCCCTTTATTGGAGGCATTTATCAATTGGCAAAGAATCATAAAGAAGAAATGGCGAATGGTTTAGCATTGACCCTTTCTATATTTATTCTCGTAGGTAGTGCAGTGCTAAAACATATTCTACTTCAAGCTGGGCAAATAAGCATTCCTTTCTTCTTATAAGCAAGATCATGAACGATCATGGAGGTGGAAAAATATGCAATTATCAAGAAGAAGCTTTTTAAAAGCAACTGCTGCAACTGGATTATTAGCTGCAGGAATGAAGTCGGTACAACCATCCTTAACTGCATTTGCTGATGGCAATCAAAATAACGATGCCTCTTTGAAAGGGGAATGGAAAGCATCAACATGTCAAGGTTGTACATCATGGTGTCCTGTTCAGGTTTATGTGGTGAATGGCAGAGCAATCAAGGTGAGAGGGAACCCTTTTTCAAAAGCAAACCATGGGAAGATCTGCCCAAGACCTCATTTAGCACTACAACAGTTGTACGATCCCGATCGTGTTAAAGTACCGATGAAAAGAACAAATCCCAAAAAGGGTAGAAATGAAGATCCACAATTTGTACCTATTTCATGGGAAGAAGCAATCGATACCATTACTAATAAAATGATCGAATTAAGAAAAACAGGGGAAACCCATAAATTTTTGGTATTACGTGGACGTTATTCTTATCTAAATGGAACGATTTATGATGCCATGCCAAAAATTTTTGGCTCACCAAATGGAATCTCTCACAGTGCAATTTGTGCCGAGGCAGAAAAATTTGGTCCATATTTTACTGAGGCATATTGGGATTATCGCGATTATGACTTAGCAGAAACGAGATATGTATTATTATGGGGAGGAGATCCGATTGCATCAAACCGCCAAGTTCCCCATGCGATGAATGTTTGGGGAGATGTTATGGACCGGGCAAAAGTAGCCGTTGTCGATCCAAGACTATCTGCCACAGCTTCGAAGGCTGATGAGTGGTTACCTGTCATTCCAGGTGAAGATGGGGCTTTAGCAGTAGCAATCGCTCATGTGATTCTTGTAGAGGGCTTATGGAATAAAGAATTTGTTGGGGATTTTGTAGATGGTGTTAATCAATTCAAAAAAGGAGTCACCATCGCCGAAGATTCATTTGTTGAAAATTACACATATGGGCTAATCAAGTGGTGGAACTTAGAATTAAAAGATCGTACACCAGAATGGGCTGCAGAAAGGTCAGGTATTCCTGCAGAACAAATTAGAAGAGTTGCCATAGATTTTGCTAAAGCGGCTCCTCGGGCAATTTCTTGGTTATCACCTGGCGCTTCCATGCAGGTTCGTGGTGGATATATTGCAATGGCTACACATGCATTAAATGGATTAGTTGGTTCGGTTGAAAATGTTGGTGGAACATTACGATCTGCTAGTGTTCCTGTGGATGATAAACCGCCGGCCTATGATAATTACCAGGATGAAATCGCAAAAACCAATTCTCACAAACAGAAAATTGACCAAAGGGGTTACAAAGAATTCCCAGCATTAAAGAAAGGAAAATCAGGTGGTGGTGTAGTTACCAATCGAACTGCAGATGCTATCCTAAATGAAGATCCATATGACATAAAAGTAGCCATTGGTTATTGGAACAATTTTGCTTTTTCTGCTGCAGGGGCTGATCGTTGGGAAAAAGCATTCAGTAAACTCCCATTCTTTGCACATATTACCGTAAACCCAGCAGAGACGACCCAATTTGCAGATATCGTATTACCTGCTGCTCATCAATTATTTGAAAAATTAAGCTTTATTAAAAACAAACAAAATAAATATTCGTATGCCTCTTTAACCAATCGTGTAATTGAGCCGTTGTGGGATGTAAAAATCGATGAAACAGAAATCCCATGGTTAATCGCAGAATCACTTGCAAAAAAAGGGTTCCCAAATCTATTTGATTATTATAAAAATGAATTTAAAGATCCGGAAACTGGAAAATCACCAACAAATGGTTGGGAATTCACCCTATATGCAACCAAAATGAAAACCAAAGATGTCTGGGATCCAACTGTTGAGAAAAAGGGTGATTTATTAAAAGGTTGGGATGATTTTGTTGCAAAAGGGGTTTGGAATTCTGTTGAAGCTCCATATAAAAAACATTGGGAAGATTTCGAAACGAAGACGAAGAAGTTTGAATTCTATAGTGAAACTTTAAAAGAGGCACTTCAACATCATGCAGAAAAACACCAAGCAGATATTGACGATATTATGAAAACGACAAAATATTTAGCTCGTGGTGAAATAGCTTTTATTCCCCATTATGAAGAGGCGTTTCGCTGGGGAGATGAAAAAGAATATCCATTTATTTTCTTTGAACATCGTTCAAGATTAAATCGGGAGGCTCGTTCGGCTAATACCTTATGGTATCAAGAATTTAAAGATGCAGATCCTGGTGATGAATCTTGGGATGATGTAGCAAAAATTAATCCAGTTGATGGAGTAAAATTAGGAATTAAAACAGGGGATAAGATTAAAATTACTTCTCCTACAGGTTCCGTTACATGTACGGCTAAATTGTGGGAAGGGGTAAGACCAGGGACTGTAGGCAAATGTTATGGGCAAGGTCACTGGGCTTATGGCCGAATTGCTGCCTTAGACTACAATAAGAAGATTGCTAGAGGTGGCAATAACAACGAGATCCTTCCTGCAGACTATGAGCGATTGAGTGGAAGCACAGCACGTCACGGTGGAACAACAAGAGTAAAAATTGAAAAAGCTTAATAGAAAAAACTTGCGGAGGTGATAATAAATGGCTCGATACGCAATGGTAATCGATTTGCATAAATGCGCTGGATGTAGTGCTTGCCAAATATCATGTAAGAATGAAAATAACGTATCTGAAGGAATGTTTTGGTCTTGGCATATCACAAGAACAACAGGAACCTTCCCTAATGTCAAATATGAATATGTTCCTACTTTATGTAACCACTGTGAAAATGCTGCATGTGTGAAGGCTTGCCCGACAGGAGCGATGTATAAAGATGAAAACGGGTTAACCCTTCATGATCCAGATAAATGTATTGGTTGTAAGAGTTGTATGCAAGCTTGTCCATATGGTGTTATTAACTTTAATAAAAAAGAACCTCATGAATATTGGCGGAATAATGAAGCACTTATTAAGGGTGGAACTGCTAGTGGAAAAGAAACAGCAGAAAAATCTGGAGAGAAAATTCCCTATTATAATCCCGATCGTGCGAAAACATATGAGGGGATTCGACCCAAGGGAATCGTTGAGAAATGTACATTCTGTGATCATCGTTTAAAAGAAGGGGAGCAACCATACTGTGTCACTTCTTGTCCAGCTGATGCTAGATTAGTAGGGGACTTGGATGATCCAAATGATCCAATCCATGCAATGATGGCAAAATACAAAGTCTCTGTATTAAAGCCGGAAAAGGGAACGAAACCAAAGGTATTCTATTTAAGAGAATATTAAAATGAGGGGGATCACATCATGACAATGGTTTTAGGCCAAGAAGTGCATATTACTAGAGCAAATATTTATAAAGTACTCTCTCATTTATATTATCAACCTGTAAAAGAAACAAGAGAGTTACTTCATCAATTAAGAGAAATCATGATGCAATATAATCTCTCACTTATTGGCCAAGTGGAGGAAATGACTAAGGATTTCCAAGCAAATGAAGATAATTTAATTCCTTTACTGGTTGAGCATGCCAAACTATTTATCGGACCATTTGATGTCCTAGCTTCACCCTATAGTTCTGTGTATTTAGATGGCGAGCGTAGAGTAATGGGTGATTCAACAGAAATTGCACTACATTATTATAGGGAAGCTGAATTAAGTATGGATGATCATTTTCTTGAACTCCCAGACCATATTTCTGTAGAATTTGAGTTTATGTATTATCTCATCTTTAAAGCAATTGAAAACAGTGATCCCCTTTATGATGATCTTCAAAAGAGGTTTCTACTGTCCCATCTGGGAGTATGGATTCCTCAATTTACAGATCGTATTGTGGAACGTGCAACAACAACATTTTACAAAGTACTTGGAGAGATTACAAATATCTTTATAAATCATGAGTTGCAACGAATTTCGGAAAATTAAAAAGATAGAGTATATCTTGTTCTGTTGAACGGATATACTCTCTTTTTCTAAGAGGTGGTCATCATGTGGCAATTTTTACTTGGTAGAATGATAGAAAAAGCGACAATCAGAACTAATCCTTCTGTATGCTTGCAGGTTCGTTATACTCAATCCAATTGCAAGTCTTGCCAAAACGCTTGTCCATATCAAGCGATATCAATTGATCGATCTAAGGTTGAAATAGAAAGTGAAAGATGTGATCAATGTGGAATATGTTCACATGTTTGCCCAACCCAAACTTTTCACCTTGAATCGGAAATGCTATCTGGTTATGAAAAAAAGATTCATGATAAGGAAACAGCGTGCTTTACTTGTCAAAAACAAGGAGAGGATTCAGATATCATTTTACCTTGTTTAAATGTGTTTACACCTGAATGGATAATGATGGCCACATTAAAAAAATATCGGTACAATTGTATTGGGATGAAAAAGTTTGTAAAGATTGTCATGTGAAATGGGATTCACAGGTTTTAATGAATTGGATAGAAACTTGGAATCAACAATTTCAGGAGCAGCCTAAATTCCAAGCACAGATCATCCATGAGAAAAGTCAGAAGAAAAGCAACTATAAATCGATTTCTCGCAGAGATTTTCTTATTGTCACAAAGAAACAAGTAAAACAACAGGTCGGCTCATTTATTTTTGATTCTTTTAAAGAAACATCGACCAAAGAGAAAATACCTTTTCAGCAAAAACGAGAGGTTTTGGTACAATTTATTCAAAAAATTACTCCTGATGATAAACAAGTAGATATTAAACTATTAGAACAGCTCAATATTGTTTATATTACTGCAGAGAATTCATGTACTTTATGTCAACGTTGCTCTATGATCTGTCCTACAGGAGCTCTACAGATTGAGAAAAATACCTACCAAAAATCGCTTCTTTTTAATCCGATAAAGTGTATAAACTGTGGTATTTGCACCACCCGTTGTCAACATTTAAAACAACAGACTCATACTAAAATTTCCTATAGCGACTTAGAACAAATTCATACATTGATCACGAAAAAGCAAGATACCTGTCCATCATGTGGAGAATTAAAAAATGAAGATCAAGAATGTTGTGAGGATTGTCATTTAGTAAGAAAAAGTAGGGAAGGGTTGTTACAGACTTTATTTTAAAAAAACCACAAAAGTGACGCTTTCCTTCCAAGCGTATTCCGATTACTTTTGTGGGGTCCCATGAATATGGTAAAAGAAAACTTTGCTTTCTTGTGCTTATGAAAGGAGGAGAACATCATGTTAAATAATATCGGAGTACCAGGGTTAATCTTGGTCCTTATTATCGCTTTAGTGATTTTTGGCCCGAGTAAACTACCAGAGATTGGACGAGCATTTGGACGTACATTATCTGAATTTAAGAAGTCAGCCAAAGAATTAACAAGTGATATAGATGAGACAATTGAAACGGAAAAAAACAAGGATTAGTACCTATGGAAAAGAGCTACCCTATAGTCATAAGTCATATTAAAGATTAGGTTAGCTCTTTTTGTTTTAAAAATAAAGTGTCTGATGATTTCCTTTCATTGCTCATCCAATTCTTATCATTTTAAGGAGCATTTTTTTATTGTAATCATTGACATAGTAAGTGAATATGATTATATTAGTATTTAGTTATATAATTATTTAATAATCAATTCGTTTGATGGGAATGGAGGGAGAGTATGATATACCGATTTGCGGAATGGTTGGTTGTGGATCTGTTTGGATTATCCATGGATTCAAGATTAGGTCAGTCTGTTCACTTTTTTATTTACGATACAACCAAAATTATATTATTATTGGCCACCATGGTTTTCGTCATATCATACATACGCAGTTTTTTTCCGCCAGAACGAACCAAGAGGTTTTTAACTGGGAAAAACGAGTATGTCGGGAATACTTTAGCAGCACTACTCGGGGTGGTTTCGCCGTTTTGTTCTTGCTCTACTGTACCGATTTTTATCGGCTTCTTAGAAGCAGGTGTGCCACTTGGAGTTACATTTTCTTTTTTAATCTCCTCCCCAATCGTGAATGAAGTGTCGTTAGTCATGCTATTTGGTTTGTTTGGATGGAAGATTGCTTTACTTTATATGTTTAGTGGAGTGGTTATTGCAATCTTTGCTGGAATATTCATCGGAAAATTAAAATTGGAGAATCAAGTAGAAGAGTACGTATATCATATTCAGTCTATTCCAGAAGAAGCAGCAACAATAGAAATGATCACTTGGAAAGAGAGAGCAAGGGATTCGTGGGATAATGTGAAAGACATATTAGGTCGAGTTTGGATTTATGTCATGATTGGGATTGGAATAGGAGCGGTCATTCATGGGTATGCGCCAGAAGATTTGTTAGTTCGTTATGCTGGAAAGGATAACTTTTTTGCCGTTCCCATTGCCACGTTAATCGGTGTACCCTTATATTCGAATGCTGTTGGTTCAATTCCTGTTATTGAGGCACTATTAGAAAAGGGGGTAGCGATCGGTACGGCATTATCTTTTATGATGGCGATGACAGCATTATCCTTGCCAGAAGTGATTCTTTTACGAAAGGTGATTAAGCCAAAACTGATCGGTTATTTCTTGGGAATTGTATCTCTTAGTATTGTCGGTATTGGTTACCTATTTAACGCTATTTTATAAAGAGAACTTTATCTGGATTATTTTTTGAAATAATTTGTATTTAGGTTAAAAACATCAAATATGGAGGGATTTAGATGTTAGAAATAAAAATCTTAGGAATGGGTTGCAAGAATTGTGTTCGGTTACAGAAAGAAGTAGAGGCAATTATGGAGGAAAATCAATTAAAAGCTAATATTCAAAAGATTCAGGATGTACCTGGAATCATGAAATACGGCATTATGAGTACGCCTGGTTTAGTAATCAATGAAAAGGTAAAATCCTTTGGTCGAATTCCGAAAAGGGAGGAAATTCTCCAATATATTAAAGAGGAATTGTAATACATGGGTATTCGCTAGCCTTATTCAAGGTTAATCTTGAATAAGGCAGTAATATTTGATATGCTAGATTATGGATAATTGTAAATATATCAGATAATACTAGTAACTATATAGTAACTTCTTCGAGCATATTAGCCTAAGGTTAATCTATGGCTGGTACGCCTGAGCAGTTAGCTCACAGGGTATATCTGGAAACGGATATGCCTTCCGTTATGAAAAGAAGGGGGGATTTTTATAGATTAAACTTAATCCTACTCTTAATAGAGTAGTTTTTTTATGCTTAAAGTTTAAGATATATAATAAATATGTTAAAGAAGGAGAGAGTCATTTTGAAACGATTTACATATCTATTAACTTTCTTACTATTATCTTTGATTATTTTTTCAGGATGTATGAATCCAGAAAATACTGGATTATCATCTGATCATTTAAACCATTCTCCAGAACTAACTGTTGCAGCAGCAGCTGATTTAAAGTTTGCATTTACAGAAATAGGGAAATTATTTGAAAAAGCAACCAACAGCAAGCTGATATTTTCTTTTGGCTCTACAGGTCAATTAACAGATCAGATTGAAAATGGCGCCCCCTTCGATGTGATTGCAGCAGCTAACATTGAATATGTTGACCGTTTAAGAAGTAAAAACATGATTATTGATGATACTCAACAAATTTACGGTGTTGGAAGAATCGGATTAGCAACATTAAAAACGAATCCTATCGAAGTTCAGACTTTAAACGATCTTCTAAAACCAGAAATCAAAAAAATAGCGATTGCCAATCCTGAACATGCTCCTTATGGTATAGCAGCTAGACAGGCGCTAGAATCAGCAGGCCTATGGGAAAAGGTAAAGGAGAAACTAGTATATGGTAAAAATATTTCAGATACCTTAATATTAATTGAAACAGGCAATGCAGATGCTGGGATTATCGCATTATCCATTTCAAAAAACGAAAAAATTAATTTTTATTTAATTGATGATACACTACATACACCGATTAAACAAGCCATTGCTGTGGTTAAAGGAAGCAAACAAGAAGATCTGGCTCGTTCCTTTATCAATTACGTAAATAGCAAAGAAGGTAGGGCCATTATGAAAAAATATGGTTTTATTCTTCCAGAGGAGAATTAAAAATGGATGGCATCAGTCTATTTCCATTATATCTTTCATTAAAAGTTGCATTTACGGCAACATTCTTTAGTATGTTGATGGGTATACCAATTGCTTATTATTTGAGTAGATCAAAAGGAAAATTAACGGATTTTGTTGATACAATCATTACACTTCCAGTGGTATTACCACCAACTGTTTTAGGTTATTATCTATTAGTTCTATTAGGAAGGCAAAATTTTATCGGAAAATTTCTAGAAAGTAAATTTGATATGATGATTGTTTTTACCCCGACAGGAGCAATTATTGCAGCAATGGTTGTATCCATTCCCTATATGATTAAATCTGTACGAACAGCCTTTTTAGATATTAACCCTGATCTTATAAATGCTGCAAGAGTTCTTGGCAGGACAGAATTAAATATTTTTTTGAAATTATGATTCCAATTTCATGGAGGGGAATCGCATCGGGCATAGCACTTAGCTTTTCCCGAGCTCTAGGTGACTTTGGTACAACTTTAATGGTTGCCGGTAATATTCCATATAAAACAACAACAATGCCGATCGCTATTTATGATGCTTTAATATCTGGAAATCATGAATTAGTTAATTTATTGGTTTTCATTATGACGATGATTTCTATTACAGTTTTATTTCTTATCAATCGTTTAGAAAAAAGAATGATTAAAGGACGATTATAAATGCTGGACATTTCTTGCAAAAAACAGATGGGTGATTTTCTTCTAGATATTACATTTCAATTCAAAAATGGTGTTCTTGGTATTCTTGGACCATCAGGAAGTGGGAAAAGTTTAACTTTACAATGTATTGCTGGATTAATCACTCCTGATTCAGGCCATATCACTTTAAATGGAAGAACTTTTTTTAGTTCCAGTGAAAAGATCAATATCCCTTCGCGATTGCGGAAAGTTGGTTATATGTTTCAGAATTATGCTCTTTTCCCTCATTTAACGGTTGAAGAAAATATAGCTTTTGGTATACATCAAATTGAAAAACATCAAAGAAAAGAGCTTGTTCATGACATGTTAAAAAAATGAAGTTGATCGGATACGAGCAACATTATCCATCCCAACTTTCAGGGGGGCAACAACAGAGAGTAGCCCTTGCCCGAACACTGATTACTGAACCTGAAATTCTACTTTTAGATGAGCCTTTTTCTGCTTTAGATAGCCATATAAAACATTTACTTGAACAAGAGCTTTTGGAAATAATTAGAAATAACTTTTCAGGAATCGTTCTTCTTGTTACTCATAATATTGAAGAGGCTTATCGTTTGGCTGATCAGATTCTTATTTTATCCCATGGTCAAACCGTTCAATTAGCGAATAAAAAGGAAATTTTTTATCATCCTGCTTCTTTAACTACTGCAAAATTAATTGGTTGTAAGAATATACTTGATGTTGATCGTATTGAAATAGAAAATGAGAAGTATATGATTGGATCAGGAACTCTTCGATTAAAGGTAGAAAATGGGAAATCCTATTCTTCTTCTCGATTAATAGCGGGTATTCATGCTCATGATTTATCGATAAGGAAAGAAAATTTAGCTCCAAAAGGAAATTCATATCTTTGTAACATTATAGGCTCAGTAGAAGGAGTTATTTATAACACATTAGTTGTACAGTGCGAAGGACAGATTTTTCATGTTGATATCACAAAGAATGAATATAAAAGAATAATGAAAGAAAGAGAACAGACATATTATCTTCATTTTCCTTCTGATAAGATTTTTCTAATGAAAAAAGAATTGTAATAACATAAAACATCAAAGCTCATAAGATGTAAAAGGGGTGACTAAATCGTCACTCTTTTTTATTTTCATCTAAAATTGAAATCGGAATTGTTACTATTATATTGATAACCATTGACTAATTTGTATATAATTATATAATAATATTTAGACGATATCGTCTATAGCGAAGCGGAAGAAAGGAGGAGAAATAATGAGAGTCGGAATACCAAGAGCGCTTTTATACTATTACTACATTCCATTTTGGCAACCATTTTTCGAGTCTTTGGGAGTTGAAGTAGTGATATCGGATGAAACGAACAAAGGAATATTGAATCAGGGAGTGAAAGAATCTGTTTCGGAAATCTGTGTACCTATCAAAATCTTCGTTGGTCATGCTAGAAGCCTTTTGAAAAAAGGGGTCGATTATATTTTTGTACCACGAATGGTTTCTATTTATTCTGGAGAATATTTTTGTCCTAAGTTTATGGGACTTCCTGATTTAGTTCGCCACGGGGTAAAGGATATGGATAGTAAAATATTGACCGTCTCTATCGAATCAAAGGATGATGACATTAGTCATTACAAACAATACTTACCTTTGGCAAAACAACTAGGAGTTAGTGAATCGCAAGTAAAAGAAGCTGCAAAAATTGCAGGGGAAAAATGGCGAGTATTCCGTACGATTAACAAAATGGGGTACATCATTCCAGAGGCAATGAAGATGGTTGATACGAAGCAACGATTAAATCTCGTTCCGAAACATGATCGGAATAAGATAAGACTAGGCCTTATGGGATACGTTTATAATATTTACGACCCATTTGTCAACATGAATATCATAGAAAAATTAAAAGAGCTTGACATCGAGTTTATCACATTCGACATGATTGAAGAAAATGAATTAAGAGAGAATATCAAACATCTGAAAAAGCCTTTGTTTTGGACCTTTAGTAACAAAGTTTTAGGGGCTGGATATGGGATGTTTCGAAATCGTTTGGTGGATGGCGTGATACATATCACTGCTTTTGGATGTGGACCGGATTCCTTTTTAGGGAAGTTGTTTGAATATGAGTCAGATGATACCGAGATTCCTTTTTTAACGGTTCGGATCGATGAACATACGGGTGAAAATCATCTTCAAACTAGAATTGAGGCCTTTGTCGATATGTTAAAACGGAAAAAGTATCGATTAGAAAGGAGGAGAAAAGTTACATGAAGGTATCATTTCCATATATGGGAACCGTCATCATTTATAAAAAACTATTGGAATTATTAGGCCATGAAGTGATCGTCCCACCACGTCCCTCACAAAAAACATTGGATTTAGGAGTGAAATATAGTCCTGAATTTGCTTGTTTTCCGTTTAAAGCGATTATGGGAAGTTACATAGAAGCATGTGAAATGGGAGCAGAAGTCATTGTAACCAGTGGAGGGCATGGACCATGCCGAGCAGGTTTCTATAGTGAAATTCATGGAAGGGAACTGAAAAGGCTAGGGTATAATGTGGAAATGATTGTTTTTGACTCTATTCAACGGGATCGGCAAACGTTCATGGAACATATTCGTAAATTAAAAGGAACTCATTCCTGGTTAGAGGTATGGAAGGCCGTAAAATTGACGTATGACATGTTGAAATATCTGGACGATTTTGATAAACAAATACATCGATTAAAACCATATGAAAGAACTATTGGAGATGCCGATCAAGCTTGGGAAAAAATCCAAGTGTTATTTGATCAAGTAAAGATACGAAAACAACTGATGCAAGCTGTTGAAAAAAGCAAGCAAATCATTCAAGCGATAGATCGTAAGTGGATAGATAAAACGGATCGAATCCGTATTGGAGTAGTAGGGGAAATTTATGTCGTACTGGAATCATCAATCAATATGGAAATTGAAAAACTGTTGGGCGAATTAGGGTGTGAAGTGGAACGTTCTCACTATCTCTCAGAATGGGTGAATGATAATATGTTACCTAAATTTTTGCGAGATCCACATGAAGAGCAAGTTATTCAAAGGGGAGAACCCTATATTGAAATTGAAATTGGAGGACATGCAAAACAGAGTGTTGGAAGTATTGTTGACTTTAAAGATCGTGGTTTTGATGGAATCATACATTTGATGCCGTTTGGATGTTTGCCAGAACTGGTCACTCAAAGTGTTGTTCCAAAGGTAGCCAAAGAAAATAATATTCCAATATTAACATTATCTTTAGATGAACAAACAGGTCAGGCAAATAGCCGTACTAGAATAGAGGCCTTTATAGATTTAGTAAAAAATATGAAATCTTTGAAAGTGACCGCGTAAGGAGGAGGAAATGGTGAAGGCTTATTTGGGGATTGATGTAGGATCTGTGAGTACCAATGTGGTAGCGATAGATGAGAGTAATCAAGTCTTATTTCATAAGTATCTACGTACAAATGGGCAATCAATCGATTCAATAAAAAAAGGATTAGAATCACTAAAACAAAAATTAGATGCAAAGTATGTGATTAGCGGCGTTGGGACTACGGGAAGTGGTAGACAAATTGCTGGGGTCATGGTTGGGGCTGATGTTGTGAAGAACGAAATTTCGGCGCATGCTGTAGCAGCCATTCAATTGGTACCTAATGTACGAACCATTTTTGAGATTGGTGGGCAAGATTCTAAGATTATTTTTATAAAAGATAAAATGGTTTCTGATTTTGCTATGAACACGGTATGTGCAGCAGGCACAGGATCGTTTCTTGACCATCAAGCTGAACGACTAGGAATTGAAATTGAGCAATTTGGAGAAATTGCCTTAACTTCAAGTAATGATGTGAGAATTGCTGGGCGTTGTACCGTCTTTGCAGAATCGGATATGATTGCAAAACAACAATATGGATTTTCTAAAGCAGATATTATTAATGGTCTTGCTAATGCATTAGTACGTAATTATATTAACAATTTAGCAAGAGGTAAAAAATTAGAGCCGCCATTTGTATTTCAAGGAGGGGTAGCTGCAAACATTGCAATTAAAGCTGCTTTTGAAAAAGAAGTAGGGCATAAAGTGATTGTACCTAAATACCATCATGTGATGGGAGCTATAGGTTCTGCGATTCTCGCAAGAGAAGAAGTAGAAAAAACCGGTAAACCTACTAACTTTAAAGGGTTCCATGCATTACAAACTGATTTTACTCCTTCAAGTTTTATTTGTCATAACTGTTCTAATCTATGTGAAGTCATAAAAGTAAAGATGAATGGTGAAACGGTGGCAATGTGGGGAGATCGCTGTGGGATGTGGCAGGAAAAAGTTCATCAAAGTGTATCATAAAAAAATTTATCAGTTAACTTTATATATGAACACATGTTCATATATTGTAATTAAATTATTTGTACTGCGAAAGGGGAAAAGGAAAATGACAATTGAAGAATTACTAGAACACATGAGACAGGAATCAGGCGCTAATCCAGTACCAATGGAGTTATTAAGTCAGTTGGATGAAAGTGCTGTATTTGAACACGTAAGTAATAAAAAATGGTTAAATAGTAAAACGGCAATCCCCAATAAGTACAAACACCTTATGAGTATTGCGGTTGCTGCAGCATTAGGTCAAGAACATTGTATTAAAACCTATGTGAAGGGGGCAATACGCCTAGGTTTTACGAAAGAACAGATTGCAGAAGCATTATTTGTTGCCCGCTTTGTAAAGGCTACAACAGTCATTTCCGCTTCTGTTCCTGCAATGGAAGCATTATTGAGTGAAGAATAGTAATCAAACATTATTTCATTGATCAGGGGGGTTAATCACAATATTATGATGGAGGAGGAGTTTGTAATGTATTGGATTATTTTAATTATTGTAGCGGCTGTAAGTCTTTTGATTGTGAATTATTTATTTTTTATGGGCAAACGTTTTAATTATGGAGGGGTATGGACCTCGTTGCTTGCAGCATTTATTGGAGCTTGGTTAGGGGACATTCTTTTAGGTAATTGGGGATGGATGGCATCTGGGTATAACATCTTAGCTGGATTCATCGGTTCTTTAGTGATTACCTATCTATGGAACCTTATTGCGGTAGACAGAAGTAAATAGAACAAGGTAGAAGTAAATAGAGAAAAATGGATTGTGGAGTAATAAAAAATTAACCTCCCTTATTTTTAAGAAGGTATCATTGGCGTCATTTTTTAAGAAGGAGCTACCGAGAAGGAGGGGCTGAAAATGCCGAAAAAAGGAAATTCGGTTGTATATCACGAAGACGAATATAAACATGAACATGATGAACATGATTATAACCATAAACATGATACAGATCATAAGCACAAAAGTGAACATTCCCATGGTCATTCTCATGGAGGACATGTTCATGCTGGATCAAGTAAAGGAGAAATGAAAAAGGCGATTCTGCTTGCATCGACCATTCTGGTTATCGAAGTATTAGGAGGGATTATCTCCAATAGTTTGGCTTTAATTAGTGATGCAGGACATATGTTAACGGATGTTGGAGCATTGTTGATTGCTTTTTATGCGATTCATAAGTCAGAACAGAAACCGAATGATAGGATGACTTATGGTTATCATCGTTCAGGGGTTTTAGCTGCTTTAATTAACGCATTATCTCTTTTAGTGATCACTGTTATTATTGTCTGGGAGGCATATAATCGTCTAATTTATCCTACAGCTATTGAAAATAGTAATGTTTTGTTTATCACAGCATCAATTGGTTTGGTCTTTAATCTATACATCGGTTGGAGTATGAAAGGGCATGATGAGAATATAAATGTTAAAAGCGCGATGTTACACATTTTAGGGGATGCAGCGATTTCAGCGGGTGTTTTGTTGAGTGGAATTATTATTTATTTCACAAAATGGTACCTGTTAGATCCAATTATAAGCTTTGTGATCGCCTTTATTATAGGATTAAGTTCTTGGAGAATCCTAAAGGAAACGTTTTTTATTCTCATGGAATCCGCACCAGATAATACGTTATTTGAACAAATTGCGAAACAAATAAAAAAACATCCACAGGTTCTAAACGTTCATGACTTGCATATCTGGAGTTTGACACCTGAACGAATTATGTTATCAGCTCATATTGTGGTTGCTGAAGGTGTAGGAAGCGTAGTGATTCAGGAATTACAAGAAATGCTTCAGCATGAATATCAAATTAAACATGTGACACTTCAATTAGAACATCAACATGAGATTCGGCATTCAACAGAAATGTTTTCTCTGGATATTGGATAAAGAAGAAAGGAAGGTAAAGTCAAATGGAAATGAATTCAAACAATATTTATGATCTTGTCTTTTTAGGTGGTGGACCAGGGGGATATGTAGGAGCAATTCATGCAGCGCAAATTGGACTTAAGGTAGCGGTAATTGAGAAGGATAAGGTAGGCGGTGTTTGTCTCCATCGTGGCTGTATACCAACGAAAGCTTTATTAAGAAGTGCGGAGATTTATCGAAATACGCTGGAAGCCGTACAATTCGGTATTCATACTGAAGGAGCTAGTTATGATTTTTCTAAAGTCCAAAGTAGGAAGCAAAAAGTGGTTGACCAATTACATCATGGTATTGAGTTCTTATTCAAAAAGAATAATGTAACACTGATTCATGGATATGGTGAGATTTTGGCTAAACCGAATGATTCGGATCTTCAACAACTACAAGTAGAAATGGAAAGTGGTGAGAAGATTGTTGTTAAGACGAAAAAAATTATCATTGGTACAGGATCTCGTCCTAAGTCTTTACCGGGATTAACTGTTGATGGGGAGTTTATCATGACTAGTGATGAAGCTCTAGAAATGAATCCTTTACCCAAATCAGTGATCATCATTGGTGGAGGAGTAATAGGAATGGAATGGGCCTCCATGTTACATGATTTTGGCGTAGAGGTGACCGTGATAGAGTTTTTACCACGAATTCTTCCATTGGAAGACGAAGAGATCAGCAAAGAAATGACTCGAGTGATGAAAAAAAGAAAAATAAAAATTTATACAAATTCAGCTGTACTTCCTGAATCAGTCAGAATTATAGACAATCAAGTTGAATTAAACGCAAAAAATGGGGAAAAGATCCTTCATTTTTCGTCTGAAAAGATTCTTGTATCTGTGGGTCGACAAGCAAATATTGAAAGGATTGGCTTAGAACACGTCAATGTAGAGGTGGAAAAAGGGCTTATTAAAGTCAATGAAGCTTTTCAAACCACGAATCCAGATATCTATGCGGTTGGCGATGTCATAGGGCGTCTTCAATTGGCACATGTTGCTTCACATGAGGCTATCCTAGCTGTTGATCATATTGCAGGGAAGAATCCTGATCCGATTGATTATCTTGCCATTCCAAGAGCAACGTTCACAAGCCCAGAAGTCGCTAGTTTAGGATTAACTGAATTGGAGGCGAGGGACAAAGGATATGAGGTAAAGGTTGGCAAATTCCAATTACGAGGGAATGGGAAGGCGCTTATCCATGGCGAAGTAGATGGAGTTATTAAAATTGTGGCCGATAAGATAACAGGTGAGATACTTGGGGTACACATGATGGGTCCGCATGTCACGGACATGATTACTGAAACTGCAGTAGCGAAAGTGATTGGAGCAACGGCTTCGCAAGTCGCCTATACGGTTCATCCTCATCCAACATTGTCTGAAGCAATCATGGAAGCAGGCCATGATGTGAATGATGAAGCTATTCATGCTTGATAAATAAATAGACACCAAAA
>NZ_LSKU01000001.1:1821694-1830218 GCF_001561915.1 Tepidibacillus decaturensis | reverse complement strand
ATTTTTGGTGTCTTCGTTAAGTGGGAAGTTACAACTTTGTCCCATCTTAAGGGAAGTTAGCCATTCTGTTAAATCAGGTAAATGTTCGATAACTGTCTGTAACATGGTCTCATCTTCGTTCGGCTTTCTTAATGAATAGTAGACCCATTGCCCTTGCTTCCGTTCTTTGACCAAATTTAATAATTTTAATTTTCGTAAGTGTTGAGATATGGCGGGTTGGGAGACATCGAGTAATTCAGTCAGCTCACAAACACATAATTCCCTCGCCTTTAATAAGGAAAAAAGTGTGAGTCGTGTTTTATCTCCAAGTATCTTTAATAATTCGGCGATTTCTTCTAATTCACTGAAATGAGGATTCTCCAATGATCATTCCTCCTTTAAGTTGGATCGTGCTTCCTCGATTATATCATGGACAAGTTTATCGATGACATCTCTTGTTTTACGGAAGACGGACATAATCTCTTCTTCTGTACCGGTTGCCTTCGCAGGGTCTTCTAAAGGCCAGTGAATTCGTTTCACATGTGGTGGAGTATATGGACAACGTTCTTCTGCATCTCCACATAAAGTGATGGCATAAGAGGCTTTGTTCAAAAGCTCTGGATCGATAATTTCTGATTGATGTTGACTTATGTCCTCGCATTCATCATTATTTCACTCGTTAATCGGTGATAAAAATATAAAGATATACTTATATAAACAAAAAAAGGGGAAGAAAGCAAGTCCTTTACCCTGTTTTTACTTATTCTTTACATAAAATTAAAGGCAAGAAAAAGTAAGCAACATATGAGATTAAGTTTTTAAAAATTAAAACGTTATAAAGTATGGTATATTTAGATGGTGTTTTTTAATTCGCTTAGTAAAAACAGACAGGAGATGATGGGTAATTGCGAATTTCAAAATTAAAAAGTTTAAAGAGGCCGATAAGTACAGATTTTTATTATGGATGGATAATTGTGATAATAGCGGGGTTGGGCGTGTTTTTCTCTGGACCTGGTCAAACATATTCTAACTCCGTTTTTATTGATTCGTATATTCAAGATTTTGGTTGGAGTAGATCATTGGTTTCAAGTATCTATTCAACAGCAACATTATTTGCTGGTTTACTATTGTTTTTTGCTGGACGTTTCGTTGATAAGTTTGGACATAGAAGAATGAGCGTAATTGTTGGATTGGGGCTGGGATTAGCACTTTTTTGGAATAGTATTGTTTACACACCTACAATGTTGTTTTTTGGCTTTTTTCTTATTCGTTTATTAGGGCAAGGTTCGATGACATTGATTCCTAATACACTTGTTCCGCAATGGTTTATTCAGAAAAGAGGAAGAGCACTAAGCTTTATGACTATTGGTGGTTTTTTGAGTTCAGCTAGTTTTCCTCCTATAAACAACTGGATGATTCATACATGGGGATGGCCTATAGCTTGGAGAGTATGGGCTATATTATTAATATTTTTATTTGTACCACTAGCTTATTTTTTTATAAGAAATAAACCTGAGGATGTTCTATCTTAGGTGAAAATGAGATTTCATCAACTGCTTCATCCCTTATTTTAAGTCTTATGGCCATAATGGGTTTCCCCGTTGCGATGATTGCAGGATTTATATTGGAAAGAGTTAAAAGTCATATGGTTTTAGCGGTAGTGTTTTTAGGTGAATTAATATTCTTATTTGTACTTCAGAATACTTATTCTATTAAATTTGCAATTTTATTTGGTTTTATTTGGGGTGTTATAGGTGGATTTGAAAGGATTACTTTGAACATTATCTGGCCTAACTATTTTGGTCGAAAACATATAGGAAGTATCAAAGGTGTTGCAATGACAGCAACGGTTCTAGGTTCTGCCTTTGGGCCACTACCATTTGGGGTTGCCTATGATATGTTTGGAGATTATACTCAAATTATCTATATCATGATGATTTTTCCAGTCCTAGGAATTATAGCTTCATTAATTGCAACACCGCCTCAAAAATAGGTAAGTAAATTGAGACTATTCCTTATGTTATTAGCTATATTACATATTAAAAAGATTGAAAAATTCCTTTCTAGTATATTGATGATAAAGCCAAAAATATCCATTGCTTGAAAGTGTAGATTCTATATACTATGACGAAATAGAATGAATCTATTACTAACGAAAGAATAAGGGATGAGCCTATAAATCTCATAAGCTCATCCCTTAAATTATTGCTTATATTTTTTGAGATTGTTGAAAGTACTTTTTTTGAAACCACAATGCAACATTGACTAATCCAATCATTACTGGAACTTCTACTAAGGGACCGATTACAGCGGCAAAGGCTGCCCCAGAGTTGATTCCAAACACGCCAACTGCTACAGCGATGGCTAATTCAAAGTTGTTACTTGCAGATGTAAAGGATAACGTCGTAGAAATTGAATATCCTACGCCTGTTTTCTTGCTGATATAGAAAGAAACAAGAAACATGACAACAAAATAAATTAATAACGGGATGGCAATCCGCACGACATCAAGAGGTAATTTAATGATCATATTTCCTTTTAATGAGAACATGACGATAATTGTAAAGAGTAAAGATATTAATGTAATCGGACTGATTTTGGGAATGAAGTTTTTCTCATACCAATCTTTTCCCTTTGCTTTCACGAAGGAATAGCGAGTCACCATTCCGCCAATGAAGGGAACACCTAAGTAGATGAAGACGCTTTTGGCTACCTCTGCAATCGTGATATCAACTGCAAATCCTTTTATACCAAACCAACTGGGTAATACGGTAATAAAGATGTACGTGTAAAGGGAATAGAATAAGACCTGAAAAATCGAGTTAAAGGCCACAAGTCCTGCTGCATACTCGGTATCCCCTTTGGCGAGATCATTCCATACGATGACCATCGCAATACAACGGGCTAATCCAATCATAATCAGACCAATCATGTACTCTGGATAGTCTCGTAAAAAGGTAATGGCTAAGAAAAACATCAGTAATGGACCGATAATCCAGTTTTGGATCAACGAAAGTCCTAAAACTTTTCCATTCCGAAATACTTGGCCCATTTCTTCGTAACGAACCTTTGCTAATGGGGGATACATCATTAAGATTAGACCAATAGCAATCGGGATGGAAGTCGTACCTACTTGTGCTTTGTTAAGTAAGTCTACCATTCCTGGGAACAAATACCCCGCCCCGATTCCTATAATCATTGCTGCAAAAATCCAAACCGTAAGATATCGATCCAAGAATGATAATTTTTTTCCGACTTGTTCACTCAATGACTAACACTCCTCACATAAGAAATTTATGTAGATAATATAATTATATGCTTATATAATAAAATAAAATTCTAAAAAAACAAGATAGACCTTTATAAAGTTATGAAAGGTCTATCTCTACTTTGCTCTTAAAATAAGTCGAAAATAAGTTTTATTGCAATCAGTACAAGTGTAATGCCGTAAATTAATTTTACTGTTGAACCTTTTGCTTTTTTCACCATAAAATTGCTACCAATTTGCGAACCGATGATGACCGCGAGAATGGCTAAAAAGGTTAACCAACTTAACGGAAGACCTTTGCTTAGATGACCTAAATAGCCTGAAAATGAGGAAAAGGTAACGACGAAGGCTGTTGTTGCTGCTGCTTCTTTTGTTTTGTAACCTAGCATCATCAGGATTGGGGCAATAATAAATCCACCACCAACACCTAATAAACCGCCGATAAATCCAATTCCTGCTCCTGTGGATCCTCCTATGATTTGCTTCTGCCGAAGTGTGTATACCTTTGTTTCAGCTGTGGCCGTAATTTCACTTGAAGCGCCACTAGTGGCGACCCATTTTTGTTTTTTATTTGCCTTATTCAAGTCATAAAAAACTTTTAATGCAGCTATCAGTACAAGAATTGCAAATAATATGATTAATATAGGTTTTGAGATGTAAGGAGTAACCAATGCGCCTATTGGGGCAAAGATCACCGCTGTGACTCCCATGGGCCACATCCCTCTATAATCAACGAGTTCCGCTTTATGATAGGGGATCAGTGCTAATAAAGTGTTTAATCCGTTTAATAGTAATCCTAAGGGAATGACGACTTCTTTGAAATCGAGTCCTGCCCATTTAAGGATTGGAATGTACACCATCCCCCGCCAAGACCTAGTATGGCGAAGAGGAAGGAGGACAATAAAATGAGAATGAAGATAATTAAATTAAACATAGAATCACCTGATTAAACTTCCCAACCCGAACATGGAATACAAACTTTTTTATCCCCTTTAACTCGACCGTAAGCTTCAACCGTCATTTCCCCACATTCTTCACAGACGAAGGAATTGAAGGTATGTGCATGATTTTCTACTTGATAATCAAATACTTCGCCAATAATCAAAATCTTTTCATCTGGATCATTCATTACCCCTTCTACCAATGGATCAGCAATTTCTGATGGAACGGAACTAGCTGGTAAGCCTTTCATCCGATAATCGCTAAAGAATTTCGACTTTTTATTGTTGGCCATGGCTTCTGCTTTTGGAGATACCCTTACTGCTTTTCCACTCTTGCGATCAATAAGGGTAACACCCCATTTTCCGTAATTCAATTTTTGGATATTTCCTTTTCCTAATGTACAACCCGTAATCATCTGTACACCATCAGCAAAACAAGTAGCACAGTGGTCTTTTCCAATTTCGACCAAAGCGATAAGCTGTCCGTCTTGTGCGCGATTTACGCCTAATTTATTCATTGCAGCAGCCCCTACACGTAACCCCATTGGCATCGCTGGACATTTATGGCCGTGAAATAGTTGACCTGCTTCTAAATAATCTTTTGGATTTACCATTTTAATCTCTCCCATCCATCTTTTTAATATATTAGCAATTGCTAATCTATTTATATAGTAGACTGTTTAGTCTATAAATAGCAAGATGATTTTTTTGAACAGTTTGTGTCTGTTTATACTAATTCTAATAATAGTTGATTCATGTACTTCATCAATAAATTATATAGTTTTAAACTAACTTTCAGAGTTAACAATTGTTGCGAAATCATGAAATATAATACTTTTAATAGTAGGTCAGAATGTTTTATTATATAAGTATATAGTAATATATAGAATAAATGGTCTACGAAAAATGTAGCAAGGAGAGAGGTGGTTAGGAATTACTTCTTAATAATTTTAAAAATAGGAGGCGCTTTTATGTCGATGTATGCTTTAGCTGTATTAATTATTTTAATTGTAGGGGTTGTCACGCTTTACTTGAAAATTACGATTGACAGAATTTTTCTTGTTCTATTATTAATGTTTTGGTTGAAAATCGATATTCATCAAGCAATTATTATTAATGGTTTAGTCATGCTCTTAGCTTCCTTTCTATTCGTTCGTGGGAACAAGGAGCAAATTCTTCAAATTCCTAAAAATGTATTTTGGCCTGTTGCTATCATTGCATTTATAGGGGGACTAGTAGGAAGATGGTTTGGTAGTTCTCTTGATTCAAAAGTACTGATGATTATTCTTGGAGTTTATGCTGTATTGGTTGGACTTCGTTTAGTATTGTTAAAGCCAAAACTTGTACAGCCAGGACAACTGAAGCCGGTTATTGCTGTTATTTCCTTTCTCTTTAGTATATTGACAGGTTTAATCAGTGCTGGAGGAAAACCGATTCAGATTCCTTTATTGATGAAAACACAAAAGTTATCTATGCCACAAGCTTATATGATGGGGTCTATTGGAACGATGTTCGCAGTTATTGGTTTATTAACGGGCCAAGTTCTTGTTGATTATTCCTTTTTTCAAGCGAAAATGTTTTCGTGGGCATGGGTCTTTTATGTGGGATTTAGCTTAATTATGATTTTATTTGAGAAGAAATGGAGTCCAAAAGGTCAACGGATTATGTCCTATATTGTAGGTCCATTGTTAATATTGGTTGGATTTCGTTTATTTATCTAACTGTTTTCACGATAATTTGCTGAAGAATGGAGATTCCGTTAATTAATGATGGGAAGCAAACGTCCAATGGTTCATTGTTACGTTTGCTTCTTTAGTTCTTAGAATAAACTAGCTATTGATGAAGTGTCAGAGATATAATGATATCAAAAAACAAGGTGGAGCGAATATGTTTTCTAATGAGGATAATAAGTCGAAAATTTTACAGATTGCACTAGAGTTATTTTCTAAGAAAGGACTTGGGGAATCGACAGTCGATGAGATTGTTAAAGTTTCAGAGACTTCCAAAGGTACATTTTACTATTACTTTAAAGGGAAAAATCAGTTGTTTTTAGAACTCTTGGAAACAGGAGTTGAATTTTTGATAAGTGAAATGAAAAAAAGAACAGAAAATGTTGAAAATAGCGGTTTTTTATATATTAAAAATAATGTAGATACCCAAGTAGATTTATTTATAGAATATCCCCATTTTTATAAATTGATGATGTCTGAGGTTTGGCATTTGGAAGAAATTTGGCATGAAGAAGTACAAAGAATTCGTAAACGTTATTTGTCGTACATAGAAGAAATTTTTGTTTGGGGACAACAACATCAATATATTCGTCAAGACATTGAGATTGAATTGATGGGACCAGCTCTTTTTGGAATGATTGGTCATATGAGCATGCATCAATTAATGACAGAGAAGATTTGCAATAAAGGGCATATCAAAAGGGCAGTTTATAGTGCATTTTTTAATGGGATTTTAACTAGACCTGATATAAACATAAAATTTTAAAAGGTGAAATGAATCAAAAATAAATCCACCTGGTTTGGTGGATTTATTTTTTTGCTTCAGAAAAGTTACAGCTTTTTCCTTGATCTAGGATCATAATCATACTTGTCATATCGGGCAAATGGTCAATAATTGACTTGAGTAGTAGTTCATCTTCATTTGGTTTTCTAATAGAATAATGGACCCATTGTCCTACTTTACGTTCTTTTACAAGATTCAACAATTTGAGTTTCCTTAAATGTTGAGAAATGGCTGGTTGCGAAACGTCTAATAGATCTGTTAATTCACACACACAAAGCTCTCTTACTTTTAGTAAAGAGAAAATCGTTAGCCTTGTTTTATCACCTAATATTTTAAGAATCTCAGCTTGTTTTTCAATCTCATTCATTTGTTCAGCTTGCTGTAAAGGTATAGTCAACAATCATTCCTCCTTTGCCGACTTCTTGGCCTCCTCAATCACATCATACACTAATTGGTCAATTTTGTCTCTTACTTCACGAAATACAGCCATAATTTCTTCTTCGGTTCCTGTTGCTTTGGCTGGATCATGTAATGGCCAGTGAATTCGTTTTACATGTGGAGGTGTATATGGACAACGTTCTTCAGCATCCCCGCAAAGTGTAATGGCATAAGCGGCGTTATTTAAGATTTCTGGATCAATAATATCTGAAGTATGGTTACTAATATCTACCCCAACTTCTTTCATCGCTTCAACCGCTCTTGGATTTAAGCCATGTGCTTCTACTCCAGCGCTACATACTTCTAACTCGCCATTTGCATATTTTTTCCCAAATCCCTCGGCCATTTGGCTACGGCAAGAATTTCCTGTACAAATAAAGTAAAGGATTGGTTTCTTTTTTGTCATGTTGTCATCCTCGCATTCTTTTTTATTTAAATTGTTCTACTCATTTGTAATAAAGATATAAGGATATACTTATATATAAGCAAAATAGAGGTGAAAAAGCAAGACCTCATCTTATTTTTCGTAAATTCTTTACAAAGAATTAATATTTTTATGAAGTAGAAGCGAAAAAATGAAGGT
This sequence comes from Tepidibacillus decaturensis, assembly GCF_001561915.1. Lineage (GTDB taxonomy): Bacteria > Bacillota > Bacilli > Tepidibacillales > Tepidibacillaceae > Tepidibacillus_B > Tepidibacillus_B infernus. The sequence goes on along the minus strand of NZ_LSKU01000001.1, from coordinate 1,822,495 downwards.
AGAAGGAGGAACGTAAAATACCTTGCGGGGTATTTTTAACTGTGTTAGAATTTACATGTTTGAATGAAAGGAGGTGAAATATATGGGTAAATTAATAGCAAATCTTCGTATGTATAAAGATTTCTTTGGTGGATATATCAAATATCGTAAGAAGATTAATCAAGCTAGCCGATGGATTAACAAATATGCTGAAGTAAAAGGTTTATCTGTTAATCCACATAAAATGTATTTAACGAACTTAAAAATTTGGCTCGCTGAAAATGAAGAAATGTATGGTCAACGAATTTGTCCATGCTTTGAAGCGACAGGGGATAAAAAGATTGATCGTCAACTAGTGTGCCCATGTACATATGCAGCTCATGACATAGAAATACATGGAACCTGCCACTGTAATTTATTTGGAAGGAAAGATTTAACAGAGGAACAATGGAAAGAACAAGAATTGCGTATTATGAAGGAATACCGTATTCCTCTAAAGATTGAAGGTAAAACAGTGGATACTAGAAATGTTCCAATCGATCATTATCGAAATATGGATGTGCCTGACCCTGTTCATCAATTAAAACAAGCACTAAATCAATTGGATGGAACATTTAACATGATAGTAGAACGTGAGCAATCAGCAAAAAACATCATTCAATATTGTAAATTGAAAAATATAAAAGCTTCATATCAACAAAAAAATGATATATATCTCGTAACCATACAAAAATGATCGAAAAATAATATCCACCAGGCTGGTGGATATTTTTTGCTTCAAGATTAAGAAAGTATAACTTTCTTCCATTTGTTATTTAAGGG
>NZ_LSKU01000001.1:1819331-1821669 GCF_001561915.1 Tepidibacillus decaturensis | reverse complement strand
TTTTTTATAATGTCAAATGATTACTTACTTCCATCTTAATCCTTTTGGATAATGATTTTTTAACTGATGATTAGAAATTTTACCCCAGCCTAATGGGTAAGCATCGATCGTTACCAAAGTCCAGCCTGTCTGATTGGATTCTACTTGAAGTGTCTCTCCACGCAAATACTTTTCCGCCTGTTCTAAATTTAAAGGTAGGAACTGCCTTACATGATTTTTCGATAAAGCCATGGCTAAAGCATGACTTGGTTCAAATCTTTTTTTCTTTAATTCTCCTAAATGGAGACCTAATCGCTCCACTTTGATTCCTTTTAAATCTGGAAGACCATCAGGTACAAGATAAAGATGATCTCCAAAAGAGTGAAAAATCCCTTCAGCAACCTCGCTCAAATGTTCCTTAGCAAATGAACGATAATATTGAACGGCTTCTGGTAAAGATTTAACTTTCATCGGCTTAAATGTGGCTTCTACTGTTGATTCTTTTTTACGTAGTTTCGCAATGAAATGACCTTCTCCCTGAATGTGGTGTGGCCATAAGCGAAGGGTAAATTGAAGCTTAGATGAATCGTCATTTTCAACCCATTTTGGTTCACCACTTTTAAATAAACCTGCTAAAGTATCAGGGATTGGTTCAATTTCAAATTGAGGGTATTTATCAATAAACCTTGCAATCGTACCTTCGTTTTCTTCTGGAGCAAAGGTACAAGTTGAATATACCAATGTACCACCTGGTTTTAGCATTTTCTGTGCTTCATCTAAAATGTCTTGTTGACGAATAGCGCAATATTGGACGTGTGATTCAGACCATTCCGCAATCGCTTCAGGATTTTTACGAAACATTCCTTCGCCAGAGCATGGGGCATCTACTAGGATACGATCAAAGTATTCTGGAAAGATCTTGGCTAAATGATTTGGAGATTCATTGGTAACGAGAATATGTTTTGCACCAAATCTCTCCAAGTTTTCTGATAAAGCCTTTACTCGTGTTGGATGAATTTCATTGGCTACTAGCAACCCTTTATCTTTCATTTTGGTGACAATATGTGTTGACTTCCCACCAGGAGCAGCACTTAGATCTAAGATTTTTTCACCAGGCTGTGGATCTAAAACCTCTGTAACAGCCATTGCACTAGGTTCTTGAATATAGTATAAACCAGCGGCATGGTATGGATGTTTACCAGGTCGATCTTCTTCTTGATAATAAAAGCCTTCCGCTGTCCAAGGAACGACTTGAAGATGGAAGGGTGAGAGAGATAAGAATTGGTCCGTGGTTAATTTTAAAGTATTTACTCTTAATCCCTGTGTATGTGATTGTTCGTAGGTTTTGATAAAAGATTCATAATCTTTATTTAAATACTGTTTCATTCTTGATTTAAATGTTTCTGGTAACTGATGCATAAAGAATTCTCCAATCTATATGAATAAACTATTTAATGGATGGATTTTTTTTGGAATCTACCACCCATGACATCGTTAACATGTTCAATCGCAACAAAGGCATTAGGATCTATTTCTTCAATGATCGATTTCAACTTTGCCACCTCTAGTCTTGTGACAATTACGTATAATAATTCCTTGTCCTCTTTAGTATAGCCACCTTTTCCATATATGTGTGTAACTCCACGGCCAAGTCTAGCAATTATCTTTTCGGCAATCAAATCAGGCTGATCGGAAATAATCGTAACAGACTTTGACTCATCAAGGCCAGCGATCACAATATCAATCGTTTTAAAGGCAATAAAATAAGCAACTAAAGAATACATCGCACTTTCCCAGGTAAAGACAATCCCAGCCCCAGTCATGATAAAAATATTAAAAAACATCACAATTTCACCAACAGAAAAACCAAAACGTTTATTTGCTAAAATTGCAATGATCTCTGTTCCATCTAAGGATCCTCCGTTTCTAATAATGAGACCTACACCAATACCTAGGATAATCCCACCAAAAATAGTAGCTAGAAACATATCTCCTGTTATCACATCAAATTGATGGACAAATGAGACAAAGATGGACAAAAAGCCAACTGAAATAAGTGTAGTGATTGCGAATGTTTTTCCAATCTGATTGTAGCCAACAAACAAAAAAGGAATATTTAATATGACAATAAAAAACCAAGCGGATAATTTGTCAGTTCGCTTAAGATAATCGATAATCCAATAATGCCACCATCAATTATTTGATTGGGAATGAGAAATGTTTCCAATCCTATAGCAACAAAAAAAGTACCCAAAATGATAAATAAATAGCGTTTGAACCATTTTCTTAAAACTTTTCCTTTCATGATCATCCCCCTTTTAAATTCCTTTATTTGTTAAAGTGAACTACCCGCCACCTA
>NZ_LSKU01000001.1:1800885-1817852 GCF_001561915.1 Tepidibacillus decaturensis | reverse complement strand
TGCACACCTTCACGTTTAGAAGTGGGAGACTTCTTTCGGAGGGAAGTTAAAGTAGAAATTCTCAACGTTACCAATAAACTCATATTGAATAAGCGTTAGATATTATGTAAACTAATCGACGAGTCTTCCCTATTACTTAGTGCCTAAAGACCAGAAAAAATGGCCCTAAAGCTTAAGTAAGAAAGGAGAATTTGTAACCATGTTGAAAAAATTACAGAAAATGATGATATCTATCTTTATTTTATCATTAGTCTTTTCAATCATTCCAATAAATGATGAGGCCAATGCCCAGGCACCTACACTTTTAACGTATGGAAGTAGTAATGGGGATGTTTGGGATTTGCAATATCGGTTAAAGCAATTAAATTATTCAATAGATATAGATGGAATCTATGGATATCAAACATTAAATGTGGTTAAAAAGTTTCAAAGCAATTATGGACTGATGATTGATGGAATTGTAGGTCCAATCACTTGGAAAACGCTGAAGAAATATAGTTTGTCACAAGATGAATTTAATCTATTGGCTCGATTGGTATATAGTGAAGCTAGAGGTGAACCCTATGAAGGTCAAGTAGCTGTTGCTGCTGTAGCTTTAAATCGCGTTCATTCAAAGAAATTCCCAAATGATCTTAAATCCGTGATCTTCCAAGATCGTGCCTTTACTGCTGTAGCTGATGGTCAATTTTGGCTCACTCCTAATGAGACAGTTAAATTGGCAGCACTTGATGCAATTAGAGGTTGGGATCCATCAAAAGGTGCGTTATATTACTTTAACCCAGACACTGCAACATCTGCTTGGATATGGTCAAGGCCGCAAATTTTAAAAATAGGGGATCATATTTTTACAAAATAATAAGACTCACATTAATCTCATCCCTTTCTTCCATTTGTCATTTAAGGGTTTGTATATTCCATAAGCTGCGACCTTCAGAAGTGCCCTTCTCTCCGTAATCTTTATTCATAGAAGGGCACGGATGACGGAGCGCGAAGGAATATACAAACCTTTTTTTACTTAAATAAATAGATGTTTAGATTTTGTTATAATACAAAATTTAAATAGGCGTTGACTGTTATATAGTATATTGTTATAATACAGTTAACAAGAAGATTGGGGTGTTTGATATGATGAAGGTAAATGATAAAATCTATCAGATGAAATCTGGAAAACCCTTTGAACTTAGAGATATCGATCGTCTATTTTACGCATGTTGTTATTTAGACAGTAATCAAAGCTTTTTAATGGAAAAGGAAAAATTTGATGTAGCTATTGTAAAAGGAATCATTACAGAACAACGTGCTGCTGTTGGTCTTTAAACTTCAATTTAATCAGTCATCCTCTCCCTAACATTTGTTAGGGTTTTTTTCTTTTATCAAAAACTAAGTCTTTAGGATTAGTTTTCCTTCTTAATAAAGAATGTAAGACTTCTTAATATGGGACCAAGGTATTAACTTCACGGCAACCGTTACTTTTGTAGGAAAATGAGGAAGGAATAATGAAAATAATGTCGAATAAGAGAATCTGAAGTAAATTTATGTTGTTTTAGAGGATGTGACTAGATGGACTTATCGACAATTATTGGACTTATTTTAGGATTTGCAGGACTTATTGGTGGTTTCATATTAGAAGGAGGACATTTTACTTCTCTTCTACAAATAACAGCGTTTATGATTGTTTTTGGCGGAACGTTTGGAGCAGTTATTGTGAGTTTTCCGATGTCACAATTAAAGACTGTTCCAAAATTGTTAAATATAGCATTCACTGAAAGAAAGCTTCATGTTCATGAGTCAATCAGACAATTGGTGGATTTTTCTTCACTCGCTAGACGTGAAGGGATTCTTGCTTTAGAACAGCGTTATGAAGATTTAAAAGGTAATCCTTTTTTAAGTGAAGGATTAATGATGGTCGTTGATGGAGTTGACCCTCAACTGATTAGAGAAATCCTTGAAATTGAAATTTCAAATATAGAAGCTAGACATGAAAAAGGAATTAAAATCTTTGAATCTGCAGGTGGATTTGCGCCTACGATGGGAATCATCGGAACGGTTATGGGGCTTGTCCATGTGTTAGGGAACCTATCGAATCCAGATGAATTAGGCCCCTCTATTGCTGTAGCCTTTATTGCAACCTTGTATGGTGTTGGTAGTGCCAATGTCATTTATCTTCCTATTGCTGCAAAATTAAAAGCAAGAAGTCAGATGGAGGTCTTAATTAAAGAAATTGAAGTAGAGGGGATTTTATCGATTCAGGCAGGTGAAAATCCGCAGATGCTCAAGAAAAAATTATTAGCATTCTTACCACCTGCAGAACGTATAGATAATGAAGAGAATCCAATAGGTGACAACAATGAGTAATCGTCGTAAGAAAAAAGGAGAAGCCCCTGAAAATCACGAACGCTGGCTAATTACATATGCTGATTTAATCACCTTGTTAATGATCTTTTTTGTTGTGATGTATTCAATGAGTAAATTAGAAGTTCAAAAATTCGACCAAATTGCTGCTTCCCTTTCTGATGCATTTTATTATAGTTCCTTTGTAGAAGGGACTGGAAAGAATGGAATTACTGGAACCGGTGATGGGCAACAAAATAAATTAAAGGAAAACATTATTAAAAATTTAGAGGATGAGCATCAAAAGCAACTCGAAAAAGGATTAAAAGACCTACGAAAAAAAGTAGAACAATATATTAAAGCCAATCATTTAGAAGATAGTATTGAAATGATTGAACTCCCACGCGGTATACAAATTTCATTAAAAGAAAAGATTTTCTTTGATTTGGGAAAAGCAGAGATAAAACCTGAAGCTAGGGGAATTTTAGACAGTTTGGCAGCGATGTTTAAAGAAATTCAAAATCCATTAAGTATTGAAGGTCATACCGATAATCTTCCCATTAGACCGGGATCGACTTATAAATCTAATTTTGACTTATCTGCAGCTAGATCTTCATCTGTATTACATTACCTGATAGAAAAACACCAAATTAAGCCTGAAAGGTTAAGGATCGTTGGTTATGGTGAATACCAACCTGTTTATAAAAATGACACACAAGAGCATAGACAAGCGAATCGCAGGGTAAACATAGTAATACTAAGATATGAATATGAGACAAATGAACAACTGGGTATCAATTGAGGAGATGACAGCCTTGGTTATATCTGTATTATTGATTTTTATGGTCTCCATTGTTGCTGGAGTCTTCGGTTCTCTTTTAGGACTAGGTGGTGGGATCATCGTGATTCCAGCACTTACTTTATTGTTTAAAATCCCTATTCATTATGCAATCGGTGCTAGTATTGTTTCTGTGATCGCTACATCAAGTGGGGCAGCTGTCGTCTATGTCAGAGATAAATTAACCAATATTCGTGTTGGAATGTTTTTAGAATTAGCTACTACAACAGGAGCTTTAACAGGAGCATTCATTGCTGGCTTGATTAGGCCTCATATTCTTTATATTTTATTTGGCTTATTGTTATTATTCTCAGCCATCACCATGCTACAAAAAAGGAATCAGGAATTGCCGGTTGGGGGTGTCCCACACCCAATTGCTAATAAATTGGGGCTACATGGAGAATATTATGATAAGGCATTAGAGCAACAAGTAAGGTATAAGGTAACTGGCGTATATGGTGGATTTGGAATGATGTATGTTGCAGGCGTTATTTCTGGCCTATTAGGAATTGGTAGTGGAAGTTTTAAAGTGATGGCGATGGATATGTTTATGAAACTTCCTATGAAAGTCTCAAGTGCAACAAGTAATTTTATGATCGGTGTGACAGCAGCAGCAAGTGCAGGGGTTTACTTGATGAGGGGAGATATAGATCCCAAAATTGCAGGTCCTGTAGCTGTAGGGGTTTTAATCGGTGCAGTATTTGGCACAAAATTGATGCAGAATTTGAGAAGTGTAACAATAAGAAAAATTTTTATTCCTGTCTTAGTTTATGTTGCCATTGAAATGCTTCTTAAAGGTTGGGGGGTTATTTCATGAGTCAAACATTAAGTAGAGAAGAGCAAAAGCAGGATGAAAATATCCGCAAAATGGAAGTTACAATAAGCAAGCTGCTAAGAATAGGGGTCTTCATTAGCGCCATCACCGTTTTTATCGGCTTATTATTATTTGTCATTAGTGGGAACACAGGGTATCCCAATCAATCTTATCCCACTCATACCATTGAAATTTTGAAGGGATTTCTTGAACTAAAACCCTATGCAGTGATATTAACAGGTTTACTTTTGTTAATTCTTACCCCCATATTTAGAGTAGCCATTTCGATTATTGCCTTTATTCAAGAAAAGGATTTTCTTTTTGTTGTGATCACAACGATCGTTTTTGTGATTTTAATCGTTAGTTTATTTTTAGGGAAAGCTGGGTAAGAAATTGAGTCTCTATTCTTGGAAGAAGATCATTTTTCTTGAGCTGTATTTCTTTTTGATATATAATGATGATGATGACAATTAAAATACAGGTCGGAGAATAGGAGAGACCGTAACATCCTTATTAGGTATTCTAGTAGGGTTTGTTGCGGTCTCTTTTTTCTGTATTTGTTGGGCTTTGCAAAAATTTATGGAATGCTTCAAAGAAATTCGTCACTTTTGTGGGTACTCTTAAAAGAAAGGGTGAATTGAAATGGGCTTTTCTAGTATTAATCGAAGCAAATTCTTAAAGCAAATGAGTAAAGAACCACTAGATCTTTTGATTATTGGTGGTGGGATTACAGGTGCAGGAATTGCATTAGATGCTGCATTAAGAGGTATGAAGGTTGGATTAGTCGAAATGCAAGACTTCGCGGCTGGAACCTCTAGTCGTTCAACAAAGCTCGTACACGGAGGGTTAAGATATTTAAAACAATTTGAAGTAGGCGTTGTAGCAGAAGTGGGAAAAGAAAGAGCAATTGTTTATGAAAATGCTCCTCATGTGACCACTCCTGAGTGGATGATCCTTCCCATTTATCAAGGAGGAACCTTTGGCAAATTTTCCACTTCAATTGGATTAAAGGTCTATGATTTTCTTGCTAATGTGAAAAAAGATGAAAGAAGAACAATGCTTAATGTAGAGGAAACCTTAAAAAAAGAACCTCTATTGAAGAAAAATGGACTTAAAGGTAGTGGGGTCTATGTTGAATATCGGACAGATGATGCCAGGTTAACGATAGAAACGATGAAAGAAGCACAGAAACATGGAGCATTAGTTAGTAATTATGCTAAAGTAGAAGAATTGATCTATCGCGACCATAAACTGATTGGTGCACAAGTAAAAGACCTGATTTCTAAACAGGTGTATGAAATTTTTGCTAAAAAAATTGTCAATGCCACTGGCCCCTGGGTTGATCATGTAAGGGAAATGGATGGATCTAAACAAGGCAAACATTTATTATTGACCAAAGGAGTTCATCTTGTCTTTGATCAAAAAAAATTTCCTCTACATCATGCGATTTATTTTGACGTTCCAGATGGGCGAATGGTTTTTGTCATTCCAAGGGAAGGAAAAACTTATTTAGGAACAACAGATACGGTTTACCAAGGAGATATTCAAAACCCAAGAATGACAGAAGAAGATCGGTCTTATCTTTTAGCAGCAGCAAATAACATGTTTCCTGATTTAAAACTAACGGATCGTGATGTCGAATCTAGTTGGGCAGGACTAAGACCACTCATTCATGAGGAAGGAAAATCACCTTCTGAAGTATCAAGAAAAGATGAGATTTTTGTATCTGACACAGGCTTAATTTCCATTGCTGGTGGTAAATTAACCGGTTATCGTAAAATGGCCGAACGGATTGTGGATTTGGTTGCAGAGAAGTTACAGAAAGAAGAGCAAATACGATTCCCTCCATCAAGTACAAAGAATAAAACATTATCTGGAGGAGACGTTGGTGGTTCAAAAGGATTTATCGATTTTATCCAAAGAAAAGTTGCAGAAGGAATGACTTTAGGTTTGTCTAAGGAAGAGGCCACTAACCTTGTAAAAAGGTATGGTTCTAATGTGAATGAAATCTATCGTTATTTTGGTCAGATCAGCGACTCTAAAATTGATTTGCCTAAGTCTGTATACGGGGCATTAGTATATGGGATTGAACAAGAGATGGTTGTGTCTCCGTTAGATTTTTTCCTAAGAAGAACAGGGGCAATTCTTTTCAATCGGGAGTGGGTCATAAACTGGAAAGAATCGGTCATACAGTTCATGGCAGAATATTTAAAATGGACAGAGCGAGAAAAAAAACAGTATAGGAGTGAGCTAGAGACAGAATTGAAATATAGCGTGGAAACTGTTTAGGTTATATTCAAGGGAACTTGGTATAAACCAAGTTCCTAAATTATGTTAGCTTATAGTATCTAGCTGTCAGTGTTATTAAACACTACTGCTTAGGTGTATCCCGTAGGCTAGAATTTCAGAAGGAGTAGATAATTTGTAACCCTGAAGCTCAGAATAATCTAACTTTAGAGGTTCATCGAATGTTTTTGCAGTAAAAGAGTCAAATATAAACATCTGGTTATTGATAAGAACTGTTTGATCACTTTCTTTTGGTTCATCCAGAACCAATTCTACCTCAAGCGTGAAACCTCAGCCAGCAGCCAACTCTGCTTTAATACGTACCCCAATATTGGAAGGTAATTGTAATGCTTCAATTTGCTTTAAAGCTTGATCAGTTATAGAAAAATCCATATTCATTCCTCCATTAAAAAGCAATATGATTATTGTAACATATCACACTTTTTTCACAAAATAATAATTTAATTAATTTTTTTGTGGGAAACGTATTCACATTATCGCTATAGAATGGTATGATTAATTCACCAAACATGTTTTGGTTGAGAGATTATTTGGAGTGCCGTTGGCCATTAGGGCTTGCGGCCATTTTTTTTACTATATACTATATTATATATTATAAGAGAACTGTCCTGATTATTTTTAGAGGGAGTGACCTGTTTTGGATTTTAACGGTCAAAGAATTTTACCAGCAATACGTAATATGAAGGATTTTGAAAAAATACTGAAGAGTGATATAGAGTACTTTATTTTACTTAACAGTCATATTGGGCAGCTAAAAAGTATTTCTGAATATAGCAAAAAAGCAAATAAGAAATTGCTATTGCACATAGATTTAATTCATGGATTAAAAAATGATGAATATGCTACACAATTTGTGATTCAAAACATTCAACCATTTGGCCTAATCTCAACTCGTTCACAAGTGATAACCACTGCCAAAAAGAAGGGGTTACTTGCTATACAACGTCTATTCTTACTGGATTCAACGGCATTAGAAACAAGTTATAAGTTGTTTGAGAAAACCCAACCTGATTTTATTGAAGTATTACCAGGCCTTATTCCACATATGATTAAAGAAGTAAAAGAAACAACTAGAATTCCTGTTCTAGCAGGTGGCCTGATTCGTACAAAGGATGATATAGAAAATGCACTTAATGCTGGTGCTACAGCCGTTACGACTTCAAATTATGAATTATGGGAAGAAAAAATATAGTGGCCGTAAAGATTAAAGATTGGAGGGAAATGAAAATGATTTTTGCCCATCGTGGTGCTTCAGGATATGCACCTGAAAATACAATGGCTGCATTTCGACTTGCTGAAAAAATGAATAGTGATGGTATTGAATTAGATATTCAATTGACAAAAGATGGGGAAGTTATCATTTGTCACGATGAAAAAGTGAACCGCACAACAAATGGAACGGGATATTTAAAAGATTATACGTTGAAGGAATTGCAAAAATTAGATGCAGGATCTTGGTTTTCAAATGAATTTAGAGGAGAGAGAATACCTACTTTAGATGAATTTCTAGCATTTGCTTCAAAAACAAATTTAGTAGTCAATATTGAAATAAAAAATATCCCTTTCTTTTATCAAGGAATTGAAAAGAAAATGCTTGATCTTATCAGCAAATATAAGATGCTTGATCGTGTACTTATTTCTTCATTTGATCATTATACTTTAGCAAAAGTTGCAAAATTAAATCCACAAATAAAATTGGGTGTTCTTTTCTCTACAAGGATAATTGACCCTGTAAATTACGTACGTCATCTACCGTTTAAAGTTTATAGTGTCCATCCTCACGTCTCTTTTGTAGATAAGAAGTATATTCAAGCATTTCATGAGTATGATTATAAAATATATCCATACACTGTAGATAGTTTATCTTTATTTAAGAAATTGACTAGTTATTGTCTTGATGGATGTTTTACTAATTTTCCTGATAAAATGAAGGGTTTGAGGTGATAGGATGACAGAAGTCTGGTCTATTGATTATCTTCATATTCTTCTAAGATTATCCTTAGCAGTACTGTTAGGTGGGGTAATTGGTTTTGAAAGAGAACAGCATAATCATCCTGCTGGTTTCCGTACACATATATTGGTCAGCTTAGGTTCTACCTTGATCATGCTTATTTCGATTTATGGCTTTGAACCTTTTTTACATGAAGAAAATGTAAGATTTGATCCCTCCCGTATTGCAGCTCAAGTGGTTGCTGGAATTGGATTCTTAGGTGCGGGGACGATTTTAAGACATGGTTTTACAGTCACTGGTTTAACTACGGCAGCATCACTTTGGGTAGTTGCAGCTATTGGCTTGGGTATTGGAGCTGGCTTTTATTTTGGGGCAGTAGTCACAACTTTTTTTGTTTTAGTTAGTTTAGCCGTATTAGCAAAATTTGATCAGTTTATTATCCGCAAAAGACATTTAACGCAAATCAGAGTGTGTGTCGTTGATCAACCCGGAAAACTTGGAGAAATTGCAATGAAATTAGGAGAAAGAAAGATTAACGTCAAAAGCGTAAGTATTCATGATGAAGAAAAAGATGAAAATGAAGTAAGCTATGTGACCATCGACTTAACGTTAAGGATGCAAAAACCAAATTCTTTACCATTTGTAGTGGATGATATTAAGCAGATTAAAGGTGTGAAAGAAGTTCAGTATGGGAATAGCCTTGAGTCATAAAAGGGAGAAAGAAATCTAGGGGGATTAGAAGTGTCTTAGTTGGAAGAAGTGTTACGGCTTTTTTTTTAAAGGATTTATAAGAAATGGAAATATGTTATAATAGTAAAAATTGATAAATTGGGTTGGAGAGTAGGAAAAACCATTAAAAACCTAGAATAGAAATTCTAGCGATTTTTTATGGTTTTTTTCTTGTAAAAAAGAAAAACGGTTAATAAGGGGTATGTATGGATGAATGATCAACGAAAAAAGGAATTCAAAGTATTTTTTATTGGACAGTTAAGTCGTTGATTCAGGACTAACGATGGTCAATAAGTGAAGGTCACTATATTAAAATTTTATCAGGCGCCTTCAAATCGCGACCTTTTGGTAAATGTATTCTTTGTTTATATAAGTTTGATAGAAAAGAGGAATGATGAATGGAAGCAATCAGGGAAGTGGAAGTGGTTGTTAACAAGACGAATGGTTTACATGTTCGTTTTGCGGCGTCATTAATCGCCAAATTACAGTCACTAATTCATGATACTCGTATATTGACGAAAATCTATGTAATTCATCGTGAACGAAAAACCCCAATTACCAGCCTTTTAGCCCTTATTTCTTATAAAATCCAAAAAGGGGAAAAAATTATTCTACGCTTTGAAGAAGAAGTTTCCCAAGAAATCATTGAGAAAATTAAAGATTTTATCCAGACACCTGACTATGAAGAATCTCAAGATCATTCGAAAACAGATCAACTATTAATGGAGAATTCCGTCACTGTTGAATCTGTACTATCCAGTTTGCCTAATGGTATTGTGGTTGTAAACAAAGAAAACATCATTACCTATGTCAATGAAGAAGCTGTTAAGCTTTTCGAAATTCCCCTCGATCAGTTATTAAACCATCGGGCAGATCATGTTATACCCCATTCCCGTTTATATCATGTTATGCAAACAGGAATAGCTGAAATTGCCAAAAAACAAGTATTAAATAATCGTGTGATCTTAACGAATCGTTCTCCTGTTATCTGGGATGGGAAAATAGTAGGGGCTGTTGCACTCTTTCATGACATATCTACGATTGAAGAATTAAGTAAAGAGTTAAATGAAGTGAAAAAAATAAAAGAACAACTTGATTTAGTCCTCCATTCTGTAGAAGATGCCATAGCATTATCTGATCAAAATGGTGATTTTTTATATACAAATCCAGTGATGGAGATTCTTTTAAAAGAGCTAGATAAAACTCATTCTATCTTTCAAGTTTTAAATAAAAAAGTTTGGCGAAAAGTGGTAGATTACCATCGTCCATTTGTTGAAGTGGTTCATTTAGAAAATCATCACGCATATATTGCTAAATTGCATCCAATATTAGTGGATGGTTGTTTTTGTGGAACCGTATTAACGTTAAGCCCCTTAAATGAAATCAAGACATTGCTTCAACAGCTTGAAATTGCTGAAGAACGAACAAGGTACTTAGAACAAGAACTATCGAAGCACGAACGATTTAATGGTGCTTTTGCTCAAATTATTGGATATAGTGATGAACTGATGGACACTTTATCGATTGCAAATAAAGTGGCCAAAACCGATTCTACTATACTAATTACAGGAGAGAGTGGTACAGGAAAAGAATTGGTGGCTAGGGCGATTCATGAAGCCAGTGATCGTAACGGGAAACCGTTTATACGGGTCAATTGTGCAGCAATTCCTGCCCACTTAATCGAAAGTGAATTATTCGGCCACGAAAAGGGAGCTTTTACAGGTGCTTTTCAATTGCGAAGAGGAAAATTTGAATTGGCTCATACCGGAACAATTCTATTAGATGAAATTGGAGATTTAAGTTTAGAGCTTCAATCCAAAATTTTAAGAGTTTTGCAAGAGAAGGAAATTGAACGAGTGGGTGGGCAACAAGTCATACATTTAGACGTTAGAGTGATTGCGGCTACCCATCGCGATCTTTTTAAGATGGTGAAGACAGGGGAATTTCGGGAGGATTTGTTTTATCGTTTAAACGTGATTCCTATCCATCTTCCTCCATTAAGACAACGGAAATCAGATATTCCCTTATTAGTCGATTCCTTTCGAAAACAATTGAATAAAAGCTTGGGAAAAAATATCAAGGGATATGAGAAAGGATTTATGGAAGCACTCATACAATATGATTGGCCGGGTAATATTAGAGAACTACAGAATATTGTAGAACGAACGATGAGTTTAAGTGAGGGAGAATATCTACTCGTCAAAGACCTACCAAAATATCTTATTTCTTCTCAGCTCTTAGAAGATGCTCCTTCTATTATATCAAATGAATGGAAGAAAGAAGGAAAAGTAAAAACAATGGAAGAATATGAGAGAGAAATTTTTCAATATGCCATTCAATATTATCCCAGTTTTAATAGTGTCGCTAAAGCATTAGGATTAACACATAAAACAGTAGCCAGTAAAGTAAGAAAATATGGTATAGAGGACTATCTTGGTAAAAAATATCAATAAGATTGATACTTTTTCCCAAATTAAATTTTTTTCTTATAATCTGATTCCGAAAAAAAAGGGAAATCATGAAATTGATTAAATTATTAATTGGCATGTAAATTGCAATAGCAATACAATGAAGTAGTAGAACAAGCTCAAGTCTCAAAAATAGGGAGGTATGTATTCATGAAAAAGATTATCAATGATCCGGAACAAGTGGTAAGAGATATGATCGATGGTATGGTGATGGCTCACCCGAAAAAATTAAGAAATATACCAGATACTACAGTCATTGTTAGGGCCGATTCCCCTGTTCAAGGTAAAGTTGCTTTAGTTAGCGGTGGGGGAAGTGGACATGAACCTTCCCATGCGGGATATGTGGGGAAAGGAATGCTAGATGGAGCTGTAGCTGGAGAGGTTTTCACCTCACCAACACCTGACCAAGTATTAGAAGCGATTAAGGCGGCCAATTCGGGTCAAGGCGTTCTGCTCATTATCAAAAATTACACTGGCGATATTATGAATTTTGAGATGGCTGCAGAATTAGCAGAAGCTGAAGGAATTCGAGTAGAAAAAGTAGTAGTCAATGATGACGTTGCAGTTGAAAATAGTACGTATACCACAGGTCGCCGCGGAATAGCAGGAACGGTTTTTGTTCACAAAATTACCGGTGCAGCCGCTGAGAAAGGTCTATCTTTAGACGAAGTAAAAGAAGTGGCTCTTAAAGTTATTGCTAATGTCCGCAGTATGGGAATGGCATTAACTCCAGCAACAATTCCTGCAGCTGGAAAGCCTGGTTTTGAAATAGGTGAGAATGAAATGGAAATTGGCATGGGGATTCATGGAGAACCAGGAACACAAAGAACAACTATTG
The DNA here is from genome assembly GCF_001561915.1 of Tepidibacillus decaturensis. GTDB lineage: Bacteria > Bacillota > Bacilli > Tepidibacillales > Tepidibacillaceae > Tepidibacillus_B > Tepidibacillus_B infernus. The sequence goes on along the minus strand of NZ_LSKU01000001.1, from coordinate 1,805,576 downwards.
AAACTGCTAACAAAATTGCAGAAACTTTAGTAGAACGAATTTTAGAAGATATGAAGCTAGTTGTTGGCGAAAAAGTTGCCGTTATGATCAACGGGTTAGGTGCCACTCCTTTAATGGAGTTGTATATTTTAAATAAAAAAGTCAACGAAATATTACAATCAAATCAAATTGATGTCCATAATACATTTGTAGGCGAATATATGACCTCCTTAGAAATGGCTGGAGTATCCGTCACCTTATTAAAATTAGATGATCAATTAATTGAATTATTAGAAGCAGGAGCAGATACGGTCGCTTGGAAAAAATAAAGACAGGAGTGTTATCCGTGATTCACATAGAGCAAATCATTCGGTGGATAAATAGAGCCAGCGAAAAAATTCAAACACAAAAGGAATATTTAACCCAACTCGATCAGGAAATTGGAGACGGTGATCATGGCATTAATTTGTCACGAGGTTTTCAAGAAGTTACGAAGAAAATAACCTTAAAGAATTATCAAGAGATCGGTAGTTTATTTCAAGATATTTCGATGGTTTTAATTTCTAAAGTAGGTGGGGCTTCCGGACCTTTGTATGGAACCGCTTTTATGAAGGCGGCGAGCATTTGTAAAGGAAAAGAAGAATTAACAATGGACGACTTTGCTAATCTTTTGGAAGAAGCAGTTAACGGTTTAAAATTAAGGGGCAAAGCACAAGTAGGTGATAAGACCATGCTTGATGTTTGGGAACCTATAGCCCGTTTTGTAAGAGAACAAGGTGAAACCTTAGATTGGCAGCAGCTTATGGAAACAAGTAAAAAATACATGGAAAACACCAAACATTTACAGGCGAATAAAGGACGTGCTGCTTATTTAGGCCCAAGATCAATCGGACATTTAGATCCAGGGGCAGTTTCCTCTCATTTTCTTTTTGAAAGCTTATGTTTGACCATGCTAGAAAGTGGGGACGAATAATGAATTATGTAGGAATCGTTTTGGTTTCCCATAGCTCAGAGCTTGTCTCTGGATTAAAAAAACTTTTAATTCAAGTAGCCCCCCAAGTTCCTATAGCCGTTGCAGGGGGAACTAACGAAAATGAAATTGGGACCAGTGCTGAAAAAATTAAAGAGGCAATTGAGTCGGTATATTCTGCTAAAGGCGTCGCTGTTTTTGTTGATTTAGGCAGTGCTTTAATGAATACCGAATTGGCTTTAGAATGGCTAGAAGGATTTGACAATATTAAAATAGTGGATGCACCAATCGTTGAAGGTGCATATGCAGGTGCAGTAGCTTCAGGAATGGGATGTACGTTAGAAAGTGTTCTTTATGATGCTTCCGAAGCAAAAAATTTAGTTAAAATTTAATCGTTTAGAAACAGAATCTTAGGAGAATGTGAGATTGAATTTTAATGGGCAAAAAATTATACCTGCGGTTCGTAGCATGAAGGATTTTGAAACAGTTTTAAAAAGTGATTTTGAATATTTTATCTTGCTTAACAGTCATATTGGGCAGCTAAAAAACATTTCAGAATATAGCAAAAAAGTGAACAAGAGTTTACTTACTCACGTAGATTTGATACACGGTTTTAAAAACAATGAATATGCAATTCAGTTTATCATACAGGATGTTCAGCCAGCTGGCTTAATTTCAACTCGTTCCCAAGTGATTACAACAACTAAGAAAAAAGGTTTGTTAGCTATACAACGCTTGTTTTTACTTGATTCTACAGCTTTGGAAACAAGTTATAAGTTATTTGAAAAAACACAACCTGATTTTATTGAAGTGTTACCAGGCCTTATACCGCATATGATCAAGGAGGTAAAAGAAGTAACAGGAATTCCCATTCTTGCTGGAGGTTTAATTCGTAAACAACAAGATATTGAGAATGCTTTAAATGCAGGAGCCACAGCTGTCACGACTTCAAATAATGATCTATGGAATTAAAAGATAAAATTTTTAAAGTCTTAATAATTTTTGTTGATATCGCTTTCATTTTGTGTTACAATATAGACACAAAGTTAATAGCTAATGAGGAGACTTTGGAGACCCATTATGAAAGCCTTTTATAAAAGGTTTATTTCGTAATGGGTCTCATTTTATTTTGTTTGTATGGGGGGAGAACTAAAAGGTATACCTAAAGAATTTTAAGAGTACGGATTACATCTAATCTAATAAATGTTTTATGTTAAAGGGGGAAAATGGAATGATACCATTTTTAGGAGAATTAATTGGAACGATGTTAATTATTATTTTTGGTGGTGGAGTAGTTGCTGGTTATGTACTTAAAAAGACAAAGACATTTGGTTCTGATTGGATTGGAATAACAGTTGGCTGGGGATTTGGTGTTACAATAGGTGTATATGCAGCAGGTAATATTAGTGGTGCGCATCTAAATCCTGCTGTTACTATTGGATTGGCTATGACTGGGGATTTCCCCTGGGAAAAGGTACCTAGTTATATATTAGCGCAATTAATAGGGGCTTTTATCGGTGCTATTATCGTGTGGGTCCATTATTTACCACATTGGAAAGAGACTGATGATCAAGCTGCTAAACTGGCTGTTTTTTCCACTGGTCCAGCTATACGTAATTATGCAGCGAATTTAATAAGTGAAATTATGGGGACTTTTGTATTATTGTTTGGACTATCTGTTATTGGTGCGAATAAATTTTCAGAGGGTCTGAACCCATTTATAGTTGGATTTTTTATTGTTGCAATAGGACTTTCGTTAGGGGGAACAACTGGTTATGCTATTAATCCAGCTCGTGACCTTGGTCCAAGAATTGCTCACTTCCTATTACCTATAGCAGGAAAGGGTTCTTCAGATTGGTCTTATTCTTGGATTCCTGTCGTGGGTCCAATTCTTGGAGGAGGACTTGGTGCGTTAACTTATAAAGCACTATTTATGGGAAAAATTGTTTCGTCTTTGTATGCCTTTATAATTATTACATTGATAGTTATTATCGTTGCTGTTATGCAAGATAGAAAGCAGGCAAGTTTACAAAATTCTACTGTAACTAACAAAAATATAACCGCTTAAAAAGGAGGAATTCAAGATGATAGAAAAGTACATTTTATCCATTGACCAAGGAACTACCAGTTCTAGAGCCATTCTATTTAATAAAAATGGGGAAATTGTGGCAATGACACAAAAAGAGTTTTCCCAATATTATCCACAACCTGGTTGGGTTGAACATAACGCCAATGAAATTTGGGGATCCGTTTTAGCTGTTTTAGGAGAATTATTTGGAAATTATAATGTAGAACCAAGTCAAATTGAAGGAATTGGGATTACCAACCAACGTGAAACGACTGTGGTATGGGACAAGAATTCTGGCATTCCTGTTTACAATGCAATTGTATGGCAAAGCCGCCAAACAGCTAATATTTGTGACGATCTAAAAGCAAAAGGTTATGAGCAAATGGTGCGTGAGAAAACTGGATTAGTAATTGATGCATATTTCTCAGGTACCAAAGTCAAATGGATTTTGGATCACGTAGAAGGGGCTAGAGAAAAGGCTGAAAAAGGTGAATTGTTATTTGGTACAATCGATACATGGCTCATTTGGAAGTTAACGGGTGGAAAAGCCCACGTTACGGACTATACAAACGCTTCAAGAACCATGCTATTTAATATCCATACTCTGGAATGGGATGACGAGTTATTACAGATGTTAGATATTCCAAAATCTATGTTGCCAGAAGTAAGACCATCTTCTGAGATCTACGGAATGACTGTTCCATATCATTTCTTTGGTGAAGAAGTACCGATTGCCGGTGCAGCGGGAGACCAACAGGCCGCATTATTTGGTCAAGCATGTTTTGAAGCAGGAATGGCAAAGAATACTTATGGAACTGGTTGCTTTATGTTAATGAATACAGGTGCAAAAGCTGTTCCATCGAAACATGGTCTATTAACCACCATTGCATGGGGGGTTGATGGAAAAGTTGAATATGCTTTAGAAGGTAGTATCTTCGTAGCAGGTGCTGCTGTTCAGTGGTTACGTGATGGATTACGCGTAGTAGACAATGCACCACAATCAGAAGAACTCGCAACAAAAGTTGACTCAACTGACGGTGTGTATGTTGTTCCTGCATTTACTGGTTTAGGAGCTCCTTATTGGGATATGGATGCACGTGGAGCTATCTTTGGTTTAACACGTGGAACAACTCGTGAACATTTGGTACGTGCCACTTTAGAATCACTAGCATATCAAACAAAAGATGTACTTTCTGCTATGGAAGCGGATTCCGGCATAACATTAAACACTTTACGTGTTGATGGAGGGGCAGTGAAAAATAATTTCCTTATGCAATTCCAATCTGATATATTAAACGTTCCGGTTGAACGCCCTGTAGTGAATGAAACAACCGCTTTAGGCGCAGCATATCTTGCAGGTTTAGCGACAGGTTTCTGGAAGGATAAAGAAGAGATTGCAAAGAAATGGGCAATTGATAAGACATTTGAACCTGTTTTAGGTGAAGAAAAGCGCGAAGAATTGTATTCTGGCTGGAAACGTGCAGTAAACAGCACCATGCATTGGAGTAAGAATTAATTTAAAGGGTGGTTGATCTCCACCCTTCTTATGTTTTTTAGATTACTACTTTAACCCTGAATGAAAGCGTGTTATAATTTATATCCTGACTTTTGCAGCAAAATCAAAGAAAAAACAGCCTTGAACCCGCATGAATGTTGGTTTCTTGGCTGTTTTTA
>NZ_LSKU01000001.1:1761073-1798538 GCF_001561915.1 Tepidibacillus decaturensis | reverse complement strand
GGGAGTAAGAATTAATTTAAAGGGTGGATGATCTCCACCCTTCTTATGTTTTTTAGATTACTACTTTAACCCTGAATGAAAGCGTGTTATAATTTATATAGACAATTTTATCGGTTATTTTGGTTGGAGATTCGGAGAGACCAAACAAATCAAGCCTTTGACAAACTAGTGCAAAGGATGATTTGTGCTGGTCTCTTTCTGTATATATAAGATCTTTTGGGGGAAATGGCGATGAGAAAACTGGAAACTGAAGTTGTAGTGATTGGTGGAGGGGCGACAGGTGCTGGCGTATTGAGAGACTTGGCACTTCGTGGCATCAAAGCGATTCTTGTTGAACAACAGGATTTAGTTCATGGTACTTCCTCTCGCTATCATGGACTACTCCATTCAGGTGCGAGATATGCGGTTGGGGATGCAGAGACCGCGCGTGAAAGCTATGAAGAAAATTTAATTGTGAAACGGACTGTGCCGGGTTCGGTCGAAGATACAGGTGGCCTTTTTGTAAAGGTTCCTCAAGATGACGATGCCTTTGTTCAAAAATGGCTTGAAGGATGTAAGAAAGCTGGGATTCCGGTAAAAGAGGTTCCACTAGAGCAAGTCTTTTTAGAAGAACCTTCTTTATCGAAGAATATTCAAGCCGCTTATCATGTACCAGATGGTGCAGTAGATGGTTTTACATTAGTTGTTGATGTGACAGCAGATGCAGTACGTAGAGGAAGTAAAGTACTGACATATCATCAGGTAGAACAGATGATCATGCGAGATAACCGTGTGGTTGGTGTCATTGTTCGTAACGTCAATACGGGTGAACAAATTGAGATTCATGCCAACATGGTCGTCAATGCGACAGGTCCTTGGGCTGCTAGAATTGCTGCTTTCGCTGGTAGCGAAGTTCATATGATCAATAACCGTGGAATGTTAGTGGTGTTTCATCACCGTTTTAATAAAAAAGTAATTAACCGTTTACGTAAGCCAGGAGATGCTGATATATTTGTGCCTGCGCATAACGTTACTATCTTTGGAACGACTGGAGTAAATGTCCTTGAACCTGACGATTTTTCGCTATCCCGAGAAGAAGTAGACAAGATGCTTCGAGATGGTAAGGCAATGATCTCTGATGTTGAGCAGATGCGAATTATTCGCGCGTTTGCGGGGGTAAGACCTCTTTACCAAGAAAAAGGTGCTATCGGAGACAGTGGGCGGAATGTGAGTCGAGGAATGGCACTACTTGATCACAAAACTCGTGATGGTATAGAGGGAATTATTACTATTACTGGCGGTAAATTTACAACTTTCCGTTACATGGCAGAAAAAACAGTCGATTTAGTTTGTCAAAAGTTAGGTGTTTCCACTAAATGTACTACGGCAGAAGAGATTGTTCCACACCGTGAAGCAAAGGAATTTTTTAAACAAGTGAATATGGCTCCGGCGGTGAAACAAAAGTTAGTTCATTGGGCAGGTAATCGTGCGAAAAAAATTGAAGAAGGCTTACAAAAAAATGATCTTTTAAATATCGTTGTCTGCGAATGCGAACAAGTAACCCTAGGTGAAATCGAATCGGTCTTACCAGATGAAAAATTCCATTTAGGAGATATTCGTAGGAGAACACGTTTAGGAATGGGAACATGTCAGGGGACATTCTGTAATTTTCGTACAGCAGCAATAGCTGTGGAAAGAGGCATCACAACATCAGAAGAAGCAAATAAAGCACTACTTGATGCGGTAGCAGAGAGACAAAAAGGGATGAAAGTCGTAGCGACAGGAGAAACAGCCAAGCAGTTAGATTTGATGAACACCATTTATCATGTTTCTTTGGGAATGGGAAAAAAGGGGGAGAAAGCTCATGTATAATGTGGTTGTAATCGGTCAAGGCTTAACTGGAATGTTGTCAGCAATCTGGGCTAAGGAAGAAGGAGCTTCAGTTGCACTTGTGAGCCAAGGAACAGGAAAGATCATTCAATCAACAGGGGTGATGGATATTTTTCCGGGATCAGATGCTGGAATGAGCGAGCTGATTCGAGAATACCAGATCAAAGACTGGAATCCATTACTTGTTGAGAGTGGAATCGACCGTTTTAAGGAGTTAATGAGTCGATTAGGAAATCCCTATCAAGGCAAGATTGAGCAACCCGTAGAGATCGTAACGGGTTCAGGTTTTCTAAAATCAACCGCCTTATACCCGATAACAGTTGCTCCTATTCCTCATAGAGGTCATGTGGTTGTGGTTGGATTCCAAGAAATTACGGATTTTCAACACACATATGTTGCAGAAAATTTAGCAAGTGAACGTTCTGAATTGACCATTGACCATTTCTCGATTTCATTAGGTCAGCGTTCGCTTCGAACCATGACACAGCTTGATGCCGCTAGATTATTGGAACAAGAGGTAGTTCGAAAACAAGTCATTTCCAAAATAAAAGCGAAGATGAAAGAGTTATTGATTCGTAAGCCAGATTTGATTATTCTGCCTTCTGTATTAGGCGTGATGAATTGGAAAACTGTTTGGAGCGATTTTAAGACAGAATTGGACACAATCATTACTGAAGCGGTGGGTATGCCACCGAATGCAACAGCCATTCGTTTGCAAGAACAATTGCAAAAAGAAATGATTCGTTTGGGTGTACGGCAGTATGCCAATTCCAAGGTAGTGGATAGTCATCGAGTGAATCAATGGATTGAATCCGTGATGGCACGGAATACCCATAACACGATCGAAGTAAAGGGCAAATCATTTGTTTTAGCCACAGGTGGAATCCTGGGTGGAGGACTAGAGCAATTGCTGAGTGGTGTGACAGAAACAGCTCTAGGATTAGAAGTGGATGAGCAAGGCAATCTTGTGAATCCATACAAGAATCTTTTTCTCGTAGGAGCTGCACAAGGTATAGGTGTCACAAAATACGGCATTACAGGTGGAATTTTTTCGATTCTATCCAGTTATGAGTCGGTGATCAAGAATAGCTATCGTTTACAAGTAGGAGGAGAACAACATGATAAACTTACTCGAAACCAGTTATGATCAATGTCTCAAATGTAATGCTTGTGTAGTCAGTTGTCCTGTTTCCAATGCAACACTAGATTTTGGTGGACCAAAACATTTAGGACCTGAGCTGAAACGATTGATGGAGAATCAAGAACTCATTGATGATCCACGTATTGAGCTATGTACGCTATGTGGAAACTGTGATATCTCTTGCCCAGAAAATGTGCATGTCACTACATTAACAGCACAAGTCAAAGCTATTCACGCGGAGATGTTAGGTACTAAGTTTCGCGATAAAATCTTAAGTCGAGCAGAACTTGTAGGAAAAGTGGCTTCAACTTTTGCACCAATTACAAATACAGTGATGGAGATCAAACCCGTGCGTAAAATAATGCAAAGGATAATGGGAATTCATGCTGAGCGAAAATTTCCTAAGTACACCTTCAATAATTTCAACCGTCGTTATAAAAAGAAAACGGCAAAAACGAAACGAAAAGTGGCCTATTTTGTCGGTTGCTATGCTACATATAATGCCCCTGAAGTAGCTGAGGCTTTTGTGGAAGTCATGGCTTACAACGGAATTGAAGTAGCAAATCCTGATCAACATTGTTGTGGCATTCCTATGTTAGCTAACGGCCAAATGGATCAAATGATGAAAAATGCAACATTTAATGTGAATAGCCTGCTTGAATATACACGTCAAGGATACGATGTGGTACTCACTTGTACTAGTTGTACTTTAGCTTTGAAAAAAGAGTATGTTTCTATTTTAAATATACCTGGAGCTGAGGAATTAGCAGAACATGTATATGATGCTGATGAATACTTAAGAATGTTGCATGAGCAAGGGGAAATGAATACGAATTTGGCTCCAATGAATGTGAAAGCAGGATACTATGCTCCTTGTCACATGAAATCCCAAGGAATTGGCAACCCAGCCATGGATGTTCTTGAACTGATCCCTAATTATCAAATTCAGGATTTAGCTGCTGGTTGTTGTGGCCAATGTGGAACTTTTGGATTTAAAGAAGAGAAATTTGACCTGTCGCTAAAAATAGGAATTCAGATGAAGGAAGCAGTGGAAGAATTAAATGCAGATTATACAGTAACAGAATGCGGCATGTGCAAAAATCAACTAGATCAGCTTACAGATAAAAAAGTATTACATCCGATGCAAATTCTATCTGAATCTTATAATAATGCAAACAATACAAAAAAGCGGCACGCCTAATGGAATGCTGCTTTTTTAATACAATGTAAAAATATTAGGTACTTGCCGATAAGATAAAATGATAGATGACACATCTTAAGTAAACATAATGGTAGTATAGAATCCTTCAATTAGATTTGTTGAATTATTTGTGAAAGAGTCGATGTTGGACTCAACAAACTTCATGCTAGTTTGTAAAAATTTATACAGAATTATTTATAACTCAACTTTCGTACACAGAAATGTCCAGACATTGCTTGATATAACTAGGTATAGTAGCCAACGATTTATTCATTTGATTTTTAAACATGTCCATGTTTAAAGAAACCTCAGCTTCTGCTAATAATTGAAAAATATCATAAAAGAAAAGATTTACTTAAATTGTATATATACTGCTATATGAACAAAATGTGTGTTTAACTGATCCAGATGCAAAATCTATGAAGAATAATGGTAAATTTGAAGTTTGTTTTAACATGCAAACTGCAGTGGATAGTAAACATAAATCAATAGTAGCTTTTGAAGTAGTGAATGACGTTAATGATCAGAATCAATTATCTAATATGGTAAACAATGCTAAGCAAGTATTTGCGGAAGAAAAAATTACAGCAGTAGCAGATACGGGATATTTCAATATGTCTGAAATAATTAACGCAGTAGATGATAGTACAGAAATATTGATAAAAAGCCAAAAAGGAAAACAAGAAAAAATTCAAAATGGTTTTGATAAAAAAATTTCCAATACGATAAAACAGATGATGTTTATATATGCGCAATGGGCTATAGATTAGAATTTAAGTGGAACGGCAAGCAAAATGGAAAAGATTATAAGCGCTATACATGTGATAACTATATGGATTGTGGAAAAAAAGATTCTTGCACTTCATCTAAAGGTGAAAGAGCTGTAACAAGGCTTAAAGAGGAAGAGATCATAGAGATGAGAACACCATAGCAAAAAATGATATTTACAAAAAAAGGGGCTCGATTGCATCCTTTTGGAACTATAAAAAGACACTTAGGTTATACATATTTTTTAACAAGAGGACTTGATTCAGTAAATACTGAGGGAGGCTTTATTTGCCTTGCTTATAATTTGAAAAGATTGATTAACATCATGGGAGTTAAGGAGTTAGTGCGGAGGTTCAGAGAGAGTATAGCCTCAAGATTATGTATATTTTTCACTTTTCACAAAAAATTTCAAAAAAACTTCCTGTTTATGGAATTAAGTGATAATACAAACTAATAGTTAGACAGACTCACGTGTGGTGTGAGAAGACGCTGAATAAAATAATTATTCAGCTCTTACTCGATTTGATATTGTAGAAGTGTAGAAGTGTAGAAGCATACTATTATAATTATAATACTAAAAAATTAAGTTAAAATTTTAGTAAAAATTTAATTGACTGAAAAAAATAAATATAATATCATTTAATTGAAGGCGCTTTCAGTAATTAAAACTATCATTAACGAGGAGGATTTAAAGTGAAGAAGTTGATTTCAATCTTTTTAATTATTATGTTGTCTTTATCTATCGTAATTACTGGTTGTTCAAATGCATCATCTGGTTCAGATGATGTAGTAGTAAAAATAGAGTTTTTTCATTATAAAAGAGAAGCAATAGATACATTTGATAAATTGATTAAGAAGTTTGAAAGCGAAAATCCAAATATAAAAGTGGAACAAGTTAGCCCACCTGAAGCAGAAGTTGTATTAAAAACACGAGTAGCGAAAAATGATATTCCGGACATCATCGGAATAGGTGCAAATAATAACTACAAGGAATTATCAAAAGCAGGGGTTTTTGTCGACTTGTCAAAGGATAAAAATTTAGAATTAGTACAACCTGCTTATCTACAAATGTTAAAAAATGTATCTGGATTAAATGAAATCTATGCCATTCCATTCGCTGCAAACGCCGATGCAGTGATTTATAATAAGAAAATTTTCTCTGAACTAGGACTTCAAGTTCCGAAGACATGGGATGAATTTATTCAGGTTGCAGAGAAGGTAAAAGCAGCTGGTAAAATTCCATTCTATTTTACATTAAAAGATGCCTGGACGACTCTACCAGTATTTAACGTTTTAGCAGCAAATACTCAAGGTGATGACTTCTATACGGAACTGAATAAAGGGAAAATTTTAGCAGGAGAAAGATATAAAGAAGCTGCCGAGAAGTTTGTTCAATTGTTGAATTACGGGCATAAGGATCAGCAAGGTGTTGGTTATAATGATGGAAATACCGCCTTTGCTAATGGAAAGGCAGCAATGTATCTTCAAGGGATCTGGGCGATTCCTGAAATTAAAAAGGCAAATCCGAATATTGATCTAGGTGTATTTCCATATCCAGTAAGTAATACACCAAACAGTAGTAAAGTCGTATCTGGAGTAGATTTACAATTCAGCCTAGCTGCTTCTTCTAAACATCCTGAAGAGGCTAGAAAGTTTATTGAGTTTCTATTAAAAGAAGAAAATGCAAAACAATATATTACGGAACAAAATGCTTTTTCTACACTTAAGGGAATCGTTCAAGAAGATCCTGTTCTAGCAGGTTTAAAATCAAGCTTTGATAAGGGAGCGGTTGTTGACTTCCCTGATCATTACATTCCTGTTGGTGTAAGTGTAGATAAGGCTTTACAAACCTTAGCCCAAACGAAAGACGTGAATAAATTCTTAAACACGATTCAAACGGATTGGGAAAAAGTTGAAAATCGTAAATAGTAGAATATGGAGAAATTGGGGAACCAATTTCTCCATCTTTTAATAAGGAGTGGGACAAAGATGGAAAAGGAAAATCTTGCTCTTAATAAACCTATTCGTTCTTTCGCTTTTCCTGTGAAAGGGAGGTTTAAATCAATGAAGAAAAAAATGTAGTATTTTATTTAATGGTAATCCCTGCAGTTCTCCTTTTTGCAACATTCCATACTTTGCCAGCAATACAGGGAATTTACTATTCATTTACAAATTGGAATGGAATTAGTTTAACTTATGATTTTGTGGGTTTTAAAAACTATGTAAACCTATTTCAAGATGAAGTTGTAAAAAATTCTTATTTCTTTACATTTAAATTTGCAGTTGTTGCAACGATTCTCGTAAATATTATTAGTCTGAGTGTTGCAGTAGGTTTAAATGCAAAGATCAAAGGTAGGAATTTTTTTAGAGCCATTTATTTCTTACCTAATGTATTAGGAGTTTTAATTGTTGGATTTATATTTAATTTCTTTTTTACGAATATTTTACCAGAGGTTGGCGATAAACTGCACATTGATTTTTTATCAACGAATATTCTAGGTAGCGAGAAATATGCATGGATCGGGATCTTAATCGTGGTTATTTGGCAGGCTAGTGCATTTAATATCATTTTATATTTATCAGGTCTTCAAACAGTTCCCCAAGAGCTGTACGAGGCTTCAAGCTTGGATGGTGCAACAAAATGGCAGCAGTTTTGGAAGGTTACATTTCCGATAATTGCCCCTTTCTTCACGATCAACATGGTCTTATCGATGAAGAACTTTTTGATGGTATTTGATCAGATTGTTGCAACAACAAATGGGGGACCTGGACATGCGACAGAATCCATTTCCCTTTTAATTTATAATGGTGGATTTGCTGGAGGGGAGTTCGCATTTCAATCTGCCAATGCGGTCATTTATTTTATCGTCATCATGGTCGTTTCAATTTTCCAAATTAAAGTTCTTCAACGAAGGGAGATGGATATGTAATGAAACAGCGAGTCAATTGGTCACTAACTCTTTTGATAGCGCTAGGCTCATTAATCATCCTATTTCCGTTATATATGACGGTATCCATTGCATTTAAGACACCAGATGAGATGGCAAAATCAGTCCTTTCGTTTCCGGTGGGTTTTCATATTAAAAATTTTACTCGGGCAATTGAGGCCACGAATTTCTTTCACGCTCTTTCAAACAGTCTAATTATCACCGTTATTACGGTCGTTTTCACCATTTTAACGAATTCAATGGTTGCCTATGCAATTGCTAGAAATATGCATCGTAGATTTTTCAAAACCTTATATTATTACTTTGTTAGTGCTTTATTTATTCCGTTTCCTATTATTATGCTTCCGATCGTGAAAGAAACGTCAGCATTAGGAATGAATAACAAATTTGGGTTGATTCTGCTTTATGTGGTTTATGGAATGGCTATGAATATATTCATCTATGTTGGGTATATTCGCTCCATCCCCAAAGAACTGGAAGAAGCGGCTATTATTGATGGATCAAGTACATGGGGTGTTTTTTGGCGGATTATATTTCCTTTGATGGCACCAATTAATGCGACGATCGGGATATTAACAGCATTATGGACTTGGAATGACTTCCTACTCCCACTAATTGTGTTAAGTGATTCTGCTGATCATACATTGCCATTAGTTCAATACGTTTTTCAAACAGAGTTTGGAACTGATTATAATCTAGCATTTGCATCCTATTTATTAGCGCTTACTCCAATGGTTCTTGTATATATATTCGCACAACGATGGATTATAGGAGGAGTTACTAAAGGAGCAATCAAATAAAATAACATAGGAGTGACATGCGTAATGGGGATTGAATTTTATTCAAAAAATAAAACGTTTCATTTGAAGGCAAAAGGTACGAGCTATATTATGCAAGTTTTTCGTGCTGGATATTTAGTCCATCTTTACTGGGGGAAGAAAATCAGGGAGTATAACGAGTCAAACTTTCTTCAATTTTTAGACCGAGGGTTTTCTGGTAATCCATACAAAGATGACCGAACTTTCTCGTTAGATACGTTGCCACAAGAGTACCCTCAGTATGGCAATACCGACTATCGGAAACCAGCATACCAGATTCAATTGGTAAATGGATCAACTGTAACCGATCTAAGGTATGTGTCTCATTCCATCTATAAAGGGAAAAAATCATTAGAAGGTCTGCCAGCTACCTATGTGGAGAATGAAGATGAAGCGGAAACACTTGAAATTGTGATGGAAGATGCTTTAATTGGACTTCAAGTCATTTTAAGTTATACGGTGTTTGAACAGTATAATGTAATCACTCGATCTGTTCGATTTGTTAATCATGGAAAATCCAATCTGAAAATTTTACGTGCTTTAAGTATGTCAATTGATTTCCATGATGCGGATTTTTATTTTTTACATTTGCATGGTGCTCATATTCGTGAAAGATACATTGAAAGAAAACCGCTTCAAGTAGGAATTCAGTCAATTGAAAGTACAAGAGGGGCAAGTAGTCACCAACATAATCCTTTTATCGCATTATTAAAAAGAGATACAACAGAAGATTTTGGTGAAGTCTATGCGTTTAACTTTGTTTATAGTGGCAATTTTTTAGCCCAGGCCGAAGTCGATCAATTTCGGAATACTAGGGTTTCAATAGGAATCAATCCATTTGATTTTAGTTGGAAACTGGAACCAGGAGAATCCTTTCAGACCCCAGAGGTCGTGATGGTCTATTCTGCGGATGGGTTAAACGGTATGTCGCAAACTTTCCACCACTTATACCGAAACCGTCTCGTTAGAGGAAAATATCGAGATCAAGAACGTCCAATTTTAGTGAATAACTGGGAAGCCACTTATTTCAACTTTACTGCTGAGAAAATATTAGAAATTGCAAAAGTAGGTCGTGAACTGAGTATTGAATTGTTTGTACTCGATGATGGGTGGTTTGGGAAAAGAGATGATGATAAGTCTTCATTAGGGGATTGGTATGTCAATCGGGATAAACTACCAAATGGCTTAGATGATCTGGCCAGTCGGATTAACAAAAATGGAATGCAATTTGGCTTGTGGGTAGAACCGGAAATGATTTCCGTCGATAGTGATTTGTACAGTGAACATCCGGATTGGTGTCTTCATGTTGATGGAAGAGAACGTTCAGAAAGTCGAAATCAACTCGTACTTGATTTAACAAGAGAAGATGTCCAGGATGAAATAGTGAATCGAATATCCACAATTTTAAAAAGTGCCCCAATCGCTTATGTAAAATGGGATATGAATCGGCATATGACAGAAATTGGCTCAGCAACACTACCACCAGATCGACAAAGGGAAACGGCTCATCGATACATGTTAGGGCTATATAAAATTTTAGAGAAAATAACAACTGCTTTCCCTGATATTCTTTTTGAAAGCTGCTCTGGTGGAGGTGGGCGATTTGATCCCGGAATGCTTTATTATATGCCGCAAACATGGACAAGTGACAATACAGATGCCGTTTCACGTTTAAAAATACAGTATGGAACAAGTCTTGTATACCCGATTATTACGATGGGTGCTCACGTTTCCGCTGTCCCAAATCACCAAGTGAATCGAGTCACGTCGTTAGATATGCGTGGGGACGTTGCGATGTCAGGAAATTTTGGATATGAGTTAGATTTGACGAAGTTATCTGAGGGTGAAAAAGAAATTGTGAAGCGTCAAGTTGAAAAATATAAAAGGATACGAAGTTTAATCCAATTTGGTGATTTTTATCGTTTAAAAAGCCCATTCGAGGGAAATGACACGGCATGGTTATTCACCAACTCGGAGAAATCAAGGGTAATAGTTTTCTATTACTCTATACTTACAGAACCTGCAGCACCATTATCTGTTTTGAAACTGAAGGGGATTGATGTTTCTAAGAAATATCGTTTAGTTGGAACAGAAAAGGTTTATGGTGGAGATGAACTCTGTTATGTTGGATTAAGCATACCTGCAAATTTAAAAGGAGACTTCCAAAGTTATACATGGGAATTTAATGAGGTTTAAAAGTGAGGGGTTAGATATGGTTAAAAACCATAAGGAACGCTTAAAAGAGGCTCAGTCTGCTCTGGAAAAGGCAAGGGAACAAGTAAAAGATCGATATCGATTAAACTATCACATTATGGCACCAGCAAATTGGATTAATGATCCAAATGGTCTAATTCAATGGAAAGGCGAATATCACGTATTTTATCAACATCATCCGTATGATTCAAAAGGTGGGCCGATTCATTGGGGGCATGTGAAGAGTAAGGACTTGGTTTATTGGGAACACCTTCCCATTGCGTTAGCCCCTGGGGATGAATTTGATAAAAATGGTTGCTTCTCTGGTAGTGCTGTTGACCATGATGGAAGATTGACCCTCATCTATACAGGGCATAATGTTCTTGATGAGGTTGCAGATACATTTAAGAAAGTACAGTGTCTAGCAGAAAGTCAGGATGGCATTCATTTTTCAAAATGGGAGCATAATCCGATCATTTCAGTATCACCAGAAGATAGTTCACCCCACTTTAGAGATCCAAAGGTTTGGCGATTTCGGGATAAATGGTACATGGTCTTAGGGAATCAGACTAATGGTTTAGGACGTGTCATCCTTTACAATTCAGAGGATTTGAAGAATTGGCGGTATCAAGGAGTATTAGCCCAAAGTGATGGGAAACTTGGATACATGTTTGAATGTCCTGATTTCTTTGAATTAGATGGGAAATTCGTTTTGTTATTTTCACCTCAAGGGATAAAACCTGAAGGGGATCTCTATCAGAATCTCTATCAAAATGGATATTTAACAGGTGAATTCGATTACGAAACAAAACAGTTTCATCATGGGGAATTTATAGAACTAGATAAAGGGTTTGATTTTTATGCCGCTCAATCCTTTTTAGATGATAAAGGAAGAAGGATTGTGATAGGATGGATGAACATGTGGGAGTCGAAAATGCCTGAGCAAGAAGATGGTTGGGCTGGTGCATTGACGATTCCTCGGGAATTAAAGGTTAACTCAGAGGGTTTCTTAACAATGGAACCGATTGAAGAATTACAGAAATTAAGAAAAGATCGAGTTTCTATATCCTATTCTACGATTAAAGGTATTAAAAGATTAGAGAATATAAAGGGTGACAGTTTAGAGATTGTAGCTGAATTTGACTTAAATGAGAAAAGAACAGCCAATCGGTTCGGATTGAATGTTCGCTGTTCAGAAGATGGAAGTGAAAAAACATTGATATATTTTGATGTGGAAGAAAATAAGATGATCTTGGATCGAAATTATTCTGGTCAAGGTGAAGGTGGTATTAGAAAAGCCAAATTGAACCGTATAGATGATAATAAAATTAAGATGCATTTTTTTATTGATCGTTCATCAATAGAGTTATTTGTGAATAATGGTGAAATTGTAATGACGTCACGGATTTATCCTGATCCTGAAAGTAAGTTTTTTGAAGTATTTAGCGAAGGTGGAGAGGTTAAGCTTATAACATTGGATTCGTGGACGTTGGATAATATATGGAATTAGTAAAAGTTATTTATGTCATTAACTTGGAGGACCATCTATGTATTTGGGTGTAGATTATTATCCTGAATACTGGCCAATAGAGATGTTAGATGAAGATATAAAAGGAATTAAAGAATTAGGAGCTAATATTGTTCGTATTGGGGAATTTGCGTAGCACATGATGGAAAGTGAAGAAGGGAAATTTGATTTTTCTTTGGCTTATAAGGAAATCATTGATTGCCATGGTATTGACTATATCCATTCGGATAAAGATGTTGAGGTTTATAAAAGAGAAAGTCAAGGAAGTACTTATTTATTTGTACTAAATCATTCCTCAGAAACAAAGACTATTAGTGGTAAAAAATTACCTCCGTTTGCTAGTATTATCGTAAAAAATTAGTAAAGAATTTAATAAAATTTTTAGTAAAATTTTATTAAATAATGGTATAATATTTTTAATAGAAAATCGGAATATAAACAAAGAAAGGAGGAGCTTGGATGGCTACAATTAAGGATATTGCAGAAAAAGCAGGAGTTTCCATTGCAACTGTTTCTAGAGTGTTAAATTACGACGCAACGTTATCGGTAACTGATGAAACAAGGAAGAAAATCTTTGAAGTGGCTGAAGAGCTATCCTATAAAAAAAGATCAGTTAGAACTTCAACAGCAAAAATTGCAATGATTCATTGGTATACCGAAAAGGAAGAATTAGAAGATTTATATTATATGTCTATCCGCTTTGGGATTGAACAACGTTGTCAACAATTAGACATCCAAGTTGTTAAATATTTTTATAACAATTTAGAGGAGATAAAACAAGAAGAGATACAAGGAATGATTGCAGTAGGTAAATTCAGTGAAAATCAAGTGGCGACACTGGCTGAAATTACAGATCATATTGTATTTGTTGATTATAGCCCTGACGAGGATGCCTATGATTCGGTTGTTGTTGACTTTGAAGTTGCAACCAAAAAAATAATCAATTATTTAATTGAAAAGGGGCACCAGAAGATTGGCTATATTGGTGGCCGAGAAACATTCAAAGATGGGTCAGCAGAAATTGAAGATCTTCGAGATAAGACGTTTCGTTCATACATGCAAGAGCTTAACCTTTTTGATGAAAATTACATGTATATAAAAACCTTTACAGTGAATGATGGGTATAAAATGATGAAGCAGGCAATTCACGATCATGGAGAAAACCTGCCAACAGCCTTTTTTGTAGGAAATGATTTAATCGCTATTGGCGCATTACGAGCTCTGCTTGAGGAGAATATTTCTGTTCCTGAACGAGTAAACATTATTGGAATTAATGATATTAGTGTATCTAAATATATTTATCCCTCATTAACAACATTAAAAGTTTATACGGAGATCATGGGAGAAACAGCAGTTGATTTATTGATGGAAAGAATATCAGGACGAAAGATAGCAAAAAAGGTTTTCATAGCAACCGAACTAATTAAACGAAATAGTAGTTTTTAAGATACCATCAAGATAATTGAGGGGAAGTTGTTTTTATGGATATTCAATTACTAGTTAATAAATTTTATGAAATATTTCTAAAAGGAGAAAGCGAGGAAATCCGCGCTTTCTTCTCACCAGGCCGAATTAATTTAATTGGTGAGCATACCGATTACAATGGTGGCCATGTTTTTCCTTGTGCGATCACCTATGGCACATACGGAATAGCTAGAAAACGTAATGATCAGTCTATACATCTTTATTCTATGAATTTCTCAGAAACAGGAGTCATCAAATTTAATCTGGATGATTTAGATTATAAAAAAGATCATGGTTGGGCCAATTACCCAAAAGGGATGATTCGCTATATTCAAGAATCAGGCTGGACACTTTCAACGGGACTTGATGTTCTTGTTTATGGAAACATTCCAAATGGTGCTGGTCTTTCTTCATCTGCCTCTCTTGAGATGTTAATTGGAGTCATGGTCAATGAGATGTTTGCTTTTAATATTGAGCAAATCAATTTAGTAAAACTCGGGAAAAAAGTGGAGAATGAATTTATTGGTGTAAATAGTGGTATTATGGATCAGTTTGCAATTGGAATGGGTAAAAAGAACAATGGAATCTTCCTAGATACGAATACCCTACACTTTGAATACGCACCAATAAATCTGACAAATCATCAAATTATCATCATGAACACAAATAAAAGAAGAGAATTATCGGATTCGAAATACAATGATCGTCGCAGTGAATGTGAACTAGCACTTTCTCAGCTTCAAAAAGAACTTTCGATACAAACATTAGGTGATTTATCAGAAGAGGAATTTGAGCAACACAAAGAGTTAATTGAAGATGACGTTCTAAGACGAAGAGCTAAGCACGCAGTTTATGAAAATCAACGAACGATAAAGGCCCTTCATGAATTGAAAAATAGAAATATTGAGAGCTTTGGCCAATTAATGAATGCATCTCATCAATCGTTAAAAGAAGATTATGAAGTAACGGGGGTTGAACTGGATACATTAGTAGAAGCGGCATGGCAACAAAAAGGAGTATTAGGGGCAAGGATGACAGGCGCAGGATTTGGAGGTTGTGCAATTGCGATTGTTGAAAATGATGAAATCGAAACATTTATTCAAGAAGTAGGAAAAAAATATAAAGAAAAAATTGGTTATGAGGCCACATTTTATGTAGCAAGTATTGGCGATGGTACAAAAGAAATTACCATGGAGGTTGGACTATGAGTATTTTAGTACTTGGTGGTGCTGGATATATCGGTTCCCATGCCGTTTATAAGTTAATTGACCAAAATGTTGAAGTTGTGGTTGTAGATAATTTACAAACAGGACATCGACAAGCGATTCATCCAAAAGCTAAATTTTATCAAGGGGATATTCGCGACAAAGAATTTTTACGCCATGTATTTGAAAATGAAAAGATCGATGGTGTTATCCATTTTGCTGCAAATTCACTCGTTGGAGAATCAATGGAAAAACCATTGAAGTATTTTGACAATAATGTATATGGCACACAAGTATTATTAGAAGTAATGGTGGAATATGGTGTTAAGAATATTGTCTTTTCATCGAGTGCTGCTACCTATGGGGAACAAGAGGTGATGCCTATTACAGAAGATACTCTAGCCGTTCCCACAAATGCCTATGGGGAAACGAAATTAACGATGGAGAAAATGTTCAAATGGTGTGATGCTGCACATGGAGTAAAATATGTATCCTTACGTTATTTTAACGTAGCAGGCGCTAGACCAACAGGTGAGATTGGCGAAGACCATCATCCGGAAACACATCTTATTCCAGTGATTCTACAAGTTGCTTTAGGCAAACGTGAATATATCTCTATTTTTGGTGATGATTATGATACAGACGATGGAACAGGAATCCGTGATTATATTCATGTTGAGGATTTAATCGATGCACATATCCTTGCTCTTCATTACCTACAAAATGGAGGGAAAAGCGATATTTTCAATCTTGGAAGTAGTAAAGGGTTTTCAGTAAAAGAGATCATTGAAGCCGTTCGTACCGTAACTCAACATCCAATTCCAGCAAAAGTTGCACCAAGAAGGGCTGGCGATCCTAGCAGACTTATTGCTTCGTCTGACAAGGTTAAAAAAATTCTTGGTTGGAATCCCCAAAGAACATCGATTCATCAAATCATTGAAGACGCATGGAATTGGCATCAATCACATCCTAACGGTTTTAATGATTAGGAGGGGATGTTATATGGAAATATATTCAGCTATACAGGCACTTGTCACACAGGCTCTCTCTGTTCAATTAATAAATATAGAAGATGAAATCTATGCACGAAACCAAATTTTATCTTTACTTGCATTGAATGACTTTCCAGAGGAAGTAAAACTGGATATTGATCTAGATATCCCTGGTTTATTGGATGTGATCGTTAATTTTGCAGTAAAGAAAGGTATAGTTGATGATTTGCAAGCAGAAAAAGAAATCTTGTCTGCGAAGATCATGAATGTATTTTTGCCAAGACCTTCAGACGTAAATAAGGAATTTTACGGAAAATACAGTAAAGATCCTGCTGAAGCAACAAATTATTTTTACAAGTTAAGCAGAAATAGCAACTATATTCAAACAAAGAGTATAGCAAAAAATATAAATTATGTTACAGAAACACCCTTTGGAGAACTAGATATTACGATTAATTTATCTAAGCCAGAGAAAGACCCAAGACAGATCGTACGAGAACGGGAACTGAAAATCCCTTCTACTAAATATCCGAAATGTTTGCTTTGTATTGAAAATGAAGGCTACGTAGGGAGGATTAACCATCCTGCTCGTTCAAATCACAGAATCATACCAATTGAATTATCAGAGGAACCTTGGTTTTTCCAATATTCCCCATATGTTTATTACAATGAACATAGTATTATTCTATCTGGTGAACATAGGGATATGAAGATAGATAGAGGGACATTTCAAAGACTATTGGAGTTTGTCGAAAAATTTCCTCATTATTTTATTGGTTCAAATGCAGATTTACCGATTGTGGGTGGTTCAATCTTATCTCATGATCATTATCAAGCTGGAAATTATGAATTTGCAATGGCAAAGGCGGTTGATGATTATACATTTTCGTTAAGTAATTATCCATCTATTCAAGCTTCTGTCATTAAATGGCCAATGTCAGTAATTCGTTTAAGGGGAAAAGATAAGGAAGAGCTTGTTGATGCCTCCAACGTGATTTTGGAAAAATGGGTAAATTATAGTGATCCAGAAGTAAATATCATCGCTTATACAAACGAAACAAGGCACAATACCATTACACCGATTGCCCGCAAACGTAATGGTCAATACGAGGTTGATCTTGTTTTACGAAATAATCGTACAAGTGAGGAATATCCGCTTGGTATATTTCACCCACACCAAGATGTACACCATATTAAAAAAGAAAACATCGGTTTGATTGAGGTCATGGGCTTAGCTGTTTTACCTGCACGTTTAGCAACAGAGTTAGTTGAAATAGAAAAGTTCTTATTGGGAATACCACATCAGGTGAAAGACTATCATATGCAATGGGCTAAGGAGATTAAAGAACAATATGCTGCATCAATTACTAGTGACACAGTAAAGGATATATTGAAAAAAGAGGTTGGATTTAAGTTTCTAAAGTGTCTGGAAGATGCAGGAGTATTTAAACGAGATGAAGTGGGGCAAAAAGCTTTCAAACGGTTTATTGAACAATTATAATCGATTGGAGTATTGAGCATGAAGGTAGTACATGAGAAATTTGCAGAGTTGGACGGGCAGATCGTTAGGTCTTTTACACTAATCAATGATCATGGTATGGAAGTAACCAGTATTGATTATGGATGTATCATTACTCGTATTATGATACCTGACCGCTTTGGTACAATTGAAAATGTTGTTTTAGGTTTTGATACACTTGACGAATACGTACAGCATTCCCCTTATTTTGGTGCAATCGTGGGTAGACATGCTGGTAGAATTAAAAATGCGGAATTTGAATTAGATGGTAGGATCTATCATTTAGCAAAGAACGATAATGGTAACCATCTTCATGGTGGGTTACAAGGATTTGACAAAGTAATATGGCATGTAGAGGTAAAAGAAAATAAAGATGATGTCAGTCTAGTATTTCAATATATCAGCAAGGACGGAGAAGAAGGCTATCCAGGGAACTTGCAAATGAAAGTGATATATACACTAAATAATAGTAATGAGTTAGTCATTGCATATGAAGGAATAAGTGATCAAAGAACGGTAATCAATGTTACGAATCACTCTTACTTTAATTTAAGCGGGAATCTAAAAAGAAACATTCTTGATCATATATTAACATTGAAGAGTGATCGATTTGTTGAATTGGATGAACAGTTGCTACCTACTGGAGAGATACTCCCTGTAGAAAATACAGTTTTTGATTTTAGAACAGGACGAAAAATACGGGATGGAGTTGTATCAAAAGATCAGCAAAATGTATTAGCTGGAAATGGTTATGACCATCCATTCCTATTATCAGAAAATAATAATGGTGAAATATATTTACAGGATACTGAAAGTGGTAGGGCTTTAATCATTGAAACAGATCAACCGGGGGTTGTCCTTTATACTGGTAATCAATTATCAGAAGATTTTACGATACGAGATGTAATAGCACAACGTTATCTTGGTTTATGTCTTGAAACACAAGGTCTACCAGATGCTATTCATCATCCCAATTTTCCATCAACAATAGTTGAGAAAGATGAAATATATCGATCTGTTACAAAATACAAATTTAAGACAAACTAGTTGGATTTAATTTTCGTCACATAAAGTGGCACACTTATCAGCATGCTGCTTTATCCGTTCTATTCATAAAGAGGGTTTCTTTTTTTGTTTTGAGCCGTTTTTGAAATCTTTTCTTCAAAAACTTTTATGCATAATTTTAATATTGTATAATATGAATAGAGAAGGGAAGGGACAAGGACAGGTTGCCCCTCCCGGAAGGATGTGCTACCTACTTTAGCTGATTGGAGCCATCCTTTTTTCTTTTGGTTAGATTGAATACTTGCCCAATTGAAACCAAGGATGAAAAGAGATAGTATAAAATAGGGTTTATAAAAATGGAATACATTTCATGTTGAAGGGTAGCCTACAAAATAGGAAAAAGTTGATAAAGAAAGGTGAGCAAGCAAATGGCAAAACAGCAAATTGGTGTGGTAGGTCTTGCCGTTATGGGCAAGAATCTAGCCTTAAATATTGAGAGCAAAGGATTTTCCGTATCTGTATATAATCGTTCTCGTGAAAAAACAGATGAATTAGTAAAAGAGGCAAAAGGAAAGAACCTTATTGGTACATATAGTATTGAAGAATTTATTGAATCCTTAGAAAAACCAAGAAAAATTATTATTATGGTCAAGGCAGGAGAACCAACTGATGCAACGATCAATCAACTAAAGCCCCATCTAGAAAAAGGGGACATTCTGATTGACGGTGGAAATGCCTATTTTATGGACACCATTAGACGAAATAAAGAGTTAGAAGCAGCAGGAATACGCTTTATTGGCGCAGGTATTTCCGGTGGAGAAGAAGGGGCATTAAAAGGCCCTGCAATTATGCCAGGGGGGCAAGAAGATGCCTATAAATTAGTAGAGCCTATGTTAACAAGCATCGCTGCAGAAGTGGATGGCCAACCTTGTTGTTCCTATATTGGCCCTAATGGTGCAGGTCATTATGTAAAAATGGTGCATAATGGAATTGAATATGGTGATATGCAACTGATTAGTGAATCTTATCATTTATTAAAAGAACTTTTACAATTAGATGCAAACGAACTGCATCAAGTATTTTCTGAGTGGAAGCAAGGAGAGTTAGATAGTTATCTGATTGAAATCACAGCAGATATTTTCACCAAAATCGACGAAGAAACAGGTAAACCCCTAGTAGATATGATTATGGATGCAGCAGGACAAAAAGGAACAGGGAAATGGACAAGTCAAGGTGCTCTTGATTTAGGAGTTCCCCTTCCAGTCATTACAGAGTCTGTATTTGCTCGTTTTATTTCAGCACTTAAAGATGAACGTATCAAGGCTAGTAAAATTTTAAATGGTCCAAAGAGAGAACCGTTATCAGAAGATAAAACGCAATGGATTGAAGACATTAGAAGAGCTTTATATGCAAGCAAAATTATTTCTTACGCACAAGGTTTTGCCCAATTAAAAGCCGCGTCTAAAGAATATGATTGGAATTTAAAATTTGGAGAAATCGCTATGGGCTGGCGCGGTGGTTGCATTATTCGGGCGAAATTCTTACAGAATATAAAAGATGCATTTGATCAGAATCCACAATTAGAAAATTTATTATTGGCTCCTTATTTTCAAAAGATCCTTGAGAGTTATCAAGATTCTTTAAGAAAAGTGGTATCGATTGCTGTATTAAATGGAATTCCCGCACCAGGTTTTGCGAGCGCAATCGCTTATTATGACAGCTACAGAACTGAGAGACTACCAGCTAATTTAATTCAAGCCCAAAGGGATTATTTTGGAGCTCATACCTATCAACGAATCGATAAAGAGGGTACCTTCCATACAGAATGGTTAGAAAAATAGATGAGGATGTTGTTATAGAATGTCGGCAATTCAACGAAAAGGCGAATGGTTGGAATTTCGCGTTTCTAATCAAGAGCATGGGAAAACGATCGAAGAAGTGTGTAAAACCAACTTACAAATCTCTGGAAGAATGGTTCAAAAATTAACACATCGAAATGGTATTCAGCTGAACGGAAAAAAGAGCTTTCTAGCTTACAGACTAAAACCAGGGGATCGGCTTCAGATAAAAGTTTTTGAACGAGAGAATTACGGGCTAGAACCAGAGCCAATTCCAATCGACATTCTCTACGAAGACGATCATGTTTTAGTTGTGAACAAACAAAGTGGAATTTCTGTTCATCCAACAGATCCAAGCCAAAAAGGAACATTGGCTCATGCAATTGCTTTTTATTACCAAACGCAAGGTTTGCAAACCAAAGTAAGGCATATTCATCGTTTGGACAAGGATACGACAGGAGCAATCTTAGTGGCGAAGCATGCTTTAGCTCAAGCGATTTTAGATGAAGACTTAAGGGAACGTAAAATTAAGAGGGAGTACTTAGCCATTATCTCAGGAATTCCTAATCCTCCTAAAGGAACCATTGATCTGCCTATAGGGAGAGATCGTCATCATCCTACACGTCGCAGAGTATCAACGGGTGGTGACACTGCAATCACTCATTACCAGGTGATCGAAACCTTTGAACATGCATCAATGGTTAAACTTCAACTAGATACAGGAAGAACTCATCAAATTCGTGTTCATCTTGAGTATATTGGCCACCCATTGTTTGGGGATACTCTTTATGGGGGGTTGAAAAAGGGAATCAATCGCCAAGCTTTACATGGAGTAAAGTTAAGCTTTAATCATCCATTTCTTCACGAAAAAATTGAGATTGAAGCCCCTATACCTGAAGATATAAAAAATCTGATTCGAGAACTTAAAAATGAAAATTAGATAAGATTAAAAAAATAAATAAAAAGGGAAAAAATGCTCCTACCTAGGTAGGAGCATTTTGATTTGGCATAACGTAAAACAGGCTAAAATAAAGCGTTTTCAATGTTCTTAAACGAAATTCAGATAAAAATTAAAAAAAAATTTTTAAACCAAAAAGTCCAACAATGGCAATTGGTTAAGCGTTTTCAAAAATTTACAAGAACGAAAATTCAGAAAAAAAGCAATTGACATGTAAATTATACGGCATTATAATTCCAATAACACTTTAAAAAATTAAAGCAGTTGTTAAGCAATACGTAAAAAGATGATGATAAGGACAAGTAACAAAGGAAACCGTTATGTTCAGAGAGCTAAGGAAAGCTGAGATCTTAGCCGTAACCCCTTTGCGAACTCACCTTTGAATCAACTTTGTGAACTGATCGATATAGATCACAGTAATAAAGTTCGGCCTTGGCCGTTACGCCATGACGTGCAATCTTTTACTGCACGTATCGAGGTTTTCCTTTGTGAAAAGGAAAGCGAAGATGGGTGGTACCACGAAGACTTCGTCCCAAATGATGTGAAAATTCATGTCATTTGGAATGGAGTCTTTTTTGTATATTCCAAAAGCAATGATGGAATATACAAGCTAAACAAACTAAAGCGAGGGAGGAAGAAAACAGATGAATTCACATAAAGTAACAAAAGGAATTGAAAGAGCACCACACAGAGCTTTGTTTAAAGCAATGGGGATTACCGATGAAGAGCTACAACAACCACTGATTGGTGTAGTGAATTCCTTTAGTGAGATCGTGCCCGGTCACAAACATTTACGTCGGTTAGCTGAAGAAGTGAAAGCAGGAATTAGAATGGCGGGCGGTACTCCATTTGAAGTGAATACGATTGCCGTATGTGATGGGATTGCGATGAACCATACGGGAATGCAGTATTCTTTAGCCAGTCGTGAATTGATTACAGATAGTGTTGAAACAGTAGTGTCTGCACATCAATTCGATGGTCTAGTTTTAATGCCAAACTGTGATAAAGTGGTTCCAGGTATGTTAATGGCTGCAGCAAGATTAAACCTTCCTTCCATCATTTTAAGCGGTGGCGCGATGTTAGCTGGCCAAGTTGGAGAACAATATGTAGACTTATCTACTGTTTTTGAAGCGGTTGGCGCAGTAAAAGCAGGTAAAATGTCAGAAGAAGAATTACAGATTTTAGAAGAAAGTGCTTGCCCAGGTGGTGGTAGCTGTTCAGGAATGTTTACAGCAAATTCAATGAATTGTTTAACAGAAGCCCTTGGAATGGCGTTACCTGGAAATGGAACGATTCCTGCTGTGATGGCAGCAAGAGATCGGTTAGCCAAATACGCTGGGATGAAAATCATGGAATTAGTAGAAAAAGACATTCGTCCAAGTCAGATAATGACCAAAGCAGCATTTGAAAATGCATTAAAAGTAGATATGGCTTTGGGAGGGTCATCCAATACAGTTCTTCATGTGTTAGCGATTGCCCATGAAATGGGAGTAAAGCTCACCTTAGAAGAAATTAACCAAATTTCTGCTGAAACCCCGCAACTTTGCAAATTAAGTCCTGCTGGTTCTAATCATGTGGAAGTCTTAGACCGGGCTGGTGGGGTATCTGCAGTGATGAAAGAATTGATGGATCATGGGTATTTAAATAAAGAAGTGCTTACTGTATCAGGAAAAACCTTAGAAGAAACGATTTCGAAGATGGAGGTAAAAAATAAAGATGTCATCCGATCTGTAGAAGATCCTTATTCACAAACAGGAGGATTGGCCCTTCTTTTTGGTAATCTAGCTCCAAATGGGGCAGTTGTAAAACAAGGAGCTGTTGCACCAGAAATGTTAGTTCATCAAGGCCCAGCAAGAGTATTTAACGGGGAAGAAGAAGCAGTAGAAGCAATTATGGGTGGAAGAATCCATTCAGGGGATGTCGTTGTCATCCGTTACGAAGGGCCAAAAGGGGGTCCAGGCATGAGAGAAATGTTAACTCCTACTTCTGCCTTGGCAGGTATGGGATTAGATTCAAGTGTCGCCTTGATTACGGATGGACGGTTTTCAGGAGCAACACGCGGTGCATCGATTGGCCATGTTTCACCGGAAGCAGCTGCCTTTGGTCCAATTGCAGCAGTTGAAGAAGGAGACATCATTTCCGTCGACATTCCAGCCCGAAAAATTGAAGTTGAATTAAGCGAAGAAGAAATGGAAAGTCGATTGAATCGTTTAAAAGAAAACCCATATGTCAAGAAGGACTTAAAAGGATATTTAAAACGCTACGCACAATACGTCACATCAGCAAATACAGGGGCAGTTTGGAAGTATTAAAATTTCCCATAAAAGTGACAACTATCTTCGGAGCGAACTCCGATTACTTTTGCGGGGGCCAGGAATATGGGAAAGAGAGGTTTAGTTTCTTTATTAAAAATGGAGAGAAAGGTGGAGAGAAAATGCGAGCAGAAGCCTATCAGCATGTAGAGGAGCAATTGGTAGAGGAACCGGTAATCGTGATGAAAACGGGTGCGGAGATGGTGGTTGAGTGTTTAAAACAAGAAGGAGTTGATGTCCTGTTTGGCTATCCTGGTGGGGCGGTTATTCCCATTTATGATGCATTGTATGATTCTGGTTTAAAGCATGTCCTTTCCCGGCATGAACAAGGTGCGATCCATGCAGCCGATGGTTATGCGAGGGCAACGGGAAAAGTTGGGGTTTGTATAGCCACCTCTGGCCCTGGTGCCACTAATTTAGTAACAGGAATTACAAACGCATTTATGGATTCTATTCCACTTGTCGTAATAACTGGTCAGGTTCCAACCTCATACATTGGAACAGATGCTTTTCAAGAAGCAGACATTACAGGGATTACGATGCCAATAACCAAGCACAACTACTTAGTACAAAGAATAGAAGATTTACCGAAAATCTTAAAAGAAGCTTTTTACATTGCTAGGACAGGTCGTCCAGGTCCTGTTTTAATCGACATCCCAAAAGATATTTCGGTTCAGTCAGCACCATTTGTTTATCCAGAAACGGTTCATATTCCTAGCTACCAACCCACAGTTGATCCAAATCCTAGTCAAGTGACGAAAGTAATCAAAACGATTCAACAAGCGAAAAGGCCA
Source organism: Tepidibacillus decaturensis (assembly GCF_001561915.1). Classification (GTDB taxonomy): domain Bacteria; phylum Bacillota; class Bacilli; order Tepidibacillales; family Tepidibacillaceae; genus Tepidibacillus_B; species Tepidibacillus_B infernus. Next base: position 1,773,985 of record NZ_LSKU01000001.1, on the reverse strand, counting down.
CTTATCCTAGCTGGTGGGGGAGTCATTCTTTCCAATGCTTCTAAGGAACTGCTTCAATTTGCGGAAAAATTACAGATTCCTGTAACCACCACACTGATGGGAATAGGAGGGTTTCCTGCAAGCCATCCTCTATGGTTAGGGATGCCTGGAATGCATGGAACCGTAACTGCCAATCATGCGATTCAAAATGCGGATTTACTCATTGCTTTTGGTATGAGATTTAGCGATCGTGTGACAGGAAAAATTGAAAGATTTGCACCAAAAGCAAAACTGATTCATGTCGATATTGATCCAGCAGAAGTTGGCAAAGTGGTTACTGCACATTTACCACTAGTTGGTGATGTGAAACGTGTACTACAAAAATTGGTCAAAGAAACAAAACACCTTCATCATAGCGATTGGATCGAACATCTACAACAATTAAAAAAGGAAAAACCAGTAAGATACAGGGATTCTAAAGAACGAATAAAAACTCAATATGTCATTGAACGATTATCCGATTTTGCGAGTCAGGATGCAATCGTTTCTACCGATGTTGGGCAACATCAAATGTGGACGGCACAATTTTTTAAATTCGAAAAACCTAGAACCCTATTAACTTCAGGTGGTCTTGGAACGATGGGGTTTGGCTTACCTGCAGCAATCGGTGCCCAGTTAGCTCATCCAGATAAACAAGTGATTTGTATTTCAGGTGATGGAAGCATTCAAATGAATATTCAAGAGTTGGCGACAGTTGCACAAGAAAATATCCCGATTAAGTTAGCGATTATGAATAATTCTTTTTTAGGCATGGTACGGCAATGGCAAGAGCTATTTAATGAACGACGTTATTCTTCTACAACCATTACGAATCCAGATTTTGTTAAACTTGCAGATGCTTATGGGATTCTCGGATTGAAGGCAACGAAGAAAGAAGAAGTAACTGAAGTGATTGAAAAAGCATTCAACCATCCTGGACCTGTTGTGATGAATTTTATAGTTGAAAATGAAGAAAATGTTTTTCCATTTGTTCCTGCTGGAGCTTCTTTGGATGAAGCGATGGAAGGGGATGATTTCTAATGAAGCATACTTTATCGATTATCGTCAATGATCAAGCTGGTGTGTTAACAAGAATTGCAGGGATGTTTAACCGAAGGGGGTTTAATATCGATTCGATTACTGTTGGAAGGACAGAAGGAATAGGCTTATCCCGAATGACGATTGTAGTCCATGGCGATCAATCATTGGTTGAACAAGTGAAGAAACAGTTGCATAAGCAAATTGATGTTCATAAGGTGATGGATATTACGAATGAACCGATTGTGACAAGGGAATTGGTCATGGTAAAAGTGAGAGCAAATCCTGCTTCATTGCCGGAAATCACCAATTTAGTTGAGCCATTTCGAACAACAGTTGTAGACGTATCTCATAATACGATTACCATTCAGGCAACAGGGGATGAAGATAAATTGAACGCCATGATTGAATTGCTTCGTCCGTATGGAATTAAAGATTTGGTACGTACAGGATTTGCTGCAATTCAAAGAGGTTAAAAGGAAAATATCCATATGAAAGATATATACTTACAATTTACATTATCTGAATATTAAAAATATTAAATACCTAGGAGGAGAAAAAACGATGAAAATGTACTATGATCAAGATGCTAATTTGGAAGTTTTACAAGGGAAAACAATTGCGGTGATTGGCTATGGTAGTCAAGGTCATGCACAAGCACAAAATTTACGGGATAGTGGATTTCACGTTGTGATTGGTTTAAGGAAAGGTAAATCATGGACACAGGCAGAGAAAGATGGATTTGAAGTTTATACGGTTAGTGATGCGGTAGCCTTAGCAGATCTTGTCCAGATTCTGCTTCCAGATGAACGTCAAGCTTTCGTGTACAAAGAAGAGGTAGAGCCTAACTTGAAACCAGGCGCAACTTTGGTTTTTTCCCACGGGTTTAATATTCATTACGGCCAAATTGTGCCATCTTCAGAACATGATGTTATTATGGTGGCACCAAAAAGCCCAGGCCATCTGGTACGTCGAACCTATGAACAAGGCGCTGGAGTTCCTGGATTACTAGCTGTTTATCAAGATGCCTCAGGGCAAGCGAAGGAAGTTGCTTTAGCTTATGCCAAAGGAATTGGTTGTACCAGAGCAGGAGTAATTGAAACCACGTTTAAAGAAGAAACAGAAACAGACCTTTTTGGAGAACAAGCGGTATTATGTGGTGGAGTTACTGAATTAGTCAAAGCAGGTTTTGATACCTTAACAGATGCAGGATACCAGCCAGAAATTGCCTATTTTGAATGTTTGCATGAATTAAAGCTGATTGTTGATTTGATGTATGAAGGCGGACTTAGCTATATGCGTTATTCCATTAGCGATACAGCACAATATGGAGATTTCATGACAGGAAAACGGATTATTACTGAAGAGACTAGAAAAGAAATGAAAAAGGTATTAAGCGAAATCCAAAATGGGGAGTTTGCAAAGAGTTGGATTTTGGAAAATCAGGTGGGAAGACCAGTTTTTAATGCGATCAATCGCAAGGAACAGGAACATATGATTGAACAGGTAGGAACAAAGCTACGAGAAATGATGCCTTTTGTCAAGGTGAAAAAATAAAATGGGAAATGGGGGACCTCAAATGCGAAAGGTTAAGGTGCTTGATACAACATTAAGGGATGGAGAGCAATCAGCAGGTGTTAATTTGAATGAAAGTGAGAAAAAGGAGATTGCCAAACAGTTGGTTCGATTAGGGGTTGATGCAATAGAGGCAGGGTTTCCTATTGCATCACCAGGAGATTTTCAAGCTGTAAAAAAAATCGCAGATGAGGTTAAAGGAGCAACGATTGTTGGTTTTGCAAGGGCGACAAAGACAGATATTGACTCTGTTTATGAGGCAATTAAACATGCAGAAGATGCGAGAATTCATATGTTTATTGCCACCTCGCCTATCCATATGCAATATAAATTGCGTAAATCTCCTGATGAGGTATTAGAGACAGCTGTTGAGATGGTGAAATACGCAAAGCGATATTTCCAAAATGTGCAATTTTCTGCTGAAGATGCTGGAAGAAGTGAATTAGAGTTTTTGGCTAGATTTACTAAAGCCATTATTGATGCAGGGGTAACGATTGTCAATATTCCTGATACAGTAGGATACATGATGCCAAATGAATATGGAGCCATGTTCAAATATCTTAAGGAAAAGGTTCCTAACAGTGATCGAGTATGGTTTAGTGCCCATTGTCATGATGATTTAGGGCTAGCTGTTGCCAATACCCTAGCAGCAATTGAAAATGGAGCTGATCAAATCGAAGGAACGATCAATGGAATTGGTGAAAGGGCAGGAAATGCCGCACTAGAAGAAGTGGCTACTGCTTTATACACTAGGAAGGATTATTTTAACGCAACCACCAATATGCAATTAGAACAAATTGCACGTTCTAGTAAATTAGTAAGTAAACTTACAGGGATGATCGTTCCAGGAAACAAAGCGATTGTTGGTGCAAATGCCTTTGCACATGAATCTGGAATTCACCAAGATGGGATACTAAAAGAAAGATTAACCTATGAAATTATTCGACCAGAGGTTGTTGGATTTCCAAGTAATAAACTCGTTTTAGGAAAACATTCTGGCCGTCATGCTTTTAGAGAAAGATTGGTTGCGCTTGGTTTTACTTTAACGGATGAGCAAGTAAATGTAGCTTTTCAAAAATTTAAGGAGCTCACGATGAAAAAGAAAGAGATTATCGATGATGATTTAATGATGATTATCGATGAACAACAATTAAAAGAAAGCAAAAAAGAGGAAGAGTATCAGTTAGATTATCTTCACATTGCAGGCGATACTGCCGTTTCTACAGCAATGGTGCGTGTTAAGCTACCTAATGGCGAATATAAGGAGGAAGCAGCTCGCGGAGATGGACTTATCGATGCAGTCTATAACGCTATTGATCGTGTATCTGAACTTACCATTCATTTAAAAGATTATCAAATTAAGTCTGTGGGCTACGGAAGAGATGCAGTTGGAAGTGTTCATATCAAAGTAGAATATCAAGGTGAACTTTTTTCTGGTCGAGGCATGTCAACCAATATCGTGGAGGCAAGTGCTAAAGCATATATTGATGCCATGAATCGTGCCATTCACAAAAAAGGTCGATTGGACTATCTAAATGTTGCTCAAAGAGAAATCGGATAAAAATACTATGGATAGGAGAGATAAAGATGGGGATGACATTAGCAGAAAAGTTATTGGCAAATGGAGCTGGCTTGAAAGAAGTAGAACCAGGGCAACTCATCAAAGTAAAAACAGATGTTGTATTAGGAAATGATGTCACAGCACCTGTAGCTATTCAGGAATTTAATAAATTAGGTGTAAACGAAGTCTTTGATAAGGAGAAAGTGGTGCTTGTACCCGATCATTTTGTTCCAGCCAAAGATATAAAATCAGCAGAATTATCTAAGCAAATGCGCGATTTTGCTTATGATAAACAAATTAAGAACTATTTCGAGATTGGTGAAATGGGGATTGAACATGTTATTTTACCTGAAAAAGGTCTCGTCCTTCCTGGGGACATTGTAATTGGGGCTGACTCCCATACCTGTACATACGGGGCATTAGGTGCTTTTGCCACTGGTGTAGGAAGTACAGATATGGCTGCAGCTATGGCCACAGGGGAAACATGGTTCAAAGTTCCTGAAACGATCAAATTCCATTACCATGGAAAACTTAATCCATTTGTTGGAGGAAAGGATTTAATTTTACACACCATAGGAAAAATAGGCGTAGATGGTGCTAGATATCAAGCAATGGAATTTGTAGGGGAGACCATTCGAAAGCTTTCGATGGATAATCGCTTTACCATGTCAAATATGGCGATTGAAGCAGGGGCAAAAGTAGGATTGATTGAACCTGACGAGGTGACTCTTCATTATGTAAGAGATCGAGCTAAACGACCATTCAAATTGTTCTATAGTGATGTCGATGCAAAATATATTGAAGAGTACGATTTCGATGTATCTAAAATCGAACCAACGATTGCCTTCCCACATTTACCAGAAAATACTCATCCGATTAGTGAAGTAGGGGAAATCTGGGTGGATCAAGTGGTGATTGGTTCTTGTACAAATGGTAGATTAGAAGATTTACGTGCTGCTGCACAGGTACTAAAAGGACAAAAGGTGAACCCAAATGTACGTTTAATCGTCTTCCCTGGAAGCCAAAATATTTACCTTCAAGCGATGAAAGAAGGATTAATTGAAATCTTTATTACTGCTGGTGCTGCTGTTAGCACCCCAACCTGTGGACCCTGTTTAGGTGGTCACATGGGAATTCTAGCAAAAGGGGAGCGAGCGATCTCTACAACAAATCGGAACTTTGTCGGAAGGATGGGACATCCTGAATCTGAGGTATATTTAGCAAGTCCTTATGTGGCAGCAGCTTCGGCAGTGAAAGGAAGAATTGCTAGTCCAGAAGAAGTTATAAAACCAGGGGAGGTGGCCTAAATGCGATTGGAAGGAAACGTGTGGAAATTCGGAGATGATGTAGATACTGATGTCATTATCCCTGCTAGATATTTAAATTCAACTTCACCTGAAGAGCTAGCTCTTCATTGTATGGAGGATGCAGATGCCGCCTTTTCGCAAAAAGTAAAACAAGGGGATATTCTTGTGGCTGGCAAAAACTTTGGTTGCGGTAGTTCTAGAGAACATGCTCCGATTTCAATTAAAGCTGCAGGAATTTCCTGTGTGGTTGCAGAATCCTTTGCACGAATCTTTTATCGCAATGCGATCAATATAGGCTTACCTATATTAGAGTCACCTGAAGCAGCCAAAGAAGCAGAAGAAGGGGATCAGTTTGTAATTGAGGTTGAGACAGGACTGATTCAAAATGTAACAAAGGGAAAAAGCTATTCTTCTACACCTTTTCCTGAATTTATGCAAGAATTAATCAATGCTGGTGGATTGATTTCCTACGTGAAAAGGAGGATTATGAATGCCTAAAATCGCAGTATTGCCTGGAGATGGAATCGGACCAGAGATTATGGTAGAAGCGCTAAAAGTATTAAAAGTAATTGGGGAACAATATCATATGCTCTTTGAGGTGAATGAATATCCTGTTGGTGGTTATGCGATTGATCACTTTGGAGAGCCATTACCAGATACTACTCTTGAACATTGTTTACAAAGCGACGCTGTTTTATTAGGAGCTGTTGGTGGCCCAAAATGGGATGATCTACCTGGTGAAAGTAGACCCGAAAAAGCATTACTTGGTTTAAGAAAGGAATTAAAGCTATTTAGCAACCTTCGTCCAGTGAAAGTATATGACCCTCTGGTTGAAGCATCAACGATTAAACCTGAAGTGATTCAAGGAGTAGATTTACTAGTAATCCGAGAATTAACGGGAGGAATTTATTTCGGTGAGCGAACAAAAGTAATGACTGAAAAAGGAATCAAAGTGTCAGATACGCTCACTTACACCGAAGAAGAAATGGAGCGAATTATTCGCCTTGGTTTTGAAACAGCGATGAAAAGGAACAAAAAGCTAGCCTCTGTTGACAAAGCAAATATTCTAGAGTCCTCAAGAGTATGGCGAAAGATCGTCAATACCATGGCTAAAGAATATCCCGAAGTAGAGGTGCAGCATGTGTTGGTAGATAATTGTGCCATGCAACTGATTCGTAATCCTAAACAATTTGATGTGATTGTGACTGAAAATATGTTTGGTGATATATTAAGTGATGAAGCAGCAATGTTAACTGGCTCGATCGGTATGCTTCCTTCTGCTAGCATCGGAACTGAAAAAGTGGCCATGTATGAACCGATTCATGGTTCTGCTCCAGATATTGCGGGACTTGGCATTGCTAATCCCTTAGCCACAATCTTGTCATTAGCCATGATGTTAAAATACTCCTTTCATATGAATGAAGCCGCTACACAAATTGAGCAAGCCGTGGATCATGTTTTGCAAGCAGGTTATCGTACAAAAGACTTAGCTACAAATAAAATAGAATCCACTAAACTTACAGGGACAAAAGAAATGGGGGATTTAGTAGTTCAAGTGCTAAAAGGGGAGTTTATCTCTTAATTTCTGAGTTTATTGAGTCCATTGTAAAAATAATTATAGAATCTTTTTACCCTAACTTCTTAGGGTATTTTTTTTAAACGCTAAAGGTTATGGTAGTCCCCTTGTCTACATAGAATGGATATTGAACCAAAGGACTTTCTTTACCATTAAAAGAAAATGAGGAAAAAGCTATGAAAACTTATACTATAATAACGATTGGCGCGATCATCCAAGGAATCGCGATGGATGTTTTTCTATTTCCAAATAACATTCCATCCGGAGGGGCAGGGGGGTTAGCAGTTCTACTCAATTATTTGTTTCAAGTTCCTGTAGGATTTGCTTTATGGTTTGTTAATTTTTCAATGCTCCTTGCAGGGATAAAATGGTTAGGGAGTTCTAGTGCGATTGGTACCATATACAGCATTTCAGTAGCATCTTTAACCATTCATCTATTTGATGCACCATGGTTAAGGGAATATACCAATGTTTGGGGTGATCTTTTCATTGGATCCATCATCTTAGGGTTTGGTGTAGGGATTTTGTTAAGACAAGGAGTTTCTAATGGTGGTGTAGGTGTTCTTGCTTTAATTATCGCAAAATATAGGAACACAACGCCAGGAAAACCGCTTTTTTGGATCAATGGATCGATCTTTCTTCTTACCGCATCCATTATTGCTTGGCAAATCATTATTCAGGCGATTCTTTCCCAATGGATTGTAGGGAAAATCGTTGATTTTATTTATCATTTCACCCTTCATCCTAATGTTGTAGTGATTCAATCTATAAATATTCGTAAGAAATAACACCAAAAAATGGGCGGATACATATCATAGGATGTAATAAGTTTGTATATTCCTAAAGCCACTGCTTTTGGAATATACAAACCATTTGACACATTAAAGAAGAGGTGTTGATATGTGAAGTTCAAACTGTTTATGATTTCTATTGTTTTGATACTGGTCCTTACAATCGTTAGTGGATGCTCTAATTCAAATGGTACCGTAGATAATTTTCCAAATAAGCCGATTCAATTGATTGTTTCTTTCACACCTGGTGCTGCAACAGATACTCAAGCGAGAATCATTTCCAAATATGCAAGTAAATATTTAGGGCAAGAATTAGTGATCGTAAATAAACCGGGAGGTGGAGGATCTGTCGGTTGGAATTCCTTCTCAACCGTTTCACCAGATGGATATACCTTAACAGCCTATAATTTACCCCATATCATTACTCAACCTCTTGTTGGTCAAACGGCTTTTTCAGTAGATGATTTTGAGCCAATTATTAACTGGGGCCAAGATCCAACGGTTTTTGTCGTAACGCCAGATAGTCCAATCAAGGATCTTAAAGATCTGATCGAAAAAGCACAAAAATCTCCAGGGGTTCTTACAGTAGGAACGGCGGGAAAATTTGTAGGGCAACATATGGGAATGTTATTATTAGAAAAATCTGCATCCATTGATTTAAAAGATATTCCCTATAAAGGTGCTTCGGAATCGATTGCAGCGTTACTAGGAAAACAAACGGATTTAGTATCTGGCAACTTATCGGATATGTATCGTCTAGGGGATCAAGTACGAATTTTAGCGATTGCAACAAAAGAACGGCATCCATTAGTTTCCAATGTTCCTACTTTTACTGAATTAGGTTATCCAGAAGTGATCATAAGTACAGACAGAGGGATTGCTGCACGAAAAGGTACACCAGAAGAGATCATTAAAAAACTAGAAGAAGGATTTTTGCAAATCATGAAAGACCCTAATTTCTTAGAGGATATGAAAAAGGCCGGCGCTGATTTATTGATTTTAAACCATGAAGAAGTGAAGAAAGAATTTGAAATGAGAAAAGGCCTTTATGAAAAATTAATCAAAAGCGTTAATATCAATGAGTAGTAAGAAATAAAAAGAGGAAAGATCAACTATTGCTTTCCTCTTAAATTTTCTTTCATTATTTATGAGATTCCACAAAAATAATCGAAATATGTTCGAAGGAAGTCATTGCTTTTGTGGGTTTTCACTTACCTTAAAAAGAAGTTTAATAAGTTTAGTGCCAAGCCACTTGGGAGAGGTACTTTGATCAAACCTGAAAAAACCAGATACATGATTAAAGTAAAGGAAGTAGAGATAAACATAATCTGATAGAGATTGGTAATTCTTTTTCTTTGTAAATATACATAAAATGGAACAGAAATCATTAAAATTAAGACTTGAGTATAGAAACCTAAAATATCCGTTAATAAGCTAATGACAGAAATAAACGTTAAAAAATAGATGGTATTTAATGGGGTTCGCTCATGATCGGTTATCCTTTTGATATGAGAGTTTAAGATCAATTTCACAATCTGAATCATATTAAAAAGAAGCAGTAAAGATAGTGTAATCAGTGGGAAGAGCTTCATTTCAAAAGCTAATGACCTAACATTGTAAATAGCAACTAATGTGAGTACGCTAAAAATTAACCATGAAATTCCTTGCCAGGTAAGAAGTGAATCCAGTGAAAAGGAAATGTCTCTTTTTTCCTTTATACGATCTTTTTTCTTAAAAGATTGCCATAAGGAATAGGATATGGTTAAGATGGTGAGGGAAATGAGTATCCAATTATAAATTCCTGTGGTGAAATAGTGAAAAATAGATCCATCGGATTCCCCTAAGGCTATGCCTTGTAGAAGTCCCTCTTCTGCAATAGGCCCCAAGATAAATCCTAAAGCAACTGGAGCAGGGGAAAAATCGAATTTTTGAAAGAGATACATGAAGATTCCAATGATCACCATGGAATAAATATCGAAGGTGTTATTTTGAGTTGTGTAGGCGCCAATGATGGAGAAAGAGATAATCACCGGGGCCATAAAATAATTGGGGACGTTCACCAACTTACTCAAGTAACGAATTGCAATCAACCCAATCAACAAGAGAAGAATTTGAATCACTAACATGCCATAAAGGAATAGATTAGCAACCTCTGCATGTTGGACGAATAAATCCCGACCAGGCCAAATTCCATGGATCATTAATCCACCTAAAAAAATGGCTGATGTGGGTGATCCGGGAATCCCTAATGTCAATAAGGGGATCAGTGCACCGCCAACTTCAGCGTTATTGGCACTTTCCGATGCGATAATGCCTTCTTTATTTCCTTTGCCAAAGGCTTCTTTATTTTTCGAGAATCGCTTTAGTTCATTATAAGCCATAATGCTTGCAACATTTCCACCTGCACCTGGAGCAACGCCAACAATCAGCCCTACAATGCTTCCTAGTGACAATGCTTTAAGGTTTTTAAAGACATCGGCAAAAGAAGAAAGAAGCGAAGTTTTTTTTGAACTAGAATATCGATAAATTTGGCTTCCTTGTTGATGATTTCTCAAGTTTTCAATTAAGCGCAATGCTTGAGGAAAGGCGAAGAGTCCAATCAAAATGGAAACGACATTTAATCCTCCTACAAAAGAACTCATGCCAAACGTAAAACGAGGCATTCCAGTCATTGAATGAATCCCAATCATAGAAATGAGAATCCCAACCGCACCGCCGATCATATTTTTAATACTTGAACCATCAGAAATCACTGCAATGATGGTAATTCCAAAAATGGCGATCCAAAAATTTTCAGTGGCTCCAAAACGTAAGGAAAAATCAGAGAAAACAGGTGCGAAATACAATAAAAGGAGCATTCCCAGTATTCCACCTATTGTCGAGGAAATTGTAGAAAGCTCTAGTGCTTTTTTCGCTTCACCTTTTTGTGCCATTGGGTATCCTTCAAAGGTTGTGGCAACAGAAGCAGGAGCACCGGGAATATTAAACAAGATGGCAGGAATAGAACCACCATACACGGCACCACTGTATATGCCACCTAATAAAAGCAGCCCATATTCAGCAGGCAAAGAGAATGTAAAGGGAATCGCCATCGCCACACCCATTGTTGGAGTAAGCCCTGGTAGAGCACCAATAATGATGCCAAGCAAAACACCGATTGCCATGACAAAAAGATTTACTGGTTCAAAAAGTTGTAGAAAAATATCCATTGTTACACCCCCATATACTGTTCAGGGATAGGATATTCACCTAGAAAAGCAGGAGTGTGCCTATTTTTTGGGAAGTGTTTTTTAATTTTCTTCCAATTGGATTTTTTTCCCTCCTACCGATAAATAGGCATAAATATCAGCCTCTGACTTTACTTTTTTAAATCCTCCTAAGTAAGGCTTAATCAGATCCTTAAAATCTCCTTCAACCCCACCTTCTTCAAGGTTTCCATGAACGTAAATTTTGTTTTGGTTGAAAATGATGGTTACAAATCCCACCGCTTTTTGGTTTTGGTCTACGATATTTAAAATTTGGGTATCTTGTGCAATCAATTCTGGGGAGAAATAGATTTGCAAAATATTTTCCTCCTTTTTCTATTGCAAGTTTATTGGGAGTTTGTATATTCCATAAGCAGCGACTTTTGGTAGTGTATTTCTTACCTTATTTTTTATTCAAAATGAATTTTTAATTTTTGAAACAAGCTTTCAATCTCTTCTGATGAAGGGGATTGTGGTTTTACATGAATCATGGCCAAAGATAAAATAGCAACGATGAATGTTAAACCTGCTGTACTTAAAAACATCCCTGTTCTTGACCATTCCATCAACCAACCAAAAACTGGAGGGCCAAAAGCAACTCCTAAGAAGCGAACTGATCCATATAAAGAGGTAACGAACCCTCTTCTTGTTTTTTCCACAGAACCTGTAATAAAGCTATTTAAACAGGGGAGAACCATTCCGGTACCAACGCTGCTGATCACTAATACAGCAATAAAAGGGATGAGTTTTGTGAAAAAGATAAGCGTAGCAAAAGAAATCGTCATTAAAATTAATCCGATAACAATTAAAGATTTCATCAGATAAAATTTTTTCTTAATTTTGCTACCTGTGATATATGCTGTCGTCATCATAAATAATAAGGGGATTGCAAGAATGAGACCTTTAATAACCCCATCAATATGATATTTTTTTTCCAAAGTGTCCGATAAATAAAAAAGGATTCCAAACAATGTGAAAAGACCTGTAGCACCTGCTAGGTAGGTAACAAATAGCCATCTTCCTTCATGTTTAAAGACAGAAAATAATCCTTTTACATACTGTCCTAAAGGAGGAGGTTGTTTTTTGGGATTTTCTCTAATGAAAATCCAGGTTAATAGAATAGAAACAGAGCAAAATGCCGGGAAAGCCCAAAAAACGGCATACCAGGAAATTAAAGCTAATAAGGAACCGACAATAGGGGATAGAACCTTTCCAAATCCATTGGAAGCTTCTACAAGGCCAAGTACTTTGCTCTGTGCCCCACCTTTAAACAAATCACCTGTTAATGCCATGGCAATTGGAGCCGTTCCAGCTGCACCAATGCCTTGTAAAGCGCGTCCCATTACTATCCAAAAAAATGGCTTAGTAAACCAAGCTGCCGCAGCTCCAGCTAAAAATCCACCCAATCCATAAAGAAATAAAGCCGGTAAGATAATTGTTTTTTTAGAAAGTCGGTCAGATAGATAACCTAAGATGGGTATTGTAATCGCTGCCGCTATAGAAAAAACGGTAATTGTCAAGCTGACTTGAAATTGGGATAAGTCCAATTCTGATTTCATTTTCGGTAATATGGGAATTAACATAGAATTGCCTAATGTCATAATAAGAGGAATGGACCCAATGGCTAAAACGGTCATTCCAGTTGGTTTTTGGGAGGACAAGTTTAAAACACATCCTTCATTCTTAGTTGAAGCACGATACTATTTTTTCAAAGATACTAGAAAAATATTCTTTAAAATAGATGAAAATCCTATATAAAAACAAGAACCTGACAATTCGTTTGTCAGGTTCTTTTCATGGT
>NZ_LSKU01000001.1:1756941-1758975 GCF_001561915.1 Tepidibacillus decaturensis | reverse complement strand
GGGCCAGCCTCCTACCCGATTTAATAAGCACGGGCAAACATGACAGTAGTGGTACTTTCTTTTCCACAGCACACACATTTTCCGCTACCTTCTCTTTGTTTAAATGGGATATTACGAGCCGTTGCTCCGGTTTCTTCTTTTATTTTATCTAAACAAGCGATATCCTCACACCACCAGCTTTGCATAAAGCCTTTTTCTTTTAGCAATTGTTCTTTCATTTCCTCAATGCTATTTACTTCAAAAGTATGAGTTTCCATAAATGCTTTTGCTTTATTAAACATATCTTCTTGAATTTGATCTAACTTAATTTTAATCGTTTCAACAATATTAGCAAGAGGAAGAAACTCTTTTTCACCAGTGTCCCTTCTTGCTAAAACAAATTGTCCTTTCTCCATATCTTTAGGGCCTAGTTCGATTCGGATTGGTACGCCACGCATTTCATACTCATTGAATTTCCATCCAGGTGTATATTCTTCACGGTCGTCTACTTTTACGCGTACACCTTGTTGTTTTAATTGTTGGGCTATTTCTTGAGCTTTTATTTTTACTCCCTCTTTATCACCACGAAGGATTGGTACGATAACCACTTGAATAGGTGCGACACGAGGAGGTAAAGCAAGACCACGGTCATCACTATGGGTCATAATCAGGCCACCGATCATTCGAGTCGAAGATCCCCATGAGGTTTGGTAAACATATTGTAACGTATTGTTTTGGTCGGAAAATTGAATCTCAAATACTTTAGAGAAATTTTGGCCTAAATTATGTGAAGTACCAGCTTGTAATGCTTTACCGTCACTCATTAAAGCCTCAATACTATAAGTATGATCAGCACCAGCAAACTTTTCATTTTCAGTTTTCTTACCAACGATAACAGGCATAGCAAGGACTTCTTCAACAAAAGATCGATATACTTCTAACATTGTTAACGCTTCTTCTTCTGCTTCTTCATTTGTAGAATGAGCAGTATGACCTTCTTGCCATAAGAATTCAGATGTACGTAAAAATGGTTTCGTACTTTTCTCCCAGCGCATCACGTTAGCCCATTGGTTTAATTTCATAGGTAGATCACGATAAGATTGAATCCATTGGCTCATCATCGAGCAGATAATGGTTTCAGAGGTTGGACGAACCACAAGGCGTTCCTCTAAAGGCTCATTTCCGCCTTGAGTAACCCATGCAACCTCCGGTGCAAAACCTTCAACGTGACTCATTTCTTTTTGTAAATAGGATTCTGGGATTAAGAGTGGGAAATAGGCATTATCATGTCCAGTTTCTTTAATTCTAGAGTCAAGTTCCTTTTGCATATTTTCCCAAATGGCATAACCATATGGCTTAATCACCATTGTTCCTTTGACAGGACCGTAATCCATTAAATCTGCCTTTTTCACAATATCTAAATACCAGCGGGAATAATCTTCTTCTTTACTCTGGATTTCTTTAACAAACTTTTTGTCTTCCATTTCTAACGCTCCTTTTTTAATGGTAAAAAATAAGGAGCCATTTCATCCTAAAGGACGAAAGACTCCGTGGTACCACCTTTATTAACACATAGGAAAAATCATATGTGTTCACTCAACCCTTGTAACGTAAGGGGAACGATCAGTTCCTCACAGATTTCTCGGGAATGGGTTCTGTTTGTAGATTGGAAGAACTTGCAGCCAAGGTTCTTCTCTCTATAGCAATCGAAACAAACATACTAGTTCCTTCATCGAATTGCATTTATTAGGTTAATTGTTATTTTATTATAACGATTGAAAATAAAAAGTCAAGTATACAAGAAAATATAGTTTTTAGTTTATTTAGGTTATTTTGCAGTAAGTAATGAAACAAAGTCTTTAAATTTATAAATTTGTTTATCATGTTCAATTAGTTTAGCTTCAAGGTATTTAAGATCTTCTTTTGTAGTCATATTTTCCATGATATGATTAACGTTTGCGGATAACTCTAAAATAGCAAGTTTTAGTGCATCAAAGTCTTCTTTTGTCGCCATTTTCTCAAGATCTTTCTTTGTAGCCATGGATAGCCTAATGG
>NZ_LSKU01000001.1:1741274-1754192 GCF_001561915.1 Tepidibacillus decaturensis | reverse complement strand
ATATTGTACCTTAGAAGATGATAAAATGGAAGTAAAACCGATTGGGAATATATGTTCGTATGCGAAAATTATACAGCTTAACGGGTGTTCTGTCAACAGAGAAAATCCACTTCAAAAGAGAAGTGGACTTAACGAACGATGCTTATTTTTGTTTTAATATATCCCTTGCCACAACGACACCACAAGCGCTTGCTTGGGCAAGGCCTCTTGTAACACCTGCTCCGTCGCCACCGACATACAAGCCTTTAATTTCTGTTTCAAATGTATTCTTTAGCTTTGGTCGAGCTGAATAAAATTTTGCTTCAACTCCATATAAAAGTGTATGCTCACTTGCAAAACCAGGTGAAACTTTATCTAATGCTTCAATCATTTCAATGAGACTCGTTACCGTGCGATGGGGAAGAACCAGTGCTAAATCACCTGGAATGGCTGTTTTTAAGGTTGGTTCAATAAATCCTTTTTTCATTCGTTTTTCTGTTGAGCGTCTGCCTTTCTTAAGATCGCCGAAACGCTGAACAATCACATTCCCATTACTTAACATATTGGCCAAACGAGAAATATATTTGGCATATTGAATCGGTTCGTTGAATGGCTCTGTAAAATGATGGGAAACAAGCAAGGCTAAATTAGTATTAAATTGCTTTTCGTAATCTTCTTTAAAAGCATGGCCATTTACAGTCATCACACCACTATGATTTTCAATCACTACACGACCTGAAGGGTTTGAACAAAAGGTTCGGACAGTATTATTAAAAGTAGGGGTGTTATAAATGAGTTTTGCTTCATACAGATGTTCATTGATATCTGTCATCACCGTATTAGGCACTTCCACTCGAACACCAATGTCTACTTGGTTATTGGTTAGAGTAAGACCTTGTTCTTTCAAAAGATTGGCTAACCATTCACTTCCATCTCTTCCTGGAGCAATAAAGACGTGATCGGAAAAAAGAATTTCATCGTTTTCTAAAACTATACCTTTCATCTGTTGATTTTCAACGATGATTTCTTTTACTTTTGTACGATGTCGAATCTCTAATCGATCTTTTAAATATTCATAGATTCGAGTTAAGATCTTTAAATTTTCTTCGGTCCCCAAGTGGCGGACTTTTGCTTTTAATAGTTTCATACCCACTGATGTGGCCCTTTGTTCAATTTCATGAATTTTTTTAAAGAATAAAGTTCTTTTTTCTTTGCTTTTAATTGTTTTTTTGTTCTAACGTTGTATCTTCGTCGATTAATATTTCTAATTCATCAATTTCATGTTCCAATGCTTTTATCGTTTCCGAAACTTGCAAACTACCATGTGTTTCTTCCGTAGCACCAAAAGAAAGATTGATTTGATCCACATATTCAATCAGATCTAGTAACTCAGCGGAAGGAATATAATCTCCCATCCAGCCACCAAAATCCGTGGTGATGTTAAACTTTCCATCGGAAAATGCACCTGAGCCACCCCATCCTCCTGTAAGGGCACAGGTTGGGTAACAGCTTTGATATTCAAATCTTTTAGTTGTCGGGCATTCCGTTAAAATTCCTTTATGAATAGGACATGAACGATGATAGATATCTTGTCCTTTGTCTATGAGAATCACTTTTAATTCTGGATTTAACTTGGTTAATTCATAGCTTGCAAAAATTCCAGCTGGTCCAGCACCAACAAGGATTACATCATAATAATTTTGTGTGTTCATCTTTATCACCCTCATTCCTGAATTTCCATTCATAATGATAACATAGAATAGCTAAAATACAAACAATATTTTTTAATATTTATTTAATGTTCGTATTTTAATTGATGTGTACATTGTTTCTATATCATATTTTTGTTAATTTGGACAAATTATCGAACTAAGGGGGGATAAAGTTCTAAGTGAAAAGCTAAAACATCAATCCTACAAGTTCATCGGATTCAAGGTACTCTATGACATTATTAAGAAATATTAAAATAGAGTGCTCCATTCCCAATTGAATGAGCACTCTTTCATGTTCCTACTCCAAATCCTTCTTTATTTTTTTCCTAATTGTTTTGCGGCTAATATTGAGTCCTCATCTTCCAAAACCTCTTTTGGCTTGACTCCTTTTCCAATCACGTAACCAGCAAACTCTATTTGTAAAAATTGTGCAATCAATTGAAATTGTTGAACAAGAGGTAACCCAGTTAGAGGGGAAGCTGGTCCACCAACGATCAACACATACATTTTCTTTCCTTTCATGATTTCTTTAAAATCATATTCCTTACTACGTAAACTTCCAGTCCACCGATCAATAAAGTTTTTTAAATGTCCAGACATTCCATACCAATATAATGGGGTAACAAAGAGTACAGCCTGATGATTTAGCATTTTTCGAGCAATCTCTTCATAATCATCTTCTACAGGTTGAAAGCCTTCTTCTGAATGTCTTTTATCTACGATTGGTTTAATATGATAATCCATTAGATAAATCTCATGGTAATCTTCTTTATTTAATTCTTGTAATAATACTTTGGTCAAGGATTCTGAATTTCCATTTTTTCGTGAGCTCCCATAAAGGGTAAGAAGTTTCATTTTGGTTAGCCTCCCTAAATCCTATTTTAAATAATAATGTATGCTAGAAAAAAGGAAATATGAATAACATAAAAATAAAGGGCTAGGATTTTTTCTAGCCCTTAAACGAAAAAGAAAGTAATAACACTCTTCTAATTATATATATTTTTTACGCAAATTGTTTTTCAATTTCTTCTAATATGGAAACGTCAAGACTTAGATCTTGTTTTGTTATTGCGATTTCTGGGAAATCTGGTGTTAATTCTTGGAATGTTGGACGATCTTCTTTAAAGAGGATTCCTGTTATTAAGCCGTTTGTTTCACGAACTTTTTGAATGGCTTGCATACGGTCAGTTGGATCATAGTTTTCAAATGAAGAAACATCCACCAAGTTTTCTTTGTAATAATCATAAGTGTTCACCTTATTAAAGGTTACACATGGACTATATACGTTAACTAATGCAAAGCCTTTATGTTGTAAAGCTGCCTTCATGATTTCATTTAGGCCTTTAATATCCCCAGAGAAGCCTTGAGCCAAGAAGGTAACACCATTCACTAATGCTGTTTCTAATGGATGAACAGGGCTTTCAACACTTCCCTTTGGAGAAGATTTTGTTTTAAAGCCTTGGGCAGAAGTTGGACTTGTTTGACCTTTTGTTAAACCATAAATATTGTTATCCATGACGATATATGTCATGTTCACATTACGGCGTACAGCATGAACGAAATGGCCAACACCAATTCCGTAACCATCACCATCTCCACCTGCTGCGATCACTTTTACATCTTTATTTCCAATGGCAGCACCTTGAGCAATGGGTAAGGAACGACCATGTAGGGTATGGAATCCGTATGCACGGGTATATTCTGAAATTTTACCAGAGCAACCAATACCACTAATGATTGCAATATCATGTGGTTCCATGCCTAAGTCGACAGCAGCTTTTTGAACGCCTGCCATCACACTGAAATGGCCGCAACCAGGACACCATGTTGGTTGATCTCCACGAAAATCTTTCATAGTAGCCATATTATTTTACCTCCTTAGCCATTATTGCATTGATTTGGTCAACAACTTCTTTTAATGTAAATGGATTACCATCGTATTTTACAATGCTTCCTAATTCTTTACCTGTATTACATTCCATTTGAATTAGACGTTTTAGCTGTCCAGTATAGTTATTTTCAATCACAACCACTTTCTTTGCAGCTAAAATATAGTCTGTTAAAGATGTATCAAATGGTGTAAGGCGTTTGATATGGGTGTGGGTTACTTTTAACCCTTGTTTTTCTAAAGATTTTTTTGCTTCTTGAAGAACACCAAATGTTGAGCCAAACCCAATGATCAATAGATCTGAATCTTTTGTGCCATCTACACTAAACCCTTGATCAGTAAGAGTTGCGAGTTTACCTAAACGTTTTTTCATCATGTTGACACGGTTTGTTGTATCCTCATCAATATGGCCGGTTTGGTTATGTTCATTGGAGTTTGCTGTATGAACACCACCTTTTTGACCAGGAATAGATCGGTTTGAAATCCCATCTTCTGTTACTTCATAACGCAAGAAATAACGATCCTCATTTTGAGCGACTTCTTCATCTGAAAGCAACTTACCACGGTTGATTTGAATTTTGGAGAAATCTAACTTATTCACTGTTTGATTAAATAGGGATAAATATAAGTCCATCGCTAAGATGACAGGGCATTGATACTCTTCCGCATAGTTAAAGGCTTGTGCTGTCATATAAAAAGCTTCTTCGACAGTAGAAGGCGCTAATACAATACGAGGAATCTCTCCGTGTCCTGCATTGATCATCGTATTTAAGTCAGCTTGTTCATATTTGGTTGGTAGACCAGTTCCAGGACCCCCGCGTTGAGTATTCATAATCACTAGTGGGGTTTCGGAGATACCTGCTAAACCTAGTGCCTCTGTTTTTAGGGAAAAACCTGGTCCAGAAGTAGAGGTCATTGCTCGTACACCAGAATATGCAGCACCAATCGCCATGGTAATTCCTGCAATTTCATCCTCTGCTTGTACAACAGTCCCACCCACTCGTGGTAATTCTTTCTTTAACCATTCCATTACTTCAGAAGCTGGAGTAATAGGATAAGCAGATAGGAAACGACATCCACCTGCTAAAGCACCAAATCCAACTGCAGCATTACCGATCATTAAGCTACGACTTATTTGTTGCTCAGGTTTTTCTAATTGAATCACAGATAATTTGCCAGCTTTAATGAATTCTTTTGCTTTTTTGTGGCCTGCACGAACCGCGTTTTTGTTCATGCTGATGATCTCTTCACCTTTTTTACTAAATTTGTCTTCAATTAATGAATCAAAAAGATCCTCGTCTAAACCAAACAATGCGGCGGATGCACCAAGTGAAACCATGTTACGAACGATTTTCCCGCCAATTTCTTCAGCCATTTGTGTAAGCGGTAATATAAAGGTGGTAATATGGTTATTTTTCTCGACAGTTTCTTCTTTTCCATCACGAAGAATAATTGACCCTTCACTCATCACTTCGAGGTTATTGTCGATTGTTTCTTGGTCAAGTGCCAATAATACATCAGTATAATCACCATGATAATAAGCTGGTTCAGTGGTAACACGAATCTGATAGTGGGTATAACCACCTTTAATACGAGAAGCAAAATGCTTATTGGATGAAATAAAATAACCTTTTCGTGCCAATGCTAAGGCAAAGATTTCACCAGTACTGTCAATACCTTCACCTTGTTGGCCGCCAACTTTCCAAACAACTTCATTTCGCATAATAATACTCCTTCCCATTTCAAATATAACAGTTTTAACAATTCCTGAATAAACAGGTGTTAAAATAATTTAAAACTATAGTATATTAGCAAAACAAGCCTATAAAACAGTTGTGGAAAATATAATACTACAGTTTATTTATTACTATTATAACGTTAAAAATAGTAAAAATAAATATAAAAAATACTTTTGTCTGTGTATTTTTAACGATAAAAAAAGCCCCTAGTTTACTAGGGACTAAGTTCGTTTAGAAACGAATATATGAACGAGAAGATCTCGCTTATAATTTTTCTACATTAGCAGCTTGTGGACCGCGTGCACCTTCAACGATTTCAAATCTAACTCTTTGGCCTTCATTTAATGTTTTGAATCCTTCGCCTTGGATTGCGGAGAAGTGTACGAATACATCGTTTCCACCTTCAACTTGAAT
Organism: Tepidibacillus decaturensis; assembly: GCF_001561915.1. Taxonomy (GTDB): domain Bacteria; phylum Bacillota; class Bacilli; order Tepidibacillales; family Tepidibacillaceae; genus Tepidibacillus_B; species Tepidibacillus_B infernus. The sequence goes on along the minus strand of NZ_LSKU01000001.1, from coordinate 1,748,460 downwards.
AAATCCATAGCCTTTCTCAGAATTAAACCATTTAACTGTTCCTTCTTGCATAAAAAATACCTCCTAAATTCGCGTTACAACGCTTACCTTTTGCCATTATTCAATATGGATGATAAGAAATAAAAAAACGAATTTACACAAAAGATGTAAGACGAATAATACGTAATACATCAAATTGTAAATCCGTTCATTATTCAAATCTTACGAACACATATGTAATAATGGTGGGACTATAATAACATGAATTTTTTAAATTGTCAATCGTAATTGAATTTTACTATTTAAATAGTTAAAATGAGGTAAGATTATTAACAATAAGGAGCGGTACAATGAATCAAGTGATCGAAATCATGAAAAACCATCGAAGTATTCGTAACTATTCGGATCAAGAAGTAGAACAGAAAAAAGTTGAAGCGATTCTTTCTGCTGCACAGCTGGCTTCTACCTCCAACTTTATCCAAGCTTATAGTGTGGTTCAAGTCACAGATCAAGAAAAAAGGAAGCAATTGGCTCACTTTAGTGGGGATCAAACCTATGTTGAACAGGCTCCAGTATTTCTCGTATTTTGTGCAGATCTTTTTCGCTTACAACTAGTTGTAAAAAAGGAAAAGATTGAGCCAAATTTCTCAACATTGGAGAGCCTTTTGCTAACGACGATCGATACAGCTTTGTTTGCCCAAAATGTGATGCTTGCAGCTGAATCCTTTGGTCTTGGTGGTGTTTACATTGGTGCAATTCGTAATCAACCTCAGGAAGTGAGTGCAATTCTTGAGCTTCCTGAACTGGTGGTTCCGTTGTTTGGTATGTGCCTTGGCTATCCCAAAGAACCCGTACCAGAACAAAAGGAACGTTTACCCCTATCTGTGATTCTTCATCAAAATAGCTACAATAAAAATCAGCTGGATGTGATTAAACAGTATGATCAAAAAATAGAAGCATACTATGTAAAAAGAACAGATGGAAAAAGAAATGATAATTGGTCGAAGATGATGGCAAGATTATTTTCGAAACCTTTAAGAAATTATTTACGTAGATTTATACAAGGTAAAGGGTTTAACATGGAATAAGGGGGAATCGTTTTGATGTTAATTTGGTGGATATTAATTATCCTGTCTTTTCTAATTAGTTTTATTGGGATTGTTATGCCAGTGATCCCGGGCGTTCCGTTTATTTGGTTAGGGTTTGCAATCTACCATTACGCTATTTCCCCTTTGGTAGGTTGGCAATTTTGGCTCACGATGCTTCTATTCTCTGCTTTAATTTTTATTGTGGACTTTGTAGCAAGTGGCTCTTGGGTCAAGAAACGTGGGGGTTCGAGACAAGGGGCCTGGGCAGCAGTTTTAGGAATGATTATTGGCCCTTTGTTGATTGGACCTTTAGGGGTGATCATTGGTCCATTTGTTCTAGTGATCACAGTTGAAATGATGAGAGGGGTTCAATTTAAAAAAGCAATTCAAATCGGTACCGCTTCTTTAATCGGTTTATTAGGCGGAAGCATTGCAAAGGTTATTTTACAAATGGTGATGATTGTCCTTTTCATCTTTCGTGTGATCGACTAAGTGCGATTAAATATATGTTGAATTCACTAAGTCTAGTCATTGTTGGTTTATTCTTATTTCCTATTGTATTTCTTTTTTTCTTAAAAAGGAATCGCAAAAGACAAAGAAAGGAATTCCAAAAAAAGGAATTCCTTTCTTTAAATTTTAACGGAACCCCACAAAAGTAATCAAAATACGCTTCGAAGGAGGTCGTCACTTTTTTGGGTGTTTTTTTAATCTTTTGTTAGTGATTCCATTTCATTTACATAAGCTTCTTCATCGTCACTTGTTGCTGTATGCCAGTGTTGTTGTTCTGAGGTTACTTTAGAGGTAACGCTAGGACCCATTTGTTGTTGCTGCTTTTTATCCTTCTTAGTCATGTTAGATCCTCCCTATTACAATTAGAATTATCTGACTCAAAAAGTCATTATTCTTAGTATGTTCTAGATTTCAAGGAATTCACTTGGTATATATTGGTTCCTGTTTAAACGGCTTTGGTTCGGAGATGATGGTTATTACAAATGTATGTTGAAATAGATCGATCAACAAACGAAAGATCGATGGCTTTAAATAGGCTTGAAAATAAAGATGAAAGGTGCTTGAAAATTCTTTTGTGCATTCATCTATGGCTAAATTTAAAATTTCTTGAAAGTTATTTTTTTGTTCTTGGAAAATATAATGAGCTAATTTCTCTCTTTCTTCTTTTGTATACTGTGTATAAAAATCATTGTTTGCAAAACCTTCTTTAATCGTATCAAGTGCAATTGAACAGGAAAAACCAGCGATTTTTCGAATAAATGAATGAAAATCTTCTTCGTATTTAAATAGCTCTTCCTTGGTTACTTGGAGGGGAGGAAGACGATTAAATACATCTTCAACTTCAAGAATAGTTGTCAAAACAAATGGAAACAAAAAATCATGATGCTTGTGATATCGCAATAGATATTTTTTTTCATGTAACATCGCATTTGCTAATGATTGATATGATAACCCCATTGTTTTCACTTCCTTAATTATAATCATACTAGACAAGGAATAAAGTGTCACCAAAAGATGAAAAATAATTAAACATGCTTTTAATTAAAAAGGAATATCATGAAAAGCAACTGAATAGTTAATCATGAGATATTAAATGGTCAGATCAGCAAATGGAGGTACGAAAATGAAAGTTCAGAAGTTATGGTTAATCGTGGGATTACTATTAGGGTTAAGTTTGTTACTTACTGTGACTCTTAATCCACCCACTTTTACAAGCCAAAAAGAAAGTACAACATCGAACGAACTTGCGGGTTCTGAAAAAATGGATACACCGGTAGTACACCTAGACGAAGAATCTCCAGAACAAACGGTTGGAATCAATCGGTGGAATAAAGCACCTGATTTTACATTGACTGATGAACAAGGACGAGAAATCTCCTTGTCGCAATTTGCTGGGAAAAAAGTATTGTTAAATTTTTGGGCTTCTTGGTGCCCGCCTTGTAAAAAGGAAATGCCTGATCTGATCCGTATTTATGAAAAAAATAAAGATCAAAATGTAGTTGTTTTGGGGGTTAACGTAACGACTGAAGAAAAGAGCATTGATGATGCAATACTATATATGAAAGAAGCCGGAATTTCCTTTCCCGTTGTCTATGACGTAGAGGGTGAAGTTACAGAACTTTATCGAATTCAAGGGTATCCAACCAGTTATTTTATTGACACAAATGGTGTAATTCAACAAAAAGTGCTAGGTGCAATCGTTTATGATGATGTAGAGACGATTTTAAGGGATATGAATTAACAAGTAATGGGATAAGCTGGGCAGGAAAAGCCCAGTTTTTTTATGTCTACTATTATTTAATGAATTTTTAGAATTTTTAGAAAAAAACTATTGAAAGTCTGTTATATAACAATTATAATGACTTTATAACAATAACGTATCAAAGGAGGACATCGATATGAAAAATGCGAATATAGGTAATTATGAAGAAACATATCATCGTTTTCAGTGGACAGATGCAGAAAAACACTTTACTTGGGCAAAAACAGACAAAGTGAATATTGTGTATGAAGCGATTGATCGCCATGTGGAGGAAGGAAAAGGAGATCATCCTGCTATCTTATATTGGGATGGGCAAAGGGAAGAAACGTATACTTTTGCAGATTTAAAACAACTTTCATCTCAATTTGCAAATGGATTAAAAAATTATGGCATACAACAAGGAGATCGTGTATTTCTTTTCATGCCACGCAGTCCTGAATTGATGATTTCTTTACTTGGAATTATTCGAATTGGGGCGATTGCTGGTCCCTTATTTGAAGCATTCATGGAGGAGGCGATCAAAGATCGATTATTAGATAGTGGTGCTGTAGCAATTGTAACGACACACCAGCTTCTTTCTAGGATACCAATTAGTGAATTACATGAACTTAAATATGTGATTTTAGTCGGTAGTGAAGAGGTAGAATCACCAAATCAAGTATTATATCAAGATCTAATGAATCATTCTCAGGAATATACGATTGAATGGGTTAGCCGAGAAACACCAATGCTGATTCATTATACTTCTGGGTCAACGGGAAAACCAAAAGGGGTTTTGCAGGTACATGATGCGATGTTACACCAATATATGGCAGGTAAATGGGTATATGATTTAAAAGAGACTGATATCTATTGGTGTACTGCAGATCCCGGCTGGGTAACGGGAACATCTGCAGGAATATTTTCTCCATGGTTAAATGGTGTTCCAATTGTTGTCCGAGGTGGGAGATTTAGTGTAGATGATTGGTATAAAACGATTGAAAAATATCAGGTTACGGTTTGGTTTAGTGCACCTACGGCATTTCGGATGTTAATGCGGGAAGGAAATGAGATTCCAAGAAGGTATGATCTTTCTACATTAAGGCATATTTTATCAGCAGGGGAGCCCTTAAATGCCGAAGTGATTCGTTGGGGTGAAGAAGTGTTTCAGCAACCAATCTATGATAATTGGTGGATGACAGAAACAGGAGCATCGATTTGTGCCAATTACAAGACAATCCCTATTCGACCAGGATCAATGGGAAAACCAATACCTGGCATACGTTTAGCAATTGTGGATGACAAAGGAAAAGAATTACCACCCTATGAAATGGGGAATTTAGCGATAAAAAAACCATGGCCTGCGATGTTAAGAACGATCTGGAACAATCCAGAAAGATATCAAGAGTATTTTATTAACGATTGGTTCATCTCAGGTGATAAAGCTTATCGAGATAAGGATGGCTATTTTTGGTTTCAAGGAAGAAAGGACGATGTGATCAACACCTCAGGTGAACGAGTAGGCCCATTTGAAGTAGAAAGTAAGCTGATCGAGCACTGGGCTGTTGCTGAAGCAGGAGTCATCGGGATTCCTGATGAGCTTAGAGGGGAAGTAGTTAAAGCATTTATTACTGTTAAAAATGGAGTCGTTCCCACAGAAAAACTAAAAGAAGAAATTCGTCAATTTGTAAAAGAAAATCTGGCTGCACATGCCGCACCAAGACAAATAGAGTTTATTGATACACTCCCTAAAACAAGGTCTGGAAAAATTATGCGCCGAGTATTAAAAGCATGGGAATTAGGATTACCACCAGGCGATTTATCTACAATGGAAGTTTAGATTTTATCACCGTCCTTAAATAAGGACGGTTTTTCTCTTTACTCCTTTTATTTTTAGAAAACAATGGATATAATAATGTTGTCGTATTTTGCAACAATCTAAAGGAGAAGAGAAATGAAGATTAAAGTAAAAGTAATTGCGCCTTATGAGGGTTTGAGAGATCTCGTGTTAGACTTAGCCAAAGAACATGAAGATTTAGTGGTAAATGCAGAAGTTGGTGATTTGAGAAAAGGGCTTGAAATTGCCAAAAGAGCAGAAAGGGAAGGATATGATCTATTAATAAGTAGGGGGGAACTGCGACACTTATTAGGGCAAACGTAATGATACCTATGGTTGAAATCCCGGTTTCTGGTTATGATATTTTGCGTTCTTTTACACTAATAAAAGATTATAAAGGGAAGGTTGGGATTATTGGTTTCTCTAATACTACTGAAGGGGCAGCTTCAATAAGTACTCTATTGGATTTTGATATTTCTAGATTTACCGTTTATCATGAATCGGAAGTTGAAGGTGCAATTCGTCAAGCGATAGATAATGGGATTGAGATAGTACTAGGTGATGTAATTACTGTTCATGTCGCTAGTAAAATGGGGCTTCAGGGTATACTCATTACTTCAGGTCAAGAGTCGGTAAGAGAAGCTTTGGAAAACGTTCATAAAGTATATGAAATTGTTAAAAGGAAAGAAGTAGAAAGGAAACAATTAGAATATCTCATAGAGCATGATGATAGAGGTATATTGTTAACTGATGATGAATATAACATCATCTATATGAATCAAATTGCAAAATCACTTTTTAATACACTGGAAATTGGTAATAAACTAACTTTCCCTGATTCAAAGTTTGAATTTGATCAAAATAAGGATCTTTTTTTAATTAAAATTGGAGAGAACCTGACGAAAATTGTTGTAAATAAAAAGAAAATAATGATTGAGGGAAAAACAAAGTTCGTTTACTATTTTATAAATTATCCAAGATTAGAACATATTTGGATAGAATTAAACAAACACAAGGTTAAAAAAATGATTAAAAAAGATGGTTTAGCAAACTTTGGGCAATTTATTAAGTCAAGTCAATCTATGAACGATTTAGTTGAACAAGCAAAATATTATGCATCTAAAAAAGAACCTGTATGGATAACAGGGGAAAAAGGAACTGGAAAAGATATGTTAGCTGAGTCCATTCACCAAGCTAGTTCATTTTTTAAAGGAATTTTTCTCTCCTATTCTTTTTATGATAATGAATCTGACAAATTTGAGGAGTATTTATCAAACGCTGGGCATTCATCTAATTTATTTGAGTTAGTCCAAGGAGGCACGTTATATTTAGAGGGAGTAGAAGTTATTCCTGAAAAAATATATCACCTCATCATAAAGGGATATCAAAAATGGCCTAATCTTAAAGTTATTTTATCTTCCCAAATTACAATACAAGAGTTTATTAAAAAGAGTGATGAAGCGGAACGGTTTTGCCACTTCTTTTCTCCTTTTGTACTATCTATTCCTCCATTGAGAGAGAGAATCAATGATATACCAGATTTAGTCCGCCTTTTTCTTGCAAAATATAATACGAAATATGGGAAACAAGTTGTTGGGATTAAATCTGATGCTTTGGAAATTTTAAAAGAATACCCCTGGCCTCATAATGTTCAAGAATTAGATAAAACAATTGAAGAAGTAATCTTTCGTGTAAAAGGTTATTATATTGAGGAAAAAGACCTTTTTTTTCTGAAACAAAGATATAAGGATTCCTTTGTTCAAAAATCAGATAAAGAGAATATTTATCTACCTCCAAATATGACTCTAGAAGAAATGGAATTTAATATTATTATGCAAGTCTTAAAAGAAGAAGATATGAATCAATCCAAAGCGGCAAAAAGATTAGGAATTAATCGGTCTACACTATGGAGGAAAATAAAAAGTAAAATGAGTGATAATATATAAGTATATGTTTTAAAATGCAACATATCGTTGCATTTTTTATTTTTGGAGATTTATTTTTTCAAATAATTATATAAAAGTATTGAAA
>NZ_LSKU01000001.1:1740173-1741219 GCF_001561915.1 Tepidibacillus decaturensis | reverse complement strand
ATAAATGTAATCGCTTTCTTTATTATTTATTTGTTGCAATATTAAACATATAAAATTAGAATGGAGGAGAGTCTATGAAAATTAAGGCGACTTTAGACAGAATTCCAGGAGGTATGATGGTTGTTCCTTTATTGTTGGCTGCAACGATCAATACTGTAGCGCCTAACTTACTGAGAATTGGTAATTTTACAGAACAATTATTTGTTAGTGGAGCAGGAACACTTATTGCATTATTCTTATTAACTGCTGGTGCCCAAATTGATGTCAAGAGCTTTGGAGTTAGTATTGCTAAAGGGACCACATTATTAGTGGTAAAGTGGTTAGTTGGTGCAGTAGTTGGTTTAATTGCTTATATGTTTGCTGGGGCTAATGGCTTATTTTTGGGTTTAGCACCCTTAGCTATTATTGCAGCTATGACCAATAGTAATGGTGGACTATATATGGCAATAGTTGGCCAATATGGTGAAAAAGATGACAAAGCAGCCTATTCTATATTAGCATTAAATGATGGTCCATTCTTAACAATGGTAGCGTTATCAATTTTTGGAGCCATGGGATTTGTTAATGGAATGTTTTCAATTGTCTCTTTTATTTCCGTTTTACTACCAATTGTCGTTGGGATGGTATTAGGTAACTTAGACCATGAAATGAGAGAGTTTTTAGGAAAAGGTAGCGATATGTTAATTCCATTCTTTGCTTTTGCATTAGGAATGGGAATTGATTTTGGGAAGATTATTGAGGGCGGATTATCAGGTATTTTATTAGGTGTAATGACTGTATTTTTAACAGGTACAGCCGGTTATTTTATATTTAAGATGTTTGGCTGGAATCCTATTGTAGGAGCTGCAGAAGGGTCTACAGCAGGTAACGCGGTTGCCACTCCTGCAGCAATAGCTGCAGCTAACGCTACATTTGCTTCAGTTGCAGATTTAGCAACCGTTCAAGTAGCTGCTTCTACCGTAACAACAGCGATCTTATTACCTATTTATATAGGTTTCTTAGTTAAATTAGCTAAAAAAGTGATATCTTCCCATTTAAAAACGGGA
>NZ_LSKU01000001.1:1725313-1740050 GCF_001561915.1 Tepidibacillus decaturensis | reverse complement strand
AAACTGCTTATATTATTAAGGGGAAGCCCGTTTTATGGGCTTTTTCTATTCAATTTTATAATAGTTTAAAAGTTTTATTTGCAAGATTAAAGAAGGGGTGAGAAAAGATGTACTTTGTGATTATTGCAGATGATTTGACTGGTTCAAGTGATAGTGGTGTCCAATTTGCTAAAAAAGGATTAAAATCATCCGTTTTCTTTAATCTCAACTATCTAAATAAGTATCAAATAGATGCAGATGTTGTTATTATTGATACAGATTCACGAGGAATTTCAAAGGAAGAAGCTTATAATAAAGTTTTAGAAGCGAGCCGTCAATTACAAAAGCGCGATTTCAAATATCTTTATAAGAAAATTGATTCCACATTAAGAGGGAATATAGGTGCTGAAATCAATGCAATTTTAGATATTTACCCAAAAGATTTTGCTATTATAGCACCAGCTTATCCTTCAATAGGGCGGACCACATTAAATGGTAACCATTATTTAAACGGAACATTGATTCATCAAACGGAAATAGCAATGGACCCAAAAACACCAGTATTAGAATCTAATATAGAAAAATTATTAAAGTTGCAGACCAATCGTTTATCCGCAACGATTCAGCTAGAAGATTTAAGAAAAGGTGAGGCATATATTCACTCTTATTTGAAAAATTTAAAGGATAATGGAATTGAACTGCTTGTTATAGATATTCAAGAAGAAGAGGATTTACACAGGTTAACAAAGTATGTTCTAACTTCTGAATATGATGTATTGTGGGTAGGATCCGCAGGTTTAGCAGAGCACTTAAGCTTAAATTCAGAATTAAATAATCAACAAACAGACATGGAATTTTCCAAAAATAACGCTCCAGTCATTGTAGTTGCAGGAAGTATGTCACAGGTGACTAAGGCACAGATCGAGTATATGAAAGATATGAAAAATATTTCCTTTATAGAGCTTAATCCGATAGTTCTTTTTAATGAAACCTTAAAAAGGTATGAATTGGAACGATGCAAGACTACTCTTGTTAATGAAGTAATGAATGGAAGAGATGTAGTCTTATATGTGGGTACTCAACCTGAACAAATTGCTAAGGCAAGAGAAAATGGAATGAAAATAGGATTCAATCATATAGAGATAAGTAATTTTATTGCTAAATCTCTTGGTGAAATCATTGCAAGTGTAATTAATTATATCAATATTTCTGGTCTTGTCTTAACGGGTGGGGACACGGCAAAAGCAGTAAGTCGCCAAATTCAAGTTCAAGGAATGCAATTATTTAAAGAAGTTGAAAATGGAATTCCGCTTGGAAAATTAATTGGGAAATACGAGTTTCCGGTCGTCACCAAAGCAGGTGCATTTGGATCAAAAACAGCTTTATTTAAAGCAATAAAATTATTAAAAGGAGATGCTAACGATGAGTAAATTACCAACTCTAGCAATTACAATGGGAGATGGTGCTGGGGTCGGACCAGAGATTATTATTAAAGCACTTTCTGATCAGTCTATATATGAAAGCTGTAAGCCTTTTGTAATTGGTGATACCAAACGACTAGAAAAGGTAAAAAGCATTTTGAAGAGTAACATTAGCATTAAGACCATAAAAATTTTAAACGAAGCAAAGTTTGAATTTGGAACCATTGATTGCTTGGATTTAGATTTATTACCTGAAGATCTTCCATTTGGTGAAGTAAACGCAATAGCTGGAGATGCAGCTTTTCGTTATTTAGAAAAAGCTATTCAACTAGCAAAGAATAAAGAAATAGATGGAGTAGTGACTGCACCTTTAAATAAAGAAGCTTTGCATAAAGGCGGTCACATTTATCCTGGTCATACTGAAATATTAGCGGAATTAACAAATACGAAGGACTATGCGATGATGTTATCTGCGCCAAAATTAAAAGTTATACATGTTACAACACATATTGGACTGATTGACGCAATTAAAAAAATTACACCTGAACGTGTTTATACTGTAATTAAGCTAGCTGATCAAACATTAAGGAAAGCAGGATATGGAAATCCAAAAATTGTAGTGTGTGGGATTAACCCACATGCAGGTGAGAATGGACTTTTTGGTTATGGTGAAGAAGAGGAGAAATTAGTACCAGCTATTGAAAAGGCAAAAGCTGAAGGGATAGAGGTATTTGGGCCACTTCCTGCAGATACCGTATTTTTCCGGGCTACACGTGGTGACTTTGATATTGTTGTTGCTCAATATCATGACCAAGGACACGGTCCAATAAAAGTGTTAGGGTTAGAAGCTGGCGTAAATATAACGGTTGGATTACCAATTATTCGAACTAGTGTTGATCATGGCACAGCCTTTGATATTGCTGGAAAAGGAATCGCTGATGAATTAAGTTTAATAGAAGCAATTAGTCAGGCAATTGAATTAGCACCAAAAGAGTAAAAATAAAAATCCCTTGAAATCACGTAATGTGATAATCAAGGGATTCCATATGTTTAAGGGTATGTCATCTTTAATGTAGTATTATTTTATCTCACCATGTACCCAACTGAACAAAGTTGCATGCTCTATTTCATCATGTTGAATGGAATAAAGGAGATCGCGAATGGTTTGGCAAAACACGGAAAGATACATTTCCTTGTAGAATTCAGCAGCTTCCACTTCATCAACAAAAGCCTTTTGAAGTCCATCATAAAAGTGTTGGAATTCTACCTTTTCTACCTGAATTTCTGGTTTTTGGCCAGTTAAGCGAATATATAATTGTGTTAATTGTTTATTGTGTATTTTTTCATCATCTAATGCCGTTTTGACACTGTATTTCGCCATTTCGGTTGGTGCCATGGTTAATAGTTGTTTATAAAATTGAATAGCCGCTCTCTCATCAGCAATCGCCTTTTTAAGATTTTTTAAAAACTGTGGAAAATCTTTAAAACGCAAGGACATCCAATCCATTTGTGGATATGGATACATTATTCTTTCCATCGGTTACATCCTCCTAGGCATTTCATTTTCCATATAGTCTATGGCCTAGCAAAAGAATTGGTTATTAAAACTAAAAAATTGGGCTTGTATCTATATATTTGTCTCGTTTCCAACAAGTTACTAGGTACAAAACCCTTTCTTTTTTATAAAATTAAAATGTATGAATGTGTACATAATGGAAGGGGAATTTTTACATATGACAAAAAGATGTGAATGTGGGGCGGAGATGGAGATCACTATCAGAACACTTTATTTTAACAAGAATGTAGAGATTAAACACGTACCAACCTATACTTGCCCAGTCTGTTCCCTAAATCAAGTGATGGATCAAGTAAAAAGCAAACTAAAAGAAACCATAAAAAAATTAGAGTCTTCAGAAAAGAAAAAGACTGTAAAATTTGATGAAGTCTCCGAATTTACTCAATTGATGATGATGGTGTACCAAGAACAAGAATTTTCATCTAATGGAACTATGCTACAGGAAGAAGTTCAACAGTTATTAGAGCAATATTTACTAGAAGAAACAAAAGAAGAATATTGGGAAAAACAAATACATAAAAAGATCGAGCGTTATGTTCAATAATTACTTTTGCGGGATCCTAATATGCAATGGAAAGTATGTATAAAAAAGGCCACCAAGTATATCACTTAGTGGCTAAGTTTATTTATTGAGTTATTTCATTTAGAAATCTATGATGTTGCCTTCATCTGTGTTTCTTTTTTTGTTGTTCAAAGTCCTCTTTGTATTGAAGCTGATAAAGATTATAGTAAAGTCCACCTTGTGCAAGGAGTTCTTGGTGAGTTCCCATCTCACGGATTTTCCCTTTATGCAGGACGATAATTTTATCAGCATGTTGGATGGTTGATAGACGATGGGCAACGACAATCGTTGTACGTCCTTTAATTAACTTGTTTAATGCATCTTGGATTAAAAGTTCTGTTTCTGTATCAATATTTGCTGTTGCCTCATCTAAAATCAGAATGGATGGGTCAAAGGCTAGAGTTCTTGCAAAGGCCAATAATTGTCTTTGTCCTTGAGAAAGGGTAGACCCTCGTTCTTTTACTTCCTCATGATATTGGTTCGGTAATTTCTCAATAAAATGATGGGCATTCACATAGTTGGCCACTTGTTTGATTTCCTCGTCTGTTATATCTGGATTATTTAAGCGAATATTGGAGTTAATATCGCCTGCAAATAAGAAGACGTCTTGTAACACGACTCCAATTTGCTTTCTTAATTCGAATTTATCCATTTGACGAATATCTACACCATCAATTTTAATCGCGCCTTTTTGGATATCATAAAAGCGACCCAAAAGGTTAATGATTGAGCTTTTTCCTGCTCCAGTTGCACCTACAAAAGCGACCATTTCCCCAGGTTTAATCGTAAAGTTCACATCCCTTAAAACCCAATCCTCATCTTGATAGGCAAACCATACATGGTTAAATTCGATTTTACCCTTTATTTTGTCTAGGTGTATTGGGGTACTTGGATTAGGGATGGAATCTTTTTGATCAAGTAACTGGAAAATTCGTTCTGATGAGGCCATAGCTGATTGCATGATTGTATATTTTTCCGTTAAGTCATTGATCGGTTGGAAGAAACGACGTATATAATCAATAAAAGCATACAATACCCCGAACTCTACCGCTCCTTGAATTACATTTTTACCCCCAACCCAGAGTAAAAAGGTTAGAGAAATGGAATAGATAAAATCCATTGATGGGCGGAAGATTGCAGCTGTTTTCAATTCTTTCATATTGGCTTCGTAATGAGAAGTATTGATTTGATCAAATTGTTCAAATTGTTGTTTCTCACGTTTAAAAATATGAACCACACGCATACCTGATAAGTTCTCATTTAGGGTTGCATTGATTCTAGCAAGTCGTGTACGTACGATACGAAATGCATCTCTAGCTAACTTTTTATAAACAGTGGAAGATAAAATGATAAGGGGTAAAGCAATAAAACTGACCAATGCTAGTTTAATATTTAATTGCAGCATCACAATAATAATACCAATAAGAATAAAAACATCTTTAAACAAATTAACTAATACGTTGGAATACATATCGTTTAACGTTTCAGTATCGTTAGTGACCCTTGTTACGAGACGACCTACAGGATTCTTGTCAAAAAAAGATAAGGGTAATGTTTGAATATGAGAGAAAATTTCCTGCCTCATATTAAAAATAATCTTTTGACCTGTATATTGTAATAGATAGGTTTGAATATAGTTTAGAATAAAGCCTAGAACTAAAAATCCAAAGAAAATAGCACCAATTTTATAAAGGGAAGAAATATCTTTTTGCCTAAAAATCCGTAGATCTTCATCTGTTAAAGCTTTGGTTGGATACGTTTTGCCATTTTGAGTAAGGATTAGTTGACCATTTTCTTCTATCCATTGATAGGGTTGGTTTTTGGCAATAAACCCTTCTATTAAGTAATATTGATTTTTCTCTTCAATGATTTGATAACGTGGTAAGTGATCTACTTTTTCTTCCGTTAAATTTCTTTCCCGAACGAATTCTTTCCCTTGAAACAGCACCCCTTCTTTATTTGCTTTGCCTGGTTCAAAAGCAACCATTGGATCACTAATTGCATTGATATGATCATCTATCGCGATTTTGATTAAGTAAGGGCCAGCTAGATCAAGAACTGTAATGATCATGAGCAAGGTAATGGTCAGTATGATCAATAACCGGTAAGGTTTGGCATATTGAAGCAAACGTTTCATCAATCGATAATCATAAGCTTTGCCAATTGCTTCTTCTTCATGAATGTTTGACATTTCCTCACATCCTTCTTAAATCTGATTGGCAATCATCTCTTCTAGCAACTGTTTTTGGTATAGATCATAGTAGTGGCCTTGAAGCTCCATTAAATGGCCATGGGTTCCTCTTTCAACGATTTTTCCTTCATCTAGAACAATAATTTCATCCGCCTCTTTCAGTGTAGAGATCCGGTGAGCAATAATAATACTGGTTCGATTTTTCATCAATTCATGTAGTCGTTTTAAAATCGCTTCTTCTGTTTTTGTATCTACTGCAGATAAACTATCATCAAGGACTAAGATGCTAGGGTTCTTAATTAGCGCTCTTGCAATCGAAACTCTTTGTTTTTGGCCACCGGAAAGAGTAACTCCTCTTTCGCCAAGCAGTGTATCAAATTGGGCTGGAAAATCTTTGATATTATCTAACACTTGAGCATCATCAGCTGCTTTTTCGACTTGTTCTTGGGTATAATGATTTAATCCAAAACCAATATTTTCGCGGATCGTCGTCGAGAATAAGAAATTATCTTGTGGGACATAGCCGATATGTTGTCGTAATACTTCTAAAGGATAGGTTTTAATATCTCGCCCATCGATTTTGATCATTCCTGTACTAACGTCATATAACCTGACTAATAGATTGACAAGGGTTGTTTTGCCACTTCCTGTTTTCCCTACAATAGCAAGGGTTTTACCTTGAGGAATTCGGATATTGATATCAGAAAGCACTTCTTTAGTCGTACCAGGGTAGGTAAAAGAAAGATGGTTGAACTCAATTTCGCCTTGTATTGTTGTTAAATCTGGATCCACCAGTTGAGGATGATCAACGATTTCTGGCTCTGTGGCAAAAATTTCATTTAAACGGGACATAGAAGCAGATCCCCGTTGGAGAATGTTAATCACCCAACCAATTGCCATAATAGGCCATGTTAATAAGCCCAGGTAACTATTAAAAGCAACAAAATCACCTAATGTGATTTGTCGGTTGATGACAAGGATGCCTCCATAGGCTAGAACGATAAGAAAACTTAAACCTGAGATAAATTGAACCAGTGGGTTAAAAATCGCTTGGATTCTAACAAGCTCCATATTCTTATCTACATAATCTTGGTTGGCGTGTGTGAACTTTTTGATTTCTTCTTGTTCTTGGACAAAGGCTTTAATTACTCGAATTCCAGAAATATTTTCCTGTACATTTTCTGTTAAATGAGAAAATGATTCTTGTGCTTTACGAAAACGTTGGTGAATTAATTTTCCAAAATGGCTGGTTAACAACGCCATAAAAGGTAATGGAAGTAGAGCGATGATGGTTAATTTCACGGAAATGGTTTGAACCATCATAAAGATCGTTGCACTTAATAAAACCAAAGTATCAAAAATCATGACGATACCTGGGCCGGCAGCCATACGTACCGCATTAATATCATTGGTCGCATGAGCCATAAGGTCACCCACTTTATGGTGATTATAATAATTGGTAGATAACTTTTGGAAATGGGCAAATAAATCGCTTCGTAGTTTATATTCCAAAAACCTTGCTGTACCCATTACATACATTCTCCATAAATATCTGAACAGGAACATGAAAAAGGCAACAGCAATGATAGAAAGTCCATAAAGGATCATGCTTTTTGTTGTGATTGATTGATTTTTCAAATCATCTGTAAAGGCTCCCAAAATTTTAGGAAGAATAAGCTGAAGAACGTCGACTGCTATTAACCAAACGATTCCAATGATATAACGCCATTTGTGTTTGATAAAAAAGTCTTTTAAGGTTAGAAAATGTTTCATGCAAGCCACCTCTGAGAAAATTTCGCCATACGAAATAATAATAACATAAAACAAATAAAAAAAGGCCAACAAAGTACCAAAAAGTACAAGTTATGTCTGATTTCATCTAAAGATTTTATGATACAATACACACAGTATGAAAACTATCTAAGAAATAGCTTTAATGATGAGTGAAGAGAGGATAAGAAAATGAAGAAAAACAGATTATGGATATGGGGAATTCCTTTAATTTTTATGGTTTTGATGTTAATAACATATCAGTTTCAGCAACAAAAATGGCTGATGATCTTAATCATTATATTCAATCTTCTTTCCTATTTTGTCTTTGGTTATGACAAGAATAAGGCAAGAAGGGGTAAGTGGCGAATACCAGAACAGCTATTCTTTGTTTGGGCTTTTTTTGGAGGTGCTATAGGGATCTTTGCGGGTATGCGTACTTTTCACCACAAAACCTTACACCCATCATTTAAATATGGAATTCCCATCCTTGTGTTGGTTAATATCTTATTGTATAGATGGATTTTTTATTAGTAATGATCGTGTCATATGAAAGTGTTACATAGTTTCCTCTAAAACTGTAGACATTAAATAATGACTATTCATTAGGGGAGGAATTACATTGAAGCCTCATATCATGCGTAAGTCAGAATTTTTGTCTTACAAAGGATCACGGTATGGTGATTATTTCCACGAGTAAAGCGATCTTTTTTCTATTAGAAAAACTCCTTTTAAAAGGAGTTTTCTTGTCTTCTCTTATTGGTTTTAGCCTAACCAGGACAGAATTTTATCGATTAGATTCTTAATGAAATTTAATAATTCTCTGAAGAAGGATTTAGCTTCTGGATTGTTTTGGACAAAGTTTTGAAAACCTGTCTTTATTTGGTCTAATCGTTGACTCACTAAATCCCAATCGATATTGGCATTTTGCAGCTTTCGAAGTAACGAGATTAAGGAATTTAATTCGTCACCGGTTAATTGGATATTTAAATCCTGAGCAACTTGCTCAATTAAAGCCCTTAATTCTGCATCAGATAATTTTGCTGATTGCTTAGCCAGCTCTTCCTTAATGCGTTTCATAAATTCAACTGCTTTTTCTTTGTCGCCAATTTGATCGGCCAATTGAGCAGTTCTAACCATTTCTTCGTTGGCTACTTTTTTTACATCTTCATTAATTTCTTTGCCTGTGGCTTGTTCAAAAGCTTTAATAATCCCAGTTAAAGCAGCAGTACCAGAAACAGGAAAGGGTGCAGTTACCTTTATTTCTGCATCAGAGATACCCGCGGTTGTTAATGCACTTATATACATCTCATTGGTAACCCATGTGATATTGTTGCTATCAATGGTTAATCCTGAACCTGATTCTCCAAAGGTAATCATTGACGAAGAGATCGCTTTGGAACCAATCACCTTTGCAGGAAGCGTATCACCTAGATATTGGTGTTCTTCTTGATTAGTTACTTCAACAATTGGTACGTCTTGTGCGGCCTCAAACTGCTGAAGTATTTGATCTCTTTGGGTTTTACTTAAATCTTTTCCTAATGTAATGATTTGACTGCCTGCCATCGAATCTGCAAAAACAGGGTTGATACTAACAAATAAAAATATGGAAATGAACATGATTAAACTTAATTTTAATTTAAATTTGTTTTTTATTTTAATCATTCTTGATCCCTCCATGTTAACATTATAAACCAATTTTTTAAGATTTAGTACAAGATAGGTTTTTTTATTCATTATTAAATAACAATTCGTGAATAAGAGGAAATATTAATGGGTAGAAGACGAAATCGCAATAAAATCGTAGTACCTGAAGCAAGGCGAGCATTAGCAAAGAAACGATAGCCGTGATTTGACGAAAAGGAGAGAAAACCCTATACTGTATTTGAAATAGAGAGTGTTATACTTTCTTCCTTTTTTATAAAGGGTTTGTGGAATGGAGGGATGGTTTTGAAGGTTAATGAGATTATGCAAATTCTCAAGGAACAAGGGTATAAACTAACAGAACAAAGAAAAGAAATCATTGAAACGATTTTTAAACAAAACCGTTATGTATCAGCAAAGGAAATCTTAAATGAAGTTCAAGACCGTTTCCCTGGCGTTAGTTTTGATACCATATATCGAAACCTATCCATTCTTTCAGATCTAGATCTACTAGAAGAAACCCAATTTGAAGGGGAAGCAAAATACAGAGTTTCTTGTATCGAGGATCATCACCATCATTTAGTTTGCACAAAATGTGGGCAAACCTCGGTATTACCTGAGTGTCCAATGGATTTATTACAAGGTTTAGCAGGTGACTTTAGAGTCACTGGGCATAAGTTCGAGATTTATGGATTATGCAAAGAATGTCAACAGGGAAAAAATACCTGAAACTTTTTAGGACATGTTACGTTACTCTAAATATAGAGAAAAATATCAATACATTTACCATAAATTTACCATATAAAAATTTAAAGGGTAGAAATGGGTTGAGGAATATGAATAGTAATCAATATACAATTGAGCATAAAACAGGGAAAAAAGATGAATTTCTAGAGCGGATCCTTGAACACAGCCGCTATTTATACCATTTGGCTTATCGGTTAACCGGTAATCAAGAAGATGCTGAAGATTTGACGCAAGAGACCATGTGGCAGGCTCATCGTAAATCGGACAAGTATGTTTACGAAAAGTCTTTAAAAGCTTGGCTTAGAATGATGATGACAAACCGATTTAGAGATAAAGTTAGAAAGAAAAGTTTAAAAGTGGTGGCAATTGAAGATCAAGTACTCTCACCAACTCAAGTAAGCCAATATACACCATCTGTTGAGGAACAAGTAGAACAAAAATTAGCTCTTGAAAAAGTAAAAAATGAGATAGAACAGCTCCCTGATA
This sequence comes from Tepidibacillus decaturensis, assembly GCF_001561915.1. Classification (GTDB taxonomy): domain Bacteria; phylum Bacillota; class Bacilli; order Tepidibacillales; family Tepidibacillaceae; genus Tepidibacillus_B; species Tepidibacillus_B infernus. The sequence goes on along the minus strand of NZ_LSKU01000001.1, from coordinate 1,729,674 downwards.
TTTATCGCAATGTACTAATATTGCGCCATTTTGAAGGATATAGTTATAGTGAAATTAGTGAAGCGCTGCAAATTCCCGAAGGTACGGTAAAAACACAACTGTTTAGAGCAAGAAAAATGCTAAAAAGCAGACTTTCAAATTAAGGGAGTAATGCCTATGCCTATGTCTTGTGGTCGCTATGAACGTTTAATTCAGGATTATGTTGATCAAACCATTAGTGAAGGGGAAAAAAGGGAATTAAATGAACATATAAAGTATTGTGATCATTGTAGAGAAGATCTGCAAGATATGGTAAAAATGGTTTCATTGATGGAAGACATCTCTTTTATACAAGAGGAAAAAGGGAAAAAAAGAGCAAGAAGGATAACTTATAAATGTATCACTGCTTGTTTTGCTGTATTTAGTGCATTTTTCTTGGTTGTATATGATCCTTTAGGTATCGGTTTGATGAATTTTAAAGGAAATCTTCCTGTTTATCGAAATTATGTCTTTGCAGATGATACGGAGCAGTTACCGATTCCATTAGAAAACCCTGAAGTTATTTTACTTCGACCTAAGAGTAGAGGTATGGTGTTATTACGAACCCATCGAAGTAACGAGCACGGGGAGCATCAATATATTGATGTAACCTGGGTTTATCCTAGTGCCTATAGTCAAATTCCAACATTTAAAACGGTTTTTCCCTCTGATCATTATGTTTTTGTTGATGTTCCCGATAAAAAAACTCTTATGGAAATCATGACTTTTATTACTGGTTCTAAAATTGAATTTGATGAAGAGAATATTCAATTTCCTACCTCTGTAGCTCTTGTACAAGAGGAAGGACATTCTACCTTTAAAGCCTTTCAATTTCCTAAAAGTAAGGATAAGGTTAGTCGATTATTTGAACACTTTACAGAAGTCTCATATCAACAACCATTGCAACTACAATAATGAATCTTCACCAATGAAATGTTTGGTGAAGATTTTTTAAAAAGATAAAAAAGTATAACTTTTTTCCACTTGTCATTTAAGGGTTTGTATATTCCATAAGCTGCGACCTTCAGAAGTGCCTTTCTCTCCGTAATCTTTATTCATAGAAGGGCACGGATGACGGAGCGCGATGGAATATACAAACCTTTTTTATGGAAAGGAAAGTTTTGTGTTAAAATGTTGTACAGAGAGAGGTTAGGAGGGATGAAGGTGCTGCAAGATAAATACATAAAGCTTCAAAAAATTTTAAGTGAACTTGAAAGCGTGGTTGTCGCCTTTTCAGGTGGAGTTGACTCTACATTATTGTTAAAAGTTGCAATAGATGTTTTAGGATCTGATAAAGTAATAGCTGTTACTACGGATTCAGAGTCTTACCCATCTAGTGAGCTGGTATTAGCAAAACAAACTGCTAAAAAATAGGGGTAAAACATATTGTGATTGAAACATCTGAGTTGGCAATCCCTGGATATAAAGAAAATACCAAAAATCGTTGTTATTTCTGCAAAAAAGGATTATTTGAAGAATTAGCACCGATTCAATTAAAACATGGGTTTAAACACATCGTTTTTGGTTTAATTGCTGATGATACGAATGACTATCGGCCAGGAGTAAAGGCAGCAAAAGAGCATGGGGTCAGAGCCCCACTTCAAGAAGCAGGATTATTTAAAGGGGAGATTAGGGAATTATCCAAGCAACTTGAATTAGAAACATGGGATAAGCCTTCTTCTGCCTGTCTATCTTCTCGGATTGCTTATGGAGAAGAAATAACGGTGAAAAAGCTAACAAGGGTGGAACAATCTGAAGAATATTTAAAGAGACTAGGTTTTCGTCAAGTGAGGGTTCGTACACATGGCGATATCGCGAGAATTGAGGTTGAGCCAGATAAACTAAGTAAGATCGTGGAGATGCATCAAGAAATTGCTTCGAAGTTACATTCATTTGGATTTGATTATGTAACAGCAGATTTAGAAGGGTTTAGAAGTGGAAGCATGAACAAACTTTTACAAAGATAGTAGCGGGTTTGTATATTCCATAAGCCGTGTTGGAATATACAAACCTTTTCTTATTCCCAGTATAATTCTAATTGATCCCCTTGTTTAATGAGGGTATTAAAATCTCCTTCTTCCCCATTCACTTTAATCACAAATTTACTTGCCCCCGATGGTGGAGTTGTATCAAATTCAACATAGCGAAAAACATCACTAAAAACGATTTGCTGGTCTTCCACATGAATGGTGATGTCACTATTCTGTTCAATAGGGGAATCAACAGAATTTTTTTTGTTATTGATGAGTACCTGTAAGCTAGAAGGTTGAATATGAACAGGATTCCCATTAAATATCACATCTATCCCCCATTGGAAATCAGGATTCTCATTCATTAAATCACGTATAGTAGGATACGGGTTTGTTTCTTTTGCAAAGGTGATCACATCTCCGCCAGCGATCGGTTCTTTCAATAAAACCTTCTTACCATTGCGGAAAAGATCTTTAGAAACATAGACGATTTTTCTAGGCTCTCCTTGAAAAATAAATTCTATGATTTTCTCTTCAAAAGGGATCGTTGAGAATCCAGAAAGGATTAAAGCCTCTTCAATATTTCTAACAGAATGAAAAACGATCGAATCGCGATCTGAGATTGGTGTAGAAAAATCAACATCGATTCCATTGATCTCAACTAAAACAGGTAATTCAAGCAATTTTCCATCAATTGTAACTTGATAAGGGCGAATAGGGCTTAATAAAAGGGCTTGATCCAATGTAAGGGTAGCATTTTTACCATTTTTCCCTGCCTTTACTTCAATTTTGTCTCCATTAGCCACTTGAGTATCCATTGTTGCAGGTACTTCATTTAATAAAATTTCTGGCAGAGTGCCATGCTCTCCAGGAATGATTTTCATTTGACCATTAATATTAACAGTCATAGCAAGCCCTGGTCTACCATATAGACTTTTTATCGAAATTCCTGCAGCAATTAAAACATCGCCAATGGTTAGGGTTTTCATCTCAAACAAATGAATAAATTCGCCATTCACTTCAATGGTAAAATATTGAATCGGATTTTGACGAGAAGAAATCCCTATCCCGATGGGCGTAATCAGTTCAGGGCCTTTAACTAGATTTTTTGGCCAAATGATTGGCTGTTGAATCGCATCTGCCCCTCTAACGGCAACTCTTTGACTTGGTAGATTTAATATTGTTGCAATTTTATCGGAAAGTTTTGGTGTCTGACTACCACCGCCAACCAACATCACAGCTTGTGGAGATTTACCTCCATTTAATTCAATGATTTTATTTGCAATTTGAGTTGCCAATTGTTCAATCTCTTGATCGATTTGTTCGATGAGTTCACTAGAGTTAAGTGTGTAAGACATCCCTAAAATATCAGAAAAATGAACGGTCTCTTGTGTCGAACATTGCCGCTTTATTTCCTCGGCAATATGAAAATCTAAAATGTAGGATTGACTAATCGCTTCTGTAATCTCATCTCCAGCAACTGGAACCATTCCATAAGCGATAATTGTTCCTTCAGCGGTAATGGCGATATCTGAAGTACCAGCGCCAATATCGACAAGTGCGAGATTTAATTTCCTCATCGATGGTGGAATCAATACATGGATAGCCGCAATTGGTTCTAATGTTAGTGCCTCCAACCCTAACTCAGCACGTGTAAGAGAGGAAAGAAGTGAATCAACGACCACACGAGGAAGAAAGGTAGCGATGATTTCCACTGTTGCTTTTTGTCCTCGTTGATCAATCAGATTACCGATAATCTGATCATCTAAAAAATAATTGATCACACTGTAGCCGACACAATGATAATGGGTCGTATCCTCGATCTGGCTCTCTGTTGCGATTTGTCTTTGTGCTTCTTGAACAGCAGATAATTCTAAGGCGCGAATATCTTCTTTTCTAAGTAATGGTTGACCCTGAATCGATATATCTAACTTTACACGACGAGTTTTTAGAGAACGACCAGCTGCCGCAACGGCTACGTTATGTAAGGGGCCGTTATTTTGCTCTAATTCTTTTTTTACCTGTGAAATAATTTCAGAAACCGCTACAACATCATGAATTTGGCCATCCAACATCGATCGTTCTCTATGTTCAATCATTTTCAAATCTTTTATTTCAAATTGTCCTTCTTTAGTAGGAACTAAAATCAAACCAACAACAGTACGTGTTCCTATATCTAAGGCAAAGATGGGAAGATGTTGTTCCAAGTTTGCCCCTCCTTCGACAAAATTTCGACAATATCTGTATTATTCTCTATTGGTGAAGAGATTCCTTTTTCATTTTGAAAGTAATTTGGGCCTTTTATCCTTTTCATTTTAACGATAAATCTGTATAATCTAAAGTATATTTTTTACAATACTTCGGAGGTGGCTT
>NZ_LSKU01000001.1:1655557-1723996 GCF_001561915.1 Tepidibacillus decaturensis | reverse complement strand
GAGTAATCAAGAGTTAGATGAGTTAAGATTGAGATTAGATGAAATTAACTTGCAGATGTTGCAGTTAATCAATGAAAGAGCTGAGATCGTTCAGGAAATAGGTCATCTTAAAGAGAAACAAGGTACAAAGCGTTTCGATCCTGTTAGAGAGAGAGAAATGCTTGATAAAATTGTAGCTCATAATCATGGCCCATTTGATGACAATGTAGTTAGACATTTATTTAAAGAAATCTTCAAAGCTTCTCTTGAGTTACAAGAAGAGGATAAAAATAAACAGTTGTTAGTTAGTAGAAAACGTCATCCTGAGGACACGATCGTAAAGGTTGGGGATGTGGAAGTTGGAAGAAAGCCAGTGATGATTGCAGGTCCATGTTCAGTTGAGACCGAAGAACAAGTAGATACTGTTGCAAAAGGATTAGCTGAACAGGGAATAAAACTGATTCGTGGTGGCGCATTTAAACCAAGAACTTCCCCTTACGATTTCCAAGGATTGGGTATTGAAGGACTTAAAATATTGAGGAAAGTAGCAGATCGGTATGGGCTAAAGGTGGTTAGTGAAATTGTTAACCCTGCTGATATTGAAATGGCTACCCAATATGTGGACGTGATTCAACTTGGTGCACGAAACATGCAAAACTTCGAATTACTTAAAGCAGCTGGCCAAGTTAAAACTCCGGTTTTACTAAAAAGAGGTTTGGCAGCGACGATCGAGGAATTTTTATTTGCAGCCGAATACATTGTTTCAAGGGGAAATAATCAAGTGATTTTAGTAGAACGTGGTATTCGTACCTATGAGAAGTGGACACGAAATACCTTGGATATCCTCGCTGTTCCCATTTTAAAACAAGAAAGCCACTTACCAGTGTTAGTAGATATTAGTCATTCTGCTGGACGTAAAGATATTGCGATTCCTATAGCAAAAGCAGCTTTAGCTGCTGGGGCTGATGGTATTATGGTGGAGGTTCATCCTGATCCAGCTGTTGCGTTATCCGATGCAAATCAACAACTCAATTTAGATCAATTTAACGAATTGATGACTGCTTTAAAGGGTTCCCAATTATTATAGAATTTTGTGATTAAAAAGTAGCTCATAATGAAACGTTACCACTAAGGTTAGCGTTTCTTTTTTTAATACTAAAGAAAGCATAACTTTCTTGTTATGAATATAATGGGACCCCGTAAAAGTAATCGGAATACACTTCGAAGGAGGTCGTCACTTTTGTGGGCTATTTTGTATGGTTATGGTATTAAATTGGGGAAAATATATGAAAAGATTGTAGGAATTGCTTTTTTGACGTAGAATAATTAACATTAAATGATGAAAATTAATGAAAATAAATTAGTCGAACGGAGAGATTGAAATGCCAGTAACTATTTATGATGTAGCCAGAGAATCTGGAGTATCAATGGCTACGGTTTCAAGGGTCGTTAATGGGAACCCTAATGTAAAACCAAGCACAAGAAAAAAAGTATTAGAAACCATTGAAAGGTTAGGTTATCGTCCAAATGCAGTAGCAAGGGGATTAGCGAGCAAGAAAACAACAACGGTCGGCATCGTAATCCCAGATATTTCTAATGCTTTTTTTGCCGAAGTTGTTCGAGGAATAGAAGATATTGCAAGTATGTATCACTATAATATTATTTTATCCAGTTCAGATAAAAAGGTGGAGAAGGAGTTAAGTCTAATCAATACCTTATTGGAGAAACAAGTGGATGGCTTGTTGTTTATGGGAGCAGAAGTGACAAATGATCATTTAGAGATTTTTAAAACCTCAACCGTTCCAATTGTACTAGCAGCTACCAAAGACCCTAGCAAAATGTTTCCATCTGTAGATATTGACCATTTCCAAGCAGCAAAGGACGCTGTCAACGCCTTTATTCAGGGTGGACATCGTAAAATTGCCATCATTACTGGGCCACTGACTGATCCTTTAACTGGATTAGATCGATTTAACGGATATAAGGCGGCTTTAGAAGAAGCGAATATACCATTTGATGAACAATATGTTCGCGTAGGGGATTATCATTATGAATCTGGTCTGGAAGCAATGAACGACTTTCTTTCCTTAGCAGAAAAACCAACAGCTCTCTTTGCCGCTAGTGATGAAATGGCTGTGGCTGCGATTCATGCTATTCAAGATAATGGACTTCAAGTACCGCAGGATATTGAAGTAAGAGGATTTGATAATATACCGATTTCATCAATGGTAAGGCCATTACTTTCTACAGTTGCTCAACCTCAATATGATATTGGAGCAGTTGCAATGAGATTTTTAACGAAACATATGAATGAGGAACCAATCACAGATCAGTTTGTCATTTTACAACATCAATTGATCAATAGACAGTCAACGAAGTAGCGAACTTGTTCAATACAAAAAACAACCTATAATGGATAAACCATCATAGGTTGTTTTTTTTAAAAGATTAAGAAAGTATAACTTTCTTCCATTTGTCATTTAAGGGTTTGTATTTTCCATAAGCTGCGACATAGCGTGACTAGCAGCTTTAGCTGTGTAGCACGACTTGTACACTTTGTGTGCCTTTAGAAGTGCCCTTCTCTCCGTAATCTTTATTCATAGAAGGGCACGGATGACGGAGAGCGATGGAATATACAAACCTTTTTTTATATTATTGATTTTTCACTGGGATTTTGACTACTTTAGATGGTTCAGATTCACCATTTTCATTCGTTGCTGTTACACGGTAATAAGCATCACCTAGTGGAACAGATGGATGAACGAAAGTGGTGCCTTCTGTTGTTCCAATCAATTGGTATTTGCCACCTTCTACATCACTAAAGTAAACATTGTAATTAAGTACCTGATCTTCTGCAGGATTTGCAGCCCAGGTTAAGGTGACTTGTAATCCAGATGCACTTCGCTCACCAGAGACCCCTTTTGGCCGTTTTGGTATAGTCGCAGCAGGTGGTTCATTTGATGTTCCATCTTGGTTTCCTTGATCTTGAGGTTCATCTAGTCCAATGGGTAGGCTCGTATTGCCCACGATTGCTGAAGGGTTAGATTCATTATTTGCAACATCAACTGTTGTAATGTAATAAGCAAAAGGCCCATTATTTGCTCCTTGATCTGTAAAGGAATACCTTCCTGCTTTTAGATCTGTTTGCTTCACGACACCAACTTTTGTAAAGCCTAAATCTGAAGCAGAAGCACGATAGATTCTGTATCCCACCACACTATTACTTAGATTCTTTTCCCAAGAGATCGTATTTTTATTTCCTTGGGTTGTGATGCTAGGCGATGAAGGTGGAGCAGGTTGCCCTGCAGATTCCCTTGGGTCAGACTCAGTTGGTAATTCTTTATCAACATCTAATGGCTTTGGTTTTCCAGGTGGGATAACATAAGGCTCTCGTTTAAAGAAGATTCCTGTATCCACCATGTCATCAGGCGTTTCATCTTTAGCCAAATAACGTTTACCGTTAAATTCAACCACTCTCGCTTTTTCTAAAGAATCATCAATCTCTGTTGGAATGAATTTTTTATTAAACCAGTCAGTGACTAAATAGCCAGCTTCTTTTGTCAAGTCAGATGGTAACTTTCCAGAAGTACTAGATACCTGCATTTGAATTAATCCACCTGGACGTTCAAATTTTGCATTTGCAGGAGATAATTCTGGGTCAGCTTTAAAAATTTCTGTTATAATCTTACCCCAAGATGTTTTAGCAATATTACCAGATCTAATGGTTGTTGGATAATCGTAACCTGTCCATACACTTAAAGTAATTTCAGGTGTGTAACCCACAAACCATAAGTCTTTTGTGTCATTCGTTGTTCCTGTTTTACCAGCAACATCTCGACTGCCAATATATCTCAAAATCGTTTTTGCTGTTCCATCCTTAATAACGGTTCTTAACATATCCGTAATTAAATAGGAAGTTTGTTCGCTAAAGACGACTTCAGGTTTTGCTTTGTGTTCATAGACCACATTGCCATCACGATCCACAATCCGTTCAATCATGTAAGAGTCAAGATGGGTACCGCCATTGGCAAAGGTTGAGTAAGCACTAGCCATCACTTCTGGTGATGATTCAATCGTACCAATCGCTGGAGTCAAACCAGCTTCAAGGAATCTTTTTTTATTTAATTGAAAACCAAGTTTACTTAAAAATTCGTAGCCATTTTCTGGGCCAACCATTTTATATACCTTTATGGCAGGAATATTAAATGATTGATTTAATGCATGTCTAGCCGTTATACGGCCATTATATTTGCTGTTCCAATTGTCTGGCTCCCATTTTCCACCTAATGGGATATCATCAATTGGAGTTGCTGGCTGAACCTTACCTAATTCAAGAGCTGGACCATAATCCAACAATGGTTTAATCGATGAACCGGGTTGTCTTTTTGTCGTTCCTCTAAAATTAGAATGGTTGACAGCAGAAACATTATAATCGCGTCCACCAATAAAACCTAAGATAGCTCCTGTCTTATTATGAATGAGTGTAGCACCGATTTGGATATCTTCATTTTCAAGGTGTTTCGTTTTTCCATCTCCTAAAGAGAAGTTATAGGAGATTGGATTTGGAAAATTCTTAGGGTCTTTTGCCACATTATTCATCGCTTCATAGATTTTATGATCTATGGTCGTGTAAACTTTGTAACCACCACTTAAAATCTCTTGTTTGGCATTTTCTAATGCTTCGCTATACTCTTTAGCATCTGGCGTAATCCCTTGCGCTTCAACAAACTTTTCAGCTGCTTGGTTTTCCACCTCTAAGATTAAGTAGGGATATTTACTATACGCTTTTTTAGTGGAGGTATCAAAAGCAGCCTTAATGTCAAATCTAAGGGCTTCTTCATATTCCTGCTGAGAAATAAATTTTTCCTCCAGCATACTCTTAAGTACTAATTCCTGACGTTTCTTTGCCAAATTGTAGCCTTCCTCATCAAACCCCTTGCTATTAAATGCAGAATATGCAGTAGGGCGTTGGGGGATTCCAGCTAAATAAGCAGCTTCGGCTAGATTAAGTTCACTCGCATTTTTGTTAAAATATCCTTTTGCAGCTGCTTGAATTCCATAGACATTATTTAAATTAGCAGCTTTACCAAACGGGATTTTATTTAAGTAGGCGGTGAAGATATCATCTTTTGGCATCACTCGTTCCATTCTTAAGGCCAGAAAGATTTCCTTTGCCTTTCTTTGATAGCTTTTTTCTAAAGAAAAGAACGTATTTTTGGCTAATTGTTGAGTAATTGTACTTCCACCCGTTTGAACATCACTTTGAAAAATCTGTTGAAGAACGGCACGTGTGAAAGCCTTAAAATTAACACCATGATGATCATAAAAAGCACGGTCTTCTACCGCAAGAAAAGCATTTTTTACGTTTGGTGAAATCTCCTCAAATTTTACAAACCGACGATCTTCATCATTTCTAAAAGCACCGATCAGTTCAAAGGTACCATTCTTGTCTTGATTAGAGAAGTATGCAAAACCAGTTTCCGTGTTTTTAAATACCTGTTTGCGTATTTCCTCAGCACTCCGAACTGGTTCATCTTTTACAAGTGCGGCAACAAAACCTGTGGCAGTCCCTGCACCCAAAAAGAATCCTAAAAAGATTACTATTAATATAAACTTTAATAAATTCCTTGGTCGAAGCCCATTTGTTCTCTTTGATTTATTGGGCGAATGAGATGATGTCATAAAATAATTCCCCCTTAATAAAGGTATTATAGCATAAATAAGAATGATAAGTACATTTTCAATCATCTGCATTGACATTGCTAGTATAATATGATAAAAGAAGAGTTGAATTGAAAATACAATTAAAATGAATAAGAAATCGCGATGATTGTAGTTAGTAGGTGGTAATGACTGCTTTTTAGAGAGCCGGTGGTTGGTGAAAATCGGTACATTATTATCAAACCGAATTACCCTACAAGAGCTGAATAGACGAAGCTGAAAAATCGTCTTTTCCGGGAATCCCGTTATGCAATGAAGTGAAGAAGACAGACCCCACAAAAGTAATTAGAATAGCTTTTAAGGAGGGCATCACATTTGTGGGCATTAATTTTCCTGTTTTTTTAAGTAGGGTGGTAACGCGTCTAAACCACGTCCCTAGCTAGATGGGATGTGGTTTTTTTATCAAAAAGTATAACTTTCTTTTCACAATTATAATGGGGCCTCATAATAGTAATCGTAATAGGCCTCGAAGGATATCGACACTTGTGTGGTTTATCATAAAAATGGAGGTTGACACGATGACAAATGAATTTGAATTAACAAAGGAACAGGAACAAGAATTACAAAGACAATGGGAGATTCTTAGCCGTGGGGCTGTTGAAATCATCCCTGAAGATGAGTTCAAGCAGAAATTAGCAAAGGCGATTATCAAAAAGAACCCTTTAAAAGTAAAATTAGGATTAGATCCTTCTGCACCAGACATTCATATTGGTCATACGGTGCCATTACAGAAGTTAAGACAATTTCAAGATTTAGGCCATATTGTTCAATTAGTTATTGGCGATTTTACCGGACAAATTGGCGATCCTACTGGTAAATCAGAAACAAGGAAACAATTGACACCTGAACAAGTAAAAGCAAATGCTAAGACCTATATCGAGCAACTATTTAAAGTGTTAAATCCAGCTAAAACAGAGGTTCATTATAATAGTACTTGGTTAGCTCCATTAACATTTGCTGAGGTTGTACAATTAGCTGCAAAAACAACAGTAGCAAGAATGTTAGAACGTGACGATTTTGAAAAAAGATTTAATAACAACCAAGCGATCAGTGTCCATGAATTTTTCTACCCTCTGATGCAAGGTTATGATTCCGTTGCTCTAAAAACAGATGTTGAATTAGGGGGAACTGACCAGAAATTTAACCTTTTAATGGGCAGACAATTACAAAAAGAATACGGACAAGCTCAACAAGCAGTGTTAATGTTACCATTAATTGAAGGACTTGATGGTGTTCAAAAAATGAGTAAGAGTTTAGGAAACTATATTGGTATCAATGAAGAGCCAAATCAAATCTATGGGAAAGCCATGTCCATTCCTGATGAGTTAATGGTCAAATATTATAAGTTAGTAACCGATCTCCCACATGAAGAAATTCAAGCCATGGTGGAAGGATTAGAGGAAGGAACGATTCATCCAAGAGATGCAAAAATGAAGATGGCCTATACGCTTGTCCGAATGTATCATGGAGAAGAAGCAGCCAAGGAAGCTGAACACCATTTTAAAACGGTTTTCCAAAAAAGAGACATTCCTGAGGATATCCCTGTTACTGAAATAGACCAAAGCAAATTGGGGGATGGAAAAATTTGGGTTGTTAAATTGCTGGTAGATTTGGGATTAGTTCCATCGAATGGCGAAGGGCGTCGCATGATCCAGCAAGGCGCCGTTAAGATCAATGGAGAAAAAGTTGAAGATGTTGATTATGAAGTGATTGTTGAAGACGGAATGATTATTCAAGTAGGAAAACGTAAATTTGCAAAAATCAAGCTCAATTAGATGAAGAAGCCCATCACTAATGGGTTTCAACCATGAAGTTTAGTTATTTAAAAATAAAAAGCATCCAAAGGATTTCTCCAATGGATGCTTTTCGTTCATCCTATCTTGAGTAGTACTCAACGATAAGTTTTTCGTTAATTTCTTGTGGCAATTCAGAACGCTCTGGTAAGCGAATTAATTTACCTTCCATTGCTTTATCGTCAAATGTGACGTAATCTGGAAGATAGTTACGATCTTCTAAAGCTTCTTTAATAACAGTTAAATTACGACTTCTTTCACGAACGCCAATCACATCACCAATTTGCACATGGTAGGAAGGAATATCAACCTTTTTACCATTTACAGTGATATGTCCATGGTTGACTAATTGACGAGCACCTTGACGAGTATGAGATAATCCCATACGATAAACAAGATTGTCTAAGCGAGTTTCAAGAAGAACCATGAAGTTTTCACCAACAACGCCAGACATTTTGTTTGCTTTTTCGAAAAGGTTAGCAAATTGCTTTTCGTTTAAGCCATACATAAAACGAAGCTTTTGCTTTTCATTTAACTGTAAACCATATTCGCTTAATTTTTTACGTTGGCCTGGTCCATGTTGACCTGGAGGATAAGGACGCTTCATCTCCTTACCTGTACCACTTAATGAAATTCCTACACGACGACTTAATTTGTGTTTTGGTCCTGTATAACGTGCCATATTAAACAATAACCCCTCTCAAAATAAATATTTTAGGATGGTCTAATATGACGTGCTCTATTTGTTTTACATAAATTGCGGGATAGCAACAATTTATGACTTATAAGAATAAATCAGCCGCGTCTTATAAGCACAAAAAGAGCGAGGGTGTTCACGTCCTTTTTACCATTTAAATGATAAAGCTACCCATAATCACAACTTATATAATATAACTTTTCTAAGGACAATGTCAATATCTCTTCGGCGCTGGAAGAAAATATGATAAGATGGTGGATTGAAAAGGATAAGTGAGGTGAGAACATGTCCGGAAAAGAAAGACAACGTTTAGATAAAATATTAGCCCATATGGGATTTGGGACTCGCAAACAAATCAAAAAAATGATCAAAGAAAAGAGAGTTACTGTAAATGGGGCTTATGCAAAAGACTCAGGAATGCAAGTCACTCCAACCCTTGATCAAATCATTGTTGATGATGAAGTTGTTAAATATCGAGAATTCATTTATTTGATGATGAATAAGCCACAAGGGGTTCTTTCAGCAACTGAGGATCATTTTACAGAAACCGTAATCGATCTTCTAGAACCGATGCACGCGGTATTTGATCCTTTCCCCGTAGGAAGATTAGACAAAGATACTGAAGGACTTCTTCTACTAACCAATGATGGTCAATTGGCTCATCAGCTTTTGTCTCCAAAAAAGCATGTTCCCAAAACCTATTTTGCCATGATTCAAGGAGTGGTGACAGAGGAAGACCAAAAAGCCTTCCACAAAGGGGTCTATCTTGATGATGGCTATCTAACCTTGCCGGCAGAACTTAAGATTCTTCAGTCAGGACATCAGTCTGAAATTGAATTAACCATATATGAAGGAAAATTCCATCAGGTTAAGCGAATGTTTGAAGCCATTGGCAAAAAGGTTATCTTTTTAAAAAGGCTCTCAATGGGCTCACTCCTTTTGGATGAAACATTAGAACCTGGAGAATATCGTGAATTGACAGAAGAAGAGATAGGGATAATTCACCTTCTTACTTAGTATTCAAAAAGGAAGCCTTTAATGGACTTCCTTTAGTTTTATTCCTTTTCCAATTCCAATACCTTTAGATAAAGTGCATTTTCAAAACGTTTTTTTGTTAATGCACAGCCAACTGCATAGGGCTTACTTAAATCATTATTAAAACCATAAGCATTAACATGACAGCCACCGCCACACAAATGACGGGCCCAACAGGTTTTGCATTCAGGTTTTGTATAAATATTTGTATTTCTAAACTGATTCATTAGTTTTTTATTCGTAAAACCTTCTTCAAGATTACCGATTTTCGTTTCCTTTTTACCTACAAATTGGTGGCAAGGATAGATATCTCCTTCCGGTGTGATCGCCATATACTGATAACCGGCACCACATCCTGTTACACGTTTAGAAAAACAAGGACCTTCTTCCATATCTACTTCAAAGTGATGAAAATGAAATTCCTTATCAGTACTTTTCCTTTCAAGATACGCATCAGTTAAAATATCATATTGCTTAAACAGTTCAGGTAAATGTTCCTTTGTTATAGCGTATTTTCGATTCTCCGGCAAAATAACTGGTTCGACAGAAATCCTTTTAAAACCAAGATCAGACAGATGTAAAACATCATTGGAGAAATCTAAATTCTCACTGGTAAATGTTCCGCGAAAATAAGTATAGATGCCTTTGCCGTAACGGTTATCAGCAGAACCATAACGCTTCGAATTTACACGCAAAAAATTATTGACAATGGTTTGGTAGGACCCCGCACCATCTGCCATTGGCCTCATCCGGTCATTAACCTCTTTGCGTCCGTCAATGCTTAAGATCAGATTTATGTTTTCCTGTGCGACGAATTCTTCAACTTCTTCATTTAAATCGACACCATTAGTTGTCAAAGAAAATTCAAATGTCTTCCCTATCTGCTTTTCCTTTTCCCTCGCATAGGCCACAATTTTTTTAATAACAGGGAAATTCATTAAAGGCTCCCCGCCAAAAAAATCTATTTCAAAATGAGTCGTATACTTAGCCTGAGCAACCAAAAAATCAATTGCTTTTTTACCCGTCTCTGCTGACATAAGAGTTCTTTTTTGTCCGTACGGGCCAGTTCCGGCGAAACAATATTTACACCTTAAATTACAGTCATGTGATACATGCAGACACATTGATTTCATTTCAAATTCTTCCGGGTTATACTCTTCGTTTGGAGTAACGCCTTCAGAATATAAAATACCTTCCCGAATAAGCTCTTCTATTTCCTCATATGCTTCATAAATTTTATTTTCATCATATTCATTCTCTAATTTTGCTTTTATTTCAATTAATGAAAAAGAAGGATATAACTCAATTATTTTTTTGCTAATTCATCTATCGTGAATAAAGAATTACTGTTTACATCAAGGACAATATTATAATTTTTATAAGTGAATACATGTACTTGTCCCTTTATCATTTTTGCTCTCCTCTCAAAAAAAACGGCTCCCGAAGGGAGCAATCTTCTATCTACTTCATTTCAATCTTAGCATAACAAATTGTATTACCTACAGTGATAGAGGTTTTACATGCTGATTGGCAAGAAGCAGAACATTTACTACAAGTTCCAGATAACATAGTATCTTGTAGACGATTGCGAGATAAAACTTTGATGTGTTTCATGTTTCTTCCCCCCTCATAAAGCAATTTGACTATTATATTTTACCATAAATTACATTTTCGTAAAGTAAAATATCAACATTTTCAATTTGAAATTAGATTGTTAGAATTTTCGGTTTTCTAATATAAATTGAATATTGTCCCAATTTTTTTATAATGTTAGACTGTATGTATAGAGGTGACTAAAGTTGGAGGAGAAAATCAATAGAATTGAACAACTTATCATACAACTCATCAACATGGTTGCAGAAAATAATAAAATTGTGTTTTTTTGCATCTTTCCTTGACAGACAAGTTTAGAGTAAAGTAAGATTATTGTTAAATTAAACGATTTTGTTTATCAAAAATGAAATCCTAAGTATGAGTTTAGTTGAGTAGAGAGAAGAGTTTAGTTAAGAAGAGAAAAGTTGAGTGGAGGAATTGCTTAGGGTAAGTATGCTTACTACTAGGAGTATTCCTAGTTTTTTCTATTTTTTACTTCTTATTCCTATTCCTCACTCCTCTTCTTGCAAGAAGGAAATCATCCTTCTAAACAGGTACAAGAGAGGAGCGTATCACAATGTTACCCCTAGAACATTTTTTAGAATTAGCTACTCATTATTCTGTCATCCCATTAAAAAATTCATTGGGTTCTTTTGAATGGTTTCAACTTGATTTATTTAAGCTTAGCCAAGATTACCCTTATTCTTTGTTATTAGAAAGTGGTGAACATGGCAAGGAAAGGGGTCGATTCACCTATTTTGCTGACCAACCTTTTTTAGTGATTCAAGTAGAGGACAATCAAGTGAAGATCGAGGCCGATCCTGATGAGTTTCAACAGTTAAAAACAAATGGCCTATATGAAAAGATTATTGATAATCCAGTAAGTGGGATTGAAAATATTAGCAAGAGATACCGTTCACCTAGAATTTTAGGATACCCACCTTTTACAGGCGGGGGAATCGGATATTTTTCCTATGAATTTATCAAAAGGCTTGAAAGAATAGAAAATGCTAATCAGAAGCCTTCCCTATTTTCAGAAATCCATCTAGCTTTTGTTAAAGAGTTACTCGTTTATGACCATGCGGAAAAAGAATTACAACTGTTTTATAACGTAATGATTGAAACGGAAGATACAGAAGAACAAAAGAAAGACAAATATTTGCGAGCTATTGAATATCTGAAACAGCGAGCTCAATTTTGGCAAGAACGTATAGAGCAGTGTTTACAGAAACCCATCCCACTTCATGATTTACCTGAAATAAGGAAAAACTTTGAACAACCTTTTTTGCCCGATCAATTTATGGCAGCAGTAGAAACGATTAAGAAAAATATTCTTAAAGGGGAGATTTTCCAAGCGGTTCTTTCGCAAAAATTGATCACGAAGACAAAAGTACATCCAGCAATCGTTTATCAAGTATTGCGGCAAATCAACCCTTCTCCCTATATGTTTTATTTGCAAATGAATCATGAAACGATTGTTGGTGCCTCACCTGAAACACTGGTCAAAGTGTTCAACGAGGAAATTTCTACATTCCCCATTGCCGGCACAAGGCCAAGAGGAAAGACAGAGCAGGAAGATCTCGCTTTAGAGCAGGAGCTTTTGGCCGATGAGAAGGAACGAGCAGAACATGTAATGTTGATAGATTTAGCAAGAAACGATATCGGCAAAGTAAGTAAACCAGGCTCTGTCATTGTGGCAGAAAAGATGAAAATTGAACGTTATTCTCATGTCATGCATATTGTTTCAAAAGTGATAGGCCAACAAAAGGAAGAGAAATCTGCATTTGATGTATTAAAAGCGGTTTTCCCAGCAGGAACGGTTTCGGGGGCACCAAAAGTAAGAGCGATGGAACTAATTGCTGAACTAGAACCAATCGAGCGAGGTCCTTATGCTGGTGCGGTAGCAGCGCTTGCCTTTAATGGAAATTTGGATACTTGTATTACGATTCGTTCGATCTTTTTTAAAGAAGAAACCGCCTATGTGCAAGCAGGTGCAGGGATTGTCGCCGACTCTGTACCGCTTAACGAATATATGGAATCCATGAATAAGGCAAAGGCGATGTTAAAAGCGATTGAGATTTCAGAGAGTTTAAGTTGAGAGGAGATTAGTAGAGATGAGAAAGATATTAGAAAAATTGTTAGCTGGTAACCATTTGACAAGAGAAGAGAGTAAACAGTTTATGGAGGAAATCATTTTAGGGAACGTACCTCCCCACCAAGTGACCGCTTTTATGGTTGGACTAAAGGTATTAGGAGAAACAACAGAAGAGATTATCGGGATGGTTGAAGCGATGAGGGAGCAGGTTAAGACCCCATTTCAGATCAATGGTCCCTTACTTGACACCTGTGGAACAGGAGGAGATGGCAGCGGTACGATCAACGTATCGACTGCAGCCGCATTGATTGCAGCTTCTGGTGGAATTAAAGTTGCCAAACATGGAAATCGTGCCGTTTCAGGGAAAAGTGGCAGTGCCGACGTTCTTGAAGCAATGGATATTCCTATTCAACAATCCCCTGAAGATCTAGAACAACTATTAAATGAAGAAAATATTGCGTTTTTATATGCCCCAATCTTTCATCAAGGAATGAAGCATGCAGCCGTTTCTAGAAAAGAGCTAGGAATTCGAACCGTGTTTAATGTCCTTGGGCCATTAAGCAACCCTTTAAAAGCAGATCATCAAGTGATGGGCGTCTATCATCCTAACTTGACAGAACCAATTGCAAAAGTGTTACAAGGCCTTGGGGTAAAAAGAGCAATTGTCGTATCTGGCCTTGACGGAATGGATGAAATCACGATGACGAACGAAACCAAGGTGACAGAATTGAGAGATGGGGAAATCCAAACTTACTTTGTAACTCCTGAACAATTTGGTTTTACTAGATCTTCATTATCTGATCTACGAGGAGATACCCCCCAAGAAAATGCAAAAGATTTATTAGATATTTTCCAAGGGAAAAAAGGTCCAAAGCGCGATTTTATTTTGATCAATGCTGGAGCTAGTTTTTATGTCACCGGAAAAGCAAAAAGTATTGCGGAAGGAATTGAACTGGCAAAAGAACTAGTAGATACAGGTAAAGTCTATCAAAAGATCCTTAAGCTACAAAGGTTCTCAAAGAAGGTGGATCATGTTTCATGAATATCTTAGATCGCATCGTATCCAAAAAGAAAGAAATCATCGCTGAAAGTAAACAACGAATCAGTCAATCTGAACTAAGGTCTTTGCCTTATTATCATGCATCCACCTGTTCTTTAAGAAAAAGTCTAATTGAAACACCAAGACCTGTTGGGATCATCGCCGAGATGAAAAAAGCTTCTCCTTCAAAAGGGGTTTTGATGGAAGATTACCAACCAACGGTTCTCTTTAAGAAGTATAAAGAGGCGAAAGTTGAGGGAATCTCCATTTTAACGGATCAGGAATTTTTTCAAGGGAGTATCAATCACCTCTTACAAATACGAGAATTAACGGAAACGATTCCTTTATTAAGGAAGGATTTTATCATTGACCCCTACCAAGTAGATGAGGCCAAAGGATATGGGGCAAGCGTAATTTTACTAATCGCGGCGATTTTAGAACCAAGTCAATACCAAGAACTTTATCTTCAAGCAAAAGAACTCGGATTAGAAGTGTTAACAGAAGTTCACGATCAAGACGATATTCAAAAAGTGCTTAAAGATTTTACTCCTGAAATGATCGGCATCAATAATCGTGATTTAACGACCTTTAATACTTCAATCCAACATACTCATCAGTTGTTGGGTCAACTTCCAAAGGAAACGTTGTTGATCAGCGAAAGCGGAATTCATTCTCATGAACAAGTAGAAACTCTAAGCAATTTAGGAATTAAAGGGGTATTAGTTGGCGAAAGGATCGTAAAAGCGGCTAACCAAGTTGAAGCGATATACGAGTTGGTGGGAAAAAGATGAAAGTGAAAATCTGTGGTATTTTTCAAGAAGAAACCCTGGTTGAATTAAAGGAAAGGCAGATTTGGCCAGATTATATCGGTTTTGTTTTTACGAAAAGTAGGCGACAAGTCAGTGCTGAACAAGTTAAACAATGGAAAATGCATATTCCAAATTTTGTTAAAACGGTTGGCGTATTTGTAAATCCAAGTATAGAACAAATCGTTGAAGCTCCAGTAGATATCATTCAATTACATGGAGACGAAACAGCTAACTATTGCCAACTTATCAAAGATATGACTGGAAAGCAGATTTGGAAAGTCCTTTCCGTAGAAGGAGAAGAGCTTCATCTTCCCTACCAACCTTATCTTGATGTGGTAGATGGTTTTATCTTTGATACAGCAGGAGCGAATCGTGGCGGTACTGGAACCAAATTCGATTGGGGAGTTCACAAAGAAACTTGGGAGAAAATCAAGTTGCCTATTCTGGTTGCTGGTGGAGTAACAGCAAATGATCTAAAGCAACTTAAACCATATTCGATTGATGGTGTTGATCTATCCAGTGGAGTAGAGGTAGAAGGATTAAAATCCTTGGAAAAGATTGTAGAGGTTTTAGAGGAGGCTAGAAAATGATCAATCCAAAGGAATGGACTGTTGAACTGGATAATGGAAGGTTTGGAGAATTTGGTGGGACTTATATCCCAGAAACCTTGATGCATGCGGTAAAAGAATTAGAAGCCACATATCAAGAAATTCGGGAGGACGAAGCGTTCAAAGAAGAATATTTAACATGGGTGAAGATGTATGCAGGACGGCCAACTTTACTTTATTATGCAGATAAACTGAGTGAATCTTTAGGTGGAGCCAAAATCTATCTTAAGCGTGAGGATCTGAACCACACGGGTGCACATAAAATTAATAATGCGATTGGTCAAGGATTACTAGCAAAACGGATGGGAAAAACAAAAATCATCGCTGAAACTGGTGCAGGCCAACATGGAGTCGCATCGGCAACGATCGCTGCTAGGCTTGGCTTAGAATGCAAAGTTTTTATGGGAGCAGAAGATATTGAACGACAAAAGTTAAATGTGTTTCGAATGCAGTTGTTAGGGGCAGAAGTCGTTCCCGTTCATAGTGGCCGAGGAACATTGAAAGATGCAACCAATGAAGCGATTCGGTATTGGGCTGCCCATGTAGAGGACACTCATTATTTAATTGGTTCTGTTGTCGGTCCTCATCCTTATCCAACGATGGTAAGAGATTTTCAAAAGGTGATTGGAATTGAAGCACGTCAACAAATGCTTGACCAAGAGGGTCGTTTGCCTGATGTGGTGATCGCTAGCGTTGGCGGGGGAAGTAACGCGATTGGTATCTTCCATCCCTTTATCCAAGATCAGCAAGTACAGCTTGTAGGTGTAGAGGCGGCAGGAAAAGGCCTCGATTCAGAGCATGCAGCAACCTTAACCAAAGGCAAACCAGGGATTATTCATGGAGCCTATACCTACTTACTTCAAGATAATCACGGGATGATTCAACCAGCCTATTCTATCTCAGCAGGATTAGACTATCCAGGGGTTGGGCCAGAACATGCTTATCTACATTCCAGTGGAAGAGCTACCTATACCACGATTACTGATGAAGAAGCCATGAATGCGTTAAAGCGATTAAGTCAAGAGGAAGGAATTATTCCTGCGATTGAGTCAGCACATGCCTTGGCTCAAGCAATCAAACTAGCTCCTACCCTGAAAAAAGAGAATATTATTCTTGTCAATCTCTCTGGAAGAGGAGATAAAGACATGAACACGATCCATCAGTTCTTTACAGGGGAGGGAGTCGAATGAAGTTTATTCCTTTTATTACTGCAGGTTTTCCAACAGAGTCATTATTCAAGAAAATTCTATTTTTGTTGCAGGAAGAAGGAGCTGAGATGATTGAGATCGGTGTTCCTTATTCTGATCCCTTAGCAGATGGGCCAGTCATTCAACAATCTTCTCTTAGAGCGATTGACCAAGGCATGAATTTAGAAAGAACTTTAGAGCTAGTTAGCGAGGTAAGAAAAGAAGGGCTTCAAGTTCCTTTAGTTTTGTTTACCTATTATAACCCCCTATTGCAAATGGGCTTAGACCGATTGGCCAGAAGATTATCTGAAAGTGGCTTTAATGGGATTCTTGTCCCAGATTTACCCTTAGAAGAAAACGGTGCTTTGAAAGAAGCTTTACAACCATACAAGATTCCAATCATCTCGTTGATTGCCCCTACTTCTAAAGGAAGAATCAGACAAATTGCCGAGCAAGCAGAAGGATTTATTTACATTGTCTCTTCCTTAGGTGTGACAGGTGAACGTTCAACCTTTCATCAAGAAATCGCGACATTAATTAATGAAGTAAAAAATGTGGCTAAGGTTCCTATCGTGCTTGGCTTTGGCATTAAGGAAAAGTCTCAACTTGAGCCTTTAGCTGAAAATCTAGATGGCTTTGTGATAGGAAGTGCATTGATTCGAGCAATTACAGAGATCGAACAACGATTACTAACAAGAGAAAATATTTTGCAGGACGAAGCAATCTCAAAGCAATTTGAAAAGCAATTGATCGAAGAACTCCGTCTTTACTTGAGGGAGGTTCTTCAATGATCGTAGTGATTGATAATTATGATTCCTTTACCTATAATCTAGTGCAATTGGTTGAAGATCTAGGAGAAACATGCTACGTCATCCGTAATGACCAAGCCACAGTAGAAGAGATACGTAAATTAAATCCTGACTTTATTCTTATCTCACCAGGGCCTGGGATTCCTGAGGATGCCGGGATTAGCTTAGAAGTGATTAAACAATTAGGGACAGAAGTTCCTACATTAGGGGTATGTTTAGGACACCAAGCAATTGCGAAAGCCTTTGGAGGAGAAATAAAGTTAGCTGAACGATTGATGCATGGGAAAACATCAACCATTTCCCATAATCATCAAAAAATTTTTACTCAAGTTCCAGAACTATTTGAAGCAGGGAGATATCATTCCTGGGTAGTTGATCGAGAGTCTTTGCCTGAAGAAATCGAAGTTACAGCAGTAACAGAAGAAGGAGAGATCATGGCCATTCGCCATAAGGAGTATCCAATTGAAGGAGTACAATTTCATCCCGAATCCATCTTAACCCCTTACGGAAGGCAAATTTTGCAAAATTTTATCCAGTATTATAAAGGAGAACATAAAGCCAGCAATAAAAAGGGAAAAAGGTACGCTTAAAAAGTACGGGTTCTATTTTAAGTGTAGGTAGGTTGTTTATCGCCTACCTTTTTTTATTAAAAATAAAATAGAAAATTTAAAAAAATATTCAAAATCTTCTGAAAATTATATACAATAGAGATACACATTAAAAATATATTGAGGAGGGAAAAGATGAACAAGGATGAATTTAATAAAGTTTGGTTATCTTCCTATCCAAAAGAAGTTCCGGCAAGTATCGCATATCCAGAGATTCCTGTTACGGATTTGCTAGTTCAATCTGCAAAGGACTTTCCTAATCACGACGCCATTTCTTTCATGGGCAAAACGATGAAATACAATGAATTAATGAATGATGTATACAAATTTGCTCATGGGTTAAAGCAATTAGGAATTAAGAAGGGGGATCGTATATCCCTTTTACTCCCTAATTCCCCACAATCCGTCATTTCCTATTATGGAGCGTTATTACTAGGTGCCATCGTGGTTCAAAATAATCCCATGTATACCGAGCGAGAATTAGAACATCAACTGGTGGATTCAGGTTCTGAAACGATTGTGACTCTGGACTTATTATACCCAAAAGTGATGAACATTCGATCCAAAACGTTCCTCAAGACCATTATTGTTACGAGCATTAAAGATTATTTACCTTTCCCCAAGAACCTACTCTATAATTTGAAGTTAAAAAAAGAAGGACAGTATGTGCCGATTCCCAAACAAGATGGTGTTTGTTTCTTTTCTAAATTACTCAAAAGTCAGCCGGTATTTCCAATCCGTGTCTCGATTGACCCCAAAGAAGATATTGCTCTTTTACAATATACAGGGGGAACAACAGGGGTAGCAAAAGGAGTCATGCTTACACATTATAATCTGGTTGCGAATGTGGTCCAGGAAACTCATTGGTTGTATCAGGCAAAGAAAGGACAGGAAAGAATTTTAGGTGTGTTACCTTTTTTTCATGTGTTTGGAATGACTTCTGTTATGAATTTAAGTATTCACTTGGCTTCTACCATGATCCTACTTCCACGTTTCAAAGCAGAGGAAATTTTGGAGACGATTCAAAGAGAAAAGCCCACCTTTTTCCCGGGTGCTCCTACCATGTATATCGCTCTTCTCAACCATCCAAATGTCAAACAATATGATCTCTCATCCATCAATGCTTGCATTAGTGGCTCTGCTCCATTACCTTTAGAAGTGCAGGAAAAATTCGAGAAATTAACAGGAGCAAGATTGGTTGAAGGGTATGGTTTAACCGAAACCTCGCCTGTAACCCATGCCAATCCAATTTGGCAGAAGCGAAAAACAGGAAGTATTGGTTTGCCATGGCCAGACATTGACGCCAAAATTGTCGATCCAGTTACAGCTGAAGATGTAGAACACGGAGGGATTGGAGAATTGGCTATCAAAGGCCCAGTTGTAATGAAAGGATATTGGAATCGTCCAGAAGAGACGACAAAAGTATTTTTAAATGGTTGGTTACTAACTGGAGATATGGCAACAATGGATGACGAGGGGTACTTTTACATTGTAGATCGGAAGAAAGATATGATCATTGCAGGTGGGTACAACATTTATCCTCGAGAGGTTGAGGAAGTTCTATACGAACATGAGGCCGTTCAAGAAGCAGTTGTTATAGGGATTCCTGACCCGTATCGCGGTGAAACAGTTAAAGCATTTATCGTTCTAAAACAGGGAGTAACAATCACAGAAAAAGAGTTGGATGTGTTTTGTCGGGAACGCTTAGCTGCATATAAAATTCCGAGAGCGTATGAATTCAGAACGGAACTTCCAAAAACCATGGTAGGAAAAATATTACGACGAGCACTCGTTGACGAGGAAAAGAAAAAAATAGATCAGGATAAGGTGAGTTAGTTGATCGTAACTAAAATAACAGTATATGAACGATAACGTAAAAAAATGTCTATTTGTCCCTAAAATTTTCTGAATATTTAAAATATATTGATTTTTCGTTCATTTAACGTTATTCTATAACTATACATGAATGAATCATCATTCAGTATAAAGGGGAACAGGATTATGGTGAAAAAAGCTGGAGATAAATATCATGCGATTATTGATGCGGCGGTCAAAGTAATAGCTGAACATGGCTATCACAATGCACAAGTGACAAAGATTGCACGTGAAGCTCAAGTAGCAGACGGGACGATCTATTTATACTTTGAAAGTAAGGATGACCTTCTTATCTCTTTATTTCGCTTAAAAATGACTCGATTCGTTGAGAAGGTTAAACATCAAATCGAGTTAGTCGATACCGTGGAGCAAAAGCTCTATCAGTTAATTTATATGCATTTTAAACAATTGGCAATGGATCAAGACCTTGCGATAGTCACACAAATTGAGTTAAGGCAATCCAACCGAGATATTCGGAAATTAATTGGAGCTACACTCAAAATTTATCACCAACTGATAGAAGACTTGATCCGCCAAGGAATTGATGAAGGAAAATTTCATCAGCAGTTAGATATTCGAGTGATGCGGCAAATGATCTTTGGGACGATTGATGAAACAGTGACATCTTGGGTGATGAAAGAAATGAAATATGATTTGCTTTCATTGGTACAGCCAGTATTTTTCTTATTAATGAATGCACTGAAATGCAAATAAAAAGGAGTGGAAAACGAAATGGAATTTGAACGTTTGAATTATGAATTAGAGGATCGAGTTGCTGTGATTACGATTAATCATCCGCCAGTCAACACGTTAGGTATGAAGACGTTGCAGGAGCTAGAGACAGCTCTAGAAGCGATGTGTGTGGATTCACGAGTGAAAGCGGTGGTGTTAACAGGACAGGGAAAAGCATTTATAGCAGGTGCAGATATTAAAGAGATTGCCGCAATTTCTTCTCAAGAAGAAGGGGAACGATTAGCACGTACGGGACAACAATTGTTTGATCAAATCGAAAAGATGAAAAAACCAGTGATTGCCGCCGTCAACGGGGTATGTCTTGGAGGTGGAATGGAGTTAGCAATGGCTTGTCACATTCGGATCGCTGGAGATCAAGCGAAATTCGGTCAACCGGAGATCAATTTGGGAATTATCCCAGGTTTTGGAGGGACACAGCGACTCACTCGTTTAACCAACCGTTCTATTGCGATCGAATGGATTTTAACAGGGAACCTTTATTCAGCAGAAGAAGCTTATCGTGTCGGGGTTGTTAATCATGTTGTTCCACATGAAAGCGTTTTAGTCGAGGCGAAAAAACTGGCTCATCATATTGCAACAAAGGGTGGAATCGCGATTGCAAAATCGATAGAGGCAATTGATCAAGGTTTGGCAGGAACGTTAGAAGAAGGATTGAAGAACGAGGCAAAGTTATTTGGTGAGGTTTGTACCACTGATGATAAACAAGAGGGAACTCAAGCCTTCCTAGAAAAACGTGTTCCTTTTTTTGAAGATAAATAGTAGAGGAGGAAAAATGGATGGATATTCTAGTCCTATTAAAACAAACCTTTGATACAGAAGAAAAAATCGTCTTAAAAGATGGGCAAATTAGTGAAGAAGGTGTAGAGTTCATCATTAACCCCTATGATGAGTATGCGGTCGAAGAGGCCTTAAAAATCAAGGAAAACCATGGTGGGACGATTACTCTCCTTTCCTTGGGACCAGATCGTTTTGAGAGCTCGATACGTACAGCACTCGCAATGGGAGCAGATCAGGCCATTTTACTAGATGATGAGAACTTATTTGGGGATGAATATACGGTTTCACAAGTTCTTGCAAAAGTGATTCAAGAACAATCCTATGACCTGATTTTGGCGGGTCATGTAGCAGTAGATGATGGTTCTGGACAGGTGCCACAACGGATCGCGGAGATTTTAGGTATTCCTTTTATCGGAACCGCCGTCAAAATTGAATTGGATGATCAACATGTAACCGTTCATCGGGATGTTGAGGGGGATACGGAAGTTGTAGAAGCTTCACTACCTGTTTTAATTACGACTCAGCAAGGATTGAATGAACCCAGATATCCTTCTTTACCAGGTATTATGAAGGCCAAGAAAAAACCATTAAGTCGCCCAGATGTCGAGATAGAGAAAGAAGCGATTCAAGCAAAGACAGAAACGCTCGAAACTTATCTACCATCGAAGAAAAGTGCAGGAAGGATTCTTTTTGGTGAAATCAATGGGCAGGCAAAAGAATTAATTCAGTTATTGCATAACGAGGCAAAAGTGATATAGAGAGGAGCAGACAAAATGAGCCGAAAGGTATTGGTTTTTGCGGAAGAAAAAAACGGAAAGCTGCGTAATGTCTCTTTTGAAGTATTAGCAGCAGCAAAAAAAATAGTCGACGGTGGGGAAATTGCCAGTGTCTTATTCGGCACTGACGCTGATGAATATGTTCAAGCACTAGCCGAACATGGTGCAGATAAAGTTTTTGTCGTTCAAGATTCATTATTAACGCAATATGTAACTGATGTGTACAAAGAAGCTTTTCTTGAGGTAGTGAACCAGTTTCAACCTGATGTGATCTTAATGGGTCATACATCCATCGTTCGAGATATGGCACCAAAGATTGCAGCCGCGTTACAAGTTGGGTTGATAACAGATACTATTGCAATAGAAATGATAGATGAAAAGATTGTCTTTACTAGACCGATTTATGCAGGAAAAGCATTTGTGAAAAAAGTAAGCAATGATTCACTTGTTTTTGCGACCATTCGTCCAAATAATATCGCAATGGAAGATGCAGATTCTTCCCGAAGTGGACTGAAGATTCCACTTTCCTTTACTCCTTCTAATAATGCGTTACGAGTAAAGGTGCGAGATGTTCTTCGTAAAGCAAGCAAGGGTATAGATCTGAGTGAAGCGAAAATTGTCGTTTCTGGTGGGAGGGGAATGAAAAGCAAAGAGGGTTTTGAGAAGCTTTATGAATTGGCTGATCATCTTGGAGCCGCTGTTGGTGCCTCTCGTGGTGCTTGTGATGCCGAGTACGCTGATTACTCCTTACAAGTTGGTCAAACAGGCAAGGTTGTTACACCCGATTTATATATTGCTTTAGGTATTTCTGGTGCGATTCAACATGTGGCAGGAATGTCCAATTCAAAGGTTATTGTTGCTGTGAATAAAGACCCAGAAGCCCCCATCTTCCAAATTGCTGATTACGGAATCGTCGGTGATTTATTCGATGTCTTGCCCATCTTAGTCGACGAACTCAAAGTACTTAAAAATGAATGAACATCGACTCAATATATCCTGAAACATCGCTATTATGAAACAAGAAAAGAGGAGGGAGATGAATGTGGCAACTGTTTAACCTATTTGCGTTTATCGTTGTAGTTATCTATGGTTTCTGGCTATTTTACCGAGTGTTATATGCTCGTTACACCTATATAAAATTAGGGAAAGATCCCAACTTAGAGAAGAATACCAAGGCAAGATGGAAATCAATCGTTACATTTGTATTAGGTCAAAAGAAGTTGCTGAAGGATAAAAAGAGTGGGGTGATGCACGTCTTTTTATTTTATGGTGCGATTCTTGTTCAATTCGGAGCAATCGATTTAATTGGGAAAGGTTTTATGATGGTCAATGGATGGTACCTCCCAGTGCCTTTCTATCATTTCTTTACATTATCTCAAGAACTATTAGTCGGATCCGTTTTCTTTGCGGTACTTTTCATGGCTTATCGACGATATGTAGAAAAACTGCCACGATTACAACGGAGTTTTCGAGCAGGGCTTGTCTATTGGTTCCTTGCTCCATTAATGACATCTGTCATTGTTGCCGGTGGAGCTGAAATGGTGATTCTACATGAGGATGCAACCATTTACAAACCATTCTCTTCTTTTATCTATTTTGTCATTCACAACATTCCAACTAACGAAGCATATATCCTCTTTTATGCGGCTTGGTGGGCACACATCTTACTTCTATTATCTTATCTCGTCTATCTCCCTCAATCTAAGCAGGCTCATGAGATTTTTGCAATCGTCAACGTCTATTATAAGAGATTACATTCACCTGGAAAGTTATCTACTATTTCCTTTGAAGATGAAGAACAAGAAGAATTTGGTGTAGGGAAAATTGAAGATTTTACGCAAAAGCAATTATTGGATCTTTATTCCTGTGTAGAATGTGGTCGTTGTACCAATATGTGCCCTGCTTCTGCCACAGGGAAAGCCTTATCGCCAATGAGACTGATCATAAAACTACGAGATCATCTTACAGAAAAAGGGGAGGTTGTTGCTCCACATACAACGCCATGGGCTCCGGGACATATTTTTAAAGATCCCGCATCCGTTGGGCTCCCGTCGGTACTTGCCCGTCAAGAGGCTGTGGTAACAACGGATGGTGCAACGGCATTAAAACCGCTTGATGAACTGCAATTAATTGGAGATGTCATCACAGAAGAAGAGATATGGGCATGTACCACTTGTCGGAACTGTGAGGATCAATGTCCGGTAACGAACGAGCATGTGGACAAAATCGTCGACTTACGGCGTTATCTAGTTTTAACTCAAGGAGAGATGAGTCCAGAAGCGGCACGGACTTTAAATAATATTGAGCGGCAAGGAAATCCTTGGGGAATAAATCGAAAGGAACGAGCCAATTGGCGGCAGGAACGAGAGGATATTATGGTACCAACGGTAAAAGAAACGAAGGAATTTGAGTATCTATTCTTTGTGGGTTCGATGGGTTCGTTTGATAATCGCAGTAAAAAAATTGCCCAATCCTTAGTAAAAATCTTCCAAAAGGCAGGAATCACCTTTGCCATCTTAGGGAATGACGAAAAGAATTCAGGAGACTCTGCACGTCGTATAGGGAATGAGTATCTGTTCCAACAATTAGCGAAAGAAAATATCGCTAATTTCCAAAAGTATAACGTAAAAAGGATTGTAACGATCGATCCTCATGCCTATAACACATTTAAAAATGAGTATCCAGAGTTTGGTTTAGATGCAGAGGTCTATCATCATACAGAAGTCCTTGCAAAGCTAATTCAAGAGGCAAGAATTAAACCACAAAAAGAAGTAAAAGAACGAATTACCTATCATGACTCTTGTTATCTTGGACGGTACAACGAGAACTACGATACACCACGTTTGATCCTCAAATCTATCCCCGGTGTGGAATTAGTAGAAATGGAACGAAGTAAACAGGATGCGATGTGCTGTGGTGCAGGTGGTGGTTTGATCTGGTTAGAGGAAAAAGAGGGAACAAGGATTAATGTCCTTCGAACGGAGCAGGCCTTACAGTTAAACCCAACTACCATTGCAACCGCTTGTCCGTACTGTTTAACCATGATTTCTGACGGTACCAAAGCTAAAGGAGTCGAAGAAGATGTGAAAACGCTTGATGTGGTGGAGCTATTAGAAAGATCTTTGGTTTAGTAAAAGGAGGAGAGTCATTGTGAGGAAAACTGTGATTGTAAGTGGCGCTCGTACACCATTTGGGAAATTAGGTGGAGCATTCAAATCCATGTCGGCATCCGAGCTAGGTGGAATTGCGATACGGGGAGCCCTAGATCGGGGGAGAGTTCAAAATGATTGGGTAGATGAAGTGATAATGGGGATGGTTCTGCAAGGTGGAGCAGGCCAAATCCCTTCTCGACAAGCAGCAAGGAAAGCAAGATTGGATTGGGATGTTCCTACAGAGACGATTAACAAGGTTTGTGCTTCAGGCTTACGAAGTGTGACCTTAGGTGACCAGATCATTCGTAGTGGGGATGCGGATACGATTGTCGCTGGGGGAATGGAGAGTATGAGCCAAGCTCCCTATGCGTTGAAAAATGGAAGATTCGGAATGCGGATGGGGAATGACGAGTTGATCGATATCATGGTTCATGATGGCTTAATCTGTGCCTTTCATAATGTTCACATGGCGGTTCATGGAAGTAATGTGGCTAAGGAATATGAAATTTCCCGTGAAGCACAGGATGAATGGGCGTTACGTAGCCACCAACTTGCTATTACAGCGATCGATAATGGCAAATTAGCCGAAGAGATTGTTCCTGTCACCATTAAGGAAAAAAAGATTTCGCTGGTTGTTGATACAGACGAATCACCGAGAAGAGATACGAGCTTAGGAAAACTAGCAACATTACCCCCGGTATTTACTCAGGATGGGAGCGTTACAGCAGGAAATGCACCAGGAATTAATGACGGGGCAGCAGCGATGGTACTGATGTCAGAAGAAAAGGCTCAAGAATATGGTTTGCAACCATTAGCAACCATTCTCGGTCATACACAAGTTGCAGTGGAAGCTCCTTATTTAGCCATTGCCCCTGGTCAAGCGATTAATAAATTGTTGATAAAGACAGGATATACGATTGACCAAATCGATCTGATTGAGGTGAACGAAGCCTTTGCTTCCGTCGTTTTAACCAGTGCCACAATTGTCAAATGGAACCCGGAAAAAGTGAATGTCAATGGGGGAGCGATTGCCCTTGGTCATCCAATTGGCGCAAGCGGAACGAGAATCTTACTCACCCTAATTTATGAATTAAAACGTCGTGGTGGAGGATTGGGAATAGCAGCCATCTGTAGTGGTGGCGGTCAAGGGGATGCTATTCTTGTTCAAGTTTAGAGTTTATGTTCTTCGTTTGATTGATGTAATGGTAGGTTATTGAAGTTTGGGTATAAGGTTGGGATATTGAAAGGGGTTGAGGAAAGTGTCCATACAAAAGATCATGGTGATCGGAGCAGGACAGATGGGAAGCGGAATTGCCCAAGTGGCTGCTCAAACAGGTTTTCAAGTTATTCTGCAAGATATTAAAGATGAATATCTTGCACGAGGTCTAAAGGTGATTGAAAAAAATCTTACTCACAATATCGAAAAGGGAAAAATCTCAGTAGAAGAAAAGGAGCAGATCCTTGCTCGATTCCAACTGACGACGGAATTAGGATTGGCGAGTGAGGCGGACTTCATTATTGAGGCTGCAACGGAAAATATGGGAACCAAAACGAAAATCTTTCAAGAACTTGATCAAATCGCTAGACCCGACGTGATTCTAGCAAGCAATACTTCCTCATTACCGATTACGGAAATTGCAGCGGTAACTGGTCGACCAAATCAAGTGATTGGAATGCACTTCATGAATCCGGTTCCTGTGATGCCACTAGTGGAAGTGATTCGTGGATTAGCTACAACGGATGTTGTGTACCAAACAGTTGAAAATTTAGCCAAAACAATGAAGAAAACACCTGTAGAAGTGAATGATTTTCCAGGTTTTATCTCCAATCGTGTTTTATTGCCGATGATTAATGAGGCTATCTATACCGTCTATGAAGGAGTGGCCACACCAGAAGCCGTGGATCAAGTGATGAAGCTAGGGATGAATCATCCGATGGGTCCTTTAGAATTAGCCGATTTTATTGGCTTGGATACTTGCTTGTCAATCATGGAGATTCTTCATGAGGGATTAGGGGATTCCAAATATCGCCCTTGTCCACTTTTACGAAAGTATGTTAAAGCTGGATGGCTTGGTCGAAAAACAGGACGTGGTTTCTATGTCTATGAATAAGATGAATCTTCATTTTACCGAAGAGCAAGAGTATATACGAAAAATGGTACGGGATTTTGCGAAAAACGAGATTGCCTCAATTGCAGCCCAAATCGATGTAAGTGATCAATTTCCTTTGGAGTTAATCAAGAAAATGGGGAAACTTGGTCTTCTAGGTATTCCAATCCCAGAAGAGTGGGGTGGGGTAGGTGCTGATTTTATTTCCTATATTGCTACAATCGAAGAGATTTCAAAAGCAAGTGCTGCGGTTGGTGTCATTCTAGCGGTACATACTTCCGTTGGAACTTTACCCATCCTCAACTTTGGTACAGAGGAACAAAAGGGAAAATATGTAACAAAGCTAGCAAAAGGGGAGATGATTGGTGCCTTTGCATTGACAGAACCACAGGCAGGTTCAGATGCTGGAAGAATTAAACTTATAGCGATCGACAAAGATGATCATTATCAATTGGATGGAAGCAAAATCTTCATTACCAATGGTGGAGTTGCAGATCTCTATGTAACCTTTGCCGTTACCGATCCAACCAAAGGAACAAAGGGAATTTCGGCTTTTATTGTAGAGAAGGATACGCCCGGGTTTACGATTGGCAAAAAGGAAAAAAAGATGGGACTTCATGGTTCCAATACAACGATGCTTCATTTTGATCAGGCCAAAGTACCAAAAGCTAATCAGTTAGGGCAAGTAGGTGAAGGCTTCAAAATTGCAATGTCCAATTTAGACGGGGGACGAATCGGTATTGGTGCTCAGGCACTAGGAATCGCGCAAGCAGCCCTTGAAGCAAGTATCCAGTATGCGAAAGAAAGAAAACAGTTTGGACAGCCGATTTCTACCTTTCAAGCGATCCAGTGGAAGCTTGCAGATATGGCCACACAGATTGAAGCAGCAAGATTACTCATCTATCAAGCAGCATCAGTTCATCAAGCAAAGGGGAATAGTACAAAATTGTCATCCATGGCCAAAATGTTTGCCAGTGATGTCGCGATGAAAGTGACAACAGAAGCGGTTCAGATTATGGGCGGATACGGGTATATGAGAGATTATCCAGTTGAGCGATATTTTCGAGATGCGAAGATTACACAAATTTACGAAGGTACAAATCAAATTCAGCGAATGGTGATTGCGAATCAACTATTTAAATAGAAAGCTTTGGGGGAATGAGTGATATGGATTTTCGTTTAACTGAGGAGCAAGAAATGTTTCGGAAGATGGTACGGGACTTTGCGGAGAATGAGGTGAAACCAACAGTGGCACTTAGGGATGAACAAGAGTTTTTTGATCGAGAGATATTTGAAAAGATTGCAGAATTAGGACTTACAGGGATTCCTTGGCCAGAGGAATATGGTGGGGCAGAATCAGACTTTTTGAGTTATGTGATTGCCGTTGAAGAGCTTTCAAGAGTCGATGCATCGGTTGGCGTTACCTTGTCAGCCCATATATCTTTAGCCAGTTGGCCCATCTATAAGTTTGGCAATGAGGAACAGAAAATGAAATACTTAAAGCCTCTAGCAACGGGAGAAAAACTAGGTGCTTTTGCAATTACGGAAAATGGTGCTGGGTCTGATGCTGCCAATCTCAGAACCACGGCGGTGAAGGATGGGGATGATTACCTGATCAATGGTTCAAAGATTTTTACAACAAACGGAATGGAGGCAGACACCTATATTGTCTTTGCCACTACAGATAAAGGAAAAAAACATAAAGGGATCAGTGCCTTTATTTTAGAAAAAGGGATGGAAGGCTTTACCTTTGGAAAGAAAGAAAAGAAGTTAGGAATTCGTTCATCTACAACCGTTGAATTGCATTTTGAGAACGTACGGGTTCCAAAAGAAAATTTATTAGGGGAAGAAGGGCAAGGGTTCAAAATTGCAATGATGACATTAGATGGTGGAAGAAATGGAATTGCGGCACAAGCGGTTGGAATTGCTCAAGGAGCCTTGGATGCAGCGCTGAACTATGCGAAGGATCGGGTTCAATTTGGCAAACCGATTAGCGCCCAACAAGGGATTCAATTCAAACTCGCAGATATGGCAACAAAAGTTGAAGCATCAAGACTCTTAACCTATCAAGCAGCATGGCTAGAGGATCACGGTCTTCCATATAGCAAACAATCGGCCATGGCCAAATTGATGGCTGGAGATACGGCGATGGAGGTTACCACTGAAGCCGTTCAAATCTTTGGTGGATATGGCTATACCAGAGATTATCCAGTAGAACGGATGATGCGAGATGCCAAAATTACGCAAATCTATGAGGGCACAAATGAGATTCAACGGGTAGTTATAGCTAACTACTTATTGAAAGAGTAATGAAAAAATAGAAAAGGTGTATATGATCTCCTTAATTTGACACTGAACATTGAAATTGAAATGGAGGTTTGTCCATGAAAAGGAAAATTAAAAAAGCCGCGGTGATAGGTTCAGGGGTGATGGGTTCAGGAATCGCAGCCCATCTGGCCAATGTAGGAATATCTGTTTATCTATTGGATATCGTTCCAACGCAACTAACGCTTGATGAAGAGAAAAAAGGTCTTACACTTGATCATCCAGCAGTAAGAAATCGACTGGCAGCTACTGCAAAACAAGCTCTATTAAAAACGAAACCTTCGCCACTCTACTCAGTTGAAGATGCTGACATCATCCAAATCGGCAATCTGGAAGATGATTTGCATCGTTTATCAGAGGTGGATTGGATCGTCGAAGTTGTTGTGGAAAATCTAGCAATAAAAAAGAAAGTGCTAGAAACGATTGAAACATATCGTAAGCCAGGAACCATTGTCAGTTCCAATACATCAGGGATATCGATTAACGAAATGGTGGCGGATCGATCCGATGAATTCAAAAAGCACTTCTTAGGTACTCATTTCTTCAATCCACCACGCTATATGAAACTATTAGAAGTAATTCCTGCAGAAACAACCGATTCAGAAATTGTGGAATTTATGATGGATTTTGGTGAGAACGTCCTTGGCAAAGGAATTGTGTTGGCAAAGGATACACCTAACTTTATTGCCAACCGAATTGGCACATATGGATTAATGGTTACCATACATGAGATGGAGAAGATGGAATTACGGGCAGATGCGGTGGATTTGATAACAGGACCATTAATGGGACGGCCAAAAAGCGCCTCTTTCCGAACGTTAGATTTGGTTGGAATCGATACATTTGTCCATGTGGCCAATAATGTAAGAGACAACTCAGAGGATGAAGAGGAAAAACGCGTCTTTACGATTCCAAGTTATATTCTTGAAATGGTAAAACAGGGATGGATTGGTGATAAGAACAAGCAAGGTTTTTATAAAAAGGTGATGACTGAAAAGGGCAAAGAAATCTTTGTATTTGACCAGAAGACAATGGAATATGTGCCAAAGGAAAAATTCAAATCGGCATCCGTTGAAATGGCGAAACAGACCAAAACCCTAAAAGATAAATTAAAGACACTTGTTTATGGCAAAGATGAAGCGGCACAATTTGCTTGGAACACGTTAAAACAAGTATTGCTCTATTCAGCCAATAAATTAGGTGAGATCGCTGACGATATTGTGAATATCGATCAAGCGATGAAATGGGGGTTTAACTGGGAATTAGGACCTTTTGAAATCTGGGATGCCATTGGTGTTGAAAAATCTGTAAAACGAATGGAAGAAGAGGGTGTTCAGATTCCTCTATTTGTAAAAACACTTCTAGAAAGTGGTAAAACTCATTTCTATGAGAAAGTAGAAAGCAAACGATTCTATCTGTCTATGAATGGAAACTTTGAAAGCATTTCAAAAAATCCTAAGAAAATTTCTTTAGCCGACTTAAAAGAACAAAAGAAGGTGATCAAGTCTAATTCTGGTGCTAGTCTTATTGATTTAGGCGATGATGTGGCTTTACTTGAATTTCATTCTCCGAATAATTCGATCGCTACGGATATTATTTCGATGATCAACCAGAGCGCAGAAGAAGTGTCGAGGAACTATCGAGGTCTTGTGATTGGCAATGAGTCGAAGAATTTTAGCGTTGGTGCCAATTTAATGATGATTTTAATGGAAGCACAGGATGAAAATTGGGATGAATTAGACTTAATGATTCGGATGTTCCAAGATGCCAACATGAAGTTGAAATATTTAGATAAGCCTGTTGTAGCTGCACCTTTTGGAATGACATTAGGTGGTGGTGCCGAAGTCGCATTTGGAGCGGACTATGTTCAGGCGGCCGCAGAAACCTATATGGGACTTGTCGAGGTTGGTGTTGGCGTCATCCCTAGTGGGGGCGGAACGAAAGAATTATTACTTCGCAGTCTGGAAGGAATTCCAGATGGTCTAACAATGGATGTTCAGCCACTTGTGAATCGAGCATTCGAAACGATTGCGATGGCAAAAGTTTCGACGAGCGCAAAAGATGCAAAAACGCTTGGTTATCTCAGAAAGCAGGATAGAATATCAGTGAATCGGGATACGCAAATCTATGATGCGAAACAAGCGGTTATAGCACTTGATCAACTTAGCTATCGGCCACCAAAGCCAAAGAAAATTCCAGTAGTAGGAGAAACGGGCTATAACACTTTACGCCTAGGAATTTATTCCTTCCTCGTTAGTGGCATGATTAGTGAACATGATCAAAAGATTGTTGAGAAATTAGCCTTTATTCTCGCAGGAGGTAGTGTACCAGCCAATACAATGGTTTCCGAACAATATTTGCTCGATTTAGAACGGGAAGCATTTTTAAGCTTGGTTGGTGAACCAAAAACACAAGCAAGAATGCAATATATGTTAACAACTGGGAAACCACTTCGAAACTAAAGGAGAGGATGGAAAATGAGAGAGGCTGTCATTGTTGCAGCAGTAAGAACTGCGGTGGGTAAAGCACCTAAAGGCATGTTAAAGGATACTCGCCCTGATGACTTAGGAGTCTATGTAATTGAAGAATTATTACGTCGAACACCAGGTTTAAAACCAGAAGAAATTGATGATGTAATCATCGGTTGTGCTTTTCCAGAGGCGGAGCAGGGAATGAATATGGCTAGGAATATTGTCTTGCGTGCGGGATTACCAAAAACCGTTCCAGGAATGACGGTGAACCGTTATTGTTCCTCTGGGATTCAGACGATTGCAATTGCAGCTGAAAAAATTATGGTCGGGTTTGCTGATGTGGTTATTGCCGGTGGCGCAGAGAGTATGAGTATGATTCCAATGGGTGGCAATAAGCTAGCTCCGAATCCATGGTTAATGGAACATATGCCAGAAGCTTATATGGCGATGGGATTAACGGCAGAACAAGTCGCAAAGCAATTCGAAGTCTCTAGAGAAGAACAGGATGCTTTCGCATTACAAAGTCATCAGCGAGCAGCAAAGGCAATTGCGGAAGGGAAATTCAAAGAGGAAATCGTCCCTGTTAAGGTAACGAAAACAATGATGGATGAAACAGGCAAGGTACGTAAAGAAGAGATTATCTTTGACACCGATGAAGGGGTTCGTACGGATACGTCAATGGAAGCATTAGCAAAGTTAAAACCCGCATTTATGGCAAATGGCACGGTGACAGCGGGGAACTCCTCACAAACCAGTGATGGGGCTGCTGCAGTGATGGTCATGTCAAGGGAAAAGGCCGAGGAACTTGGATTAAAACCAATCGCTCGTTTTATAAGTTATGCAGTATCAGGTGTTGCACCAGATATCATGGGAATTGGGCCTGTAACGGCGATTCCAAAAGCACTCGAAAGAGCAGGATTAACACTTGAGGATATTGATCTGTTTGAATTAAATGAAGCCTTTGCCGCACAAGCAGTTTATGTCATTCGCGAATTAGGACTTGATCCAGAAAAAGTAAATGTTAATGGTGGAGCAATTGCACTCGGGCACCCATTAGGCTGCACAGGTGCCAAACTCTCTGTGACACTCTTACATGAATTAAAACGAAGAAATGGAAGATATGGTGTGGTTTCGATGTGTATTGGCGGAGGAATGGGAGCCGCAGGAGTCTTTGAACTGTTATAAAAATAATAGATGTGATGGAGGGGATTCGGATGGAAGATAAAAAGCAAATCAAAGGTGGTAGTTTTTTAATTGAGGATGTAAAGCCAACAGATATTTTTACACCAGAGGATTTTAATGAGGAGCATGTGATGATCGCTAAAACGACATGGGACTTTGTCGAAGGAGAAATCCTCCCTCAAGCTGAGGCGATCGAACACAAAAATTTTGATTTGGTTGTGAAACTATTAAAAGAAGCAGGAGAATTAGGGCTACTCGGTGCAGATGTACCTGAGGAATATGGCGGAATTGGGTTAGATAAGATCAGCTCGTCCTTAATTACGGAGAATATCGCAAAAGCAGGATCATTTGCCTTAAGTCATGGAGCGCACGTCGGGATTGGTTCACTTCCCATTGTGTTTTTTGGAAATGAAGATCAACGTCAAAAATATCTCCCAGCTTTAGCATCTGGGGAGAAGATCGCCGCTTACGCCTTAACCGAACCTACATCAGGCTCTGATGCATTAGGGGCAAAGGCAACCGCCGTATTAAGTGAAGATGGCAAATATTATATTTTAAACGGAACGAAACAGTTTATTACCAATGCAGGTTTTGCTGATGTCTTTGTCGTTTATGCGAAAGTTGATGGGGATAAATTTTCTGCTTTTATCGTGGAGAGAGAGTTCGAAGGCGTATCAGTTGGACCGGAGGAAAAGAAAATGGGAATCCGTGGTTCTTCGACTCGTCCATTGATCCTTGAGGATGCAAAGGTTCCAATGGAAAATCTTTTAGGGGAAGTCGGAAAAGGTCATGTGATCGCCTTTAATATCTTAAATATTGGTCGATACAAATTGGGAATTGGTACAGTGGGTTCTTCCAAACGAGTAATTGATCTTGCGGTGAAGTATGCCAAGGAACGGAAGCAGTTCAAGACCCCGATTAGCTCATTCCCACTGATTCAGGAGAAGTTGGCAGATATGGTAATTCGAACGTATGTGAATGAGACCACTGTTTATCGGACGGGTGGATTAATTGAGGATTCATTAAACGCATTAAAAGGTGTCAAAGAAGACGAAGGGCGAAAAGTGGCTAATGGAATTGCCGAATATGCAATTGAATGTTCCATAAACAAAATTTACGGTTCAGAAGCCTTAGATTTTGTTGTAGATGAAGGGGTTCAAATCCATGGAGGGTATGGCTTTATTGAGGAATATGAAATTGAGAGATTGTATCGAGATTCTCGAATCAATCGAATTTTTGAGGGAACGAACGAGATTAACCGTCTTTTAATCCCGGGAACTCTATTGAAAAAGGCATTAAAAGGCGAACTCCCACTTTTAGCAAAAGCACAAGGGTTACAACAAGAACTGATGGGAATCATGCCTTCCATACTTGAAGAAACTCCATTAAACCAAGAAAAGGATCTGCTAGAAAAAACCAAGAAAATGGCACTAATGGTGGCTGGAATCGCAGTTCAAAAATATCAACAAAAGCTAGAACAGGAACAAGAAATTTTGCGCAATATTTCCGATATGATCATCGAAATCTATGGATTAGAAAGTATTCTTTTACGGACATTAAAATCCATAAACAAGGTCGGCGTAGAGAAGTCTATCCAAAAGATTGAAATGACCCAAGTCTACTTCCAAGAGACTTTTGAAAGATTGTCTCAACTAGCAAAGGTGACCCTAGCGTCGTTGGAAGAGGGAGATGTGTTAAGAACACAACTCTCGATCTTAAAGAAACTCACTCGTTACACCCCTATCAACACGGTTCAAATAAAACGCAACATTGCTGCACGTATTTTGGAGGCGGAGAAATACGTGGTGTAAGGAAATGAAAGAGGATGGCTGTAGAAAGCCATCCTCGCAGGGAGTGTCAAAAGGATTTTGAACCCTTGTGTCGAATATGTTGAATATAATGATAGTTGATCAGTAGGGAGACAATTCATGTAATGGAAAAAGGATCAAGATTTACTTACAAATTGAAGAAATATATCAATATTATTTTATTGATTTTGATTGTGACCATTAGTTTTATTTTTTATAAGATTCAAACCTATGAACAAATAGAAGTTTTACAAAAACCAAAATATCATTTTTTTGTGATTTTGCAAAGTTCTGTTGATCCATTTTGGGAGGAGATTAGGCTTGGAATTGAGAAGGCAGCCAAACAGAATAATGTGGCAGTCGAATTTAATAGTCCTAGATTTAACAATCCTGAAGAAGAATTAAAATATCTAGATATTGCTGTAGCTTCACATGTTGACGGTATTATTACCCATGTATCACCTAATGCGAATTTTAAGGATGTAATAGATAGAGCTTATCTAAAAAATATACCTGTGGTAACTGTGGAAAATGATGATGTAAATAGTAGCAGAAATGCCTTTGTTGGTACAAATAGCTTCCTGCTTGGAAAAGAGGCAGGAAATTTAATGGTTCAAGCAACAGCCGGAAAAGCAAAAATTGCTATTATCATGAACAATGATTATGAACTGGATGAAGTAAGTCAAAATCTTAAAATTAACGGTTTCTTCAGTACAATAAGAGATTATAAAGAAATGGAAGTCATAAAAATATTTAGTTCAAGGCTAGGGATTTTAAGCGCGGAGGAGATCACTCAATCTATCCTAAAAGATTATCCTCAAGTAAATGCGATCTATACAACTAACTCAGTAGATACTTTAGGTTCAGCTCAAGTTATCGTTGATAGTAATAAAGTTGGGGTTGTTACATTAGTTGGTTATGGTGATACAGAAAACATCCTAAGATATATCGGGAAAAGTATTATATATGGTACTGTAATGAGCGATCCATACAAAATGGGTTATGAAAGTATTGAAGCATTAATAGATATTAAAGAAAAAAAGACAACATCTACTTTTATCGATACAGGAGTAAAAGTGATTACGATGAAAAATCTGCAAGATTATCAAAATATCAGATATAGTAAAGTAGAATAGACGGTGAAGAGATGTTCAAGAGCTTGTTTCGTTTTACAGGGATTAGAAAAAAACTGATGATTTACTATTTAATTACAATTATTTTATTAGGGGCAACCAGTACTTTTTCGTATTATAATGCCAAATTAATGCTGTCGAAAGTAAAAGATATTTTTGTAGACTATATTTATTTAAATAATTTAAATAACGAAGTGACATTACTTACAACAGAGGTAGAAAAATATCTAACATCTAAATCATCGGATGCTCTTTTAAATTATTACACTTATTATAATCGCCTTCAGGAAAAATCAGCAAAGATCTCTAGAGAACCCAGTTTTGAGTTGGATGATCTAATGTTGAAAGATATAGGGTATATGATTGATCATTTACTTGAAGAAACCGATCGTGCCATAATGGCTAAAAGGGGAAGAATTAGTAGTGAATATATAGCAAGTTTTAAAAGATCTAATGAAATAAGTGAATATATTAAATTTTATATTAATAATCTTTTAAATATGAAATTGCAAAACGGATCAGCAAAATATCAACTGCTAACCAAAAATATGTCTTTTATTAGTTATCTTAATTTATTGTTGATTATATCCTCGCTAATTATCAATATTTTTCTTGCTATTTTCTTTACTTATCGTTTAACAAAACCAATCATTGAGTTGTCTCATTCAGCGGAAAGAATATCAAAGGGCGACTTTGATATTGAACCAGTGAAGATAGAAACAAATGATGAGATCAATCTATTAGTGAAAGCGTTTAATAAAATGGTCGTCAATATCAAAAGTTATATTGATGACATAAAAGGACAGGCTGAAATTGAAAATAGACTGAAAGAGCAGGAAATGCAAAATCTGAAGATGAAAAGTCTGTTAAAAGATGCTGAGCTTAAATCACTTCAATCACAAATAAACCCACATTTTCTGTTTAATACATTAAATACCGCAGCACAGTTAGCTATGTTAGAAGGAGCAGATAAATCATCACAATTTATCGACAATATGTCCGAATTATTCAGATACAAATTGAGAAAGCTTGATCAACCTGTAACCTTAAGAGATGAATTAGCTAATGTTAAGAACTATATGTACATTCTAAAAACCAGATTTGGCGATCGAATATCTTTTAATATTGATATTGATGAAACGATACTTGAAGCAAAGATCCCTTGTACGATTATTCAACCAATTGTTGAAAACGCTTTTATACATGGGCTAGAAGATATTGAAAGAAATGGTGAGATTTATCTTAGCATTAAGGCTAAGGGGAATAAAATATATATTGAAGTTCGAGATAATGGAAAGGGTATGAATAAAAAAGAAATAAAAGCAATTGTCTCAGATCGTAGCAACTCTTCTAAGGGACATGTTACAGGTATCGGGTTACAAAACGTAATAGACAGATTACGTTTGTTCTTTAATATTTACGATATAGAGGAAGTTATTAAAATAGAGAGTGTAATTGATATGGGAACGAGTGTTATACTTATGATCCCAAATAATAAGGACGTGGTTTATCATGATTAAACTGTTAATCGTCGATGATGAGCAAATTGTTCTTGATTCAATAAAGTATATTGTAGATAAATTTATTGATCAGGCAACTATAGTAGGTACTGCCAGATCGGGGAGAGAAGCAATTGAAAAGGCTGTAGACCTAAAGCCGGATGCCATTTTCATAGATATTCGCATGCCAGGAATCAATGGGATCGAAGCGATTAGACAGATCAAGGCGGAAAATAATCATGTTGTATTTGTCATTATTACAGCCCATGAGTATTTTGATTATGCAATTGATGCAATTAATTTGGGTGTTATTGACTATTTACTTAAGCCATTAAACAAGCAAAAAGTGATTGATGTAATCAAAAAAATAATAGAAAAAGTTTCTTTAAGGAAAGAAGAATTAAAACAAGGAATTTTATTAAAGGAAAAAATGAATAAAGTAGTTCCATTTATGGAAGGCCAGTTTGTTTATTCCCTACTTATAAATGGTAGATTGGCAGAAGATATATCCTTTTATGAGGAAATGCTCGGCACAAAATTAGACTATGGTTATATTATAGTAGCAATAATTAATGGTACGGATAGCTTATCAAAAGAGGAAAATATGAAGTCTCATTTTTTAAAACAGAAATTTTATGACAATTTTAGTATGGAACTTAAAAGAGAATGTTTTTGTTTAGTTGGTCCACCACAATTAGATAGAATTGTTGCATATATCCCTATACAGGATGATTTAAATAATGATAATAATAAAAATAATTCGATTAACATTGCTAAGAAAGTAACTGAAAAAATAGATAAAATAATGAAAATCAATTATAGAATAGGAGTGGGTAATTGTTATCATTCCAATCATTTTTCAAAGTCTTATAACGAAGCGATCATGGCAGCAACCGTTTCTGATGAAGAGACAATAACA
Source organism: Tepidibacillus decaturensis (assembly GCF_001561915.1). Taxonomy (GTDB): domain Bacteria; phylum Bacillota; class Bacilli; order Tepidibacillales; family Tepidibacillaceae; genus Tepidibacillus_B; species Tepidibacillus_B infernus. Next base: position 1,685,245 of record NZ_LSKU01000001.1, on the reverse strand, counting down.
CACTATAAAGATGTTGTGATGTCTATAGACAAAATGGATGATTATTCAACTAATAAGATAGAACAGATTCTTATTGATAGTATATTATCTGGAAATACAACAGGCACTTTAGAGGCCTTTGATGAAATTTATTGGTGGTACTCTACTCATTATAAGAATGATATTGACAAAATAAAATCAAAGTTAATCGAACTGTTAATTGTATTACGAAGGACTATTCCCTACAAAATAGAAGAAAACAATACATCCCTTCAAAATTTTTTAATCAATCTTTTAAAAATTGACAATCATCAAGAGCTTAGAATCAACTATATGAACTACTTAAAAAAATTTATAATAATTTTAGAAGAGTCTAGAGCAAATGAATTAAATGGCTTAATATTGGAAGCGATTCAGTTTATTCATCATCATTATGAAAATAATATCACCTTAGATGATGTTGCGAAAGAGATCAATATGAGTTATCACTATTTCAGCAAATTTTTTAAAGAATCGACTGGAAAGAATTTTGTTGATTATCTTACTGACTTAAGGATCGAAAAATCAAAGGAATTGCTAAAGACGACCTCAATTAGTATTAAGGAAATAGGTTACAAGGTTGGCTACAGCGATCCGAATTACTTTAGCAAAATATTTAAGAAAAGTACAGGACTAACACCGACAGAATATAGAGAAAATAAAGGTTCGGGTGAGGTGATATCTTGGTGAAAAAGACGAGTTTTCTCAATATAATAACCATATCGCTTCTCATGATATTATTAGTACTTATTTATCTGACAGTCTTAACTTTAATCTCCAGATCTTCTGATCAAAGTACAAATCAGGGCAATGATAATGAGGTTGAGGATAAAATTAAAATTGGCTTCTCTTTAGGCACTTTAAAAGAAGAGCGTTGGATTAGAGATAGAGATATTTTAATGGCGAAGGTTAAAGAACTGGGTCAAGAGATTATCGTTCAAAACGCTAATAATGATGACCAAGATCAGTTGGAACAAGTCAAATATCTTCTAGATCAAGGGATTGATGTGCTAGTCATTGTACCAAATGATCTAAAGAAGGCCGCAAACGCAGTTGAACTAGCAAAAAAAGCAGGAGTAAAAGTGATTTCTTATGACAGGTTAGTATTGAATTCAGATATTGATGTCTATTTATCTTTTAATAATGTAAAAGTTGGAGAACTAATGGCAGAATATGTTTTAAACAAAATACAAACTGGTAATATTTTGATTATCAATGGTGCTAAGAGTGACCATAACACAAAGATGATTAAAGAAGGTTATGATAAAATATTAAATCCTCTAGTAAAAAATAAAAGAATACAAATCATTAATGAAGAATGGGCACCTAATTGGATGAAAGAATATGCGTTTAAAGTCGTTGATAACGATCTTCAAAAGGGGAGAAGAATAGATGCGATTATTGCAGGGAATGACGGACTTGCTGAGGGTGCCATTGAGGCATTATCTGAATATAGAATGGCTGGTAAAATCATTGTGGTGGGGCAGGATGCAGACCTTGCAGCCAGTCAAAGAATAGTAGAAGGCACTCAATATATGACAGTCTACAAACCAATAGAAAAGCTTGCTGATATAGCAGCAAGTTTGGCAATTAAATTGGCAAAAGGAGAAAATTTAGAAATAGAAGAGACGATATTTAATGGTAAATATGATGTTCCCTATTACTCACTGGAGCCTATTGCTGTCACGAAGGATAATATTGATGAGACCATTATCAAAGATGGCTTCCATTTACGAAATGCGGTATATAGGAATCTTGAATAAAAGAACGGATAAACAGGCTAACATTTTAGGTCTGTTTTTTTTGTCATAAAAAAATACATTTCTTTTTTGTTACAAAATCATCTCAGCAAAATATTATAGCATTTGCTTAAAAAAGACTAAGGTAAAAAATGAGATAAAAGGATATGATTTAACCAGTTGAGAAACCGCTTACATATCTCAAATATGATGAGGAGGCGTCAAGATGAAAAAAAGTAAAATTTTATTATTCTTGCTTGCTGTTATTATGATTGTAACATTATTTACGGGTTGTGGCAGTAAAGAAACTACAACGACCAATGGTACTGGGGAAAAGGTCAGTGATACCGGTAAAACCATCAAAGTTGGGATATCTTTACCTACACAAAGAGAGGAAAGATGGGTAAGAGATAAAGAAAAAATGGAGGAGGTTGCTAAAGAAGCAGGTATAGAATTAATCGTTAAAGTGGCTGATGCAAATATGCAAGAACAAATTTCACAAGTTGAATCCTTGTTAACTCAAGGTATTGATGTGTTAATTTTAGCTCCACATGATGCTTCAGCAGCTGCAACATTAGTAGAAAAGGCAACAAATGAAGGAGTTCCGGTAATCTCATATGACCGTTTAATTACGAATACAGAGAAACTAGGCTATTATTTATCATTTGATAATGTAAAGGTTGGAGAGTTACAAGGTAAATATATAACAGAAAAAGTACCGGAAGGTAAATATATCATCATGTCAGGTGCTCCAACAGATAACAATGCAAAGCTATTTAAAGAAGGAGCAATGAAATACATTCAACCACTGATTGATGCTGGCAAGATTCAAGTTATTGCTGAACAAGCAGTAGAAAACTGGGTACCTGAAAATGCTTTAAAGATAGTTGAAGCTGCATTAGCTGCAAATAACAATCAAGTTGATGCCATTCTTGCACCAAATGATGGGACTGCAGGTGCTGCGATCCAGGCATTAGCCGCCCAAGGGCTCGCTGGTAGTGTTCCAATTACAGGGCAAGATGCAGAGAAAGCAGCCGCAAAAAGAATCATGGAGGGTACTCAGTCCATGACGATCTTCAAAGATACAAGAGAACTAGGTAAAAAAGCTATTGAAATGGCCATCCAACTAGCTAACGGTCAAAAAGTTGAAACGAATGGCGAAGTAGACAATGGTAAGATCAATGTCCCATCTGTACTACTTGAACCACAAGTCGTAACTAAGGACAATTTAGTTAAGGTGTTAGTTGAAAGTGGATATATTAGTGAAAATGATTTGAAATAGTTTATGTATGTTTGTGGATTGGGGAATAGCTGACAGGTTATTCCTCTATCTTTTAGAAAGGATGAAAGATTCAAATGAACGACTATGTGTTAGACATGATTAATATCGTAAAAGAATTTCCTGGAGTACGAGCCCTTGACAATGTGGATTTTAAAGTAAAAAAAGGGGAAATCCATGCATTGGTTGGGGAAAATGGAGCTGGAAAATCAACGTTGATGAAGGTTTTAAGCGGTGTTTATCCTTATGGAAGCTATAAAGGAAAAATATTATTGAACGGCAAGGAACAAAAATTCCAAACTATTAAGGATAGCGAAGCGGCTGGTATTGGTATCATTTATCAGGAATTAGCATTAATAAAGGAAATGTCAATCGCTGAGAATATATATCTAGGAAATGAATTTGCAAAACATGGTGTAATCAATTGGAATAAGGCGATGTTTAAAACTAAAGAGTTATTAAAAGAAATCGGACTATCTGAAAACCCAGATACAAAAGTGATCAATTTAGGAATCGGGAAACAACAGTTGGTAGAAATAGCTAAAGCATTATCTAAACATGTAAATATACTGATCTTCGATGAACCTACCGCAGCGCTTAATGAAGATGATTCAGAAAATCTATTAAATATTATAAGAAAATTAAAAGAACAAGGGATTAGCTGCATTTATATTTCCCATAAACTAAAAGAAGTTAAAGAGATTGCTGATACCATTACCATTTTGAGAGATGGAAAAACCATTGGAACTTATCCTAATCAGGATAGCTTCACAATAGATAAAATGATAACTGGAATGGTTGGCAGGGAGCTTACCCAACTTTTTCCAAGAAAAGAACACATTCCTGGTGAAGTAGTCTTGGAGGTTAAAGATTGGACGGTTTATAATCCAGAACTTCCAGATAAAAAAACCATTGATCGTATCAGTTTTACAGCAAGAAAAGGAGAAATTCTTGGTATTGCTGGATTAATGGGAGCAGGTAGAACGGAGTTAATGATGAGTTTATTTGGAGCTTATGGAGTTAATAAATCTGGAGAGATCTATATTGATGGTAAAAAAGAAACGATTAAAGATCCTAGAGAATCAATTGTAAAAGGATTATGTTACCTTTCAGAGGATCGAAAAAAAACAGGATTAGTTTTAATGATGGATATAAAAGAAAATATTACCCTAGCCAGTCTAAATAAAATTTCTAATATTCGAGGAATTAATGAGAATGAAGAAATTAGAATATCAAATCATTATGTAGAGCTTCTAAAAATTAAAACTCCTTCTATTGAACAAAAAACTCAGAATTTAAGCGGTGGAAACCAGCAAAAGGTAGTGATCTCTAAATGGCTTATGGCTACCCCAAAAATTTTAATACTGGATGAGCCAACCAGAGGAATAGATGTGGGAGCAAAATATGAAATCTACAATATTATGAATGATCTAGTTGATCAAGGGGTAAGCATTATCATGATTTCTTCCGAGTTACCTGAAATATTAGGGATAAGTGATCGAATTCTTGTTATGCATGAAGGAAAATTAACGGCTGAATTGGACTGGAAGGAAGCAAGCCAGGAGAAAATTATGCATTATGCAACTGGTGGTATAAATGAATAAACTGCTGGGATTTAAAGGAGGCTTTAGAATGACAACAAAATCTGGAAGTCAAACCTCATTAGAAATCATCAAGTTTTCAATGAGAAACAATATAAGACAATATACGATGTTTATTGCTTTAATCGGTATCATGTTCATTTTTTCTATGATAAATGATGTATTTTTCACCCCAAGAAACTTATCTACTCTATTTATGCAAACAGCTCATATTGCAATTCTTGCAAGTGGCACAGTATTAGTGATTGTTGCCGGTCACATTGATCTATCCATTGGTGCAGTTGTTGGCCTTACAGGAGCGATTGCAGCTATTCTTCAAGTAAATTATGGACTAGGTGTTGTACCCGCAATTGTAGTTACATTAGCTATAGGTGCACTTATAGGATTATGGCAAGGATATTGGGTAGCTTATAGAGATGTGCCTGCTTTTATCGTCACTTTGGCTGGAATGATGATTTTTAATGGATTATTATTGGGGGTTACAAAAGGAGAAACCATTGCAACAAGCAACACCTTTAACAAAATCGGCCAAGATTATATTCCAACACTTTTTGTAGAAAATTCACCAAAAGATTTGCTTCCACATGATACAACAATTATATTTTTGGTTTTAATCGTTATAGGTTATTTGTGGTATGAAATAAAGAGAAGAAAAGAACGAATCAATTATGGGTTTGAAATTTTACCTTTAAAATTGTTTCTTCTTAAGATTGGTTTAATTACATCATTAATAACGGTTATCTTTTTAATTATGGCACTTTATTTAGGAATTCCTTATTCAATTTTGATTTTAATGGTGATTGGTAGTATCTATACGTTCATCACAACAAAAACAACCTTCGGTAGACACGTATATGCAATAGGTGGTAATAAAGAAGCAGCCAAATTATCAGGGATTAATATTAGACAACGAACATTATGGATATTTATTTCTTCAGGTATTCTTGGTGCCATTGGTGGTATTATATATACGGCAAGAGTTGGATCAGCAGCTGCATCGGCAGGGCAAGGGATGGAACTTGATGTTATTGCAGCAGCAATTATTGGTGGTACAAGTACATTAGGGGGACAAGGTACAATCATCGGTGCAATCATTGGTGCTTTAGTCATGTCTACCTTGAATAACGGTATGCTGTTACTAGATGTAGGTACAACAGAAAGGCTCATTGTCAGAGGATTGGTTTTATTATTAGCCGTATGGATTGATATATCATCCCGTAAAAGAAATGCCTAGCAAAAAAGCTTAGCAGAGATTTTTTCTCCGCTAAGCTTTTCTCATTTTAATAATAATATTGTGGGTTTTCTCGATAGTTGTTTCTAACTTCAAGGAAACGATAGAAAGCTTTTGCTGCAACAGCACGAGTAACTTTCTCGTTCGGTTTGAAGTTGGTACCATCTCCATTCATAATCTGAAGAGCAGACACAATCGCAACATGGCCAGGGTATTTTAATTGATCCTGATCTTTAAATTTGATTGCGAACAATCCTTTTGTTTGCGCTAACTTGTCATATCCTAATGCTTTTACGACAAATTGAGCCAATTCTTCGCGTGTTATTGCTTCATCTGGCTTAAATTCTTTGTTTTTATCTATGGTAATGAGGTTACGTCTTACCGCATCTTCAACAAAAGCATAGTAAGCAGATTCTTTACCTACATCTTTAAAGCTTTGTTGGCCTCTCGTGTCAATATATGGATAATAGTTGCCACCACTTTGTGCCATGATAAACATTTTAATCAATTCACCACGGGTGATGTTGGCATCAGGAAGGACTTTGCCGTCTTTTACATCCAATGCTTTGTAATTCACCATCACTTGAAGCTCTTTTTCTGCCCAGTGGCCTTTAATATCTACAGGTTGCACTTTATCTTGGATAATTGAGCCATCTTCTCTACTTCTCCATTCACCTGTTGTGGCATCAAGGAAAGTAGGGGCATAATTGTATTTATACATATTTGTATCCTTTGGCCGGTAAACAAGGTAAGCCTTTCTCGTTTGTTCTTGTGAGGTGGGCTTTCCATAGATTGTATAGGAAGGATATGGAGCAAAATAGACAAGCTCTAAATCTACCTTACTTAACATGATTTCTTTAGCTTTTTCCATATCTATGGTTTTGGGTAATTCTTTTGGATAATTCACAACTCCCCAATAGGAATCATAGTTCGTTACTTTTCCAGTTTTTAAGTTTACATTCACATTGATGTTTTCTCGATCAGTCGGAATACCATGAACAAGACGTCTAAAGTTAAAGTATGCACGACCTTCTTGTGACATTAGTTCTGTATTTTCTACATCTTGTAGATAAACCTCATGGGCTTTAGAAGGTGAGAAGGTTTTAACAGCATCAATTGCTACTTGTTTAGCTTGTTCATAAGTGAGTTTATTCTTATCTGTATCTTTTGTCGCAGTATAATCATCCATATAGAAGCTGAGAAGTTCGCCTGTTATCGCATCAATCGCCATACTGGAATAAGACCGTTTATCTTCATTTGCGAAGGAAATATTCCATGCAGCATGACCACTTGGATAGTAGTTAGAATTATAATAGAGGCTTTGAAGTTTTAGATCGTCTACTGAGAATTTTTTAATTAAATCTTCAGCGATTTTTGTAATTTGTTCTTCTGTCAATTCTTTACCTTCTTTAGGTGCAGAAGCTAATGGTTGATCTACGATGGGCTTAAATGTTGATGCATCCACTGCTTTAGGCTGGCCTGGTAAATAGAAGGTTTCACCTGTTTTTGCATTGATGTATTGAGGTTCTAAGGATGTATAAGCTAAGTAAACTATACCATTCCCTTTATATTGTCGATATGGAAGTATAAAAGAAAGATTGATGTTAAATTGTTCAGCAAATTTAGCTTTTGCTTCTTCAGCTGTAAGATATTGATCAGCATCCTCAAATTCAATGTCTCCAGTAAAGTTATAATTGAAATTGGTGACTTCCCCATCCCCATTGACTTGTACATAAATGCTTTGGTCACTAAATGGAATCCCATTTACCATTCGACGATAGGGGAAAGAGTAATAAACAGGTCCATTTAATGGGGGTTGGTAATTGGCGAGAAAATTAGGATCGACTTCAACCTGATTTAAGAGATCTGGATAGATTTTTTTAACATATTCATCCGCAATTTTCTTTGCTTCTTCTAGGCTTACTTTCGCAGGGTACATTGAAGGAGATTCTTTGTACTGATAACTATCTAGTGATAATAGTATACCTTCGTTTGCATCAATTGTTACGGATATGTGTGCCTTTGTCTGGTTATTCTCTTCTAGTCTCCAATATAGGCTCCATGCTGCTCTATTGGGATAACCCCAATTGGAAGAAAAATTAACACTGTTAAGCTTGTAATCATCTGGGATCGTTACATACTTTTTAGCAAGCTCAATCGCTTCGTCTTTTTGAATTTTCGCTGAAGTGACAGCAATTTTTTCTGCTTGAGTCATTGTAGATGGGATAACTTCTTCTGCGGCAAAAGTTAAAGCTGGGAAGGAAGTAAAGACTAACGCACTTGCTAGTGAAACAGATAGAATTGCTTTTGTTCCTTTTTTCATTCCATAACTCCTCTCCTTGTATTTTTTCCCTTCACCCTAATAGACGATTTACATTTGGAAAAGGTTTCAAAAAATAAAAATTTTTTACCTAAAGCATAAAATGATGATATACTTTCTTGTATGGTAAAATATAGATATTATTTTCATAGGGGGTGTTCTTTTGAAATCTAAAATTTGGTTAATTGGACTTATCATTTTGCTGATCATGATCATAGTAAGTGTCACATATCTAACAAAACAAGAACCTGTACCCCCTGAGGAAACAGATTGGAATCAACCAGATGAAAGAAACCCGACATCAGAAATTGATTCTTTATATGAGCAGGGTAAGGTTCCAAAGTTAGAGAAACTTATGGTGAATAACATATTTATCCAAACCGTTTATTTCAATCGGATCCCCTATTTTTTGGGGTTTAGTTCTGACGGTCATTATGCAGCTTTCATTCATTATAATGACACAGATGAGGTTGGATATCTTGTACAAATATATGATACTTGGTTAGGAGATTTGACGTATTCATTTTTTATTCCAGACCAAGAAAAAATAGTTGAATCAGAGGAGATTAAATTGGCTCAAGAGGTATTAGATCATGGATTTAATATCCAAGTCTTTCCACGTAAATTAAATTGGAAAAATGGAATGAAATACAAGAACGGTCAAGAAACTTGGGTTTTTCAGGAATTAAGCAAACAAGAAAAATCTAAGATAAAGCTATCAAATAATCGATCGCAAGAAGAATGGTTGTTTCCTGGATTAGCTGATGAAGGAGAAAAATATATTGATCTATTTTCTTTCCCTGGTAAAACAAACTGGCTAGCGTTTGTGCAAACGGGATTTGATTCAGAAGAAACTAATAGAGCAAATCAGTTTAAACCGATCTTTATCCAGTTAGAAAAGTTAACAGTTAAAAATAGTGAAAAAGGAAAGGACAAAGAAGCAGATAACTGGTTATATGGGAATTTTAAATTTATTTATGATCAAGGAGTAACAGGAGTTAGAAAAGGGTATATCGCTATTTCAACAGATAATAGTAGCTTAAAAAAAGAAATAGGTCAGAAAAAAAACATAACAGAACAATGGGTTTATTTAGACCCAAAAGGAACTATGATTTGGTATGGGAGTCCACAGGGGATTTTTAATCGGGATACAAAACCCATACATCCGCAAAAAGGGTATTATTATTACCAAGTCAATATTACAATGAATGGTGAAAAAGATACATTACAATATTTTGTTGTTGATCAATATGAGAGTTCAACAAACAAATTAATAAGAACAATAGAGTTTCAATGGGATGACAAAGTAGGAGAAATGAGACCTATTCAACCAATATAGGTCTTTTTAACTAGCGATTGTCAGTTTATGTTTGTGACTTCCCCTGGTTTTTCGTAGAAATCAGGGGACTTTTGTATGAAAAAGTCGCAATTTGTCGATAGGAAAATAGTCTTATTTTTATATAGAAACTGGTGTAATTGTTATATATAATGTTAATAGGTTTTTGAACCTATTATTTTTTTGGAGTGGAGCATAAAATGATGAAGACAACAATTTTTTTAATCAGACATGGTGAAACAGAATGGAATAAAGAAAAACGATTTCAAGGTCAAAAGGATATTCCTTTAAATAGATTTGGTCAATCTCAGGCTGAAAAAGTTGCGCAACGATTTTACAAGGAAAACTATAAAGTTGATGCAGTCTATTCTAGTGATTTAAAACGGGCAAAGGAGACAGCAAAGGCAATTGCTTATCACTATGGGAAAGATGTTCAAGTACATATTGGTTTAAGAGAAAGGTCCTATGGGCTTTTAGAGGGAAACAAAATTGAAGATATCACTGCAAAATATGGAATTCATTTAGGAAATCTTGAAGAAGCAGGGGCTTTTGATGTTGAACCCTTTCATTTATTGAAGAATAGGGTCTATAGTGCGGTAAGAGAAATTGTAAAGTGGCACGCTGGTGAAAATGTGGTCATTGTTAGTCATGGAGGAGCCATCAATTCTTTATTGCATGAAATTAGTCAAGGTGAGTATGGACCAGGGAAAACAAGAATTGTGAATACTAGCATCACTACAATCACGTATGATCATCTATTAAATTTTTTTCATATAGAAGACGTCAATAACGCATCACATGTAGAGTAAAAGAGGAATCAAAGGGAGAGGAAGGGAAGTAAAATGGCATCTTGCTGTGGCCAAAATTTTGAAGATTTTAAAGAAAGTAATCGTCGAGAAGACTTGATTAACATGGCAAATCAATATGCAGCAGAACAACAACTAGATGCTACCCGTATTCCTCTAGGGATCAGATTAAACCTTACAAATGATTATCATTTAGCACAAGTCTTCCAACTTTTTGTTAAACATATTCAAGACAAAGAATATGTTTGGAAGCATGGTATTTTAGCCTTGGCAAATCATCAAGGTCAAGTGCTCGAGTTAACCTATGAAAAAGACCTACCCTTATTCCTTCAAAAAAAGGATCATGAGTATTTTGATTGCAGGATAGAAGCAATTGGTGCAAATGCATTTGGTTTAACAGCAAAAACTAGTAAAGCTGAATTTGTAAATGGGAAGGAACATTTTCTTCAATGTTTGCATGATGCTCAAACGACCTCTGTCCCTATTTTTGATTCTAATCAACAGTTTATTGGTATTCTAGGATTTATCTCTAAGATGAATGATAAATGGCAAACGATCGGTTGCTTACAGGGCTTGTTGGTCGCTTTTGAACTGGCACTAACCGAACATGAGAAAATCGAAACGTTGGAAAGAGAAGCAAAAAAACGAGAAGCCCTATTGGAAATGACACAAACCTTGTATTCCACAATGGATGTAAATGAAGTTTTATCAGTGGCAATTCATCATTTTCAAAGATTTTATCCTAATGTACAATTAGAACTGTGGTTAACACAGGAATTATTGATCCCTAATCTTCCAATTAAACAAATGACTTTTATCCCTAATAGTGAAGATATTAATGGGCAAGCCTTTTTGGAAGGAAAATTAATTCGCAGAACAAAAAGAGAAAACCGGCAACAGGGAGAAATCGCTGCACCATTAAAAGGAAAACAAGGGATTTATGGTGTAATTCATATTGCTTGTCAACACTCGAATGTATTTACGGATGAAGAGATTAGTTTTATTTCTAGTGTAGCAGATATTATTGGGACAGCTTTTGAAAAAGCAAGATTATATCAACAATCGAATAATCTAGTCAAAGAGTTACAAGTGATTAACGACCTGACAAAACGCTTAAATCAAAGTTTAACAAAGGATTCTATCCTGCAATTTGTTCTTACTGAACTTGGACAATTATTTGATGCAGAACATGTTTGTGTTCTTGAAGTGAATGACAGAAAAGATATTTTGAAAGTGATTGCCTCTAATTCTGATGAAAACGTAGGCACGATTGTTTCCTTAGACAACGGATATATGGGACTTGTGTATAGAAATAAAGAAGCGATTATTATTTCAGACACAGAGACAGATTTAACCATAAAAGATACTTATGCAAAACAATTAGGCTGTCGTTCGTTAATGTCGGTACCTATTCTTTCAAATGATGAGATTATAGGAATCCTTTCTATATCAAATCAAAATCCATTGCATTTTTCCTATGACAATTTTAAAATGCTTCAAGTTTTTGCCCAACATTTAGGTCTAGCACTAACAAATGCCATTCTGCATGAACGTTTGCAACAGTTGGCAATCACTGACTATTTGACCGGTTTATATAACCGTTCTTATTTAGATGAGAAGATTCAACATTCGATGAAAGAAGATGAACAAGGGTCGATCCTTTTACTAGATATTGATGATTTCAAAAAGATTAATGATACCTATGGTCATCATATAGGAGATCAGATCCTAGTACAAGTCGCAATGATTCTCATTTCTAGTATTCGAGATACAGATATTGCGGTCAGATGGGGAGGGGAAGAGATTGCTCTTTATCTGCCAAATGTAGATCCAAACGTTGCAAAAAAAGTAGCCTTTCGCATTTTAAATCGAATTAGCCAAGAAACAAATCCTAAGGTAACAGTTTCTTGTGGCCTTGCCTCATGGAAAAGAGAAGATCAAGAGGTTAATCGATTATCCCTATTTCGGATGGCTGACAAAATGTTATATGAGGCTAAAAATAGTGGAAAAAATCAAGTTAGAGTCTTTCAAAAGTAATCATATTTCCCCCTTTATGATTGAAGAGAATCTCTAAAAACTGTACAATGAATTTAAGGAATTTTCTGATATTAAAAAACTTGACTTAAAGGGGATATCATCGTGAATCGGTTACAGACAAACTTAGAAAACCAAAATATAAAGTTGATTTCGCTAAACCTTCCAACCCCTTTTCCAGTAGGTGATGTTCATGCCTATCTTCTGTTAGGTGACAAAATCACATTAATCGATGCAGGAATAAAAACAGAACAAGCCTGGAAATCATTGATATATCAAATAAATGAAAATGGTATCCGTCTTAAAGATATTGATCAAGTCTTACTTACACATCATCATGTTGATCATATTGGTCTTTTGGACATATTAAGACAACACCATTCTAAATTAAAAGTTTATGCCCATCAATGGACCATTCCATGGGTTGAAAAAGAACCAATTTTTAATCAACAACTTACTCTCTTTTATGAGAAACTCTATCTTGAAAATGGATTATCAAAGGACCAGGTGCAAAGAATCAAATCGTTTAATCAATATTTGAATCAATTTATGGATCCTGTTAGCGATATTGAGTTGATTGAAGATGGTTCATCATTACCTCATCTTCCAAATTGGAAAGTACTACATACTCCTGGTCATTCTCAAGGGCATATCGTATTATATCATGAGAAAAAAGGAATTCTTATTGCTGGAGACTTTATTTTGGAGAATACAAGTTCAGGGATTTTTGTAGAACCCATTTTAATAAACAATCTTTTTTCTAGAGCGAAAAGTGGAATAGATTATCTACATTCGCTTGAAAAAATAAAAGGATTAAAGATCGAAAAGGTTTATTCTGGACATGGTAAAGTGATCGTCAATCTAGATGAAATGATTGATCGGCAATTCTCTCGTTTTAAGCAACGTTCAGAGCAATTAAAAGAAATTCTTGAACAGGGTTCTTTTACTGTATATGATTTGATGAGAAAAGTATATCCAAACCGGTACGAGAAACACCTGAACTTATTTTTTTCTGAAATATTAAGTTTTCTTGATTATTTAGAGTACAATGGTGAAATTTCCAGCTTCAGACAAGATCATTTAATCAAATACCAATTAAAAATGTAAAAAAACCACAAAAGTGACGTCTTGGAGGAGATTAATTGAATATACACCATAAAAATAAACAAAAAACAGGAAGAAAAATAGGGTTTCTCCTACTTCTTAGTTTTGGTTTAATTGCTGCCTTTGTTAGTTTTAATAAAATTCAATGGTTTGACTTACCGATCATCATATGGGTTCAATCATTGGAAAATTCTTATTTAACAGAGGTTATGAAGTTTTTTACATGGATAGGTTCTACTAAAATTGTCATAGCCATTATCATCATAACCTCCATCATATTGTATGTTTTACTAAAACATCGTATCGAGTTAGTCTTTTTTGTGATTGTGATGATTGGATCAACAGCTTTAAATAATTTGTTAAAGGTTATTTTCCATAGAGAACGTCCAACGATTCATCGCATCATAGAAGAAACTGGATATAGTTTTCCAAGTGGACACTCTATGGCAGCTTTTACGTTGTATGCAATGATATCCTTTCTACTATGGAAACATCTTCGCTCCCGATTTGGTAGAGGATTGATGATTCTCTTTGCAACAGTTATGATTCTTTTAATTGGAATCAGTCGAATCTATTTAGGGGTGCATTTTCCAAGTGATGTGTTAGGTGGATATTTGGCAAGTGGTGTTTGGTTTACGTTAAGTGTGATGATCTATCAATGGTATCTTGAAAGACGGGCAAAAAGGAATAAATAGGCCTTCTTACACTGGGAAAATAGTGTAAATATTAAAAATATGTTAAAATTAAAAATGTACTTTCATTTTCAATAGGTAAAAGGATTTAAAAGGGGGTTAATGAACATGCAATATCGTCATTTAGGAACAACTGGAGTAAAAGTGAGTGAAATCTCATTGGGTAGTTGGCTAACTTATGGTGGTTATGTAGAAGATCAAAATGCAATTAACACGATACATAAAGCCTATGAATTAGGGATTAACTTCTTTGATACCGCCAATGTATATCGTCGTGGAGAAGCAGAAAAAGTAGTAGGAAAAGCCTTGAAAGACTTTCCACGTGAATCCTATGTTCTTGCAACTAAAGTCTTCTGGCCAATGGGAGATGGCGTCAACGACCGCGGATTATCTCGAAAACATGTGATTGAGCAATGTAATGCGAGCTTAAAGCGTTTAGGTTTAGATTATGTAGATCTATACTATGCTCATCGTTATGATCCAGAAACACCATTAGAAGAGACTTTGCGAGCTTTTGATGACCTTATTAACCAAGGTAAGGTTTTATATGTTGGGGTAAGTGAATGGACACCAGCCCAGATTGCTGAAGCCATCCATATAGCAGATAAAAAATTATTAGACCGAATTGTGGTCAACCAGCCCGTATATAACATGTTAAACCGCTATATTGAAAAAGAGATCATTCCATTGTCTGAAGCACATGGAATTGGCCAAGTTGTCTTTTCCCCACTAGCTCAAGGGGTATTAACAGGTAAATATAAAAAAGGAGCACCTGCACCAGCAGGAAGCCGCGGTGCCGATCCAGAAGCAAGTCAAATGATTGCACGGTATATGAAGGATGAATTCTTTGAGCGTATTGATCAATTAGAAGGTGTAGCTAAAGAGCTTGGCTTGACATTAGCACAATTGGCGATCGCTTGGATATTACGTCAAAAGAACGTATCCAGTGCGCTTATTGGTGCCAGCCGACCAGAACAAGTAGAAGAGAACGTTAAAGCAGTAGGTGTAACTTTAACTCAGGATGTTTTAGAACGTATTGAAGAGATTTTAGCTTAATAAAGGGTTAGCTTAGTGAAAAACCAGAGGAGTACATGAAAAAAATGTACTCCTTTTTAAGTCAAGTACAATGGGTAAGAGGAGGAGGATGTAAAATGAAGTTTGCTGTGATGGGTGCAGGAGGAGTAGGTGCCTATTTTGGGGGATTATTGGCACAAAAAGGTCACGAAGTCACCTTAATTGCTAGAGGAGAACATTTGAAAGCACTTCAGGAGAATGGATTAACAGTACATAGTGTTCACGGAGATTTTCAGCTACCATTAAAAGCAGTTGCTGATCCACAAGAGGTTGGATTGGTTGACGTCGTTTTATTTACTACAAAAGGCTTCGATATCAAAAAAACGACCGAGCAGATCCTACCTATTTTAAAAGAGGATTCAATGGTTTTAAACCTACAAAATGGTGTAGGTAATGAGGAAATCATGGCTGAAGTTGTAGGAAAAGAGAGAGTATTGGGCGGTCTTACATACATAGAAACAACGATAGAAGCACCTGGTATCATTGCTCAAAAAAGTGCAAAACGAGATATCATCTTTGGAGAAATGGATGGACAAATTACAGAGAGAGCTAAGCAATTACTATCTGTTTTTCAAGAAGCAGGTATACCAACGGTTCTTTCTGGCAACATTCAAAAGGATATTTGGAAAAAGTTTATGTTTATTAGCTCTTTTAGCGCAATTACTACGATTACTGAATTACCGGCAGGGGATGTTTGGGCTTGCGAAAAAACAGACCAACTTTTCTGTAAACTTCTTAAAGAGGTAAAGCATGTTGCCAGAGCGAATGGCATTGAATTATCAGATGAAGATGTAGAAGTAGCTTATCAAATTGGACACAATTTTGCTCCGACAACTAAATCCTCAATGCTCGTTGACTTTGAACGGAGAAAGCCAATAGAGGTGGATAGCTTAAGTGGTGCTGTTGTTAAATATGGAAAAAAAGCAAATGTTGAGACACCATATCATGAAATGGTGTATGGTGTTCTAACATTAAAGGCCTCGAAGTTTTAATAACACCCACAAAAATGTCGACTTCCTTCGAAGTTTACTCCGATTACTTTTGCGGGATCCTATCAAAAATAAACACCTTATACTGCACAAAAGTATAAGGTGTTTTTAAAATTTGCTTAGAAGATTAAAATGTAATTGCTGCAACAAACAAACGAGCTTTGTTTTGTTATAGGTTATATTTTACATTTAGTTTTGAAAAAGCCTGTTCGAAATCAGCTAACAGATCCCTTGGATCTTCTAACCCAACAGATAAACGAAGCAACCCATCTGTAATTCCTCGTTTTTCCCGTTCTTCCTTCGGCATGGCTGCATGGGACATTTTTGCAGGGTAGGATAGGATCGATTCAACTGCTCCAAGGCTTACAGCAAAGACAGGAATTTTTACTTCTTTAACAAATGTTCTCACGGCTTGTTCATCTTTTAACCGAAAAGAAAGCACTGCCCCTGCTCCTTTGGCCTGAGATTGTTGAACCTCAAAACCTTTGTGTTCTCGTAACCCTGGATAATAGACTTGTTCTACTTGAGGAATTTGCTGCAAGTACTTTGCGATTTCCATTGCAGACTCTTGTGATTGCTTTAAACGAACATGTAATGTTTTAATTCCTCTTAAAATAAGCCAAGTATCTTGTGGGCCTAATACAGAACCAAAAGTATTTTGAAGGAAATAAAGTTTTTGTCCTAACTCTTCATCCTTAACCACAGCTAAACCAGCAATCACATCACTATGGCCAGCAATGAATTTGGTTGCACTATGTAAAACAAGATCTACGCCTAATTCTAAAGGTTGCTGTAATGCAGGGGTTAAAAAAGTGTTGTCAATAAAGGTTAAACATCCGTGTGTTTTAGCTAAATCAACAATTGCTCGAATATCAGTGATTTTAAGGGTAGGATTGGATGGTGTTTCAATGTAGATCACTTTTGTATTCGGACGAATGCTTTTTTTAACTGATCTAAATCTGTCATATCGACAAAGGTATATTCAATACCGAAACGAGAAAGAACTTGGGTAACAAGACGATAGGTACCACCATAAACATCTTCAGTGACTAATACATGATCTCCTTTAGAGAAAAGCATAAAAGCTGTTGAAATAGCGGCCATTCCAGATGCAAAGGCAAAACCCCTTACTCCATGCTCAAGTTCAGCAATGGTTTGCTCTAGGGCATCTCTTGTTGGATTTCCAGACCGACTGTAGTCATATTGGCCAAACTGATCGAAATTAAATTGATGAAAGGTAGATGCATGCTGAATAGGAACGCTAACTGCTCCTGAAGAAGGATCTATCGAGTGTTTATTGTGAACTAATAGCGTCTGAAAACTTAATTCATTCTGATTCAATTGGAAAACCTCCCATTATTAAAATCATTTCATATAAATGTACATGATGAAAATAAGTTTTTCAACCGCAAAAAGTAAAAATTCTTATTTTGAATAATAATAATTCTTAATTAGAGGAACATTTTGCATTATACCGCATAGACTAAATTAGGCGAATGGCCTAAACGAAAGATATGTAGAACTAGGAGGAAGACATATGAGTACAATTAAAAACTACTATGCAGGCGGAAATACGAGTGTTGGTTTTTATTCCTTATATGATGAGGCTTTAAAGGGATTAGACCGTTTATATATATTTAAAGGTGGCCCTGGGACAGGGAAATCATCATTTATGAGAACGATTGGCATGACGATGGCAGATAAAGGATACAACATTCAATTTCTTCATTGTTCGTCAGACAATAACTCTTTAGATGGAGTGATTATTCCTGAATTGAAATTAGGTTTTGTAGATGGAACGGCTCCTCATATCGTAGATCCAAAATTTCCAGGGGTTATCGATGAGATTATTAACCTCGGTGAATTTTGGGATGATAAAAAGCTTAAAGAGAATGGCAAGGAAATCATCAAACTAACACAAGACATCTCGGCTAATTTTAAACGAGCCTATGAACAATTTGCAGAAGCAAAATCGATTCATGACGAATGGGAAGATATTTACTTGGCAGAAATGAATTTTGATAAGGCAAATGAAGTAACAGAAACGTTAATTGAAAAAATTTTTACTAGGGAAATCACAAAGGAAGAAAATCCAACGACAAAACGCATTTTCTTTGGTGCTGCTACTCCACAAGGAGCGGTAAATTTTATCGATAATATTACCGAGGATAAAGAAAAGAGATATATTGTAAAAGGGCGTCCTGGTAGTGGTAAATCAACGATGATGAAAAAGATCGGAAAACGCGCTGAAGAATTAGGCTTGTCTGTAGAGTATTTTCCATGTGGATTTGATCCTAATAGTTTAGATATGGTGATCATTCCAACGTTGAGTGTCGCTGTTCTTGATGGAACTGCTCCCCATGTCATTGATGCAACAAGAGATAATGATGAAATTGTTGATATGTTTGCATTATGTATTAACCCGAATGTAGAAGTGGAAAAGGAAAAAGAATTACACAATATTGAATCAAGATATAAAATTAAAATGACCATTGGAACCAATTATATTAAAGAGGCAAAACGACTTCATGATTTATTAGAAAGATATTATGTAGCGGCAATGGACTTTGAACGGATTAATGCCAAAAGAGAAGAAATTCTTGATGAAGTTTTGCAATATGCTGAGGAGAAAGCACAATATAAAAGCGAAGTAATTTTTTAAATAACGAAAAGAATCCTTTTTGAGAATAATCTTAAAGAGGGTTCTTTTTTTTGATATAACACTATCTATATATTTCATAAAAACATCAATTTGCTAAAATTAACTATGATTTTTGAAGCAAATTCATGTTACAATGGAAAAAATAGATTTTTTTAATCATTTTCAGTGGCGAAAGGAGAATTTAATGAAGAAGCAAATCAGTCTGATTGTCCTATTTTTGATCATATCCCTCTTTGTAGGGGTTCAGGCAGATGCATCCTCTATTCAGTTAAAGATTAACGGAAAGCTTATCGATCAACCAGATGCTAGATTGATTGATAAGAGGACGTATGTGCCTGTACGTAAGATATCTGAATTTTTAGGAGCCGAATTAAATTGGGATAGTGACTTACAACAAGTTACTTTTACTCAAGAGAACCATATGATTCAATTTAAGATTGGAGAAAGATTCGCAACGCGTGATCAACAAAAGATTTTAATGGACGCACCTGCTATCATTCTTAATAATGCGACCTATGTACCCATTCGTTTTGTTTCTGAAGCATTGTTTTATAATGTTGACTGGGATAATACGACCAAAACGGTTTATATTAGTGAAAAAATTACATACAATGTTCAAGAAGGTGATACATTAGCAAGTATCGGACAAGTGTTTGGAATTCCAGTTAAAGACTTAAAAGCTTGGAATCAAATCGCTGATGAAAACAATCTAACAGTTGGTTCCAAAATTTATCTAGAATCTGTTGAGGTTACTACGGTTGATCAATTAAAGGCAAAAGCAGTGATCTCATTTCAAGATGAGGAATTAGAATGGTTAGCAAAAATTATCTATTTAGAAGCTGGTAATGAACCATATGAAGGCCAAGTTGCTGTTGGGGCAGTGATTATCAATCGAGTATTAGAGGATACCTTTGCTAATTCGATCTATGATGTTATTTTTGCAAAGGGTCAATTTACACCTGTAAGAACAGGGGAGATTTATAAGGTAATCCCTAGCGATAGTGCATATAAAGCTGCAAGAGAAGCGTTAGAAGGAGTAGATCCTGTGGAAGGAGCTTTATATTTTTACAATCCCAAGGTTACAAAGAGTTCTTTCTTTACGCAAAAGAAAGTGATCAAAACCATAGGTAACCATCGTTTTGTTCGATAACTCACCCACAAAAGTGATAAAGGGCACCCAATTCAAGGTGCCCCATATGGAAGGCTGTCTGTTTTGAGCACTATCGATTAGCCATTTGCTCTTCGGCAATAGTAATCATCTTTTTAACCATATTCCCGCCTATTTTGCCAACTTCTCTTGTTGTCATTTCTCCAAAGCCACGATCTCTGATGTCATCATCTAGACCTAAGTCCTTAGCGACTTCATATTTTAAATGATCCATCGCTTGTTCAGCCTTCGGATTGATTAAGCGGTTTCTTCTGCTCAAAATATCACCCCCAATATTATTTTTGGTTTAGTTTAACGAATCATACCTGTTAAAGAATGTATATCTGATTAATAGCAAAAGTTATATTTGAATAAAGCTAATCACAACAAAGTTGATTATGTTACAATAAAAAAGGAATAGGAATTTAATAGTGGGGGCAGTCATCTTGTGAAAAAATGGGTGATCATTGGGATTGTAATATTTGTTTTAGGATATCTGCTTTTTGGTACGGAAATGGGTACGATTTTAAGACATGGGAACTTGAATGCACTGGTTAAGCATTTGAAATCGTATGGTTGGTTAGCCATTCTGATTAGCATTATCATTGTAATTATTCAAACCTTTTTTCCTTTTATCCCATTTGTTCTTTTAGCAGGGGCAAATGCACTAGTTTTTGGTTTGTGGCATGGCTATTGGATTAGTTGGATGGCTGCAGTGATCGGCGCAATCGTCTCTTTTTTATTTGCAAGATATTTAGCACAAGATTATGCAATGAAGCAGGCATCAAAGTATAAGCTTCTGGATAAGCTAAATTTACATATTAAGAAAAATAGCTTTTTTATTTTCCTGTTAGCAAGAGTCATCCCTGTGATTCCCTCAAGTGCTGTAAATTTTATTGGTGGTATTTCTCCCTTATCTTTTCGTCAATTTTTCTGGTCTACGGTGGTTGGCAAATTACCGATTGTATTCCTTGAAACCCTGATGGGGCATGATATGGTTTACTTTAAGCAACATCCTAAGCGACTCATGATTGTCGTGATTATTTTCACTTTGCTTGTATGGATTGGTTATCTATTGAATAAAAGATTAACCCTAAAAGGTAAATGACTTTCATAACTTTAAGATAAAAGGAACTGAAGTGAAATAAGCTTCCGTTCCTTATTTTTGTGGGCTAATCTGGGTGTTGCATTAATTTATGATTTTGATTAAAATAGTTAAGTCACTTAAATATTAGGAGGATTAAGTGTTGGATAAAAAAACATTAATAAAAGAGTTTACCAGTATTTTTTACGAGATTACGCAAATGATTGGCATAGAGAAAAATAAATTTCTCAAGTCAGGAATCTCTTGGAGTCAATTTTGGGTTTTAAAAATGCTAAATGATCAAGGACCTTTAAAAATAACCGAAGTTGCAGAAAAAATGGGTGTAAGTGTACCAGCAGTAACTGCACTTTCAGATAAATTAATTCGCCAAGAACTGGCTGAAAGAGATCGTTGTGACGAGGATAGACGTGTTGTTTATTTGCACATAACAGAAAAAGGTACAGAGCTTCTTCAAGAGTTTCGCCAATATCGTCATCAGATGATGGAGAAATATATGGAAGGTCTTCCCGTAGAAGATCTTCAACATTTAATACGTATTTATAAAAAAATAAGGGATAATATGAAAACATCATAGATGGAGGAGATCAAATGGAACATTTAGAAAATAAAAAGAAAATTACCGTCATGTTAACCATCATGATGGCCATGTTTTTTGCTTCTTTAAGTCAGACCATCGTAGATACAGCTCTTCCAAAAATTGTAGCTGATTTAGGTGGTATGGATTATTATACTTGGATTTTTACAATTTACATGTTAGCAACAAGCATCACTGTCATTCTTGTGGGAAAACTATCTGATATTTATGGCCGTAAATGGTTTTTAATTTCTGGAATTAGTGTCTTTATGATCGGAGCATTTTTATCAGGGACGGCAACTTCAATGACCCAATTAATTATTTATAGGGGCATTCAAGGTTTGGGTGGCGGTACGATTATGTCCTCATCCATGACCACTGTTGCGGATTTATTTTCTCCAGCAGAAAGAGGAAAATGGCAAGGTTTGATGGGTGCAGTTTTTGGATTATCTAGTATTATTGGTCCGACATTAGGAGGATTTATCGTTGATCATTACTCTTGGAATTGGATTTTTTGAGTGAACCTACCAACTGGAATTCTTGCATTGATCTTGATTTATATTTTGTTTCCTAAACATGAAATTCGTGTAGAAAAAGCAAAAGTAGATTACTTTGGAGCCATGTTCTTAGTGGTTACTTTAGTTCCTTTGTTGCTTGGTTTTTCATGGGCAGGTAATAAGTATGCTTGGGGTTCAACACAAATTATTACTTTATTTATTATCGCTGCAGTTGGCCTATTCTTATTCATTTTGATAGAAAGTAAGGTAGCTGATCCAATTTTGCCACTACATTTGTTTAAAAACAGTATTTTCACTGTTGCTAATACTATTGGTTTCTTAACAGGAATTGGATTATTTGGCTCGATCATGTTTATTCCTTTATTTATACAGGGTGTAATCGGTTCTTCAGCTACTCAATCAGGATTAGTTCTTATGCCAATGACGATTAGCATGGTGATTGCTAGTACACTGAGTGGTCAAATCACTTCAAAAACAGGGAAATATAAAAAGTTGGCCATTTTTGGAGCGACAGTGGTTGTTATTTCCATGTACTTATTGTCTCGTATGGATATCAACACAACAAATATAACGGCTGTAATCAATATGGTTGTTTTAGGAGCAGGATTGGGAATAATCATGCCTTTGTTTGTACTAACGGTACAAAATGCGGTTTCACCACAATTTCTTGGTGTGGCCACATCCTCTGTTCAGTTATTTAGACAGATTGGTGGAACGGTTGGCGTCGCGATCATGGGAACGATTATGTCCCATAAAATGAATGAAGATCTTGCTAAACTTATTCCTTCAAAGGCAAAAGAGTTATTTGCCAAATCAGGTTTAAATCAATTAACAAATCCTCAGGTATTATTTGATCCCGAGGGGATAGAAAAGATTAAGGCTACGATCCCACCTGAAACTTTAAACATTTTTAACCAAATTTTAGAAGCCGTTCGAGTTGCTCTTTCTCATGCAATTGAATCTGTCTTCTTCTATGGATTTTTAATTATGTTTATCAACTTAGTTCTTGTATTTTTTTTGAAAGAAATACCATTAAGAAAATCAACTCGTGAGAATAAAAGAGAAATAAAGAAAGAAAAAACAAATCATGATTTTTTAGTTCAAGAATAACCAAAGCATTCTAAAATTAACTTATTCAATCTTTTTTCATTGTTTTAGCCTCTTTTTTTCCTTTTTCTATGGTATAATAGATTTGTCGAAATATGAGATGTTGGAAAAGAAGGAAAGGATTGAACAATGATGTATAGCCGTTTTATTAAAATATGGGCTTTACTATTCCTTGTCCTAATCCTATCGAATCAGGGACGGATAATCATAGCAAAAGCAGAAGAAAAGGATTTTGTGGTAGACGATCCGTATCAATACTTTTCTGAATCAGATAAGGAAAGAATTGAAAACGAAGTTAAAAAATTGCCTGAAATCTACAAGATTATCGTTCTTCCAAGTGGTAAGGAAGGAATCGATCTTGAGGCCAAAACAATGTTTCAACAGAGAAATTTTTCGCAGGATACGATTATGATTCTGATATTTACCGATCAGAAGGAAATCTTTGCTGTTACTGGCGAGGCGCTACAAAAAAAGGGATTAGATGATGTTTTTTTAAAACTGAAATTGAACAGTATTTCGTTCCTAATGTGAAAGCTGGGTCTGTTCCTCTCGCGTTGATCAATCTAACAAAAGGAATTAGTCAAGATTTTTCTAAATATCTTGTAGAAAAAAAGGATTCACCCAAAATCCCGGAGGCACCAAAAAAGCTAATAGCAGAAGAAGACCACTCTTCTACAAACAATATGAACCAAATCGTATGGATTGTTGGTTTGTTCATTTTGATTGTCATTTTTTGGATAGTAAAGCGCTTAAAACGCAAAAAATAACAACCCTTCACTATTTAAAGTAAGGGTTGTTTTATTTTTACTCTAATCAAATTGTTCTCCTTGTTGTAGTCTTTTTTTGGTTACATAATCTGTTTCATAATAGCTTAATTCTTCACGTAAGATTTCAAAGGTTTTGGATAATGCAAGAATGATTTTTTTTGTATCAGGATGTGGGGTATAAGAAAATTTGATCGCATCTTTTCCGGTGTAGGAATGTCTACCATCCTCTTCATAGACTTCGTGTGCAGGGTAATAGAATTTATGTACACAAAGATAGACCGTTTCATAAAGAACTTGTTCTGCAAAATCCTTATTAAAATGATGGCTTCTAGCAACAACCCCTAGTTTTTGATAAGTATTTTCACAGTTGACTAATAAATGGCGTAAATCAGATAATAATTCACACGTCTTCACTATTTGACCCTCATTGTAGACTAAATTGTTTACAGCATGGAAATTCAAAAAATGTTCAAGCGATTCATTGATTTCTTTTAACAAATTTTGTGATAAAAGTATAAGCTGTTTAATTTGAGATTCAGGCATTTCCGATTCCTCCACTTTTCTTTTTATTGTAACACCCAATCATTTCCTTTGGTATGAAAATTTGATAAAATAGATAAGTATTCTAAGAATGGTGGGTGTTTCGCTTTTGATCTCTTCAAAAGATTATATGTGGTCTGTCGCTGCTAATTTAATAAGAGAACAAGATTTTTCCCTATTTCATATAGAAGACCAATTGGGTATAAATGATCATTTTCCAACCCTACATTTTATAAATAATGTTGGACGAAGATACCTTTATCTCCGTTTGATTTCCATTGACTTTATTTGGCCTAATCATTTGCAGCAAGAGATGGAACAAGCTGTAATAAAAGCAGATCAAATCTCCCGACAAGTATCGGCTAATAGAATGGATTTTTTCAATATTTATCTTTTTCAAGCTATACCTTCTTATGAAATTCAACAAATGATTGCTCAATCCTCTAAAACATTAGGAAACCATTTAGATTTATTTTTTGGTTATGTTGATCTAGAGAACCAACAACTAGGTATTCCCGAAGGCACTTTTGAATACTTAAAAATAACAAAAGAACCTTTTGTCGATTCTTTTTCAAATCCCATATCGATAGAACCTGAACAGTTAATAGAGGAAATGAAAGAGATACAAAAACGCAAAGAAGAGGAATATAAACAAGTATTTCAATTTGGGAAACCAATCCTAACTTATTTCCTTATTGCAATTAATGCAGTTTTTTTCTTTTTAATGACCCTAAAGGGTGGAAGCACCAATACAGAAGTACTTCTTGATTTTGGTGCAAAGGAATCCTTTCTCATCACCCAAGGAGAGTATTGGCGACTCTTTACCCCGATTTTTTTACATATTGGATTTCTCCATTTTGCATTAAATAATGTGGCCTTGCATTATCTTGGACAGATGACAGAGAGAATTTACGGATCAACTCGTTTTCTTCTCATTTATTTGTTCGCTGGGATCATTGGGAATATTAGCAGCTTTTTATTTGCTCCAAATAACATTGGAGCAGGGGCATCAGGTGCAATTTTTGGCCTTTTTGGCGCATTATTATATTTTGGCTATGTGAATCCTGATCTATTTTTTAGAACCATGGGAAAGGATATTATTAGTGTAATCATGGTCAACCTCGTTTTTGGAATGGTGGTTCCAAACATCGACAATTATGCCCATCTTGGGGGACTCATTGGTGGGTTTTTGATAGCAGCGATCGTCCATCTACCAAATCAGAAGCATAATAAATGGTTGGTTACTTTAACTGCAACCATGATCTTACTTATCGTTTCAGTTAGTACTTGGTGGGGAATTAATGGGAGGGAAGTGAAAGGAAGCGAAGCTCTTCTATTAAAGGGGGAAAAAGCGTTACAAAATAATAACCTAAATGAAGCACACACCCTATTTAACCAATTGGTTAAATCTTACCCAGATAACCCTTATGCACATTATTATTTTGCTAGCACTTTACTGAAAGAAGGACAATTGGAACAGGCTGCAGCGTATTATCAAAAAAGTCTGGAGTTACAACCAAAATTGTATCAAGCTCATTATTATCTTGCCCTGATTTCTATCTTTGAGAAAAACGAGCAGGAAGCAATCCAGCATTTACAAAAAGCATTAGAAATCAATCCAGATTTTAATGAGGCAAAACAACTATTAAAAGAAATACAATAGGACAAATGGTTCATATGTTTCCCTTTCTTTATGATGTAAAATAAAAATAAACATCGTGAAAAGGAGACAATAAGATGAGCGAATATGACCAAACCATTATTAAAGAATTCAATTCTTTTTTAGAAGAAATTACTGATCATAGGAAAGACGTATATAAAGTGATTGATTTTTTAAATACTCTTTTAAGAGTCAAAAATACGATTCCCCCTACTGTAGAGGTTGTCACCATTTTAAGAAATGAAAGACCTATTTTATTTCAATCCCTAAAACAGATTATCTCTCCAGTTAGTCCATTATATATGATTATAAAATTGGATATGGATCTAGATGAAGCAAAAAAACGATTAGCACTCTGATTTGCCAAAATCAGGGTTTTTTTATACTTGAATAGGAACATATGTTTGTATATAATGATAACAAAGGGGGTAGGGGATTCTGTGAAAAGAATACAATTTTATCCGTTTTTATCGAAGGGATGTGCCTTTTTTGCTACAGCAGTAGCAGGAGAAGGCTTGTATTTAAAGGTACTATACGTAGACGGAACCTCAGAAGAATTACCAACATCCGCACACTCATTTCTACATGGAATTGTTCAGTTCTTTGGATATGATATCGTAGCCTTGCGGAAACAGTATGGACAAGCTATAGGAAAGAGTCAGATGATTCCTCTTCCATTGACTGAGGACTGGATTTTAACACCATTTAAAGTTGCGAGTAAACCAGAAGATGAATTTACAATGGGTTGGATAATCGCCCAGGCGATTATCGGAATCAATAGTGAAAATAGAGCTGTAACAAAATTGTCATTGAAGGGAAACCATACGCTTTATTGTGCTCACGGAGTGAATTACTGTAAACAGCAACTTCGCCATGTGGCCTTAGTTCAACATCGCTATCAGTTTTTGCATCACAAAGGGGACTATTTCACGGCAAAAGAAGAACAAATCCCTTATCTAGGGATATAAAGCTCATTTTTTTATCATCAATTGATAAAGGTCACTCTGTTCGTGAGTGACCTTGACTCTATGGAGGCTATTCATCGTCTAATTGATACTCATTTTCAACTTCTCTAATTAATTCAGAAGGCTTTATACTTAATGCCTTTGAAAGGGCATAAATCGTGTTCAAGCTAGGTTTGCGTTTTCCTCTTTCTAATAAACTAATATAAGTACGATCAAGCTTTGAGCGAAAAGCCAACTCTTCTTGGGAGATCTTACGGTTAACCCTTAAGTTTTTTAAAACTTTACCAAAGATAATTTGAACGTCCAAGCTGGTTTCTCCTTTTTTTGGGATTCTTGAACCATTATGATTTTTTATTAAGGAAGTTGTCCACGGACAAGAGTCTACAATTTCAGAGAACGCTATGGTAAAATAGTAATGTTTGTGAAAGAAGCCGAATGATGGGGGGGATTAAAATTGAAAAAGTATCTAGGTAGAATAACAGCGGTTTTTGTAGGTCTAATCGTTGTTGCTTTTCATAGTGTTGTAGAATTGGATATTGATCGTCATGACTTGTTCATTGCTGCGATCACTACTTTTATCACCCTATGGTTTGGGGTGCAATATGACAAATCAAGATTATATCTTGAAGAGCTAACGAAGAGTAGGAAAAAGCTTGTCAGGGACATTACTGAACGTAAGATAATTGAGAAAACACTAATGGAAACAGAGGCCAAATATCGGAGTTTGGTTGAGGGTGCATTTGTAGGAATATATATTTATCAAAATGGACGAATTATTTATGCAAATCCTCGTTTTAAAGAAATTATTGGTTATACAAATCAAGAACTTGCTCAAATCAATATTTTGGATCTGATCATCCCTGAAGATAAAGAGTTACTTACAAAATATGCGAAGATGAGTCAGAATGTTGAACATATACATGAACATATAAGAGGGATAAAAAAGACGGCAGTATCATTTATATAGAGCTACATGCTTCAAAAACAGTCTACCATGATAAAAATGCTTTCATAGGTACCATTCATGATGTGACAGAGCAGAAAAAGGTAGAGAAAAAAATTAATCAACTGGCCTTTTATGATGCCTTAACAGGTTTATCTAATCGTTATCTCTTGAATAAATACCTTCAATATTTCATCAAACGTTCAGAACAGCAAAAAATGATTACGGCATTGATGTTCATTGATTTAGATCGCTTTAAGTTAGTCAATGATACTTTAGGGCACAATGTTGGAGATTTGCTATTACAACAGGCTGCTGAAAGATTAAAGAATTGCATTCGTCAAAATGATCTAGTCTCTCATTATGGTGGTGATAAATTTGTTGTCTTGCTTGAGAATATCGGTAGAAATGAGGTTACAAAAATTGCTGAGCGAATGCTTAATGAGTTTAAATCTCCATTTCTATTAATGGGTCATGTAACATTTGTCACACCTAGCATTGGAATAAGCATTTACCCGTATGACGGTGAAGATATTGAAACCCTTATACGTAGTGCGGATATTGCTATGTATTTGGCAAAGGAAGATGGGAAGAATACGTATCGTTTTTATACCACGGAATTGAGTGATAAATACTACCGAAAACTGCAATTGGAAAATGCCTTACGAAAAGGGTTGTAGCACGACTTGTACACTTTGTGTGCCTTCAGAAGTGCCCTTTTCTCCGTAATCTTTATTCATAGAAGGGCACGGATGACGGAGCGCGATGGAATATACAACCCTTTTTTTATATTGAAATAAAAAAAGTTGATATTGGTAGTTGATTTGATTATTATCTAATTAGATAAATATTAAACAAGTCTTTATTTTTTAAAGTTATTTCATCTAACAGGTTGGAGGGGAATTGGTTTGCAGCTTGATCGGCTTGTTAACTTTCATAAAGTATTAGCAGATCCCACAAGAATAAGAATTCTTGTATTATTAGCAAAAGAGCCATTACACGGGCAGGCATTGGCTGGCAAATTAGGAGTTAAGCCACCAACGATTACACACCATATGATGAAGTTAAGAGAAGTAGGACTGATCTATGAACGAAGGGATAAGAACACCATTTATTTTTATTTAGATGAAAAAACCTTAAGAAGAAAGGCAGAATCAATTATTAAAGTCGTTTTTTCTCATGAACTAAGTGATCAATTAGGAGGTGAGGATATGGAAGAAGAAACGGAAAGGGAGAAAATGAAGAAGGAAAAACTAGAAAAGCAAAAAGTAGAAGTGATCAAAAACTTCTTTACCCCAAATGGAAAGCTTAAAAATATACCTTCTCAAAGAAAGAAAAAGTTATTCGTTTTAGAATATATGATAAAAGAGTTAGAGCAAGGGAAGAAATACTCGGAGAAAGAGATTAATGAACATATTAAACAATTTCATGAGGACTTTGCCACGATTCGTAGAGAATTTATAGTCAATTCTTTTAT
>NZ_LSKU01000001.1:1652712-1654622 GCF_001561915.1 Tepidibacillus decaturensis | reverse complement strand
CAGGAGGTAATCATAACAATGAGCGAAACGACAACTTTAATTGAAGAATCAATGTTAATATCAATAAAAGAACATTTTAAATTAGAAGATCTTAAAGAGACTGCGATTAATTTTGTAACTTTTAAGAAACAATATGGGTTTCCCTTTGGAGAATTAACCATTTTACATTATCAAATGTTCGGGGGCAACTCTGAAGACATTTATAAAGCAGCTGCAGCGGTTGAATTGGCGATTCTTTCCTTAGATATTTTTGATGATCTTCAAGACCAAGATAACCATTCAATGCCTTGGCAGCAGATATCTAACCCGATTGCGATGAATATTGCAACGGGTTTTCTTATATTAAGTATTAAAACGTTACAACAAACCTCATTTGCTCTTAGTTCCAAATTAAAAGCAATACATTGTCTAACTAATCAAGTTCTAAAAGCAGTGAACGGTCAACATCAAGATTTAGTAAACGCTATAGACATCGAAGAAGACTATTTACAAATGATTGGACAAAAATCCGGGTCTTTAATTGCTGCAGCTTGTTTAGTTGGAACAGCATTAGCTACAGATTTTTTTCATGATATTGTGCAAGAATATGCAGAAAAAATAGGGATAAGTGTCCAAATCAGGAATGACATGAAGGATCTCTTCCTATGGGACGAAAAAAGCGATTTAATCAACAAGAAAAAAACATTACCGATTTTATACTTATTACAGAAAGAAGAACCTAGGTTACAAATTCTAAAAGACTATTTTTCTGAAATGATAGAGAAAGAGAATTTATTAAAAAAGAAAACCGAAATACAAACCATAATAGAAGAATCAGGGGTAATAGAATATACGAGTGTTATCATGCGTGTCTACCAATTAGAAGCCAAAGAAAAAATAGAGAGTTTAAATATAGAGAAAGAGTGGAAAGATCAATTACTTGCCAGATTGTAAAGGTTATTATATTGACCTCAAAAAAATGGCGGGATACCGCAATACGATTTGCGGTGCAAAGTTGTTGATTGTATATTATAGTTGAATTAAGAAATAAATGGTAGCTTTGAATTAGGTGATCTCAGCTTACTAGATTGTTATAAGGGACTTATAAGTTCCTGTATACAATAAAATGGAGCCGTTCCAAGCATCATGACAGTGCACATGGAAATCGGCTCTCAGAGCTTTACCTTGCTGAATGACAAAGTAAAGGACACATCTTTATTATGAAGCATCTAATTAACTTTGTAAATAGCAAGGTGGGGCAATATCAAGGGAAATATGACAATGGGAGGGCAATCAGTGAAAAAAGTTACAGCTGTATTTGTTTTGATGTTGATGATGGTTTTTGGTAGCTTTGGAAATGTCTTTGCTGCCGAGAAAGGAATTCCGGAACTTGACCTTACTCAAAAACAATTAGCAGAGATAAAACAGGGAAAAATGCAAACTGAGTTAATAAAAAAACAATGGGAAACTCGTAAAGGATCTAAGTATTATGGGGATTTAAAGGTTTCTGAGGACGTTTCCATTCAAGCTGGCTACTACTCAAGACCTGGAATGTTTCTCGTAACGTTGGACACAGCAAGTAGTAGCTCAAGTGCATGGGCTGGTGGACATGCAGGTTTGGTTTATAATGATTACTTTGCCATTGAATCTTTTGGTAACAAAGGCGATAAGAATGGAGTAAATTTATGGCCAAACGATTGGGATACTCGCTATGAGCACATGGAACTTAGATCTACAAATGATACAACAATTGATGAAGACAAACAAGCTGCTGAAAAAGCATATTTATACATTGGAAAACCTTACAACTACAACTTCTTTTATATAGATCAAGATGATTCATTCTATTGTTCACAACTTGTATGGTATGTTTTTAATGATCTATTTAATATTAATTTAAATGATGGTGGAGCAGTTTGGCCTGTTGATTT
>NZ_LSKU01000001.1:1648580-1650989 GCF_001561915.1 Tepidibacillus decaturensis | reverse complement strand
GATTAGATGGAGTTCTAAGGGGAATTGCTAGCGCCAAAGATGAGATCTTTGTTTTTGCTGATAATCCATTCCGTAAAGAACAATCAATTTATGAATTAGACAAAGACTTAAACGAAATGAAGATAAGGATAAATAAACAAACTGCCTTTCATACAGACTCTTTATATTTTAATGGTAAGTTTTTAATTATAAACAATGCTAAGAATGATTATTCAGGTCCTACGAACAAAATCTTTTTATTAGAAAATCAAAACGCATCCATGAATATAATCAATTTAACAGAAAACGCTCCGTATCAAATTTTTAGGAATAACGATAATATTGTGGTGGCGCATTATGATTTTCCAACCCGATCCGGAAAAAAGGTAACAGTGTGGGATAATGAATTGAATTTCAAAAAAGGTTATGAATTAAAAAATAATCTTTATTTAAGCCATATGAATGACAATATATTCTACTCATTAGATGTTGATTATGATTTGTACCAATATGATTCTAATGACTTTACATTATTAAGTATAAACCGATTGAAAAAAATAAATGGTATGGTAATTAGTGATTTTTTTGTATTTGATCAGTAAATTTTGATGGTCAGTAAATATTCAATTGTAAAGGTTATTATATTGACCTCAAAAAAATGGCGGGATACCACAATACGATTTGCGGTGCAAAATGGTAGATTGTGTATTATAGTTGAATTAAGAGCCGTTCCAGAATCATGACAGTGTACATGGAAATCGGCTCTCAGAGCTTTACCTTGCAGAATGACAAAGTAAAGGATATATCTTTATTATGAAGCATTTTATTATCTTTGTAAATGGCAAGGTAGGGCAAAGGATCAAAAAGGAGGAATACCCTATGCTGAAATTAAAAGCTTAAGGTTTACTTATTCTAAACATTTAAATCGAGGGAGTGATTTAAGTGAAAAAAATAATTACGATTGTATTAGCAACTTTACTGTTAATTAGTTTGGTTTCTCCGATAAGTGATCGTGCTAGTGCTGTAAACAACGACAAAGATATTGTTAATGAATTTACTCTGAATAATGTAATAGGTCAGGTGTTGAATGATAATTGGGATGAAAATGATTCTGCAAAAATAAATCTTAAAAAACTAAGTATAAATCAAAATAATGGTC
Organism: Tepidibacillus decaturensis; assembly: GCF_001561915.1. Lineage (GTDB taxonomy): Bacteria > Bacillota > Bacilli > Tepidibacillales > Tepidibacillaceae > Tepidibacillus_B > Tepidibacillus_B infernus. Next base: position 1,649,851 of record NZ_LSKU01000001.1, on the reverse strand, counting down.
ATATTAAAACAAAAGGCGAATTTGAAAATAATAACAAATTATATGATCTCAATTTATCTGGAACAATATACCCAGTAATAGGGCAAGGAGTATACTCAGATAAGCTGTTATTAGGTGATATGAAAGAAACAAAGGATTTCATTGTATTACAATTTAGAATAGAAAAAGATAGTAGCAAAACAGCATTGCTTAAAACGAATTATAGTATAGAAAATCAAACAGTATTAACGATTGTTTTAGAGGATAAAAACAGTCAAAATATTATCTACTTGCAAGATTCAATTCCGGAAACCATATTTGACACATTATCACTTGGAGCGAAGTATCAACTTAAAAAAGATGCCATTCAAGAAAAGGACTTAGCAAAAAAAATTGTGGAATTGTCAAATATGCGAAATAAAAGCTCTAATAACAAGCAAATCAAGACCCAAGAAATTAGTGAAGAAGATCAGAGTCAAGACTTATTTTCAATAACTTCAACTCAAATATCTGTTGATTACTACGAATTAAAAAGATTATTTTCCGATTTAAAAACTAATAGCACTGTAAACTTAGATGATTATAATATACCAGAAAGTCTTTTTAAAGGAAGCGGATGGAAATCTTATGTTAGTTGGTCATTACCGGACTATTTCTATCATGCTTATAGTGCAGACCAATCATGGTATACATTAACACAAATATCAATGGTAGATATTAAGAATAATAGAGAAACTGGAATAGCTGGTCATAGTATGCAGACTGAAATATTATACGGATATGTAGTAGAATATGATCATTATACACGAGATATAAAAGTTTTCTACTATGATTTTGGCCTTAAATTTGATGATCTTGAGTTAGTTATGAATAAATTGACTGGAGACCATGTCTTTCTTAATCGAAATATATATGGAATAATGGCTTCATCACCTAGTTATGCAAAAGCGGCAGTTGCGTTAATACCCTATTTAAGCACAGTCTCTAGTGTATGGGATAATATTCAAGCTAGTGAATCACAGAAATTAGGGCAAAAAAAGGATTTAGGCTCGTTAGAAGAACAGAAGTTAGAAAATAATAATAGTGTCTATTATGGAATTCTAGGAGACTTTAAAGATTACTATTTACAAGATGAAGGACATTATGCCAAAGTTGAGGGTACAATAAATGGTACTTACATGAAACCTGTTAGTGGATATAGGTATACTGCATCAACAAATTTATAAAAACTTTTTAGAAAATAGACCGTGTATTATTTTAATTACACGGTCTATAATTATTTTAATTATAAC
>NZ_LSKU01000001.1:1646682-1647672 GCF_001561915.1 Tepidibacillus decaturensis | reverse complement strand
ATAAATTATAAATAAAATGTTTATCGATGAATTTCTATCGAGCTAGACCTAGTTTTACCTAAAAAGCTACGAATTGTTACAAAAAGGGAGATGAGCATATTGTTTAAGAAGTTTATTATGTTATTACTAATTGTATTGGTAATATTTATAGGGAAAGAAATTTATAATTATAAAACCTATTTTTTTAATCCTTTTTTATTTGAACAGGATCATGTTACTTATTTACCATACACAGCGTATAAAAAAACAATGGGATATACATTAACAGATTATATTACTCCAGATGATTCAGAAATTTTAACGAATAGAAATGAAATTAAATTAATGTACAAAGAGTTAAAAAAGGGAGAGGTATTGGGCAATAGTCTCGATAATCCATCTTTATTGGCTAAGCCGAAAGGGTATATTACTATTTATTCTGATATAGATAATAAAAAGGGAATGTCAATAGTTTCCAGGATTATGTGGTATGGAGAAAATTATGATTATGTAAAAGTCTCTGGTGAGTTTGAAAGAAAGGGAGAAAAAATATCTGGATATTTATATATTAGAATGACTCCTGAGATTAAAGAGTTTTTTAGCTTAAAATTCAATCAAAATTATAAGGAATAAATAACGCTGATGATAACATCCAATTTCAATGTGGTTTACTTGGAGTTTATGATTTGTGTTAGAAAAACAAAAAATTGGGCAAGGCTTGTATAGATTTTTTTTGGTTTATCTATTGATATGGTGGGGAATGGTCATAAAAAGATTTTTAAAAAATAAAGAATAAACAATAAACAATAAACAAGATTACTATACCAAGAAACTTACAACAGAAGCTTTGAGGGAATAAATGTTCATTTTTACATGATTATATCTTTGCACCACTATCATTGATAATTAGCAGCTATTTTCTGTTAAAGGGTATATGGGAATAAAGAAAGGGAGAAAACAGGAAATTATTTATTAGATATACTTTGATATCACTAACCATTTTTATTTTTT
>NZ_LSKU01000001.1:1639713-1645468 GCF_001561915.1 Tepidibacillus decaturensis | reverse complement strand
ATTTCATACTTTCTGTTTCCTTATATAGTAAATATTCATCTGTAAAGGTTTTTTTATTGACCGCAAAAAAATAGCGGAATACCGCAATCGATTTGCGGTACTAGTCCATAAAATTCATGATAAAATTGAGTTGAAATAAAAATTGAAAGGAGATGGTTGTATTGTTAAAAAAGGTGATTGATTATTTAAATGAGAACCCTGAGGTAAAAGAAAAATTTATTGAAAGAAAGATTTGTTTAATTGGTTTATCAAAAGCTGAGAAACAGGCTGTTCTTGACGTTTTCAGTGGGAATACTGCAGTTTTATCAGTACCATTTTATTGGTAGAGTACCTTTTAATTTAGGTGGAGTCAGGAACTTCCTGACTTTTTTTATTGTATTGTACTCATCTGATGGGGGTATTTTTTTGAAACATCATAAAATAAATTATAAATCTATTTTGATTTTTATAATGATTATTATCGTTTCACTTTTCTTATTCGTGATCTCATTCACGATTCCCTATATCGGAATAAGTGTAAATAAAATAAATAGCAAATGGCAGGTTTCAAAAGTTGACAACTTAGGATGGGGTAAATATTTAGGCATTACAACAGGAGATATTATTGAAAAAATAAATGAAGAAGATCCTAATTCGAATGTAACAATCAAAAAATATGGTTTTGTTGAAAATATAAACTCTTTAGAAATCAATAGAGCAGGAGAAATTCAAACATTTACAATTCCAAAGGAGATTATTCAAGACATACCGATTTACCATATCATTATCCCGTTCTTTATTTTTTCCATCTTACTTTTTTTATCAATATTTTTGTATGTTAAGAATGGAAAGAATCAAGTTATCATTCTACTAATCTATTTCTTTTTGGCAATTGGATTTAGTTACATCAGTGCCGGTGCTTCAGCTCGTTTAAACACACTTGGCTTGTTTATCAATCGGTTATCATTATTGTTCATCCCTGTTCTGTTTTTGCATTTCTTATTTGAGTACTTTCGGCAATATAATATTATCTGGTTTAATCGTAAAATATTGAAATATTATGATCTTATTGTCGGAATAACAATAGCGATACATACTTTTTTCATGATGGTGTATTTAGGGGATTTTTATCTACATATCAAAAGTCTAGTACTGATTGTTTTCTCACTTGGGTTTCTTTTTGATCTAGTGGTTCTGATATACGGATATTTAAAAAATAGACATTCAATCTACAAGTCTATATTTAAGATAATGATTATAGGAATTGCGGTCGCTTTTTTCCTTTTGTATTCCTAGTGGTCATTCCTGAAATTGCGTTTGGGTTTGATTTAATCCCTGTAACGGTTGCTGCTTCTTTCCTAATTTTTATTCCGATTGTGTTTATGTATTTGGTTAGTGCCAAACAATTATTTGATATTGATTTTGCACTTGGACGACTACGTTATTATTCTATTTTATCCCTATTTATGAGTGCTTTCCTATTGTTTTTAATCTATTTAATGCAAGTTGTCGATTTTACACTTAGTCAATGGGGAAAAATGTCGATCGTTCTATTCTTCGGATTTATCCTATTTTCTATTCTAAAAGAAGAATTAGACTATCGTATTCGTTCCCGATTAAATTCAGATAAATATAATCTTCAAGCTAGTTTGGAACATTTTTCTCAAAATATTTCTAGAGTAACGAAAATTAATGAATTGGAAGACTTCTTTATCAAAGAAATTAAAGAAACATTATCTATCCAAAAGATCTCGCTATTTGAATTAAATAAAGATACATATTCGTTAAAAGTCAGGAGGGGAACTTTTACGCTTTCTGGTCGTGATGTGGATTTTCTTAATAAGAATAGGTTTCCTAATCTTTCCATAGGGGAGTTAGTTCAACTTCATCACGGAGTTTGCGTAGTCATACGTGAAAAAGCCGAGAGCTATTATTTGCTTAAGCTTGATAATAAAAAAAATAAGATTAAGTTGAATCGGGATGAGGGGACTTGGGTAAAAACGATTGCCAGATATATTAGCATTATGTATGAAAACCTTACTCTTGTTGAAGAATTTATGAAGGAATTAGAGAAAACGATAAGTCATAACACTGTGTCGCCATTGGTCTTAAGATTACTATTTAATATTCAAGAAAAAGAAAGACGACGCTTATCGGCCGACCTTCATGATACTGTACTTCAAGATCAAATTAATCTTTATCGAAAATTAGATTTAATTATAAGGGATCAAGACCTACCGGTTAAGTATCAAAAACAACTATATCAATTATCTCAGGAGATACTAGATATCAATTATGAAATTCGTGAGACTTGTAATGAATTACGTCCTCCACTGCTAAATGAAAAAGGGATCGTTGAATCTTTGACGAATCTGTTTTTTAATGCTCAGTTACGCTATAATTTTAAGATACGATTTGACGCAGCGGGATTTCATCAGAATCTTGATGATGAGTACACTTTGACGATTTATAGGATTGTTCAAGAACTGATTACAAATGCGGCTAAACACTCTAAAGCAACTGAAGTTGTAATCACATTAGATTGTTTAGATAACGACTTATACCTTTACTATAAAGATAATGGTGTCGGAATGGATTTAAATGAAATTCAACCTTCTTTTGCACATATGGGTTTATCAGGAATTCGAGAGAGGGTGATAAGCTTAAATGGAGAAATTAAATTACATTCATCTTTAGGTAACGGCTTTGAAGTGATGATTTTAATTCCTTTAACATTAGATACAAAATGATCGATTTTAGGAGATGGCGATTATGATTGAAGTTTTATTGGTTGATGACCATCCTGCTATAGGTGAAGGGACAAAGATGATGATTGAAGCAGATAAAGAGATGGCAGTTACTTTTACGACGAGTTCTAATGAAGCACTTGAACTACTAAAAGCGAAGACATTTAATTTATTATTATTTGATTTGGCCATGCCAGGGATTAGTGGGTTAGAATTAACTCGTAGGGTAAAAGCGATCAATTCAGATATTCCTATCTTGATTTACACGGGTTATGAAATTGACGCTCATTTTAATCTTCTTATAGAGGCAGGGGTGTCTGGTTTTATTAGCAAAACATCTACAAGAGAACAACTTCTTACTGCTATTTATTGTGCTTTACGGGGTGAAGCAGTTATCCCAATTTCGTTATTGAAACAACTAAGAAGAACAGATGTGAGGATTTCTAATATGGAAAAACCCCTTGAAGAAGCATCGATAAATGAAAAAGAACAAGAAATTTTAATCGAGATAACCAAAGGTAAAAGCAACAGGGAAATTGCGAAAACATTACTTATGAGTCAAAGAACAGTAGAACATCATTTAACTCGCATCTTTGGAAAATTGAATGTTAGTTCAAGAGCAGAGGCGATCCTTGAAGCAAAACGTCAAGGGATTATACCAAATGAGGAATTAGTTTCATCCACTACATAAAATAAAGTTAAAAAAGTTCTTATTCTGCGGATTCTGGAAGCTTAGTTGTAAGCGTCAAACTGCCTACACCTTCTAAAAATCCTATTACGTTTTGTCATAATAGCGCTTAGGAGGTGTTTTTTAGCAACAAAATGGTGTGAAGTTCATGGCTTTAAAGCTCATCAATTACATTGGCAGATTACTAAACGAAAAAAATTGAATAAGAATGAACAAATGATCCAAAGTACCGATATGCGTAAATCAATTGATGGGCTTGCTATTCTTGTTCAAATGAGTTTCAAGTTAGATCCTTTCTCTGATGCACTATTCGTTTTTTGCAATGCCAAACGAGATAAAATCAAATTGCTTTACTGGGAGCGTAACGGTTTCTGGCTTTATTACCGCCGTCTTGAAAGAGGGCGATTTAAATGGCCGGAAAATCCGAACGACAAAGTCATGCATGTCACTGAACGGGAGCTCCGCTGGCTTTTAGATGGCCTTGACATCCAGCAAAAAGGCGTCCATCAAGAGGTTAAGCAGCGAAAAATCATCTAATTCTTATGGAATAAATAACACAAAGATTCGTAGAGAATTTATAGTCAATTCTTTTATGTATCGAGCTTTTTGCGATGTGCTTTTTTTCGTGGGCTGTCGCCACAATATCTCCTCAATGTCTATGGGAAAAACTGCAGCATTTTCAGATTTTGAAGCCGGCATTTTCCCGCTGAACGCGATTTCTCCAAAAAATGGGCATACGAATCCCGTTATCCACAGAATCTGTTCTGTGGATTGAAGTTTCGACGAGTTATCCAGATGTGGATATCTTCTTACGCCACCAGGCTTCGCATCTTCTCCGCCTGCTTCTCCTTGATGCGCCCCAAAGCCATCGCCAGCATGACGCACAGCGCGAGTCCGCACCGCAGTTTCATTTTGGCCATCCCGCGAATGGTGTGCAGCTCGAAGCCGAAGGATACATCCAATCGGCTGTTCACTCGCTCCACCGCCGTCCTCTTGTCGTATTCTTTCTCCCACTTGTAGCTGGCTCGGTCGATCGGTGTGAAAATCCTCCGGTCTTCCGAAAGCGGGATGCGTATCCCTTGCTCTACGGGACACTTCGCCTGACCTTTGCACACGATCCCCATTTTCTTGGCGGGGCACAGTTTCTTAAGCGTGTTCCGGTCTTTTTCGAATCCGCCATTACACATCTCCCGCTGTTTTCCCGTTTCCGGACAGACACAGGACACGGTGCCTTTGTAATCGTAGACCACATTTTCTTTGCCTTCCAGCAATCGAGTTTTGTCTTCGTCTCTCCACATGTTGCGAATATCGATCACCGGCTTGATTTGGTACTCATCCCAACACCTGGTGATTAACTTCGTATCATCATAGCCTTTGTCTGCGGCCATCGTTTCCGCCGTTTCCAAAAGCGCGGGCTGCTCTTCTTCCATCCGCTTCATCAAGCGATGGGCTTCGTTTATATCGGGCTCCGACGCTTTCGTTAAGCTGAACAAAACGGGAAGCTCATATGTCGCATCCACGATCAGGTGCAACTTGTAGCCGAACCATTTGACGATCTTCTCCCACGGCTTGCCGTCTTCATGGACGCCGGTATACTTTTTCTTTCCGTAATCAGCATCCGTATCTCGCCGTCCATCCGGGGATTCACTTTTATTTTTGCGTTTGGCAAACGACGAGATGGCCTTGCTGTCCATCGCCAGATGCTTGCCGAATTCCGGCAACACTTCGGACAATTGCTTTACGAGATGGTTGAACATACCGTCGATCAACAACTCGTGTTCCATGAGCGTTTTCAGAAATCGAGTATACACCCAAGGAGGCGGCACTTGTCCGTCAAACCCGCACATCTCCCGCAACTGGCCGTTGCGGGCAAGTTCCCGGCGCAGCTTCTCGACGCTGTCATGCTGGAAGACAATCCCCGCCAATATAGAGTTCCATACTGCACGAACCGGGTAATCGTCGCGACCCTTGCCGCGATGGCGTTCAAGCGTCCTCATCAATTCTTCGTCAGGCATATAATCAAGTACTAGACGCAACCGTTCCAAATCACCAAGTATTTGAATTTCATTCCACTCAAACAGTTTCAATTGTGGTATAATTGCCATAAACAGGTGACCCCTCCTAAGGATAAATTGTTGTTTGGTTAACTCCAATTTTACCATGGATGGACTCGCCTGTTTACTATTTGTTACCACATCGGGAGGCTGGGGTGGATTTTTGCCCCGCCTCTTGTTTTATGCCCAAAGTCCCCCTGTTTACCTGCTTTTACTGGGGTAAAATTATTTTTCACCTACTTCTGAACCCTTCCTCCGTGCGGTTTCGCAGACATCGCAATTAGCTC
>NZ_LSKU01000001.1:1624930-1638618 GCF_001561915.1 Tepidibacillus decaturensis | reverse complement strand
GGAAGTGTATAGCAATAAAAATTAAATAAGGTGAAGTGTCTGCATTCATTATTTGGGGTGCAGCAATATATATGGGTCTTGCCATAATTGGTAAATAAGCAAAGTATAACTTTCTTCCACTTGTCATTTAGGGGTTTGTATATTCCATAAGCTGTGACCTTCAGAAGTGCCCTTTTCTTCTTAATCTTTTTTTATAGAAGGGCATGGATGACGGAGCGCAATGGAATATACAACCCTTTTCTTATTTTACACTCTGACCTTTAGATTCTTTATGAAAAGTGCTTATTGAATGGGTAAAACGTAAAATAAAATAAATGACATATCGCATGATGATAAGGGAACTTAAGAAACTTTTCTATTCTATGCTTTTGTAATTCAAGATTATTCAACAGGACAAGGTAGGATCATGGAGGATATGAAAGGATATGTAAGGGAAAAAATGCTGAATTTGTTTATTGAAAGGTTTGACTAGGATCTGTATGAATACAGTAGATTATCCGTTTTGAGTGATAATACAGTTTTATGATAGAATTTTATTGTATTCGTTTTGCAAAGGAGGCAAGCTATGATTCGTTTTGAAAATGTGGCCAAAGTTTATGATGATGGATTTCGAGCATTAGACAATATCAACCTTCATATCAAAAAGGGCGAATTATTGGTTCTGATTGGGCCAAGTGGATGCGGGAAAACAACAACAATGAAAATGATCAACCGCTTGATTGATCCAAGTGAAGGAGCCATTTATATTGATAACCAAGAAATTAACACGATGAATCCAGTAGAGTTACGACGTAATATTGGTTATGTCATTCAACAAATCGGATTATTGCCCCATATGACCATTGGAGAAAATGTGGCCTTGGTACCCAAGTTAAAAAAATGGGACACAACAAAGTATTTGAATAAAGTAGATGAGTTGTTAACCATGGTTGGATTGGATCCAGCGATTTATCGGGATCGTTATCCAAAAGAACTAAGTGGTGGTCAACAGCAACGGGTTGGGGTGATTAGAGCCTTGGCAGCTGATCCAAATGTTATCTTAATGGACGAACCCTTTAGTGCATTGGATCCGATTAGTCGAGAGCAACTACAAGATGAACTGATACGGTTACAAGAAGAAATCAAGAAAACGATTGTTTTTGTTACCCACGATATGGATGAAGCACTAAAAATAGCAGATCGAATTTGTATTATGAGAGAAGGCAAAATTGTACAAATCGATACACCGGAAAATATACTACGACATCCAGCTAATGAATTTGTTAAATCATTTATTGGTGAAGAGCGGTTAAATGAAGTAGATCTATTACCATCATTAGAAGAAATCATGGTGAAACCTGTAACTTCAGGGCCAAATCGTGGATTAGCTGAAGCAGTGAAAACCATGAGAACACATCGAGTAGATAGTCTATTGATTGTCGATAAAGAAAATCATTTGCTTGGTTCTGTTGGGGTATGGCAAATTCAACAACATTTTAAGGATGAGACCCTAACAGTGAAAAATGTGATGAAAACTGATTTAATCACTGTTCAATCTGATCAGTCTTTAACAATTGCGATTGAATTAATTCATCAACATAATCTTTCTTATTTACCTGTTGTTACTTCTTCAAATCTTCTAGAAGGGGTCATTACTCGTGCTAGTTTAGTAGAGATCATGGCCAAGAAGTACTCAAATGATTAAGAATATTCCGTCTAAAATCATTGGAGGTGATTGAATGGAACAAACAAGCCAATCTACTTTTTCAGAATTTTTACAAATAGTGCAAGAACGATGGCCAGATATTTTAACAGGTACATGGGAACATATTCAATTAACTCTCTTGTCTGTTCTTCTAGCGATTCTGATTTCTGTTCCATTAGGGATTCTACTAACCCGCCATCGAAAGTTAGCTGAACCAATTATTGGTATCACTGCTGTATTTCAGACCATTCCAAGTCTAGCATTACTAGGATTTATGATTCCGTTATTAGGAATTGGATATACCCCAGCTGTTGTTGCATTAACCATTTATGGATTGCTACCTATTTTAAGAAATGCCTATACTGGGATTATTGGAGTAGATAAAGCAGCGATTGAAGCGGGGGTTGGAATGGGAATGACATCGAAGCAGGTCCTATACATGATTGAAATCCCATTGGCCTTACCCATTATTATGGCAGGGATCAGGACCGCCACCGTTTTAATTGTAGGAGTTGGAACCTTGGCCTCACTAATTGGTGCAGGGGGGTTAGGGGATTTAATTTTCCGTGGGATCTCGATGGCTAGAAATGAAATTATTCTTATTGGCGCCATTCCAGCTGCCATTTTAGCACTGGTCTTTGATTTTTTACTTAAATGGATCGAATCCATGGTGACGCCAAAAGGAATAAGATCATAAACAAAATTAAAATAGAAAGGGGAACTAATTTTGAAAAAATTTACTTTTGTTTTACTAGCAATTATTCTTGTCTTTTCTTTAGCACTCGTTGGCTGTTCTAGTGGAAAAGATACGATTGTAATTGGAGGTAAGAACTTTACTGAACAAGATGTGTTAGTCTACATGATGAAGGATATCATTGAAGATAAAACTGATTTAAAGGTAGAAACTAAGCCTTTCTTAGGTGGAACCAATGTAGTGGCTCAGGCATTAGAACGAGGCGACCTTGATCTATATGCAGAGTATACAGGAACTGCTTTAATCAATCTATTAGGATTAGAAGTGATGAATGATCCGCAAGCCGTTTATGACAAAGTCAAGCAGATTTATAAGGATGAAAAACAATTAGTATGGCTAGAACCATTTGGCTTTAATAACACTTATACTCTAGCGATGAGAAGAGATCAGGCAGAATCACTTGGCATTGAAACCTACAGTGATTTAGCCGAAAAAGCATCAGAATTAGTACTAGGTTCTACTCAAGAATTTTTAGAACGAGCTGATGGGTATAAAGGGTTACAAAAGGTATATAATATGAACTTTAAAGAAGTAGTTGGTATGGACCCTGGTTTAACTTATGCAGCGGTTCGTGACAAGAAAACTGATGTAAATGATGCTTTTGCAACTGATGGTAGAATTGCCGCCTTTGATTTAAAAGTCTTAAAGGATGATAAACAATTCTTTCCACCTTATTATGCTGCACCTGTAGTTAGACAAGATACGCTTGAAAAACATCCAGAAATTGCTGATGCATTGAACCAACTAGCAGGAAAATTAAGTGATCAAACGATGTCTCAGTTAAACTCACAAGTTGACCTTGATGGTAAGGATGCAAAAGATGTGGCCCATGATTGGCTCGTCTCACAAGGTTTAATTAAAGAATAATCAGTGATTAGAAAAATAAACCCTCTATTTTCTTTTTGAAAATGGAGGGTTTTCTGGTTTTTAACCCCTTAAAATAAAGAACCAAAATAAGGCCGCTAAGATAAAACGATAAATAGCAAAAGGAGTTAATTTAATTTTTTGTAATAATTTAAGGAATGAAACAACTGCTAACCATGCGACGATAAATGAAACAATGAAACCGACGACAAAGAATCCAATATCGTTTACTGAAAGGAACTGATAGCTTTTTAATAGATCATATCCACTAGCTGCAACCATCATTGGAATGGCAATGATAAAGGAGAACTCTGCAGCAGTTTTATGATTTGTTCCTACTAATAAACCACCAGCAATCGTTGCACCTGAACGTGAGAAACCTGGCCAAAGAGCAAGAATTTGCGAAAGTCCAATCAAAAAGGCTTGTTTATAAGTAATTTGATCAAGTTCTATAGCTGTCTCCTTTGTTTTTCTTTTCTCTGCATAAATCATAAAAAGTCCACCAATCACTAAACCGATTAAGACAGTACTTGACGAGAAAAGATAGGTTTTGATTACTTTATGTAGTAAAAGTCCCATTAACATTGCAGGGAAGATCGCTATAAAAATATGGATAAGGTTTAATTGACCTTTAGCAAAAAGTCCACCTTCAGCTTTAAATCCTTTCCTCCAATCTAATAAGCCAAAAACTCTTCGCCAATAAAGAATAGCGACTGCCAAAATGGCTCCCAATTGAATCACGATCTCAAAGGTTTCGGCTTTATTTCCCGTAAAACCTAGCAATTCACCGGTTAAAATCAAATGACCTGTTGAAGAAACAGGTAAAAATTCCGTTAATCCTTCTACAATCCCTTGAATGATAGAAACGATATATTTTTCCATAGTGCCCCCCTAATAATTGATTTTTGGAAACAAACGAAAAATCTCTAGCAAAAATACTTGTAAACTTAGCCATACACCGCCAAAGACATATCCAGCAACGATATCACTAGGATATTGCATTCCAAAGTAGATTTGGCTTATTCCAATTAAAAATGAAAAAGATAATACAAGAAAAATAGCCAAATTGTGAACCCACACCCCTTTGATATGACGTACTAGTAAGTAAGCAGTAAAACCAAAAACAACGATAGCGGTTAAGGATTGTTCACTAGGAAATGTATGATGAAACAAAAATCGTAACCCTTCATCTAAGATTTCCCCACCAACCACTACAAGAAAGAGAAAAATGCTTTCCAATTTTCGATCAGGGCTTCTTAACATAATCCATAACCACGTAAATAATATCAAAGGAAGTAATATAAAGATAGTGGAAAGGTGTTGAAAAATTTGCATCCAAGGTTGCCAAGACTGGTCAAAGAGAAGTTTGACCACTAAGGTGGTTATGTTATCAAACTGATTAAATTCCTGTGCTAAAAAATCCTGAATCATACCGAGCATAAGCGCAAAAAAGCCAATAAAAACAATACCTGCACTAGCAATAAGTATTTTTATACGTCCAAGGGTTGGAAACGTATCTAAAGCTTTTTTAAAATTGATTTCTAATCTTTCTTTCAGCCAACTTCGATAAGTTCGATATAGATAAAAAATCGCCAATAAAATAATAGCAATGATTCCAGCAATAATGAGATATTTCTTAATCGAAGTGTGGAATTGTTCCCATTGTGGCCCTAATATTTTTCCTAAAGAAATAAACGTACTAACCCAAATAAATGCACCAAGATAAGCATAAACCATATAGACACGATAAGAAATCCTTGCAGTACCTGAAAAATATCCAGTAATATGCCGAACACCAGGGATGAAGTAAGCGATGACTAGCAATTTATTTCCGTATCGGTCAAACCAAAGAGATACTTTTTCTAGTCTTTCTGGACCTAGATGAATATAATGTCCGTACATTTTAAAAAAAGGAGTTCCTAAGCGTCTTCCAATCCAATAGGAAATGGTCATTCCAGTAATTGCACCCATTGCAGCCATAAAAATACTAAAGCTCCAATGTAATTGTCCTTGATATACGAGAAATCCAGCATAGCCCATTAAAGCCTCTCCGGGAAGGGGAAGGGCAATCAATTCAAGTAGCAAGGAAATGAATAAGACGAGATAACTATATTGTTCAAATAAAGTTTTAATCCACTCAAACACATTAGATCCTCCAATGTATACAAAAATTTTCCTGGTTCTAGTCTTCACTTACTCTTTTTTGTCTATTCCAGTGATAAAAAAAGAATATAATTGTGAGCAATATAGTTAAAATGATGGTAATTTGTAAATATTTATGCAAGATGATGGAAAAAACGTACCAATGCTCTTTTAATACAATTCCAAGTGTGATAAATCCAAACACCCAAAATAACCCACCTAAAAGGGCAAAGAGAATAAACATTTTATATTCCCATTGACTAATTCCTGCTAAATAGGCAGTTAAATAACGAACTCCGGGGATGAAATAACCAATACTAACAGCAAGCTTACCTTTTTGCTCGAACCATTGTCCCACCTTATCTAATTTTTCAGGGGTTACATGAATGTACCTCCCATATTTTTCAAAAAAGGGATGTCCAAAGGAATAACCGATGGCGAAGCTGATCGACATGCCAGTCATACTTCCTAATAGAGCTATGAAGACAGTCAATAGATAATTAAGTTTTCCAAGGGAGACAAGATATCCGGTAAAGATCATTAAGATTTCATCAGGAATAGGCAGCCCAACAATGCCTAAAACTAGTAAACTAAACAAGCCAAAGTAACCATAGTGTAAAATAAACGGTATTACTACATGCTGTACCAAATCGATCCTCCTTTTGCTTTACCTTGGTTTTTGCTTTTTAATCTCTTTTACACATAAAGACTAACGAGAATAAAGAAAAGTTCATCTTCAATTAATTTGTGAAAAAAATGCGAACATATATTTCTATCAACTTAATAGGCGATATGACGAATAGAATAGATTCAGATAATGTAAAGCTGTGCACAAATTGAAGAAGGCCGGCCTTCATTTAGTGAAGGTGGATTATTTGAATAAAAAAATCGAGCAAGCACAGCAAGGAAACCAACAAGCAATGGAAGAGTTAATTCAACAATACCAACCACTACTGATATCCTTTGCAAAAAGGAAGTATGTCAACCATAGTTTTGAAGAGACGCTACAAGAAGGACAATTAGCTTTTATTATAGCAGTACAACATTTCGATCCAACCTATGGGATCTTTTTTGGGAGTTTCGCCAAACAAAGAATTTGGAGACACTTAACCTCTTTATTGAGGAAGGAAAAGAAATGGCAGGAAACGATCTTAGTGGATGGATGGAAAGAGGATTATAATGCGATTCTATCAACAACAGAAGATTTAGATTTTCGAATCTGGAAGGAACAAGCTGAGTCCATCCTATCTGAAAAAGAGAAGCAATTCTTTGATCTTTTCTGGATAAAAGGTTTCACTGTAGCAGAAATCGCTGAACAAATGAACGTTTCGACTAATACAGTTAAAACATGGAAGAAACGGGCAATCAAAAAATTAAGAGAGGATTTGCTGTCACCCAATCATCCTCCTACAGGCACTATATAAGATGTAACCGGCCGGTGAACAACAAAAAAGGAGGAAATAAAGTATGGCTATTCAATCTAATGAAACTTTAAAAGGGCTTGACTATTACAGTGCTGCCACAGATACACAGTTGCAATGTTTTAAAAATAACGGAATTAGTTTTGTTTGCCGTTATTATACGAGTAACACGACTAGATTGTCAAACGGTCGAACTGCAATTAAGAATTATTTTCTAGGTGTTCAAGATGCTATGAATGAAATACTATCAAATGAACGGTCAAAGATGGATAATTGGAGTTTACGGCGGGTATTATGTTGTAAAAGAGTTAGATGGATACGCTGGAATTTCAAAAACGTGGCAAACATCTTCGTGGAGTGATGGAAAAGATTATGTGTACCGTAATATCTATCAATATCAACATAATGTAAGTTCTTGTAATGTAAATGTTGATTATAATGCTTCCGATGGAAGTCATGGAGGATTTAAACTTTAAAAATAAAAATTATTTTCTGACGCAGGAAATTTATCCTGCGTCTATTTTTAGTTTTAATCAATATGAATGAAACCTACTTAGGCCGATAAAAATTCTGCAATTTATTGGGTATCTCACTCTTCTTAACAAGGCTTAAAATGACAAAAGGTTGAATGAATTGGTATTCACTTATATCATTCACGGCATAAATTCTATCTTTAAAATTCGTATCCCAAATTGGTTCTAAAAGATTATTTTCAATTTTGTATCCTAGAATACGACTAGACACACTATACAAATCCGCCTTTGCTGAAATGCTCCCCGTATAGATAAGATCGTTTTTTGCAAAATCAATGGATTTTAACATCGTTGCAACCGATCGAGTTACTGGAAGATATTTGTTTGAAAAGGCATTCCAGTCAGCCTCATTTTCGAAAATGATCGTTTCATATGGTAAGATATCCTCAATAGTGGGTTTACTTGTAACAAATCCATTAAATAAGATTTCATAGGAAACATCACTTTTCGGGGAACAGCCTAAAGTACCTACAAAGAAAAATATAGAAATGAGCAGAAAAAGAACGGTCTTTTTCAAGATTTTAAACCTCCTCAAAAAAAGAATGAGATACTTGTCACCCAATCATCCTCCTACAGGCACTATATAAGATGTAACCGGCCGGTGAACAACAAAAAAGGAGGATGATACAAATGGCAGTTAATAGTTTAGCAGATTTATCTAAGATGGTGATTACTTCTCAGGTGGGATTGGATGCAAACAATGAACCTGTGTTAAAAGCCAAAACCTATAATGGGGTAAAACCAACTGCACTCGATCAAGACGTGTTCGATGTTGCTCAAGCCATAGCATCACTTCAGGCCAATCCGGTTTACCGTGTTGAACGTATCGATCGTGAAGAATTAACTCAAGCATAATGAGTAAATTAAGTTTTCTATTGTAAGTGTAGCACACGCAAGTCTAAAAAAAAGAGGAGGAATGAATCATGACTGTCAAAACCTTAGAACTTATTTTCCAAACTGCAGAAGGAAAGAACGCAACCATCTCCATTCCGGATCCAGTTGAACCACTTGACCCAGCAATCGTTAATCAAGTGATGGCACAAATCGTGACTAAGAATATCTTTCAATTCACCAGTGGAGAAATTGTTGCAGCTGTAAGTGCAAGAACGATTGAAAGAACAGTCACAGATATTGCTTTAGCATAACAAAAATGGGGAGGAGACTCCCCATTCTTTACTTTTATGAATGAATGTGAATGACATGGATATCATGATCATGATTTTTGCTAGAAAGGAGAGAAGAACAATGGAACAGTGGATTCCAATGATTGGAGAAGTAGGCTTCCCCATTATTGTTACCTTGTATCTATTGACCCGAATTGAAGGAAAAATCGATGTCTTATCTCATTCAATTACCGAGCTTACAAATAGCATCAACAAATTTCAAAAGCAAGAATAGCTTAACTGAAAGTGAATACGATAAAGATTAAGGTGTGACATGGTATGTAGATATTCGTGTCACATCTTTTTTGCTTGATTTGGACTTGTTTTTTGTAAAATAGGTAGATGAATGTGATAAAATAAGAAAGATAGTAATAGATTATACATAGGAGGGCTTGGTTCATGGAATTAGGGTTAAAAGGTAAAGTTGCCTTTATTACAGCTGCTAGTAAAGGTTTAGGTAAAGCGGTTGCACTTGAATTAGCTCGTGAAGGAGTCCAATTGGCGATTTCTAGTAGAAATAAGGAACAAATTGAAGAAACCGCTGAATTGATTCGCAAAGAAACAGGGACAAGGGTAGAGGCATTTGTTGCAGATGTGAGCAACCCTAACGATGTAAAACAATTTGTTGAGACAATGATTCAAAAGTTTGGAAAAGTAGATATCTTACTAGTCAATGCAGGTGGCCCACCAAGTGGTGAATTTATGCAGTTTGATGATGAAACATGGGAAAGAGCTTTCCAAACTAACCTAATGAGCATCGTCCGTATGGTTAGAGAGGTAGTTCCACACATGCGCAAAAACGGTGGAGGAAAAATTCTTACCATTGCTTCTTCATCCGTAAAAGTTCCGATTCCAGGGCTTGTTTTATCAAATACATTTAGAGCTGGTGTTACTGGATTGATGAAAACTTTATCAATTGAGCTAGCAAAGGATCAGATTTTAGTCAATGTGGTTGCACCAGGACGTATTGCAACTGATCGTTTGAAAGAGCTAGATGCAGCAAATGCAGAAAAGTTAGGAATTCCTGTTGAAGAGGTTACCAAAAAAATGGAACAAACGATACCACTAGGTCGATATGGCGGACCCCAGGAATTCGCCAAGGCAGTTGTATTCTTAGCATCTGATGCAAATTCATATATTACAGGTTCTACAATTATGATCGATGGAGGAATGGTTCCATCCCTGTAGAATACTATCTTATCATTAAAAAAATAGGAGATGATCGAGATGATGACTGAAGAAAGAGAAAACGGAAAAATAAAAATTGAGAGTGACGTTGTAGGTATGATTGCTGGCTTGGCTGCAGTGGATACAGATGGAGTTGCTAGCATGTCGGGAGGAATTACTGAAGGGCTTGCAAAAAGAGTAAGTGGTAAAAATGTAGCAAAAGGGGTGAAAGTTGAGGTAGGAGAAACTGAAACTGCCATTGATTTAAGAGTGATTGTGAAATATGGCTACAAAATTCATGAAGTAGCAAGAAATTTACAATTCAATGTGAAAGAGGCAGTTGAATCCATGACAGGATTAAATGTCGTCGAAGTGAATGTGCATGTAGAAGGAGTAGAGATTCAAAAGCCAGAAGAAGAAGAAAAGACAGAAGAAACTACTCTTCGTCTAAAGTAATCTAGCGTTTGTAAACGTTTTAAACGAAATGAAATGACAAAAGCAGCTAAAGGAATCATATTCTTTAGCTGCTTTTGTTGTTTTCTCTGGAAAGACTTAATACAACACCTATTGCCGTCATAACCATGATCAAGGATGAGCCTCCTGCACTAATAAAAGGAAGAGGGACTCCTGTGATTGGAATCGTACCAGTGACCCCACCAATATTGATAAAAGCTTGAATCGCCAATAAGCTTACTACACCTACACCTAGTAAGGTACCAAAAGCGTCCTTTGACCTTAAAGAGATAATGAGGATGCGCCATAACAATAATAAAAAAGCCAAGATAAAAATGGTGACACCAATAAACCCAAGTTCTTCACCCATAACGGAAAAAATAAAATCAGACTGGGGGTAAGGTAAATAGAAATATTTTTGAATCCCTTTTCCAAAACCAGTACCGACAATTCCACCATTGCCAAGGGCCAATAAAGATTGAATCAGTTGATAACTTGTATCCCAAGGATCACTCCATGGATCCAGAAAAGCTGTAAATCGAGCAAAACGATAACTAGCTGATAAAATAAAAATGGTCAGAATAGCAATCGCGGGTACAGATAAATAGAGTATCTGCTTAAGACTTGCTCCTCCTACAATCATCACAATCCCAGCTGTTGCTAATAAAATCATCGCTGTTCCATAATCCGGTTGTACTGCAATTAAAATAAAAAACAATCCGGTAATCAATAAAGCAGGAAGCAACCCTTGTTTAAAGCTACTCATTTTCTCCCCTTTTTTAGAAATCAGCCCTGCTAAGTAGATAATTAACCCCAGTTTAGCAAATTCAGCTGGCTGTATGGTGAAAGAACCAATCCCAATCCAACTTCTTGCACCATTTCGTTCTTGTCCTAGACCCGGAACAAAAACAAGTAATAGGAGAAAAAACGAAGCCATTAAGATGAGAAAAAATTTATTTTTATAAAACACAAATGGGATATTCATGGTTACCAACATACCAAAAAGGCCAATCGCCCCCCAAATCATTTGTCTTTGGGTAAAAAACCAACGGTTTCCCATTTCCCAATAAGAAATCGTATAACTTGCACTAAAAATCATCACGATACCGAACCCAACCAAAACAAGAGTCATGAATAGCAAGAGAAAGTCTGGTGTTCCTCGACTGGGCTTCATTTATGTATTACTCCTTTCAATCGCTATAATACCCGCAAAAGTGACGACTTCCTTGAAGTATCTTCCGATTACTTTTGCGGGGCTCTATCTTTCTTTACCTACAAAAAAAGAAGGTATTTATGTTATTCCATAAAGCCTTCTTTTTTTCCTGCTAGTCTTTTTGTTTTTCTAAATATTGTAGTAAACGATCAAGTAAGACCGCGGCATCTTCACGTTTTAACGGTTGCCCTGTACCAAATTGGTCTTAGCTTGTTCCTGTAATGATTCCTATATCATATAACCGTTTAATTGAGGGGTAGGCCCAATGCTTGGGTGTGAGATCTTTAAATGGTAATGGGGTTTCTCCTTTCACTTGCCAATGCTCCTCCTTCCATTTGTTTATCTGTGCAATAAACCAATCTTTGGTTATTCCTGATCCTGGGCAGGTTTTGTTGGCATATTCTCGGTGAAAGACAATATCAACTGTAGTTAGATTTAAATGATCAAGCATGATATTTACTGCTCCCAAAATACTGTCCAATTGCTTTCCTTCTAATACCTCTTGACCCTTATCAAAATTACCAATCATTTCAAACATCATTCCACCTATATTATGACCACTGATTCCTGCAGGAATGACATTTAGATCCCTTCCATCCCAAATTAAACCATCAGGAGAAATGGTAAAATGTTCACCAATGTCACTCCAACCTCTTGTTTCAGTATGGTACCTCCAAATGGCTTCAATTGTTTTTTCTCCTTGATAATCAGTTTTTCTCGGTTTCCAAGTATGGTGAATCTGAATATGATTGATAGGGCGTGTGAAGTTGAAGTTACGAATGAAACGATCAAATTCATCAAGCGTATAGGCTTTAAAATATCTGTTTACCAATTCAATCACCTCCTTCTGTAACTCTATATATTAATATGATTCTTTTCGTCCCATCGGTGACAAGCGATTGCCCCTTTAGGTTTAAGAATGAAAAAAGAAAAGAAAACACAACATAATCTCGATGGAAAAAATCTAATGAGATGAAATGAGAGGAAATGATGAATATGCAAAAATATAGTTTTCGTTGCTTTATTTTTCGTTCGTTTGTATTAACACTTTTACTTTCCTTTTTAACAATAGGTTGGAGTTTTCAAGCTACAGCTCAAGGGACGAACACCTATACAGTTCAACCTGGTGATAGCCTTTGGAAAATCGCTGTTAAATACCAAATAGGGCTATCGGAAATCATTGAGGCCAATCCACAAATTAAAAATCCCAATCTTATCTATCCAAAGCAAAAGGTGATCATTCCAGTTATTGATCGAATTAAGAGCATCGAACACCAGGTTATTCAACTCGTAAACCAAGAAAGACAAAAAGCAGGATTAAAACCTTTACGTGCGAACTGGCAGTTATCCAGGGTAGCTCGTCACAAATCTCAAGATATGAGGGATCAACATTATTTCTCTCACATTTCTCCTACCTATGGTAGCCCTTTTGATATGATGAGAGCGTATCGAATTTCCTTCTCCTATGCTGGTGAAAATATTGCGATGGGGCAAACCACGGCATGGCAGGTGATGAAGGGTTGGATGGGAAGTTCAGGACATCGGCAAAATATTTTAAATCCAAATTTTACAGAAATAGGGGTAGGTTATGCTGAAGGTGGGACTGGCAAATATTATTGGACCCAAATGTTTATTAGGCCGTAAACTGAACGGTCACTCTCGAACTGATGATAAAATGTATAGAATACTCTTTAGGTCTCTGGGTTATGCTAAGGAGAGATTAGAAAGGAGGAAATTAGATGACGACATTACGTGATATTATGACCACGAATGTAGCTACAGTTTCACTTCAAGATAATGCTTATGAGGTAGCACAAAAAATGTCGCAGTTAAATGTGGGCGCTATTCCAGTAGTAGATGGTCAAAATGTAATTGGTATGATTACAGATCGTGACCTTGTATTGCGTGGATATGCCGAAAAACGCTCAGGCTCTTTTGCAATTGATGGGTTAATGTCAAAGGATGTAGTCGTTGGGACACCAGACATGGATGTTCATGAAGCTGCTCGCCTAATGGCAGAAAAGCAAATTCGTCGCTTACCTGTAGTGGAAAATGGTAACCTTGTAGGAATCGTTTCCCTTGGTGATTTAGCAGTAAGAAATATTCATATTGATGAAGCAGGACAAGCATTAAGTAAGATTTCCGAACCGGCACAGCCTGGTACACATGGAACCCTTTAATTAAGGAATAAGTGAAAACCTAAAGTCACAAGGGAGTGAATCTCGTTAATCACTCCCTCATTTTCCCTCTTCTAATCGAACGTTTATTCGCATATAATAGAATTATAAACACCC
>NZ_LSKU01000001.1:1622966-1623785 GCF_001561915.1 Tepidibacillus decaturensis | reverse complement strand
TAAACACCAATTAAGTTATTTTCATGGGGGAATGAGCATGTTAATGTATCCAAAGGAATATCTAGATTTTTCCCATTTGGTGAAGCAGTATGTGATTCTACATATTATGCTTAAAGTACTGGAATTCGACCGTAAAATGATTCAACAATCGGCTTGTAAATTAACAAGGGTTTATCAAGATACATTATTTGAGGTGCAAAAGAAAATCGAAAAAGATTTACGATCGATTAAGAGACAAATGAAAGAGTTAGGAGGGATGGTAATTGAAGAAGAACAACAACGGACGGTTCGCATTGTAAAAGCAAAATTTCGCGGTTTTATCTATACACACCGATTCTTAAATTACATGCTACAGGCTGAAAGTGAACAATTGTTTAAATCCTATGTATCGCAAGGGGATGACCAGAAAAAATGATCAGCCTGATGAAATCCTGCCCCAAAATGGATATAATAAAAATGGAAAAAGGTTACAAGAAAATCAAGATAGAGAAATAGGAGTGAAAAAGCAAATGACAAAGGAAGAAATCCTAAAGGAATTACAGGAAAAAGAGTTAGACGATATCATTGAATTGATTGAGGATGCCGAAAATGGATACCTAGAGGAATTGGAGCTAGTTGAACAAATTGGCTTAATGTATGACCCAAAACTAAATGAAGAGGTTCTAAACCTTTTAAAAAGCCTAGGCGTAAAAATCACTTACGTCGAGGCCGATGATGAGGAAGAGGAATAGAATGGGGAAAGGACAAGGCAGATTTACCCTTCCCGGAAGGATGTGCCTCTACTTTGAGCTTGTGGGAGCCATCCTTTTTTCACCCCTT
>NZ_LSKU01000001.1:1607158-1622083 GCF_001561915.1 Tepidibacillus decaturensis | reverse complement strand
TAGGTGGCGGGTAGTTCACCAGGGAGTCATACATTTATGTATGATCCTAATGATGGATGGGTTCGTGCAATTGAGGATACAGAAAACTTAACATTTCTCTATGGTAGAACTCGACCTGTAGAAAGTAGAGTTTACTTTAAAGGCGATTCTTCTTCAACTATTTTATGGAATTCTGGTGTGGTTGATGTTTCTGGTGATTGGACTACCTAATAAAAAGGAGTAGAAAAATAATGAAAAAGAAATCAATAATTATAACTATTATCAGTTTTGTTTTTTTGGGAGCAGTTTTAGGTTTAGCAATTCCTACAAATGCTTTTAATAAAGGAATATGGGAAATCTACCAAGAAATTAAAGATAATAAAATAAATGATGGTACTATTGTAGCCCAATTTAATGATTTTAAAATAACGAAAGAAGATGTTATTAATATTAAAAATGAATTTGAGAAAGTTAATAGAGAACTAAATGGTAATCCAAATTATACAATTTCTGAAGGGCAAATAATAAAAAATAAATTATTAAATGAATTTCTATATTTAGAAGCTAAAAATGTTGGCATTACTCCTCCAAATGACAAAGAAGCGAATTTAGCAAAAGAAGAACAATTAGCAAATTACCAAAAAGTATCAGATGATATTAAAAAATACAGGAAGCAAAAATACAAGAACTTGGTTTAACTTTTGATGAGTATTGGAATGTTTACTGGATTGAAACTTATAAGAAGAATAAAATGATTAGTGACTATATTAATTTGGAAATGCAGAAATCTGAATATATTAATAAAACTAAAGAAAAAGCTAGAGATGAAATAAAAGAAAAAGCATATAACAAATATAAAGGGCAAGTCTTTTTGAATAAAGAATTAAATATTGTATTACCGTAATTCTTAAAACAAGATCTAATTAGAAGGCGTTGTCTATAATGCTCACATAGTGTCAACGCTCACGCTCTTTGACGGTAAATTTCTCACTGACAATGGCGTCAGCGTTGACATCATTGGCTGTTGTTCTATTCGTTATTTACTTGTTATTCAAATTCTTAAAAAGATAAACCTCACGCCTTTTGTGGTATCATTACCATAAAATGGTGTGAGGTTTTTCTGATCACAATAAAAACATAGCAAAAATAGTGGTGACCACTAAACCAATCATAACAGGAACAAGATTTCGTCGTGCTAATTCGAAGGGGTCAACCCCAGTGATGGCTGCTGCAGGGATTAAAGCCCATGGTATCAGCGTTCCGCCACCAACCCAGATACCAGCAATTTGACCAAGAGCAGTTAAAGTAGCAGTACTTACGTCAACAGCAGAGCCAAACAAATGGGCAACTGATCCAGCTAAGGAAATGCCAGAAAAACCAGATCCATCTAAACCAGTGATCGAACCAACAATGGTTAAAGTAATCGCCGCAATCTCTTTTGTTAATGGGACTACACTAGCAAGTGCCACTCCTAAATCGTTTACAATCCCTTGTGAACCTTCAGGCAGAGCATGTTCTCCCAAAATACTAAGAATCCCGGAGTCTCCTAGATAGAAGAATGCGGCGATAGGGATAACAGGTCCAAAGACTTTAAAACCAAATTGAAAACCCTCAACTAAGTACTCCGTTATTTTTGACATTCGTTCCTTTTTATGAAAGAGTAGACTTGTCACGATCAAGATCGTAATCGCTGTTCCTCCAACTAAGGCTGTCGCATCACCACCAGTAAGGTCAAGCATAAACATACCGATCACATCAAGTAAAAAAAGAATGGGGATTAAAATGGAAAAGGTTTTTTTCAATCTACGAATTTTTGGCGATAATTCAATTGTTTTCTTAGGTTCTTCTAATTCAACGAGCTGTGAGGAGTGTACATGTAAAGTACCTTTTTTTAAATCTCTTCTTAAAAAATAGAAAGCAGTTACAGTTGTTACTAGTCCCATCACAATGACTAGAGGGACACTAGCTGAAACAACTTCTCCTACAGGAATTCCTGCTGCTCCTGCCGTAATGGCTGGGGCGCCTTGAATAATAAAATCACCCGATAAAGAGATCCCATGACCAAACAGGTTCATCGCCATGGCAACACCTAATGCAGGCAACCCCACTCTTATGGCTACTGGAAGTAAAACTGCACCAATGAGAGCAACAGCAGGGGAAGGCCAAAAAAACCAAGAGATGATCATCATCACAATACCAATCACCCAATAAGCGATCGATGGTGTTTTAATTAAATGGGTAACAGGGCGAATCATCAATTCATTGATACCCGAAGTAGTTAGGACTTTACTCATCGCTACAATTATACTAATAATTAAGATGGTACTTAGTAGTTCTTTGATCGCAAAAATCAAACCATTAAATACGGATTGAACTGAATCAGGCAAGGATTTTGTAACAAGCAATCCGATGATAAAAATGCCTAAGATACTGACTAACGTCGTATCCTTTTTCATAATCATCACACCGATGATCAATAGGATAAAGAGGAGATAGACCCAATGAATCGCTAATAATTGTATTTCCATAATTACCCTCCTTACTAGGCAATCGCCTTACTCATACCATATGCAGTGGGAGAAAGATTGGTGTGATACATAGAATATGTCCTTTTGATTCAAGCTAAAAGAATAGGTGTTAAAGCGAGGTGGAAAAATTGAGCATCCATCCTGAAAGACCACTCATTATCCAAAGTGATCGTTCGATGTTTGTAGAAGTTCAAAATCCGATGTATGATCAAGTCAGGGAAAAAATTACACTGTTTGCCGAACTCGTGAAAAGTCCGGAATACATTCATACTTATCGGATGACGCCGCTATCTTTATGGAATGCAGCGGCAAGTGGCATTACAGCTGAGCAAATCTTAGAAAGTTTACATCAATATAGCAAATTCCAGGTTCCTTCCCACATCGAAACGGAGATACGAGAATATATCAGCCGTTTTGGATTGCTCTCTTTTGAAAAAATAAATGGGAGATTGGTATGCAAGACGAAAGATCCTGAAATTTTAAAGGAAATCATGGCTTACCGTTCTTTAAAAAACTACTTTTTAGAGGAAATCGATCATTTTACTGTTGTGATAGATGAGTCTGCTAGAGGTGTATTGAAGCAAGAGCTGATCAAATTAGGTTATCCCGTTCAGGATTTAGCGGGATATCAGCAAGGAGAGCATTTGCCTATCGCTTTGTTACCACAGACGCTGTCAGGAAGACCATTTCAATTACGAGATTATCAGAAGCAGGCGATTGATTCGTTTTATGCAAGTGGATCGATTTATGGAGGCAGTGGGGTTTTGGTATTACCCTGTGGTTCAGGGAAAACCATTATTGGTATAGGAATCATGGCCGAAATTAAAAGTGAAACCTTAATTTTGACGACAAATACCACTTCGGTTCGGCAATGGATACGTGAGATTTTAGATAAAACAAGTCTTACGAAAGAACAAGTGGGGGAGTATAGTGGGAATCTAAAGGAAGTAAAGCCGGTTACAGTGGCCACTTATCAAATCCTAACGCACCGTTCCTCAGGTCAGAGTGAATTTACACATATGGGGTTATTTCAACAAAGAAATTGGGGTTTGATTATTTACGATGAGGTACATCTCTTACCAGCTCCTGTTTTTCGGTTTACCGCAAATATTCAGGCCAAAAGAAGAGTAGGGTTGACAGCTACACTGGTTCGAGAAGATCTGAAGGAAGAGGAAGTCTTTTCTCTCATAGGCCCTAAGAAATATGATGTTCCATGGTTACAAATGGAAAACGAAGGATGGATCGCAGAAGCCCTTTGTACAGAGATTCGTTTACCCTTGTCCAAGGAATGGAAAGAAGAATATCTTATAGCACCTAAAAGACAAAGGTATCGAATTGCTTCCACTAATCCTTTAAAAATAGAAGGGTTAAAGAAAATTTTAAACAAACATCAAGGCGATTCCATTCTCATCATCGGACAATATCTTGATCAATTAGAGAATATTGCTAGAGAATTACAGGTTCCTTTTATTACGGGTAAAGTTAAGCAGGATGAACGGGAAGTCATCTATCAGCGTTTTAAAAATGGAGAGATCAAAATTTTAGTCGTTTCTAAGGTAGCAAATTTTGCTATTGATCTTCCTGATGCAAAAGTTGCGATTCAAGTCTCAGGTACCTTTGGTTCAAGGCAAGAAGAGGCTCAACGTCTAGGTAGAATCTTAAGACCAAAACAGGAAGGGAATCAAGCCTATTTCTATACATTGGTTAGCGATCAAACCATCGATCAGGAATATGCGATGAAACGGCAACTCTTTTTAATTGAACAGGGGTATCAATATAAAATTGAAGAGCATGATTTGCTATAAGTGAGGGGGAAGATTTTATGCAGCTAGGATCTTATCTTGAACAATTGTCACCTTCCACATTAAAAAAAATCATTGAAGAACATCAAATCAAAGTTAATAGCAATCAACCTAATCAAATGGTCGAACAATTGATTAAGCTTTTTTCAAATTCTGATGCATTAAGAGAAATCTTTGAAAAAATGACGAATTTAGAAAAAGAGGTCTTAAGCTATTTTATCGTTCAGATTCCTAACCAAATCTTTCCTTATCGAAAATTAGATAAATTAAGAGGAACATTAAATAGGAATGAGTTCGAATATGGATTAATCAAATTACGTAGAAAAGGAATTCTATACACCATAAGAAAATCCTGGGGAGAAGTGGCCTATACGATCCCCGAACAGCTTTTTTTGCAATGGCACCGATTTTTATTTTTTCAAAACTTTAATCAACAATCCGAAGAGCAAACCCCTTATACTTTAGAGCCAAGTCCAAAAGGAGATTTGGAAGAAGATCTTTTTCAATTTTTAACTTATATCCAAACAGAATCGGTTCCACTCACGCAAAGAGGAACAGTACATAAACGCCATTTGGCCAAGCTGTCAGAACACTTTGGGATGGATGAAACTTTGTTAAGCAAATTTCCAATGAATCGAGATCATCTCTATGAATACCCTGTTTTTTTACAGCTTTTATTAGTAATTGCAGAAACGATGGATTTGATCGAAAAAACAGATCAATTAGTTGGGACAGATAAAATAGAAAAATGGTTTACATTGACTCAAGGGGAAAGAAGAGGATTGTTGGAACAACTGATTCGGATACAGTTTAAATCAAGCGATATCTTTCTACAGCATTTATTTTTTATGCTTTTTCATTTTCCAGAAGGACGCTGGTATTCTTTCACGTCGATTTTTCATAGGTTAGCTAAACGTTTAAACCGACCTGTAACTGAGGAGTTTGTTGTTCGAGCAGAACAAGAAATATTAAAACCATTATATGCTTTTGGTTGGATTGAATTAGGAAAAGATACAGATGGAAACTGGCTATTTAAATGGCTTCCTAAAGAAAAAGAGGAATTAGCTCAAATCTATGTTCAACCCAATTATGAACTTTTAGTGCCCAAAAATTTTCCTTATCGATTAAGAGCTCAATTAGAGCAATTTGCTGTTTTGGAACAAATAGACCAAATGAACCGCTATCGTTTAACAAAAGATTCGATTTTAAAAGGATTAGAAAAACAAAAGTCAATTGAAGACATTTTAGCTTTCTTGGAAAGGTTGAGTATGATCCCGATTGGGGACCATTTCAAACAAACCCTCCTTGATTGGGGCAAAAATTATGGAACCATTTCATTTTTAGACGTTCGAATCATGGTATGCCAATCTGAAGAAATCGCAAATACTTTAAAGTCGCTACAACGTTTTAAAGAATGGATCATTGGCGAGATTTCGCCAACCCATTTAATCATCAAAAGAGAACGATTTGACTTTCTTTTACAGAACCTTCAACAGGCTGGATTTAATCCAAATAAACAGATATGGACTGAGGATAGGGTATTAATGGGTCAAGAGATAGAAGAAGAAGAGGAGACTCCTTTTGAAGTGTTAAGAAACAAGGATTATCGAATCGAAAATGTATTTCCCTCTTTTCCATTCCATATATAGTTAGTCATCCTTTCATAGTGCAAACCATCATCTCATGTTATAATAAGGATGGAGGGATTGATATGAATTTAGATACCGATGTGATTCTCCAAACTTATGATTTGGCAGATATGATTAATCGGTCAAAAGAAGTGATGGAGTATCTTCAATATAAACAAGCATTAGAAAAAGATCCAGAAGTGATTGCGCTGAAGAAAAAACTTCAAGAAGAAAAAGAAAGCTTTGCAGAGGTTCAACGCTTTGGCCGCTTTCATCCAAGTTACCATGAAGTAAAACAAAGAATCGATCAGGTATTAACTGAGCTTGATCAACTTGAAACAGTAAAGCAGTTTAAAAAAGCTGAAGAGAACCTAGATCAAATGTTTTACCTCATATCTCGAACGATTGCTCATTCTATTTCAAAATCGATCAAAGTACCTAGAAATGGTGATGCATTGTTAGGTGGTTCTTGTAGTACTGGAAGCTGCAGTTCTTGTGGATTAAGTAATGTCTGTGCGATTTAACTTTTTTTAATTCTTGCATCAATGTTAAAGAAATGGTAGTATGTCTTTAAGTTTTGTTATACGTTTTCAAAGGAGACGATGACATGTTTCCAAAAAGAGTTGGACTCATTGTATGGATAAATGATTTTAAAGCAGCAAGGAATCTAGAAAGAATTGGACATATCCATTTTATTTCTAAAAGAATGAACTATTGTATTTTATATGTGAATGAAAAAGACATGGATAAAACAATGGCATATTTGCAAAAATTATCGTTTGTGAAAAAGGTAGAACGTTCGTATCGAACTGAGATTAAAACGGATTACTCCTCCAAAACGGTAATAGAATAATGAAAAATTAGATTAAAAGACGAGATGATATCTTGTTTCCTTTTTTTAGGATAAAAGGGAATAAGATATTTTTTTCTTAAAAAACCATTTCACTGTCTTTAAATTTCGTTTTACGAAATATATAATAAAGAAGATTAGATTCAGAGAGAGAAGGGACAACATATGGAGTTATGGCGGAGAAATTTATATATCCTTTGGGGGGCGGTTTTTTTATTGATGGCAGCAATGAGCTCCATTATGCCGTTCTTACCGTTGTTTATTCATCAAGAAATGGGGATTGAATCCGAAAGTCAAGTAGCATTATGGGCAGGGTTGATATTTGGGGCCAATTTTTTAACTGCATTTCTTTTTTCACCGTTATGGGGAAGATTAGCTGATAAATATGGGCGTAAAATTATGATTCTTCGTTCAGGATTTGGAATGGCTATTGTTATTTCTCTCATGGGGTTAGCTACAAATGTCTATCATTTGTTATTTTTACGTTTACTAAATGGAGTAATTGCAGGATTTAACCCTGCTGCAATCGCCTTAGTTGCCACGAATTCTCCTAAGGAAAAAGTAGGATATGCTATGGGAACATTGCGTTCTGGAGCTGTTGCTGGTTCGATTATAGGTCCATTTTTAGGTGGGATTTTGGCTGATTATATTGGTTATCGGCATGTTTTCTTTTATACTGGCTTGTTTATTTTAATCGCAACATTTATTGTCATGTTTTTGGTTAAAGAGGAATTTACTCCAAGAGAAAAACAAGAGACAGGTAGTTTTGTTAGTGATTTCAAGTTAATTGTAGCAACCCAACCATTGATTCAACTATTTGTAGTTGCCTTTATGATTCAGTTTGCGGTACTAAATGTGAATCCAATCTTATCGCTGTTTGTTCAGAAATTAGAACCACCTGGTGGAAAAGTCTCGTTTTTCGCAGGATTGGTTGCTGCTACGGCTGGTTTTGCTGAGATGATAGCTGCCCCAAGATTAGGGGTGTTAGGTGATAAGATCGGGCACCAGAAGGTTCTGATTTATTCTATTATCGGTGCAGCTCTACTTTTCATTCCTCAAGGATTTTCTACAAATATTTGGCAATTAATTATTTGGAGGTTCTTACTTGGGCTAACAATAGGTGGTTTACTACCATCTGTCAATTCGTTAACCCATCGTTTCGCACCAAAAGGGATGGAAAGTACTGCCTTTGGATATAGCAATAGTGCAACTTTTCTTGGGAATATGATTGGACCAATTTCAGGCGGTTTTCTAGCGGGGTATATAGGGTTAAATGGAGTCTTTTTTGTAACTGCGCTTTTGTTATTGCTTAATGGAATCTGGGCGCAATGGGCATTGAATAAAAAGATAAAATCATTAGCTAATTCGTAGTAGATATCTTACTTGCCTAAGTCTATCATTTCATAAAAATAATTCTTCTATAAAGGGTTTTAAGACTGGATTTGTATTTTCAGAGGAGTAAACTAGATAATAGTCAATTTTAATATTTAATGATTCAACCTTAAGTAATTTGATATGTTCCAAGGAATGGCTCATATTTTTTAGGGTATCACACATAAAGGAAACTCCCTTTCCTGATTCAACTAATGATTTCATCGTCCCTACATTATTCGTTTCGGCGATAATATGTAGTTTATTCATTTGAATTCCTTGTTGGATAAGTGCCTTTTCAACAGTTTGTCGGAAACCTGTATTTTCATCAGGTAAGATCATTTCAATTTCATATAGCTCATGTAATGGTAAAACGTCAATGTTTTGCCATTTTTTTTGGTTAGGAACGGCTAAATAAACTGGTTCGGTAGAAATGATCTGGGAATGAAAAGGAGATTCTGAAGGAATAGCACCTTCAACAAGTGCAACATCAATGGAATGCTCCTCAAGTTCTTTAAATAGATTGGCACGATCGTAGGTGATAATTTTCATTTCGACCATGGGATACTTATCCATAAAGCTCCATATTTTACAAGGAAGGAAATAGCTGCCAATCATTGATTCTGTACCAATCATCAGTTTTTCCTTATTGGGTTGTTTAGTAGGATGAATCGTTTCGACCAATTGATGGTAGGTATGAAGGATTTCTTGTGCATATTGAAAAACGGTTTGACCTTCTTCTGTCAATGAAACACCATAAGGAGAACGCTCAAATAAAGAGGTATTAAGTTCTTCTTCCAACAAATGAATTTTGTTACTAACTGCTGGTTGTGAAAGATGTAACAATTTTGAAGCTTTTGATAAGCTCTTCAATTGGGCAACCAGTAGGAATACTTCCAGATTAGATATTTGCATAGAATACCCCCATTTTTAACATAAAAGCTAGACAAGATATTCTAATAAGTCAGAATTTAATATTATTTTAACATATTCTAAGTATTTGTTATAGGGGGTATTAAAATGTTTAATTTCCACTAATAAGGGATTTAAACATACAATTAAAGTGAGCAATTCATAATTTCATACATGATTTTTCTATAAATAAAGAATAGAAGGGGAGTGGGATTTTATTTTTTTACAATTTTATGTTCAATTCTTCACAAATTTTCAAGAATTCTTCATCATTTTCAAAAAATCTTCACAACTTATCTAAATCTTCAAAACACAAGGAGGGGAACTTATGTTACAAGTATCGCGGAGAACATTCTTAAAAGCCTCTGCTGCGACAACAGCCTTAGCCTCATTGGGGGCTATTGAATTTCAAAGCTGGCAAACCCTTTATGCAAATGAAAAAGAAAATATAACGATCACACCATCCTTTTGTAATGCATGCTCAAGTAAATGCGGAATCTTGGTATATTCAAAAAATGGTAGGCTATGGAAGGTTGCAGGTCACCCTGATCATCCTTTTAGTAAAGGGAAGATTTGTGCTAGGGGTCATGGTATTGCAACAATAGCTTACTCACCTGATCGAATCAAAGAACCTCTTAAAAGAAAAGAAGATGGCACATTTGAACCAATTTCTTGGGAGCAAGCTTATCAAGAGATTGGTCAAAAGTTGAAAGAGATTGTAGCGAAAGACCCAGGTTCTGTTGTTTTTGTAGAAGACCCAAGACCAACCGGGAAATTTTATGGTCCTCGTTTCTTAGATGCGATCGGATCGCCAAACTATTTTAACCATCTTGTCGTATGCTCTAATGCTAGAGATACAGGATTTACTCATACCATTGGTGGAGTTCCGGGTGGAGATGTGGCCAATTCTAAATACATTATGTTTATTGGACGAAGTTATGGTGATGGGGTAAGACCAGCCTCTGTGCAGGCACTGGGAGCGGCAAAAGATAACGGGGCTTATGTTGTGATTGTTGACCCACGCTTAAACAATACGGCTCCTTTAGCTGATGAATGGTTATCGATACGTCCAGGAACGGACTTAGCTCTTGTTTTAGCTATGTCAAATGTATTGGTGACAGAAGAGCTTTATGACAAAGAGTTTATTGCCAATTATGCTATTGGCTTTGAAGAATATGCAAAAACAATCCAAGAGTATACGCCAGAATGGGCAGAAAAAGTGACGGGGATTTCCAAAGATACGATTTCTCGTATTGCAAGAGATATGGCAAAAGCTAAGCCAAAAGCAATGATTGAACAATCCTGGCGTGGTGGTTTTGGTTGTACTTATGCTAATAGTGCTGAAACAGGGCGTGCTGTTGCGTTATTTAATGCATTATTAGGAAACATTCAACAAAAAGGTGGCTATATCTTTGGAAAAGGTCCGAAACTTGGAAAATTAGATCCTACCATACATCCTACACCATCACCTTCTACTCTGCCAAGGGTAGATGCAGAATTTCCATTAGTCAACCCACATGCTGGTGTGGCAAGCGTGATTCCTCAAAAAGCAAAAGAGGGGATTGTGAAAGCAGCCATCATTATTCAAACCAATCCTGTTCGGGGATATTCCGATCCTAACTATATGATCGAAGGACTAAGAGCACTTGAATTAAGTGTTGTAATTGACGTGCAAATGTCAGAAACAGCGATGGTTGCAGATTATGTGTTACCAGAACCAAGCTATTTAGAGCGAGACGATGTGATTGAAGCATTGCCTGGTGGTAAACCAGCTGTTTGTTTAAGACAAAAAACCATAGACGTTGTTCATCCCAATACTGTTCCAGCTGATCAAATTTTCACAGAGATTGCGAAAGCAATGGGACTCGGTCACTATTTTAACTTTACCGTTGATGAATTGAACCAGGCGATGATTGCTCCACTAGGTATTACTTTATCTGAATTAAAGAAGAAGGGAACCATTGTAATCGATGATCCAGTTGAACTTGGCGTTGTTCCCAAATTGAAAACCCCATCAGGTAAAGTTGAATTCGTAAGTGAGAACTACGCAAAAGCCGGTTTTTCACGTGTTGTGAAATGGATGGAGCCAAAAGTAAAACCAGACCAAGATTCATTCCGCCTGATAACAGGGAAACAAAGTTACCATACACATTCTTATACAACAAACCTACCCTATTTGCTGCAAATAACCAAGGATTATAACTCAGAACGGTTATGGATCAACAAAAAACGCGGTATAGAAATGGGATTAAAGGATGGAGATTTGGTTGAAGTTGAATCTGCCAATGCAAAGAGTCAAGTAAAAGTAAAACTTACAGAACGAATTCATCCAGAATGTGTTTTTGTCCCGTCACCATATGGTAACTTCTCTGATGGACTTCATTTGGCAAAAGGCGTTGGATTTAGTTATATGGACCATGTTCCCTATCAAGTGGATCCCATTGGAGGCACATCAATGATCCATGAAGTCATCGTAAAAATTAGAAAGGTGGGAATCTAAATGACTCGCTATGGAATGTTAATTGATACAACAAAATGCGTCGAGTGTTTTGGTTGCCGAGTGGCCTGCCAAATGCAAAACGGATTACCACCAGAAGAAGCATTCATCAAGTTTTATGAACAAGAGGAAGGGGTCTATCCTAACGTCTCTTTCTATGCTGTTCCTGTTCAATGCCAGCATTGTGAAAATCCGCCATGTATGCATAATTGTCCTACAGGAGCAACTTATCAAACCAAAGATGGCATCGTATTA
Organism: Tepidibacillus decaturensis; assembly: GCF_001561915.1. Lineage (GTDB taxonomy): Bacteria > Bacillota > Bacilli > Tepidibacillales > Tepidibacillaceae > Tepidibacillus_B > Tepidibacillus_B infernus. Next base: position 1,610,261 of record NZ_LSKU01000001.1, on the reverse strand, counting down.
GTCGATGAGAATAAATGTATTGGTTGTAAATATTGTGTCGTTTCCTGCCCTTATCAAGCAAGAGTCCCCAATCATGAAACAGGTGTAGTGGAGAAGTGTCGTTTCTGTGCAGAAGAAGTGGCAGCAGGCAATCAACCGATTTGCGTCAACACCTGTGTTGGAAATGCGAGAATCTTTGGCGATCTTGATGATCCTAATAGTGAAATCTCAAAAGAAATTATTGCAAGAAAAGCAAAACCATTAAGAGAAGATTTAGGAACAAAACCAAAAATCTATTATGTGAGGTGATCCATATGGTTTGGGGAATGATGATTGCATGGTACCTATTCTTAGCAGGGGTAAGTGCGGGCGCTTATCTTACCTCTCATATCGTGAGTAGGAAGTTTCCTTTTGCTACAACGATTCAAAAGACAGGATATATTCTTGCGCCAATTCTATTAGCGATAGGACTATTGTTGCTTGTTTTTGATGCCGAAGCAGGTTTACATCATCCATTGAGATTTATCTATCTACTAGTTAATTTTCCTAATTCGATGATGACCAATGGTACCTATATCATTTCAGTCTTTTTGCTGATTACAGCTTATCAAGCTTTGATGGTCTATTTGAAGAAACAAGTGAATGTTTGGATTGAACGACTTGGCGTTTTATTTGCGATTGGAACAGCCGGTTATACAGGATTACTGATTGGTGTAGTTAAAGCGGTTCCATTGTGGAATACTTCTGTTTTACCTGTTTTATTTATGGTTTCCGCATTCTCAACGGGAATCGCTGCTACCGTGTTGTTTGCGACATTAGCTGATCGTAAAGCATGCTACAACATGCAATGGTTAAAGAAAACTCACTTTTCTTTGATGGGTTTGGAGTTGATTCTAATCTTCTTCATGCTTTATGTAACAAGTGCAGCTAATGAAGCCGCTTATCAATCTGTTCAGGCTTTAATCGTTGGAGAGTATGCTCTTATGTTTTGGTTAGGGATTATCACCATTGGATTATTGGTTCCAATGGTGATCGAAGGAGTTGAACTATTCCACTTCCATGCTTCAACAAAGCCTCAAAACTTACAAGTTTCTGCAGCATCATCGTTAACAGGACCTAGCTTATTACCGGCTTTAATCACAGAAGGCTTTGTACTCATCGGTGGCTTTATCCTACGTTATATCGTATTAGCCGCTGCCTTGACGATATCCTTGTTTTAGCTTTATATCGTGACGGTAAGAAAGTATAACTTTCTTCTATTTGTCATTTAAGGTTTGTATATTCCATAAGCTGTGACCTTCAGTAGTGCCCTTCTTTCCGTAATCTTTATTCATAGAAGGGCACGGATGACGGAGCGCGATGGTATACAAACCTTTTTTTATGTATAGTGCTTGACAAAACTAATAGCAATAAGTTTCGTATAATATAATAGGATAAAAAATACAGAAGAGGAGAACTAGCAATGATGAAAAAACATAAGAAATGGATTCCAATTTTTCTTGCACAAATCATATTTCTCTTGGTAGTCATGAGTACCCCGCCCCTGACTCAAGCAGCAGATCAAGTTACCTACTATCCTCCATATCCTCAGGGAACAATTGGTATTAACCAACCAGAAATAGGTTGGACGATTTTTCTCGGTGATAATCAGCTGGAAAAAGTAGAGTTCACCCTAAATGGAGCAGCGATTCCAGTAACTTATGATGAAGAACGTCACACCTTTTATGCCAAGCCGTCAAAACCATTAACAGGGAGTAACACAGTAAAGGCAACCATTCATTTAAAAGGTTGGGCTAACACAATCGAAAAAACATGGACCTTCACCGTTTCAAAAGTAAGCTTAAGTTCTTTACCTTTGCCAAACCAAGAACAATTATCTGCGATCAATTTGGCTAATGATTATCGTTATATTCTAGGGATTCCCTTATATGAATGGGATCGTTCACTAAATATGGCTGCACAAAAGCATGCTGAATATCAGGACAGACTAAATGTTTTTGGCCACTATCAAAAGGAAGGTACTTCTGGATTCTTTGGTGAGACAGTTGCAGATCGTGCTTCCTATTACGGATTTTATGGAGATACGTCTGAAGATATAAGTTATCAAAGTAATCCATCGATTCAAGAGGCGATTGATGGGCTTTTTGATGCCCCTTACCATCGTATTCCATTTCTTAATCCATCTTACCAATACTACGGTTATGGAAAAGCGGGTTACTTTCATGTGATAAATTTTGGTGGTCAAATTAAGTCAAGTTTAACTCGGGTCGCTTATCCAGGACAAAACCAAAAGGATGTACCCATTGCATGGAATAATTATGAAACCCCTAATCCGTTGCGCTTTTATTCTAATGCTCCGAAAAAAGTAGGTTATCCAATTATGATAGGGGTATATGGCAGTCAAGTCGAAAACGTAAGGTTAAAGTCAGCAATAATATTGGATGAGGAAAATCATGAGGTCCCTATCTATGTGAATTCGCCAAAAAACACAGGAGGTAATGATGAACATTTACAAAATGAAGTGATTCTCATTCCAAAATCACCTTTGGCATTAGATAAAAAATATAAGGTGAGTGTCATATTGGAAGTCAAGCAAAATCAGTTAGTAAAGTCCTATGACCAAACTTGGACGTTTCAAACAGAAAAGATTGCTGGAAAAGGAAAGGATACCCTTCATCAACAAGTAAATTATCCCCCATTTTCAGATCAGATGGAGGAAATTCATTTTCGACTAGGAGAACGCTTTGTTCAAGTCGATAATGCTCAATATCCGATAGATGCCATTCCCTATGTTCAAAATAACCGAACCATGGTCCCGTTTAAGGTTTTAGGCAATAGTTTGGGGGCAAAAGTAGATTGGAATGAGCAAACAAAAACAGTTTTTTATCAAAAGGGCAATCTTACCATTGAATTGCCAATCAATACCTTGCAGGTTAAAGTGAATGGAAAAACCTTATTATTAGACCAAGGAGCAATTACAAAAGATGGAAGGAGTTATGTTCCCATTCGGTTTATCAGTGAACAATTAGGGGCTTATGTAGATTGGGATGATGAAAAACAGCAAGTCACCATCAAGCCATAAAGTCAACTACAAAAGAAACGTTAAAGTTGTCCCTTTTTTAAT
>NZ_LSKU01000001.1:1604434-1605351 GCF_001561915.1 Tepidibacillus decaturensis | reverse complement strand
AAGCCCCCATCTCTAAGCGAAGCGTAGGTGGCGGGTAGTTCACGTAATCATTATGCAAAAGGTGAGATCACAGAAGAGGAATATCTAAAAATCAAGAAGCTCATTGAGGAGTAGCGTCAAGATATTGCGCCTTTCATCGGAGAATTCTATAATGGGAATGAATAAAACCGAACCCGAGAGGAGTAATCTATGATACTAGAAGCAATGTGTCAAGCAAGCCCATCTTGGATGCAACGGATGGAAGCCGCAGGTACACCTATCTATGAATATGATGAGGAGTGGCCTGTGACGATTGAAGTCAAGAATCATTCTGATTCCTTTGTTGAAGCGAGAGTGCTAACAAAAGGTTCTGAACTTCACCTCTTTGTGATTAAATGTAGTCAAGGATATAAGCTTCAATGGAGAGATCAAAAATGGACACAACCTATTGATCGGTTAAATGATTTTACGAATGACAGTGCATTAGAAAAGGCAAATCAAAGTTGGGATCCATTTGCTGTCCAGTCGATTGCCACTGCTGTAAGGAAAATTGGCGAATCGTTCACAGCATTAAAAGATTAGTACAACCTAAGGCCGACTAATTAGTCTGATTAGAGGTAGTAGTCCCCCTAATTGAACCAGGGTGGACTACTATTTTTGTTGGGAAAAACGGCAACCAAGATACCAAAAAAAGCTATTAGTGTTATTATCTTATAACTGAGCTAACGAAACACATTTGATTTCTTTAATTTGTTCATACTAAGCAACAATCGTTTTTCTAATAGATAAAAATCAACACTTGAAAAACAAAAATATAATGCAAAATAATCTCATATTTGATAAGTTTTAATTAATGGAAATAGTTACCTAAATAGTGGCGTTATCTACTATATTTTGATTTGTTTTAATAGATTTCTTTTCCCTTGAGAGGAGATGCT
>NZ_LSKU01000001.1:1572092-1602939 GCF_001561915.1 Tepidibacillus decaturensis | reverse complement strand
GAGAAATTACGCAGTAATCATTCCCGCCCTTAATCCTACAAATAGTTTGGTAGACTATGTTAAAAGCCTATTAGAAGAAGGTGCATCACAAATTATCGTTGTCAATGATGGTAGTAAAGAAGAATTAGACGATATCTTTACGGAATTAAACAAAATTGAAGGATGTACCGTTTTAACGCATGAAACAAATCAAGGGAAAGGTAGAGCATTAAAAACTGCTTTTCAATATTATCTAGAATTTCATAAGGATTTAGAAGGTGTTATTACGGCAGATGCTGATGGACAACATTCACTGGAAGATGTTTATAAAGTAGCAAAAGCTATAGAAAATAGTGATCAAGGAATCGTTCTAGGGGTTAGGGATTTTAGCAAACCTAATGTTCCCTTCCGTAGCTATATTGGTAATAGAATAACTAGTCTTATTTTTCGACTTTTATTTGGCTATAAACTAGAAGATACGCAAACAGGATTGCGAGGAATTCCTAATAAAATACTTCCACAGATTCAGGAACTTAAAGGAGAAAGATACGAATATGAAATTAATATGTTAATTTATACAACAAAAATGAATATAAAGATCAGCGAAGTACCCATACAGACATTATATTTTAATAACAATGCTGGTTCTCATTATAAATCTATACTAGATTCTATCAGGGTTTTATCTATACTTATTTCTGGATTTCTACGAGAAAAATAGATTGCTGGTGAATGTAATGAATCGTCATTATGGTATATTATTTAGAATCATCCGAGGTTTTATTCGAATCTTTTATCCCAGATATAAGGTTCAGGTTCCTGACCGAATCAACGGACCCGTCGTGTATATCTCCCACCACCAAAATCTTTTTGGCCCATTTGTAACATTGCTTTGGTTTCCAAAATGTTTACATGCGTGGATCCTTCATGTTTTTCTTGACCAAGCTGCTTGTTATAAGCAATATGTAGATTATACGTTTACCAAAAGGTTTGGCTGGAATCGAAATCTAGCGAAAATGGTTGCTTTTCCTCTATCCTTTTTCATTTCAAAACTATTGAATTCTGGGAAAGGGATTCCTGTATATAGGGGTTCGCGAAAAATACTAGAAACCTTCCATCAAAGTGTAGAAGTCTTAAAAAGTGGACAAAGAATTGTGATTTTCCCAGATATTGATTATCGTGATCCCTCTTCAGAGGTCAAAGAAATGTATAAGGGATTTCTTTATTTAGAAAAGTATTTTTTTCAAGAAACAGGAGAACATTTGACCTTTGTTCCTTTGTATGTAAGTAAAAATAAACGACTGATCCTTGCAAATCGACAAATCTACTTTAGAGATGGGGAAGGGTTCAACGAAGAACGTAAAAGAATCGTTCAGGAGATCCATACAAATCTTAATGAGCTAGCAAAAAGATGTGGGGATCTAACTTAAGGAATATTTCTATCAGGATTAAAGCCCCAATTCTAATAAGAGATGGGATTTTTTATAGGCCATTTTATTCATTTTTAATTATTTTGAATATTTTTAAAAAGTTTATATTATATTGTTGTTAGGAATGCAAATTCCAAATATTGAAAAAGGAAGTGATTTTTTTGACAAAAAGAGTGATGATAATTCTTTTTGTAATGGTGTTTGTTTTAAGTTCAATCCCCATGGTTTTGGCACAGAATGAAAAACAACCAGTTAAGCACAAAGAGCTTCCTAAGCAAGTAGACAACAACAAAAACAAACTTTTTGACAACCTAGAAGAAATCATGAATAGAACAGATGAGCTGACCACTATTCCAGTCATCGTGATGTTAAATACGGATTTTCTAAGCAAGAAAAAAGACATGGAGAAAGCGATTGGCTTATTCAAGACAAAATTTGAATATAGCGAGGCTTTCCATGGATTTGCAGCAGACTTGAATAAAGGCCAAATTATTGCTCTACAAAAGATGCCTTTTGTTCAACAGATTGAATATGATATGCCTGTTCAAGCAAGCATGGATACGGCGACAAATTGGTTTGGAGTGGGAAAAGCTAGAACTGATTTTGGACTTGACGGAGATCTAGATGGATCATTAACGACCTATTCAAAAAATGACGTAGTGGTTGCAGTAATTGATACAGGAATTGATGCAACCCATGTTGATTTAGACGGAGGAAAAGTGATCGGCTGGATGGATTTTGTCAGATCTAAAACAACTCCTTATGATGATAATGGTCATGGAACACATGTATCAAGTATTATTGCTGGTTCAGGTGATGGTAATGCGAACTACAAAGGCGTAGCATATGGAGCTGCATTGGTAGGAATCAAGGTGCTTGATCGTCGTGGAAGTGGTTCCATGAGTACTGTAGATGCTGGAATTGATTGGGCGATTCAGAATAAGGACGTTTACAATATCCGAGTCATTAATTTATCACTTGGCACTTCAAGTAGTTCCGATGGTACGGACTCTACTTCGATAGCTGTCAATAGAGCAGTTGCCAATGGTATTGCTGTAACTGTTGCAGCAGGCAATTCAGGACCAACACAATATACGATTGGTTCCCCTGGAGCTGCTTCTGATGCCATAACAGTCGCTGCGATGGCGGATGTGGGAGAATATGGTTTTAACCTAGCCAATTTCTCAAGTCGTGGACCAACTGCTGATGACCGTATTAAACCAGATGTTTCTGCTCCTGGATATAACATTACGGCTGCAGAAGCCAATTCTACAAATGGTTATATAACTTATAGCGGTACTAGTATGGCTACTCCTTTTACAGCAGGAGTAATTACTTTGATGATTGATGCAAAACCAACGATCACGACTAGTGAGATTAAAACGATCGTTACTTCAACAGCAAGTGATTGGGGACCAACAGCTGAAGACATTGATTATGGGAAAGGGCGCTTACAAGCGTATGATGCTATTAAGGTTGCAGGGAACTATAATGGAACAGCGCCAATCGTACCTTCACACCACTTTGTTAGTGGAAGTCTAAGTTCTTCAGGAGATAGTAACAATTGGATACTTAGTGTAACTTCTACTTCAGAACCAGTTGCGGTAACACTTGTCATTTCAGATTGGGTAAGTGGTTTCTTTGGTGGAAGTCCGGATTTTGACCTTTATGTCTATGATCCAAATGGAACATTGGTAGGAAAGGCAGAGGGGACTGAACGGCAGGAGTTAGTCACTTTTAGCCCAGGCGTAACAGGAGACTATACAATTAAAGTCGTTTCCTATTCTGGATCGGGAAATTACTTTTTTGATACAAGTTCCAATTAAATAGATTAAAAAAAGAGAACCAATGATTTAATTAAGAAGTCATTGATTCTCCATTTTTTTGTAAGCAGGGACGATTCTGCCAAAGATGCCTAGGAGGATTTCGCCAAGTCCTGCAGACATGAACACCAATCTTGGCCCAAACCATTGGGACAAGGTAGTACCACCGCCAATGGAAATGAGAGAAATTGGACCAGTCAACGGGCCCATCACACCATAAACCCTTCCTCGCAAATCTTCTGGCACTTGATGTTGAATCAATGTTTCAATAACGACAGAGGATACAGCACCAATAATTCCAAAAAAGGCCCAAATAAATAAGGCAATGGGTAATTGGTCTGTCCAAGAGAACCAAACCACCATGACACCATCAAAAATCGTGGTCGCGAGTAATAGCTGAATTCCCCCGATTCTTTCAATCATCCATTTTGAGAGGAATGCTCCCATAAAACCACCAATTCCAATCATCGAAAATAGGTAACCAGTAATTTGCTCAACATTTCCACCATGAGCCATGTATTTTTCTACATATAAAAAGGTAAGAGCCCCTTGCATGCTCATTACAAGGGTGAAAAAGATTTGAAAGATAAAGATATATTTTAAGATCGTTTTATTGACGATATAACGAATTCCCTCTTTAAAATCTTGCCACATTTGCTGCGACCTTTCTTTCTTTTCCTCTACAAAAGGAGGCGCTTTAATTCCAAGCGTCAATCCTGCTGCTAAGATGAAGGTAATCACATCAACTGTATAAGCCATTTTTGCACCTAAAAAAGCAACGACGAGCCCTGAGATGGCTGGTCTGAAAATTTGCATTGTACTATTCGTTAATGAAAAAAGGGAATTTAGTGTAACGTATTCTTCAGATTTTACTAATGTGGGTTGCAAAGCCCGTTTGGCTGGTTGGAAAAAATTTGCCACAATTCCATCGATAAACGCGATCAAGTAAATTTGCCATAATTGATCGGAAAAGAGAAGAAGAGAAATAATACCTGCCCTTAATAGATTACTGACAATCATAATTTTTTTACGATCAAAGCGGTCAGCAATAATTCCTGCGACAAAACCAAAAAGAATAGCAGGAGTAATTTCCATCATCATGACCATTCCAATATATAAATCTCGATCGGTTAAATGCATCACTTGTGCCATCATGGCAAAAAAAGTCAATGTAGATCCAATCGAATTAATTACTTCACTACTAAGCAATAACAGGACAGAGCGACTGCGAAATAGATTTCGATATTCATGCCAGTAAGTCATTGATCATTCCTCCGAAAAAATACTACGATTAAACGCGTTGTTTTGAATGTTTTTGCTGTTTTTTAATAGTATATATTAAAAACTTCTTATAAGCCTTAGTAAGGAGAGGTACCCATGAAATATGTAAAACCCTATATGGGATTGGTGAAACAACAATTAGCAGATGATATTATTACAGAACAAGGTCTTCTTTTGTTATCAAAGGGTCATATTTTGACAGAAGAAGATATAAAAGCAATCATCATTCGTCAAATTGATCGCATTGCAATTGAGGAAACAAGAACTTCCATCAATGAATACATGAACCACCTTCAAAAAATGGATCCCGAATTTTATCAACTCTATGATACGTGTTTAACAACAGTTGAAGATCTATTTCAATCCGCTTCTAGGCAAGAGCGAATCGAACAGGATACATTATTCGAAATTTTTGATGATTTAATGTCCCATATGGTTTCGGTTCCCCATCTCTTTATCCAACTGAGAACGATTAAAGACATTGACCATTATACCATGCAACATTCCATCAATGTTGGGATCATTTCCGCCTTATTGGCAAGACTGATGGGATTAAAAGGGGATGAGGTCATTCGAATTGGTCATGCTGGGTTTCTTCATGACATTGGAAAAGCCTTAATACCCTCCTCTATTTTACAAAAACCAATTGTGTTAACAGATGTTGAATTTGAAACGGTAAAAAAACACCCACGGTTAGGATATGAAATTCTAGTAAAAAATGAGATAAAAGACCCCTTGGTCCTTACAGCAGCTTTAATGCATCATGAACGACTAAATGGAAAAGGTTACCCATTGAAAAAAGACGGTACTAATATTCCTCTCGTTGCTCAAATTGTTGCCATTGCAGATGTATATGATGCAATTTCTTCAGAAAGGGTTTACAAAAAATCTTTCTCTCCTTTCCATGCCTATATGGAATTACACCAAATCGCCTTTCAAGGAGAATTAAATGCTGCCATTGTTCTCAATTTCCTCCAATATATTTCCAAGTTGATGGAAGGGCAAGAGGTGATCATGAATGATGGGCAAAAGGCGACCGTCATTTTGGCAGACCCGTCTGAACCTCACAGACCTTTAGTTTCAATGAGTGGCCAGTTTATTGACTTAAGAAAGGAAAGAAATCGATACATTCAAGAACTACTAATTCCTATGAAATATGAAACTTAGACGATATTTTTATCGTATAAGATAGTAAAACAATCTTCCTTCAGATGGATGTGAATTAGATGAACCGACAAAAGATTATCGAGCTAGTAATGAAACTAGTGGATTTAGCAAGGACAAGCAAGGGTAAAAGAAAGATTTATCGTGAATTTCCAAGAAAAATAAAAAAACAGGGGGTATCCAAAACCTCATTCAGCAGCTTAAGGTGATGTATCTTTATTTTAAAGACCCTCATACAAGTAAAACAAAAAAAGGGCTAATAGGAGCAGCATTGTTATACTTTATTATGCCCTTTGATGTAGTAAGCGATTTGATTCCTGTTTTAGGACTTGTGGATGATGGAATCGCTATCGCCATTGTTTGGTCGATGGTAGAAAAAGAATTAAGGCAATATGCACAACAGTTAGATAGCGACATTATCGATATTACCTCGGAAGTAGAAATCATCGAAGAAGAAAAATAGAACAAATGGCTGATCTGCTTTTATACACGAAGTAACACCATTAAAATAGCAGATAAAGCAGCAAATCCACTACTTACGGCAAAGGTAGAGGCAGGTCCAAATGTTTCCCATAAAAATCCTGCAAGAAGACTAGCAGGAAGCGCAGCAATTCCTGTTAAAGCATTAAACGTGCCTATTGCCGTTCCTCTTTTTCCTTCTGGGACAAGATCAGCGATATATGCTTTTTGAACCCCTTCTGTTGTAGCATAATAAAGGCCATATAAGATAAATAATCCCCATACCCATAAACTCTTTGTAATGAGTCCAAACCCAAGATAAATCAATGCAAAGATCAGATAGCCTGTTACGATAATTGGCCTTCTACCTAAGCGATCAGATAAAATGCCTGCAGGGATTGAGAAAAGCGTATACACTATATTAAACGCAAAGTAAGCTAGAGGAATCAATGCTGAATTCATCCCAACATCTTGTGCCCGTAAAATTAAGAAAGCATCAGATGAGTTACCAATTGCAAACAAAGTAGCAATAAAGGTAAAGAGAATAAAACGGCGATCTAAGCCTTTAAAGCTGATCTTTGGTCGTGTTTGTTTTCCAAAGATCTCTTCTTCTATATTTGTTTTCTTTTTTTCCTTCAAGAAAAAGATAAGTAATAATACCGCAATAATTCCGGGAATAGAGGAAATCCAGAAGATTAAACGATAATTCTCATGAAAAGAGCTTAACACAAAGAAGGCAACAAATGGGCCAATTGCAGCGCCTAAGGTATCCATCGCCCGGTGGAACCCAAATGCTTTTCCTCTTTCTTCTTTACTGGTTGAATCAGCAATCAAGGCATCCCTTGGTGCTCCTCTCATTCCTTTTCCGAAACGGTCAATGAACCGTATAGCAAGTACTTGGCTAAACGATGTACTAAGTGCAAATAATGGCTTGATTAGGTTAGAAAGACCGTAGCCAAAGACCATTAAAGGCTTTCGTTTGCCTAGTTTATCTGAAAACCAACCTGAGAATAATTTTAATATACTTGCAGTACTTTCAGCGATTCCCTCAAGAAGCCCAATTGAAGTGACTTGAACATGGAGAACCGTTGTTAAAAATAAAGGAAGAACAGGTACGATCATTTCACTGGATAAATCAGTGAGAAGACTGACCAGTCCAGTCACAAAAACAACAGCATTCATTCCCCAAATCCTTTTGCTTCTATAATTAATGTTATCTTCCATCTGTTTCCGCCCCTAAAATAGTAGTATTAAAAATAAAATATGATCTTAGAAATTTTATTTTATATGAAATTAACAGCTTGGTAAAGATTAGCATACGTCACTAGTAATAAAAAGAAAGGGGTTGGATAAGAATCCCCTTCCGATTACCTTATGATTTACTCTTAAAGAAGCTTATCTTTTAGTTTTTTTATGATATCCTCAGTCATTTTCTCTAAATCATATGCTACCTTAAAACCCCATTCTTCTTTTGCTGATGAGGCATCTATTGAATTTGGCCAGCTATCAGCAATAGATTGTCTGATTGGATCTACCTGATAATCTAACTTGAAATGAGGAATATACTTTCTAATGGCTTTGGCAATTGCCTCAGGATCAACACTCATTGCAGTTACATTAAATGAATTACGATGCTTCAACTTAGATGCATCTGCTTCCATCAAATCAATAATCGCGTTTAACGCATCAGGCATATACATCATATCCATAAAAGTCCCTTTGGCAATATAGGAGGTATATTCACCTTTTTTTACGGCATCATAATAAATCTCAACCGCATAATCGGTTGTACCCCCTCCTGGAGGGGTAACATAGGAAATTAATCCTGGGAAACGTAACCCTCTTGTATCTACACCAAATTTCTGATGATAATAATCGCTTAGTAACTCACCAGTTACTTTATTTATACCATACATCGTCGTTGGTCTTTGAATGGTGTTTTGAGGAGTAAGATCTTTTGGAGTTGTAGGACCAAAGGCGCCGATAGAGCTAGGCGTAAAAAATTGCGTTTTTAATTCCCGCGCTACCTCTAGAGCATTTAAAAGACCGTCCATGTTAATTTTCCAGGCAAAAAGTGGTTTAGCTTCAGCTGTTGCGGATAACAAGGCAGCAAGGTGGATGACAGAATCCACCTGATAACTTTTGGCGATTTCATACATTCGCTTTCCATCTGTAACATCAAGGAGCTCAAAAGGCCCTGATTTGACGACATCTGCTTCTGTTTCTCGAATATCAGTTGCTACTACATTGTCTTCTCCATAGGTATCTCTAAGCTTTTGAATTAATTCAGAGCCGATTTGGCCTAATGCCCCTGTGACTAAGATTTTTTTCATGAAAGAATCCCCATCTCTTTTCCGATCTTTTCATAGATTGTTAATGCTTGGTCTAACATTTCTTTACTATGTGCTGCTGTAGGCATATTTCTGATTCTACCTGTTCCCCTAGGGACAGTTGGAAATACGATTGATTTCGCATATACACCAGCTTCATAAAGCTTTTTACTAAACTCTTGTGTTTTCACTTCATCGCCAATAATGACTGGTGTAATTGGCGTTTCACTATTTCCGATATCAAATCCTAAGGATTTTAATTTCTTCTTCAAATAGTTTCCATTTTCCCAAAGACGATTATTTAACTCAGTACTGTTGATTAGAATCTCAATTGCTTTTATGCTTGCAGCGACATCCCCAGGTGTTAGAGAGGTAGAGAATAAGAATGGTCTACTCCTTACCTTTAACCAATCAATGAGTTCCTTTTTACCTGCAACATATCCACCTACGACACCAATTGCTTTAGATAATGTCCCAATCTGGAAATCAATTTTATCTGATAAGCCAAAATGCTTGACTGTTCCTGCACCTTTGCCCAATACACCGGAGCCGTGCGCATCATCTACATAAGTAATTAAACCGAATTCCTCTGCAATTTCTACAATTTCAGGTAGCTTGGCAATATCTCCATCCATCGAGAAAACCCCATCGGTAATGACCATGACTTTATTGTATTGGCCAGATTCAGTGGCTTCTTTTGCCTTTGCCCTTAAATCGTCCATATCAGAATGCTTAAAGCGAATAATCTTTGCCCCTGATAAACGACAACCATCTATGATTGAGGCATGATTTAGTTCATCAGAAAGGATTGCATCATTCTTGTCCATCACTGCCGATATAGCTGCCATATTACAATTAAAACCTGATTGATAAGCAATTGCTGCTTCTGTATGCTTAAATTCTGCTAACTTTTTTTCTAGCTCGATATGAATTTCTAATGTACCGTTAATCGTTCTAACAGCTCCTGCACCGACACCAAACTTTTCAATTGCTTGATGCGCCGCTTCTTTTAACCTTTCATCGGTAGCCAATCCCAAATAATTGTTGGAAGAAAGATTGATCAACTCTTTTCCAGCAATTTTAATGATTGGTCCATTTGGACTTTCTAAAGGATCGATCACATTATAAAGACCCCTACTTTTTAAATCCTCTAGATTTTGCTTCAAAAAATCATCTAATACCTTGCTTGCCATGATTCATCCCTCCATTACATTTGTCCTCTGTGTGTGAACAAAATTTATTTTGCATGTCCATTTGTTTCAGTATTCTTCACTAATAATGTATCATATTCTACTTAAAATGTTTATATGTGAGAGACAGTAAAAAGAAAAATCTTTTTCATTTCAGAAAAAATAAAATTGAATAGAATAAAGTATCAGTTTAAATAAACATTTAGGGGGAGTGTTAGTGTCTGTTGTCGTCATAACAGGTTCTTCTGGATTAATTGGTTCGGAATCAGCAGAATTTTATGTTGGTTTGGGATACGATGTGATAGGGATCGACAATAATATGAGGGAGTATTTTTTTGGTTCCGGTGGTTCGACCATAAACAATCGTGAGTATTTGAAACTTAAACTTGGATCTAAATATAGACATTATGATATTGATATAAGAGACTATAAAAAAATAGAAGAAGTATTTGAAGAATATAAACAAGATATTTCATTAATTATTCATACTGCAGCACAGCCTTCACATGATTGGGCAGCAAGAGAACCATTGACTGACTTTCATGTGAATGCAAATGGAACCCTTCATTTGCTTGAAGCTACGCGTAAATTCTGTCCTGAGGCAGTATTTATCTATACATCCACGAATAAGGTGTATGGTGATCGGCCAAATCAACTTCCTTTGATTGAATGTGAAACTCGCTTCGAAATTGATTCAAACCATCCTTATCATAAAGGTATATCTGAGGATATGAGTATCGATCAAAATATGCACTCCTTATTTGGAGCATCTAAATTAGCTGCAGATATATTGGTTCAGGAATATGGGAGATACTTCAATATGAAAACAGTTTGTTTTCGAGGTGGAGTGTTAACTGGGGCGAAACAATCTGGAGTCGTCTTACATGGATTTATTAATTACTTAATGAAGTGTGTAATCAATGGTATTCCCTACACGATATTTGGCTATAAAGGCAAACAAGTAAGAGATGTAATTGCTTCTAGCGATGTGATTTCCGCATTCCATACCTTTTTTCAAAATCCTAGACAGGGTGGAGAGGTGTATAACCTTGGCGGAGGAAGATATTCTAATATTTCCATGCTTGAAGCGATTGAATTAGCGCAAGAAATCACAGGAAAGAAATTAAATTATTCCTTTAATGAACATCACCGAGTAGGAGATCATATTTGGTATATTAGTGATATAAACAAGTTTACCTCTCATTATCCTGAATGGAAGATTACAAAGGATATTCGTATGATTATGGAGGAGATTTTTTGACTAGTAATCGTCACAAAAGCAGAAGGAGAAGTTCTTGGAGTAGAAAAAGTTAGGTGAATAGAGTGGCCTAATGTCAGTTTTCAATGTCGCCAAAAAGTTCATCAAATACTTTTACCAATCGTTTAAACCTATCATCAGATCGCAAGATTTTTAGCTCTGATAACACGGTTTCCTTCCATTTTTCATCATCCTTTAATCCTACAAATTCACTTAAATTCACTAGGCTTCGATTTTCCAAAAACATTTTAAGTGCCGCTTGAAGTCCTTTCTTTAATGTATCTCTAAAAGTCTTATTTTGCTCAGGATACTGATTAGAAAGTGTTCTATATTCATGCAAAACTTGACTTGCTTTTACAAAGCTTCCTTTACCAATAAAGGGTAATGAGATCACTGCTACATCGATATCAGGATGAATCTGTTGAAACTTCACAATGTTTCCAATCATTTCTTTCTTTCTCTCCGTCAAAATGTAGGGATGTTCCTGATGATAGGTTGCAATCTGTGGTGCATCATAAAATGTTGCTCCTGCTTTGTAGAGTCGATAACCTAATTCATTATCTTCACTACCCCAACCAGCAAATTCCTCATTAAAATAACCTACCTGATCTAGCAAAGTTTTTCTAAAGGAGACAGCTCTAGTAATGCAAAAAATCCAAGGAAGATGGAATCCATTTAACCAAGGCCCATAATCTCTGATTATCGTAGGAAATGTAGGATCTGGATAAGCAAGTTGATGAAAAAATAAAGATTGAATCCCCTGTTTACCTAATAATGGAACTGGTCTTTTTATTCTTTTTATATACCTCAAAAGCAAGTGCATATTTTTAGTGTGATTCGAGAGAGATAGCTTCCATTTTCTCAGAAGTTTTGGTTTTGTTTTAATCATGGAATAGAATCGTTTGATTTGTTTTTCATTAAATTTTGGATCCAATACGGTATAAACGATTTTTTGCTGGTTGGTACATGAGATAACAAGGTTTTCTTCCGTTTGATGAAGATGAATATGATGTTCAATAAAGTCAGGATCGACTAGCATTTCTACATCTAAAAAAATAAGGATTTTTCCAGATGCATGTTGAATACCAATATTTTTAGCACGTGATCGACCTACATTATGTTTAGAACGTACGTATTTAAATGTAAAAGGTGTTTCTAAGTTGCTTAAAGTGGTTGTTTGATCGGTTGAAGAATCGTCTACAAAGATCACTTCAAATTTTTCAGGGTCATAAGTTTGATTTTGGAAAGAATAAAGGGTTAACAAATTTTGAGGATATTTATTGTGGGAGATCATAATGACACTTACCTCTATAGACATATTACCTTTCCCTTCGTAATAAATAGTTTCTATCTACAATATGAAGATGGACTAGGCATGGGAACAATCTTCTAAACCCATATCAGCATAAAATATTAAAATGAATTTAATTATGTTACAACCTAGTAAAGTGGGGGATGGTCATTGAAAAAGGATGTAAGTATCATTATGCCTTCATATAATAAATACCCTTTAAATTTGTTCAGCTTGTATGCATTAGCAAATCAAAAATATGATTTATCTAAAATGGAAGTGATCTTAATCGATGACGCATCAACAGATCTAACCCCTAAATTAAAAAGCTTTAAAGCCCCGTTTGAATATCATTATATTCGCTATGATAAAAATCTAGGTCGTTCTAAAGCGAGAAATGTAGGGATTTCGCTTGCAAACGGGAGTGTGATTATATTCCTAGACTCGGAAATCATTGTCGATTCTCATTTTGTAGCAAATCATTTGGAAAATCATTCGGAAGAAGAAAACATGGTAGTTACAGGAGCTCTAAGACAATATGGGGTCTATACAACGTTGTACCCCGATTTTCGTAATGATCAAATTGAAAAGTTTTATTCTTTAATACGGGGAAAACCACTTTTACTCAGACGTTGGCAGTTCATTCCAGGAAATCATCTAAGAAATCTAAAAACCATTCGAAAAAGATTGAAACAGGCGAAAAAACCAATCCCACTTTTATCGCAAAAAGAGATTAAATCTGGATTTTATCAACAGCTTACGTTTCCAAAACCTCTTTTTGCAGATGTGCGAAAGCATTTTGGGGACCAATTAATTGGGTATCATTTACCTTGGCAGGCCTTTTTATCGGGAAATGTCTCTTTAAAAAAAGAACTATTAGACAAGGTGGGATATTTTGATGAGGATTATCAAGGGTGGGGATTGGAAGACACAGATATGGGTTATCGATTATATAAAATAGGGGCAGTCTTAAAAAACGATCAAGGAGTCCCCCATTATCACCAAGAACATCCTTTTTCTACGCAGCAACAGCACCGTGATATGTTTAAAAATTACCTCATTTATCAAAGAAAACATCCTGAATTTGAAACCTCTACACATGCGATGACGATTGCTGGGTATATTGATCGATTAGAGGAACAGCGTATTTTAGAAGAATATAAACAGCTCAATCAAGAATATCCTAATCAATTTATGCTGCTGAAGGAAACATACTTACTATTCCTTCATAAAGTGGCAGAGTTGTTAGCAGAAGAGAAAAAAATAAATCATCTCTCTTTTCAAATCGGATTAGACGATCAACCTGAAAAAAAGAATCAAGTTCTTACTGAAGAAGATACCATTAAAAAGTTAGAAAAGTTTGATCTTTTTATAGATACCTTTCATATGCTGTTCCATTTATAATCTAAAAAATGATGGGAGGGGTTAAAATTGGGAATAAACCTTATGTCACGATTTTGTTAGCCTTTTATAATGAAAAGAAATATATGAAAAAGGCCATTGCCAGTGTGAAACAACAAAGTTATTCCAATTGGCAATTGATTTTATTAGATGATGGATCAACAAACAAAAGCAAAAATTGGATTCTCCCAATCATAAAAAACGATTCTCGCATCCAATATAAACGATTCAGGAAAAATCAGGGAAAAGGCAAAATATTAAATGAGGGATTAAAGATCGCAGAAGGAGAATATGTTTTGGAATTGGATGCTGATGATTGGTTATACCCTCTTGCACTTCAATTATTTGTTGATTATATGCAGAAGCTTCCCTCCACTGTTGCGCTTGTATACTCCGACTATGTGACCGTAAAAAAAGTTGGAAAGAACTTAATGAAACACCAAGCTGTGGTAGCTCGTCCATTTCTTAATCGGATCCAGTGGGTGAAGAATTACTTTGTTCCTATCCCACGTTTCTATCGAAAAGAAGCCCTTCTTGCTATTGGGGGATGGGTGACAGATTATCCATCAGAAGGCCGATTATATGAAGATATAGCCACAGTATTTCGCTTGCTTAAACATTATCAAATGGCTTATTTACCTAAACGAACAATGGTGGTTAGAAGAAGATATGACAGTATTACGTATAAAAACCGAAATGCTTGGTATTCAATGTATAAATATTTATTGGCAAGAGCATTACAAGAATGGAACGAACCTTACCTTGTTGACGTAGACTTAAAAAACAAAATAAGCATCAAAGAGAAAAAAGGAGATTCTGGATCTCTCCCCCTTGTATCTCTACTTATTTCATACCCTTATCATTCTGCAATATTACCTTATCTTAGACAAAGTATTGCACATCAAACTTATCCAAATATTGAAACCATTTTTATAAACGATCATTCAATCTCAAAAGAAACCTTAAAATTGGCTAACGGGAAATATGTACTCATTTTATCGCCTTTCGAAATATTAAATCCTGAATGTATTGAGATTTTTGTTGACACAATGGAGGAGAAAGAAAGAAAGGGTGAGATCGTTTTGAGGGCAATAGCAAAAAGAAAAAAATAAAATCGAAATCGAAAACTATTTTACCAGACCTTTGTATTTATCATTTAGATCTTATAAAAAAAGCTGATTGGACGTCAATCGATCATTCAATTGAGAAAAACATCTTAACGATTCCAAGGTTTTTAAGCTTTTACTTGTAAAGCTGACCTTATTTTTTTAAAATAGTCAACTGCCGTTACCCAAATCCTTCTAACTCATAATTTATTAGAAGAATATTTTAATTTGCTTTTGACATAGAAGGAAAATGGACCGGAGGGAACTAAGATGAATGTTGGGGTTGTAGGTGTCGGCTACGTAGGATTGGTCGTAGGAGCCTGTTTTGCAGAAATGGGACACCATGTCATATGTCTAGATATAGACCAACATAAAATTTCATTGTTGAAAAGTGGACAAGTGCCTATCTATGAGCCAGGTCTTTATGAAATGATTAAACGTAATTCGGAGAATGGACGACTTTCTTTTACTACAGATTTAAAAGAGATGCTTGATTTCAGTTTGTTTGTTTTTATCGCGGTTGGAACACCACCAAATGAAGATGGATCAGCTGACTTATCCCATGTTCTTCAAGTTGCAAAAGAGATTGGGCAAAATATCAACCGTTATACAATTATTGTAGATAAATCAACGGTACCTGTAGGAACTGCGCAAAAGGTAAAAAATGTAATTAAAGAAGAGTTAACGAATCGAGGACTAAATCAGATAGAAATTGATGTGGTTTCTAATCCGGAATTTCTTCGTGAAGGGGCAGCCATTGAGGATTTTATGCATCCTTCCCGTATTGTCGTTGGAACAGATCATCCTCGAATAGCTGCTTTAATGAAGGAGCTATACCGTCCATTAACAGACCAAGGGTATCCATTGCTTCAAATGTCGATTTTCTCTGCTGAGTTAACGAAATATGCTACTAATGCGATGTTAGCGACTCGAATCAGTTTTATCAATGAAATTGCAGTCATATGTGAGGCAACAGGTGCTGATATTGAAGAGGTGAAGCTTGGATTAGGCTCTGATACTCGAGTTGGAATGGCCTTTCTAAATGCTGGATTAGGTTATGGTGGATCTTGTTTTCCAAAAGATGTGAAAGCATTGATACAAACTGGAAAAGAGTATCGGGTGGAACTTCAGATTGTAAAGGCTGTTGATCAGGTAAACAGTCAACAAAAGCAAAAATTACTAAACAAAGTTCTACAATTTTTTGGTGAAGATCTCCATGAAAAAGTCATTGCAATATGGGGGTTAGCATTTAAACCGGAAACTGACGATATCCGTGAGGCACCAGCGATAGAAACGATAAAGGAGTTAAGACGGCATGGGGCAACGATACATGCCCATGATCCAGCGGCAATTGAAAATACTCGTGTTTTATTGGGAAATAATGGGATTTATTACTTCGATGATCTATATGAAGCAATTAAGAATTCAGACGCCTTGCTACTAATTACGGAATGGAAAATGTATCAAGAGGCAGATTTATCAATCGTTAAAAAAAGGATGAAATATCCAGTTTTATTTGATGGGCGTAACCAATTTGATCCAATTGCGATGCAGAAAGCTGGTTTTGTTTATTACTCGATTGGAAGGAAGAAGGTACAATGAAACGTAAGCGAATATTAGTTACTGGTGGAGCTGGTTTCATTGGTTCAAATCTAATTGAGCGTTTATTAAAAGAGGGCAATGAAGTCATTTGTGTTGATAATTTCTATACAGGAAAGAAAGAAAACATTGTACCTTTTGATTGTCACCCATTTTTTACTTGTATTGATCATAACATTATCGAACCTTTTTATCTCGAGGTGGATGAAATCTATCATCTCGCCTGTCCAGCCTCACCCACTCATTATCAGAAAGACCCAATCAACACACTTAAAACGAATGTGATTGGAACGATCAATATGCTTGAACTAGCAAAAAAGGTAAATAGTAAATTATTACTTGCTTCTACGAGTGAAGTATACGGGGATCCAGAGATTCATCCTCAACCAGAAAGTTATCGAGGAAATGTAAATCCAATTGGACCAAGAGCTTGCTATGATGAAGGGAAAAGAGCGGCAGAAGCACTTGTTTTTGACTATCATCGTCAATACCATGTGAATGTTCGAGTGATTCGAATATTTAACACATACGGGCCAAAGATGAATCGTGATGATGGAAGGGTTGTAAGTAATTTTATTGTTCAAGCCCTTCAAAATAAAGAGCTTACCATCTATGGAGATGGTTTTCAGACTCGTTCCTTTTGTTATATTGATGACCTAGTAGAGGGAATGATGAGAATGATGAATGGTTCAGACGATTTTATAGGACCTGTTAATATAGGAAATCAAAGTGAGTTCACAATCAAGGAGCTTGCGGAGATAGTAATTGAATTAACTGCTTCACAATCAAAAATAGTCTATTTACCGCTACCTATAGACGATCCCGTAAAACGAAATCCAGATATAAGTTTGGCGAAGTCAAAATTAGCTTGGGAACCAAAAATACCTTTAGTAGAGGGATTGAAGCAAACAATTGCTTATTACAAAATATAAAGGTTCGAAATTGGAGATCAAAAAGTTGATGAAAAAGATAAAAAATAACCCCTTAGTATCACTGATCATTCCCTACCAAAACCAACAGCAAATGATTACATCTTTACTTCAAAGTATACTTACACAAAATCAAACAAATGTTGAATGTATTTTTATCAATGACCATTCTACTGATGGGACTTCTAAAGTGGTCGAGTCATTTTGCAAACACCATTCTATTTCTTCTCGTCACCTATCTTTAGTTCATACAACTGGAAAAGGGCAAGCCATCAAATATGCTCTTGATTACTCAAACGGGGTATACATGATGGCTCTTTCACCATTTGTCATTTTACAACCTCATGCGATTGAACAATTTATATCTATCATACCAGAGAAAGAGGAAAAAGGGCAAAATGTTGTTGCGGTCTATGCAGATCAAAGACTATTTCAAACCTATTCCAAATATCAATATATTGGAGAAAAACAGAATACTACTATCAAAGAAATAAAAGACATCTTTTGTGAATCATTTTGGCCTTCCCCTGTTCTTTTTAATATAGAGGCTATCAAAGAAACAGGAGGTTGGCCTGTTGATTTTTTGGGAGAAGGCAAATATTTCTCAGAATTGGTCGTTTTGGCCAACCTCTATTCTGTTGGGAGATTCATTCATATTCCTCAAGTTCTATCTTTTTATTTACAGGCTAATATAGAAGATAGGATGAGAAAGGATTATTCGCCTGTCTTGCAAGTCCTTATGAGGAAAGTTTTTTCCCAAATACAAACAAGTCAGGAGTTTGTAAAAGACGAGAAGATTTCGTCCAAAATCTAATCACAGGAATGATCGGATAAGTTGGTTTAGCTGCTAATAATGAAAAAAGAAGCTTTTTCTTTGCTGCGAATTGGCTTAAGTGATATAGCAGAAGGTAGGCATCGTCCTGATGGTCCACATAGAGTTGATCAATAATGATTTCTTTTTTTGCTGAGGAGTAATGGTAGATAGCCACTCCTTTTATTTTTTTATTCTGACTTACAGCTAAGGCTTGATAGAAATGGAGAATCGATGGATCGTTCAGTTGTAACGAAGTGTACATGTTTAGATTTTTCATATAGGGGATTAAATGATCTGAAGAATAATAATCGATATGATTTTGGATATAGGGCCTTATCATTGTTAAATTCTTAAACCAATGAATTTGGGAGCTTTTTGCATGATTTAAATTTAAAAAAGATGAATGAAGATGGACGGCTTTAGGAATTAGTCGGCGGAGGCGTAACCATCTGGTTAGTTTATAATAATGTAGTTTTTCCCCAATCATCCAGTGAATTGGAGCATTATCAATTCGAGTGGCTAGGCGCAAAAACGTTGTGCCTTTTGCTTTTGCATATTCTTCTTCATACTGTGCCATTTTTGTTCCTAGTCCCTGGTTTTGTACAGAAGAATCAATGATTTTATGAGACAGCCATGCCTCTGTTTGTTTTGGAAAACGAATAGCTACACAACCCACGATTTGCTCATTTAATTCAGCAACATGGATGATTTGGGACCCACTTTTTAACCATCGTTCTATTTGTTTGCATTTAGGATGTTCTTTTGGCAGCTGGTATAACTGACAAATTCTTGGGAAGTCTTCTTCATTTGCTAGTCGAAATAATGGTTCAGCCATCTTAATTACCTTTTTTCTCCTGTTACTGCATGGTTGGTGATATGGGAATTTTCGATGGAGTAAGGGGTAATTTTTTTAAAGTTCATGATTCTGCTTGGCATCTTTCTAACCATAAGGATCTCCTTCCTTTAATCATTTCATACCGTTCCTCCTTGCCTATAGATTCACTGAAAAGTATTTTTTGCATTTATCTACAATAAGTTATTCAGATAAAGCGATCCTTCACATAAAGCAAACGCCCAAATCCATAGAATTAGGTTAATATGGAGAGAATTTTACCAGTTTTACACATAAATATAGAGCAGGGGGAAAAAGTTGAGGATACGACTTTTAGACCGATTATTCATCTATGAACGGTTGTTACAAGAAGTAACCATCTATCTTACCAGTGGTGGAACTTTTAAGGGAACTGTTGCAAAAGTCCATCGAGATTTTGTTACTCTTACCACTATTTCTGGTGCGATTGATATCCCTTTTTCTTCGATTCTAGCCATTGCTCCAGCAATCAAAAAAAATAGGAAAGGCAAAGGGTAGGAGCCTCTGCCTTTCCGTTCTTAGTGGTCAAGGATGGGTTACTTTCTTTTCTACAATTATCTTACTTCGAGGATGCGCTCTAATGGGATGACGCGGATTTGGTTACCTACAGCAACACCAACGGCTTTGTCATTAAGGAAAGCAACTTGCACGTTTGTATAGGTAACGTTGTTGTCTTGGCGGACAATAGTGACAGGAAGTAAAGCATTTGCGCGAGCCTGTAAAAGTTGTTTAATGAATTCCATTTTCTTTTCCCCCTTTCCTTTTTGATACTACATCATATGAAAAGAGAACTTATTTGCTGTAGACAAGTGTCAATCGTCAAACATGGATTTTTTTTGGACAAGATTGGTTTTTTAACGTATCATTATTTTAAGAAACTGGTTATTTTAAAATAGAGGAGCTACAATAATAATGGAAATTTGGCGATTTATTGACTATCAAACATACTCTCCCTCAATCAATATGGCTTTGGATGAAGCGTTATTAGAATGGCATAGTAAGGGACAGTTTCCTCCGACAATTCGTTTTTATGGTTGGGACCCTGCTACGCTGTCAATTGGGTATTTTCAAAAGCTACATAGAGAAATCAACTTGCAAAAAGTAAAGGAGCACGGAATAGGTCTTGTTAGGCGATTAACAGGAGGAAGAGCAGTACTCCATGATAAGGAATTAACCTATAGTGTTGTTGTTTCTGAAAACCATCCAAAAATGCCAAAAACCGTAACAGAGGCATATCGGATCATTAGCCTTGGTCTGTTAGAAGGATTTAAACAATTAGGGCTTCATGCTTATTTTTCTGTACCAGAAACCAAGGAAGAGCTTGATATGCTAAAAAATCCTCGATCCTCTGTTTGTTTTGATGCACCCTCTTGGTATGAACTGGTTGTCGAGGGAAGGAAAGTAGCAGGAAGTGCTCAAACCAGACAAAAGGGTGTAATTCTACAACATGGTTCAATTCTGTTAGATTTAGATGAAGACATCCTTTTTGATTTATTTCAATACCCAAGTGATCGAGTAAGAGAACGCATGCAGCGTAATTTTAAAAATAAGGCGGTTGCGATTAACCAGATCGCAACGCGTAAAATCAACTTGGAAGAAGTAAGAGAGGCATTTAAAAGCGGTTTTGAAAAAGGATTGAATATAAGGCTAGAACCGTATACATTAACAGAGGATGAGATGAATTTTGTTGAGGAATTAGCCAAAAAACGTTATGAACATGAGGAATGGACATTTGCTCGCTAGAAAGGAGTAAAAACATGGCTAAACAGGAAAGGGAAAAAAAGATTGGTTAAAGATTAAGATTAATACAAATGAAAATTTTCGTGGCTTAAAAAAGATGATTCGGGCCAAAAAATTACATACTGTTTGTGAAGAAGCAAGGTGTCCCAATATCCATGAATGTTGGGCAGTAAGGAAAACTGCAACTTTTATGATCTTAGGGGACATTTGTACGAGAGGTTGCCGTTTTTGTGCCGTGACAACGGGAATGCCTACAGAGTTAGATTTGCAAGAACCAGCGCGTATAGCAGAGTCTGTGAAACAGATGGGATTAAACCATGTTGTCATTACGGCTGTAGCTAGAGATGATCTAAAAGACGGTGGAGCTTCTATTTTTGCAGAAACCATTCGAACAACTCGTAAGTTAAACCCATTAACGACAATAGAGGTCCTTCCTTCAGATATGGGGGGAGTATTCGAGAATCTCAAAACATTGATGGATGCACGACCTGATATTTTAAACCATAATATTGAAACGGTAAGACGTTTATCTGATCGAGTTCGTTCAAAAGCCAAGTATGATCGTTCTTTAGAATTTTTACGTCGTGCGAAAGAGCTAAATCCAGAGATTCCAACAAAATCAAGTATTATGGTAGGTTTAGGAGAAACAAAGGAAGAAATTTTGGAAGCGATGGATGATTTACGGGCAAATGATGTAGATATT
Source organism: Tepidibacillus decaturensis (assembly GCF_001561915.1). GTDB lineage: Bacteria > Bacillota > Bacilli > Tepidibacillales > Tepidibacillaceae > Tepidibacillus_B > Tepidibacillus_B infernus. The sequence goes on along the minus strand of NZ_LSKU01000001.1, from coordinate 1,581,571 downwards.
CTTACTATTGGTCAATATTTACAACCAACGAAAAAGCATTTACCTGTAGAGAAATATTGGCATCCCGATGAATTTGCAGAATTGAAGGAAATTGCTTTAAGTAAAGGATTCAGTCATTGTGAATCAGGCCCACTAGTTCGCTCTTCTTACCATGCGGACGAACAAGTAAATGCGGCAAGCAAAGTATTAAATCAAGAAATTATCAGTTAGAACTTTTTGTAGAAACGAATGAAGAGCACCGAATTAGGTGCTCTTTTCCACATTTACAACCATTTGTATGATATTTTGTTCCTGATTCCATTCCAATTGCAAGTCTAACCATACTTGTAAAGTTTGTAAGGAGATATAGGTACTATTTTCTTGAAGTTCTGGAGCAACATCAAGAGAATAAAGCTGCCCGTTTTTTATTAAATCTGATTGATTGATCTGGATTGAAAGGGTTGAATTTTTTTGTGGATGTGCTAGACCAATACGATTTGATGATGAATCCCATTGGATCAAATAGCCAAATTGATCAGCGATTGGTTTGAGGGGAACCATCAATCGGTTATTTCTCACATAACTATGATAATTTTCAGGTAAAGCAAAGAATGTTCCATTATCTAACTGAATAGATGGAGTGGGAATGGTGTAGATGTCGATAATTAAATTCTTTTCATCCCAATTCATTTGAGATTCGAGAAGTATCCCTAATGTCTTTGGTGAAATATACGTGGAACCATTAATGATTGTGGGGGCAATATCAAGTTCGATGGCTTTATCCTTTTTATGGATGGTATTCTTGTTTATTTGTATGGTAAAATCCTGTTTTTGATTGGCAATATGAACCTGATTAGTAGCAGCGTCCCAGGTTAACTGATACCCTAGTCGACCCATCAATGGCTTTAATGGAAGTAAAATATGTCTATCTTTTAGGACGCTTGGATTGTTTTTAGGTAAAGAGAAAGGCTGATGATCTAAATTGATGTTGATGTCAATGGATAAAGTTTCATTAAGAGTGATGGCTGAAGAAGTTACTTTGTAGCCGAAATCTCCAGCTAATTGCAAGAATCCTTTTTTAGAGGAGACGATATAAACCTTGGCACCAATCGGGACTTGGTCAAATAACCAAATCACATCATCATTATTCATTCGTACACAGCCAGCAGAGGCATATGTGCCAATCGATAACGGATTACTATTCCCATGAATTCCATAGGTATCCCCATTTGTTCCTCTTGCATCAAACCCCATCCAACGAGGCCCTAAAGGATTTTTTGGATCTCCTCCTGGAATGTTTAATTTGTAATAAGGCCGGTTTTTAATCTTCTGAACAATCTTAAAGCTTCCTTCTGGAGTATACTCAGCTTTTCTGCCAGTTGCCACTGGAAACACTTTTTTTAATTCTGTACCAACAAAATAGGCAAGTTTGTTTGTGGTTTTATTGATGATAATATAGTGGTTCTGTGTTTCCTCTGCTTGAACAAATAAAGGACTACTTGTCATGAAAAAGAATAGTGCAAGCATAAAAACTTTTATTTTCATTCCTTCACCTCTTCACCTTCCTTTTGTAATTTAACCCCGTCAATGAATCATTGTATGAAGGTAAGTTCCAAAAAATGAAAAGATGAAGGATATAATTTATTTCTTAATCTTTAGCGTGATTTCAATTTGTTGTGATTCACGCTGGAAATGAGGTGGTATTACCAGGTACTGCGCACAAACTGCCAGAATCAACTGCAACCATACAGAAGTAAGAGTTGTTATAAAACGCAAAATTACCGCAACAGGTACATTCGCGAGTATATCACACAAAAGCAACAAGCTGGGCAATAATTAAAATAGAGCATGTAATAGACATGAAAGTTTCGAAAAATATACCTTTTATGATATGATTAAAAAATATGGAGAAAAATTCATCAGTGAAGGAGAGGCGAGATCATAATGGAAATTCAAGCGGTTGTACTTGATCTAGATGGAACTCTATTAAATAAGCAGACGAAGATATCCAATCGAAATAAAGAGGTTCTAAAGAAACTAATAGATAAAGGGGTAAAGGTTTTTCTTGCAACAGGAAGAGCACCAGCAGCTTCTGCTCACTTTCATCAACAATTAGGTCTGTAAACAGTCATGATTTGTTCCAATGGAACGATGATTTATGATCGGATAAATCATAGGAATATAAAACATTTTACAATACCAAAGGAAGTTGCAATATCTATTTTAGAAGGCTTCAAACCACATGTAAGCAATATTTTGGGTTTTTATGATCAACTTGTATACAGTTTAACAAATGACCAAGTCGTAGAGTGGTGGAAAGTTTCCTTTCAACGTACACCTGATTACATTGGTGATTTTGCTCATCTTTTACAACATGATATTTCTAAATTTGAAATTTTTCTTAAAGATCGCCAAGTAATTTTTCACCATGAAGAATTAGAAGAATCATTATCTGACCAAATCTATCTATTAAAATCACCAGGATATATTGAGATCATGCCCAAGGGTACTTCCAAATGGCATGCATTAAAAGAGGTATTAACTTACTATGATCTCGATCCAGCAAGAACGATTGCTTTTGGTGATGGGAACAATGATATAGAAATGATCACAAACGTTGGAATGGGTGTCGCGATGGGTAATGCCATTGCTGATTTAAAACAGGTTGCAAAGGATACAACCATAAATCATGATGAAGATGGCGTGGCCTATTTTCTAGAAAAGTATCTATAATTGGTAATTTTTTCAATAAAAATAAAACTTTGCCTACAAAAAATGATTGAAATCGTTTTCTTTTAGATGTATAGTAAAGATGTATTCACAATCCAAAACGTTTTGGAGGAAGTTCCGTGGCAACGATAAAAGACATTGCAAAGGCAGCAGGGGTTTCTGTCACGACGGTCTCTCGTGCTTTAAATGGATATGATGACGTAAATGAAAAAACTAGAGCAAAAATTAAGGCGATCAGTGAACAGCTAAATTATAGCCCGAATTTTTTGGCTAGAAGTCTAGTAATGAATAAAACTAAGACGATTGGCTTACTCGTTTCTGGACTTACTCGCTCAGGGGCAAAGGATAATTTTTTGTTTGAAGTTTTGTCTGGCATCAATGATAGGGCTGGTGAATTAGGTTATGATATTGTTTTGTTTAGTACTACCTCATCTAAACAACAATTGAAAACCTATACACAGCTTTGTCGTGAACGACGAGTCGATGGGGTAATCCTAGCTGGGATAAAAACGGATGATCCATACTTGCAAGAGGTAGTGGAAAGTGAAATACCTGTCGTTTTGATCGATGTTCCAGTTGAAGGCCATCAAGTAGGCTATGTTACCACAGATAATATCTATGGTGCCAAAAAAGCAGTACAATATCTCGCTGAGTTAGGTCATCGCAATATTGGGATAGTCAATGGTCATGATCAGGCTTTTGTAAGTAGACAAAGATTAGAAGGTTATAAGCAAGCACTTGTGGATCATGATATACCATTCCATCAAGAATGGGTGATCAATGGACAATTTTTGGAAGAAGTGGCTAAAGAAAGAACATTAACGTTACTAACAAAGCACCCAGAGATCACTGCATTATTTTGTGCTAGTGACCTAATGGCTATTGGTGTGATAAAAGCAGCGAAAGAACTGGGAAGGAATGTTCCAGAAGATCTATCAGTGATTGGCTATGATGACATTATTTTAGCATCTTATTCTTCTCCATCCCTTACTACAATTTCTCAGGATAAATATATGATAGGATATGAAGCAGCAACGATGATCGTTCATATGTTAGAAGAAAAAATAAGCTCTCATGTAAAAGTTTTAGATACCGAACTCATTACAAGGGAATCAACTGCAAAACCTATCAACACATAGAATGAAATTTTTTTGATACAAAACCAAAACGTTTCGGTTTCTTTATATGTTGATTCCAAAACGTTTTGGATAAATTGAACCTAGCAAATAATTTGTTTAGGCAACTTGGAGGTTTGAGAATGGACTATCGAGTAATTAAAGAAAACGATTTATTTTTGCTTACAGATGAAAAAGGGGATATCTATGAGAACCATCCAAATGGATTGGGGCTTTATACCAAAGATACTCGATTCCTGAGCAAGTTAGATTTAAAAATAAATGGGCAGGAGCCAATTCTTTTGTCTTCGTTGGCTGATCAAAACTACTTAGCAAAGATCATCTTAACGAATCCTCACATGGAAAAAGATGGAGAATTGATTTTGTGGAGGGAATCAGTAGAGATTGAACGTAAGCGCTTCATCTATAATGGTGTACTCTACGAAATGGTTAAAACTAAAAATTATTATCCAAAACCTGTAAAATTTGAATTAAGTTTTCACTTTGATGTAGATTTTAAAGATATGTTTATCGTTCGAGGATTTCAAACTGGCAAGGTAGGGAAACGTACTAGACAGTCCTTAGAAGGAAATACAATACGTTTTCATTATCAAGGGGCTGATGATATTCATCGAGCAACATCGATCAGTTGGGACTTCCCTGCTACAAGCGTTACGGAAGATGGAGATCTTTATTTTAACTTATCTCTGTCACATGAAGAGGAAAAAGTAATTACGTTGATGATTCAACCTGAGATAGGTGAACAAGTTAAGGAAGTTATAGAGCCAAAAAAAGCTCTAGATTTCTTAGAACAATCTTATCGTGAATGGGAAACAAATACAACAAAGGTAGAAACAGATCATCCTATTTTTCAATCAATGATTAAGCGTGGAATTGATGATCTTAGAGTCTTATTAACTGATCTTGGGTATGGACTATTTCCTGTAGCTGGATTACCGTGGTTTGGCGTGCCGTTTGGTCGCGACAGCTTAATAGCAGCACTACAAATGCTCCCATTTAACGCTGAAATTGCAAAAGGAACACTTCTAACAATGGCTGCTTACCAAGGTACTAAAATAGACACATGGCGTGATGAACAACCAGGTAAAATCATGCATGAACTTCGTTTTGGTGAATTAGCAAATACGAATCAGATTCCTTTTACACCTTATTATGGAACCATTGATGCCACACCACTTTTTTTAGTTCTACTTACTGAATATGTAAAATGGACAGGGGATTTAGAACTATTTAAAAAGCTTGAAGCCAATGTAAAAAGAGCTTTAACATGGATTGACGAATATGGCGATCGTGATGGAGATTTATTTGTTGAATATTACCAAGAGGCATCAAAAGGAATTGCAAACCAAGGATGGAAAGATTCTGGTGATTCTGTCGTTCATCGAAATGGGGATTATGCCAAAGCTCCAATTGCATTAGCTGAGGTTCAGGGGTATGTTTATCAAGGGAAAATAGGCATTGCAGAGATTTATCAAAATCTTGGTAATCTTGATCTTGCTAAGCAATTACATAGTGAAGCAGAGCAATTAAAAGAAAAATTTAATTCATCTTTCTGGATGCAAGACCAACAATTTTATGCGATTGCTTTGGACAAAGAAAAAGCTCAAGTAGGAACTCTTACATCTAACCCAGGACATTTACTATTATCTGGGATCTTAGACGAGGAAAATGCTAAAAAGGTTAGTGATCTTCTTGTTTCACCTAAGATGTTTACTGGTTATGGAATTCGCACGATGGGTATAGGTGAGGCAGGATATAACCCTATGAGTTATCATGATGGGAGCGTTTGGCCACATGATAATAGTCTGATTGTTCTTGGAATGAGTAGAACGAAGCAATCCGCTGCTGCAAACACAGTGATTCAAGGCCTTATAAAGGCTGCTACTCATTTTGAATATACTAGACTTCCTGAGTTGTTCTGTGGATATGAGGATACTCTAGGCCATGTAGTTGAATATCCAGTTGCTTGCTCACCACAAGCTTGGGCAGCAGGTACTCCTTTATTATTTGTTCAAGCGATTCTAGGTCTTTTTCCAAATAGCTTAGATCAAACGATTACATTAAATCCTGTATTACCAGAGGATATCAATCGACTAAAAGTCTCGCAACTTAAAATTGGTAAAGGTGAATTAGCAATAACTATTGAACGCAAAAACGGTACTCTAGAGGTTTCAATTGATAAAAACACTACAGGGTATAACGTAACTCAAAATTTAAAATAAGAATGAAAAAAAGAGAGGGGTTAAAATGATGAAAACGAAAAAAGTCTTTACCATCATTACGATTTTGACGTTATTACTGACAGGGATTTTAGCAGGTTGTAGCTCATCGAATGAAGAGGCTGACAAAGGAAAAGATCAAGGAACTGCCCAAGGAGAGAAGGTTCAAATTACTTTAGCGGGTTGGGGTTCCTCACCAGAAGAAACCAAGTTATTTAATCAAACTCTAGATGCATTTAAAGAAAAAAATCCAAATATTGACGTAAAATTCGAAGTAATTGCTGATCAATATATGGATGTCATGAAAACCCGTTTAGTGGGTGGGCAAGCGGCTGATGTCTTTTTCTTAGATGCATTTGAGGCACCAGGACTAATTGAAACTGGTGTATTAGAACCATTAGATGATTATGTAACTGATGATTTCGATGTAAATGATTTTGAAAAACCAATGCTTGATGCGTTTAAAGGAAAAGATGGAAATATTTACGGTTTTCCAAAGGATTTTTCAACATTAGCTTTATTCTATAACAAAAAAATGTTTGCAGATGCTGGAATTAAGAATCCTCCGACAACTTGGGATGAGTTAAGAGAGATTTCTAAAAAATTGACAAAAGGTACAGAGGTATATGGTTTTGGCGTTGCCCCTGAGCTAGCTCGTTTGATGTATGTCGCTCAATCTACAGGAGACCAAGTTGTAAAAGATGACAAAGCAAATTTTGCTAGTGACAAAGCTGTAAATGCATTACAACCAATCGTAGACCAACATGTTATTGATAAAACATCTGCACAACCATCAGAAGTTGGAGCTGATTGGGGTGGAGACATGTTTGGACAAGGAAAAGCTGCAATGGTCATTGAAGGACCTTGGGCGATACCTTTCTTAGAAAGTAATTTCCCTAATTTAGATTACGCTACTGCAGAAGTTCCAACGATCAATGGAAATAAAGGTACAATGGCGTATACTGTTGCCTATGTTATGAATAAAGAATCGAAAAATAAAGAAGCTGCTTGGAAACTGATCTCCTTCTTAACGGGAAAAGAAGGGATGAAGATCTGGACAAGTAAAGGTATTGCATTACCTACTCGTAAATCGGTTGCAGCAGAATTAGGTTTTGACAAAGATCCACTTCGTGCGCCAATGATTGAAGGGGCTGGCTATGCCACTGTATGGCAAGGTGGAGCTAACTTACCGATCATTATGAATAATTTTAATAACCAATTTGTCAGTGCATTCCTTGGGGATCGTCCTTTAAATGAGGCGTTAAAGGAAGCTCAAGATCAAGCGAATAATGAGATTCAAGCAAATCAATAATTTTTAACTATACATGAGGGGGAGGGTACTTATCCCCTTCTATTCTTCAAAAGGAAAGCGCAGCTTTAAAAGGAGTGAGAAACAATGGCTACAAGGAAATACAGCAAAAGAGCATTAGGAGAAGCTGCACAAGGTTATCTATTTATGTCGCCCACTATTTTTACCCTAGGCTTGTTTCTTGTAGCACCGATTTTATTTGCGGTGTTTTTAGCTTTTCACAAGGTAAAATTACTAGGAGGCATGGACTTTCAATATTTAGGACTTGATAATTTTACGCGATTTTTTACTGATCAACGTGCCTTAATCGCATTAAAGAATACAGGGTTTTATGTGCTTATCGTTGTTCCAGTTCAAACATTTTTGGCTCTGTTATTAGCCGCTACATTAAATGCAGGTTTAAAGGGACAACGATTTTTTAGAATTATTTATTTTTTACCAACTTTAACTTCTTCGGCTGTATTAACGTTGATCTTCATGTGGATGTATAACCAAAATGGGTTGGTTAACCAAATTTTAAGCATGTTTGGACTACCTACCTATAATTGGGTTGGGGATCCAAAAGTCGCTTTAATTGCGATTATGATTATGAATATCTGGTCAACTGCACCTTATTTCATGGTTATCTACTTAGCTGCTTTACAAGATATTTCTGATCAAATCTATGAAGCAGCAGAGATTGATGGAGCAAATGCGATCCAAAAGTTTTGGTATATCACTGTCCCGATATTAAAGCCTGTCACTTCATTTGTTGTGATTATGGGAATCATTGGTACATTCCAATTGTTTGACCAGTCTTATATATTTTCAGGAGGTTCAGGTGGACCAAATAATTCTACCTTAACCGTTGTACTTTTAATTTACCAATATGCTTTTAAAAACTTAGGTACGATGGGTTATGCAGCTGCTCTTGCGTTTATCCTTGCTGCCATCATCTTAATCGCTACCTTATTGCAACGCAAATTTTCTAAAGAGGAATCTTTATATTAGGGAGGAGAGAGAAAAGATGCAGAGAAAAATACGATTTAGCAAAATATTTCTATATGCCATTCTTATTCTCTATGCTGTAGTTACTGTTTTACCTTTTTTATGGGCATTGTCTTCCTCCTTTAAACCCTTATCCGAAATTCTTGAAGGGTCAATGAATTTTGTTCCAAAAAACTTTACTTTTGATAACTATCGCCAAATCTTTGTGGAACAAGCATTATTTCCACGTTGGTTACTAAATAGTGTTATCATAGGAGTTGTTGGAACTTCCTTAAACCTTCTTTTTAATTCAATGGCTGGATATGCATTAGCTCGCCTAAGTTTTCCAGGAATGAATAGTTTATTTATTTTGATTTTAGCAGTACTTATGATCCCAGCACAGGTGACAATGATTCCAAACTATCTTATTTTAAAAACATTAGGATGGCTAAATTCATATCAAGGCTTAATTGTCCCTGGTATGGTAAATGCGACGTTTATTTTCATGATGAGGCAATTCTTTATCAATTTCCCTAAAGAATTAGAAGAGGCAGCTGCTATCGATGGATTAAGCCGATTTGGTACTTTCTTCCGAATCGTTTTGCCATTAGCCAGACCAGCTTTAGCCGCTCAGGCGACCTTTGTTTTCATGGGGTTCTGGAATAACTTTATGGGACCATTAGTTATTTTATCAGATCAAGAAATGTTTACACTTCCGATCGGATTAAATACTTTTAAAGATCAGTACGTAAGCTATTGGAATCTCATCATGGCCGCATCGATGGTTTTTACCTTGCCGGTATTAGTCATCTATGCCTTCTTTAATCGTTACTTTATTAAGGGCATTACCTTTACAGGTGGAAAGTAGATAGGTATAGAAATAAGAAAAACAAAAAGCCAAGAGTGACAGCCTCTTGGCTTTCTTTCCTTTTAATAGAAAGTAATTTACCTAGGTCCAGGTTCATCATCCGGGTCAGGAACATTTCTTAATGGACCAGGCCCGAAACCATCAGGTCCAGCGGGTCCGCCGGGTCCAAAACCGCCTGGACCAGGCCCGAAACCATCAGGTCCAGCGGGTCCGCCGGGTCCAAAACCGCCTGGACCAGGCCCGAAACCATCAGGTCCAGCGGGTCCGCCGGG
>NZ_LSKU01000001.1:1564512-1571633 GCF_001561915.1 Tepidibacillus decaturensis | reverse complement strand
GGGACCGGGCCCGAAACCACCAGGTCCAGCGGGTCCGCCAGGTCCAAAACCGCCGGGACCGCGCCCACCAGGCCTACCTTGTCTACCACCAGGTCCTATTGGACCACGCCCAAAACCACCTTGTCTTTTGCCTCCAGGCCCTGGCCCTCTTTTACCCCCAATTGGTCCATTTGATTGCTGCCCCATATTACCTAATCGTTTTAACGCATCGAAAAAGTTGTTTTTGGCCAAAAAATTTACCTCCCTTTTAAAGAATAAGGTTCACTTATAAAATATGCATAATAGAACTGGTCCGTAAGCATGACAAATAACTATTTTTTTTATTCGCAATTAATTTTGCATATGGTAAGATGCAGGGGAGTTGAAGTGGATATCAAACTATTGCACTTCGATTGCTTATTGGTTTTCCCATATCTTCGTAAGTGGCAAATTGAAGAAGAGTAACTTTAGTTCAAACAAAAAAACCGGAGTGTAATTATTCTCCGGTTACATGTTTATTGGTATGTATTTTATTTCAAAGATTCAATAAATCTCATTAAGGTTTTTCTTTGCTCAGGGCTTAATTCTAGACTTACTTCAACTAATTCTTGGATGTCTTTAGGAAGAGATTGGGGATTCTTACTTTGTTCCACTCCAATTTGGTTAATTGCATCCTCTATTAAAAGCTTTGCTTCATCTAGCATTTTATAAATCTGAATCAGAGATTTTAGAGAATCATTCATGCATGTTGATCCTCAAAAAAAGTAATTTTTCAATTTCATTCTTAATCTTGAGTAGTTCTTCAGGGTTTAATTTTTTAACATCTCTAATCATACTATCTAGTTTAATCATTCTAAACTCATCAAGATAAGTTGGAATGGAATCAGTTTTGATAGCCATCACCTAATCTCCTTTCGATTGCTGTGCAAAATAAATATTACCACGATTTTCGTCAAAAATAAACATGTACATCGTCTTATTTTTGATGGTATTTGTTGAAAAAAATCATATTCGTTGAAAATACGCTAAAAATCGTCATTTTTTAAAAAGGAGTAGAAAAATGGCTTTTATCAGTTTAGGACTTTTGATTTATCTCATATTATGTAATTATCCTTTTTCAAAACAGTTAAATGAAATTGGAAAAATGAAATGGATAAGATGGACAATTTTATTAGCAGGTGCAATTCATGGGATTATGATTTGGGCTAAACAGGATTTAGTTACCCCAAAAATCATTACTGGTGTTTTGTTACTTTTGTTAGTTATTTCATTTACTATGTCTGGCAAACATCGTGGGATTGAAGACATAGTTGCCCGCACTATCTTTAAAAAAATCGCTTGGTTTTTTATTCTTTTAATCACTCTTCTTCATATCATTTAACTCCTTCTGTGATATAATGAAGCAAAACTTATTCAGGTGGAATTTCCCATCTGGAATAGTCCAAAAAATACGGAAAGATGGGGTATACAAATGTCTCAAAGTCAAGTCTACGAAAATAGATTAAATCGCTTTTACCAATGGATGGATAAAAATGATCTAAGTGTGGCGCTTATCTCTTCACCCACAAATGTTTATTATTTAACTGGTTTTTACTCAAATCCTCATGAACGTTTTATGGGTTTATTTCTTATTTCTGGACAGGAGCCTATCCTAATTACACCTGAATTAGATAAAGAGGAAGCAAACAGAAAAACTTCATTAAACAACATATTTGGTTATGCAGATCATGAAGGGCCAGTCCAATTGATTAAAAAATATATACTGTTCAAACAAGACCAACCGTTTGGATTTGAGGAAGGATATGTTTCGTTTAAAAAAGCTCTTTGGTTAAAGGAAATTCTCCAGTTTCAACAATCCGTTGATATTGAAAAAGGCTTAATGGGTCTAAGAATAACGAAAGATGAATTGGAATTAAATAGTTTAAAAGAAGCAGCTTATTGGGCTGATAAAGCAATAGAATTTGGAATCGAGGCGATTCAGGTAGGCAAAAGCGAATTAGAGATTATTGCAGAAATCGAATATCGTTTAAAAAAAGAAGGCATTGAAAAAATGTCATTTGATACGATGGTGTTAACTGGCGAAAAATCTGCGTTGCCTCATGGAAAGCCAGGCCAAGAAAGAATTAAGAATGGGGATTTTGTTTTATTTGATTTAGGAGTCGTTTTTAATGGATATTGTTCCGATATCTCTAGAACTGTTGCCGTTGGCCAAATTTCAGAAAAACAAAAAGAAATGTATCACATTGTCAAACAAGCCCAGCAATTGGCAATAGATGTGGTAAAACCTGATCTCGCTATTAAAGAAGTGGATTTAGCCGCTAGAAGAAAAATTACAGAGATGGGTTTTGGTCCTTATTTCATACACCGGATTGGCCATGGGTTAGGTTTAGATATTCATGAACTCCCTTCGATGCATGAGAAGAATGAAGAATTGTTAAAGGAAGGAATGGTTTTTACCATCGAGCCAGGAATCTATGTGGCAGAACTAGGTGGAGTCAGGATTGAAGATGACATCTATGTCACAAAAGAAGGGCCCCTGGTACTAACCTCATTTACTAAAGAGCTTATTCAATTGTAGTGTTGTACAAAAATTACCAACAAAATCGATGAATGGATATCCCTCTTTCTACAAATATTAAGCATACACCAACAAGGAGGTGATATCAGATGGCAAAAGGACAAGAACGTTCTAGCAACTGGTTAGTAGTACCTCAAGCTGCACAAGCATTAGATCAAATGAAATTCGAAATTGCCCAAGAACTTGGTATCCAAATTCCTGCAGACGGATACATGGGCTATATCGCTTCTCGTGACAATGGTGCAATTGGTGGTAACATTACTCGTCGTTTAGTTCAAATGGCAGAACAACAACTTTCAGGCCAAACAGGAATGACTCGCTAATTCACTTACAACTAAATCATTGGTATAGTTAAAGGCAGTGGAGTCATCCACTGTCTTTCCTTGAAAGATAATAAAGTATAACTTTCTTCCACTTGTCATTTAGGGGTTTGTATAATCCATAAGCTGCGACATAGCGTGACTAGCAGCTTTAGCTGTGTAGCACGACTTGTACACTTTGTGTGCCTTCAGAAGTGCCCTTCTCTCCTTAATCTTTATTCATAGAAGGTATTTCCTACCATGACGGCTGGGTTGCCGTACATTTTCAACAAGAAATATAAGATCATATATAATGTATAGCCCCCTTTCGTCTTAAAAAGATCGGAATGTCTTTTTATTGCCTTTTTTTAAAGAGGAGGAGAGGGAAGAATGAGAAAAAGACATAAAACTTTTTCTGCAATGACTTATTTTCTAATTATTACACTAATTAGCGGATTGATAATGCCTAGTTTTGTTGTGAAGGCAAGTGCATCTTCTTATGATGGTTATGATTGGTTAGAAGAATGGCTTCCCCAACCAGGAAAAAGAACAGATCAAAATCCCTTTATGCCTCAAAGTCAAGTCATGAACCAAACATTACAAAGCAATATTCAAAATTCCTTATCTCAACTGCCCAGTCTTCAAGGGCAATATAATCTTGAACAATCCCCATTCAATCCTGTGATAGAAGATCCCGTACAGCTTTCAACTGGTAATTTAAAGATTGAAGAAGAAGACCTCTTTTTAAATATTTATGGAAATCCGTTGTCTATTCAAAGAACTTACAACTTAAAAGATAAAGATAAATTGTTCCCTTTTGGTTATGGCTGGAGATTTTCTTATGATTACTATATTCAAATGTTTGCTGATTTTAATATTTCCGAGTTCAAGCCTGATGGAAGTAACGTTAACTATACCTATCAAAAAAATGATCCAAACGGTTTAGTGGATAGTTACGACGGTGATCCGCTGATATATTATCCTCTTGATCAAGGAACATATTCCAGCACAAGTAGATCTGATTTAGAAAGAATTTCTAAAGATGAATACCAAATTACAAAACCTGATGGTTATATCTATACCTTCAAAGGTTATAAGGCTCCATGGCGAGAAAACGCAGATCCTATTCAGGGAAAATTAATTGCAATCAAGGATCGTAATGGCAATACACTTCAATTTAATTATGATCAACAAGGTCATTTAATCCAAATTAAATCATCAGACGGAAGAGCAGTTTCCTTAACTTATAACAACGATTTAGTTCAGAGTATAACTGATCCACTAGGTCAAGTCACTTTCTATGAATATGAAGGTAAACGTCTAAACAAAGTAAAAAAACCAGATGGCACTTCAATCCAATATACATATGATCAGGATAATCGATTATTAACTATAACATATCCAAAAACAGGGAAAGAAAGTTTTACTTATCAAAATGATCGGGTTGTTCGTTATGATCAAGAAGGAGACTTAGTTTATGAATATCAGTATCAAGATACTGCTAAAAAGGTCGTTCGTATTGATGCTTTAGGTAATCGTACAGCTTTTGTATTTAATGATAAAAAGCAAATCATTCAAAAAAAGAATTCATTGGGGGAGACTTATTCTTATACTTATGATGATCAGAATCGCTTAACAAAGATTGAGTCCTCTTTAGGAACTACAGATATGCAATACGATGAATTAGGGAGATTAGTCTATAAATCTGACGAATATGGTCGAAGTTTCTCCTATCAATACAACTCATTTGATCAGATTACTCATATTGTGGATGAAACTGGACGTGAATGGCTTAGAGAATATGATAATAAGGGGAATTTATTAGCAAATATCAATCCCTTAGGCGAAAAAGAAAGATTCACCTATAATGATAAAGGCCTACTTGAAACCTATACCAATCCTAAAGGAGCTATTACTCGTTTCCAATATGATGAATATGGACAGCCTAGTTACGTGCAATATCCTTTGGGTCGTTATCAGCGTATGCAATATGATCGTTTAGGAAGATTATTGAAAATGAATAATGCAAGTGGTGGGACAATAGAAATCACATATGATCCAGCCAACCATCCCATTCAAGTAAAATATTCAAATGGACAAACATTCCGTTACGAGTATGAGAATGGATTATTAAAACGATGGGTTCAGCCTAATGGTGCCGTTACCACTTATACTTATAATACAAAAGGTCAACTTAAGGCAATCATCAATGCCGAAGGGGAATCTACTGTTTATTCATATAATCCTAAAGGGGAATTAATACAGATTAAAGGGCCTCTTGGAGCTAAGATTTCTTATCAATGGGATGCATTGGGTAGAATGATTGAAAAAGAAGGGAATTTAATTCCAGAAGAGTCATTTCAATATGGGTTAAATGGCCAATTAATTGAACAAAAAAATGCCGATGGAACCTTTCAATATACTTATGACAATAATGGAAGAATCAAATCGATCAAACAGAATGGGAACGTAGTAACAGACTTACAATATAATGAATATGGGTACCTTTCTTCTATTGTGAAAGCCAATCAAGAAATTCTCACATTTACTTATGATGCATTAGGGCGGATTTTAACGAAAACAGACCCACTTGGTGGAAAAGAAACGTATGAATATGATAAAAATGGTAATCTAATCTCTGTTGTAAATCCATTGGGAAATAAGACAACCTACCGTTATGATGAAATGAATCAATTAATAGAAATGATAGATGCTGAGGGGAATTCTACTCAAATTCAGTATAGTCCTTTAGGACAAATAACAAGTACAATTGATGCAAAAGGGCAAAAAAATCAGTATTTTTATGACGAGTTAGGTTTTTTAACTGCACAAATTGGCGCAAAAGGTGAAAAAACTTCTTTTACTTATAATTCTCTAGGTCAGGTAGAATCAATAACCAATCCATTAGGTCACATTCAAAAATTTGAATACAATGACTTAGGGTTGTTAACACAAATCACTGACCCTTTAGGGAATATAACTCAGTATGCCTACGATGAGTTACAAAGAATAAAAGAAATAATTGATCCAAAAGGTAATTCTACTTTTTATACATACGATATAGATCAATACAAGATTGAGGTAACAAATCCGCTTGGAAATAAAAATGAATATTGGTTTGATGAAAATGGTAGATTACTATCTTTTATTGACCCCCTAGGGCGAGAAACACAATGGAAGTATAATCAAAACGGTCTACTGATTCAGAATGTAAATCCACTTGGTCACAAAACTCAATACGAATATGATGATCTTCAAAGATTAGTTGCTGAAGTTGATGCAAAAGGAAACAAGGAAAGATATGCTTATGATGAATCAGGCAATCTCATTTCGATTGTCAATCGGAACGGAGATAAGACTTCTTTTGAATATAATTTGGCTGGAGAAATTATTAAACGAATCGATGCTATTGGCAATGAAACAACATATTCGTATACTCCAACAGGCAAACTAGCAGAAGTAATTGATGCAACTGGAAGTAAAATTCATTATCAATATGATCAATTAGGTCAATTAACAAAAGTGGTTGATCCATTAGGGGGAACAGTTTCATATCAATATGACCCTCAGGGTAATATTACTCGCATTGTGGATCCTGAAGGAGCAACTTCATTTTTTGATTATGATTTAGTAGGTAATCTTAAAAATTATACGGACTCAAGAGGGAATACCTGGAACTATCAGTATGATCCTACCGGTAAAATGACTGAAATCATTGATCCGGAAGGAAATAGGAAGTCATACATTTATGATTCTTTAGGTAACCTGATTGAGGAAATAGACCCTCGAGGTAACTCAACTCAGTATCTATATGATGCATTGAATCAGCTTGTCCAAATTACCGACGCCTTAGGGTATAAACAACAGTTTCAATATGATAAAGTTGGTAACTTGATAGAAATGAAAAAAGCTGATGGTTCAGTTAATAAATATCGTTATGACCAATTAAAACGTTTGCTTGAAAAAGTAGATCCCATGGGGAATTCAACCAAGTATCAATATGATCCTTTAGGAAACCTGCAAATGGTTGAAGATGCAGAGGGTAACCAAACAAAATACGAATATAATCGAATTGGTTTGCTAACCAAAGTAATGGATGCGATGGGTGGACAAACTACTTATTCCTATGATCCCTTGGGCAATTTGATCAAAATGGTGGATGCAAATGGGTATAGTACGCATTGGCAATACGATGCTATGGGTCGAATGACAAAAGAAATCAATGCTGAAGATGAAGAGTATATTTTTCGTTACGATTCTGTGGG
>NZ_LSKU01000001.1:1548515-1562966 GCF_001561915.1 Tepidibacillus decaturensis | reverse complement strand
TCTTTTTCATACCCGTTGCGAAGTCCGTGCAAAAAACACAGACACAATACAAGTGTTTTTTGACATAACTTCACAACGTTTTGCAAGCTTTTTAATAAATATTAGCCAAACTATCTAAGCATGAAATGGTTTGACTCTCAAGGAAATTGGGATTCCTACCCATTAACTGGGTAAGTCCTGAATGTATCGTACTCCCCAACCATCGTAAAATGTGTTAGCATGATAATAATGAGCTTACATGGTGAGGAGTTTTTTTATGAAACGAATCGTGTTGCATAAAGATTTTAGTCCTTTAGGCAAGGGTCTTCAAACCATTCAACCCCTTTCATCTACTAAAAAATGGATCTATCTGGTACCGAGTGGATCGTTGATTCCTAAAGTAAAAGAGATGTTGCTAGATATAAAGCAACCTCATGTTCAAAAGGGAATTGAAGTGATGACTTTTGACCAAATGATGCGACAAATTGCTTTAAATAGTGAACACTCTAAGATGCTTACTCCTTCTGAACAGGAGTTATTGGTCAAACATGCTGTTGAACAAGTACATAGGGAAAAAGGCATCATTCATTTTTACGAGTCAATGAATAAAACTGGATGGCTTCATCAAGTGGAGATGTGGATCGGTGAAATCAAACGGGCAGGGGTCACCCCTGATCAGCTGATTGCTTTATGGCAAGAAGATTCACAAAAAAATAAAGAATTAGCATGGATCTATGAGGCCTACCACCAATTATTACAAAAGTACGCTTTGATTGACCATGAGGAATCTTATTATTTGTTTTTACGACAATTAGAATTAGGGGAATCATTACATGAATACATGGGTGTGGTGACAGACCAGTTTTATGATTTTTCACCCATTCAAATGCAGGTGTTGGATAAATTAGGGGGTCTTGGCTTAGATATCATCGTTCATTTAGCGGTTGATGAACAACGCCCTGAATTATTCCAATGGACGTTAAATACGATTGACTTTCTAACGAACTTAGGTTTTCAACAAGAGAGAAACACTGAGGAAAATCAAGAGATGCAATCCAAAGTTTCACCAACCATCAACCATCTCAAAAAAGCAATCTTTTCCCCGTTTCCTGAAAAAATCGATGCACATCAATCCGTTCATTTACTTGCTGTTCCTGGTAATAAACGGGAAGTCGAAATGGTTGCGGCAGAAATCAAATCTCATGCTTTGGGACAAGCGATTCCTTTACATGAAATGGCGATCATTGTGCCACAAATGGAACGGTATAAAGTGGTTATCTATGAAGTGATGGAGAAAGCTGGGATTCCGATTCGTCTTGCCAAAAGACAACGACTGATAGAAAATCCTTTTGTTCAAGCGATCATTAGTCTTTTAAAAGCCATGAATGGACAAAAGAACGATTGGTTGTCGATGTTGGTTAGCCCTTATTTTAAATGGAATCAAGAGATTGATCCTTACCAACTTACACAAATCTTTCGCTCATGCGGATATCCCATGACACAAAAGAGCTGGAATGAAAGATTCATCTCCTATAAACAGAGATATGAATCAAAAGAAAACGAATTAAAAAAATATGATGACGTCATGCAAACAATTTTTAAGTTGGCTGAGATTGCACCCAAAAAGGGGATGAATCAGGAATATATCCAATTTATCAATCGATTAGAGCAAACATTACAAATAAAAGAACAGATTAAGCAATATTTCTTTTCAAATCCTACAGAGGAAACGGCATTTCGTGATCTAAAGGCTTACGAAAAGTGGCAGGAAGTGAAACAGGAGCTTGCGATGATGGATCAATATATGGAAGGAGAACATGGGGAGAATCAGGTCGATTTTTGGAACTGGATCCAATCTTTAATTTTGGCATGTGAGAAAAGCGATTATGATTTTACGCAAGGGAAAAAACAAGGTATTTCAATTTTACAACCCAACCAAATACGCGGACAACAATTTAAAATCGTGTTTATTCTTGGGTTGGTGGAAGGAGATTTCCCACGACCGATCAAGAATGACTGGCTTATGCCTGACCAAGAACGCTATGAGTTAAGAAAACAGGGGATTCATTTAAATCTTTCTAGGGAATACGAGAATCAACAAAAGTATCATTTTTATCAAAGCATTGCTTCAGCTACAGAACAACTATACCTTGTCTATTCCTCTAAGAATGAGGAAGGAAAAGAATGGTTACGCTCTTTCTTTATTGAAGAATGCTTAGAATGCATCATAGAGGAAACGTATGATACAAAAACCCTTGATGTGTCTGACCTTGTTCCACGAGATTTTCAGGATTGCGCCCATGAAGAGCAATTATGGAATAAAGTGTTTAAAGAAAATCATGATCTGATCAAAGACATGCTTAGAGAACAAGATGAGGAAAAAATACGAAAAATAGAAAATGGTATTTCCAGTGAAAAAGAACGGGATTTGTTATTTTCCTCATATGATGGCAATTTACAACAAGCACAACATGTTGAAGAAATGAAGCAATGGATGACGAAAAAGGTTTGGAGTACATCTCAATTAAATCAAGCAAGTCAGTGTCGTTTTGCTTATTTTGCAAAAGATATTTTAAAATTAACGGAGTGGGAAGAACCAGAGGAATCCATGTCCCCAAATGAAAAGGGAGATTTGATTCATCGTGTATTACAACGCTTTTTTTCCCGTTTTCGTAAAAATGGTGGAGAGATCTTTCAGCCCGAGTTACAGGGGGAATATGAAAAATGGTTGCTACAAATAGCTGAAGAAGAATGGCAAGTCTTTCTACACCAGAATGAGCGAACCATTCATCCCGTATTAAGTGATTTAGATTGGCAAAAAGTTGTACAAGATCTAAAACAGATCGTTCGTCATGAACAATCTTGGCGAAAAAAAAGCGGATCTACTCTTTATCCACAATACCTTGAGTTTTCCTTTGGCATGCCCATTGATGAAGAAATGCTAAGAAAAGAGGAAATTGATCCTCTTTCTACGACTGAGAAGGCAGAGATTCAATTAGCAACGAAAACGTTAGTATTAAGGGGCAAAATTGATCGTATTGATGTAAATGATGAAGGACAGTTTGTAATTTATGATTATAAAACGGGTCAACCTCCGGAAAACAAAGAAATTAAACAAGGAATCCATCTACAACTTCCACTTTACTTATTTGTTTTGGAATCTCTATTCCATTTTCCATTAGATCTTGCGATTGGAGCTTCCTTTTATACCCAAGGGAAAAGGAATGACAAAGGGGAAATCGTGGATAGCCGGAATCGTGGTATTTGGAAAAATGATTTCTTAGATCAAGTAGGAATCAGTAACCGAGTTGGTTCTAAAATAGACGAAGAAGAATGGCAACAGTGGGTAGAAGAAATGAAAATAAGAATCGAACAATTGCTCACTGAAATGGAACAAGGAGATTTTTCTGTATTGCCAAGCACAGAATGTCCAAGCTATTGTCCTTTTCAACATATTTGTCGAAAAGATGAAGAACGCATCAAAAACAAAATCCGGCTAAAGGAGGGAGTCTAGTGGCTTTTCCTTTAACAGATGAACAACGATTTGCAGTAGATACGTTACATCTAAATTGTATTGTTCCTGCAGGTGCTGGCTCAGGAAAAACGAGGGTACTTGTAGAAAGATACCTTAAAATTATTGAAAAATATGCAGACGTTCCAAATATAATTGAACAAATCGTGGCTATCACCTTTACTGAAAAAGCAGCAAAGGAAATGAAAGAACGGGTTAGAAAAGGAATGGTTGAAAGAAGGGACCAAGCTTTTGAAAGTGGCGATTTAGATGCTGCCAACCTTTGGCGAAACAATATTCAACGGTTAGAACGGGCATCCATCTCTACCATTCACTCCTTTTGTGCTAAGATATTGCGGGAATTTCCTGTAGAAGCGAAGGTTGATCCGGAATTCCAAGTACTTGAAGCAACAGATACTAAGTGGATTCTTGCTGATACGATTGAAAGGGAATTTAAAAAATTTCTAAAAGAAGAGAAGGAAAAAGGAATATCTCCTTTTTATCAGTGGGTTTCTAAAGCTGGTTTTTCTAGAGTTTTTAAACAATTGCAAAAGGTATATGAACAAATATCAAACACGGGGATCGATTTTACACAGATTAAAGAATTAACTGAAGCCCAGTTCCGTTTTTCTCCCTACCAATGGATCACTGGAATTGACCAACTGATTGAGGCAGGAGACGGATTGTTTAATAGTGATAGTAATTATAAACGTTTTAAAGAATATCGGGAACAATGGCCAAATGTAAAACAACAAATCGTCTTGGCACAAGAAGTTGGAGAAGGCCTTCAAGAAGCGATCAACCAGATGATCGAAATCACCAGTGGTCAGTTTGGTAAAGGTTTGGTTTCAGCTTTAAGGAAAAAAGCCAATGATCAGGCCAAAGAGTTAAATCAATGGCTAAAAGCGATTGAGTACCATGAATGGGAAAAAGAATATTTGACAGGCTTTTATCCTTTGTTACAAAAAATAGATGAGGCATTTCGACGTGAAAAAAATAAACGCAACAGCTTGGATTTTGATGATTTACAATTTCAGGCCATTCGTTTGTTGGAAGAAAATCAAGAGGTAAAAGAAAAACTGAAAAAAAGAATCTCCTATTTAATGATTGATGAATTTCAAGATAATAATCAGGTTCAAAAAAGGCTGATCTCATTGCTTTTAAAGGATGATAAACAAACCATCCAACCAGGTCGTTTATTCGTTGTTGGTGATCCGAAGCAATCGATTTATCGTTTCCGTGGGGCAGATGTCCATGTTTTTAAAAAAATGGAACAGGAAATCAGTGCAATGGAAGGAAGAATTGCTCCATTGCAATATAATTTTCGCTCTCATCCAGATATTATTCAGTTTGTAAACTTTTTCTTTGAACAAGTCATGTCCAGTGATGAAACGTCGCCAAATTATTATAAAGAAGCGATTGCGAAGAAGGAAAAAATCGCTGAAGATGAAGTGGTTGAATTTATTCCTATATATCATGATACAGATGATGAGCAATCTGTACGGGAAAAAGAAGCCACCTATATTGCTAAACGAATCGAACAGTTAGTTGCTAGAGGAGTAGAACCGAAAGAGATCACCATATTATTTCGTTCCATGTCCCAAGTGAAAATATATGAACAAGCTCTTTTGAAGAAGAATATTCCTTATTATGTGGTAGGAGGACGCGGGTTTTATCAAAAACAGGAAATCTATGATCTGTTACATGTGTTAAAATATCTAATCGACCCTACCAATAAAATTGCTTTAGCCGGGATTCTTCGTTCACCAATGGTTGCTATCACTGATGATACGCTATATCATTTGCTGACAAAAGATATATGGAACAAACCATTTAATCAATGGCGTAGTGCGATAAACGACTTAGCGCAAACAGAAATAGAAAAAGTAGAACATTTTGTTCATTGGGTTTCTCTACTTAAAAAAGAAGTAGGAAGAACGAAAGTGTCTGTACTATTAAAAAAGATTTTAGAATTGACACATTATCAAACGATTTTGTTTGCTTTACCACAGGGAGTCCAAGCCGTTGCAAACGTGGAAAAACTGATTAGGCAGGCTGAACATTTCCCGGGAGATAACCCTTACTCTGTCTATGAATTTTTACAACGGATAGAACGCTTAATCGAGGAATCTCAAGAAGAAACAGAGGCAGCTGTGGAATCGGAGACAGGAAACACTGTAAAATTGATGACCATTCATCAATCAAAAGGGCTAGAGTTTCCCTATGTTTTTGTTCCAGATTTGTCACGAAAACCAGTCAATGACGATTCATTAATCCGCTTTAATTCGAAAATGGGGCTTTCGTGTAAAGTGCCGTTGTTAGAGGGAGAATGGGAGGAACCCATTCGTTGGTTGTACCTTTCTAAAATAGAAAAAGAGTTAGAACGGGATGAATCTGTACGGGTATTCTATGTTGCCGCAACAAGAGCAGAGCAAAAACTGATTCTATCTGGAAAAGTCGAACAAGTGAAAAAAGAAATCGAAGTTAGTGAGGTCTTATCTACCAACACCTGGAGCAAATGGATCGATGTTGTCTTAAAATATGAAACGATCTCATTAGGGGAAGCGATTTGGCATTATCCTTTGAAAAATGGAGAAGTTGGGAGAATAAAAGTTATTCACTATGATGATCAAGAAACATTGCAAGAATCTGATTCAATGGATGAAGTTGAAGCTGTAAAATCTAGTAAGAAAAATACGAATCGGGAAATAAAAGTTTTAAATTACACCAAACCATTACAAGTTTCAGCAGAAGATACAAGGTACAGTGTATCATCGATTAAACGTTATCAACAATGCCCACGATACTATTATTTTACGGATCGTCTTTCATTGTTTTCGACATTGGATTGG
This sequence comes from Tepidibacillus decaturensis, assembly GCF_001561915.1. Classification (GTDB taxonomy): domain Bacteria; phylum Bacillota; class Bacilli; order Tepidibacillales; family Tepidibacillaceae; genus Tepidibacillus_B; species Tepidibacillus_B infernus. Next base: position 1,556,624 of record NZ_LSKU01000001.1, on the reverse strand, counting down.
TTGAATGAAGAAAAGATCGATTTTAATGAAGAAGATGTAGAAATGGTTGGTGAAAATACTGATGAAAATAATGGTACTAACTCACTAAAGACTGAACAATTAACACCAAGTTTGAAAGGGACGATTGTTCATCAACTGTTAGAAGCTCTTACTCACCAACCTGATCAAATTGGTGATTGGCAGAAACTTTTACAAAAGAATTTAATTAAGCAAGGGATTAGGGTAGAGAATATAGTAGACACGGATTGGGAAGTTTTCCAAACCGAAGTTCATCAGTTTGTAGATTATTTCCAGCAAAGCCCGTTTTTCAGACAACAACCATCTGATTCCTATTTAACAGAGTATGATTTTATCCTTTCACTAAGGAATGGGAAAATCTTTGGAACCATAGACCGTCTTGACATACATTCGGATGGAACCTTTTCAATCATTGACTATAAAACAGATAAAAACGTAGACAAAGAGATTTATGAACCGCAAATTCTCACTTATGCCCTTGCAATACAAAAGAATCTAGACTTAAAACCCGCAAACGGCTATTTATATTTTATTCGACACAATCAGATTGAGTCGATTGTAATCGATGAAGCACGATTATTAGAGTGGGAAGAACAATTAGAAGAAATAATGAACAAGATCAACCAATCCCAAGCCCAGGAAGATTTTACTCAGAATCTTGAACATTGTAGCCGATGTGCATTCAAAAATCTATGTTATAAAAAAGATTGAAGTATAAAAAAATAAATGAAACTTTTTGCCCAGCTGCTACGTCTTAATAATGTAGATTCAATTTTTCTGATAGCCCATAAAAGTGACGTAATTCTTTCAAGCTTAATCCGATTACTTTTGCGGGATCCCATTTTAATTGGAAAAGAAAGCTATGCTTTGTTTATTATTTACGAAGGCCGGGATTTCATATGAAAAGTTTTTCAAAAATAATTATAGGGTTACTTCTTCTTAGTCTCTTGTTAACAGGTTGTAATCTTTTTGATAACGATTCACAAAAACACTTGGTCGAGCCACAGGTACCAGAGAATCCACAGACCCCAAAGAACCCTCAGAATCCTTCTTCTGGGACAGTAAATACGTTACAAGAGGCTTTTCCAACTTCACTGATATTTAAAAAACCTCAAGATTTTATGGAAATCATCATTCCAGGGTTTCGTATTGGTTTAACAAAAGAACAAATTCAAGAAAAATTGGGGAAACCGAATTTGGTCCAAAGTAAACAAATTGAATGGCAGAATCTAGAAGAATGGATTTATGATGATGTTAATGGGTATCGATTGGAGTTACAATTTGATGAAAGGAATCAGTTGATTAATTTTCAATTGAGCAAATACTTAACGGCTAGAGGGATTGTTCCTACTATTTTGAATAGGCAGGTTCCAACTCCAGGCTCACCTCTTACTTATTCAGAATTAGGCTTCCAAGAGGTGATTTTAGGTTCAACTGTTGATGAAGTGACTGGCCATTTTGACCAACCTATGATGGCCTATATGAGTTATGACGAAATGTATGGATATGACCTTGCTATGGTCTACCAAGGAATTACTGTTCATGCTTTATTAGAAACAGAAGAACCCTATGTACATTTGATAGAGACTAATGATGATGGATTGATACCGACAGATCGGGGCATTCAAGTTGGAAGTTCAGTCGATGAGGTAATCAAACAATACGGTCCCCCTTCCTATGATTGGCGGGAAACAGGTGATCTTATTTACTCCACTGATGACTATTGGTTTGCTATTAAATTTAAAATTGAAGATGACAAGGTTCAATCTATTTCCATCTATGAAGCATCATAGCCACTTAAAAAGTGGCTTTTTATTTTACCCTTTGAAATGGTAACATGAAAGAAGACAAATCATTTCTATTAAAGGGGTCATCATTTTATGTTCCAGTTACTTCTACTGATGATTGAACGAATCGGTTTAATTGTGACGATCGCATTTGTATTGACTAGATCAACCACTTTTCGCAAATTAATTGACCATAAATCGGACACCATCACTAAGATTAAGCTAGCGATTTTATTTGGCTTATTTGGCATTGTAGGAACCTATACTGGAGTTGCGATCCAACCTGAAACTCATGGTTCTACATTATGGATCAAAGATATCGTTCAAATTGATTTTGACGAAGCATTGGCTAATTCTAGGGTAGTTGGTGTTGCGATTGGAGGATTATTAGGAGGACCAGTGGTTGGATTAGGGGCTGGTCTCATTGCTGCGGTTCACCGTATGCTTTTAGGTGGTTTTACTGGGTTAGCCTGTGGCATGTCAACTATTACGGAGGGTTTAATGGCAGGGATGGTCTATAAGAAATTTGGCAATCGTCGCATCGTTTCTACTAGCATGGCATTTTTGACAGGTTTTGTTGCTGAGACGGTACAAATGTTGATCATCCTATTACTTGCTAAACCTTTTGATAAAGCATGGGCATTAGTACAAGTGATTGGACTACCAATGATTATCGCTAATAGTATTGGTATCGCTATTTTTATTGCGATCATTCACAGTGTGATTCATGAAGAAGACCGGATTGAGGCCAACCAAGCACAAAAGGTCTTACATATTGCTGATCAAACCCTTGTACATCTACGTAAAGGATTGAATGAAGAATCTGCCACTGAAATTGCAAAGCTATTATTAAAAACAACAAGGGTTTCAGCTGTCTCGATTACAGATAAACATCGGATATTATCCCATGTGGGTTTGGGAAGTGACCATCATATTCCAGGTCATTCATTGTTAACGGAGGCAACCAAACGAGTTTTACAAACAGGAAAAATATATGTAGCAAAATCAACCGATGAAATACGCTGTGAACATCCAAAATGTCCTTTACAGGCAACCATTATTGTCCCAATCAAGAAATCAAATCAACCAATAGGAATTTTAAAATTTTACTTCTCTAACCCTAAGCAAATTCGACCTGTAGATAAGGAATTAGCATTAGGTCTAGGGAGATTGCTTTCTCACCAGCTTGAAGTGATTGAAGCAGAAAAACAAGCCAAGTTAGTGACTGATGCCGAGATTAAGGCATTACAAGCGCAGGTAAATCCTCACTTTTTATTTAACTCACTAAATACAATTGTCGCTTTGATTCGTACACAACCTGATTTAGCACGTAAATTGCTGATTCAATTAGGACATTTTTTTCGCCAAAACTTGAATGCGTCAATGTATGAACTCGTTACTTTTAAACAAGAACTTGAACATACACAAGCTTACCTAAATATTGAACAAGCAAGATTTTCTGAAAGGTTAAAGGTGAATTTTGACATTGATAAAAAAGTTGAGCATGTATTATTGCCCCCATTAACATTACAGCCTTTAGTAGAAAATGCAATTAAACATGGTTTGAAGAACAGCCAACAAGAATGGATGATTGATATAACTTTAAAAAAACAGGGTAATCATTCCATGATTTCCGTAAAAGATAACGGAATTGGAATGGAAGTAGAGCGAATCAACCAATTGCTTTACCAACGTGTAGAATCTGTATCTGGAACTGGATTAGGATTATATAATGTACACCAACGTTTACTTGGACGGTTTGGCGAAGAGTCAAGGCTTCATATTGAAAGTGAAGTAGGAAAAGGAACATTGATTTGGTTCCTGGTACCAATTGGTTAAAGATGGGAGTGAATAGGCGATGACCATAAAAGTATTGATTGTGGATGATGAGTCTTTAGCTAGGGATGAGCTACGATATTTATTGAGTCAAGAGGATGAGATAGAGGTCGTTGGGGAAGCGGAGAATGGAGAAGAGGCCTTAACGAAAATTTTCAATTTAAATCCAGATATCGTATTTTTAGATATTCAGATGCCTAAAGTTGATGGATTAACAGTAGCTAGAACTTTGCTAGACTTAAAAAAGAAACCTTTCATTATCTTTGCAACGGCTTATGATCAACATGCGATTCATGCTTTTGAAGTGAATGCGATCGACTATTTGCTCAAACCTTTTGACGAAGATCGTGTGATGAAAACCATTGAAAAGATTAAAGAAAAATTAAATCATCCAAATCAAGAAGTTTTTTTTAAATGGCTCGAGCAATTAAGAGAAGGTTCCAATCAGCAGTCTAAACATACTTCAAAATTAGCTGTTCAACTTGAAGAACGCGTGCTTTTAATCGATCCAAATGATATTGTATATGCCTTTCGAGAGGGTCGGGGTGTCCTAATCAAAACATTTGCGGAAACCTATACCACCAAATACACGTTACAGGTTTTAGAAGAAAAATTGAAGAACTTTTCCTTTTTTCGTGTACATCGCAGCTATTTAGTAAATTTAAACCATATTCAAGAAATGACTCCTTGGTTTAATGGTGCATATACTTTGACGATGAAAGATCAACAACAATCTAAGGTTCCTGTAAGTAGACAATTTGTCAAACCACTAAGAGATGCACTAGAGCTTTAATACGAATACCAAACAGGACAAAATAATCGCCATTCATACCAAGATTTGAACATTTTAGACAAAATTTAGACACAATTTTTCCTTCTTTTATTAAAATTGAATTTGAAAACGATTGCAAATTAATCAACATAAGAGAAAGAGGGGAAATGTATCATGATTACTTTCTTATTATCATTTGTAGCTCTTATTTTAGGTTATATTTTTTATGGGCGATATGTTGAGAAAGTATTTGGTGTGAATGAAAATAGGCAAACACCTGCCTATGTAAGTAATGATGGTGTGGACTTTGTACCTATTGATTGGAAAAAGGGAAGCTTGATTCAGTTATTAAATATTGCAGGATTAGGACCCATTTTTGGGCCTATTTTAGGGGCATTGTGGGGTCCAGTCGCCTTTTTGTGGATTGTATTAGGTGGGATTTTTGCCGGTGCAGTTCATGACTACTTCTCTGGTATGCTATCCGTAAGAAACAATGGTGCACAATTACCTGACTTAGTTGGTAAATATCTTGGTAATGGTATGCGTCAATTTGTTAACGTGTTCTCTTTAGTATTACTGATCTTAGTTGGAGTCGTTTTCGTAACAGGACCTGCTTCTTTAATTGTCACACTAACACCTGATTGGATGACTTTAGGAATTGTAAGTGCCTTGATTTTCGCTTACTATATTTTGGCTACTTTATTACCGATTGATAAAATTATCGGGAAGATTTATCCATTATTTGGTGCTTTATTGATTATTATGGCGATCGGTGTCGGGGGAGGATTGCTTGTTAAAGGTTATCATATCCCTGAATTAACATTAAGCAACTTACATCCAAAAGGATTACCAGTTTGGCCATTACTCTTCATTACGATTGCTTGTGGTGCGATTAGTGGTTTCCATGCTACTCAATCTCCACTTATTGCACGTACCATTCAAAATGAAAAATATGGACGTAAAGTATTTTATGGCATGATGATTGCTGAATCCATGATCGCTATGGTTTGGGCAGCAGCAGGAATGGCTGTTTTCAATGGAGTTGATGGACTACAAGATGCATTAGTACAATATGGTGGACCAGCAGGAGTTGTGCGCCAAGTCTCTATTTCTATGTTAGGGGCAGTTGGTGGAACTTTTGCAATTATCGGTGTCATTGTATTACCAATTACCTCAGGAGATACTGCGTTCCGTGGTGCACGTCTTCTCATTGCGGATTTCTTAAAACTAAGTCAACGTAAAATTAGTAAACGCTTAATGATTACACTCCCATTATTTGCAGTGGGTTATAGTTTAACATTAATCGACTTTAACTTCTTATGGAGATATTTTTCCTGGGCGAACCAAACAACAGCGATGATCCTTTTATGGGCGGCAGCTATGTTCTTAGTACAAGAAGGAAAGAATTACTGGATTGCAACGATTCCAGCGACTTTTATGACAGCAGTATCTTTCACTTATATCTTACAAGCGCCAGAAGGATTTGGATTGCCAACAACGATTTCATACCCAGTAGGGTTAATCATTACAGCAGCAATCGTCATCATCTTTGCGCTTAAGGCTATCAAAACAAGAAAACAATATTCAGTTTCATTAGAAAATTAGAGAACAGTAAAATCTTTTAGAGAGGTGAGAAACGGATGAAACCTATTATTCCAGTCTTTGACATTCAAATCGAGTTGACTGAAAGGTTAAAAGAGTATATTAAGAATAATGGGGGAATTCTTACCATCGCAGAAGCACCTCAAACAGGTTGCTGTACCAACTTTCTCTTCGTTGGGGCACAACTAGGCAAACCTAAGGAAGAAGGATATTATCGAGTCCTTGAGGAGGAAGGTATTCAGATCTACTGGGATCCTTTTATCCTCAAAAAGGACAAAAAATATGAATTGGATTTAGAAGGATTGTTTAAGTGGAAAACGATTGTGGTCCATTAATGATAGTCTGATAAGAAATATTATAGTGAAAAACGGTAGCTATAAAAACAGCTGCCGTTTTTTTTACTCAACTACCAATTGATCTTCGTATTCTCTAACTTCCCAACCTTTCTTAAATAAATGGTCCATAAACTATTCATATCCCCCATGACTTATCGATCTTACCTTTACAGATAAATGCTTGTTCGTTATGATAGGAGTGTTGAAAAAAAATAAACTCTCTTCTTTTTTGAAGGGTTTATTGAGGTGACGAAGTTGAAAAGTGACCCGAGTCCTAGGTGTATAAAATTAAATATGGATGTAGAGGGTAGCTTTATTTCAACTTGATGAACTGGATAAATAAGCTCCCTCTACAGAATGGAGGGAGCTTTATGGTTATTTTAGATGAAACAAACAAAGAAGAATTTTTCCGAGAATTAGTCCGCTTCATTGAATTAGGTCAAATAGAGCTATTTCGAAAAGATTTTTTTGATCTGCACGTTTATGAGCAAACCGAGTTTTTTCAAGGATTAAATGAAGAAGATCAAAATAGACTTTTTCAATTTTTATCTCCAGAAGAGATGGCAGATATCTTTCAGCATTTGCCGATTAAGGAACAGAAGATCATCTTTGGACGTCTTGAACCGACCTATGCTTCTGCGATGCTTGCACAGATGTATGTGGATGATGCTGCAGACTTTTTAGGTGAATTGGAAGTTGAAAACCAAGACCAATACCTTAAATTATTAAATGTTGAAGAAGCAAAGGAGATTAAAAGCTTACTCAACTATCCAGAGGATACAGCTGGTGGCTTGATGACAACTGAATATGTGGCCATTCCAGCATTTTATACTGTTCAACAGGTGATTATGCAACTGAAAAAAGAAGCCCCAGATGCAGAAACAGTCTATTATTTATATGTGGTTGATGAGGAGCATCGATTAGTTGGGGTATGTTCATTAAGAGACTTAATCATCGCAGATTCAAGTGCACTCATTAAAGATATCATGTCTGAACATGTTGTGTCTGTTTATGCCGGACTAGATCAGGAAAAAGTTGCCGATATTGTTCAGAAGTATGATTTTTTGGCATTGCCTGTCATCGACGAACAAGAACGTTTAGTAGGGATTGTTACGGTTGACGATGTAATGGATGTCATGAGTGAAGAGGCGACAGAAGACATCTCGAAGTTTTCGGCGATAAATGGTCATGATCTTTTTGATACGAATTCTTTCGAGTCAGCCAAACGTCGGTTACCTTGGCTAATTATGCTTCTTTTTATTGGAATGGGAACCGCAACGATTATTGGTCACTTTCAGGCAACATTACAGCAAGTAACGATTCTAGCAGTCTTTATTCCGTTAATAGGTGGTACAGGAGGGAATGCTGGGACTCAAGCCTTGGCTGTCGTGGTAAGAGGATTATCTATTGGAGAATGGGAGAAAAAGGATCTATTACACATGTTAAGAAGAGAGCTAGGGACTGGATTAATTACTGGTACAGTTGCTGGATTGATGATTACCTTAATCACCTATTTTTGGCAGGGTAATCCGATGTTAGGCCTTGTCGTTGGTTTATCCCTATTCTGCACTTTGGTTGTATCAACTTTATCTGGAGCAACGATTCCCATTTTAATTCAACGTTTAAAGATTGATCCAGCTGTTGCTTCAGGACCATTTATTACAACGATTAACGATATTGTGGGGATGATGATTTATTTTGGAATAGCAACGTTATTTATGAGTTTCTTATTATAGGTTATCCATATGTCATTTAAGGG
>NZ_LSKU01000001.1:1544938-1548022 GCF_001561915.1 Tepidibacillus decaturensis | reverse complement strand
TTTTTTTATTATTATGGGACGCCAAAAAAGTAATCGGAATACGCTTCGAAGGAGGTTGTCACTTTTGTGGGCAATCTTGTGCGGATTTTTTATGTAAATGGTTGAATAAACAAGCGTAGAACAATTAATCAACATAAACTATGAATAATCCTAGAATAGAGAGGAGGATATATGCTTATGCCTAGAGTAAACTTTTTTGGAGGTTTTGGTTGGATCATCTGGATTATCATTATCTTCATTTTTATTTGGTTATTGTTGGGTTTGTTCTAAAAAACTAGCGCAGCGCCATAAAAAGATATTAACAATTCAACATTTTCTAAAGAAAGGAGGAAATTTTTATGGCGCATCTTAATTTAATAGGATTTAGTTGGATTGGGTGGATTATTATCATTTTTATTTTTATCTGGATTTTCTTTAAAGGAATCTGGATTCTATAGGGTATTTACACATTTTTAAAAAAGATAGGCTATTAAACTATACAAGAATCATGGTTTTTTCATAGGTTATAGTACAGAGGACAAATAAAAGTTCTCGACAGAAAGCAATGAAAAGTTAAAAGGAGGGGATTTTTTATGGCAGATGGATACAGATGGGGAGGATATAGAACATTGTTATTGTTCATCCTTCTTGTGATTATTTTCTTCTGGTTTGTAGGCGGTATTTGGTGGTAGTAACTAGAGAAGGGGAAGGATGATCCTTCCCCCTTTTTTAAAAGTAAAGAAAAGGATAATTGTTTTTTCTCTATCCAGGTAATTTTGAGAGGAGGGGAAGATGTTGACTGCAAAAATAAATCAAGCAGGCTATGGATGGTCTTGGATTTGGTTGATCATTATAATCTTCCTATTTTTATGGATATTCTGGAAGTTTACAGGGTTTGGTTATGGAGGGTATGGCTATTACGGATATGGATGTTTTTAGTGAAAGGGGGTGAAAGCATGGCAGCTAATACGAACTTTTTTGCTGGAGGATGGTCCTGGATTTGGTGGATTATCATCATTTTTCTCTTTATCTGGCTCTTCTTGGGCTTTTTCGGTGGTTGGGGCGGTTATGGATATGGAGGATATGGCTATTACTAGGTAAACCCCTATTTTTATTGTAAAGAGTACAAATAACTATACAAGTTAGATACCTTTTTCATAATGTATGGTAGAAAAATGAAAAGGAGGGATAGTTAATGGCCAGTGGTTGGGGATATGGATATGGATACGGAGGATATAGAACATTGTTATTGTTCATCCTTCTTGTGATTATTTTCTTCTGGTTTGTAGGCGGTACTTGGTGGTAATAGGGAAGGGGGGAACTTTCCCCCTTTTTCTACACCACAACAGAAACTCTAATATAAATAAGGTGGGTGTAATTAAATGGCTGACGGATACGGATGGTATGGATTCAGAACCTTATTATTGTTCATCCTTCTAGTAATTATCTTCTTCTGGTTTGTTGGTGGTTTCTACTTCTAAAGTAGAGGGGGATTTTCCCCCTTATACATAACAAAACTCAACTGTTATGTGGCTCTCTTGAGTTGATTCTCAGATAGCTTCTTTTTGACAAAACCCTCCTCTAAAAAAGCCTGCATGCATTTGCAGGCTTTTTCAAACTCCACAAAAGTAATCGAAGTACGCTTTGAAAAAGTCGTCATTTTTGTGCGTTTTCTAATTAAAAAAGAATCCTATAGTTCACTAACTACCCTGATATATGTCTATGTAAATGAATAGGCATATGTTACAAAAAATTTATTGCTATTTTTGTATATTGGGTTGGTATATACAGAATGGATCGCTTTCCAAATAATCCCCTGTGACCGCATATGCTCGTGCTCTTGAGCCACCACAAACCTCTCGATATTCACAAACTCCACATTTTCCTTTGTATTGGTTTGGATCACGTAAACTAGTAAAGATCGGAGAATGACGATAAATATCGGCTAAAGGAATATTTCTTACATTACCAGCAAGTACGGGCAAAAAACCGCTTGGGTAAACATCACCGATATGGGAAATAAAGACAAAACCTTTACCATCGTTGATCCCGGCAGCTCTACCAATATTGTCCCTTACTTTTTTAATCGGGGAATTAATTTCTTCTGCTTGTTGTTGCATGACATATCGGCGATAATGTGGAGCTGCTGTCGTCTTAATATCAAAGGAAACTTTTGATTTTAACTGATGTAACCATCGAAATACTTCTTCATGTTGAACTGGAGAAACCATATCTTTGATTTGTCCTCGGCCAGTTGGGACCAAAAAGAAAACACTCCATAACTCTGTACCAAATTGCTCAATTTTTCGCGCGATGTTTTCTAAGTCATGGATATTAAAACGGCTCACTGTGGTATTGATTTGGATTGGCATTTCTAGTTCCATTAGATACTGAATACTCTTCATCGTTAATTCATAGGAACCCTTTGTACCACGGAAATAGTCGTGAATTTCAGCAGTTGAACCATCAAGGCTAAAAGCCCATCTTGCAAGGCCTACTTCTTTTGATCTGCGCATCGCTTCCTTGGTTACTTTAGGGGTTGCGCTCGGTGTCATCGATACACGTAGTCCTTTGTGAATCGCATATTCCATAAATTCAAAAATATCTTCTCTCATTAAAGGGTCGCCACCTGTGAAAACGAGTAAAGGGCTTTCCATTTCAGCAATTTGATCAATTAATCGTTTCCCTTCTTCTATTGTTAACTCCCGAGGGTCACGGTGATATTGTGCTTCTGCTCGACAATGCAAACATTTTAACGCACAGGCTCTTGTAACTTCCCAGATCGTGATAAAAGGAGCCTGATTATAATCGGGTATGTACATTACGACCACCTCTTTTTCATCTCTAGAAAAATTATAAAATAAACTTTGCACTATCACTATGATAAAAATCACAGACACGGTAAAAATTCCAAAGTAAACTAATGGTAACATTAGAAGACGGGCAGAGGCAGTGTACGGTGACTTATGGGAATCGGACCCTTAATGCTACTTAGCTGATGAAGAAATAGGAATTATGTAAAGGAGAGATTAAATATGGCAGTATTACTGCTGGAGCAGAATCAGCCATTCGTTCTATTGAAGGGGTAAATAACGTCGATGTAAA
>NZ_LSKU01000001.1:1456920-1542954 GCF_001561915.1 Tepidibacillus decaturensis | reverse complement strand
GGCGATGTAGTTCACTCTGGCAACCAGCTTGGTCACCTGATAAAATGACTGATGAAGCAAAGAAAAAATTAGGAATGTTTTAAACTAGTAAAATGATGAGAGGAAGGAAGAGAAAGATGAAAGTATTTTATGATTTAAAAACAACAGCAGATTTAAAAGAGATTAAAGAAATGTTAAAACCTTTTGGAGGACGTTGTGCAAAAATAACCAACGGTAAATTAGAGTATCAAATCAAAGAAGAAAAAGAACAAGAAGCCCTAGAGGCACTTAAAGAAAAAGGAATTGTTGGATAATCATCCTTTTCCGTAGAAAATGTATTTTGTACACCAAAGAAAGAGGCGAACAACGGAGCTATGTACAAAATACATTTTTTCAATTAATATAATTCTTTAACTCTTCCAGATCTTTAATTACAATTTCCCCTCGTTTCATGGTTAGGATCCCATTTTTCTCTAAAGTTGACATCATCCGATTTACATTCTCCCTTGCCGCTCCAATAAAATTAGCTAATTCTTGGTGGGTAAGAGTTAATTGAATAGCAATCCCTTCTTCGGTCTTCACACCATATTCTTCTGCAAGACGAACTAATGAAGCAGATAAAGCCCCTAACTTTCCATATAATGTAACATCACGTAATTTGGATTGAGCTTGATGGAGACGTTCTCCCATGATCTGAATAATAGAAATCCCAATCTCAGGATAACGCATAATAATCTGTTCAAGATCTTGATTTCTAATGATGACAACCTCACCGTCTTCAATCATTTCAGCGGTGGCAGGATAGATCGTTTTTCTAAATAAGGCAACCTCTGCAAAGAGATCACCAGGTTTTCGTATATGTAAGATGAGTTCTTTTCCATCAGGTGTTGACTTGGTTAAGCGAACCTTTCCTTTGCGAAGGAAATAAATGGCATCTGCTGGATCGTGTTCCACGAATAAAACCGTTCCTTTTCTTACAGTTCGCTCAACAAGGGCATTTTTTAATAATTCTTTATTTTGCTCTGACAAATCTGCGAATAAGGGAATTAAGTTGATGATTTTTTTTGCTGCATGTGGGTGTTCCATCAGAAAAACTCCTTTAAAAGTTTTTGTAAACCCATCCTTCTTCCGTCATGATTCCATCCATTGGAATATCCCACTGGCTTACATGCCAATGTTCTCTAACGATTTGCGATTGAAAGGCTAGGCCAATTTTAGGGACTAAAGGGTTTAAGGTCTCTAGAAAACGATCGTAATAGCCTTTTCCGTGACCAATACGGTTTCCTTTAGGGTCAAAAGCGACACCAGGCACGATGACTAGGTCGATTTTCTTCGGATCAACAGGACGAATCATTTCTTTTTTTGGCTCACGTAGACCAAAATATCCTTTTTCAATCATACTTAAACCTGTTATTTGACTGGGGAAAAGCGTTGTATCTTTTGGATTGCATACTGGCACTGATACGACCTTTTGCAAGTTGATGGCTTTAGAAACAAGGTCATCTGTTTGAACTTCGTTTTGATAACTCATATAAGTCATAATATGTTTGGCTTGATAAAAGATAGGAGATTCAAATAAATGTTCAAGTATTTTTCTAGAGTGTATGGTAACCTCATGTGGATCTAGCTTTCTTCGTTTTTCTAAAAAAAGTTTGCGAATTTCTTCTTTAGTAGTTGTCAAAAAAGTCACTCCTCGTTTCAGGTTTTATTTCATTTTACACTTAAGACGACAAAAATGATAAACCAAATCGTATTGATAATTTCAAGGATACCGACCCTTTTAGGCGTTAAAGGGGCTCCAGCACGTGTTGATAGTGTCTTTACCATAGAAAATAAGTAAGCCAATATCAAATAGAACTCAGAAAATAAGAAACCCAATAAAGGGAGGAATATCATATAGAGATTTGTGACCCATTTAAAACGTTTGTTTTCTTTCTCACGATATAAAGTTTTGACAAATAGCGCGGTTCCAAAGAAAAAGAGTAAATTTAACAACCATAAATAGTAGGCTCTCTCATCTATTTGATGACTACCGATATAGTAAGACGCAAGCAATGTTGACGTAAGCGATACCATTGCGCTGAAGTCATTGAATAATGCCCTTTCTTTTTTCTGCTTAGCAAAATATAGATTGATCAAAAAGAAGGGAATGATCATTAAAATAATAGAAAGTAACTTAGGAAACCAAATAAGAAAAGGGATGCTAAGAAGGAATGAAATGGCTAGATAGGTAAAGGATAACTTCCACCACTCTTTCCGATCCGAAGGCCTTTTAATCCCTTGCAAAAAAGGAGAAATTGATATATATGCAAAAAAGATACTAATAAAGAGAAGGATATGGAACCAGTGAAAATCGGTAACAAGAAAGCCAATGATATAGGGTGCAATCCACATTGCCCATGCGCCATGCTCTTTTGGTAGAATTAATTTCATAGCCTTTTTTTCTCCTTAAAATGTTATATTTTTGTTATAATCATAATTAAGTTTATCAATATAATTATATTGTTTCAATTTCATTTGCGAATTTTTTTTACTTATCACAAAAATTGTTGGACATGAAAGAAAGGTAGTCATTTAATGAACGAACTCATCTTATTTTTGGGCACCATTTTTTTATCTACTATTCTTTTTTATACCATTTATCGCAAAGACAAAGCGATAAGAGCTGAACGGGAAAGATTACTTAGTGTGTTTCAACATGTTTCAGATGGAATTATGGTTTTAGATGAACAGAAGAATATAGTTGAAATGAATGATACTGCTAAGGAGTTGCTTGGAGGCGAAATCGTACCAGATATTTTCTGCAATATCTGTCAAGACACGAATGGTAAATTAAAAATTTGTGAATATGATAAATGTTTTTTAAACCACCACAAGCTATCCTACTATGAATTGCAATTAAATCATAAAAATGATTCTAAAATTCCTGTTTCAATTAGTACTTCAAACTTTTTGGGAGCAGACCAAAAGCCTTTAACCATCTTGTCTATTCGAAATTTGAGCGATTATCGCAAAAAGGAACAGAATCGGATCCATAATATGCTTGCTGCTTCTATGATTCGTGCGCAAGAAGAGGAGAGAAAACGCTTGTCGCGAGAATTACATGATGGGATTGGACAGTCGATTTTTAGTGTATTATTAGGATTAGAATATATACAACCGATTTTAAAAAGTGAAGAAGCGAGACAGCATTTGGAACAATTAAGGGTGACGACAAAGCGAACTCTAGAAGAAATTAGACATATGGCTGTTGAATTAAGGCCTTCTGCCTTAGATGACTTAGGGTTAATTGCTGCACTTAAATCATATATAAAGACGTTTGGTGATACATTCGGAATTCAAATTAATTTTGAATATTCAGGGGACAAGGAACGATTAGATTCCAGCATTGAAACTGCATTGTATCGAATTAGTCAGGAAGCATTAACCAATGTAGCCAAATATGCAGATAGTGATCGAGTTGATTTAACGATGTGCAAAAAAGAAAATGAAGTGGTTTTGAAGGTTAAAGATTATGGAAAAGGATTTTCAATGGAGGATATCGGGCGTCATGATAAAGGGGTAGGTTTATACGGAATGGAAGAACGAGCTTCCATGTTGGGGGGACCTTCCATATTACTTCTCAACTAGGGAAAGGGACAGAAATTGAGGTTCATATTCCTTTACAAAAGGGGGAGGAGAAGATTGGATAAGATCAAAATCTTATTAGTGGATGATCATGCAGTGGTTCGATCTGGATTAATGATGTTAATGAATGCCCAAACCGATATGGAGGTTGTAGGGGAAGCAGCTGATGGAAATGAGGGGATTAACAAGGCATTGGAACTAAAACCAGATGTCGTGTTAATGGATCTCAGTATGCCATATGGAAAAGATGGCTTTTTCGCTACTGCAGAATTAAAAAAAGAGATGCCTCATTTATCAGTCTTAATTCTAACGATGCATGATGACGATGAGTATCTTTTCCGTGGATTAAAAGCTGGCGCTTCAGGTTATATTCTAAAAAGTGCACCAAGTCAAGAATTGTTACACGCCATTCGAACGGTTCGTAAGGGAGAAGCTTATCTCTA
The DNA here is from genome assembly GCF_001561915.1 of Tepidibacillus decaturensis. Classification (GTDB taxonomy): domain Bacteria; phylum Bacillota; class Bacilli; order Tepidibacillales; family Tepidibacillaceae; genus Tepidibacillus_B; species Tepidibacillus_B infernus. Next base: position 1,538,905 of record NZ_LSKU01000001.1, on the reverse strand, counting down.
TCCCACTGCTACAAAACGGTTAATTGAAGGCTATCTAAATTTTGCAGAAAAGGAAGAACAAGATTCATTAGATTTACTATCTTCTCGTGAGAAAGAAGTCTTGTCCTTTGTTGCCTTAGGCTATTCTAATAAAGAAATTGCTGATAAGCTTGTTATTAGTGTGAAGACGGTGGAGAACCATAAAGCAAAGATTATGGAAAAACTACAGCTCACCACTCGCCCACAATTAGTGAAATTTGCGATTAAAAAGGGTTTACTTGATTTGGATGAGTGAAATGATCACTTTATGATTCAGATTTATGATATAATAGGTTAAATATATTTATGATTAAGAGGCGGTGTTGAAATTGGATATGGACAAGCTTTTTGAAGGGATATATGCCATTCAAAAACAGTTAGGCGAATTTCAACAAGAAATGAGAGCAGAAATTTCTGGGGTTAAAGGTGAGATTTCAGAAATCAAGAGAGACATCAAGAGTATTAATGAACGTTTAGATAGTATCGAGGCCAGTTTAGAACTTCTCGCAAATCGCCAATTTAAGCATGAAACAGAAATTGAAGTGATGAAAAAGAAGTTTTTTGCAACGATCTAGATAACCAAAATATAGGTACCTATGTCATAATTGTGGCAATGGTGCCTTTTTTGTTGAGTCCGAAATGTATTCTTGTATTTACGAAAATGTGATTTTTATCATATATTTTTTTGTGAGGATTTGTTACTATTACCATAGTGTAAAAGGTGAAGGGGGACACAAAATGAGAGCTAATATGAAGATGGCCTTTTTTATAGGAGCAATCGCTGTAGTCATTGGCTTAGCTGGATGTAGCACTGGACAACTTTCTATAAATCATGCACAGAACCAAAGCCAAGGGCAAAATCAAGACCAAAAATCAGAACAATTTATTGATCAACCGAAATATCCTGCCGAAATTAAGCGAAATGGAAACGCGGTCGATATTACTTTCTATATAACACAAAATAAGATTGAAATTGCAAAAGATAAATATTATCAAGGTTGGACATTTGATGGTACCGTTCCAGGACCTGTATTGCGTGTAAAACAGGGCGATAAGGTTCGTTTTACCTTAGTGAATAAAGATCCAAATATGCCGCATTCAATGGATTTCCATGCATCAGAGATCGCTCCAGACAAAAACTATGTGGATGTTGCGCCTGGTGAAATCTTTTACGTATGAATGGGAGGCTAAAGTTCCTGGTGCCTTTATGTATCATTGTGGAACACCCCCTGTGCTTGCTCATATCGCAAATGGGATGTACGGAGCCATTATCGTCGATCCGGCTGATTCTGAACAAACCTTTGAAAAAGCAAGGGAATTCGTTTTGGTTCAAAGTGAATTCTATAAAGATGCGAACGATCTAGAAGATATGATGAATGGCGAACCACAAGTGGTTGCATTTAATGGAAAAGCCTTTAAATATAAAGATCAGCCTCTAGAGGCTAAACCGGGAGAATTAATCCGTTTTTATGTTGTGAACGCAGGGCCAAACAATTTTAGTGCCTTTCATATTGTAGGAACTATTTTTGAAAAAGTCTATTTAAACGGTTATCCAGAGAATGTAGATAAAGGTGTACAAACCGTTACCATTCCACCTGGAGGAAGTTATGTCGTTGAATTAAGAGTACCTGAAGAAGGAGCTTATCCGATTGTTACTCACTCCTTCAAAGATGCAACAAAAGGTGCAACCGGAATATTAAAAATTACAAAAGATGCCAAAGATCAACCATTAGCACCGTAAGAATAAATGGGTTTGTATATTCCAACGCGCTCCGTTGTCCGTGTATTTCTACACTCCTAAAAGCACACAAAGTGTACAAGTGACGCTACACAGCTGAAGCTGCTAGTCGTCCTATATCTTTGCTTATGGAATATACAAATCCTAAGTGATTAAAGGAAGAAAGTTACACTTTCTAATTGATAAATTTAAGAATGAAAAAGGTGAAGGATATGAAAAAAATCATACTTGTCTTAGTAAGCAGTTTGCTTTTTCTTGGAATCCTAGCTGGTTGTGGACAATCATCGAATCAAGCCCAAACCTCAGATGATCAGATTCAAACGGTTCACATTGTGGCTGAGGATTGGAAGTTTATCCCTGATACGATCAATGTTAAACCAGGTAAAGTTAAATTTGTCATTGAAAACAAAGCAAAAAGAATGCATGGATTTGCGATTGATGAGTTAGGGATTAACGAATCATTGGCACCAGGGAAAACGGTTGAAAAAATAGTCGATGTCAAAGAGGCTGGTAGTTACACCTTTTACTGTTCTGTTGTATGTGGGGATCTGGATCAACATGGTGGAATGAAAGGAACACTAACGGTTTAGTAAAACGATTAGACCGATGTCTTGCTAAAGAAAAAATGAAAAAAGGCAGAAAAAAGGGATGATATGGTTGGTCCCTTAATTTTAGATTTTATCTTTTAGATCATTTGGATTGATGTAAAGGTGATTCTTATCATCGGTTTCAATTAAATCTTCTTTTTTTAATTGGGCAAAGGTACGACTAATCGTTTCCCTTGTAACTCCAATCATACTTCTAACAGTGATTTTTTCAATTCGATCTAAGTCTTCCTCATCTAAACCTTTTAATAATTCAACTTGTTGTAACATTTCTTTTATAGATGGCATCTTTCCATCAATCCTTTTTGGTTATTGCTATTACAACTGTATTTATCATATTTATTGTACAATAGTGTGATTCTACTTACAACTCCTTATCATGATTGGTTTGAGTCAAATATTTGTGGGAGAAAATTTTTACAAATATATTATGTAGTATATTCAGTTTTAGAATTTCCTGATGGAAACATATCCTACAGTGCATCGTCTTGTCATAAATGGAGATGGGGCACGATGGATTACCGCATAAAGGAGAGAGATCAGATTGGAAAATAAAAAAATCGAATTGTTAAATCAATTGCTTGAAGCTGAAAAAGCTGGAGTCGTTACACTGGATTTTTTTCAAAAAGCATATCCTGATGTGGAATTACCACTTGATCTGATTAAAAGCGATGAATCTTGGTCAACCAATGGTTTGATTGAAAGTGTGAAAAGAGAAGGCGGTGTACCTAGTAAAAATACAGGGGATTTTGCGGATAAGGTGAAAGCTCAAGAAGGTTTAAGCAACCGATTATCTTTATTAAACAAAGGACAATCCTGGGTTGTTCGTAAAATTGATGATTTATTTCAAATGGAATTACATGAGGAAACCCGTTCATTTTTAACTCAGATGAAAAAGAAACATATTGAAAATATTCAAACCTGTCAAGACTTTTTGGATCGTCAGTAAAGAACAATCTAGCAAGGAATGGCAAGATGAGTATAAAAAATAAAACGAGTATATAAGATTAAATAGATAACAAAAGAATACAATGGGAATTTACACCTCCTACGAATTTGTGTAGGGGTGTTTTTTTTGTCTTTTTTTTTCTAGTTTGCGAAAAAAACTACATATTTTTCTTTCTGTCAATAAATACTAACACAAAATGTGTATTTTTTCCCAACAAAGGAGAATGAAGCATGACAAAGAAAAAGATACCGCCTTTATTAAAGAAATGGACGTTTTTTCAACAAGAAAAGATCCGATCGAAGGATGGATGGAGTGAAGTAACACCCTATGATCGGGATAATGAGAAAATCTATCGTCGTCGTTGGCAACATGATAAGTTTATCCGCACTACCCATGGGGTGAACTGTACAGGTTCATGCAGTTGGCGAGTTTTTGTGAAGGATGGAATCATTACTTGGGAAAATCAGGCGATTGATTATCCTTCACCAGGTCCAGATATGCCAGAATTCGAACCAAGAGGATGTCCAAGAGGGGCAACCTTCTCATGGTACACCTATAGTCCTGTACGTGTGAAATACCCTTACGTTCGAAGCACACTTCTAAAATTCTGGCGAGAAGCTATGAAGCAACATGGGCAAAATCCGATTGAAGCATGGAAAAGTATTTTAAGTGATCCAGAAAAAACAAAAGCATATAAAGAGGCACGCGGAAAAGGTGGATTTGTTCGCGCTTCTTGGGATGAAGTAAACAAGATGGTCGCTTCCTCGATGATACATACGATTCAAGAATATGGCCCAGATCGCATTGTCGGTTTTTCACCGATCCCTGCCATGTCGATCGTTAGCTATTCTGCGGGGGCTAGATTTCTTAATCTTGTCGGTGCCCCGATACTTAGTTTTTATGACTGGTATGCAGACTTACCACCTTCTTCGCCGCAAATCTGGGGGGAGCAAACCGATGTGCCAGAAAGTAGCGATTGGTATAACTCAGGGTACATTCTGATATGGGGTTCTAATATCCCACAGACTCGTACTCCTGATGCTCATTTTATGGTAGAAGCACGTTATCGGGGAACGAAAGTGGTTGGCGTTAGCCCTGATTACGCAGAATACATTAAGTTTGCGGATCATTGGCTGGCAGTTAACCCTGGGACTGATGCTGCATTAGGGATGGCCATGACCCATGTCATCTTGAAGGAATTCTATGTAAACAAACAAACAGAGTATTTTACCGATTATGTGAAAAAGTTTACGGATTTTCCGTTCTTAATCAAACTGAAAAAACGAGGAGAAAATTTTGTAGCTGACCGCTTCCTTGTTGCTAGTGACTTAGGACTACCTTTGGATAAAGCTGAATGGAAAACGGTTGTATTTGATAAAAACTCAAACCAATTTGTGGTTCCCAATGGCTCAATCGGCCATCGTTGGGATGGTAAAGTGAATTGGAATTTAAAAATGGAAGATAGTGAAAAGGGAATTACAAATGTGGATCCACTGTTAACACTTCTAGATCACCAAGATGAGGTTGTGATGGTTGATTTCCCTTATTTTGATGAAGGAAAAAAGGAAATTCTTCATCGTTCTATTCCTGTAAAAAAATTAGAATATCATGGGGTAACCATCTACGCGACAACTGTCTTCGATCTCATGTTAGCAAATACAGGTGTAGATCGTGGATTGCCGGGAGATTATCCAAAAGATTATAACGATGCAGAACCCTATACACCAGCATGGCAAGAAGCGATTACAGGTGTAGATCGGAATCTGGTGGTTCAAATAGCCCGTGAATTTGCCCAAAATGCTATCGATACCAAGGGGCGGTCAATGATCATTATGGGTGCAGGAATCAATCACTGGTACCATTCAGATATGATCTATCGGACGATTCTCAATTTGGTTATGCTTACAGGTTCCCAAGGTAAAAATGGTGGAGGATGGGCTCATTATGTGGGTCAAGAAAAGATTCGTCCATTTGAAGGGTTTCAGCAAATTGCGATGGCAAGAGATTGGGGTGGGCCACCTAGATTGCAAAATGGAACCTCTTATTGGTATTTCGCATCCGACCAATGGCGATATGATGAATTAACGGTGGAGGAACTCACTTCACCATTGGTTGCCCAAACTCGTTATCGTCATACAGCAGATTATAATGTATTAGCGGCTCGTCTTGGTTGGTTACCTTCTTATCCTCAATTTGATCAAAATCCACTGAAATTAGTGGAAGAGGCAAAGCAATCAGGAGCTAAGGAAAAGGATCAAATCGTTCAATATGTGGTTGATCAATTAAAACAAAGGAAGCTACGTTTTGCAATAGAAGATCCAGATGATCCTAAAAATTTCCCGAAGGTGTTTTTGCTATGGCGGGAAAATCTATTGCAAAGTTCAGGTAAAGGACATGAATTCTTCCTTAAACACTTACTTGGAACCCATAACGGGGTTTTAGGTGAAGAAAACCAGACCTTAAAACCATCAGAGATCAAGTGGAGGGAAGAGGCTCCCAAAGGGAAAGCGGATTTGATCGTCAGTTTAGATTTTCGCATGGCTGGAACTCCGCTTTATTCAGATATCATTCTTCCAGCAGCGACTTGGTATGAGAAGTTTGACTTAAGTAGTACAGATATGCATCCCTTTGTTCATCCCTTTAATCCAGCCATTGATCCTCCTTTTGAAGCAAGGCCGGATTGGGATATTTTTAAAGGAATTGCCCAAGTTTTTTCTGATCTTGCCAAAACCTATTTACCAGGGGTACATAAAGATATTGTTACAACTCCCTTACTTCATGATTCGCCTGATGAGATCGCTCAACCATTTGGGCAAGTGCCTGATTGGAAGAATGGAGAACATGATCCTATTCCAGGGAAAAATCTTCCTAGGATTCACGTTGTAGACCGCGATTATACCCAAGTTTATGAAAAGATGATTAGCCTTGGTCCGCTTGTAAAAGAATCGATTGGAGCACATGGAATCGCCTGGAAGGGAGCAGAAGAATATACCAAACTCCAGAATCTACTAGGCACAAGGGACAAAGAAGGATTTACGGAATGTCCTTCCCTTTACAGTGCGAGGGATGCTGCCGAGGCCATACTAGCCTTATCGAGTACGACCAATGGTTCAATGGCAATGAAATCTTGGGAAGCTCTTGAAAAGAAAACGGGAGTAGAATTAAACGACATTGCTAAAGAACGAGCTGAAGAGCATTTTTCATTTTTTGATATCTCTACCCAACCAAGAAAGGTGATCTCATCAGCTGTATTTAGTGGGCATATGAGTGGGGAAAGAAGATATTCACCCTTTACTGTTAATGTAGAACGGTTAGTCCCATGGAGGACATTAACGGGTCGTCAACATTTTTACTTAGATCATGAATTGATCATGGAATTTGGAGAGAATTTACCGCTTTATAAACCAACTCTGTCAATGAAACCTTTTTATCCAAATGATCGAAGGCCAAATACGAATGATAAGGAAATTACCTTGCGTTATCTAACACCACACCATAAATGGTCCTATCATACGACTTTTTATGATACATTGCCTATGCTCACTTTATTCCGTGGTGGACCCCATGTCTGGATCAGTACTAAGGATGCGGAAGAAGCAGGGATTCAAGATAACGATTGGATCGAATTATATAACCGCAACGGAGTGGTTACTGCGCGTGCTGTCGTAAGTCATCGGATGCCAAAAGGTACCGCATATATGTACCATGCTCAAGATCGTACGATTAATATTCCTGGCTCATCGACGACAGGGGAACGAAGTGGATCACATAACAGTTTAACGAGCCTTCATTTAAAACCCACTCATATGATCGGTGGCTATGCACAGCTTAGTTATGGTTTTAATTATTACGGAACGGTAGGAACACAACGTGATGATAAAGTGATCATACGCAAATTGGAGGAGGTGTACTGGCTTGACTATTAAGGCACAATTTGGCATGGTGATGAATTTGGATAAGTGTATAGGATGCCATACCTGTAGCGTTACTTGTAACAATGTGTGGACGAATCGTAAAGGTGCCGAATACATGTGGTGGAACAACGTAGAAACAAAACCTGGGATCGGCTATCCAAAAGAATGGGAAAATCAAGAAAAACATAAAGGAGGTTGGACCCTTCTTAATGATCGTTTGGAATTAAAAGCAGGTGGAAGAAGTACAAAGTTATCGCAAATCTTTTACAATCCTCATCTTACACCGATCGATGATTACTATGAACCTTGGACCTATGATTATGAAGAATTAACCAAAAGCCCTTTACAAAAACATCAACCTGTAGCAAGGCCTAAATCCTTGTTAACAGGAGAATATCTGGAGCTTAAATGGGGGCCAAACTGGGAGGATGACTTAGCAGGCGTTCATGTGACAGGAAAACGAGATTATAATTTCAAAGGAATTGAAGAGAAAATCCGCTTCGAATTCGAACAAACCTTTATGATTTACCTTCCAAGAATTTGCGAACATTGTATCAATCCTTCTTGTTTGGCCTCGTGCCCATCAGGTGCGATTTATAAAAGGGAAGAAGACGGTATTGTCTTGGTTGATCAAGAAGCATGCCGGAGTTGGCGTTTTTGTATGACAGGCTGCCCTTACAAGAAAACGTATTATAATTGGAATACACAAAAAGCGGAAAAGTGTACTTTCTGTTACCCAAGGATTGAAGCTGGTTTACCAACCGTTTGTTCTGAGACTTGTGTTGGTCGCCTTCGCTACATCGGGATTGTTTTGTACGATTCTGAGCGAATCAAGGAAGTCGCCTCCACAAAGGATGAAAAAGAATTATATCAAGCCCAGTTAAGCATGTTCTTAGATCCCAATGATCCTAACGTGATTGAGCAAGCACGACATGATGGCATTCCAGAAGGTTGGCTTGAAGCAGCAAAGCGCTCACCCATCTATAAGTTGGCTGTGGAATATGGTGTTGCCTTACCATTGCATCCTGAGTTTAGAACTTTACCTATGGTATGGTATGTACCACCACTTAGTCCAATTATGAATGCCTTTCAAGGAAAAGGAGGGGAAGAAGATGCAAGTGTCTTATTCCCAGCGATTGAGCAATTACGAATTCCGATTGAGTACTTGGCCAATCTCTTAACTGCTGGGGATACTGAAATCATTCGCAATGTCCTGAAGAAAATGGTTGCCATGCGCCAATATATGCGTGCATTAAATATTCGTAAACAACCAGATTCAAGCTTGCTTCAACCCTTTGATTTTACAGACCGAAAGATGCAAGAGATGTATCGTTTACTAGCGATTGCCAAATATAGTGATCGATTTGTGATTCCAACAGCTCATCGGGAAAATACCGGTGATTTACAAGAAGAGCAAGGTATAGCAGGTATTTCCTTCTTGGAAGGCTGTCAAACATGTAGTACTGAGTATCGTGACGAAATGGATAACCATCAACTCCATCTAGAGGTGAGGGAATAATGGAAAACACCCAACTTTTATTTAAACTATGTTCACTTTTCTTGCAATATCCTGAAGAGTCATGGGTAAGAAGCAAAGACATAAATAAAATGCTTCAATTTTTAAATAACGGGAAAGAAAAAGAATCTTTAAAGGAATTTAAAGATTATCTCGATCATCATCACTTAGAAGATCTTTGTGAACGCTATGTTCAAACCTTTGATTTTAATGAGAAGACAGCCCTTTATCTGACATATTTTCAGCATAAAGATCAAAAGGAAAGAGGACCTGCTCTTCTGCAATTAAAGGATGAATATCGGAAAGCTGGATTTTACCTTGAAAGTAGCGAGTTGCCTGATTATTTACCCGTTATACTCGAATTTTTGGCGATCGCTCCTTATCGATATTGGCCGAATATTCTCTATTCGCAAAAAGAGAATATTGAAAAGCTGTATAAGGAGTTGGCCAATCTGCAAAGCCCCTATCAATTTGTGGTTGGAGCCAGCTTAGATCACATTCAATCTCTAATGCAACCTGAACTTACTGGAGGTGTGTTATGACAATCCTTAATCAATTTTTGTGGGTGATTTACCCCTATGTCACCATAACCATTTTTATTTTAGGCCACATCTACAAATATAACCGAGATCAGATTGGTTGGTCTGCCAGATCAAGTGAGATTATGGAAAAACGCTTGTTAAAATGGGGAAGCCCTCTGTTTCATTATGGGATTATCTTTGCCTTTTTTGGACATGTGGCTGGGATTTTAGTTCCAAAATCAGTCTATGAAACACTAAGGGTTCCAGATGAGCTATACCATTTAGGTGCTGTTGCGATAGGTGGAGTAGTTGGAGTGATGGCCTTGATTGGTTTGGTGATTTTAGTCATTCGTCGCTTAACCGTTTCTCGAATTCGCTTATTTACGCAAAGAATGGATTGGTTCACTGAGTTTGTCTTGTTATTGGTCGTATTTCAAGGGGTTTATGTGACCGTCATTCGAAACTTTTTGGTAGGTGAATTTGACTATAGAAGTACAGTTGGTCCTTGGTTTCGTAGTCTTTTCACCTTTTCACCTGATCCAACATTGATGAGGGACGTACCTCTAAGTTTTCAAATTCATATTCTGTTAGCATTTCTACTCTTTGCTTTATGGCCCTTTACACGACTTGTCCATCTATGGAGTTTACCGTTGGAATATCTAAAACGCAACTATATTAGTTACCGTAGTATTAACTTTCTCCGTACTTTTCGGCTGACAAAAAATAAACCTTAAAAAAGAGGTGTATTTGTATTGAGAACTAAAGAGAATGGAACGATAAATGGTGCCAATTCTGCATTAATCATGTAGATGATTGCGATGATTATCGCTTTTGCTGTATGGGCCTCACTTTCCCCTATGGCTTCACAGATCCAAAAACTATATCAATTGTCAACGACACAAAAAAGTATTCTTGTTGCCATTCCTGTTTTATTGGGTTCTGTGATGAGAATTCCCCTAGGAATATGGACTGACCGTTATCGAGGAAAGAAACTTTATACATGGTTAATGATATTTTTAATCATTCCAACCATTAGCATTAGTTGCTTTGGGGATAGCCTTTTTTGCCGAATTTGGCAACGGTGCTGTGTTTAAATTAGTGCCAGAATTGTTTCCAAAAGTAACAGGGGCAGTTACCGGAATCGTTGGTGCTGCTGGTGGAATAGGTGTTTTTTTCCACCAATTTTAATGGGAATCGTTAAGGACATCACAGGACAATATATGCTTGGCTTCCTATTGTTAGGGATATTCACCTTCGTGAATTTTGTGATCAATCTCAGGTTATTTGTAAAAAGTTAAATTATAATTCAATAATAATAGGCTGTTGACAATGATGTCAGCAGTTTTTTAAAATTTTTAATACAAAAGAAATGCACAGACAATGGAGCGCTTTAGAATATACAAACCTTTTCTAATAGGGAAATTCACTAGCCAAAGATAGGGGAGTTCCCTGATTACGTTTTCATTACTGAAAAAGTAGAATGATAGTGGAATTAAATAGAAAAAAGAAAATTTGGGAGAGGAAGTCTGAAATGATTACTTGAAGTAGTATTCTATAAAAAAAGGCATAGCAAACAAGCCATCGATCGATGATCGCAAGTGGAGGCATAAAGCTTCCAGCTACAAGGTCATGCTTAAATAAATCGGCAATCCATTTGGCATCCTTTTTGTCCGTCTTTTTGCCGCGTATCGCCTTGACGTATTTAGGATGTGCCAGAGTGATATTGCAGGAATCTTCAAGTACATTAAACACGGGAATCCAGTATTTCCCGGTAGATTCCATACAGACATCCTTACAGTTATTTTGACAAAGCCATTTTGACAGCTCTTTCAAACCTTTGGTGAAAGTTGAAAAGCGATGGCGTTTGTAATAGGAAAAACTCCTTTCTGAGGTGTATAGGGATAGCCAGCATTGACTGATTGCCCAGCAATAAACGAGTAGTGTTTATACAAAGATAAGTCTGCGTGCTCGAAGTCACACTTATTTGTGCTTGGAAAGGCAATCTACACATATAAAAATGCGGTCACTCCATAATTGGAGCAACCCACTCACCTCCACGTGATTTGTAGTTTACTGGTATTCCTATGAGTTTAAAATAATAAAAATTTCGCCCAAAGCACAACTATTTCATTACGTTTTGTGCCTTGAGCGAAGCGAAAGGAATGGATATAAAGATGAACAAAGAGAGTTTAATGAAAAAGTACAATCTAAAAGGAAACCCAAAAACAGGATTAACGATGGCAACTTTTGGCTTCTTTATTGGTTTTGCTGCTGTTTCTCTGTATGGACCTGTGGCAACTAATATTAATAAAGTGATGAATATGCCTGCTCTGATGTTAGGGTTTTTAGTGGCTGCACCAAACCTCACAGGTTCTCTTTTAAGAATCCCTTTTGGGGCATGGGTAGATAAAGTAGGAGGAAAAAAGCCTTTTCTAACTCTATTTGCTTTATCAATTATTGGAATGGCTGGACTTACTAGTATTCTTTATCTTTACTATCCAGACCAACTAACGCTTAAAATGTACCCACTTATCTTTTTCTTTGGTCTATTAAGTGGTAGTGGAATTGCCACCTTCTCTGTCGGGGTACCACAAACCTCCTATTGGTTTCCTCAGAATAAACAAGGTTTTGCACTTGGAGCATATGGTGGTTTAGGAAATACAGCTCCTGGGATTTTTGGGATCTTACTTCCCTTTGCTTTAGTTGGACTTGGCTTAACAGGTTCATATGCAACATGGTTTCTTTTCTTAGTGATCGGAACATCGATTTACACTGCATTTGCTCAAGATGCTTATTACTTCCAGTTGATCAAAAAAGGAGTAGAAAAAGAGGAAGCAAAGCAAGTATCCAAAGAGCTTGGCCAAGAATTATTTCCATCTGGCACTGTTGTACAAGCATTAAAGATTTCTGCAAAAGTTCCTGGAACATGGGGACTAGTCGCTTTATACTTTACATCCTTTGGTGGTTTCCTAGCTTTAACCACTTGGTTCCCTACCTATTGGATTCAATATCATGGACTTGAGGTACGCCAAGCGGGACTATTAATGGCTTTAGGTTTTTCAATTCTTGCTTCCTTTATTAGGGTTTATGGTGGTCATATTAGTGACAAATTTGGTGGCGAAAGAACGGCCATGGTTAGTTTTATGATTGTTTTAGTCGGATCGGTGGTTCTTGCTTTTGCAAAAAGCTTTGGTATCTCCTTACTAGGTGAAATCATTATGGGGGCAGGAATGGGCGTCGCCAATGCTGCCGTATTTAAACTTGTTCCTAAATATGTACCAAGTGCACCTGGTGGTGCAAGTGGTTGGGTTGGCGGATTAGGTGCATTTGGAGGCTTTGCTGTACCTCCTATTCTTGGAATCTTTGTTGATTTCTATGGTCAAGCTGGTTATGCAAAAGGATTTATCGTTTATACCGTGCTAGCCGTGATTTCAATCTTTATTGCTTTCATCCTAAAAACTAAATATGCAAAGTCAGTTTATCCAGGTATAAGTAAAAACTAAGCACTTAGGAAAATTCCTACCCGTGTAAATAGGGGAGTCCACTAAACAAAATAGGGGATTCCCCTGATTTAAAAGAGGGTTAAAATGGTATGTAATGAAAAAGAGGGGGTAATAGTATGAATGTAAAAAAAGACCTCTCTGATCATGAAACTCCAAGAACAACATTGATCGTTACTGTCTTTGCGATGATCGTTACATTTGTTTTATGGGCTTCACTGGCACCGATGGCATATGAAATTGGAAGGGTTTACCGTTTGTCGGTTACAGAAAAGAGCATCCTTGTTGCAATCCCTGTCTTGCTCGGATCGCTGATGAGAATTCCGGTTGGTGTGATTACTGATCTTTATGGAGGAAGAAAGGTTTTTACTTTGCTTCTTTTGTTTTTAATCATTCCAACCGTCGGAATTGGCCTTGCTCAGTCCTTTACCATGTTGCTTTTTTGGGCATTTCTTATTGGTATGGCAGGGACATCGTTTGCCATTGCGATTACTTATGTCTCTAAATTCTATTCACAAGAAAAACAAGGACTAATTTTAGGAATTGTGGGGATTGGGAACGCAGGGACTGCTGTTTCTAATTTCACCTTGCCTACAGTCGCTAACCACTTTGGGATTTCAATCACTTTTTGGCTGATGTCTACGGTTACAGGGATTACGGCGATTCTTTTTTGGACCAATACAAAGGAAATGCCATTGCTTCAACAAAAGAAGTTTATCCTTCAATCTTTTTCAGTAATGAAATACAAAGATACATGGGCTTTATCTAACTTTTATTTTGTGACCTTTGGTTCCTTTGTTGCTTTTGGTGTTTATCTACCTTCTTTACTGCAAGATTTATTTCATCTATCGACAGTTGATGCAGGATTAAGAGCTGCCGGTTTTATCATTCTAGCCACTGCAGCTAGACCATTAGGTGGGTATTTCTCAGACCGATATCATGCAGGCAAAGTATTACATATTGCTTTTCTCATGATTATTTTTAGTTCAATCCTTCTTACATTTTGCACAAAGAATTTTATTTTGTTTTCGATAGGCTCATTAACCATCGCTTTATTTGTCGGTATTGGTAATGGAGCTGTTTTTAAACTAGTAGCTCAATTGTTCCCTAATGATACTGGCGCTGTGACAGGAATAGTGGGTGCGGTTGGTGGAATAGGGGGATTTTTTCCTCCGATTTTGATGGGAATGATTAAAGAGATGACAGGAAATTATAGTTTAGGTTTTTTACTTTTGGCCATTTATACGCTTGTGAATGTTGCTATTAATCATCGTCAATACCTTATGAAATTATCAAATCAAAATAATATACTGGATTATTAAACACATTCAATACATTAAAGGGAGGAGATACGCATGGGAAAGAAACGTTCACCATTATGGAAAAAGTTAAGATTTTTCCAACCTAAAGAACAATATGCCAATGGTTGGAGCGAATTAACTTCTCAAGATAGAGAATGGGAAAAACTTTATCGTAATCGTTGGCAGCACGATAAAGTCGTTCGTACAACTCATGGGGTAAACTGTACTGGTTCTTGCAGTTGGAAGGTATTTGTTAAGGATGGAATTATCACATGGGAAAATCAAGCGATTGATTACCCGACAACAGGGCCAGATATGCCGGAATTTGAACCAAGGGGATGTCCTAGGGGAGCAAGTTTTTCATGGTATACCTATAGCCCGCTACGCGTGAAATACCCATATATTCGCGGTATTCTACTTCAATTTTGGCGTGATGCTCTAAAAGAAGCAAACGGTGATGCTGTAGAAGCATGGAAGCGAATTGTAGAAGACCCGGACAAAGTCCGAGCTTACAAATCAGCTCGAGGTAAAGGGGGTATGGTTCGTACTTCATGGAATGAAGCTTATCAAATCATCTCTGCACAACTTCTTTATACGATTAAAAAATATGGTCCTGATCGAATTGCTGGATTTACACCGATTCCAGCGATGTCGATGATCAGTTATGCCGCTGGTTCTCGTTTTTTATCCTTAGTTGGAGCCCCCATGCTTAGCTTCTATGATTGGTATGCAGATTTACCTCCAGCTTCACCACAAATTTGGGGTGAACAAACGGACGTACCTGAAAGTAGTGATTGGTACAATGCAGGTTATTTAATGATGTGGGGTTCAAATGTACCTTTAACACGTACACCTGATGCCCATTTTATGACTGAAGTACGCTACAAAGGAACGAAAGTCGTTTCCGTTAGCCCGGATTATGCAGAATCAGTGAAATTCGCTGATACATGGTTAGCTGTCAACCCTGGTTCTGATGGTGCATTAGCACAGGCCATGACCCATGTTATTCTTAAAGAATTTTATATCGAAAAACAAACGCCCTATTTTATAGACTATGCAAAGAAATATACTGACCTACCTTACCTAGTTACATTAAAGAAAAAAGGGGACAGCTTTATTACTGACCGTTTCCTCTTAGCAAACGACTTAGCTGACACTTACGAAAATGCAGAATGGAAAACAGTAGTCTTTGATGAAAAAACACAGCAATTCGTCGTTCCGATTGGAAGTATTGGACATCGTCATGAAGGGAAAGGAAATTGGAATCTTCAGATGCAAGATGAGAAAGGGAATGCTTATGATCCAAGTATTTCTCTTTTAGGAGTCGAAGACAAAATAGTCTCTATTGAACTTCCTTACTTTGATGATCTGAATCGAGATATCCTTCATCGCTCTATTCCGGTAAAAAGGGTTGAAAAAGACGGAAAAGAACTTTTCGTTACGACCGTTTATGATCTCATGCTTGCCAACTATGGAATAGATCGTGGCTTACCAGGCGATTATCCAAAAGATTATGATGACAAAAAACCATATACACCTGCATGGCAAGAAGAATATACCAGTGTACCACGGGAGCAAGTGATTCAAATTGCCCGTGAATTTGCTCAGAATGCGGTAGATACAAATGGTCGTTCAATGATCATCATGGGAGCAGGAATTAATCACTGGTACAATGCAGATACAATTTACCGTACCATTTTAAATCTTGTCCTCTTAACAGGATCCCAAGGAGTAAATGGTGGTGGTTGGGCTCACTATGTAGGACAAGAAAAAGTCCGTCCAGCAGAAGGTTGGCAAACCGTCGCTTTTGCAAGAGATTGGCAAATGCCACCAAGATTACAAAATGCCACATCTTATTATTACTTTGCAACAGATCAGTGGCGCTATGAAGAATTGCCGATGAACGAATTAATTGCAGCAAATGTAGAAAAACCAAGATACCAACATGCAGCAGACTATAATGCTTTAGCAGCCCGTTTAGGCTGGTTACCTTCTTACCCACAGTTTGATCGTAATTCTATCAAACTAGTAGAAGAAGCAAAAAAAGCCGGAGAAGAACCTGTTTCCTATATCGTAAAAGAGTTAAAAGAAGGCCGGATGCAATTTGCTGTTGAAGATCCAGATCATCCATTGAACTTCCCTCGTACTTTATTTGTCTGGCGTGCAAACTTAATTTCTAGTTCTGGAAAAGGGCACGATTATTTCTTGAAAAACTTCTTAGGTACCTCTCATGGTTTGCTTGGCGAAGAGAGCAAAGAACTGCGCACAAGTGAAATCAAATGGCGTGAACAAGCACCAGAAGGTAAACTAGATTTACTAGTGAACCTAGAGTTTAGAATGTCTGGAACAGCTATGTATTCCGATATCGTTTTACCAGTAGCAACCTGGTATGAAAAGCATGATATTAGCAGTACAGATATGCATCCATTTGTCCATCCATTTAATCCTGCGATAAATCCTCCATGGGAGTCTAAATCGGATTGGGATACCTTCAAAGGCTTAGCAAAGGTATTTTCAGAAATGGCAAAAACCTATTTACCCGGTGTGCAAAAGGATGTTGTCGCTGCACCATTATTGCATGATTCACCTGATGAAATTGCACAGCCTTATGGAAAGGTTCGTGATTGGAAAAAAGGTGAAGTAGAAGCTATTCCAGGTAAAACCATGCCAAAGTTCGTCATTGTTGAACGGGATTATACTAAGATTTATGATAAATATACGGCAATAGGTCCTTTGGTCGAGAAAAATCCGATTGGAGCACATGGGGTTGCTTGGTCAGCAAAAGAGCAATATGAAGAATTAAAACGAATCAACAACACAGTAAAAACGAAGGGGATCACTGAAGGAATGCCTCAGTTAGAAACTGCTCGCCAAGTAGCGGAAACAGTAATGACCCTATCTAGTGCTACTAATGGGAAAATGGCATTAAAAGCTTGGGAGTCTGAAGAAAAGAAAACAGGTCTTAAGCTAAAAGATTTAGTAGAGGGTCGTACCGAAGAAAAATTTGATTTTAATAGTATTACTGCTCAACCAAGAGAAGTGATTCCAACCCCAGTTTTTAGTGGCACGAATAAGGGGCGCAGATATTCACCATTTACGACGAATATTGAACGACTTGTTCCATTTAGAACCTTAACAGGACGCCAACACTTCTATGTGGATCATGAAATTATGTTGGAATATGGAGAAGGCTTACCTGTATTTAAACCTACCCTTCCAACGAAAGCATTTGCTAAGCATGAACAAATGCCTGAATCTGAAGGGAAAACGATTACCTTACGTTACTTAACACCACATGGAAAGTGGAACATCCACAGTATGTATTATGATTCATTAACGATGCTAACCCTTTTCCGTGGTGGTCCAACTGTATGGATGAATAACGAAGATGCAGAAGAGGTTGGTATTAAGGATAACGACTGGATTGAAGTATATAACCGCAATGGAGTTGTCGTGGCTCGAGCAGTCGTTAGCCATCGGATGCCAAAAGGAACAACCTATATGTACCATGCACAGGATCGTACCATCAATGTACCAAGTTCTCAAGTGACTCATTTGCGTGGCGGTACCCATAACAGTCCAACACGGATTCATTTGAAACCAACCCACTTAATTGGGGGATATGCTCAATTTAGTTATGGATTTAACTATTATGGACCAACAGGAAACCAACGTGACTTAAAAGTAGTGATTCGTAAACTCAAGGAGGTGGATTGGCTTGAAGATTAAAGCTCAAGTAGCCATGGTGATGAATCTTGATAAATGTATTGGATGCCACACCTGTAGCATTACCTGTAAAAATACCTGGACCAATCGTCCAGGTGCAGAATACATCTGGTTTAACAATGTTGAGACAAAACCAGGGATTGGCTATCCAATGGAATGGGAAAATCAGGAGAAGTATAAAGGTGGATGGATCTTAAAGAATGGGAAATTGGAATTAAGAGCAGGAAATCGTGTAAGTAAGCTCGCGAATATTTTCCATAACCCTGATTTACCGACAATCGATGAATATTATGAACCTTGGACCTATGACTATGAGAAGTTAACCAACAGTCCGCATAAAGAAGTCCAACCTGTTGCACGGCCAAAGTCACAGATTACCGGCGAATATATGGAATTAAAATGGGGGCCTAACTGGGAGGATGATTTGGCAGGTACGCATGAAACAGGGAAGCGAGACCCCAACTTAAAAGGAATTGAAGAAGATGTTCGTTTTGAGTTTGAGCAAGCCTTTATGATGCATCTACCAAGAATTTGCGAACATTGTTTAAATCCTTCTTGTGTTGCTTCCTGTCCGTCAGGAGCAATGTATAAACGCGATGAGGATGGAATCGTCTTAGTGGATCAAGAGGCATGCCGCGGCTGGCGCTTCTGTATGACAGGCTGTCCCTATAAAAAAGTGTATTTTAACTGGCAAACCCAAAAAGCAGAGAAATGTACATTCTGTTTCCCAAGAATTGAAGCTGGCTTGCCTACTGTATGTAGTGAAACCTGTACCGGAAGAATTCGCTATATAGGCGTGTTATTGTATGATGCGGATCGAGTAGAAGAGGCTGCATCCGTTGCAGATGAGAAGGAATTATATCAATCTCATTTAAGCTTATTCTTGGATCCAAATGATCCAGAAGTAATTGCTCAAGCCAAACGTGATGGCATTTCTGAGGATTGGTTAGAGGCAGCACGCAAGTCACCGATTTATAAGTTAGCGATTGAATATGGGATTGCTCTACCTTTACATCCAGAATATCGTACATTGCCAATGGTATGGTATGTTCCGCCATTAAGTCCAATTATGAATCGAATTGAAGGAAAAGGATCTGAGTTAGATCCAGTCGATATTTTCCCAGCCATTGACGAAATGCGTATTCCTGTTCAATACCTTGCGAATTTGCTATCTGCTGGAGATGAAAAAGTAATCACCACAGTTTTAAAGCGAATGGCAGCAATGAGACAATTCATGAGAGCTAAAAATCTTGGAAAAGAATATGACGAAACGATTCTACAAGGGTTGGGCTTAAATGAAACCATGATCGAAGAAATGTATCGTTTACTTGCCATCGCCAAGTATGAAGACCGTTTTGTGATTCCAACCGCTCACAAAGAAGAATTTATGCATCTCTATTCTGAACAAGGGACAACTGGCTTCGATTTTAATGGTGGGGATTGCAATACTTGTATGACTGGGGATTATTATGGAGACAATCATAGCTTTTTCTTAATGACAGGAGGTAAAAATGGGAAATAGGGAATTGCTGCATCTCATCTCTATTCTATTACAATATCCTGATCAAGAATGGTTTGAAACTGACTTAGAAAGTGAAATAGCTGAAGTCTCAGAATTTAACCCTAAAGTTTATCAGCAATTAAAAAGCTTTTTAACCTTTTTAAAAGAAACAGATTCTGATGAATTAAGGAATCTTTATGTTCAAACCTTCGATTTCAATGAAAAGACAAATCTTTATTTGTCCTATTCGAAACTGAAAGAGGAAAGAGAACGTGGAGTTGTTCTAGTGGAATTAAAGCAATTTTACGAACAGGCAGGCCTTGTCATGGAAACGGAAGAATTGCCTGATTACCTTCCACTTTTCCTTGAATTTATTGCAATTGCGGATCAGAAGGACATTGCAAAACTACTACCTCCCTTTCAACCAGCCATTGAAAAGCTAAGAGATGAGCTGTTAGAGGTAGATAGTCCATATGCTAACTTGGTAGAAGCGAGTTTAACGATTTTAAATCAAATCTTGCCTATTCATTCTGAAGAGTAAGGAGGAGGTGCAAAGATGAACGTTTGGAATCAATTTTGGTGGGTAATATTCCCTTATCTAACATTAACCATATTTGTTGTTGGTCATATTTATCGTTATAATACGGATCAATTTGGCTGGACAGCAAAATCAAGCGAATTTATGGAAAAGAAATCCTTAAAATGGGGAAGCATTCTCTTTCATCTAGGGATTCTGATGGTTTTTGGTGGTCATTTGGTTGGATTGCTTGTTCCTAAAGCTTGGACCAAAGCACTTGGGATGACAGAAGAGATGTATCATGCTGGAGCGATCTTTGGGGGTGGTTTTGCTGGAATCATCACATTAGCTGGGATCATGATCCTATTATTCCGTCGAGTCAATGTAAAACGAGTTCGTATGACAAGTCATATTAGCGATATTCTAATTGCGGTTCTCTTGTTTATAGAGATTGCGATAGGTGTCTATAATACCCTAGGATTTAATTTATTCGTTGGTGGATTTGACTATCGAGAAACCCTTGCACCTTGGTTAAGAGGATTGCTTCTCTTTAGACCAGATCCAACACTAATGGTTGATGTACCTTTACTATTTAAATTGCATACACTCTTTGCCTTTGCCATCTTTGGCATTTGGCCATTTACTCGACTCGTTCATGTCTGGAGTATTCCGCTAGAGTATTTAAAAAGAAGCACGATTCTTTACCGTAGTAGAAATGTACAAAGAGTAATGCAAATGAGTCAATCGCAACAAAAATAAACAATAGCCACTTCCTAAACTCCTTTTCGTGTTAATGCAATCTAGTTATTTTGACCTATTTTTAGTCTTATTTTTGGGGAATATTATTCAAAAATCTATCAAAATTTAGTAAACTTTACTATGATATTTTGTCAAACTAAGTTCAAAAATAATAGATTTTGTCGAAAAGGAGCAGGGAAATGAGAAAAATAAAATATAAACTAATCATGTTTTTTGTTATTATTGTACTGGTTGTTTTAGGTCTTTTAGGTGGATATAATATTTTATCTACAATCAATCAAAATCATCAATCACTAAACCATTTTAAAGAAAATCTTTTAAGAGATTATGACACGATGATTAAAAGTGAAGTAGAAACGGCAGTCACTCTATTAAACTATGCGTATAGTCAATATCAAAATGGAACGATGAGTGAAGATGATGCGAAAAATCTAGGTGTTAAGCTAGTAAAGGAACTGCGCTATGGAGATTCCGGCTATTTTTGGATTGATCGAACAGATGGTATGTTGGTTGGACATCCAATGCTTCCAGATCAGGAAGGT
Organism: Tepidibacillus decaturensis; assembly: GCF_001561915.1. GTDB lineage: Bacteria > Bacillota > Bacilli > Tepidibacillales > Tepidibacillaceae > Tepidibacillus_B > Tepidibacillus_B infernus. Next base: position 1,517,798 of record NZ_LSKU01000001.1, on the reverse strand, counting down.
ACCAACAGACTTAATATCAAAGATCCGAATGGTACTTACTTAATCCAAAATATTATTAAAGCTGCTAAAGACGGTGAAAATAATGGATTTTCCGAATATATGTGGGAAAAACCTACAGATGTAGGAACAAATAAGCTAACGGAGAAAAGAGTCTATTCAAAACTCTTTGAACCATGGAATTATATCGTAAGTACAGGAAACTATATCGATGAAATTGATACAATAGTTGGCCAACAAGAAAAGGTGTACAAGGAAAATATGATAAAGAATGTCTCCTTTCAACTTGTGATTATGGTGATTCTTATTCTCTTAGCTGGAATCATTGTTTATATATTCAGCAATAGACTATCAAACCGAATTTTGATTGTTGCTAATCAGATTACAAAAATAGCAAATAATGATCTTTCTATTAATGAGGTTACAATTGAGTCTAATGATGAAATTGGCGAGCTTGGAAAAGTACTTAATATGATGGTTGCTAATTTAAAAGGGATGATAAAAGAAATTAGTACGAATATAAGGGAGTTAGACGATTCTAGCCAGCAGCTCTCTGCTACAGTGGAGGAAATATCCGCTCAAAGTCAAACCATTAATGCAGCAACACAACAGATCGCAGCGGGAATGGAAGAAACCAGCGCCTCTACCGAGGAGATTAGCGCATCAGGACAAGAAGTAGCAACGGCAACTAACCAATTCGTCACAAGTGCAGGAGAAGGGAATGTAATCGCAAAGGAAATTGAGAAGAGAGCCGAACAAATAAAAGAAAATGTAGAACATTCAAGTAAAGAAGCGTCTGTAATTTATGAAGAAAAACAAGAACGGATCCTTAAAGCCATCGAAGCAGGAAAAGTTGTTTCAGAAATTGGCAGAATGGCTGAAGTGATCGCAGAAATTGCAGGACAAACCAATTTATTAGCCTTAAATGCAGCAATTGAAGCAGCAAGAGCTGGGGAACATGGCAAAGGTTTTGCTGTAGTTGCTGATGAAGTACGTAAATTGGCTGAGCAATCTACCTCTACCGTTTCTGAAATTCAACAAGTGGTCAAGCAAGTACAAGATGGTTTTCATCATTTATCGGAGAATGCCAAGGATATTTTACAATTTGTAAATGATAAGGTAGCTACTGATTACAAAATGTTGCTTGAGACTGGCGAACAATATCAACAAGATGCTAATGTAATCGGTCAATTATTTGAGGAATTTACAGCAAAATCAGAACAAATCTCAACATCGATTGACCAAATCAATTCAGCGATTGAATCAGTGGCCTCATCTGTAGAACAATCAGCAGCTAGTTCCCAAGACATTGCCAACAATTCGATTGAGATTTCAACTGCGATTGAAGAAGTAAGTAAAGTGGCCAATTCACAAGCGGATTTAGCACAAAGATTAAATGAGATGATCAAAAAATTTAAGGTTTAACTTTAAAGTCATATAAGCCCTGATTTTCCATAAATAAATCAAGGGGCTGTCAATAGTAGATAAAATCATCTATTGACAGCCCCTTTTTTGTTTTAATTGTTATTGATGGTTTAGATTACAATATTGTTCATAAGCTTGTTGAACGATAGGCGTCCATCTAGACCCATCCACTTTCTCGATCAATTCTTTTGCCTTTTGCAAATCTTTTATCGCATCTTCATAGCGATCTGAAGAGAGAAGGGCTTCAAATCGTCTGTAATATCCCTTTGCTGCTTCATAATCTGATTCTAATTGTTCAGCTAAATGGATGGATTCATTATATTGTGTCATCGCTTCATTGTACATGTTTTTCTTCACTAAAAGGATTCCCTTAAGCCGTAAAGCCTTTAATTTTTTCAAATCGTTTTTTGTTTTCACGGCAAAATTAATCGCTTGGTCACAATGTTCGACAGCAAGATCAAGATGATGATGATTCAGTTCGTATACACTCTTATAGCGATAATAGTCGCTAAGATAGGAGATCTCATTTGTTTCATTAAAAATTTGCTTGGATTTTTCTAAGAGCTCAGGAATTTTTTGATCGGCTTTTTGCTTGAAATAAAGCTTTGCTATCCCTATATAATTAATTCCTTCCTCAACAGGTAAACCATGTGTTTTTGCTATTTCCAGCGATTGCTTGTAGTAGTCAAAAGCTTGGTCTATCTTTCCTTTTTCATACATTAAGTCACCTAAGTTCAATAATGCGATGTCCATTAAATAGATGGATACTCCATCTTGAGCTTTTGCAATGGCCTCTTGAAATAATGATTCAGCTTTAGCGAATATGCCTTTTTGCAGATAAAGAATTCCTAAATTGTTAAGAGTGGCGATATAAGTATGAATATTTGATATTTTTTTGTTATTTCGATCGCTTTGTTAAAATAATTAATCGCTTTGGATATCATGCCAGATGTATGATAAATAATTCCTAAATTTCCTGAAATTTTAACCATTGTTCTCAGGTTATTTACTCTTTCAGCATAATCATAAGCTTTGTTTAAATAAAACAGAGAATTATCTGTATCTCCATTCATAAAATATAAAATACCAGCTTGTCTCATCGTTTCTGCTAGATTTTCATAATCCCTTGTTTTTAATAAGATTTCTTCCGATTTTTCAGCTATTGATAATGCTTCAGGATTTCCTAAGATGATTAACACATTGCATTTTAATTGTAGGAATTTTCCATACGTATTGCTGTTTTGTCTGATTTTAGGTTGGATTTCATCTAACACTTCCAATGCCTTTTCAAACTGGCTCATTGCTTTGTAGAGATTCGCAATCATGATTTGAATCTGATAGATATCATCTGATACATTTGCGATCTCAAGCGCTTTTTTAAGATGATCTAATGCATTGTCATATTGGGCAAGGATAGTATAAATATTTCCCATTTCTATGAGAGAAAGAATCGTTTTATTTGTATCTTTATTTTGTGTTTTCTCGTTGATTTCAAGGTATTTCTTAAAAAAGTCTAAAGCACTAGTATATTGATAATCCTTTTTTAATCTGAAAGCCGCTTTATAGTAATACTCTTTTGCTTGACTTAGGCTACCAGCTTTTTCAAAATGAGTGGCTAATTGTTCGTAATAGTTTTCAAGGTCTTTTTCATAGTTGATTTCAAGCCATTCCGCAATTTTTTTATGATATTCCATTTTTGTTTTGTTTAGCATACTATGATAAATGACTTCTCTTACCGTTTCTTGATTAAAGGTATAGATTTTGTCTATCCCTAAAGAGGTGTGAACCGATTGCAGTGAAATAATATTCATTTTTACTGGTAGCGCTAATATATCTTCAGTGGATGTTGAATTCATTAAATGAGTCAACCAGGATAAATGAAACTCTTTCCCGATAACTGAAGCGAGTTGTAATAAGTTTCTCGCCGATTCATCTAAATCAGATAAGTTAGCTAAAATAAGGCTTTCGATGGTGTTAGGAATCGTCTGAAGTTCGGATACATCGATCGATGCGGTTCCGTCTTGAATAGAGAATGTTTTTCTTCTTTTAAGAGCCATCAAATATTCTTTGATATGGAGTGGATATCCTTTTGTAAATTGAATAATCGCCTGAAGCAATGGTTCATCAAGATGGCTACAATTTAATAGTTTGCAAGCTAGTTTCTCTGTTCCAGTTGGACTAAGCGGTTTGAGTTTCAGAATAGAATGGCTATCTTTGCCACTATTATTTAATTCTTCTCTTTCATATCTTGAAGTAAAAATGAAAAGAGATTTCACATCTGGCAGTGTTTTGACCAGATTTGTCAATATTTCCATTGATCCTGCGTCTGCCCAGTGGATATTCTCAATGATGATAACAAAAGGTTCTTTACGAGCGGCCTGTCTGATAAATAAAGAAACCTGATTGAATATTTCTCTTTTGATATCTTCATAGTTCATCGCATTCAAGATATTCTGAAATTCATGGTCTCTTTTTAAACCCATAACCAAGCTTAAAAAACGATAGTTCCGTTGAGTCTCCTCCTCACCAATGCTTGAGTTTTGAAAGAGATAAGCAAGATACGACTTTAGGCGGTTTTCTTTTATCTTTTCACTTTCAGTAGGATGGAGGTTCATCATTTGGTAGATTATGTTGGACAGAACCGAATAGATTCTGTTTTTGTAGCCAACATTGATATCGACCCAATGTTTTTTAAGTTGATTGTCTAGTTTTGACGTAAAGCTTCTTAGCAGGCTTGTTTTACCAGTTCCTGCCTCCCCGATAATGGTGACATACTCTGTGCTATTTAGTTGATTGTAGATTGAATGCAGAAAGTTCGTTTCATCATCCCGTTCGATTAAAAACAGCGAATCAATAGCTGCTTCTCGTTTTAAATGAAGAGGGCTAAAGCATTTTACTGGTTTTTCTTTGTTTTTGGCAATGATCTCTTTTTCAGGAGAGTAATCAATTTGATCATTTGTTTCTTGATAGACAGATTCTGATACAAGGATCGTGCCAGCTGCTGCTTGAGTTTGAAGTCTTTGCGCTGTGTTGACCACATCTCCCATAACGGTAAAGTCTTTATCAAAATAGTTTCCCACACTTCCAGTCACAACCTGACCGTAATTAATTCCGATGGAAAGATTTAATGTTACCCCTTTACTGGATAGTCTTTCTTTTGAAAAATCTTGGATTAAGTCGATCATCTTCATGCCACAGCTGACGGCTCTGTAAGGGTCATCGCTATGAGGATATTTTGCTCCGAAAAGAATCATCACACAGTCACCGATGTACTTGTCGATGGTTCCTTCCAATTCATATACAGGTTTGGTGATATAAGCAAAAGTTTCATTGATGATTTCCCGAACTTCCTCTGGATCCATTTTTTCCGACAATGCCGTAAATCCAGATACATCAGCAAAGATGACAGCTACATTTTTTCTGTTTTCCGTAAGAATCTCATAGTTTTGCACAGAGCTTTCAATCTCTGATTGGGATATTTTATGTCCACAATTAAAGCAAAACTTGGCCATGATGGGGTTAGGCGAATCACAGGAAGAACATTTTATTGGCAATTTCATCCCACATAAAGGACATTCCTTTGGATAATTTGATGGTAAGTGATAACCGCAATTAAAACAAAGAATAAGAATCCCTCCTAGCGTAAAAAAATGATAAAAACTAGGTTCTTTGATTGACAAAAAGTGAAGTTTATGGTTTATTTATCTTAAAGTAAGTTAGTAAATCATTCCAAATCTATTATATACGGTATTGATAAGAATTGAAACGATTTTGTCGTTTTTTGTAAAAAACTTAATAGATGTCGATAATAGCAAACTTATCGAAAGGTAAGGACGCAAAGCCATGGGTCTAAGGAATAATCATTCTATGATTGCCAGGTTGCCGAAACGAAGTTACTAGGGTTATGCTTAACGTTTGTTCGTTTTAAATAGCATGACTTGAGTTATTTATTGATTTGTCTAATAAGCAAATCATCTTGGCGCCTATGGCTTGTTCATATAGGTGCCTTTTCTTTTAGCGATAAGGTTCGAAAGGAGGTGAGACGAATGAAAAGAATGATGTTTATCATCACAGCAGTTGTACTCTTGCTTTCAAGCATACCAGTTGTGGCAGCTGAGAATCCAGTGATTTATACGGATACGATTACGGTAACAGAAGATGGTGGCAGATATCAAGTTGGCTTTGTCAATGTTGAGTTTAAAAAGGATTTTATCGATCCAGCGAAGTTGCCGGCCACTTTTGATGTCAAGGTTTATGCTGAGAATGGGGTAGGATATGTTGAATTTGCCCCGGACACACCAAATTTCTATAAAAAGGTTCACATTAGAATAGACAAATACGATGGACTTCTTTACGATCAGGCAACAGGGGAAAATATTGAGGTTCATGTTAAGAAACAACAAATTTTGGCTGAGCATTTTTCACGTTATGCTTGGGACTTGTAATCATCCATGAAAACCCTCTTAAAATTTAAGAGGGTTTTCATCTATCTTTTAAAGTATGTATACATTCGCATATTAAAATAAGACAGAGGGGTAAATGATGTGTTCTATTACTTACTATTAGGCCACCTGCTAGGTGATTTTACATTTCAAACAGGTAAAATTGCAGAAAATAAACTAAAATATTGGAGATGGAATTTACTTCATTCATCAATTATAACAATTTGCATGCTGATTCTTCTATTCCCATTTAATTCTTACATATTGGGATTTATTTTATTAAACGGGATTCTCCATTTTATGATCGACTCATTTAAATCAAAACTATCCATTAAGAGTTCTTTAGGTTCATTTCTCTATTTTATTTTGGACCAAGTCGTGCACATCATGATCCTATATTGGTTATCTACTATAATTGTTAAAATTTCTCCACCATTACTTATTGATGTGCAAATCATCAAGTTTCTTATTATTCTGGTCTTTATCTCATCTTTTTCCGCAATTTTGATTCAGTTTATACTGAAAGCTATTTTTCCTGCATACCAGAAAAAATTTTTTAATGGAAATGAAAAGGGTGTTGGCCAATTAACAAGGATTGTTTCTTTTTTTATTTTTTATCTAAGCTTTTCTTTTTCTATATATTTTTTAATCGGATTATTGGCTATTATCATAGGATTAATTATTTATTATAATAGAAAATGGCGTACATGGATGAGCCTAAACTATTTTATAGCAAAACTTTTCATGGATGTATTGATATCTATGATCGGTTTTATCTTCTTATTGATTCAGGAATGAGGTGCAATTTTGTTGACGAATTTAAAAACGATCATCTGTATAGAATCTATCAAAAAATACGAAGAGTTTTTGGATGTCATTAAAAATGAATTTGAACCGATACTTATCATTACAGATTTAATCCAATTGGAAAAGGAATTAAGATTAAACCAAGATCCCGATGATACCATTATCTTTATTGACCATATATTCCTAAATCAAATGGAAGAGCAGCTTTTCCAAATTCTAAGAAAGCCACAGAATAAAACGATTGGTTTATTTCAAGATAACATAGACTTACTTTCAAGAGAAGCTTTTCTTGATGATATTCTTGTGTGCAAGAGTAAGTTTACAATAAGTAAATTCCTTTATAAGCTTAAGAATAATCTGACACGTCAACAAAAATTGGATACTTTAGAAAAGGAAGTACAACGTTTCTATAATATAGGAAAAGAATTATCCGCTGAGAAAGATATTAATAAGCTATTACAACAAATTATGGATTCATCGATGGAAATGACTTCTGCTGATGCTGGAACGATTTATATAGTTGTTAACCAAGATAATCTCGATTGGACTACTTATGAAAGAAATTCTAAAAATCAATTATTAAAATTTGTATTAGCGAGAAATAATAGCCTGAAGGTAGAACTAGAATCAACAACGTCGCCGATTTCAAAAAATGGAATTTCTGGTTACGCTGTGATTACTGGTCAATCATTACGAATTGATGATGCTTATGATTTGCCAAGTGATGTTGAATACCAGTTTAATTCTGGTTTTGATCAAGTTACTGGTTATAGAACAAAGTCAATCTTAACGGTGCCGATGAAGGATCACCGAGATCGTGTGTTAGGCGTGATACAGCTTATTAATAAAATGAAAGCAAATAAGGTTATTTCTTTTAGTGATAAAGATGAAATGATTATTTATTCTTTGGCAGGACAAGCAGCAGTCATTATTGAAAATAATATCATCTACAAAAATATGGAAGAGTTATTGGAAAAAAATAGATTGACGATATCTGATGAAATAACCAAAAGAAAACAGGCTGATGAAGAGATTAATAAGTTGCTTAGTGCGATTGAACATAGTCCTTCATCTGTAATTATTACAGATATAAACGGGTACATCCAATACATAAATCCAAAATTTACGCAAGTTAGTGGTTATACGTATAAAGAAGTGATAGGGAAAAATGTAAGCATTCTTAAATCCGGAATACATCCTAAAGAAATGTATATTGATTTTTGGAAGACTATACTTTCAGGTAAAGAATGGTCTGGTGAATTTTATAATAAGAAAAAGAATGGAGAGTTGTATTGGGAATCGACCTCTGTTTCCTCAATAAAGGATGAAAACGGTACAATTAAATATTTTATATCAGTGAGAGAGGATATTACTGAAAAGAAAATACTTTATAAAAAAATAGAAGAACAAAATATAGTGCTTCAGAAAACCATTAGGAAGTTAAATGACGCACAATCTCAATTGATTCAAAAAGAAAAAATGGCAGGAATCGGTCAACTGGCGGCAGGAATCGCTCATGAAATCAATAACCCCTTGGGTTTTATTACGAGTAATTACCATACATTTAAAAAATATACTTTAAAAATAGAGGAACTCTTACAAAAGTATAAAGATGCCTTGCTCAATTTCTCAGAACTTTCAACTGAGAAAAAAGAAAAAATATTGGATGATATTATAGAATATGAAAAGAATAACAAGATTGCCTTTGTAATGGAAGATCTTTTTGAACTATTAAATGATACAAATGAAGGATTAGAACGGATTAAAATGATTGTAAATGCACTAAGGGCTTTTTCCAGTATTGATCAATTAAATGAATTTAGTCCTTACGATCTTAATGAAGGAATTAAAACCGCTTTAATTATCGCCAAAAGTAAAATTACATATGATACGAATATCAATGAAGAGCTGACAGATATCCCCAACATCATTGCCATTGGTGCCGAAATCAATCAAGTGATTTTAAATTTAATTCTGAATGCTGCTTATGCAATAGAAATGAAACAGGATAGTAATGAAGGGATGATTACGATTAGGACTTATCAAAAAGAAGAATATGTATACTGTGAAATAGAGGATAATGGGATCGGAATAAAAGAAGAGCTTATCAATAGAATCTATGAACCTTTTTTTACTACAAAGCCTGTTGGAACAGGAACGGGTCTTGGATTAAGTATTTCTTATGATATCGTTGTAAACAAACATCAAGGGGAAATATCTGTAGAAAGTAAAGAAGGAATAGGATCTAAATTTGTGGTAAAACTGCCTATTAAAGGTAGGGTGTCTATTCTTAATTGAATCTCATCATATATTTCAGTATAATTCAATAAACGATAAAAAACGATATATTTTGGCAAACCTATTGAAAGGTAGGGACGCAAAGCTATGGGCCTAAGGGATTAACTATGGTTGCCAGGTTGCACTTGTAAAAAAGATCTATGTGCACTTGGTGTACATAGATCTTTTTTTAGTAAAAGCAATAAGCCGAATTTTTTGATAATCACTATTTCAAGGGGGAGGATTCTGATGGTTAAACTAAATAATCATAATTCATCGATTGGTTTTACTACTGAACTTACAACCAACTATAGAAAAGAGAAAGTAAGTTCTTTAAAAATTACTTTTCTCTATTTTATAATAGCTAACGCTTTCCTATTGCTAGCTAATTTTGTTACTCAACTCAAGGATGACAACACTATACACTCTATTTTGGCTTTACATGATTTTAAATACCTGATTGCAATTATATTTACTTCACTATTTGTTTTTCTGTTCATTTATTATAATCGCTTAAAACTAAGAAAAGATGAATTAGACCTTTGTATGTTATCTAAGATCATTGAACAGAGTCCAATAAGTATTATTATTATGGATGAAAACGGAAAGATAGAAGATGTAAATCCACAATGTACCCAACTAACAGGATATACATATGAAGAAATGTTAGGCAAACATTATAGTATTTTTCATGATTCAATTACATTAAGCCAGAATTGGCAAGGTGAATTTCAAAGCAAGAAAAAAATGGAGAATTATTTTGGGGGCATGTATCTATTTCCTCTATCCAAAATGAGGAGAAAAAGATTGCTCGCTATATTGCTCAGATTGAGGATATTACAATGAGAAAGCAGATGGAAGAGAAATTAAAAAGCGCCCAATCCCAAGTAATCCACCAAGAGAAACTTGCTGCGATTGGACAGATAGCAGCTGGGGTCGCTCATGAAATCAATAATCCTTTAGCTTTTATTAAAAGTAACTTCGATACCTTAGAGAAATATTTCTATAAATATAAAGAAGTGATCGAAGTCTATCAAAGATTCAAGGGCAATTTGAGAGAAGAAGAACAATTGAAATTGGAGAATATTAATTTGATCATAGAAGAAATTGAAAGTATTGAAAGGAAAAATAATATTTCGTTTATTAACGAAGATTTAGAAGAATTATTTAGAGATTCAAATGAAGGAATTGATCGAGTAAATGAAATTATAAAAGAGTTAAGGATGTTCTCCAGAAGAGGACAAACAGATATTTTTGAAGATTATGATTTAAATGAAGGAATAAAAAATACATTAGTTGTTGCTAGAAATATCTTAAAATATCAAGTGCAAGTTGAAGAATACCTAGAAGAAATACCGATTATTCATGCCATAGGTGGAGAAATAAACCAAGTATTGCTCAATTTATTATTAAATGCCACTTATGCAATTAAAGAGAAACAACCAGAGATTGGTTTGATAAAAATTCGAACCTTCGCTAAAGATGATGATGTATATTGTGAGCTTGAGGATAATGGAATCGGAATAGAAGAAAAAAACATATCATCAATCTTTGATCCCTTTTTTACAACAAAACCTGTAGGAGAAGGAACAGGGTTAGGACTAAGTATAGCTTATGATATTATCACTAATAAACATCATGGAGCAATAACTGTGGAAAGCACAAAAGGTGTCGGAACTAAATTTATGATTAAACTCCCCATTCATCAAGCATTCAATTAATCTCAAAGAAGTGATGATTTAATATTTATATTTGAAAGTAGGTGAAACAAGTTGAGAAAATATAAGATCCTTTTAGTTGACGACGAGATCAATGTGATTAATTCTATTAAGCGTGTTTTAGATGGTTTAAATTATCATTTATATTATACAACCTATCCTGAAAAAGCTTATGATTTATTGAATACCTATCAATTTGATCTTGTGATAACGGATCAAAGAATGCCAAAAGTATTAGGGATCGATATATTAAAGTATACAAAAAAAGTGTCTCATAATACGGTTAGAATATTAGTTACTGGTTATTCTGATCTAGATGTGCTCGTTTCTGCTATCAATGAAGGTTCTATCCATCGATATATATCAAAGCCCTGGAAAAATGATGATCTTGTAAAAATAATAGAAGAGTCAATTGATTATAAACAAAGAATGGACCAGAAAGATACGATTTTAAATCAATTATTAACAAAGAATAATGAATATGAAAATATGATACAACAATTAAGAAATAAGCTTGTCAAAACAAATAGACAGATAGAAAAAACTTTACTTAGGGTTATACAAGCAAAAGATATGGAACTATTTACACATTCCAAAAATGTAGCTCATTATTCATTATATATTGCTGATTTACTAAATCTATCATATAAGCAAAAATTAACACTTAAATATGCAGGTTTGTTTCATGACATAGGGAAAATAGTACTTAGGGATCATATATTATTTAAACCTGATAGATTAACCGAAGAAGAATATACAGCAATGAAATATCATCCTTTGGTAAGTTCTTATATATTAGATGAAATTGATTTTATGAAAGAAGTCGTAGAAATCATTCGTCAACATCATGAAAGAATTGATGGTCTTGGGTATCCCCTTGGCCTAACTAATGATGAAATATTATTTGAAGCCAAAATCCTTTCAGTTGCTGATGCATATGATGCTATGCGTGCGAATCGTATCTATCGAAAAGGGATGTCCCAAAAAGAAGTACTTGAGGTTTTACAAAATGGAAGAGGAAAGCAGTTTGATAAGAACATAGTTGACACTTTTATAGGGGGATTGTTAAATGAAAAATATCCTCTTTGTAGATGATGAAAAAAGTATCCTAAATTCATTAAGAAGATTATTTATTCATGAAGAGTACGGTGTTTTTTTAGCGGAAAACGGAAATGAAGCCCTTTCTATTTTGGCAAGTGAAAATATTGATTTATTGATTACAGATATGAAAATGCCAGTGATGAATGGCTATGAACTATTAAAAGAAGTTTATAAAAAATACCCTAAGCTGATCCGAATCATTTTAAGTGGTTTTGCAGAAAAAGAAATAATTATGAAGTCAATTAGGGAAAATTTAGCATTCTTTTACCTATTAAAGCCCTGGGATAATGATCATATGATCAACCTAATCAATCGATTATTCTATCTGAAAGATATTTTGGAACAAAAGAACCTATTAAGATTTGTTGAAATTTATGGAGATGCATTTCCTTCTTTGTACAGTAATGAAAAAGAATTAAGATTAAAATTAGTGGATAAGGCAGAAATTGAAGAAATCATCAAAATTATTGAAAGAGATCCTTCGACAACGTTGAGAGTATTGTACTTTGTGAATTCTGCATATGGTATCAAAACAGGTTCAGTAAAGAAAGCACTAAATTATTTGAACTTGAATGATTTAGAAAATATTTTATTTAGAGATTGGTATGATAGCTTGGATGATGCCATTACTCAGAAAAATATTGGATTGATAGTAAATCATTCAATACTAACAAATAAAATTGTTCATTATATCTATCAAGAACTACTGTGTAAGAACATTGACCTTCAATATGACTCAGTAGGTTTATTGTGTAATATTGGGGGTTTAATTTTACAATCTGCTTTTACAAATGAATATACGGATTTAATAACTGATGCTAAGGAGAAAAAAGAAACGATAGAAAAATTGGAAGAAAAGACTTTTAAAATGACATCTCAAGAAGTAGGAGGTTACTTATTAAGCTGGTGGGGGCTTCCTGATCCTTTGATTGAATCAGCATCTTACCTTCACAAACCATTGTGTGACAATATTAGAAATAAAGAATTGGTTTATATCCTGCATCTAGCAAATTATTATTCATGGAAATTTTTCGGGCTTGTTCCTTATGAACTAAATCGTAAAGTATTTGATTTATTAGGTCTGAAAGAAAGAAACTTAGAACAAATGGTTCATAAGATCGCCATAACTTTTATAGAGGAAAAACAAAAAAGGGATTTGTAGGAAGGGGTGAAACTGTGCAACAAAATACTGTATTAATTGTAGATGATGATGTAAAAGTATTAAACTCTTTAAAAAGAGCATTATTGGATGAAAACTTTCGATGCATATTTGTTGAGAGGGCAAAAGATGTTTTTGATATTTTAGAGAAAGAAGAGATTAGTGTAATTGTATCAGATATGAAAATGCCCGAGATTAACGGTTTGGAATTGCTTAAAAAAGTAAAAGCATCTTACCCCCAAATTGTGAGAATTGTTTTATCTGGCTATACGCAATTACCCCAGGTTTTGGCTGCCATTAATCAAGGAGAAATTTTTAAATTTATAACAAAACCATGGAATTTAGATGACGAATTTATTCCTGTTATTCAAGAAGCGATAGAGAACTATAATATGATGAAAGAGAAAGAGTTATTAAGGAAAGATTTGGAAAGAAAGAATGATTCCTATCGTCGAATCATTGAAACAACAAAAAATAAATACGATCTTTTCCAAGAAAATATGCTAAAAGTTGGTGAAATGGCAACCTATATTTTTAGGAACATCAAGGAGATTGCTTTAAAGGATACGGGCGAAAAAAATAAGATGGTACGTGCTTTGGATATCTATAAAGATTTATATTTAGGGTATGTAAAGACCTTACCAAGTACATACGAAGTGTTTGATATCAATCAATTAACTCATGATCTTGATCAATTTATTTTTAGTGAAAGTCGAACGAAACATTTACAAACGACAATAAAAGGGAACGCCAATTTAAGTTTACGAGGAAATTATAAACTTTTAATCTTTATTTTGTTTTCTTTTTATAAATATGTTATTGAATATCAAAATACGGATGAGCTTCCAGTTACTTTAACGATAGAAGAGTCTCCTCAAACAATAAAATTAGATTGTTTTTCATCAATAACTCTAAAGGAACCTATTGATTTAGATCATCTTCATTTAATTCGTTTGTTTTTGCAAGAGTTAGCAAATAACATACATCGTGATTTTATTATCTATGAAATGAATGGGATGTTATATACTAAGATCCAGCTTGAATTTACAAAATCATGATCCAAATGGATACCAAAATTAGGTATCCATTTTGTTTGTAAACTTATTTTAAATGAGAGCATAGAGATTAATTAGAAAAAAGTAAGCGTTTTCATTATTGTTAGAATATTAAAAACTTATTGACAGTTTTTTTAATTTATTGTGATAATTTTTATAATTATTTCGAATTCCGATATTTTGTATTCCAAGAGGTGAAACATGAACCAGAGAGAGAACAACTTAACAGCATCAACCGTATTAAAGGTTAAAAAGTTGAACACAGGATTTCTTATTGGGGGAAAATTTTATAATGCTATAGAAGATATTTCATTAGATGTTACACCTGGAAAGGTTATATGTATCGTAGGTGAATCAGGTTGCGGCAAAAGTGTATTAGCCCTTTCTATAATGAACTTGCTGCCAAAAGGGATCGGTAAGGTAGTTGGCGGAGAAATCATTTTTAATGGTCAAGATTTAACCAAACTTTCCCAAGAGGAAATGAACGATATACGTGGTAAAGATATAGGAATGATTTTTCAGGAACCGATGACTTCTCTAAACCCTGTCTTTTCTATAGGATTTCAACTTGAAGAAGCACTACTTAACCATTTCGATCTTTCAAAGGATGAGGCACGCAAAAGAAGTATACAATTGTTAAAACAAGTAGGTATTCCTAGGGCAGAAAAGGTGATTGATGAATACCCTCACCAACTTTCCGGGGGAATGCGCCAACGGGTGATGATCGCTATGGCGATCGCTTGTAACCCTAAATTGTTAATTGTCGATGAACCAACAACTGCGTTGGATGTAACGATTCAAGCTCAAATCCTTGAATTGATTAAAGATATTCAACAAAAGATGGATATGGCTGTTTTATTGATTACTCATGATTTAGGTGTCGTTGCCGAAATGGCTGATGAAGTAGTGGTCATGTACGCAGGGCAAATCGTGGAACAAGGGAGTGTAGAACTCATATTCAACACCCCAAAACACCCATATTTAAAACTATTATTACAATCGATTCCTAAATTAGATGAAGATCGTGAAAGACTAGATTCAATTAAAGGAATTGTTCCTTCGCTTGTAAATCTACCAAGAACAGGCTGTAGGTTTGTAGATCGTTGTCCAGTAGCTAAAGAAGAGTGTACTCAAATTACCCCAGTCTTAGGTGAGGTAGATACGAATCATACTGTACGCTGTTTACTATATCAAGAAAGCTATCCTAAGAAAACGGGGGTCTAGATCATGAGTTCAAATTCAAATACACTACAACGAAAAAATCCGGAATATTTACTAGAGGTAAAAAATTTAAAAAAATATTACCCGATCTTTGGCGGATTCTTTCGTAAACAAATTGGCGAGGTAAAGGCAGTCGATGATATTTCTCTGCAGTTAAAATATGGTGAGACGATCGGTCTAGTGGGTGAATCTGGCTGTGGGAAGTCTTCAGCAGGCCGAACGATTTTGCGTCTACAAGACCCGACATCTGGATCGATCGTTTTTCAAGGGAAAGATATTACAACAATTCGAGGAAAGCAATTAAGGGATATTCGAAAAGATATGCAAATGGTTTTCCAAGATCCCTATGCTTCTTTAAATCCAAAGATGATGGTAGGTAGTCTGATATCAGAACCCATTCGCAATTATACAAATCAATCAGATAAAGCATTGAAAGATCAAGTGATGGAGTTGTTAGAAAAGGTAGGATTACCAGCAGATACATATTATAAGTATCCACACGAATTCTCAGGTGGCCAAAGACAGCGAATAGGAATTGCTAGGGCTTTAGCATTGCGGCCAAAGTTAATCATCGCTGACGAACCGGTCTCTGCCTTAGATGTTTCAGTACAGTCTCAAGTATTAAATCTACTGCAAGATCTACAAGAGGAGTTTCAACTCACTTACCTTTTTATCGCTCATAATTTGAGTGTGGTCAAACATGTGAGTGATCGTATAGGTGTCATGTATCTGGGGCGCATTGTGGAATTAACAGATAAACGTACATTATATCAAGAACCTTTACATCCATATACACAAGCACTATTATCTGCGATTCCTGTTCCCAATCCGGGAAGACGAAAAGAAAGAATTGTATTGACGGGTGATGTTCCAAGCCCAGAAAACCCACCAAAGGGTTGTGCATTTCATCCAAGATGTCGATATGCAATGCCTGAGTGTCAAGAGATAAGACCAGTAATGAAGGAGGTGAAATCAGGACATTACGTTGCATGCCATCTATATTCAAAATAAATAAAGGGGGAAAATGTATTGAAAAAGTCAATATTTGTTTTGTTGTCACTGATTCTTGCCATATCTATGTTCTTAGTCGCTTGTAGTAGTCAAACAACAGAAGCTCCACCAAAAGAAAATGCTGATCAGCCTAAAGAGGAAACAAAGGTAGAACCACAATATGGTGGGAAAGTAACCTATGCTTTTATACAACCATTTAAAGGCCTTCTTGACAGAGCTTTTTATGAAGGGGAAGATGATGATCTCATCTTAAACTTCATGATGGACAGTATTATAGAAACTGGTGATGATCTTAAACCAAAACCAGGGATTGGGACTTGGGAAGTTTCTGATGATCACAAAACTTACACATTCAAAATAAAACAAGGGGTAAAATGGCATAATGGCGAAGAGTTAACGGTAGAGGATTGGAAGTATGCTTTGGAAGTCCTTGCAGATCCAGATTATACAGGTCCACGTTATACCAACGTTGAAATTGTAGAAGGGGCAGAAGCTTATCACAAGGGAGAAGCAAAATCGATCTCTGGTATTGAGGTGGTTGACCCTTATATGATTAAAATCACAGCAAAAAAACCAATGGTTAACTTCTTAGACCAATTATGGTCTTATCCAATGCCTAAGAAATATTATGAGGGAATTGCTGTGAAAGATTTACCTAACTCTGATAAAGTACGTAAGAATCCTATTGGTCTTGGACCATTTAAAGTAAAGACGATTCAACCCGGAGAATTCGTTGAACTTGAGCGTTTTGATGATTATTGGAAAGGGAAGCCTTATCTAGATGGTGTCGTATATAAAGTGATTGATGGATCTTTAGCAAGTGGGTTATTAAAGAATGGTGAAGTAGATATTATGATGATTCCAAGTAGCCAGTATCAAGAAATTTCTCAATTACCTAATGTTGAATTAATTAAGGAACCTGCTCTTTCCTATAGCTATATTGGATTTAAATTAGGTAAATGGGAAGGAACTGAATCTGAAGGTAAAGTCGTGATGAATAATCCGAAATTCCAAGATAAGAGACTACGTCAAGCGATGGCCTATGCATTAGATCGTCAAAGCTTGTTAGATGCTTTCGCAAATGGGCTTGGTATGCCTTTAGATGTACCAGTACCTGATGTGAGCTGGGCAAAAATTGACGATTCCAAAATTACAAAATATGAATATAATCCTGAAAAAGCTAAACAATTATTAGACGAAGCTGGATATAAAGATGTAGATGGAGACGGTTTCCGTGAAGATCCAAAGGGTAAGAAATTTGTGATCAACTTTGACGCGATGTCAGGAACTGAAATCGCGGAACCGCGTGCACAAGCAATTATGCAAATGTGGAAAGATGTAGGATTAAATGTAAAACTTAATGGCGGAGCTTTAAAAGAATTTAACCTTTTCTATGATGTCGTCATGAAAGATGATCCATCTGTTGAATTATTCTATGGTGCATGGGGCTTAGCTTCTGACCCAGATCCAACCGGTCTTTGGAAGAGTACCGACTATTGGAACTTCCAGCGCTGGTATAATGAAGAATCTGATAAACTTATCGAAGAAGGAATTAGTGAAAAAGCCTTTGATGAAAATTATCGTAAAGAAGTCTATTATAAGTGGCAACAACTTGTAAACGAAGAATTGCCAACGATCTTTATGTTCCAGCCAATTGATGTAACGGCAGTAAATAAACGTTTACATGGAGTTCATACAAATTCCTTTACTAACCAAGTAGATACTCATTTATGGTGGGTTGATCAAAAGTAACAGTGATTGCATTAAGATCTAAAAGGGGAAATGAACGATGCTAACTTATACATTACGAAGACTTGCTGGAATGATCCCCCTCCTGATTTTAGTTTCAATTGTGGTATTCTCCCTGGCAAAAATGATGCCAGGGGATGCCCTTTCAGGAAGAATTGATCCCAACAATTCCGATCCGAAATATATTGCGGAAATGAGAGAAAAGTTAGGACTAAATGATCCTGTTTACATCCAGTATGCACGCTGGGTGAAAAATATGTTAAAAGGGGACTTTGGAGAGTCCTTTATTCATAAAATGCCAGTAAGTGAACTTTTGGGTCAGAGAATTCTAAACACTCTTTTTTTAGCTCTTTTATCTCTCTTTATTACTTATTTTGTTGCCTTTTTTATGGGAATGTATGCAGGTAAACATCCATATACTTTAGGTGATCATTTCATTGCAACTTTTAACTATCTTGCATTTGCGATTCCATCTTTTTTTGCAGCACTAGTTGCAATCTACATCTTTGCTATTCAATTAGGATGGGTACCAGCAAGTGGGACGATTGATACGGGAATTGGCGATGGAGGAACATTTATCTATTTTCTAAGTAAATTAAAGCATACCATTTTACCAGCGATGGTGTTAGGGATGTTAAGTACTGCAGCCTATACCCAATTTTTACGCAATGATATTATTGAAAGCAGTCGTAAAGATTATGTCAGAACAGCAAGGGCAAAGGGTACAAAAGAATCTGTGATTTATAACAAACATATATTACGTAATTCGATTATTCCCTTGATCACCTTTTTAGGTTTTGATATCGGTGGATTGCTAGGTGGAGCAGTAATCACAGAAACGATCTTCACCTATCCAGGGATTGGGCAGTTATTCATTGATTCGGTGAGCAACCGAGATTATTCAGTGATGATGACAATTACAATGATGTTATCAGTGATGACCCTATTAGGGAATTTAATCGCTGATTTATTGTATGGTGTCGTAGACCCACGGATTCGTTTAGATTAGGGAGGGGATTGATTATGGAACCAGTAGTAACTCAACGTCAAAATCTTCAATCCGGGTCGAAAGTACCTAAAAGCCCTTCTCCGTGGACGATCGCTAGGCGCAAATTTTTTCGCAATAAGCTAGCAATAGCTGGATTGGTTTTTATTTTTATTGTTGTAACCATCTCTTTTTTGGCACCTTATATCACAACCTATGACCCTACACGTGTTGACATCAAAAGTATTGCAAAACCTCCCTCAACAGACCATTGGTTTGGTACAGATAAAGGAGGACGTGATGTCTTTACTCGTTTACTTTATGGTGGTCGGATTTCACTAACGATTGGTTTTTCAATTACTTTCTTTGTGGTGCTCATTGGTACGATCATTGGTTCCATCGCTGGATATTTCGGTGGAAGAATTGATTCGTTATTGATGCGGTTTACAGATTTTATTTTGGTATTCCCTTTTCTCATTTTTGTGATCGTACTTAACTCCATCTTTACCGAATCAGGGGTAATCACGTTAATCTTTACGATTAGTGTTCTGTCGTGGGGTGGAACTGCTAGAATGGTTCGAAGTAAAGTTCTAGCTGAGAAAGAGAATGAGTATATTCTAAGTGCTGTTTCAATTGGTTGTTCACCTACCAAAGTGATTCTTAGACACTTGATACCTAATGTTTTATCTACCGTTATTGTCCAGGCAACTATATTGTTGGCTGCAATGATTGTCGTTGAAACTGGTTTAACCTTTCTTGGTTTTGGGGTACCGGCTAACATTCCTAGTTGGGGAAATATGATCTCTGATGCAAGATCACCCGATGTGATTCAAAACAAGCCATGGATCTGGTTGCCACCTGGGCTTGTACTTACGCTAACGATACTCTCTATTAACTTTGTTGGTGAAGGTTTAAAAGATGCCTTTAATCCAAAATCTGCTAGATAAAAAAGCTGCCTTTATTGTGGCAGTTTTTTTAATAATTTTTAAAAGGTGTCATTACTTTTCTGAGGGATAAAAAGATAGGGGAATTCCCTAATTTGCGATTTTATTATTTTTATGTAAAATGAAGAAGAAACATATAATGACGAAAGAGTGGTTTTTATGTGGTCTTTTGACCAACTATTAATAGTTGGACTTATTTTTATTATTGCAATCATGATCGGTATCTTTTTAGGTTATCGTTATGGAAAAAACATGCCCCTAAATTATCATTATAATGAAAATGGCGAACGCGATCAGAACATTCGCCATTTGGTTCAAGAAAGAATGGAAGAGCTGCGTAAAAAAACTAAAACGGATTTCATTGGTCTTGCCCTCTATGATTCTATGAATGAAGAAATAAGATGGCGCTTAGCTGTTGGAGCGCTTAATGAACGTTATAAGCGAATTGTTATCCGGATGGGAAAAGGAATTGCTGGTGAAGTGGTTCAGTTGAACCGAACCGTTAAAATTGAAAATTTCCCCAATCAGTTATTGGGTGATCCGATTGAATATCCAATTTTGTTAGTAGAACATTTGGTCAGTGTTTTGGCTGTTCCTGTTTCTTATCAAAACCGAATTCATGGTGTACTTCTCATAGGCCAGCGCAGTAATCGAATCTTCACAGATCATGATGAAGAGGTAACTTTATCAGTTGGTCTACAAATTGCTAAAGAATTAGAGACTGCCAATGTTTATGAAAGAATTTTATATGAGGTAAATGAAATAAAAAATGCACAAACTAGGATCAATGATTCCTTGCTCATTCGTTTTTTGGCGGAGAAACAGCAACAATTTTTACAAGATAATAAAGGAACATTAAAATTTGAAGTTTTAGACCAATCGATGATCGAGATACCTGTATCAATTCAGAAGATATTAGTTCAAAATCTAGAAGAGATCTTTGAGATTGTCAACCAGAATCAAGAAGATCAAGTGGAGATCAGCATCGGGCGATCAGATAGTCACCTATTGGTAGAATGCAAAAGTAACCGTTCTATCTCTTCTACAAAAGAGGTATTCAAGAATATTTATAAACGGATAGGAGAAGTTGGGGGATCTATTAGTTCTTACTTAGAGGAAAATCAAATTCATTTTGTCATGCAATTACCTGTATGGAGCTACAAAAATCCATTAACGATTGAATAGTAATAGTCAAGATGGTTTTTACCATAAATATAATTATAATATTGCAATTTTTTATTTATTCCCTTATAATAAACTTAAGTTACCTTATCAATGGTAAATTTCTTTTACTCCCCATTTGTTAAATGAATACATGATTCACCCAAGGGAAACATCTGCGCTTCTCCCCGCGTGGGTGTTTTCTTTTTAGCTGTAAAGAAAGGGATGGCAAATAGGAAAGCTATTTACTGATTATTACGGGTATTTTGCCAACAGTGGGAAAAATATCTGATCTACGAGGAAGAAAAGGGATTTTTATTCTCGGTTTAGCCATTTTTACAATCGGTTCTATTTTATCGGCGATCTCTGCGACGATAGGACAGTTAATTGCTTATCGAGTGATTCAAGGGATTGGTGGTGCGATTATGCAGGCAAATGTCATGTCGATTATCGCTTATACTTTTCCACCGGGATCAAGAGGTAAGGCTATGGGTTTAATTGGTAGTGTTGTGGCATACCTGGGGATGGAAAAGTCCGATTACCCTTACCTATATAACCGTATCGATCATCAGTTGGATAGGTTTTATTATACGGGAGTTTTTGGTAGAGGATCCACTGATCGAGCTTACATTATTTAAAAATCCTATTTTTACGATTGGGAATATTACAGGGCTTTCTTCTTATGCCCTCATTATGTTTCCATCTATTTTGCTTCCTTTGTTTTTATATAATGTAACTCATTTGGAGGTTTTACAAATTGGTTTTTTAATGACCTCTCAGGCGGTAACCATGTTGATTGTTTCTCCAATTAGCGGTTGGTTTACTGATCGAATTGGTTATGATATACCGTCATTAATAGGAATGGGACTCAGTTCATTAGGACTTTGGTTGATGGGTAATTTTAATGTAGCAACAAGTCAATTTGATATTATTTTTGCACTTATGATTTTTGGGATTGGTATGGGATTATTCCAATCACCAAATAATGTCGCCGTGATCGAAAGCGTTCCGGTTGAAAAAACTGGTGTGACAGGTGGGATTATCGCTACTATAAGAAATTTTGGGCGGGTTTCAGGTGCAGCTCTAGCTATCTTTTTGTTGCAGATGGGTTTGGATACGGTAACTGCATTTAATCAGTATGCCAATGCTATCTCATTTGTCTTTTATTTTGGTAGTGGATTTGCTTTTGTCAATCTGCTATTGATATTAGGACGAGCCGTTTTTGGAAAAAGAAGCAAAAATTATGTAATGATTAGAATGAAAAAATAGATACAGATATACGTCGATCGTTTAAGAAAATCCGTTCTCTTGTTTGATTTTCTAATCGCTGTTCATGCAATTCTTTTTAAAAAAGTAAGTTGATTAGAATCTAAACCTCTAAAATTAGATCTAGTTTATCTCCCATATAAATAACCCTTTCGTTTATATATTGGGTGTTCAACTTAGTTTGTTCTTCTTATCATGATGATTATCTATGTTCATTTCCAATAAATGCATCCCTTACCCGATTCCAAAACGGAAATGGCCGATAACGAGCAAATAGAATTTTTTCGTCTGCAACAAACCCTTGAATTGAATATACATTGCTCATCGTAAAATTAAGATGATCAAGTGTAAAACGAATCTCTTGATCACTTTCAGGAAAAAGATCAATATAATGATGTTTTGGTAATAATAAAGATGCACCAATTGTCCGATAGACTCGATTATTGATCGAAGCCATTTCACTTACTTGAATCGACTCTAATGAAGGATGTATCAATGCCCCACCCAAACTCTTATTATAGCCTGTACTGCCAGAAGGAGTTGAGATACATAACCCGTCACCACGAAAGGTTTCAAAATCTTGATGATTTAGTTTAACTTTCATGACCAAAGTTTTTTCTGTACTTTTCACAGTAAATTCATTTAAAGCAAGATAGTTGATTTCCTGATAATCATTTGTTTTTATTTTAACATGCAGTAAAGGATATTCAATTGTTTTTAGAGGTTCATTTGCGATTAAGGATACTAAGTTTTCCAACTCATTTGGTTGCCAATCAGCATAAAAACCCAAATGTCCCGTATGAATTCCAAGGAAAGCCACTTTATGTAATCGATGTTGGTTAGAATGAAATGCTTCTAACATGGTACCGTCCCCACCAATTGAAATGATCAAATCAGGGGAATCTTGATCTTCGACCAATTGGTATTGTTTTGCGTACTGGTAAAACAGATTTGTCATTTCAGTAGATTGCTGGTCTCCTCGATTTATAATAGAGAATTTCAATGAAAAACCCCCTCGTATAATTCTGTTCTCATTATACGAAAAATTTTTTAAAATAGACAGTCTTGTCCATTTAAAAATAGTAAACAAAAAAGAGGAGAAGACAGACTTTCCCTCTTTTTTTGTTGAAGAAATACGTTCAAGCATAGATTGACGAGTTTACTTTGGTTTTACTTCTTCTCCATTTTTACCTATCAAACGTAGTCCCCATCCAGTAAATGCTGCAAAGAACATGATAAAGACTAAGAACCAACCATGAAAGACAAATGGGAAGACTGTGGCAGGGTCAACAACTGTTACCCAATCATACTTTTCATGAAGATTGGAGATTGTACTCCAACCTAAAAGGACGGCTGCACTCCAAGGGAAAATATATCCTAAGGCTGAAGTAATGGCGTCAAGTAGATTTGCTCTACGGTAAGGATGAATTTTGAATTGTTCGCCTATTTGTCTTACAAATGGCGCTGCAGCGATTTCTGCGGCAGTATTGATCGTGATAAATACATTTAATACTGTTACAATCGATACAATGGCTAGTTCAGCTCTGCGAATAACACCATTGATCTTTTTATTTAACGCTTCTTTCATCGCTTCCATCGTTCCGCCAAGACTCATGATATGTGAAGCTGCCACAATAAGGAGAATCAATATTGCCATATTCATGTATCCAGTAAAACCATTTACTAAAGCTCCCTCAATACTTTTCTTTTCAAAATTAAAGTTTAAGATCTGAGATAAGCTTCCTAATCTTGCAAGTGGAATGATCACTGTTGCCGTAATGATCCCCCCAGTTAAAGAAGTAATTAAATGACGTCCTGACAATGCTAAAACAATGACTAAGGTAAAAGGAATGAGTAAAAGGAGGCCATTTGGTGACACCGTAATATTGAGTGCAGAAAGTCCATTGGTTTGAATGACTCCATTACCACTCCCAAAAATAGCAAAAAGAATAAAAGCAGGAATACCTGCCATGACACTATACTTAAATCTTGAACGAACAACCCCTGGAACATCGGCATCTTGGGTAACGGCAGATACAATTGTCGTATCAGAAACAGGTGCCAAATTATCTCCAAATGCAGCTCCTGATAGGATGGCAGCAAATAGAAAAACAGGATCAGCGTTTAATAGAATACCTGCAGGGTAAAGTAGGGTTGTAAAGGCAACTACCGTTCCATAGCCTGTACCTACTGCAGATGAGAAGATAGCAGCTAAGAAAAAGGTAATAGCTACAAACCATCCCCCATGTACCCCTGTAGTAGTCCCAAGCCATACCAAGCCTTCAACAAGACCACCCGTTTTTAAAATCTCTGCAAACATTCCTGCCCAAAACCAGGCAACAATGGCAACTACTCCAATCGATTGGGACATCCCGTCGAAGATTCCTTGTGCATAATCAGTCCAAGAACTTTTAGACATAAACATGCCTAAGGCTAAACCAAAAAGCATTCCCATAATGAGACCTGTCTCAGTAGAAATCTTTAAAATGCTGGTAGTGATTGCCCAGATCACAAAAAATAACATGGGTACGGTCGCGCCTATTGGCCCAAAATAGAAATCTAAGCGATCTATTTGTTTACTATTGGTCGCATTAGCCACCACTTCTTCAATTTGTTGATTAAATCCATGGTCCCTCACTGTTATTCCTCCTTTTCATCAGTTGTATGAGAGTCTACTTAATGTTTAAAAATTTACAACAAATAAGCAAGTTTTGTCGAATATGATGAAAAGAGGCAGACATTCATCATCTGTCCATGCTTTCATTATGCTTACATTTCTTCTTATATCCTTGCTTTTTGAATCAATACAAATAGACATTTGAGGATTGTTTAGCTATTTTGTCCTTATGGAAAAGACATTTATTTAATGCAATAAGACAAATCATAGTTGCTTGGAGAATATAAAATAAATCATATTGGTATGGAAGGTAGAAAAAATGGTTATTTTATCAATTGTGAGGAAAAAATTTATTTGCTTTAGGAGGAATATATCATGGCAGAACGTTTAGTAGGTCAACCTGCACCGGAATTTTCCATGCAGACTGCACTAGGAGATGGTGTAAATTTTGGACGGGTTTCTTTATCGGATTATAAGGGTAAGTGGCTTGTTTTCTTCTTTTACCCCTTAGACTTTACCTTTGTATGTCCTACAGAGATTACCGCATTGAGTAATGCTTATGAAGAGTTTAAAAAACTTGGTTGTGAAGTACTAGGTTGCAGTACGGATAGCATATATTCTCATCGTGCATGGATGAATACGCCTTTAGAAGAGAATGGAATTGGTAAATTAAACTTTCCCCTTGCTTCAGACATTACAAAGGAAGTTAGTTGGGAATATGGAATCTTAATTGAAGAAGAGGGAATAGCTTTACGCGGTTTATTTATCATTGACCCTGATGGGATTCTTAAATATGCAGTTGTTCATCATAATGACATCGGACGAAGTGTTGAGGAAACCTTAAGAGTTTTACAAGCCCTTCAATCTGGTGGGTTATGTCCAGCAAACTGGAAACCAGGAGAAACACATCTCACTGCAAAATAGTATTGAAATTAAAGTTTTTCGAAAACACCAATTGGGGTTTAATAGCCATTTGGTGTTTTTTCATCATAAAAAAATGTGGTAAAATAAGACAAGAAAACCAACAAAAGTGATGATCTCCTTCGAAGTGAATTCCGATTACTTTTGTGGGGACCCACTAAATACTTTGGAGGTTGTTAAAATGGCAGTTCTTTTTACACCCATTACAATAAAAAATATCACCTTAAAAAATCGTGTAATGATGCCACCTATGTGTCAATATATGGCTGAGTCAGATGGAAAGATAACAGATTGGCATCGCATTCATTATGGAACTCGCGCCATTGGACAAGTAGGTTTAATTATTGTAGAAGCTACTGCGGTAGAAGCGAGGGGAAGAATTACTGAAAAAGATTTAGGAATTTGGAATGATGATCAGATCGATGGTCTAAAAGAAATTGTTGATTTTGTACACCAATATGGAAGTAGAATAGGAATTCAATTGGCCCATGCTGGAAGAAAAGCAGAGATCTCTGATAAATCTACTGTTATCGCTCCAAGTCCCATTGCGTTTGATGAGGGTTGGACAGTACCAAATGAAATCACAGAGGATACGATTAAAGAGGTAGTGGATGCTTTTGTCAAAGCAGCAAAACGTGCCCATCAAGCTGGATTTGATCTAATTGAAATTCATGGTGCACATGGTTATTTAATTCATGAATTTTTGTCCCCTCTTTCTAACCAAAGAAATGATGCTTATGGCATAAATAGGGAAGGAAGGTTAAGATTTTTAAAGGAAATGATCAGTGGGATCAAACGGGTGTGGCCATCAGACAAATCAATCTTTCTTCGTGTCTCAGCCTCTGATTATAAACATGACGGTATTGACATTAAGGAAATGATTGAAATGTTAAAGATTGTTAAGAGTTGGGGGGTTGATGTAATTGATGTGAGCTCTGGTGGATTAGTTCCAGCCAAAATTCAATTGGGACCAGGGTATCAGGTCAAGTTTGCTGAACAAATCAAAAAAGAAGTGGGAATCCCAACTGTAGCAGTTGGACTGATTACTGAACCAGAAATGGCAGAAGAAATTCTCTTTAATGAACGTGCAGATCTTGTTGCACTAGGTAGGGAATTATTGAGAAATCCTTATTGGCCACTTCATGCGGCATCAAAATTAAATGCCGTTGTTTCTTGGCCAGTGCCCTATTCAAGAGCGAAGAAATAGATTTATACATAAAATTTTTATAAATCATTTTACTAATATAGGGTGATTTCAACCAAAAAAAAGTTGAAACTATTTATTCAAAAAAAGAATGCCACATTATTGACGGCATTCTTTTAATTTCCAATATATTTTGTAAATAAATTTTTTGCAGTGATCGGGTCATCTGTTCCCTGAATAAGTACGCGACCATCGGGGAAAATCGTCAATTTATAATCATCAATATAAAAACGGAGTAGAAAGGGAGTTTCCTCCACTTTACCTATAGATGATAAGTTAGAGGCTAATCGTTTCAAATCAAAAGCAGTGTCCTGTGCAGGAGATATTTGAATGGTATCTCTTCCACATAGGGAAACAACACGATCTGATTTGTCTTTTGGATCTAGGTAATCATATTGGTGATGAACACAAGTTGGGCAGTCCTCATTTTTCGCATTTCTTACATTGATTTCAGAATAGTCATTTTGCCATAATTCAAAGTTTCGTAAAGAAGGGCTAAGATGTTCATGATCGCCTACAAGCAGTTTTAAAGCTTCGGTTGCTTGGTAAGCGGCAACGACTTGGATAATTGGGCCGATCACTCCAGCTGTATCACAAGTTTGTGTTGTTCCTGGTGCAGGTGCTTGAGGGAATAGGCAGCGAAAGCATGGTGTTTTTTCTGGTAAAATCGTTACGGACATTCCTCTTGAACTAACAGCTCCACCGTAAATCCATGGGATCTTATATTTTACAGCAACATCGTTGATTAAATAACGCACTTCAAAATTATCCGTTCCATCTAAGATAAGGTCTACATCAGCTAAAAGCTGTTCTGCATTTTTCCATGTAAGGTCTGTTATATGGGCATCAACCATAACTGATGAGTTGATCAAATTTAATTTTTCCTTTGCAGCCAATGCTTTGGGAAGACCTTGCTCTGCATCTTTTTCATCAAAAAGCATCTGCCTTTGCAGGTTACTATATTCTACAAAATCGCGATCTATGATTCTGATATAACCGATGCCAGAACGTACCATGTGATTAGCTAATGCGGTACCAAGTGCCCCCATTCCAACAATAGCGACTCGCGATTTACCAAGTCTTTCTTGACCAGATTTGCCGATAAAAGGAAATAGATGTTGTCTGGAATATCTGATTTCGTTTAGATTCATAAACTCATTCATCCTTCTTCCATGGACCTTCTTGATGCCCTATCCATTCTTCGCCATTTTCCCAAATCTCTTTTTTCCATACAGGGACGATTTGTTTTAATCGTTCAATCGCATAACGTCCTGCTTCAAATCCAGCATCACGATGAGGAGTAGCTACGGCAATAATCACACTTATTTCTTCAATCGCTAATTTACCGATACGATGGGACATGGCTACTTTGGTATTTGGCCACTTTTCCTTGATTTCCTTAGCAATTTCCTCCATTTTTTTAATTGCCATTTCTGGATAGGCTTCATATTCCAAATAAGTGGTTCTTTTCCCATATGTAAATTCTCGTACCGTTCCAACAAATGTAAGAATTGCTCCAGCCATTGGATTTGAAACCTTAGCAATCAATTGATCAGCGTACAAGGGTTCTGTCGTCACTTCAAAAAGAGGCTCTTCTCCTCCACTTACAGGAGGAATTAAAGCAATTTCATCTGTTTCAGTAATGTTTTGGTCTGGTTTTGCATAGTCATGATTTATAGATACCATCGATCTTTTAATCATTTCAGCTGCTATTGGAAATTCATTTGTTAATAAGTGAATTAGATCTTTTACAGTAGGAGTGTGGTCAAGATGTAAAGTATGTTCCCTTTTTCTAGTTGCTTCAGCAATCCCAGCGAAAAACTTAATTTTGATTTGCATATGGTTCTTCCTTTCACTACTAAACGTTTTCATTTTATATTTATTTTACCACTATATTTGACCGATGGAAAAGGAAAATCGTTTTCTATCTTTGATAGTTTGTGGAAGTGTACAAATTTTGTATATTAAAATTGATATAAAAATAACAATTTTTAGAAATTAGTAATGAGAATTTATTTTATTTTTATAAAGATCATGATAGAATAATAAATATAGGTTGGCTATATCTTCCAATCTATGATTTTAAATGGATGAAATAAAAAAGGAGGAGGAAACAGATGAAATTTGGGGGATATTTAAACAAAGTTGCATGGATTGACTTAACAAATGGGACAGTGGATTACAAAGAAATCGACGAAGAAGATGCTAGAAAATATATTGGTGGGAGAGGACTTGGTACCAAATATGTCTTTGACAACGGGCCATTAGTGGAAGCGCTCTCTCCTGACAATATGTTGGCCATTATGACTGGTCCGACAACAGGGACACAAGTCACTATGGGTAACCGGGTTGCGGTCGTAACCAAATCTCCTTTAACTGGAACAATAACGAACTCGCATGCTGGCGGCTGGGCAGGTTCAAGAATTCGTTGGTCAGGTTTTGATGGATTAACTGTGAAAGGAAAAGCAGATCATCCTGTTTACCTTTATGTGGAAAATGGTCAAGTAGAAATCAAAGACGCTAGTGACTTATGGGGAAAAAATGTTCATGAAGTTGTTAAAATCATGAGAAATCGCTACGGTGAAGAGGATCTTAGTGTGATGACCATTGGTAAAGCTGGAGAAAATCTAGTGAAATTTGCTTCTATTATGAATGAAAATGATAGAGCAAATGGTCGTGGTGGCGTTGGGGCAGTGATGGGGAGTAAAAATTTGAAAGCCATCGTCATACGCGGTTCACAGAAAAATATGTTAAAACCGGTACAGCCTGATGAACATAAAGCAGCAAGGCAAAAGGCATTAAAACTGATCATGGATAATCCTGTGACTTCACCTGGAAAAGGTGGGCTATCTGTTTATGGAACAAATGTGTTAACCAATATGATGAATGCTGTTAGTGCTTTCCCTGCCTATAACGGGAAACAATCCCATTTTGATCAAGCAGATGAGATTAGTGGGGAAACATTTAGAGCAACCTTATTAGTATCTGAACCAACTTGTCATGCTTGTCCTGTTGCATGTAAGAAAGAGCTTGAAGTTAAGGATGGTAAGTATAAGGTTAAAGTTGAATCCATGGAGTATGAAACGGCTTGGGCTCTAGGTGCAATGAGTGGAAACTTTAATCGAGAAGCGATGGCCTATATGCTTTACCAATGTAATGATTATGGCATGGATACGATTGAAGCTGGAAATACACTTGCTATGGCTATGGAAGCTTCAGAAAAAGGCCTCATTGAAGAAGAAATCAAGTGGGGCGATGCGGATAAAATGATCGAACTTCTTGATAAAATTGCAGTTCGAGAAGGGCTTGGCGATCTTTTAGCAGAAGGTGGTGGTAAAGCCTCCAAAAAACTTGGGGCGCCAGAGTTATCTATGTCTGTTAAAGATCAATCGATTCCCGCTTACGATCCTCGTGGTGTACAAGGAATCGGTTTAACCTATGCAACAAGTAACCGTGGTGCTTGCCATGTCAATGGGTATACCATTGCAAGTGAAATGTTGGGAATTCCTGAACCAATGGATCGTCTTCAGGTAAAAGGAAAAGGTAATTTAACCAAGGTGTTCCAAGATCTTGCTGCTTTTGGAGATTCAATGGATATTTGTAAGTTCTCTTCTTTTGCTGAAGGAGCAGAAGAATATGCAGCACAGCTTGCAACGATGATTGGAAGAGATATGACAGCTGAAGAAGTGATGAAGACAGGAGAAAGAATCGTTAATCTAGAGCGTTTTTATAACAACCTGAATGGATTTGATCGAAAAGACGATACCTTACCAAAACGTTTCTTAACAGAAGGGGCAACTAAACATAGCGAAGGTGTTGTTTCAAACCTTGCTGAAATGTTAGAAGAATATTATCAACTTCGTGGTTGGGTCGATGGTGTAGTTCCAGAAGAGAAATTAAAGGAATTAGAAATTCTCTAATCCCTACCATTTGAGAATGTTTGGTTTTAAATGTTGAAAAAGAATAATCCAGCTTCCAACAGGAAAGCTGGATTATTCTTTAAAAAAATTATCCACCCGTACGTAAGGTTCTAACTCTTAGCTTTTGGATGGTATCTAGAATTTTTGTTTCATCTCCTTTAAAAGAAATAAAAAATCTTGGAATCACAACTGTTGGAACAATGGAAAAAGACTCCACTTCCGATAAAGTAACCATCCAATCTTTAGAAGGAATTGTTACGCTGCCATCAGCGTTTGATATAATGGAAGTAGTTGTTAACTCGGCAATGCTTAGTAAATATTCAATGACTAATTCACGAGAAATACCCCTAAATTCAAGCTGGGTCTCATACATATCAACCACCTCCAACAGGAGGGATTAAAGCGATTTCATCTTTGAACGTAAAAGGCGTATTTAGCCCTTGTAGATGAATGATGTTACGACCGTTTACAAAAATATGGACATGAGGTTTTAATGATAATTGTGTTTCATCAAGAAAAAGTTCTTTTTGAAATGCTGGAAATAAGTTGATTAATGATTGTAAAAGTTCTTTTATTGTAGTCATTGATTCTGTCACAGGTACATCGACAGTCTTAGCGTTAACAATATCACGATAGGTAGCGAATAATTGGATTTGCATAGTTTCACCCCCGAAGCCAATCTAGTCTATTTTCAATTCAATTCAATTTAATCCTATTATATCATCTTTATATGCCATCTTTCAAAATAGGAGAGCATTTGTAAAAGGAATGTACATCAAAGGAGGAAAAGAAGTATGGAACCATTAAACCTTCATCAAAATGGACCTAGAATCGAATTACTAGATGTCCAACAAGTACAAGAAGTGGCAGAAAAGATCAAAAAGCAGTTTCAAGCAATTGATTCGGTTGAAGAAATTTCGATTATAGAAGCTGTAGGGAGAGTTCTAGCTCATGACATGGTTTCAAAGGAAGATGTTCCAGGATTTCATCGTTCGACGGTTGACGGATATGCTGTGAAGGCAAGAAATACCTATGGCTCTACAGAATCAATGCCTACTTTTTTTCATATTACTGGTTCGGTTGAAATGGGGAAAGATGTCAATCAAACCATTCAAGAAGGACAAGCGATGTATGTTCCTACTGGCGGGATGTTACCTGAAGGTGCAGATGCAGTGGTGATGATTGAAGATGTAGAAGTTGTAGGAGATCTATTAAATGTCTTTGAACAAGTAGCCCCCAGAGAGAACGTGATTTTCAAAGGAGAAGACGTCTATGATGGCGAAGTGGTGTTGAAAAAGGGGCATCGTTTAAGACCACAAGATTTAGGTGGCTTAGCCGCAATTGGAGTAACCAAAGTTCCTGTCTATACAAAATTAAAGGTTGGCCTATTATCTACTGGTGATGAAATTGTCCCACCAGAAACTGAAGAATTGTTACCCGGGCAGATTAGAGATATTAATGGGATATCGATTGCAGCAGCTGTACAAGCACTAGGTGGTCAAATCATCTATGGAGGAATCGTTAAAGACCAGTTTGACCAATATCTTTCAAAATCACAAGAGCTGTTTCAACAGGTAGATTTTTTGATTCTATCTGGTGGGAGTTCAATGGGGACAAAGGATTATACAAGTCAAGTGATGAACCAATTAGGTTCACCAGGTGTTTTTGTACATGGGATATCTATAAAACCGGGCAAACCAACCATAATCGCTAATTGTAATGGGAAACCTGTGATGGGTTTACCAGGACACCCTGTGTCTGCCATGGTCTTATTTGAATTATTTGGTAGGCAAATCATGAACCAGCTTCATCATGTAAACGAAAATCCTTTTGCCAAACAATTGAGAGCAAGAATATCAAGAAATATTGCTTCTCAAGTAGGTCGCACCGATTATGTTCGGGTACAATTGGAGATTCGTGATCATGAATTATGGGCCAACCCTGTTTTTGGTAAATCAGGTCTAATTACCAATCTAGTAAAAAGTGATGGGATGATAGAAATTTCACAATATAAAGAAGGCATTATAGCTGGTGAATGGGTAAATGTCATATTGTTTTCTTAATGACTTTTATTATAATGGGATCCCGCAAAAGTAGTCGGAATATGCTACGAAAGAAAAACGTCACTTTTGTGGGTTATTTTTTAATGCTAGAATAGGGATAACTGGGAAGAAAGCAAAAGGAGACATTGGAATGAGAAAAATCTATTTGGAAGACACACCTTTACATGAAGCACAAGTTAAATTTTTGCAACTCTTTGATCTCAAACCGAATGTGGAAATGGTACCAACAACTGAAAGTTTAGGTCGGGTTACTGCACAAGCAATTTTCGCAAATGTTTCTATGCCTCATTTTCATGCATCAGCTATGGATGGAATTGCAGTAAAAGCAGAAAAAACATATTCTGCTCATGAAACAAATCCCCTTCGTTTAAAACTGCATGTTGATTATGAAGTGGTAGACACAGGTGACCCTATTCCAGAACCATTCAATGCAGTGATTATGGTTGAATATCTCCATCAAATTGATGAAGAAACGGTTGAAATTATTGAGCCAGCTAGTCCTTGGAAACATATTCGTCAAATTGGTGAGGATATTGTTGCAGGAGAGATGATTTTACCGATTTATCATAAAATTCGTCCTGTTGATCAAGGCGCCCTTTTAGCTGGTGGAGTCTTAGAGGTTCCTGTCATTGCTATGCCAAAGGTCGCTATTATTCCAACGGGAACAGAAATCGTTGAGCCAACGTTGAATTTAAAACCAGGGGACATTATTGAATTTAACGGAACGGTTTTTGCTAGTTACGTGAAAGAATGGGGAGGAAAACCGATTTATAAAGGAATTGTGATTGACGATTTCAATCTGATTCAGCAAAAAGTAAAGGAAGCCTTAGAAGAAGCTGATATTGTTTTAATGAATGCTGGTTCATCGGCAGGGAGAGAAGATTTTACCTCATCTGTGATTGCTTCCTTAGGAGAAGTGATTGTCCATGGTGTTGCAACAAGACCAGGTAAGCCAGTTGTTCTAGGAAAAGCCTACAATGGCAAGCCGATTATTGGCGTTCCCGGGTATCCTGTTTCAGCTTATTTAGCTTTAGATTGGTTTCTCAAACCATTGATGCATCAATTTCTTGGACTCGCTTCACCTGAACGAAGAAAGATTAAAGTAAAGCTAGGTAGAAGAATTGTATCAAAAATGGGAGCAGAGGATTTTATTCGCTTAACCCTCGGAAAGGTAAATGAACAATATGTTGCTAACCCATTAAGCCGTTCTGCAGGGGTAACGATGTCACTTGTACGGGCTGATGGATTACTTCGTATCCCTATTCAAAGCCAAGGTTATGAACAAGGGGAAGAGGTAGAGGTTGAATTATATCGATCGCTTGAACAAATTGACCGAACGATCGTCTTTGCGGGAAGTCATGATCTTATTTTAGATCTATTGGCGTCTGCAATTAGAAAGCAAGATTCTTCATATTCATTAAGTTCTGCACATATAGGAAGCCTTGCTGGAATTTTGGCCATTCGCAAAGGAGAAAACCATGTAGCAGGAACCCATCTTTTAGATGAGAAAACAGGGGAGTATAACCTTTCTTATATAGAGCAATATTTATCCAATACACCTGTTGTATTGATCAATTTAGTTTATCGACAGCAAGGTTGGATCGTTCAGAAAGGTAATCCAAAGCAAATTCAAACGATTGAGGATCTTACAAAAGAAGGAATTCGCTATATCAACCGTCAACGGGGAGCAGGAACAAGAATTCTCTTTGATTATTTACTAAAACAAGTTAATCTTTCTCCTGATGATATTTACGGGTATACACGAGAGGATTTTTCCCATCTAAGTCTAGCAGCAGCGATTAAAGGAGGCAATGCGGACGTTGGTTTGGGAATTTATTCAGCAGCTAAGGTTCTTGATCTAGATTTTATTCCTGTTGCAGAAGAAAGATATGATTTAATCATGACAAAAGAGTTTTATCAAAGTGAAGCCGGTCAACTCTTAATACAAGTGATCACCTCAGATGAATTCAAATCAGAGGTAGAATCAATGGGTGGATATAGTTGTCGAGATACTGGAAAAATTTTGTATAAAAATGAAGTTACAGGAAAGTAGTTGACTAGGAGGAATAATAAATGAGAAAAAGAATGAGATTATTTGTTGGAATCCTTTTCGTATTCCTTATGTTTATACTAGTGGCTTGTGGGGGAGAACAGACAACTAGTGAACAACCAACAACTTTACGCCTTGCTACAACGACAAGTACGCAAGATTCGGGTTTATTAGACTATTTGCTTCCTGTTTTTGAAGAAAAATATCATGTAAAAGTAGATGTGCTTGCACAAGGAACAGGCCAAGCGATCGAAACCGCTTCAAGAGGCGATGCTGACGTGATCTTAGTTCATGCACGAAAAGCGGAAGAAAAGTTTGTCGCAGATGGGCATGGAAGCAAGCGTTATGATGTGATGTACAACGATTTTGTCATTGTTGGACCTAAAAATGATCCTGATGGGATTAAAGGTAAATCATTAGATGAAGCATTTACCCTTTTTACAAATGGGCAAGCTCCTTTTTTATCAAGAGGGGACGACTCTGGGACAAATAAAAAAGAACTAGAAATTTGGCAAAAGTTAGGGATAAAACCAAAAGGGGACTGGTATCTTTCTGTAGGCAAAGGAATGGGAGATACTTTAATCATGGCCAATGAGCAGCAAGGGTATACTCTAACAGATCGTGCTACCTATTCCTTCATGAAAGATAAATTGAGCAATCTTGATATTTTAGTTGAAGGAGACAAAGGGTTGCTTAACCCCTATGGAATCATTGCTGTTAACCCTGAGAAACATCAAGGAATTAATCACGAGGATGCACAAAAATTGATTGATTTTATTCTTTCTGATGAAGGGCAACAACTGATTAAGGACTATAAAGTAAATGGTCAACAATTGTTCTTTACTTATGAAAAATAGGGGCTTGTAGCAATATGGAAATCTATTTGCAAGGATTTGAACGAGCTGTTTCTTTAATCTTAACTGGAAATAGAGAATTATATGAAGTTACATTTCGTTCACTTTATATCTCTAGTATCGCTGTGATGATTGCAGGATTGATCGGAGTTCCCATTGGTACCTGGCTGGGAACTCGATCTTTTCCCTTTAAATATGTTTTCATCCGATTGATTTATGTTTTGATGGGATTACCCCCTGTATTGGCTGGACTTATTCTATTTTTACTTTTATCGAGGAGTGGCCCAATTGCTCCTTATATCTATCTTCTTTATACCCCGATAGCGATGATTTTAGCTCAGTTGATGTTAGCTTTACCCATTGTCATAGGCTTGATCTATGTTGCAGCAGAAGGAAAAGCCCCAGTCGTCATGATGACAGCAAGAGGGTTGGGAGCAAATCGAATATATACGTTATTCACCTTGATCAAAGAGATTCGATTTCCAGCGATTGCTGCTTTAATCTCTGCTTTTGGCAGAGTGATTGCTGAAGTAGGAGCCGTGATGTTAGTAGGTGGAGATATTGCGGGAAAAACAAGGGTGCTCACTACTGCCATTGTTTTAGAAACAAGAAAAGGAAACTTTGATATGGCGATTGCATTAGGAATGATTCTTCTTTTTGTTTCTTTTCTGATTAACTCTGTTTTATTCTCCTGGCAGCAAGGAGGATGGAAATCTTGATCCAAGTAAAAAATGCAACGGTTGAAATCGATGGAAAAACGATATTAAAGCCAATTAGTTATCGATTTGAAAATGAAAAGGTGTATGGGATAATCGGACCAAACGGGGCAGGGAAAAGCACCTTGTTAAAGATCATCTCAGGATTTTTAACACCAACTTCTGGGGAAATTTATTTCCATGGAAAAGTGTTAACAGAACCAGACAAAAGAATAGCGGTAGTCTGGCAAAAGCCATATATGTTTCAGACGAATGTTTTTCAAAATGTTGCATACGGTTTAAAAGTACGTGGTGTACCTAGAAAAGAAAGAAAAGAACAGGTTTTGGAAATCCTGAAACAATTTCAAATTGATCATTTGATTGATCAAAAGGCAAAAAGCTTATCTGGAGGAGAAATGGCAAAGGTGGCCATTGCTAGAGCCATTATTACTTCACCACAAGTTCTTATTTTAGATGAACCTACTGCAAGTTTAGATCCTCAAAATGTGCTTGAGATTGAACAACTTATTTTAAAGTTAAAGAACCAATTTCAAATGACGGTGATCATGGTGACTCATAATATGTTTCAAGCAAAACGGATTGCTGATGAGACTCTTTTTTTACATAGTGGTTATTTGATTGAATCCCAGGCAACGAGAAGAATGTTTGAAAATCCTATTCATGAACTAACGAAAAAGTTTATTTTAGGTGAAGTACATTTTTAGCACTTATTTACCATGAATTTGTTGTAAAATAGAGTTATTCAGACTAGAGGGGATTGAATCAGGGAGAGGAGGCTTTATAAATGAGCCAATTAGTAGATCGATTTAACCGTGTACATGATTATTTGAGAATATCTGTGACCGACCGTTGTAATTTACGTTGTGTCTATTGTATGCCACCTGAGGGTGTTCAATTTATGGACCACCATCAGCTTCTAACTTATGAACAAATTGAAGAAGTGGTGAGAGTTGGTGCGAGTTTAGGTATTCGAAAAATCCGCTTAACAGGTGGAGAGCCTCTAGTTCGTAGAGATCTAGAGGTATTAGTTGAGAAACTTAGTCGTATTGAAGGAATAAAAGATATTGCTTTAACAACAAATGCAATGTTTTTAGCGCAAAAGGCGGAAGTACTTAAAAAAGCAGGATTAACTAGGGTCAATGTTAGCTTAGATTCATTACGCCATGATCGTTTTAAGGAAATTACAAGAGGTGGCGATTTGAAAAAGGTACTAGATGGGATTGATGCTGCTTATCGTGTAGGATTTTCGCCGATTAAAATCAATACGGTTCTGATGAAAGGGTTTAATGATGATGAAATTGGTGATTTTCTGCGAATGACGATTGATCAACCTGTACAGGTTCGGTTTATCGAATATATGCCGATTGGTCATGCAGATGAAACCTGGAAAAGTGGTTATCTCTCATTAGAACTTGTAAAGGAAAAAGCGAAAGAATTGGGTTTTGAATTAGAGGAATCTGGAGAAGTTTTTGGCAATGGCCCATCGGAAAACTTCCGAATTAAAGGAGCAAAAGGATCAATCGGATTTATTCATCCAATTAGTGATCATTTCTGCGCTAACTGTAATCGCCTTCGGTTAACTTCTGATGGTTATATCAAGCCTTGTCTTTATTGGCAGGAAGAATTAAATGTTAAACCGTATTTGGGAGATGAGGAAGGACTAAAACAGCTTTATTATAAAGCGTTAAATATGAAACCAGAAAATCATGAGATGGCAAAAACATTAAATAACGAAGAGTTATCACATATACCAACCCAAAGAAGAATGTCGCAAATAGGAGGTTAAGATGAGCGAATTAACCCACTTTAATAATCAAGGCCGAGCCAAAATGGTTGATGTAAGTGAAAAAAACGTGACTAAACGAACAGCTGTGGCTAGAGGCACAATCATTATGAAGCCAGAAACCTTGCAACTAATTCGGCAAGGAAAGATTGGGAAAGGAGATGTTTTAGCTGTTGCCCAAATCGCTGGGATCATGGCAGCAAAAAAACATCAGAGCTTATTCCTATGTGCCACCCTATTCCACTCACTGGAGTGGATATCTCCTTTGAAGAATCAGGTGAAAATACAATTATTGTAGAGTCCACCGTTAAAACCACGAATGTGACAGGGGTAGAGATGGAAGCACTAACCGCTGTAAGTGTTGCCATGTTAACCATCTATGATATGTGTAAAGCAGTAGACAAAGGAATGGTATTAGGGGAAACCTATCTCGTCTCTAAAACAGGGGGCAAAAGTGGGGAGTATGTCAGAAACAAAGGGGAGATATCATCGTGAATTGGTCAGTTGGGATTTTGACATTAAGTGATAAAGGTTCTCGTGGTGAACGAGAAGATATTAGCGGAAAAGTGATTAAAGAAATCGTAGCAACGATTCAGGGAGAAGTAAAGCAATATGACGTTATTCCCGATGAACGGCAACTGATCGAAAAGTACTTGATACGATATACGGATGAGTTACAGCTTGATCTAGTGATTACAACAGGAGGAACAGGTTTGGCAAAAAGAGATGTGACACCTGAAGCAACTTTAGCTGTTATAGATAAAGAAATTCCTGGTCTTGCCGAAGAAATGCGTCGGGTTTCACGGGTAAAAACCCCTTTTGCTACCCTTTCTCGTGCTGTGGTGGGTGCAAGAGGAGATAGCATCATCGTTAATCTTCCTGGGAGTCCAAAGGGAGTACGGGAAAATCTAGAAGCGATTATTGAAATTCTTCCCCATGCTTTGCAAATCTTACAAGGAAAAATGGGAGAGCATCCAAAGAATTTTGAGGCACAAATGAGTAAGTCTCACAAATCAATGGAATAAGATGACGATGGAGGCTAATAACTTTGATTGGAAATCAAATTGTTATACAAGGTGCTTCGTTTAAACGTCCTGGGGTGATCCGGTATGTAGAAAGTGACTTTCTAGAAATCCAAACCTCAGTAGTGCAGCTAAATGTTGGTGATAAGATTTCTTGCACATTAAATGAAGACGGAATCATTGAATCCTTCGAGACAACAGTCATGGGTAAAACTGAGAACTCCTTGATCACGCTGGTTCCGCTGATCTTACGAGACAAATGGATTATTTCTAGAGAAAACCCTCGAATTCGAATTGATGCAAAAGGCAAAATTACCGCTGTCTCTTTTTCTGGTTCGAAGCCCTTAATTGATTTAAATCAACTCTGTCAAATAGAGCTTCATGATGTCAGTGAGGGAGGAATTGGCTTTTCTACTAAATGCTATATTCGAGAAAATGGAATTGCTCTTCTTTCTTTTAGGCTATTTGACCAATTTCTTCATCTAGAGGTTGAAATTATGAAGAGTACATTTTCTAAAAAAGATAAAAAGTTTTATTATGGTGCCAAATTTATAGATACGAATTCAAAGGATTATCAAGTTATTCGCTCCTTTATCATTGAAACTTTATTCAAACGATACATGTTGAAAAAAGGAAAAAAATAAACTCTTCCTATTCTAATGTAAACGTACTATACTAGATTTATCCGTTTTAAAGAAAACGTTTGCACTAATATTGATTCATAAAGCTGATGGGGGAAGAGTATGGTATTAGAGGAATCTGCACAGCAAAAACTTTCGCTTTTTTCAATTACTTGGCCTATTTTTATTGAAGTGTTCCTTTTTATGTTGATGGGAAATATAGATACGATGATGCTCAGTAAAGTATCCGATGATGCTGTTGCCGCAGTAGGAGTTACCAATCAAATTATTTCTATTGCCATTGTGATGTTTGGTTTCGTTTCCGCTGGGGCAAGTATTGTCGTGGCTCAGAATTTAGGAGCAAAACAATATTATGATGCATTAAAAATTGGAGCTGTTGCAATTGGCGTTAATTTCCTATTTGGGATCCTATTAAGTGGAATGATGGCTTTCTTTTCACCCGTTTTCTTAGACATTATGAATGTACCAATTGAACTACAAGCTTATTCTAAATCATATATGTTGATTGTCGGTGGCTTTTTATTTGTTCAGGCTGCATTAAATTCTGCAGGTGCGGTATTAAGGAGTAATGGTTTTACTAGGGATGCCATGTATGTAAGCCTTTCGATGAATGTGATGAATATCATTGGTAACTCCATTTTTATTTTTGGTCTTTTTGGTTTTCCAAAGCTCGGAGTAACCGGAGTGGCGATCTCAACTACAATTACACGAATCATTGGTTTTATTGCAATTATGATGATCTTGTCTAATCGATTAAACCATCGCTATACAGTTAGTGAATTTTTTAATTTTAAAAAGTACTACATTAAAGGAATTTTATCGGTTGGTTTACCTGCTGCAGGGGAACATTTAGCCTATAATACTTCGCAAATTTTAAATACGTATTTTATTACGATGATGGGAACGCTGGCATTAACCACAAAAGTGTATGCTCAAAATCTTAGTAGTTTTATCTTTTTATTCTCCGTTTCCGTTGCTCAAGGTACACAAATTCTTGTTGGACATTTAGTTGGCGCAAAAAAGAATGACGATGCTTATCATACAGCATTACGTAGTTTAAAAATTAGCTTTATCGTTTCGGTTTCAGTTGCTATTTTATTTTCTGTGCTAAGCAAATACTTATTCCGAATTTTCACTGTTGACCCTTCGATTATAGAATTAGGTTCAACTTTATTGATGATTAATATTTTACTAGAAGCAGGACGAACGTTTAATTTAGTCTTGATTAGTTCTCTTCGTGCGGCAGGGGATGTGAATTTTCCTGTTATCATGGGAGTGATCTCAATGTTCGGTGTAAGTGTAACCTTAACCTATGTTTTAGGAATTCACTTTGGCCTTGGTTTAATCGGCGCTTGGTTAGGGTTTGCAGCAGATGAATGGTTTAGAGGTATTTTTATGTTCTTTCGCTGGAAAAGTCGAATTTGGCAGAAGAAAGTATTGGTTAAACATAGTGCTGAAATGGTGTGAGAATAATGAAGTAAAGGCTGCAAAACTCGCAGCCTTTTCATATTTTCTTTTTCATGATAAAAAGATAAAAAGGGTAAAATAGACATGTTAGATTTTTATACTTGGTTTAGATTCAGAAAGAGTAGAAAATACCTCATTCATTTTTTCCTTTGCCGCTTGAATAATCGCCTCCGGAATTTGATGGGGTTTTACTGGAGATCGGGTATGAATAATCATCTCCTGAAATTTATATAGAGATTCTTTTGGACTTAAATAGATTTCCTGTATGGGTATCTGTAATTCATAACTCGTTCGTGTGCAAATATCATCTATTCTTAGACGATAGTAGGGAAAGTCTTTGCCCCCTTTTTTCTTGAACCCTTGAGATTCAAATACTTTATCAATTCTTGAAGAGGGTTTTACAATTTTAAATCCAGACTTTACGTTAATGTGCACAAAACGGCCTCCTTTAACTTTATTGTATTAAAACGTTTATGAGGGATGCCTTGTTCAAAATACCTGTTATTTTTGTGAATTTTTTTAAGGAGTGAAAAGGATGAGAGCAGATTTGCATTCGCATAGCACTGCATCAGATGGTCTAAATGCACCTGCAGATAACGTCAAATTAGCAAAAGAAGCAGGATTGGCTGCTTTAGGCGTCACAGATCACGATTCAGTAAGTGGAATTGATGAAGCGATTAAAATGGCTGAAAAAATAGGAATTGAGGTTGTTCCTGGAATTGAGATGAGTACTGTAGAAAAAGGACAAGATATTCATGTTCTTGGTTATTTTATTCGCTACAAAGATAAGGAATTTTTAAATACGCTTGATGAACTGCAAAAAGCAAGGGATAAACGAAATGAAATGATAATAGTCAAATTAAATGAGCTTGGCATACAGATCACATTAGATGAAGTGAAAAAGAAAATTAGAAGAGAAGGGGCTAATGTTGGTCGACCTCATATTGCTGAAGTATTGATCGAGAAGAAAGTGGTTGATACCATGGAAGAAGCTTTTGATTTGTACCTTGGAAAAAAGGGAAAGGCCTACGTAAATCCGATTCGAATTTCTCCAGAGGAAGGAATTGATATTATTAAAAAAGCTGGAGGAGTCCCAGTATTAGCCCATCCAGGATTATACGATGATGATGAAATGGTTGTTAGATTGATTAAATATGGGCTTAAAGGAATTGAGGCTTTTCATCCTGATCACGATGAAGAGGCAGAAAAACGGTATCAAGAAATGGGAGAAACTTACGGAATAATTGTAACCGCTGGTTCTGATTTTCATGGTTCAAGGAATGGCGAGATGTTCCACGCGCCAATAGGGACAAAAATGGTTCCCTATCAGGTTGTGGAACGTTTAAAAAATTTAAGAAGATAGGAATATCTCTACTCTTTCGACATACATGTTAATGAGATATCACGAAGGATGAGGTACATTTTAAAAAACCTTAACTTTTCTTTTCCATGGTAACATGTTCAATACCGGCCTCATCGAACGCTTCGCTGATGGTCATATATCCTAGGTCTTTATAAAACGTTTCGGCATGTCGTTGAGCGTTTAATCTTAGGGTTTTAAATCCCATTTTTAAGGCTTCTTGTTCAATAAAAGTCATTAATTTTTTTCCAATACCTTTACCTCGCTCATCCTTTAGGACTGCGACTCTCTCAATCTTGACGGTGGAGGGGTCATGGTATTCCCTCATTCTTGCAGTTGCTACAGGACGTTTATCATCATAGACAATAAAGTGAGTTGCTGTATTATCGTATTCATCCATTTCTAGTTCTTTTGGAACTTGTTGCTCATCGATAAAAACAACTTCTCTAATAGAAAAAGCATCCTTTAATTCTTGTTGATTTGTTACGAGTTTGTATATCAACTTTTGCATAAACTCACCTCAAATTTGCTACGAATATTTAAATTCACTGCTATTATTTTCCTGTTAATAAAAAAGTTTGATAAACTGTCCATGATTGATTCTCAATCTGATAACACAAATGAATTCGATCGACCAGTATAGACTTATTTAAATTTTCCAATTTCAATCTACCATATACATCATGTATTTCTTGTTCATGCAAATCTTGAGCAATGGTCATATGTGGAATAAATTGATGTTTTAATGGCCGCTTTAAGATGTCAGCGTTTAGTTTTTCTTGTAATTCATAAATAACAGGATTTTTTTCAAACCCTACATATACAACAGGAGAGATAGGAAGAAAAGTACCGACTTTGCTTAGTTTTAATGTAAAAGGAGGAATTTGACTTGTAATGTTTTCAATATATTGAATAGCCTCGTTTATATTTTCTATCTCAAAAGCCTCTTTAATTGTAATATGGGGCGGAATTAATGTGTAATGAGAATCATAACGTTTTCGTAATGAATTCGCCCAATCCTGTATTTCCTTTTGGGGGTAAATCACAATACCATATTTCATACCTTTTTCCTCCTTTTTCAACCTATCATTAGGTTCATAAACCTATTTTATCAAAAGAATTTGAAATATGAAATATTTTGGTAAATACAATGAAAGAATAAATTGCCTTTTTTCTGTATAAACTAAGAAAGAGTTTTTTTATATGAAGGAGGAATAAAATGGCAGTCATTTTTATTGTTTTTATTGCTTTGCTTTTTTAGTTGGAATGAGTTATGGTTTAGCCTATTTAATTCAAAGACTGGATCAGCATCAAAATCAATAATCTTTATCTATTTTTATTTTATATTTTGATAAGGGTGGCAGTGTAAGCATGATTCACTGCTACTCATTTTTTTTAATAATATATATAATGAAGTTTATTTTGTATATGTAGAGAAAG
Source organism: Tepidibacillus decaturensis (assembly GCF_001561915.1). GTDB lineage: Bacteria > Bacillota > Bacilli > Tepidibacillales > Tepidibacillaceae > Tepidibacillus_B > Tepidibacillus_B infernus. The sequence continues at coordinate 1,473,422 of NZ_LSKU01000001.1, read as the reverse complement.
TGATATGATGGAGAAAGATATTTTTGGAGGTGACAGGTATTGAAAAGAAGGGTACCAAGTAAAGAGGTAAAAGCTGCAGCGTTACAGAGATTAAGAGAACGCGGTGTTACATTGGAAGATATTGCAGAAATCGTCTATGAATTACAATTGCCATATAATAAAGATTTAACCATGGAGCTTTGCCTGGAAAGTGTAAACAAAGTATTAGAAAAACGTGAAGTTCAACATGCATTACTTGTTGGGATCGAGTTAGACGTATTGGCTGAAAAAGGTTTGTTAACTGAACCATTGCAATCTCTTGTTGAGTCTGATGAAGGACTTTTTGGAATTGATGAAACAATGGCATTAGGCTCTGTCTTTGGTTATGGAAGCATTGCAGTGACCACTTTTGGATATTTAGATAAAGATAAAGTGGGAATAATTAAAAAGTTGGATACAAAAAACGGTAAAGGTGTTCATACGTTTTTGGATGACCTTGTTGCTGGAATCGCTGCTTCAGCGGCAGGACGTATTGCCCATCGATTAAGAGATGTGCAAGAAATGGTGGAAGAAATAGAAGAACAAATGACTGAGGATAATGTGGTTTAGCTATGAGATTATTTGTTGCACTTAAGCTAGCTGAACATGTAAAAAATGAACTTAAACAACAATTGCCAATTATTCGCAACAGCTTACAATTGGGAAAATGGGTACCAGAAGAAAATTGGCATATTACTCTTCTTTTTTTAGGGGAAGTCGATGAAAAAGAGATGGAATCGTTAGACCAAGCATTAAATGAGGCCGTAAAAAATGTAGTCCCTTTTCAATTACAGTTAAAGAATATAAGTGCCTTTCCTAGCGAAAATAAGCCTAATATTTTATGGGCTGGTGTTCATGGAGACTTGCAAATGTTAAACAAACTTTACCAAAATTTTGTTGAAGCATTGACAAAAACAAAGATTACATTCGATGCAAAGCCTAAGTATACTCCTCATGTAACATTAGCAAGAAAGGTGAATGTTCCCTTTAAAAAGGAAAATTTTAAACTAACGTCTTCTGTATGGCAAGTAACTTCTCTAACTTTATACCAATCAGTTTTTACGGTTTCTGGGGTAAAATATCAACCTATTTTAACTAAAGAGTTTTTAAATGAACGAGAGAAATGAGCTTTGTATGAAAATATGAGAGGCTGTTGATGAATTTCAACAGCCAAAACTTTTTAGAAACCATGGCCTGATTCATAAATTTGATTCGTTTGACTTGATAATTGAACCTGATTGATTGTTTGTTGTATTTGATTACTAAATGATTGGAGCGCATTTGCTTTTTGTTGCATCAATTGCTGAAGATGTAAAGGATTCATATTGGCAGATTTCAATTGGGTGTATTCCGTTTCCATCTTACCAATCTCGTTATAAAATTTTTGTAGCATTTGATCTAAATGCTGCATTTCAGGGACGCTAGTATGTTGTTGTGCCTGCCCAAGTTGTTGCGTTTTGAAATTTTGTTGAGACATTTGCATGTTGTTAGATGCAGTGGACGACGCAAGTTGAGGTTGTTGTATAGGTACAACTAATGATGGATTGCTCTGTAATTGTTTAGTCTGCTGTAGTAGTGATTGAGTTCCACTTACGATTTGTGACACCAACTGATTTGTTTCTTTATTTACATAAGCGATTTGTCTGTCTTTTAATTGTTTTGCCAAATTGCAACACTCTCCTTAACCATGGTTCAAGTCAATGGTATTCATGTATACATTGACAATGTTATTGTAAACCCAATTCGCTAAATATATGTGACAATACTATTGACAAATTATTGTACTCTAGGTAAAATTACTTTTGTCCCAAATACCAAGTGGTTTAAGGGATAAAACTATTTTTAAAAATTGTTGCATAAATGTTATAAATCATATATAATAATTTTTGTCGCTAATTTTATTATGTAATGACGCGGGGTGGAGCAGCTGGTAGCTCGTCGGGCTCATAACCCGAAGGTCGCAGGTTCAAATCCTGTCCCCGCAACCAATAAACTATTTGCACTACGTCGAATATTCCCATTTATATTATGGAGCTGTGGTGTAGAGGCCTAACATGCCTGCCTGTCACGCAGGAGACCGCGGGTTCGAATCCCGTCAGCTCCGCCATTTTAAAAAAGTATTTGTTTAAAGTTAAATTAGTAGGGGCCTATAGCTCAGTTGGTAGAGCGGTCGGCTCATAACCGATTGGTCACAGGTTCGAGTCCTGTTGGGCCCACCATTTAAAAGTCCTGCCGGGGTGGCGGAATTGGCAGACGCACAGGACTTAAAATCCTGCGGTAGGTGACTACCGTACCGGTTCAAGTCCGGTCCTCGGCACCATCTAAATTGAGTGTAACAACGTCGAATATATGTGACTCCGTAGCTCAGCCGGGAGAGCACCATCTTGACAGGGTGGGGGTCGCTGGTTCGAACCCAGTCGGGGTCACCATACTTTATATATCAAGGGTTTGAAGGCCATAAAAGATTTTGGAAAGTTGATGGTCGGATATAAACCCTTTTTTTATTTTTTAGACCACCATCTTTCAAGATGTTATTCCTGAAAGGGTACAGAGGTGATAAGTAAATGGATGATATGGGGTTAGTAGTATTTGGATTTATTTTTTATAAAGAATGAAATCCAATTTATGAAGCATAATGAACATAAGGTAAAGAAAAGGAGATGAATCATCGTGGATAAGAAAATCAGTCCTAAAGAAAAGGAGCCTACCATTGCACCAAGTATGGAGATGGATGCACTAGATGAAGATGCAACTCCTGAAGAGGTAAAAAAGGGGAAATATACAAGGGTGGTTAAATTAGTAAGTGATCGTCGATAAACTAACAGCTACAAACAAACGTAGCTGTTGTTCTTTATTGCTATCCCGTAATACATAATAATAAATTGTTATCGTTTTCACAATATAAAATAGTCATAAAATTTTTATTAGATATTAAATTATGGAAATATAATAAAATTTGCCACTGTTAAAGTATTTAATTGATTTTTCTAAAGATTTAAACTTTAATGATGTTCAAATTTTTGTTATAATTTTCACAATCACAGACTAAAAAATGTTGTATAATGAGATTGAAATTAAAAAAGAGGTGATTGGGATGGCAATCTACAAAGTGGAAGAGGTAGCTCGTCAAAAAGATTTATTAGATTACGTTGTAAACTATAAAGGTAAAATGATGAGCTTTGAAGAGTATTTAACAAAAAAAGAACAAGAAGCTGTTTGGGATTTTTATCTAGCCAAAAAGTAAGAACTTGCAATTATTTTATTTATAATACAGTAAGATACTGAGTTCATATAAAAGAACTATTCAACCTAGTGGAAGAGATATTAAAGATATGGAAACAAACCTTTCTATTATAGGAAGGTTTTTTTTGCTTACGAAATCTCCAAAATTCTCAAACTTATACTAACTAATTCAAGTGAAATATTTACTTTAAAGGTTTAAAACGTTATAATGCAAACAATGATAATCATTAAACAAATTCAAGGAGTCGATTTTATGAAATTACCTTCACTCTCGTTAGGAGATTTAATAGCGTCAGTACCTATTATTCAAGGAGGAATGGGCGTAGGTGTTTCTCGTTCTAGGTTAGCCTCAGCTGTAGCAAATGAGGGAGGAATTGGGATCATTTCTGGGGTGCAAATTGGTTTTAATGAACCAGATTTCGAAAACAATGCTCTTCTTGCTAATATAAGAGCTCTAAGAAAAGAAATTAGTAAGGCACGGGAGTTAAGTCCCAAAGGCATTATAGGGGTTAACCTTATGGTGGCCATGAACCATTATAAGGAAATGGTAAGAACCGCGGTAGAGGAAAAAATAGACATTATTGTTTCTGGAGCCGGGTTACCTAAGGAATTACCTGAATTTATTAAAGGCACAAAAACGAAAATCGCACCGATTGTCTCTTCAGGAAAAGCAGCATATCTAATGACGAAGCTATGGGACAAAAGGTATGAATATTTACCTGATTTAATGATTGTTGAAGGACCTGAAGCAGGTGGACATTTGGGTTTTTCCATTGATGAATTAAAATCTAAAATAAATCTTTCTCAAATCTTAAGTGATGTAAAAGAAGCGTTACATTCATTTGAAGAAAAATATAAAAAACGTATCCCTATTATTGCTGCAGGAGGTATTTTTAATGGTCAAGATATTGCAAAATATTTAAAATTAGGTGTCTCCGGAGTACAGATGGGAACTCGCTTTATTGCTACAGAAGAATGTGATGCAGATGTTAATTACAAACAGGCATTTATTCGTTCAAAACAAGAGGATATCAACCTTGTAAAAAGTCCTGTTGGTCTTCCTGGAAGAGCCATCCATAATGAGTTTGTTAAAACTGTTGAAGGAGAAAGAATACCTGTAAAAAAGTGCTATGATTGTTTAGTCACTTGCGACCCTAAAACGACTCCTTATTGTATATCAAAAGCACTTATCGAGGCAGTGAAAGGGAATATTTCAAACGGATTGATTTTTACCGGTTCAAATGGGTATCGATTAAATGAGATTATTACTGTTAAAAAATTGATGAAAGAGCTCGTTCAAGAAGCTGAACTGGTGATGTCTATGTAAAGATATTAGTACTAAAAATCCTTGAAAGTTTTAATATTTCAAGGTTTTTTTATTACACACCTAGTAATCTTCACGCCAATGCAAAATGGTGATATTTGTATATCTTTTTTTCCAATACAAAGAATATAACTGAGAAATATTCGATTGGAGCTGGTTGTATTGGAAAAAGGAAACAGGGTCATTATTTTAATTCTTTTCACTCTCGTTTTTAGTTTCGTATTTTTTGCATCATTTTCTCACAATGTTTCCTCAAAAGAAGCAAGTAAAATAACCATTTCCATCAAATCGTCACCTGAAGCAATTAATGAAACAAAACTAACCATCTATCAAAGTAAAATAATAAAAGAAATTGTAAAAAGTCCTTTATATCCCTCTAAGGTAGTTCTTCCTTTTACAGACACCTATATCACTATAAATCAACAAAGTGGTGTTCGTCGTTACTTAGCAGATCAATATGGTAACTTATTTGATGTTCGACAGCTTAAAAAGGTTCATTTGCCAGCTCATCTTCAAGAGCAATTATTTACATACATAGAAATCATAAAAAGAAAGCACTATGGAGAATTGTTACCATGGGAAGAGGTCGATACGATTATCCCTAGGAAAACAAAATTCCAAGTGATCGACTTAGAGACAGGACTACGTTTCAATGTTCAACGAAGAGCAGGAAGTCATCATGCTGATGTGCAACCATTATCAAAAGAGGATACTAAAATTATGAGAGAGATATATGAAGGGAAATGGAGTTGGGATAGGAGAGCGATTCTGATCCAAATTGGTAATCAACGGATTGCTGCATCAATGAATGGAATGCCTCATGGGTTCGGTGCACTTAGGAATGGGTTCCCTGGACACTTTTGTATCCACTTTAAAGGGAGCATTACGCATATAACTAGAAATCTAGATCCTGGCCATCAAGTCATGGTATATAAAGCAGCAGGAAAAATAGAGCAATATTTAATCACACTCAACCCATATGATCTTGTTGATGTATTTTTGATGTCTTTAAATCAAAATGATAAACAGTTGTTTAAAATGTTGCTTTCGAAAAATAAATATAAGGAAATACCTTCACTATTGGTTGAAATGGATAAAATCGATACAATCTCAAGAACGACTATTTTTGATAAGACGAACACATTCAATCTAATGTCATTTGAAATTCCCATAGAAGTAAACTTATATTGGAAAGAAGGGGGAAGAGAAAAAAGGAAAATGAATTTTCTACTAAAAAGAAATTCAGTTACAGATCGATGGATAATTGATTTTGAGGAACTGTTTACTGATTAAATGTTCTTTTTTTGTTGCTGTTCTCTCAATATTTCGATATGTAATTTGTCTAAAGATTGGCTTAACTTGATAACGACTGGATGGGTCAAACCATATTTCATAGCAGATTGAATCATTTCTTCTCGCAAATTTTCAAATTGTTCTATAAGTTGTTCAGACAAAATATATCAAACGCCTTTCAGTGGATGTTTTTACACAACATGACAAATAATAACATAATTTTTATTAGCTGACTATAAACAAATTCACAATTTTTACATAAAATTTTTTTAAAATTTAAGCAAATGTACAAAATTGAATATATTAAGGTTTTTACCTTAGCTAAGAATTGTAAAAACTTACAAAATTAGACGAAATGCCGCATGACACTTGGTAGTTTTTGTTGTATGATGACATTAGTCATAGAGAAACTCACACGATAATAGTAAGGGGATTGAATAGTAATGGATAAAATAAAAGTTTCTGCAATCCAAATGGATATTCAATTTGGCCAATCTGAAGTAAATAGACAACGGTTAGTAGACACGATGCATAGGGCTCTCAAGCAGCAGCAATCCAATGTGGTGCTTGCTCCCGAAATGTGGAATTTGGGGTATGATCTTGAAAACGCTCTTAAAAATGGAGATCGAGATGGAGAAATGGTTAAATCCTCCTTCACGGCAATCGCTAAGCAATATGGTTCCTATATCATCCCAGGTTCGGTGGCGAATGTGAGGAATATTAAGGTCTTTAATACTACTTATGTCATTGATAATCATGGTGATGTACGAGGCTACTATGATAAAATTCATCTATTTCGACTCATGAATGAAGAAAAGTATCTTGAATCCGGCAACAAACGTTTCACTTTTGATTTATATGGCCATAAAGCCGGAATCGTCATTTGTTATGATATTCGTTTTCCAGAGTTAATACGTTCGATGGCATTAGATGGGATGGAAGTATTATTTGTCCCAGCAGAATGGCCACATCCTCGCTTATATCATTGGAGAAGTCTCCTTATTGCTCGAGCAATTGAGAACCAAATGTTTGTGGTTGCAACGAATCGTGTGGGAAGTGACCCGAATAATACATTCTTTGGCCATTCGATGATTATTGATCCATGGGGAGAGGTGATTGCTGAAGGTACAGAAGAGGAAGAAATTATTACGGCAGAACTTGATTTGTCCATTGTTCCAGAGATAAGGAACAGAATTCCTGTATTTAAAGACCGTAAAGAAGAATTTTATTTTTAGTCAAATAAAAGAAGGAGGATTAAGATGAGTGGTATTGGTAACGACTTATTTTCCGAATAGAGCTTCTTTTGTTCGATAATATTACATACCATTTATTTAAAAGATGGGGTGATGAGATGGAAAATGTTCAACAATTAAGAATGAAAATTAGAGCCAATGAATTTACGAAACCTACAACAGGTTATGGGATGGATCGATTACAAGCAAACGTAGTCATTCTACCGAAAAAATACGCTTATGATTTTCTTTTATTTTGTATCAGAAATCCCAAACCTTGTCCAATATTAGAGATTACGGATACCGGTTCACCTTATATAAAAAAATATTCAGATGATATCATTGATATAAGAACCGATGTTCCTAAATACCGAGTATTTAAAAATGGTGAATTCGTTGATGAACCATTGGATATAAAGGATATTTGGCAAGATGATTTTGTAACCTTTCTTCTAGGATGCAGTTTCACTTTTGAAAATGAATTAATAAATAATGGAATACCCGTAAAACACATCAACCAAGGGAAAAACGTGGCGATGTATATTACGAATATTGAGACTGAACCAGCAGGATCTTTTAGAGGAAATCAAGTTGTAAGTATGAGACCATTTCATTATTCTTTAATCCCTCGTGTTCTCGAAATTACTTCTAGGTTTCCTAGTGCACATGGTTCCCCTATTCATATAGGAGATCCTACCCAAATTGGTATCAAAGACATCCATTCACCAGACTTTGGCGATTCTATTGACATCGCAGAAAATGAAGTACCTGTGTTTTGGGCATGTGGTGTGACGCCTCAAGTCGCTCTATTAAATAGCAAACCAGATATCACGATTACTCATGCCCCAGGGCACATGCTCATTACGGATTATCCAACGGCCAAACTTGCTAGATAAATTAAACATAGATTACCTGACAACAAATGTTTGTTGAATTTTCCGTTGTCATTTAGGGGTTTGTATATTCCATAAGCTGCGACATAGCGTGACGAACAGCTTTAGCTGTGTAGCACGACTTGTACACTTTGTGTGCTTTCAAGTGCCCTTCTCTCTTATAGAAGGGAACGGATGACGGAGCGCGATGGAATATACAAACCTTTTCTTATTCTATTCTTGCGATTTGGGAAAGAGAATGTTTTACTATAGTTAGGATTAAACCATATTGTGAAGGAAAGAAGTGTGGAAATTGGTGTTACATATTGGAGTAGGGTCAAAGAATCCTGCAAAAATTGAGGCGGTTCGATCAGCATTTGCTGAAATGGGGTTTGAAGCAGAAGTGATTGGATTAGATGTAGAATCGCAAGTGTCTGAACAACCTTTTTCAGATGAAGAAACGATTCAAGGAGCAATTAATCGCGCAAATAACGTAATGTTTGCGGAAAAGGAATCGCATTTCTTTGATTACTGTATAGGGTTAGAAGGAGGAGTAATTGAATCTCCGTTTGGTATGTTTTTATGTAATTGGGGTGTAGTAGTTGATAAAGAAGGGAATGTGGGAATCGGTGGTGGACTCCGTGTACAGCTCCCTGAAGAAATTGCAAACCATTTACGTATGGGGAAAGAGTTGGGAGATATTATTGATGATTTTACAGGAAAACACAATGTGAAGAAAAAAGAAGGTACAATTGGGATTTTAACAAACCAGCTCATCACTCGAAAAGATATGTTCCGTGATGTAACCATTTCTGCTTTTGCCAGATTTTTAAACCCACAGTTGTATGAAGAAAACTAACAGTGGTCACCAATTTTATCTACAAATTGTTCTATTCCTTTAAAGTATTGATTACGTTTTTCTGTTTCAGTTCTGTAATCACTTTTGTCAAGGTGTTCGCTAAATTTTCAAATTTACGCTGACTTTTTGCCCTTATCTTCCTATAAAATAATAACTGTAAAAGAGGAATAATTATATTTTTTAACTGGTTAGGTAAAAGAGACTTTGTGAAATAGTTATCATAGAAAGGAGGGAACGAGGATGTCCTTTGCTAATATCGGAGTACCTGGATTGATTCTCATTTTAATCATTGCCTTAGTTATTTTTGGACCTAATAAATTACCTGAGCTTGGAAGAGCAGCTGGCAAAACACTAAAGGAATTTAAAAGTGCAACGAAGGAATTGATTGATGAGAATGAATCCAATTCTAAAGAAAAATAATAGATTTTTATTTATGAGAGGTTCATCCTCTGGGGAGGTGAAACTTTAGCTGGGGGAGTGCAAATGCGTCAGGATTTAAAGAACTTTTTTCAATTTGAAGTAGTTCAAATTCAGAAAAAGAGTTGCATCAACTATGCAAATCGAAAAAAGGTTTGTAACGAGTGTGTGGCAAATTGTCCAACAAATGCGATCCAATTGAATGACCAAGTTCCAGAGTTGAATCATTCAAAATGTGTCAATTGTGGAGCATGTATTGGTGCCTGTCCTGTTTTTGCAATCGACCACATCCAAAAGCCATACCAAGAGATTTATAGGCAGATTGAAGAATTTCCCTTATCTAAGATCACTTGTGATCAAGCAGAAAATATACAAAAGGGAATTAAACTACCTTGTTATCTTTATCTTGATCAGCATCTTCTTTTAGCATTTACAAAAGGAAAAGAGAAGGTAAGTTTTTATATTGGAAAATGTCAAACATGTGAGAAAGTAGGGTTTGACCTGATCCAAAAACATTTTGCAAGATTGGAACAAGAACTAGCATTGGTTTTTAGGAAAGTGAAAATTGATCTTACAGCAGAAGAAATACAAGAAGCCGATGATGTTGTTTTTCAAGGAATAACAAGAAGGGAATTACTACAGAATTTTTCTATCCGTAATATTCGGAAGATGATGTTTGCAGAGAAAGACCAAAACGAAGAATTGAAAAGAGTGACTGATTCCGAGGAACAGGGTAAAAAAGAAAGGAATCTATTTAAAAGGAAGAAATTGAATCAATATCTGCAGCTACTAAGCACATCAAGACATAATAAAACAACCTTACCCTTTGGTCAATTTTTAAAAATTGAATCGATAGACAAATGTAGAGGTTGTACAATTTGTGAACAAATTTGTCCCACAGAAGCGATTAAATGGGAAAATGAGGGGAATCAAAGTAAACTCGTTTTTTCTACTCAAGATTGCATTGCTTGCCAAAGATGCAGCGCATGTCCAGAACAATCTATCACATACCAAAGTGTTAAGCTTGATGAATATATGCAAGAACCAAAGGTATTAATCACATTATGGTTGAAAGAGTGTAGTCAATGTGGCCAGGCATTTAAGACTGTGACAGAAGAAGAAACTTGTGAATTTTGTAAAGTAAAACAAGATAAAGATTCATCCCGCTTCTTCGCTCTTTAACTTCACACAAAAGAGCAAAATCACTCTTACAGATTTAGATAAAAAGTATGTTGTCTAGAGGAGGAGTCTTTGTGCAGAATCATGTGTCACAAAACAAACAAGCAAAAGTTGAAATCTATTTAACCCTAGCTGAATTTTTTAAGTTTCCAACTGAAGACTTTTATCAAGATGTTATGAATGGAACAGTTGATCAACTACTAGTAGAAATGGCGAAAGAAGCAAATTACACCAAACCAACTGTTCAGTTAAAAGGTAGATTTCCAAATTTTTCTGAAATGAAACAAACCTATATGCGTTGTTTTATGGGTGTGATTAAACCTTATGCCCCACCGATTGAATCAGTCTACAAGGTATGGACAACTGATCCAACTGCTGGACTATCTATTGCAAAGAGCAAAGGGTATCTGTTTGGTGATGCAGCTCTACACATCAGGCACCTCTTCGAACAATTCCATTTAGAAATCCCAGATGATTATGCAAAAATGCCTGATCATTTGACACTCTTATTAGAGTTTCTAGCATTTTTGATCAAAGAAACGAGTGAAGAACATGTAAATCAATTCGTTGCTGATCATCTTGATTGGTTAGAAGATTTTAAACAGGAATTATTAAAAGTAAATGATAGTTCCTTTTATATCGATGTAACTGACATCATCATCAGTTTCATAAACAACGAAAAGAGGCCATAGGGTTGAAAATCCCTACTTTTCATATTTAGAAGTAGGTATTTCTATTTTTAGAGAGTTTTTTCGAAGAACGCATTTCTTTTTTTCATTTTACCCGCAACATTTTGAAATGTAAAAGGTATAAAGAAATAAAGATAACTTCAAACGTGTAATATGGTGCGGAGGTAACATAATGAAAAAGAGAGTTGTGATTATTCTAACGATGATTCTTCTATTTAGTGCCGTTACAGTTTATGCAGGGAATGCGATTTATGGTTATTTTAATGGTTATGAGAAGGTAAAAGTTCTCCTTAATGGAGAGCAGATGGTATCCAAAATCCCAGGATTTATCATTGAAAATACCACAGTTCTACCTCTTAAAACGATTGCAGAGTCTATGGGAGCGATTGTTTATTGGGATGAGGGAAAAAGCCTTGTAAAAATGATAAAACCTAATGTGAATATGCAGCTTACTGCAAACCCGGTTTTGGATAATGGGAACTATGTTATTTATAGTCCTTTTGGGAAAATCCCTACAAACAGACGTTCTGGATTTAATTTCTCTGTTTATAGTGAAGTGGATAATCTACCAAATGAAAAGCTTCAAATTAAAGTAGTGCTTAAAGATCCAGATGGAAAACTTGTAGAAGAAGGGGAAACCAAAACCTTTGATGCAACAAATGAAGATAGCTTGCAGTATGTTACTCCCTTCAAAAATATTGATTTTATTAAAACCGGTAATTATCGTGTAGAGTTTCTATTGAAAAGCGAAGCTACTCGTGGTGAGTTTCTTAAAATAGGTGAAAAACTAATCTTGGTTAAGTAAATCGTTTGAATAGGGGTAAGATTGTCAATAATAGTAAAGTGCCCTACTAAAAAGTCGTCTTGTTGTTAGACGGCTTTTCTTTTTAGATAAAATAAAAAGATAGGAGTTTACTATTGTGAAAAGACATTTGTTCTTAGTAGCACTTGCCCTTATCATCGTTCTATCAGGTCAGTATTTGTGGCTCCAACAAAATAAGGTGAAGTATGAAAAAAAATCGACTGATGAAGTGCAAATACCCAATTCCACTGCCGGTCTATCTTTCTCGTACCCATTTGATGAAAAGCTTACTCTTTCTTTACTTACTCAAATTTTTGAATGGGAAAAGCGTAAATTTGAGCAACATTTTTCTGAGATGTCAAGTGATGAGCTTATTTCTTATTTAGATTTTCTCTCACCACCATTAAAAGGAGCAAAGGTTAGTTCACGTGATTCCCATTTGCCTGGTGCTTTAAGAAGTTATCGAAACGGATTTCATGAGGGAATTGATTGGTATACTGGAGTAACTGGAATAACGGTTAATCAGACGACGCCTGTTTTATCTATGGCTGATGGAATTGTAGTGAGAGTTGATCATGATTTCGTTGAATTAACCAAAAAAGAAAGGACAGAGCTATTAAACATTGCAAAGAATTCTAACCAAACACCTGAATATATTTTAGATCGTTTAAGAGGAAGAACAGTTTGGGTGCAATATCCAAAAGGAGTACTTGTTCGTTATGCCCATCTAAGTGCTATTTCTAAGAATGTAGTCGTTGGAAAAGGGTTAAAAACAGGAGAAGTCTTAGGCTATGTTGGTAATTCTGGCACGAGTGATGGTGTCCTTGGAAATGATCGGGGACTGCACCTTCATACAGATATTTTGATTTATAACCACCTATTTTGGGAAAATTTAGATAAAGAGCAAATAAGGCAAGTTTTAAAAGCGATCTTTTTCTAACAATTTATTGAATTTTTTTGTTTCTTACCTTTTTTGCTCATGGATTTGATACAATCTAATATATTATCTTATCATCTTTGTTTTAAGGGTTGTAATGGGTGAGGGGGAGTAATCGTGATTTTTCATATTGATAAAGCAGATGTAATGGTGGAAATAGAAAAAATTGAGGAAGTTATTGATTTAATAAAAAAGGAAAATCCTGGATTTTGTGAAATTGTCATGCAATCTAAGGATGATGATGAATTACGTGAAAAGATTTATCAATACTTTTATCGTTTCGAAATTCATTGTCTACAATCTTGTCATATGAATGCTTTACAACGCTATCAATCTCAACAAGCTTTACGCGTTTTGAAAAACTTATTTTCTCCACGCCATGAGGCGATTACACATTTCTCAGTACTTAAGAACTTAAAAAAATGTTTAAACCAAGATTACCATGAAGTAGGTTTAGGATTTGCCTATGAAATTTTATTTTTGTTTAGGGCTTTAAAGGGAACCACAGGGTTAGAACAACTTCAAGAAGAAAAACCTATGTCTAAGATGCCTGAATGGAGTCTGTTAGATCATTTATCTAAGGAAGTAAATGATTGGATGAGCCGATATCCAAGTGGGTTAGATAATTCGATTATCCTGCAAAGGATTGAAAACCGAGAATCGATAAAATCAAGCTACAAAATTACTAATAAAGAATGGGATAACTGGAAATGGCAATGCCAAAATGTGATAAGAGACCGAAAAGAATTAGAAAAGTTCATTTCTCTGACTGAAGAGGAAAAAGAGGCGATTGATTTAGCAAATCATCACCAACTTCCTTTTGGGATTACTCCTTTTTTCTTATCTTTATTGGATTTAAATGATCCAGAAAGCAAATATGATCATGCGATACGTGCACAAGCCTTCCCTCCACTCCGATATATTCAACGCTTAGTAGAGGTAAAAAAACACCATATGAACATGTCATTATCTCAAACTCGGCAAATACCTACAGAAATTTCAATCACAAGGGGTTATCCTATGATTGCTATTTTTAAACCGATCCGCCAAAAGGTAAGGTATTGCTTATATTGTGAGCGAAGCTGGGCGATCAATCATGCTCTATGGAGACAAGATCAAGTAGAATTGGATAAAATAGATCGAGCCATTCGCTGGTTTAATCGTCATCCAGGTGTAACTGAAGTATTGATTTCAGGGGATATTATGATCTATGATGATCCAATGATAGAAGAGATCTTATCCCGTCTGGCGGATATTTCTCATATACAGCGGATTCGCGTATCGACAAGAATTCCAATGATTTTACCTATGAGGATTACAGACTCACTAGTACATCTTCTAAGCTCATATCAAATTTCAGGTAGAAGAGAAATCTCTTTAATGACCCATTTTGAACATCCTTATGAGGTTACGCTTGAAGCGATGAAAGCTATCCAAAAATTAAGAAAAACTGGAGTTCAGGTTTGTAATCAATCCATTTATACGGTAGAGAATGCTAGAAGGTTTGAAATGTCTGCATTAAGAAAGCAATTGCGTCTAATTGGCGTGGATCCTTATTATTCCTTTAATGCTAAAAAGGATATTCCTGAAGAAAGAGTACCTATTGCACGGATGATCCAAGAACAAAACGAAGAGTCCCGTTTGGCGCCAGGAATCGATCGTTCCGATGAGGCGGTATTTGATATACCAGGAATGGGAAAAAACTACTTAAAAGCTTCCCAAGAGCATGAACTGATTATGATCCTAGGCGATGGTTCAAGAGTATATGAATTTTATCCTTCAGACGTCAATTTATTCAACAAAAGGTCATTTCTATATCGAGATGTTCCTATTTTTACTTTTCTTCAACAATTAGCCCATAAAGGGGAAAACCTTAAGGATTATCAATCCATCTGGTATTATTACTAAAAACAATAGTATAATGGTATTTGTTGTGACTGTAAATGATACTGGAAGGATGTTGATGGATGAACAAATGGTTTGAACAATTTACTCAACTTTCACTAGAAGAAGAAAAAATAGAATTTAAAAACAAATTAGAGGCAGTTGGTTTTACTGCCATGAATCAATTGATTCAAGATTTTTATGAAAAACTAAAAAATATGGACGAATTAGAGTTTGATCAAATAAAAAAATGGTTACAATGGGGGAGTGAACTTTTCCCGAATTTGAGTGTTATTAGTCCTTCTTGGGAAAATACATGGCAAGACTTAGCAAAGATTTATGATGTAAAAGTAGGGTATTTCATGGAAATTCCTAAAGAGCAAAGGGATGGAGAATGGCAAGTTTTGTTTGATAACCCCTTTTCAACTGAAGGAGTTGTCTGCCACCCTCGCAAGACCTTTAATGAAGCCACTTATTTAGCTGCTAAGTATCAACTTTATATGAAAAAGGCTGAAATTGTTGAATTACAAAAAATACAGTTATCCTATATGAAAAGAGGCTAATTTCTTAGGAATTTTAGCTTCGAAAGTTTTTCCTTGACTGCTGTTATTTGTAATGATACGATTAAACAGCTAATTGATAAGAAAAGAGGATTGATTGAGATGAGTGAACACGATCACAACCATAACCATCATGACCATGACCACCATCATAACCACGATCACGACCATGAGCATAAAGTGGTATTAGTTGATGAAAATGGACAAGAAAAAGAATTTGACATTGTTACTTGGTTTGAAGTAGAATCTCAAGAATATGTCGTTTTAGTTTCTGCTGATGCCGATGATGATCAAGAAGGGGTCATCTTAAAAGTTCAAGAAGAAAATGGCGAAGAATTTCTTGTAGATATTGAAGATGACGAAGAATGGGAAAAAGTATTATCTGTCTACGAACAGTTAATTCAAGAAGACTAAAAGAAACCCTCTACACTGGAGAAACTCTCCAATGTGGAGGGTTTTTGCTATAGAATAAATTAAAAATAAATAAAGGGAATATATGTTCTAAAAAACGAAGAATTGAGGTATAATAAAGTAAGAACATTAGTTCTTTTTAATCACTTTTGTGGGTATATTGGAGGTGTAACATAATGGACAAAAAGAAAAGGGTTATTTTTTTAGTGGATATGGAAAGCTTTTATGCCTCTGTTGAAATAGCCTCCAACCCTGAATTAGTCGGAAAGCCTGTTGTGGTTTGTGGAGATCCGGAAAAAAGGCATGGAATTACTTTAGCTGCAAATCCTTTGGCCAAAAAGGCAGGAGTAAAAACAGCAATGCCTCTTTGGGAAGTGAAAAGTGTTTGTCCACAGGCTCAATTTGTAAGGCCACATATGGGGAAATATATTGAAGCATCTCTTCAAATTACGGAAATTTTGTATGAATTTACTGATCAAGTTGAGCCTTTTTCTATCGACGAGCAATTTATGGATGTAACAGCAAGCCAAAGCTTGTTTGGGTCCCCTCAGCATATGGCAAAAATGATTCAAAAACGAATCTGGGACGAAGTAGGTGTCAGGGCAAGGGTAGGAATTGGTGAAAATAAAATCCAAGCAAAGATGGCATGTGATCGATTTGCCAAGAAAAATCTTGAAGGAATTTTTGAATTAAATAGTACCAATTATATGAAAAAAACGGCTTCTTTAGCTGTTGATGAGTTGTTTGGAGTCGGTTCAAGAATGAAAAGAAATTTATATAAA
>NZ_LSKU01000001.1:1434532-1456463 GCF_001561915.1 Tepidibacillus decaturensis | reverse complement strand
CCATGGTATTGACTACTCACCAGTAAAAAATGATTCTACAGAATTGCAAAAAGGGGTAGGTAATAGCATTACTTTACCACGAGATTATATCTATAAAGAGGATATACAGGTCGTTTTGTTGGAATTAGCAGATGAAGTATGCAGGCGGGTAAGAGCTCTTCATAAAAGAGGTAGGACGATTAGTCTTTCACTTCGAGGAGCAGATTTTAATCATCCTACAGGATTTCATCGCCAAACTACCATTCCTTTTGCAACCAGTGATACCATAGAAGTTTATCAAGCTAGTTTACAGTTGCTTGAACATTTTTGGGATCGGCAACCAGTAAGAAGTATAGGGCTAAGTCTGGATCAACTAGAGGATGATCGGGAAATTCAGCTTGATTTATTTAGTCATCCTATTAAGAAGTTACAATTAGGGAAAACAATGGATGAGATTCGCGAACGTTATGGAAAAACAGCGATTTTTCGAGCTTCTTCTTTATTGTCTTCAGGCTTATTATTTGATCGAGCTACAAAAATAGGAGGGCATGAAGCATGAATAGAGGAAATTTATTATGGACAGGTAGCCGTATGATGCTAACAGAACATCGACAATTGTTGAATAAAAGGTTGAGAGATATCAACAAAAAACAAAAGCCACTATTGGATGAGCAACAAAAGGAACAAATGGTGCAAATCATTTCTGAAGCGATGGTGAATGATCTAGAAGTCATCATTACTTTGTTTGATCCCTATCATGAAAAAAGGCTCACCGGAAAGGTATTAGGGATTGATCCTTTGTTACGAAGATTACAATTGGGAGATGAACAGGAGTATTCATGGATCAAATTGGAGGACATGATAGATATAGCTCTAAAATAAAAGAGTGTTCGAATTGAACACTCTTACTACCACTATTTACGAGGGTTATAATAAAGAACACGGCCATTAAATAGATGTAATTCAGCTTTTAACTTCTTAGCAAGGTATTTGGAAAACTCATTTCCTTTTGCCTGATCCCCAGGGGTACGATAGTCTTCATCAGGTAATACAACTTGGATAAACTGGGTGGTATGACCATCTACTTCCTCAGATCCAACACCGATAATGAGATAATTATAGAGCTCATCTTTTGCTTTTAAGTAAAGGTATTTCGTATCCCCTTCAGCTTTTTCTTGGATGGTGTATGGAAAAGCAGATTCATGATACTCCCAATCCAATTGTTCAGCTAATTTTCCAGTATTTTCAATGTACTTATTTAATAATTCCTTAACTTGATCTATTGTGATCTCTTGCTGTACTGAACCATTGACTAGTTTAACATACGCACTTTTTCCCAACTTTAGTCCACTCCCAATTCCATATTTAACATACTAGTTATATTTTAGCATTAGGGCATAGGGTTGACAATAAAATAGCCAAAAAAAAGAAAAATTGATGTAGGATAAAAAAATAAACTGCTACATATTATTGGTGAAGAAAATTTGTTAAGGTTATAAGAATATGGTAAAATAAAAAAAGCAGACAATTAAAAATGTTTTGGAGGAAATCACATGGGAAAGGCTGATCTGCTAGAAACGGTGAGATGTGAGTTAGGCCTTATTTTGCAAGATGCTAAGAGTAAAAATGAATGTTATGATAGGGTAATTCAAGTTTTAAAGGCTTATATTCCTCATTACAAAACAATTTTGATGTACCTAACTGATGAAACCTCTTTTCAATACTATAAACATGAAGGCAATGTTGAAGGAATGAACTTAGAAGCGATTCCTTTTGGAGAAGGAATGTTAAGTAATGTTGCAGCCCGTGGCGAAATCTCCTGTGAATTTGAACCATCGGGACAATTAATCTTTATTCCTTTTTACCATGGACATCATCTTGTAGGAGAACTATTAATTAAAACAACTCAATATGTAGACCAAGAGGAAATCTGCTTTATTAAATATATACAAAAAATATTAAATCAAGTCCCTATTGTATAAGGGACTTTTTTGCATAAGTAAATGGACGGGGGAATCAAGCATGGATACATTGCAAACGTACTTGGTTAACGATGCCAAAGCCATTTTATTAGTGGTTCATGGTTCAGGCGAACATATTGGTAGATATCGGCATGTGGCAGTCTGGTTAAATAAACATCATATTTCTATGGTAGGTGGGGATCTTCCTGGTTTGGGACGATCTAAAGAAAAACGTGGACATATTCAGGATTTTGCTAATTATTTACATAAAATAGATCAATGGTTTCAATATATTAAAAAAAATTGGCCTGAAAAACCAACCTTTTTATTAGGCCATAGTATGGGCGGACTCATTGTATTAAGGTATTTAGAAGAGTTAAAGGATAGCCAAGCACTTAAAGGAGTGATCGTAACATCTCCTGCGGTGAGCATTAGTATAGAAGTACCAAAGTGGCAACGTATCCTTGCCGAGAATTTAGTAAAGGTATGGCCAACAATGAGATTAAATAGTGGCATTACAGCAAGTCAAGTGAGTCGTGATCCAAAGGTGGTTAAAGCATATGCAGAAGATCCACTCGTTTATAATAAAGTAAGTATTGCTTGGTTTCTTGCATTTCAAAAAGCAATTGAACTCGTTTGGGAAAAAAAGGATCAAATCTCTCGTTCAGGGATTCCTTTACTTTATTTGCAAGCGGGAGAGGATCAATTAGTCGATCCACAAAAAGCTAAAGAATTTGTGGAGGGTTTTTCTAAAGAACAAGTCCAATTTCACCTGATTGATGGTCTTTATCATGAAATCTTGAATGAACCAGAAAAAGAGATCTATCTTCAATTGATTACAGACTGGATGTCAAAAAATAGAGTAAGCTATATTTTCATTAAATTGCTCTATGGGACAATTTTAAAACCCATAGGGCTTTTTATGTCCTACTAATTAGATGATATAGACAATTAAAATAATTTATTAGTTCAATTGACATAAAAAGTATAACATATTAAAATAATAATAACATAATATTAAAGCGGTTACACCAAAAGGATGGGGGTAAGAAAATGGGTACATTAGTATGTAAAGAATGTGACCAAATCATTGCACCAATTCAGTCAGAGAAATCAGAAGTATTATTTGGAATTTGCGAAGATTGTAGTTCTCACAAGCATGATAAGGAATAAAATTAAAAACATGAAAAAGGCCTATGAATTTTAGATCATAGGCTTCATTTTTGCTTTTTTTATCTTTGCTATTTTAATAGATAGGAATCGCTTTTCTTGCTTTAATGACCTTTAAGGTTCCGATCGTTTCATCTTCAGGTCCTTGAACAGGTAATCCTGCAGCAAGGTTATATTTAATATAATCTATATTATCTTGGGTAATGATTTCACCAGGTAAGAGAATAGGAATACCAGGAGGATAAACCATAACGAATTCAGCAATGACATGACCTACCGAATCATCTAGTAAGACGACATCTGTATCAGAATAAAATGCGTCTCTAGGAGAGAGTGCAAGTGATGGAATTTTTGGTAAACGAACCTCTACATGATTTTGTTTACCCAGATGAATATGTTCTTTTGATAATCGTTGAAGTGCCGTAATCAATAGATCTACGTCCTGATAAGTATCTCCAGGAGTAATTAAACATAGAATATTATATAAATCGCTTAATTCAACCTCGATATTATATTCCTTTCTTAACCACTTTTCTACTTCATAGCCTGTTACACCAAGGTCTTTTACACTGATCAATAACTTCGTTGGGTCATAATCATAAGTTGCGTCAGTCCCCAATATATCATCGCCAGGGCTATATAGTCCAGGTATTTCATTCACGCTTCTTCTTGCGTATTGGGATAGTTCAATTGCTTGTTCTAAAAACATACGCCCATTGATTGCAAGATTTCTCCGAGCCGCATCTAAGGAAGCTAAAAGAATATAAGAAGTAGAGGTGGTGGTAAGCATACTCATGACAGATTGGACATGATGAGGATTAACCAACCCTTCCTTTACATTCAAAATAGAACTTTGAGTTAAAGAGCCACCTAATTTATGAACACTAGTAGCCGCCATATCAGCCCCTGCTTGCATTGCTGATAAGGGAAGTTGATCATGAAAGTGAATATGTACTCCATGGGCTTCATCAACAAGAACAGCGATTTCATATTCATGGACAATTCGCACAATTTCTTCCAAGTTACCAGCTACTCCAAAGTAGGTAGGATTGATCACTAGTACTGCTTTTGCATCTGGATGTTGTTCTAAGGCTTTTTTAACAGATTTAGGAGTTATCCCATGGGCAATACCTACTTTAGGATCCATTTCAGGATGAATAAATATGGGTGTTGCACCTGCAAAAATAATAGCGGAAAGAATCGATTTATGAACGTTTCTTGGTACAATGATTTTATCGCTAGGGCCTACAACTGACATAATCATTGCCATAATAGCCCCACTTGTACCTTGAACAGAAAAGAATGTATAATCAGCACCAAAAGCTTCAGCAGCAAGCTCTTGAGCCTCTTTAATAATGCCATGAGGATGATGTAAATCATCAAGAGGTGCAATATTGATTAAGTCAATGGATAAAGCATTGGTACCTATAAATTCTTTGAATTTTTCGTCCATTCCTTGCCCTTTTTTATGTCCGGGTATGTGAAATTGTATGGGATTCTTTTTGGCATGCTCTAACAATGCACTAAACAAGGGTGTATTTTCTTGACGATTCAACCCTTATCACCCTTTCCTCATTATATTTTTTCCACATTATCATAATCATTAAACAAACAAATAGAGTATAACATGATTATTTTGAGTTGCAATAGGCAAAAATATGATTTTTTTCATTCAAGAAAAAAATATTTGAAGGATTTCGTACATAATAGTAGAAAATAAATGGATATGTATCATTTACTTATTTGTGAAAGCGCTATCATTACTATTTTTAGGAGGTTAGAAATGAAGACAAGAATTACTGAGTTATTAGAAATCGATTATCCCATTATTCAGGGAGGATTGGCTTATCTCGCAGATGCTAACTTGGCTTCGGCCGTGTCAAATGCGGGAGGACTTGGGCAAATTACAGCAGTTACCTTACCTACCCCAGAACATTTGCGTGAAGAAATCAAAAAGGTAAAGATGCTTACATCTAAGCCATTTGCTGTTAATTTTGCGATAAGTTTATATGGTGATAAATGGAAAGATTATCTAGAAGTTGCAATTGCAGAGCAAGTTCCAGTAATCACGATTACAGGAGGGAATCCACTGCCTGTATTGGAAAGACTAAAAGGTTTACCGATCAAGAAGATCTCTTTGGTATCCACTGTAAAACAAGCAATGAAAGCTGAAGCATTAGGAATGGATGCCATCATGGCAGTTGGACAAGAAGGAGGCGGCCATATTGGTAAAGATGATTTAGGTACTTTTGTTCTCATTCCAAAAGTTGTAGACGCAGTGAAAATTCCAGTTATCGCAAGTGGAGGAATTGGTGATGGCCGAGGGATGATGGCTGCTTTCGCTTTAGGGGCAGAAGGAATAGAAATGGGAACTCGTTTTATTGCAACAAAAGAGTGTGTATTGGCACATGAAAATTATAAGAAAACATTGGTAGAAAAAACAGAGATGGATACGATTGTGGTTAAAAGAACACTTGGCGCTCCAGCTAGGGCAATCCTTAATCCAACAACGGAAAAGGTTCTTGAACTAGAACACCAAGGGGCTGCATTTGAACAATTGCAACCATTGATTGGTGGTGAAAATAATAAGGTGGCTATTTATCAAGGGGATATGGAAAGAGGTTTTGCATGGGCTGGACAGGTGATGGGGCTTATCCGAGACGTTCCAACCGTACAGGAACTCTTCCACCGAATTGTTGGAGAAGCAGAAGAAATCAGTGAAAAGTGGAAGAGTATCTTTTAAAGAGAAATGTATATTGCAACGACCTCCATCGTACATGCCTTTCTATGATTAAGACTAAGCCTTTGTCGCTAGTTGATAAAGTGGCATTAAGGTTTCAAAGGTATTTTCAATTTTTTGAAAGAGTTGTTCTTTATTTATTAAAATTGGATCATTACGATCAATAGTAATGCCACATAAAAGCTCAGCTTTTTTAACCTTTTTCAACTTCTCTGCCATTTGGAATAGTTCTTCCTTAGTCAGGTCTTTATGAGGAAGAACTTCTGGTTTTGTATGATCCATCGACCAAGCAAACTCAGAGGGAATAGAAGAAAAAATTTCTGTTAAATGGTTTACAAGATTTTCTCCAAACTCTTTCTTGTACGGAGCTTCATAGATTAAAGCAAACCAGATAAATAGATGTGTAGACCAAAGGCCAACTTGAAAATGAGGGAAGGCTTTGTATCCCCGTTTGCTTGGAGCAAACGCAACCCAGGTATCATTTGGAGGATTTTTAGTTCTTCTTGCGTGTTTGGCTACATGATAAAACATTTCTTGGCCTGTTAATACACTTAAGTAAGGAGCCATTTCCTGACCAATTAATTCAAGCTTCGGGCGGATATATTGCTTAATTCCTTCCATTCGCGGCTCTAATCCATCTATTTGAAATACATCAAAATCTAGATTTGAAAATCCAACAAAATTCATAGCATACTCTCCTTTCAATTATAATAAATATACCATATACTTCCTATTCATTCAAAAAATCAGGTGCAATTGAAGTATTTTCTAACGTTTGCTAAATCATTGTGACAATTATATGAAAGAAAACGTTTTAAATGGATATCTAAAATTGATATAATAGAAAATGGGAGTAAGAAACCAATGTGGAGGTGCCTTTCATGCAATTTAAAGTGAGTACAGAATCAATCATAACATTAGCTTCAGATTGTATCATTTTGACGCACACCGAAGATAAGGACATGTTATTAGGTTTAGCACAACAAGTAGATGAGCAAATGGATCATCGAATCTCTCAATTAATTGCAGAAAAAGAGATTAAAGGAACCTATGGAGAAGTCACTTTATTGCATACTTGGGGGAAAATACCGGCAAAAAGAGTACTTGTTTTAGGGCTTGGTAAAGAAGAAAAACTAACGATTGATCGAGCAAGAAATGCTTATGCTATCGCAGCAAGAAAAGCCCAATCGATCGGTGTAAGAGAATTAGCTGTAGTCGTAAGTCAAAAATATAAAGCGATATGGAATCCAGTTGATTTAGGGCAAGCAGTTGTTGAAGCGATTCAGTTAGGTACCTATACGTTTAATTACAAAACAAAAGAAAAACCACAACAAAAAATAGAACGAATCCTTGTCACTGTTGATGGGATATCTGTAAAAGCAGTAGAAGCTGGGGTAGAACGAGGAATTATTTTTGCAGAATCTCAAAATTTAGCAAGAGATTTAGGCAATACTCCAGCGAATAAAATGACACCTTCACTATTAGCTGATAAAGCAAAAGAGGTAGCAAAAAAGCATCGTTTAGAAATTAATATTTTAGATAAAAAACAAATTCAAGAATTAAATATGGGTGCATTTTTAGCCGTTTCTAAAGGAAGCGATGAAGAACCGAAATTGATTGTGATGAAATATTTTGGAGCACCAGAATATAAGGATGTTATTGGATTTGTAGGAAAAGGAATTACCTTTGATTCTGGTGGTATTCAAATTAAACCTGATAAAGATATGGATGAAATGAAAGGGGATATGGCTGGAGCAGCAGCAGTACTTGGGGCTATGAATGCCATCGGTAGTTTGGAGCCGCATGCTAATATAATTGCAGTTATTCCATCTTGTGAAAACATGGTTTCTGGTCATGCGATTCATCCTGGGGACATTGTAGAAACCTTTTCTGGAAAAACAGTTGAGATTAAACATACAGATGCGGAAGGCCGTTTAATTTTAGCTGATGCAATTTCCTATGCTAAACACTTAGGGGTTACTAAAATTGTAGATGTGGCCACATTAACGGGATCAGTCATCTCTGCATTAGGCCATCATATGACTGGAATATTCTCAAATGACCCTGATTGGGCAAAAGAAGTAAAAACTGCTGCAAATCTATCTGGTGAAAAGGTATGGGAGCTTCCAATTGATGATGATTATGAAGAATTAGTTGAAAGTGAAATTGCTGATTTAAAAAATGATGCTGGTTTTGGTGCAGGAGCGATTCAGGGTGCAATGTTTTTAAAGGCATTTGCAGGGGATACACCTTGGGCTCATTTAGATATAGCAGGAACTTCTTGGTTATCTGAAACAAAAGGGGTAAATATCAAAGGGGCAACTGGGGCGATGACTAGAAGCTTAATTGCTTTAGCCATTCGCTTTGGTGGTAATTAAAAAAGAGCAAGAATTGGTATAATATTAATATAGAGTAAAGTGTAAAGACGGTCTATGTTAGGCCGTCTTTATCGCGTACCAAAAGGAGGTTAATCCATTGAAAGTTGGATTTATTGGAATAGGAACCATGGGATTTCCTATGACAAAAAATTTATTAAAAGCTAATTTTGAGGTGTGGGTTTTTAATAGGAGTAAGGAATCGGTCAAAAAGGTGGTAGAATTAGGTGCAAAAGAAGCAAGTTCAGTAAAAGAATTAGTTCAACAGGTCGATGTCGTTTTAACCGCGCTTCCGATGCCTGATACGATTGAATATGTATATTTAGAAACAGGTGGAATCCTTGATACCGCAAAACCTGGAACTATCGTTATTGATCATAGTACCGTGGGGCCTGATTTAAATGAAAAGATCTATAAAGAAGCCAAAAAACAAGGAGTGGATTATTTGGATGCTCCGATAAGTGGTGGTCCAATGGGAGCAGAGGCTGGGACACTAACCATCATGGTCGGTGGAGATAAAGAGGTCTTTGATAAAGTTCAACCTATTTTTAAAGCGATGGGAAAAACCATTCTTTATGTAGGGAAAACGGGAAGTGGAAGTATTGCAAAATTAATCAATAATATGTTGGTTGGGATCCATACTGCGGCGCTTACAGAGGCATTTGTATTAGGAGCAAAAACAGGAATGGAAAGTGACGCATTATATGAAATCATAAAAAACAGTACAGGGTATAGCTATATGATTGATCGCTGTTTACCATTGATCCAGAACCGTGATTTCAAACCAAGATTTAGCATTGATTTACTATATAAAGATTTAGGTTTGGTCAATAAATTAGCAGATCAAATTCTCGTTCCTGTGAGATTATCTAAAATGGCTCAAGATGCGATTGGTGAAGCAAAAGAACAAAGTTATGGCAATGAAGATATTTCGGCTGTTATTAAAGTTTTTGAAAAAAGGGCACACACTGAAGTAAAGTAAGTTGTTAAAAAGACTCATAAATGATAAAATAAAGTATTAGTTTAGACGCCTAAATGGGCGTCTTTATCTTTGTTTGTAAAAAACCTTAACTAAAGGAGAAACATTTGATGAAACGAGACGATATTCGAAATATAGCGATTATTGCCCATGTTGATCATGGAAAAACAACACTAGTGGATAAATTATTAACTCAATCAGGAATCTTTAGAGAAAACGAACAGGTTGGGGAGCGGATGATGGATTCTAATGACCTTGAACGAGAACGTGGAATTACAATTCTTGCTAAAAATACTGCAGTTCAATATAAAGAACATATCATCAATATCATCGACACCCCTGGTCATGCGGACTTTGGTGGAGAAGTCGAACGAATTATGAAAATGGTAAATGGAGTTTTATTAGTTGTTGATGCATTTGAAGGAAGTATGCCGCAAACCAAGTTTGTTCTTCGTAAAGCCTTAGAAGCTGGTCTAACGCCAATTGTTGTTGTAAATAAGATTGATCGTGAAAATGCTCGTCCTGTAGAAGTAGTTGATGAGATATTAGAGTTATTTATTGAACTTGGAGCAAATGATGAACAGATTGAGTTTCCAGTCATCTATGCTTCTGCACTCAAAGGAGTTAGTGGAACAGAACCAAACCAACTAACAGAGGATATGAAACCTTTATTTGATGCAATCATCGAGCATATTCCAGCACCAGAAGTTGATTATGATGCACCATTACAAATGCAAGTCACTTTATTGGATTATAGTGAATATCTGGGTCGGATCGGGATTGGTCGAATCGAACGAGGTATCCTTAGAAAAAACCAAACTGTTGCTGTCATGAAACGAGAAGGATCAATGAAGCAAGCAAGAATAGCCAAGTTATATGGCTTTGTAGGCTTGAAAAAAGTAGAAATAGAAGAAGCAAAAGCGGGAGATATTGTTGCAATTGCAGGAATTGAAGGGATTAACGTAGGGGAAACCATTGCTGATCCTGAACAACCAGAAGCATTACCTTTATTGCATATTGATGAGCCTACCTTACAAATGACATTCGTCGTCAATAATAGTCCATTTGCAGGAAAAGAAGGGAAATATGTCACATCTAGAAAATTAAGGGAGCGATTATTTGCGGAATTAGAAAAAGATGTTAGTTTACGCGTAGATGAAACAGATAGCCCTGATGCTTTTATCGTATCAGGCCGTGGTGAGCTACATTTATCTATTCTGATTGAAAACATGAGACGAGAAGGCTATGAGCTTCAAGTGTCAAAGCCTGAGGTCATTGTTAAATTCATCAATGGCAAAAAAATGGAACCATTTGAAAACTTAATCATTGATATACCTGAGGAGCATATGGGGGCAGTCATGGAAAGCTTAGGGCCAAGAAAGGCAGAAATGCTCAATATGACTCATTTAGGCTTTAACCAAATTAGACTTGAATTCTTGATACCGTCAAGAGGACTAATTGGCTATCGTACTGAATTTTTAACATTAACTAGAGGGTACGGAATTTTGAATCATTCTTTTGATTCTTATCAGCCATTGGTTCATCAAGAAGTCGGAGGTAGACGGGAGGGTGTTCTCGTTTCTTCAGAAACAGGAATAGCAACAACTTATGGTATACTATCAGTAGAAGATCGTGGAGTTCTGTTTGTCACGCCTGGAACGGAGATCTATGAGGGAATGATTGTTGGCGAGCATAATCGTGAGAATGATATTATTGTCAATGTATGTAAAGAAAAGCATATGACAAACGTCAGATCTTCAACAAAAGAGGAAACGGTGAAAATGAAAGCAGCTAGAGTGTTAAGTTTAGAACAAGCATTAGAATATCTAGATGATGATGAATATTGTGAAATCACACCTAAATCTATACGATTACGTAAAAAATATCTAAATAAATCAGAGCGTGATAAGCACGCAAAACAGAAAAAAATGGAACATCAGAATGCATAAAGAGGTGAAAAAATGCAACTTGGTTGTCATATCAGTGTTTCCAAAGGACTAGAAAAGGCAGCCCAAAAGGCACATGAATTGGGTGCAGAAACATTTCAAGTTTTTACAAAAAATCCGAGAGGACTAAAACCTAAAAAGGTGGATATGAAGGATGCTTTAAACGGGGTAGAATTTTGTAAAGAACATGGAATAACCGTTATCTGTCATACTCCATATATTACAAATTTGTCCACGCCTAAAGAGGATTTACAAGAAGTCACCATTCGTTCGATTGTTGAAGACTTGAATATCGCTGAGGCTTATGGTGCAATTGGAGCAGTTGTACATTGTGGAAAACATGTTGGGGAAGGAGAAGAATATGGAATCAAACGAATGATTGAAACCTTAGATTTGATTCTAGAGCAATATGATGGTCCTGTAAAACTGTTACTAGAAAATACTGCCGGCCAAGGTTCAGAATTGGGATTAGCACCTGAAACGTTAATGGAGATACGTAATAATACAAAATATCCTGAAAAAATAGAATTTTGCTTTGATACCTGTCATGCTTTTGCTGCAGGGCAATGGAATGAAGAACAATTTGATGACTTTATTAAACGGGCAGAGGAAGCTGGTTATTTAGAACATATTAAAGTGATTCACTTCAATGACAGTAAAGTGCCTTTTAATAGTAGGAAAGACCGTCACGAAAAAATAGGTCAAGGAGAAATAGGGGCAAAAGCATTGCAAAAATTTTTGCAATGTGAAAAACTAGAACATATTCCTTTTATTTTAGAAACACCAGTGACAGAGGAAGAAGAATACAAAGATGAAATCGTTTATCTTCACCAACTTCGTGAAGATATGAAGTAATGGAGGATGGAAATGGATCTGAGAGATGCAATTTTTAATTGGATTCAAATCACTGTTGTTCATAAAGCAAGACCTGAAGATCATGCGGCGAAAGACACTTCAGAATTTTTTAAACAAATTCTAATAGAGGATCATAAAATTGAGGAAATTCGTTATGAAAGAGATCCTTTCTTTTATACGATTACTTATAGGATTGAAGGGAAAGAAGATAAAATTACATTTGGGACAGGTTTGGTAGATAAATTACTAGAGGATATCGAAAATGAACCAAAGTATAATTTGTGACCAATTATTCTATATCAGTTCGTTCTTTCTCCATCATTTTTAGTCTTTTTTCTTTAATTCGTGCATAACATGAATCGCAGAGCTACAAAGCTTGTCTATTTCTTTTTTTACCATATTTAAAAACTATCCTCGTGAAAATAGGGGAGTTGAGAAAATGAAACATCATAAATGGGTGAAGGTACTCATCATTTTTGTGACGATTATTGGCTTGGGCTTGGGCTCGATTATTGGATATGCTTCATGGAAAATCAATCAATTTTTTGAAAAAACATCGGAAACTGCTGAAAAACCAAACATCAATAATATGAAACAGGACTCTGAGCAAGACAAACCAACAGAGAAACCATTTGCTATTTTATTACTAGGTGAGGATTACAGACCGGAAACACATAGTTTGAATACAGATGCAATTATTGTAAGTGTCTGGAATCCGGTAACCAAGAAAGTATATTTGTTATCCATACCAAGAGATACCAAAGTCAAAATTCCGGATTATGCCTATGCAAAAGTAAATAGCACGTTTGCAAAGGGTGGTCCAATTTTAGCCATGGAGACGTTATCTGACCTTTTAGATATTCCGATTCAATATTATGCCACAGTCGATTTTAAAGGTTTTGAAGCGGTTATTGACGAACTTGGTGGAATTGAAATTGATGTAGACCGAAATATGGTTTATCGTTCTTTAGCCGATGGTACCGATATCAATCTAAAAAAAGGTTTGCAGGTTCTTAATGGTAAGCAAGCTTTAGATTATGCTCGTTTTCGTAAATCTTCGGTGGGGAAATCTTCTGATGATTTTGAGCGAAATCAAAGACACCAAAAAATTTTAAAGGCCTTAGCCGATAAAATGAGCTCATTTAAAGGAATTACAAATGTATTTGATATTCTTGATGTTGCAGGAGATCATATTAAAACAAACCTAACCCCTGATGAAATGAAAAAGCTAGTTTGGGATTTTAAAGGTGCAAATAAAGATTCAATTCAGACGATTGAAATGAACTCTTATTGGAAAACTCCATATGTTTACATTGATGATCAAGAGTTGGCAAAAGTTCAGAAAAAATTAAAAAATGCATATACTATAACTAAGACCGTAGAAACTGAACTTTCACAGCCGCAAAAGGAGGATTTTGATGAGTAAAGGTGGATGTGAGCAATTACCGGAAAGTTTATATCAATACATGCAAGAACAGCAATTGGTGCTTTTAACAACATTGATGGATCAAGGCAAGCCTTTTGTTAATGCTATATCATGGACTTACGCCAAAACTCCAACTACAATACGCTTTGCAGTTGATCAACGTTCCCAGATTGTGACGAACATTAAACAAAATCCTGATATTGCGATGACTATTTTTCATCAAGAAACGATTTATACCATTTCCGGGCAAGCGAATATATTGAAGGATGAGATTGAAGGGATCCCATTTAAGCTTGCACTTATTGAGGTGTTGGTACAAAGTGTCCATGAAGTAATGTACTATGGTTCCAAAATTTCCGTCCAACCCCAAACAGAAAAGACTTATAATCCTGAAGCAGCTAAGAAATTAGATCTTCAGGTGTTGGATGCATTAAAAAATGCCTAGTTTAACTAGGCATTTTTTGCATTTTATTCAAATCATTTACTGTTGATATAAACTTTTTCTGGGTTCTTTTGGATTTTTGGTTTGATTTTGTTCTTCTTGGTTTTGCTTCGTCGGTGGTTGTTCTTTTTTTGAACACCACGTGGTACCTGAGGAATAATCCTTCCTACAATGTCTGATAATTCCTCTGCAAAACCTTTAATGGGGCGTCCACGCTTTATATCTTCATTGATTTCTCGAAGCCGTTGCATAATATCTGGATCTGAGGTAACTAATGCATTAGCCCCTTGAGGATCTTCTTTAAGTGCTTCAGCAACAGAATATTTAATGGTACCAACACGAGAACGATCAAGGGTTGCGTCCACATCAATACCTACGATCGCATACTTTCCAAAGACGACAGCAGTGGCATCATTCACTTGTGGGACTCGAATCGCAATACTGGCCAAACGGTGTGCCGTAGCCTCTGGACTTTGGTTCCTCTTTGGTTCAGGTATGGTTTGAGGTACCCTTTGTGTTTGTTTAATTTTTTTCGTTGGGGGTGAAGCTTCATTTGCAGGTGGTTTATTGGTTGCTTGGCAACCAAGTGATATCGTCAATAAGGAAATGATGAGATACAAAAATAGTTTACGCATCGAATCATCCTTTCATCATCCATTGGGATCATTGTTTTTTCTTAGTGTACCCATTCAGTATAATTCGATGTATTAGATTTTCTGTTCGCATTCAAGATTCATATTACTTGCATACAATATAAATAAGAAGTTTTACATCAGCAAAAGGGAAAATGGTATAAAAAAAGTTTAGGAGGGGACATATTGGAGAAGATTTATGTCTTGGATACCAATGTTCTTTTGCAGGACCCAAGGGCCATTTTTGCTTTTCAAGATAATGATGTGATCATACCGGCCGTTGTTTTAGAAGAGATTGACTCGAAAAAAAGATTTATGGATGAAGTAGGGAGAAATGCCAGACAAGTTTCACGGCTATTAGATCAGCTAAGAATTCAGGGAAAGTTACACTCGGGGGTTAAGCTAAGAAATAGCGGAACATTGAGAGTAGAATTAAATCATAAGTCTTTTCAAAAACTACAGCATTCATTTCTAGAAATGACAAATGATAATCGTATCCTAGCTGTAGCGATGAATTTACAAATGGAGGAAAAAGAAAAGGAGAATGGAAAACCAGTTATTTTAGTCAGCAAAGATGCTCTAGTTCGTGTCAAAGCTGACGTATTAGGCATTCATGCTGAAGATTATTTATCTGACCGAGTTGTTTCAGATACAGAT
Organism: Tepidibacillus decaturensis; assembly: GCF_001561915.1. GTDB lineage: Bacteria > Bacillota > Bacilli > Tepidibacillales > Tepidibacillaceae > Tepidibacillus_B > Tepidibacillus_B infernus. Next base: position 1,441,301 of record NZ_LSKU01000001.1, on the reverse strand, counting down.
ATTTATCCGGGTTATTTTGAACTCAAGGTTCATCCTTCAATGATCGATGATTTTTATACCAAAAAATGTTTATCACTACAAGATTTAAATCTTCATCCTGATCAGGTTTTTGCTAATGAATTTTATATTTTAAAAGATGAATTTGGTTCAAGCAAATCAGCTGTGACTAAAATAAATTACGATCATCAGCGGATCGAACCACTTCGATATAATGATTCTGTTTGGGGAATTACACCAAGGAATGTACAACAGAAAATGGCGTTAGAACTGTTGATGGATGATCAAATTTCTTTAGTTACGATGACTGGAAAAGCAGGGACAGGAAAAACATTACTATCTTTAGCCGCAGGGTTGTTAAAGGTAGAAGATGAACAGATTTATAATAAACTTCTTGTTGCAAGACCCATTGTACCAATGGGAAAGGATTTAGGTTATCTACCCGGTGAAAAGGAGGAAAAATTGCGTCCTTGGATGCAACCAATTTATGACAATTTAGAATATCTGTTTAATGCGAAAAAAGCAGGAGAATTAGACAAAATATTAGCAGGAATCGGAAGCATTCAAGTTGAAGCATTGACCTATATACGGGGGAGAAGTATTCCTAATCAATTTATTATTATTGATGAAGCACAAAATCTGACTAAACATGAAGTAAAAACGATCATTTCTCGTGTTGGTGAAGGAAGTAAGATTGTATTGATGGGGGATCCTGATCAAATTGACCATCCATACCTAGATGCAACAAATAATGGTTTAACTTATGTAGTAGAAAAGTTTAAACAAGAACAAATCAGTGGACACGTAAAATTGCAAAAAGGAGAACGATCTAAGCTTGCTCAACTTGCAGCCGACTTATTATGACAAGATAACCCACAAAAGTGACGCCATACTTCGAAGCATATTCCGATTACTTTTGTAGGGCCTCATTATAATATAATGAAAAGAAAGTTATACTTTCTTTAATGTTAAAATAGAACCGGATGAATTTCCGGTTCTTGTTTTGTTTTATTTGAACTCATAAAATAGATATTGAAAAAGGGGGACATAACATGCAGATCGAAAGATTTATATTAGGAGATTTTCAAATGAATAGTTATCTGCTTATTGAAGGGAAAGATGCAATTTTAATTGATGTTGGGTTTGATCCATTTTCTATCGAAAAATTTATTAAAGAAAAAGAATTAACCCTAAAAGCCATTTTACTTACCCATGCCCATTTAGACCATATTGGTGGTTTAGAACAGATAAGAGAAAGATTTAAAGTTCCAGTCTATCTTCATCAAGAAGAAAAGGAATGGTTATCTAGACCACAATTAAATGGGTCGGAAATATTTCCTTTTTTTGGCGAAGTAAAATGTAAACCAGCTGATGTTCTTCTTTGCGATCTAGATTCCTTAGAAATTGAATCTTTTTTTATTGAAGTGATTCATACCCCTGGACATACTCCAGGTGGAATCTCTTATTATTTGAAACCATTTCTGTTTAGTGGAGATACATTATTCAAACAATCAATTGGGCGTACGGACTTAAATGGAGGAAATTATGACCAATTACTTAAATCTATTCATGAAAAGCTCTTCACTCTTCCTGATGAAACCGTCGTATATCCTGGACATGGAGAAAAAACAACCATTGGATTTGAAAAAGAGATGAATCCATATGTTTAGCAAATCAACTGGTTATATAATGATATTATTCACCTTGATTGCAATTCTTTTCATTAGTCTATTTTTTAAAGAATTAAACGGGAATGAACAAGTTTTTCATTCAGAACAGAAAGACCAATTTTTTGAGGAAGTGACGATACCAAATTTACCTGAACCAAGTCCCGATGTTACTGAATTTGTTCAAATGAGGATCATGGTCGTTGGTGATGTGTTGATGCATATCCCTTTGACCAAGGCGGGTTATAATCGCCAAACTGATCAATACCAATTTGAATCTTTTTTTCAACAAGTGAAACCTATTTTTGCAAAAGCGGATTTTGTTATTGGTAATTTAGAAACACCATTGGCAGGAAAGGAAAAAGGGTTTAGCGGTTATCCACGTTTTAATGCTCCCAAGGAAATTGCCCTTGCTTTAAAAAATGCGGGTGTAAATGTATTAACTACGGCAAATAACCATTCATTCGACCAAGGGGAGCAGGGGCTTATAAAAACATTGGACCATTTAGATGAATATCAAATTTTACATACTGGAAGTTTTCGCACTCAAAGTGAAAGAGATATCCCTCTTATATTAGAAAAAGATGGTTTTAAAATTGGACTTATCGCTTATACTTATGGACTTAATGGATTTATAAAGCCAAAGGATAAACCCTACTTGGTGAATACGTTAGATTTGGAGGCAGTTGCATCTGACGTGAAACGATTAAAAGAAAATCATGTCGATTATATATTAGCCATGATCCATTATGGGACCGAATATCAAAGAGTACCAAATGATCTACAAAAAAATGGACAGAAGACTTAATGGCTAATGGTGTTGATTTTGTTTTGGGTAGTCATCCACACGTCGTACAACCACTACAGGTTATAAAAGGTGATAATAGGCAATCAGATAGAGGTGTCGTCTATTCATTAGGCAATTTTTTAAGTAATCAACAAGGTGATTGGAAAGATTATGGAATTATTCTAGATTTACTACTTGAGAAAAATCGATCTAATCAAAAGATTACGCTAAAAGAGATAAATGCTATTCCTACTTATGTGAAAAATGTATGGGAAAAGGGAAAGAAAATCGTAGAGATTATCCCTATAGTGCAAGGAAATAAAAATATACAAAAACAGATCGTCAATCGTGGAAATGAATTAGTTCAGCATGTGATGATAGATCAATAAGAACTTCTAAAGACAAAAAAATAACCTCCAATTACGGAGGTTATAATGGGGGAGGTTAAAAAATCTGTTACACTTTTAGAACCGAATCCATAGATCAGCTTTTTGGGGGACATGGTTGGGTGTAAACCAATCATTAGCTGAACTTCATGGGTGATTTTTCAATTCACTAAGTAATAAGGGTGGTTCTGTTAATATAATATGATAGTATAAACACTATGTCAATAGTATAAAACAAAATTTTCCTTGATAAAAATTTTGGACGAAGTTATAGTATCAACAGAATGAAAAAAGGGGTTAACAACATGAAAGAAGCAAATGAAACTCAATTATCAAAAGAAATCATCAAGATGATAAACGATTCACCTGAAAAACGTATAACGTTTTATGACTTTATGAAAATGGCTCTATATGCACCTGAGTTAGGTTACTATACGAAGGATCGCAAAAAAATAGGGAAGAGTGCTGATTTTTATACCAGTTCATCTGTAGGGCCTATATTTGGCCAAACCATCGCGAATAGCTTTGTTGAACTTTTACAATATGCTTCAGAAAAGGAAACATTTTTTATTTTAGAAATGGGTGGGGGAGATGGCCGTTTTGCGAGAGATGTATTAAATGCAATGTTTGAGAAATACCCTAAGATATACCAATCCCTAACCTATTTTATGCTTGAAGCAAGTCCATATCACCAAGACTTACAACGTGAACACTTAGAAAGGCACCTCAATCATGTGAAATGGATTGATCAATTACAGGATCTTCCTCAACCGTTTATAGGAATTATTTTTTCAAATGAGCTGGTAGATTCTTTTCCAGTACATAAAGTAAAAAAAGTAAACGGGAAATTCAAAGAGATTTTTGTGACCTGGAATGAGGAAAGGGAAAGCTATGAAGAGATCACTGCAGAGCTTAGCCATCCTTCCTTAGAAGATTATTTCATTCAGCAAAAAGTTACGCTGAAGGAAGGACAAGTCGCTGAAATTAATTTAGATGCGATCGATTGGATGAAACATGTAGCGCAACGATTAACAAGAGGTTATGTTATCACGATCGATTATGGTTATCCTGCAGATGAATTATATGCAAGTCATCGGCATGAGGGTACATTGATGTGCTATTATCAGCATACTGCTAATGATAATCCTTACCAACTAATCGGAGAACAAGATATCACCACACATGTGAATTTTACTGCACTCATGGAGGAAGGAAAACGTTGGGGTCTTGAACCTGTCTGGTTTTCTACGCAAAGTCATTTTTTAATGAATAGTGGTATTTTAGAAATGCTTCAAGAAATAGGATTGGATCAAATGAAAAATAAAGACCTTTTTCAAGATGAAGCCATTAAAATGAACCGCGCGATTCGCCAATTAATTATGCCAGGTGAAATGGGGGAAACTTTTAAGGTGCTTGTTCAACAAAAAAATATGGGGTCATATCAGTACCGTTTCATGACAAGCGCGTTAAAACAATATGGACTATAAAAAAATAGTACTTTATATCGAGCTCTGTTGCTCATACCTTTCTATGAATAAAGAATAATGTGAGAAAGGTACTATTTCGTCTTTCTTAGATTAAAATGATCAGGTAAGAAATACACTCCTGAAAGTCGCTTGCTTTTGCCACACACACTCTCTATTGGATAGGGACAAGAAAATTTAAGAAACCTCTTCCTAGGTGGAAGAGGCTTTTCATTTATTATTGAACTGGTAATTTAACCATTGTATATTGACATGCATCGGAGCCATTCGTAATGGATGTTTCTTGAACGAGGTCAATGTCTCCTAAATAGGTTTCAAAGATTCCTTCAAGAAGATGATGATGCATTTGACAGATATTATGATTTTTTACTGCATCAAGTGTTTCATGGAAAATACAGTTATTTACTCGGAATCGAATGGTATGTTGGTCAATGATTTCGATATTCGGTTGTAGACCTTGAGCAATGACCAATCGTTCAATACTTTCAATTTTTTTTCAATTGGTAAGTACCTCGAGTTTTCGATACTATCTTTCATCATGGCCTGTCTTGCTGCTTCTCTGCCAAAGTTTCTTCCCATTTCTACTAAAGCTTTCTTACCTTCTTCACCAAATGACAAAAGGGTCTCTATGGCTATCTTGGCAAGGAGTTTATAATCTCTCGGAGGGAACTGGAGACTTACAACTTCGTCAGATAATGTGTATACTCTACTTGGTCTTCCTCCACGACCAGTTTTTTCGGTGATTGATTTAAGTAAATTGACATCTTCTAATTTACTCAGATGAAGTCTAGCTACATTGGGATGAATACCAAATTTATCAGCGATTTCTTGTACATTTACGGCTCGGCCCATGGAAGAGACGTATTGGTAAATTGCAAATCGTGTGGGATCAGCCAAAACACTTGTTAATTTCAATGTATCATTTTCCATGCCTTTAAAGCCCCTTTCTCACTTAATCATAATAATTATATTATATTAACGTTTTATAGTAAATAAATTCCTTGAAATAGACATATTTACTGTAAAGATTATCCTTTTAGAGTAGAAAATTTTGTTAAAAAATAATTAATTACTATTGACATAGTGTTTAATTAAATAATATAATTAAGATGCAAAAAGAAAATGTCAAATTTAAAGTGTTGGAAACTTTTTTTAGATACATACGTTTATTATTTATTAAAAAACATTTTACACATCGTGTTCAACAATATGTAAAAAAATTACAAAAAGGAGAGATGGAGTATGCAAAATAAATTAGTGTTTTTCACATACCCTAGTTGTACATCTTGCAGAAAAACAAAGGCTTGGTTATCTGAAAAAGGAGTAAGTTATGAAGAGCGTCACCTTTTCAAAAATCCACCAACTGTTGATGAGCTTTTAGAAATTGTAAAGAAAACAAATAATGGATTAGAGGAAATTCTATCTACACGTAGCCAAATGTTCAAAAATTTGGATGTGGATATTGAGGAATTAAAATTAAGTCAATTATTAGATCTTTTATCCAAAGAACCACGCTTGTTAAAAAGGCCTATTTTAACAGATGGTGAAAATATTGTAATCGGCTATGATAAACCAGCTCTTGAACAGCATTTTGCTTCATAAACTATTAATATATACCATATCAGTTTACCTAAACCACGAAATTTCGTGGTTTTTTCATTTATTGCTGTATCCTCCTGTTTAAAAAATTAAAAGATTGGATATAAAAAGTAATAGTTTTTTATTCTATAAAAACTATTAAATTCATAAAAATATAATACTTACGATTTACGGGGGGATCTATATGGTCGCAACTAGACAAGATGCTTGGACTGAAGATGATGATTTACTATTAGCAGAGGTTATATTGAGGCACATTCGTGAAGGTAGCACTCAATTGAAAGCTTTTGAAGAAGTAGGGCAAAAGCTTAATAGAACTTCTGCAGCTTGTGGATTTAGATGGAATAGCTTAATTCGTAAAAAATATGAAGCAGCTATTCAAATCGCAAAATCCCAAAGACAAAAAAGAAACTATCAAAAGGTTGAAAAGAATTTTGATAGTGAGTTTAGTGAAGTATTATCTGCGCCAGAAGAAATGAAAGAGGTAACTGAAGAAAATCTTACCTATGACAGCATCATACGATTCTTAAAAAAGCAGAAGACATTATCCCAAGACAGAGGCAAACTATATAAGAACTTGGAAAAAGAATTAGAAGAAAAAGAAAAAGAATTGGTGAAGTTACGAAAAGAAAATGAAGAAATGAGAAGCCAACTAAAGGACATCCAGGTGGTAAATGAAGATTATAAAGCCCTTATTCAAATTATGGATCGGGCTAGAAAAATGGCCTTCTTATCTGACCAAGAGCATGAAACAAAACCTGTTTTTAAGATGGACCTTAATGGCAACTTAGAACGAATAGACAAATAGAAGAATGACTGTTGAGTTTCTCAACAGTCATTCTTTTTAGT
>NZ_LSKU01000001.1:1429147-1432754 GCF_001561915.1 Tepidibacillus decaturensis | reverse complement strand
GGGCCAGCCTCCTACTCGATTCTTTAGATTTGCTTATTTGCGTGAAAAGTATTTACCACTGAACGCCGACACCATCAGGATGCCAAATGTAAGGGTTTTCACCCCTATCGCGAATCATGTCATATTTAACTGGTACAAATTCCATCTTAAGCCAAAAATCATCTGAACGATTTCTAGCATTGGTTTTAATAGGGTGTCCTAGACTTTTTGCATATTTGACGAGTGCTGTTCCTATTTTTTGATTGCGGTATTCAGGTAACACTTCTAATTTAAACAGTTCATAGTAGTCCTGTGGAGGACTAAAGAATTGGTCATATTTACGATCAACACGATATAAGCTCATTCTTCCAACCAACATATCATCATCATAAATCCCGAAAAATGGAGAATTCATTTCATCTTCAATTAAATTGGCCTCAAGATCTTCTAGCATGGCTAATTCAGCCAAACCATATTCTCTAAATTTTTTAAAGTCATCCATCGTCTTATAGTTTACTTTTAACTGTAATACTTTTGATAAAGCCATTTCATCCGCCTCCCTAAATTTAAATAAAAACCATTGTTTTGAAAAAGGGGATATTATTGTTAAAATATTCTTTATTTTCTTATATTGTACTATAAAAGTCGTAAGAATGGTATATTTTTATTAAAAATTTTACAAAAATCTAAATTAAAAGTAAATTAAAATAAATCCTAAATATTCGGAAAAGAAATTCACTTACAAAGCAGGAATTGATCATGTTTTTTCCGAAGAATAACCTTGGGAAAGAATGCGATTTTGTAATAAGGAGTGTTTCTTTTGGGCGTTTTTATAAAAACTTATGCTTTGATAGCGACGGTTCCGTTTATTTCCTTTTTTCTTATTTATTATTTGATGGTTTTTATGGGAAAAGAAAAGAAACATGCATTTAATTGGGCGTTTCATTCGACCACAATTCTTCTTTTTTCGGCTGTAAGTGCTCAAATTAAATTTATCTTTCAATTAAAGCAAGGATTTTGGTGGGTGTTTTTCTGGGTGTTGTTTTTGATAACAAGTATTGGTTTTCTACAATGGAAAATAAAACGAAAAATTAGCTTAAGAAAAATCATGATTGCCACTTCAAAATTAAGTTTTATTTTGTTTAGTATCGCGTATATTCTTTTTTTTGTTATAGGTTTGTTTTGTACATAGGCGGTACTTCTTGTATAATTAGAATGTAACATAGCGTCTTAGGGGGGAGAGAAAATGATAGGAATTACAAAACTTTTAACCAATTCAAGTAATTTTGGGGATCAATTACGCTATAGTAAGGGTGCACATGGGCGAGTAAATGGCACGCATTTAAACCACGGGCCTGTCGTGGTATGGAATGTAACGAGGACTTGTAATCTACACTGTATTCATTGTTACTCTAGTTCTGAATCAATAAAGTATGAAAATGAACTTTCAACAGAAGAAGCAAAACAAATGATTGATCAGCTAGCGGACTTTCAAGTTCCGGTACTTCTTTTATCTGGTGGAGAACCTTTGATTCGTGAAGATATATTAGAATTAGCCGAATATGCGATCAACAAAGGAATAAGAGTAACTTTTTCTACAAATGGTACACTGATTGATCAAGAAATGGCTAATACAATCAAAGAGATTGGTGTTGGCTATGTAGGCGTTTCCTTTGATGGAATCAATGAAAAACATGATGAATTTCGAAGATCAAAAGGTGCTTTTGAAAAAGCTTTAAATGGGGTTCGCCATTTAATAGAGGTTGGACAAAGGGTTGGATTACGATTTACGATCAATAAACATAATTATCTTCAACTAAATGATATTTTTGATTTTATGGAAAAGGAGAACATTAATAGAGCTTGTTTCTATCATCTAGGTTATTCAGGTAGAGGTAGTGAGATGATGAAGGAAGATTTAACCCATGAAGAAACGAGGGATGCATTAAATATTATTATAGAAAGAACGTTAGATTTCCATCATAGAGGTCTTGAAAAAGAAATCTTGACGGTTGATAATCACGCTGACGGTCCTTACCTTTATCTCAAAATGAAAGAAAAAAACCCAGAACAAGCTGCTTTTATCCTAGAAATGTTACAAAGAAATGGTGGCAATCGTTCAGGAATCGCCATTGCAAATATAGATCATCGTGGTAATGTACATGCAGATCAATTTACCCAAAATCATACCTTTGGAAATATTAGAGAACAACATTTTGGTGATATTTGGTCCAAAGCAGAACATCCTATTTTAAATGGTTTAAAAAATCGTAAACCCTTACTTGAAGGAAGATGTGCTTCCTGCCAATGGCTTCAGATTTGTAACGGTAATTTCCGTTCAAGGGCAGAAGCTGCAACTGGAAACTTTTGGGCATCAGATCCTGCTTGTTATCTAACAGACGAAGAGATCGGGATCGTATAAGGGGGAGAAATAGATGCAGCCACGCCTTATTTTTTGGGAATTAACTGAAGGGTGTAATCTAAAATGTGTTCATTGTCGCGCGACGGCTCAACCAAATCGAAATAAAGAAGAATTGTCGACCGAAGAAGCTTATCAGGTAATTGATCAAATCGTTTCCTTAGGGGATCCGATCCTTATCTTGACAGGTGGGGAACCGCTTTATCGACCTGATTTTTATGAGATTGCAAGTTATGCTTTACAAAAAGGTTTAAAAGTGGCTCTTGCCACTAATGGAACATTGATTGACCAATATCATGCCCGCAAAATAAAAGAAATAGGAATTAAACGGGTTTCGATTAGTATCGATGGAGCAAATAAAGAAACTCATGATGGATTTCGTGGAATTCCTGGTGCCTTTGACCAAGCGCTAGAAGGAGCCAAATTTTTACAAGATGCTGGGGTAGACGTGCAATTTAACACAACCATTAGCAAGCATAATGTAGATCAAATCGAAGAATTACTTCAGTTAGCAGTAGATAAAAAAGCAGTAGCTCTTCATCTGTTTATGCTTGTGCCTGTAGGATGTGGTATTCAAATTGCTGAGAACCAAATGCTTCCTTCAGAACAATACGAGGAGGTTTTAGCTTGGTTTTCTGAACAGTCTCGTGAAGCTCCGTTAGAAATAAAAGCGACCTGCGCTCCTCACTATTATCGGATTATCAGGCAAAAGGCAAAAGAAAGAGGAGAGAAAGTCACCTTTCAAACTCATGGAATGGCAGCAATGACAAAGGGATGTTTAGCTGGGACAGGAGTGTTCTTTATTTCTCATAAAGGAAAGGTTCAACCATGTGGTTATCTTCCAGTAGAAGCTGGAGATGTAAAAAAACAGACGCTAAAGGAGATTTGGAATGAGTCTCCTGTTTTCTTGAAACTTCGTGATCAAGAGAGTCTAGAAGGGAAATGTAGTGTATGTGAATACATCAATGTTTGTTCAGGGTGTCGGGCTAGAGCCTTCTATGAAACCGGCAATTATATGGCGGAAGAGCCTTACTGTATCTATCAACCAGCCAGAGATAAATATAGCTCACAAAAGTGACGTCTTCCTTTGAAGCATACTCCGATTACTTTTGTGGGATTCGAATAAATATTGAAAGAAAGTTTACTTTCTACCTTTTAAAAAAGTGGGAACCATGTATTTCTAACATGGGATTCCCACTTTTTTTAAGT
>NZ_LSKU01000001.1:1384560-1427209 GCF_001561915.1 Tepidibacillus decaturensis | reverse complement strand
CTTGGAAACGATGGAAACGAATCCGGACACGCTTTGAAAACCTCAAGAAAGCAGGCGTGAGTGAGGAGCAAGCGTGGATGTGGGCGAATACAAGAAAAGGCTATTGGCGTATTGCCCATAGCCCAATCTTGACAAAAGCCCTATCCAACGAGCGATTTAAGCGGGTTGGATATCTTAGTTTTAGTGAGTGTTATTCTGCGAAGTGACGTGTAAACTTTGGAAGCGCCGTATACCGAACGGTACGTACGGTGCTGTGGGAGGTCGGCTGGTCAAATAAGGGCCAGCCTCCTACCCGATTGTATCCATTAATATGTGAAACTCGGATCAAGCGGACAAAAACCGTATGTACATATTGTGGGGTTGGCTGTAGTTTTGAAATCTGGACAAAAGGACGCAAAATTCTCAAAGTAGAACCGCATGTAGATGGTCCTGTTAACGGGATTTCTACTTGTGTTAAAGGAAAATTTGGTTGGGATTTTGTCAACAGTGAAGAAAGACTAACAAAACCATTGATCCGAGAGGGAGATCATTTTAGAGAAGCCACATGGGATGAAGCTTTAACCCTAGTTGCAACAAAATTTAGAGAGATCAAAGAAAAAAGTGGAGCAGATTCTTTGGCGTTTATCTCCTCATCAAAATGTAGTAATGAAGAGAATTATCTTTTCTAGAAATTCGCTCGATCAATAATCGGTACAAATAATGTAGATAATTGTTCAAGATATTGTCAGACACCTGCAACAACTGGTTTATTCCGTACGGTGGGATATGGCGGCGATTCTGGAACGATCCATGATATTGCTGAGAGTGACATGATCTTAATTATCGGTGCTAATCCCGCAGAATCTCACCCTGTTTTAGCTACACGAATCAAGCGAGCACACAAACTTCATGGCCAAAAGTTAGCAGTGATTGACTTACGGAAAAATGAAATGGCTCAAAGAGCAGACATTCATCTTCATCCAAATCCTGCCACAGATTTAGTGTTACTTTCAGCGATCACAAAATATTTGATTGACCAGGGCTGGGAAGATAAGGATTTCATCAACAACCGTGTGAATGGATATGAAGAATATAAAGCGTCCTTAAAAAAATTTACTCTTGAATATGCTGAAGAAATCACAGGAATCCCAAAAGAAGAAATCCTTAAGCTTGCTAACATGATTCATGAAGTGAAAAGCATGTGCATATTATGGGCGATGGGAGTTACTCAACACATGGGAGCTTCAGATACCAGTACGGCCATTTCCAATCTATTGTTAGTAACAGGAAATTATGGCCGACCGGGGACAGGAGCGTATCCATTAAGAGGACATAATAATGTCCAAGGAGCTTCTGATTTTGGTACAATGCCTACTTTTCTTCCTGGATATGAGCCTGTAGAAAATGAACAGGTTCGAGCTCGCTATGAACAAGCATGGGGAGTTAAGCTTCCTGAAAAACCAGGTTATGATAACCATCAAATGGTTGAAGGGATAGAAAAGGGCGAAATTAAAGCGATGTACCTGTTTGGAGAAGAAATGGGACTTGTTGATTCCAATGTGAATTATGTTCAAGGAAACTTTGAGAAGCTAGAATTCTTTGTCGTACAAGATATCTTTTTCTCAAAAACAGCTCAATTTGCGGACGTGGTACTTCCAGCCTCGCCAAGTTTAGAAAAAGAAGGAACCTTCACAAATACCGAGCGTCGGATTCAACGCTTTTATCAAGTATTTGATCCATTAGGAGATAGCAAACCTGACTGGTTGATCTTCCAAGAGTTGGCTAATAAGATGGGTGCCAATTGGCGTTATGATCATCCTTCTGAGATTATGGCGGAAGCGGCTAGTTTAGCCTCATTATTTGCAGGAGTATCTTACGATCGATTAGAGGGGTGGAATAGCAAACTCTGGCCAGTTAAACCAGATGGAACAAGTTCATTACGACTATTTGAGGAACGTTTTCCATTTAAGGATGGGAAAGCAAGATTCTTCCCGGTTGATTGGACACCACCTTTTAAACCAGGTAAAGGATTTGATTTACATCTGAATAACGGTCGTTTACTTGAACATTTTAACGAAGGAAATATGACCTATAAATCAGAGGGAATTACGCACAAAGTACCGGAACCATGGCTTGAAGTTTCCCCAGAACTAGCGAAGGAACGTGGGCTTAAGGATGGTACCTTGGTTCGTCTAACTTCCCCATATGGAAAAGTGGAAGTGAGAACACTCATCACTGAACGAGTCAAAGGAAAAGAACTCTACTTAACGATGAACTCAACAAAAGATAATTCCTCGGTGAACCATTTAACAAGTAGTTATCATGATAAGGTTACCCATACTCCTGCTTACAAGGAGATGGATGTAAAGATGGAAATCTTAGAAAAAGATGGAGAACCACCATTACCACGCGTGAATCACCGTTTTGGTCATCGTGTTCCTCAAATTGGGGTAAATGTAGAGGAAAAATGGAAGCGTTCAGATTATATCCCAATTCCTGAAATGTTAACGAATGGAGGGGATCAAAATGGCCCAAGCGATTACACGTATTAACAAGAAAGTTCCTAACAAGGCAGAAGAACGTGAACAATCCATTCAACAAATCCTTGAAAAAGTAGCGGAAAATCGAGAAACGATTTTTATTGCCTTAGATGTATTTAAAGGAATGAGCGATGCAGGGTTGCTTCAAATCGCTGATGGAATATTGAAAAATCGGCAAATGGTAGGAAAAATTGCCATTACACAAATGAATCAACCAGGTGTTCACCATTTGGTTAAAAATATCATACAAGGATTAAAATTCCTAGGGAGTCTTGACCCAGGGCAGGTGGAAACACTGTTAAATGGATTAAAGGGGTTAGCTAGAGGGCTTGAACGAGGGATGAATGAAGCTGGTGGCGAAAAGGCACCAAGTTTATGGACGATGTTAAAAGATGCAAGGGATTGGGAGTGTATTTCTTACCTTATGTTTTATTCCAAGAAATGCACGGACAACGGAGCACATTGGAATATACAAACTTTTTTTCATGGTTTCATCACAATTTTAAATGGAAAATGCTCAAGATTTTGTAGTATTCTATTATGAGTGATTCCAATCTGAGGAGTTGATTTGCGTTGTCTCATACTCATCATGTGGTTGAAACGAAGACAAGAGGAATTAATATTGCGTTTTGGTTGACATCTATTTTATTTATTGCTGAGATCATTGGTGGGTTGATCACGAACAGTTTAGCTATTCTCAGCGATGCATGGCATTTGCTTAGTGACATTCTTGCTTTAGGAGTAAGTTGGTTTGCACTTCGCCAAACAAGAAGGCCAGCTAATAAACGTTTAACCTTTGGCTATCATCGCGTAGGAATATTTGCAGCTTTCTTTAATAATGTTACATTAATTGGAATTTCATTTTATATTTATTATAAAGCGATTACCCGTATTTTTACACCGGAACCCGTTGGATCATTGGGAATGATCTATCTTGCTTTGCTTGGAGTCCTAGTAACAGGGACGATTGTTTTATTTTTAAAAAAAGAAAAACAAAACTTAAATGTAAAAAGTGCAGTATTGCATTTTGTTGGTGATGTCTTTTCCTATGCAGGAGTCATTATTGGCGGAGTATTATTACATTTCACTGGATGGCTTTGGATTGACCCTATGATAAGTATAATTTTTGCAAGTGTCATTTTACGAGGGGCTTTTCGTATGTTAAGGGAATCCATTCGTATCCTTTTAGAAGCCGTTCCAGAAGGGCTAAATGTGGATATGATCAAGGAGGTAATGGAACAAGTACCAGGGGTTCATGCTGTTCATGATATTCATGTTTGGGGGATTTCAGCAGAAGAAGTGATGTTAACAGCCCATGTGGTGGTGAAAAATCAACCCGTTTCAGAAGGGCATGATCTTTTACATGATGTAAAAAAAGCATTATATGAACATTTTCATATTTGGCATTCTGTTTTGCAATTAGAGACGATTCAATATCAAGAAACAGATCAAGCTCAGAAAAAATTTGATCCCAATTTATCGGCTGATCCACAAATAGGAATTAATATGGTGTTGATGAAGAAAAATTAGGTCTTTTGACTTATTTTTTTAACAAAAACCAAAAACAAGGTATAAAGTATTATTTTTTAAAAAAGTCCTGTAAATTAGCAGGATTTTTTTTATTTAAAGAATAACAAAATAAAAGTGGTGGATTGTGGTGTAAAGTGGATGATAATGGAGGGAAAATGGGGTGACTTGGCATGTTTATGGGTGAATTTCAACATAATATTGATGATAAAGGCCGAGTCATTATTCCTGCCAAATTTCGTGATGAATTAGGATCTACCTTTGTGATTACAAGAGGATTAGATAAATCCTTGTTTGTTTATACACAATCTGAATGGCAGCAAGTCGAACAAAAATTAAAATCGTTACCTTTTACTAGAGCTGATGCAAGAAAGTTTACTAGATTCTTTTTTTCCGGTGCTGTTGAATGTGAAGTAGATAAACAGGGAAGAGTAAGCTTACCACCCAATTTAAGGGAATATGCAGAACTGATAAAAGAATGTGTATTTATTGGTGTTTCTAATCGAGTAGAGATATGGAGTAAAGAATTATGGGAAAGCTATTATCAAGAATCAGAAGAGTCCTTTAATGAAATTGCTGAAAAGATTGTTGACTTTGACTTGTAATATTGGAGGCTATCTACATGTTTAAGCATACAACAGTACTATTATATGAGGCGGTAGATGGGTTAGATATTAAAGAAAATGGGATCTATGTGGATTGTACCCTAGGAGGTGCAGGTCACTCTATTTTAATTGCCTCTAAATTAGGTGAAGAAGGTAAATTGTTTAGCTTAGATCAAGATGATCATGCGCTTGAAGCGGCGAAAGATCGATTGCAAAAATATGGAGATCAAGTAACCCTGATCAAAACCAACTTTCGATTACTTAAACAGGTTTTAAATGAAAGAGGAATTTATGAGATAGATGGTGTGTTATTTGATTTAGGGGTTTCATCTCCACAATTGGATGAAGGAGAAAGAGGATTTAGTTACCATTATGATGCCCCGTTAGATATGCGGATGGATCAAACACAGGAGTTAACAGCAGAAATCATTGTTAATACCTGGCCTGAACAAGACTTAACGCGAATCATCTATCAATATGGCGAAGAAAAATTTTCACGCCAGATTGCAAAAAAAATTGTGCAACATCGTTCAGAAAAACAAATCAAAACGACGGGAGAGTTAGTAGAGTTAATTAAAGAAGCGATTCCAGCTCCTGCTCGCAGATCAGGCCCACATCCAGCAAGACGGACTTTCCAAGCGATTCGCATTGCTGTGAATGATGAGTTAAATGCTTTTGAACAGGCATTAAAGGATGCCATAGAAATGCTTAGACCTCAAGGAAGGGCCAGTGTGATTACCTTTCATTCCTTGGAAGACCGTATATGTAAAAAAGTATTTTCAGATTTTGCACAAGGTTGTATTTGCCCGCCTGACTTCCCAGTATGCACGTGTGGACAACAACCTGAAGTAAAGATCATTACCAAAAAACCGATTATACCAACGGAACAAGAAATAGCTGATAATCAAAGGGCACGTTCAGCAAAATTAAGAATAGCTGAAAAACTATAGGGGGAAAACTTCATGGCGATTTATACAAATGGCAACTTAGCTTATCAAACACAACAAAAATCACTTCCACATCAACAAAGAATTCGTAAGGTTAATAAAAAAGCCTTCCTGTTAAGGAAAAATTATTCTATTTACTGACGGTTCTATTTGTTGTTATTTTAGCAGGTTTTATCATTTCCGGTTATGCCCAAATTTCTGAATATAACTATTCGATTCAAAACCTAGAAAAATCGATTGCTAAAACCAATGAGGAGAATGATACTTTGCAACTAAAAATCGCTGAATTAAGTGCCCCAGAACGTATTATTAAGATTGCTCAAGAAGAACTTGGTATGGCATTAAATGAAGAGCAAGTCATTATATTATCGAAAACACTAAATTGAAGTAACTTTTAGGTGAAGAGGATGAAGACAAAACAATTGATCAATAGAAGAGCAATTTTTGCAGGGATTGGGATAACCTTTCTCTTTTTTGTCTTGATTTCAAGATCGTTTTATATTCAGTCAGTGGAAGCCACAATGTTAAAAGAGAAGGCTAAAAACATCTGGAATCGAAATACAACAATTGAACCTAAAAGAGGTACGATTTTTGATCGGAATGAAGACCGATTAGCTTACAATGCACCTGCTTACACGGTAGTTGCTATTCTTTCAAATGAATATAAGAATCATGTAACAGACCCTTTGAATACTGCATTAAAATTATCGCCTATTCTTAAAATGGAACAAAACGACCTTTACACATTATTAACGAAGCAAGCTTTTCAAGTGGAACTTAGACCAGGTGGTTGGAAAATAGATAAAGATACTGCTGATAAAATTAAGGACTTAAATTTACCAGGAATTATTTTAAAAGAAGAAACGAAAAGGTATTATCCTAACAATTCTTTGGCTGCATATGTTCTTGGATTCATCAATTATGATAATAAAGCCATCATGGGTTTAGAGAGTCAATATGATCAACAGCTACGGGGAGAACCCGGACAGTTAAAGGTAATGAAAGATCTAAAAGGGTACGAATTACCAGATGGTGAAGAACTTTTTCAACCTGTAAAGGATGGCCAAGATTTAAAACTAACGATCGACAAAACGATCCAGCAATATGTAGAAAGTGCATTAGATAAAGCAGAAACAATGTATAACCCTAAAAGGATGGTTGCAATTGTTGCTGATCCCCACACCGGTGAAATCTTGGCTATGTCTAATCGCCCTACCTTTAATCCGAATCAGTATTGGAATATTGAAAATTACAGCAACAACGCGATCAACTTCCAATTTGAGCCAGGTTCTACCTTCAAAATCGTCACCCTTGCTGCGGCGATTGAGGAAGGAAAATTTAACCCCAACGAAACCTATCAATCTGGTAGAATTCAGGTGCCTGGAAAGGTGATTAGGGACCATAATGGAGGACGTGGATGGGGTACGATTAGCTTTCTTGAAGGGGTACAGCGCTCAAGCAACGTAGCTTTTGTTCACTTAGGCTATGAAAGATTAGGCAAAGAGAAATTATTTTCTTATATCAATGACTTTGGTTTTGGTCAAAAAACGGGCATTGATCTCCCAAATGAATCGGTAGGAATTATGAAAGATGTAAAACAAGCTTACCCTCTAGATGTAGCGGCGATGTCTTTTGGCCAAGGAGTTGCCGTCACCCCCATTCAACAAGTGATGGCTGTTTCCGCAGTTGCCAATGGGGGAAAGTTGATGCAACCTTATTTAGTTAAGGAAATAAGCGACCCTAAAACACATAAAGTTATTGTGAAAAATGAACCCATTGTTAAAAAGAGGGTTATATCTGAAGAAACCGCTAAAAAGACACGTGAGGTATTAGAAAAGGTAGTAGACTTCGGAGAAAAGCCAGGTTATATAGAAGGTTACCATGTTGCAGGTAAAACAGGTACAGCACAAAAGATAGGCCCTGATGGTAAATACTTAAAAAATAAAAATATCGTTTCCTTTATTGGTTTTGCCCCTGCAAATGATCCCAAACTGATTGTTTATGTCGCTGTGGATGAACCAGATTTAGAAATTCCATATTATGGTAGTACTGTAGCAGCACCAATTTTTAAAGAAATCATGCAAAATAGCTTAAGATACCTAAAAGTGCCGATTGACAGCAACGAAAGTATACAAAAGCAAAAAGCAGAAATAGTTAAAATTCCTGATTTTATCAATCAGCCATTGGTGAACGCTAAAAATAGTTTAATAGAGAAGCAGATATTGCCTATCGTGATTGGCAATGGGAAAAAAGTGTTACAACAATTTCCTGAGAAAGATACAGAAATGGCTAAAGGTGAAAGAGCATACTTAATTACTGTTCCTAAAGGTGAATGGAAAGTTCCTCATTTTATTGGAAAATCATTAAGAGAAGTATTAGAGATTAGTTCTATTTTAGATATCAACATACAAATTAAGGGTAGTGGTATCGTTATAAGTCAAAGTTTATCACCTGATACTCCCTATCAAGGACAAAAAATTGAAGTAGAATTAATAGATCCTTCGCTCCTTCAATAGCTTGTTCTATTGATTTCAAACTCTGAATAAAGTTGATATAGAAAGAGTTTGAAAAGGGGGATAAAAGGTGAGACGCGTTTCTCAAGTCACAGTAAGAAAACGGATCTGGCTTTCCTTAATCATTGGAGCCTTTCTGTTTATTTCTCTTATTGGCAGATTGGGATATATTCAACTTGTTCAAGGGAAATGGTTAGCTGAACAAGCAGAGGAGCTTTTTAAAAGAGATATACCAGTTGAAGCAAAAAGGGGAAAAATCTACGATCGGAACGGAGAAATTTTAGCTTACAATATCAGTGCACCAACAGTAGTTGCCATTCCTGTCCAAGTTAGAGAACCACAGAAGGCAGCTAAAGAATTAGCTAATATCTTACATATGAGTGAAGAAAAAATATATAAACTGATTACACAAAGAACATTGATCGTCAAAGTGGCTCGAAAAATTTCCGAAGAAGATGCCAAAAAAATCAAAGCATTAAGATTGCCTGGCATTGCAATTGCTGAAGAAAGCAGACGCTTTTATCCTGAAAAAGATTTTGCTTCCCATATCTTAGGTTTTGTCGGGATTGATAACCAAGGTTTGGCTGGAATTGAAGTGGTGTACGACGATTTGTTAACGGGAAAAGATGGGGCCATTTCCTTTCCATCAGATGTTACTGGCAGAAGAATGCCTAATCAAAGTGATTCTTTCACTCCACCAAAGGATGGGAATAATCTAATCTTAACCATTGATAAAAATATCCAATCTTATATTGAAAGAGAACTAGATCAAGCAATGCTTACCTATCAAGCAGAGCATTCCATAGCGATTGCAATGGATCCCAATACGGGAGAAATCCTTGGGATGGCTAGTCGGCCAAATTATGATCCTACTAACTTTGCAGATTATCCAAGCGAAATCTATAATCGTAATCTTCCGATCTGGATGGCCTATGAACCAGGTTCTACCTTTAAAATTATCACACTGGCTGCTGCCCTTGAGGAAGATAAAATAGACTTAACTGATCAATTTTTTGACCCGGGTTATATAAATGTAGCAGGTACAGATCTCCATTGTTGGAAAAGCGGAGGACACGGTTCAGAGACTTTTTTACAAGTTGTCGAAAATTCCTGTAATCCAGGTTTTGTGGTGATGGGGCAAAAGTTAGGAACAGAGAAATTATTTTCTTATATTAAATCCTTTGGTTTTGGTGCGAAGACCGGAATTGATTTGAGGGGTGAACAAAAAGGAATCTTGTTTGATACGAATCGAATTGGTCCTGTGGAATTAGCAACCACTTCCTTTGGGCAGGGGGTTTCGGTTACTCCGATTCAGCAGGTTGCAGCTGTTTCAGCAGCAATCAATGGAGGAAAACTCTTAACGCCACATTTACTTAAAGAAGTCCATGACCCTGTAACAGATGAAGTGCTTTTGATCAATAGTCCAGAAGTAAAGCGACAGGTCATCTCACCTGAAACTTCAAAAAAGGTAAGAGAAACCCTTGAAAGTGTTGTAGCAAATGGTACTGGTAGAAACGCCTATATCGATGGTTATCGAGTGGGAGGAAAAACAGGTACGGCTCAAAAGATTGGACCAAATGGTGGGTATTTAGCAAATAACCATATTGTTTCCTTTATTGGATTTGCTCCAGCGGATAAACCAGAAATTGTGATTTATGTTGCCATTGATAACCCACAGGGAATGCAATTTGGTGGTGTTGTTGCTGCCCCTATCGTAAAAAATATTTTAGAAGATAGCCTGCAATATCTAGGGGTTAAGCCAAGAAAGGACCAACTTCCTAGAAAAGATAGATATGGAATCGATACCCCTTATGTAGAGGTACCTGATCTGATTGGTGTAACAAGGAATGATATACGTAATCTATATTATAATTTCAAATTAGAAGCAAAGGGTGATGGAATGAGGGTAGTTCAACAAATTCCAAAACCTGGTGAAAGAGTTGAAAAAGGTTCAACGATTCGAATTTATTTTAGTGACAATCAACAAAAAGGGGATTAAAATAAATCTGATAGAATTGCCAGGAGAAAGTTTGGTAACCTGGCTTTTCTTTTGTTTATATGTTTACTTCGTATCTTTATTTATTGTCTTTTTTAATCTGTTTTTGTCTATAATGGAACTAAGGTTTAGGAGGGACAGAGATTATGAAATTATCTCAAATCATAGCACCTATTTTAACAGCTAAAATGATTGGTAATCCCAATGTTGAAATAAATGGAGTTGAAGTAGATTCAAGAAAGGTAAAAGCGGGTGACTTATTTATTTGCTTGCTTGGTTTTACAGTTGATGGACATGATTTTGCTCAAAAGGCCGTAGAACAAGGAGCTGTGGCAATTCTTTGTGAAAGGCCATTAGATCTTCAAGTTCCCCAAGTCATTGTAAAAGATGCACGCTTTGCCATGGCGATGATTGCGGATCTGTTTTACCAACATCCTTCACAAAAGTTGAAAGTGATCGGTGTAACTGGTACAAATGGAAAAACAACAACAACACATTTAATCGAAAAAATTCTTGCAGATCAAGGCCATCTTTCTGGTTTAATTGGGACGATCAAGATGAAAATTGGCAATGAGATCGTCGAGGCAAAAAATACTACTCCAGATGCTCTTTTATTACAGCAAAGTTTTGCTAAAATGGTGAAGGTGGGATCAGACTACGCCATTATGGAGGTTTCTTCTCATGCGTTAGACATGGGAAGAGTGAGAGGAGTCAATTATCATATTGGTGTATTTACCAATTTAACTCAAGATCATTTAGATTATCATCTGACCATGGAAAAATATCGTGATGCGAAAGGATTATTATTTTCTCAATTAGGAAATACATTTCATTCGTTACTTGAAGAAAATAAATACGCAGTCTTAAATGCCGATGATCAGGCAAGTGAATATTTTCAACAAATTACTGCTGCACAAGTCATAACCTATGGAATTGATCATGATGCAGATGTTAAAGCCTTGGATATTCATATTGATGCCCAAGGTACATCATTTGCAGTAGAAACTTTTAGAGGCAATATTGATATTCAACTAAAAATGATTGGTAAATTTAGTGTTTATAACGCGCTTGCAGCAATGACTGTTGGATTGATCGAAGGAATTTCTCTTGATCAAATAAAGCAAAGTTTAGAACAAATCTCCGGAGTTGACGGTCGTTTTGAGCCTGTGAATGAAGGACAGGATTATACCGTTTTGGTGGATTATGCCCATACACCTGACAGCTTGGAAAATATTTTAAAGACAGTAAAGGAATTTGCAAAAGGCAAAATTTACTGCGTCTTTGGAGCTGGTGGTGATCGTGATAAAACGAAGCGTCCAATCATGGGAGAGATTGCTGTTAAATATAGTGATATCGCTGTAGTTACATCTGATAACCCTCGGTCAGAAAATCCAGAGCAAATCATCCACGACATCTTAGTTGGGATTGAAAAAACAGGGGTTGATACGAATAAATATATTGTAATCATTGATCGAAAAGAAGCAATCGAATATGCGGTTTCACAAGCAAAGAAAGACGATGTGATTCTCATTGCTGGAAAAGGTCATGAAACCTATCAAATTTTAAAAAATAAAACGATTCATTTTGATGATCGGGAAATAGCAAGAGATGCGATAAGGAGCAAGCGCTCATGAAGTTAACATTAAATGAAATCATCCAATCCGTTTCTGGTCGGCTTTATCAACCTTTTACTGAAAAGCTAGCGGTAACAGGGGTAAGCACTGATTCGAGAAAAATTTCAAAAGGGGATTTATTTGTCCCCTTAATTGGTGAACGATTTGATGGCCATCAATTTATCAAAATGGCAGAGGAGCAAGGTGCAGTGGTAGCCTTGTGGCAATCGTTAAAGACGATTCCTAAAGATGTGAAGATTCCTTTTATTCTTGTTGCCGATACATTGGTTGCCTTGCAAGATTTAGCGAAATATTATCGTAAAAAGATAAATCCCACCATTGTTGCTGTGACTGGAAGTAATGGAAAAACGACGACCAAAGATTTAATTGCTTCTGTTCTTTCTACAACATACTCTGTTCACAAAACAAAAGGAAATTTGAATAACCATATTGGTGTACCCTTAACCTTGTTAACGATGCCCGAAGAAACAGAATTGGCTGTGATTGAGATGGGAATGAGCAATAAAGGAGAAATTGCGCTTCTTTCTGAAATTGCTAAGCCCCAGATTGCAGTGATAACAAATATCGGAGAGTCCCATATTGAATTTTTGGGTTCAAGAAAAGCAATTGCTGCAGCTAAATTAGAAGTCATTGAAGGTTTACAAGAAAATGGTACACTTATTTTAAATGGAGATGAGCCTTTATTACGCGACTATTTAGCCAACCAAAATCTTCATTTTCATTTAAAATGGGTAGGAGAAAACAAAGAAAATGATGTTTACCCTGTAAAAGTAAATCTAGATGGAACAAAGGGAATTCAATTTAATAGCCAAGATCAAGTTTCTTATTCTTTACCATTATTAGGTCTACACAATGTGATCAATGCTTTAATGGCGGTTGAAGTGGGGAAGTGTCTTCATATTTCGATTGAGAAGATTCAACAAGGGTTGAAAGATCCTAAGTTGACTAGCATGCGCCTTGAAAAGATGATCGCTAAAAATGGAGCGATCCTTTTGAATGATGTATATAACGCCAGTCCCACTTCAATGAAAGCTAGTTTACAATTACTCTCTACATTTCAAAACGATAAAAAAATAGCGGTATTAGGGGACATGTTAGAATTAGGTGAATATGCGAAAGAATATCACTTGGAAATTGGAAGAGTCTGTGCAGGCTTACAGATTGATTTACTCGTTACAACGGGTAAAGATGGGCGATGGATTGCTGAAGGGGCAAAAGAAGCTGGAATGGTTGAAGAACAGGTTCATTATATTAAAGATTTTAACCACTTATCTGAATTTGTATTACAACATTCAAACCAAAAAACCATGATTTTGCTAAAAGCCTCTAGAGGAGTACATTTAGAGAAAGTGGTCGAAAGCTTGGTTTAACCACTCTTACTGAAAAATAAAGGGATGAAAAAGGGGAAAAAATAATTATGGAACTACGAATTATTATTTATACCATCATCGCATCATTTTTGATTGCCACACTACTTGGCCCTTTATTTATTCCGATCTTAAGAAGACTTAAATTTGGACAGTCAATTAGGGAGGAAGGGCCACAATTACATCAAAAAAAAGCTGGAACTCCTACTATGGGTGGTATCATTATTTATTTAGCCCTTATTTTTACAGTTTTAAAATTTTCACCTTTAAACCAGAACTTATTTCTTTTACTTTTAGTAACTTTAGGATTTGGTTTTTTGGGTTTTCTTGATGATTTTATCAAGATCATCAAGAAAAGAAACTTAGGACTAACAGCAAAACAAAAACTTCTTGGACAATTATTCATCTCGGTTCTTTTATCTTATTTTTTACTTAAGCAAGGCCATGATACCACATTGTATATTCCTGGCTTACCTTGGGAAATTCATATGGGATGGCTTTATTTTCCTTTTATTCTCTTTATGGTCATTGGAACCTCAAATGCAGTGAATTTAACTGATGGATTAGATGGTTTACTTGCAGGTAGTAGTGCCATTTCTTTTGGTGCATTTTCAATTATCGCTTTGAGTACTACTCAGTTTGAGGTCGCCATTTTTGGTGCTGCAATGGTAGGGGCAGTTTTAGGCTTTCTTGTAAAAAACGCTCATCCTGCTAAGTTATTTATGGGAGACACTGGCTCATTAGGGATTGGTGGGGCTCTTGCAACGATGGCCATTTTAACGAAGACGGAATTACTTTTGGTCATTATCGGTGGTGTTTATGTATTAGAGGTGCTATCTGTCATCATTCAAGTCATTTCCTTCCAGACGAGAGGAAAACGAGTTTTTCGTATGAGTCCAATCCATCATCATTTTGAGTTGTCCGGTTGGTCTGAATGGAAAGTAGTGATGGTCTTTTGGATAGTTGGATTTATATTTGCAGGATTAGGTATCTATCTAGAGGTGCTACATTAATAGGAGAGATGAAACATGGTCAAGTTTGAGGGGAAAAACGTTGTCGTTTTGGGGCTTGCAAAAAGTGGGACAACGATCGCAAAAATTATACATCAATTAGGGGCAAAAGTGATTGTTAACGATGTGAAACCAGAAGAAAAATGTCCTGAGAAAAAGGAATTGGAGGAATTAGGGATTCAGGTCATTTGTGGTAGACACCCAGATGATTTATTGACGGAGGAAACGGACCTACTTGTAAAAAATCCAGGAATTCCTTATACCATTCCTCTAGTAGAACAGGCAATACTACTAAAAATACCGATTGTAACTGAAGTAGAAATCGCTTATCAACTTTCGAAATCACCAATGATAGGAATTACTGGATCGAATGGAAAGACAACAACAACGACATTGATTGGTGAGATCCTTAAGCAAGCCAAACGGCAACCGATTGTAGCTGGAAATATTGGAACGGTACTTAGTGAACAAGCATTACACGCAACAAGTGATCAAGTGTTAGTCAGCGAATTAAGCTCTTTTCAATTAAAAGGAACGATTTCTTTTCGACCAAACATTGCAGTACTATTAAATCTATATCCTGCCCACTTGGATTATCACCAAACGATAGATGATTATATTGCTTCAAAAGCAAAACTATTCCAAAATCAAACTGAGCAAGATTATGCTGTCATCAATGCTGAATGTGAAAAATGTATGGAACTCCTACCTTCGATTAAGAGCCAAGTTTATCTTATTTCCACAAAAAATCCTGTATCTCAGGGGGCATATTTACAAGATGACAAAATCTATTGGCAGGATGACGACAACCTAGTAGAAGTCATTGACGTGAAAGATGTTTTTATAAAGGGTCATAATTTAGAAAATGCATTAGCTGCAATTACTGCTAGCCGATTATATGGAGCAGATTGGGATTCAATTCGTGAAGTATTACGTCAATTTAAAGGAGTTGAACACCGCTTAGAATTCGTGACAACCACCCAGAAGAAAGTGAGTTATTTTAATGACTCGAAAGCCACCAATCCTCAAGCCACGATTTCGGCGCTAAAATCATTTGATCAAAAAGTGATTTTAATCGCTGGGGGTCTAGATCGAGGAATTGATTTTTATGAACTAATCGAACCTTTTAAACAAAGTGTTAAAGCTTTGATTTCCTTTGGTCAAACAGCAGAAAAATTAAAGCGAGTTGCAGAACTTGCAGGGATACAAATGATTTATACCGTCGATAATGTTACTAATGCTGTGAAATTAGCAGATTCACTCTCCGTAGCTGGCGATACGGTTCTATTATCTCCAGCATGTGCAAGCTGGGACATGTTTACTTCATTTGAAGAACGGGGACGAATTTTTAAAAATGCTGTGCATAGATTTTATAGAGAGTGATACAAGCTTTTTAAACGACGGTAAAGAGGTGTTCCTGTATGATAAAATCAAGATCAAATCCCGATTGGTGGATTGTACTTGCTACCCTTTTATTATTAGGAATTGGAGTGATAATGGTTTATAGTGCAAGTGCGGTGTTAGCCTATCGAGAAATGGGAGATTGGTATTTTTATGCTAAGCGCCAATTGTTTTTTGCTATTTTAGGGATCGTTTCCATGTATTTTATGATGAACATAGACTATTGGGTTTGGAAAAAATGGGCCAAGATTGGTTTGCTGATTGTTTTTTTTCTATTGATTCTCCTTCTCATCCCTGGCGTAGGGATAACAAGAAATGGTGCAACCAGCTGGTTAGGTGTTGGAGCGTTTAGTATTCAACCTTCAGAGTTTACGAAATTAGCAATGATCATTTTTTTGGCAAAACGTCTATCTGAACGCCAGCAAGAAATTATTTATTTTACAAAAGGACTTATGCCACCTTTAGCTATTCTTGGCCTTGCTTTTGCATTGATCATGATGCAACCTGATTTAGGAACAGGGACAGTATTGGTTGGCACTTCGATCTTAATGATTTATACTTCTGGAGCAAGAATAAAACACTTATTAAGTTTAATGATGGTTGGAGTTGCGGGTTTTACAGGTCTTGTTCTAGCAGCTCCTTATCGAATTCAAAGAATTTTAGCCTTTTTAGACCCTTGGCAAGATCCGCGTGGGGCTGGTTATCAGTTGATTCAATCTCTTTACGCGATAGGACCAGGGGGATTACTAGGACTTGGGTTAGGAATGAGTAGACAAAAACATCTTTATGTTCCTGAACCACAGACAGATTTTATTTTTTCAATTCTTGCAGAAGAATTAGGTTTTATTGGCGGGGGACTTGTTCTTATTCTCTTTTTAATTTTACTATGGAGAGGTTTTCGAGTGGCCATTACTGCACCTGACTTATTTGGTAGTTTTTTAGCAGTAGGAATCATTGGGATGGTCATGATCCAAGTGGTGATTAACATCGGAGTTGTCACAGGAATGTTTCCAGTAACTGGAATTACATTACCATTATTAAGCTACGGAGGATCTTCATTAACACTCACGTTAACAGCAATTGGTATTCTATTAAATATTTCGCGGTATTCGCGTTAAATAGGTGATGATATGAGAGTTATTTTATCTGGTGGAGGAACCGGTGGGCATATTTATCCAGCATTGGCGATGGTGAAAGAGATAAAGAAGCATGAGCCAAATGCAGAATTTCTATATATTGGTTCTAAAAATGGCTTAGAAAAAAAATCGTTCAAAATGCGGAGATTCCTTTTGTTGAAATAGAAATTTCAGGATTTAAAAGAAAATTATCCTTTGAAAATATAAAAACGGCACTTCGGTTTTTAAGAGGGGTTCAAAAATCAAAGAAATACATACAGGAATTTCGACCTGATCTTGTTATAGGAACTGGTGGCTATGTTTGCGGACCAGTTCTTTATGCAGCAAGTCAAAAAAAAGTACGAACGATCATTCATGAGCAAAATGTGATTCCTGGGCTTACCAACCAATTTTTATCACGTTATGTAGATCTTGTAGCTATCAGTTTTGAAGGGGCAAGAGAGCATTTTAAGAAAGCCAAAAAAATTCGTCTTACAGGGAATCCAAGAGCGACTGAAGTTGTTCATGCGAACAAAGAGAATGGTTTAAAGGCCTTACATCTCTCTGCGGATAAAAAAATCATTTTAGTCTTTGGGGGGAGTAGAGGAGCAAAGGCGATTAACCAAGCATTTCTTGAGATGTTACCTGAATTGCACCAATATCCAGAGTATCACTTTGTTTTTGTTACAGGAGAAATTCATTTTGAGACAATCAATGAGCAATTAAAAATGGTTGATGAACAGTATTTAAGCAATGTGTCTATCTATCCATATTTATACAATATGCCAGAGGTATTGGCAGCAACAGATCTCATTGTGAGTCGTGCAGGTGCTTCTTCTTTAGCAGAAATTACTGCTCTCGGAATTCCTTCGGTTCTTATTCCTTCTCCTTATGTTACGAATAATCATCAAGAGAAGAATGCTAAATGGATGGAAAACCAAGGTGCTGCAAAAATGATTCGAGAAAAAGAGTTGAATGGTGTACATTTACTTTCAACAATTCGCTGGCTAATGGATGATGAGAGAAGGAAGAAATTTTCTCATGCAGCTAAAAAGATTGGGAAACCAGATGCAGCGACGAACCTTTACCAAGAAATGATGACTTTCATGGATCATAAAAATTAGGCGATTGTCACACTATAATGATTTAGGCATAGTATATCGTATAGCCCAGTGAGAGAATATCGTGATTAGGAGGATAGAAGATGCAAGACTGGATTCAAAAACTGAAAGACCAGCCTATTGGTAAAATTGTTGAAAATGAGCCGCTATCAAAGCATAACACATGGAAAATTGGTGGACCAGCAAGAATTTACATTGAGCCTGACAATCAAAAAGGGTTATTAGATGCCTTAATGATTTTAAACGAAGCTAAGATTCCTTGGAAAGTGATTGGTAAAGGCTCTAATCTCCTAGTCTTGGATCACGGGTTTAAGGGTGCTATTATTCATATGAATAAGGGGTTTAATCAAATCCTCTTTGATGGATCTTATATTCACGTAGGAGCTAGTGTTTCTCTGATTCGATTAGCAAATTTAGCAGCAAAACAAGGATTAACAGGACTTGAATTTGCTGGTGGAATTCCTGGAACGGTTGGGGGTGCCATCTATATGAATGCGGGTGCCCACGGTTCTGACATTTCCCATGTTTTTGAAGAGGCAGAGGTCTTATTAGAGAACGGACAAATCGTTACTTGGAAAAATCAAGACTTTGAATTTAGTTACCGTTCATCGATCCTCCAACAGAAAAGAGGCATCATTCTATCTGCTACGTTTAAACTAAAACCAGGGAATCAAAAGAAAATTGCAGAAGATACGGCTCGATTCAAGGATCGAAGAAGAAAAACTCAACCCTATCATTTGCCTTGCGCTGGAAGTGTATTTCGCAATCCAGAAAATGATTATGCAGGTAGATTAATAGAAGAGCTGGGTCTTAAAGGATATCAAGTGGGTGAAGCCCAAATTTCTATGATGCACGCTAACTTTATCGTGAATATAGGTCAGGCATCGGCAAAGGATGTGCTCACATTAATTGAACATGTTAAAGAACGAGTGTATGAAGTATACCAAATAAAATTGACTACAGAAATTGAAGTGGTAGGTGAGGGGTAAACGGAGGTGGAACTTTGGAGAAGTTGATCATCGAAGGTGGAAGGCCTCTGTCTGGTAAAATAAAAGTACAGGGTGCTAAAAATGCTGCACTTCCTATCTTGGCAGCCTCTCTATTAGCAGAAGGAACACATGTGATTCAAGATGTTCCACATTTACTAGATATTGATGTGATGATTCAAATTTTGCGTTCTTTGGGGGCACAAGTAGATTTTAACCATCATACGGTGATGATCGATACTCGTTCGATTTTATCAACAAAGGTTCCTGAAGAACTCATGCGTTTGATGAGATCATCGATCTTCCTCATGGGTCCTTTACTAGCTAGATTTAACCAAGTGAGCGTTTCAAAACCTGGGGGTTGTGCGATTGGTGAAAGGAAAATTGATCTTCATTTGAAAGGTTTAGAGGCTCTTGGTGCTAAGATTATCGATCGTGACGGTTTGATTACCTGTACAGCAAAGGAATTAGTAGGAACGGTCATTACTTTAGATTATCCAAGTGTAGGCGCAACTGAAAATATTATGATGGCAGCTGTAAAAGCTAGGGGAGAAACAAAGATCATTTATGCAGCAAAAGAACCAGAAATTGTTGATTTGCAGAATTTCTTAAATCAAATGGGGGCAAAAATTTCTGGGGCAGGAACAGATGTGATTACAATCAAGGGTATTGAAGAACTTGTACCAATTACTTATCAAATCATTCCAGATCGGATTGTAGCCGGAACATTTATAACTGTGGTAGGTATTGCTGGAGGAAGTATCGAACTAAATAATGTCATACCTGAGCATTTAACATCTGTGATCGAATATTTAAAACGTGTTGGTGTTGAAATTGAAACCGACAATGATATAATGGTCGTAAAAAGGATGACCCCTCTAAAAGCTGTTGAAAAGATCTATACCTCACCTTATCCAGGTTTCCCAACAGATATGCAGGCACAAATGATGACACTGTTAACGCTTGCACAGGGTTTTAGCATCATTGAGGAAAGGGTATTTGATTCTAGATTTAAGCATGTAGACGAATTGATTCGAATGGGTGCTGATATCAGGATTGACCAAAGCACAGCATATATCCGCGGCGTTCCCTATTTAACAGGAGCTCATGTTGAAGCAACCGATTTAAGGGCAGGAGCTGCTCTCATTTTAGCTGGCTTAGCTGCTAGAGGTAAAACGATTGTTCACCAGGTTCATCACGTAGATCGTGGTTATGAGCGTATTGAAGAGTCTTTAAATGCAATTGGGGCAAAAATTTTGCGAGAATCTGAAAATTAGCGGCATTTTATATGCCGCTTTTCATAATCAAATGAGAGATAAAGTGAAGACTGAGTTGGATATAAAGGAATGAGAAGAAATGTACCAATCCTATCAAACAATTCCGCAGTTCAAAAAACAGGTAATGATACCAAAGAAAAATAGAAAGTTGTTACGGTATCTTTTTTATTTTTTCTTCTGATTGCTATGATCACCTATTTTAATTTACCCATTAGTAGAATCACTTCGATCCAAATCACAGGATTGAATCTATTAACCGAAAAAGAGATTTACGAAAAAGGAAAATTACATCAAAACATGCATTATTGGTTTTTAAAAGCTTCTTCCCTTGAAAATAGATTGTTGGAGTTACCAGAAATCAAAAAAGTAGAGGTCGAGAAAAAATATCCTGGGAAATTACGGATTCAAATTCTAGAACAAAAACCGATCGCTTTTCTATATTCAAAGAAACAGTGGGTTCCTGTTTTAGAGAATGGATATCTTGTTCAGAAAAAAACTGATCAAATCGTTATGAATCGGCCTCTTATTTCCGAATGGAAGAATAATGATCAGCTTCCTACTTTAGCAAGAGAACTTGCAAAGGTAGACCCAGCCATATTGGATGAATTATCAGAGATAAAAAATGAACCCAATATGATTGATACCAATCAAGTGTTGATTTATACGAGAGAGGGTTATCGCTTGCATGTCCATCTAGATGAATTAAGTAAAAAATTAAACTTACTTTCTAGTATTCTCGAAAACTTAAAAGCGAAAACGAAGAATCTAGGTGATATTTATTTACTAGATTCGATACGATTTGAAGAATATAAAAATAGTGGTGAACCAAATAATGAAAATTAATAGATGGCAAATTTATATCACAATTGTTTTTTTATTGCTTGGTTTTTTAATCGCTTTTCAGTATGAATCCACAAGTATAAGAAGATTTAATAGTAATTTTTCTTTTTCAACATTGGACAAACAACAGGAATTACAAGAAAAGATTGTCAATCAAAAAAAGAAAATCAAGAGCTTGAAAAGCAGATTCAAGAAATTGAAGAAGAAATTCGTGGATTTGAACAATCTTTGATCAGCAATGAAGATGAGGCTAATAAAATTCGCGAACAATTAGATAACACCCGGATGATTGCCGGACTGATCTCTGTAGAGGGGCCAGGTCTTTCGGTGACTCTAAACGATAGCAAACAAGCAAAAGAAGTTGAGGGTGATGTCTCTAGTTATATAGTTCATGAACAAGACTTACGAAAAGTAGTGAATGAATTATTTGCATCTGGTGCAGAGGCGATAAGTGTAAATGGTGAACGTATGATTGCTTCTAGTTCGATTCGTTGTGTAGGGCCAACCATTCTTGTGAATTCTATTAAAAAAGCACCCCCTTTTGAAATACTAGCCATTGGTGATCCTGATACCTTATTAGCTGGATTAGAAATGCCAGGGGGAGTGTTAGAGACATTACGCTTATGGAATATTCAAATCTCTACAAAAAAGATGGATCATATCGTAATCCCAGGTTTTATTGGAACACTTAATACTGATCGATTAACAATACTTAATCCGTAAAGGAAGATTTTATATGCAAGTTCATAAACGAAAGATCTCTTATACAATTACAATCATTAGTGTCATTATTGGATTTATGTTATCTATTCAGTTTAATTCAACACAAAATACGTTTAAGATGGAAGCTAGGGACATTACAGAATTACGTTCGAATTTAAGTAAAGAATTAGAACGGAAAAATAATCTTTTAAATGATTTGTCTAAAAAACGACAATTGCTTAACCAATACAAAAATAACAACCAAAATCAACAAATTTCCCAAATCATCTCGGATGAATTAGGTCATGCGAAGCTCTTAGCAGGAACTATTCCTGTTGAAGGAAAAGGATTAATTGTTCGAATTACAGCTATGGATTCTTCTTTTTCAGAGATTGGTGAAGAGGACGAAAATGAAATTGTAGATGACGATTTAAGAACATTGGTGAATGAAATGTTTGGTAATGGGGCACAAGCGATTTCGATCAATGATCAACGATTGGTATCTGTTTCTGCGATACGAAATGTAGGAAATCGAATTCAAGTCAATAATCGATTCATTACCTTTCCTTATGAAATTAAAGCAATTGGTGATGCAAAAATGATTCAAGCTGGAATCCAGATTGCCGGGCTGCAGGATTATTTTAAAATTCTTAACAAAGAATTGATTATTGCTGAACAAGAAAAAATTCAAATCCCTGCATATAATGGTGATATTAATCCCAGATATATGAAACCGGTAAAGGTAGGTGAAAAATAATGTGGTTGCCTATTCTTGGACTTATTATCGGATTAGTTTTAGGCTTTAGTTCTGATCTTCGTGTACCAGAAGAATATAGTCATTATTTATCTATTTCTGTTTTAGCCGCTCTTGATACAGTAATTGGGGGAATTCGTGCCAGTTTAGAACATTCTTTTGATACAAAGATTTTTATTTCAGGATTCTTTTTTAACACCTTGTTAGCTGCAGGGATTGTATTTTTAGGTGTTCAATTAGGTGTGGATTTATACTTAGCTGCTATTTTTGCTTTTGGTGTAAGATTATTTAATAATTTAGCAGTCATTCGCAGACTCTTATTGACAAACTTTAGCGAAAGACATAAGAAAGTATCATAAGACAAAAAATGTTGAAAAAATCATAGAAAAAAAAGGAAAACACTAAAATGTGTGGAATAACTTATAAAAAGCCTTTTATCTTTAAATGAACTAACGAGATTACTAGATATTTTTTGAGGGGGTGCCAAAGATTTGAGCAACGATAGTATAGTTAGTCTAGACATCGGTACGTCCAAGGTTCGAGTCATCATTGGCGAAGTGAATAATGGGTCATTAAATATTATTGGAGTGGGTTCTGCAGATTCTGAAGGCATTAAAAAGGGAGCAATTGTTGATATTGATCAAACCGTACAGTCGATTCGTAAGGCAGTTGACCATGCTGAACGAATGGTAGGAATTACGATAGATGAGGTTTATGTTGGGATTTCTGGTAACCATATAGATTTACAAACAAGTCATGGAGTCGTCGCTGTATCTAGTGAAGACAAGGAAATCAGTGAATTAGATATAGATCGAGTGATTCAAGCAGCTAAATTAATTAATTTACCTCCTGAAAGAGAAATCATCGATGTCATTCCTAAAGAATATATTGTTGATGGTTTGTCAGGTATCAAAGACCCAAGAGGGATGTATGGTGTAAGACTTGAAGTCGAAGCAACAATTGTTACCGGTTCGAAAACGATCATACATAATTTGATGCGTACGATTGAAAGAGCTGAACTTCGAATTGCAGGATTTATTTTAATGCCATTAGCAGCTAGTCATATAGCCCTTTCTAAAGATGAAATGAATCTTGGTGTGGCATTAGTAGACATAGGGAAAGGAACGACAACCCTTTCTATTTTTGAACAAGGAAGTATTGTAAAAACCACGGAACTTCCGATTGGAGGGGAATATATTACAAATGATATCTCTATAGGGCTAAGAACCCAAACAGATATCGCGGAACAAGTGAAATTAAAATATGGAATTGCAAGTATTGAGGAATCTAATAACGAGATAATATTTAAAGTCGCTCGGATTGGCAGTAACGTGGAAAAGGAATTTAACCAAGAAGATTTAGCTCATATTATTGAACCAAGACTTAGAGAAATGTTTGAAATTATCCAAGAAGAAGTTCATCGTTTAGAATACACAAAGGAACTAGCAGGTGGGTTTGTCCTTACTGGTGGAGTGATGGGGATGAATGGAATTCTGAGTTTGGCCCAAGAAGTTTTGAAGCCATCTGTTCGTATTGCAATTCCAGATTACATTGGTGTAAAAGACCCATCTTACACTGGTGGAGTGGGTTTAATTAAATACGCAACAAAAATGATTAAAGCAAATCATGGATTAGTGGTTAAAACAGCATCATCTAAGCCAAAGCGAAAATCTAGAAGTGTAAGTCCATTTGAACGGATCAAAAACTGGTTTAGCGAATTTATTTAGAACATCTAGAAAAGCGATCACGATAAGTGAGGGGGATAATGAATGTTAGAATTTGATCTGGATATGGAGCAATTAGCCCAAATTAAAGTAATAGGTGTTGGCGGCGGAGGCAGTAATGCTGTTAACCGCATGATTGAAGCTGGCGTTCAAGGCGTTGAATTTATCGCAGTGAACACAGATGCACAAGCCCTTCACCGTTCTTTAGCTGTAACTAAATCGCAAATTGGAGAAAAGTTAACACGAGGATTAGGGGCAGGAGCAAATCCGGAAATAGGGAAAAAAGCTGCAGAAGAAAGTAGAGAAACGATTGAAAATAGTCTAAAAGGCGCTGATATGGTGTTTGTTACAGCTGGTATGGGTGGTGGTACAGGAACTGGTGCAGCACCTGTTATTGCAGAAATTGCCAAAGAATTAGGTGCTTTAACAGTCGGAGTGGTTACTAAACCCTTTTCTTTCGAAGGAAGAAAAAGGTCTCTACAAGCAGAACAAGGAATTGCTGCATTAAAGGAAAAAGTGGATACACTGATTGTGATTCCAAATGATCGCTTATTAGAGATCGTCGACAAAAATACACCGATGTTAGAAGCATTTCGTCAAGCAGATAACGTACTTCGTCAAGGAGTACAAGGAATATCTGATTTGATTGCAGTACCTGGATTAATTAACTTGGATTTTGCCGATGTAAAAACCATTATGACGGAAAAAGGCTCTGCATTGATGGGCATTGGTATTGCAACTGGTGAAAATAGAGCAGCAGAAGCAGCTAAAAAAGCAATCTGCAGTCCATTATTGGAAACGTCAATTAATGGTGCAAAAGGTGTTCTTATGAATATTACAGGTGGAGCAAATCTAAGTTTATACGAAGTAAACGAGGCAGCTGATATTGTTGCATCTTCTTCAGATCCGGAAGTGAATATGATTTTTGGTGCAGTAATCAATGAGAACTTAAAAGAAGAAATCATTGTTACAGTCATTGCAACTGGCTTTGATGATGATCCTAATCGAGTACAAGCTACAACTAAAACAACTACAAAGGATCAAGGTCAAAATTCTTCAGGCAAAATCAATATTAAGCCATTTGCAAATAACCACGACAACTTAGACATCCCAACCTTTTTAAGAAACCGTAATAAATAATTTCATAAATTATTTCATTTAAAGAATAAAAAAGATCTAACACATTCGTGTTAGGTCTTTTTTGTATGCAAAAGAAAGCATCACTTTCTATTCTTTTAAAAAAATGTTTTTTCGACAAAAAAATCGATAGCTTGTCGGCAAGTTTAGACAGACTTTGAATATAGATATATTATATACTATTCTCACTTCTTCCTTTATGAATGAAAAGGAGAAAGAGAAGATGGTCTTTTACTTGGATCTAATCCTTTTACTTAATTTTATGATCGATACACTAATTTTATTAACGACTGCCAAGTTTCTTCACTTAAAAATCAAGAAGATCCGCATCACGCTAGGAGCAATGATCGGAGCAGCGTATACGATGGTATTTTTTATTCCTTATTTGAGTGCAGCACATGTTTTACTAACAAAAATTCTGATCTCAATTTTAATGTTATGGGTCTCATTTGGTTTTTTACATCTGCTCCAAATGGTTAGAACGTTGGCCACCTTTTATTTTGTTTCTTTTCTCATGGGCGGTGGGGTATTTGCTTTACAGTACCTCTTTCAAATTGATCATGAAGTCATAAAAGGTGTGTACGTGACTCATTCGTCAAATCCATTTTTTTTGCTCCTTTTTATCGTGATTGCTGTTTTAGGGGTATGGTTTTTCTCCAATCGTACATTCCTGTCCCTTGAACGGAAAGGAAATGTCGAACAACATTATGTAGATGTTGAGATAGAGGTTCTCGAACATCGTCATCAATGTAAAGGATTGGTGGATACCGGGAATCGGCTTTATGATCCAATTACTCGAAAACCAGTGATGATTTTAGAAGCTAAATCCGTGTCATTTTTACCTACTATTTTCCAGACAGCTTATCAACATGGACAATTTCATTTGGAATCGCTTGAAGAAATAACGAAGAATATCGATCCAGCATGGCAGACTAGAATTCATCTAGTCCCCTTTCGCAGCGTATCAAAAGAGATGCAGTTTTTATTATGTATTCGTCCTGATAAGGTGGTGATTTCCTCAGAGAACCAAACACATTGGACACATACCAAAGTTTTAATCGGTCTTGATTATGGTCATCTTTCCAATGACCACAGCTATTCAGCTATTATACATCCTGAATTATTAACAGGATAATCCTAATTCATTGTTCAAGGGGGTCTCATATGTTAGCAAAGTGGAAGATCCAGTTGATTTTATTGTGGTATCGTCTATTATTTCTACTTGGATTGAAAACAGAGGAGATTTATTATATTGGAGGAAGTGAAACTCTTCCACCTCCTTTGACAAGAGAAGAGGAAGAACTTCTATTAGAGAAGCTGCCTACAGGAGATAATGCAGTAAAGTCGATGTTAATCGAACGAAATCTTCGTCTTGTTGTCTACATTGCAAGAAAATTTGATAACACAGGAGTAAATATAGAAGATTTAGTCTCTATTGGGTCGATCGGGCTAATTAAGGCGGTAAACACATTTGATATTGATAAAAAAATCAAATTAGCCACCTATGCTTCCAGATGTATTGAAAATGAAATTTTGATGTTCTTAAGACGTAACAATAAAGTGAAAACTGAAGTATCTTTTGATGAACCATTAAATATTGATTGGGATGGTAATGAACTATTGCTTTCAGATATTTTAGGAACAGAAAATGATACCATTTTTCGTAACATTGAAGATGAAATTGATAAAAAATTATTAAAGAAAGCATTAGAAAAATTAAATGATCGAGAAAAAGTGATTATGGAACTCCGATTTGGCCTTAATGATGGGATTGAAAAAACTCAAAAGGACGTTGCTGATATCCTTGGTATTTCTCAATCTTATATATCAAGATTAGAAAAAAGAATTATCAAACGATTGCGAAAAGAATTTAATAAAATGATTTAAAGCATAAATTTTTCCCTCTAAGGAGATACTTTACAGTAACGTAACTCCGATAGGAGGGAGAATCTTGTCTAGAAGTAAAGTTGAAATCTGCGGTGTAGATACATCCAAATTACCTGTTTTGAAAAATGAGGAAATGAGAAAACTTTTTCAAGCCATGCAACAGGGTGAACATTCGGCTAGGGAAACATTGGTGAATGGAAACCTACGCCTTGTCTTAAGTGTCATCCAACGTTTTAATAATCGCGGCGAATTTGTAGATGATTTATTTCAGGTTGGGTGTATCGGGTTAATGAAAGCTATTGATAACTTTGATCTCAGCCAAAACGTGAAATTCTCCACCTATGCCGTCCCAATGATTATAGGAGAAATTAGACGTTATTTAAGGGATAATAATCCAATTCGAGTATCACGTTCCCTTCGCGATATTGCTTACAAGGCACTTCAAGTAAGGGATGCTTTAACTACCCAAAAGTCTTCTGAGCCAACGATTTATGAAATATCTGAAGTATTAAATGTGCCAAAAGAAGACGTGGTCTTTGCTTTAGATGCAATTCAAGATCCGGTATCCTTATTTGAACCGATTTATCATGATGGAGGAGATCCGATCTATGTAATGGATCAAATTAGTGATGATAAAAATAAGGATATCCATTGGGTAGAAGAAATTGCGTTAAAACAAGCGCTAAATCGTCTTAATGATCGAGAAAAAATGATTTTATCGATGAGGTTTTACGATGGAAAAACCCAAATGGAAGTAGCTGAAGAAATCGGCATTTCTCAGGCCCAAGTGTCAAGGTTAGAAAAGGCCGCTATTCAGCAAATGCATAAGTATATCAAAACATAAATCATTTTGCTTAGTGAGGTCAATCTGATAAGGTTGACCTTTATTAAAAAATAAGAAACTTTCTTCCGCTTGTCATTTAGAGGTTTGTATATTCCATAAGCAGATGAATATACAAACCTTTTCTTAATGGTACATTTTTGGCAATCTTCACATATATATATTAGGAAAGAAGAAAAAGATTGGGTGAGCTGAAAATGATTAAAATTTCAGAGTTCCAAACGAAAGATGTCATTAATATATTTGATGGTAAGAAATTAGGATCGGTACAAGACTTAGATATAGACTTAAGAAATGGACGAGTTGAAGCATTGATCGTCCCCAGTCAAGGAAAATTATTCGGACTTTTTGCAAATGGGGCTGAGTATATTATTCCTTGGAAAAATATTGTAAAAATTGGATTAGATGTAATTTTAGTGAAATTAGATGATCGATCCTATCGTTCAACTGAATTGGATGAGTATGACCCTTTTAGAAAAACAAATTAAAATATCATTATGCATTTCTTTTAAAATATTCATGGATCCCATAAAAGTAATATGAATTGGCTTCGAAGGAAGTCTTCACTTTTGTGGGTTATTTTATTTGGTGAATCGACCCATATTCTATGATAATATAGGAGAAAAGGAGTGTTGATATGGAAGCGTTTGTACAAGTAGACAAACCGATACCTTATCTTGTGATCAAAAAGTGGGAACAAGAGAATCCTAATCTAAGTGTAGGTTTTTCTACTAGACAGGGTGGTCAAAGTAAAGGCAACTACCAATCTATGAATTTGGCACTCCATGTAGGGGATGACCCAACAGATGTCGTAGCAAATCGCCAGATACTAGCCAGAGCATTAGGGTTTTCCTTTGATGCTTGGACTTCAGCTGAACAGGTTCATGGGAACAATATCAAAGTGGTTACCCTTGCTGAGAGGGGAAAAGGACGGAGAATTCGCGAAGATGCGATTCAAGATACAGATGGCCTAGTAACAAATATTCCAGATATCGTATTAACGGTTTATTTTGCAGATTGTGTTCCAATCTATTTTTATGACCCTATCAAACAGATTATAGGATTGGCTCATGCAGGATGGAAAGGAACGGTTCTAAAAATTGCAGAAAAAATGATTCAAACGTTTGTAGATTCTTTTCAGTCAAACGTCAATGATATTCAAGTTGCGATCGGTCCAGCGATTGGTCAGTGCTGCTATGAAGTCAATGATCAAGTCATCAATCCAATGCAATCTTCGCTTCAATTTATTCCACCAGAAATGGTGATCGACAAGAAAAATGGGCATTTTGATTTAGATTTAAAAAAATAAATAAAGAAATACTATTAGAAGCAGGAATTTTGCCGGAAAATATCGAAATTTCATCATGGTGTACTAATTGCAATGTTGATTTATTTTTTTCACATCGAAAAGAACAGGGAAAAACAGGGCGTATGGCTGCTTGGATTGGACTTAGGAAGGATGAGTAAGTTGTGCAATTAAAAGAAAATGTACTGAATGTAAAAGAAAGGATACGGTTTGCTTGTGAACGAAGTGGTAGAGACCCAAAGGAGATCCAATTGATTGCAGTTACAAAATATCTAGATATCGATCAAACCAAACAAGTATTAGACTTTGGTTTAGACCATATTGCAGAAAATAAAGTTCAACAGGTACTAAAAAAATATGAAGTACTTAAAGATCAAGGTACATGGCATTTTATCGGGCATTTACAAACTAACAAAGTAAAACAATTACTTGGAAAATTTGATTACCTTCATTCCCTTGATCGTTTTTCCTTGGCTCAAGAAATCAATAAGCGGGCAAAATTACAAAATCTAAAAGTACAAGCCTTTATTCAAGTGAATATTTCTGGAGAAACGACTAAATCTGGTTTAGCACCAGAAGAATTGCTTGAATTTGTAGAAAAAGTTCGTTTATTAGATTCTATTCGCATTGTTGGTTTAATGACAATGGCTCCCTTTGTTGAAGAAAAAGAGGTAATAAGGCCTATTTTTCGTCGATTAAGGGAATTAAGAGATGAGATTAATGATAATGGCATTCTAGGATACACAATTCATGAATTATCAATGGGTATGTCCAACGATTTTGAGGTTGCCATCGAAGAAGGGGCAACATTTATTCGTCTAGGTACAGTTCTTTTTAAAGGAGAAGTATAAACATTTGAATGGAGGAATGAAAAAATGATGGGGAAAATCATGGGTTTTTTGGGCCTTCAGGATGAAGAGGTTGTAGAAGAGATAGAAGGTCAAGAATCTGAAGATGAGGTTTTTTTAAGTCGAAGAAACAAAAATAATAATGTCGTAAGCTTACATACTCAGAAAAATGTAAAAATGGTTTTAGCTGAACCTAGATCCTATGAGGAAGCACAGGAGATTGCTGATCATTTACGGTCTCATCGCCCGATTATTGTTAATTTACAACGACTTTCACCAGATCAAGCGAGAAGAGTAGTAGATTTTTTAAGTGGTTGTGTCTATGCTTTGAATGGTGACATCAAAAAAATTGGTACAAGTATCTTTTTATGCACTCCAGAAAATATTGATATTGAAGGAGCGATTACTGAAATTCTTCAGGAGGATGAATAACAAATGTACTCTATTATTTCAATCGTAGATACAATCTTTCAAATCTATTTTTGGCTTATTTTTGCCTATATTTTGATGTCATGGGTTCCGCAAATGAGAGAAACGCCTGTAGGAGAACTATTAGGTAAACTTGTCGAACCTTATTTACGACCCTTTAGAAAAATTATCCCACCTATTGGGATGATTGATATTTCACCAATCGTTGCCTTTTTCGCACTTGATTTTATCCGAGAAGGGCTAAAAACTGTTTTAAGATTTTTATTCTTATAAAGCATTTGTAAAGTAATCATCTTTGGGGGAACTTACATGTCACATGATCATATTATGCATCATTATCGTAAAGAAGAGCAGCCTTTTGTAGAACGGGTGATTGAATGGGTAGAGCGAGCAGAGAAGACTCATACTTCTATCCGAACTGATTTTGTTGACCCTAGGCAAAAGCAAATCATTCAAAACATCGTCAATTCTTCTATGGATCTGACGATGTTTTTTGATGGGGGATATACTGAAGCTGAAAGAGGTAGAGTGCTGATTGCACCCTATTATTTTTCCTATGATCCTAAGGAAATGGGGCTAACCTTTTTTAAAGTGATTGGGGAGAATAAATTTACAACATTAACTCATAGGGATTACATGGGTGCGCTTTTGAATATTGGAATAAAACGTGAAAAATTTGGAGATATCCTTGTTTCAGATACGGATAAACAATACATTGTTGCTAGTGAAGTTGCTGATTATATTAGAATGCAGCTTACTCATGTAGGAAGGGTTCCTGTTCGACTTGAGGAAATCGCTAGAGAAAATGTAAAACCCCCAATTCAACAGATTGAGGAAATGTTTTTGACCGTTTCTTCGCTACGTGTTGATGCGATATCGAGTGATGTTTTTCGACTGTCTCGGACAAAAATATCTGAATGGATTAAAGGGAAACATTTAAAAGTAAATTGGCAAATCATTGATCAAACCGATTATAAGCTTCAAGTAGGTGATATCGTTTCTTTAAATGGATTTGGTCGCTTTAAGTTTTTAGAGGACGAAGGAATCACCAAAAAAGGCCGTATCCGTGTAAAAATAGGTCGATGGAGCTAAAAAAATTGCAGGATTTTTGGATTCTATGTCGAAATAAGTATGACAAAATATGATTTGGAGGTGTTTTTGGTGCCTTTAACACCATTGGACATACATAACAAAGAATTTAGTAAAGCGTTTCGTGGGTATAATGAAGATGAAGTAAATGAATTTTTGGATCAAGTGATTAAAGATTATGAAGCTTTAATTCGCCAAAACAAAGACCTTGAGGAAAAGATAATACAATTAAATGAAAGACTTAGCCATTTTTCTAATATTGAAGAAAGCTTAAGTAAATCGATTATTGTAGCGCAAGAAACAGCTGAAGAAGTGAAAGCAAATGCAAAAAAAGAAGCGCAATTGATTGTCAAAGAAGCTGAAAAAAATGCAGATCGTATCATCAACGAGTCTCTAATGAAATCAAGAACGATTTCCCTAGAAATTGAAGAATTGAAAAAAAGAGCAGCCATTTATCGTACGAGATTCCGTACTCTTTTAGAAGCACAGCTTGAGATGTTAGAATCTCAAAGCTGGGAAGAGCTTGAGAGAACTGAAGAAGAGGATCGGGTTAGCGTATAAACCATTGACTTTGAGTCAATAATTAGGTATACTGCATATCATTAAATAAACAAATGAAACGAATATGAAACGAGGATTGGGATCTGTCAACTAGACCCCAGATTTAAGCGAGCTAGGGTTGGTGTGAGCCTAGTAATTTGGACTATGTTGAATATCACCCATGAGTTACTTTTCTGAATGCATTGAAAAACAAGTAAGAAAAGTCGGTTTAATCCGTTATCTTTTATAAGTGGCTATATACGCTATTAGGGTGGTACCGCGGGTAACCTTCTCGTCCCTTGACTTTGGATGAGAAGGTTTTTTTTCATATTCGTGAAGCCTTATAAAAGGGATTGGAATTGGCTTTTAAGTGAGCCGTTGCTTTTATGGGCTGAAAAGTTGTAAGAAGGAGTGAGTTGAATGGATTATGGGACGACATTAAATCTGTTAAAAACAGATTTTCCAATGAGAGGAAATCTTCCAAATAAAGAGCCAGAGATTGAGCAATGGTGGGATGAGATCAATATTTATCAAAAAGTGCAGGAATCAAAAAAAGGGAAGCCAACATTTATTCTTCATGATGGTCCTCCTTATGCGAATGGAGATATCCATATTGGCCATGCACTGAACAAGATTTTGAAAGATATCATCGTTCGTTTTAAAACCATGCAGGGCTATAATGCACCTTATGTTCCTGGTTGGGATACTCACGGATTACCAATCGAGCATGCTATTATTAAAAATGAAAAAATTAACCGTCATGAAATTGGACCGATTGAGTTTAGAAACCGTTGTCGAGATTATGCTCTTTCTTATGTTGAAAAGCAAAAGGGACAGTTTAAACGTTTAGGTATAAGAGGAGACTTTGAAAATCCTTATATTACCCTAAAGCCAGAATATGAAGCAAGACAATTAAAAGTATTTGGCGAAATGGCAAAAAAGGGACTCATCTACAAGGGGCTTAAACCTGTTTATTGGTCACCCTCTTCTGAGTCTGCACTAGCCGAGGCGGAAATTGAATATAAAGAAAAACGTTCTGCCTCGATTTATGTAGCTTTTGAAGTCGTTGATGGAAAAGGTAAACTTCCAGAGGGTTCAAATGTTGTCATTTGGACGACAACACCTTGGACCATACCAGCAAACCTTGCTATTTCTATTCATCCGGAATTTGATTATGTCCTATACAAAGTAGAATCTGGACAATATTTAGTGGCTA
Organism: Tepidibacillus decaturensis; assembly: GCF_001561915.1. GTDB lineage: Bacteria > Bacillota > Bacilli > Tepidibacillales > Tepidibacillaceae > Tepidibacillus_B > Tepidibacillus_B infernus. Next base: position 1,393,878 of record NZ_LSKU01000001.1, on the reverse strand, counting down.
AAGAACTATTAGACCATGTGAAAGAAGAAATTGGTTTTGAGCATGTAGAAATTGTTAAGGAATTTAAGGGTGAAGAGTTAGAAGGGGTAGTCACAAAACACCCATTTTATGATCGAATCTCACCTGTTATTCTTGGTGAGCATGTAACATTAGAGGCTGGAACAGGATGCGTTCATACTGCACCTGGTCATGGAGAAGATGACTTTTATGTTGGCCAGAAATATGGTTTAGATGTCTTATCGCCAATCGATGACCAAGGGAAATTCACAAAAGAAGCACCCGGCTTTGAAGGTTTGTTCTATGAAGATGCTAATAAAGAGGTGACAAAAAAGCTAGCTGAAGTTGGTAAACTTCTCAAACTTGGCTTTATTAAACACCAATACCCACACGATTGGCGCTCAAAACAACCAGTGATTTACCGGGCAACTGAACAATGGTTTGCGTCGATTGAACCGATTCGTCAAACGATGTTAGAAGAAATTAAAAATGTGAAATGGGTTCCGCATTGGGGAGAACTACGGTTGCATAATATGGTTGCTGATCGAGGAGATTGGTGTATATCTCGCCAACGGATTTGGGGCGTACCGATTCCAATCTTCTATTGTAAGGATTGTGGAGAAACGATTCTTAACGATCAAACCATTCACCATGTTGCAGATTTAGTAGCAATGGAAGGCTCTAATGTATGGTTTGCCAAAGAGGCGGATGAGTTGGTACCAGAAGGCACTTCTTGTCCATCTTGTGGGGGAACTCATTTTAGAAAAGAAACAGATATTATGGATGTATGGTTTGACTCTGGTTCAAGCCATGAAGGTGTTTTAGAAGCAAGAGAAGAATTACGAAGACCAGCCGATCTTTATTTAGAAGGCTCTGACCAATATCGTGGTTGGTTCAATTCTTCCCTATCTACCAGCGTTGCTGTAACGGGAAAAGCACCCTATAAAGCAGTCTTAAGTCATGGTTTCACCTTGGATGGCGAAGGTAGAAAAATGTCTAAGTCCTTAGGGAATGTGATTGTGCCGCAGAAGATTGTTGATCAATTGGGAGCAGATATTCTCCGTCTTTGGGTTGCTTCTGTTGATTATCAATCAGATGTTCGGATTTCCGATAACATTTTGAAACAGATCTCAGAAGTATACCGAAAAATTAGGAATACTTTAAGATTCTTAGTTGGTAATTTAGAAGGGTTTAATCCGCAAAAAGATCAAGTCGCTTTGAAAGAGATGAACGAACTTGATCAATTTGCCATGATGAGAACCAAACAATTGATTGATAAAGTCATTAAGGGCTATGATGCTTATGAATTTCATAGTGTTTATCAATCGATTCACAATTTCTGTACCGTCGACATGAGTGCATTTTACCTAGACATTATTAAAGACCGTTTATATACCCAACCACTTCATTCACCAACTCGAAAAGCAGCTCAAACCGTATTATATGAAGTTTTATTGGTATTAGTGAAATTGATTGCACCTATTCTCCCTCACACAGCTGATGAGATTTGGAAATTCATCCCTGAAGTGAACGAGATTAGCGTTCAGCTTACTGAATTTCCGGATTGGTCTCATATTGAAGTAGACCAGTCATTGATGGAGAAATGGGAACAATTCTTAGATGTCCGCGATGAGGTTTTAAAAGCTTTAGAAGTGGCTCGTAAGGATAAGTTAATCGGCCATTCACTTGCTGCAGCTGTTACGATCTATCCATCAACAGAGGTCGCAAAATTATTAAATCAATTTAATGATTTAGATAAATTATTTATTGTTTCCCATGTGGACGTGAAAGAAGAACAGGCACCAGAAAATGCGATGCAACTTGAAGGATTAAGTGTTCATGTAACTCAAGCAGAAGGAGAAAAATGTCAGCGATGCTGGATAGTTAGTCCTGAAGTAGGACATAAGCACCCAGAATTATGCCCAACTTGTGCTGAAATTGTAGAAGAGCACTACCACGATTTAGTAACCGAATAATATTTTGTGATAAAAAGCTTAGGAGATAAATTCCTAAGCTTTTTATTCTTTTATAACCAAAAGATGCTTAGATTTAATATAAAAGGAGTAAACTATCTTTAATGATTTAGGAGGGAATTAGATGGCAGATAAATCCAACTCACATACGATTGAAACCATTGGAAAAAAATTAGATGAATTAGCCATTCAAATGGAACGGGTTCAGATCGCCGATTATATCGCCTTATTAAATAAACCAAGACGACTATTTTTTCTTAATCTCATGACAGGAATTGCCAGGGGTATAGGCATCGCCTTAGGATTTACCATTTTTGCGGCGACGATTATTTATTTTTTACAAAAACTTGGTGCTCTTAATTTACCGATTATTGGTGATTATATCGCTGAAATAGTAAAGATTGTCCAAGCTCAATTAAATGTGGATGCAAGCATAAGGTAAGGAGTGGTTATGGTGAGAAAGGACAAACTAGAACAGTTAAAAAAACAATTGATTGAAGAAAAAAATGAAATTCTAGAGGAAATGAAACATAATAACAGTTATGGATTAGATGAAAATATGAATGATTCAATTGGAGAATTATCAGGATATGATAATCATCCAGCGGATATTGGTACTGAGCTTTTTGAAAGGTCGAAGGATATTGCTTTAGAAGAGAATCATTTCCATTTACTTGAACAAATTAACGAAGCGTTAGAACGAATGGAACAAGGATCCTATGGTTATTGTCTAACTTGTCATAAAGAGATTCCCTTTGAACGTCTACAAGCTGTTCCTTATGCTAAATATTGTATTAAACATCAAACTAATAATTCAATCTCGTTGCAAAGACCTATTGAGGAAGAATTTCTTACTCCACCTTTTGGCCGCACAAGTTTAGACGAAAAAGAAGATCAAACGATTGGGTTTGATGGAGAAGATGCATGGCAAGCGATAGCGAGATTTGGTACTTCTAATCCGGCAGATTATTTTCGTGATGGAACTGATTATGACCATTTATATATAGAGAGTCGGGAACCAGATGGGTATGTCGAACCAGTTGAAGGTTTTATTATTACCGACATGGATGGGAATCCAAGCGATGATCAAATCGATGTGATTCGAAATGAAGCGTATGAGGCATACATTGAAAATGAAGAAGGAGAAGAAGGAATCTCTGAAGTGCATAAAGAGGATCAAGAACAAGGATAAGAAAATCAATCCATTCCAATAAAATTTATAATAAAGATGAAATGACCCTAGCTTAGAACTAGGGTTTTATTTTGAGCGTTGAAATGACAATCTGATTCTGAAAAAGCTTTTGATTAAATATAATCTTAAAGAGAATAAAAATTAGATATTTTATTTTTCAAATTTTCAGTTTATTTAGATCTAAAGTGGTATGATATAATTATTTTACAAAATTGCAACATCACCTTAAATGAAACAATCAAGGAGGTGCAGGATGGGATGGAGTATTCTTTACCTACGTTTACTTGGTTCTGGCTTTATGTGCCAATGAGTTTACTTGTTGTATTTTCCATGATTAGTTATTTTCTTGAAAGGAGGGAGGAATAAAGATGCACATGGCGATAGAAACCATAGTTTCCTTTGTTTTTTATATTTTATTAATGATTGCAATTGGTATTTGGAGTTATCGCAAGACGAATACCATTGATGATTATGTGCTAGGTGGACGATCATTAAATGGCTGGGTTACAGCTTTAAGCGCTCAAGCAAGCGATATGAGTGGATGGCTCTTATTAGGACTGCCTGGTGCCGCATATGCTTCAGGTTTAAGTGCGATGTGGATTGGGATTGGTTTAGCTATAGGGACTTATTTAAACTGGCAATTCGTTGCAAAGCGTTTACGACGTTATACAGAAGTAGTAAATTCAATTACGATTTCCGATTACTTTGAGAACCGTTTTAAAGACCGTACTCATTTACTTCGTATTATTTCCGCATTTTTAATCTTAACCTTCTTCTTATTTTATACAGCTTCAGGACTTGTAGCTGGAGGTAAATTGTTTGAAGGTACTTTTGGGATGGATTATAAAATTGCACTTTTTGTAGGGGCATTTGTTATTATTTCCTATACATTCTTAGGTGGTTATCTAGCTGTTAGCTGGACAGATTTTGTTCAGGGAAGTCTAATGTTTTTGGCGTTACTATTTGTACCGATTGTGACGATTACACAGATTGGTGGGATTGGAGAGCTCTGGAATCATTTAGGCGCATTAAACCCCGATTTGTTAGATTCAACTAAGACCGTCAGTTATGATGCTGCGAAGGAAATTTTTTGGGTAACAACCAACACGAATTTTGACCTCATTGCCGTTTTATCCTTAATGGCATGGGGACTAGGATATTTTGGGCAACCTCATATTTTAGTCCGCTTTATGGGGATCCGTTCCGCAAACGAGATCAAAAAATCACGTTTGATTGCTGTTACATGGGTAGTACTTGCTTTATGGGGAGCCTTATTTGTTGGGTTTATTGGAATCGCCTATCACCAAGCAGGTATAACAGGTTTTGAAAATGGGTTGGCTGACCAAGAGCAAGTGTTTATCCAAATGGTACAGATTCTATTTAACCCATGGGTTGCAGGGATCTTACTTGCTGCGATTTTAGCAGCCATTATGAGTACGATTGATTCTCAATTATTAGTTTCATCTAGTGCCTTGGCAGAAGATTTTTAGGGTATTCGGATTATGTGGTGGAATTCAGTTAAAGACAAACATTTTACCTCATTTCTATAAATCGGATTTTTTGGTGGAAGACAAAGAACCCTTTTGGTATAATATTTTAATAATTCTAATATTTTCTTGATTAAAAATAGATTTGAGGCAATACGATGAACATATTGAATCTATCACAATTAAAGGTATTAAACGTTTTTGAAGATAAAAATAACTATCAAATACTAGCGGAGTCTGCCTCTCCACCTTCTTTTTGTCCTCATTGCGGATGTGTAGCCAATCTATATAAACATGATAATAGAAAACAGTTATACATGGATTTACCGATGCATGGCAAGCGAGTCGGAATAGTGGTCAGTCGACAACGTTATAAATGCCGGGAATGCAATAAAACATTTTGGGAACGTTTGGATAATGTGATGGATGAAAAACGGGCAAGTACTAAAAGATTGGTTGAATATATTGAAAAACAATCCCTTAGCCATACACTTGTCAGTATTGCTGAAGAAATCGGTATAGACGAGAAAACAGTACGGAATATCTTTTGAGATTATGTCAATCGTTTGGAGGAAAAGATTATATTTGAGACACCGCAATGGCTAGGAATTGATGAAATTCATGTAATAAAACCACGCTGTATCTTTACCAATATTAAAGAGCGAACGATGCTAGATATCTTGCCGAACCGAAATAAAGACACGGTGATTCAATACCTATCCAAACTTCCTAATAAAAACCGCATTCAATATGTCACCATGGACATGTGGCAGCCGTATCGAGATGCTGTTAGACAAATCCTGCCACAAGCTCAGATTATTGTTGATAAATTTCATGTGGTACGGATGGCAAATGATGCTCTGGAAACCGTGAGAAAAGAGATAAGGTCTCAATTATCGGCAAAAGAAAGAAGAATACTCATGCATAATCGATTCATTTTACTGAAACGAAAACACGATTTAGATGAACGGGAACAATTAATACTTGATACCTGGGTGAACAACTTTGAAGCCCTTGGGAAAGCCTATCACGCCAAGGAATCTTTCTTTGAAATATGGGACAACCCTTCACATAAAGTAAGTCCATTTACTAGATACAAAGCATGGGAATCAAAGTTGCCGGTAGAGATTCATTATGCCTTTAATTCTTTGTTAAAAGCCGTTCAGAATTGGAGAAATGAAATATTCGCTTATTTTGATCATCCAATTACAAACGCCTATACCGAATCGATTAACAGTCTAATCAGAGTAATGAATCGTTTAGGCAGAGGGTATTCTTTTGAAGCCTTAAGAGCGAAGATCTTGTTTACAGAAGGGTTACATAAAACAAAGACACCCATTTATCGTAAATCTGATATTTATAATCATCCATTCCGGGATATTCTACCTGACATACTTCATATGACCTCTATAAATCAAAAAATATTAAACTTTGGTATAGATATAGAAATGTTGATGAAGAAATTGCAGGAAGAAAAATTATAATCTTTTATGTCGCCTATTTTTAAAAAGACGATGACATAAACTTAAAGGGGGGCTGGTATATAATGAAAGATTCTATACCCCAGTTTCAATCAGAAAAACATCAGTTAGAACGAGTCATATTCGAAATGTTCTATCATCGTGTATATAACACAGCTTATTTTATCATACAGGATCGACATTTAGCACAGGATGTTGTGCAGGAAACCTTTTTTAAAGCATTTCAGAACATGCACAAGGTTGAGGACGGTCATAAGTTAGGAGCATGGTTGGGAACCATTGCTACTAGGACGGCTATTGATTTTTTAAGAAAAGTAAAAAACGAAACGATTTTGTTGCAGAAAACGTCATGATAGATGAAACCATAAACCATGCAAAAGAATCTTCCGTCGAGCAGGTCATTGAGGAACAATTCTTGAAAAACTTGATCCAACAAAACATTGCCGGGCTAAAAGCGGAATACAAACAAGTCATTGTTTTAAAATATGAGTACGATTTACATGATAAAGAAATTGCTCAAGTATTAGAAATAAGTGTTAGTGCTGTGAAATCGCGGCTTCACCGGGCAAGATTAACGCTAAAAAAATTATTAGAGAACAACCCAGATGTAAGGGATGTGGTCAATCATGAGAAAATCAACTGATCGTGATATCGATCAATGGATTAAAGAGGCGGTCAGGGAAGAAATCCAAAATAGTCCTCCACCCCCGTTAACCACTCAGGAGGCATGGGAGCAATTAAGTCAGCGATTACATGAACCACAGCAAAATAAATATACGAAAAGAAGTTGGCCTTTCTTTAGATCCAAGCTTTTTTATGTGGCCTGTATCATGGTGGTTATGATTTTTGTATTATGGAAACCTAATAACAGCTCAGCCTTTGCCAAATTGACAGAAATGTTTCATAAAGTACAGGGTACGATCGTTCAATTATTTGTCAATGTAGGGAACCTGCCGGACAAAGATGAAAACGCGCCAACATCTGAGGATTTTGTTATTATAGAAGGGTCAGAAATTACGTCAGAAAAAATGAGTTTGGAAGAGGCCCAAAAACAAACCGCCTTTACGATCAAAATTCCTCAGAAGATACCTGAAGAATTTACATTAAATTCCGTAACGGTAATTAAGCAAAAAAATCAGCCAAACAAGGAAGTTTATTTACATTATCAAGGAAGTCAACGTATGTTTATGATATACGAAAAAACGATCGATGATTCATTTGGTGCGTCCGTGATGGCAGATGAAGAAGATACTAAAATCGAAGAAGTAAACATTCATGGGCAGCAAGCACGCTTGCTCACATATAAAAATGAAACTTTGGAATTGGTTTGGGTGACGTCAAATTACTATTTTTCAATATCCGGGAAACTCTCTAGGGAAGAAATTATCAACATTGCCAAATCCATTCAATAAAGGGGGCTTAAACAAGTCCCCCTTTTCATTAATCGACATAAATGTAAGTCGAAGTGCTATTTCCTTGTTCCACTGTACCTCCTTCGTTTATCCAATGTAGAGCACGAGTTCGATAGTAATAACCGGCAACAACCAGTACATCTTTCCCACCAGAGACTACAGATGTATTGTAATCTTTAAATTCCCCCATATAAACAACATCCACCCACTGACCTTTTGTCGAATCCCATCTTTGTAAATAAAGATTAACCGCTATCGTGTCGACTGAAGAGTATGCTGTGGTATTTCCGCTTACGGTTATAGTAGTTCCTGAAGCACTAATAAAACTCTTCCCTCCCATAAGTAATTGCGTGGCTTGGATCCTAGTTTCTATGCTCCCTTCTCCCCTTTTAGGATTCTTAGAAGCTTCTCCTTCCGTTGGCGCTGGAGGAAGTTGATATTTTCCCTCTGCCAAACTACTTTCCGGTAATATAAATCCACCGATCAAAACCACAGTTAATAATAGGATTCCTAACAATTTTAAATTTCGCATCATTTCTACTCCCTTCATAATGATTTCAATGGGTAAGACGCAAGTTTTATTAAAAGAGATTCGATTTTGAAACAAGTTTTTTAAAAAACGAATCTTTCCCTACAAAAGAAACGTCTTGTTATATAGAAAGTTACCATCAATAATACCCAAATGATATTTTGAAATTCCGAAAAAAGGGAGGGAGTTTCATGAATCGAATTTTATCGTTGTTAAGTAGTGACCACAAGAACCTTTGCAAAGGGAAATTAAACCTTAATCTACTACTTAACCCCTTTGCTCTAAGACAAATCTGAAAAAGGGGGTGAACCTATTAGTATCCCATCTGTTTGTAAAAAAATAATTAGAAAGGAGTGTGTCTATTTATGGAACCGTAGCAAACACCTTGATGAAAAAAAAGAATGTGAACTAAAAATTTTATGGAGAAGTAAATTGCAGTATATCAACAGATGATGATTTACATTGGTTTTCAATAAAATCTTTTGACACCCCACCAACGGCTCAAACCACTGGTATATTAATATTTTAAGAGAGGGAGTTTTGGTTATGAAAAAAATTGTTAGTTTAGTTTTATCTGTAGTTTTTATAATGTCTCTGCCAGTCGCTGGATTTGCAGAAAAACAAGAACCTCAAACAGATATGTCAGGATTCAGTCCAATTCAACATTATTTGGAGCAGGAAGGAATTAATAAAATAAAGAACAAAAAAGATAAATCTGGGGATGTAACTATACAGTCTAGTCAAGCCAAGGAATACTCGATTCCTGGAGGTAAAGGTACATTGACTTCAAATACTTGGAGAAGTACTTTCTCTACTAAATCAGGTAATACTTTACAATGGGATTATCAAGTTTCAGCAGTATATGATGGTACATGGACAGTTGAAAGAATAAGAACAACATGGCAAGGTTCAGCAAACTTAAGGAATTCTGCAAGCATTTCTCTAGGCATCTCTGGTAGTGGAGTTTCGGCTAGTTCAAGTGAGTCATGGCAAAACATTAAGACTGTAGCCAAATACTGGGAGAATACTAATGGTGCTACAATGTCATGGTATTCGAGTAATATGATAGTTTCTCCAGAACAAGATTACCAAGCGTTTACAATTGCTTTAGTAAATACTGCGTTAGTTAAGCTTAATGGTGATAATATGGTATATCAGATAAGTTCAGGCGTGTAAAATGCAGAAAAAATCACTAGCGTTGCATAAATATAGTCGAAATTTTCAGTAAATATGTTTTTGTGAATTAG
>NZ_LSKU01000001.1:1349330-1382361 GCF_001561915.1 Tepidibacillus decaturensis | reverse complement strand
AAAATGAGAATTATCCTTATAAAAATGTTATCTTCGTAATCATTTAAGTTGAATTTATGTTTAATAAAAAATTTACTAGCTTAGCATAAAACATTTTTTAATTCCTTTAGTGGAAGATTTTTAAATTGGGTTCTCCGTAATGAATATTAGTATGGACCTAATCTTTTTATTGCTTCCTCGCTAAATAGTATGGGTTTGTAAGATTTTAAATAGGATCATACTGGATAATAATCTTTAAAACTATATTCCGGAGTGAGATCCTATGCTAGAATTCCAAAATGACTTAGATCTATTTCAAGCAGCTCTTGGTATCCAAGATCCATGGTTTGTTAGTTATCGAGAATTTGACAAAGAGGCTGGAGAATTACATGTTCATCTCAATTTTAAACGGGGAGCAGCCTTTCCTTGTCCTGAATGCCATGCCAAAGGAAATAAAGTACATGATGTTGTCAATGACGATCGAACCTGGAGACATTTGAACTTTTTCCAATACAAGACCTTTATTCGCGCACGTCTTCCACGAGTGAAATGCAATTCCTGTAAGAAGATTTTAACGGTCAAAGTGGACTGGGCTAGGACCTCAGCAGGCTTTACCTTTCTGTTCGATTCCCATGCCATGTCTTTAATGAAGGAAATGCCTGTAGCTGCCGTTGCTCGAGAAGTAAAGGAGCATGATACAAGGCTATGGCGGATTTTCCATTACTACGTCAACCGTGCTATGAATGCCCTGGATTTCTCCCATGTAAAACGCATTGCCGTTGATGAAACGTCCAGTAAACGCGGTCATCAGTATGTTTCCCTCTTTGTTGACATGGATACGAAAAAGGTCATGTTTGCCATGGAAGGGAAGGGTGCTGACGTCCTTCGTGTTCTACTAGGACACCTTCAAGAGAAAGGCATTGATCCTTCCCAAATTGAAGAATTCTGTTGCGATATGTCTCCCGCCTTTATTGCAGGAATTGAGAAGAACTTTCCTCAATCCCATATCACCTTTGATAAATTTCATGTCATGAAAATGGTCAATGAAGCGGTAGATCAAGTGCGAAAAGAGGAACAACAGGAAGTTCCTGCATTAAAAAAAACGAAATATCTCTGGCTAAAGAACAAAAACAAATTAAAGGATCGCCAAAAAGAGGATCTAGTCAAGCTGAAAGACATGAATTTAAAAACGGGGAAAGCGTACCGATTAAAGCTAGCTCTCCAGGATTTATGGACGATCGCTACTCTTTTGGCAGATGTTTATTTGCGTGAATGGGTAGGTTGGGCGACCCGTACTCGCTTAGAACCGATGGTGAAAGTGGCTCAGTCCATCAAAAAACATGAAGACGGTATTCTAAGATGGTTTCAAACTAAAATGACCAATGGTCTTTTGGAAGGAATCAATAGCCTTGTTCAAGCAGCTAAGCGTAAAGCACGTGGATACCGCACTATAAATACGTACATCAGTATGATCTATGCTACAGCCAATAAGTTAGAGATGACCGTCAAGCCTCATTAGGCTAGTCGTATTCCTTGCAGCTTAACAACCATCCTTCAATCCTGGGGTAAGCGGTCAAGCGAATTTCTTGAGGGCTTACCCCAGGATCGAGAAACTATGAAAAGCTGTAAGGAATAAAGTCTCTATGAAGCTAGTGCTTTTTCTCTCAACCCACATCATCTAGCGAGGAGCCTTTTTATTCTGTTTTATGTAAAAGCTAATTAATATAACAATAAAAGAGAGTGATATTTCTATGAAAAAGATTTTAGTTATACTCATTATGCTATCTTTATTTTCTTCTGGTTGTTCTAAAAACAATTCTTCACAGGATCAAAACAATCAAAATGATATTATACAAGTATACAATCCTTTCGTTAACAAATTTATATTATATAATACAAGGACTTTATTTCCTGTAGAAGATAAATCAAACGAGGATAATAGTAACATTATGCAATATTCATTCAACACAAAAAGTAAATACTACACATCAGGGGACAGTCATAAATTTCATTTTGAGATAGTTGAGTTAAATGAAGGAACAATTAAGTCTGTTTATAAAGCAGAGAATCAAGAAAATGAAGCAATTTTTCCTTTGGCAACAGATGGTGATAATATATTTTTCTTAAAGTCAGACTATTCACATTCTGAGGCACCTATCTCTACAGTTGTTAAATATGATAATGATTCTTTAAAAGAATATTCTAAAGCAAAAGGGGTTATTAGTAGTAATGGAGCTATCTTAAATAATTTATTATATTATACTGTATACGATAAATCGGACGACTCCTACGCACTGTATTCTTTAGATTATTCCAGATACACTAATGAACCTAAGTTAATTAAATCTAACTTAGACGGAAGAGAATTATTTGTTTTAAATAATAAATTGTATGTAAGTAATAATAAAACAATTTATAATGAAGATGGGGATTATTTTAACAAATCAGGTGAAAGTTTTTACGATATTGAAAGTAACACTTTAATTCAAATAGCATATAATCCTAATAATAATAATCAATTATCTTTGAAAATAATTAAAGCAGATACAAAAAAAGAAATTAGTAATATTGATAATGTTATTGGGTTTGTCATAAAACAGGGTGAGTTAACTGCGTACTGTTATGGAGAAATTGTTACAATAAAATTATCTTGACAAACAGTGGAAGTGGATAAGATTGAATATTAAATTGAAATCCGTCAGAGAAGATAGTGTAGTTTTGTCACCGAAAGAAAAACTACTACAGCATTTTTGGGTTTTTATAGCCGGTGTGGTTTTAGGATCCTTTGCAAAATATGCGGATACAGTGCCTAGCAATGTAATTCCTGGATTATCTGATATTTTTTCATATTTAGGATTATATATTTTTTTAGTAACTTTACTAGCAGCATGGAGTCATTCGCCCAAAACTGCTGCTATAAATAGTTTGTTATTTTTACTTGCGTTGGTTGAAACATACTATCTTTATTCTTTTTTATTATATGGTTTTATAGCTATAAAGCACTTTATGTTTTGGAATTTTATAGCTTTTATTTCACCTATACCAGCATTCATTTTATGGTACTCTAGAGGAAAAGGATTACTAGCAGATTTGTGTGCAGCATTTCCTATTGGGTTCTTGTTAAATGAGGGATTTAGTTTTTTTATGTTCTTCCACTTCACGCTTTTCAGCTCGGATTTGACCTATTAATTGCACTGATACTATTATTTATTTTGCCCCAAAATCAAAATCAACGTATTCGTGTTTCATTGTTTTCGATCATTATTTTTATATTAATGATTTCACTGACATATGGTTAGTGAGTTAATCAATGAGAGCCACGTTATTAATAATTGAATATTGCCATGCGAGAGAGCCACTTCCTATATAATGAAGCTTGCACATGTCGTGCAAATTCAAATATAGGAGGTTTTTTTGTGGTTAAGTACCGTGAAATCCTTAGGCTACATGCTCAAGGATTAAGTCAAAGAAGCATTGCTGCAAGTTGCTCAAACTCCAGGAATACTGTAAAAGATGTTCTGGAATGAGCAAAGAAACAGGCCCTTGATGATATCTCAAGGGAATATGGGTTGTTGGTGGATGAAATCATCCTCCTGATATTGTGGGAAATAGGAACGGAACGAATTTTTAGCAATTTCGTCTTAAAAGTAGCTTGGGTTTTAACGAATGTTGCCGGCATCCCAAATAACAAAGTTCCACCCGAAATTTGAATCAAGGTGGAATTTATTTTGGTTAGTTTTCCACCACATAATCCGAATAGCCGATTTTTATAAAGCACTATTTAGAAAAAATGCGAGTCAAAAAGAATTGATCTGGGTTAGCCGTGGAGCGGTTATCTTAATTTCAATCATTGCGATTTACCTTGCGATGAGTGGTGGAAAAGTATTAGATTTGGTGGCTTATGCTTGGGCTGGATTTGGAGCAGCCTTTGGGCCAGCCATTATCTTCTCATTATTCTGGAACCGAACTACAAGAAATGGCGTTCTCTTTGGTATGATCGTTGGTGGTTTAACGGTTATTGTTTGGAAAAACTATACTAGTTTTGGACTCAATTCCTTATTTCCTAACTTTAATTTTGCTAGATGGTATGAGATTATCCCAGGCTTCATTCTTTCAGCCCTTACCATTTTCATTGTGAGCTTAATTGATAATAAACCGAGCCAAGAGATTTTGAATGAATTTGAGCAATCACAAAAAGCTTTAGTAAATGAGTAATGGGTCATTCCCATTGCTCTTTTTATTTGGATGAACGTATGCTACAATGGGCAAGAGAAGAAGCACAAGGAGGAGACAGTTTGATTTATTACTTCATTTCATTACTCATAATCTTTCTTGACCAATTAAGTAAGTGGGCGATTGTGAAGTATATGGATTTATATGAAAGCATCCCTATTGTTAAGGGTTGGTTTCATATTACCTCTAGTCGAAATAGAGGCGCCGCCTTTGGAATTTTACAAAATAAGCAATGGTTTTTTATCATCTTAACATTGATTGTCATTCTTTTTCTTATTTATTACATTTACAAGATCCATAAAGCACAAAAGCTGTTTGCCTTATCTCTATCTTTTATTTTAGGTGGGGCGATCGGTAACCTGATTGACCGTATAACAACTGGGGAAGTAGTAGATTTTATAGATGTAAGGATTATTAACTATCCCATTTTTAATCTTGCTGATTCAGCGATTGTGGTTGGGGTCATTTTAATGATCTGGGAAATGTTTTTTTCTAAAGAAGCAAAAAAAGATCAAGTATAGGAGAATTGCAGTGGAAGCTTTTGAAAAATATGATTGGATCATTGAAGCAGAGGAGGCAACAGAAAGAATTGATAAATTTCTTTCTGAACAGTTCGAAGAATGGTCTAGATCACAAATACAACAATGGATCAAAGAAGGAAATGTAACAGTCAATGGTAGAATGGTGAAAGCAAATTACAAAATACAAGAAGACGATGAGGTTGTGCTTCAGGTTCCACCACAAAAAGAATTGAACATTGAGCCTGAATCGATTCCTCTTGACATCGTATATGAAGACCAAGATGTAATTGTGATAAATAAGCCAAGAGGAATGGTGGTTCACCCAGCACCAGGGCACTATTCTGGTACCTTGGTTAATGCTTTACTTTATCACTGTAAAGATTTATCTGGAATAAACGGTGTTTTAAGACCAGGAATTGTTCATCGCATTGATAAAGATACATCTGGATTATTGATGGCTGCAAAAAATGATTTGGCTCATGAATCTCTTGCTAGACAACTCAAGGATCATGATGTGCATCGAATATATCTGGCCTTAGTTCATGGAGAAATCCCTCATGATCTTGGAACGATCGATGCACCTATTGGCCGTGATCCTCATGATCGTAAAAAAATGACGGTGATCCATAAAAATAGTAAGCATGCTGTTACCCATTTTGTAGTGAAAGAGCGTTTCCAAGGGTTTACATTGGTGGAATGTAAATTAGAAACAGGCAGGACTCATCAAATTCGAGTCCACATGCAATACATCGGCCATCCCCTTGTAGGAGATCCTTTATATGGTCTGAAAAAGACGTTAAAAATCGATGGACAGGCGCTGCATGCCAAAACTTTAGGATTTAAGCATCCAAGAACTAACGAATATATGGAATTTGACTCTGAATTGCCAGAAGATATGCAAGGGCTCATTGAAGAGTTACGAGCAAACAGATAAAGGAACGAATAAAGTGAAGAAAATGGTTGACATTGGATTCACTTTCATCCATAATGAAATAGAAAATTGAATGTCCTTTAAATGTAGTCCAGAGAGGCTAACAAGGTGAACGGGTATTGAATAGGTTAAATTCTATTCAAGCAATATCGATTCGCTTTTGCCTCTAGGTAAAAGCTTTTTTTATTCTTTCATTTCTTAAGGAGGTGAACCTAGGTTGGAACAAGGAAGAGTTTTATTAGACGAAACAGCAATCAATCGAGCGTTGACCCGTATTGCCCATGAAATCCTGGAAAAAAACAAAGGAATTGAAGACTTAGTGATCATTGGGATTAAAACTCGTGGAATTTACTTAGCTCAAAGAATCGCAGATAAAATTAAACAATTTGAAGGACATGATATTCCTGTTGGAGAACTAGACATCACCTTATACCGTGATGATTTGACGGAAAAGAGCGATCAACCTCTTGTAAAGGGAAGTCAAATTGCCTTTGAGATCAAGAAGAAAAAAATTGTTCTTATCGATGACGTATTGTACACAGGGAGAACCGTTCGAGCAGCCTTAGATGCCATTATTGATATGGGTAGGCCTCAACAGATCCAACTTGCAGTACTAATCGATCGTGGACATAGGGAACTTCCAATCCGACCTGATTATGTAGGGAAAAATGTACCAACCTCTAAGCAAGAAATGATTTCCGTTCAATTAAAAGAGTGTGACCAAAAAGAACAAGTGACCATTCAACCAAAAACCACCCTTTAACTCAGTCCAGAGAGGCTGGCAAGGGTTCAATAGGATAAGAGAAATGAATGAGAATAAATATGGTGTCTCATTTAATCCTTCTCTTTCACTAGCGAACCTCTTAGCTGAAGCCAGGAGGTTTTTTTGATCTTAAAAAAACCGAATCATTGGTGGAAAAATAAAGAGGAGGAAAACAAAAATGAAACAACAAGTGATGGATGTCAATGAAATGCCAAAGGGAATGAAATGGATTGCATTAAGTTTTCAACATTTGTTTGCTATGTTTGGGGCAACTATTCTAGTCCCGATCTTAACAGGGTTAAGTCCTTCAATCGCCTTATTAAGCAGTGGGTTAGGGACGATTGCTTATTTGCTGATTACCAAAGGAAAAATCCCAGCCTATTTAGGTTCATCTTTTGCCTTCATCGCACCGATTATTTCCCTCTCACAATCGGAGGGATTAGGAGCAGCCATGTTTGGTTCTTTCCTAGCTGGGGTATTATACGGTGTGATCGCATTAATGATCTATAAATTTGGCTCAGATTGGTTAAATAAAATTTTGCCACCTGTTGTGATTGGTTCTGTCGTAATTGTGATTGGATTAGGGCTGGCAAGTGTTGCAGTAGATATGGCAATGAATATTAAAGTGGATGGTCAAACCGTTTATTCTTTAAAACATTTCATGGTGGCTTTAAGTACTTTAGCGATTGCTGTCATAGCAAGTACAGTCTTCCGAGGTTTTCTAGGAGTGATTCCCATTCTTTTAGGAATCATTGGTGGTTATATCATCTCCTTAATCGTAGGAATCGTTGATTTAACACCAGTAAAAGAAGCAAGTTGGTTTGCATTGCCTATTTTTACAACACCAGAATTGTCATGGAAAGCTGCTGTTGTTATGCTTCCTGTAGCATTAGTGACCATCACTGAACATATTGGTCATTTAATGGTAACCAGTAGTATTATGGAACGAGATTTGGTAAAGGATCCTGGATTGCATCGTTCGATTTTAGGTGATGGTGTTGCTACATCTATCGCTGCTTTAATTGGTGGCCCACCTAATACCACCTATGGAGAAAATATCGGTGTGTTAGCTATTACAAGAGTATATAGTGTTTATGTGATTGCAGGGGCAGCGGTCTTTGCTACAAGCTTTGCCTTCATTGGAAAATTAGGTGCCTTAATTAGCACGATTCCTACAGCAGTCATGGGTGGTGTTTCTATTCTACTCTTCGGCATCATCGCATCAGCTGGTTTACGAATGCTTGTTGATAATGGCATTGATTATAGTGACAAAAGAAATCTTGTAATCTCATCTGTCATCATGGTGATTGGTGTTGGAAATGCAGCATTAAAATTAAAAGGAATCCATGTTGATATCGAAGGAATGGCTTTAGCTACAATCGTTGGTATTATCCTAAACCTGGTATTGCCTAAGCAAGCAAAAGAAAGTGAAGAATTAGAAATGGAAATTGTCACTAAACAAACAAAAGAGGTTAAAGGAAAAACTGTCAAAGTAGGGGTTTAAGTAGCCTCAACAATAAAGAAGTACAAAAGAATAGAATCCTTTAAATCATTCCCGTGAGTCTGATAAGGATATCTTCTAACGACGGTTTTATCTTCAAATGTAAGCCACAAGGGTCAGAAAATGGTGCCAGTTTCTAAGCATGCAAATGAAATGGGAACCATTAGAAAGATGGTGTAAGGAATTAGAAGGTCTTCTTATCGAATGATAGGAAGGCCTTTTTTGTATTCATTATTCATAGTTCCCCACAAAAGTAATCGGAATGAGCTACGAACAAGTCGTCACTTTTGTGAGTTTATTAAGAATTCCATTGGAAAAAGAGGATGAGAGAAATGGGAAAGCATTTGTTATCGATTCAAGAGTTAACATTGGAAGAAATCAAAGAATTAATAGCTAGGGCTCATTATTTTCAAAAGATAGAAGAAACCAGTCCACTTGAGAACGATTCATGGTTATTCTTTTCAAACAAGCAATATCATAAGTCATTTATCGCTAATTTGTTTTTAGAACCAAGTACAAGAACGAGAATATCTTTTGAAGTAGCTGAAAAGAAGTTAGGTCTTGAAGTGGTCAATCTTCAACCTTCTGTATCAAGTATGCAAAAAGGAGAATCGCTTTTTGATACCTTAAAGACTCTCGAATCTCTTGGTATAGAAGCTGTTGTAATTCGTCTACAAGAGGAAGATCTGCTAAAACCATTGTTACGAAAACTTTCTATAAAGATCATCAATGCTGGTGAGGGTAAAAAGGCTCATCCTACTCAAGCCCTTCTTGATTTTTATACGATTCAGCAATATTTTTCTGAGATCAAAGGATTAAATGTCGCTATAATCGGTGATATTGCCCATAGCCGAGTCGCTCGATCCAATGTGCAATTATTGAAAAGGATGGGTGCCAAGCTCCTGTTTAGCGGCCCAGCAAAATATATGGATTTTTCACTAGAAGGTAACTATTTACCAATTGATGAGGCTATAAAACATGCAGATGTGGTCATGATGTTACGTGTTCAATTTGAACGGATACAGGGGGAATCTTTATATCCAATTGAAGAATATCGTCAAGAATTTGGCTTTACGGAAGAGAGACTTCGTAATTTACAACCACATACCATTATTTTGCATCCTGCTCCAGTAAATCGAGGGATAGAAATGGATGATCTTGTTGTTGAGCATCCTCAATCGAAAATCTTCGAACAAATTCGTCATGGTGTATGGATTCGTATGGCAGTGATAGAGAGAGCCTTAGGAGGGGAAGCAAAATGGGAATCATCATTCGACATGGGAAAATTTGGAGTAAAAATCAGTGGTTTATAGGGGATCTTTTGATTGAAAAAGGAATGATCCAAGCAATCGAGCAAAAGCTTGACAATAAAAATCACCTCCATCAAGTGATTGATGCAAAAGGAAAAATAATAATCCCGGGGTTAATCGATATTCATGTTCATTTACGAGAACCGGGGTTTGAGCAAAAAGAAACCATTGAAACAGGAACAAAAGCTGCAGCAAAGGGTGGCTTTACTACGATTTTTGCGATGCCAAACACAAATCCTGTCATGGATTGTCCTGACCTAATTACTTTTCTCAAAGAAAAAAGTAAAGCATTAGGATATGTAAAGGTCTATCCGATTGGTGCGATTACTCATAAGCAAGAGGGAAAAGAATTAGCTAATCTGTTAGGGATGAAAAAACAAGGTGCGGTTGGGTTTTCTGATGATGGTAAAGGGGTCCAATCAACTAGCTTGATGATTAAAGCGATGGAAACGGCCAAGCTTTTAGACATGCCAATCATTGCACATGTGGAAGATCATCATTTGGCTGGAAAAGGGGTTATTCACATGGGTGAAACAGCCAAACAATTGCAGGTACAAGGAATCCCATCTGAAGCAGAGTATCTGCAGTTAGAAAGGGACTTAATGTTAGCAGAAAGCACTGGTGTTCATTACCATGTATGCCATGTAAGTTCAAAGGAATCAGTACAGCTTATTCGAAATGCAAAGGCAAAAGGGGTTAACGTAACCGCAGAAGTTACCCCACATCATCTGCTGTTAACAGAAAAGGATATCCAACCACCCTATGGTCATTATAAAATGAATCCGCCACTTAGAACCGAAGAAGATCGCCTCGCTCTTATAGAAGGATTGATCGATGGAACGATCGATGTAATTGCAACGGATCATGCGCCACATACTGAGGATGAAAAACAAAGGGGATTATTGGATGCACCATTTGGAATTGTTGGACTTGAGACCGCTTTTCCCTTGTTATACACCCATCTTGTAATGAAGAAGCTCGTATCATTAGAACAATTGATTGAATGGGTTACAAGAAAACCGGCAGAAATTTTTGGCTTGCAAGTTGGGGAAATTGCGGTGGGTTTACCAGCAGATCTTGCGGTGATTGATCTGGAACAATCCAAATCGGTTGACCCAGTTACATTTGCTTCAAAAGGGAAAAATACGCCATTTACAGGTTGGAATTTGTATGGATGGCCAGTCATGACCATCGTAGAGGGTAAGATTTCATGGGAGCAGGAGGTAGAGAACCGCTATGCATAAGAAGAAAGCCACATTATTTTTAGAAGATGGAACTTCTTTTGAAGGTGTATCATTTGGCAGTACTGGAGAATCAATCGCTGAAATAGTTTTCAATACGGGAATGACAGGTTACCAAGAAATTTTGACAGATCCCTCTTATTATGGACAATTTGTGGTGATGACTTATCCTTTAATCGGGAATTACGGAATTAATCACGTGGATTTTGAATCAGTCAAACCAAGGGTGTTTGGATTTATTGTTAAAGAAGTGGCAGATTTCCCATCCCATTGGCGTAAAAATGAGAGTCTTACTTCTTATTTGCTACAACATGGAATCTTAGGAATTGCTGGGATCGATACGAGGATGATCACGAAGAAAATAAGGGAAAAAGGGACGATGAAAGCTCTGTTAACCACAAATTCTTTGACAAGTGAAGAGGCCTTAAAGCGTTTAGAATCTCCTTTAAGCAATGATCAAGTTAAGCAGGTTTCAATTAAACAGCCCTTCACCATTCCAGGGAGAGGCCAACGTGTCGTCTTAGTCGATTATGGTTATAAACAAGGGATCTTAAGAGAATTATTAGCACGACAATGCGAAGTGACCATCGTTCCTTATACGACAACGGTTGAACAAATTAATACTTTAAATCCAGATGGGGTCCTCTTATCCAATGGCCCTGGTGACCCAAAAGAGGTGATAGAAGCCATTCCAATGATACAGGGTTTAATGCAGGAAAGAATACCTTTATTTGGAATTTGTTTAGGTCATCAATTGTTTGCTTTAGCTAATGGGGCAAATACAGAGAAAATGAAGTTTGGCCATCGAGGTGGAAATCATCCAGTAAAAGAGTTGGCAACAAACCGGATCTACATGACTTCACAAAATCATGGTTTTACCGTTACTACGAAGTCCATAGCCACCTGTCCATTGAAAGTGACTCATATTGCAGTAAATGACGGGACGATTGAAGGTTTGGCTCATACTGATGTACCCGCTTTTTCCGTACAATATCATCCAGAAGCTTCACCAGGTCCTAATGACAGTCGTTATCTTTTCGATCAATTTATTCAACTGATGAGAAAGGAAAAGGAGGAGAAACAGTATGCCTAAACGATATGGAATTAAAAAAGTCTTGGTGATAGGATCAGGTCCGATTACCATTGGTCAGGCCGCAGAATTTGATTATGCTGGTACACAAGCTTGTCAGGCACTCAAAGAGGAAGGAATGGAAGTAATATTAGTCAATAGTAATCCTGCTACGATCATGACTGATACACAAATAGCTGACAAAGTGTATATGGAACCGCTAACCCTTGATTTTTTGAAAAAAATTATTCGGATGGAAAGACCAGATGGAATCATTGCAACATTAGGTGGACAAACCGCACTGAATTTAGCAGTAGAGCTAGAGAATGATGGTGTTTTAAGCGAAGTAGGAGTTCAATTGCTTGGAACAAACATCAAAGCGATTCAAGATGCTGAAGATCGAAGTCGATTTCGTTCACTAATGAAACAAATCGGGGAACCTGTTCCAGAGAGTCAAATTATTTACCAATTAGAGGAAGCCTATACATTTGTTGAGCAAGTAGGCTATCCAGTGATTATTCGCCCTGCTTACACACTTGGTGGAACAGGAGGAGGTATTGCCCATAATCTAGGAGAATTAGAGGAAATTGTACAAAGTGGGTTGGAAGCAAGCCCTATTCATCAAGTTCTGATTGAGCAAAGTTTATTAGGTTATAAGGAAATTGAATATGAAGTGATTCGAGATCAGCATGGCAATAAGATTGTCGTATGTAATATGGAAAATCTAGATCCAGTGGGCATTCATACTGGTGATAGTATCGTCGTTGCCCCTAGTCAAACGTTATCTGACCGAGAATACCAATTACTTAGAACATCGGCTTTAAAGATTGTAGAGGCTCTTCAAATTCAAGGGGGCTGTAATGTTCAATTTGCGTTAGATCCAAACAGTGAACGATATGAAGTGATTGAAGTGAACCCAAGAGTAAGTCGTTCTAGTGCCTTAGCTTCAAAAGCTACAGGTTATCCAATTGCGAAAATAGCGACTAAAATTGCTTTAGGTTATACCTTGGATGAAATAAAAAATCCTATCACTAAGACAACTTATGCTTGTTATGAACCAGCCTTAGATTATGTGGTAACAAAGATTCCTCGCTGGCCCTTTGATAAATTTCAAGCAGCAAATCGTAAATTAGGAACACAAATGAAGGCAACAGGCGAAGTGATGGCGATAGGGCGGAATTTTGAAGAATCCCTACAAAAAGCGATTCGCTCTATGGAAGATCAACATGTGGGTCTTTTTTCACCCTCCTTACATTTAGATCAACTTGATGATGAACAAATCCAAGAGAGAATCAAGCGAACAGATGATCAACGTTTGTGGTTGATTGCTGAATGGTTTCGAAGGGGTGGGGAATGGAAGAAGGTTCATGAATGGACACAAATTGATCCTTTCTTTTTAGTAAAAATCAAAGGCTTAGTAGAAATCGAACAAGAAATTCGTCAAGAACCAATCACAAAAGATCAGCTTTACTTATGGAAAAAACTCGGCTTTTCCGATCAGCAAATTGCCCTTTTGAGAGGAGAAGATGAAAAAGGAATTCGAACATTACGGGAAAACTGGCATATCAAACCTGTATATAAAATGGTGGATACTTGTGCAGCAGAATTTGAATCCTATACCCCTTATTATTATTCAACTTATGAGCTAGAAGATGAAGTGAGAAGAGGAACAAAACCATCTGTAATCGTCATCGGTTCTGGTCCTATTCGAATTGGTCAAGGAATAGAATTTGATTATTCCACCGTTCATGCCGTCTGGGCGATTCAAGAGGCAGGGTATGATGCAGTGATTATCAATAACAATCCAGAAACAGTTTCTACCGACTTTAATGTGTCAAACCAGCTCTATTTCGAACCACTTACTATTGAAGATGTGCTTCATGTGATCGAAAAAGAACAATCGGTTGGAGTGATTGTACAATTTGGTGGCCAAACGGCAATCAATTTAGCAGAAAGAATCGCAAATGAAGGAATACCGATTCTCGGAACTTCATTAGATCGGATTGATCAAGCAGAAGATCGGAAGCGATTTGAACAGCTTTTGAAGGATTTACAAATTAAACAACCCCTCGGGACAACCGTTTTATCACAAGAAGAAGCGTTACAAGTAGCAGAAAAGCTTGGATACCCTGTTTTAGTTCGACCCTCTTATGTTCTAGGTGGAAGGGCGATGGAGATCATCTATAATCAGGAAGAATTGACACATTACATGGAACAAGCTGTCCAAGTTTCACTTAAACATCCTGTTTTGATTGATCGCTACCTCATCGGTAAAGAGGTAGAAGTTGATGCCATTTGTGATGGGAAGCAAGTGCTTATTCCCGGGATTATGGAACATATCGAAAGAGCAGGTGTGCATTCAGGCGATTCTATCGCTGTATATCCTCCTCAATCATTGACAGAATCGGAAATGAAACAAATTGTAACTATCACTGAAAAACTGGCATTAGGACTTCAAGCAAAAGGATTGCTTAATATCCAATTCGTCATTCATGAGCATGAAGTATATGTAATTGAAGTAAATCCAAGGTCGTCTCGGACTGTACCTTTTCTAAGCAAAGTCACCCAAGTTCCGATTGCTAATCTGGCTACAAAAATCATGTTAGGTGAAACACTCCAGTCTTTGGATTATCAAACTGGTTATTTAACGCCAACAACAAATCTTGTGGCTGTAAAAGTTCCTGTTTTTTCCTTTTCCAAATTAAGAAGGGTAGATACGACATTAGGTCCAGAAATGAAGTCAACCGGGGAAGTGATTGGTATCGATCAAAATTTTGCCAAAGCATTATATAAAGGATTAATCGCTGCAGGAGTAAGGGTTGCTGAATCGGGTACGATTTTAGCAACGATTGCTGATAAAGATAAAGATGAAGCCTTAAGCTTAATACGTCGTTTTGTCCAACTAGGATTTCAGGTAAAAGCAACAAGGGGAACAGCTCAATTTTTAAAGGAGAATGGAATTTCAGTGATCGAAGTAAAAAAACTACGAGAAGGTAAACCCAATATCATCGATGAAATTCATTCAGGAAACATTCAGTTTGTAATCAATACCTTAACCAGGGGAAGGGATATAGCAAGGGATGGGTTTCGTATTCGTAGAGAATCAGTGGAATATGGGATTGCTTGTTTTACCTCATTAGATACCGCTTATGCCCTATTGCATGTTCTTGAATCGCTTGCTTTAACTACTCAACCGATGGTTCGGAAAGGGGAGTTGATCTCCTGATGAAACAATCGCTGATGAAAGTGTTAGAGAACAAAGAGATTGCACATCAAATCTACCAGATCGTGATAGAACCAAAAACATTACAAGCAAATACAAATTTTGAGGACTTTCTAAATGAATGGTATCCTCAACCAGGACAATTTTTCCATATTCGGGTAAATGATTCCAATCATCCTTTTCTTCGAAGACCGATTAGTGTTCATGATTTTGACCCAAATACACTGCGAATCTCAATGATTTATCGAGTGAATGGAGAAGGAACCAAAAGGCTAACTCAAAAGACAAGAGGCGAAATCGTTGATGTTCTTGGACCATTAGGAAATGGATTCCTAGTTTCCAAAACAGATAAACAACAGTTTTTACTTATAGGTGGTGGGATTGGCATTCCCCCACTCTACTATCTGGCAAAGCAATTAAAGCATACAGGACATCAAATCACAACATTGCTAGGCTTTCAATCAAAACAGGATATCTTTTTGCTTGAACAATTCTCAAGCTTTGGCGAAATTCGAGTGGCTACCATGGATGGAAGTTTGGGTTCTAAAGGAACAGTTCTAGATCTGATCAAAGAAGAAGAGCATTGGGATCTATTTTATTCGTGTGGTCCAACTGCGATGATGAAAGCCATTCAACAAAAATGGATGGATAAGCCGATCGAAGGGTATCTCTCATTAGAAGAGCGAATGGGTTGTGCCATTGGAGCTTGCTATGGCTGTGTGGTTAAAGTAGACCAAGCTGTAGATCTTAGAGGATATAAAAAAGTTTGTGCTGATGGACCTGTTTTTTCCTTCCGGGAGGTGAAATTGTAAGATGGAATTATCATCAGATAGAAATCATCAAACGAATTCCCGTTTAAAAGTAAAGCTTGGTAAGATTGAATTAAAAAACCCGATTATGTCTGCCTCTGGTTGTTTTGGCTTTGGTAGAGAGTATGCAAAGTTATATGATTTGAGTCAACTTGGGGCAGTGATTGTCAAAGCGACAACCTTAGAACCAAGGCTAGGAAATCCTACACCAAGAATTGCTGAAACACCAAGCGGAATGTTGAATTCAATCGGTTTGCAAAATCCTGGAATCGATGCAGTTATTCAGGAAGAATTACCTTGGTTAGCAAAGTACCAAGTACCGATTATTGTGAATGTAGCAGGAACTATGACAGAGGATTATGTGGAGGTAGCAAAAAGAATCTCTGCAGTACCTGAAGTGGCCATGATCGAACTCAATATCTCTTGTCCTAATGTAAAATGTGGCGGGATAACATTTGGTACGGATCCCAAAACAGCCCATGATCTAACAAAAGCAGTGAAAGAAGTTAGTCAGGTACCGGTTTTTGTTAAATTATCACCTAATGTAACAGATATTGTCTCTATGGCAGAAGCAGTTGAAGCAGCAGGAGCAGATGGATTAAGTATGATAAACACTTTAATAGGGATGAGATTTGATCTAAAAACCAGAAAGCCGATTTTGGCCAACCAAGTGGGAGGATTATCAGGACCTGCCATTAAGCCTGTTGCTTTACGAATGATTTACGAAGTCTATAAACATGTGTCTATCCCAATTATTGGTATGGGAGGAATCATGACAGCAGAAGATGTAATGGAATTTTTCTTAGCTGGTGCTTCTGCAGTTGCTATTGGTACCGCAAACTTCATCGATCCATATATTATGCCTAAAGTGATTCAAGATTTAGATCGTGTCTTAGATGAAATGGGTGTTCGTTACATCTCAGAACTTACTGGAGAAGGGTGGAATCTAGCATGAAGATAGAGCAGACTGATGTTGATAGAATGGAAATCGGCTCTTTGAAAGAGGAAGATTACAGAAAACGAATGATTGTCGCCCTTGATGTCAAAAATCAAACAGAAGCGTTAGAGCTTATCTCTCGCTTTGAAGGACAATTACGCTATGTTAAAGTAGGCATGGAACTTTTTTATGCAACAGGTTATCCTTTGATAGAAAAATTGAAAAAACAAGGATTAAATATTTTTTAGATTTAAAAATGCACGATATTCCTAACACAGTGGGAAAAACAGCAGCTCAATTGACTCGATTAGAGATAGATATGTTTAATCTTCATATTGCTGGTGGTATGAAGATGATGGAAGCTGCACGAAATCAAATGGAGAACACATTGGCGGTTGGACAAAAACGTCCACTTCTTATCGGTGTTACTCAATTGACAAGCACAGATCAATCGATGCTCCAAAATGAAATAGGTATTCCTTCAACAGTAGAAGAATCTGTTCTCCATTATTCCAAATTGGCTCAACTAGCTGGCCTTGATGGTGTTGTTTCTTCGCCATTAGAAGTTAAAAAAATAAAAGCACAATCTGGGTTATCTTTTTTAACGGTTACACCTGGTATTCGTTTAGTAAAAGGACTAACCCATGATCAAAAAAGAGTCACAACTCCTGAAAAAGCCTTTCAATTGGGAGCAGATTACATTGTGATTGGCCGAGCTGTAACAGAAGCTGAAAATCCGGCGAAAGTATTTGCCACCATCATTAAAAGATTAAAAGGAAGAAAAGATAGATACTAAGATACTAGATGATAGATAGTAGAATTTCATTAAATAATATTAGGAGGAATAAAATGATGACAAAAGAGGAGATTCTAACCATTTTTCAAGAGACAGGGGTAATAAAAGAAGGACATTTTTTGTTAACCTCAGGTCGTCATTCTAAACATTACATGCAGATGGCACAGGTATTGCAATACCCACAGATTACAGCAAAACTATGTAGTAGTTTAGCTGATCCTTTTCAAGATAAACAAATTGATGTCGTCGTCTCTCCAGCAGTTGGAGGGATATTGGTAGGTTATGAGGTGTCACGAGCATTAGGTGTCAAAAATATCTTTTGTGAAAGAGAAAATGGGAAGATGACATTACGACGGGGGTTTCAAATTGAACCTGGCCAAAGCGTTTTAGTTGTAGAAGATGTGGTTACCACTGGTGGATCGGTCAAAGAAGTCATTTCTGTTGTAGAGCAATCAGGAGGGGAAGTAGTTGGTGTAGGAGTACTCGTTGATCGAAGCAATGGAAACGTAGATTTTGGTTATCCTTTTCATGCCCTGCTTTCAATGGAAGTTGAATCTTTTTCAAAAGAATCATGCCCTCTTTGTCTTGAAGGAAAGCATCCCGCAATAAAACCAGGTAGTCGTGGTTTGAAATAATTGTAATCGTAGATTACGATGAAGGAAAAATTCATTCGAATATAGAATTGGTTAATAAAAGAAGTTTTTTTATTATCTGGCCATTTTTGTTCCTGTCTTAATATACTTTCAATGACTTTCCTACCAATAATAACTGATTTGTTTGGTGAGGAAATCACTTTAGAAACAAAACCAGTTGACCCAAGAGATCTGTTCCGTGGGGATTACGTTTCATTAAGATTTACCATCAACGATGTTCCGTTAGAACTTTTCCCAAATGAGTTAAAATCACAAGAATCATTTTACAGATTTAAAGATAAGGACTTTTACGCTGTTTTGAAAAAAGAAGGAGATTATTATATCGTATATGTAGATTATCAAATCGATCGTTACTTTATTCCCGAAAATACTGGAAAAGAACTAGAAGATCTATCGAGAAAAGGAGAACTGTAAATGAATTTTGAAATTAGAGAGATGACTGTAAGTGATTGGAATGAGGTAAGAGCTATATATGTCGAAGGGATTAAGACGGAAAACTCCACATTTGAGGCCGAAGCTCCAAGCTGGGAAAAATGGGACTTAGGGCATATAAGTACCTGTAGATTGGTTGCTAGTTCGAAAGATAAGGTTCTTGGATGGGTGGCATTGAGTCCTGTTTCCAGTAGATCTGTTTATGCTGGAGTAGCCGAAGTAAGTGTGTATATTTCCTCAGAACACAGAGGTAAAGGGATTGGAAAAACTCTTTTGGAGCATTTAGTTAAGTGTTCTGAAAAACACGGTTTTTGGACATTACAGGCTAGTATTTTTCCAGAGAATGTGGCAAGTATAACTATACATAAGAAATGTGGTTTTCGTGAAATTGGTAGACGTGAAAAACTTGGTAAGATGAAAAATGGAATTTGGCGTGACGTAATTCTACTTGAACGTAGAAGCAAAATAGTAGGAGATGTAGGAATTTAATGAGATAAGGCTCAAGCCATGTATTTTTCAAAAAAAATGGACTATGAAGCATTTTTTGATGGGTATGGTAAGTTTAAGTGGAGTAACATTTTCTGAAAGTTGGGTGATTTAATATGATCCAAGTTAATTTTCATGAGAATGAAAAAATTCCAACAGAAATAATAGATTTTGTAGTAATCATGGGAATACAATATTCATTTAACTGAGAGTAGACTAATCTGGATTGTAGAGAACTTTTTCAAATTAAGCCATAAGCAGTTCCATGAAATTGGTTTTTAGAAATAAAAGGAATAAGACATATTATAAACCATGGATGAAGTAGGGGGATAGTATTTGCCAATGTCAGAATACTATAAAAATTGAGAGATAAAATAGGATTGATCTAATATTTATGCCAAGTGTTGTAGCAATTATAAGAAATGAAAAGAATGAGATACTATTTATTTGTAGCAGCTGAACCATAAAGCCTAATTATAAAGAAAAACATAAAGATAAAAAATAAAGAAAATCATATGTTCGTATTAAATTGTATGGTATAATATGGTTGCAATAGAATCGGCTCTCAAGGGCGGTTGCTCATCTCCGGAAAGGAGGTGATGCTATGGAAGTTAAGGATGCTTTAGCTTTGATGTTTATGTTTGGAATGTTCATCCTTGCCTTACTTTCCTACTTAAAAAAGAAGTAGACCTCCCTTGAGCGTAGCAGCCTAAGAGGTCTAACTTCTATGCTTAAAATTTATGCCGATCGCCCTTGAGGCAATCTATTGTATGGACCGTAGATGCTATTAACATTTACGGTCTTTACAAGTTTATTCAAAAAATTATTTTCTAATACAATGTTAACATATATATTTTGTTATGAAAAGGTAAACATTTGTATTTTATTAAATAGAACTATTATTTAGGGCATGTATTTAATGATGGGCCAGCTCCAACAGGACTACGTTATTGTATTAATTCAGCGGCATTAAGGTTTATCCCAAAAGAAGATATGGGACGTGAAGGATATGGAGATTTACTTATTTTGTTTAGAAATTAGGAATAGAAAACGCTGAAAGCTTGGCTAAATACCAAGCTTTCGTTATAATCAGATTTTTTCATTACCTTTTTTTTATCATCATTCAAGTTATCGTATGAAATTAGAGAATCAATAGGTTTTTCTTCTGGCATTCCTATATGCTTTTTGATTTTATCAATTTCTTCTAAAATAATTTTGGTGTTTATCCAGGCAGCAATTGAAGAAATCACTAATATCACATAGATAATTAAAGCAAGCCATCCCTGCATTATCATTAACATCCCTTCTCCTTAATCAATTTTATCATCATTAGTAAAATTTTATCAACTTTGTCATGAAGAAAAAAGAGAAAGGTTGATTTTATGGAAGTAAAGATTGAAAAAACTTATTGCTAATGCAATTAACCCCAATATGGATAGAAGAAAATACCAAGAAACGTTAGAGCATCTGGAAGAATATCCTGAAGTTTTAATCCTTTAGTTGATGAACCTGATATTAAACTTCATATTCCTATTAAAAATAAAATTTAATCTGTAGAAATTTATCGAAAATATTTATGACAGAAATATGTTGAACGAAAAATATAAAGCTATTACTGTGTTTATGGATAGAAACTTTAAAAGAAAAAATAGATCATTTAGACAATAATGAGTTGCTTTATGATACAATGATAAAAAAGGAAAAGTGGGGTAAAAGATATCGCATTTACAGCTCCATCATACCACAACTTCAAACGATTAAGTTGACCAATAATTCTTTTTTTCTTAAGTTTGTTACTATGGATTTTTGCCAAGCGTATAGTGAACTATTTTTGGATTAGTCGTTTTGGAGCAAGCGATTCCACATAAGGAAATAGACAGATTAGCTTAGTTCATCGCGGGTTTTATAGATGGCTAAGCTTTTTTGTATAGATGAAACTTTAATAATTTGGGAGTGAGTTGATTTAATGAATATTTTAATTGTTGGAGGTACGGGATTTGTTGGCAAGGAATTGATCAAATCCCTATTAAAAGATGGCCATCATGTTAGTGTTATAACCAGAAATATAGCAAAAGCAAGGACTTTGTTAGGTAAACAAGTGAAACTCCTACAATGGGAATCTATCATCGCAGCTAACTCATCGTTGTTAAAAACATATCAAATTGATTATATCATCAATCTCGCTGGTGAATCGATTGGCAGTGGCCGTTGGACGCAAAAGAGAAAAGAAGAAATTATAAAAAGTAGAACGGAAACAACAAGGGCAATGGTTGACTTCATCGAAAAGTTACAAGTGAAGCCTAAAGGACTTATTAATGCCTCTGCAGTAGGCTATTATGGTGCGCACGAAGATGAAGAGATTACAGAAGATCATGGTGTTGGGCAAGACTTTTTGGCAAAGGTAAGTAATGCCTGGGAAAAAGAAGCGATTCGAGCAAAGGAATTTGGGGTTAGAGTCGTTATACTTCGCATTGGTGTTGTGCTGGGGAATGGTGGAGCCCTAGAAAAGATGGGATTACCATTTAGATTTTATATTGGTGGCCCCATTGGAAAAGGAGATCATTGGCTTTCTTGGATTCACTTAAGTGACCTGATAAAAGCCGTTCAATTTTTACTTAAAAATGACACCATCGATGGTCCGATCAATACGACAGCGCCTAATCCAGTCAGAATGCGCGATTTTTACAGATATTTAGCAAAGGCGATGAATAAACCTTATTGGATGTATACACCTGCACTTTTTTTACGTTTAGCATTGGGGGAAATGTCTGACATGGTTTTAAAAGGGCAAAAGGTATTGCCTAAGAGATTACTTGACAGCGGATTTCAATTTCAATTTGCAAGTGTTGAATCAGCTCTCATCGATATAATGAAAACGAATATCATGAGTAAGCAGAGGTGAAGGGATGAAGAGATGGGCTTACCTTTTCATTGCACTAAGCGCAGTTTTTTGGGGAATCATTGGTATTTTTGTTCAAGGATTATATCAGTTTGGTTTATCTCCTATTGAAGTCGTTGCGATTCGAGTAATGATGGCCACAATGATTCTGTTACCCTATGTCTATTTTACAGATCGGTCATTGTTAAAAATAAATTTAAAAGATAGCTTTTATTTTGTCGGTACAGGAATTTTTAGCATTGTTTTTTTTAATTGGAGCTATTTTACTGCTATTCAAGAGATTTCTCTTTCATTAGCCGCTATACTCCTTTATACTGCACCTGCCTTTGTTACAATACTTTCTCGTATCATTTTTAAAGAATGGTTTACAAAGAAAAAGCTAGTTTCCCTTTTTATAACTTTTATTGGCATTATGTTTGTGATTGGATATTTGCCAAATATGGAATCTACACAGATCTCAACCTATGGGTTTCTTGTGGGGATTGGGGCAGGGGTAGGGTATTCCTTATATAGTATTTTTGGGAAAGCTGCTTTAAAGAAGTATAAACCGTTGACAATTACAACTTATACCTTTGTATTTGCGAGTATTGTCCTTGTCCCCACTACCCGGATATGGACGTCTTTCAATTTAATGGTTTCTTTTAAAGCTTTCACCTACATAATTGGACTTGGATTATTTCCAACGGCATTAGCTTATATTCTCTATACTAAAGGCTTATCCTATGTGGAATCTAGTAGGGCTTCGATTACTGCAACCATTGAACCTATTGTTGCTACCCTGATTGGAATCCTACAATTTGGTGATTATTTGTCATGGCATCAATTGGCAGGAATTCTCATGATTCTTATTTCTGTCTTTCTAATACAGGAAGGTTCAATTAAGAAAGAACAGTTGAATTAATAAATGGGTATGAACTCCTATTTTAAAGGACATGATTTTTATATAATCATTCTTTTTAAAAAAGGGTTTTTAGTTTTATGCAGGAAAAAGAGTAGAAAAGTAGAATAAAATAAAGTTACCCATTTTGGCTAAAAAAACAGTTTTACGTCAACAATGAAAAAGATAGAGATGTAAAATATAGGTGGTGATCAATCAGAATGCTATCTTTTTATAAAAAATATGGGCGGACTGCCTTTGATCTATTCCTTATTGTACTAACCGTCTATTTAATCATGTACGTTTTTAGTTTTCTTTATAGCATAGGCAAGCCAATCTTTTTTGCATTGGTGATTTTCTTAATGATTGAACCTTTAGCAAAATTCCTACATAAAAAAGGACTAAAAAAATCACAGCGACAACTATTTCTACACTCGTTTTTATTCTAGTTGTATTAAGTATTGTGATTACATTAGGAGCTATTTTTGCTACACAAATCTATCATTTATCACAGATGATACCAGATTATATTTACCAGTTACAATTTGAACTCTCTGAAAAGATTGATATGGTTCAAGGGGAAATCAATGCTCTTCCGCCAGATGTGGTTGAAAAAGCAAAACAATACCTAATTGATTTTGCGGAAAAGGGTTCAAAGCTCTTATCTGTGGTTTTATTAACGATTTTTTCTTCGATTACCTCTATTTCTAGTTTAGTCGTCAATTTTGTTATCGGTGTGATTTTAGCTTATTTTTTAAGCATTGAGATTACGGTTTGGAGAAAAATTGCAAATGAGAAAACCCCGAAAACGTTTAAAAAGGCCTATAGGTTTTTAAAAGAAAATGTCATTAAAGGAATCGTACTGTATATTAAAGCCCAATTAAAATTAATTACATTCACTTTTATCATCATTTTTATTGGATTACTTCTTCTTAGAATTCCAAATGCTTTTTCTATTTCTTTGTTGGCAGGACTGTTTGACTTGCTTCCTTTACTTGGGGTCTCGTCTTTATTTATTCCATGGATTATTTATCTACTCATTGTCGGACAAACCTTTACCGCAATTTGGATTGCTGTTCTACTCACCGTTGTGATTGTTTTTAGACAGATTGCTGAACCGAAAATAACGGGGGATTCTTTAGGAGTTTCGGCTTTTACGATGCTTTCATTTATGGTTATCTCTTTATCTTTATTTGGAGTAGCAGGTATTATTTTATCTCCAGTTTTATTGATTCTAATCAAGGCCCTTTATGAGCAAGGATACCTAAAAAGATGGATTCACTTACCTGAAGGTGAATATGAACAGGTTTAAAAAAAGTATATTGCAACGTTTTAATACGTTTGCAATATACTTTTTTATTATTTTTTTCTTCTCAATGTCTCAACTAGCTTTTCATCTGGTGTGACGAATACTGTTTTTTGGTTCTCGTAGATCACAAAACCAGGTTTAGCTCCATTTGTTTTTTTTACATATTTAATTCGTGTGTAATCCACGGGTACTTGGCTAGAATGTTTTGCTTTGCTAAAATAGGCGGCTAGCATTGCTGCTTCAAGTAGTGTCTTTTCACCAAATTCTCTCGACTTAATCACGACATGAGAGCCAGGAATATCCTTTGTATGCAGCCAAGTATCGGAGGAGGAAGCTAGTCGATGAGTTAAATATTCGTTCTGGCGATTATTTTTACCCACAAAGATCGGATGACCTTCGGTAGATATAAACTGTTCAATTTCTGGGTCTTTTTTCTTTTTCCGGTTTTGTCTTTTTCTATCTCTTAAATAGCCTTGTTCTACCAATTCCTCACGTATGTCGTCAATATCTTCAACGCTTGCATTTTCAAGCTGGGTTAAAATCGTTTCTAAATAAGAAATTTCCTCTCTCGTTTGAACCAACTGTGTCTCAATATAATCTAGACTGTTCTTATACTTACTATATTTTTTGAAGTACATTTGTGCGTTTTCAGATGGTGTTTTTAAAGGATCCAGTGGAATCGTTAATCTGTTTTGATTTTCATCATAATAATTGATCACATTTGCCTCTTGATCTCCTTTTTTGATTTGGTGAAGATGGGCTGTAATTAATTCTCCAAAAAGCCGGTATTGATCGGCTTTTTTTGCGTCTTCCAAATCGTTAAGGAGATTATCTATTTTCTTTTCATTTTTGTGTTTCTCATTGCTTAATAATTTTGATAAGTCCTGTACTTTTTGACGAATCGTATCTCTTTCGGCCTTTTGATCATAAAACTGTTCTAAGCAAACATTGATACTTGTAAAAGATTCCATCTGCCCTGCCATATGGGTAAGAGGAAGTACAGAAAAATCAGTCTTCTCCTCACTCACAATAATGGTTGGTAGATAATCATGCTGCCTTATTTTATCCATCCAATTCGAAAACGAATTCCAGACATTTTCCCTTGTAGGTAAACCAGCCAAAACTAAAATTTCCTTTGCTACAGATGGACCCATGCCCGTAAATTGTTGAACCAACTGTTTCTCTATTTTACCTTCATTAAATTGAAGAACTGAGAAAAATTGATCTTGGGTAACTTCTAAAGGATTCAATTTATTTTGGGCAGGTGGAGCAATATATTCCCGCCCAGGATAGACTTGGCGATAACTACTAATCGCTGGTGTAACATGGGTTATCCCATCAATGATTAAATTGGTATCAGGGTTAACTAAAATAATGTTACTGTGCCTACCCATGATCTCAACGATTAAGCGCTTCGTATGAATATCCCCTAATTCATCCCTTGTTTTAATATCGATCTCTATGATCCGTTCATGATCAACTTGTCTGATTTGTTCAATTACACCACCCTCTAAATGTTTTCTAAGTAGCATACAAAACATAGGAGGTTCTGCCGGATTTATGAAATTTCGAGTAGTTAAATGGATTCTTGGATAAGTAGGATTTGCTGAAATCAATAGTTGTTGGTTACCTTGAAAACCTCGTATCAAAAACACTAAGTCTGTTTGATGAGGTTGATAAATCTTATGGATTTTTTGATTTGTTATCTTTTCCGAAAGTTCATGAACAAGAGCTCTAGTGACAAAAC
Organism: Tepidibacillus decaturensis; assembly: GCF_001561915.1. Taxonomy (GTDB): domain Bacteria; phylum Bacillota; class Bacilli; order Tepidibacillales; family Tepidibacillaceae; genus Tepidibacillus_B; species Tepidibacillus_B infernus. Next base: position 1,356,645 of record NZ_LSKU01000001.1, on the reverse strand, counting down.
CGTCAAATGCCATTTTCTTTCACCCCTATTATTATAATGGGTCTCCACAAAAGTAATCGGAATACGATTCCAAGGAAGTCGTCACTTTTGTGGACTATCTTGTACAAGTATAATGCAGTTTTATCATTTGGACAAATCGAGAGGAATTTTTTAAAGCTCGTCTGAATAAAGTTACGATGATGAGGGAAGTTCAAGGAGGGAATGAAGTGACAAAACAGAAATGGCACACCATACCATATGAAATGATTTTGGATGTTTTCCACGTCAAAAAAGAAACTGGGTTATCAACAAAAAGAGCCGAAAAATTATTAGAAGAGCACGGACTAAATCAATTACAACAAGCAGAGGCAATTTCACCACTCTCCATCTTTTTTTAATCAGTTTAAAGATTTTATGGTTTTAGTCCTTCTTGTTGCAACTTTAATCTCAGGGTTGTTAGGAGAATATACGGATGCGATTACGATTATCGCGATTGTAATTTTAAATGCCATTCTTGGTTTTATTCAAGAATTTCGTGCAGAAAAATCCTTACAAGCCTTAAAAGAAATGGCTGCTCCCCATGCGAAAGTGATCAGAGATGGGATTCTTCAAACGATACCAGCGGTTGAAGTTGTACCTGGGGATCTTGTGCAATTAGAAACTGGCGATCGGATTCCTGCCGATATTCGATTGATTGAAAGCAATGAGCTTTATATAGAGGAATCTGCACTTACAGGTGAATCAGTACCTGTAAGTAAAAAAATTGAGACAATCACGTTTGAAGATTTGCCTTTAGGGGATCAAAAAAATATGGCGTTCATGGGTACTTTAGTTACACGTGGAACTGGGTTAGGTATCGTAGTAGAAACAGGTATGAACACAGAAATGGGGAAAATTGCAGACCTTATCCAATCTACAGAAGAAGTAGAAACACCACTTCAACGAAGATTGGAACAATTAGGGAAAATTCTTATTGTTCTCTCTTTAGCTTTAACGGCTGTTGTTGTGATGACTGGAATCTGGCATGGACAAAATGCTTATGCCATGTTTTTAGCAGGAGTAAGCTTAGCTGTTGCGGCGATTCCTGAAGGATTGCCAGCCATCGTAACCATTGCTTTAGCTCTTGGTGTGCAACGTATGATAAAAAGAAAAGCAATTGTGAGGAAACTTCCTTCTGTTGAGACCTTAGGTTGTGCCACCGTTATCTGTTCAGATAAAACAGGTACATTGACTCAAAATAAGATGACTGTAACAGAAATATGGATTGGGGGTCAGGATATTCAAGTAACTGGCACAGGTTATGACCCTAATGGTGAATTTTATCAAGGTTCTTATTCCATAAAACCAGATAGAGAAGGAGCCTTAAAAAGATTATTAGAAATAGGTGTCCTTTGTAATAATGCCCACTTGGTTAAGCAGAAGGAAAAGAAGGGGTTATTGAAGAAAGAAAAGTCAAATTATATGGTTCAAGGAGATCCAACTGAAGGGGCATTGATCACACTTGGAGCCAAAGCAAACTTATGGAAAGAGGAATTAGAACAAATCTGGCAAAGGAAAAAGGAGTTCCCTTTTGATTCGACTAGAAAAATGATGTCTGTGGTGGTACAAAAACATCATCAACAAATGGTTGCGGTTAAAGGTGCACCTGATGTGCTATTGGATCGCTGTTCTACCATCATATGGGATGGAAAGGTGATTCCTTTAACCCAAAGTATAAAAAATCATGTAAAGCAAGCCATTGAATCAATGGCTGGTAAAGCCCTTCGAAATCTAGGTTTTGCATACAAAGATTTGAAAATGGGTGAAAACATTTTTTCTGAAGATTTAGCGGAGAGAAACTTAACCTTTATTGGTATTGTGGGGATGATTGACCCACCAAGGAATGAAGTAAAACAGGCAATACAAACCTGTAAACGAGCAGGAATTAAAACGATCATGATAACTGGAGACCATCAAACCACAGCAATGGCTATTGCAAAACAACTACAGATTCTTCCACCCAGTGGATTGACAGTAAATGGGCAGGATTTATATAATATGTCTAATACCGAATTTATGAATAAAGTCGAAGATATTTATGTCTATGCACGAGTTTCCCCAGAACATAAACTACGAATAGTAAAAGCACTACAGTCTAATGGTCATGTTGTTGCGATGACTGGGGATGGAGTAAATGATGCCCCTGCCATTAAAGCAGCAGATATTGGGATATCAATGGGGATTACAGGGACAGATGTCGCAAAAGAGGCTTCTTCCCTTATCCTTAGTGATGATAATTTTGCAACCATCGTAGCTGCCATTGAAGAAGGTAGAGGAATTTACGATAATATTCGGAAGTTTATTCGTTATTTACTTGCATCAAATGTAGGGGAAATTTTAACGATGTTTTTTGCAATGATGTTGGCATTACCTTTACCCCTTGTACCCATCCAAATCCTTTGGGTCAATCTAGTAACTGATGGGTTGCCAGCTATTGCGCTTGGAGTTGATCCGGCAGAGAAAAACATCATGAATCGTTCTCCAAGAGATAGTCGGGAAAATGTTTTTGCACGAGGCTTAGGTTGGAAAATTATTAGTCGTGGATTTTTAATTGGGCTGATCACGCTCGGGGTTTTTTGGATTACATTACAACAAAATCCTTCAGACCTTACCAAAGCACAAACCATGGCGTTTGCTACATTGGTGATGGCTCAGTTAATTCACGTTTTTGATTGCCGTAGTGATATTTCAGTTTTTCATCGCAACCCATTTGAAAATAAGTATTTGCTATTAGCGGTATTATCCTCCCTTCTACTTTTGATTGGTGTGATTTATATCGAGCCATTACAACCTATATTTAGAACAGTTCCACTCAATCTATTTGATTGGATTCTCGTAACCGTAGCTGGAGCGGTACCAACATTAGCTTTTGGGATTGGTAAATTGTTTACAAGGCAAGCCTTTTCTTTAAGAAAAGCATAAACAAGAAAAACTCTCCCTGCTAATTTACTATAGTAGGGAGTCTTTCAATTTGGTTTATAGGAAAGGAAATGGTATTTATGGAATTTACAAAAATGCATGGACTTGGGAATGACTTTGTGATCGTATCTAAATATAAGGATATACCCAAAGACGTGGAAAGATTAGCAATTGCAATGTGTGACCGTCATTTTGGTGTCGGTGCAGATGGCCTCGTTTTTATTTTACCTTCTGATCAAGCAGATGTACGGATGAGAATCTTTAATGCCGATGGAACAGAAGCAGAACAATGTGGGAATGCGATTCGTTGTGTTTCAAAGTATGTGTACGATCACGAATTAGTGAATAAAGAAAAGTTAAGTGTAGAAACCTTAGCAGGAATTCAACATGTAAAATTACATACAAAAGAGGGAATTGTAAATACCGTTGAAGTAGATATGGGTGAGCCTATTCTTAAAGGAGAATTGGTTCCTACAGCTATTCATGATCCACAAGTCGTGGATCGAACCATTGAGGTTGATGGAGTTACGTTCCACTTTACAGCTGTATCGATGGGTAATCCTCATGCGGTGATTTATGTTGAAAATGCAAAAGACTTTGATGTAGAAAAGTGGGGTCCCAAAATCGAGACACATCCCTTATTTCCGAAAAAAACTAATGTAGAATTTGTAACAGTAAAATCTGACAAAGAGCTAGAAATGAGAGTATGGGAGAGAGGGGTTGGACAAACTTTGGCTTGTGGAACAGGTGCTTGTGCTACTGGGGTAGCATCTGTATTGACTGGACAAGCTTCTAGGGATGTAACCATTCATCTAAAAGGTGGAGATTTAAAAGTTTTTTGGAATCCAGAAGATAATAAAGTGTATATGACAGGAGAAGCACGGGAAGTATTTACTGGCAATTGGCTTGCTCCCGTTGAATTTTAAGGAGGAATGAACATGACAGAAAGCTATATTCAACAACTTTTTGCGGAAAGAATTGGTGGAAACCAATATGGAAAGAAGAATGAGATTTATAAGTTTGAAAAGATTAAACGAGCTAAAAAAGAAGCAAAAGAGCGATTTCCTGAGATGGAATTATTGGATTTAGGGGTTGGAGAACCTGATGCAATGGCTGATGAAGGGGTTATTCATACCTTATTTGAAGCGGCAAAAAATCCTGATAATCGAGGATATGCCGATAATGGGGGTAGAGCGTTTAAAGTAGCTGCTTCAGAGTACTTAAAAAATGTTTTTGGTGTAGATGGAATAGATCCAGACAAAGAAGTAGTTCATGTGATTGGGGCCAAATCAGCGTTATCGATGCTACCAAGTGCTTTTATCAATCCTGGGGATGTAACGCTTATGACTACTCCTGGCTATCCAATCTTAGGTACTCATACCAAGTGGTTAGGGGGAGAAGTCGTTCACCTTCCATTATTAAAAGAAAATGACTTTTTACCTGACCTTGATTCAATTGACAAAGAAACATTAAAAAGAACGAAATTATTATATTTGAACTATCCTAACAATCCGACAGGGGCAAGTGCTACTAGAGAGTTCTTTGAAAAAGTGGTTAAATTTGCTAAAGAAAATCAAATTATTGTCGTTCATGATGCTGCTTATGCCGCATTAGTTTTCGATGGTCAAAAACCGTTAAGCTTTTTATCTATTCCAGGAGCCAAAGAAGTTGGTATTGAAGTACATTCCTTATCCAAATCCTACAATATGACAGGTTGGAGGATTGGATTTGTAGCTGGAAATGAGCTTCTGGTTAAAGCATTTGCTGATGTAAAAGATAACAATGATTCAGGACAATTTCTTGCGATTCAGGAAGCAGCCATTTATGCTTTAAGGCATTCAGAAATTACCGAAAAAACTGCAGAAAAATATTCTCGTCGCCATGATTTATTGGCTCATACCTTAAATGATTTAGGTTTTCAAGCAAAAAAACCTAGAGGTTCTTTCTTTATGTATGTAGAAGCACCAAAAGGAATAAAAGGGGGATTACGTTTTAATACAGCCGAGGACTTTTCTCAATATTTAATTAAAGAAAAATTAATCTCTACTGTTCCTTGGGATGATGCAGGTCATTTTGTGCGTTTTTCAGTCACTTTTGTGGCCAAAGATGAGCAGGATGAGCTTCGTGTAATGAACGAAATTAGGAATCGTCTATCTTCTGTTGAATTTGAATTTTAATGCTATTCTTTTGCGGCGTATAACGAAGTTTTTCAAAGAAAACTGACCCTATTGGGTTGGTTTTCTTTATTTTTTCGCTATATTTGACTATATTTATACGTAAAGACTTGTACGATGATCTAAAATTGATTAGAATAATGTCATGGATGTGATATAGATGATCAAAAGCATGACTGGATATGGTAGAGCAGAATCTAGTTTTCAGGGCTTAAAGTGGTCAGTAGAGATTCGTTCTGTTAATCATCGATATAATGAAATCATGTTTAAGATGCCAAAAGAATGGATGGCCATTGAAGAACAAATGAAGAAAATCATCCAAACCAATGTGAAACGAGGAAAAGTGGATGTCTTCATTGTAGTCGGAAGGGATGACCAATCAAAGCAACCTATAAAAGTAGATTGGGAATTGTTAGATGAATACATAAAAGTGATTCAAGAGATAAAAAAACGTTTAAATCTTGAGGGTCAGCTAGTTTTAAAAGATCTTTTAACAGTCCCAGAACTCATTCAATTCGAGTTAGAATTTCCCGATATTGATCTGTTTGTTCCTGAAATTTTAAAGACTGTGGAATTAGCCTGTCAAAGCTTAATGACGATGAGGCTTCGAGAAGGTAATGCTTTGTATGAGGAATTGACCTCGCGCGTACATAAAATGATGGATTTATTAATTCAAATTGAAAATAGAGCACCACAAGTCATTGAGGATTACCGTCAAAAGTTAAAAACAAGAATCTCTGACTGGTTAAATGATACAGTTGAACTTGATGAGGCACGTTTTCTAAACGAAATCGCTTTTTTTACGGACAAAGCAAATATCGATGAGGAAATTACAAGACTTAAAAGTCATTTTCAACAATTTTTACTCATTATGGAACAGGATGAACCAATCGGAAGGAAATTAGACTTCTTGATTCAAGAGATGAATCGAGAAATGAACACGATTGGTTCGAAAGCAAATGATCTTCTCTTAAGCCAAATTGTTGTTGAGTTAAAAAGTGAATTAGAAAAAATAAGAGAACAAGTTCAAAACATTGAATAATAGGAAATAATCATATTTAGGAGGGTACATAGAATGTCTATTAAATTGATCAATATTGGTTTTGGAAACATTGTTTCAGCAAACCGTATTATTTCCATTGTTAGTCCAGAATCAGCACCAATCAAGCGCATTATTCAAGAAGCAAGAGATCGTGGAATGCTAATCGATGCTACCTACGGTAGAAGAACAAGAGCGGTGATTATTACAGATAGCGATCATGTGATTTTATCTGCTGTACAGCCCGAAACGGTTGCCCATCGCCTTAACTCAAAAGATGATGTGAGTGAAGAGTAGCTAGGAGTGTATTCAAATGTTCTTACAAAAAGGAATGTTAATTGTTTTATCAGGCCCTTCGGGTGTGGGAAAGGGCACGGTCTGTTCTTTGCTTCGCCATGAGCAACCTGATATTATTTATTCTGTATCTGCCACTACAAGAAAACCACGTGCAGGGGAAGAAAATGGTGTTAACTATTTTTTTAAATCCCGCGAAGAATTTGAAAAAATGATAAAAGAGGATCAATTGCTTGAATGGGCAGAATACGTAGGAAATTATTATGGAACTCCTAGGGGCTTTGTAGAACAAACCGTACAAACAGGAAAAGATATCATATTAGAGATTGAAGTACAAGGGGCTTTAAAGGTAAAAGAAAAATATCCTGAAGGAATTTTTATTTTTCTTATGCCTCCATCTTTAGCTGAATTAAAAAATCGTATTATACATCGTGGGACAGAATCGGATGAAAGTCTAATGAATCGACTTAATGCAGCTAGAAATGAATTGCAAATGATGAAACATTATGATTATGCAGTGGTTAATGATGAAGTATCAAAAGCAGTGAAAAGAATTCAAGCGATTATTGAAGCTGAACGTTTGCGAAAAGAACGAATCTTACCATATTATGAACAATGGTTAAAGGAGGAATTATAATGCTATATCCATCAATTGATAAATTATTAGAAAAAGTAGATAGTAAATATTCTTTGGTTGTTGCTGCTAGTAGAAGAGCTAGAGTATTAAGAGATGGAGAACCCTTACTTGTTGAACGTGCAAAATCAAATAAGTATGTGGGTAAAGCTTTAGAAGAGATCTATGATGAGAAAATAATTGTAGAGAATAAATAATGAAGAAATTGAAAAAAAATAACAACCCGCTTGGTTGTTA
>NZ_LSKU01000001.1:1308115-1345876 GCF_001561915.1 Tepidibacillus decaturensis | reverse complement strand
TGGCCAGCCTCCTACCCGATTTCCACCTTAATACAAGGGTCATTTCACTCCCTTGTAAGCATAAGGAGCGTTGAAAATGAAGGGGAAAAATATCTTATTAGGAATATCAGGAGGGATCGCTGCTTTTAAAGCAGCATCTTTAGTTAGTCAATTAACCAAAAAAGGTGCCAATGTGCAAGTGATCATGACAGAATCAGCAACCAAGTTTATTACACCACTCACTTTGCAAATCTTATCAAGAAACCATGTTTTTATCGATACATTTGATGAAAAAGACCCCAAAGGAGTTTCACATATTGATCTTGCTGACAACGCAGACCTCACCGTGGTTGCTCCAGCAACAGCCAATGTCATTGGTAAATTAGCACATGGGATTGCCGATGATATGTTAACAACTACATTATTAGCTGTAACAAGCCCAATCTTTATAGCACCTGCGATGAATGTACATATGTATCAACATCCTGCAGTTGAAGAAAACATGAGAATACTAAGAGCACGCGGAATTCGCTTTATTGAACCAGAAGAAGGATTGTTGGCTTGTGGTTATGTTGGTAAAGGAAGATTGGCAGAACCCGAATTTATTGTAGAAAAGCTTGAGGAATTTCTAAATCAAAAGCAGGATTTAAAAGGGAAAAAATTCTTAATTACTGCTGGTGCAACAAGGGAAAAAATTGACCCGATTCGTTACTTTACCAATCGATCTACAGGAAAAATGGGGTATGCTTTGGCAGAAGCTGTATTAGAACGGGGGGCGAAGTAATTCTAATCTCTGGAAAAAGCAATCTTCTTCCACCAGCTGGTGCACATTTTATTTCCGTTGAATCTGCTGAAGAGATGTATTTAGCGGTGATGAACCAGCTTAATCAGGCGGATGTGATTATTAAAGCAGCTGCAGTTGCCGACTATCGTCCAAAAGAAGTTTACCCACATAAATTTAAGAAAAAAGAAGGTTCCTGGGTGATTGAGATGGAGAGAACCAAAGATATTGCTTTAGAAGTAGGGGAACGGAAAAGAAATGACCAATTTTTTGTAGGGTTTGCAGCAGAATCTGAGGATTTATTAGAACGGGCAAAAGGAAAATTATTGAAGAAAAATATGGATATGATCGTTGCCAACCATATTTTAATGGAAGGTGCCGGTTTTGAACAAGATACCAATGTCGTTACAGTAATTACAAAAAAAGGAGAACAAATCAACTTTCCAAAATTAAGCAAAAAAGAATTAGCACATCATATTCTCACTGAAATCAATAAAAGAATAGTAGGGGAATGATTTAGAGTGTATGCAACGGTAGTGATTGATATTCCGGATTTGTCCCACCAAGGATTTGATTATGCAATCCCAAAACATTTGTTATCAAGGGTTGAACCGGGGGTACGCGTATTGGTTCCATTAGGTTCAAGGACAACAGAAGGCTTTGTACTTGACCTTCATTCCTCAACAGACGTGAAGCAAGTGAGGCCTATTAAAGAAGTTTTGGACCTTGAGCCATCCTTTACAACGGAGTTAATCGAATTAGGAAAATGGATGAGTCAATATTATACAAGTCATCTTTTTAGAACGATGCAAATGTTACTCCCATCAGCACTTAAAACAAAGATAGAGCAAGCGATATCCATTGGTGAAAATGAGGAAGAAGGTCAACTCTCTAGAGAAGAATTAGAGATTAAACACTGGGTTAGTGAGAATGAACCAGTTAAACAATCGCAACTTTTAAAACAATTTCCTGATCGATCTCATCTGCTTAAATCTTTGATCAAAAAAGAGGTACTAAGACTAGATAAACAAATCAAAAATAAGGCAACAAAGAAAAAAATAAATGTTGTTCAATTGAAGATGCCATCAGAGCAATTACTTTTAGAAATCGCCAGTTTTCCAAAAAAGGCAACAAAGCAAAGACAGATTTTAGAGTACTTTTTAATCAATCAAGCTGAAGAAATGGAGTTGGCTTTCCTTCTAGCTACTTTAAAAGTGACCCGTTCCACTGTTCAAACGTTAATCAAAAAGGGTTATTTGCAAATCACTGAAAAAGAACAGGGAAGAGACCCATACAAAGATCGCCATTTTCATGATAAAGAAGTTCAATTAACCGCTGAACAAGAAGGGGTATTACAACAAATCATTCAATCTTTCCAAAATGGTAGGAAAAGTCCTTTTCTTTTACATGGAGTAACGGGAAGTGGGAAAACAGAGATTTACCTACAGGTCATTGAACATCATTTGGAGAAAGGAAAAGATTCGATTGTTCTTGTCCCGGAAATCTCGTTAACACCTCAGATGGTTGAACGTTTCAAAGGAAGGTTTGGATCTCTAGTTGCTGTATTACATAGTCGTTTATCTCAAGGAGAAAGACTTGATGAATGGCGAAAAATTCAACGGGGAGAGGCAAAAATTGTAGTAGGAGCTAGATCTGCTATTTTTGCACCATTTAAAGATTTGGGACTTATTATTATTGATGAAGAACATGAAAGCTCTTATAAACAAGAAGAACATCCAAAATATCATGCTAGGGAGATTGCCTTGTGGCGACAAAACTATCACCAAGCGACCGTTATTCTTGGAAGTGCAACGCCTTCCATGGAGTCTTATTACGAAGCGATCCATCAGCGTTATCATTTGGTAGAATTGCCGAATCGAGTATTAGGTAGAGCTTTGCCTACCATTCATATCGTTGATATGAGGGAGGAGCTAAGAAAAGGAAACCGGTCCATGTTTAGTCATGCACTACAAGAAAAAATCGAGGATCGGTTAGACAAAAAAGAACAAATCGTTTTATTCTTAAATCGCAGAGGGTACTCTACATTTGTCATGTGTCGTTCTTGTGGTTATGTGATGAAATGCCCACATTGTGAGATTTCTTTAACCTACCACCAAACAAATCATGTTTTACGCTGCCACTATTGTGGGTATGCTGAACATGAACCCAAAAATTGTCCTGAATGCGGTAGTTCTCATATTCGCTACTTTGGTACTGGAACGCAAAAAGTAGAGGAAGAATTAGCAAGGAGATTTCCAGGTGTTAGAGTGATTCGGATGGATGTAGATACCACAAGTAAAAAAGGGTCTCACGAAAAACTTCTGACGTCGTTTCGCAAACACGAGGCAGACATTCTTTTAGGTACGCAAATGATTGCCAAGGGATTAGATTTTCCTAAAGTTACTTTAGTAGGAGTGATTGCTGCAGATACAATGCTACGATTACCAGACTTTCGAGCGGCAGAGCGAACCTTTCAATTATTAACACAGGTAGGCGGAAGAGCCGGGAGACATGAATTGGCTGGTGATGTGGTGATTCAAACCTATACGCCTGAACATTATAGTATTCAACATGCTAGTCAACATGATTTTCAATCCTTTTTCCAACAAGAATTAAAACATCGAGAAATGATGGATTATCCTCCATTTAGAAAATTGATTGCGATTCAATTGAGTCATCCCGAACTGTCGGTTGTCATGAAGGCAAGTGAACGTCTAGTTAGGGAAATGAAAGCGTTGGTTTCTGCAAATGTTGAAGTTTTGGGTCCAGTAACTGCACCCATTTCACGCATAAAAGATAGATATCGGTTTCAATGCATGATAAAATATAATGATGAACCATCTATTATGATATGGATTCAGCAAGCGATTAAACATGTAAATGAAGCATTGAAAGATCGGCAATTGTTGATCAGTATAGATGTAGACCCCTATGTATTAATGTAAGGAGGGAATCAAATGGCAATTCGAGTGATTTTAAAAGATACAGATCCACTATTAAGACAAATTTCCAAACCGGTAGAAGAAATTACCCCACGCATCCATAAGTTACTAGACGATATGGCCGAAACCATGTACGATGCAGAAGGCGTAGGGTTAGCTGCCCCCCAAATCGCTATTTTAAAACGTGTGATTGTGATTGATATAGGTGAGGGGCTCATTGAACTTATCAATCCTGAAATTATTGAAAAAGATGGCGTTCAGATAGGGCCAGAGGGTTGTTTAAGTGTACCAGGTGTAGTAGGAAAAGTCTCAAGAGCAGAACATGTGAAAGTTAAAGCCTTGGATCGAAACGGTAAAGAGAGAATTTATGAGGGGCATGGATTATTGGCGAGAGCATTCCAACATGAAATTGATCATTTAAATGGAATTTTATTTACTGACTTAGCAGAGGAATATTATAAAGAAGATTTAAACCTATAGGAGTGAAGTTGATGCGTATCGTCTTTATGGGCACCCCAGATTTTGCGGTGCCCTCTTTACAACATTTAGTCAATGAAGGTTATCAAGTGGTAGGAGTTGTAACACAACCAGATCGTCCAAAGGGAAGAAAACAAATCATGACACCTCCACCAGTTAAAGTACTAGCAGAACAATTAGGGATTGAAGTTTTTCAACCGGTAAAAATTAAAGAGGAGACGGCGATACAACATGTATTGCAATGGGAACCTGATTTAATTATAACGGCAGCTTATGGCCAAATTATCCCAGTTGCGATTCTTGAAAAGCCAAGGTTCAAAGCGATTAATGTTCATGCTTCTCTTTTACCAAAGTATCGTGGAGCGGCTCCTATTCATCAAAGTATTATTCAAGGCGAAAAGGAAACAGGGATTACCATTATGTATATGGTAAAAGAGTTAGATGCAGGAGATATCTTAACCCAAGTAAGAGTTCCTATTGAAGAGAAAGATACTGTAGGTAGCTTACATGATAAATTAAGTCAGGCAGGCTCCAAGCTTTTAATTGAAACGATCAGACAAATTGAGTCCGGAGAAATAAACCCCATTCCACAACAACATGAACTAGCAACTTATGCTCCAACATTAAAAAGAGAAGATGAAAGAATTAATTGGAACAAAACGAATAGAGAAATCTATAATCAAATTCGTGGTTTAAATCCTTGGCCAGTCGCTTTCACCACCTTTCGAGATGAAGTGTTTAAGATATGGTGGGCAGAACCTGTTGATACTAGCCATCAAGAAAAGCCTGGTACCGTACTTTTAGTGGACAAGGGTGAATGTCTTATTGCGACAGGAAATGGGGCAATTGCCTTAAAGGAAGTTCAACCGGCTGGAAAAAGAAAGATGGATATCAGCTCTTTTTTACAGGGTACAACAGTAGCAAAAGGAGAAAAAATGGGTGACAGCAATGAACAAGAAATGGACAGCTAGAGAAGTTTCCTTAGAGGTTTTGACCAAAGTCGATAAAGAAAAAGCCTATAGTAATCTACAACTCAATCAAGCGCTAAAAGAGGCCAATTTATCTCGAGTGGATGCTAATTTTGCTACAGAGTTGATTTATGGTACGATTCAGCATCTAAATACAATTGATTGGATTCTACAACCTTTTTTAAAGACCAATAAATTAGAAAGCTGGGTTCGAAGTTTGCTTCGTTTAAGTGTTTACCAATTATGGTATCTAGACCGAGTTCCTGTACATGCGATTGTAAATGAAGCAGTTAATCTTGCAAAGAAAAAAGGGCATAAAGGGATCGCTAGCTTGGTGAACGGTGTGTTAAGAAACATCATTCGGAATAAAGATCAGATTCGATTTCCTACTGATTTGAACGATGTGAAACGTATTGCTCTCGAGCATTCTCACCCTGATTGGTTAGTGGAACGGTTGATTCGTGATTATGGCATAGAAGAAGCAGAAGAAGTTTGTCGCTCTAACAACATAGCTCCCCATACTTCAATTCGGGTTAATCCTTTAAAGATTACTAGGGATGAAATGATGGAAAAAATAAAAGAGGAATTAGGAGAGGACACAGAAGTTCTTCCATCTCCTCTATCAGAACAAGGGATTCGAGTAAAAGGTAGAGGCAATCTTGCACTTACCCATTGGTACAAAGATGGGTATTTTACTATTCAGGATGAAAGCTCAATGCTTGTTGCACATGTAGTAGACCCAAAACCCGGTATGTTCGTTCTTGATGCTGCAGCTGCTCCAGGAGGAAAAACGACACATCTAGCAGAACTCATGCAAAATCAAGGGAAAATTATTGCAGCGGATTTACATAAACATAAAATCAAATTGATTGAAGAACAACAAGAAAGACTTGACTTACATATCATTGAAACCCTTCATTCGGATGCTAGGAAAATCAAAGAACAATTTGGACAAGTGTTTGATCGAATTCTATTAGATGTTCCTTGTTCTGGATTAGGGGTTATTCGTAGGAAACCTGATTTAAAATGGGTTAAAGCAGAAACAGATATTGAAGAATTGACGAAGATTCAAAAAGATATTTTAAAAAACGTATCTCTTTTATTAAAACCAGGCGGGATTCTCGTATATAGTACTTGTACAATGACTACTGAGGAGAATCAAAAAATAGTGGGAGAGTTTATAAAACAACATTCGGACTTCAGGCTAGATCAGCAGATTGCCAATGTATTACCAAAGGCGATCAATGAGAAACTAGATACAAGACAAGGAATGATTCAAATTCTACCTCATTACTTTGATAGCGATGGCTTTTTCATTAGTCGGATCCTTAGAATAAAGTAGTGAAATTTGTTAAGAAACGGTGATTAACAACATGGAGAAAACAAATATTTATGATTTAACTTTTGAAGAATGGGAAAATTGGCTAAAAGAAAACCAAGAGCCTGCTTATCGTGCAAAACAAATTTTTGATTGGTTATACGTAAAAAGGGTTGATTCAATAGAACAGATGACTAATTTATCAAAAACACTTCGGCAAAAATTAGAGGATCAGTTCGAATTTCAAGCCCTTCATACTCTTAATCAGCACACATCTCAAGATGGAACAGTGAAATTCCTATTTCAACTCTATGATGGTCATGCGATAGAAACGGTGATTATGCGACATGATTATGGGAATAGCGTTTGTGTTACGACACAGGTAGGATGTAAGATGGGATGTACCTTTTGTGCCTCAACATTGGGAGGTGTTGCTAGAAATCTTACTCCTGGAGAAATTGTTGCCCAAGTGGTTGAATCACAAAAAATTCTTGATAAAGAAGAGGGTAGGGTTAGTAGCATCGTTGTCATGGGTTCAGGTGAACCTTTTGATAACTATGAGCCTACGATTCAATTTATCCGAATCGTGAATGACAATAGGGGGCTAAATATTGGTCAAAGACATATTACCGTTTCTACCAGTGGAATTATTCCACGGATTTATGATTTTGCTAATCTAAAATGGCAAGTAGGTTTTGCGGTTTCTTTACATGCACCAAATGATGAATTAAGAACACGTTTAATGCCTATTAACCGAAAATATCCATTAAAGAAGCTCATGGAAGCATGTCATTATTATGTAAATACCACAAATCGACGAATTACATTCGAATATGCTTTAATGGGAAACGTAAATGATCAGGATGAACATGCAGAAGAATTAGCCAATTTAATTAAAGATTTGAAATGTCATGTAAACCTAATTCCTGTAAACCATGTACCAGAAAGAGATTATGTAAGAACACCTAGAAATCAAATTTTTAATTTCAAAAAAATCCTTGAAAAACATAAAGTAAATGTGACCATAAGAAGGGAACAAGGTGGAGACATTGAAGCAGCGTGTGGTCAATTACGGGCAAAACATATAAAACACGAATTTAAACTATGAGGTGAGGAGTTTGTTAGCTGCGGTTCGGTCAGATGTGGGCAAGGTAAGAGAAATCAATGAAGATTGTGTGTACTTGAGTGAACCTTATACCAATGAATTGATGATCGCTATTGTTGCTGATGGTATGGGGGGACACTTGGCTGGAGAGATTGCAAGTAAGACAGCAGTCGAAACGATCTATCAAGAATTAAAATCAACGATTCAAGAACAACGAACAATTGAAGAATATCAAAACGCTTTAGAATTCGTAATCCGCCAAGCCAATTCTAAGGTTTACCAGCAATCGATAAATCAAGAAGATTATCGGGGAATGGGAACAACCATTATCGCATCTATCATCAGTCCTCAATGGATTATTATAGGCCATATTGGGGATAGTCGTGCTTATTTATTTACTGAAAACCAGGTTAAACAACTTACGACCGACCATTCCTTAGTGAATGAATTATTAAAAAGTGGCCAAATTTCTCAAGAAGAAGCGATAAACCATCCTAAAAAGAATGTATTAACTAGGGCATTAGGTACTGATGAAAATGTAAAAATTGATATGCATGTTATCGAATGGAGTCAAGATCAAACTCTATTATTATGTACTGATGGTTTAACTAACCGCTTGTCTGAAGAGAAAATATTATCAGTAGTCAACCAAGCACGATTATCTCCACAAGAGATTACAGATCATTTGGTTGAATTAGCCAATCAAGCAGGTGGAGAAGACAATATTTCTGTGATTGTCATTCGCCATGATTAAATGAATTGGCTCAGGAAAAGAGGTGATCTGAATTGATAGGCATCCTATTAGCAAACCGATACAAGATTGTGGAGAAAATTGGCGGAGGTGGCATGGCTGACGTTTTTCGGGCAATAGATGAAGTTCTTCAAGAAGAAGTTGCTGTTAAGGTTTTACGTCAGCAATATGTACATGATGATGACTTTGTTAAGAGATTTCGTAGGGAAGCCCATTCTGTAGCTAGTTTATCCCATGAAAATGTCGTTAAGATTTTTGATATTGGGGAAGAAAAAGAAATCTACTATATTGTTATGGAATATGTGAAGGGCTCAACTTTAAAAGAAGTGATTCAACGAAAAGGAAAACTTTCAATAAAAGAGGCCTTAAAGATTGCTGAACAGATTGCGTTAGCATTAGATCATGCGCATCAACATCATATTATACATCGTGATATTAAACCTCATAATATTTTAATTGGAAATCAAGGTCAAGTAAAAGTAACGGATTTTGGAATTGCCAGAGCTGTTTCCTCAGCAACGATTACACAAGCAGGGTCAGTTTTAGGGTCTGTCCATTATTTATCTCCTGAACAAGCTAGAGGGGGCTGGACTGACGAAAAAACAGATTTATATTCATTAGGTGTTGTCCTTTATGAGATGATTACTGGTAGTTTACCTTTTTCGGGGGATAGCCCTATTTCGGTCGCATTAAAACATTTACAGGAAAATTTTATCTATCCAAGGGAACTTGATCCCAGTATTCCCCAAAGTGTAGAGAATATCATATTAAGAGCATTGATGAAAGATCCTTTAAAACGATATGCTTCAGCAGAAGAAATGTTCAAAGATATAAAGACTGCTTTAGACCCAAAACGTATCCACGAGCCAAGGATCCTTTTGGAAACAGATGTTTTTGATGATGATGAAGAAAATACAATAACCATACCTGCAATGAAGGAGTTTAATGCAAATGACGCATATTCTACCCAGTCACGCAAAAATAAAAAAAGGTCGTTACGGCCTAAATTAGTCCCGATTTTAACGATATTTTTCTTGTTATTGCTTGGTGTTTTTGGATTTCAGTATATAAGCAGTAAACTTGTCGTTCCAGAAATAGAAGCCCCTTTGCTAGAGGGAAAATCGAAAGAAGATGCAATTAAACTGCTTCAAGAATTAAATCTGACTTATAAAATAGAAGAAAAAACAGATCCAGTTGTAGAAAAGGGGAAAGTAATCAAACAAGAACCTTATCCAGGTGAAACGATGAAAACAAGTCAGTCAATCACACTTTATATTAGTTTAGGTAAGGAAAAGGTAGCGATGCCAAATCTGCTGAATAAGCAGCAGCGGCAAGCAAAAATCTTTCTACAACAGCTAGGATTCAATGAAAATCATATTGAAATAAAAAAAGAATTTAATAATGAGGTCCCTAGTGGCGAAGTGTTCAAGCAAGAACCTAATGCTGAAGAGATGGTTGTACCTGATGAACAAAAAGTAATATTATTTATAAGTGAAGGAAAAGAACAATTGAAAATGCCAAATCTAATTGGAAGAGATGAAGCAGAAGCGGTTGCGATGGTCACAGCTATAGGTTTAGTTCCTAGGGTACAAAAAGATTATTCTTACCAACAACCAGAAGGAAAAGTCTATCGACAATTTCCTTTTGATCCTAATCAGGAAGTGACTGCTGGAGATCAAGTGGATATTTATGTAAGCCTTGGTTATCCTAAAGAATTAAAATCGATCTATAGCGATCTATTAGTTGATCTTGAGGAAGATGAAAGTGCAGAGATTACGATTATTCTACGTGATGCAAGGGGAACAGATGTAATTTGGAAAAAGGAAACGATCACAGGACCGAAGTTTTACGATAATATAGAACTTCTACTATTGCCTGATCAACAAGGGACAATCAATGTTTATAAAAATGGTAAGCTAGTTAAAATGAAGACCGTTCAGTATTATTAAAATTGGAGGTACTTTATGCCTGAGGGGCAAATTGTAAAAGCTTTAAGCAGTTTTTATTATGTTGAGTCGGAAGGGAAAACCTTTGCTTGTAAGGCTAGGGGTGTATTTAAATTACGCCAACAATCTCCTTTAGTAGGAGACTATGTAAGCTTTGATCAAGTGAATGAAGATGAAGGCTTTATCACAGAAATCAAAATAAGAAAAAATCAACTGATTCGTCCACCGATTAGCAATGTAGATCAAGCCATTTTGGTATTTTCAGCAAAAGAACCCGATGTTAGTACTTTATTATTAGATAAGTTTATTGTTCATGTTGAAAAGGCAGAAATTAAACCGATCATCTGCATTACAAAATTAGACTTATTAGACTTAGCTGAAGAAAACAAGTTGCAAAACCTGCTACAAACTTATGAACAGATGGGATATTCGATCCTCAAAACGAGTAGCAAAAATGGAAAAGGTATAGAAGAACTGAATGAAATGTTAAAGAACAAGATTTCGGTGTTTGCAGGACAATCAGGTGTAGGAAAATCATCGTTATTAAATGCGATTTTGCCTGATTTACAATTAGAAACTTCCAATATTAGTTTCAAATTAGGCCGAGGAAAGCATACGACAAGAGTTGTTCAATTGATTCATTTATCAGAAGGCGGGATGGTGGCGGATACACCCGGATTTAGTCAACTAGATTTTCATGGGATTGAGTCAGAAGAATTAAATCAATTTTTTAAAGAAATCCATCAATTTTCAGATCAATGTCGATATAGAGGATGTTTACATCTGAATGAACCCGGTTGTGCTGTAAAAGAAGCGGTAAACGAGCAGTTGATTGATCGTGATCGCTATGAGCATTATATAAGCTTTTTAAAAGAGATAAAGGAAAAAGAAGAAAATAAGTGGAGGTAATTGCTTGTGGTTAAAATTGCACCATCCATTCTTTCTGCTAATTTTGCAAAACTAGGGGAAGAGATTCTATCCGTTGAACAGGCAGGCGCTGATCTCCTGCATATTGATGTAATGGATGGACATTTTGTTCCTAATCTTACAATTGGGCCTCTAATTGTAGAATCAATAAAACCTATTACAAAATTGCCATTAGATGTTCATTTGATGATCGAAAATCCAGATCAATATATTGAGCATTTTGCAAAAAGCGGTGCCGACATAATCTCGGTACATGCTGAAGCAACCAATCATTTGCACCGAACTATTCATTTGATCAAAAAGTTTGGAGTGAAAGCTTCTGTTGCCATCAATCCAGCTACTCCATTAGATCAATTAGAATATGTTCTTGATGACCTAGATATGGTACTGATCATGACAGTAAATCCAGGATTTGGCGGGCAGACATTTATTCCTGCTACTCTTCCAAAGATAAGGAAGTTAAAGGATATAATTAATGAAAGAGGTTTATCTTTAGATATTGAAGTAGACGGAGGAATCAATGACAAGACTTATCAATCTGTGATTGGAGCAGGGGCCAATGTATTAGTCGCAGGTTCTTTTGTGTTTGGACAAAATGATCGAATCAAAGCCATCACTAGTTTAAAAGGATAAGAAATAAGGGGATAGCACAACGCTTCCCCCATTTTTATCGGTAAAATATAACTTTCTTTTCATTATTATAATAGAACCCCACAAAAGTAATCGGAATACGCTTTGAAGGAGATCGTCACTTTTGTGGGTTATCTTTGATTTTTGGAATCAGTTTGAAAATCTCCCCTGACTCAAAAGTGTCGATTAGTTTTTCTAACCAAAAATAATAGCTTTCAGCTTCTTCTAGCTTTTTTAAGTCTAATTGGGCGAGCTCTCTGATTTCTTGTATAGTTTCCTTTCGTTCTATCAAATAACTATAATCTTGTTTTGATTTTTCAATAGCTGCTAAGTTGATTTCAATAGCCCTTTTCCACTTTGTAGAGAAAAAATCAAAAAAGGTTTTATACCAGTCTCCTTCTGCTTGGTAAAGATCCTTTCTTACACCTTTTTTCCAAACCTTATGTACCATCTTTGTATCTAATAAAGTTCGAACTCCAGTACTCATACTGGTTTTACTCATACCTAAGCTTTCCCGCATTTCATCAAGGGTTAAGGCACGATCAGAAAAATAAAGAGTACCATATAATCTACCTATAGAGTCTGTAATCCCATATAAGTCCATGTTATCAGCAATCGATTGAATGACCCTTTCCCGAGCCTCTTCTAAGATTTGTTGATCATCTCTCATTGATGGATCCGCTCCCCATCTTAACGTCTATTTATTCATTCAAACTAAAAAACAAATGATTATACTAAAATGTACTTTTCTTATTAAAACATTCGATTTTTATTGTAACTAATTGAGCCATTTCAGTAAAGAGTTAAGATAGGTATCATATGGCAGGATCTGAAAGGATTTCTAAGTATACACTAAAATAATTTTGTACAGTTTTTTCTGAATGAACAATATACAAGGAAATAACGGAATATAATGTTTGTTTCTTATTCGAGGTTTTCTTAAAATAGAAAAGTAATCATTTGAAATGTGCTTCGAGAAGAGGTGGATTATGGAGAAGATATTAGAGGTGAAAAATTTAACTAAAATTTTTGGTCACAACCCCAGTAAAGCAATTGAAATGTTAAATAAAGGAATCGATAAAAATACAATCTTAAATCAAACAGGATTAACAGTAGGAGTAAATCAAGCGAACTTTGGTGTTTATCAGGGTGAAATATTTGTGATTATGGGATTATCAGGTAGTGGTAAGTCTACATTAGTGCGAATGCTTAATCGATTAATTGAACCCACAGCTGGCCAGATATGGATTCAAAATGAGGAAATCACGAAGATGAGACAAGATCAACTTCGAGAGGTAAGAAGGAAAAAGATTAGTATGGTATTCCAACGGTTTGCGCTATTTCCTCATAAAACTGTTCTTGAAAATGTGGAGTATGGATTAGAAATCCAAGGTTTACATAAGGATAGTAGGGTAAAACAAGCGAAACAGGCCTTAGAATTGGTCGGTTTGAAGGGTTGGGAACAACAATATCCTGATCAATTAAGTGGCGGAATGCAACAAAGGGTTGGACTAGCAAGGGCACTAGCAAATGATCCAGAAATTTTATTGATGGATGAAGCCTTTAGTGCTTTAGATCCTTTGATTCGAAAAGAAATGCAAGATGAATTAATTGAATTACAAGCTAAAATGAAAAAACAATCATTTTTATTACACACGATTTGGATGAGGCATTAAGAATTGGCGACCGGATTGCATTGATGAAAGATGGATCAATTGTACAAATTGGTACGCCAGAAGAAATCATGATGAATCCAGCTAATGAGTATGTAGAACGATTTGTTGAAGATGTAGACTGGTCTAAAGTATTAACGGCAGCTAATGTAATGAAACGACCTGAGTCGGTAACGATTGAAAAAGATGGCCCTAGAGTCGCTTTAAAAAGAATGAGAGATTTGGGAATATCTAGTATTTATGTAGTCAATCGTTTAAAACAACTAGTTGGCGCGTTAACAGCAGAGGATGCAGATCGGGCAATAAAACAGAATTTACCTATTGATGTAGTCATGATAAAAGATGTGCTAAGGGTTAAGCCGGAAACGGTATTAAGTGACTTATTGCCTTTAGTTGCTGTAGCAAAAATACCAGTTGCTGTTGTCGATGAAGATAAACGTTTAAAAGGGGCAGTGATTCGTGGCGCAGTGATTGGAGCCTTATCAGGAAATGGGGTGAATGAAGATGGACCAATGGATGAATAATCACAAACTACCAATAAGAGAATGGATAGATCAAATAACTGAATTTATGACCACAGAGTACCAACCTTTTTTTGATGCTTTCAAAAAAGGTGTAGGTGTTCCTATTGATTCTCTTACCCATTTCTTGCAAACCATACCTATTCCAGTTTTCATCATTGGGATCGTCTTACTGTCCTGGTTATTAACAAAGAAAAAATCAATGACGATCTTTACTTTGATAGGATTTCTATACATTTATAATATGGATTTATGGAAAGAAACCATGGAAACTTTATCATTAGTTCTTTCTTCAGCTTTTATTTCTTTTATTATTGGAATCCCGATTGGTATTTGGTCGGCAAGAAATGATGTGGTTAGGGACTTTGTTACCCCAATTCTAGATATGATGCAAACCATGCCAGCCTTTGTTTACTTATTACCTGCGATAATGTTCTTTAGTATTGGAGTGGTACCGGGCGTGCTTTCATCTGTCGTATTTGCGATGCCTCCAACGATCCGATTAACGAATTTAGGCATTAGACAGGTACCTAGTGAATTAATTGAAGCTGCAGATTCCTTTGGTTCTACAGGCGGACAAAAACTATGGAAGGTGCAAATCCCTTTAGCTTTGCCAACGATTATGGCAGGAATCAATCAAACGATTATGCTTTCGTTGTCCATGGTTGTTATTGCCTCAATGATTGGGGCGTCAGGATTGGGTGAAGTTGTCTTATATGCGGTTACCAATTTAGAAATTGGTGTTGGTTTTGAAGCAGGATTAGCAGTTGTTGTATTGGCTATTATTTTAGACCGCCTAACCCAAAACCTTGGTCAACGCAAAAATAATAGATAAAAAATAGGAGGGGAATTTCATGAACATGAAAAAAGTAGGTGTTTTCTTATTAATTTCCGTTTTGAGCTTAGGTTTGGTTCTAAGTGGATGTAGTTCAACTCCAACTTCAGAGGATCAAATAGCAAAAAATGAACAAAAAGCAAAAAGAAAAGTTACTCTTTCTTATGTTGCATGGGCATCAGAAATTGCAAGCACAAATGTTGTTAAAACCATTCTGGAAGATAAATTAGGCTATGAAGTTGATATGAAACAGGTAAATCCTGGTGCAATGTACAACTCTGTCGCTAGTGGTGAAGCAGATGCAACTGTTGCTGCTTGGTTACCAACCACACAGAAAGCATTGTATGAAAAACACAAAGATAAGTTAGAAAATTTAGGGCCTAATTTAGAAGGAACGATTATTGGTTTAGTAGTACCAAAGTATGTGGATATTAACTCTATTGAAGACTTAAATGAGAATAAAGACAAATTTAATGGTGACATCGTCGGAATCGACGCTGGGGCAGGAATTATGGCTACAACTGATATTGCCATCGAAAAATATGGGCTAGACCTTAATCTTCGCTCAAGTTCCGATGCAGCTATGACAGCAGCACTAGATCGAGCCTATAAAAATAATGAGTGGATTGTAGTAACAGGTTGGACCCCTCATTGGATGTTTGCTAAATATGACTTAAAATATCTTGAAGATCCAAAGGGAATATATGGAGAAGCAGAGGAAATCGATACACTTGTTCGTAAAGGTTTAAAAGAAGATGATCCAACCCTTTACAATTTCTTTGATCAATTTTATTGGGAACCTTCCGATATGGAACAAGTAATGGGATGGATTCAGGATGGAATGGATGAGACAGAAGCAGCAAAAAAATGGGTAGAAGAGAACGAAGAGAAAATAAAAGCTTGGTTATCAGCTGAATAACTTGAGAGTGGGGCATGTAAATCATGTCCCTTTTCTTAGTAAAGAAAGATAACTTTCTTTTCTTCATTCATATAAATTTGATACAATTAGTTATAAATCTAACCATATGGTAAAGAAGTGAGGGAGTAGTAAATGGGTAAGGAAGAGGTTATGATTGTAACAGGTGGACTACTTACTGAAAGCATTTTACCCTTCATCAAAAAAAGTGCAATTGTAATTGGGGTTGATCGTGGGGCAGAATGGCTTATTATTCATGGGATTGTACCAGATTATATTGTTGGCGATTTTGATTCGGTTGATACTTCTTTCTTTGAAAAAGTAAAAACCCAATACGCCGATCGAATTCATCAGTCTCCCGCCGAAAAGGATGAAACAGATACAGAATTAGCTGTACAGTTAGCACTTACTTTAAATATAAAACGTATTACTTTATTAGGGGGGATTGGAACCCGGTTAGACCATGTAATAGCGAACATTCATGTCCTATTGCAAGCAGCTGAAAAGAATGTGGAAGCTGTCATGATAGGTGGTAATAACCGAATTCAAATCCTTTTACCTGGACAGAGAAAAATTATTGATAAAAGTAAATATACTTATGTATCATTAATTCCATTTAGTGATCAAGTAGAGGGATTAACGATTTCCGGATTCAAATACCCGCTTCAAAATGCAGTAATGAAACTAGGCATACCCTATGGAATAAGTAATGAATTAGTAGAGGAAAAGGGAACGATTTTAATCTTAAAAGGAATATTATTAATCATTGAAAGTAAAGACTAAGCAGCTATAAAAAATAGTTGCTTTTTTTGTACATTTTATTGGATAGATGAATATACTGTATTAGGCACTTGTGTATTTGATGATCTTTTCATTAAATCTGAGAATAATGAACGTTTCCATAAGGGAGGGGTAGGGGTGAGATTCTATACAATCAAACTTCCAAAATTTTTAGGAGGCTTTGTAAAAGCCGTCATGGGAATCTTCCAAAAAGAGAAGTAAGTTCGTGAATAGGACTTATTCTTCATTTTAAACAGTAGAAAAAGCACCAAGATTGGTGCTTTTTTGTATTCAAAAATCTTCATTAAACACGAGTAACTTTACCTGATTTTAAAGCTCTAGTACTTACATAAACACGTTTTGGTTTGCCATCTACTAAAATACGAACTTTTTGTACATTAACGCCCCATTTGCGTTTATTTTTACGATTGGAGTGACTTACAGCATTTCCTGTACGCCCTTTCTTACCAGTAACATAGCACTTACGAGACATGTGCCCACCCCCTTATAAACTACTTAAAAAACATGAATAATAATGATGTTACATACACAAAGAATTACATACTTGGATATAGTAGCATATCAAATTCCTTTTTTCAAGTCGAGTTTGAACCAGAATTCCATAAAAAATCATCAAAAACTTTTATTATGACAATATATATAGTAAAATAAGATATAGCCCAAAGGTATACTATTTCTTAGGGGGATTAACTCATGACAATTGAAATGTCAAATCAGTTAGGCAAAGTTTTTATTACCAATGAAGTGATTGCTACTGTTGCAGGAGTTGCAGCAATGGAAGTCTTTGGCTTGGTTGGTATGGCTTCTCGTAAGCAAATTAAAGATGGTATTGCGGAATTACTAAGAAGAGAGAACCTTAGCAGAGGAATTGAAGTGCGTAGCGAAAATGAAGAGGTTGTTATTGATATGTATATTATTGTTAGTTACGGTACTAAAATTTCAGAGGTTGCTCATAATGTGCAACAAAAAGTAATTTATACATTAGAGAATACGATTGGTGTTAAGGTTTCTAGAGTAAATGTAATGGTGCAAGGTGTCCGTGTGACCCAAGTGTAGGTAAGGAGGATTTTTGTGAACGACCGACAAATAGATGGAAAATTATTTACGCAAATGGTTCTTGCTGGAGCGCAAAATCTTAATCGTCATGTAAAAGATGTTGATGCGCTAAATGTATTTCCTGTCCCAGACGGTGATACAGGAACCAATATGAATTTATCACTTACATCAGGTGTTAACGAGTTGAAGAAAATCAATACCGATCATATCGGCAAAGCTGCTGGGGCCCTTGCAAAAGGTTTATTGATGGGAGCGAGGGGAAATTCAGGTGTGATTTTGTCACAGTTGTTTAGAGGTTTCTCTAAATATGTAAGTAACTTTGAGACCATCGATAGTAAACAATTTGCTGATGCGCTTAAACTAGGTGTTGATACTGCTTATAAAGCGGTAATGAAACCTGTTGAAGGAACGATTTTAACGGTGTCTAGAGAAGCGGCTCGAGAAGCGATAAAAGTGGCTCGCCGTGAAACGAACATCGTGAAAGTGATGGAAGAGACGATTGCTAAAGGAAAAGTTGCTCTATTGAAGACACCGGATTTGTTGCCTGTATTAAAAGAAGTTGGGGTCGTTGATGCCGGGGGACAAGGCTTAATCTTTATTTATGAAGGATTTTTGGCTGCTCTAAAAGGGGAAGAAACGCTTCAATTTGAAGAATCGGTGATGGAAAATAGAGAACAAACTAGTTTGGCAGAGATGGCTCATAAACATCAACCCGTTCAAGCAAAGCTCTCAACAGAAGAAATTGAATTTGGATATTGTACCGAATTTATCGTTGGACTAAATGAACAAATAATAAAAGCTAAATCATTTGATGAGATAGAATTTAGAAAGAATATTTCTAAATTTGGTGATTCTCTGTTAGTTGTTGCTGACGATGAAATTGTTAAAGTTCATATTCACGCTGAACATCCTGGTGACGTTTTAAATTTTGCAATGAACTTTGGAAGTCTACATAAAATTAAAATTGATAATATGAGGGAGCAGCATAGCCACATCGTCTTAGGTGAAGGATATTATCATGATACTGCTGGAAATGTTGAGTCTAGTAATGGAAAGACTGAAGAAAATATGGACGATGAAGCGACAAAAGAGGTACAACCCTATGGAATCATTGCTGTTGCCTTGGGAGAAGGGATTAGTGAAATTTTTAAGAGTCTTGGGGTAGATATCGTCATTAGTGGTGGGCAAACGATGAATCCAAGTACTGAAGATATTGTTAATGCCATGAAAGAAGTTCATGCAGAAAAATATATTATTCTTCCAAATAACAGTAATATCATTCTTGCAGCTGAACAAGCGCAAAAACTTGTGGATCAGCCTGTCGCGGTGATTCCATCTAAATCTATTCCTCAAGGAATGACGGCTTTATTATCATTTAATCCGAATGCTTCATTAGAAGAAAATAAAGAATTGATGGTTGAAGCCTTAGCACACGTTAAAACAGGACAGGTAACCTATGCAGTTAGAGATTCAAAATTTGAAGGTATGGAAATTAAAGCTGGTGATTATTTAGGGATTGCCGACGGAAAGATCATTTCTACTTCCAATGACATGCTTGAGACGTCATTTATGTTATTAAAGGAAATGATTGATACAAATCAAGAGATCTTAACCATTATCTATGGCGAAGATGTAAATGTTGAACAATTGAATGAATTAGAGAAAAGAATTTCTGAAACTTATCCAGACCTCGAAGTTGAAATACATAATGGCGGTCAACCATTGTATTATTTTATTTTCTCACTTGAGGAATAAGAGGTGACAAAATGGGGAAGGTTTATGTCGTTACTGATAGTACTGCAGATATCCCTAAAGAGCTTGCACAATCTTTAGGAATAACGGTTGTCCCATTAAAGGTACATATGCAAAATCAAACCTACCTTGATGGGGAAACCATTACGCCCAATGTTTTTTATGAAAAATTAAAGCAATCTGATGAGTTACCAACAACATCACAGCCATCTCCAATGGATTTTGTTAAAACTTATCAAAAGTTGGCAAATGGAAATGAAGCCAAAATCATTTCGATTCATTTATCAGCTGCATTAAGTGGAACCGTCCAATCAGCACTCCTTGCTAGGTCTATGGTCGAAGAAGAAGGAATCGAAGTTGCAGTTTTAGATTCAAAAAAGGCTTCTTACTCGATTGGGATCATTGTTGTAGGAGTTGCTGAAGCAGTAAAGGCAGGCAAGAGCTTTGAAGAAGCGATTCAAATAGCAGAAGAACTTATAAAGGATACTCAAGTTTATTTTTTAGTGGACTCTTTAACTTATTTACATAAAGGTGGACGTATTGGAAGGGCTTCCTCATTGTTTGGATCTTTATTAAACATCAAACCTATTTTGTCTTTGAATGACCAAGGAGAAGTTTTTGCAATTGACAAAGTAAGAGGACGGAATAAAGCGACGGCGAAGATTATAGAAATGTTAATGGATTATGCAAAAGATCAAAAAGTACGTGTAGGAATTTCTCATGCAATAAACCTTGAAGAAGCTCAGAAGCTAGAACAACTCGTAAGGGAAAAAATGAATGTTCAGGATTTTGTCATTACGGAAATCGGACCTGTTATCGGTACTCATGTAGGTCCTGGAACATTAGCAATCATGATGTATAAATCTTAGTTGAGTGTTGCTGATAAACCCCAAGCCTATTTTAAAATGTACCCTTTGTAAAGGACATTTTATTTTAGGCAAGGGGTTTTTTTACAGTTAGAAAAATCAACTGAATGTCTGTTACTAAAGAAAAGAGGGTATATGATTAACTCTGATGTGAAAGTAGTTTACTCTTGCTAAAGGTTAATGAATTTGAGAAAATTTTTTATGGATGAAAGAAAGATTTTTTGCTTAGAACATACTTGATTAGGCACAGGAGGAGAAAATGAAATATCATTCTGTTTTTGATATTATTGGACCGGTTATGATTGGCCCATCTAGCTCACATACCGCTGGGGCAGCAAGAATAGGAAGAGTTGCAAGAAGTATTTTTGGTAGAATGCCAAAAAAGGCCATTATCACCTTATATGGGTCTTTTGCAAATACTTATAAAGGGCATGGTACGGATGTGGCGATTGTTGGAGGTTTATTAGACTTTGATACCTATGATAATCGAATCGTAGACTCTCTTGTGATTGCAAAAGATTTTGGCATAGACGTACAGTTTGTAATCAGTGAAGAGGAAGCAGATCATCCAAATACAGCAAAAATACACCTTGAAGATGATCACAACTCATTGGAAGTCACCGGTATTTCTATTGGTGGTGGTAAAGCGGAGATTACTGAAATCAATGGATTTAAAATTAAGGTTTCTGGAAATATCCCATCTTTAATTGTGATTCATGAAGATCGATTTGGTGTGATTGCTTCTGTTTCCAATGTTTTAAGTCTGTTCGAAATCAATATTGGCTATATGGAAGTAGCAAGAAAAGAAAAAGGTTCAACCGCCCTTATGGTAATTGAAACCGATCAGCCTATAAACCAAGAAGTGATGAAAGAAATTGAAGGCTTACTTCACGTAAAACGTGTTGCTCTTCTAAAAACCAGCTAGTGGAGGAAACGACAAATGAAATTTACATCTATTACTCAACTTGTAGAATTGGCCGAATCACAAAATAAGAAAATTTCGGAGATCATGATCGAAACGGAGATGGAAATACACAATCGATCTAAGGAAGATATCGTTGAACAAATGAGAAATAGTTTATATGTGATGCGTGACGCAATTGCAAAAGGCTTAACAGAAGAAATAAAATCGCGAAGTGGCTTAAGTGGTGGAGATGGGAAAAAACTTGCTCAATATCTGGCAAATGGCCATTATCTCTCAGGTTCAACGATTCTTGAAGCGGTAAGTAAATCTGTGGCTACCTCAGAGGTAAATGCTTCCATGGGAACGATTGTCGCAACTCCGACGGCTGGTTCAGTAGGGATTTTACCTGGAACGATTTTTGCTTCCGCAAAAAATTTGCATTCTTCAGAAGAAGAAATGGTTCATGCATTATTTACAGCAGGGGCGATCGGATTAGTCATTGCAAACAATGCCTTTATTTCTGGAGCAGCAGGAGGTTGCCAAGCAGAGGTCGGTTCAGCTACAGCAATGGCTGCAGCCGCTGTGGTTGAAATGGCAGGAGGTACACCAACCCAATCAGCCAATGCATTAGCTATTGCATTGAAAAATATGCTAGGTTTAACCTGCGATCCTGTAGCGGGTCTTGTTGAAGTTCCTTGTGTGAAAAGAAATGCGATGGGAGCTGCAAATGCAATGATTGCAGCTGATATGGCATTGGCAGGAATCCAAAGTGTGATTCCGCCAGATGAAGTGATTGAAACCATGTATCGTATTGGCTGCACTATGCCGATGCCTTTAAAAGAGACTGCTTTAGGTGGTTTAGCAGCTACACCAACCGCAAGAAAATTTGAAGTAGAAATTTTTGGAGCACCTTTACACAAAAAGAAATGAGTATCGATCCATTACAACAAGAAGTAGTTGGTGTAAAAGGAATAGGAAAGCAAAAAGCAGATGATCTTTTAGGTATGGGTATACGTACGGTTAAAGATTTATTCCAATATTTTCCTTATCGTTATGAAGACTATGGTGTAAAAAAAATCACAGAAGTTTCACACGGGGATAAGGTCACGATAGAAGGGAAGATTTATAGTGACCCTTTATTAAAACGACTACCAAATAAAAAAAATATAGTATCTGTTCGCGTCGTTGTTGACCAATTTGTCATTACTGCAACTTGGTTTAACAGAGCTTTTTTGAAAAATCAATTGAAAGCAGGACGTCCAATTCTCCTAACTGGTAAGTGGGATAAGTATCGATTACAAATCACAGTAAGTGAATCAGAGTTTTTGGACAGGGCGGTTAGTACAAAAAAAGGGAATCTTTTACCTTTCTACACCATACCAACAAATATGAATCAACAGGGATTTCGAAAAATCATGATGCAAAGCTTACAACAGTTTGGCCTAGCAATCGAAGAATATCTTCCACAGGATATCATCGATCAGTACAAATTGTATACGTTACGCGAGGCATATCAAGCGATTCATTTTCCCAAAAACACTCAGGATGGAAAACTTGCTCGAAGAAGACTTGTATATGATGAACTTTTATTCTATCAAATAAGCCTTCAACTTTTTAAAAAAATGAACCGAGAAAATTGGGAAGGGATAGAAAGAAATATCGATCTGCAGCAACTCATCCCGTTGATCAAAACCCTTCCTTTTGAGCTTACTCAATCGCAAAAAAGGGTGTTAAAAGAAATTTTACATGATATGTCTCAATCCTATGCAATGAATCGATTACTTCAGGGGGATGTTGGGTCTGGGAAAACAGTTGTGGCTGCCATTACCTTATATGCAAATTTTTTAACTGGCTACCAAGGAGCGTTAATGGTTCCTACAGAAATATTGGCTGAACAACATTTGGATTCATTAAAAGAGATTCTTACCCCTTTTGGTGTTGAAATTGGCTTATTGACAGGTAAATTGACAGAAAAACAACGGCACCAAATGCTGGGGCAGTTACAAATGGGGATGATCGATGTCATAGTGGGTACACATGCTTTGATACAAGAAGATGTTCAATTTCACAAACTTGGTTTGGTGATTACCGATGAACAGCACCGATTTGGAGTAGAACAAAGGGCCTTATTAAGGAAAAAAGGGGATGAAAAGACGCCTGATGTTCTTTATATGACAGCGACACCAATACCTAGAACATTAGCCATTACCGCTTTTGGGGATATGGATGTTTCTACGATCGATGAATACCCAGCAGGTAGGAAGAAAATTGAGACTTATTGGGTAAAACCGGATACGTTTCCGCGAGTCTTAGATTTTATGGAAAAACAAATCAATCAAGGTAGACAAGCTTATGTCATTTGCCCCTTAATTGAGGAATCAGATAAGTTAGATGTTCAAAATGCGATCGACATTCATGCGGCACTTATTCAACATTTCCCGCAATATCAAATAGGACTTATGCATGGGAGATTGCATCCTAAAGAAAAAGATGAAATCATGTTAGGATTCAGTATGAATCAGATTCAAGTCTTGGTTTCAACAACTGTGGTAGAAGTTGGAGTTAACGTTCCTAATGCAACGCTTATGGTCATTTATGATGCAGAGAGATTTGGATTAGCCCAATTGCACCAATTAAGAGGAAGAGTAGGAAGAGGTTCTGAACAATCCTATTGTATTTTGTTGGCTGATCCTAAATCAGAAACAGGTAAAGAACGGATGAAAGTCATGATAGAAACAAATGATGGTTTTGAAATTGCGAGAAGAGATTTGGAATTACGAGGGCCTGGTGACTTTTTTGGTGTAAAACAAAGTGGAGTACCTAATTTTAAACTTGCTGATCTGATAGAGGATTACCGTACATTAGAAGTTGCTAGAAAAGATGCAGAACAATTGATTCAAAATGAAGACCTATGGAAACAAGAAAAATGGAGTAGGTTAAAAAAAGAAATTGAATTATTAGGCTTGTTTCAGAAAAAGACAGTTGATAGCTAGTAAAGAAAACCCACAAAAGTGACGACCTCCTTCGAAGCGTATTCCGATTACTTTTGCGTGGACCCATTATCCATTATAATATAATGAAAAGAAAGTTATACTTTCTCCAATTAAAAAAATCCCACAGAGAAAAAAAGCCTCTGTGGGGTTAATGCACGCAAGGTGCATCAACGAAATGGGAGAGGAGAAACCGGAGGAAGAGCTTATGGGGAAACGTAAGTCTTCTCCGCGGTTGTCTGCAATACCATTTGTATTGCTAATACTAGGATTACCGAAAATGGGAATATTATACCTGAAAAAATAATTTTTTTACTGTATAAGGAAAGAGTGATTTCATGAGAGTCATAGCTGGCCAAGCGAAGGGAAGATTCTTAAAGCCTGTCCCAGGAACCCATACGAGACCAACTACAGATAAGGTAAAGGAATCCATTTTTAATATGATTTATCCCTATATAAATGGGGGGATGTGTTAGATTTATTTGCTGGTACAGGTGGGCTAGGTATCGAAGCTTTAAGCCGTGGAATGGAACACGCCATTTTTATAGATCGTAATCGTAAAAGTATTGAAGTGATCAAACAAAATTTAGAAACGACTGGGTTTTCTAGCCAAGCAGAAGTTTATCTCAATGAGGCTGAAAGAGCTTTAAAGGTATTGTATAAGAGAGAAGTGCATTTTGACATGGTTTTTCTTGACCCTCCTTACAAATTAAATATGATAGAAAAACTATTACATACATTTTATGAATACACTTTGATCAATTCTAATGGTATTATTGTTACTGAACACGATAGTAAAGTAGAGTTAGCTGAACGAATTGACCATTTTCGAGTTATTAAAAAAGCGATTTACGGAAATACAGGAATCACAATTTTTCAAAATGAAATCTAATCGTCATACAATAAATGGAGGTTTAAACATTGATACACGCAGTCTATCCAGGAAGCTTTGATCCTGTGACATTTGGTCATCTAGATATTATCCAAAGAGGAGCAAAAATCTTTGATAAAGTAACAGTGGCAGTTCTAATTAATCCAAATAAAAACCCTTTATTCACAGTGGAAGAAAGGGTTGAACTCATTCGTGAAGCGATAAAGGGGATACCACATGTAGAGGTTGATAGTTTTCATGGATTACTGATTGATTATATGCGATTAAAACAAGCAAATACGATTATTAAAGGGTTAAGAGCCGTCTCAGATTTTGAGTATGAATTGCAAATGGCTTCCATCAATCGAAAACTTGATGATGATATTGAAACTTTTTTTATGATGACTAATAACACATATTCTTACTTAAGTTCAAGTATTGTAAAAGAAGTCGCACGACATCATGGTTCAGTAAGTGACCTTGTGCCTCAGTTTGTAGAAGAAGCACTTAAGGAAAAATTCAATACCAAGAAATAATACAAAGCACCTACAGCATCAACTACGTAGGTGCCTTCCTTCTTTATCAATCGCAAAAAGAAACTATTTACCGTGTTTGCGTTTGATTGAATAAGAAAAGAAAGATAACAGAAGCAAAATAAAAAGAAACCATAATAGTAATGTGCTTTGGTAGGTAAAGGTATTCCAAAGAGAAACAATGGAGGTCTGACTTGTAGAATATTGGTATATAAATGTCGGCAAACTATTTGCAGCTTGCTCAAGATGAAATGGTTTCCAAACGATAAAAGAAATCATAAAGGCGATAAGTGTGTGAAGAATTCTTGCAATTAAAAAAGGTGTATAGCGAATATCTGTCCTTTGCAGAATAGCAGCAATCTGAGCATGGACAGAAATGCCACTCCATGCAGCAATACCGCTTACAATCGCTAATTTTTCGACCATTGGAATACTTGTAGAAGCTTCACTCACTGTTTTTGCACCTAATGTGACTTCAAAGAAACCGTAAATTATCGATTGGGACATTTCAGGTGCAATGCCTAATGGGAGTAAAAACAGAGTGATGCCCTTCGTAAGGATTTCTGTAAATTGAATTTGTGTCAAAATCGATAAAATAACGGAAAATACCATAATAAATCCGCCGATCATTAACAAGGTTTGTATGGATGAGGTAACAGCATCTCCGAGTAATTTTCCTAACTTTCGGCCATCATTTAATCTAGACCGATGCATGGCCTTAAAAGCTTTAACCAATATATTTCTTTGGTTATGTAAACGGTCTGGAATGATAATACGCTCTTTATTGCTTCTTTCATGAAAACGCATAATAAAACCTAAAAGAATACTTGAAGAGTAGTGAATAAGTGCAATAAGAACCCCTAATTCTACATCATGAAAAAAGCCGATTGCAACGGCACCGAAGAGAAAAAGTGGATCAGAGGTACTTGTAAATGACACAAGCCTTTCTCCCTCTATTCTTGTAATCATGTTTTGCTCTCTTAACCGAGTTGTGAGTTTTGCTCCCATAGGATATCCTGATGCAAAGCCCATGGCTAAAACAAAGGCACCTACGCCTGGCACATTAAATAATGGTCTCATTAAAGGTTCTAATAAAACACCCATAAAATGAACGACCCCAAATCCTAATAAAACTTCCGATGTAATAAAAAAAGGTAATAATGCCGGGAAAATAATATCCCACCAAATTCTTAAGCCTTGTAAAGAAGCATCAAAGGCTGTATCGGGAAACATCACCATGGCAATGGCCAAAAAAATTGCTGCTATGCCAGAAACTAAAGTTTTTAAATGAGAACTTCCAATTTTAGATGTGTTCATAGCATCCCTCCATTCACCTTCCTTTTACATATGTACGTAAGGTCTGTCCCGTTTAGACCAACCTTTCATACTTTGTTATTGGAAGGAATACTGGACTATCTTTACATGAAAGGCATATGATTGAAAAAGAGGTGATATACAGATGAGACCAAAGATCGGAATTGCCCTTGGCTCAGGAGGGGCAAGAGGATTAGCCCATATTGGGGTTTTGCGTGTGTTGCAAGAACATCAAATTCCCATTGATTTTATTGCTGGTAGTAGTATGGGAAGCTTAATTGGTGCCTTATTTGCAAATCATAATGATATTAACATGATTGAGAAATTAGCGATTCATTTAAAGCGTAAATATTGGTTAGACTTTTCCGTTCCCAAATTGGGGTTGATAACTGGTGATAAGATAAAAGAATTAATACGAATCCTTACTCATGGGAAGAATATAGAAGATTTGCCGATTCCCTTGGCTATTGTTGCCACAGATATTGAAAACGGCCAAAAGAAAGTATTTCGTAAAGGGCCAATCGCTCAAGCTGTTCGTGCTAGTATTTCGATTCCAGGAATTTTTGTTCCGGAGAGAGTAAATGATCAGCTTCTTGTAGATGGAGGGGTTGTTGAACGTGTCCCTATCCATTCGGTACGAGAAATGGGGGCAGAATTTGTGATCGCTGTAGATGTTGGGATGGTTGACGCTAAAATGAAAGTAAAATCGATTTTTGATGTAATAACTCAGACGATCGATATTATGGAAAGGCAAATCTATCACCAACAAATCATAAGTGCCGATTACGTCATTCGCCCTAATGTAGGGGAGATTAGTACGACATCCTTTACAAATGTGAAGGAGATTATTGATGAAGGTTATCGAAAAGCTAACGAAGTGATTGAAGAAATTAAGGAATCACTAATACAATGGGAGAATCATCATGGGAAAAAATAATAATGTTCAATCGCGTAAAATAAAACGGATTCAATGGGTGGTAATGGTTATCATTATTTTTGTTTACCTCACATTTTACATACCAGTACCTTATTTTATTACAAGTCCTGGTTCTGCAATGGAATTAAGTCCTATGATTGAAGTACAAGGGGGATACAAAGAAAAAGGAAATTTCTTGTTAACGACCGTTGCACTAGGAACAGGAAATTTGGCATATTACCTTTATACATATCTAGACCCTTATATGGAGACGCTTCCTAAAAAGGCAGTTTTAGGTGAAAATGAAAATCCTGAGGATTATTCGAAGAGGCAATTGCAAGTGATGAAAATATCTCAAGAAGATGCAATGATTGCAGCTTTCCAAGCCATTAACCAACCAATAATCGTAAAAAATAAAGGAATTCTCGTGATGGAAGTGGTTAAGGGGATGCCAGCAGAAAACATATTTAAAGTAGGAGATTTAATTATCGAAGTTGATCACCAATCAATAAAAGAAGTAAAGGAGTTATTACATATACTTGAAAAGAAAAAGGCTGGTGAAAACATAGATGTACGTTTTATAAGGGAAGGAAAAACTTACTTAAAGTCAATACAATTAGCTAAACTTTCTCAACAAACCTCTTTAGATCTGGAAACAAAATCTCAAAGTGAGAGGAGAGTTGGTTTTGGAATTTATCCTGCTCAAGAAAGAGAAGTGATCCCATCCAAAAAAGTTGTATTTAACACAGAAGATATTGGCGGACCTTCAGCTGGTTTAATGTTTACTTTAGAAATCATCAATCAATTGACTTCGGAAGATCTCACAAAGGGTTATCAAATTGCTGGAACAGGTACGATTCAGCCAGATGGAACCGTAGGGCAGATTGGGGGAGCTCGCTTAAAAGTAAAGGCCGCTTATGAAAAGGGGGCAGAGATCTTCTTTGTACCAAAAGATATTGCTACTGATGATATAAACCAAAAAGAAGCTGAAGAGTCAAATCGCTCCTTAGGAAATCCCCTTACAATCGTACCCGTATCTAATGTAAAAGAAGCCCTAAAATATTTGCAAGGCTTATCCCCTAAGGAGAATAAAAAATAGGTTTTTGTTTGTATTCTAACTTTGTTAGTAAACGATTTTTTAATCCTAATTCGTAAACCATACTTGCTTGAACATCCGTTTCAAACATTTGCGGTTGATGACGAGAGATTTTTGTGATCATTGGAACTTGTACCTGATGTTTGATTCGATTTAAATAAGCACGTCCGCGTTCATTAAATCCTAAGATTCGCAGATAACTAGGACCTTTTTTCATATCTAGTGAAGCAATTTGAGCCTTTGTAACATTTAACAAGATATGAAGGAGCATCCGTTGGAGTTTTGTCCGTGTATATCGTTTTGTTTTGATGGACTGAATCAATTCTTCAAAATTGGAAGAGGTAAAAGCATATTCTTTTAACCGGTACTCTATCCCTTCTTCAATACCATGTATTTCTTTTAGTTGAGAATGGGACTTAGTCGTTAAGAGAAATTGGAGAAAAGGGAAAAAGTGATCCCAAGAATGGATTCTCTGATGTTGTAATTCTCGTTCTAATTCATGGTAGGTACTAGAAGGTACGACGGGTTCAATTTGATCCAAACGGTTGGTTGAAAGAATATTTTTTCTTATCGCTGTTGCACTTGCAAAAGAATCAGAATAATTAAGCATAGGTTCGTGATAATGGACCGATTTTCTTTGAATTGTGTGAGCTTGAATCTTACTGTTTAATTTTTTTAATTGGATCAAATATTGTAGGCCCAAAAGATCATTTGGTTCTTTTAATCGAACATGATCCTGTTCAAGAAATGACTCTAAGGATAGAGATAGTGCTTTTGGGTAAGAATGGCCTAATGAAAGAGCTTCTTTTATTCTATTTTTGAATGAATCGGGTTCCTTGTATAATACATGGGCGATCTGGTATAAGGACGAGATGGAATCTGACTCGCTTCCAAAGACCAAGTGATCAACCTTTAAATGTTCAAGAATGGAAATCGCGCCAAATGCAAACCAATCGGCTGATTGAATGGCAAAGATCGTTGGCAGTTCGATAACAAGATCAATACCTTGGCGTAAAGCCATTTTGGTTCTTGTCCATTTGTCCACAATCGCAGGTTCTCCACGCTGAACAAAAGAACCGGACATTACCGCGATCGTGGTCTCAGGATGGATCATTTTTTTAGCTTGCTGTAAATGGTAAAGGTGGCCATTATGGAATGGATTGTATTCAACAATAATTCCTAGTGTAGTCATAAGATTCCCCCGTTTCAAAGGTATTATAACCGAAGAAACAATGATTGACAAATTTAAAAATGATAAGATATAATGAAACTTGTTGTTTATGAGGTGACAGTCTTGATTATCAAAACTTGGGAACTGGATAAAAGCAAAGTACCTTTAAAACTTCACTATACTGAAGATTTGTCTCATTTAACAAAAGAGATTGACCAGATTAAGGGGATAAAACCCGTTGAAGTGACAGCTCTAGCTGATAAAACAGCAGATATCTACATCCTAAAAGGACAGGTCCAAACCATATTAACATTACAATGTTCAAGATGCTTATCCTTTTTCGACTATCCATTGCAAAGTGAACTTGATGAGGTCTTTTTACCCAAAGATTTGGAAGAACAATGGGACGATGACGATGAGAGGATTCATATCTTACAGAGTGATGAAATCGATGTAACTGCTGTTGTCCAAGAAAATGTATTGTTAAATACTCCTTATGTCCTGGTTTGTCATGAGGAATGTAAAGGACTTTGTCCAACCTGTGGAATCAACTTAAATGAGAGAACATGTGAATGTAAACAGGAGAAGGTTGATCCTAGGTTAGCAGATTTAGCAAAATGGTTTGACCAAAATGATACATCGGAGTAAAATAAAATGGTCATTTTACTCATTTTGTATAGACTTTAATCTCTTCAAGGAGGTGGGATTCATGGCAGTACCTTTTAGAAGAACTTCTAAAACCCGTCGCGATAAGCGCCGTACTCATTTTAAATTGGAAGTACCAGGAATGGTAAAATGCTCACAATGTGGTGAGTATAAATTAGCTCATCGTGTATGTAAAAATTGTGGAACTTACAAAGGAAAAGAAGTTATAAGTAAATAATCTCAGATAGCAAGGACACAATGTTCTTGCTTTTCTATTTTAATCGTTATACTTAATTTTCCTTTACCGCTTGAAAAAGCGGTATTTTTTTACTATACTAATTAGTACCTGATACTAAAAATAGGTGATAAGATTAGGTGGTGATTGCCATCGCACGAATTCCAAAAAAGAAAAGGCAAGAAGAATTAAAAAATGTGGTGGATGAAAATCCGTTGATAACTGATGAAGAACTAGCAAAGAAGTTTCAGGTGAGTATTCAAACGATTCGCTTAGATCGAATGGAGCTGGGAATTCCAGAACAAAGAGAACGGCTAAAATCGATGGCTAAAGAGAATAATGATCATGTAAAATCATTACAAATAAATGAAGTGATCGGTGAAATCCTCGATTTACAATTGGATCAATACGGAATCTCGATGATGGAAATTCAAGAGGATCAAGTTTTTAATAAAACGGGGATTGCTAGAGGACATTATATATTTGCACAGGCCAATTCATTAGCTGTCGCGTTAATCAATGAAGAAATTGCGTTAACAGCTAAAGCTGAGATTCGTTTTATTCGACCTGTTTATTTAAATGAAAGACTTGTCGCTAAAGC
This sequence comes from Tepidibacillus decaturensis, assembly GCF_001561915.1. GTDB lineage: Bacteria > Bacillota > Bacilli > Tepidibacillales > Tepidibacillaceae > Tepidibacillus_B > Tepidibacillus_B infernus. The sequence goes on along the minus strand of NZ_LSKU01000001.1, from coordinate 1,314,356 downwards.
AAAAGTGATCGACCAACATCTTGATCGAAGCGAAATAGAAGTAGAAACCTTTGTGAGAAATGAGATTGTGTTTAAAGGAAAATTTACGGTTTATCGATCCAAGGGACTATAGCTTGAATAGGAGGATCGTCATGAAAATTGCGATTGATGCTATGGGCGGTGATTTTGCGCCTAAGAGTACAGTAGAAGGGGCAATTGAGGCCGCAAAACGTTTTAATGATATTGAGATTGTCCTGGTTGGTAAAACAGAAGAAATCAATAAAGTGAAAACCGAACCCTTTCCAAAGAACTTGACCATTCAACATGCGGAAGAAGTGATTTTGACTGAGGACGAACCAGCTAGAGCGGTAAGAAAGAAAAAAGAAGCATCATTAGTCGTTGCATCAAGAATGGTAAAAGAAAAAGAAGTGGATGCAGTGATTACCGCTGGTAACACGGGAGCCTTTATGGCTTCTGGGTTACTAATCGCAGGAAGACTAGCAGGAATTGAAAGGCCAGCATTAGCTCCTGTTTTACCAACAATGGGTGAGAATGAAATTTTAATTCTTGACGTAGGGGCAAACATGGATCCAAAGCCAGAACATCTCGTTCAATATGCTGTAATGGGAAAAATTTATTCAGAACAAGTTTTAGGCATACAAAATCCGAGAATAGGATTATTAAATGTTGGTACAGAGGATACGAAAGGAAATGAACTGACAAAAAAAACATTCCCACTCTTAAAAGCACTTTCAGTCCAGTTTGTCGGAAATGTGGAAGCAAGGGATGTTTTAAATGGCGTATGTGATGTGCTGATTACTGATGGCTTTTCTGGGAACATTCTTCTTAAAACAACAGAGGGTGTTGCTAGTACTGTTTTTCAATTGCTAAAAAAGGAATTTATGCATAACACATTAACAAAATTAGCAGCTGCGATACTGAAACCAGGACTTAAGAATTTCAAGAAAAAGTTGGATTATTCCGAAGTAGGAGGAGCTCCGCTTCTCGGAGTGAATGGTGCTTTTATAAAAGCACATGGCTCATCAGATAGCAAAGCGATTATGAATGCTGTCCGACAAGCTAGATTATTTTTGAAAAATCAAGTAATCGAAAAAATTGAGCAAGAAATTGCAAAAGGGGTGGAGAATCAAAATGATGACAAATAGTGTTGGAATTTTAGGTATAGGTTCGTATGTTCCAGAAAAAGTGTTAACAAATTTTGATTTAGAAAAAATGGTAGACACCAATAATGAGTGGATCGTCTCAAGAACAGGAATTAGAGAAAGAAGAATCGCTTCCAAAGAGCAAGCTTCGTCTGATTTAGCTTATGAAGCTGCAAAGCTAGCTTTAGAAAGAGCAAACATAACACCAGAACAATTAGATTTAATCATTGTCGCAACGGTAACACCTGACACTTCTTTTCCTTCAACTTCTAATATTTTGCAAGATAAATTAGGGGCTAATCGAGCGGCAGCTTTTGATTTAGCAGCAGGTTGTTCAGGCTTCATTTATGGTTTATCCACAGGTTCTCAATTTATTAAATCAGGTACTTATCAATATGTTCTTGTTGTGGGCGTAGAAACATTATCTAAAATTACAGATTATACAGATCGAAATACTTGCGTTTTATTTGGTGATGGTGCTGGAGCAGCAGTCCTTGGTCCTGTCGAAGAAGGGTATGGTTTTCTATCCTTTGAATTAGGCTCCGATGGTTCAGGTGGTAGTTTGTTAAAATTACCAGCAGGTGGTTCAAGAATGCCTTCCTCCGATGAAACTGTACAGCAAAAATTACATTATATTCAGATGGCAGGTAGCGAAGTTTTTAAATTTGCAGTTAAAACGATGGAACAATCCCCAATGCGTGTAATTGAAAAAGCTGGTCTAAACAAAGAAGATATTGATTTTCTTGTACCCCATCAAGCGAATTTAAGAATCATTGACTATGCTGTACAACGCTTAGAATTAGACCGCGACAAAGTCGTTGTTAACCTAGATCGTTATGGCAATATGTCTTCTGCCTCGATTCCGGTTGCCTTGGATGAAGCTTTACAAGAAAAGAGAATCAAGCATGGCGACTATGTCTTGCTCGTTGCCTTTGGAGCCGGTTTAACATGGGGAGCAACCCTTCTAAAATGGTTTGAGCAAAAGTAAGGAGGATTTAAATGCAAAAAATAGCGATCATTTTTCCAGGGCAAGGTTCCCAATATGTAGGGATGGGATCCGAGTTTTATAAAGAATACCCAAGTGCTAGGGAAACGTTTAAACAAGCCGATGAATGGCTGGGTTATTCTTTATCTGGATTGATGTTTAATGGACCAGAAGAAGATTTGCGATTAACAGTCCATACACAACCAGCAATCCTTACTGCTAGCTTAGCGATATGGAATGTAGTCAAAGAGATGGGAGTAAGACCAGATTTTGTTGCTGGGCATAGTTTAGGAGAGTATAGTGCCTTAACAGCAGCAGAGGGTATATCTTTTAAAGATGCTTTGCAGGCAGTTAAGAAACGGGGCCAATGGATGGAAGAAGCCGTTCCAAATGGGGAAGGTACAATGGCAGCCATTATGGGAATGGAAAAAAATGAATTAGATCAAGTCTGCCGTGAAATAACAGAAAAAGGCCATGTTGTGGAATTAGCTAATCTAAATACACCAAATCAGATTGTCATCTCCGGAAGTAAAACCGGGGTTGAAATGGCTAGCCAAGAAGCAAAAGCAAAGGGAGCAAGAAGAGTAATCCCCCTAGCAGTGAGTGGTCCATTCCATTCCCGCTTGATGAAACCTGCGAAAGAAAAATTACAATCTTACTTAAATGAAACAAAAATAGTGGAACCAATAGTTCCAGTTGTCATGAATGTAACAGGCAAACCTGAGACCAATCCTGTAACAATCAAACACCATTTAGTAGAACAAGTGGTGTCCCCTGTTTTATGGACTGATTCAATCGAATGGATGATCGACCAAGGAATTGATACATTTGTTGAAGTGGGTCCTGGAAAAGTACTAACAGGATTAGTGAAGAAGATTAATAACCAAATACAAACTTATTCGATTGAAGATATTACTTCATTTGAAAACTTTAAAAATAGTTTAAAATAAAGGGGGCAATCCAATGCTGAATTCTAAAGTGGCTATTGTAACTGGCGCTTCTCGGGGAATTGGTAGAGAGATTGCATTAGTTTTAGCAGAAGCAGGAGCCAATGTGGTTATCAATTACATGGGAAATAGAGAAAGAGCTGAGGAAGTAGCAGAGCTCGTAAAGGAGTTAGGAAGAGTAGCATTAGTGGTACAAGCTGATGTGTCTAACCCTGATGATGTAGAAAATATGGTAAATCTGACTTTAACCAAATTCGGTAAAATTGATATACTTGTAAATAACGCTGGTATTACTAGGGACAACTTAATTATGAGAATGAAAGTAGAGGATTGGGACACTGTCATCGATACCAATCTAAAAAGTGTCTTCTTGTTAAGTAAAGCTGTGTCTAGGCAAATGATGAAACAAAGAGAAGGAAGAATCATCAATATTTCTTCAGTTGTCGGTGTTCTTGGTAATCCGGGACAGGCGAACTATGTCGCTGCAAAAGCAGGGGTAATTGGGTTGACTAAGACATTGGCCCGAGAGTTTGCATCTAGAGGAATTACTGTTAATGCGGTAGCCCCAGGTTTTATCGAGACAGATATGACCGCTTCTCTAAAAGAGGAGATTCGAACACAACTATTATCGCAAATCCCATTAGCTCGTCTTGGTTCAGCCAAAGATGTAGCAAAAGTTGTCAGATTTTTGGTATCTGAGGATGCTAGCTATATGACTGGACAAGTGTTGCATGTAGATGGTGGAATGGTCATGTGACTAGTTTTTTCCTAATCATTTTCGTATAATACTGGAGAGGAGGTGAACGATCGTGGCAGATATATTTGATCGTGTAAAGAAAATTATTGTAGATCGTCTGGGAGTTGATGAAGAAGAGGTAAAACTTGAGTCTTCATTTAAAGATGATCTTGGCGCTGATTCATTAGACATTGTAGAATTAGTGATGGAGTTAGAAGATGAGTTTGAGATAGAAATTTCTGATGAAGATGCAGAAAAAATCTCCAAAGTAGGAGAAGTTGTAGATTATATTAAAGCTCATCAGTAAGTACAACATAAAGTCCCGAACTTCCGGGACTTTCTTCTCAATAAAGAATGTATAACTTTCTTTTCCTTAAACAGCGTCATAAGGGGTGTAATAATGGATAAACGTGTCGTTGTAACTGGTATGGGAGTCGTTTCTCCTATTGGGAATCATATCGACTTATTTTGGCATAACTTGATTCATGGCAATTCAGGGATTGATTATATTACTCAATTTGACACTGCTGATTTTACAATTAAATTTGCAGGGGAAGTAAAGGATTTTAATCCTGAAGAATATATCGATAAAAAAGAGACGAAAAGGATGGATCGTTTTACTCAATTTGCTATCGCTGCATCAAAAATGGCAATTAATGATGCAAATTTAGTGATAGATGATACAAACGCAGATCATGTGGGCGTTTATATCGGCTCTGGTATTGGTGGGTTAAAAACAATAGAAGAACAACATAAAGTCATGCTGGAGAAAGGTCCAAAACGAATTAGTCCATTTTTTATTCCTATGTTAATAGGTAATATGGCATCTGGACAGGTTTCTATATTTACAGGAGCAAAAGGACCAAACAGTGCACCTGTTTCTGCATGTGCAACTGGAACCCATGCGATCGGAGATGCGTATTTGATGATTCAACGTGGGGATGCAGATGTCATGATTACTGGCGGAACTGAAGCAACCATTACCCCATTAGCGATCGGCGGTTTTGCTTCTATGAAGGCTCTTTCTACACGAAATGAGGATCCAAAAAAAGCAAGTCGCCCTTTTGATAAAGATCGAGATGGCTTTGTCATGAGTGAAGGAGCAGGAGTTCTGATTTTAGAATCATTAGATCATGCTTTAAGTCGTGGAGCAAAAATTTATGCTGAAGTGATTGGCTATGGTGCTACTGGAGATGCCTATCATTTAACAAGTCCTGCTCCTGGTGGAGAAGGTGCAGCTAGAGCAATGAAAATGGCTTTAAGAAGGGCGAATATTCAACCTGAAGAAGTAGACTACATTAATGCTCATGGAACTTCGACTGAATTGAATGATAAATTTGAAACCATGGCGATTAAAGCAGCATTTGGAGAGTATGCTTATAAACTGGCTATAAGTTCGACAAAATCTGTAACAGGACATTTATTAGGGGCTGCTGGAGCAGTTGAAGCGATTGCGATGGCGCTAGCCCTACAAAATGGAATCATACCGCCAACGATTAACTATGAAACAAGAGATCCTGAATGTGACCTTGATTACGTACCCAATGAATATAGAAAACAAGAAATTAAAGTTGCACTATCCAACTCACTAGGATTTGGTGGTCATAATGCAACGATTATTATGAAAAAATATCAAGAATAGGAACTTGGTGGTGACAATAGTGGCAAGAGATTTTAAACTGCTTCAAGAAGATTTGGGTATTTCTTTTCATAATACCCAAATCTTGAGGCAGGCTTTTACCCATTCCTCTTATGTGAATGAACATCGTAATCGTAATTTACAAGATAATGAACGTTTAGAATATTTGGGTGATGCAGTATTAGAACTTACGGTATCCGACTATCTTTTTCATAAGTTTCCAAAGATGAAAGAGGGAGAAATGACGAAGCTAAGGGCTGCAATCGTTTGTGAATCTTCTTTAGTAGACTTTGCAGAATTCCTTCATTTCGGGGACTATATCTTACTTGGAAAAGGCGAGGAATTGACTGGAGGAAGGGCTCGCCCTGCATTACTTGCAGATGTATTTGAATCCTTTATTGGTGCTCTTTATTTGGATCAAGGAATCGAATCAGTAAAACAATTTTTAGAGAGGTACGTATTTCCTAAGATTGATCACGGTGACTTTTTTCTTGTTCATGATTACAAAAGTCAATTACAGGAGCTTGTTCAGCATGATAACTTAGGAAATATCGTATATCAAATTGTTGAAGAAATTGGCCCTGCTCATGATCGTGAATTTCATTCTGAAGTACAAATTGAAGGAAAGGTATACGGCCATGGGATTGGTAAAAGCAAAAAAGAATCTGAACAACAGGCAGCTCGACAAGCTTTAAAAAAATTAGATGTTAACGTATAGAAAAAGGGAGCAAACCACTGCTCCTTTTTTTAAAGATTAAGAAAGTTAACTTTCTTCCATTTGTCATTTAAGGG
>NZ_LSKU01000001.1:1271578-1307560 GCF_001561915.1 Tepidibacillus decaturensis | reverse complement strand
TTTTCTTAATTGGAAAGCATAAATTTCTTTTTATCATGGTACCAGCAAAAGTAACCGGAATATTCTTCGAAGGGAATCGTCACTTTTGTGGGCTTTCATTCATGATTATGATAAAATAAAAGAATTGAAATAGGTTTTAAGGAGAGGAAAGCATGTACCTTAAAAGAGTAGAATTATCGGGGTTCAAATCATTTGCTGATCGAACAGAATTTGAATTTGTTCCAGGAATTACAGCAGTGATTGGTCCGAATGGTAGTGGAAAGAGTAATATCACGGATGCGATCCGCTGGGTTCTAGGTGAGCAAAGTGCCAAAACCCTCCGCGGCGCAAAAATGGAAGATGTCATTTTTGCGGGAAGTGATTCTAGAAAACCTGTTAATTATAGCGAAGTATCTCTTACATTAGATAACCAAGATCGTTCATTAGATATGGAATATTCTGAGGTGACCGTTACAAGAAGACTTTATCGTTCAGGTGAAAGTGAATATTATATCAATAATCAACCTTGCCGTTTAAAAGATATTACTGAGTTATTTATGGATACAGGACTCGGCAAAGAGGCTTATTCCATAATTGGCCAAGGTCGTATCGAAGAGATTTTGAGCTCTAAATCAGAAGATCGCAGAGGAATCTTTGAAGAAGCGGCAGGAATCGTTAAATATAAAACAAGAAAAAAGGAAGCACAAAAAAAATTAGATGAGACAGAGCAAAATTTAGTTCGAATTAATGATTTGATCTATGAATTAAAAGATCAAATAGAACCATTAGAAGAACAAGCAAAAGTAGCAAAACAATATAAAGATTATGCGAATCAATTAAAGGAATTAAATATACAATGGTATGTTCATGATATTGAAAAAGCCCATTTGGAATGGCAAAACACTGAAAATGCAAAAAAGAATTGACTAAAGAACAAATCGAAATCACTTCCCAGTTAAGTCAAATGGATGCGATTATTGCAGAAAAACGTTGGCACATTAACCAACTGGAAAATGAACTAGATGAACTCCAGCAACAATTACTCAACATTAGTGAAGAAGTTGAAAAAACAGAGGGGAAAAGAGAAGTCTTTCGAGAAAGAGAGAAAAATAACCAGACGATAAAAACGCAAACGATTCAAAATCTTGAAAAATTCCAATTTAAAAAAATTGAAATTAAAAATCATTTGCAGCAAGAAAAAAAGCGACTAGAAACGATAGAAGAGAAGATCATTCAACTTTCACAACAACTAGCGAATGAAGAAAGTTCCTTAAGTCAACTGATCGCTAATCATGAAGATAAAATAGAAGGTTTGAAAGAAGAATATTTTGAACTGTTAAATGAAATGGCAACCGTTCGAAATGAGATTCGTCATTTGGCGAGTTCTAAAGAAAGTCTTACCTACCGTATTGATAAGTTAAATGGAGAGAGAGAGCAAATTGAAAAAGAAAAGAAATTGCATGCTGAAAGGTTGGAAAATATTAGTCGTGAAATCCAACATACTCAGGACGAAATTGAACAACTCTCCGAACAGTATCGTGAACAGCTTCATTTACAACGGGAACTAGGAAAGCAACAAGAAGAAAAACAAGCAATATTATTAGATCAACAACAAAAGTTAGATGCTTTAAATTCCAGACAACAAGTACTAAGGGAAATGCAGGCAGATTTCTCAGGATTTAACCAAGGGGTTAAAGAAATACTAAAAATCCGGGAAACTCAAAAACTTAAAGGTATTCATGGTGCAGTTGCCGAATTGATTCAGGTCCCCAAAAAATATGAGATAGCGATTGAAGTCGCTTTAGGTGGTTCTTTACAGTATATTGTTGTAGAAAATGAAGGTGTTGGCAGACATGCCATTCAATATTTAAAAGATAAAAAACTTGGGAGAGCTACATTTCTACCTATCGATGTCATCAAAGGCAAGAAAATAAGTCAATATGATTTAGGTAAAATTCAACAGATCAATGGTTATGTTGGCGTTGCCATCGATTTAATTGAAGTAGATATACAATACAAGGATATTATCGAATATTTTTTGGGACAAGTAATCATCACTTCCGATCTAAAAGTGGCTAATGAAATAGCAAAAACATTAGGATATCGTTATCGCATCGTTACTTTAGAAGGCGATCTTGTCAACCCAGGGGGGTCGATGACTGGAGGAAGCCAGCAAAGAAAAAATATCAATTTATTAAGCCGACAACGAGAAATTGATGAATTGACAGAGCAAATTGAACAGACAAAAAAAGAGTTATCCAATCAAAAAGTTGATATGGAAAAAATCAAATTAAATATTCATTCGACACAGGAATTATTGGAGAGAATACGTAATCAAGGTGAGAAAGAGCGGATCAAAGAACAAGAACTTCTTGGAAAGCATAAACAAATTGAAATTGAATTAAAAAATATTGAAGAGCGTTTGATGATTATCTATCAAGAAATCGAACAATCAAAAGACGAATGGAACAGTTATCATACGAAAGAGGAAGAATTAAAAAATACCCTTGAAGAAAAGGTTAAAAAGGAAAAGCTACTGCAAAAAAATATTGAAGAGGCTGAATCGATTAGAAAACAAGATGAATCCACAAAGGAAAAAACCAATAAAACGATCACAGATTTAAAAATCGATCTGGCTCGTTTGCAACAAGAAAAGGATAGCAGCCAATCATTAGTTGTAAGACTAGATACAGATTTGAAGGAGGCCTTAACTTCACTAGAACAACAACAACAAATTTTGATTCAATTAGAAAATGAATTGATCATACAGAAACAAGATGAATCTACAATTAGTGACACCATTAAGGAGTTAAGAATATCAAAGGAACAATTCCAAAAACAAATCGAAGAAAAACGAAACGTTCGTACAAAAATGCTTCAAGAAATTGAAACAGAAGAGCTTGATGCAAAAGAAATCAGAAAAAAATTAAAGACAGTGGAATCTGGTATCCATCAATGCGAAGTAAAAATAAGTCGCCTAGATACTGAATTAGAAAATTTATTAACACAATTAACAGAAGAATACCAAATGAGCTTTGAATGGGCACGACAACAGGTAATGAAAGTTGAAAATATCGACTTGGTAAAAAGACAAGTGAAAGAATTAAAAGAAAAAATTCAAGGTCTAGGTTCAGTCAATCTCGGAGCTATAGAGGAGTTTGAAAGAGTATCTGAGCGTTATCAATTTTTATCTACACAAAAAGATGACTTGGTTGAAGCAAAACAAACGTTATATCAAGTGATTAAAGAAATTGATCAGGAGATGGCAAAACGATTTATTGAGAGTTTTGAAGCGATTCGAGAACAATTCCAAATCGTTTTTTCCAAACTATTTGGTGGCGGTAGGGCTGATCTGATATTATCTAACCCAGATCAATTGTTAGAAACGGGAATAGAAATTGTTGCACAGCCCCCTGGAAAAAAACTACAAAATTTGGCCTTATTATCTGGAGGAGAAAAAGCCTTAACAGCGATTGGTTTATTATTTGCAATCCTTCGCGTCAAACCAGTGCCATTCTGCGTTCTTGATGAAGTTGAAGCAGCACTTGATGAAGCAAATGTCTATCGATTTGCTGAATATTTAAGAGAATTCTGTTCCTATACACAATTTATTGTCGTAACTCATCGAAAAGGAACAATGGAAGGCGCTGATGTGTTGTATGGAGTGACCATGCAGGAATCTGGGGTTTCTCGATTGGTTTCAGTCAAATTAGAAGAAAAGGAAAAGTCGATGCAATTGGCCTAGGAGGGATTAAATATGGGTTTTTTTAAGAAATTAAAAGAAAATATTGCCAATAAGACACAAGAAGTTACCTCAAAGTTTAAAGAGGGATTATCTAAAACCAGAGATTCATTTGTAGAAAAAATGGAAGACTTAATCGTTCGTACCAAAAAAATTGATGAAGAATTTTTTGAAGAATTAGAAGAAATTTTAATTGGTGCTGATGTTGGTGTTCATACAGTTCTTGACTTGATCGAACAATTAAGAAAAGAAGTAAAAACTAGAAAAATTGAAGATGCAAATCAGTTAAAACCTATTCTAACTCAACAAATCGTAAACTTTTTAAAAGATGGGCAATCAAATGAATTAAATATTCAATCTGAAGGTTTAACCGTTATTCTTTTTGTAGGAGTAAATGGAGTTGGGAAAACCACTACGATTGGCAAACTGGCTCACAAATTAAAAAAAGAAGGATTAAAGGTGATGATGGCTGCAGGTGACACCTTTAGAGCAGGAGCGATTGAGCAATTAGAAGTTTGGGGAGAACGAGTAGGGGTAGACGTTGTTAAACATCAAGCTGGTTCTGATCCAGCTGCTGTGATTTTCGATGCCATTCAATCAGCAAAATCAAAGCAAGTGGATGTACTACTATGTGATACGGCTGGACGTCTCCATAACAAAGTGAATTTAATGCAGGAGTTAAATAAAATTTTTCGCGTGATTAAAAAAGAGATTCCTGAAGCACCTCATGAAGTTCTATTAGTTTTAGATGCTACGACTGGCCAGAATGCCTTACAACAAGCCAAATTGTTTAAAGAATCTGCAGGTGTTTCAGGTTTGGTCTTAACTAAATTGGATGGAACAGCAAAGGGCGGAATCGTGATTGCTATTCACCATGAATTACAGATACCTGTTAAACTAGTTGGCTTAGGTGAAAAAATGGATGATTTGCAAGAGTTTGATGCAGATCAATTTGCCAATGCATTATTTGCACAAGGTTTTCTTGAAGAAGACCAGGAAGAAATCTGACAATAAAAACAGCTTGACATTCTTTTCTATAGCCAGTAATATATTTCTTGTAAAGGGAATAGTCTTTACAGATTACTCTCTTTATAGTGAGGTGGTGCAAAAATGTTAGAAAAATCAACAAGACTCATTTTGCTTCACGACTTTTATCAAGATCTTTTAACAGAGAAACAGAAACAATATATGGAATTGTACTTTCAAGATGATTTTTCATTAGGTGAAATAGCTGAAGAATTTGGAATTAGTAGACAAGCGGTTTATGAACATATCAAACGATCTGAAAATTTGTTAGAAGAATATGAAGGTAAGCTTCAGCTTCTTGCAAAATATGAACAGAGAACAAAGATTTTAGAAGAAATGGAACAGCTTATTGATCGACAAGAGGGAGAGTTTCTCCTTCAATTAAAAGAAAAAATAAATCTTTTAAGACAAATAGATTAGGAGGCGGTCAGAAATGGCGTTTGAAGGGTTAGCTGGCCGACTACAAGAAACTTTTAACAAGTTACGCGGTAAAGGCAAGGTGTCAGAAGAAGACGTTAATCAAATGATGCGCGAAGTTCGTTTGGCCTTATTAGAAGCTGACGTTAACTTCAAGGTGGTTAAAGATTTCGTCTCTCGAGTGAAGGAAAGAGCCATTGGTCAAGAAGTTCTAAAAAGCTTAACTCCTGGCCAACAGGTCATTAAAGTGGTTAATGAAGAACTTACTCAATTGATGGGAGGAACCCAGAGTAAGTTAAATATGTCCCCCAAGCCGCCAACAATCATCATGATGGTAGGTTTACAAGGGGCAGGTAAAACCACCCATACCGGTAAGCTATCAAAATATTTACAAAAACAAAACAAACAACCGCTATTAATTGCCGCAGATATTTACAGACCAGCGGCAATTAAACAACTACAAGTACTAGGGGAACAATTAAAGATTCCTGTCTTTAGTATGGGAAACGAAGTATCGCCTGTTGAAATTGCCAAAAAAGGTATTGAATATGCAAAGGCAGAAAATCGCGATGTGGTGATCATTGATACAGCTGGGCGTCTTCATATTGATGAAACCCTAATGAATGAATTGCTACAGATTCGGGATGAAGTAAAACCCCATGAAATATTATTGGTTGTTGATGCAATGACAGGTCAGGATGCAGTGAATGTAGCAAATAGCTTCCATGAGACTCTATCGCTAACAGGTGTGATTTTGACAAAGCTAGATGGAGATACGCGTGGCGGTGCGGCAATTTCAGTTAAAGCAGTAACAGGTTGCCCAATTAAATTTGTGGGTATGGGTGAAAAATTGGATCAAATTGAACCTTTTTATCCTGATCGAATGGCTTCCCGTATTCTCGGAATGGGTGATGTTCTTACTCTTATTGAAAAAGCTCAAGCCACAGTGGATTCTCAAAAAGCTAAAGATTTAGAGAAGAAGATTCGAAGTGCAGAATTTTCATTTGAAGACTTTTTAGATCAATTAGAACAAGTTAAAAAAATGGGGCCTTTGGATGAAATCCTTGGCATGATCCCAGGATTGAACAAAGCAAAAGGACTAAAAGATCTAAAAGTTGACGATAAACAATTAGCACATGTTGAGGCCATTATTAAGTCGATGACAAAAGAAGAGAAACAGCATCCGGAAATCCTAAACGCAAGTAGACGACGTCGTATTGCAAATGGGAGCGGTACAAGTATCCAAGACGTCAACCGACTTCTCAAGCAATTTGAAGATATGAAAAAAATGATGAAGCAATTTTCTAATATGGCAAAGACAAAAGGAAAAAAGAAAAAAGGATTTAAATTTCCTTTTATTTAATTATTTTAAACGATTTTTATTTGCTAAAGGAGGTGAACAACATGGCAGTACGTATTCGTTTAAAGCGCATGGGTGCAAAAAAAGCTCCATTCTATCGTTTGGTTGTAGCAGATTCCCGTTCTCCTCGTGATGGACGTATCATTGAAGAAATTGGGACATATAATCCATTAACACAACCTGCGCAAATCAATATTGATGAAGAGAAAGCTTTAAAATGGTTGCAAACTGGTGCAAAACCATCTGACACTGTTCGTAACTTATTCAGTAAATCTGGAATTTTGAAAAAAGCACACGAATTAAAACAAGAGAAATAAGTCGAACAATAATAATGGATCATTTATCCATTGGAGGTCTTTTCTTATGAAAGAACTAGTAGAAGTGTTGGCTAAAGCACTTGTTGATCATCCTGACGAAGTTCGTGTGAATGAAATAACTGGTGATAAGTCTATTGTTTATGAACTATCTGTTGCCCCAGAAGATATGGGAAAGATTATAGGTAAACAAGGGCGGATTGCAAAAGCAATTCGTACTGTTGTGAGTGCTGCAGCAGTTAAAGAAAACAAACGTGTGATGATTGAAATCATCTAAACACAGGGTGGGGATATCCCCACCTTTTGCTCTATCAAAAGAAAGTATCATCCAGATCACTTATCACCACCAGTTTTATTGAAAAGGCGGTGTTTTATGAAAATTAAGATTCCTGTTCCAGTGAAGATGGTTGTAACCAACCAATCCAAGCAGTTGTTGGTCACTGAAATTGAACAATCAATGAAGCAGATTAAAGTTGAGTTAGAACAATTAAAATTTCAACAAAAGAAATTGTTAACGGAAGCTGAGAAAAAAGGAAAAGAAGCAGTTAGAATTGTTCAAGATCGGATTGGATATGAACATCAAAAGAGAAAAGAAAAACTTGAACAATTGGTGGTTCAATTAGAACAAGTGGAGAAACTAAATATAGGAGATGAAATCTTTCATAGTACGGTAGATACCGAAATAGAAGTAAATGTCGGTGATCATTGGGATCAAATTTTTCATCGCTATGAAATTATTATTAAAGATGGTATTATAACAGAAATTAGAAAGAGGGTAGAATAAGTTGGATACCCATTTTTTTAAAATTGGACAAATCGTAAATACATTTGGGATAAAAGGTGAATTAAAGATTTATTTACATACAGATTTTCCTGATGAAAGATTTAAAAAAGGAAACCAGATTTTTATAGGGTCGGAGAATCATCCAAATCAACAATCTGCGAAGATTCAATCGGCAAAGCCATATAAGAATCTTTATTTGGTCAAGTTAGAAGGCTATGATAATATTAATCAAGTTGAAAAATATAAAGGATTATATATGTGGATTTCCAAAGAACAGCAACATGATTTGGAAGAAGGGGAGTTTTATTTCCATCAAATTATTGGTTGTAAAGTATATTCTACAGATGGTGAAGAAATTGGAACGGTTACAGAAATTTTATCCCCTGGCGCTAATGATGTTTGGGTGGTAAAGGATGCCACTTCGAAAAAAGAGATTCTTATCCCTTATGTAGAACTTATAGTGAAGGAAGTTAACGTAAATGAAAAAAAGATTATCATTGAACCGATCGAAGGTTTATTAAGTTAGATTCAGGTGATCAAGATGAATATACATATATTGACGCTATTTCCTGAAATGTTTGAAGGTATATTACAATCTAGTATTTTAAAAAAAGCACAAGAAAAAAACGCAGTAACAATTAACACGATTAATTTTCGGGACTTTGCTACCAACAAACATAAAACAGTGGATGATTATCCATATGGTGGGGGAAATGGTATGGTTCTTAAACCAGAGCCAATTTTCTATGCAGTAGAATCGATCCCAAATTATGAAAAAGCTAGAATCATCATGATGACCCCGCAAGGAATACCTTATACACAAAAAAAGGCAGAAGAATTGAAAAAGGAAGAACATCTTATTTTTCTTTGTGGTCATTATGAAGGATTTGATGAAAGAATTAGGGAACATTTAGTCACAGACGAGCTATCGATTGGTGATTATGTTCTTACAGGTGGAGAATTAGCTGCAATGGTAGTTGTTGATAGTGTGGTTCGATTGTTACCAGGAGTGCTTGGAAATCAGGAATCAGCAGAAACCGATTCGTTTAGTTCTGGATTATTAGAATACCCTCAATACACAAGACCTGAAGAATTTAGAACATGGAAGGTTCCAGAAGTATTATTATCTGGACATCATCAAAAAATTGAAGAGTGGAGAAAAAAGGAATCGATAAAGCGTACTTTACAGCGTCGACCTGATTTGATTCAAGCTCATCAGTTTGATGCAAAAGACCAAGCCTTAATTAAAACCATCAAACGGGAATTAAATCATGAAAACTAAAGACTAACTTTAGGTTGTCTTTATAAATAGATTATGATACAATATTTTTTGTTGATTACGACGGTCCTCTGGCTGTGTAGATATGCAGTTGATGAACGTCTGTTTGGAAGGAGGGAATCAACAATGAATTTAGTTCAGGAAATAGCAAGAGAACAATTACGTACAGATATTCCTGAGTTTCGCCCTGGTGACACTGTTCGTGTACACGTAAAAGTTATCGAGGGTCAACGCGAGCGGATTCAGGTGTTTGAGGGTGTTGTTATTAAGCGCCGTGGTACTGGAATCAGTGAAACTTATACAGTTCGTAAAATTTCTTACGGTGTAGGTGTTGAGCGTACATTCCCAGTTCATTCACCAAAGATTGACAAAATCGAAGTAGTACGTCGTGGTAAGGTACGTCGTGCTAAGCTATATTACCTACGTAACTTACGTGGTAAAGCAGCTCGTATTAAAGAAAAAATGTAATTCATTAAAGAAAGGGGATCTTGTCATATACAAGCCCCTTTCTTTGCCATTTTCAGCATTTATCATGAGAGAGAATAAGGGGAAACCTGTATGGAAACAAAGATACTAAAAGAACTATTTGAATGGGCAAAGTCATTAACCATCGCCGTCATTTTGGCATTTCTGATACATACTTTCTTGTTTGCAGTTGTTGTTGTGAGTGGACCTTCAATGGAACCAACTTTGCAAAACAATGAGAGATTAATCATGAATAAAATCATATACAAAATACATGCTCCAAAACGGGGCGATATCGTTATCTTCCATGCCTCTGAAAAGGAAGACTATATTAAAAGGGTGATCGGCGAACCAGGGGATAAAGTAGAATTTAGAAATCAACAATTATATATCAACGATCAACCCACACAAGAGCCATATTTAGATCGTTATTCGGGTAAAATCATTACTGAAGACTTTCCTCCTGTTACAGTACCTGATGGGATGATCTTTGTGGTAGGAGATAATCGAGGAAATAGCACTGATAGCCGAATAATAGGCCCTATTTCTCTTAACAAGGTAATAGGGAGGGCGGATCTTGCTATTTGGCCACTGAGTCAAATCAGAAAGTTATGGAATTAGATTTTCTTTAGGGAGGAACTTTCAATGAGCAGCTCGATAAATAAAGAATTAAAAGAATGGGCAAAAGCGATTGCGATTGCTATCATCCTTGCTTATCTTATTCGAACATTTCTATTTGCCCCTTTTATTGTTGATGGCACTTCGATGATGCCGACTTTGGAAAATGGAGAACGATTAATTGTGAATGAGCTTCAATATCGTTTTGGACAACCAAAGCGTGGTGATATTATCGTGTTTCGTTATAGTGAAGAACAAGATTATATCAAGCGGGTTATTGCTTTACCTGGGGAAGTAGTAGAGGTGAAAAATGATCAACTATACATTAATGGACAAAAAGTAGAAGAGCCCTATTTAAATGAAGAAAGAAAGCAATTAGCAGTTCAAGGATTAACACTTACAGACGATTTTGGGCCAGTTAAGGTAGAAGAAGGCCACCTGTTTGTAATGGGGGATAATCGCCGAAATAGTAAAGATAGTCGAATGATTGGTACCATTAAGTTTGATCAAGTCGTGGGAAAAGCTGCATTTGCATTTTGGCCTATATCCGAAATAAAATGGTTGACGAGTAAATAAAGTAGGTGAGTAATTACATGATAATTCAATGGTTTCCTGGTCATATGGCTAAAGCCAGGAGACAAATTACAGAAAAGCTGAGTCTAATTGATATTGTGATTGAATTATTAGATGCGAGAATTCCTCTTTCCAGTCGCAACCCCATGATTGATGAAATCGTTAATCAGAAACCAAGACTTGTTCTGTTAAACAAGAGTGACTTAGCTGATCAATCTATAGTAAAGGAATGGATTCAGTATTTCCATGATCAAGGATTAACGGCAATTCCTATTAACTCAATAAGTGGAAAAGGGCTTCAAAACATCATAAAAGAAGCTGAAGCGTTAATGGTTGAAAAAAGAGAAGCTTTAATGAAAAAAGGGGTTAAACCACGGGCATTAAGGGCGATGATTCTTGGAATTCCAAATGTAGGAAAATCTTCTTTAATTAATCGATTAGCTGGTAAAAGTATTGCTGTGACCGGTGATCGTCCCGGTGTAACCAAAGGGCAGCAATGGATCAAAGTAGGACAATCCCTTGAATTACTTGATACACCTGGAATTTTGTGGCCTAAATTTGAAGATCAAGAGGTAGGATACCGTTTGGCTGCAACTGGAGCAATCAAAGATCAAATTCTTCATTTTGATGATATTGCTATCTTTATTGTCAAATTTTTTAAGGAACATTATCCAGAGCGATTAAAAGAACGTTACAAATTAACGGAGATAGCAACACATCCTGTGGAAATCATTGAGCAAATCGGTCGTAAAAGAGGTTGCCTTGTTTCAGGTGGACAGATTGACTTTGATAAAGCATCAGAAATCATTGTTCGTGAATTAAGATCTGGTAAATTAGGCCCTTTTTGCTTAGAAAAACCCTATCAACTTGATTAATCTATGTTACAATAAAAACGTGCTATTGCACGTTTTTACATTTATGAGCAAATGTAGCGGAAGGAGAAACCATGTTAGAACATGAGAAAGTCTTATGGTCTCAAGGAATCCAGCTTATTGCTGGGATCGATGAGGTTGGTAGAGGATGTTTATTTGGTGATGTAGTGGCTGCTAGTGTCATATTGCCACCAAATCTTGAAATTAAAGGGATCGATGATTCTAAAAAATTAACACCAAAAAAGCGAGAGGAACTTTTTGATCAAATTACGAAACAAGCCATAGCAATCGGCGTGGGGAAGGTGGATGCTAAGACAATTGATCAAATTAACATTAAACAAGCAGCACGTCTTGCGATGAAGCAGGCGGTATTAATCATGAATATCTCCCCACAGGTTTTGTTAATTGATGCAGAAAAGGTAGATCTTACGATTCCACAAAGGTCGATTATCAAAGGTGATACGGTTAGTCAGTCCATCGCTGCAGCTTCAATTATTGCAAAAGTAACAAGAGATCGAATGTGTGAAGAATGGGATCAACTTTACCCTCTTTATGGGATAAAGCAACATAAAGGATATGCAACCAAATTACATAGGGAAATGATTCGACTTCATGGGCCAAGTCCATTACATAGACAATCATTTTTAGGAAATCTTCTTCAAGAAACATTATTTGAGTTTGAAATGGATTTTACAAAAATGGAAGGTTAGAGAAATATGATTCCTATGATTCCACGATTAGAACATATTTACCAAATGATTGACCGAGGGAAAGGTCAACTTTTTCAGTTGAAGGTTGGGCAAATTTTACGTGGGCAAGTGATAAACATATTAAATGAAACACAAGCGATTGTTCAGATTCAGGGGACAAAAATGCTTGCTAGAATGGAAGTACAATTAACCAAAGGTCAACAAGCCTTTTTTCGAGTGATGTCAATAGGAAACGAAATAAAATTAAAAGTATTGACAGATCCGACACCTTCTAGCAAACCCATCACTTCTTCAGAAGAGTTATTACAATTGTTAAATATCAAAAATTCACCTGAGAATCGTGGGCTTCTTCTAAAACTGTTAGATAATCAGCTTCCTATTGAAAAAGGAATTTTTGATGAGATTTCTAAGATACTTAAAATGATGAAACAAAATGAAGATACGGATGTATTACAAGCTGTAAAATGGTTGATTTCCAAGGATCTACCCGTAACAGCAAATTATATACGTTCAGCCCATGAATTTTTGTTTGGAGAAGGTTTTGTCACCAAATTACTTGATTTAAGCCGTTTAGCAGAAACATGGCTTTCGTCCAACCAACATAAAAACGTTCCTATTTCAAAAGAAATAACCACAAAAATCCAAAATCTACATCAACGGATAGATGAATTCCTTAGTAATGCACAAACATTAATCCATCAAAATCAAAATCAAATTCAACAGCAAATACCATTTCAACCAGAACATTTTTTAGATCGGATGGTTAAATATATTGAACAATTTCAACTGAATATGACGGATCGGACAGACTTTTTAATCAATGAAAATGAGAATACACTTAAAGAGGTCATTACCCAGCTTTTAAGTCACAAGAATCATTTACCAGAAGAATTGGTGTCTCGACTTGAAAAAATAGTAGACCACATATTAGGTCAACAATTGCTGATTACACCAGACCAAGGAATATTTTCGCAGTTTATACTTCAATTTCCTAGTTTTGTGCCCTTTTCAACCAATCCTGTTTTTATCCAAGTGCATTCAAAAAAAGAAGAAGGTAGAGCAATCAATCCTAAGGATGTTCATTTTGCATTTCTTTTTGGCCTAAATCATCTAGGTGAATTAGTGGTTCATCTGCATATTTTACAAAAACAAATCTTTGTTCAAATTCAAAATGATTATCCCTTGATTAAGGAACTGGTTAGAGAATTAGAACCTAACTTTTTAGCTTTTATCAAAGAACAAGGTTATCAAACTTCTGGAATAACCGTTCAACCATTTACAAAAGGAGAAGCTAAGGTCGACTATCCTTTCTCATCCTTTACTCATAAGGGAGTGGATATCAAAATATGAAAAAACAAATAAAAAAAGCCATTGCTTTAAAATACGAGCCTTCCCATTTCAATGCCCCTCACGTCATTGCTAAGGGTTCGGGATATATCGCTGACCAGATCATTGAACAAGCGCAAAAACATGATGTAAAAATAGTTGAAGATCAAGCCCTGACATCAATCCTTTATCAGCTAGAGATACATGAACAAATTCCCCCATCCCTTTACCCCATGATTGCGGAAATTTTTGCTTTCGTATACCAAGCAGAACAAAAAGCAGGAAATCTTAAAAATGGTTGATCAACGTAAAAACTTAGGAAAATGGGGAGAGCAAAAGGCAAAAGAATATTTAATAAAGCAAGGATATCATTTCATTACGGGGAATTGGCAAAATCGACTTGGAGAGATTGATCTCGTGATGAAGGATCGTGAGACACTCGTCTTTATTGAAGTGAGAACAAAAAGAAGTCATAAATATGGCACTAGTATAGAGTCAATCAATGAAAAGAAGCAACAACAAATGGTGAAAATGGCAAATGCTTTTTTACGGTATAAACAATGGTGGGAAATCCCGATCCGTTTTGATGTGGTAACCATAGATCAACACGAAGGGGTATACCAATTACGACATCATAAAAATGTAATTCAATAGAATCTATTCATTTCCCAGGACATCGCAAAAAGAATTGTATTTCTATTTTTTTCGACAGCAAAAATGAATAAACTTTTTATCTTGTTGTTTTCCATTTATAGGACTATAATAAGAATAATTAAATATTTGAGGGGGAGCTCCTATAAAGGGGCTGAGAAAGGGCTTAATAGCACCTGACCCTTAAACCTGATCAGGGTAATGCCTGCGGAGGGAATTTTAGGAATGTTACATAGCTTTTTAAATTTTGCCTCTGCTAAAGCAGGGGCTTTTTTCATGTAAAGAAAAGTTCAAAATAACAGGGTCACTATTATTGATTTTAAAAAAAAGGAGGCTAAATCATGAAACGAAGTCGGGCGCTAACCATTGCTGGTTCTGACAGCGGAGGGGGAGCTGGAATTCAAGCGGATTTAAAAACGTTTACTTTGCTAGGGGTTTATGGAACAAGTGTGATTACATCCGTAACTGCACAAAATACTCAAGGTGTTTTTGCGATTCATGATATTCCAACTAACGTCATAGATCAGCAAATCGAAGCGGTTCTATCCGATATAGGAACAGACGCTATTAAAATTGGAATGTTGTCTTCTAAAGAAATTGTCAAAGTAGTTACAGAACAACTAAAACAATACAAAGATATCCCTATCGTATTAGATCCAGTGATGGTTGCAAAAGGAGGAAGTCCTTTATTAGCTGATGATGCAAAAGAGGAGATCAAAAAAGAATTGTTTTCACTTGCCACGGTAATTACCCCTAATATTCCTGAAGCAGAAGTATTAACCAAACTAACGATAAAAACAGTAGAGGATATGAAAAAAGCGGCAGAAATATTAATAGAATTAGGACCTCAAGCTGTATTAGTCAAAGGGGGTCATTTAGTAGAGGAAGCAGTTGATATATTATATGATGGTAAACATTGGATTACTTTTCCTGGGAAAAGAATCAATACAAAAAATACTCATGGAACAGGTTGTACTTACTCTTCCGCCATTGCAGCAGAATTGGCTAAAGGAAAAGAATTACAAAAGGCGATTAAAAACGCCAAAGAATTCATTCAAATGGCCATCCTTGGCGCTGATGAATTAAACATTGGATCAGGTCATGGTCCAACCAACCATTGGAAATATTTAGAAGAAAAGGGGTTGGAAGCATGGAACTAAATCAAGTGAAACAAGTAGTTTTAAAAGTAAAAGAGAAAAAACCACTGATTCATCATTTAACCAATTTAGTTGTCACAAACTTTACAGCAAATGGAACCATTGCCTATGGAGCTTCCCCGATTATGGCAAATGCTGTGGAGGAAGTGGAGGAAATGGTGAGAGTTGCTAATGGGCTTGTAATTAACATGGGGACGATTACACCAGAGATGGTTACAGCGATGGAAAAAGCAGGAAAAGAGGCGAATCGTGTAGGTGTCCCCATCATTCTAGATCCCGTTGGTGTCGGTGCAACAACGTACCGTACAGAAGTAGTGAAACGGATGATGGATACTTTTAAGCCCGCAGTAATTAGAGGAAATGCTGCAGAGATGGCTCAATTGGCTGGTATACCATGGCAGATTAAAGGGGTTGATTCTGTTGGAGAAGGTGGAGACCGCTTTGAGGTGGCTAAAAAAGTAGTAGAGAAATACCAAACTGTTGCAGTAATTACGGGTGAGAAAGACATTGTAACTGATGGAGAACGGACAGCAGTGATTGCGAATGGGCACCCTTTATTATCTACCGTTACTGGGACAGGTTGTTTAGCAACTGCGATTATAGGGGCGACGATCGCAGTAGAAGAAGATGCCTTTATCGCATCAGTTGCGGCATTGACGTATTATGAAATCGCTGCTGAAAAAGCTGCAGCCAAAACTCAAGGTCCAGGAACCTTTGCTGCTTATTTAATGGATGAACTATATCAATTACCAATTTCAGATATAGACACGATGGCAAAGATTGAATGGGTGAAAAAATGATGAATTGGATTGATCAATTAGCTGTTTACTTAGTGATAGGGCGCAAAGATTGTACGATTCATCCTCCAATAGAAGTAGTGAAACAAGCTTTATCTGCAGGAGTAAAAACCATTCAGTTAAGAGAAAAAAAGGGTAACATGCGTGAAATTATCCAATTTGGACAAGAAATTCGAAAATTGACATTAGAATATCATGCACTATTTTTTGTTAATGATCGTCTTGACTTAGCCCAAATTCTAGAAGCTGATGGTGTTCATCTTGGCCAAGATGACATTCCAATCGAAGAAGGAAAAAAATTAGTGCCTCCTACATTTAAAATTGGTATTTCGGCAGGATCTGTAAAAGAAGCAATAGAGGCAGAAAAACAAGGTGCTGATTATATCGGGGTAGGCTCGATCTACCCTACGGTAACAAAAGAAGATGCAAAATGGCTTGGAATAGATGGCTTAAAGATGATCAGGCAGTCAGTAACCCTACCTATAGTGGCAATTGGTGGAATTCAAAAAGAGAATATTCCTGAGTGTAAAGAAAATGGAGCGAATAGTATAGCTGTGGTTTCTGCAATCACCCGCTCCAACAATCCTTACCAAAGCGCAAAAGAATTAGTAGAACGATGGGGGGCGAAATTATGAAGTGGGGAGTCAAACAATTGACTTTAATGGCGATGCTTGTTGCGATTGGAACGATTACTTCTACTTTAATTTGGTTCCCGGCTGGGATTGCCAAAGCATACCCGATGCAACATGCGATCAATGTGATTTCTGCTGTCGTCTTAGGCCCTGTTGGCGGGATAACCGTAGCTTTTTTAATAGGTTTATTACGAAACATATTAGGAGTAGGTACGATATTAGCCTTCCCTGGTGGAATGATTGGTGCTTTTATTGCAGGTTGGTTATATCGAAAAACAAAAAAACTTTTCTGGGCAGCATTCGGTGAAGTCATAGGTACTGGTTTTCTTGGAGCAATAGCCTCCGTTCCAATTGCCTACTTCTTTTTAGGAAAATCTGTAGCCGTATTCTTTTTTGTCCCTTCATTCCTTGTTAGTACCATTAGCGGTTCAATTCTAGCTTATTTAGTGATTTCGTTGTTAATGAAAAATGAAATGATGGCAAAGCAAATGATGTCATTCCAAGAGAGTTGATTTAGATTGATTTATTGGATAAAAACCTATAATAAAGCGATTTACCTTTTTATTTTAGGTATTATAATATGGCAACTTCTTCCCAAAGTTGTTACGATTCCGTCGTATATCTTACCTACACCTTTAGATATTATTCATTCTTTCTGGGAAGAAAAAGAAATCTTATTATTTACTCATCTACCTTTAACATTGTTAGAAAGTATGATCGGGTTAATCATTTCAATTGTAATAGGTTTTGTGATCGCTTGGATGATGCATATTTCTGTAAATGTAGAAACAACCATATATCCATGGATAATTATATCTCAGACAATTCCGATTATTGTACTTTCTCCTATTATTATCATGTGGTTAGGTTATGGTATATGGGCAAAAGTTTTTGTTATTTTTTTAATTAGTTTTTTTCCAGTTACTATGAATGTATTTCAAGGCCTTAAATCGGTAGATGGGGAAATCATTGCTCTTCTTCAATCTTATGGGGCGACAAAAGGCCAAATTTTTTGGAAAGTCGAAATTCCTTCTGCCATGCCATTTATCATAGCAGGTGTAAAAATGGCTGCAGTTTTTAGTGTAATAGGGGCAACACTTGGAGAATGGTTAGGTAGCGATCAAGGGTTAGGGTTTTATAGTAGAAGGATGACCTCCAATTTACAAGCTGATTCTGCTTTTGCTTCTGTTATTTTGCTAGCTTTATTAGGCTTGTTTCTTCATGGAACTGTACAGCTTATTCAGAATTTATTTTTTAAAAAGTATTTTAGGTAGAAAGGAAGAAAATAATGAATAAAAAAATAAAATATATCGTTCCAATTGTTATTCTTGCTTTAATCTTTACTTTTGTTGGGTGTAGTTCAAATCCAAATAATAATGAAACTGAAAAAACAAAATTAAAAGTGATGTTAGATTGGTATCCGAATGCAGTTCATTCGTTTTTATATGTGGCTAAAGAGAAAGGATTTTTTGATCAAGAAGGAATTGATGTAGAGTTTGTTATGCCAGCTGAAACAAATGATCCTCTGCGGTTAGTCGCTGCTGAAAAAGTAGATCTCGCATTAAGTTATCAACCTGAGGTGATTTCGGCCAATGACAAAGGAATTCCCGTCGTATCCATTGCATCGGTTGTCAATCATCCACTAAATGTCTTATTAGTACCTGAAAATAGTGAAATTAAAACTCCCAAGGATTTGGAAGGGAAAACGATTGGATATCCGTCGATCCCAATGAATGAAGCTCTTGTTAAAACGATGATAAAACATAGCGGTGGGAACCCTGAAAAGATTAAAATGGTTGATGTAGGTTGGGATTTAATGTCTGCATTAAGCACGAAAAAGGTTGATGCAATCAGTGGCGGTTATCTTAACCATGAAGAAATTTTATTAAATAAAGAAGGGTTTAAAGTTCGAGAATTTTATCCTCCATCTTATGGTGTTCCAGATTATGCTGAATTAGTACTTGTGACAAGTCAGGAGCAATGGAAAAGGAATCCAGATCTTTTGAAAAAATTTTGGAAAGCTGCGCAAAAAGGACAGGAAGAAGTTCAAAAAAATCCCGAGGATAGTTTGCAAATCTTATTAGATCATCAGCAGAAGGAGTCTCCATTAGATCCCCAAGTGGAAACTGAAAGTTTGGAACGTTTGCTTCCGTTGATGGAGATTTCAGGGCATCCCTTTGGATGGCAAAATAAAGAACAATGGAATGAAGTCCAAGATTGGATGGAAAGTTATCAACTGATTAAAAATAAAAAGCCAGTTGAGCAAATGTTTATAGAAATAGACTAAGTAAAGAAGATTAGCGTCTAATCAATATGGTTAGACGTTTTTTAATGAAAAATTAAAGGAATTTTGAGAAATTGAAAGAAATTTAATAAGAGTCAGATATTACAGGTCAGGGAGTGTTTGCGATGTATGCAAAAGTAATGGGATCATCTATTGTTGGAATTGATGGATATCCCGTTGAAATAGAAGTGGATTTGGCAAACGGGTTACCTCAGTTTCAAATCGTTGGTTTACCTGATTCCTCCATTCGAGAATCAAAAGATCGCGTAAGAGCAGCAATTAAGAACATAGGCTATATTTTCCCAATGAAAAGAATTACTGTCAATTTAGCACCTGCAGACTTAAAAAAAGAAGGTTCTGGATTTGATCTTCCAATGGCAATCGGAATACTTTTAGCTAGTGATCAAATCTCAGAAAGTACCCTACCCATTGAACTAGGAAAAACTCTTTTTATTGGGGAACTTTTATTGGATGGCTCCATCCAACCGGTTAATGGTATCTTGCCAATGGCCATTGCAGCTAAACAAAATCATTTTCAAACTTTGATAGTGCCTAAAGAAAATTTGAGAGAAGCTTATCTTGTACAAGAAATTGATGTTTATGGATTTTCTCATCTAAATGAAGTAATTAGTTTTTTGTCAAATGAAAAAAGAATACATGAAACAAATCGGAACATAAAAATAAATGATCATATCACATTGGATGAGCAGTTAAAATTTGTCGAAGACTTTGCAGATGTAAAGGGACATTATCAAGTAAAACGAGCCATAGAAGTGGCTGTGGCTGGCATGCACAACCTTTTAATGATTGGACCTCCTGGCTCTGGTAAAAGCATGATTGCAAAACGTATTTCCTCTGTATTACCTGAATTGATCTGGGATGAAGTACTAGAAGTGACAAAAATATATAGTGTAGCTGGTGAACTAAAAGAGCGAGGAACACTGATAAAAAAGCGGCCGTTTCGCCAACCCCACCATTCGATTTCAGTAGCTGGGATGATTGGTGGTGGAACAACGCCTAAACCTGGTGAAATCAGTTTAGCTCACCGTGGGATATTATTTCTTGACGAGCTACCTGAATTTCCAAGAAGTATACTTGAATCGTTAAGACAACCATTAGAGGATGGAAAGGTTACAATTAGTCGTGCAAAAGCAAACTATATCTTTCCTTCACAAGTGATGCTGGTTGGGGCCATGAACCCTTGCAAATGTGGATATTATGGCACAGATGTTCCTAACCATGAGTGCCGATGTACCCCGATAGAAGTACAAAGATATCGCTCAAAATTATCTGGTCCATTGCTAGATCGAATAGATATACATATTGAAGTACCTTGGATGAATATAGAAACCTTGCGAGATAAAAAGAAAGAAAAATCATCAAAAGAAATGCGAAAGAAAATTGAAAAGGCTAGAAAAATTCAGGAAAAAAGATTTCAAAAACAGGAGATTCAATTTAATAGTGAAATGAAAACTAGTCAGGTTAAGGAACATTGTATGCTTGAACCAGCAGCTGAATCTCTATTACAACGCTCTTTTGATCAATTTGGTTTTAGTGGCCGTTCCTTAGATCGAATCTTAAAAATATCTAGAACGATTGCTGATTTAGAGGAAAGCGAAACGATTCAAATCGCTCATCTTGCTGAAGCTTTGAATTATCGTGTGTTAGATAAGAGAGATTGAACACTTCTTAAACTTGTGTAGCTTTCATAATCTTATTTATTCGGTAAAATATAATATAGAAGAAAAAGAAAGGAAGTATTGAATATGTATCAAGTAAAAATACTACAAGCAAATCAAAATGATATTTTAGAAGAGCTAATCAATATGTGGTTAAGGGAACAAACTGAAGTAAATGTTGTTGATATTAAGTTTCAGAGTCATTCACTCTCCACAGGAATGACAGAATATGTTGCTGTAATGGTATATGAAGTTCAAGCTTAATTGACAAACTCATTGATAAATATGAATCAACTACTTAATATGTGGTAGTTTTTTCATGTTGAAAATCGTCTAAATAATTGAATTAATTAAAATTTTGTGCAGGATTTATTTAAAAGTTATAGAATAAAACTAGATGTGGAAATCGAAGCTGATTATAGGAGGATGGAGAATAGGATGAATATCCACGAATATCAAGCGAAGGAATTACTGAGGAAACATGGTGTTGCTGTTCCAAAAGGAAAAGTTGCCTTTACTGTTGATGAAGCTGTAAAAACAGCGAAAGAATTAGGAACAGAAGTGGTTGTGGTAAAAGCACAAATTCATGCCGGAGGTAGAGGAAAAGCAGGTGGTGTAAAAATTGCAAAAAATTTAGATGAAGTGCGCAAATATGCAAAAGAGATTCTTGGGAAAGTCCTAGTCACACACCAAACTGGCCCACAGGGCAAAGAGGTTAAGCGCTTACTTATAGAAGAGGGTAGTAAAATTAAAAAAGAATATTATGTTGGTGTCGTTGTTGACCGTGCAACGAGTCGTGTTGTGATGATGGCCTCTGAAGAAGGGGGAATGGAAATCGAAGAAGTTGCGGCAAAAACCCCTGAAAAAATTATAAAAGAAGTGATTGACCCTGCCGTTGGATTACAGCCATTCCAAGCACGCAAATTAGCTTTTGCGATCAACATACCTGGTTCATTAGTTAATAAAGCGGTTAAGTTTATGATGGGATTATACCAAGTATTTGTTGAAAAGGATGCCTCTGTCGCAGAGATCAATCCATTAGTCGTTACTGAAGAAGGTGAAGTCGTTGCATTAGATGCTAAAATTAATTTTGATTCGAATGCCTTGTATCGTCACCCGGAAATAAAAGAACTTCGTGATTTAGATGAAGAAGATCCTAAAGAGATCGAAGCTTCTAAGTTTGATTTAAACTATATAGCGTTAGACGGTAACATTGGTTGTATGGTTAATGGTGCTGGATTAGCGATGTCAACGATGGATATTATCAAATATTATGGTGGAGAGCCTGCGAATTTCCTTGATGTAGGTGGTGGTGCTACTACTGAGAATGTAAAAGAAGCATTTAAAATCATACTCTCTGATTCCAAAGTCAAAGGAATCTTTGTCAATATTTTTGGTGGCATCATGAAATGTGATATCATAGCGAATGGAATTGTAACTGCCGCTAAAGAAGTAAAGCTTGACCGCCCATTAGTCGTACGCCTTGAGGGAACAAATGTTGAGTTAGGAAAACAAATTTTGAATGATTCCGGCTTAAACATTGTTGCAGCAGATTCAATGGCAGACGGTGCAAAGAAAATTGTAGAATTAGTTAAATAGGAAGGCGGGGAAAAGATGAGTATACTAATCAATAAAGATACAAAAGTAATTACTCAAGGTATAACAGGTGCAACTGGTATGTTTCATACCAAACAAGCCTTAGAATATGGAACTAAAATGGTTGGTGGTGTTACACCTGGTAAAGGTGGTACAGAAGTCCTAGGACTACCAGTATTTGATACCGTGAAAGAAGCTGTTGAAAAAACAAGAGCAACCGCTTCAGTTATCTATGTTCCACCTGCATTTGCAGCAGATGCAATTATGGAGGCTGTTGATGCTGAATTAGAGCTAGTTGTATGTATTACAGAAGGTATACCTGTGCTAGATATGGTAAAAGTAAAACGTTACATGGAGGGTAAAAAAACACGTTTAGTCGGTCCTAACTGTCCCGGTGTGATAACACCTGGGGAGTGTAAAATTGGGATTATGCCTGGATATATTCATGTTCCTGGCCATGTTGGAATTGTTTCGAGAAGTGGAACATTAACTTATGAAGCTGTTCATCAATTATCACAAAAGGGAATTGGCCAATCTTCTGCTGTAGGTATTGGTGGGGATCCAGTCAATGGAACGAATTTTATCGATGTTTTAAAAATGTTTAATGATGATCCATATACGTATGCTGTGATTATGATTGGAGAAATTGGTGGAACAGCGGAAGAAGAAGCAGCAGAATGGATTAAAGTGAATATGAAAAAACCAGTTGTTGGTTTTATCGGTGGCCAAACTGCTCCTCCTGGAAAACGAATGGGGCACGCAGGAGCCATTATTTCTGGAGGAAAAGGTACAGCGAAAGAAAAAGTTGCTAAATTAGAAGAAGCAGGAGTTCGAGTCGCATCAACCCCTTCTGATATTGGTTCAACTTTAATCCAAGTTCTTGAAGAAAAAGGACTACTACAACAATGTATTACTAAAAAATAATAGTCTAATATTCCTAGGGGCGTTTAAACGCCTCTTTATTATATCGTATTATATTTGGATAGAAAGGGTTATTTTAATGGGGATAGTGGGTTTGGTAAATGATAGAGAATTATTGATCTACCTTCATAGTCTGAATGGAGTAGGCTCTAGAACAATAAACAAAATTTTGGCTAATCTTACCACATTAAATGAAATTTTAGATTTTCAACCATTAGAATTATCGATGAAAACAGGAATAGACTTTAAGGTAGCTGAAAAGATTGTGAATCAGTTAAATGAAAGAGATCTTCTAGATTTTTTAGATCGATTAAACGAATGGGGAAAACTAGGTATTGATGTTATTACTTTTCATGACCAAGCGTACCCAGAAATGTTAAAGGAAATTGCTCAACCGTCATGGGTCTTATTTACTAGAGGGGATCTAGGACTTTTCCAAACTCCATCTATCTCGATCGTTGGAACTAGAAATCCTACTCCATATGGTCGAATGGTTGCCGAGCAATTAGCAAAAGATTTGAGTGAATATGGTTGGGTGATTACCAGTGGAATGGCAAGAGGAATTGATCGTTTTGCCCATGAAGGGGCACTTAAGTCTGACGGTAAAACAATCGCAGTTTTGGGAAATGGTATAGATGTGATTTATCCAAAAGAAAATAAAAAAATTTACGAAGCGATCATAGAAAAAGGGTTAATTGTATCAGAATATCCTCCTGGTACACAACCACATCCAGGTTTTTTTCCACAAAGAAATCGAATCATTAGTGGTTTGACCTATGGAACCATTGTAGTGGAAGCTTCTTTAAGAAGTGGATCTTTAATTACTGCTCAATATGCATTAGAACAATCTAGAGAAGTGTTTGCTGTTCCAGGCCCAATTACTTCTAAGCAAAGTTTTGGAACAAATGCATTAATTAAACAAGGAGCAAAATGTATTCAAGAAGTGAATGATATTCTTGAAGAGTTCCCTTATTTAAAATTTAGTTCTAGAAAAGACTCAAAACTTGAAGTACAACTAAGTGAATCAGAAGAAAAAATATATTCAATGATTCACGCCCAAATACATATCAATGAAATCATCGATTTATTATCTTTAACTTTATCAGAAGTTTATGAGATTCTACTCTCTTTACAATTAAAAGATAAAATTAAACAACTTCCCGGCGGTTTTTATATGAGAAAAAACTAAACTTTTGATACTGAAAAATTTGACAAAAAGAAGTTTACTATTTAATAATAGGAAATGTTACACGCAAATGTGGTGAGTAAGAGGGGAGGAAAAAAATATGGCAGATTCTCTAGTCATTGTAGAATCACCTGCTAAAGCAAAAACCATCGGAAAATATTTAGGGAAGAAATATATTGTAAAGGCATCCATGGGTCATGTCATTGATTTACCAAAAAGTCAATTAGGTGTTGAAATAGAAAACCAATTCTCCCCCAAATATATAACCATAAGAGGAAAAGGTGAAGTCTTAAAGAACCTAAGAGATGCTACAAAAAAAGTGAAAAATGTATACTTAGCTGCTGACCCTGACCGAGAAGGGGAAGCAATCGCTTGGCATTTGGCAAGAGCGTTAAATATAGACGAAAATAAAAAATGCCGTGTTGTATTTAATGAAATTACAAAAGATGCAATTAAAGAAGCTTTTAAACATCCGCGAAAAGTAAATAAGGATCTCGTAGATGCACAACAGGCGAGAAGAATATTAGATCGATTAGTGGGATACAAAATAAGTCCACTCTTATGGAAAAAAGTAAAAAAGGGATTAAGTGCAGGGCGTGTTCAATCTGTTGCAGTAAAATTGATCTATGATCGTGAAAAAGAAATTAAAGAATTTGTGGCTGAGGAATATTGGTCTGTTACTTTGTTATTAGAAACTCATGGGGAAAACTTTGAAGCAAAATTCTTTGGATATGATGGCAAAAAAACAGAGTTACATTCAAATGAAGAAGTGAAACAGTTACTAGAAAGCATTGAAGGTTATCCCGTCATTATTTCGGAAGTGAAAAAAAGTGAAAGAACCCGAAACCCGGCACTTCCATTTATTACTAGTTCATTACAGCAAGAGGCAGCACGAAAATTAAATTTCCGTGCCTCTAAAACAATGTCTATTGCACAACAATTATATGAAGGGATCGAATTAGGAAAGGAAGGAACAGTAGGTCTAATTACCTATATGCGAACGGACTCAACAAGGGTATCCCAAGTTGCACAAGAAGAAGCAAAGCAATATATCAAAAAAACATATGGAGAAAAATATTTACCTAAAAATCCGCGAACAGCAAAAAAGGGGAAAAACGCTCAAGATGCTCATGAAGCCATTCGGCCAACATCTGTCTTCAAAACACCAGATTCATTAAAAGCATTTTTATCAAGAGATCAATTAAGGTTGTACCGCCTGATTTGGGAGCGTTTTGTTTCAAGTCAAATGGCACCAGCGATCTTAGACACAATGATGGTTGATATTAATATTGGAGAAAGAAATGCTTTATTTAGAGCAACAGGTTCCAAAATTAAATTTCCCGGGTTTATTAAACTGTACGTAGAAGGAAATGATGATGGAAATAAAGATGAAGAACGTTTTTTACCTCCGTTGGAAGAAAAACAAGAACTTACGCTAAAAAATATAGACCCAGAACAACATTTCACCCAACCACCTCCTAGATACACAGAAGCTCGGTTGGTTAAGACTATGGAAGAACTAGGGATTGGTAGACCTAGCACGTATGCACCAACATTAGAAACCATTCAAAAAAGAGGCTATGTTAAACTAGAAGATAAAAAATTTGTCCCCACTGAACTAGGTGAGCTCGTTATTATTCTAATGAAAAAGTTCTTCCCGGAAATTCTTGATGTAGAATTTACCGCACATATGGAAGATCAGCTGGATAAAATTGAAGATGGAAACTTAAAATGGGTAGATGTATTGGAAAACTTTTATAGGGATTTTGAAAAAAGATTAAAACATGCTGAAGAAGAGATGAAAGAAGTAGAAATCAAAGATGAGATCTCTGACCAAATATGTGAAAAATGTGGTCGCCTTATGGTTTATAAAATGGGGAGATTTGGGAAATTCTTAGCATGTTCAGGATTTCCAGAATGTAGAAATACTAAACCGATTGTAAAACTCATTGATGTTAGTTGCCCAAAATGTGGTGGAGAAATTGTCGAAAGAAAAGGTAAAAAGAAATTGTTCTATGGGTGTAACCATTACCCAAATTGTGATTTTATCTCTTTTGATAAACCGATTACCAGACCATGCCCCAAATGTGGCGGTTTAATGGTGGAAAAAAGATCAAAAAAAGGTACACAAATTCAGTGTACTGAGTGTGATTATAAGGAAGAAGTACAATAATGGAGGCACAACATGACGAAACAGAATAATGTGAATGTGATCGGAGCAGGTTTAGCTGGAAGTGAAGCGGCATGGCAACTTGCTAAATATGGAATACCTGTTAAATTATATGAAATGCGTCCAACGAAAAGCTCACCTGCTCATCATACCTCACAATTTGCAGAGTTAGTATGTAGTAACTCATTACGTTCAAACAGTTTGACAAATGCTGTTGGACTTCTAAAAGAAGAAATGAGAAAATTTCATTCGATTATCATAGAAACAGCTGATAAATATGCGGTACCAGCGGGAGGAGCCTTAGCAGTTGATCGGAACTTATTCTCGCAGACGATTACTCAAACGATTAAAAATCATCCATTGATAGATGTTATCCATGAAGAAGTAACAGAGATTCCTGAAGGAATTACAATTGTGGCGACTGGCCCTTTAACCTCTGAGAACCTATCCAAAGAAATTTCTAAACTGTTAGGGGAAGAATATCTTTATTTTTATGATGCTGCGGCACCGATCATTGAAAAAGAGAGTATAGATTTTGACAAGGTCTTTATTGCTTCAAGATATGATAAAGGAGAAGCAGCCTATATCAATTGTCCAATGACTGAAGAGGAATTTAATCGATTTTATGACGCATTAGTTGAAGCAGAAACTGCAGAACGAAAAAGCTTTGAAAAGAAAATCTATTTTGAAGGGTGTATGCCTGTAGAAGTGATGGTAAAAAGAGGAAGGCAAACCCTTCTCTTTGGACCTATGAAACCAGTCGGATTGATAGATCCTAAAACAGGAAAGCAACCTTTCGCTGTTATTCAATTAAGACAGGATAATGCGGAGGGAACTTTATATAATATTGTTGGTTTTCAAACCCATCTAAAATGGGGGGAACAAAAAAGAATCATCCAAATGATTCCGGGACTTGAAAATGCAGAAATCGTTCGTTATGGGGTTATGCATCGAAATACTTTTATTAATTCTCCTAAAGTATTAAAACCAACGTATCAATTTAAAGAAAATGACCAATTATTTTTTGCGGGTCAAATGACGGGGGTTGAAGGCTATGTGGAATCTGCTGCCTCTGGCATGATAGCAGGAATCAATGCAGCACTTCTATTTAAAGGAAAAGAGCCTGTTATATTTCCAAACGAAACAGCATTAGGTAGTATGGCACACTATATTACAACAGCTGATCACAAACACTTTCAACCAATGAATGCTAATTTTGGTCTATTACCCAGTTTAAACCAGAAAATAAAAAACAAAAACGAAAGAAATTTACAATTATCCCAAAGAGCACTAACGACAATTCAGAATTTTTCACAATACGTACACAATTTAGCTTGTGATTTTTAACATTACTATGTTAATATTATGTTGCCTTTACATAAGAGGGGACAAAAAATGAATCAGATCGATCAATATTTAATAGAATTTCAAGGGTATTTGCAAATTGAAAAAAATGTATCTACTCATACATTACAAAATTATTTAAAGGATATACAGGCCTTCACTTTATTTATGACATCAAAAGGAAAAAATACTTATCAAGAAGTGACTTATCTTGATGTAAGAAATTATTTAGCCTTACTAAATGAAAAACATTATGCTCGTAAATCAATAGCAAGAAAGCTTTCAAGTTTAAGAACTTTTTTCGATTTTTAATGAGAGAGAATTATCTTAAAACAAATCCTTTTAAAATGGTATCAACACCAAAGATTGAAAAGAAGTTGCCTCATTTTATGTACCCTGAAGAAATACAGGAACTGATTGATGCTCCTAACCTTACAAAGCCTTTGGGTATTAGGGATAGAGCTATAATTGAAGTCCTGTATGCTAGTGGTATTCGGGTAAGTGAATTAGTTAGTCTAGACTTAAACTCAATCGATTTGGTGAATGGAACAGCATTAGTATTTGGAAAAGGGGCTAAGGAAAGATATGTTCCCTTAGGTAGATTTGCAATCCAATCCTTACATCATTATATAGAAGATGCTAGACCAAAATTGAAACCTATTGAAATAGAACGAGCCCTCTTTTTAAATAAAAATGGGGAACGCCTTACAGATCGAAGTGTCCGCCGAATGATTGATAAGTATGTTCGAGGCTTATCATTTTCCAAGAAGGTCAGTCCTCATACATTACGTCATACGTTTGCAACACACTTGTTAAATGCAGGAGCAGACTTGCGTTCAGTTCAGGAATTATTGGGTCATGTGAATATTTCAACAACACAGATTTATACCCACGTGACTAAGGAAAGATTGCAAAATATTTATAAAAATACTCATCCAAGAGCATAGTAATGAAATCATATTTAAATGTAAATTTTCTGAATATATATTCCTTAAAAAGGATATAAAGGAGGATGAAAGGATGTCAGAACCCTTTCACGCAACCACTATTTTTGCCATTCAACATAATGGCCATTCAGCCATGGCTGGTGATGGTCAAGTCACTTTTGGTAATAGTATGGTGATGAAGCATTCTGCCAAAAAAGTACGAAAACTATATCGCGGTGAAGTAATTGCTGGATTTGCAGGATCAGTTGCAGATGCTTTTACACTATTTGAAAAGTTTGAAGGTAAGCTTGAAGAATATCATGGTAATTTGCAAAGAGCAGCAGTAGAATTAGCCAAAGAATGGAGAATGGATAAGATACTACGTCGCCTTGAAGCAATGATCATCGTGATGAATAAAGACTATTTGCTTTTAGTCTCTGGAAATGGTGAGGTGATTGAGCCTGATGATGGTATTTTGGCCATTGGTTCAGGTGGAATGTATGCATTATCAGCAGGTCGGGCATTAAAAAGACATGCAACTCAATTATCTGCAAGAGAAATTGCCGAATCTGCTCTTAAGATTGCGGCAGAGATTTGTGTTTATACAAATGATCAGATTATTATAGAAGAACTATAAAGGGGGGAATCATGATGGTAAGACATAAATCCTTAACCCCACGTGAAATTGTTTCTGAATTAGATAAATATATTGTAGGTCAAAAACAGGCAAAACGTGCCGTTGCGATTGCACTTAGAAATCGTTACCGAAGAAGTCTTTTGGATACAGCGATTCGGGACGAAATCGTTCCAAAAAATATTCTGATGATTGGACCAACTGGGGTAGGAAAAACAGAGATTGCAAGAAGATTAGCTAAGTTAGTTGGGGCTCCTTTTATTAAAATTGAGGCCACAAAATTTACTGAGGTAGGGTATGTTGGTCGAGATGTAGAATCGATGGTTAGGGATTTGATCGAAACTTCAATCAGAATGGTTAAGAATGAAAAGACAGAAAAGGTTAAGGATAAAGCAGAAGAATTGGCAAACGATCGCATTGTTGAAATTTTAGTACCGATGAAAAAGAAGAATAGAAACATGAAAAACCCACTTGAGATGTTATTTGGAGGTCAAACCCAAGAACCAACACATGAGGATGTAGTTGAAGAAGATCATATCAATGAGAGAAGAAGAAAAATTCGTTTTCAGCTCCTAAATGGTCAACTAGAAGATGAAGTGATTGAGATCGAAGTAGAGGACAATTCACCCTCAATGCTTGATATTTTTTCTGGTTCTGGTGTAGAACAAATGGGTTTAAATATGCAAGATGTATTAGGAAATTTAATCCCTAAAAAAACCAAAAGACGAAAATTGCCAATTAAAGAAGCTAGAAAGTTTATTGTTCAAGAAGAAGCACAGAAATTGATCGATATGGATGAAGTTATTCAAGAATCGATTGAGAGAGCAGAACAATCCGGTATTATATTTATTGATGAAATTGATAAAATTGCTGGAAAAGAAAGAGGACCTGATGTTTCAAGAGAAGGAGTTCAAAGAGATATCTTGCCCATTGTTGAAGGGTCAACAGTGATGACCAAATATGGTGCGATTAAAACTGACTATATCTTATTTATTGCAGCAGGTGCATTTCATATGTCAAAGCCCTCTGATCTAATTCCTGAATTACAAGGGAGGTTTCCAATTCGAGTTGAATTACAAGATTTGAGTATTGAAGATTTTGTTCAGATACTAAAAGAACCCCAAAATGCCCTAACTAAGCAATATGTTTCCTTACTTCAAACTGAGGGAATTGAAATTGAATTTTCAAATGAGGCGATTTATGAAATAGCCAAATTAGCAGCAGAGGTGAACCAAACCACAGATAATATAGGGGCTAGACGCTTACATACAATCTTGGAGAAGCTGCTAGAGGATCTATCCTTTGAGGCTCCAGACATTCATTTAGAAAAAGTCATTATTACCCCAGAATATGTGAGGGAAAAACTTTCAACGATTGTAGAGAATCGAGATTTATCTCAGTATATATTGTAGGAGGATTATACAATGGATCTTTTATCAAAAACTAGAAGAATTAATCGATTATTACAAAAAGCTGCTGGTCATGCTGTTAATTTTAATGAAATGGCTGAGATCCTAAGTGATGTGATTGAAGCAAATATTTTTGTGGTGAGCCGAAAAGGTAAATTACTAGGTTTGGCTATTGCACAAGAAATTGAAAATGAACGTATTTCTGAAATGCTTAAACAAAGGCAATTTCCAGAAGAATATAATGCTTTATTGATGAAACAGGATGAGACTGTCACTAACATTGGAATTGATAGCCCACTATCTTCTTTTCCAGCTGAAATGAAGGATATTTTTAAGGATAGTTATACTACCCTCGTACCAATCATCGGTGGCGGTGACCGAATTGGAACACTTATTCTTGGAAGACTAAGTGAGCAATTTGGAGACGAAGACTTAATCTTAGCTGAATATGGTGCCACTGTCGTTGGAATGGAAATTCTTAGAGAACGTTCTGAAGCGATGGAAGAAGAAGTAAGAAGTAAAGCAGTGGTACAGATGGCCATCGGCTCACTTTCATATAGTGAACTTGAAGCGATAGAGCATATTTTTGAAGAGCTAGATGGAAAAGAAGGTTTGTTAGTCGCAAGTAAAATTGCTGACCGTGTTGGAATCACTCGTTCAGTCATCGTAAACGCTCTAAGAAAGTTAGAAAGTGCAGGTGTGATCGAATCCCGTTCATTAGGTATGAAAGGAACGTATATCAAGGTATTAAATGAAAAATTAATCACCGAATTGGATAAACTTCGCACCTCTTAAATTAAAATATTATAAATTTTAAAAAAACTGCCAAACGGGCAGTTTTTTTATTGTACTCATGATAGAAATAAATCTAAAATAGACTTAATAGGAGAGAAAAAGGGGAGGGAGAGAACCATGACGTTTGATCAAATTATGCAAAGAAACATCTCATCTAAAGAATTACTTCAAATGGTCCAATATTATCGTGGCCAATTAACTCAGGATGCACTTGATTATTTAAAGGATAGAGGAATTCAATCAGAAATAATAGAGAAATTTTTAATTGGTTTTGAAAAAGATATGATAGGATTTCAGCCCAATGACAAAGGTTTTAACGGATATTTTCACAATCGGATAATTTTTCCTTTGCAGACGATGGAACAGGATGTCGTCGATTTAATTGGGAGAAGTATCGATGGTAGAGAGCCAAAATTTAAATCTTTAATTGGTGTCGAGGATGTATTTTTTAATGAAATGGTTCTAAAACAGGTAGATGATGTGATTCTGTGTAATTCTATTTTTGATGTGTTGTCTTTAGAGCAAGCAAAATTACCTAGTATTTGTATGATAAACAGCCAATTAAATGATCAATTACTAACTAAAATGGAGAATAAGCGAGTTTTTATTTGTTTTGGTAATGATGAAATTGGTAGAAGAGAAACGATCAGAGTGGCAAAATGGTTAGAATCAGTTATAAAAGAGTTGTATATTATTCATCTGCCAAAAGGGTTCAAAGATGTAAATGACTTCTTTATTCGAATGAAAAATCCTTCGGATGAATTTATAAATATAATTAATAAAACATTGAAAGAAAGCTTGTTATCACCAATTGCTCCAGATAGTTCAAATCTAGTTCTATTTCAAGAAGAATATATCAAACGATACAATAAAAAACTAAGTGGAATTAAAACTGGATTTAAGGCCTTAGATGAATTATTAGTAGGGGGACTACAAGAAGGCTTGTATTTGGTTGGTGGTGCTGTTTCTGTTGGGAAAACAACCTTCTTAAAACAATTAACAGACCAAATGGCAACAAATGTACCTGTGCTTTATATTTCTTGGGATATGACCTCATTTGAATTATGGGTTAGAAGCATGTCGAGGTTTACTGGTTGTTCTACCCAACAAATTTTTTCAGGCCAAGTTCCCGTGCAAGATATTCAATTAGCAAATCAAACCTATTCAACCCTTGCTAAAAACATTTGGACCTTAGATGCAAATATTCATACATCTTTAGAAGATATTGCGATCATTCTAAACAAAATTTTACTTCAGCTACATAAAAAGCCTGTTATAATCTTTGACCACCTTCAAAGGATTCATTTAAAACAAGGGCTTTCAATGCCTGCCCATGAACAGCAGCTGCATGTAACCTATAATTTACACCATTGGTCTAGGCAATGGGGAGTACCTATTTTACTGTCAGCAACAGGAAAAGAAGAAAATTTCCCCCCGGAATTAGTGGCTTCTATTGATAGTTACATCCATTTAGAAGGAAATAACAAAGAAGAAAATTCACTTGTCACTATTGAATTAAAAAAGAATCGTAATGGCTCAATTGGAAAAATACAGTTTAGCTTTAATAAAACAATAGGATTATTTTCAGAAATTTTAAAAGATGCAGATTAGAATAAAATGTCTTCTCAATCTAAAAACAAGGGTGTATACTTAACCTGACAAGATGATTTCTAATGATGATTTCTAATATTTGTTTTTCCGAGGTGGTAAAATCATGGATCAAGAACAGGAAAATTTAAATTTGCTTGTTTCAACCCAAATCGTTATTAAAGAAGCTTTAGAAAAATTGGGTTATCCAGAAAACATGTATGACTTATTAAAAGAACCATTACGTATGTTAACCGTGCGCATTCCTATTCGAATGGACAACGGGGAGGTTAAAGTGTTTACAGGCTATCGTGCACAACACAATGATGCAGTTGGACCAACAAAAGGTGGTGTTCGTTTTCATCCTGATGTAACTGAGGATGAAGTGAAAGCGCTTTCTATTTGGATGAGCCTTAAAGCCGGTATCGTTGATTTGCCATATGGGGGAGGTAAAGGTGGAATTATATGTGATCCCCGTGAAATGTCTTTTAGAGAGTTAGAGCGTTTAAGCCGAGGATATGTTCGTGCAATAAGCCAAGTTGTAGGTCCAACTAAAGATATTCCTGCACCAGATGTATTTACAAATTCACAAATTATGGCATGGATGATGGATGAATATAGTCGAATTCGAGAGTTCGATTCTCCAGGATTTATTACAGGTAAGCCGTTAGTATTAGGTGGTTCCCATGGGCGTGAATCTGCTACTGCAAAAGGTGTTGCTCTAATGATTCGTGAGGCTGCTCGGAAAAAAGGAATCCAGCTTGAAGACGCAAAAGTGGTGATTCAAGGTTTTGGGAATGCCGGTAGTTACTTAGCAAAATTTATGTATGATGCTGGTGCTAAAGTCATTGGGATTTCAGATGCTTATGGTGCTTTACATAATGAAGATGGATTAGATATTGATTATCTTCTTGATCGAAGAGATTCTTTTGGTACAGTAACAAAGCTTTTTAAAAACACAATCACAAATAAAGAATTGTTAGAATTAGAATGTGATATTTTAGTCCCTGCTGCGATTGAGAATCAGATTACAGCAGTAAACGCTAATAAAATCAAAGCGAAAATAGTTGTTGAAGCTGCAAATGGACCAACAACGATTGAAGCAACAAAAATTTTAACTGAAAAAGATATCCTATTAGTACCAGATGTTCTTGCAAGTGCTGGTGGAGTAACCGTATCTTACTTTGAATGGGTACAGAACAACCAAGGATATTATTGGACAGAAGAAGAAGTTTGGCAAAAGCTTGAAGAAGTGATGGTTAGATCCTTTAACAATGTTTATAATACATCCGTTTCTAGAAAAGTAGATATG
This sequence comes from Tepidibacillus decaturensis, assembly GCF_001561915.1. Taxonomy (GTDB): domain Bacteria; phylum Bacillota; class Bacilli; order Tepidibacillales; family Tepidibacillaceae; genus Tepidibacillus_B; species Tepidibacillus_B infernus. The sequence continues at coordinate 1,273,015 of NZ_LSKU01000001.1, read as the reverse complement.
AGATTAGCCGCATATATGGTTGGCGTTCGTAAAATGGCAGAAGCTTCTAGATTCCGTGGTTGGGTATAATAGATGATTTTATAGGTTAGATAAAAGCTCTCTAAAAAAATTCTTAGAGAGCTTTATACATCAAAATATTGTTGTAAATTGATAGATGGATCCTTTTTAAAAAGGTTGATTGTTATCATTAATTTAATTCTAGCCTTTTGACCGTTTAACCCATTAGAAAAGATTAAACCTAAATCTTTTAATTGTTTTCCTCCGCCTTCGTACCCATAAACAGCATCTACAAAACCATTAAAACATCTTGAAACCAATACGATTGGGATTCCTTTCTCGATCCCCTTTTTAATTCCCCCTAGCATTTCTGGAGGTAAATTCCCCTGTCCAAGTCCTTCAATAACGATTCCTTCATACCCATGTTCAATCAATGTGTTAATGAGTAAATCGTCCATTCCTGCTGCAGCTTTAACCAATCCAATCTTTGTATTTGGAGGAGAGAGCTCATAATTATCTCTTAGTAAAGGGGCATGTGAAAAACGAATACCCTTTTTTGTCACTGTTCCAATCGGCCCATTTTCTGGGGACTGAAATGTTGCAACGTTGCTGGTGTGGGTTTTGGTTACATAACGAGCTGCGTGAATTTCATCATTAAATACAACAAGAACACCTTTTCCAGTCGAAGAGGGATCTGCTACAACACGAACCGCACCTACTAAATTAACTGGCCCATCTGCCCCTAATTCATTGCTACTTCTCATTGCACCAGTTAAAACGACTGGCTTATCACTTGTTAGCAAAAGGTCTAGAAAATAAGCCGTCTCCTCAAGTGTATCAGTCCCATGAGTGATGACAATTCCCAGTACCTCGTCATCCTCTAGATATTTTTTAGTGTGAAGAGCCAATTGATACATTTTCTCTGGTGTCATGTGTGGACTAGGAATATTCATAAAATGCTCCATTTCTACATTCACATATTCTTCTAAAAACGGAAGAAAAAAATCGAGTGTATCTTGATCAAGTGGTTTTACTGTTTTTGTTTTAAGGTCCTCACTCATTGCTATTGTACCGCCAGTTGTGATAATAACCACTTTTGACATTATTTACCCTCCGTTACTATTGAAGTTACATTTAATTACATGATACGATAACATCAGAATGAATCAAAGGAGTTTTTTTATGATTACACTGATTAGCGGTGCATTTGCACCAGGGATTGCTTTACTTAGTTTCATATATTTAAAGGATAAATATGAATTAGAACCTCTACATTTGATCATCAAAATGTTTATAATAGGTACAATTTTAGTTTTTCCAGCTTATGTTTTTGAGAGAATGATTCAAGAAGGACTAGCCCACTGGAATTTGCCCATTTTGAGTACAGCGGTGGTTGAGGAATTTTTAAAATGCTTTATTCTTTATTTTTTAATTTTTAAC
>NZ_LSKU01000001.1:1213295-1270639 GCF_001561915.1 Tepidibacillus decaturensis | reverse complement strand
TTTTTAAACATGTTGAATTTAATGAACCTTATGATGGGGTGGTCTATTCTGTTGCTGTCTCAATTGGATTTGCAACGCTTGAGAACTTAGGGTATTTGTTTTTTCATTCTAGTCAACCAGCTATGATTTTATTAAGAGGTCTATTACCTGTTTCAGGCCATGCTCTTTTTGCCATTATGATGGGATATTTTTTGGGAAAAGCTAAATTTTCATGCATCCATTATAAAAAGATATTTCTGTTCTTATCATGGATCATTCCAATGATTGCTCATGCAACCTACAATTTTATTTTAGAACAAAAGATGATGGATTGGGTATATCTGATGCTACCATTTTTAACTTTTTTGTGGTGGTATGGGTTAAAGAAAATAAAAATAGCAACAAAATTATCACCTTTTCACGAAAGTGAACCCCCTGAAGTAAATTACTGAAAAAAGTGGTTAAAATGGAACTAGGGGGTGAATGATTTGACACGAGTTAAGGTAATCATTCGTTGTAACCAATGTGGTGAAAAGTTTTTTTAAGAGGAAGAATGGATCAGCATTTAAGACTCTTTCCAAAAAAGGAAAGGGTCTTTCTTTATTCTTCAGGTTGTTACCTTATTGCATAGTATGGAGCATTTAAACTCAAACTAGAAATAGGAGGCGGATCTCATGATGAAAAAAGTTGTTCGTTATTGCCTATTGTTCAGTTTATTATTTTTCATCCTCACTTTTATTTTTAATCCAATAGCCCCTGATGAGAATGATGTAAAAGCACAGCGAACCACATTATCTGCTAATGATATGAAATTGATGGCGAATGCTGTTTATGGCGAATCAAGAGGAGAACCATATGTTGGTCAAGTTGCTGTTGCGGCAGTTATCTTAAACCGCGTTAAAAGCTCCTCTTTTCCAGACACTGTTTCCGGTGTTATTTTTGAACCGGGAGCTTTTACTGCTGTTGCAGATGGACAAATCTATTTAACTCCTAATAAACAAGCGGAAAAGGCTGTAAAGGATGCTTTAAGTGGTTGGGATCCAACAGATGGATGTGAATATTACTTTAACCCACAAACAGCCACTTCAAAATGGATTTGGTCAAGGCCACAAGTAAAAAAATTGGCAAACATATTTTTTGTCGATGAAGGAGTGAAAATGAAATGTATAAGGGTATAACAGGTATTTTAATCCCTGTATTAGTCATTGCTGTAATTGGAGCAGGTTTTTGGGGTTATCAAGAAAATCAAGAGAAAAACTCAATTTTGATTAAAGCAGAAAATCAGTATCAACGGGCATTTCATGATCTAAATTTTCATATTGATGCCTTACATGATGAATTAGGTAAAACATTAGCCGTTAATTCCCGTAGACAGTTATCCCCTTCATTAGCGAATGTTTGGAGGTTAGCCTATTCTGCTCAATCTGATGTAGGTCAGTTGCCATTAACATTGATGCCATTTAGTAAAACAGAAGAATTCTTAGCAAAAATCGGGGATTTCTCCTATCGTATTGCAATAAGAGATTTGGGAAAAGAACCTTTAACTGATCAGGAATATAAGACATTAAAAACCTTGTACGAGAGATCTAAAGAAATACGAAACGAACTAAATCATGTGCAAACAGAAGTCATCGATAAACAATTACGATGGATGGATGTTGAAATTGCTTTGGCAGAAGAAGACAAAAAGATGGACAACACGATTATTGATGGATTTAAAACAATCGACAAAAAAGTACAGGAATTCCCCGAATTAGATTGGGGTCCAGAAATGATGAGTTTAGAAAAGAAAAATAAAGAGAAAGGAAAAAACTTAAAAGGACGTTTGATTACTGCTGAAGAAGCAAAGAAAAAGGCTGCCGAATTTATGAAAGTACCTGTTTCAGATCAAATAAAAGTGGATAAAACGGGAAAAGGATCTAATTTTGAAGCCTTTAGCGTACAAATAAAAGGAAAGAATATAGTTAATTTGGACGTTACTAAAGTGGGTGGCCACATAGTCTGGATGATCATAAATCGGGAGATCGATGGCAAAAAAATCTCATTAGAACAAGCGACAGAAAAAGCAAATGCTTTTTTACAAAAACGTGGTTATACCTCAATGGTACCAACTACGATTGATCAGTATGATAATAGCTTAATTTTTACATATGCTTACAAACAAAATGGTGTGGTTGTTTATCCTGATATGCTAAGTGTCAAGGTCGCTTTAGATAATGGGGAGATTATCGGTTTTGAATCCACAGGTTATACCTTTAATCATAAAAAGAGAGTAATTCCATCACCAACTATTACAAAAGAAACAGTCCAAACAAAAGTAAACCCCCATTTGAAAATTTTCTCTATCCGTCCTGCATTGATTGAAAACAGTGATGGAAAAGAAGTACTCACCTATGAGGTAACAGGGGATTTTGACAAAGTTACCTACAGAATTTATATCAATGCGCAAAATGGTGAAGAAGAAGTAGTTGAAAAAGTAGAGGAAGATATAGTAAGTTAAAAGAAAGACGATTATGAACAGGAGGATTAAAATGCCTCCTGTTTTTACAACATATAAGGGGAGAGGCCTTTGTTACCTAGTATTAATCAAGTCGTAAAAATAAATATTGGTCATGAACATCAATTTTCTTTAAAATCAAGAATTGCTGAAGTTTCTGAAAATGAAATAAGTATTGAGGTGCCAATCAATGAAGAAACTGGTAAACTCGAATTGATACCGGTTGGCCAAAAAGTAAAAGTATGGTATATGTCTAATGTCCATGGGCAATTCTCTTTTGATACTATTGTTGTGGGGAGAAAACAAGAACAGATCCCTCTATTGATATTAACTAAGCCAGTGGTATCTAAGATTCATCGAGTGCAAAGGAGAAACTTTCTAAGAGTTCCAGTTCATGTGGAAACAGCATTTAAGCCATTAGATAAACAGGATTGGACAGTAGTTCAAACGTTGGATCTCAGTGGTGGGGGCATGCAAGTTGTATTACCTTTCCCGAAAAAAGTAATGACTGGAGAAATGATCGAAGGTTGGATTGTGTTGCCGTTTAAAAATGGAACGATTGAGCATATCTCTTATATAGGAGAAATTATAAGATCAGAAATTCCCAATCAAAAAACAAACGTAACTTGGGTTTCTATTTCATTTACAACAATCAATGAAACAATGAGGTCAAAAATCATCCGGTTTTGTTATGAAAGACAAGTAGAACTAAGGGAAAAAGGTTTATAAAAGAAGAGTATATCTTGTCTATCCTTTGTTAAGGATAGTTAACGGAGGGATGATGATGATAAAAACCCGTTACCGTCCTTATGAGGAAAAGTTTATCTTATTTTCTGATTATGTAGAAAAGACGATCAAAAAAATATTTATCTTAGTGCTTATTCTCCTCATTGGTATTCAATTTCTTTTGTGCTTTGAATCGTTTCGCAAAGAATTTATTCCAGTGGAAAAAATGGAAGGATCAGCTTCTAAATTCCATCATACAATTGATTATATTGGAAGAATATGATAAGATTTTTATGAACATATTGTTCAACAGGCACCGGCCTGTTTTTTTTATGATATAGAAAGTTGTGACCCTACATATTTTGGAGGATTAGAATGAAAAAAATAAGTATTGCCATTGATGGACCTGCAGGAGCGGGAAAAAGTACCGTTGCAAAAAAGGTTGCTAATGAATTGGGATTTTTATATATTGATACTGGAGCGATGTATAGGGCACTGACCTTAAAAGCGATAAATGAAAATATAGACCTTCATGATGAAGATCAATTAAACAAATGTCTTCTTCGTAACCCTATTCAATTTGAAATTGATCAACACATACAAAGGGTAAAAATTGGGACAACAGATGTAACAGAGGCAATTAGAACACCAGAGATTACTAAACAGGTCTCATTGGTTGCTTCTCATGCTAAAGTGAGGGAAACAATGGTTGAACTTCAACGTAGATTAGCAAAAGAAGGTTCTGTTGTCATGGATGGAAGAGATATTGGAACCAATGTATTACCAAATGCAGAGTTAAAAATATTTTTGACAGCCTCAATTGAAGAACGAGCACATAGAAGGTACTTAGAAATGACAAAAAACGGTTACGAAATAAAGTTGGAGCAGATCGTCGAGGAAATTGAATTGCGGGATAAAAAAGACCAAGAAAGGACCGTTGCACCTTTAAAACAAGCAAAAGACGCTATTTTGATTGATACTTCTCAACTTTCCATTGAACAGGTGGTAGATGTAATTTTAAGTCTAGCTAGAGAAAGAATGAGAGGAGAGAACTAAAATGTCACTCTATACTTTTGCTAGAGTATTAATCAAAGGATACTTGAAAACTTTTTACAAACTAAAAGTGTATGGAGTTAAAAATATTCCAAAAGAGGGTCCTCTTATCTTGATTTCAAACCACATTAGTAATTTTGATCCAGTAGTGATCGCTTGTTCAGTAAATAGGAAAGTTCATTTTATGGCAAAAAAGGAATTGTTCGACATCCCTATTTTGGGTTCCTTTTTAAAAAAAGTGGGTCAATTTCCTATCAATAGAGGAGGAAGTGATCGTAAGGCGATTAAAACAGCATTAGACCTCCTTAAGGAGCAAGAAGTTCTAGGCATTTTCCCTGAAGGGACGCGTAGCAAAGATAAAGAATTAAAGCCTGGGTTACCTGGTGCTGCCTTATTTGCTTTAAAGTCAGATGTAAAAGTGATTCCGATTGGGATCGATTCAAGTTATAAGTGGTTTCAGCCGATTATCGTGAATATAGGTAATCCTATTCAGTTAGATTCTTTTAAAAAAGAGAAGGTTTCATCTGAGGATTTAACAGAAACGATGACTTTTATGATGGCTCAAATTAAGAAACAACTAGAGGAAATAAAATAAATGAATTTTTTTTATTACAGTATGATTTATTTAAGTTTAATGATCTTCATATTAAACCTTAGTCGAATCATTGCAAAACGTTGTATATTAAAAGGTTATCAACTTGAAGAGATTAAAAAGATTGTATGGAATGTTTTAAATAGCTTCATAATAAATTTAACAATGATCATGATACTTTTTATCCTTTATGAAATGAATGTCCTTTCAATAGACCGATTGCTTTGGCTTGGAGCAATTATTTTATTTATTATTTTCTTAACGATTTTCTATCTCTTTACCAAGTTGAAATAGTTTTTATGCCCAACCGTATTCCACCTGATAAAGGTCGGCTTTATCGTTAGGGTATGATTATAAGTTTTTTGAAGTGTTTTGTTACTTTAAGGAGGGAATTGTAATTATGGTTGAGGAAATGAATTCAGAAATGACAAACGTAATGTCTTTAAAAGAAGGAGATATTGTAAAAGGAACCATAGCAAAAATTGAAGAAAAGGAAGCATTAGTCAATATAGGCTACAAATATGATGGCATTCTTCCTATAGGCGAAATTGCAAATGTACATATTGAAAAAATAACCGATGTTTTGAAAGTTGGCGATCAAGTAGAATGCAAAGTCCTTCGTGTCAACGATGGAAAGGAACAGGTACTCCTTTCCAAAAAGGTGATCGACCGTGAAAAAGCTTGGGATACATTACAACATAAGCTAAGCACAGGTGAAGTTTTTGAAGTTAAGGTAGCAGATGTTGTTAAAGGTGGTTTGGTTGTTGATGTTGGAGTACGCGGGTTTGTACCAGCTTCAATGGTAGAAAGACATTTTGTTGAAGATTTTGCTGATTATAAAGGAAAAACTTTACGTGTTAAGGTTGTTGAAATTGACCAAGATAAAAATAAAGTGATTTTATCTCAACGAGCTGTTTTAGATGAGGAATTCAATAAGAAACAAAAAGAACTAGTTGCACAAATTAAAGTAGGGGACATTTTATTAGGTACTGTTCAAAGACTTACTAACTTTGGCGCGTTTATCGATTTAGGTAGGGTTGATGGTTTAGTTCATGTATCTGAAATTTCATGGAATCGAATTGGCAAACCTGTTGATGTATTAAAAGAAGGAGATAAAGTCAATGTTAAAGTACTACGAGTTGATCCAGAGACAAAACGGATTAGTCTAAGCATCAAAGAAACTATGCAAAATCCTATTCATCTAGCAATCGAGAATTTAAAAATTGGTGAAATCTATACGGGGATTGTAAAAAGGCTAGTTAGCTTTGGTGCTTTTGTAGAAATTCAACCTAATGTAGAAGGCCTGGTTCATATCTCTCAAATTTCGCATCAGCATATTGGCCAACCAAGTGAAGTTCTTAAAATCGGTCAAGAAGTAAAAGTGAAAGTATTAGATGTTGATCCTTCCTCTGAACGCATTAGTTTAAGTATTCGTGAAGCAGAAGAACAAGAGGTAGAAAAAGAAGTAAAGGAAAATCACCTCATTCAGGAACAACATAATACTGGTTTCACTTTAGCAGATATTCTAGGTGACAAATTAAAAAAATTAAAATAAAGTGAGGAAACGACATGAGTCGAGCTTCTAGAAAGCTTGAACATTTAAAATATGCCATTGAGACTGGTCAAACGGGTGTTCAAGGCTTTGAAAATGTTCATTTTGTCCATCAAGCTTTACCAGAAGTTGCTCTATCCCAAACCTCGATTGCTACTTCTATCGGCGGACTTCAATTGAGTTCGCCGATTATTATTAACGCGATGACGGGTGGAGCTTATGAAACGGTTAAAATAAATCAACATTTAGCCGCACTAGCGAATGAGCTGAATTTGGTAATGGCGGTTGGTTCGCAGATGTCTGCTATTAAAAACAAAGAGTATCGTTCTACCTATCAGATTGTACGTGGTAACAATCCAAAAGGGATCATTTTTGCCAATCTTGGTGCAGATGCAACGCCGGAACAAGCTAACGAAGCGATTGAAATGATCGAAGCAGATGGAATCCAAATACATATAAATGTAATACAAGAACTTACCATGCCTGAAGGTGATCGAGACTTTACAGGAATATTGGATCGATTACAGGCAATTAAAGAGTCTGTAAAAATCCCTTTCATTGTTAAAGAGGTAGGATTTGGAATGTCCAAAGAGGTAGTTTTTCAACTAGTGAAACGAGGGATAAAGATTATTGATGTGGGTGGAAGGGGAGGAACAAACTTTGCCTTGATTGAAAATAAGAGGCGGTTAGACCCATATCCCTTCTTCAATGATTGGGGAATACATACAGCTACAAGTATTCTTGAAGCTACAACGGTAAACAAGACAGAAATCATAGCTACAGGAGGTATCCAGAATAGTTTACATATTGCAAAGGCAATAGGTTTAGGTGCTAATGCTGTAGGAATGTCTGGAATGATTTTAAGAAAGTTAGTAAATGAAGGATTTAAACAAACATTAGGATATGTAAATCAACTTCACCACGAAATAAAATTGATCATGACAAGCTTAGGCGCAGTAGAATTGTTAGATTTGCAAAAAAAACCAATGGTTATTCTAGGGGAAACAAAAGATTGGTGTGAACTAAGAGGTATTCCAATAAATGAACTTGCAAGAAGAGAGTTTCTTTAACCCATTATGTTAGTAATGGGTTTTTTTATGCCAAAAAAAGAAATACTACATAATAGTGACAAAAGGAGGTAAAGAGTATGAATGATGGTGTATTAACAAATCTTATTCTATTAATTATGATCATCTTAGTTTCAACAGGATGGTTCCAATCCATTGTATCAGAGATAGGAAAAGGAAAAGTAATCTTCATCTTCTTGGCGATTTTTATTCTATCAATGATTGAACTTCCTTTTAATTATCAATGGAAAGTGAATATGGGAGGTTTTATCGTACCAATGGTTTTTTATTTTTATTTTTGGATAAAAGGGGATAAAGCAGATAAACCTTATTTATTTGCTGCTACCACATTATTAGGTGCAATCTATTTCTTGTTCAAAGAATTAATTCGCCTAGATCCGATTCTCATGCTTTGGAATGAGCAAATAGAAATTACATTTTTTTTAGTTATGATTGTACTCTTTGTATCCAATAAATTAGTAGTGCGTCTTGCATTACTAATAGGTGGGTTACTTTTAGGAGAAATATTTTATTCCTTTCACCATAGAACTCATTTTCCTCAGATTATACTTGGGAATGCTTTACAACGGGATATTTTATGGCTCTCTTTGATACAGCTCTATTTCTTTCAACATTTAATGATTTTGGTCAAAAATTGGGTTAAGGATAAACAACTGATTAAATACTTACGAATCAGGTGATTAAAATATGCTAAACAATAATATGATTGCTGTCATATTAGGTGTGATTATAGGTTTTCTAAATCGATTGTTAATGCTTAAGACCGATTATCGTCAATATCCAACACATACCCATGGCAGAATCATTCACCTTTCACTAGGTTTTATAGCTGCAGGCTTAGGAGCAGTAGCGGTACCTTCATTATTAAAAGAAAATTATACGGCAATAACCTTTTTAGGGTTGGCAGCCCAACAATTCCGTGATGTTCGGAATATGGAAAGACAAACGTTAACAACATTAGATAGTTTGGAATTGGTTCCACGTGGAGTCACATATATTGAAGGCATTGCAATGGTGTTTGAAGGAAGAAATTACTTAGTTATATTTACCTCCTTTTTTGTTTCCTTAATTTCAATATTAATGGATTGGAAATGGGGCATTCTCGCGGGAATCATAACTTTATTTGTTAGTAAAAAATACATGTCAGGTAGTAGCATAAAAGAACTTGCTGAGGTTGTAGAAGGAAAAGTAATTGTCAATGGGCCTCATCTATATGTAGATGATATTTATATTATGAATATTGGCTTAAAAGACAATCAAGACCGAATTCTTGAACATGGGGTTGGCATTATCTTAAAGCCTAAAGATCAAAACAGTATCGTTACGATTGCAAATTTAGGGCAAAGACAAGCGATACTCCATAATTTAGCCACAATAATGGGTGTATATCGTGATTCAGGCGAACCAGCCTTGGTTCCATTGGCTAAACGTGATTTAAATGATGGAAGATTGGGCGTATTTTTCTTACCTCAGATCAAGGATATTCAAAAGGCAATTGAGGTGGTTAAACAGACACCCGTATTGGAAAATGCCGTAAGATTACCTTCTGAATCAGAAGTAAACGAATAGGAGGAGAAAAATGGGAACTACAATTGAACAATATATCCTAGCTGTTGTCACTCTACATAAAGATAAAGTGTTAAGTGGTGGTGTTCCTATCTTTATTGCTAATAATGAAAAGGAATTACAGAGAACCGCCTTTTTGCTAGAAAAAATCCTTGATGGAATAGCTCATGATTTAGAAAATGGCTCTCTAATCATTGTAAGACATTAGTTTATCCTATTGATTGATGGAATAATTTGTTTATAATAGTATAGACGCATTTAAAATCTAATTGGGTAATTTGTATGGAAAGGTTGAAGTTTAATGTCTAAACCTGTCATTGCAATCGTAGGTAGACCAAATGTTGGAAAGTCAACGATATTTAACCGTTTAGCTGGAGAACGAATTGCTATTGTTGAAGATAAACCAGGTGTTACTCGTGATCGAATTTATAGCACCGGTGAATGGTTGACCCACTCTTTTCATCTCATTGATACAGGTGGTATCGAAATTGATGTTGAGAATGAAATCCTCATGCTGATTCGACAACAAGCAGAGCTTGCGATCGATGAGGCAGATGTGATCATCTTTATGGTTGATGGAAAGGTAGGTTTAACAGAACAAGATAAGGAGATTGCAAATATTTTACATCGATCCAAAAAACCAGTTGTTGTCGCAGTAAACAAGATCGATAACATTAAAATGCAGCAAGAAATCTATGATTTTTATGCTTTAGGGTTTGGCGATCCATATCCTATTTCGGGAGCACATGGAACAGGTCTTGGTGATCTATTAGATGAGGTTGTGTCCCATTTTCCAGATGAAGAAGAGGAAAACTATGATGATGATGTGATTCGTGTAGCTCTAATCGGGCGTCCTAATGTAGGTAAATCCTCATTAGTGAACGCCATATTAGGAGAAGAAAGAGTTATCGTAAGTAATGTAGCTGGAACGACTCGGGATGCAGTCGATACATTGTTCTCAACAGATGAACAAGATTATGTTTTAGTGGATACAGCGGGAATGAGAAAAAAAGGAAAGGTCTATGAAACAACCGAAAAATACAGTGTATTACGTGCTCTAAAAGCAATTGAAAATGCGGATGTTGTATTAGTAGTGATTGACGGTCATTCTGGTGTTATTGAACAAGACAAAAGAATAGCTGGCTATGCACATGAAGCTGGTAAAGCCTCCATATTTGTAGTAAACAAATGGGATATTGTAGAGAAAGATGACAAGACGATGCATCAATTTGCACAAAAGATTCGAGATCACTTCCTATTTATGTCTTATGCTCCAATTGTTTTTGTTTCAGCTAAAACAAAACAAAGGGTGAATCAAATTTTGCCTATGGTTAATGAAGTGGCTGAATCACATGCAATGAGAGTCCAAACACCTGTCTTAAACGATATTATTTCTGATGCAGTAGCTATCAATCCACCTCCATCAGACAAAGGTAAAAGATTGAAAATCAAATACGCTACACAAGTTGCGGTAAAACCACCAACTTTTGTCCTTTTCGTTAACGATCCTGAACTTATGCACTTCTCTTATGAAAGGTATTTGGAAAACAAAATCAGAGATTCTTTTCACTTTGAAGGTACACCGATTCGAATCCTGGTTAGGAAAAAGAATGAAGAGGATTAAAAAAGAGGAGGAATAACAAAAATGGCGAATATGTCGATCGCTGTGATCGGAGCCGGTAGTTGGGGCACGGCACTTTCCATCGTACTCGCAAACAATGGTTTTGCCGTTGATTTATTAGCTAGAACCGATAAACATAAAGACGAGATCAACTACAATCATACGAATCATAAATACTTACCAGAAATCAAACTTCCAGATACGATCCTAGCCCATGCTGATGTTAAAGAAGCACTTAAAGGCAAAAAATATATTGTTCTCGTCGTACCTTCTCATGCTATGCGTGATACTGCAAAAATGGTTAAACCATATATTTCCGATCAAACAGTTCTCATTCATGCAACAAAAGGGTTAGATCAAGGGACATATCAACGAATGAGTGAAGTGATACATGAAGAACTTCCTGGTTTACCATCAGATCAGATCCTTGTTTTATCAGGTCCAAGCCATGCTGAAGAGGTAAGTCGTCTTTTGCCGACGACAGTTGTAGTAGCTGGTCGTAACATTTCTGTTGCTGAAGAGGTACAGGATTTATTCATCAATTCAAATTTTCGTGTATACACTAATCCAGATATTATTGGCGTCGAAATTGCTGGAGCACTAAAAAATATTATTGCCTTAGGCGCTGGCCTATCCGATGGTCTAGAATTTGGGGACAATGCAAAGGCTGCTTTACTAACCAGAGGACTTGCGGAAATTGCACGATTAGGTATAGAATTAGGAGCAAATCCACTAACATTTTCAGGTTTAGCAGGCGTAGGTGATTTGGTAGTCACCTGTACAAGTCAACATAGCCGCAATTGGCGAGCTGGATATATGCTTGGAAAGGGTCAAAACTTAGATGCTATACTTAAGCAAATGGGAATGGTGGTAGAAGGTGTCAAAACAACGAAAGCTGCCTTTTACTTATCACAAAAATATCAAATTCAAATGCCGATTACAAATGAATTATTTAAGGTACTTTTTGAAAACAAAAGCCCCAAAATAGCTGTCGAAGATCTTATGGGGCGTGTAAGAACACATGAGATGGAAGAAGTTGCTTTATCAGAAGTTTTTAAAAGATCATGAGAGGGTGAACATCAACATTGTCGGAAACTATACTATTTCTCCCAGATCAAAAAAAATTTGAAGTGAAACCAGGTACAACGATATTACAAGCAGCTTTAAAGTCGGGGATTCATCTAGGACATAAGTGTGGTGGAAGAGGAGCTTGTTTGACCTGTAAAGTAAAAATAGATGACAACTCTGCAGTATCTCAGCCCACCAAAAGCGAGTTACAAAAATTAGGGAAAAATTTAATAAAAGCCGGAACAAGATTAGGTTGTCAAACAAAAGTACTAAAGAGATTAAAAGTCGAAGTTCCTGAAGAACCTTTAAAGGCAGCCATTCGAAAGCAATTGGCCAAACAAAAGAATGAGAGTATCTGGGATGATTAAAAGAACGATAAAAAATCGTTCTTTTTTTATGTTTAACATCATAAATTTTAGTATTTGATTAAGAATTTGCTAAGGAAAATTTTTTATTAGCAAACTGATGAAAGTTTTTATTTTACGTCATATTGGCAAAAAAGTCTCATATATTTATACTGTCCAATTTTATGGTACGAGTCGATTTATGACTGTATGGGGAGGGATGGTTAATATCATAAGGGATATGGAGATACAAGTGTTGATTTTAATCGAGGAGGGATACTGTGGAAAAGTTTGATATCTTTAAAGATATTGCAGAACGGACAGGTGGAGACATATACATAGGTGTTGTTGGGGCCGTCCGAACAGGAAAGTCAACATTTATTAAGAAATTCATGGAATCATTAGTTATTCCTAATATTCAAAATGAAAACGACAAACTAAGAGCAACGGATGAATTACCACAAAGTGCTGCAGGACGTACAATCATGACAACTGAACCAAAATTTGTACCAAACCAAGCGGTTGAAGTCCATGTGGATGAAGGATTAGACATCAACATTCGCCTAGTCGATTGTGTTGGTTATACTGTTGAAGGAGCAAAGGGATATGAGGACGAAAATGGTCCAAGAATGGTAAATACACCATGGTTCGAAGACCCAGTTCCTTTCCAAGAAGCAGCTGAAATTGGAACAAGAAAAGTAATCCAAGATCACTCCACATTGGGTGTAGTGATGACGACCGATGGTTCGATTACAGAAATTCCAAGGGAATCCTATGTATCCGCTGAGGAAAGAGTAGTTGAAGAATTAAAAGAGGTAGGCAAACCCTTTGTCATGGTGATCAATACCACTGAACCATATTCGGAACGGGTAGATTCCCTAAGAAGTGAATTAGCAGAAAAATATGATATTCCTGTTCTTGCAATGAGTGTAGCCAATATGCAAGAGGAAGATATTGTTGGTGTATTACGTGAAGTCTTATTCGAATTCCCAGTGCATGAGGTCAATGTAAATCTACCTAGCTGGGTCATGGTTTTAAATAAAGAACATTGGCTCAGAAAGAACTTTGAAGAGTCTGTTCAAGAAACGGTCAAAGATATTCGTAGATTACGTGATGTGCGCGTTGTCGTAGATCAATTTAAAAACTATGAATTTATTGCTGATGCTATATTAGCTGACATGAATATGGGCCAAGGGGTAGCAGAAATTGATTTATTTGCTCCAGATGAGCTTTATGATCAAATTTTAATGGAGATCGTTGGAGTAGAAATTAAAGGAAAAGATCATTTACTCCAACTTATGGTTGAATTTACCCATGCGAAAAAAGAATATGACAAAGTGGCAGAAGCTTTAACCATGGTGCAACAAACAGGTTATGGTATCGCTAATCCTGTTATAGAAGATATGACTTTGGACGAACCAGAATTGATCAGACAGGGTTCAAGGTTTGGTGTGCGCTTAAAAGCAACTGCACCATCTATTCATATGATTAAAGTAGATGTTGAGTCCGAGTTTGCACCGATTATCGGAACAGAAAAACAAAGTGAAGAATTATTACGGTATTTAATGCAGGATTTTGAAGATGACCCATTAAAAATGTGGGAGTCCGATATCTTTGGTAGATCATTAGCAAGTATTGTTCGTGACGGGATCCAAGCGAAACTCTCCATGATGCCAGATAATGCGAGGTATAAATTAAAAGAAACATTAGAGAGAATTATAAATGAAGGGTCAGGAGGACTCATTGCTATTATTTTATAGCAAATAAATGGAATATAATACCAAAAAGCACTCATAGTAGTGCTTTTTTTATGTCTTTCTAAAGAAAATCCTTGAAATTACAGCGTTTGTATATTACTATATGCTTGTCTATAAAAATTTTGGAAAATCCTTGTTGAAACATGTATAAATTTCTAAGAAACGGTAACACAAGGATATAACAAGATTTTTACCTTGGGAGGAGGTGAATACATTGAATAAAACGGAATTAATCGCAAAAGTTGCTGAAATGACAGAGTTAACGAAAAAGGATGCTACCAAAGCTGTAGACGCTGTATTTGCTTCTATTTCTGATGCTCTTGCTACAAACGACAAAGTTCAAATCATTGGTTTTGGTAATTTTGAAGTTCGTGAGCGTGCTGCTCGTAAAGGGCGCAACCCACAAACTGGGGAAGAAATTGAAATTGCCGCTAGCAAGGTACCTGCTTTCAAACCAGGTAAAGCATTGAAGGATGCACTTAAGTAATAATGTGTTACATACAGTAAAGAAGAGTTACACTTGTGTAACTCTTCTTTTTTGCTTTTAATATTTATTTATGCTAACATTAATTTTGCTTTTGGAGTTAGAAGGAGGCAAGATAAATGGGCGTTAATCATAAACAAATAGAAGAAGCGGTTAAAGTTATTTTAAAGTCCATTGGTGAAGACCCTGAAAGAGAAGGGTTATTAGAAACACCAGCAAGAGTGGCACGTATGTACGAGGAGATTTTCGTTGGTTTAGAACAGGATCCAAAAGATTATTTTGATGTGATTTTTAGTGAAAAACACGAGGAAGTTGTACTAGTCAAAGATATCCCTTTTTATTCTACTTGTGAACATCATTTAGTTCCTTTTTTTGGTATTGCGCATGTAGCATATATACCAAGAGATGGAAGAGTGACTGGCTTAAGTAAATTGGCTAGAGCTGTTGAAGCTGTTGCCAAAAGACCTCAGTTACAAGAAAGAATGACTGATACGATTGCGGATGCGATCATGGAAAAATTAGAACCTTTTGGAGTTTTAGTCATGATAGAAGCAGAACATATGTGTATGACGATGCGAGGAGTAAAAAAGCCTGGCTCTAAAACCGTCACAATTACTGCTAGAGGAATTTATAAAGAAGATCCGCAATTACGAAATGAAATTCTACAATTAATTCGTTCATAATGACTTGAAGGAACTGATGGATAAAAATTGGGCTTGAAAAATATAATTAATTAGATATAATAAAATATGTTGCTATTTTAGTCGGGACGTGGCGCAGCTCGGTAGCGCGCACCCTTGGGGTGGGTGAGGTCGCAGGTTCAAATCCTGTCGTTCCGACCATTCTTTCCATATACATAACCACTTCTTCAATGGGAACATTGAATGGAGTGGTTTTACATTAAATATACATAGTCTGGATAAAAGTGGGGATCAAAATGAATAATCAAGACAATTCCTTTTTTGTGATTAAAGCGAAGGAAAATGGAGTGAATGTGATCGGGCTTACTCGCGGGCAAGATACCAAATTTCACCATCTTGAGAAATTAGATCGAGGAGAAGTCATGATCGCACAATTTACTGAACATACTTCTGCGGTCAAAGTGCGAGGTAAAGCAGAAATCTTTACCCCTTATGGCATCATTTCAACTGAGGATTAAAAAAATGATTTTTTCGAACAAGCTGGAATAGCCGGCTTGTTTTTTTGTACAATGTATTGGAGGTGTATTTCAATGCATGCATATAAACATGTTTCCAAAGGAATGGTGGCAGCTTTAACATTATCTGTGATCATTGCATTTATGATTTCTTTAATCCCCAATGCCAAAATAGCTCAAATCAATTATGATTTACCAGTCTTTAAAATACAAAAAAACATGGTGCTTTCAAATGATAATCTTGTTGATTTTATTAGCTCAATTCCCCTTCACTTACCGATCAAAAAAGTAATCTGGGACCATAATACATTGTCCGTCGATCTTACATTAACTTCTGATGAAGTACTTGATACGGAAGTTGTTTATCTAGATTTATTTACATTGATTCAAAAAGGATTTGTTGAAAAAAATAATGTTAATGAAATATTCATACGAGTGTTTCTAAAGGACTCAGAAAAAATATTTGTTGCAACTTCAGCAAAAAAAGAAGATATTATGAATAATCGAACAATGAAATTAGGATCATCAATGTCGAATAAAGATTTCTTAGACCAATATTTTGGTTTGAATTATGGAAATGCGATCAGATAGAGAAAAAGTGGTATTGATAATTCCTGTTACCTATCAGATAATTATGTTATACTTGTGTTCGGAAGTGAATTTATGTAGTTTAAAATCTGGGGGATATCAAATGACAATGACGCATAGTACTTTCCGTAGAGAAATAGAAGAAATTGTGGCTGAGATCAATCAACTTTCTCAAAATTTGTTTATTGAAAAATATGTAACATTACCTAAAATCTCCATTTTTCGTCTTGAATTACTAAATTTATTTTTCTATTTTGCCTCTGTTCCTCAATATAAACGGAGATCTTATTGTGTAACAACAGGGCTAGTCCAATTGGGACTTGATATACATGAAACAATCACGAATCAAAAGGAATATAATGACAAAGAAGTCAGAAGAAGACAACTTTCTATCTTGGCAGGCGATTACTACAGTAGCCAATATTATTCCTTACTTTCTAAAAATAATTTAATAGACGGGGTAAAAAAATTAGCAAAAGGAATTCGAAATATCAATATTGCAAAAATGAAATTATATACGCAAAATAATGGGGAAGGTTTCCAATCAATGACCCAACTAGTAGAATTGATAAAAGTAAAAGAGAGTGATCTATACATTCAATTTGTAGACGAACTAAATTCTTCAGAGCATAAGATTTTATGGAAACGACTCATTGAAGATTTTGTGTTACTCTTTTCCCTAATCGATTTTCCCCACCTATTTGTGAATCATTTTGCAAATAAACCATTTTTTCAAAAGCATTTAATCCCAGAAAAAATAGAAGAAATGTTACAAGGACTATATAGAAACATTGAAGAAAGGATTCAAAGTATAGAGAATGGAATGGTAAAAGGAGAGTTACTATTGCTTCTTGACCAATTCTCTCATCTACTTCAACAGCCGATAAATATGGTTGAAAGAAGTTAGAAACTTCTAAGAAAATGGAGGGGGACTTTAAGTGGAAAAACAGGTTCTTATACGAGGAAAAAAGAAAGAGGAATTTGTTCATTCCGTCTTTGAAAATATTGCAAGTAAATATGACTTAATGAATAATTTGCTTAGTTTCCGTCGGCATAAAGCATGGCGGAATTTCACCATGAAGAAGATGAAAGTCCAACAAGGTGATAAAGCGCTAGACGTAGCTTGCGGTACAGCTGATTGGACAATTGCATTAGCAAAGGCTTCAAAAACTGGGAGAATCGTTGGTCTTGATTTCAGTAAAAATATGTTAAAAATTGGAAAAAAGAAAGTCCAGGAACAAGGTTTGGACAAGCAGATTGAATTAATTAATGGGAATGCAATGAAATTACCTTTTCCTGATGATACATTTGACCATGCAACCATTGGTTTTGCCTTAAGAAATGTTCCAGACATTGAAACCGTTTTATCTGAAATGCTTAGAGTAATTAAGCCAGGAGGTAAAGTAGTTTCTCTTGAATTATCTAAACCAAACTGGCCAATATTTCGTAAAATTTACTTTTTTTACTTTTATAAAATACTCCCATGGTTAGGTAAATTATTTGCAAATCGATATGAACAATATGCATGGTTACCTGAATCATTAACCAATTTTCCTGATCAACAAGAGCTTGCTGCTATTTTTGAAAAAGTAGGGATGGAAAAGGTCGAAGTCTATCCACTTACAGGCGGAATTGCTGCTCTTCATATTGGGCATAAAAAAGAAAATAGATAGAAAAGAATAGATAGAAAAAAACAGAAAAGAAAGTTACCTTTCTTTATCATTAAAAAACAAGGTGAAATGGATGAAGCTTGTAGATATTTACTACAGAATGAAAAAAGATATAAATGAAATAGAAAAAGAATTATCTCGTGCGATTACAACAGATCAAGGAATATTAAATCAATCTGCTAATCATTTATTAAAAGCTGGAGGAAAGAGAATTCGTCCTGTTTTTGTGTTGTTATCTGGCCATTTTGGGGAATATGATTTTGATAAGCTGAAAAAAGTGGCTGCTGCTCTTGAATTAATACATATGGCCACCCTTGTTCACGATGATGTGATTGACGATGCAGATAAAAGGCGTGGTAAATTAACCGTAAAAGCGCAATGGGATAATAAAATTGCGATGTATACTGGTGATTATATTTTTGCCGAAGCTTTAATGTTAATTACTGAATTTGAAAACCCTGAGATTCACCAAACTCTTTCAAATGCAATTGTTCGTATGTGTGAAGGAGAAATTGAACAAATTAAAGATTTTAATAACTGGAACCAATCATTAAAACAATATTTAAGAAGGATAAAACGCAAAACTGCGCTTCTTATTGCGATTTCCTGTAAATTAGGGGGTCTAGCCAGTAATGCAGATCTCAAAACGGTAAGAAGGCTATATCAATATGGTTATAATGTAGGGATGGCTTTTCAAATTGTAGATGATATTTTAGATTTTACAGGAACAACAGAACAACTTGGAAAACCTGCTGGAAGTGACCTTCGTCAAGGTAATATTACAATACCTGCATTGTATGCATTGCATTACTCCAACGATAAGGAAAAACTACAACGGATGGTAAAGAGTGATCACCTTCAAGAACAGATGGATGAAATGGTAGACATTGTTCGCAAGTCTGAAGGAATTGACTATTCAAAAGAGTTAGCACAAACATATATTCAAAAAGCCAAAAAAGCTTTAATGGAACTACCTAATATTAAAGAAAGAAAAACCTTATTAGAAATTAGTGATTTTATCGCAGATCGCACTTATTAGTCTTTCAAACCAAAGTTATATCGACTTTGGTTTTTTTATTATTTGATGCATGAATTTTTCTCATAGTTGAAATAGTATGAAAAATTTGTTAAAATTTCGTTGGCATCTTACTACATTTTATGGGGGTATCAATATGGAAAGAACTTTTCTAATGGTTAAACCAGATGGTGTGCAAAGATCTTTAATTGGTAAAATCGTAGCAAAATTTGAGGAGAAAGGATTTCAGCTTATAGGTGCTAAATTGATGATGATCGATTCAGAACTAGCAGAAAAACACTATCAAGAGCATAAAGAAAAGCCTTTCTTTCCCGAATTAGTTGATTTTATAACATCTGGTCCAGTTTTTGCAATGGTTTGGGAAGGGAAAAATGTCGTACAAGTAGCGAGAAATATGATGGGGAAGACAAACCCTGCAGAAGCTGCTTCTGGAACGATTAGAGGCGATTATGGAGTTAATGTTAGTATGAATGTCATTCATGGTTCTGACTCTCTAGAAAGCGCTCAACGTGAAATTCAATTATTTTTCAATGAGGAAGAACTACTTACATATAATAAGGATATCAATCGCTGGATATAGAGTTAAAAACCCAGCATTTGGACAATTTTTTTACTTGAAAGACTACTGTTGTAAAGTCAGTAGTCTTTTATGTTTTTATACTTGATGGAGGATTTTATCTATTTAATGGAGAATATCATTAAACAGAGATTAGATTATTGAACATTCGAGGAGAAGTAGAATGACAGCGTTAGATCAAGATTATTATCAATTTATACAAAAAATAAAGAAAAAAACGGGTATTGATTTATCTTTATATAAAGAAGCACAAATGAAAAGAAGGCTTAATTCTTTAAGAATGAAGCGAGGATACGCTAATTTTGTAGACTATTTTCATGCACTTGAGAAAGATCAACAACTTTTTGCTGAAATGTTAGATCGAATGACGATCAATGTAACCGAATTTTTTCGTAACTATAGCAGATGGAAGGTACTTACAGACAAAGTGATCCACCAATTGCCAGATCAAAGAAAAATAAAATGTTGGAGTGCAGCCTGTTCTACCGGGGAAGAACCGTATACACTGATGATGATTCTCGCGAATCATTTTCCTCATCTTCAAGTAGAACTATTGGCGACTGATTTGGATGAAGGTGCTTTAAAAAAAGCAGCAGAAGCGATTTATACGGAAAGGTCTATACAGGAAGTGCCTAAAGAGATGCTAAACAAATATTTTGTAAAACAAAATCAAGTATTGCACGTGATACCAGAAATAAAAAATAAAATAAAATTTCGCAAGCATAACCTATTATCAGATCCTTTTGACAAGAACTTTGATCTGATTATCTGTAGAAATGTGATGATCTATTTTACTGAAGAAGCGAAAAATCACCTGTACCAAAAGTTTAGTCAAGCTTTAAAACCAGGAGGAGTTCTCTTTGTTGGAAGTACTGAACAAATCTTCAATCCAGCACAATACCAATTAGAAACGATAGATACATTTTTCTATAGAAAGATAAGGTAAACTTTGTTACACTAATAGAAGATTGAAACTGAATTAGGGAGAATCAAAGATGCTGTATTTTATTATAACGATTGGATTAAGTTATCTATTCTATAGACAAGGAATTCGTTATCTATTTAAGAGTAGATTGTTATCTGACAATAGATCAGAGCATTTCGCTTATATTTTTCTGATGCTTAGTGGTGTTGCTTTAGGTGAGTATTTGTCATTGACTGTGATTGAAAGCTTCTTTAACTACTTAACAACTTGGGAAATGATAGTCATCACCACTTTTGTTTCTATTTCTTCTGGCGAATATGTGTATTATCGAAATAATAAGTTAGTGCAAAGAGTAGTCATGAATGAAAAAAAGTAATGTGTATAGAAAATGGTTGATTATCCTATACTGATACTAAGTAGAATTTTGTTGGAGGGTATCAGAAGATGGATAAGGATACAATTATAGAAGCTTATTATCGAGGTTTATTATCAAAGGACGAATGTACAAAAATTTTAGGGATCGATCCAACTATTTTAGAAAAAAGTACAAATCAACTAGAATACGACGCTATGAGATATATTCATTAAAGCTGACGAATCTGGATTAGTGCACCTAATCCAGATTTTTTTTGTTTTACTGTTTTAAAATATCAATGAGATATGATATATTTTAAAGAAAACTTAAGCTGGATTGAAAAAAGAAGGTAGATTATTTTCTTGAACAGGGGGAAGATGTAATGAGATTTTTAACTGCTGGTGAGTCTCATGGACCTCAGTTAACTGCAATTATCGAAGGAGTACCTAGTGGTTTCTCTATTTCGATAGAGGAAATCAATGATATTCTAAAGAAAAGACAAGGAGGATATGGTCGGGGCAGAAGAATGGAAATAGAAAATGATCAAGTCCAAATCAAAAGTGGGATTCGATTTGGGAAAACAACTGGTGCCCCAATCACTTTAGTCATAGAAAATAAAGATTATTCTCATTGGAAGAAAATCATGAGTGTTGATCAAGTGGATGATGAATCAGCGAGAAGAGTTTCTAAGCCTAGACCTGGACATGCCGATTTAAACGGTGGTTTAAAATATAACCATAGAGATTTAAGAAATATATTAGAAAGATCAAGCGCAAGGGAAACAGCGATTAGAGTGGCAGTAGGAGCATTAGTGAAACAATTACTTAAACCGTATGGTATTATTCTTATGAGTCATGTTGTTAATATTGGTGGTATTCAATCTAAAACATTTATTCAACTATCAGTAGATCGTTCGTTAGAACAACTTCAGAAACAGATCGAACAATCGGAAGTAAGATGCGCAGAAGAAATAGAAAGTAATTTAATGATAAAGAAAATAGATGAAGCAAAAGAGATAGGGGACTCAATCGGGGGTATTGTAGAAGTCGTTGCTTTAGGACTACCGATTGGATTAGGAAGTCATGTTCATTGGGATCTGAAGCTTGATGGTAAGATAGCTCAATCCATTTTAAGTATTCAAGCGTTTAAAGGTGTAGAAATAGGAATGGGTTTTAAAGTAGCAAATCTACCTGGTTCTATGGTTCATGATGAAATTTTATGGTCAGAAGAGAAGGGTTTTTATCGTTCAACGAATCGGGCTGGAGGGATTGAAGGTGGTATGACTACGGGTGAACCTTTAATTGTAAGAGGCGTTATGAAGCCAATTCCTACGTTATATAAGCCATTACAAAGTGTTGATATCGACACAAAAGAAGCCTTCGCAGCAAGCATAGAGCGCTCAGATGCTTGTGCCGTTCCTGCAGCTAGTATTGTTGCCGAGCATGTGATCGCTTGGGAATTGGCAAATGCCTTTTTTGAAAAATTTTCAGGAGATTCTTATGAAGAAATTACGCATCAATACCAAATTTACAAAGAACAGATAAGGAAGTATTGATATGAAGACGATTAGAATCGAAACAACTAACCATGCTTATCCAGTCCTCATTGGTTCGAAAATCATAAACCAGTTGCCTAAATTACTAATACAAACTGGAATCAGTCAAAAAACGAAAATATTAATTATTTCTGATGAAAATGTTGCCCCTCTTTATTTGCAAGTTGTGGTTGACCAATTAAACAAATTTGATGCCATCTCTTATGTGGTTCCTGCAGGGGATGTTTCAAAGGCCATCGGAGAAGTTGAAAAGATCATCACTTATGCTATACAACATGGGTTAGATCGTTCTTCTGTCATTTTGGCTTTAGGCGGAGGAGTCATTGGTGATTTAGCTGGATTTGTTGCCTCTATTTACATGCGAGGAATTCGTTATGTTCAATGTCCAACTACCATACTGGCACACGACAGTAGTGTTGGTGGCAAAGTAGGTATAAATCATGCTTTAGGAAAAAATTTAATCGGTTCTTTCTATCAACCACAATTCGTTTTATATGATACTTCTTTTTTGACTACCTTACCAACGAGAGAAGTCCGCTCTGGTTTAGTGGAAGTATTGAAGCATGGATTGATTGCAGATCGGCAATTTGTGGATTGGTTGGAGAAAAACGCAGATTCTCTCCTACATCTTGATCAAGAGGCAGTAAGCTATGCTCTTAAACAAGGAATTAAAATTAAAGCTGATATTGTAATGGAAGATGAAAAAGAACAAGGGATTAGAGCAATCTTAAATTTTGGCCATACATTAGGACATGTGATAGAAACACTTTCAAATTATCAATATCTGCATGGGGAAGCAGTAGCAATTGGGATGTTTTTTGCGGCCAAATTAGCTGCAAAACTTGGATGGTTAAGTAAAGAAGAAGAGGCATTTTATCAACATCTTCTTCAAAAATTTAAATGTAAAACTTCTATTCCAAAAGAATATGATACAAACCAAATGATGAATATTATGTTGAGAGACAAAAAATTTAAAAATGGCCAAATTCGAATGGTATTGCCTATTGCCATCGGCCAGGTAAAAATTGAACAAAATATTGATCCAAAGTTTATATTTGAGACATTAAATGAATTAAAAAGATAGAAGAAAAGGAAGATCAATTATTTATAGATTTTAATATAGTAAAGTGATAAAATTAAACATTGAAATGAGGTGAAAGAAATGATTTTAAATCCTGAATTAAAGGAGATCCCGATCTACCAACCTGGTAAACCGATCGAAGACGTACAAGAAGAATTAGGTCTTACAAATGTTATGAAATTAGCATCAAATGAAAATCCTTTTGGTGCCTCAAAACGGATTCGAGAACGGATCTTGAAAGAACTAGAGATGATCACGATTTATCCTGATGGTGCAGGTAGAAATTTAAAAGAACGAATTGCTGATTTATATCATATTGCTCCAGAACAGATTATTTTAGGAAATGGCTCTGATGAAATCATACAATATCTTTCAAGGGCTTATCTTAATTCAAATACTGAGGTGATCATGGCTACCCCTACATTTCCTATGTACAAAACGAATGCTTTAATGGAAGGGGCAAAAGTGATCGAAATCCCTTTAGTAGAAGGAAAACATGATTTAGAGAAAATGGCTGAGGTAATCTCCGAAAAGACAGCTTTAATTTGGATCTGTAACCCAAATAATCCTACGGGAACGATCATATCAGAGCAAGAACTTATTTCTTTTCTCGACTTTGTACCAAAAGATAAATTAGTCATCCTAGATGAAGCATATGCTGAATATGTAACTGATCAAACATACCCTGATTCTTTACAACTTCTATCTAAATACCCAAATTTGATGATATTACGTACCTTTTCCAAAATATATGGTTTGGCTTCACTTCGGATTGGTTATGGTATTTCAAATCTAAAAGTGATTCAAGATCTATTAAGAATTAAGGAACCTTTTAATGCCAATCGTTTTGCTCAAGTAAGTGCTGAAGAGGCCATTTTGGATCAGGAATTTATTCAATATTGCAAAGAACAGAACGAGAAAAATAAACAATATTTTTTAGATGAACTTCAACAACTTGGTTTTTCTTATTTTCCATCAGAAACCAATTTTGTTCTTGTAAATGTGAACACAGATGATCAGCTAGTTTTTCAGAAACTTTTAGAAGAAGGAATTATCATTAGGGCTGGGTCCAAACTTGGCTTTCCAGGTTGGATACGTGTGACCATTGGCACAAAAGAACAAATGGAAAAAGTAGTGGATACTTTAAAACAATTTGCTTAATAAAATATTTGTATAGGCAGGGGAGTTTATGAATCAGATTATTCATCCCATTACATCGATTAAAGGGTCTATTGAGGTACCTGGAGATAAGTCGATTTCTCATCGAGCTGTGATGCTTGGTGCCCTTTCCCTTGGGAATACCCATATTCATGGTTTTTTAAATGGAGAAGATTGTTTAAGCACAATAAGGGTATTTCGACAATTAGGTGTGGAAATTGATAGAGTTGCTGAGACTTCATATATTATTAAGGGAAAGGGTCTTAATCAATTACAAGAACCAAAATATGTTCTTGATGTAGGAAATTCTGGGACAACAATACGCTTAACTGCTGGTATCTTAGCTGGGCAACCCTTTCATAGTGTACTTATTGGAGATGACTCTATCTTAAAACGTCCGATGAAACGGATCAAGGAACCCCTTTCTTTAATGGGAGCCAAAATAGATGGTCGGGAAGAGGGGAAATATGCACCCCTATCTATTAGAGGCGGTAAATTAAAAGGAATCGCCTACCATTCACCAGTAGCCAGCGCTCAAGTAAAATCAGCAATTCTATTTGCTGGATTATTTGCAGATCAGAAAACAACAGTGATCGAGCCATTTCAATCTAGAGATCACAGTGAAAATATGTTGCTTCAGTTTGGAGCAAAATTAGAAAAAACAAACCAAGAAGTGACCATTTGGCCAAGTCCAAGATTAGAAGGCCAAGAAGTAAATATACCCGGTGATTTTTCTTCTGCAGCTTTTTTTATAGCTGCCGCTCTTTTAGTTCCAAATAGTTTATTAAGAATAAAGAATATCGGATTAAACCCGACAAGAATTGGTTTTCTACAAGCAATGCAACAAATGAATGGCCAAATAGAAATATTAAATTTACACTATGAAGGAAATGAATCTGTAGGTGATATTCTTGTTAAATCTAGTAATCTACAGGGAATAACCATCTCGGGGGATTGGATTCCAAAAATTATTGATGAATTACCTTTATTTGCGGTTGTTGCAACACAAGCAGAAGGGATAACAAAAGTAACGAATGCAGAAGAGTTAAGGGTTAAAGAAAGTGATCGAATTTCCACCATTGTCAATGAATTGCGCCAAGTAGGTGTCAAAGTAGAAGAGTTAACAGATGGGTTTGTTATCGAGGGTAAGCAAAGGATACAAGGGGGTCAGGTATCTACCCATGGTGATCATCGGATCGGAATGGCAATGGCTATAGCTGGGTTGATTGCAAAGGAGCCTATTATTATTCAGCAGGCAGAAGCCGTTAATATTTCTTATCCCCAGTTTTTTGAACATTTGCGCCAAATATCAACAATTAAGTGAATATATGAAGAAATCTATTGACGAATCAATTTATTTAAAGCTATTCTAAAAATAAGAGATAAACATATAGTATGAGAGTGGAAACTTTAAAGGGGGATTCTTGGGATGACAGATTCTCAGGTAATCCGGGAGATAAAAGATGGTCAAATTGAGCTGTATTCCATCTTGATTCAAAGATATGAAAAGAAAATACAAGCTTTTATCCTGCAATTACTTCGAACGTATCGAATGGAGGCCTATGCAGAGGATATATGCCAAGAAACCTTCTACAAAGCATTTAAGAGTTTAGATACATTTAGAGATGAAGAGGCAACTTTTTCTACTTGGTTATATACGATTGCTAGAAATACCACATTAAGTGAAATTAGAAAATCTAAACATTCAGAGTTGTTTTTGGATGAAACAGTACAAACTTTTCAAGTTTCACTTAATTTATTACCAGAACAAGAGTTATTAAGGAATGAAAGCGTACAAAAAGTAAGAGAAGCGATCAACTGTTTACCTGAAAAGCAAAGATCAGCTCTCATTCTAAGAGAATATGAGCAAATGGATTATAAAGAAATTGCTCATATTTTAAATTCGACTGTAAGCTCGGTAAAATCATTATTATTTAGAGCAAGGGGAAGTATTAAATCCCAATTAGAGACTTACGTACATAATGAACATCAATGGTCTGATATGAAGGGATGAAAAGATAACATGGATAGGATCCAACCAATTGAAAAAAGTGATCTATCAAGGAAAGTGATGGAAAGGATTATCAATGAAAATAGATGGGCTGTCCCGGTTCATGAGCAGCCTATTACCAATCATAAGAGCACGATAAACATTGGTTCTTTGATTGCTATTGTTTTCCTTATTGGGGTTGTTCTTAGTTTTCTATTTTTAAAACCTAGCCCTAATACGTATACCCCATCTGCACCGAATGATTCATTTATATCGATTATAAAATCAACCGACTTCGCTAAATCCTTTACTAACCTAGGTTTTTCTGAAATCCAAGAAGGAATGGTAGCAAGTATAGGTGAACCAAAGCTTTATCATCCACATGAAAATGATCAAACAAAATTGCAACTTTTTCTTGTAATCATTATTTTGGGTTTATCGATGATCACTTTATTGATGAATTGGATCTCAAATGAAGAAAAGAACTCTAACCACACTTGAAGAAGTGTGGTTTTTTATATATGATGAGTGTAACAATCCAATATTAAGCAATATTAAGGAGTGCAATTTTATGCCGCAGTCTTTTTCCGAGCGCATTGCAGATATGGTTCAGCAATTTAAAAGTGGAAATATTGAAGAAGGATTAACTCTTTTAAAAAGTATTGATGTACATAAGCTAAATTCAGAAGAAAAAATAGATATCATAAAGATTCATTTATTTTTAGGGCATGTTGAGGATGCCAAGGATATGCTTCAACAGATTAAAGATCAGATTCAGCCAATTGAATTAAATAGATTACAAGCTGAAATCTTTTATAAAGAAGGGGATTATGACCAGGCACTAGAATTAATGCATCAAATTATTAGTCTTGATCCCACAGATGATGATTATGTTTTTTTATCCCAACTTTATTTTGATGAAGGGTTACCAGAAGTGGCTTATCGATATATTAACAAAGCAATTGAAGAAAATAAGGAGATTCCCTTTTATTATTATCAGAAAGGGTTATACGCTTTTGAATTAGGTGATTTTGAGTCTGCAATTGAAGGCTTTAGACAGGCAACTGAACTAGATGGAGAAGAACCTTTATATTTTTTAGCATTAGGTGAAGCTGAATATAGTATTGGACATTTTGATGAAGCATTACACCACTACGAAGAGGTTCTTAAAAGGTATCCTGATCAAGAGGAGGCTTTATACCTAAAAGGAATGTTACTTGTTCAGATCGGTCAAATTTCTGAAGGGATTAAAGCTTTAAAAAGGGTCGCAGAATTACAACCAGAAAATTTAGAGGTTTTGACCTCTTTGGCTGATGCCTATGAAAGGGAACATGAACATGAACAGGCACTTCAGAAATTAGAGAAGATATTAAGTATCGATGAATACTTTTTACCTGCTTTAAAAAGAATAGGGAAAATTTATTTACACCAGGAAGAATGGGAAAAAGCAAAAGAAATTCTATATAAAGCGTTGGAAATTGATCCGGATGATCTAAATTTACATTTGATGTATGCCAAAATAATTAAAGCATATGGAGATGTTAAAGAGGCAATCCAGCAATATGAAATGATATATCATGAATTTTCAGATGAAGAAATTTGTCATGATTTAGGTGATTTGTATTTTAAAAATGGTGAGATAGAAAAAGCGATTGAGTGTTATGAAAAACAGATCGAAATAGAGCCTGACCCAAAAATATTGACACAATTAGCTGCTTGTTATGCAGAAACAAAGCAGTATAATAAGGCATTATCAATGATGGAACAATCTTTAGCAATAGATCCTACACAGGTACAACTGAACATGATTAAGGAACAACTCTTACAATTATTAAAAGACCAAGAGTAGATTTTGGTCTTTTTTTTGATATTAAATGGAATATTTATTGTTAAATCATGGCAATAATAGTAAAAATACAGGCCATGGAGATGATCACATTGAATCTTAATGAAATGTTAATCTATGCAGATATACAGCATATCAATAAAATTGTTGACCATTATCAATGTCAATGTGACCGCCATTCGAAAACAGAGATGATTCAATCCATTATTTATACTCTTTTTCAAAATAACACATTGGAGGAAATGATCGATCAACTAACTGATATAGAACGCACTTTTGTTCAATTATTATATTTAGACTCACGAACCAAGTACACAATTGAAGATTTATTAGCAAAAGGAAAACAAGCAATTGAACTTCAACAATCAAATGAAAAACCAAGAGAAATTGTATTAACAGCATTGAAAAAAGGTTGGATCTTTCAAGGAGTAGGGAAGAAACATTTACTGATCTATTTAGTACCCGAAGACCTAAAAAAGAAAATATTACAATCACTTATTCGAAAATTACAAAAACAAGTGCTTGTGAAAGAGGAAATCCCCTTTTACCGTGATGAGATAGATCTTTTATTTTCTGATTTACTCACCTTTCTAAATACAATACGCAAAGAGGATATCTATCTAACAAATGAAGGGAACATCTACAAAAGACAGCAATATGCCATTTTTCAGTCCTTTATCATACCTGAGGAGCCTTTAAAACGACAAGCATTTCGTTTTGGATATGGTAGAAGGTATGATGAATATCCAGACCGTTTCTCGTTGCTGTATGATTATGCATATTATCAAAAATGGATTGATGAAGGAGAAAAAGGTTTTTTAGGCTTAACCACATTAGGAATCCAATGGGTTGAACGATCACATCAACGAATGAAGGAAAGCAAGAAACTATATCAATTTTGGGTTCGTTTATATAAACATCCCATTCCCTTTTTGCCTTTGATCGTTCGTTTTATCGATCTGATGTCATATCAACAATGGGTACGTTTAGATCATTTACAAGAGTTAACTCTCTTTTGGTTGAAAGACCATTATTATGAAAAAAAAGAACAGATTTTTCAAGAACGAATCATCAAAATGATGCTACATCTTGGTCTCATTCAATTAGGAAATGATGATGGGATTCCATTTTTACGTGTTACGGAAGAAGGACATCACTGGATTAATGACTTTGAGAGTTTTGAGGCAAAGGAGATCGTATATTAAGTTCCAAAACTTTTCTGACACTTTTTTAAAAAAAGGAAAGGAAATCTTGCTATTTTTCGAATATAATATAAAAACACAAACATATTTATATGATAGGAGGTAGGCACTATGATGATCACAGTGAATGACAAAAAAGATTTTATTAAATGGTTTTTAAGTTCGTACACATTAGCAAAAAAAGAAGCAGCTTGGCTACTTACTTATATCGCTTCAAATGATAAAATATTAGAAAAAGTACATTTCGTTGAAGACATTCATGACCTACCCAAATCTTTATTTATTTCATCTGAGTGTGTTACATTAACACCTTTTAAGTTTTACAAAAAAATCGTGTCACTCCTGATGTAGAGGCAGCATTCTTAGATATTCGTTCTAATCCAGAGGAAGAAATATATATCGGTTTATTTTTTAAAGACCGGGAAAACTCCCCGGAATATGCCGCGGTATTGGAGGGAAATCCGATGGAAAGACAAAACCTTGTGAAGGATTCTTTGCTGGATCTTATGGCGGAGATGGTCTTGGATAAGGCGGTTCGTCAGTTTAATAAGGAGCAATTATACGCGGCAATCGATGTGGCTTTAATCAAAGGTGATAAAGAAACCTTTATAGAACTAACCAATCAACTTAAACAATTATTAAATGAAGAAGAAAAATAAATTTTCTAAACCTGGGTATCCTTTATACTCAGGTTTTTTCTGTTTGCTTCAATATTATGGGTTTTGTGTTAAAATAGAGTGGATATTTTTTCTACTTAGTTGAGAGGAGTAATACGATGCAGTACATATGGAATTCGATTCAATCCTATTTAGAAAAACGATGGTTTCTAATCTCATTAATTGTGATTAATTTTTTAGGTTCGATTTATGGATTTTATTGGTACAAAAATCAACTTATGGCCTCCCCAAAAAAATGGATCATTTTTGTACCTGATAGCCCAACATCTAGTACTTTTTTTACTTTGTTTCTTATCCTTTTCCTTTTTAAAAAGAAAGCCCCTCTAATCGAAGCAATTGCAGCACTAACTTCCTTCAAATATGGAATATGGGCGGTAGCGATGATTATTTGGGGTGCATTAGCAAAAGATCACTCATTAATTCATCTTATTACAATCCAATCGATTACATGGATTGATGTGATGTTAAT
Organism: Tepidibacillus decaturensis; assembly: GCF_001561915.1. GTDB lineage: Bacteria > Bacillota > Bacilli > Tepidibacillales > Tepidibacillaceae > Tepidibacillus_B > Tepidibacillus_B infernus. The sequence continues at coordinate 1,240,027 of NZ_LSKU01000001.1, read as the reverse complement.
AATTTCCCATTTAGGAATGGCATTTGAAGCAATTTTATATGTCAAGAAGTATTCCTTTGGCATAACCGAACTTCTTATCTCAGGGGTATGGATTATCATCAATGATTTTGTTGATTATACTCAGGATGTACATCCATGGTTACCGGAAAGCATTAGTCAAATCGATCATGTTGTAGGGAAATATACACTTGCTCTAAGTCTATTTACTTTTTTATTATTTTTCACTTTAAGGAGAAACAAAGCATAAAGTCGTACAACCCCTAATAGTATAGGATAAGGGGTGAATCGGATGTTTAATAAAAATTATGTTGTCATGGTTATAGCGATAATCTTCTTTTTCTTTCAATTATATATACCATTCGTTCATGCTTCAGAGACAGAAGAGAGCAAATTACAAGAATTGCAAAGATTATCGCAAATATTCTATGAAAAAGTAAAGATAAAAGAGTACGCAGCTGCAAAAGGGGAACTTGTAAAGTTGTCACTCTTATTTCCTACCATCTCCTATAAGGGGTTAACCACTACAGAAGGAATTGAAGCAATATCAGCAGTCATTATCCACTCAAAAAAAGAGCTTGCAGCTATTTCACCAAATGAAAAATCTATTCTCTATTCAGCGACACAATTGTATCTAGCGATAGATGCTCTTACTCACCCGTTACAACCTTATTGGCATCGTTACTATCCGGTAATTAATAAAGATTTAAATACAATCGAGCAAAAAATAAAAACTAAAGATGCAAAACAAATAGAAGTAGCCTATACTCATTTTCAAAATGACTATCTCTTAATTAGGCCAGCTATTATCGTAGTAAAGCCTCCGTATGTTGTTGAAAGAACTGATTCATTGATTAAGGCACTGGTTAGCCAACAAGTAGATCAAAATAAGGAAATCCTTCTCAATCAATTACGAACAAATATAAATCAATTATTTTATGGTGATGGAAAAGAAACATGGGTTAACTATATAGGGGAAAATACGATTTGGAAAACATCTGTTGGAATGGGTATTACAATCTTTATAGCCTTAAGCTATGTAATCTGGCGTAAGTTTAAAGGAGTTCGTTATTCAACTTAAAAATAAACTTATTTAAATTACATTAGTATTTCAGGAAATCAGGTGGGGGAGTTACTCCACCTGATTTTGCTATTTTATTTTTTTTCAAATCCTTCACCTAACACATCATGAACGTCATTGACAACCACAAAAGCTTTTGGGTCGATGGAATGAATTAAATATTTTAATCGTGTTAATTCATTTCTACTAATCACACAGTAGAGAACCTCTTTATCACTTCCAGTGTATCCACCTTTTCCTTTCAAAATGGTTGCACCTCGGTCCATTTCCTTTATGATTTTTGTTGAGATTTCTGGTACATGATCCGAAATAATTGTGGCAGCTTTTGCTGCATAAGCTCCTTCTTGTACAAAATCGATAATTCTAGCCCCAACAAAAACAGCAACTAATGTATACATTGCTTTTTCCCTTCCAATATAAAAATAGGAAGCAGCGATGACAAAGGCATCAAAAATAAACATCGTACGACCCATGCCCCAACCAAAGTACTTATGAGCTAATCTAGCAATAATATCTGCACCTCCAGTTGTCCCGCCATAACGGAAAATAATGCCTAAACCAACTCCTACGGACACACCTGCATATAGGGAGGCAAGAAGTAGATCAAGAACAGGTTCTCGAAAATCCTCTGTTAACCATAGGAATAAAGAGACTAAAACAGTGGCAATGATGGTGTAAATCATTGAATTGCGGCCAAGCTTCATCCAACCAATAATGAATAAAGGAATGTTTAAGATAAGGATTACAACACTTGGAGACCAACCAAAGATGTAGTTCAGTAATAAAGAAATCCCAGTAAAGCCACCCTCCGACAAACGATTAGCAATTGTAAAATAATTAAGACCAAAGGCAAAAATGAAGGCTCCGATTGCAATAAAAAAAGATTCTTAAGATGATAGCTCAAATTTTTAAAACTCAAGTTCATAGGACAACTCCTCATGTCAAAATCATTCTCATTATACAAATAATCTCTCGTCAAATGCAAGAATTTCCCATATCTATTGATTTATAAGAAAAAATTGGGTACGATAACGTTATTAAAAATATTGATGAAATGGACACTAGAATACACCGAACTAGTGCTTCAGTCATATATTATCTTATACAAAGGGCTACAGCTAGCAAAAAGGTGTGAAGGCAAATGAGTTCAGGAAGAAAATATCTTTTAGAAGCCTATCATGCCATATTCCAAAATGATTTTCAAAAAGCGATTGATGCTTTTAATAAAGCCATTCGGTGTGAACCAACAAATGCTTCATATTATTACAAATTATCTATCACTTACTCTAGAAATGGGGATATGAAAGAAGCAATAGAAGCAGCCAAAAAAGCTTGCGAACTCCAGTATAACCTAACCTATAGGTACCATCTTCAAATCTTACAGGCCAAAAATCTAGTCATGGTTGCAGCAGATTTGATGAAAAAAGGGATACTTACAGAAGAAATTGAAAATATATTGATTCAAGCTAAAACACTGGATCCTTTAAATATTGAGGCTTACCTTATCTTAGGTATTTATTATGGTGAAAAACAACGACTACCGCAAGCTATAAAGGAATTTAATATGGTATTTGGATTAGATCCATTTCATCAACAAGCAAAAGAACTACGTGAATATTATTCTAAATTGTACAAAGAGGGTGATTGAATGAGCAAAATGAAAGTAATGGTCGCTGGAGCGAATGGCAAGATGGGTCAAGAGGTAGTCAAGATGGTATTAAATGATGAGGAATTAGAATATGTTGGCGGAGTCGATCCAACTGAATCTGATTGTTATCGAACGCTTGAAGAGGGAATCATTGCTGGAAGGCCAGATGTCTATGTTGATTTTACAACGCCACATGTTGTTAAAAAAAATATAGAAATCGCATTGCAAATGGGGGTTAGCCCAGTCGTTGGAACCACTGGGCTTTCTCAAGAGGAAATTTCAACTTTGGACAAGCTAGCGAAAGAGCTTGACATTGGTGGTTTAATTGCCCCAAATTTTGCAATAGGTGCCGTTTTGATGATGAGATTTTCAGAAATCGCAGCAAAATACATGCCCCATGTTGAAATCATTGAAATGCACCATAATCAAAAACTTGATGCACCATCGGGTACGGCAATAAAAACAGCTGAACTGATTAGCAAAAGTAGAAAGAAAATTTACCAAGGTCACCCTGATGAAAAAGAGGTTTTAAAAGGTGCACGAGGTGGGGAATATTCAGGTTTTCGCATTCACAGTGTAAGACTTCCTGGTCTGGTTGCTCATCAAGAAGTGATTTTTGGTGACTTAGGTCAGACTTTAACCATTCGTCATGATTCTATTCATCGAGAGTCTTTTATGCCTGGAGTGAATTTAGCCATTAAAAAAGTAAAAAGTTTACGCGGCATAGTTTATGGATTAGAACATTTATTAGATTAGTCAAGAAATCAAAAGAATAGAGGAGAAAAAAATGAAAATTGCTTTAGTAGCACATGACCGTAAAAAAGATGAATTGGTAAATTTCATGATTGCCTATGAAATTATTTTTTCAAAACATCAGTTATATGCGACAGGGACTTCAGGAAAGAGAATTATGGAACAAACCAATTTGCAAATTCATCGTTTTCAATCTGGTCCCTTGGGAGGAGATCAGCAAATCGGTGCAATGGTAGCGGAAAATGAGTTGGATCTTATTATTTTCTTTAGAGATCCGCTTACAGCTCAACCCCATGAGCCTGATATTATTGCACTATTACGCTTATGTGATGTTTATGGTATACCTGTTGCCACAAATGTTGCGACTGCTGAAATCCTCGTTAAAGCGATGGAAAAAGGAGATTTTGCCTGGAGAGAGGTTGTACACAAGTATAAAGGAGAATAAATGTTGGAGAAGATTGAAGTTGGAAGAAAAATATTAAAACAACTTAACACGAATAGCTATCAAGCATACTTTGTTGGCGGAATGGTTAGAGACCTTCTCTTAGGAAGGGAAATTCATGACATCGATATCGCAACAAATGCTTTACCCGAAGAGGTGATGCAGATTTTTCCTAAATCAATTCCAACTGGATTGAAGCATGGCACTGTTACGATCGTTGAAGAAGGAGTCCCTTTTGAAGTTACGACCTTTCGTAAGGAGGGTCAGTACCTTGATTATCGTCATCCTTCGCATCTTGAATTTGTCTCTAGTTTAGTTGAAGATTTAAAGAGAAGGGATTTTACCATAAATGCTATGGCCATGGATGTTAATGGTCTATTAATTGACCCATTCCAAGGACAGGCCGCTCTTAAATCTAAGTTGGTTATTAGCGTCGGTAAACCAAAAGACCGTTTTCTCGAAGATCCTTTGCGTATCATGAGAGCTATTCGCTTTGCTTCTCAACTACAATTTCAGATAGAGGAAGAAACAAAACAAGGCATCTTAGAGGTTGGATCCTACTTACAATATATTGCAATGGAGAGAATTAAATCAGAAATGGACAAGATAATGGCTTCAGAAAACCCGGGATATGGAATTTCGGGTTTATTTGAACTTGGCCTGATCCAATATATACGAGGGTTGAAGGATACACGTTTTATAAGCTTATATCCTAAAGAATTATCTGAATTATTATCTAAAACATCTGATGTCCTCTTACGCTGGGTAATCATATTTTATTTTTTAAAGGAAGAGGAACGGTTGTTTTTATTAAGTGAAATGAAATTTTCTAAAAAAGAACAAGTAAAGATCAATAAAATCTTTAGTGCCTTAACTATGATGCAAGGTGGAATACAACTGATTCAGCTTAAACGTTGCTTGGTTGAATTAGATTTTCAATCGTGTTCTAAAGCAATAGAAATGACCTGGATGTTAGGGCAGATCAGCGAAGAAGAAAGGTTATACTGGCAACAAAAGCTACTCTATACAGATCAAGATTTAAAGGTAAGAAAAATAAAAGATTTAGCCATTACAGGAAATGATCTTCTGCAATTCTTTAATCGCCCAGGTGGGCCTTGGGTAAGAGAACTTTTAGAGGAGCTTTTTGAGCAGGTGGTATATGGCCAACTTTTAAACGATCCTAAGATCTTATTAAAGAAATCATTAGAATTAAAAGGGGATCAAAAATGAGGGAAAAGCTAAAGGAAATTTTTTTAAAATCGAATCACCAGTTTATTTCCGGAGAAGAACTAAGTCAACAAATGCAAATTTCAAGAACAGCAATTTGGAAACAAATTGAAGAGTTAAAAAAGGAAGGTTACCAATTTGAAGCCGTAAGAAAAAAAGGGTATCGATTATTAAATGAACCCGATGATATTTCTTCAGAGATCATCCAAAGAGAATGTCACACAAAGATATTTGGGAGCAACGTTGTCTATTTTAAATCAATCGATTCTACCCAGACTAAAGCACATGAATTAGCTAGACAAGGGGCTAAGCATGGAACAATTGTCATTGCGAATGAACAAACAAATGGAAAAGGTAGACTAGGAAGATCTTGGTTTTCTAACGAAGGAAAAGGGATTTGGATGAGTATCCTATTACGCCCCTCTTTTAGTTATAACGAAGCACCTCAAATTACTTTATTTGCCTCTATCATACTTACAAATGCATTAAGAAGTTTATATGGAATTGATATTCGAATTAAATGGCCAAATGATCTGTATTTTGAAAAGAAAAAAATTGCAGGAATTCTTACAGAGATGCATGGAGAGCAAGATCAGATTCACTATTTGATCATTGGAATTGGAATTAATACGCATAAAACCAAATATCCATTGGAACTTAAACAAAAAGCAGGATCTTTAGAAGAATTTATCAATCAGAATCCAAAAAGAATTGAAATTCTATGTAAATTCCTAGAACAATTTGAAAAAAACTATGAGCTATTTCATCAGAAAGGATTTGCACCCTTTTTTGATGAATATAATCAACTTTTATTAAAGAAAGGAACCCCTATCGTTGTTACGCAATCAACATCTTTTATTTATGGTCAAATATATGGGGTAGATGAGAACGGATATTTAATCGTTAAGAAAGAAAATGGAGAAATGATTAAAGTTGTTTCCGGTGATATAACCATCTAAATCAGTTTAGGGTCGTATATTCTTCCTATCTATGACAAACACTGTGGATAGGAAGGGAGGGCTATTTAATGATTCACCATGAGCTATTTGCCCATATGACTCAAACATTGGATCGATTAGGTAAAGAATTTGAGGTTACCAATAGCATAGATGAAGAATTATCTTTATTAGAAAAATATTTATCGATCAAAGAGATGAGTGAAGAGATTACTGGAGAATTAAAAAAATTAAATGAAAAAATACGTCAGTTCGAAAAAGATCATGGTTTATTAGATATGGATCTTCATGTAATGAAAGATACTGACACGATGACTGAAAAATATTCTGAAGTCGTCATAAAACTTGATGAAGAGGATTTCATCACTTTTCAAAAGGGTATAGGTTTCTTTGATTTATGGATGTACGATCAAGCTATACTTCATCTTGAGACAACAACGAAGAAATATCCTGATTTTAATTTAGCTCGGTTATATACAGCAATGACCTATTTTAAGAAGAAAGAATACGCTTATTCCAAACGTGAAATTCTGATTCTTTTCAAATATTCAGATGATCCAGACCTTCTTTCTCTTGGACATAATCTATTAGGGATGATCTATGGTCTTGAACGTGATGAAGAACAAGCAATTTATCACTTTAAGAAAGCAATAGAATTAAAGAAGAATTGGACAGAACCTATTTTTAATTTAGCAATGCTTTACTATCAAACTAAGCATTATCATGAATCCATTTCCTATTTGAAAGAATTGGCTCAAATCAATACAAATGATTGGGAAGTCTTATTTTATTTGGGTAAAGCATATCAAAAATTAGGGGAATATGACCAAGCGATTGAATGGCTAAAAAAACATATACCATTGCCAAACAACCGATGATCGTCCGACAAATCGCCGTTAATTTTGAAAAACGACTTCATTTCGAACAGGCGACACAATGGTATAAAAAATGGCTGGAACTTGAACCTTTTCAATCAGAAGCTTTGCTTGGCTTAGCCAAGAATGAATGGTTAAAAGGGAATAAAGAGACGGGAATGGTTTTATTATTTAGGCTATAACCATTATTTACTTGGCCATGTGGAGGAAGCTAAAAATTCTTGGCTAAAGTTGATTCATTAAAGATAAGCCCTTTGTTTTGGGCTTTTTTCTTCTTTCACCTTTTCATATCCTTTATTTCCTAGTATAGTATAAAAGAATGCGTGAAAAGGTTAGAGGTGACACAATTGAATCGCTTTATAGTCATAGATTTAGAAACAACAGGTAATCAGCCGGATAAGGATACCATCATTCAAGTTGGTGCCGTTTTAATAGAAGATGATAAAATCAAACAAACCTATTCTTCTTTTGTATATACCGACAAATTAATTCCATCATATATCCAAGATTTAACTGGAATCAATGAAGATATGCTTAAGAATGCACCAAAAATCGATGAAGTCATGCAAAAGCTGCTTTCTTTATTAGAAGGTTCGGTTTTTGTTGCCCACAATGCCCCTTTTGACTTAGCTTTTATCCAAAATGCTCTAGACCAACTTGGCTACCTCCCATTTTCTGGCCTTGTTATCGATACATTGGATATGTCCAGGATTTTATTACCAATGGTGCAAAGTTATAAGTTAGACTCGATGACACAGGAATTAGAGATTATTCATGAACAACCACACCGTGCTGATGCTGATGCATATGCAACAGCAACTATACTTTTACAATTGTTTAATCGCCTAAAAGAAATGCCATTGGCCTATCTCCAGCGTTTACAAGAATTGATAAAGAACACTCACCACGATTTGTATCTAATCGTAGAAGAAATGACTCATCAAAAAATATGTTTTTATTCTGAAGATGAGCATTATGAGTTGATCAATCAAATCGCCTTGAAAAAAGAAGAGATAGATAATTCTAGGATTCCTACTGAAAAATCAACTAAGTTATCATTCGATCTTATATTTGAAAAAAATGGATTATTATCTGAACGTTTTCCTGATTTTGAAATAAGACCTGCTCAGGAACAAATGGCTTTAGAAGTCATGAATGCTTTTGAGGAAGGATATCATTTAATGGTCGAAGCAGGAACTGGAACTGGGAAATCTTTAGCCTATTTAATCCCTGCTATTTTTTGGGCAAAACAACATGAAGAAAAAATTGTAATTGTTACTCATACAATCAACCTGCAAGAGCAGTTATATCAAAGGGATATTCCCTTACTAAAAAAAACCTTACCTTTTGATTTTAAGGCAACGATTTTAAAAGGACGAAATAATTACTTATGTTTAAGAAAGTTTGAACTTCAACTAAATCAATTTCCATATGAAGAACCAAACAAAGAGCAGTCTGTAAATTTATCTCAGATGCTAACATGGGTTGCTCAAACCGAAACAGGCGATGTTGAAGAAATTAACTTATCTTTAAGTGGACGTGATCTTTGGCAACAAGTGAAAAGCGATGCGGATTCATGTTTAAATCGTTCATGCCCTTGGTTTAGACAGTGTTTTTATCATAAAGCAAAACAAAAGGCTCAAAATGCTGATCTTATTATTACAAATCATTCATTGTTATTAACTGATTTAAAAGCTGAACATCGGATTTTACCTGCTTATCAACGGTTGGTGATTGACGAAGCTCATCATTTTAGTGAAGTGGCATCAAAACATTTAGGATTTGAGGTCAATCAATATGTGGTAAACCGTTTATTGCAAAGATTATATAAAGATGCCAAAAATGGTTTTCTTGTTTTGCTTATGAATGATTTGATTCATTCGCAAAATCCAGACTATTTTCCTATTGCCAACTTTATTCAAAACCAGATCATTTCTTTATTACCAAGAATAGAAAATGATTTTCAACTTTATTTTTCAATGATTGGGGATTTTGTGAACAAAGAAGCTTCTGCTCAGGAGAGTGGTCGCAAGACATTAAGAGTTACAGACAAAATAAAAGAACGAGAAAATTGGATCACCATTCAGGAGATCGCGAACAATCTTTATATTCAGCTTACTGACTTAAGCAATTTACTTGAGGATGTTTTGCGCCGATTGAAACATGTTGAAGCAGAAGAAAGCATGGTTATTGATTTGAATGGATATCTAAAAGAGGTAAAGGAAATGATGTTTGCTTTTTCAGAATGGAATTATCTACAAAATAAAGAAATGGTATTTTGGGTTGAAACAGAAAGTCGTGGAAAAAGATTGAGCTCATACTTATATGCGGCACCGATTGAAGTTGGGTCCTACCTGAAGGAATTCTTATTTGATAGGAAAGAAAGTGTGATATTCACATCTGCAACATTAAGTGTAAATGACTCATTCAACTTTAGTAGTAGGGAATTTGGGTTTGAAGCTGATGATAAAGATTTAAAAAAATAAAGCTAGATTCACCCTTTCATTACAAGAAACAAGCACTAGTCTGTATACCCAGCGATTTCCCAAATATACAAGAAGTATCTGAACATATTTATATCGAACATTTGGCAAAAGATATCGCTGATGTGGCGATTTCTCTAAGTGGAAAAGTTCTGGTTCTCTTTACTTCTCATTCGATGCTACAAAGAACTCATACACTCTTAAAAGAAATTCTAGCACCTTTTCAAATAAAGGTTTTAGGTCATGGCATTGATAGCAACAGTCGTTCTAAACTAACAACGATGTTTACAGAGAACCCGAATACCATTTTGCTTGGGACAAGTAGTTTTTGGGAAGGGGTAGATGTTCCAGGAGAGGCACTAAGCGCCTTAGTTATCGTTCGTTTACCTTTTACCCCACCAAATCATCCGATCAATGAGGCAAAAACAGAGAAATTAAAAGAGAATCATAAAAATCCGTTTATGGAATTATCAGTTCCTCAAGCTATTATTCGATTCAAACAGGGGTTTGGACGATTAATCAGGACAAAAAAGGATAAGGGTGTTGTCATTATCTTTGATCGTAGGGTAGTTGAATCTCGTTATGGGAAGTCATTTATTAAGTCATTACCCCCAGTCGATATTAAATATCAACCCTTTACAAAAATCATTGCGTTTATTGAGGATTGGATGCAAAAGGAATAAAATTGGTATTGACTCATATAGATAGAGGGTAACATTTCTTTTTGACTAGAAGGTGATTGTTTTGCAATTCACTATCAGAGTCTTCACTGTTATCCTCTTTATTTTTGCTTTTATTTATATTCGTTTACCAGATCAAAAAACCGTCCCTTCAGCCAAATTTATAGAGATTGAGCCTAATGAAATGTTAGTCTCTTTTTTACCACTAAAACAGGGGGAAGCTACTCTCATTCAACTTTCAGATCGAGAATTTTATTTAATTGATACGGGTTCACCTGAGTGTACAGAACAATTATTAACAATGTTAAATCAACATGGAGTTGGGCAATTAAAGGGCTTGATCTTGACCAATCCAAGTGATGATCACTTTGGAGGTTTTAATCAGATTCTCAACCAGTATTCGATACAATCTATCTATATTCCAGAATTAATCTCGTCGACTTTTCCAATTCCCTCTGCTTACCAAAAAAATAAAAAAATAAAAGCTCAGGATGAAATTCAGATCAATCAAAATATAAAAATAGTTGTTCTTTCACCAATCGAACCTCTTTCTCTGTCTCCTCAAGCGAATTCACTTGTTTTTCAATTAATCCATAAAGATGTGCAAATCTTGTTTACAAGCGATATCAATCAAGAAATAGAACAAAGGTTATTAGAACGCTATCCGTTAAAATCTGAAATTTTGAAGGTCAGTGATTTTGGTGGGGTTGCTGGATCTGATGCAACATTTTTGGAAAAAGTGGATGCCCAAGTTGGTATCATTTTCTCAAGTGATCGTGAACTTTATGCATTAAGCGAGGATGTCCTTGAACGGTTAAACGAATCTTGGATGGACGTGATGATTTTAGAGAAAGAAGGAGAAGTGCAAATCCTTAGTAATGGAACGAATTATTCATTAGAAAGAGTTAACTATTGAGGTTAGGTTAACTGATCAATGCAAACAAGCCACAAGCAGGCTTTTTTTTTGTATGATTTTACTATTTCGACGAACACTAACTGAATAGGAGGTGCTTATCAATGCATACCATGTGGAAAGGTTCTATTAGTTTTGGTTTAGTGAATATCCCAATCAGAATGTATGCTTCTACAGAAGAAAAGGAAGTAAAATTTCGCTATCTTCACAGGGATTGCCGTACTCCGTTAAAATACGTACGTACTTGTCCGACTTGTAATGTAGAAGTGGAATGGGATGATATTGTAAAAGGGTTTGAATATGAGCCAGGGCGTTTTGTTTTAATTGACGATGAAGACTTGGAATCGATTAAACCAGAAATCAAGAAATCAATCGAGATCTTAGATTTTGTCAATCTTAGTGAAATTGATCCAATTTATTTTGATAAATCCTATTATTTGTCACCACAAGATACTGGGGAAAAAGCCTATCATCTGCTAAGGCAAGCGATGAATGACACCGGGAAAATCGCCATTGCCAAAATTGCTATCAGGTCAAAACAATCCTTGGCTGCACTGCGTGTCTATCAAAATCTTCTTGTACTTGAAACGATCTTTTACCCAGATGAGGTAAGGGATGTTCAACTTATCCCTGGCATCCCACAAAAGATGAAGCTTGATGATAAAGAATTAAATATGGCTATTCAGTTAATTGAAAATCTTACTGCACCTTTTCAACCGGAAAAGTATACCGATGAATATCGTAAAGCACTTCAAGATCTGATTGCGAAGAAAGTTGAGGGAGAAGAGATTGAACAGGCGCCATCAGCTCCTCAAAAAAATATAATCGATTTGATGCAAGCTTTACAAGCAAGTATCGAACAGACCTCTCCAAATAAAAAGACAACAAGAGGCAGAAAAAAGAAAACAACGGCAAGTTAGGGGTTAGATCATGGAATTCAAACCAATTGTTCCTTTTGAACCGACGATCACAAAGGAGATACCTACGGGGGATAAATGGATTGCTCAGATAAAGTGGGATGGAGTAAGAATTTTATCATATTTTAATGGTCATCATGTCAAACTTTTTAATCGAAAATTAAATGAACGAACAAACCATTACCCAGAATTGATTGACATTCAAACCTATTGTAATGTAAACTCTGTTATTTTGGATGGCGAAGTGATAGCCCTTGGTAATGATGGTAAACCTTCATTTCACGAAATCATGAAACGAGATGGAATACGCCGATTAGACAAAATAAAACGTATGCAAAATATTGTACCGATCACCTATATGATTTTTGACATCCTCTATCTTAATGGGGAATGGATTAATAGCTGGCCATTAAAAAAAGAATAAAGGCGCTTTCAGCGATCATTAAACCTAATCCAACTATACAATTGGTATCCTCTCATCACGATGGTAAGGAATTATTCAATGTTGTGGTTCAACATCAAATGGAAGGAATAGTGGTCAAGAACCTTAACAGTTCATACATCATCAATGGAAAAGATAGTCGTTGGCAAAAGATAAAAAACTATCAAGATTTAATTGCAGTAGTTGGAGGGGTCACCCTTCGCGAGGGGATTGTAAATGCAATTTTATTAGGATTATATGATCAAGAAGGACAGCTTTGGTATATTGGACATGCTGGTACAGGAAAGTTAACACATACTGATTGGAGAAGCTTTACAAAAAAAGTGAAGGAACATGTGCAAAAAGAACGTCCGTTTATAAATAAACCTGAGCGAATGAATGAGGTAATTTGGATTCGTCCTCAAATCACAGTAAAAGTTAAATTTATGGAATGGACAGAGAATCAAACCCTAAGACAACCAAGTATTCAAGGTTTTGTTGATCATCCAAAAGATGAATGTACTTTCTAAAAGTATGTTATGTAAGAAGGGAATGTTGGCCAGTGAATTCTATCACCATTGATGGGTATCCGGTTCGTATTACAAATCCTGAAAAAATGTTATGGCCAAATTTGGAAATTCGCAAAATTGATTACATTACTAAATTATTAGAACTAGCGCCCTATATATTACCTCATGCTCGAGATCGTTTACTCACAACGATTCGTTTTCCTGATGGCATAGGTGGAAAATCTTTTTACCAAAAGAATATTCCTGTTTATGCACCGAACTGGGTGGATCGTTACGAATGGAGAGGGGTTCAATATATTCTGCTAAATAATCGGGCAACCTTGGCATGGTTAGCCAATCAAGCTGTTTTAGAATTTCATACGGCGTTTAACCTATATCAAACAGAAAATTATCCTACAGCATTAGTATTTGATTTAGACCCATCTGAAGGACAAATCTTTGATGAAGTAGTTGATATTGCATTAAAGGTTCACGAAACTCTTCATTCTTTACAAATAAAAAGCTGGGTAAAAACCTCTGGGGCAACAGGGTTACAAATTTATATCCCAATAGAAAAGAAATATACTTATGAAACGGCAAGAAAACTTAATGAATTTTTTGCACAATACTTTAGCCAAAAATTTCCTGATATTGTGACGATCGAGAGAATAGTTAATAAAAGGGGGAAAAAACTATACTTTGATTATCTGCAAATGTGGCATGGAAAAACCATAACCATGGTATATTCACCAAGAGCCACAATAGAAGCAACTATTTCCATGCCTGTTGAATGGAGAGAATTAGAAAAAGGAATCACTCCCAAGCAATTTCATTTATTAAATGTAATCGAGCGATTAAAGAAAAAGGGAGACCTTTTTTCCCCATTATTATCCGAATCAGCAAAACAAAATTTAGATCCTATCATACAGTTCTTATCAAAAGGAAAAAATGACACTTTCTCTACTGATAAAAAAGGCCTGCAAGGTAGCAGGCAAGAAAGAGGTATAAGGTAGACTAATTTTATTCATACTAAATTTAACAAACATGTTTAAATAGTAAATAAATTATCCTTCATACGAAAATTTCCAATCACTTCATCCTTTGAATCCAGCAAGTCCATTTGATCTTTCAATAGCAAAAACCATGCTGTCATTTCATGAATCTTAACCTGATCTCTTTGATTGACATGTAACGGTGATATTAGACCTTTGGAGATGCCGTTCAGGCTAATCACCTCCTTAGGTGTAATATTATTATTACCTGAAATCTAGCGGATATGAAATCCTATTTCAGGCAGACCCCCATATTTTTGTGATGTCTGTTTTTTCTATCCTTTTTTCACTACTTTAGTCATGTAGCGCGTCTTATGTTCTTAGTACTAGGGTTTCTGTTTGCACAAAGACTTGACAGAAGTCAAGTTTTCTCTAGTATAATAAGGGAAGAAAAGACTTGGACGAATACAAGAAGAAAATTATACTTAATTTACCGTTAAAAAAGGAAGGTCACTTTATGGGAATTGAATTGATCGCATCAGTAAAAGTCACAGCTACTTCAGATTTATATAAAATAGTGGATCTTTTAAACAAAAATTTAAAATATGACGATCTGATGTTTGGATTAGCAAAAGATGAAGATGATCCAAATTTGATGGTTTTTACCATTTACCGTACTTAAAAAATAGAAGAATTAAAAAGAAAAGTTTATAGGGGATAAAATGAAAAAATTTATTATTAGAATTTTAATCTTGCTGATCATATTGTTAGTTATTGTGTTTGCCTATTTTTATCGAATTTGGGCAAAAGAAAAAAAAGTTGAAGAACAAATGGTGATGAAGGCAAGGCAAGAGGTTTCTATTTTAGACAAGATAGATGAAATTTCCTATTTTACTGGTGAAAAGCAATATTATGTAATTATGGGAAAAGATCATTTAGGTATTCAACTCATCATTTGGCTAAATGAAAAAGATAAAATTAATTACCAGTTTTTAACTAATTGGGTAAAAAAAGAGGAGATTGAGAAGAAGGCCTTATCTCTACAACCTAATAGTTCGATTAAACGGATCACACCGGGAATTATGCAGGTAGATCGTTTGATTTATGAGGTACTTTTTAAGGATGACCAAGGAAGATTTGGTTATCAATATTTTGATTTAAAAACAGGGGAACTAATAAAAATGTATCTATTGGGAAAATAATCTCTTTTTAATTTGGCTGTGCAATGTCACAGTCTTTTTTTATTTTTGATGATTTACTATACAACTCTTATGGTAGCAATTACTAAAGAACAGATGATATATCATGTGATATACTATTATATGTATTCGATTTACAGATATGGAGGGGCGAAATAAAATGATAAAGAAAAAACCATGGATAGTAACGATCACAATACTTGTATTGTCTCTTGTTGTTTTATTCGGTGGGTGGTTTACCTATCAAACCGTTCAAATAAAAAAACCTATTGAAAATGCATTAGCCTCTATTGAAGGGATTATTCTTTATGATTTAAAAATAGATCGAGATCAAATAAACGTAAGTATATCTATCCAAAAAATTGACAACTTTCAGCTGACCTATCACCAAATACAAGATAAATTACAACCCTATCTTGGTAAACGTCAATTAAATTTGGATTTTAAAAGTAAAGGAATTGAGGACGAAAAGTTGATGAAGGCATGGAGTGAATCTTATTTTTATATTGCACAAGCTATTGATCAACATCAATATAGTTTAATACCCAAAACAATAAATGCCTTAAAGAATGAATACCAATTAGATAAGGCAAATTATTCTATGGATGAAAATCAAATCTACATTGATCTTCATCAAAAAATTCTTCTTTATATCTCATTTTGCCTCGAACGAATAATCTGGAGGTGAAAAAGATTGGCTAAACATATTTTTTGGGGAATCATTCCCGCTTTATTTATCTTCTTTGCATTTATTGGTTTAAATATAGGGCCCCTTCTCTTCTTAACCTTGATCGGTGGATTAGCATTTTATCTCACAGAGAAAAAAGGTGGTATACCTGGATTACACCAAGAGATAAAGAAAAAAAATCATATTGTTGGCAAAACCATTGTTACTTTTGAAGATATTGGTGGACTCGAAAGAACTAAACAAGAATTAAAAGAGGCGTTAGACTTTTTAATACATTCTGAAGAGATGAAAGAATACGGGATAAGACCATTGAAAGGAATTTTAATGGATGGTCCACCAGGTACAGGTAAGACATTATTGGCAAAAGCTGCTGCAGATTATACGGGATCGGTATTTGTGGCTTCATCTGGTAGTGAGTTTATTGAGATGTATGTAGGAGTTGGAGCACAAAGAGTTCGTGATTTATTTAAAGAAGCAAAAACATTGGCAAAGAAGCAGCAAAAAAATAGTGCGATCATTTTTATTGATGAAATTGATGTAATCGGTGGAAAACGCGACGCAAATAGTCAACGAGAATATGACCAAACCTTGAACCAGCTACTTACCGAAATGGATGGTATCCAAAGTAGAGATCAACCTCAAATCTTAGTTATTGCAGCAACAAACAGAAAGGATATGTTGGATCCTGCTCTATTAAGGCCAGGTCGCTTTGATCGTCATATTTTAGTCGATCTACCTGATAAGAATGCCAGAAAAAAGATTTTGGAAATTCATACTTCAAATAAACCACTAGCGTCAGACGTTGATCTGAATCAAATAGCAATTGAAACGTATCAATTTTCTGGAGCACAGTTAGAGAGTGTTGCAAACGAAGCTGCGATCTATGCGATGAGGGACAAAAGTAAAGAGATCAAGAGTAAGCATTTTTCAAGTGCGATTGATAAAGTCATCATGGGGGAACAAATGGACCGTACTGCTTCGCAACAAGAAAAAAGAAGGGTAGCGATACATGAACTTGGGCATGCAATTGTTGCTGAAAACGTGAAACCTGGTAGTATCTCGCAAGTTGCTTTGAGACCACGTGGACAAGCATTAGGATATGTTCGTCATAATCCCCAAGAGGAACAATACTTGCATACACGTGAATCATTAGAACAACAGATCATGATTGCTTTAGGGGGTTCGGTTGCAGAGGAGATCTTTTATGGTCACCGTAGTACTGGATCTAAAAATGATTTTGAACAAGCACTAAATTTAGTTAATTACTTGATCGATACAGGTTTAACATCCTTAGGAATCGTCAATACTAATTATATTTCGAAGGATAAACTTGAAAAAGAGAGCAATGAGATTTTAAATCTGTTACTACAAAAAACTAGCAATCTGTTACAATCACATAAAGAAGTTATTGTAAAAGCTCTTGAACATCTTGAAAATGAAGAAGTACTTTCAGGAAATGAGTTTAGAGAGATGATTCGTCAGCTATCTAATGAAACAATGATAAGCCAAATCGGATGATTTGGCTTATTTTTTACTTGTGTTATATAATTAAATTAGAAATAACTATAACACATTTTTGCTGGATTATGTTAATATATTATTTGTGTTATGTTTACAATTAAAGGGAGGTATTTTTGCATGACAATTCGTAAAGTGGGTGTTATCGGTGCTGGCGTAATGGGATTAGGTATAGCTCAAATGCTAGCTGAACACGGAATCGATGTTAATTTAATTGATAAGGAAGAGACCCTTTTAGAAAAGGCCAAAGAAAATTTAAATCATTCCCTAAATAAAGCAATCGAAAAATGGGGAATCACAGAAAGTGAAAAGAAAGTGATTTTATCCAAGATAACTTACTCTGTTAAGAAAGAATTACTTAAAGATGTTGAATTAGTAATAGAATCAGTAGATGAGATTTTAGAACTTAAAAAAGCAATTTTTAAAGAGATAGATCAAATCTGTAATCCTAATGCCATTTTTGCTACGAATACATCGACACTAAGTGTAACTGAGTTGGCAAGTGTAACAAGCAGACCTGAGAAGTTCATTGGTCTTAACTTTACATACCCTGTCGTTAAAAGAGAATTAGTCCAAATTGTTCGTGGATTGAAAACTTCAGATGAAACCTTTGCTATCTCTAAAACATTTGTAGAACAAATGAATAAAACAGGTATTCAAGTCTTTGAAGCTCCTGGCTATGTAACTGTTCGTTTAATGATGCCATTGATTACTGAAGCGATAAATATCGTAATGGAAGGTGTTGCTTCAGAAGATGATGTAGACACCGCGATGAAGTTAGGTTTTGATTTTCCTTATGGACCATTAGAGATGGCCGATCGAATGGGACTTGATGCTGTATTGCGTGTGATGGAAGCAATGTACAAAGAGTATGGAGAAGTGAAGTATCGCCCTTCTTCTTTCCTAAAAAAATTAGTACGTGCAGGACATCTTGGTGAAAAAACTGGACAAGGCTTTTTTAAATATGAAAATGGAGAACGTGTAAAGTAAAGGAGAGGTTTTTCAGATGAAAATTTTTGTACTAAATTGTGGTAGTTCCTCATTAAAATACCAATTATTTGACATGCAAGACGAATCCGTTATTGCTTCAGGCAAAGTAGAAAGAATTGGAATGGAGGATGCGATATTAACGCATGAACCTACAGATAAAGAAGAAGTAAAGTTGGTAACTGAAATTCTTGATCATACTACGGCAATTGAAAAAGTATTTGATTTCTTAGTTGACCCAAAACATGGCGTGATCAAAAATGTTACGGAGATTGAAGCAGTCGGTCATCGGGTTGTTCATGGAGGAGAAGTTTTTTCCGATTCTGTAAAAGTAGATGGACAAGTAAAAGCGGCGATCAAAGGAACTTTTGATTTAGCTCCATTACATAATCCTGCAAACCTTGTGGGAATAGAGGCAGTTGAAACTGTTTTGCCCAATGTACCCAATGTTGCAGTGTTTGATACTGCTTTTCATCAAACGATGCCTCAAAATGCCTTTATGTATGCATTACCTCGAATTCTTTATAAAAAGCATAAAATTAGAAGATACGGTTTTCATGGCACCTCCCATAAATATGTATGTATGAAGGCAGCAGAATTTTTAAATAAACCATTGGAACAACTAAAAATCGTTTCCTGCCATATTGGAAATGGTGCAAGTGTTACAGCTGTAAATAAAGGTCAATCTATAGACACGAGTATGGGAATGACTCCTTTAGAAGGTTTGATGATGGGGACAAGAAGTGGGGACATCGACCCTGCAATTATTCCATTTGTTATGGATAAAGAAGATTTAACTTTAAATGAAGTAAATTCTATGTTGAATAAACATAGTGGACTTCTTGGGGTATCAGGAATTGGTAGTGATATGAGAGATATTGAAGAAAACATGGAAACAAATGAAAATGCAAAGTTAGCTTTTGATATGTACGAATATCGTATTAGAAAGTATATTGGTGCCTATGCTGCAGCTATGGATGGAATTGATGTATTGATCTTTACTGCTGGTGTAGGAGAGAATTCAAATTTGCTTCGAAAGGCAATTACTGACCATTTAAGCTATTTGGGTGTTGAAATTGATGATGAAATAAATAATACTCGTTCTAAGCAGATCAGAAGAATCAGCACACCAGAGTCCAAGGTTGAAGTACTTGTTGTACCTACAAATGAAGAACTTATGATTGCAAGAGACACCCTAAGAATAGTAAAATCAAGTAAATAAAAATATTTTACTATGGGGAGGATGTATCGATGCAATTAGCTAATCGGGTCATGGGTTTAACACCTTCATCAACTTTAGCTATTAACGCAAAGGCAAAAGAATTACGAAGTAAGGGAATGGATGTCGTGGGACTTGGTGCAGGAGAACCAGATTTCAATACACCAGACCACATCATTGATGCAGCTATTCAAGCAATGAAAAATGGTCAAACCAAATATACAGCTGCTTCAGGAATTCCAGAGTTAAAAGAGGCCATTATAGAGAAGTTTGCAAAGGATAATGGTCTACATTATCATTCAAACCAAATCATGGTAGCTTTAGGGGCAAAACATGCTCTTTATAATTTCTTTCAGGTGGTCTGTGACCCTGGAGATGAAGTAATCATTCCAGCACCATATTGGGTTAGTTATCCTGAACAGGTTAAGTTAGCGGAAGCTATTCCAGTTTACCTTGAAGGAAAAGAGGAAAATCAATATAAGATTACACCAGAACAGTTGGAATCGGCGATTACTTCGAAAACAAAAGCCCTGATTATCAACTCACCAAGTAATCCAACAGGTACCATCTATTCTCGCGATGAACTCATTGCAATTGCTGAGATTTGTAAAAGACATGATATCCTCATCGTTTCTGATGAAATTTATGAAAAATTAATCTATGATGGAATTGAACATGTCAGTATTGCTAGTTTAAGTGAAGATGCATTCAAACGTACGCTAGTTATCAATGGGGTATCTAAACCTTATGCAATGACGGGTTGGCGAATTGGATATGCTGCAGGAGATGCAACAATCATCAAAGCAATGACTAATTTGGCCAGTCATAGTACGTCAAATCCTGTTACTTTTGCACAATATGGTGCATTAGAAGCACTGGTAGGACCTCAATCTGAATTAGTTGAGATGAGAAATGTATTTGAAAAACGAAGAAATAAGGTACTGGAATTATTAGAGGAAATACCAAGTATAAAACCAATCAAGCCACTAGGGGCATTTTACATTTTTGTTGATGTAACAAAAAGTATTCAGGAGAAAAAATTCGCAAATGCTGATGACTGGGCAAATGCTTTATTAGAGGAAGCAAAGGTAGCCGTTGTTCCAGGTTCAGGGTTTGGTGCTCCTAATTTCATTCGTTTATCGTATGCAACTTCATTAGAGCAACTAACAGTAGCAGTGAAACGTATCAAAGAATTTGTGATGTCTTAAACATTCAGTCCATATCTATTGGAGGGGAAAGTCATTGTTAGCCACGATAAAGGATATCGCTCAATATGTTGAACAAGAAGTAAAACTTGGTGTATGGCTGTATAACAAACGCTCAAGCGGAAAAATTCAATTTTTACAACTTCGTGACGGAACAGGCTTTATTCAAGGTGTTGTTGTGAAAAACGAAGTTTATGAAGAAGTTTGGGAGTCTGCTACTCAATTAACCCAAGAAAGCTCATTGTATGTAACAGGAACTGTTCGTAAGGATGATCGATCTAACATTGGTTATGAACTCTCCGTAACTGGGATTGAAATCATTCAAATTGCTGAAGAATATCCAATCACTAAAAAAGAGCATGGTACTGATTTTTTAATGGATCATCGTCATTTATGGATTAGAACGCCTAGGCAAAGAGCTATTTTAAAGATTCGAGGCGAAATTATTCGTGCTATTCAAGAGTATTTGGATCAAAATGGTTTTACATTGGTTGATCCACCTATTTTAACTCCGACTTCTGCTGAAGGAACGACTAATTTATTTCACACGAAATATTTTGATGAAGATGCTTATCTTTCACAAAGTGGTCAATTATACATGGAAGCAACAGCGATGGCCTTAGGCAGAGTCTATTCTTTTGGCCCAACCTTTCGTGCAGAAAAATCTAAGACTAGAAGGCATTTAATAGAATTTTGGATGATTGAACCTGAGATGGCCTTTATTGATCATGAAGAAAATCTTAAAATTCAAGAGGAATTCGTTTCACATGTTGTTCAATCCGTATTAAAAAATTGCAAGATAGAATTACAAACACTTGATAGGGATATTTCTAAGCTAGAAAAAGTTATGGCTCCTTTTCCACGGATTACGTATGATGATGCCATTAAATTTTTACAAGAAGAAGGCCATGAAATTCAATGGGGAGATGATTTTGGCGCACCTCATGAAACTGCAATTGCTGAAAAATTTGAGAAGCCTGTCTTTATTACTCATTACCCTACTGAATTAAAAGCATTCTATATGAAACCAGATCCTAATCGCCCTGAAGTTGTTTTATGTGCAGATCTTATTGCCCCAGAAGGCTATGGAGAAATTATTGGCGGTAGCCAAAGAATTGATGATCCAAATTTGCTTGAACAACGATTTAAAGATCATCATCTATCGATCGATTCTTATAAGTGGTATTTAGATATTAGAAAATATGGTTCAGTACCTCATTCAGGATTTGGATTAGGATTAGAGCGCACAGTTGCATGGATTTGCGGTTTGGAGCATGTAAGAGAAACCATTCCCTTCCCGCGTTTGCTCAACCGTTTATATCCATAATATGAAAATAGATAAGAACGTAATACTTTCTTTACATTTAAGAAAAGGTTTGTATATTCCATCGCGCTCCGTCATCCGTGCCCTTCTATAAATAAAGATTAAGGAGAGAAGGGCACTTCTGAAGGTCGCAGCTTATGGAATATACAAACCCCTAAATGACAAGTGGAAGAAAGTTATACTTTCTTTACATTTGAAAAAAGAGCACCTTTGGTGCTCTTTTTTGGTGTATACTAGCTTTGAGGTGTTTACTGTGATATTAAAACATGAATTATTTTTATCTATTTTACAAGAAGGGACAACTCCTATTTTAAACCATTTACTATCAAATTATAAAAAGATAGGTTTATCAGATCAAGAAATGATGTTAATTATACATATTCTATACTTTCAAAGTAAGGGGAAGCTATTTCCCAGTATTTCAGAATTGGAACAAAGAATGGCTTTGAAAACGGAAGAATTAGTACGAATCTTGCAACGGCTTGTAAAACAAGGATATCTTCAAATTGATGAAATGAAAGATGAGACATCTGGAATTCTCTATGAGACGTATAACCTAACACCATTCTATTTAAAAATCATTGACCACTTTGAAAGAGAAATGCAAATGGACAGGATCGAGAAAAAGAAATCAGAAAAAGAATTAAAAGAAAATAATCTCTTTAAGGTTTTTGAACAGGAGTTTGGCAGACCGTTATCACCTATGGAAGTTGAATTGATCTCAGCTTGGTTAGACCAGGATCATTATTCTAACGAAATAATTCTATACGCATTGAAAGAGGCTGTTTTCTCAAATAAGTTAAATTTCCGGTATATTGACAAAATCTTATTCGAATGGCAGAAGAAGAATTTAAAGACCGTAGAACAGATAAAAGAACATACGAAACAGTTTAGGGTCAACCAAGATCAGAGTAGCACAAGGCATACAAAAAAGAATGGAAACGAAAAATTTGAATTTTATAACTGGTTAGAGAATGACTCTTAATCCTTCTTGAATGCCCATGATGAATATGACCTGTTCTGCATTTCCATCATCTGGATCAAAATGAACTAAAATGCCTAATGATTCAATCTCTCGATTCTCCTGTAACAAATTTAGATCTTTTTCCGAGAATTGGATTGTAATTAAATCGGAGAAAGCATTCCAATCGATGTGCAGTAAAACTTCTGTTTTTTCTTGATTGTCTAATCGTTCCCACAAAATAGGAGCATCCAAACTAATCATCTTTGGATGAGCTTCTCCTTGTTTTTGAATAAAATTTGAAAGTTTTTCACTTGAAATATAGAGGGTATTGGATTGAATAAAAAGATATTCTGGTGTAAAAATGGTTTCCATCATCTTCTTCCTTTCATATCATTTCATTGCATAAAAAGGTTATATCACAAGATGTCCTATATTCACAAGTGCACACATATTTTTCTCATTTAAATGAAAGAGAGCCGTTAAAAGGCTCTCTTGATAATAAGATCACTTATTTGCAACTTGGTTTTGAAGAACGTAATCCCCTTTAACTTCTACACCTTTTAATGTATCAGATACTGGGCATCTTTCTTCAACCATTTGCATCAACTTCTTAATTCGTTCTTCAGGAGAATCAGAGAGGATTTCAATTTGATAACGAATTTGACTAAATCCTTTACGTACTTCTTTGTTTAAACCCAAGAAACCTTCAGGATCAAGATCACCAGTCACATGTACCTTGCATTCCTTAATGTCTACATGCGCAGCTTTACTAAATGCGCCAACAGTAATAGCCAAACATCCTCCTAATGCTGATAATAATAGTTCCACTGGATTCATTGCTTTGTCGGTACCACCAAGCTGTTCTGGTTCGTCCATGTGGACAGCAAACCCTCTAGAAATTGCTTCTACAAATAAACCTTCTTTCAAAGAAACTGTTGATTGAAACTCGGTCTTAGCCATTCATCTATACCTCCCAAATAAATGTGAAATTGATCACAATAACTATTTTAGCAAATTTAGTATATGAACTTAAAATTTAAATAAACAAATGTCATGATAAGTTCAAAAAAAATTGAAGATTTATTGAATTTTATTTGAACATGTTGTAATTTAGATTTATCCTTTTACAAATATCAAAAAAGTCTATACAAATTATTAGAAAATAGTTTAAAATTAAAATTGACTAAAAAATACATAATGAAGAAGGGGGCCAAGTTATGAAAAAATTTGCTTTTTTACTTGCCATTACTATGCTATTATCTATTGCTTTGGTTGGATGTGGTGACCAAGGTGGTAGCAATCAATTAATTATTGCCACTGGTGGGACCTCAGGTACTTATTATCCTTTAGGTGGTGGAATCGCACAGATCATTAAGGATAACACAGATATGGATGCTACTGCCCAAACAACAGGGGCTTCTGCTGAAAACATGCGTTTAATTGCAAGTGAAGAAGTTGACCTTGCTTTTACCCAGACAGATATTGCTGATTATGCTGTAAAAGGTACAGAGATGTTTGATAAACCAGTTGAAAATCTACAAGCAATTGCCTCATTATATAATGAAACAGTACAAATCGTATTACCAGCTGACAGCGATATCAAATCTGTTGCTGATTTAAAAGGTAGAAGAGTATCTGTTGGTGATGCTGGAAGTGGGGTTGAAGCTAACGCTAAACAAATTTTAGAAATCTATGGTTTGACATTTGATGATTTGCAAGCTGAACGTCTTTCTTTTGGTGATTCTTCACAGAAAATCCAGGATGGCCAATTAGATGCAGCATTTATAACAGCTGGTGCTCCAACTTCTGCAGTATCTGAACTATCAGCGACTAAAGGAGTAAAAATCTTAAATTTAAATGATGACAAAATTCAAGGGTTAATTGCTAAATACCCATACTACACAGAAGAAGTTATTCCTGCTGGAACCTATTCTGGACAAAATGAAGATGTTAAAACTGTTGCTGTTAAAGCGATGTTAGTTGCACGTTCTGGTTTGTCTGAAGACCAAGTTTATAATATTACAAAAGCTTTATTTGAAAATTTAGGTGGATTAGTAGCCATCAATAAAAAAGCAGAGCAAATCAGTTTAGAAACTGCGACTCAAGGGATTAGTCTACCACTACATCCAGGAGCTGCTAAGTACTTTGAGGAAAAAGGCATTAAATGATGCCAGTCTTACATTCTAAACCGAGGTGGCACCTGTTACCTCGGTTTTTCTTTCATCCTCCATTCATGATTCTAATCATCTTACTAATTATCATTCTAATTCTAATCAATATACCGTTGTTTCCAATGTTAGTTCTTACAGATGGTCAAACTGATCAAGTTCTTGAACGTTTTTCATTGCAAAATAATAACAAGTTTTCGATTCTATATATTCATTCAATACACCGAACACCTGTTCAAGAGTTTTATCATGTTGATAAACAATTAAATATTGTCCTTGATAAAGTCATTTTTGAAAGCTATGGGGTTGGAATCCCATCTGAAATAGAAAATGGAGAGAAATTTAAGATAGAGAATGGTAAATTTATTCTCGACTCCATTCATCGTGTATTTCCATATTTTGATCAAAGGGTTGGGCAAGTGATCGCCAACCACAAATTATTGATCCAAAATAAAGAACTCCCACTTTCAAAGTTAACAGTGCCAGGTCATTGGATCCGATTTGAAGCAACGAAAAGCAACTTAGTACAGTGGATAAAAGGGAGGGATAGGAATGAGTCATGACATTCAACATTTATCACAAGAAGAAGTTCATCAATTATTAACAAAGTATGATCGTGAATCAGCTTTTTATCAGTATAAGGGATTAATGAAGTGGATCGTTACCATTTTAGCTATTAGTTTCTCAATCTTCCAAGTTTATGCATCTTTAACAGGAAACTTACCTTCACAGCTTTTAATTACAATCCATCTAGCATTTGGGTTAAGTTTAATTTATATTTTATTTCCAACAAAGAAATATATAAAACTTGATTTCCCCATATTAAATATTTTTGTAAAAATATTAGATATTATTTTGCCTATTTTAGGTGCATCTGTCGGGCTTTATTGGGTATATGAATATGATGGATTAGTCATGAGAGCAGGAAATTATAACCAACTAGATTTCATTATTGGATTATTAGCTGTTCTATTGGTACTTGAAGCTTCAAGAAGAGTAGTGGGTATTCCAATTACGTTGATTGCTGCACTCTTCTTGATTTATGCGAAGTTTGGAAATTATTTTCCTGGTTTTCTAGCCTTTCGTGGTCTCTCATGGGAAAGAATTATCTCCCATATGTATTTCACACTTAATGGAATCCTAGGAACACCCTTATGGGTTTCAGCTAAATTTATTTTTTTGTTCTTATTGTTTGGCGCTTTTTTAGAGAAAACAGGAGTTGGTCAATACTTTAATGATCTGGCATTATTGATTGCTGGTAGAAGAGTAGGGGGGCCAGCCAAAGTTGCTGTTTTCTCAAGTGCATTACAAGGTACAATTAGTGGTAGTTCAGTTGCTAATGTTGTTACCTCTGGTTCATTTACCATTCCAATGATGAGAAAATTAGGTTATCGTCCTGAATTTGCCGGAGCAGTAGAAGCTGCTGCTTCTACTGGTGGTCAAATTATGCCACCTATTATGGGGGCAGCAGCATTTTTGATGGCAGAGTTTATTGGATTATCTTATTGGGAGATTGCAAAAGCTGCTGCAATCCCTGCTATTTTATATTTCGCTGGGATTTGGATC
>NZ_LSKU01000001.1:1190500-1212870 GCF_001561915.1 Tepidibacillus decaturensis | reverse complement strand
CTGCAATCCCTGCTATTTTATATTTTGCTGGGATTTGGATCATGGTACATTTTGAAGCAAAACGTACTGGTCTACGTGGACTAACAAAGGAAGAATTACCAGATAAAAAGGAAATCTTAAAGAAACTTTATTTGTTAATACCTCTATTTGTGATCATAGGATTTTTAATGATGGGAAGGTCACCCATTTTTTCCGCGATTAGTGGAATTGTTTCCGTTATTATTGTTGGCCTTATCGGTATGCTGTTAGGTCATAATAATATGAGAATAAAAGATCTTTTTCTTGCATTAGAAGACGGTGCGAAGTCTGCTTTAGGTGTTGTGGCTGCGACTGCGGCTGCGGGTATGATCGTTGGTACTGTGACCTTAACTGGATTAGGACTTAAATTTGCAAATGGTTTAATCGACCTTGCAGGTGGAATCCTTATTCCAACCTTAATCTTGACAATGATCTCCTCAATTATTCTGGGCATGGGGTCTCCAACAACTGCAAATTATATCATTACATCAACGATTGCAGCGCCAGCTATTATCACATTAGGGAAGCCAGCTTTAGCTGCTCACATGTTTACCTTCTATTTTGGTATTGTTGCAGACATCACTCCACCAGTTGCTTTAGCCGCCTTTGCCGCATCTGGCATAGCAGGTGGAAAACCAATTCGTACTGGGGCAGAAGCTACAAGGTTGGCAATTGCAGCCTTTATCATTCCCTATATCTTTGTACTATCTCCTGAATTGCTTTTAATTGATACGAACTTCTGGAAAACTCTTTTAATTATTACAACTGCTAGTATTGGAATGCTTGGAATAAGTGCTGGGTTAATGGGTTATTGGTTAAGACATTTGAATTGGTTAGAACGAATTTTAGCAATACCTGCAGGATTGTTATTGATTGTTCCAGGTATCTGGACTGATACTGTAGGCTTAGGAACGTTGGCTATTCTCTTAGTTATTCAATATCTGACGAGAAATAAGGATATAAAAAAAGGAAGATTAGGAACATCTTCATAAACAAAGAAAAAGAAAGTCCATCATTGATGGGCTTTCTTTTTTGTAAGTTCATATTTGATCAATTGAAATTAGCAAAATTAGAGACGAACAGTTAAGCAGAAACAATCTCAGTATTCAATTCAAATTTAGCGTTAATACCAACACCATGTCTTAAAGTATCACTTACAGGACATTTTTGTTCAGCCATCTCGATTAAACGATGAATACGGCTTTCTGGAGCATCTGAAGAGATATGAATATTAACACGAATTTCAGTAAAGCCACTACGTGCGTTTGGATCATTTCCCATAGCACCCATGGGATCAAAGTCACCTTCAACATCAACCTTAAGATCTTTGATATCGATGTGAAAAGCTTTAGAAAACATGGTAATTGTAATCGTTAGGCAACTTCCTAATGCAGAAAGTAATAATTCAACAGGAGTCATGCCTAAATTGCTACCGCCCATTTGTTGTGGCTCGTCAACTATGACTTTAAATCCGCGAGACTCTGCTTCAACCTTAAGCCCATCTTTAAGAGTAACAGTAGAACGCATAACTTGATTTGCCATATTAAATGCCTCCCCCTAAATATTTAACTTTATTTTTAGTTTGTGAATGATTCCACAATGAAAGTATACTAGAATTAGTATTAAATTAAAATATCTAAAATGAAGAGTTTGAAAATTTGTCATAAAAAATTTGTCTAATTTGTGAATATTTTAACCTTCTAAGTATGGTTAGCCATTCTATTTTTTCTTTTTTTATTAAAATAGATGTATCAACTAGTAATTACAATGAGAGGGGTCTTTTTAAGTTGAAACAAGTAGTTAAATTCGTATATGATTTTAGATTGGGAATTAATATTCCTCAATTTGATAAAGATTGGGAAGAATATTCTACATTAGAACAAAGTTATATTATTGATCGCTGGGAACAGGAGCGCGCTAAGATCCCAGATCGAATTAAACTGGTAGAAAAGGAAATTATGGAGAAACAAGAACTTATGTTTGAGATGAGCTTCGAAGAATATTGTAAAGTTCATGAAGAAATTGTGGATAAGGCTAGCGTAATCAATGAATTAAACATCTGGTTTAGAACACAGGGAGAGGTTACAGAATAAAGTATGAACGAATAGAGAATTTGATTAACACCATTTAATGTAGAGAAAGGTGTATTATAGATGAAACTTATTTTTGCCACTACAAATTCTGAAAAGTTAATTGAAGCAAAAATGGCTTTGGCACCCTTTGGCTTTGAGGTAGAGGGTGAATCGTTTCCATTTAAAGAACCAACCGAAGGAACGATGGAATCTATTGCAAGGTATAAATTATCTCAAATTGAAGATAGAGAGGAACCTGTATTTGTAGATGATTCAGGTATTTTTTTTGAAGCATATCCTAACTTCCCTGGTATTTTAACGAAAAGAATTTTTAACTTAGTTGGGTATAAAGGAATTGAAAAACTGTTAAAAGAGGAGAATAGGTCAGCTTATTTTCACGGGGTCATTGCAATGAAATGGAAAAATGAAATAAAGGTATTTCATGGAGAACTACATGGTAAAATTACCAACTTGATTCCAAACGATTTGCCAATCGACCTTAAATTCCCTTTTGATCCTATTTTTATACCCAATGGATATAACAAGGTTTTAGGAGAGATGCCAATTGAAAAACGAGTATTTCTCTCTTATCGAAGAATTGCGTTAGAAGAGATGGGGAAATGGTTAAAAAACCAACTCGTTGTGGATAAAACTTCGTGAAACGAAAATTCCGATAATGATAAATAAATAGAAGAAAAGAAAATCGAGGATAATTGTGTTTTTTTACATGATTTTTAATTATTTTTAAACAAATTTTCAATTCGTTTTTAAAGCGGTTTCGTATTATACTGTTGCTATTACTCTGAAAGGTTAGGGAACTAAATGCATTATCCGTACGAGATCGTCCAAAAAAACAAACATTATAGTATTTTAAATGGAGCTTATTCAACGATCGCCAATACTTATACTGGTTTCATTTCGTTATATGCAATTAATATTCTTCATGCCAATAATCAACAAGTTGGTTTAATTAATTCACTCCCAGCTATCGTTAGCTTAATCACAACGGTGATTGGAGGCTATTGGTTTAGCCGACAAGAAATGAAACGAAAAGTATGCGGAATAGGGATTTTATCGACGAGGTTTTTCCTCTTACTTTTTGCCCTCATTCCATTTCTTCCATTATACCAAGCATGGGTCTTAGTGATCTTAATTGGTTTAATGAATGTACCTGGAAGTTTAACAAACCTTTCCTGGCAATCTTTAATCGGGGATCTAATCCCAGAGAAAGAGAGAGGACTTTTCTTTAGTAACCGTAATCGGATCTTAACTATTGTAGGAATGGTATCTACCGCATTAGTAGGTTGGATTTTAAATCATTTTAATACAACGAATCCATATCCATTTCAAATTCTCTTTTTTGTTTCTTTTTTATTTGGTTTATTGGAAGCATACTATCTATTCAAACATGTTGAACGAAAGGAATATAGTCTTATCGATTCAACTAAATCCAACCATTTATTGACAGCGATGAAAGAAAGTATCTCAGAGAAACCATTTCTTTTTTTTCTTTTAAGTTCAATGCTTTTTAATTTCGGCTGGCAAATGGCTTGGCCTTTATTTAGTATCTATCAGATTAAAACAGCAGGAGCTACTGCAGTCTGGTTAAGTTTATTTACTGTTACAAATCAATTATCACAGATTCTCACCTATACTTGGTGGGGAAGAATGTCTGAACGATTCGGTAATTCAGTGATGCTCTTTATTGCTTCAGCAGGGATGGCATCTGCTCCTTTTTTAACTGTACTTTCTACCAATTTAGTCTACTTAACGATGACGAATTTATTTACTGGTGCATTTCTAGCAGGGACGAACTTTTTGTTATTTAATCAATTATTGGGTGTTTCGCCAGGGAAGAATCGTTCTTCTTATATTACTTTATACACCATTGTTATTGGTTTTATCGGTTTTATTTCACCCCAAATTGGTGTTTGGCTATTATCATTGACCGGCATGTTTTGGGCTATGAATATATCATCAGTCATTCGTTTATTAGGAGCTTTTGCCTTTTTTGTCGTTGCTTTTAAATTTGAAAAGGATCGTATTCCAGCAATACTCCGTCATTAGACGGGGTATTTTTTTATACATCATTATTGTGGGCTATTTTAATACTTGTATACGAACGTGAATTCGATGTAAACTAGAAAAAGAGAAGTTAAATTTTTCATGGAGGGTATAAATGTCTACATTTCGTTTTATCCACACTGCAGATCTTCATTTAGATACACCATTTAAGGGATTAGTCCATATACCTAAGCATTTACATCAACAAATTCAACAATCTACTTTCAGGGCTTTTGATCAAATTATCGATTATTGTATTAAGTATCAAGTAGATTTTTTGCTTATTTCTGGAGATGTTTTTGATGTGGAGGAACATAGTTTAAAAGCACTGCTTCATTTTTACCAAGGACTTAAAAAGTTAGATGAGCATGGAATACAAAGTTATATTATACATGGTAACCACGACCCAGCAGATCAGATAAAGTCTTCATTTGATTGGCCAAAGAGCGTTCATTTTTTTCCTTCTGACAAAGTGGAAGTCTATTCCTTTATTAAAGAGCAAAAAGAATTAGTTCGAATATATGGACGTAGTTTTCCAACAAAGTCATTCAGAGAAAATATCGTTCCCGAGTATAAGAAAAAAGAGTCTGCTGAAGGAATATTCCATATCGGTTTACTACACACCAATCTAGATGGAAACCCTGAGCATGATACATATGCGCCTACTACAACGCAAGAACTACTTTATTCTGACATGGATTATTGGGCTTTAGGTCATATCCATAAAAAGCATGTGGTTTCTAATTCCACGCCTGTGATCGTTTACCCTGGGAATCCACAAGGCCGCCATATGAAAGAAACAGGTACTAAAGGGTGTGTACTGGTTGAAGTTGATCGTCAAAAAGTTCAAACGATGAAATGGATCGAAACCTCACAGATTAAATGGGACGAAGTAGTGATCGATATTACCTCAATAGAGAACATGAATTGTCTTATGGATCATATTCAGGAAAAGATAGATGGGATGATGCAAACCTCTCAAGTTCCAATGATTCTCCGAATTTCTTTGATTGGCGAGTCGGACTTACATTTCGAGTTACATGAAGATGGAAAAAAGGATGAAATGGTTGAAATATTAAACCAAAACTATATCGTTCAAAGTCAATGGACATGGATAGAATCCATTCAATTAAAAACCACGCCTTATTTTCAGATTGAAGACTATTTAGAAAAAGGTTCCTTTTTGGTCGATTATCTAGAACAATTAACACTTGCTAAAGAACAAATGGATGTAACTGTAATAGAAAAAGAATTGGGTCATGAACTATTTAAAAACCGTAGCTTAAAAAATCATTTTACCTCTTTTTCTAATGAAGACATAGATAACATTTTTGAAAAAGCTAAACATTTAGCGATTCACTTTTTCACTAGGGAGGAGAGAAATTCTTGATCATTAAAAAATTATATATCTATGGGTTTGGAAAACTGAATGATCTAACCATTGAACTTCACAATGGAATCAATGTGATAGAAGGGATGAATGAGTCTGGAAAAAGTACGATGATGGCGTTTATTCGTTCTATTCTTTTTGGTTTTGAAGGAAGAAAAAATGCTCATCTTCGGTACGAACCAATACATGGGGCAAATTTGGAGGGACCATTGAAATCGTTGATGTAAATAACCAATCTTATCGAATTGAACGAATTCAGTCGCAAAAGGTATCTGGAGATGTAAAAGTTTATCTTCCTAATGGAGAAGTAGCAGGGGAAGAGGTTTTGCCACAACTCATTGGAAAAGTTAGCGAAAAAGTATATAAGCAAATCTTTTCTTTTGGTTTAACAGAGTTGCAACAAATCGATTCGCTTCAAGATGAAGAAATAAATAGTTTTATCTATCATACAGGTACAGGATCAGCAAGCCAAATTTTGAAAATGAAGCAGACGCTTGAACAGAAACAGCAACAACTATTTAAAATGGGCGGTAAAAAACCTGAAATAAATATGATCTTGGCAGAGATGGATCGTATTTATCTATCTAAAGAAAAATTAAAGCAAAAATATGACCAATATCAAACATTGATCTTGAAAATAAAAAGTCTAGAAGAAGAAATAGATGAGAACGAATTACAGATGGAAAGAATAAAAAAGAATACGCTATGGTTAGAGAAAGTTGTCCAATCCTATGATACTTACATTCGACTGAATCTTTTGCAAGAACAACTTAAGGAGTATCCTAATCCTTTTCTATTCCCAGAAGACGGAATGAGCAGATTAAAGACATTAGAAGAAAAATGTTTAGATCTAGAAGTAGAAAAAGAGAATGTATTAAATAGGAAAGTAGAAGTAGAAAAGGAACTTGAAATTTTCTATGAAAATCCTTTTCTTGAAGAAAATAAGGATAAAATTCAACATTTTAAGAATCAATTAAATAAATATCAAGAAAATCAAAGGGAATACCAGAGTTTATCGCAAGAAAAGGAAAGCTTACACGAACAAATAAATGATATGTTAAAACAATTGGGGCCAACCTTTTCAAAAGAAAAAGTACAATTGATTGAATTTTCTATTCAAGATAAACAATTTTTACAAGAATACTCACTACAAATACAAAGCAAACAAAGAGAACTAGAAAGCGTAAAACAAAGAATCGAAGATAAGGAGCTAAGGAAGATTCATCTTGAAGATTCTATATATTCTTTAAAAGAACATGTCTTTTCTGAGCAAAAAGCTGATAAGCTCGAAGAAATATATCCGGTCATAAGAACGAATTGGAATGACCTTAAGGAAAAGGAATGGCAAAAAACACAATTAGAACAACAAAGGAATGTATACCAGCATCAACAAGATCATTCAAATTCTTTTCAAAGCAATGGAATTCTCCTTATTATGGTAGGAATTTTCTTGTTAGGTAGTATTGTACTTTTCTATTTTAAAGAATGGCTACCAGCAAGTCTATTATTATTCTTTAATGTCATTCTGTTAACTTTACATTATCAACAAAAACTACACGTTAATCAGGGAAGAAAATTGAATGTCTCAATGACCCAGCTAGATGAGCAACTTGAAGACCTTCAAAATCAAATCACTACGATCTTGAAAAAGTCAATTCCACTTATTGAAAACTATGGTTTTGAGGTTCTCGATGAGTTCACAATAAACAAAATAGAAGAGTTAAGGGCAAAAGCAATTTCACAAAAAGGACAATTAGATGAGAAAAAGGCTCATCTTGAAGAAATAAATAAAGAAAGAAGAGGAATTCGGGTAGAACTTTCTACTTTACAAAAAGTTCGTCAGCATTTAGAAAAGGACTTAACTACCTTACAGAAAAACTGGAAGGACTGGTTTTTTCAACACCATTTTGATGAGGTATTGTCTCCATTGGTCGTCTTTGATGTCATCGCAACAATACAGAGAGTAAAAGAATGGATCAAGAAAGAAGAAAGTTTAATAAAAAAATAGATTTTGTTAAAAAAGAAATTGTTGAATATGAAAAAAAAGTAAAGAATTATTAGAAATTGTTGGGTTAAACGGCAAATCTATTGAAGAAGGGATTTTTCAATTAAATGAACGCTTAAATGATCATCTGCAGGCAAAGCAAAACCATCAGATTTTATTAGAAAAGTTCGATGGGTGGAAAGAACAGTTGGAGATGTTGGAAAATAAAATAAAATCGATTCATGATCAAATTGAAGAACTAATTAATTATGCAGAGGTTAAAGATAAAGAAGAATTTTATCATAAAGCAAAGAATTTTGAACATTATCAAATCCTTTTGAATGAAAGTAGACAACTCACTACTTTATTAAAATTAAGTTGTAAGACTGAAGAGGAATACCAGCGATTGTTAAAAACTCTTGAAACTGAAAATAAAGAGGAGATCATGGCAAAACTTGTTCAGTTTAAAGACGAGATAGAAAAAAGATCAACCTTAAATAAACAATTGTTAGAAGAAAAAGGAGAATTACAAAACCAAATTAAAGAGCTTGAAGAAGATCAAACCCTTACAGAACTAAACCAAAGTTATGTAGAAATGCAATCTCAGCTTCATCAAAAGGTAAAAGAATGGATGACGATCACGCTAGCAAAACAGATCATGGAAAAAGCGATGAGTCGCTATGAAAAAGAAAAACAGCCACAGGTGATGAAAAGGGCTTCACATTACTTATCGTTATTAACGAATGGAGAATACCAACAAGTCTATGTTCCCATCAATAGTCATTCTGTTGAAGTTATTAGAAAAGATGGACAAAGATTTATGCCTCAGTTTTTAAGCCGGGGTACGATCGAACAGCTATTCTTAGGGTTGCGTTTTGCACTTGTTGAAGAATTTTCTAATCAATATTTTCTTCCAATTATTTTAGATGACATTTTCGTAAATTTTGATCCTAGAAGATTAGAACTATCTATCCAGGCATTAGAGATTCTGGCAAAGCAGCATCAAGTTATTTTTTTCACTTGCCACCCACATGTTACAAGAAAAATAGGAGCACTTATTAAGGAAATCAAACAGATATCACTAAATCATTATTCTTCAAGTGGTATCATATAGTTTCTTTTGGTAAACAGATGGAAATTCTCCATGTAAATGTTTATAAAGGTAGTAATCGAAGGTTGCAGATCCTGTTAAAAAAACGACGAGGCGCCAATCGAATGTTTAATAATGTCCATATTCTCACATCTCATCAAGGTTTTACGATATATTATATGTTACTAGGACGGCTCACTAAATAAATAAAAAGTTTAAAATGTGCTTTCAAAATAAATTGGGAGCCGTTAAAATGGAATAGTTAAATAGAAACTGCAATCGTTAGAAAAGGTGACATCAATGAAAAAGATTTTTAACTACCCAATCTCTATTTGGATTTTGGCAATCGGAATGACTATCAATGTGACGGGTAACTCTTTTCTATGGCCTTTAAATACCATTTATATAACAAAAGTCTTACACCAATCGATGTCTATTGCTGGTATCGTTTTAATGCTACAACAAGCAACTGGTATATTAGGAAATTTGATTGGTGGCTGGTTATTTGATAAATGGGGCGGTAAGAAAACGATTATTACTGGAATCTTACTATCTGTCATTACTGTTTTAGCATTGTCAGTCTTTAATCAGTGGACGATTTATGTCATACTGATGCTGATTTTAGGCTTTAGTAATGGACTAGTTTTTCCTTCTATGTATGCAATGGCTGGTTCTGTGTGGCCTGAAGGAGGAAGAAGAGCCTTTAATATGATTTATGTGGCTCAAAACTTTGGAGTGGCATTAGGATCTACTCTTGGAGGGTTGGTTGCACAGATTTCTTTTACCCTTATCTTTATCGTCAATGCTTTAACCTTTATTCTTTTTCTCCTTCTGGTGTTATTTGGTTTTAACAAGGATCAATGGCAAGAGGTTTCTGACAATACAATCGGACATCGTGATCTAATCGGGAACGAAAGTATGATCAAGAACCAACTTAGTCATTTTATTGCCCTGATGGTGATCTCGTTAGCATTTATCTTATCATGGATTCCTTATGTACAATGGCAAACAAGTCTATCAGCGTATATTTCAAGCATAGGTATCCCATTATCTAAATACACATTACTATGGACAATCAATGGGGCTTTGATTGTTCTTGGACAACCATTGGTTAATTACATTACTAAGTTTCTTTTACGAACCATTAAAAAACAATTGCTGATTGGAATGATCATTTTTGTTTTTTCCTTTTTATTGTTATATCAGAATAAAAGTTATTTCGGATTTGTATTGGCTATGGTCATAATGACATTAGCAGAAATGCTAGTTTGGCCAGCCGTTCCCTCTGCAGCAGCCAATTTAGCACCGGAGGGAAAAGCTGGATTTTATCAAGGGGTTATTAGTAGTGCCGGGGCTGGTGGAAGGATGCTAGGCTTTTTAATTGGTGGTTGGCTTTATGATCATACTACGATGGATGTACTGATCATCATTATGATATCCTTCTTTGTCATATCAGGATTAATCTTTTCCAATTATGATCGAGGACTGAAAATGAAGGGAAGAAAACGCTATGCCCAATGTATGGACCCATAACCTATTTGGGGAGCACTTGGATAAAGAAATTGGGTACGACTTTTTAGAACATAAAGAGATTTACTACCTAGGT
Organism: Tepidibacillus decaturensis; assembly: GCF_001561915.1. Classification (GTDB taxonomy): domain Bacteria; phylum Bacillota; class Bacilli; order Tepidibacillales; family Tepidibacillaceae; genus Tepidibacillus_B; species Tepidibacillus_B infernus. The sequence goes on along the minus strand of NZ_LSKU01000001.1, from coordinate 1,202,646 downwards.
TGCCAAGGGCCTGATCCTTTTTTCTACCATCATTTTTGGCCATGGAGAAAGGATAAGTCAGTAACGAAGATTGGTAGTTTACTTCATAAGAAACACTGTGGTTCATTTCTGGTAGAGATGGTTCAATATTTAAAGCAACACCCAGACCCGTTATTAAAAGCATATGTTTTTGGTTTTGTTAGCCACCATCTTTTAGACCGAAATACTCATCCCTATATTGTTTATCGTTCAGGAGAAGAGGGAAATAAACATCAAAAGTTAGAGATTATGATAGATACCTTAATGATGAAACGTTTTAAAGGAGTTGACACTTGGAAGACACCCGTTTTTAAAGAAATTGATGTAGGCAAAAATCTACCATCTCAGATCCAGCAAATGCTAATCTATTTAATTAAGAAAGTTCATGCTGAAAAAAGACCTGATTTACAATTGGTGATTAATCAATCCTATCAGGATATGATAAAAGCTTTAAAGTTTTTATTTGACCCAACAGGGATTAAACATATACTGCTAGGGGAGATGGTTTCGCCATTTTCTTACAGCAAAAAGATCCCGAATAAAGACTTTCTCAATCTTCAACATACTGAGTGGTTTCACCCTACAAATGGAATTGAAGGAAGTAAAGAAAGCTTTCTGGATCTTTTTGATCGAGCTAAACAGGAAGCAATTCCAATCTATCAATGTATAGAAGATTATCTTCGTGGTATCAAACCAATTGAACAAATGCAGTCACTGATTGGAAATGTGTCCTATGAGACAGGAAAACCTTGTGATGCCAAGCTGGAAAATCAATTTTTTGAGCTCATCTTATAAAAAATTGTTCTTTTTACAAAAGGTGACTTTTGTGATTACCTTTCTTACCTTATTTATTAAATCATAAGAAGGAATGAGCAAAGGAGCACGGTACAAAGTACAATTTCATAATAAAAAATACTATTTTCTACAAAACTCTGAAAGGCTACAGCAAGTTTACTACTTTTGCTTGTTGTTGGCCTTTTTTTAGGTCTACTTTGGTTAAAAGCCATATTCCAACGGCAAAGAATAAAACGAGAGAAACGATACCAAAACGACTAGAGCCTGTTAGTTGACCTACAATAGCAAAAAGGAAAGGCCCGAATATAGAAGCAAATTTGCTTGAGATTCCATAAAAGCCAAAGAATTCAGCAGTTCGATGAACTGGAACCAAACTGCCATAGATCGAACGACTGATGGCTTGACTTCCTCCCTGAACCAAACCAACAGCAGAAGCCAAGATATAAAAGTGGACAGTCGAAGTCATAAAATAACCAAAAATGACGATGATAACATAAATCCATAATGATAAGTATAAAGACTGCTTAGAACCGATTTTCCCAGCTAATTTTCCAAATAAAAGAGAGAAGGGAATACCTACAAACTGAGTGATCAATAAGGCAGCAATTAAATCTGAAGTCCCAATCCCAATTTCTCTACCATAAATGGTTGCCATTTTGATAATGGTACTAATCCCATCATTATATAACCAAAAAGCAATGAGGAATTTTACTAATTCCTTATAATGGTTGATTTCTTTAAAAGTCGTTATCACACGACTTAATCCAATAATTAGGTAGGATTTCTTTGTAGAGTTTTGTTGATCTGTCTTCTTTTCATTTACAAATTTAAATAAGGGCAATGAAAAAATAAGCCACCAAGTACCGACAGTTAAGAATGAGAGTTGAGTTGCTGTCGTAGCATCAGGAATATGAAATAATTCCGGTTTTTGGATCATTGTTAGATTAACTAATAATAAGAAACCTCCACCAATATATCCAAATGCATAACCTCTAGATGAAACATTATCCATTTCCTCTAAAGGAACAATCTCAGGAAGAAAGGCATCGTAAAAAACGTTTCCTCCGGAAAATCCGATCATTCCTAATATATAAAGAAAGGAAACCAAGAGATAATCTCCTTTATCTGTAAAAAAGAGTAAACTTGTTGCAATCGCACCCATATAGACAAAAAATCGTAAAAACTGTTTTTTGGAACATGTATAATCAGATATAGCTCCTAAGATTGGGGCAAGAATTGCAACAATCAACATCGCAATCGATTGAGTATATCCCCAATAAGCGGTAGCTGTCGTCTTCTCTAGTGTGATCCCTGCTATATCTGTGTAATAAATCGGTAAAACGGCGGCCATAATTGTTGTTGCAAATGCAGAATCTGCCCAATCATACATGGCCCAGCCAAAGATTGCTTTTTTTCTATCCATAAAGTTCCTCCACGTCCCTTTTTTCCTATCATATCATGTAATTAAACGAAAAGAATCGGTTGCATCATTAAATTTATATAAAATTTACATTAACGTTGGAGAATCAAATTTCACCATGATCCCTTGCATTAGCTTGAAGAGCGATCTGGGCAGTCACACAAATGTTTGCGTGAAATTAGTGTCATTTTTTGTTGGATTTATTTTTTATAATTTTTCAAAAAACTATTGTCTTTAAGAGTTTTATAAATTAAAATAACAATCAAATATTTTACGAAATTCAGTAGTAAAATTTCAAATTATTGATTAAATAAGCCACTTTTTATATGTATTAGTCCTAATATCATTACTAAAATTTAAAATATAGTTTGAGGAGAGGAAATGGAATGGTGCAAACATATACTTTAGATGAACTGGATAAAGAAATGATTAAGCTTCTATCGAAGGATGGAAGAATGGCTTTTACAGAGATTGCAAATCAATTAAATGTATCAGAAAAAACAATACGTGTAAGATATAAGAACCTTGTTGAGAACCAAATTCTTGAGGTTGTAGGAATAGTAAATCCAATTTCTCTTGGGGTCAAAACGGGAGCAATTATTCAAATAAGCGTGCAGCCAAATACGCTTGATCATGTAATTGATGAACTTCGGTCTTTTCGAGAAATCCGATACATTTCTTTTGTTTCTGGGGAATTTCAGTTGCTTACTCAAGTTAATGTACATACCTATGAGGAATTAACAGAGACGCTAAAAAAGGTTAATAGAATTGCAGGAATTATGCATGTGAATGTAATGGTTCAACTCGAGGTATATAAAAATTCATTCGAGTATTTATAAGGTATGTTTTTTTAAGCCATTTTTATTATTCTTAACAACAATTGTATATTGATATTGAGGCTACTATCAAAGAAGAAGCGGAAAGAGATGATATAGTTTAAAACTTGGTGCAGGGGTAGGAATAAAGTGATGGACTTCAGTTTGATTGCTCATCCAATGATAAAAAATAACTTTAGATGAAAATACAAAAATTGAATTTTAGAAAGGGAGTAGGATCATGAAAATCTATATTTCAGTGGACATGGAAGGGATTTCAGGTGTAGCGACAAACATGCAATTGAAAAAAAATGATGAGTATCATCGTTTTCGCAAACTAATGACACAGGATGTAAATGCAGCAATAGAAGGTGCCTTTCAAGGGGGAGCAACAGAAGTAGTAGTAGCGGATGGTCATGGAAATATGTCAAATATTCTGATTGAGGATCTTGACCCAAGGGCTCGCTTAATTTCTGGAAATAATCGCGTCATGTGCCAAATGGAAGGTATTGATGATAGTTTTGATGGTGTATTCTTTGTTGGCTATCATGGGCGGGAAGGTGGTTCCGAACGTTCTGTGATTAGTCATACCTTGGCAGGGGTAGCTGTAAATGAAATGCGAATCAATGGTAAGGTAGTAGGAGAAAGTGAATTAAATGCTGGTGTTGCAGGATTTTATAAAGTTCCAGTTCTACTTGTTACAGGGGATGACATAGTAACCTCAGAAGTAAAAGACACATTACCCAATGTTGAAACAGCTATTGTTAAGCGTGGAATTGACCGTTTTGCTGCGGAATTATTATCACCGGATAATGCTCACGAGTTGATAAGGAAAAAAGCTAAAAATGCTGTAAAAAATGCAAGCCAAATCAAACCATATGTTGTCCAAGGTCCAGTTATATTTGAAATTGAGTTTAAGGGGAGCAATCAAGCACTAATGACAACAACGATTCCTTCAGTTGAATTAGTAAACCCTAAAACCATTCGCTTTACTTGTGATGATTATGTAACAGCATACAAAATGATGTGGGGATTAGTGATCATTGGTATGTCAGCAACAAATGGGGTTTTAGGACATGCCAATGCTTAAACTAAATAAATGTATAAAAAAGAGGAGGAAAATCAATTGAAAAGGTTATTATTTTCATTCTTAGTTATCGTTTTATTTGTTGTTCCAGTTTTAACTGCATGTGGAAATACTGCCAAGCAAACATCTTCAGAAACAGGAAGTACCACAAACAACATTAAACAAGAGATTACGTTAAATGCAATGAGTGAACCGCCGACTTTAGATCCAGCATTAGCAACCGATACTACTTCAGGTTGGGTAATTGAACATCTTTTTGAGGGGCTATATACCACAGACAAAAATGGAGATATAGTCAAAGGAGCAGCCAAAGATATTCAAGTTTCTGATGATGGGAAAACTTATACCATCACCATTCGTGATGATGCAAAATGGTCAGATGGAGATCCACTAACAGCATATGATTTTGAATATGCTTGGAAACGTGTTCTAAACCCAGAGACTGCAAGTGATTTTGCTTTTTATTTATATTACATTAAAGGGGCAGAAGCGTATAATAGTGGAGAGGCAACTGTAGATCAAGTTGGAGTAAAAGCGATAGATGACCATACATTAGTCGTGGAATTAGAAGAGCCAGTTGGTTTTTTTGATAAAATGTTAACATTTTGGGTTTACTTCCCTGTGAAAAAATCTCTTGTTGAAGAGAATAAAGATTGGGCAGCAGAAGCGGAAACTTTGGTGAGCAATGGTGCTTACAAGTTAACTAGTTGGATCCATGACTCAGAAGTAGTGATCGAAAAGAATGATCAGTACTATAACAAAAATGAAATCACAATGGAAAAAGTAACATGGGTGATGATCAATCAAGCCACCACCTATTATCAAATGTATAAAGGTGGACAAATTGACTTGATTCAAAGTATCCCCGCTGATGCGATTCAAACTGAAAAATCAAATGAGGAATTTAAAATCACACCTTTATTTGGAACCTATATGTTTATGTTTAATGTCAAAAAGGAACCATTTAATAATCCAAAAGTACGAGAGGCTTTTAACTTAGCAATAGACCGGGAAGCCATTACTAATCATATTACATTATCTGGTGAAACACCAGCATACGCCTTTGTTCCTTATGGTGTTAAAACACCTTCAGGAGAAGATTTTCGTGCACAAAAAGAAGCTTATTTAAAGAAAGACTTAGAAAAAGCAAAACAATTAATCCAAGAAGCAATGCAAGAAGAAGGTTGGACAAAGTTTCCTGAGGTGACTTTAATTTATAACACCTCTGAAAATCACAAGAAGATTGCAGAAGCAATTCAGGATATGCTTAAGAAAAACTTAGGGATTGAAATTACTTTAGAAAATCAGGAATGGAAAGCCTATTTGGAAAGAACAAATTCATCTGACTTTCAAATGGCTCGCATGGGTTGGGTTGGAATTTTCTTAGATCCATCTGTCATTCTGGATTATTTTCTAGGTGATAGTCCTAATAATAGAACATTATGGATAAGTGAGAAATATGATGATTTATTGCATAAAGGAAAAGTAGAACAAGACCAGACCAAACGGATGGAATATTTACATCAAGCAGAAGAAGTATTGATGCAAGAACTTCCATTCATGCCAATCTACTTCTATTCCAATAATTATCTCACATCGAAAAAGTTTGAGGGAATTGTGTATCCTTATAACCGCTATCCAAATGTCCGTTGGGCAAAAAAAATAGCTGAATAAAGGAAAAGTAGAAAATGAAGAAATTACTGCTAACTGGATTTGAACCGTTTTTGGATAATCCAATCAATCCAACAGAAGAAATTGTTAAAGAATTAAAAGGGAAGGAAATTAACCAATATTTAGTAATTGGACAGGTTCTTCCTGTAGATTTTGCAGAAGCGGCAAAGGTTTTATTTAGGGTTTTTGATGAAGAAAGACCAGATGTTGTCATTTCATTAGGACTTGCTGCGGGAAGAAACCGAATTACACCTGAACGTATCGCTATTAATTGTAATGATGGGGCTGCAGATAATAAAGGAGTTATCATGCAAGACCAACCTATAGAGCAAGAAGGTCCTGCTGCCTATTTTTCTACTTTACCAATCAGAAGAATAGTAGATATGTTGGTTGCAGAAGGATATCCTGCGGAAATATCAAATAGTGCTGGTACCTATTTATGCAATCATGTCATGTATAGTATGTTACACAAAATAGCAAAAGAAGGTCTTTCTACACGTTCCGGATTTGTTCATGTGCCTGCTTCTCATGATTTAGCGCTCAAAAATCGTTCTTTACCAAGTTGGCATCATCATGACTTAGTTAAGGCAATCGAGCTGATCATCAATGTTTTGTAAACATTAAAATTGATTCAAATAGGTTCCTTTAAAAGAGTCGGTTTTTCCGACTCTTTTTCGTTATTAGAAAGAAGTAAAAGCAAAATGACGAACTAGCGGAGGTTTCTTTACTTGGGAAAAGTGATTTCACTACCCAATTAGAGCGGAAGAATTTCCGCAGCTCAAGCAACGGTTGATGGGCTATTAAATATCAAGCCAATGATAACACTTGAAGACGGAACTGTCGTGTTTATTGCGATGAAGAATATCGTCAGGAATATATCAATGAAGTGTGCAATTACACTTGAATTTCACAGTTAAATCATGGAAAATAGAAGAAAATAAAGATAGAGGTGAAATATGTGTCAAGCAAGATTGAAGAACAGGTAAAAAGATTTTACGAACTTGTAAAAAAGATAAAGTCGTACAATGAAGCAATCAATGTGATGTATTGGGATTTAAGAACAGGGGCACCTAAAAATGGAGTAGAAGGACGTTCTGAAGTCATAGGTATGTTATCTTCAGAAGTTTTCCAAATGAAAACGTCTTCAGTAATGGAACAGTTATTAAACCAATTGTCAAAACATGAGGAAGAACTTGATCAAATCACGCAAAAATCTGTTCATTTGTTAAAGAAAGAATTATACCGAGATAAAAAAATTCCAAAAGACAAATACCAAGAATATGTTGTCCTCGTCTCTAATGCAGAGTCTGTTTGGGAGGAAGCAAAGAAAAAGAATGATTTCTCTTTATTTAAACCATATCTAGAGAAAATAGTAAAATTTAATCAAGAATTTATTGAGCTTTGGGGTTATGAAGGAAATAAATACAATGCCTTATTAGACCAATATGAACCTGGAATGACAGTTGAACAACTTGATCCAATTTTTAAAGATTTAAAAGATGCATTGGTTCCGTTGATTCAAAAGGTAGCCAAAGCCGCCCCTGTCGATACAAGCTTTTTGAAAAAAGAATATGATCCTCATCAACAAAAAGAACTGTGCCAATTTATTTTAAGGAAAATGGGTTACGATTTTGAAGCAGGGCGGCTTGATGAAACCGTTCATCCCTTCCAGATCACATTAAATCGTGGAGATGCAAGGGTAACAACCAAATTTGAGAAAAATGATCTAACCACCGCATTATTTGGAACAATGCACGAGGGTGGACATGCGCAGTATGAGCAAAATATCTCAAAAGATTTGGAAAAAACACCTTTAGCAGAAGGAAGTTCAATGGGGATTCATGAATCTCAATCTCGTTTTTGGGAAAATATGATTGGCCGAAACTCTCTTTTCTGGGATGCCTATTATGAATATTTGGTTTCTTATTTTCCTGAACAATTAGGAAATATCCCAAAAGAAGATTTTTATAGAGCGGTTAATGAAATGAAACCTTCATTGATTCGAACTGAGGCAGATGAACTTACATATAATTTTCACATTATGATCCGCTATGAAATTGAAAAAGGACTGATCAATGGCACGATAAAAGTAGAAGAACTGCCCACGATTTGGAAAGAAAAAATGCAGGAATATTTAGGGATTGTTCCTAATACCGATGCGGAGGGAGTATTACAAGATGTGCATTGGTCTGGAGGGATGATTGGTTATTTTCCAACCTATGCATTAGGTAATATCTATGCTGCACAATTTTATCATCAACTTAAATTAGAGTTACCAAATTTTAATGAATTATTGCAAAAAGGGGATTTAATCCCAATCAAAAATTGGTTAGACGATAAGATTCACCGTTTTGGTAAAGCAAAAACACCAAACGAACTGTTAAAAGATGTAACCCATGAGAGTTTAAATGCGAAATATTTAATTGAATATTTAACCGAGAAAGTAAAAGATATCTACCAAGTCTAGCCCTTTTCTCTTTTAAATGGTTGTGGGAGGAATGAAATGATTTTTCTTAATCATGAACTAGCTGAACAAATTGTTGAACGAACCATGAATATCATTCACCGAAATATCAATGTGATGAATGAAAAAGGAGTTATTATTGGTTCTGGGGAAAAAGAAAGAATCAATCAAATCCACGATGGCGCAGTTGCTGTAATCAAAAGTCAATCTGTGGTTGAAATCGATGAAGTAAAGGCGAACTATCTAAAAGGAGCAAAGCCAGGAGTAAATCTTCCGATCTTTTTTAGAAACGAAATTGTTGGTGTAGTTGGAATTACTGGCCCCCCAGAGGAAATACGAGGCTATGGAGAATTAGTTAAAATGGCTGCAGAAATGATTCTAGAACAGGCCTTTCTTTTAGAGCAAATTCAGTGGGATCAAAGATTAAAAGAGGAAGTCATTCATCAGATTGTAGTTGGCAATCTTGAAACAGATCCATGGTTTCTTGAAAGGGCAAAGATTCTTGGAATTTCATTTCAAATACCTAGAGTGGCAGTCATTATTGAAATAAAGGTTAATCAGTTATCTGAAAAGGAATTATTGAGTAGAAGGAAAAAAGTAGTCTCTACCCTTCAAAATTTGCTAGATAATGATGACTTAATGGCACTGGGGTATACCACTGATATTATCCTGTTTAAAAAAATTAAATTAAATGATGATCAATGGAATGAAGGACAAACACTGCAACAATTGCGTTCATGGGGATCACGTATCTTCCAATTATCAAAGGTCAAGACAACCATGAGCATAGGATCGTATTATCCTGAAATAGCGGGACTATCTTTATCCTATCATGAGGCAATGAAAACATTAGAAGTTGGGAAACATTTATTTCCTGATATCGATATTTATTCTTATCAAGAGATGGGTTTTCCTACCTTATTAGTGGATCTACCAAAAACATTAAAACATCCACTATTTGAAGTTTATCAAAGAATTGTTCAAAATGACAAAAAGGGTGAACTTCAACAAACATTAAAAGTATTTATTGAAGAGAACGGTGAAGTTAATCATACAGCAGAGAAGTTATTTATTCATCGAAATACTCTACATTATCGCCTCGAAAAAATAAAGGAAATGACAGGTAAAGATCCCAAAAAACTAAAAGATCTGTTAGACTTATATATCTCAATGTTATTAAATTTGTTAAATTCAAAATAAAGCATTATTTATGCAAATAACCAAAAAAACGGCTTGTTTTTTTGGTTATTTTTTGTTGTATGAATGATGTTAATTGGCAAGGAACCGCTTACAATGGTAATTGAACTAATCATCATAAAAATACTTTAGGAGGAGTCAAAACATGGATGTTCAAGTAACTGCTTTAGGTGCTGTAGTAGCATTAGTCATTGCCATTGTCCTGATTCTTAGGAAAGTTCCACCTGCTTACGGAATGATCGCTGGAGCATTAATAGGTGGTATTATTGGCGGTGCAGATCTAGGTCAAACAGTCACATTAATGATGGATGGTGCCAAAGGTATCATTCCAGCAGTATTAAGAATCTTAGCAGCTGGAGTTTTAGCAGGTGTACTCATAGAGTCTGGTGCAGCATCAACGATAGCTGAAACCATCGTGAAAAAATTAGGGGAAACAAGAGCATTGTTTGCGTTAGCGATTGCAACCCTTATCTTAACAGCTGTAGGGGTATTTATTGATGTTGCGGTTATTACCGTTTCACCAATTGCGTTAGCGATTGCAAAAAGGGCTAACCTTTCTAAAATGGCCATTTTAATTGCGATGATTGGTGGAGGTAAAGCAGGTAACGTCATTTCTCCTAACCCAAATGCGATTGCTGCTTCGGAAGCCTTCAATATTCCATTAACATCGGTTATGGCAGCAGGAATTATACCAGCATTTTTTGGTCTGATTGTCACTTATTTTATTGCAAAAAAACTTACTCATAAAGGTTCACAGGTTGAATTAGCAGAAATCCAAAACCACAGCGATGGAAACCTACCGATCTTCTTTACGGCTATTGTAGGGCCAGTTGTCACTATTGTCCTATTAGCATTACGTCCAATTGCTGATATTAGTATTGACCCAATGATTGCATTACCTTTAGGTGGATTGATCGGTGCATTATTTATGGGTAGAATCAAACAAATCAACCAATATGCAGTATCTGGTTTAGGAAAAATGTCTGGAGTTGCGATTATGTTATTAGGTACAGGTACATTAGCAGGTATCATTGCCAACTCTGGATTAAAAGATGTAGTCATTAATGCATTAAGCTCTTCAGGTTTACCAGCTTATCTATTGGCACCAATTTCTGGTGTACTAATGTCAGGAGCAACAGCTTCGACCACCGCGGGTACAGCTGTAGCAAGTAGTGTATTTGGTCCAACTATTTTAGAATTAGGCGTTGCTGCGATAGCAGGTGCAGCTATGATTCATGCAGGTGCAACAGTATTAGACCATTTACCACACGGTAGTTTCTTCCATGCTACAGGCGGTAGTGTAAATATGCAAATCAAAGAAAGATTAAAGTTAATCCCTTATGAATCATTAGTAGGTTTAACATTAGCTGTTGTTTCTACTTTCATTTATGGTGTATTTAAATTTTTCGGATAAGAATATGCTTCTAAGAAAGACAAAATAGATTGGAGTGTCTCAAATGAAAATTGTTATCGCGCCAGATTCATTTAAGGAAAGTTTAACAGCACTAGAAGTTGCCAATGCGATTGAGAAAGGTTTTCAAGAGATATATCCTGATGCAACCTATATAAAGATTCCTATGGCAGATGGTGGGGAAGGAACAGTACAATCCTTAGTAGATGCCACAGATGGCCAAATTATAAAAAAACAAGTGATTGGCCCATTGGGACATCCCGTGGAAGCATTTTTTGGGGTTTTGGGAAATGGAAAAACTGCTGTCATTGAAATGGCTGCCGCATCAGGTTTGCATTTGGTTCCTCAAGCGGATCGAAATCCTTTAATCACTACGACATGGGGAACAGGAGAGTTAATTCTTGCTGCTTTAGATTATAAGGTAGAACATATCATTATTGGAATTGGTGGAAGTGCTACCAATGATGGGGGAGCAGGAATGGCTCAAGCATTAGGTGCTAAGTTACTAGATGATAAAGGCGAACAAATTGGCTATGGTGGCGGTTCTTTAAACCAGCTTGTTTCAATTGATTTATCAGCATTAGATCCAAGACTTCAACAAGTGAAGATTGAAGTGGCTTGTGATGTAAATAATCCACTTGTTGGTCCCACTGGCGCTGCAGCAATTTACGGACCTCAAAAAGGTGCAACACCTGAAATGGTCAACCTTCTTGATCGAAATTTAACCCATTATGCTGAAATCATCAAAAAAGATCTCAGCAAAGATGTCATTGATATTCCTGGGGCAGGTGCTGCTGGAGGTCTCGGTGCTGGCTTACTTGCTTTTCTTTCTGCTGAATTAAAAAGAGGAGTCGATATCGTTATTGCTGCAACACAATTGGAAAAGCATATGAACAAGGCTGATTTGGTGATCACCGGAGAAGGTAAGATTGATAATCAAACCATCCATGGAAAGACACCCATTGGAGTAGCCAAAACTGCAAAAAAACTAAACATTCCTGTGATTGGAATAGCAGGTAGTGTATCCACAGACAGTCATATTGTCCATCAACATGGTATTGATGCTTTATTTAGTGTTGTACCTGGCGTGATTTCTTTACATGATGCTTTCGAAGGCGCATCTAATTACGTTTATCAAACAGCTCGTAATGTAGCCGCTGTTTGGAGAGTAAGTAAAAAAGAAATATAAAATCTCTTAAATAGGTAAAATTTGGTCAATTCTTAAAATGAAGGAGCTTAAACGAGATGTTTATGCTCCTTTTTCACGT
>NZ_LSKU01000001.1:1186561-1188418 GCF_001561915.1 Tepidibacillus decaturensis | reverse complement strand
TGGCCAGCCTCCTACCCGATTGATATACATAGTTGTCATTTCAAATTCATAAGTTAAAATGATAGTATGATGAAGTAACTCCAAATTAAATGCTTGATATGGTGGTGGTCAAATGGGAGAAGTATTAAAACAATATGAAACATGGTTACAGTATGACAACTTACAACCAGAATTGATGGAAGAATTGCAGCAAATAGAAGGAAACATGAAAGAGATCGAAGAACGTTTTTACAAAAATTTAGAGTTTGGGACTGGTGGTTTACGAGGAATAATAGGCGCTGGTACAAACAGAATGAATATCTACACTGTTCGAAAAGCCACAATGGGGCTTACTAATTGTATTATTGAGCAAGGTGAAAAAGCGATCAAGCAAGGCGTGGTTATCGCATATGATTCAAGAAAATATTCACAAACTTTTGCAGAAGAATCTGCGAAAGTTTTAGCTACTCATGGAGTTCAGGTCTATTTATTTAATGAGCTTAGACCTACACCACTCTTATCCTTTGCCGTTCGACATTTGCATGCCTTTGCAGGTATAGTGATTACAGCTAGCCACAATCCTTCAGAATACAATGGTTACAAAGTTTACAATACAGATGGGAACCAAATCACTGAAGAAATGGCTGAACAAATCTATCATCAGATGACCAATGTAAAAGACATATTACATATTTCAGTAGAACCTTTAGATCAATTGCTTGAACAAGGTTTAATCCATTATATTGGTAAAGAGATTGACAATGAATATGCCAAGAATGTTCGGTCATTGTTATTAAATCAGGATCTGATTGCCCAAAGTGGCAAAGAATTATCGATTATTTACACCCCTTTACATGGTACAGGAAATAAACCTGTTAGAGAGATATTACATCAAGTTGGCTTTACAAACTTACATATTTTAAAAGAACAGGAACATCCTGATCCCAATTTTTCAACAGTAAAAGCACCAAATCCAGAAGAAAGAGAAGTTTTTCATTTAGCTCTGCAATTAGCTAAGGAAAAGAATGCAGATATCATCATGGCAACCGATCCAGATGCAGATCGACTTGGTGTTCTGGTGAAAAATGGGGAAGAATATGAGGCTTTAAATGGAAATCAATTAGGTGCGATAATTTTATACTATTTATTAAATGAGAAAGCGAAGAAAGGAATTCTTCCTGAGAATGGGGTAATGGTAAATACCATTGTTACTTCAGACTTAGGAGAAAAAATCGCTAGTGCTTTTCATATTGCAACAGAAAAAACATTAACAGGTTTTAAATATATCGGTGAAAAAATAAAAGAATATCGCGAAACAGGACAATACACCTTTTTATTTGGTTACGAAGAAAGCTATGGTTATTTAGCAGGGGATTTTGTTCGGGATAAGGATGCAGTACAAATTACTGCTATTGTAGCCGAAATGGCTCTTGTATATAAACTTGAAGGAAAAAGTCTGTTAGACATTCTAGATGAAGTATACCAACGATTTGGGTATTACAAAGAAGATCTAGTTTCAATCACATTAAAAGGAATTGAAGGAAGTAATAAAATTAAGGAGATTGTTACGTCCTTTAGAGAAAATCCACCCAAAGAGTTAATTGGTATGAAGGTGAAGTCGGTAGAAGATTATTTACTGTCACCAATGGGTCTTCCTAAATCCAATGTGCTTAAAATTATTTTTGAGGATGACGCTTGGATTGCCATTCGCCCATCTGGTACAGAGCCAAAGCTAAAGTTTTACTTTAGTATGGTTAGTAACTCTCCACTTTCAGTTCAAGAAAAATTAAAACAACTAAAAGAGGCTGTCTTGGCACAACTTACATGAAATGCTATTGTGGGAAACAATACTAGATAAGGTATATTTATACGTAAAAA
>NZ_LSKU01000001.1:1175100-1184671 GCF_001561915.1 Tepidibacillus decaturensis | reverse complement strand
GGAGTCATAAAATGAAAGTAATCTACCCATTTCATGAATGGAAAATTATTGAAAATTCTTTTGATGTCGAAACAAATCTACAGGATGAAACGATTTTTGCTACAGGAAATGGATATATTGGCATGCGTGGAAATTTTGAAGAAGGATATCCCGGCCCTGAGGGTACTTCAGTAAACGGGACTTACTTAAATGGTTTTTATGAGTCAGAACCAATTATATATGGAGAAGAAGCTTACGGTTATGCCAAATATTCTCAAACAATGTTAAATGTAACGGATAGTAAAATTATTCGGTTATATGTTGAAGGTGAAGAATTTAATCTATTTACCGGAAAAATTCTTAACTACTATCGGGAATTAAACATGAAAGAAGGGGTTTTAACTCGAGAAGTAACCTGGGAATCACCTTCAGGCAAACAAGTAAAACTTAAAATTAAGCGATTTGTTGCTTTAACTAACAAACATTTAGCAACGATTTCTTATGAAGTAATCCCCCTTAATTTCGATGGTGAAGTCATTCTTATCTCAGCAATTAACGGAAAAGTGAAAAATCAAGTCTCTATGGGTGATCCTAGGGCTGGATCAGTTTTATCGGAGCAAGTTCTTTTAACAGAAGACGTAGTGCAAAGAGGCACTTTCGGTGCAATACATCAAAAGACAAAAAATACTCAGTTTGCTTTAGTCTGTGCTATGGAAAATGAGCTAGCGACTGAAAGTAATTTTACTTTTATAGCGCAATCAAAAGATCAATGGGTCGAAACTAAGTACACAATTGTGGCCAAAAAAGAACAATCCATTCGCTTATCAAAATATATTACCTACTATACATCAAAAGATTATCCTGAAAATCGGTTGCTTGAGTTGGCGAGAGAAACAGTCATGGCTGCGAAACAACGAGGATTTGATGCATTATTTGCTGATCAAAAACAGTATTTACAAAACTTCTGGTACCGAAGCGATGTTGAAATTAAAGGAGATCTTTCTTTACAACAGAGTATTCGTTTTAATGAATATCATCTACTTCAATCTGTGGGGAAAGATGGAAAGTCGAATATTGGAGCAAAAGGAATTACAGGCGAAGGGTACGAAGGCCATTATTTTTGGGATACAGAGACCTATGTATTACCATTCTTCCTTTATACGAATCCAGAAATCAGCAAAAAGTTGATCGAATATCGTTACAGTATTTTGGATAAAGCTCGTGAAAGAGCTAAAGAATTATCACATAAAGGTGCGCTTTATGCATGGCGAACCATCAATGGGGAGGAAACCTCCGCCTATTATCCAGCAGGCACTGCCCAATATCACATCAATGCAGATATCATTTTTGCCCTCAAAAAATATATTCATGCGACAGATGATTTAGATTTTCTAGTAGAAAAAGGCGCTGAAATGCTCTTTGAAACCGCTAGACTTTGGGTAGATGCAGGAGATTATATCAAAAGGAAAGGAAATCGCTTCTGTATCAATGATGTAACTGGTCCTGATGAGTACACGGCAATCGTGAATAACAACTTATATACAAACATTATGGCAAAAGACCATTTAGAGTTTGCTTATCATACTGCTCAGTTACTTAAAGATAAATTTTCTAATGAATTCAAATCATTAGCTGAAAAGATCAACTTAAACGATTCAGAGATTGAAGAATGGAAGAACGCTGCAGAAAAAATGTATCTACCTTATGATGATGAATTAGGGATTCATCCACAGGACGATTCTTTTTTAGATAAAGCGGTATGGGACTTTGCAAATACGCCCCAAGAAAATTATCCATTACTTTTACATTATCATCCATTGGTAATTTATCGTTATCAAGTGTTAAAACAAGCGGATGTAGTTCTTGCTTTATTCTTACAAGGAGATCGTTTCAACTTGGCAGATAAGAAACGCGATTATGACTATTATGTACCAATTACTACTCATGATTCTTCATTATCTCCTTGCACATACAGCATAATGGCTGCTGAAATAGGTTATCATGATAAAGCTTATGAATACTTCATGAGAACGGCAAGAATGGATTTAGATGATATCAATAAAAATGTAAAAGATGGAATCCATACAGCATCAATGGCTGGAGCTTGGTTGTCCATTTTTAATGGATTTGCTGGTGTAAGAGAATATGAAGGAATCTTAAGATTTAATCCAATCGTTCCTAAAAAATGGGAGGGTTATCACTTTAAGGTTACGTTTAAAGGCCGTTTGATTGATGTAGATATTGCAACAGAAAAGGTTAGTTATACCTTATTAGAAGGAAAACCGATAACGATTTATCATCGTCAAGAAAGCCTTCAATTAGAACAAGGCAAATCCATAAATAAAAGTCTGAAACCTTTCATTGAAGCGGTTATTTTTGATTTAGATGGTGTGATTACAGATACTGCTGAATATCACTATTTGGCTTGGAAACAGCTAGCTGAAGAATTAGGTCTTCCTTTTGATCGTCAATTTAATGAAAAGCTTAAAGGTGTTGGTCGAATGGATTCATTAGAGCTCATTCTGCAACAAGGAAACAAATCTTACACAATTGAAGAGAAGATATCCCTAGCTAATCGGAAAAATGACCATTATAAGCAGTTGATTCAAAAAATTACACCGAATGATTTATTGCCAGGGATCTTGCCATTATTAAAAGAATTAAAAACTAATGGCGTTAAAATTGCCCTTGCTTCTGCCAGTAAAAATGCCTTTACTGTTATTGATAAACTGCAAGTCGGAGAATATTTCGATACCATTGTTGATGCTGGTAAAATCGTGAAAGGAAAGCCTGATCCAGAAATCTTCATGGTGGCCGCCGAACAATTAAAGGTACCAGTGCAAAACTGTGTGGGTATTGAAGATGCAGAAGCTGGAATAAGAGCCATTAAAGAAGCAAATATGTTTGCCGTAGGAGTTGGAAATGAAGATTCGATGCATCAAGCAGACCTTATTGTGAAAGATACAAATGAACTTACATTGGAAAGATTAAGAGAAAATTTTAAATAGCCACCAATATACGGTGGCTTTTTTTCATTCATTCATAAAAATTTGCTGGTTCAGAGTATGTCCTGTACTAGAATCTACTTTTGCATCATATGGTGAAGTATCAACGAATTTACAAGAGTAGATGAAAGGAGAATAGCTTTGAACGAACAAGAATATCGCTACTGGGCAGATTATGTAAAAGAATATGTTCCATTGCAAAAAGGAGCACTGGAATCTTATGAAAATTGGCATAATCGTGCATTACTTGGTCGACTTTTAGCAAATCTAAATTTTTATAAACCTGCTATTGAACTTTTAGAATCGATTTTAGAAGAAGTGAAGCAGGAAGATGATGAGCAATACATCTGGTCGTTATCTGACTTAGCGGATTATTATTGGGTCTCAACAGGAGATAAAGAGCACTCAATCGAACTATTGAATCTAGCGATTGACTGTCTCTCTCAAAAAACGGTTACTTCCTTTCCTTTGATCAATCGAGGCCTTCTTTATAATCAAATGTGGCAAATACATGCTTTATCTGGTAATACTGATAAAGTGACTCAAGAAATTTATTCCATTATTAAAAATGAAGAAGTACATAAGAAAGAAGAAAAAACCAACAGTTTATTATTCTATTCCTACTTCAATTTGGCACTATTGGCTTTTGAAAAGGAAGATACGAGCCAAGCCATCCAACTTTTGAAACAAGCATACACTTATTCAGAAGTAGACCTTAAAGAAGTAGATCATATCTTAACCATGGATCTTTCACCACAAGGAACAGTTAGCCAGCTTCTTTCCTTAACACATCGACATATGCAATTTGACTGCTAAAACTATTTCATTTCACTTTCCATGATGGAAAGTGTTTTTTTTGTGGCAAAAGACAGATACAATAGAGAAAGGTAAGAAGAGAGGAGTTTCCGGATGAGAGTTTTACATACCGCAGATTGGCATTTAGGAAAAACATTAGAAGGAAGAGATCGACAAAATGAGCAAATTGAAGTGATGGATGAAATCTGTCAAATTGCTGATGATGAAAAGATAGATCTTGTTTTAATAGCAGGAGATATTTATCAATCGGTGAATCCCCCTGCATGGGCAGAACATCTCTTTTATGAAACAATTCATCGCTTAAGCAACTATGGAAAACGGGGAGTTGTCGTGATTGCAGGAAATCATGACCAACCAGAACGTATTCGGGCTGCAAATCCATTAGCGGATAAACAAGGTATTTATCTCTTGGGGTTACCCACAGAT
Organism: Tepidibacillus decaturensis; assembly: GCF_001561915.1. Lineage (GTDB taxonomy): Bacteria > Bacillota > Bacilli > Tepidibacillales > Tepidibacillaceae > Tepidibacillus_B > Tepidibacillus_B infernus. The sequence goes on along the minus strand of NZ_LSKU01000001.1, from coordinate 1,180,445 downwards.
GAAATTTATCCAAGCCAGTTAAAAAATCATGGACAAGTCTATGCAGAAAAAACTGGGATAGGATGGCTTGAACTATATTTACCAACAGCAAATCAAACGGCTATGGTATCAACTTTACCATACCCATCTGAATCGCGATTAAAACAATTGTTTCATGAAAGTGCAGATGTGAAAGAAATAAGAGAATCCTATTCCGCTTTTGTTCATCAATGGTTTCAGTCCCAACGATCAATTTTCCGGGCAAACACGGTGAATTTGGCAATGAGCCATCTTTTTGTCCAAGGTGGACAAGCCTCTGATTCAGAAATCGAAATTCAAGTTGGCGGAGCTTATACAGTCAATCCTATTCACATTCCTGACTTTTTTCAATATATTGCCTTAGGCCATCTACATCGACCGCAAGATGTGAAAGGAACATTAAGTTTAACGCGCTATGCTGGTTCACCTTTGGCCTATAGTTTTTCAGAAGCAAATCACAAAAAATCTGTCACTATTTTTGATGTTAATCCAAATGATTCAGTGCAACCTTACGAAATTTACTTATCCAGTGGGAAGTTATTGATACAAAAGAAGATTAAAAATGGCATTCCTGAATTAGAAGAATGGCTGACAAACGAGGGAACTACACCTGCTTGGATCGACTTAGAGCTTCATATGCCCCATCCACTATCAATGGAAGAAATCCAGCGAATTCGCAAAATGAATGAGGGATTTATTCATATTCGAGTCGTTACACCAGAACTAGAACAGGCAATGGAAGCGATTGAAATGCAATCTAAACAACCATCAGAATTATTTAAGAGATTTTATCAACAACGTATAGGTGCTGAACCTAGAAAAGAAATTGTAGATCTATTTCTTAAACTGTTTCAACAACAAAATGACGAGGAGGTTGAAGAATATTGAAGCCGATCTCTTTAATCATTGCAGGATTACATAGTTTTCGTAAAGCACAACATATTGATTTTCAGCAAGTTTCTGATGCTGGAGTTTTTGGCATCTTTGGTCCTACAGGAAGTGGAAAATCGACGATATTAGACGCGATCACATTAGCATTATATGGCCGAGTAGAGCGAAGTGATGCAAATCGGATAGGTATCTTAAATCAACAAGAAGAAAAAATTCATGTTAAATTTTCGTTTGAATTATATTTTGGCCAATTTCCTCGGATATATATAGTTGAACGAGTATATAGTAGAAGTCAAGAACACCGTGTCAAATCAACTTTGGCCCGTCTTGTGGTAATAGAAAACGGGAAAGAAACAGTGATTGCTGATAAAGAAAGGGAAGTAACAAATGAAATAGAAAACTTGCTTGGTCTAACTGTGGATGATTTTACACGTGCAGTAGTCTTGCCACAGGGAAAATTTGCAGAATTTCTCACATTAAAAGCTCAAGATCGAAGACCAATGCTAGAGCGACTTTTTCATCTAGATGAGTATGGGAAAAAGTTAAAGGATAAAGTGCAATTAAAAGAGAATGAACTTAGAAAAAAACGAGATGAGATATTGATTAAGCAAGAAATGATAGCACATGCAACAAAGGAAAATCTTGATCAGCTATATATGGAGCTTCAGGAAACCACAAAAAGAAAAGAGAAAAAGCAAGAAGCTTTAAGTCGATTTCTAATAAATTTTACTGAAAAACAACAGGTATATGAACTACAAAGGCAATTAGACTATGTTCATCAACAATTAAACGAATTAAAGGAAAAAGAACAAGAGGTGCGGCTACTAGAAGAAAAAAGAGAAAAGGCAACAAAAGCATTTCAGCTTGAATCATACATTCAGCAATATCAAAAGACACTGGAACAAATGGATCATTTGCAATCAAATATAAACCAATTAAACCTTCACAAAAAGCAACTAGCGGAGAGTTTGAAGGAAAAGGAACATCAATTTTTGCAATCCAAAGAGCAATTTGATAAAGATGTCCCACTACTTCAAGAGAAGAAATACAAATTAGACATAGCGTTAGAATGGGAGAAGGAAATTGAAAAATTAACTAAGACTTTAGAAGGATATGCTGAAGAAAGGAATACAGTGCTTCAACGGTTAGATCAAATTGAAAAAGATAGATTGTCCATTTTGCAACAAAAAAATGAAATCGAGTTTAACCTTCAACAATGGAAACAAAAAATGGAAGAAATCCATGTCACTTCTGAAGAAAGAAATAAATTAGACCAGGCTTTTCTGGTTCGACAGAATTTGCTACAAATAACAAGTAAATTAGATGAACTCATTGCTGAAATTACTCAAATTGATACAGCTATCAACGTCCAAAAAGCGGAAATCGAAAAGCATACAGAAAACACAAAGGAACATAATGAAGATTATGTAAACTTAAAACGATTAGAACAAAAAATGTTAGACCAAAAACCTATTACAGAAGAAAAGTGGCATGAACAAGACCGTGGCCTTCTAGAACTTGAACTGAAGTTAAATAAATTGCAGACCATCAATCATGAAATTCAAACATTAGAAAAAGAAAAAAAGCAAACATCTGAAACAATTGCTGAAATCTCTTCTCATATTGAGAAAATAAATGAAAGGATTGATTCATTACAAATAAAGTTAGACGAACTAAAGCTTACATTTTCAAAATCGGATAAAAAACAGATAGAAATGATGGCAATTATTCTGGCTGAACATTTAGAAGAAGGTGTCCCTTGTTTAGTTTGTGGTTCAGTTCATCATCCAAATCCTTATCAAGGTATAGTAGAGCCTGAATCTTATCAAGAACATGAACAAATCCAGTATCAAATCAAGCAGATCGAAGCTCAACTGACAGATGAAAACATTGCTCTAAAAACACTGGAAGGTAAAAAAGAAATGGTTTTACATCAACTTTTCAAAATAGAGATGGAGATAGAAGCTAAAAAAGAACAAGTACAAGATTTGAGAAAGGCCTTACCCCTACCATACACAGAATTAGATCTGGTAAAAATGATAAAACTTTTCACCAAAGAACAAAAGGAACATATAAATCTTAAAGAACAACTAGCATCTTGGAGTGAAGAGTATCAAAACTTGCAGACGCAACTTCAAGAAGTGCAAAAAACGATTGGTATAGAAGAACAAGATATAAAGATCATCCAATCAAAAATCACCTTATATCTAGAACGTAAACAAACCATAGTACACTCAAAAGAACAAATTCAATCTCAACTTCAAGAAGTAGAACAACAATGGCAAAAAGTAAAAGGAGATTGGGATTTACAAACCATTGAAATTCGTAAACAAGAGATAGCAGCATTTGATGAACAACGAGAAAAATTGCTTGAACAAATAACGAAGGCAGAAGAAATAAAATCAAATTTAGACTTAAATGAAAAAAAGTTAAATGAGGAAAAACAAAACAATCGATCTATTCTTGATATATTAGAGATGAATAATAAGCAAACAGAAGAGAAACGGCAAGAGTTATATGCAAATTTGGAAAAGGTTACAAATGGAAAACCTGCGATACAGAGGATTTCAGAAGTAGATCAGCGATTAGACGAATTAAAGCAAAAACGAGCTGAATTTGAGAATAGTTGGGTTAATTCAAAAGAAGAATATAACCAACTTGAGCGAAAGTTAAGTTCGGAAGAAGCAGTAATGAAGACATTGAGAAGTCAATTCGAAGACTTTTCTAAAGCATTAGAAGAAAAATTACAGGAAAATAACTGGCAATCGATTGAACATGTAAAAGCCTATCTAATTCCTCATGAAGAAATAGAAACACTGAATCAACAAATCAAGGTTTATAATGACACCATGTATCTTCTATATCAACAAGAAAAACAATATGTCGTTCAATTAAAAGGAAGAACTTTGTTCGAAGAAGAATGGCAAACACTGCAAAAACAAAAACTAGAATTGGAAGAAGTATTTGAGATTACAAAATCAAGGTTATCTGAGTTAAATTACCAATATCGACAATTAGAACAAGATCATCAAGAATGGTTAATATTTGAAGAACAACGAGAATTAGTACAAAAGGAATTGGATGTTGTATCCGAATTAAATCAAGTGTTACGTGGTAATGCCTTCGTTGATTTTATCGCTCAAGAACATCTACACAATATCACTTTAACTGCTTCTGAAAAACTAAAGCAATTAACAAGAAATCGTTACCGACTTGATGTAGATCAAGAAGGTGGTTTTATCATGATCGATGATTTAAATGGTGGTTTATCAAGGCCTGTTCAAACCTTATCAGGAGGAGAGACATTTTTAACTTCTCTAGCATTAGCATTAGCTTTATCTTCACAGATTCAATTAAAAGGTGGTCAGCCTTTAGAATTTTTCTTCTTGGATGAAGGATTTGGTACTTTAGATACAGATCTTTTAGATACAGTTATGATGACTTTAGAAAAGCTACATGCTGAAAGGATGACTATTGGCATTATTTCGCATGTACCAGAGTTACAAAATCGTTTAAACCGTAGAATTATCGTTACTCCACCTGATACGTTTGGTAATGGTTCGAAGATAAATGTAGAATACGCCTAAACAATCGTACCTAATCCCCAATATACCGTTTGGAAGAGAGGATTATTTCATGTCGCTTTTGATAATGACTGGTGTGCCAAGTGGAATATGCCGATACATCCACTCTATATCTTTATTATGCATCCGGATACAACCAAGACTAACATGATGACCGATGGAGTATGGATTACTTGTTCCATGGATTCCATATTTATATCCACCTGTTCCTGGTACATTTAATCCCAACCAACGAGTGCCTAATGGATTTTTTTTGTCTCCTCCTTGGATATTTTTCGGTAAATACCATGGATTTTTCACCTTTGTAATAATTTTAAATTTACCTTCAGGCGTTAAAAGATTATTTTTCCCTGTGGCTACCGGAAACCTTTTCACAACATAACCATTTAAATAAATCTTTAAGGTATTCTGTGTCTTATTGATTTCCAAATAGACACCCTCATATTCGTCTGGCATAGTCAAATTTTCCTGATCGGTTTGTTTATCTTCCGTTGCTGCTGTTATGGGAAATGTAAAGAATAGAAACAAAACAAAAATGAACAACATATTTTTTTAATCATTTTTTATCTCCCTTAAACCTACATTCATAGATATTGTTACCTAAATAATATTCATTCTTGCATGGAAAATCTTGAAAAAAATATTGTGAACCTTCATCTTTTAAGTTATTCTTGAAATAAGATACAGGTTGTCCTTGATGAGGTGAAAGTCTGAAATAAATACTAGAAGCCGTCAGTAAAGAAAAGAGCATAGCAAACAAGCCATCTATTGATGACTTTTTAAAAAATATATGGATAAGAAAATATCAAGTTGCCACCATTACACGATAACCTTGAGTTTTAGCTAATAAAA
>NZ_LSKU01000001.1:1167021-1173362 GCF_001561915.1 Tepidibacillus decaturensis | reverse complement strand
ATTGAATCGTCTACAAACGATCTCCTAATCAAATATCTATTACTTGCACAAATCAATGCCAAGCAAAATGAGGAGAAGTATGGCGTCGAATCCAAATTTGATGAAATATTAAATCAAGAATTAGAAAAAGGCAGTCCTTTAAATCAAAATCAGGGTGGGTTAGTTAGATCCGTTTCAATTCCACCCATATTACATTACAAAAGGTATAGCAAAACTGACTTTGAAGATATAATTGATAAAGTTTCACAAAAATATCAAGTTTCTTCCGAATTGGTAAAAGCGGTGATCCAAGTAGAATCCAACTTTGACCCTAATGCAGTTTCTAAGGTAGGGGCGATGGGACTTATGCAATTAATGCCTAAGACTGCAGAATCTTTAGGGGTACAAAATCCTTTTGATCCAAAGGAGAATATTGAAGGTGGGGTTAAATATTTACGTCAATTATTGGACAAGTACCAGAATATCAAATTAGCATTAGCAGCTTATAACGCTGGATCAGGAAATGTTGATCGTTTTGCGGGAATTCCACCTTTTGCAGAAACGAGACAGTATATCGATAAGGTATTAAGTAAACTTTCATAAATCTGTATAGCAATTAACCCTGTGTTTTTTGGCACGGGGTTTTATATTTGTTTTAAACTATACAATAACAATCATTTTTTGTTTCGCATTCGAATTGGTTAATTCTTTTAAGATACTTTGATTGTTGTACTCTAAATCCTTTTTACTATAGTTATATTTTCCAGGTATTGAATGGCATGTTGTTTTTATTTTTTCTCCTTCTTGATCAATAAAAAGAATTCTTGTTTTATTTTGGATGAGAAGCAACTCCTCGGCAATCCCTCTTTCATTGATTTTTATTTTGATTTTACCTAATGGTTGATTCGTTTCAGGCATCTTTATCCCCCTTATCATGTTTATATTAGAAATGAAAAGTGAAATACTGGGTATTAGAACGAAAAGAAAAAAATGGAGGCTCGACCCCAAGTAGAAAATCTACTTATGGGACAGCCCCCATGAAATGAATTTATGTGAATATCGATATTAGTTTCTTAAGGTACTCCGTTTGTCTGTTCAACTTGGGCTGATTGTCCGCTAACTAGTCTGGAAAATTTGGTTGTCGGAACAGCAAGTTCGGGTCAGCTACAAAAATCTCACCGGTTGAAGGATCACCGTATCCTCCGATGACACTTACCTCAACCTTCTTAACATATTTACCTTCAACTCTTACACGCAAGATCGTTGTTGGGGAAATTTCTAAAGACAACATGGTAGACTCATTTTTATGAAGAATAACATCCTGAAATAAGACAACTGTTTCAGGACTAATAGCAGGATAAACGGAAACATTGCTTTGTACCACTTTGACTTTTACTCTGCTAGTCCTACATATCGGATTTGTCAACACAATATTAAGCATATTATTATAATTTTCGATCGTATACGAAAAAAAGTCAGGAGCTGACGGCACTTGAAACGGACCAATATTCAGAACATTCAGTCTTTTAGACATTTATTAAGTCCTCCTTTTTACGCAGATATTTTTTCAATTTTAAAACTTAGGAGAAACCTCTATTCTAGTCATCATTCCTCCCGGAAACTGGTCTTGATTCACTAGGTGATTGTATTCTCTATCATACAAATAAAATTCACCTGGGGTAGTCGGAGTGAGTATAACGTCCACGCTCTGACCCGATCCTAAAGTAATTCCTGTCTTTTCATAGGTGCCATCTATCAACCCGGTGACCAAGGGAAAGCTGTCTTCGGCCACAACTCGCCCGATAAGTCCCCCAAAATAAAAAGTATGATTCTGGTAGCCGGCGTTGATGACTCTCAGTAATACCTGATCGCCTGCTTGACAACTTATTTGAGAGCCATAAGGTTGGCTGGAAACTAGATCACCATTTAGTGTATCCGGAAAAGATCGGCCGTTGATCACCCAATAATCCGGTTTAAATTGCAGCATATTATAGTAAACGTTGGGAACGACTTGGTCATGCATTACACTGTCAAATTCCCCGATGACCAGTACTTTTTCTACGTCATACTTCGAGCGTGTTCCCGCTCCATAAGCTGTTTTATAGTTCGGATGGCCGAGGATATTGTACCCTACGGGTTTTATTGAAATAACACCATACATCCCCATTTGGATCTGTTTTTCCGCATGCGTCCCGCTTTCGAAAAGATAGATTCCAGCCTTGGCAGCTTCAAACTTATAGATAAGTGCTTTCAGAGAAGAAAAATTTGCAGTTTCTACATAGTCCGTCAGCGATATTAATTCACCTCCGGAAAATTGAGGTTGTACAGGCTGGTAAGCTACAGATGTTATTTGTTTGGCCATAACATGTTCCTGCCCTGGAAAAATGAGGGATACCGGCTCTCCAATAGGAACTGAATTTAAAAAATTGTTAAATAATATTATTTGTAAGATATCTCCAACTATTGCTTCAATTTTAGGGCCGGGAACTTGGGGAAAGCCGTTAAACGTAGACAGTCCCCAAAAAGGAATCGTTTTGCCAGGTAAAGATAACGTACCGTTCTTGACCCAAAAGCTCTTTGTAACGGTTCCCATGTTCTATGCTCCTTTACCAACAATTTATTCTAGTTTTCCCACATTTTGAGAAAGTGACGGATATATAGCGATCATCGTTATTAATCCTCCGGGAAATTCGCCCCAATTGGTAATTTTAGGTTCTGAATGGGAGTGCAGCATGAATTGGTACTCTCCGGACTCATTAAATGATACTACGGATTGAGGTATGTCGCCTTTTTCCCCAAGATATGGACTACCGCTCCACATCGTGCCTCCTATATCACCTATGCCCATGTTCCGCAGATTAGGCAAAATGGTCGGAATAGGATTGTTAGGGGCGTACCCTAATCCGTCCCACTTATAAATTTGGTCATAAGTTTGACCTGGACTAACCACAACTGTAAAGCGTTCATAAGACCGGTCCTCAGCGCCATTTCTCAATAATCTACCGTCCAATGCTATGACTCTGGTATGATTTCCATGAGGGTGAAGGGGATGATTGTCAATGCCTGCACCAATATATCGGATCAGCACTTTTTCACCAGGTTCTGCGAAAATCATAGAACTATAGGGCTGGTGTGGAAGGGTATCGACATGTTCCATCGTCATGGTGTCAGGTGCGCAGCGTCCATTCATGGTCCAGTAACGAGGCAAATAATTACTGACTAGATATGGTTTGCCTTCCTTTACCGCCTGATGCAGATTCGCATCTATTTCTCCTGTAATGATTAAATATTCACGGTCAAATTCAGTATCGGTCCCTGCACCGTAAGCTGTTTTATTCGCAATCTGATCATAATCCGAAGGACGTACAACTAATCCGCCATATAATCCCATAGGTACTTGCTTATGCGGGTTCGTTCCACTTTCATAAATAAAAGTTCCCGGATGGGCTGCAGTAAAGGTATAGGAAACCGTCCCTCCACCAGGTGCGGCGTAGTTCACAAAAGATAACAATTGATCGCCGCTATACTGAGGATGCACGGGTTGCCCTCCGACCATAACTCCCGTTTGTCCGGGAAATGAGATCGAAACCGGCTCAGACAATGTATTGGTCAAATTTACAATGACCGTTTCTCCCTCTGTTACAATGATATGAGGTCCCGGCAACTGAACTGGCTCGTTTTCACCTTTGGAAAACCCCCAGAAGTAGATGCTGTTGCCGTCAGGGATACTCAAGTAACCTTCTTTTGCCCAAAGATCTATTGTAGCCATAATTTCCCTCCTTAAAATGATTTGATAAAAATTATGGTTCAATGACATTCAATTCTGTAATCATTCCTCCAAATGATACTCCGTCAATCGTATTTTTCTGATGGCTGCGGTTATAAAGAATATATTTCCCTGAACGTGGGGGAGTACAAATGGCGTCTATGGTTTGACCAGGGGCAATAAAGACGGTATTTCTCCAATAACTCGTATCTTCATTATGATACCCTCGCAATAATTTAGCGTCTTGCCCCACAATCTTTAAAGGAATTCCCAGCAGTTGAATGCTGTGTTCCTGAAACCCTAAATTCACAAAACGCAACAATATCTTTTCCCCGGTATAGGATTCCATCAAGGATGAATAGGGCTGTAGTGGAAAATTCGGATCATCCGGCGGATTGACTGTATCAGGATACGATCTTCCGCTGATCATCCAATATTGCGGACTATATTCGGTCCAATCGAATGCTTGAACGTCTGCGATCAGGGCATGAGGTCTTTTATCCAGTTCTGTGAGAAAAATTAAAATTTCACGGTCAAATTCGGACGAAATGTCGTTATAAGCAAATTTTCTGCCGCTGTAAACCGGGTTTTTCTCAAGTAAGGGGCGGACGATTAAAGGTCCTACCATCCCCATCTGAATATGTTCCACAGGTTCAAAGTGACAGTGGTACATATATGTGCCGGGGCCTAGCGGCTTATAATAATATTGAAAGTTTCTACCTACTGGAACAGAGATCGAAGCTTCCGGCACGCCATCCCATATAGGGATTTGGTTTGGAAAACCATGCCAGTGAATCGTATGCGTATCATCTAAATCCGGTCTGACCGGAAACCCGAGATTTGTTAAGGTCAGATAAATTTCATCTCCTTCGTATATCTCTAACAAAGGCGCCAACAAAGTGGCTTTTCCGCGATATTCAAAAATTTCGTTTTCTGGGACGCCGCTAATATCACAAAAACCAAAAGTATAGTGGCTTGTTCCGTCAGGCATATGAATCAATCCATCAGTGGCGCCGTAACGCTTTTCAATGACTGCCATTTATACCACTCCTTTGTCGGACTATGGAACAACATACTCAACAGCCCCAATATCGTAGCTCATATCCTGCGGTCTGGTATTGCCGTCATAATCTAAATCCGGCGCATGAAAAGTTTCCGCTCCAATCGTGACTTGTGCTGTACCTTGGCCAATTACCGGAGATCCATTTGTTAGATGGTAGTCCCCCAAGCTTTGTGGAACAACCGTTATGATTTTTACAGATTTAAAATCTGGCTCCATGTTAAAGGCCACTGCAGTTAGCTGGATATTGTATTCTTGTACAAACATGGGGTTTGCTGCAATATTATTGCTTCCTCCGGCATATGGCACGGTCAGGCTGCAGTACTGCGGATAGAAATGTTCAAGCGTAGGGGTGCCAAATACTTCTAAATCGATAACATTTGTTTGTTCTCCGTAATTTCCAATGCCTGCTATGCCGCCTCTGCCGCCATTTAATGTTTGATCAAAAATACCTGCCCGATTGTCCCAGAATATATTGTTAAACAGAACCGGATTACTGAAATCAGGCATGCCTGGAGGAAGTGTGGCTTGGAAGGCGGCACTATGCTTTTCGCTGGCCAATCCTGCACCATGTGCCTGGCCATCGCTGTCTTCAGCAGTAGCTGTTGTGATGTTCTTCGCAATCGTATTATTCATAATGACTACATTGGAAGCATCATCCAGAGCAATTCCACCGCCCAGATCGGTAGAAACATTGTTAACAATCATATTATTGTAAATCATTATTCTGTATTCTCTCGGCTGGAGAAGCCGGATGCCGCCCCCGTCATCGTTGGCCAGATTTCCGCGAATCATGTTATTGTAAATAGCTACTTCCCCGGAGCCTGCGGTCAATGTTTGCGGAGGTACAGGCTGTTCTCCGCCTATGAATATACCGGCCCCTTCATCGAAAGAAGCGTTGAATTCGATAAAGTTATGGTGTATTTGGCCGCCTGTACTTAAGCCGTAGTGCGAAATGCCGCCGCCATATTCTGCCGAATAGTTGCCGCAAATATGGTTATACTCGACGTTATAGTCATCGGCTCCGTTAAATATGCCAATGCCGCCGGCCAAACTGATTCCGCCATTATTCAGAATACGATTATGATGAAGGTGCATATGGTTGTTAAAGTTATCTCCCACATAAGCTCTTCCGATCGTAATGCCGCCGCCAAAGCCGCCGCCGTTGCTTTGAATCACATTATTGCTGATGACAAGATAATTACAGTGAGCATTGGCGTATAACCCTCCGCCATCTTCGCCTCTTGCTCCGGTAATTCTAAACCCATCTATCTGCGGTTTAAAGGCGTCGCTAAAAGCCCCGGCCTTAGCCACCACTGTCAGAACTTGACCTCTACTGATATCCTTTACTTGATCCACTGGCACGAATTCAGGTCCGTCAAAATCTATGCTGTTCAATTTAGCAAGCCACTGGTCGATATGGGCAAGGAAGAATTTCCCGTCGATCACAGAACCCGCTACCGCTTCGCCATTGGATTTTATTCCTCCAGAACCCATCCCTTGCAACTTTACATTTTTATAAAGAATAGGATTTTC
>NZ_LSKU01000001.1:1089215-1165384 GCF_001561915.1 Tepidibacillus decaturensis | reverse complement strand
AGATTCCCGGCATTGCAATCAGGATCGTTTCATCCGGGACATGATCTATTGCATCCTGGATGGTTGGATAATCGCCTGTTCCATCCGCTTTCACCGTCACGATATTCGGCCAATATTGATTCTGTTCACGGACATGAAAAGTAATTCCCGTAGGACTAGTTTTATTCAGCGAATTGGTCACTAATAACTGGGAAGGTCCTGCAAGAGGGAAATTCAAAGGAACACGGGCTACAATTTCAAATGGATTCCAGTCTACGCTGTCAATTTCCACACCATTTAGAGTGACTTTTCCGGATATAGATTCAAAACCTGTTCCTGATATATGAAAGGTTCGATTGGCATCATCAGGGTCGGATACATTGACTTGTATTGGATTTACATTGAATATTTGAGGGACATCGATGGCTGGATTGCATTCCGGCGGTTGTGAAAATTGCGATCCAGGAGTTCCGACAAATGCGGTAATAGGAAACAAGGCTGTATCTGCATAAGTGGTTTTGCCAGGCCATACATCAAAAACCATATTCAGGGTTTGGTAGTTAGGATTATACAATTCATTTGGTTTATCAGGGTCTCCCGGGTCATTGCCTATTACTTGATACATTCCCGGCACGACTCCCGATGGAATAGGAACATTACGAGTGTAAGTCGAGGGCAGCAATATTTCAAAAACGCCGTTAATATCTGAATGTACCGTAGTGATTAATCTTCCGGTAAAGTCGCGAATCCCTACGGGTGTATTGGGGATCCCTCGCTTTTCGCCATAGTATATAAAATTAGGATCGGTTTCCAGATTCACATCATCCAGCAAGAAACCGATAATCCGTCCGGGAACGGGAACATCCGTGAATAAGAAAAAGTCCGCCGCACCATTCCGGCCCTCAACAACTTTTACCACTTTTTTGTATATATCTATTTGTCCGGGTGTCTCGGGCGGTTCATAGTAAGGCGCCGGAACCACACGCATATCAATTCGTTCAGGAACGGACGGTTGCATTGCAGCCCCAGGTAATTCTGGATCGGTGGGTTTAAATGCATCTCCGTCTTCCGTATTCACTGAACCATTTTCATCCAAAGCTTTATAACCAACCGGGGTTACCACTTCTACAATATACGTACCTTCGGGTAAAGGTTTTTCCAATGCATCCGGCGCGCCGTAATAAGGTTCAAAATAGGTTTCAAAGGCATATCCTCCGTCAAAGACTCCCAGTCTTATCTGGTTTGAAATATTCGGAACTTCGATACAAGGCACAGGCTGACCGTCTGCATCGGTACAACCCGTAGGATGTTGCCAAGCATTTGAATACGTTGTATTGATCAATGGCCCTAATACGACCTTGCCATTTTGCTCCGTTGTGGCATAAAGATTAACAGTTACATCAGGAATACCGGGTTCATAATCTTCAGGTACTTCAAATCGGGGATTCGTTTCATTACGCATTGTAGCATAATAAACGATACCCGAAATACCCCCGTTTTCTCCCGCATGGTAAGGTCTCTTTCCCCAATCGATCCGGTTTGTTTTTGCCGCCCACGTAAGTTCGGCTAATGTTAATACGCCAAGAAAAGTTTGCGAGCACCGAACATGATAGCCATGGGAATCTACACAACCGGTAGAAGTAGGTACTGGAATTCCATCATCGGGAGTTGCGGTCGCTCCGGTACGGGCAAAGCGTATAAATCCTACTTCCGCCACGGCAAATCGCTCCAGTTCAAAAACTTCTTTCAATATATAATGTCCATACATATCCGTTACAGTACTGTACTGGATGCTCCCATCTTTAAATCGAGTGCCTACCGCCACATTGGGAATCCCCATTTCTCCTGGATCATAAACGCCATTTTCGTTAGCATCATGAAATACGGTTCCCTTTATATATCCATACCATCTTGGAATTCCCACATCTCCCAAATCAACCGTTTCTCCAGCGACCACCTGCACGGTACGGAAGGAAATGATATGATCCAGCGGTTCATCCCAAATAGCCAATTGATAAGTACCTGGAGGGACTTTATCAATAATAAAATGACCGTTGCTATCTCCTCTGCCGGTGTAAACTTGCTGATCGTTTGCCCCTATATCGCTAAGCGCTATCCAAGGCCGATCCACTGAATCCCCCAGTGTTAACGGCCTGAATGGCGGTGTAAACTCAATAATGGTTCTTACTTTGCCCTTAATGATTCCTGTTTGCCAAGGAGAGGGCGCAGGAAATTCCATCGGGTGTACGAATCCTATCCATACGAGCGGCATTTGAAAACCTTCCCGCGGGCTATACCCATCGTTGCCTTCCTCAATCCACGCATCAATAATATGCGTGCCTTCAATCGTAGTTGTTTGAATCCACTTCGTTCCATCCGGAGGAATGGCTTGAACTCCATATTTTCCAGGGGGAAGATTATCGATCAAAGCATCTCCATTGGCGTCTGTGTATATATTCCCTCCCGTATTTGGCACAGGAATGGGATTCCCGGATAAATCAAAGATTACATTGCCTGCTTCATCCCGCTCATATTCAGTTCCAAGGGGATTGCCAAAATAATCAACGGTTACTTCACCTATTGCATCTTCAATCGTAATCAGAAATCCTTCCAATCCGTTTTCCAAGGGAAAGTCGTCTTCCCCATTAACAGTGTGGTCGTCTTTAAAAACATGAACCCTTATTTTGGAAAGGGGCAGGGGATTGGGCTGCAGGCTCACTTGAACCGTCATATTTGAATTGGTTCCTACCGTGACCCAATTCCCCCCATTTTATAACCGGGAGCCAAAACCGAAACTACATATTTTCCTTCCGGTAAAGTTACCACAGCCGGCATATTGACGGTCGCTTCTCCCGCAACGGCTACAGGAGAGTAGCTTGCTGCAGGTTTCAAGGAAGGAAATAAACTGGGATTTCGATCGGGTTCAGGAAGTTCTGTTTGGGGATCCCCCACATTATTGTTATTGACAACATACTTAAATTCATTGATGGGAGCATTCGTTGTTATATCCTGTACGGTAATAGTAATGATTCCATTTGAGCTCATCTAACAACCCTCCTTCATCGTTTTCTTTATTCGCTCACAACAATATATGATATAAAAAAGGAATTGCTATAGACCATTGTCCAACTAAAATTAAATGACATGACCTATGCAGTTCAAGTAATTAAATGGTAATAAATCACCGAGTCAGGAATTTGTCCTTAATATTTCGAAAATACCGAAGAAAAACACTTGACTTTTCAGAAATACCCCCATAATTGCGAAGGATACCTCTTTTTACAAGGTATAACCCAATGTCAGCGGGCTCAATGAGTTGTTCCAGGTCTGGCTCAGCGAATGTTACCAGAATAAGTCCCATTCCGCGCTTATGCTTATTTCCTACAGTTTCCACATTGCAAATAGTGCGAAAGTGGTTAAAATAAGAACGGTAGATTCTTATTACTAAGAGAAAGGATTAGGATCATGAAAAAAAAGATCATTGCCAGCTTTGTATTTTTTTTAATTATAGGAATCAATGTTAAAGCATTTGCACATGTCAAATGGTTTAATGTTTCCGATCCAGTGAAAGTGCCACTAGAAGAAATCATTACCCCTGCTTTTATGATTTCTGCAATGATAACTGCTATCATATTGGCAATTTTATCCCAAGCTACACCTTATTTAATGAAGTTTCCTTTTGCAAAAAAATTAGATAAAAGGCTTGAATCCTTTAAAAAATGGATTCCTTTTATTTTACGATACGGACTAGCATTGGCACTTTTGATTCAAATCTTAAACCTGAGTATATTAGCTCCAGATGTCCAGTTGAACAGTACGATGAAATGGATTGGAATTTTAACCATGATCATGTTGGCCATCCCATATCATCTGGCAACAAAAATAGCCTCCCTCTTGATTTTGATCTTATTTGGGTTATCCGTCGCTCAATTAGGCTGGTTTTCCATGTTAGACTACGGGTTTTATTTGGCGATTGCATATGCTCTCTTTACGATGAATACCAAATGGAAAGATACAGGTACACCAGCTCTTTATTTAGGAACAGGGTTATCTCTTTCGTGGGTTGCTGTAGAAAAATGGGTTTTCCCAGGAATGAGCACGGGAATTGTAGAACACTACCAATTACCAACGTTTGGCTTTAGTCCAGAAATGTTTGTGATGTTAGCTGCCTATATTGAATTTGTTGTAGGATATCTATTAGTTGTAGGGATCCTCAATCGATTACTTGCTTTAGTTGTCACTTTATTATTTATATTAACAACAAGTGTTTTTGGTGGAGTGGAGGTAGCAGGCCATTTTATTGTTCATATTATTCTTATCATCTTTATTATTGAAGGGGTAGGTTATTACAAACCACCAATCGATTATCACAAACGGAGAATAGATAAACTCATCTTTGTGGTTTTTAACTTTATTTTTGTATTAGCCACCATGATAATGATTTATTATCGTTTTGCATAATTAACTTTGTTAATAAGAATCATTTCCGGTTGAGGGAAATGATTCTTTTTTTGTGGGATAATATGGAGTAGTAAATATCTTTTTCATAAGAAAGGAAGAAAGAACAGAATGTTCAAAGACAAAATCGTAGTCATTACTGGAGCATCAAGTGGAATTGGGGCAGAAATTGCAAAGCAGTTAGCTGAAAAAGGGGCCATTCCCATCTTAACTGCTCGCTCGTTAGAAAAACTACAAAAGGTTTCAACTAAATTATCAGGTGCCCATGAGATATTTCAGCTTGATGTCACTTCAACAGAACAGGTTTTCAAAGTGATGAATCAAATTGTACAAAAATACGGTAAAATTGATATTCTGATCAATAATGCAGGTTTTGGAATCTTTGATCGATTTGTAGATGCCTCCATTGAAGATATTGAAGAGATGATGAATGTCAATTATATGGGAATGGTTAGGTGCACAAAAGCTGTATTACCGATCATGTTAAAACAAAAAAATGGCCATATCATCAACATCGCTTCGGTCGCTGGAAAACTAGCAACAGCTAAAGCAAGTGGCTATTCGGCAAGTAAGTTCGCTGTAATCGGCTTTTCAAATGGATTACGTCATGAGTTGAATGGAACTGGTGTTTATGTCTCAACGCTGAACCCAGGACCCATTGATACTCCGTTTTTTGATCGAGCTGATCCATCAGGTCACTATGTAAAACAAGTAAAATGGTTGATGTTATCCCCTGAAAAAGTTGCTAAAGAGGTTTTAAAAATGATGATCGATAAAAAGCATGAAAAAACGATTCCAAGTTTGGCCAACATCGGGGTTAAATTATATCATTTATTCCCGAAAACCTTTGATAAATGGATAGCAAAACAAATGAATCGAAAGTAGTAGTGTAACATATAATTGCTATTGGCAAAGGAGTGAACTTTTATTCACTTTCCTCTGTCATTTAAGTGAATAGAAAATCATGCAGCAATGAGGGAGGAGAATATCTTGCTAGATATCTTTCTTAAAATCGTTGAGTTTCTCGGACAATTAGGCTATTGGGGTATTACCATAGGGATGACATTAGAGAGTGCAGCTATTCCTATCCCAAGTGAACTTATCTTACCATTGGGTGGATTCCTTGTTTATCAAGGAAAGCTTACATTACTTGATGCGACAATTGCAGGTGTACTAGGTGGTTTATTAGGATCTGTTTTATCTTATGGGATCGGCCGTTGGGGTGGACGACCTTTTGTTTTCAAGTACGGAAAATATATTTTTTTAAATGAGCATGACTTGAATAAGGCAGAGCGTTGGTTTGAACGATATGGTGAATGGGCTGTTTTATTTAGTCGATTACTTCCTGTCATCCGCACATTTATCTCTATTCCAGCTGGTATGGGACGAATGGGATTTGGCAAATTCTTAGTCTTTACCTTTGTTGGTTCTTTACCATGGACCTATGTATTCATTTATTTAGGTTATCGTTTTGGTGAACATTGGCTGCAAATAGATGAAATGATTCGACCATATTCTACAACCTTAGCTATTTTCATTGGAATCATTTTATTATTACTTTTAATCTTACGAATTCAAAAAAACTTAAAAAACAAATGTAAAATCATTGGTAAATTTATCACTCTACTATGTTATAATTTAAAAAATATCTTTCAATTCAATCTATTCTAAATAAAAATAATAGTAGAGGTGAAAGTTAAAATGAACTACGATCCACTTTATCATCCTTATTCATCACAAAGAATGTCTGTCTATGCGAAAAATGGAATGGTCGCAACCTCACAACCACTCGCTGCACAAGCTGGTTTAGAGATCTTGAAAAAAGGAGGAAATGCAATAGATGCTGCTATTGCAACAGCCGCTTGTTTAACCGTGGTTGAACCTACTTCCAATGGGATTGGAGGGGACGCTTTTGCCCTTGTTTGGACAAAAGGGGAATTACATGGTCTTAATGCTAGCGGGCCAGCACCAATACAAATATCTGCAGACAAAGTAAAAAAGGCTGGATATGAAACGATGCCTGAATATGGCTGGTTACCTGTTACCGTACCTGGAGCACCCTCAGCCTGGTCGGCTCTCTCTGAACGCTTTGGTAAACTTCCCCTTACTGAAGTTCTTAGACCAGCAATAGAATATGCTGAAAAAGGTTACCCTATTTCCCCGATACTAGGAAAGTATTGGAACAGAGCATATCAAATCTACAAAGAAAATTTGAAAGAAGAACAATATCAATCATGGTTTGAGACCTTTGCTCCTGATGGAAAGGCTCCACAAATTGGCGAAATTTGGCGTTCACCTAACCATGCGAAAACGTTAATGTCAATTGCCGAAACTAAATCAAATTCTTTTTATCGTGGGGAAATAGCTGAAAAGATTGATCAATTTTCTAAGCAATACGGTGGTTATTTAACAATAGAGGATCTTGAAAGCTTCAAGCCAGAATGGGTTACACCAATCAAAGTGAATTATCGCAGGTATGACGTTTGGGAAATTCCGCCTAATGGTCATGGGCTTGTTGCTTTAATCGCCCTTAATATATTAAAAGGATTTGAGTTTACCGAGAAGGATACAGTAGATACCTATCATAAACAAATTGAAGCGATGAAACTTGCCTTTGCTGATGGGCAGAAATATATTACAGACCCAAGAAAGATGAAAGTAAAAGTAGAAGACTTACTATCAGATGCCTATGCAGAAGAAAGAAGAAAATTAATTGGCAACAACGCTTTGCTGCCTATTGCTGGCCAGCCCCCTAAAGGTGGAACGGTTTATTTGGCAACGGCAGATGGAGAAGGCAATATGGTTTCTTATATCCAAAGTAACTATATGGGCTTTGGCTCAGGTTTAGTGGTACCTGGAACAGGAATTGCTTTACAAAATCGTGGCCATAATTTTTCCCTTGACCCAGCTCATGACAATTACTTAGAACCTGGTAAAAAGACATACCATACGATTATTCCCGGATTTTTAACAAGAAATGGTCAACCAATTGGTCCATTTGGTGTCATGGGTGGCTTTATGCAGCCACAAGGACATGTTCAAGTGATCATGAATACCATAGATTTTCAGCTTAACCCACAAGCAGCACTAGACGCACCTAGATGGCAATGGATGGAAGGGAAGGTTATAGAAGTAGAACAGCAAATGCCAACCCATCTTGTAGAGGCTTTGGCAAGAAGGGGGCATTCTATGAAATGGGCATTAGGAACAGGTGGCTTTGGCAGAGGACAAATCATTTGGAGAAATAAACATGGTGTTTTAGTCGGAGGGACTGAACCAAGAACAGATGGAACAATTGCTTCATGGTAAAATGATTTAGTAGTCAGTTTACACTTTTATTGATAATAGAAAAGAATAATGAATAAAGAACTTGTTATTTTAACTATAATGTGGTACCTTATATAAGCCTAATAGATTGTGGAAAGCATTTTCTGCCATTTGACGGATAATGCTTTTTTTCTTTTAAGAGATGGAAAAATAGTACATGATATAGATATGAGAGTTACAAAAGGAGTTTGATGTAAAATGACAACATTTAGTGAATTTGGCTTAAGTAACAACCTAGTACAATCGATCAATAACATGGGTTTTGAAGAACCAACACCTATTCAAGAGAAGACAATTCCATTAGCTTTGGAAGGAAAGGACCTCATTGGACAAGCCCAAACTGGGACAGGAAAAACGGCTGCATTTGGAATCCCCTTAGTAGAAAAAGTGTCAATTGATGTAGAACAGATCCAAGGGATTGTAGTTACACCGACAAGAGAATTGGCGGTACAGGTAGCGGAGGAATTAAATAAGATTGGGCAATTTAAAAAAATTCGTACATTACCGATCTATGGTGGACAAGATATCAATAGACAAATCAAAGCTCTAAAGAAACGCCCGCAAATTATCGTTGGCACTCCTGGGCGTTTAATTGACCACATCAATCGAAAAACCATTCGTTTACAACAAGTTTCTATGGTCGTATTAGATGAAGCAGACGAAATGCTAAACATGGGCTTTGTTGAGGATATTGAAGCTATTCTTCAAGAAATACCAGAAACAAGACAAACTTTACTCTTTTCAGCGACAATGCCTAAGCCAATTCAAGCACTTGCTCAACGTTTTATGAGAGATCCAGAAATCATCAAAATTAAAGCTAAGGAAATTACTGTTCCTAGTATTAAGCAAGAATACGTTGAAGTGCACGAAAAACAAAAATTTGATGTCCTTTGTCGGCTATTGGATATAGAATCTCCTGAATTAGCCATTGTATTTGGCAGAACAAAACGACGTGTAGACGAGCTTTCGGAAGCATTAAATAAACGTGGTTATTCTGCAGAAGGAATTCACGGTGATTTAACACAAGCAAAGAGAGATTCTGTTTTACGTCAATTTAAAGACGGAACCATTGAAGTCTTAGTAGCCACTGATGTGGCGGCAAGAGGGCTAGATATTAGTGGAGTGACTCATGTCTATAATTTTGATATTCCTCAAGACCCAGAAAGCTATGTCCATCGCATTGGGAGAACAGGTAGAGCAGGAAAAGCAGGTCTAGCAACAACCTTTGTAACACCAAGAGAAATTGAACATTTAAAATTTATCGAACATATTACGAAACATAAAGTAGAACGTCGATCCGTCCCTACTCTAGCTGAAGCATTAGAAGGACAGCAACGAATTACCATGGAGAAGCTATTACGTGTTATCGAAGAGGAAGAGATTCACCAATACCGTGGTTTGGCAGAGGATTTATTAAACGAAACCGATTCTGTTAGCCTTTTATCCGCTGCATTAAAACTTTTGACAAAAGAGCCCAATCAAACCCCAGTTAAATTAACAGAAGAAGCACCTCTTCGTGTAAAAAAGGTTAAAACGGAAACAAGGCCCCAAAATAAAAGAGGAAAGCGAATTCCAAAAGGGAATTTTGAACAGAGGAGTAGAAATCATTCATCACCTAGAAGAAAAAAAGGCAAATCAAAATAAACATACTAATTAATAAAGAGGCTCCTTTTTAGGAGTCTTTTTTCATGGAAAAAACTTTTTTATCGTTTCTTTTTGACTTAAACATAGTATACTTGTATTTGTTGTCACACTACATAGAAAAAGGTGAAGTTCTTGAGAAAAGGATTACATACCATGACGATCCTAAAAAACTATCCAAAAGAGGCCTTATTTTTTATCATTGCCAGTTTTATTAATTCCATGGGCAATGCCTTAATGTGGCCTCTTACTACCTTATATGTACATAATGTATTACATCGGTCTTATGGGGATGCAGGCTTTGTATTATTGCTACAGTCAACAGTCACAACAAGTGATGCAAACACCAAAAGAGTTATTATTTGATTATAAAATGTATTTATTTATTGGTTTAGGCTCTCTGTTTGTTTGGTTCTCTACTTCTCAGTGGAGTTCCGGGATTGCACCATACTTGGATGAACAAGGATTTAGTATGGCTAGATATAGTTTCTTATGGACGATCAATGGCATTGTCATTTTTGCAGGTCAACCCTTTACAAGCTTTTTAAATCGAACGATTATTAAATCGTTAAGTTCTAGACTTGTTGCAAGTGCTCTGTTTTATGCAATTGCTTTTGTCTTTATGGTTTTTTTCCATCATTACTATCTATATTTTATTATTGGAATGATCATTGCAACCATCGGGGAAATGCTTATTGCCCCAACGGTTCCTTCTTGAACAACAAACATCTTAACCATATTTTTTGTATTACTATTTGAAATCTGCTATAATTCATTATCAGTTATAGTTTTTCAGTTTTAAGAGAGGCGATTGATATGCAAAAAAGACCAGAAGATATAAAAGTAATTATGGGTATGTCTGGTGGAGTAGACTCTTCTGTAGCCGCATTATTATTAAAACAGCAAGGCTACGATGTGATAGGAATTTTCATGAAAAATTGGGACAGTACAGATGAATTAGGGTATTGTACGGCTGAAGAAGATTTTGAGGATGTAGCAAGGGTCGCTACCCAAATTGGAATCCCATACTATACAGTAAATTTTGAAAAAGAATACTCTGAAAAAGTATTTGCTTACTTTTTAGATGAATATAAAAAAGGGAGAACTCCTAATCCTGACGTCATGTGTAATCGAGAGATCAAATTTGGGGAATTTTTAGAAAAGGCGTTAGAGCTAGAGGCCGACTATATTGCAACTGGCCATTATGCACGTGTGGATTATATTGATGGAGAGCACAAATTATTACGAGCTGCTGACCAAAGGAAAGACCAAACCTATTTTCTTAACGCATTAAATCAATATCAACTTTCTAAAACGATGTTTCCTCTAGGTCACTTAACCAAACAGGAAGTAAGGAAAATAGCAGAGGAAGCTGGGCTAGCAACTGCTAAGAAAAAGGATAGTACGGGGATCTGTTTTATTGGTGAAAGAGATTTTAATGAATTTTTAGGAAGATATCTACCTGCCCAACCTGGAGAAATAAGATCTTTAGATGGTGAATTAAAGGGAAGACACCATGGGTTAATGTACTATACCTTAGGCCAAAGGAAAGGTTTAGGCATCGGTGGTTCAGGAACAGGTGAACCATGGTTTGTCGCGGAGAAAGATTTAGAACATAACATCCTTTATGTTGTACAGGGTGAAAACCATCCAAGTCTATTCTCAAAAGGTTTATTTGCGACAGATGTGAACTGGATCAGTAAACAGAAACCTGAACAAGAGTTTAAATGTACAGCTAAATTTCGTTATCGTCAACCTGACCAAGGAGTACGTGTACGTATTCAAACAGATAAGACCTGTGAGGTAATCTTTGATGATCCACAAAAAGCGATTACTCCTGGACAAGCCGTTGTATTTTATGATGGAGAAGTTTGCCTTGGCGGGGGTACGATTGATAAAATCTATAAATAAGTTCATAAATGTCTACAAATAAAAAGGGGAGTTATGAGATGGTAAAGAACGCGCTATCCCAATAACTACCCCTTAACTATATTT
The DNA here is from genome assembly GCF_001561915.1 of Tepidibacillus decaturensis. Lineage (GTDB taxonomy): Bacteria > Bacillota > Bacilli > Tepidibacillales > Tepidibacillaceae > Tepidibacillus_B > Tepidibacillus_B infernus. The sequence goes on along the minus strand of NZ_LSKU01000001.1, from coordinate 1,153,984 downwards.
TTCTATTTTTTAATGTTAATGAAAGTATAACTTTCTTCCCTTAGAAGAAATACACGGACAACGGAGCGCGTTGGAATAGACAAACTTATCTTATTTATCCCCTTCTTCAGGAACAATACAAATGAATGTAAATGTTTCTGAACCTCGATTGGAAAATTGGTGGACCTTATTTGGTGGAACAAAGGCAAATGAACCTTCTTCAACCTCGTAATCCTTTCCATCAATATGTAGGATTCCTTTCCCTTGAATCATATAATTGATATGTGGCCAAGGATGACTATGTTTAGGTGAATGTCCACCTTCTCCCAAATCAAATACTCGCATGACATAACCTTCCCAACCCTCTGCTGGTGAAACCAAAACTTTTTTTAAAACTTCTTTGGCATCAGGATGATCCATTTTCATTGTTTTTAACTCCCGAAGATGAGATACAATCATTAAGCTTCCCCCTTTATATAAACTTACATCTATTATAAACCCTACCTAGATTTTAAGAAACATTTAATGGCTTAAAAAGACTAGCTGGATAAAAAAGAGAACTGCAAATCTCCACATGCCAATAGATCATAACACCACGTCCACGATAACGAATATGCCATTCTGTCATCAGGTTTTGATCCCATGCGCCAAATTTCTTTGAATCTGAGGCGCAGGAGGTTGTACCTTCACCCCAAATTTCTTGCAATCGACTTCTAAGAATAGCATTAACCACTTCGGCTATGGCATTACGCAAGTGGTCTTTATGGATAAATTTCCTACGCACATATAATAAGTTTTTATAGGATTCTCCGTGATCGCCTGCGGATACTCGTTTAAGTCCTGTATTCGTTCCCAATCCATAAAGAGCAAGAATCATGCGCTTTTGTAAGGTTGCACGATCTAATGTTTCACGAACACCAGCCGTCTTAAAGTGATCTGTAAAGTTTATACGTAAATCCGTTTCTTTTAAAATATCTAATAAACTTGTCATAGGCCAGCGTCGCATGACCTCTCCTTTGAGTCGTGATAAATTCATAGGTTCAGGTTGTGCTTCGATCGGAGACAGAGATATCCATCCGTTTCCTTTGCTCGTAATTCTCACTTTTGGATTTCTAGGCATATTAGCATCCAAACGTTCGAGTGACTGACTCAGTTTTTGTTTTAAAGCATCAACAAAAGAGTCTGCATCAAGTGGTTGTTTCAATGCCTTATAATTTTCTTCTCGACGCTGTTCAAAATCAGCAGGTAAATCCTCATCAGGGTTCCGGTAACGGTTAGCACCAACCACCCAGATCTCTTTACACCGGAGTTTATCACGGAGTGCTTGAAGGGCACTAATTTCATAGTTAATCCGATTAATTCTTTCTTGCCCTTTGTCATCCTTTTCGATAATAATATCTTTATTTACAGAGCGAATGACACCATCATTGGGGATATTATCGGTCATAGAAAAATAATGAAGTCCTGTATTTGCGTACTTCTTGATCAGTTCCAAAGCTTCGATCACCGGGCGGTGAACCTCATTATTCGAGCGAAAATCAAGTATATTTAATATTTCCGGAACCATTCGTCGATAATGGCTGCCATAAGACGCTCTGATTACGGTATGGATTTTCTCTCGGTAGGCAGGTCCTGTATGTTTAAATTCTTTGACTAAATCTCTCAAGGTTTGCTCGCTAACAACAGGGTATAAAACTTCCTTAATTAGACCATCAGGGTGATTTAATGCTGTCTCGGCCATATTGAAAAGGATCGAAGTTTTGCCACTAACTCGTCTTAAATCATTCAGTATCTCTTTTTGTACTTTTCGTTCAGCTCGTACACCAATTCGGTGAATGATTTGAATCAAGAGTTCTACTAAATTATCTGTAATCTCTAAGCTACGTTGCCAAAAGAAAGAGGAAAGAAGGGTATAGCGAATCGGTTCAGGATGGCGTCTTAACTCACGAAGATCTTCTGTAGCTGTTCTCTGTCGGTATTTTTTAATGACCTTTTGTGGAACGTCTTTAAATAAATCAGTTGGAAGCTGTAAATTTCGAATGGTTCGAAGCTTATTTAACTCTTTGAACACACTTTCTAATCCAGGACGTCCAGGATCCGATTTTAACTCATGAAAGGTTAGTTGATCATTTCCAGATTCATTAGGTTCATCTATATCTACTTCTAAGTCGGCAATACTATCAATTAAGGCATCTAACTTTTCTAAAGAGGTTTGAGGGATCTTTTCAAAGGTTTTCTGAAAAAAGCGGTTTTCATAGGAACGGATCGCAGAGCGAACCAATCGTTCCACTCGTTCAGGTGACGACGGTTCGATATGTAGCTCACGAAATCGAGCATACACTTGTGCTTCTACATGATCTACGTCATGATTATGATATAGAACATGCTGACAGAGCCAGTTGGACATCTCTTCAGCATCTTGAACAGTAGCTTCTCTAAATCCAAAGTATTCTCTGACTTGTGATCGATGATATGTAATTGATCTTGAATTCCAATCGTATCTAGTGTAGAGTTCAGGTTCCACAAAAACCTGCTTCGCAATATACGCAATAATTGATTTTGGAACTTCATACTTATGATTGGGAAATCTTGCTTCGTTTTGAAAAAACTTTAGCAGTACAGCAAACCCAAGTCTCGTTTCCCCTTTTTTGTTTTCAACCACCTTCATCTCATCGGGTAATATCGTGAAATGCTCAATGAGTTCATCAAGTTCCCAGTTCCTCTTCATTGCATCACATCCTCTCTAAAATTAAAAGTTCCTAAAATGATGAGTATCGGAACATTATAGTTAAAACTAGTATATATGAGCCTACTGTTTTAAACAATATAAGATGAAATACTATCCAAGTTCCATTTACAAATTATTTTTCGGAACTTCATTGTTAAGGCATTTATTATGTCATGATGTATTGAAATCTATAGAAAGTAAGTAAAATGAGAGGGAGGTTCCTTATGAATATGGAAGTTTCTAGAGTTGGTTCAAAAGGATAAAAGCAATACGTAAATATTCACTATACTCGATTTTGTAATTACATTTTTTCCGATCCTTCAATAATGGCCACTTTAGCAAGGAGGCACAAGAAAAGGAATGACAGAAGAAATATTACTAGACGATCTGGAACAAATCCGGGAGGAAATGTGGACTGAGCGAAAACATAATGTGCTCAAAGTATTCGTTGGTTCCAATATTATTGTTTCTACGAATCCTCTTAAATTGTTAAATGCAAGTGAATGAAGAATTATAGCAAGGTCGGAAATGCAGAAGTAAATCCTTCTTATGCGGATCAACTCAAAAAGAAAATTAAAGATTGTTGAGGTTAAACACAAGATTATCTTCTATTTGATAGTCTTAAAATAAGAGATTGATGGAAATTCTAGTAAAAAGAATTGCATTCGACAAAGTTAGTCAAGTTTCACTGTGGACAAACTGGATGTTTTTTCCTTATAATAAAATAAAGTTTAAAATATTGAAAAAATAATAAAGTTAAGGGCAAACCTTCGGAAACGTTGGGACGCAAAGCCATGACCTAAGGCATTTTATGCTATGGTTGACAGGTTGCCGAGTTGGAGAGAAATGCTATCCTATTCGGGTAGCATTTTGTTATTGAAGTTTGTAAAAGGGGAAAGGAACTTTTTCAAGACTTATAACGTCAAAGTTATAGACAGGATGATTTGCTATTGGGACTAGATTGTTAAATGGGAGAGCGATGATATGGCTCTCCTATTTACAATAAATGAGCCGAAACCAATCTACTTTTCGAGGACGCTATTGGAAACGGCCCAGCATGACCATTTCTTTTATTGATCAAAGCCATGTCCAAATTAATATTAAAACATCACGGTAACTTTGGCAATAAAGAAAAGTGGTCAATCAGCAAAAACAGGAGGGGTCTTTTGTATTCATAATATTACTTGCATCGTCTGAAAGTATTTGGATCTATTCTGCTCAATTATATTCATGAAAAGGAGATGCGAAATGAAAAAGATTTTATTTTTATTGGGTTTAGCGTTTTTAATAGCCATCACACCTTCTGCTGTATTCGCTCATGATCAAGGGTACAGTTCAGTTGACGGTTCGGAAATTCGCTGGGGAGATGCTAAAGGAACAACGGGATGGACAGTAACTAGGGATCATTCAATTACTAAATGGAATGACATGGGGATTATTAATATAGCTCCTGATAGTGCGTGGGTTATCGAAGATCTTTCATTTACAGATGTTAATCGTGATGATGTTACTTGGAGTGGGCAATATTCTTGGTGGTCTAATGATTCAGACCTAATTAAGTACAATGATTATTATTTCTATGATTTTTCTCCTGAACAAAGGAAGCACACTGCTTTACATGAACTCGGACACGCCTTAGGGATTGATCATCATGATTTAGTTGATAATGTCATGAGATCAGGGTTCCATAGCTATACTGAACTAGGTACCCATGATAAAGAAGACTATAACTCTTTATGGGGTAACTAAAAATCTAAAAACGAGGTGAATCAAGTGAGGAAATATCTATATATGAGTTTGGCTGTAATGTTTATTTTCGTTGCCGGCTTCATTGGTATAAATGTCAGTGGTGACGATGATGTTCAAGTTATTAACGGGCATAACAATTACATTGATGATTTTACCGATAAGCGGAAATTAGTTGGTGCTTCACATAATGTTTTTGTTGGAAAAGTTATTGAAGAGACTGATCAAAAATCATTAGATGGTACACCCGAAACTCAATTTTCAGTGAAAGTCCTTCAAAATATTAAGGGGAACTTAAATGGAAATGTAACTGTTAATCAACAGGGAGGATTTTATGAAAAAGAGGGAAAGAAATATTTGCTAATATATAACGAAGATGAATTATTGGTTCCTGGTGAAACATATCTTTTTGCGACAAGGTATCTTGAATCTCAGGATTGGCATACTCTTATTAACAAGTTCGGCGATCTAAAGATTGATGATGAGGCGCAAAAGGCACAGTTAATAAAGGAGTTTGCTTCTGCTTATAAATATGAAATAATTCCAGAGGCATTAAAAAATAAAGATAATTACAATAATAGAGGACAATTATCAAAAGAAGATTTGGAAAAAAATGGTGAGTAGATAGAGATAAATTGGTATTTTCCATCAAGAATTCCTCTAGTGTACTATGCAACAATGAATTCCTTATTTAGCGAAACACAAAAATAATGCTCGATTTATATAGCAGCTGGGAGTTCATTCTCTTTGGCTGCTATATATCGTTTAATTTCATTCCTTTCTTTCATGATAGGGATTTTTTGCTACTTTCAAGGGCGAATACGAACAATAATTTGTGTCCAGGCTTCCGGAGAAATCTAAAAACCGTATTAGCAATACCCGAGGGCAGTCCTTATCGACTTTTTTTACGATTCTTTTTACACTAAATCTTTCTTTTTTAGTTAATTTACATTGTCGTGAAATAAGAGAAAAGACTTAATTTGTGATAGAGTTAATTAAGAGCGGTTAAGTGGAAGATTAAGGAAGCATATTTTTATTATCTAGCTAAAATCTGTGTTAAATTAATTTTTTCAACACTTCCTAGTTACTCAATATTTTTATGATAGCATGGGTGAATTAAAAATACATATTATGCCAATAGTTTGCGGGTGGTAACAGCTTCGCTGGTATTACCCCAAGATGGCAGGATTCACGATAACAATATATACCATTGTCAAATATGTAGTTAACCCTGCTAAAAATTCTGTAGAAACGGTTGTACCCCGTTCCTGAAGTTTAAAAAAATGATTCAATTTAATCACCTCAACGCTTTGTCTTAGTAAAGATAAGTAATCACAAACATGTTCATTATATGAAAGAATAATCCCCTTCATCAATATTTTTGTTTAATATAGATGTTCATAAAAACGAATAATCCTAATTTATTTAATTTTATTACTTTTGCATATTGCATTTAATTTTCCGTTATTTGATGTTATTTGCACTTTACTTATCGCAATTTACTCATTAGCCATTACATTCGTTTTCTTATCCTTTATAGATAAATGGTTTAGTGGGTACAGTTTGAAAGCCACAAAAGTGACTCAAAGCGTATATGTGCTTTGAGTCTTTTTAGTTCATAAAATATTATCTAAAAATTTAGAAATAAATTGTTCCTTTTTTGTTTTATCTGTTATATAATAACACTAACATAATGATCTATTGTAATATAACAAATGTAACAGAGAGGAGATTATCAAAAATGACAAAGCTTCAAGTGATTGGAGAAATCAGTCCAGATTTTGCACAAATTTTAACAGAGGAAGCACTTGATTTTGTTGAATCATTGGTGCAACAATTTTCAGCTAGAAGAGAAAAGCTTTTACGGAGAAGAGAAGAAAGACAGGAGCAGATTAACAATGGTGTAATGCCTGCATTTCTACCAGAAACAGAATCGATTCGTAATAGTGATTGGACGATTGCACTTGTACCAGATCATCTTCAAGATCGTCGGGTAGAAATTACTGGACCAGTTGATCGTAAAATGATGATCAATGCATTGAACTCAGGTGCGAATGTCTTTATGGCAGATTTTGAAGATGCCAATTCTCCCAGTTGGAATAACATGATACAAGGACAAGTGAATCTTCGAGATGCGATTAACCGTACGATCACGTATGACAGCCCAGATGGTAAACATTATCAATTAAACGAAAAAGTTGCTACGTTATTTGTTCGCCCAAGAGGATGGCACCTTGAAGAAAAACATGTATTATTCGATGGCAAACCGATCTCAGCTAGTTTATTTGATTTTGGTCTTTATTTTTTTCATAATGCCAAACAATTGATCGCTAATGGGAGTGGCCCCTATTTTTATCTACCTAAACTTGAAAGCCATTTAGAAGCACGTCTTTGGAATGATGTGTTCATTTTTTCACAACGAGAGCTGGGAATTCCGTTGGGAACGATCAAAGCAACTGTACTAATCGAAACGATTTTTGCTGCGTTTGAAATGGATGAAATCTTATATGAATTACGAGAACATTCTGCTGGTCTTAACTGTGGTAGATGGGATTATATTTTTAGCTTTATCAAGAAATTTCGCAACAAACCAGACTTTATTCTACCAGATCGTAGTGTTATCACCATGACAGTTCCTTTTATGCGTTCCTATTCATTACTAGCTATTAAAACTAGCCACCGCCGTAATGCTCATGCCATTGGGGGAATGGCAGCCAATATTCCAGTGAAAGATAACTCTCAAATCAATGAAGATGCATTTGCGAAAGTTCGTATAGATAAAGAACGAGAGGCAAGAGATGGTCATGATGGAACATGGGTAGCCCATCCAGGATTAGTTCCAGTTGCACTAGAGGTGTTTAATCACTTCATGCCTCAACCTAATCAAATTGAAAAGAAATTAGAGGATATCCAAATCACAGCTGAAGATCTTCTTCAAGTGCCAGAAGGCCATATTACTGAACAGGGACTACGAACCAATATTAGTGTCGGTGTCCAATACCTTGAATCTTGGTTACGCGGAAAAGGGGCTGTCCCAATTTATCATTTGATGGAAGATGCTGCAACAGCAGAAATTTCCCGAGCACAGGTTTGGCAATGGCTTCACAATCCGAATGGAATCTTGCATGATGGAAGAAAAGTGAACGTGCAGTTGTTCGATCAATTCCTTGAAGAAGAATTAGAAAAAATTAAGATCATGGTTGGTCATGATCAATATGAAATAGGGAAATATCAGTTAGCAAGTGATTTGTTTAAACATTTATCACTAAGTCATGAATTTGTAGAATTTTTAACAATACCTGGTTATCATTACTTATAGAAAAGAGGATGGAAACAATGAGAAATCTGGAGGAAATCAATCAATTACAAAAAAGTTGGCAAGAAGATCCTAGATGGCAAGGAATAACAAGAACTTATACAGCGAAAGATGTAATTCGGTTAAGAGGATCAGTGCAGATTGAATATACTTTAGCAAAACGAGGTGCGGAACGGTTATGGAATTTACTACATGCTAAAGATCATATTAAAGCTTTAGGAGCTTTAACGGGAAATCAGGCAGTACAACAGGTTAAAGCGGGTTTACAAGCGATTTATTTAAGTGGATGGCAAGTGGCAGCAGATGCCAATCTAAGCGGACAGATGTATCCTGACCAAAGTTTATATCCTGCGAATAGTGTACCCCATGTTGTAAAGCGAATCAATCAAGCTTTTCAAAGAGCAGATCAAATTTATCATTCGGAGGGAAAAGATGGGATTGATTGGTATGCTCCGATCGTTGCAGATGCAGAGTCAGGCTTTGGTGGCCATTTAAATGTCTTTGAATTAACAAAGGCGATGATAGAAGCAGGTGCTGCAGGTGTTCACCTTGAAGATCAATTATCATCTGAGAAGAAATGCGGTCACATGGGTGGCAAAGTCCTTGTTCCTACGCAAACGGCTATTCGTAATTTAATATCAGCGAGATTAGCTGCCGATATCATGGGGGTACCCACGGTGATTATAGCAAGGACAGATGCAAATGGAGCACAACTCATTACTAGTGACATCGATGATCAGGATCAGCATTTTATTACAGGGGAAAGAACAGAAGAAGGTTTTTACCGAATTACTGGTGGACTGGAGATGGCAATTGCTAGAGGATTAGCTTTTGCTCCTTATGCTGATTTAGTATGGGTAGAAACAGCTGAACCAAATGTTGAAGAGGCAAGGCGTTTTGCTGAGGCGATCCACGAAAAATATCCAAATAAGCTATTAGCTTATAATTGTTCCCCTTCATTTAATTGGAAAATGAAATTAGATGAAAAGACGATTGCCGAGTTCCAAGATGAGCTTGGGAAAATGGGTTATAAATTTCAATTTGTGACACTCGCAGGTTTCCACTCTTTAAATCATAGTATGTTTGAATTAGCACGAGATTATAGAGAACGAGGAATGGCTGCCTACTCAGATTTTCAACAAAAAGAATTCGAGAGCGAACGACATGGATACACCGCAACTCGTCATCAAAGGGAAGTTGGGGCAGGTTACTTTGATGAAGTAACAATGACTATTACTAGCGGAAAGGCATCAACAGCTGCTTTAAAAGGTTCAACAGAAGAAGCGCAATTTACGCTTTCAATATAACAAACCCCAGCCCCATATACCTCTACGGATATTTCCAGTAGAGGTTTTTTTGTGTTTAAAAATCTAATAGGTTCTATTTATTGTCTTATTATCATATTCATAAATTCTGTAAACATAAATCTAGCACTGCACCTCGTTACTATGGAAATGAGCTGAAAGGGTTGAAATAAATGACCGAACACGATCTCTATCTTTTTCATGAAGGGAACCTATTTCACAGTTATCAGTTATTAGGAGCTCACCGAAAAGAACAAGAAGGAAGAATAAACGTTAGATTCTCTGTTTGGGCACCACATGCAAGAGCTGTAAGTGTAGTTGGGGATTTTAACCAATGGAATGGGAACGCTCATCGAATGAAGAGGGTGAAAGACACAGGTATCTGGGAATTGTTTATTCCAGAGCTAGGGGAAGGTACATTATACAAATACGAGATTAAAACGGATCAAGGGAAAACCCTTCTTAAAGCAGATCCCTATGCTTTTTATTCAGAATTACGACCCAATACTGCATCTATTATTTATGATTTGCATGGCTATAAATGGCATGATCAAGATTGGCAAACTCAAATAAAAAGTGTGTACAACAATCCCCTTAATATTTATGAGGTACACTTTGGATCTTGGAAAAAAAAAAGGATGGCAGTTTTTATACCTATCGAGAATTAGCAAATGAATTGATATCTTATGTAGTTGATATGGGCTATACCCATATTGAAATTTTACCACTGAATGAGCACCCATTTGATCGCTCATGGGGCTATCAAGGAACCGGTTATTACTCTATCACGAGTCGATTTGGTACACCTCATGATTTTATGTATTTTGTAGATCAGTGTCATCAAAAAGGAATTGGGGTGATCCTTGATTGGGTGCCAGGTCATTTTTGCAAAGATGAACATGGACTTATGAGATTTGATGGAACCCCCTTATATGAGTATGAAAATCCTAATAGAGCAGAAAAAACGGATTGGGGGACTTTAGGCTTTGACCTTGGAAAACCTGAAGTACAAAGCTTTCTGATCTCAAATGCAATATTTTTGCTGGACATCTTTCATATTGATGGACTAAGAGTTGATGCTGTAGCTAGTATGCTCTATTTGGATTTTGGTAAAAGAGATGGGGAATGGGAACCAAACCAATATGGTGGAAGAGAAAATCTGGAAGCTATAGCTTTTTTAAAAAAGCTGAATGAAGTTGTGTTTCGTTATTATCCAAATGCATTGATGATTGCTGAAGAATCGACTTCCTGGCCATTAGTGACCTCACCAACCTATCTTGGTGGATTAGGGTTTAACTTTAAATGGAATATGGGTTGGATGAATGACATGCTAAAGTATATGGAACTAGATCCTATTTATCGTAAGTACCATCATCATTTATTAACCTTCTCATTTTTTTATACCTTTTCAGAAAATTTTGTTCTTCCTTTATCACACGACGAAGTGGTACATGGGAAAAGATCTATGCTGAATAAAATATTTGGCGATTATTGGCAGAAATTTGCAGGATTAAGATTGTTTTATGGCTATATGATCGCTCATCCTGGGAAAAAGCTTCTCTTTATGGGGGGAGAACTAGGTCAGTTTGATGAGTGGAAAGATGAAGCTGAAGTGGATTGGAATCTAGTTGACAACGATCTACATCGTAAATTACAGCAATATGTAAAAGATTTAAACCATTTTTACAAAGAAGAACCAATCCTTTGGCAGCTTGATCATCATGCAATGGGTTTTGAGTGGATTGATCCCCATGATACCAATCAAAGTATCATTACCTTTATGCGTAAAGATCAAGCTCAAATTGAATTGATCATTGTTTGTAATTTTACACCATCCTATTATGATCATTACCGAATTGGAGTTCCACATCTCGGTGAGTATGTTGAGGTATGGAATAGTGATGATGATAAATATGGTGGCTCTGGTAAGGGTAATTTTAAACCTATACAGGCAGTAAAAGAAAAGTGGCATAACCAACCTTATCACTTAGTGATAAAAATTCCACCACTGGCAACAGTGATGTTTAAACGAATAAATTTGGAAGGGAAAAGGGGAATGAATGATGCGAAAAAAAGAGTGTATTGCAATGCTTCTTGCCGGAGGCGAAGGAAAAAGATTAGGACTATTAACAAAAAATCTGGCCAAACCTGCCGTTTTGTTTGGAGGTAAATATCGCATCATTGATTTTGCTTTAAGTAATTGTGCAAACTCTGGAATCGATACAGTTGGTGTGCTTACTCAATATGAACCCCTTGTATTACATTCCTATATTGGAATCGGAAGTTCATGGGATCTGGATCGGAGAGATGGCGGGGTTACAGTCCTTCCACCTTATATGGAAAAGAATGGAGCTAAGTGGTATAAAGGAACAGCTAATTCTATCTATCAAAATATAGCCTATATTGATCAATTTCAACCTGAATATGTTCTCATTCTTTCCGGTGACCATATCTACAAAATGAATTACCAACATATATTAAAGAATCATATTGAAAAAGGTGCAGATGCAACGATTGCCGTAATCGAAGTACCTTGGGACGAAGCAAGTCGATTTGGCATTATGAATACAGATAGGCAACTAAGGATTACAGAATTTGAAGAAAAACCACAAGTTCCCAAAAATAATTTAGCCTCTATGGGCATTTATATTTTCAATTGGAATGTATTGAAAGAAGCTTTATTAAAAGATGAACAGATCCATGATTCTACTCATGATTTTGGTAAAGATGTGATTCCAATGATGCTTAAAGAAGGTCGGAAGATGTTTGCATATCCTTATAAAGGGTATTGGCGGGATGTTGGAACCATCGAGAGTTTGTGGAAGGCTAATATGGATTTGATTAAGGATCAACCCGAACTAGATTTAAACGATTACCAATGGCGAATTTATTCAGTCAATTCTTACCAACCCCCTCAATATATTGCTCCAAACGCTCAAGTCCATTGTTCCCTAATCAATGAAGGTTGTTCAATTTATGGTCAGATCGAACATTCTGTACTTTTTCATGGTGTTCAGGTGGGGAAAGGAAGTATCATCAAAGACTCAGTGATCATGCCAAATGTGATCATTGAGGACAATGTAGTGATTCAAAAGTCAATTATTGGTGAAGGAACGATCATTAAAGCAGGCTCCAACATTGGAAATATAAGCGGCGACATTACCTTAATTGAGGAACAAACGATTATTCATAATAAAATAAAAGAAAAACTGGTAAGTTCCAACTATTAAGTGAAAGAAGGAGAAATAAGAATGGAAAATGTCATGGGAGTTATTAACTTAGTTAACGAAAAAGAAGGGTTAAAAGAACTTACCTTACATCGCCATTTATCTGCAGTGCCTTTTGGTGGGCGCTATCGTCTCATTGATTTTCCTTTATCTAATATGGTTAATTCGGGAATAAATGATGTAGCTGTATTTACAAAGGGCAAGTATCGCGCACTCATAGACCATTTAGGAAAAGGAAAGGACTGGGATTTAGATCGAAATCGGGGTGGCTTATATCTGCTTCCACCCTTTAATCAATCATCAGATCAGTTGAAGGGAGATTTACAATATTTTTACGAACACTTTGATTACTTTTACCGTGGAAAGCAAGACTACGTCTTGCTTTCCAATGGCCATCTTATTTTTAATATGGATTATCGTTCTGCATTTGAATTTCATCAAAAAGTAGGAGCAGATATAACGATTCTGTATAAAGAAATAGAAAATGAGATCGACGAATTTAAGAATTGCAGAAGGATTCAAGTCAATGAACAGAACCGCCTACTTTCCTTTGAACCCTCTAATAAAGTATTTATGGAAGTAATAATCCTAGAAAAATCCCTTCTTTTAGACCTTATTAAATCTAACATAGAGAAAGGGCTTTACCATCTAATAATTGATGGAATTGGCCGAAATTTATCTCAATTACAGGTATATGGTTATCCTTATCAAGGATATTTAGCAAATATTGATTCAATTCAGACCTACCATCAACGTAATATGGATCTATTAAATCCACAGTTATGGAAAAGTCTGTTCTTTGAACCACATCAAATTAGTACAAAAGTAAAAAATGAACCTCCAACCAAATACCTTAGAGAGTCTAACGTAACTAATACGATCGTCGCCAATGGTTGTGTCATTGAAGGAACAATTGAAAATAGCATTTTGTTTAGAGGTGTAAAAGTTCATAAAGGCGCTCAGATCAAAAATAGTATTATTCTACAAAAGTGTGAAATTGGCGAAAATGCTAGGTTAGAAAATGTTATTTTGGACAAAGAAGTAAGGGTAACAATGGGGCAACATTTAAAAGGAAACGTGGAATCTCCAATCGTGGTTGGAAAAAGGATGACGGTTTAAAGAAGAAAGGTTGATAAAGATGAAGGTATTATTTATCGCTTCCGAATGTGTTCCCTTTATTAAAACAGGTGGTTTGGCAGATGTAATCGGCTCCCTCCCTAAAGAACTAAGAAAACTAGGAATAGATGCAAGGGTAATCCTACCAAAATATAAGGCAATTCCTAATCATTACAGAGAAAAAATGGTCCATCTTACTCATTTTAATCTTCAATTAGGATGGCGAAATCTTTATTGTGGAATTGAACATCTTGAAGAGGATGGCGTTCCTTTTTATTTTATTGATAACCAGAATTATTTTTACCGTGAGAGCATATATGGATATGGTGATTCCTTTGATGAAGCAGAACGATTTACTTTTTTTAGTCAAGCTGTTTTAGAATCTTTACCATACCTTCAATTTCAACCTGAGATTTTACATCTCAACGATTGGCAAACTGCGTTAATTCCTTTATTTTTAAAAACTCACTATGTAAACCATGATGATTACATGAAGATTCGTACGATATTTACCATCCACAATTTAAAATATCAAGGAATTTTTCAACAGGATATCTTAAAAGATTTATTGGATATTGATCCATCAGACCCTGAATTTAGCGTTGATGGAATTGAATATTACGGAAGAGTAAACTTTATGAAGGCTGGCCTTAATTATGCCAATTTGATTACTACCGTTAGTGAAACCTATGCAAAAGAAATTCAATATCCTTTTTTTGGCGAGGGGCTAGATGGACTTTTGCGAAATAGAAACCAGGATCTATATGGCATCATCAATGGAATAGATGTAGAGCGTTTCCCTCGACAACAAAGCAAACAAGAAAACAAAGTCAAATTACAAGAGATGTTACGTTTACCTACAGATCCCCATATTCCAATGATTTCACTCATTTCTAGACTTGTCTCTCAAAAAGGGATAGACCTAGTCGTCCATGTTTTGGATGAAATACTTCAACAGAATCTCCAGTTTGTCGTATTAGGCACAGGGGAGCAGAAATACGAGCAAATCTTTCTCGAAGCTTCCAACCGTTACCCTAAAAAACTTTCTGTCCATATTACCTTTGATGAACCCTTTTCTCATATGATTTATGCCGCATCCGATTTATTTTTAATGCCTTCATTATTCGAACCTTGTGGCTTAAGCCAACTCATTGCTCTTCATTATGGTGCGATACCCATTGTAAGGGAAACTGGTGGACTTAAAGATACTGTTCAATCCTTTAATGAATATAATGGGGAGGGAAACGGTTTTAGCTTTACCCATTATAATGCTCACGATATGCTTTATACCATTAAACGAGCTCTTTCTATTTATCATCAACCACCACTTTGGAATAAGATTAAAGAGAACATAAAGGCTTCTGATTTCACTTGGAAGAAGTCGGCAGAAGAATATGTAAGTTTATATCAACTTGTGCTTCAGAGATAGGGGTTGAAAAAATGTTTACAAATAAAGAGGTCTTTAAGCATGCATTTCTGGAAAGATTAGAAAACATGCATGGCAAAACCTTAGAAGATGCAACTGATTCGGATAAATATAAAACATTAGGTAGTATGGTTCGAGAATATATTAGTAAAAACTTGATCGCAACAAATACACAATATAGGGAAAAATGTGATAAACAAGTTTACTATTTTTCTATGGAATTCTTAATCGGGAAACTTCTAAAGAGCAATTTAATACATTTAGGAATTCGTGAAGTTTGTAAACAAGGACTTGAGGAATTAGACATTGACCTAGAAACTTTAAAAAAAGAAGAACCTGAGCCAGGATTAGGAAATGGAGGACTAGGAAGACTAGCCGCTGATTTCTTAGACTCCTTAGCATCACTACAATTACCTGGTCATGGTTGTGGAATCCGTTATCAATATGGCCTATTTGAACAAAAAATCGTAGATGGGTATCAAGTAGAATTACCTGATTTTTGGTTACGGGAAGGAAATGTTTGGGAAATACGCAAGTTTGACAGAGCAGTAGAAGTCCGGTTTGGAGGAAAGGTTTGGGCTGAAGAAAAAGACGGAAGACTTATTTTTCACCATCAACAATATGAACCTGTCCTAGCAGTTCCATATGACATTCCTATTGTTGGCTATAATAATAATACAGTGAACACATTACGATTATGGAGTGCTGAATCAGCAATTAAAGATTTTGATTTTCACTTACTCAATCACAAAGACTATCATAAAATGATTGATTACAAGCGATCAACAGAAGCGATCTCTGAATACCTTTATCCTGATGATACCTTTGTTGAAGGGAAAATTCTTCGTTTAAAACAACAATATTTTTTGGTCTCCGCTGGAATACAAAGTATTATTCGTAGATTTAAAAATAAGCATCATCATTTAGTAGATCTACCCAATAAGATTGCCATCCATATTAATGACACGCATCCAGTTCTTGCCATTCCAGAATTGATGAGAATTCTGATGGATGGTGAAGGACTAGATTGGGATGAAGCATGGCATATCACCACAAATACGATCTCTTATACCAATCATACAACCCTTTCTGAAGCATTAGAAAAATGGCCGATTGAGCTTTTTAAAACTTTGTTACCAAGAATCTATATGATTATTGAAGAAATCAACCAGCGCTATTGTCGTGAGCTATGGAACAAGTATCCCGAAGATTGGGAAAGAATTCATCAAATGGCGATCCTTGCTGACGGTTTTGTAAAGATGGGCCATCTCGCAATTGTAGGCAGCTATAGCGTAAATGGGGTTTCGAAGGTTCATACAGAGATATTAAAAAAACAAGTAATGGACAAATTTTATCATCATACACCTTACAAATTTAATAATAAGACAAACGGGATTTCCCATCGTCGATGGCTACTAATCGCTAATCCCTTCTTAGCAGAATCCATTACGAAACGAATAGGACGTAGTTGGATTGAACATCCTACTGATTTAATTTATCTTCTTCGTTTCGTATTAGATGAGTCTTTTCAAGAACAAGTTTTTTCTATCAAACAAAGGAACAAACAACACCTAGCCAATTGGATTAAAGAAAAATCTGGATTAGTTGTCGATCCTACCTCTATCTTTGATGTGCAGATCAAACGAATGCATGCGTATAAACGCCAACTCCTTAATATCTTTCATGTCATTGACCTATACAATCGCTTACAAGAAAATCCTAACCTTTCTATACACCCTAGGACATTTATCTTTGGAGGAAAAGCAGCTCCAAGCTATCATTTAGCTAAAAACGTAATTAAATTGATCAATAGTGTGGCAGATGTGGTGAATCAAGATCGAAGGGTGAACGATAAAATCAAGGTGGTTTTTCTTGAAAACTATGGTGTATCTTTAGCAGAAAAAGTGATTCCTGCTGCAGATATCAGTGAACAAATTTCAACAGCGAGTAAAGAAGCTTCAGGAACAGGGAATATGAAGTTTATGATGAATGGGGCCATTACTCTTGGCACCTATGACGGAGCCAACATAGAGATGAAGGAAGAAGTAGGTGATGAGAATATTTTTATGTTTGGGTTGAAGCCAAATGATGTCTTACGTCATTATCAATTTAGAGACTATCAGGCCCGTGATTTATATAATCAGGATCAGCGGATTCGTACCATTTTTGAGCAAATGATCAATGGATTTTTTGCAAAAGGAGATGTAGACTTTAAACCCATTTATTACAGCCTACTTGATCATGATGAATTTTTTGTCTTAAAAGATTTTTCTTCCTATGCCGAAATACAAAAAAAGATAGATCAGGCATATAAAAGTAGAAGCAGTTGGATGAAAAAAGTATCATCAATATCGCTCATTCAGGTAAATTCGCATCTGATCGAACCATTTCTGAATACTCCTCAGGAATTTGGGGAATCCATCGGGTCATGATTCGACCATAGCTAGATAGGAAGACTGGGGGTGAAACCTTGGCAGAAGAATGGATCTATCATCATTCTTATCATCCATCTTATCGGAAACCATTTGGTGCTGTAGCTTGTAACAAAGAAATTATTTTGCATTTGAGGATCAATAGTTCTGTAAAACCTGATGAAGTAATCCTTTACGTTTGGCAAGAATCAGAAAAAAAATGAAGGTACAATTGATGAACCTTATTCAGACGAATGCAAACAATCGATGGTATCAAGGAAAAATAAAAACACCAGAACAACCTGGACTTCTTTGGTACCATTTTCGCGTTTTAGTAGAAGGGAAAACTTTTTATTATGGAAATAATAAAAACCATTACGGGGGAATTGGGGAAATCACTCAAGAGATTCCGCCAGCGTATCAGATCACGGTCTATTCCCAAAAGTTTGTTCCACCACAATGGTTTAAAGAAGCGATCATCTACCAAATATTTGTCGATCGTTTTTGTAATGGCCATCCAGAAGGGAAAATTCTAAACCCTAAAAAGAATAGCTTGATTCATTCTCATTGGGAAAATACCCCGATCTATATCAAGGATGAAAAAGGGAAAGTAGTGAGGTGGGATTTTTTTGGCGGAAACTTGTTAGGGGTCAAGAAAAAACTACCTTACTTAAATCAATTAGGTATCAATGTTATCTATTTCAATCCAATTTTTGAATCCCCAAGTAACCACAAATACGATACTGGAGATTACCATAAGATCGATCCAATGTATGGAGATTTAGAAGACTTTCAGCAACTATGTGAAGAAGCTAAACAAATGGGCATCTCAATCATTTTAGATGGGGTATTTAGTCATACAGGAAGTGACAGCCTCTATTTTAATAAAAAAGGGAATTATCCTTCTTTGGGAGCCTATCAATCCAAAGATTCTCCCTACTACTCATGGTATCGTTTTAAAGAGTATCCTCATTCTTATGAAAGATGGTGGGGTATTGAAGTTCTTCCCAATGTGAATGAATTAGACCCTTCCTATTTAAATTTCATCATTGATGATCAAAATAGTGTTTTAAAATACTGGCAACGTATGGGAATAAAAGGGTGGCGTTTAGATGTTGCCGATGAACTTCCAGATGAATTTATTCAACATTTTTATCAAACAATGAAAGAAATTGACCCTGACTCTGTGTTAATTGGCGAAGTGTGGGAAGATGCAGCAAATAAAATTAGTTATGAAAAAAGACGTCAATACCTTTATGGAGAGGAATTAGATTCTGTTACCAATTATCCTCTAAGAAACATCATGATTCAATTTATATTAGGCTTAAAAGATTCACAACAGACGAAACAAGCTTTAATGAGCTTATATGAAAACTATCCCATACACCATTTCTATAGTTTAATGAATATCATTGGCAGTCATGATACCCCACGAATCCTCACTCTGCTGCAAGATCACTTACCAGCAAATCTTTCTATTTCTGAAAAAAAAGAATTAGCGATTAAACGATTAAAGCTTATCTCCTTATGGCAAATAACCTTTCCTGGTGTGCCAACTATTCTATATGGAGACGAGGTAGGCTTAGAGGGAAGAGAAGAGCCAATAAATCGAGCCACCTACCCGTGGGGAAAAGAAAACGTTGGACTACTTAGATGGTATCAAACTATTATCCAATATCGTCATCAATATGACGTATTTAAGACAGGTCAATGGACACCGATCTACCAAAATCCTGACGTTTTCGGTTATCTTCGATTCTTTGAAAATGGTAAAGATGTATTTGGTGAGGGGAAGGGGAATGGGCATCAGTTAGCGATAGTTATCTTTAACCAAAACCTTTTCGAAATCAGAGATATCAAAATCAATTTGGCTTCTTTCGTTGATCCTTCTACTTGTTCTGAGCAAAACTCTTGGTTGGCCTGTTCTCTCTATGACCTATTGCAAGGGCAAGAGATTAAGATTGATGATGGCATCATACATCTCTCTTTACAACCATTAAAGGGTAAAGTACTCATTCAAAGTAAATAATATTAAGAAATAACATTGAATGAATGAGGGATGAGTATGCCAGAACTACCAGAAATGGAAACCTATAAAAGATTGCTTACAGAAAAAATCATCGGAAAACCAATTACCAATGTCGAAGTGAATCGGGCCAACTCCATTAATATACCCGTTGTGAAGTTTATAGAAGAGGTAAAAGGGAAACAGGTGATTAGAATTGAACGGAGTGCTAAACATCTCCTATTCCATTTAAACGATAACAAAGTTCTTCTATTACACCTTATGTTAGGAGGATGGATGTTTTATGGAACAGAAGCAGAAAAACCGAAAAGAACTATTCAGGTACGTCTTTCCTTTGGAGATCATCATCTTTATTTTATTGGCCTAAGATTAGGGTATTTACACCTATTAAATTTTGAGGAGGCTAATCAAGTCTTACAAAAATTAGGACCTGAACCTTTAGCCTCTGATTTTACAGAGGCTAAGTTTCTTCAACATATTGAAAAAAAGAGAGGTATCTTAAAAACTTCATTAGTGGATCAACACTTTATCTCTGGTATCGGAAATTGCTATTCTGATGAAATTTGCTTTTCAGCAGAAATCAAGCCTATGAGACAGATACAAGACCTTTCAATAGATGAAAGATCAAAGCTATTCAAAGGAATACGTGAAGTATTACAAGAAGCGATCGCTTATGGAGGGTATATGGAAAATCCCCTTTACGTTGGCGATCAAATCACAGGACAATTTGATCCAAGATGTAAAGTATACGATCGGGAAGAAGAGCCGTGTGTTCGCTGTGGGAATCCAATCCTTAGAGAAGAAGTCTCTTCAAGAAAAACATTCTTTTGTAACGTTTGCCAGCACTAATTTAACACACAAAGGTTATATTTGGTCAAAAAAAGTCTCTCTGTTGTAAGAGAGACTTTCGCTTCTGATATTTTCTATATTCTATAAGAATTATAGCTTAATAACGTTAGCAGCTTGAGGACCACGGTTACCTTCAACGATATCAAATGTAACTTTTTGTCCTTCTTCTAATGTTTTGAAACCGTCACCTTGAATTGCTGAGAAGTGAACGAATACATCGTCTCCGCCATCAACTTCGATGAATCCAAAACCTTTTTCTGAATTAAACCATTTTACTTTACCTTGCATTGTGAAACCTCCTAAGTCTTCCTTATACACATTGTATAAAATTAATTTAACCACGTTCTCAAAAAATATTTTGGAAAAACAAAAAATCGTAATTCATAAAAGCGTAGGAATCGTAAAAAAATTCGCTCCGCTTCTAATGAAGTTACGATTTATTACTCAATCCTAAACTATTCTTTTAAGTTCAATGGTCAATTTAGATTATATACTAAAAAGTTCCTGTTGTAAAATATTTTTAGAAAAATTTTTTATGAATCTATAAATAATTAAACACTGGATTTCAATCAGAAAAAAGGGTAAACTTTCCAATAGTGAAAGGAGTTTTTTTACGATGCAGAAAGTGAACTTAATTGCTACCTCCACCTTTGGACTTGAAGCTGTTGTAGCAGACGAAGTCAAAAAGTTAGGATATGAAGTCAAAGTAGATAATGGCAAGGTTGAATTTACCACCGATTTATCAGCAATAGCTAAGACTAATCTTTGGTTGCGTACCTCCGATCGTATCCGATTAAAGATCGGTGAATTTAAAGTAACGACATTTGAAGAATTGTTTGAGAAAACAAAGTCTCTTCCTTGGGCGGATTGGATTCCGAAAAACGGACAATTTCCTGTTGAAGGAAAATCTGTAAAATCCAAACTCTTTAGTGTGCCAGATGTACAAGCCATCACTAAAAAAGCAATCGTTGAAAGCCTGAAAAAAACATATAAAGTGGAGTGGTTTGAGGAAAATGGGCCTATATTTAAGGTGGAAGTTGCCTTATTAAAGGATATTGCAACCCTAACGATCGATACGTCTGGTCCTGGATTGCATAAAAGAGGATATCGAGATTGGATTGGAGCAGCACCATTGAAAGAAACCATGGCTGCCGCATTGATCCAAATTACAAAATGGAATCCTGATTTACCCTTAATTGACCCCTTTTGCGGGTCAGGTACCATTCCTATTGAAGCAGCTTTAATTGGTCAGAATATTGCCCCAGGTATGAATCGTGAATTTGTTTCAGAAAGCTGGCCTATTATTCCCCGAGACATCTGGCGGCAAGCTAGGGCAGAAACCCATGATTTGGCACAATATGATCGCCCTTTAGAGATTCTCGGTAGCGATATAGATGGGGAAATTTTGAAAGTGGCTAAAAGAAATGCATATGAAGCAGGAGTAGATGAACAGATTCATTTTCAGCGCATGGATGTAAGACAAATAATGAGTGAGCAAAAATATGGAGCCATTATCTGCAATCCTCCTTATGGGGAGCGTTTAAGTGATCGGCGAGAAGTTGAGCAATTATACATAGACATGGGGAGAGTTTTTACTAAACTGGATACATGGTCCTATTATATCTTGACTTCCTATGAAAAGTTTGAAACGTTGTTCGGAAAGCCCGCAACGAAAAAAAGAAAACTATACAATGGGAATTTAAAAGTTGACTATTATCAGTACTTTGGCCCACGTCCACGAAAGAAAAAAAATTCTGATGGGGAATCAAACCACGTATAATCGTGATTATTGTATAATGTAAGAGTACATAAGTGATAAAAGTTACAAGTAGAAAGGATGATGATTTATGGCAAAAGATAATTCATTTGACATTGTTTCCGAGGTCAATATGCAAGAGGTAGATAATGCAATCAATCAAACAGTGAGAGAAATCATTCAACGTTACGATTTCAAAAATAGCAAATCTGAAGTAAGCCTTCAAGGGGAAGAAATCAAAATGGTCTCAGATGATGAATATAAGTTAAAAAGTGTAATCGATGTTCTTCAAACCAAGTTAATCAATCGAAAAGTATCGATTAAAAACTTAGATTATGGTAAGATAGAGCAGGCATCTGGTGGAACGGTTCGCCAAATGATCAAAATAAAACAAGGTATAGAAACCGATGTTGCAAAAAAAATCATAAAAGATATCAAAGACTCTAAGATCAAAGTCCAAGCGCAGATCACGAGTGAACAAATTCGCGTATCTGGCAAAAGTAGAGATGATTTACAATCTGTCATACAACTATTAAAAGGAAAAGACTATGGCTTAGAGCTACAATTTACAAACTACAGATAGCCTAAAGTATAACCTACCTGCAAAACGGTAGGTTTTTTCTTCAAAAAAGAGAAAAACTAAGAATGAATGAAATCCATTTGTAGAGGAGATTAGTATGCTAGATATCTGCCTATTAGGCAATGGAGGAACCATGCCGATTCCAAACCGATGGTTAACCTCTATGATTGCCTCCTATCTAGGAAAATTGATACTTATTGATTGTGGTGAAGGAACACAAATTCCTTTAAAAAGGTTAGGATGGGGACTGAAAGCAATTGAAGCCATATGTTTTACTCATTACCATGCAGACCACGTAGTAGGTTTGCCAGGACTACTTCTGACTATTGGAAATTCTGGCAGAACAGAACCACTTACATTGATAGGACCAACAGGGTTGAATGAAGTAATTAGGGGTCTAATCGTGATCGCCCCGAATCTTCCTTATGAACTTCATCTGATTGAACTTCCGCTAGATAAAATACAGACAGTAAAAATCAATCATCTAATCATTCATGCACTTCCAGTTGAGCATACCATCCCATGCCTAGCCTACACCTTAGAGGTAAAGCGTGGGAGAAAATTTAATCCGGAAAAGGCCAAAAAAATGATGTTCCTCTTGAATTCTGGAAAAAACTACAGAAGGAAGAGGAGGTCTATTTTGAGGGGAAACATTTTACACCAGATATGGTACTTGATGAACCAAGAAAAGGTTTAAAAGTCGCTTATTGTACAGACACAAGACCAACTGATGACTTAATAGAATTTGTTCGTGATGCAGACTTGTTGATCGCTGAAGGAATGTATGGATCGGATGCATATCTTCATAAAGCAGAAGAACATAAACATATGCTTTTTTCTGAAGCCGCCACATTGGCTAAGAATGGACAAGTGAAAGAACTTTGGTTAACTCATTTTAGCCCATCCTTGACAAATCCTGAAGATTTTTTAGAGGATACTCAAACGATTTTCCCTAATACAAAGTTGGGTGAAGACCTTTTAACCAAAAGTTTATTTTTCACTTCATAAAGGAATTAAAAAATGAAGTTGCTTTAGAAAAGCAACAGTAGGAGACGAGAGCTAAAGATGCCGATTGTGATAGATCGTATAAAAAACGAAAGAATACCTTCTATTCTCTATCCTTTTGCGTTTGAAGAAGAGTTATGCCAAAAAGTCGGGGATGGACATGAACCAATAATCCATATTTGGCAACATCCCAAAGCATTTGTAATGGGATTACGAGATAGTCGATTACCTCATGCAGGTAAAGCAAAATTATGGCTTCATGATCAAGGGTATGAAGTGATGGTTCGCCACTCAGGTGGTGCAGCTGTGCCTTTAGACAATGGTGTTATAAACATATCGTTGATCCAGCCAATCAAAGGCCAAATATACCGTTTTCAGCAAGATTTTGAAATCATCTTTCAACTGATTAAGGATACCCTTCAATCCTACCCTGTAAGAATTGAAAAGGGTGAGATAAAAGGTTCCTACTGTCCAGGAGACTACGACTTAAGTATCAATCATAGAAAGTTCTGTGGAATTGCTCAACGACGCCAATTGAAGGCTTTTATTGCCCATGCCTTCATCAATGTTTTAGGAATTGGGGCGGAAAAGGCTAAACTCGTTCAACAATTTTATGAGATCGCTTCAGGAGGGAGAATAGAGGAATTCAATGTACCCTCGATTCAGCTAGAAAAAATAGGTACTTTAAAAGAGTTAGCCAATGTTTCATCCATAGAAGAGTTTCTTTTTCACTTGAAAATCGCACTAAAGAATAAATATGGTGATAAACTTATCTATGAAAACGCCCAATCCTTTGATACTTTATATGAAAATGAAATCAATCAAATGATGATTGAATTAAAAACAAAATACGATATTACACAATAGAACCAAAAAAGAAACGTAATGCATCTGGGATTTCTCTTTGCCAAAATCCCCAAATATGGGTTCCAGGTCTTTCAATATAATGAATGTTAGCTTTTTTTTCCTCAAGAAGCTTTTTTGTCTTTCGATTGATTTCCAAAAAGTTAAAGGTTCCAGCATCAGTTTGTACAGCCGTTTCATCGAGTCCAGCCACCATATACATCGTAAGCCATGATAGATCTTGTTCCGCCTGAATGCGGACAAAACTTGGTTCAAAAAAGGCCCCTGACAATGAAAGGATGTTGCGAAATCGATTTGGGTGGTCTAAAGCAAGTTGGAGTGAAACCGTTCCACCTAAAGAATCGCCAGCCAAAGTTCTTTGATCTGCCTCTTGTCTAATGGGAAAACGATTTTCTACAAAAGGAACAAATTCCTCCACAAAAAAACGAGTATAATTTGGAAAACGTGAGCCTTCAGGATGATATTCTGAAGTTCTTACGTTTTTTTTCATTTCTACTCCAATAATAATCATCGGTTCAATATTTTCATCTAATATCAGGCGAGTAGCTTGAGTCGCAATCCGACCAAAGTTGAAAAATTGTTCACCATCCTGACAATAAACGACAGGGTAAGTCAAAAGTTCGTTATAACCTGGTGGAAGATAAATGATTGCGGTTCTACTTTCTCCTAAATACTTTGATTCTACTTTTTCCTTAATAATTATTCGTTTGTAATATCGTTGATCGTTCATTGATGATCTCTCCTTTAGTATGAGTTTGTCTGTTTTTGAAAAAACAATTACATCAAGAATCATGATAAAAATTCGTCAAATGGGAAGATTTTAAATGATAGGGATTTATTTTTTAAAAAAGAGGTGAGCTTCATGAGAAGAATTATATCAGGTCAAATTGAAGGAATTGAACCCTTTTCAATCCTTGATGTCTCTGGAAATGTGGTTAATGAAGAAGCCATGCCAAAGCTAAGTGATGAACAATTAAGAGATTTAATGAAAAAAATGGTTTTTACCCGTATTTGGGATCAACGTGCAATCAGTTTAAATAGGCAAGGAAGACTTGGTTTTTATGCGCCTGTTGCTGGTCAAGAAGCAAGCATGGTCGGATGCGAATCCGCTATAGACAAAGAAGATTTTATTTTACCAACCTATCGAGATATACCACAAATGATTATGCATGGATTGCCGCTATACCAAGCTATTCTTTGGTCTCGTGGCCATCAACATGGTGGAGAAATCCCCGAAAACGTTCAAGCTTTTGTCCCACAAATAATTATTGGTGCACAGTACGTTCAGACGGCAGGTGTTGCCATGGGTATTAAAAAGAGAAAGAAAAAAAAGTAGCAATGACGTTTATTGGAGATGGCGGTACATCTCAAGGAGATTTTTACGAGGGAATGAACTTTGCTGGAGCTTTCAATTTACCAGCCATCTTTATTATTCAAAACAACCACTATGCCATCTCTGTACCTAGGGAAAAACAAACTGCTGCAGCAACTTTAGCTCAAAAAGCAGTTGCGGTTGGAATCCCTGCTACTCAAGTGGATGGGATGGATGTTTTAGCCGTATATAAAGTAGTATCAGAGGCAGCAAACGATGCTAAAAATGATGAGGGCCCAGCACTTATTGAGGTTTCAACCTATCGTTTTGGTCCTCACACCATGTCTGGTGACGATCCAACAAGGTATCGTTCTAAAGAAGAAGAAAAAGAATGGGAAGAAAAAGACCCACTCATCCGATATAGACGTTTCCTTAAAAACAAAGGAATCTGGACAGAGGAAGAGGAAGACAAATTGATTGAAGAAACAAAAGAAGAAATTAACCAATCATTGAAAAAAGCAGATGCTTATGAAAAAATGACCATTTCTGGTTTATTAGATAGCATGTTTGAAGTAACACCACCTTACTTAGAAGAACAAAAAGCTTTATTTGCTAGGGAGGGAAAATAAAATGCCACAAATGACAATGATTCAAGCGATAACTGATGCAATGCGTGTTGAATTAGCAAGAGATACCAACGTCTTATTATTTGGGGAAGATGTAGGAAAATACGGAGGTGTTTTCCGGGCAACAGCTGGATTGCAAGATGAATTTGGAGAAGACCGTGTTTTTGACACCCCCTTATCAGAATCAGGAATTGCAGGGTTAGCAATCGGTTTAGGATTAATGGGATATCGCCCAATTGCCGAAATTCAGTTTATTGGTTTTATTTTTGAAGCGATGGACTCCATTTGTGCACAAGCTCCACGCATTCGATACCGTACCAATGGTAGATTCCATAGCCCCATAACCTTCAGAGCTCCTTTTGGTGGTGGAGTAAAAACACCAGAATTACATGCAGACAGTTTAGAGGGGTATTTAATGCAAACTCCTGGATTGAAGGTAGTTATTCCATCCAACCCCTATGATGCCAAAGGCTTATTGATTTCAGCCATTCGTGATAATGATCCTGTCTTTTTTATGGAGCATATGAAACTATATCGTTCTTTCCGTCAAGAAGTACCTGAAGGCGAATATACCGTTCCAATTGGCAAGGCCAATATCGTTCGTGAGGGTACAGATATAACGATTATTACATATGGAGCGATGGTTCACACCTCATTAAAAGCGGCAGAGGAAATTGAGAAGAAACGTGGAGTAAAGGTTGAGGTAATAGATCTTCGTACCATCAATCCAATCGATACAGAGACCGTTTTAAAATCGGTAGAAAAAACAAATCGCGCAATTGTTGTACAGGAAGCCCAAAGAACATCAGGAGCAGCAGCAGAAATCATTGCTCAAATTACTGAAAAAGGGATTCTGTATTTAGAAGCTCCAGTTCTTCGTGTGACTTCACCTGATACCGTATATCCGTTTGGCATGATTGAAGATGAATGGTTGCCAGACCCAACACGGGTCATCGAAGGTATTGAACAAGTACTTGATTTTTAATTGGAAAGAAAAAAGGAGGTTAAAAAAAATGGGTGTATTTGAATTTAAGCTCCCCGATATCGGTGAAGGTATCCATGAGGGGGAGATCATGAAATGGCATGTAAAGCCAGGAGATATCGTAGAAGAAGATCAAGTCATATTGGAAGTACAAAATGATAAAGCTGTTGTTGAAATTCCTTCACCTGTCAAAGGAAAAGTATTAGAGCTAAAGATGGAAGAAGGCGCAATAGCAGTAGTAGGCGATGTCTTAATCACTTTTAAAGTAGAAGGTCAAGGAAACGTTGCAGAAACAGCAGACAAAAAAGCTGTAGATCAAGAAGTCATTGATAATGATGTTAAGAAAGAAATAGCCGATGAACCACGAGTCCCTAAAAAGGAAAAAATGGAACAAGACACTCCTACACCTAATGCTGTTTCACCATCAATTGATGATCGCAAAGTATTAGCTACACCAAGTGTCCGTAAATTTGCTAGGGAAAAAGGGATTTCCATTGCTCAAGTTCCTGGCACAGGGCGTAATGGGCAAGTAACAAGCGAAGATATTTTGAATTTTATAGCTGGTAAAACAGCAGTACAAACCACTGAACAATTTGTTGCAAAAGCAGCTGAACCAACAAAAACGTCAACAGCTGTTTCTCAAGCGGTACAAGTTGAGGGTTTAGAAGAAAGAGTGCCATTAAAAGGTATTCGTAAAGTCATCGCAAATGCTATGGTGAAGTCGGTATATACCGCGCCACATGTCACCGTAATGGATGAAGTAGATGTAACAGAATTAGTTGCATTTAGAGAGAAAATCAAACCATTGGCGGAGAAAAAAGGAGTTAAGGTCACTTATTTGCCATTCATTGTAAAGGCTTTAGTTGCCGCAGTTCGCCAATACCCAATTTTGAGGGCATCTGTTGATGATGAGAAAGAAGAGATTGTATATAAAAACTATTACCATATAGGAATTGCAACTGATACGGAGAACGGTTTAATCGTACCTGTAGTAAAAGATGCCGATCGTAAGAGTATTTTTACCATTGCTGCTGAAATTAAGGATTTAGCAACAAGAGGAAGAGAAGGAAAATTGGCAGCAAACGAAATGAAAGGTAGTTCTATTAGCATAACAAACATTGGATCTGCTGGTGGAATGTTCTTTACTCCAGTTATCAACTATCCGGAAGTTGCAATCTTAGGAACGGGTCGCATTTCAAAGAAACCAGTAGTCAAACATGGTGAAGTGATGCCTGCAGATGTGATGGCATTATCTTTAAGCTTTGATCATCGAATTATTGATGGGGCAACGGCACAATATGCCCTAAACTATGTCAAAGATCTTTTAGAAGATCCACAGTTATTAGTGATGGAGGTGTAAAACTTGGTTGTTGGTGAATTTACACAAGATGTTGATGTAGTTGTCATTGGCGCAGGGCCTGGTGGATATGTTGCTGCAATACGAGCTGCTCAATTGGGAAAAAAAGTTGTCGTTGTAGAAAAAGATGAAGTAGGTGGCGTTTGCTTAAATAGAGGATGTATTCCATCAAAGGCTTTAATTTCTGCGGCTCATCATTACGAAATAATGACTCATGCCTCAAATATAGGTATTCAGGCTGAAGGAATAAGTATAGACTATGGGAAAGTTCAGGAATGGAAAGAAAGCGTTGTTAAAAAGCTGACTGATGGGGTAAGCTCTTTATTTAAAGGGAACAAAGTTGAAAGGGTTAAAGGTGAAGCGATTTTTGTTAATGAAAAAGAAATCCGTGTCGTCAGTGGCTATGAAGGTAGTAGGTATCGTTTTAATCATTGTATCATCGCTACCGGTTCAAGACCAATTGAATTAAAACCGTTTCCTTATGGTGGCAGAATTATCTCCTCAACTGAAGCACTTTCCCTAAAAGAGATACCAAAAACTATGATGGTGATCGGTGGCGGTTATATAGGGATTGAGTTAGGGCAAACTTATGCAAAATTAGGAACCAAGGTCACAGTCATCGAGGGATTAGATTCAATTTTACCCGGATTTGAAGCCGAAATGTCTCGACTTGTTACTCGCAACCTTAAAAAGCTTGGAGTTGAGGTCTACACCAATGCGATGGCAAAAGAGGCAAAGCAGACAGATCATGACATCACGGTCACATTTACGACGAGAAACAATGAAGAAAAACAAATCACTGCAGATTATGTGTTAGTAACTGTCGGCCGTCGTCCAAATACAGATGAGATTGGACTTGATGCGATCAATATGAAAATGACCGATAAGGGTCTAATTGAAATCGACCATCAATGCAAAACAAGCGTACCAAATGTGTACGCGATTGGAGACATTGTACCTGGACCAGCACTGGCACATAAAGCTTCTTACGAAGGGAAAGTTGCAGCTGAAACTATTGCAGGTCACCCAAGTGCCATTGATTATAAAGCCATTCCTGCCGTCGTTTTCTCTGATCCAGAAATTGCAAGTGTAGGCCTAAATGAAACAGAAGCAAAAGAGCAAGGATTAAAAGTGATCACTGGCAAATTCCCATATGCTGCAAATGGTAGATCTTTATCAATGAATGCCGGAGATGCAGGTTTTGTAAAATTGGTTGCCAATCAGGAAACTGGTTTGTTGTTAGGAGGACAAGTCGTTGGACCAGAGGCATCAAACCTGATAGCTGAGATCGGATTAGCCATTGAGATGGGAGCAACTTTGGAGGATATTGCCTTAACAATTCATGCTCACCCAACCTTAGGAGAAATGGTGATGGAAGCAGCAGAAGGCGCTTTAGGACAAGCGATACATCAAATCAACAGACAAATAAAATAATTTTATCTAAAATCATAAAGTGAGTGATGGTTTTATGATGGTTTTAAAAGTTCATAATAACCAAGCAAATAGGGACTATATCGTGATCTAATTCATGATATAGGGGTACCGTCGTCATTCGAAAATTTTGTATGCTAAGCGAATTTCAACCTAAAAAAGTCGATTTCCTTACTTTAAGGAACCGACTTTTTTTAGGTTGCTTGTTCAAATAGAGATCGTCACAAACATTATGTACACTTCGGTACGATATGGCGGGCGCGTGGTGGGCCTTGTGACCCTCGTGCTTTTGTCTTGCATCGCACAGTAAACACCCCAAGGTTTACGCTTATTTTTATGGGTAAATCACTCATACTTACATTTTTATTAGAACATGCACCTAAAATCAACGTAGTTAAAAGCATTAAAACTATTAAGATTTTTTTCATAAATAATTACACATCCTTTTTTTAATATGTATCGTACGCTTCATCATATGAACTCTTATCAGTAGAAGACAAACTTGTAATAGAAAGTTTTCCTTGTTGCATAATATCATCTGTACCACTAGTATGGTCTAAACCTAAAGCGTGACTAAATTCATGTGTAGTAGTTTTTGTTTTTTCATCAGTTGTCATATCAAAGTAATGATAATCATTAAATTTCATAGTGCCAGCTGAACTAGTCACAGCCATGGTTGTACTAACTTCATTAAAATCATTTAAATATACATCTTCTATTACCCAAGCACTGTCAGGTCTAATTATTCCAGATTAGTATTAAAAGATAATGATAATGCTGCTGCAACTGCTATAACTCCTGTAATTTTAAATATAATATTTTTTAATCTTACATGCAGACTCAAATAAGTTATTACATCATGAATCTAATCTTTCAATTGAAGAACATTACACTGATACAGCAGGATATACGGATCAAGTTTTTGGGTTAAGTCATTTGTTAGGTTTCGCTTTGCACCAAGTCTAAGAGATATAAGTGATACAAAAATATTTACCATTTCTTCTCCTAATGATTTCCAAAATTTAAAAGGTATGATTCGAGGAAAAAATTAACACTAAAATAATTAAAGAAAACTTTGATGATATACTAAATGTGAAAGAAAAATTAGAAATTGAAATCAATGCGGCAACCGATTGCCATCGCAGAATTAGCCAATATCTCTAAACGTCGTATAGAAAGATTAGTTAATCCACAGCTAAATGATCATTGACCCCCTTTCTTAAGTCCTGAACCAGGCTTACAATCTGGAGCCATGATTATGCAGTATGTGGCAGCTTCCCTTGTTTCAGAGAATAAAACCTTGGCCCATCCAGCAAGCCTTGATTCTATTCCTTCTTCAGCCAACCAAGAAGACCATGTAAGTATGGGAACTATTAGCGCACGACACGCCTATCTGATCATTACCAATACGAGACGGGTTCTAGCAATTGAGGCAATTTGTGCTTTGCAAGCTGTAGAAGTAAGAGGAGAGAACCATCTAGCCACGAGTCGACATCATCTATATTTCTCTAGACGGATGTATTAGATCAAGCCTATGCACCTTACTGTCCTGTTACAAGTCGAATTGGAGCACATGTCATCCTAAACTTTATAAAAGGAAAACGAATCTCCGACAATTTAGGTTTTTAAAAAACAAAAATTGCGATATAATAATAAGCTATAAAGTGGAAAAGATAGGATTGTTGAGGAGTGACGATTAGATGCGAATTTTATCGGGAATTCAACCATCAGGTAAACTTCATCTAGGAAATTATTTTGGCATGATGAAACGAATGGTTGACTATCAGGAAAACAATGAATTATATGCTTTTATTGTAAATTATCATGCGTTAACTTCCGTCTTTGATGCTAAGAAGTTACAAGAGGGAACTTTTAATGCCGCTTGTGATTTTTTAGCTTTAGGAATGGATCCAGAAAAGTCAACTTTTTGGGTACAGTCCGATGTACCAGAAGTCACGGAGCTTACATGGTTGTTATCAAATGTAACAAGTATGGGACTTTTAGAAAGAGCACATGCTTATAAAGATAAAGTAGTAAAAGGAATTCCAGCCACACATGGATTGTTTTCTTACCCTGTCTTAATGGCAGCAGATATTCTAGCTTATGGTGGAGAAAGGGTTCCTGTTGGAAAAGACCAGAAACAACATATTGAGATTGCTAGAGATATTGCAGAACGCTTTAATGCCACCTATGGAGAAACATTTGTTTTACCAGAGGAAGATATTGAAGAAGAGATCGCTACCGTTCCAGGAATCGATGGACAAAAAATGTCCAAATCCTACGGCAATACGATTGAGATCTTTGCAGATGAAGAAACATTAAGAAAAAAAGTAATGTCTATCGTAACAGATACAACTCCTGTTGATGAACCAAAGCCAATTGAAAACAATACCTTATATGAGATTTATTCCTTATTTCTAAATCCAGCTGAAAAAGAAGAATTAAAAGATCGTTTCCTTACCCCTGGATTAAAATATGGAGAAGTAAAAAAAGAGCTATTCGGCATGATTTGGGAATATTTCCGCCCCTATCGTGAAAAACGTAAGGGGTATGCAAACGACAGAGGAGAAGTGATGAACATCTTGCAAAAAGGAGCAAACAAAGCAAGGGAGACTGCTTCGCATTATGTTCAATTAGCTCGTAAAAATGTTGGCCTTTATTACTGGGACAAATAACAAATAACAAATAACAAATAACAAAATAACATATAAACAGGCATCGCACTACTGATAGCCTGTTTTTTATTTACTCAACATTATCATGATTTTTTTATTTTTAGAAAAATGCAGGAATTATTTCTCAACAAACGAACTAATATGTAGGTAAATGTAAGCGTTAACAATTTTAGATTATATCATTTTTGCTAGTCAAGATTATAGGAGGGAGTAAAGGTGTTAGGGGAGATGTTGGATCAAAAAGAAAGAGAACTTGATCAAATTCTGCAACAGTATAAGAAACAAAAAGGGGCGTTAATTCCAACTTTACAGGCCACACAAGAACTCTATGGCTATTTACCAAAAAAGGCAATGGAAAAAATAGCAAAATCGCTTCGTATCCCATTTAGCGAAGTGTTTGGAGTAGCTACCTTTTATGCCCAATTTAAATTACAACCACATGGTCGCCATCTTATTCGTATTTGTTCAGGAACAGCTTGTCATGTTAGCAGGGGAACACACCTTCTAGAAATCCTTGAACAAGAACTAGGCATTAAGAAAGGGGAAATAACACAGGACGAAAGGTTCACATTAGAGTCTGTCGCATGTTTGGGAGCATGTGGACTAGCTCCTGTCATGATGATCAATGATGAGACATTTGGGAGATTAACGCGAGATAAGATCAATGAAATACTAAATTATTACGAATAAAGGGGAGAGTACCATTGAAAGATCCAATTAAGCCTCGGATTACCATAGGAATGGGGACCTGTGGAATTGCAGCGGGGGCTGAGAAGGTGAAAGAGGCTATCGAGAAAGAAGTTCTAAGAAGGGGCTTAGATTTAGATATAGACTTTACAAGCTGTATTGGTATGTGTTATCGGGAGGTTAATGTAGAAGTTGCTTTGCCGAACCATCCTGCCATTATGTATGGTAATATAACCCCTGACAAAGTAGAACGAATCATTGATGACCATATTATAGGTGGCCAACCCATCATAGAATGGGCAGAATTTCAATTTCAAGTCGATCAAGTTTCAACCATTCATGAAATTCCACTCATGGAAGAATCGAAGTTCTATATCAACCAAAGCCGTGAGGTCACTGCTCGTTGTGGAAGAATGAACCCTGAACTTATTGAGGAGTATCTCTTAACTGGTGGCTATAAAGGACTAAAAAGAGTACTTCAAATGAACCCAGACGAAGTAATTGAACAGGTAAAAAAATCTGGTCTTCGTGGACGTGGTGGTGGAGGATTTCCCACTGGATTGAAATGGCAGTTTACCAAAGATGCGAAGGGAGAACAAAAGTATATTGTTTGTAATGCCGATGAAGGAGATCCAGGAGCCTTTATGGACAGAAGCATCCTTGAAGGAGATCCCCATGCTGTAATAGAAGGAATGATCATTGCTGGATATGCCATTGGAGCCAATGAAGGATATATCTATGTCCGTGCAGAATATCCTTTGGCTATAAAACGGTTAAAAACAGCTATCTCTAACGCTGAACAGCACGGATTTTTAGGGGACCATCTATTAAATACCTCTTTTGACTTCCAGATTCATATCAAAATGGGGGCTGGAGCGTTTGTCTGTGGAGAAGAAACAGCATTACTAAATTCAATTGAAGGAAAAAGGGGAATGCCTCGACTTCGTCCTCCTTTTCCAGCTGTAAAAGGCCTATGGCTATCCCCTACGAATAATAACAATGTGGAGACCTATGCGAATGTAGCTCTTATCTTTCGTAAAGGAGTAGACTGGTACACTTCAATAGGAACAGAGAATAGTAAAGGAACCAAGGTATTTAGTCTGACAGGTAAAATAGCAAGAACTGGATTAGCCGAAGTCCCAATGGGTACTACCCTTAGACAAATTATCTTTGATATTGGTGGGGGTGTTCAAAACAATAAACGTTTTAAAGCAGTTCAAATCGGTGGTCCCTCAGGAGGATGTTTGCCGGAAGAACAACTAGACCTCCCTGTTGATTATGACTCTTTAATTGAAGTTGGAGCTATGATGGGATCAGGTGGACTTGTAGTGATGGATGAAACAACCTGTATGGTCGATGTCGCAAGGTATTTTCTTACATTCACCCAAAGTGAATCATGTGGTAAATGTACCCCATGTCGCGAAGGAACAACGAGAATGCTTGAAATTTTAACCCGAATTACTACAGGAGAAGGAAAAATAGAAGATTTGTATACTTTAGAAAAACTGGCAGAAGTGATGAAGACCACTTCCTTATGTGGTCTAGGCCAAACCGCTCCAAATCCTGTGTTGTCAACATTAAGATATTTTCGCGACGAATATATTGCCCATATTGAGCAAAAACGCTGTCCGGCAGGTGTATGTATGAGTCTATTAACCTACCAGATTGATCAGGAAAAATGTATTGGTTGTACCGCTTGTGCTCGAAACTGCCCTGTTCATGCCATTTCTGGTTCGGTAAAGAAACCTCATATAATTGATCCAAATGTGTGTATTCAATGTGGAGTTTGTATGGAGACCTGCAAATTTGATGCGGTAATTCGATTATAGGGGGAGGCTTAACTGTATGAATCATATCACATTAACGATTGATGGTAGAAAGGTAACCGTTCCATCAGGGACCACTGTGATGCAAGCAGCAAAACAAGTAGGGATCCATATTCCTGCCCTATGTTATGATCCAGAATTAAGCTTGTCTGGTTCTTGTCGGATGTGTGTCGTAGAAATAGAAGGGATGAGGAATCTACCAACCTCTTGTAGCACAATAGTAACAGAAGGGATGATCGTTAAGACTCACTCAGAAGCTGTCGTAGAATCTAGAAAAATGATTCTTGACTTATACCTAACTGATCATCCACTAGATTGTATGACTTGTCAAAAGAATGGGGATTGCTTGCTTCAGCAATATGCCTATGAATACCAAGTTAAACATAGTAGTTTTGAAGGCAGAAAACATCAGTACCCCATTGAGGACGATAATCCATTCATTGTAAGAGATATGAATAAATGTATTGTTTGCGGTAAATGTGTAAGGGTCTGTTCCGAAGTGCAAGGTAGAAGTATCTTACATTTTGCTTATCGTGGTTTTGATACGAAAATTTCCACTGCAATGGATACGACGTTAGCCGAATCAGATTGTGTCTTTTGTGGAAGTTGCGTCGCCGTTTGTCCAACAGGATCCCTTTTAGAAAAAAACATGATTGGTAAAGGGCGTAGTTGGGAAATTGAAAAAGTAAAAACGACTTGCCCCTTTTGTGGGGTAGGCTGCAACTTTGATTTAAATGTGAAAGATGGCAAAGTGATTGGTGTTACTTCCAATCCCACAAGCATTGTCAATGGTCGCCATCTTTGTGTAAAAGGGCGTTTTGGTACAGATTTTATTCATAGTGAAGAAAGACTTACATCTCCTTTAATTAAAATAGATGGTGTTTTTGTAGAAGCGAGTTGGGATGAGGCACTATCCCTAGTGGCTGAAAAATTAAGTGCGATTAAAAATAAATATGGGAGCGATTCAATTGGCGCTTTAAGTTCAGCTCGTTGCACGAACGAGGAAAACTACCTGATGCAAAAATGGATTAGAGCAGTGATTGGCAACAACAACATCGATCACTGTGCCCGTACTTGACATGCTCCAACAGTGGCAGGTCTTGCCACTTCATTTGGTAGTGGAGCAATGACAAACTCATTCGAGGATATTGAAAATACAAATCTCATTTTTTTAATTGGTTCTAATCCTACAGAAGCACATCCAATTTTAGGTGTGAAAATGAAAAAAGCGATACGAAATGGTGCCAAACTAATTGTGATCGATCCAAGAAGAACGGAAATGGCAGAGATGGCTGAACTATGGCTTCCCATTAAGCCTGGAACAGACATTGCCTTGTTAAACGGTATCATGCATACGATTCTTAAAGAAGAGCTATGGGATAAAGACTTCGTCAATCAACGTACGGAAAATCTTGCAGAATTAATTGAAGTTGTTTCAGAATATACACCTGAAAAAGTAGCTCAAATTACTGGGATATCTATAGAACTAATTGAAGAAGCTGCTCGCTTATATGCTTCTAATCGCGATGCAATCATTTGTTATACACTTGGTATTACAGAACATATTGTAGGAACCATGAATGTAATGAATATAGCCAATTTAGCCATGTTGACGGGTCATTTAGGAAGAGAAAGAGTAGGAGTAAACCCATTACGAGGTCAGAATAATGTTCAAGGAGCCTGTGATATGGGAGCATTACCTGATGTATTACCCGGTTATCAGAAAGTATTTAATGAGGAAGCAAGAAAACAATTTTCTAAAAGCTGGGGAGTAGAGATTTCTAGTAAGGTTGGATTAACCATACCAGAGATGTTTGATGCTGTGATTTTAGGGTCTATTCGAGCAATGTATATTATAGGCGAGGATCCAGTCTTAACAGATCCAGATGGAAATCATGTTCGTAAAGTTCTAGAAAGCCTTGATTTCCTCGTGGTTCAAGACCTGTTTATGACAGAAACTGCTCAGTTGGCTAATGTAATTTTACCTGCCTCTAGTTTTGCTGAAAAAGATGGCACATTTACTAATTCAGAAAGACGTGTACAAAGAGTAAGAAAAGCAATTGAACCCATCGGCAATTCTAAACCTGACTGGCAAATCATTTCCGAGCTTTCAACTAGGATGGGATACCCAATGAACTATGATTCACCATCACAAATTTTTGTCGAGATGGCTGCTCTTACGCCAATTTATAGGGGAATGGATTATACTCGTTTAGAAGAGAAAGGGCTACAATGGCCTTGTCCAACGAAGGCTCATCCTGGAACACCCGTATTACATATAGGCCAATTTAGTAAAGGAAAAGGAACATTTAAAGGAATCGAACACCTTTCTCCTGCAGAGGAAACTGATGAAGAATATCCATTTCTTCTTTCTACAGGTCGAAGGCTTCATCATTATAATGTAACATCACAATATTCGCCTAGCCTTAAAACCTATCATCCAGAGGAAAGAGCGATGATTCATCCGAAGGATGCTATGAAATTAGATGTAAAAACGGGTGATAGAATTAAAATTGTATCAAGAAGAGGAGAATTAGTCACTGCTATCGAAGTAACTGATAAGGTTTCTGAAAAGATGATCTGGATGTCTTTTCATCATCGGGAAGTACCTACCAATGTTTTAACGAATGGTGCATTTGATCCTATTAGTCATACTGGAGAATATAAAGTGGCTGCTGTAAAAATTGACAAATACGAAGATTAATCTAAAAAATAAAAACAGAAAAAGTAGAAAGGTTGTTATAAAAAGAAATGGCAGGTAGAACTTTAATCATCATTGGTTTGATTGGTATATTGGATTTTATCTTCTTACTCTTGGTTGGCGGTGGAATTAATTTTGGAACCCTTTTTCCTGCTGGGGCGGGAATCCTCCTAGTTGCTTGGGGATATTTCAAGTTAAAGATCCAGTACTCGGTTCATGAGAGAAGTTCTTGGTATTCTATGTTTAAACGTTTTGAAAAAATAGTAACCCTCTTCATCATGATTTGGTTGGCCTCCTTTATTTGGATAGTAACCTTAATTTTTATGTCAGCACATCCTACAAATAAGGTAGATGCAGATTATATGATTGTCCTAGGATCTGGGCTACATGATGATCAACTCACTTTAACGTTGTTGGAACGCCTTAACACCAGTATTGATTACCTAAGCAAGTATCCTGACCTTCCCGTTGTTGTAACTGGAGGAAAAGGTTTTGGAGAAACAATATCAGAAGCAGAGGCAATGAAAAAGTATCTGGTGGAACAAGGGATTAACAAAGAGCGAATTCTGACCGAAGATCAATCCACAAGCACAATGGAAAATTTCCGATTTAGCAAGGATATGTTATTAAAAAAGGGTGAAAAGGAACCTCTTAAAATTCTGATTGTGACCAGTGATTTTCATCTATTCCGTGCAAAGCTTTTAGCTAGACGAATTGGATTTGAACCTACTGGACTACCTGCTAAGACACCTATTTATGTATTGCCCAATCTTTATATTCGCGAATACTTCGCTGTTGTGAAATCTTTTCTTTTCGATCGTTAAATGTTGTTCTAATTAAAGAGATAAAATGATGTAATTGGTACTATTTTTCAATATTTACTAGCCAGCTATGCCTATGGGACTGGTCACTTACCATACTTAATCTTTCCAGCAACCATTAGCGAAAGCATTACCAATGAAGCCATGTATCGGGCCTTGATTTATTCTTATATTATTAGTACCTTAATACTCCTACCAGGATTCATCTGGCATTGGCGACTTTTTATTCGCAATAGGGAATATGTTAAATAGGAAAGTATGACCCACAAAAGGAATCGTAGTTGAAATCATGCTTCACTTTTGTTATTTATCTTTACTGACTAATTTCTTTAAATAGTCAATCTCTTGTTGATGAGTATATTGAGAAGACTCAGGAGTTTCTAGGATAAAGGGTAAGTTGTTTAGCAAATTAGTATTCAGAAATTGCTTAAAACCTTTTTCTCCAACATATCCTTTGCCAATATTTGCATGGCGATCCCGATAAGAACCGGTAGGAAACATGGAATCATTCAGGTGAATGGCTTTCAAGTGATCAAAGTAACCCAGATGTTTTCCTTTTTCAAGTAATGCATCCCAGTTTTCCCCATTCCATAAACCACTTGCAAATGCATGACAAGTATCCAAGCAAAACCCTATTTTTTCAGGGGAATCAGCCAAATTACGAATGTAAACCAATTCTTCTAACGTCATTCCCATTTTTGCACTTTGTCCTGCTTGATTTTCTAATAAAATCAAGGCTTTCCCATTCCATTGATTCAACACCATATTTAGTGATGATATGATATTTTTATATCCCTGTAATAGATCTTTTCCTTTGTAGACACCAAAATGAACCACTAATCCAATCGATTGACAAGCTTCTACAATCTCTAAATCATTGAGAATAGATTGAATAATCTTTTTCTGTTTGTCTCCTTCTGCTGCCAAATTTACAGGATAGGAAGTATGGGCGATCGTTATTAGACCATGCACTTTTGTGAAGGCTGCGCAGCGTTCTGCATCGGTTCGATCAAATTTCTTAATCGTTAAACCTCGAGGGTTTTTCGGAAAATATTGAAAGGCTTTGGCTCCAATCGTTTTTGCTGCAACCGCTGCCCCTAGATATCCTTTACGAATGCTCACATGACTACCAAAATACAATAGTTTCACCCTCTATTTTCCTTCTAAATTTCTACATAAAATAAAATCTAGATATTACCAAAATATTATACCTTCAGAAAGGATCTGATATTCAAATCAGATGTTTTATTCAAAACAAATTCACTTTTTATTGCATATCCTTTTAGTAAGGAGAGTGAATAGGATGGCGCGACGACAAAACAAAAAACAAAATCCTAGGCATCAAAACCCTTTTAATACGAAAAACTTATGGAAGTATAATCGTTTAGAAATGATAACTGCAGCTCTATTGTTATCTGGAATATTAAGTGTAAATAGTATTCAAATTACTCGAAAAGGGACACTCTCTGTCATTTTATACGGTGAATTTCTAGAGGATATTGGTCAAATTATCAATATGGATGATCACACGTTTCAAGAATTTATTTCTCTATTTCAAAAGAAATCTAAGCGTTAGGAGGAAGAAAAATGGCCCAGAAAGATCGGTATCTCATTCCAACACCTGACAATCATTTTTCAGTTTTTGTTCTCCTCCTTATATTAATTGCCCTTGGTTTTTTTGGTAAATTACATCCAATTGTCCCGAATATACCAATCGGTTAAAAATATTTATTTATGATTTGCCTGAAAGTGGTATAATTTTTGAAGGAGATAGAGTAGCGTTATCATCTATATATGTAAATTGAATTAAAAGGAGCAAATTATAAATGAATAATCAAAAAGAGGCTGGAATGATATATGGTATCTTAGCTTATACAGCATGGGGAATTCTACCGTTGTATTGGAAATTACTAAAGCAAGTACCTGCTTCCGAAATATTAGCACATCGAATCGTCTGGTCTTTTGTTTTTGTAATAGGACTACTACTTGTTTATAGAAATCTGCAGATGATTAAGACTACACTTTCTAATAAACGAAATATTCTCTTCATTTCTCTTGCTTCAATTTTAATTGGAATCAATTGGTTTACTTATATTTGGGCAGTGAATGCTGATCATGTAGTTGAAGCAAGCTTAGGCTATTATATCAACCCATTAATTACTGTTTTGTTAGGTGTTATCGTGTTAAGAGAAAGATTGAATCGTTCGCAAGGAATCGCATTGGCATTCGCTATTATTGGTGTTTCCATCATAACCATTCAATATGGTCGTATACCATGGATTGCATTTACGTTGGCATTAAGCTTCGGTTTTTACGGTTTGTTAAAGAAAATGGTGCATGTCGATTCAACAGTCGGGCTTGCAGTAGAAACTACCGTTTTGTTCCCAGTCGCTCTTAGCTATATTATATTAAAGCAATCAGAAGGAATTGGTGCCTTAGGTAACATATCATTAACTACAACTTTTTTACTGTTAGCTTCTGGAGTCGCCACTGCTACACCTTTATTATGGTTTGCAAAAAGTGCTGAACGTATTGAACTATCAACTCTTGGTTTCTTGCAATATATTTCACCAACCATTACCTTGATTCTTGGAATATTTGTTTTTAAAGAAACTTTTACTCAAGCGCACTCTTGGGGTTTTATTTTTATCTGGGCCGCTTTGTTGATCTACTCTTTGTCTAAAACAAAT
This sequence comes from Tepidibacillus decaturensis, assembly GCF_001561915.1. Classification (GTDB taxonomy): domain Bacteria; phylum Bacillota; class Bacilli; order Tepidibacillales; family Tepidibacillaceae; genus Tepidibacillus_B; species Tepidibacillus_B infernus. The sequence goes on along the minus strand of NZ_LSKU01000001.1, from coordinate 1,112,543 downwards.
TTAATAAAAACATCCCAATCGATCCTAGTAAAAAGTAGATCATAAATATTGATAAAAAGCCAAAATGGAAAAATTATAAGCGCTATACATATGATAACTATATGGATCGTGGGAAAATAGTTTCTTGCACTTCAATTAAAGGTGAAAGAGCTTTCAGATTCCACCTCTTAAAAAATAAAAATTTATCGTGCATTTCTACTAAGTAACAGGTAAAATATTAAAAAAACTCACAACTCTAGGCTAAAGAGAGTAAAAAAAGGGGAGAGAAAGATGTTATGAAGATTATTCCTTCAAAACGCATTGAAAAACTTTCATCAGCCATTTTTACGGAAATGGCAAATAGAATAAAAGATTTAATAAAAAAAGGAATAGATATCATTGATCTTGGAATAGGAAGTCCAGATCGGCCACCTGATCCAGAGTTAATAAAAGAATTGATAGAAGCTGTAAAGAAACCTGAAGTCTATGGCTATCCTAGCTTTCAAGGAAATGATCAATTCAAGCAAGCCATTGCTGATTGGTATCAATTTCGCTTCGGAGTTCAAATCGACCCATCTCATGGAGAGGTTTTAGTTTTAATGGGCTCTCAAGATGGCCTAGCTCATTTAGCACAAGGGTTTGTTGATGATGGAGATATTGTGTTAGTCCCAGATCCTGGTTATCCTATTTATTCAGGGAGTGTTCATTTAGCTGGAGGAACCTTATATCCAATGCCTTTACTCCAAGAAAATGATTTCCTTCCTGATTTCTCTAATATTCCAAAAGAAGTTTTACAAAAGGCAAAGCTTATGATCCTTAATTATCCAAGTAATCCAATGTCTGCTGTAGCGCCTATTGATTTTTTCCAAGAAGTTGTTGCATTAGCTAAGCAATATGACATCATTGTCGCACATGATATGGCTTATTCCGAATTATCTTTTGATGGATATCGACCACACAGTTTTTTAGAAGTTGAGGGAGCAAAAGAGGTAGGAATTGAGTTTAATTCTTTGTCTAAAAGCTTTAATTTGGCTGGTGTAAGAGTTGGCTATGTGGTAGGAAATGCTGAAATCATCAATCCTTTAATGATGATTAAATCCAATATTGATTTTGGTGTTTTTGAAGCGGTGCAGATCTTGGCTACAAAAGCTTTACAACGTGACATCCAATCACCAAATCAATCCTACAAAGTTTACCAAGAAAGAAGAGACGTTCTAGTTGATGGATTAAATCAATTAGGTTGGAAAATGGATAAACCAAAAGCAACGATGTTTGTATGGGCGCCAATTCCAAAAGGATGGACTTCATATCGCTTTGCCATAGAGCTTTTGGATAAAACAGGTGTCGTTGTTATTCCTGGTGATGCGTTTGGTATTCATGGTGAAGGATATGTTCGTATTGGCTTAGTACAAGAAATAAAACGTTTAAAAGAAGCAATTCAACGCATTGAAGCAAGTGGGATTTTTTAATTCTATTTTTAGTTAACGTATAAACAAAAACCCTCTTCTAAAGAAGGGGGTTAATTTCAAAAAGCATAGTATATTATATGCTTTTTTTATTTGGTTAAAAAATTTGATTAAAAAATGGTTCCTAATCCATGACATCTTTATATTTTATATGTACAAGTATTATCTTACTAGTGGAATTTTTGAGACAATTTTAAAAATATTGAAGAGAAGAGGTAAGAATAGTAAAGTCATGAAATAGAATGAATTGGAATCCATTTTTTAAAAAGGGAGAGGATGATCATGCAATTCTATTATGGAGATATGATGCCATTAAGAATATTAGATGAAGCTGAATTTTGGAAAAGACAAGAAACAGAACATACTGTGGTTATTCGACAAATTGCACCGGGTTTAGAATTACAATATATTGAAGCTTTAAGAAAGTGGGAAGAGTCCTTTGCAGAGACCGAGGGGAAAGTTGTAAAGTATGTAGAAACTGTTGTTAGATCAGGGCCAAATATTCCACCACAGACACATCAGGAAATCATGCAACTTATTCATTTCTCGCAAAATCAAAGTCAACAATTTGTGATGTTATTGAATCAACTACTCACCAATAGCAAGGCAATTGCCGACAATCAAATCGCCATAACGGTTATAAATCATATCCGGCGTGAATCAGAGTATTACATTGGGATTGTACATTCTTTATTCGATCGCTATTAAAATTATACTTCTTACCTTTAAATATAGACCATAGCTAGAAGCTGTGGTCTATTCTATTTTAAATATTTCCTTTAATTAAAAATTAAAAGGATTTTGAAGGATCTTGTCGAAGATATACTTAAAATAGTCTTTTTGTCATAGGTCTTACTTACTAGCTATAAAGGATGAGGAAATAAAAGAATGAACACTGTAATTAGGCTAAATATTTATTTGTTTACCTATATCTTTCAAACTATATTCTACTTTATTATTAGTAAACTGCATATGGAAAGAAACATAAATCTTCACACTCATATAGAGACATTTGGATCAATTCTATCCTTTTTCGTTGGAGTTATCGCATTGACAAGATTTTATAGCAAAAAAAATAATACATTTCTTTTGTTAAGCACAGGATATATTGGTACTGCATTTTTACAAGGTATTCATGGAATTCTAACTTCTACATTTTTCATCAAACATATTGATAAATTACCTTCCATTACAACATGGTGTTACTTGACCTCACGCATTTTTTTGCCTATCCTTTTACTACTCAGTTATTTTTCCTGGCAAAAAGAGTACAAGCTTTGGGACAGAGGAAAACTTAAAAATTATTATATATATGTGATCGCTTTTATTATGATTATCACAAGTTTAATTTTTTCTATTTTTTCTCCTCATTCGTTTTTTCTAAAAGATCATTTCATATTAGGGAATATCGAGAAGACCACTCTTCCATTTGACATCTTAAATAATTCTCCAACATTTTTGTATTTTTTTCTCATCCTTGGCTATATTCAAAAAGGAGAATGGAAGAACAAGAACTTTGATCATTGGCTCATTTTATCCTTTATTTTTAGTTTTAAAGCTGAACTTATTTTACTATTTTCAGACGAAATCATTGATTTAGCTATTTCTCATATTTTAAAAAATTTGAGCTATTTCATCGTATTAATCGGGCTCATTCAAAATATGCACCAATTATTTTCCCAAGCTGAAGTAAGTAAAAGCCAAATCACCATTATGTATAAAAAATTACGAAGAGAGATGATAGAGAGAAAGAGAATAGAAAGGGAACTTAGAAATAGTAAAGAACGATATCGGCTCTTAATAGAACATTCCCCTGATATGATTGCTGTTTCTACTGATGGGGTATGGTCCTATGTAAATACCACGGGCCGACAATTACTTGGTGCAATAGGAAAAGAGAAAGAAATAATCGGAAGATCTATCTACGATTTTATTCACCCAGATGAACATCAAATATTCGCAAAGAAAATGAAACAGGTCATGACAGAAAAACCTTGCGTTGATTACGTTGATTACATAGAAAGAAGATTTATTTCATTAGATGGACGAGTTATTTATGTAGAAGTTCTTGCTATTCCCATTCAATATGAAGGTAAATCCAGCATTCAAATTGTTGCTCGAGATATTTTTGAACGAAAAAAAGCGGAAGAGATGATTAGAAAATCCGAAAAACTATCAGCCATTAGTCAATTAGCAGCAGGAATCGCACATGAGATTCGTAATCCTTTAACTTCTCTTAAAGGATTTACACAGATTTTACAGTCAAGTGCAACAGAAAAAGAAGAATACTATCAGATTATGCTCTCTGAATTAAAACGAATTGAAACGATTATCAGTGAGCTATTGATGCTAGCAAAACCTCAAGAAATTCAATTACAAAAGAAATCTGTGGAAGAATTATTACAGCATGTAATTACCTTACTTGGGTCTAAAGCCATTATGGCGAATGTTGAAATCGTCACCGACTTTGAATCAGATCTACCGATGATCCGATGTGAAGAAAATCAGTTAAAACAAGTTTTTATCAATTTAGTGAAAAATGCCATAGAAGCAATGCCAGATGGTGGAAAAATTACGATAAAACTAAACAGGGTAGAGAACACGAATGAAATCCTAGTTACTTTTATCGATGAAGGGCAAGGCATTCCAGAGCAATTGTTATCTAAACTAGGTGAGCCCTTCTATACGACGAAAGAAAAAGGAACTGGGTTAGGTCTCATGGTTAGTCATCGTATTATTAAAAATCATCAAGGAAGAATGGAGTTCAAAAGTAAGCAAGGACTTGGAACTATCGTTCACATTTTCTTACCGGCATTTTCTAATGAAAATTAAAATCTAAGAAGCAACCAATGACGGTTGCTTCTTTTTCTAAATCAATTAGGCTTGAGTAGTAATCTTTACAGAATTATTTTCAAGAATGGTAACCATTTGATCATATACTTTTACTTCAAAAGATTGACCTTGTTCCTGTGTAATTATGACTTCGTCTTTATTGACAGAAACCTTTAATAAATGGCCACGGAATAAGATTTTAAATGAGTAGGCTTCCCAAGCTTTTGGAATAAAGGGTTTAAAGGTAATCATTCCACTCCGGACTCTCATTCCTGCAAAGCCATGGACAATAGAAAGCCAGGATCCAGCCATACTCGTAATGTGCAACCCGTCATCTGTATCATTATTATAATTATCTAGATCTAGACGAGCTGTCCGTAAATACAATTCATAGGCTTTATCTTCATAACCGATTTCAGCTGCAAGAATAGAATGAACACAAGGAGAAAGAGAAGATTCATGAACTGTCCGCGGTTCATAAAAATCAAAGTTATTTTTTTTCTGTTCTAAAGTATATTGATCATTTAAGAAGTAAAGACCTTGTAAAACATCTGCTTGTTTAATAAAGCATGAACGTAAAATACGATCCCAAGACCAGTGTTGGTTTAATGGTAACTCCTCTTTCGGTAAATCTTTGACAAATAGTTGTACTTTATCTAAATAACCATCCTGTTGCAAGAAAATTCCTAAGTTTTCTTCTACAGGATAATACATCTTCGCAATGATTTCTTTCCATTTTTCAATTTCTTGATCCTGTAAGGCAAGTTTCTCGATTAGATCCTTTAGACGGGATGGATAGTTAGCTTTTAAGTAGTCCATAACTTCTAACGTGTATTCTAAAGTCCAAGAAGCAATGCGATTGGTATACCAGTTATTATTTACGTTGTTTTCATATTCGTTTGGACCTGTCACACCTAGGATCATATACACATCTTTTTGCGGCTGATAATTGACCCGATCCGCCCAGAAACGGCTTATTTCTGCTAATACTTCAAATCCATATTCCGAAAGATAAGATTGATCACCTGTATAATTTACATAGTTGTAAATCGCATGAGCAATAGCACCATTTCGATGGATTTCTTCAAAGGTGATTTCCCATTCATTATGACATTCTTCACCATTCATCGTTACCATCGGATAGAGTGCACCTTTTAATCCAAGTTTTGCTGCATTTTCTTTTGCTTTTTCTAAATGATTGTAACGATAAATTAGTAGATTTCTAGCAATGCTTGGATCAGAAGTGCTTAAATAAAAAGGAAGACAGTATGCCTCAGTATCCCAATAGGTACTTCCACCATACTTTTCACCAGTAAAACCTTTTGGTCCGATATTCAATCTTGGGTCTTCGCCATCATAGGTTTGATACAATTGAAAAATATTAAAACGAATTCCTTGTTGAGCGGCAATATCTCCTTCAATAACAATATCACTCTCTTTCCAACGGGATTCCCAAGCCTGTTGTTGTGCTTGGAATAAAGAGTTAAACCCTTGATTATAGGCAACTTCTACACGTAGATTTGCAATCTTTTCAAGTTCTTCATTTTGATAATCACGATTGGTAGTAACAGCAACATATTTAAATAAAGTCACTGGTTTATTCGCATTTGCTTTAACAGTAATCGTATTACTAACGTATTTCTCTTTTTCATAAACTTCAACTTGCCCAATCACATCACCATCAATAGCAACTTTCATCGCCGTTGTGACCAGAAAATCAAGTTTTTTAGTTTTTAAGGTCAAGACTCCTGAAAAAGGTGTAACCGCTTTACTTACTTCAAGCCAAAATTTCTCATCATAGTTGGCATCTTCATTCCGCACATCACCATCAAGATATGGAGTAAATTTAATTTCTCCAACATAATTAAGTGGAGTAACTCTGTAAGAAATGACAGCTATTTCTTTGTCATCAATACTTAAAAAACGAATTACTTCGATTTGCGTTTGCCGATTTTGTTCATCCGTAACAGTAAAAGAACGAAGAAGATAACCATGTTTCATATTAAGCTCTCGTTTAAAATCCTTAACGTTTGCTTTTGCTAGATCAAGATTTTGACCATTGATTTCAACTTGAATTCCGATAAAGTTGGTTGCATTTAATACCTTTGCAAAATATTCTGGATAACCATTTTTCCACCAACCAACACGGGTTTTATCTGGGTAATAGACTCCTGCAACATAAGTTCCTTGAAGTGAATCACCTGAAAAATCTTCCTCAAAGTTGCCACGCATTCCCATATGGCCATTACCTAAACTCATCATGCTCTCTGCAAGCCGATTTTCTTTGAGATGTAACCCATCTTCAATAACTTTCCATTCATCTGCTTGAAATTGTTTCATGTTAGCACCTCTCCTTAATCATCTAACTCCATATTATCCTTAAAACTAGAAAAGCGCAAGCGTTTGCATAAATAAAAATTGATTTTGTGAAATGGCAGGAAATTCACGCTAGTTATCGAAGTAGCTAGAAAGCAAAATTTTCAAAAAGGTTTTGTTTTAAAAGAAAGGGTATGATTTTGTGGATGAAGTTTTTTATGAGAAAAAAATAAAATGCCTGTATTGTAAAGAAGATTTTAAAACATTAAAAATGCGGCAAAGCAAAACTAAAGTAATCAAAAGAGATGCAGATTATTGTCCTTATTATGAAGGAGTAAATCCTTTATTTTATGAAGTGAATGTTTGTCCTCATTGTGGTTTTGCATTTACAGATAGTTTTTCCCCTATACGGGAATTAAAAAATAATCGGATAAAACAAGACTATATTGATAAAATCCAAGTTCCACAATTATGTAAGAAGAGAAGTATTCAGGATGCAATATATAGTTATAAACTTGCTTTATACACTGCAACGATTTTGGAGGAACAAAATTTTATCATAGCAAATCTATGTATGAGAATAGCTTGGATAAACCGCTACTTACAAAATAAAGAAGAAGAGCTTCGCTTCTTAAAAAATGCACTTGATACCTACTATGAAATTTATGAAACAGAGGATCTTGATAAAATTCCTATGGACAAATATACGTTCATTTATCTCATTGGTGAACTACAGGGTCGTTTAGGAGATTATGAAAAAATGAGAAGATGGTTTAGCATGATCTTTGAGGATAAAAATGTAACCCCTAAAATATTGAAGATGGCTAGAGATCGTTGGAACGAATATAAGGAAATGGAGTTGAATAATTAAAAAACAAGGATTGACAGACAGCTTTAATCAATGGTATATTTTACTAGCAATTGAAGTTTTGCTTTATATATTACTTACAAGGAGGTCGTTATCCATGAGAACTGTAATCTTTTTTCAAACTGATAAAGTATCTAAAATCCCATATAACGACCTGTTGAATCTGTTTTAAGAGATGCGTATGAATAATTAAGGATAAATTAAGGGTGTCACAGGTCGTAACGATTCTGTGACTTTTTTATGCCTTTTTTATTATAGGATTAAACGATGTTCGATAAAGTCATGGAAATTCTATATGTCTTTTTGCATATAGGACCATGACTTTTTTTAATGATACAAGATCATTGCTTTTGTGGTTTCTTATTGACAAAGGAGGGAAATGAAGTGGCTAGTATTAAATCTTTATTAAGTCCATACAGAGGTTTGCCAAAAGAAATTTATATTATTTTTGTTGCAAGGATTATCAACGCCCTTGGAAGCTTTGTCATGCCATTATTAACAATCATATTGACTGACAAAATTGGACTTTCAAAAGAAACAGCGGGACTTTATATCAGTCTGTCTGGTTTGTTTTTTATGCCTGCATCTTTACTAGGTGGAAAATTAGCTGATACGATTGGAAGGAAAAAAGTAATCCTATTTTTTGATAGTTTTGCTATCATCCTTTATATCGTTGCGGGGTTAACAGAACCTTCTATGACAATGGTCTATATTCTGATGTTTGCAGGGTTAGCCATGTTTACGGCTGGACCAGCTCACGATTCCTTAATTGCTGATTTAACAACCCCAGAAAATCGGAGTGGGGCCTTTGCTCTTTCTTACATGGGATGGAATATAGGATTTGCAGTAGGGCCAGTTCTTGGTGGAATTCTATACAAAAACCATCTTCCATGGGTATTCATTGGTGATGCCTTTACTGCTTTGATTTCTTTAAGTCTCATTCTATTTTTTATTAAAGAAACCATTGGCAAAACGAAAGAGGAAATTACAGATGAAAAAAGATCGTTAGAAAAAGAGAAGAAGGGTCTATTTTTGCTGTTTTAGCCAAAAGACCAATCCTCATCTATTTCTCCATCTTCGCATTTGGTTATAATTTTGCCTATTCTCAATGGTCATTTTTAATGCCTATGCAAATGATGGAGAATTTTGCAGAGAGAGGTGCTCAATATTTTGGGCTCGTTTCAGGATTTAATGGACTTATCGTTATGCTCTTTACACCATTCGTCACCAAAATATCTGAACATATGAAAGTGATTAGACGAATTGTATATGGTGGGATTCTCTATGCTTTTGGCTTTGGAATGCTAAGCATGTTAAATACATTAGTATTTTTCTTTGTCTCAGCTTTTATTTTTACCTTAGGGGAGATCATTTTATCGATCAGTGTTACCCCTTTTATCGTAAACCATACGCCAGCTTCCCACCGTGGAAGAATGAATGCCGTTTTACCAATGATTATGGGTTTAGGACACACGCTTGGGCCTTTAGGCATGGGCACATTACTAAAAACTTTCACGATTGAAAATGGTTGGGTCTTGGTAGGGATTGTAGCAGGGATTTCTTCATTCTTCATGTTATGGCTTGAAAAATATGATCATCGTATGGCCTAATTCTCTATTTCACTTCAGGAAGCGTATCATAATATTCTTCAAGGGCTTTCTTCCCACGAAGAACCCATTTACGAAACTCATCAATTTCTGGAATATTCGTTAAGATAAATGCTGCCGATCTCAAAAATTTACTTACAAACCAAACTACAGTCGTTTCTATATTCATACTTGGATCTTTTTTATCGATGAGAAGGACTTGTCCTACTCCATCTTCATCAAACCAAAAATTTAATTGACACCATGAAAGGTCACAAACTACCTTTTGCTTTGTCCGATCCATGTTACTCACCTCCAATAGAACCATTATAACACATCATGATTCTTGCTATAGAAATGCCTGTGTTTTTATAATCATTTCAATATATTACGAGGAGGATTTAGGGATTTCGAGCGAAGAACAGGATGCTTTTGCGCTTAATAGTCAATTAAAAACATCTGTAATTGTGGAAATAAACTAATTTTAAAAACGGGTAAAAACATAAAGAAAAGATTGCTAAATATCACCATCTTTCCTTATTTTATTCTTTCTTGTTATAATAAAAAGCAAATCTTTTAGAAAGTGATGATTTTGTAAGATGAAAATAAGTGGCTAAATAAAGAGCAATTAATAAATAGATGAAGATATGATCATCTATCCAGAACATTTACCTGAATAGATCACTTTTAAAAACAAAAAAACGGAGGTTTTATGATGGAAAATCAATTTAAAGCTCTAGTTGTAGACAAAACAGAAGAATCTTTTTCAGTACAAGTTAAGCAATTAGCTTTAACAGACCTTCCTGAAGGTGATGTTTTAATTAAAGTACACTATTCAAGCGTTAATTATAAGGACGGGTTAGCAAGTATCCCAGAAGGAAAAATCGTCCAAACATATCCCTTCATTCCAGGAATAGATTTAGTAGGTGTAGTCATCTCATCAAAAGATTTCCGCTTTAAAGAGGGGGATGAGGTGATCGTTACAAGCTATGAACTAGGTGTTTCACATTTTGGTGGATTTAGTGAATATGCAAGAGTTCCTGCGGATTGGATTGTCCCTTTACCTAAAGGCCTAAGTATGAGAGAAGCGATGATATATGGAACAGCTGGTTTTACTGCTGCTCTTGCGATTAAACGTTTGCAAGAAAATGGTGTCCAACCTGAAAATGGTCCAATACTTGTCACAGGCGCTACCGGTGGAGCAGGAAGTATAGCAGTTGCAATGTTATCCAAACTCAAATATGAAGTGGTAGCAAGTACCGGAAAAACTACAGAACACGAGTATTTACAAAAAATTGGAGCAAAAAAAATCATAGATCGAAATGAGTTAATCCCTGAAAAAATCAAAGCTTTAGGAAAACAAAACTGGGCAGGAGCAATTGATGCCGTTGGTGGGAAAACACTTGCTTATGTTATAAGCACAACAAAATACGGTGGATCGGTTGCAGCTTTTGGACTTACTGGAGGGGTTGAAATTCCTACAACTGTTTTCCCATTTATATTACGTGGTGTTAACTTACTTGGTATTGATTCTGTTTACTGTCCAATGGATGTACGTGTTGAAGTTTGGAAAAAGATGTCCAACGAATGGAAACCTGAAGGACTGTTTGAACAATTGGTTAACGAAATAACGCTTGTTCAATTACCAGATACTTTAGATAAAATTGTTAAAGGAAAAGTTCGTGGAAGAACCATCGTGAAAATTTCTAAATAAATTTCAAATCAGCATTTTGCTTCATTATTTAATACTGTAGACAGCTTTGATACACATAACGCAAAAGATTGTTATAATAGAAATTGTATGAATCGTTCAAAAAAGAGACGGGATTTTTCCCGTAAAGGGCAATACACCATCGCAGTTTCCTAAAGTTTTCCCGGGCAAGCGCAAGATATGACAGAATATTGCTAAATCTGAACAAAATAATCGACAAAAATTTTACCTTCTACTTTCCATTTACCTGACGTATTACTTTTAGTATTTTTGTTTTATCATTCCATTTCATCTCCGCAAAAGAAGGTATATTATTTGTTTCTTATCACACAATATTTTTAGGACTGGATTTAGCAATTTTTGTATATTGAGGGTGAAAAGATGGATATTAAACCAATTAACAAAAAGTTAAAGCTTTATGGTTTCAACAATCTTACAAAAACGCTTAGTTTCAACTTTTATGATATTGCTTATGCTTTGAATCAGGCAAAAAATCAAGAATATATTCAATATATAGATGAAGAGTATAATGCGGATCGACTTGTAAAAATATTAACCGACGTATCGAAAATAATAGGTGCTAATATTTTAAATATTGCTAATCAGGATTATGATCCTCAGGGAGCGAGTGTTACGATGTTAGTTGCTGAAAATGAGGTTTTTAATGATGAGCCCATAAAGCTAACCGAAAATGAATCGCCCGGTCCATCGTCTGAAGCGGTCGTAGGCCACCTCGACAAAAGTCATATTACGGTTCATACCTATCCTGAAAATCACCCAGACAAGGGAATTAGTACACTTCGTGCAGATATTGATGTCTCTACATGTGGAGAAATTTCACCACTTAAAGCCCTTAATTATTTGATTACAAGTTTTGAGCCAGATATTGCAACCATTGATTATCGTGTAAGAGGTTTTACTCGTGATGTAAATGGAAAAAAATATTATATCGATCACAAAATTAATTCCATACAAAACTTCATGACAAGCAAAACTCGTGATATGTATCAAATGATTGATGTAAATGTTTATCAGGAGAAAATTTTTCATACAAAAATGATTCTAAAAGAATTTGATCTGGATCATTATTTATTTGGGACAGCTAAGAAAGAGTTGTCACCAGGAGAAAGGAAAAAAATTAAGAAAAGAATAAAGAAAGAAATGATCGAAATTTTTTATGGTAAGAACGTTCCACGAATATAAGATATCCCACAAAAGTGACGAGCTCCTTCGAAGCGTATTCCGATTACTTTTATGGGGTCCCATCATAATATAATGAAAAGAAAGCTTTCTTTTCCAATTAAAAAAATAGCGAAGGTAATCGCTGTTTTTTTTGTACTGATCATTGGGTACCTTTGCTAAAATTCAAATCGTTTGGGATATGGCAGATCTATTTATGGGTTTAATGGCTTTGATTAACTTAATCGCTATTACACTTTTAGGTAAATATGCATTTGATGCCTTAAATGATTATCTCAAGCAGAGGAAAGAAGGAAAAGAACCTGTATTTTATCAAAAAAATATTTCCGGTTTGGAAAATGTTGAATGTTGGAACGAACCTGTTAAAGAAAAGATTTAATTGATTAGAACAATGAAGCCATTTCCAAAAATAGGAATGGATTCATTTTACTTATTCACAATCTAGGGGTGTTTTGCTATACCAATTTGGTTGTCCAGGATTCCCCGTTCCAAATATCTGTTACAATATCTTTATAAAACTCAGGCTCATGACTGATTAAAAGGATACTACCTTTATATTCCTTTAAAGCGCGTTTCAGCTCTTCTTTTGCATCGATATCTAAGTGGTTCGTAGGCTCGTCTAAAACTAATAAATTTGTTTCTTTATTGATTAGTTTAGATAAACGTACTTTTGCTTTTTCTCCACCACTTAATACAACGATTTTACTTTCAATATGCTTTGTCGTTAAGCCACATTTTGCCAAAGCTGCACGTACTTCATACTGTGTATAGGAGGGAAACTCATCCCAAAATTCTTCAATACACGTTTTATTATTTGTTTCATTTATCTCTTGTTCAAAATATCCAATAGATAAATATTCACCAAGTTCAACAGATCCTGAGATTGGTTTATTTTCCCCAAGAATGCTTCTAAGCAGTGTGGTTTTACCAATTCCATTTGCACCAACCAATGCAATTTTCTGTCCACGTTCCATTCGCAAATTTAAAGGCTTCGAAAGTGGTTCGTCGTATCCTATGATCAAATTCCTCGTTTCAAAAACCAATTTACCAGAGGTTCTTGCTTCCTTGAAATGAAATTCCGGCTTTGGTTTCTCTTTTGCGAGCTCAATTACATCCATCTTATCTAGCTTTTTCTGCCTTGACATTGCCATATTTCTCGTAGAAACACGCGCTTTGTTTCTAGCAACAAAATCTTTAAGCTCTGCAATTTCTTGTTGCTGTTTTTTGTATTCCTGCTGCTGTTTCTTCACTTCATAAACTTGAAGAAAATTATCATAATCACCAGGATAACGATTTAATTCTTGATTTTCCATATGATAAATTAAGTTAACTACGCTATTAAGAAACGGAATATCATGTGAGATTAAGATAAAAGCATTTTCATATTCTTGCAAATAGCGTTTTAACCATTCAATATGTTGTTCATCAAGATAGTTTGTAGGTTCGTCCAACAAAAGAATGTCAGGCTTTTCAAGTAATAATTTTGCAAGTAATACTTTTGTTCTTTGTCCACCACTAAGTTCCTGTACATCCTTATCGAGTCCGATATCGGTCAATCCAAGTCCTCGGCCAATTTCCTCAATTTTGGAATCTATAATGTAAAAGTCATTATTTGTTAACATATCTTGAATCACACCAACATTTTCTAAAAGCTGTTCTAGTTTTTCTGGTGTTACTTCTCCCATTTTTTCATACATTCTGTTCATATCAGTTTCAAGATCAAAGAGATATTGAAAGGCACTTTTTAGAACATCGCGAATGGTTATACCTTTTTCAAGTATAGTGTGTTGGTCAAGATAACCAACTCTAACATTCTTAGCCCATTCGATTTGCCCTGCATCTGGTTCTAGTCTCCTTGTAATGATATTCATAAAAGTAGATTTACCTTCACCATTTGCACCAATTAAACCTATATGTTCACCTTTTAAAAGTCGGAAGGAAACATCATTAAAAATTGCTCGATCTCCAAATCCGTGGCTTAAATTTTTGACTGTTAAAATACTCATTTTGCGCACCTTTCCACTAATGTTTTTAAAATCCACTAATAATGAGTTTACCAAAAAAAAGAGGATGTAAAACCATCACATACGAATATTTCAAAGCCTAGAACTGTTTATATTTCCGTATGATATTTAACAAAAAAAGTCCCTTTCTTATTGTATAAAGATTAAAAAATATTCAAATTATTGTCACAAAACGTTTTAAAATGAATCTTAAACAAAAAGAATTATATGATAATATTAATTTATCAAATAATAGAATCAACATACTTAATCCACTTCATAAATAACCTTTTCCAAAATTTCATACATATTTGTTACTTAATTCTGATTTAAGGAGGGTGTATCACAAGAACAATAAATGATAAGTTCAGATATTCATTTTAGATAGTAAGGGGAGGTACAAATGAAGAAGCTATTAATCTTAGGTGCTGGAACAGCTGGTACCATGATGGCAAACCATCTTAATAAGAAATTAAACAATAATGAATGGTCCATCACAATTGTTGACCAAGAAGAAAAGCATTATTATCAACCAGGTTTCCTTTTTATTCCATTTGAAATTTATTCTGAGAAAGATGTAGTAAAACAGAAAAAACAATTTATTCCAAATCAAATTGAATTTATTCAATCTCCTATTCAAGTAATTGAGGCGGAAAAAAACCAAGTTATCCTAGAAAATAATACTACGTTACATTATGATATTTTAATCATTGCAACGGGTTGTAGGATTGTTCCTTCTGAAATAGAAGGGCTTGATGAGGGCTGGAGAAAGAATATTTTCGACTTTTATACCTTCGATGGTTCAATCGCTTTAAGGGATAAATTCAAAGAATGGAATGGTGGAAAATTAGTCGTTCACCTAGCCGAAATGCCAATCAAATGTCCTGTTGCACCACTAGAATTTCTCTTCCTATCTGATTGGTTCTTTACTGAAAAAGGGATTCGAAAGGATGTAGAAATTACCTATGTTACACCTCTCGGAAGTGCATTTACAAAACCAAGAGCATCAGCAGTCTTAGGAAAACTATTTGAAGAAAAAAACATTAAACTTGTTCCTAATTTTAATGTAAGCCACATAGAGTCAGAGAATAATAAACTGGTGTCATTAGACGGAAAAGAAGTAAATTATGATCTCTTAGTGACAATCCCAACCAATATGGGTGATGAGTTAATCGAACGATCTGATTTAGGTGACGAATTAAATTTTGTGCCTACAGATAAACACACATTACAGTCTAAAGCACATGATAATATTTTTGTAATTGGTGATGCCACGGATATTCCAGCTTCAAAAGCAGGTTCTGTAGCGCATTTTGAAGCAGAAATCTTAACAGAAAATATCATTAGCTTTATCAATAATAAACCTTTAGAAGCAAAGTTTGATGGCCATGCCAATTGCTATATTGAATCTGGTTATAACAAAGCATTTTTAATTGATTTTAACTATGATGTTGAACCAGTAGAAGGCACATTCCCATTGCCAGGCATTGGACCATTTTCATTACTAAAAGAAACGAGAATTAACCATCTTGGCAAAATGGCGTTCAAATTTATTTACTGGAATATGTTATTAAAGGGTATTCCAATCCCAACTGTACCACCACATATGAAAACGAGTGGAAAGAAACTATAACAGGTGAGGTCTATACAAATGTTTTTAAGCTTTTTTTAAAAATAAAAAAATAATTTTTAAGGGGAGGTAAAAAATATGGCTGAAAAATTAATTGCTGGATTTACTGTGGATGTTAACGAGGAGGGATACTTAACAAATCCAGCACAGTGGAACAAAGAGATTGCTGTAGAATTGGCAAAAGAAGTGGGTATCGAAGAATTAACTGAAAGACATTGGAAGGTCATTGAGTTTTTACAAAAGGACTTCCAAGAAAATGGGAAGCTTCCAACCATTAGAAGGGTAAATAAAGTTGGGGGTATTTCTACAAAAGAATTGTACGAATTATATCCAGATGGTCCACTAGTAAAAGCAGCTAAAGTTGCTGGATTAAGCAAACCAGCAAGCTGTGTATAAATGGGGGATCAGGATGGCTGAGAATGAAAAAATTAAAAAATTATCTATTGTCATCTCGAAAGGTTCATTAGAAGGTGTTTATCCTGGACTAATTATGGCAAATGGCGCTAGAATGGCAGGTATAGAAGTAAATGTGTTTTTCACATTCTTCGGATTAGATGCCATTACCAAAAAGAAAATGAATAACATCAAGGTTGCAACGGTAGGAAACCCAGCCTTAGGCATTCCCACTTTAATTGGTGCTCTTCCAGGGATGTCAACAATCGCAACGAATATGATGAAAAAACAGATGGAAGAATTAGATATTCCGCCTGTTCCCGAATTTATTGAAATGATCAGCGATGCTGGTGGTAAATTGTATGCATGTCTTGCTACGGTTGAAATGTTTAAACTTAAGAAAGAAGATTTTTGTGACCAATTAGAGGATATCCTTACCGTAGGAGATTTCTACAATTTATCTGCAGGTGGCCAAATTATTTTTACGTAATATAAGTAATATAAAAAATGAGTAAATGAAAGCTTTAGCTAAAGAACTAGAGATATTGTCTCTGGTTCTTTTTTCAAATACAATGTATGCAGAAAAAGAAAATGAATATTCTAAGTAAGGGGAAAATTTTAAATAAGGAGATGATTGTTATGATTATTACAACCACCCATTCATTAGAAGGGAAAACCATCGAAGAATATATTGATATTGTAACTGGGGAAGCCATTATGGGAGCAAATGTAGTTCGTGATTTTCTTGCTGGTATTACAGATATTATTGGTGGCCGGAGTAGTGCTTATGAAAGTAAATTAGCAGAAGGTAGATCAATTGCCATTCAAGAGATGAAAGAAAAAGCTAGAAGTTTAGGCGCTAATGCAGTGATTGGAGTAGATTTAGATTTTGAAACTTTACGAGACGGAATGATGATGTGTATTGCAACAGGTACCGCGGTAAAAGTAAAGTAATGTGTTTTGGTGAACAAATGATTTCTAGGATTAAGAATAAGCATACCTAAAGAATAGGTATGTTTATTTTTTACATTAAAATTAAGATTAGATCATTAGTTAAAAAAAGGAAATAGAAAACGAACTAGATGAATCACCTAGTTCGTTTGTGAATGAAGTATTTAATAACTCATATAAATAATATCCTTGCCGCGGCAATATTCCACATATTTATTCTAAACTTAAACGACGTTAGCCCTGCCTCTCAAACATCCTTACGGCTCTTTAGCCGATCCAGTGTGAATAAGTCTCTATGAAAAATTAAGTAAAACGCCAGTTTTTCTTTTCACCTTTAAAAAAATGATTTCTGAGTTAAATACAACTATATATAATAACAGAAGATAAGCATTAAGTCAAATTGTACTTACACAGATACCCAATTCATGACGTAGGATAAAGGGATCTTAAATAACAAGGAGGGTTAGTATTTACTATGACGGTTTTTGATCCTTACTTCTATTACAATCCCTATTATCCTATCGATATCAACCAACGAGTTTATAAGCGTGCGTATGCTCAAATCAAGGGTGGACCCTTAGCACCTACAATCTCTGGTTTTGTCGCTTTTATAAGTGTAGCAAATGGAACGGAGGTTTTTGTGGAACTTCGTGGACTTCCACCCTATCAACCTGCAAAAGGAGACCAGGATCCAATTGGACCTCATGGTTTTCACATTCATGTGAACGGTAACTGCACAGTAGGAGATCCACAATCCCCATTTGAAGCAGCAGGTGGCCATTGGAATCCTACAAATCAGCCACATGGCAATCATGCAGGAGACTTTCCAGTCATTTTCTCTAATGGCGGTTATGCAAGAATGAACTTTTTTACCAATAAGTTTAGAGTGAATGACGTCATAGGTAAGTCAGTTATTTTACATCTTAATCCTGATGACTATAGAACACAACCAGCTGGAGATGCAGGAAAACGAATGGCTTGTGGAGTAATTGTTGGGGTATAAAATTGAACAGCTATAGAGCGTTTATTAAGATTCTTGTAATCTTATTAACGCTTTTTTAATGTTTAAGTTTAAAAAATTGAAAAACCACTTAGATATTGAAGGGAATTTAACAAATTAGAAGAACTTTAAATATAATGCAAAAACGTAACTAATTCAAAATCTTAAAGTTTTTGTCATGAGCGAGATAATAGATGGCGAACTAACACTGGAAAATATTCAAGGCAATGAAGAGATATTCATAAATGCTAAAAATGGGGGAACTGACATGTTCAAAGAGATCAGAAGAAAAGAGAGAAAAATGGATCAAGAAGCTACGCTACAATTGTTGAAATCGGGGGATTATGGTGTATTATCTATGGCTGCTAATAATGATTATGCCTATGGTGTTCCTCTTAGTTATGTGTACATAAATGGGGCTATCTATTTTCATTGTGCAACAGAGGGGCATAAGCTTGAGATTCTTGGCCGTAATAACAAGGTATCTTTTTGCGTTGTTGGACAAACCAAGCCATTGCCTGAACAATTTAGTATGAGATATCAAAGTGTCATTGTTTTCGGGAAAATTGAAGAAGTTGAAGTCGAGGAGAAAAGGGAAAGTTTAATTGCATTTCTAAAAAAGTATGCGACTGGAAATATGGAAAAGGGTATGATATATTTAGAGAAAAATCAAGATAGGACAAAGGTCTTAAAGCTGACGATTGATCATTTATCTGGGAAAAACAGAAAATAACGTAGCGTGGGGTTTCCCTTCAAAAGACAGTGATTATGACGTTCGATTTATCTATATACATCAACCTTAGTGGTATTTGTCCATAGATGAGAAACGAGATGTATTAGAATATCCAATTCATGACCTGCTTAATATTAGTGAATGGGATATAAGAAAGGGGTTGAATCTTTTTCGGAAATCGAACCCTGCTCTGATGGAGTGATAGTTTAGGGATTCATTGAAAGAAGAATGGAATGAGGTATTTTACAATGGAAACTAAGAGAAAAGTGGAAGTTGTTTGTCATCAATCAGAATGGAAGCAACAATTTGATCATGAAGCAAACATCCTAAGAGAGGTATTTGGTAATCTTATTAGTGATATTCACCATATCGGTAGTACAGCTATTCCTGGTATAAAAGCGAAACCGATTATAGACATGTTAATCGAAGTTAAAGAAATAGATGAAGTTGATCATTTCAATTACAAGCTATACCAATTAGGATATATTTCTAAAGGCGAAAACGGAATTGTGAATCGAAGATTTTTCATAAAGGGGGATGAATTTAATCGAACACATCACGTTCACATCTTTCAAACAGGAAATAAAGAGATTGATCGGCACATTCGGTTTAGAGATTATCTTATCAAGCATCCAGATGAAGCAGAATTCTATTCTAATTTGAAAGAAGAACTAGCCAAAAAGTATCCCTATGATATTGAGGAATATATTAAGGGTAAGGATCAATTTATCAAAGTGATTGATCAAAAGGCAGCCAAAAAAAATCTTGATTAAATAATAACTTCTATATTTTTGAATGGTATAAATGATAAATAAAGATAAACAATATTAGCATATCTGTATCTTAAAAGAAAGAAAAATTGAGAAGGATTCATATGATCGCTCGATGATCTTAAAAAATTATTCTTCTTCAAATGACGGTTCAGAAAGGTAAAAAAGAACCCACCATAGCCTTAAATGTTTTTTGAGGCCTAGTGGGTTCTCTTAATGATTGATATCTATACACTAATATTGATCTTATTTTCATCCACATACTTTCTAATCTCAGCTAAAAATAGATCACCATATTTTTGCAGTTTATTTTGGCCAACACCTTTAATATTTAATAATGCTTCAGCATCTACTGGATATAACCTAGCCATATCAAGTAACGTACTATCTGGAAAAATGACATAAGGCGGTAGGTTTTCCTTAGAAGAAATCTCTTTTCTCAGCTTTCTCAGCAAATCAAATAATGTATTATCCTCAATTAGATTATCCTTTTTCTTATGTACTTTTTGATAAACCTTTTCGCCATTTTTTAGAACATTAACTGATTTTGCAGTTATTTTTAATATAGGATATTGCCCACTTGTTAAATTTAGATACCCATCTGCTACTAAGACATTTATAATATCTCTAATCTCTTTTTCTGTATATTGACTCATAATCCCATAGGTGGATAAACGATCAAAGCCCAACTCAATTATTTTTTTATTCTTTGATCCTTTCAGTACTTGAGCCACTAAGGTACTACCAAAGCGTTCTTTTAAGCGAAAAATACAAGAGAAAATTTTTAATGCATCTTCAGTAATATCCACAAGCTCACTATCATTAGTACAAGTACTACAATAGCCACAAGAATCAGGTATATTTTCTTCACCAAAATATTCTAAAATATATTTACGGAGACAATTCGGTGTATAACAATAATCTACCATTTCCTGCAGCTTATTATATTCGTTCCTTTTTCTCTCTGGAGCCATTACTGTTTGCTCAATCATAAATTTTTGGATCATTACATCCTGTGGACCAAATAATAAGATACATTCACTAGGTTCACCATCTCGACCCGCACGTCCTGCTTCTTGATAGTAAGCTTCCATATTTTTCGGTAGATTAAAATGAATAACATACCGGACATTTGATTTATCAATTCCCATACCAAAAGCATTAGTTGCGACCATAATGTTGGCATCATCAAAAAGAAAAGCATCCTGATTCCGCTTTCGTTCTTCTGTGCCTAATCCCGCATGATATTTTGCAGGTTTTAAACCTATTTGCTTTAATTCTTTATAGATTGTTTCTACTTCTTTACGTGTAGCTGCATAAATAATCCCTACTTGATTTTTGTGACTCCGAGCATAATCCAGTATATAATCTTTTTTGTTTTCCCCTTTAACAACGGAAAAAAATAGATTTTCACGGTTAAAACCCGTAACAAACAGATTTGGCTTATACAGCCTCAATAGATGAATAATATCATTTTTTACTTCTTCAGTCGCAGTAGCTGTGAAAGCAGCAATCGTAGGTCTTTGTGGTAATTGCTTGATAAAAGAAAAAATATAACGATAGCTTGGCCTAAAATCATGACCCCATTGCGATACACAGTGAGCTTCGTCTACTGCAACAAGAGATATTTCAAGCCCTTTAATCAGTTCAGCAAAGCCTTCATTTTCTAATCTTTCTGGGGCAATATATAATAGTTTATACTTACCTTGGTTTACACCATCAATTCTTCTATTCGTTTCCGAAACACTTAATGAACTGTTTATGAAGGTAGCAGGAATTCCTATATCTTCAAGGGAATCTACTTGGTCTTTCATCAATGAGATCAATGGAGAAATCACTATAGTTACTCCTTCAAATAATAGGGCAGGGACTTGGTAGCATAGCGATTTTCCTGCTCCCGTAGGCATAATGGCAACGGTGTCCTTTTTTTCTAGGATACTAGTTATAATATTCTCTTGGCCCCCTCTAAAATTATCATAGCCATAGTATTCTTTTAGTATTTGATGTGCTTTCTCGATCATAATTGGCTCCTTATAAAATTCTGAGTTAAATTCTTTACATCCATTTTATTATTTAGTTTCCACGTTAAACAATATGAGTTTGAAAATATTTTAAGAAATAGTGAAGAACTACTATGTGTAAAATAATTCTCGAGGATTTTAATAGGAAATACTAGCCAAAAAAGAGAAGGCGTTCTATCATAAATGTATGCTTCCACGCAAATACATTTTAGAAAGAGGCCTTCTCATGGATAATATTATATCAAGATTATATCAGTTAATAAAGAATACAAATAATTTAATTGAGTTAGAGGAAAACATTCAAATTTATATGCATGAAGTATTTGCTTCTTTGATAGGGGAGATTTTTACTCAGCTAAACCAAGTTATTAAGGAAAAACAACAAGAAAAAGGTTGGTTCGTAAAAAGGGAAGATTGGAAAACGATTCAATTTACCTTTGGCGCTGTACGTTTCCAACATACATTAATGGGTGACAAAAAGGGGGACTCTCACTATACTTTTGATGAGTGGATAGGAATACGGAAATACCAGCGATATAGTCCTTTAGTTGAAGTGAAAGTAGCAGAACTAGCAAGTGAGAGTACCTATCGCGAATCCGCACGTATATTACAGGAATGGACAGCAGTTAACATTAGTCATCAAACCTTAGGAAGGATCGTAAGACGTGTAGGAAAAGCACAAGCACAGGCGGATAAAGAAATGGTTATCGAGTTAGATGAAGCTGCATCTTTGCCAGAAAGTAAAAAAGTAGATTTATTTATACGTGGAGGCAGATGGCGTATTTATTAAAGGAACGGAGAAGAAAAAAAGTTTAGAAGTTCGCCATGCCGTTGTACATGAAGGATGGGAAAAGAACGGGAAACGGGTAGCTTTGCGCGAACCAAAAGTTATTATGACGACTCAATTAACTGCAGATTTTTGGAAAGAAGTTCAGGCATTTACCGCACATCAATATTCATTAGAAAATACACAGATTGTTTCAAATAGCGATGGAGGACAAGGCTATACTGCGGAGAAGTTTCAAGAAGCCTTTTCACAGTCTCGTTATGCTGTTTTAAACCAGTTAGACCCCTATCATATTGCACAGGCATTAAATAGGGCAATAGGTGGTGGGAAGAGCGAGTACAAGGATTCAATAAGAAAGGCTTTAAAAGAACACAATCTAGATGATTTTACGTTATGGTTGGATACATATGAAAGTGAGTATTCGAAATACCTGGGTTAATTAGTTAGGTTCCTTAGACCTAACTAATTAACCCAGACCACCAAGCGATAGCGTGGTAGCTATGGAAAGTGTACAATAATAGATTGCTGTAACTGCTAGTGTTAAAGGTTGATCGAGAAAAACTTGACACAAACGAAGAACTAAAAAATATTGCTAATAAAATCTGACTGTGATACTTTTATATATGAAAAAATTAATATGTTATGGGAGCTTGTGAAAACAGGCTGAGAGGATAGCTATCATTCGCTATCGACCAATAACCTGATCTGGGTAATGCCAGCGGAGGGAAAACATAAGTTTAAATTTAACGTAGTTAAACCGCTCATTATTGGGCGGTTTTTGGCTTTTTTATAGCCTTGTTCTTATTTCCCAAATAGCACTTTTTCATCTTAATAAAATTTAGGCATAGGGAGGCGGTAATTTGGTTGTTAATGGTAAAGAAATCACAGGATTTGCAGGAAAAACGGTGGCTGAGTTGTTAAATGAACTTAAACTAAACCAAACACTTGTAGTCGTAGAAATCAATTTGGAAATTATCCCCAAAGATCATTATGATATAAGAATCCTTCAAGAAACAGATAAAGTAGAAATTGTTAGTGTTGTTGGTGGCGGTTGATTACAAAGTCCAAAAAAAAGTAGGAGA
>NZ_LSKU01000001.1:1069412-1086772 GCF_001561915.1 Tepidibacillus decaturensis | reverse complement strand
GGAGTTTAGAAATGAAAAAATTAAGTATTGGTGGAGTTGAATTAAAAAGTCGCCTATTCATTGGAACTGGAAAATTTCTTAGTCATCAAATTCTACCAGACGTGATTCAAGTTTCGAAATCACAAGTGATTACCATGGCGATTCGACGTGTAAACTTAGATTCAAAAGAAGAGAATATTCTAGAATACATACCAAAGGACTGTATTTTACTACCAAATACTTCTGGAGCCAGAAATGCAGAAGAGGCAGTGAGAATAGCAAGACTTGCTAAAGCTATGGGATTAGGGAACTGGATCAAAATTGAAGTGATTTCGGATAATAAATATCTTTTACCAGATAATGCAGAAACGATTAAAGCAACCGAGATCTTAGCTAAAGAAGGCTTTGTTGTGCTTCCTTATATGAGTCCCGATTTAATGGCTGCGAAAAGATTAGTAGAAGCTGGTGCTGCTGCGGTTATGCCTTTAGGCGCTCCCATTGGTACAAACCGGGGATTAAAAACAAAAGAGTTAGTACAAATCATAATTAACGAGGTTGATCTTCCTGTGATTGTTGATGCGGGAATTGGAAAACCATCAGAAGCAGCAGAAGCGATGGAAATAGGAGCAGCGGCAGTGTTAGTCAATACAGCCATTGCTACAGCAGAAAATCCTGTCCAGATGGCAAAGGCTTTTTCCTTAGCAGTAAAAGCAGGGTATCTCGCTTACCATGCGAAACTTGTTGAACAACATCAGCTTGCTCAGCCTTCATCACCTTTGACAGGATTTTTATATGAAGAGGTGAATTAATGTGGGTTTTTTTGATGTATATTCCCAGTATAAGAATTTTAACTATGAACAGTTTTATGAAGAATTAACCGACTCAGACATTTTACAAATCATTCACAAGGATCGTCCAATCAATAAAATTGAATTTCTTGCATTATTATCTCCAAAAGCGGAGAACCATTTGGAATTAATGGCGCAAAGAGCTCATACCTTATCCCTTCAACATTTTGGGAAAACCGTTTTATTATATACTCCCATGTATCTTTCTAACTATTGTACGAATAAATGTACGTATTGTAGTTTTAGCATTGATAATCAAATCAATAGAAAACAATTGTCAACAGAAGAAATTGAAAGAGAAGCAAAAGCGATCGCTAGTATGGGATTTAAACATCTTTTAATTTTAACAGGAGAATCGAAAAAAGATACACCACTCTCTTACGTAATTCAAGCTGTCCATATCTTGAAAAAATATTTTGATTCTATCGGGATCGAGATTTTTCCATTGACCATAGAAGAATATCAACAATTGATTGAAATTGGGGTAGATGGCCTTACCGTATACCAAGAAGTATATAATGAGGAAATTTATCGAAACGTTCACCTTGCAGGTCGTAAACGTAACTACCATTTCCGACTTGATGCCCCAGAGCGGGGATGTATTGCTAAAATGCGCAATGTAAATATAGGAGCATTATTAGGTTTAGGTGAATGGCGAAGTGAAGCCTTCATAACTGGCCTTCATGCGAATTACTTACAAAATAATTACCCTGATGTAGAACTCAGTGTATCTTTCCCACGAATTCGTCCCCATGTAGGGGTTTTTGAAGATATATACGAAGTAACTGATCAGAATTTGGTGCAATTTATGTTAGCGTTACGTATCTTTTTACCTCGTGTAGGGATGACTATTTCAACAAGAGAACGCCAAGGATTTCGTGAGAATTTGATTCCTTTAGGAGTAACAAGAATGTCTGCTGCTTCATCAACGGAAGTGGGAGGACATTCAATAGAAGATGCTGGTGATGGGCAATTCGAGATCGATGATCAACGAAGTGTGGAACAAATCAGAACAGCGATTTTCAAAAAAGGGTATCAACCGATTTTTAAAGATTGGGTAAGGATATGAGGAATAATGTTATATCTGATTACGAATCGAAAAATTGTAAAAAAAGGAAGTTTCATAGATATCATCGAGAAAGCAATATATGGTGGTATCGATGTCATTATTTTGCGAGAAAAAGATCTATCCAATAAAGAATTATTCCCCTTGGCATTAAAAATAAGAGAAATCACAAAGAGTAATCAGGTAAAATTAGTGATTAACCATCATTTAGAAGTTGCAAAAGAAGTGCAAGCAGATGGCTTTCATACAAGTTATGAAAACTTTATAAAAACAGAAATCGACTTTGCTGGTGTCATAGGCGTTTCAATTCACCATTTGCAAGAAGCGAAAAAAATTGAGAAAAAAGTGAATTATCTTCTTGCAGGGCATATTTTTGAGACAGATAGCAAGAAAGGGCTTAAACCAAGGGGGATATCCTTTATTAAAAATCTAAAACAAGAAGTAAATATTCCTATTGTAGCCATAGGAGGAATTCATTTACACAATATTGAACAATTACTTATAAGAGGAATCGATCATATTGCAGTCATGTCAACGATTATGTCATCTGAAGACCCTTATCAAACGACAAAAGAACTAAAAATCAAAATGAGGGAATTTGACAAGTTTGCATCGATTCCTGTGATAACCGAAATAGGATGAGTGGATGATTAAAAAGGCCGCATTTATGCAGCCTTTTGTATATTGTAGGTATGAAAATGTTCCGTAAATATTATAAATTTGGCGGTTTTCTGTGTTTTGTTGCTTGTTCATATGAATAAGCAATTTCAATTAATGTTGGTTCACTGTAAGCTTTTGCAGTAAATGTTATTCCAACCGGTTCACCTTCTTGTGTGTAGCCTGCTGGAACAGTAATAGAAGGATACCCAGCCTTTGCAGGGATGCTTGCGCCAAAGTTATTCGGAAATACGATTGCATCTAAATCATGCTCTTTCATGACAGCATCAATACCTTTTTCTTTGGATAAATACTGATCCCTTTCCAAACTATTCAAATAAGTTGGCTCTGTCAAATTTCCGCTTGTCTTCTCTGAATCAATGAAGATTTTTTGCCCATATTTGAGTGCGGATTCTCCTGTTTGCTCATTGAAGCGAATAATATCAGCTAAGGTACGAATACCTAATGAAGGATTTAGCGTTTTTAAATAAGCATTGAGATCCGATTTAAATTCATATATTAAAACGTTATAATCCCAATTTTCTTTTGTAGAAGGAATCGTTACGTTCTCAATTACTTCCGCACCTAAACTGGCTAATTGGTGAATAGCCGTATTCATCACTTCTAACTGCGATTCGTTTAAGTAGTCAAAATAAACCTCACGTGCGATTCCGATTCTTTTTCCTTTTAATCCGTTTACTTTTAAAAATTGGGTAAAGTCGATTTTTTGTAGTTCGGAACTTAGTGTAATGGGATCGTTTTGATCAACACCCTGAAGAACATTTAACAGAATTACTGCATCCTCCACGGTTCTAGCTATAGGCCCTGATGTGTCTTGTGTGTGTGAAATAGGAATAATCCCCGAACGACTAATAAGCCCAACAGTAGGTTTGATACCAACTAAAGAGTTTTGACTAGCAGGACTTAGAATAGAACCAGAAGTTTCAGTACCAACTGAAACCACTGCAAAATTAGCTGCAACAGCTGCTGCTGAACCAGAACTTGACCCACCAACGATAAATTTGCCTGGACCATAAGGATTCATTACTTGGCCACCTCTAGAACTATATCCTGTAGGCATATTTTCGGCCATGAAATTCGCCCATTCAGTTAGGTTTGTTTTACCTAAAATGATCGCCCCAGCTTCACGAAGTTTTCGCACAAGAAAGGCATCTTCAGTTGCATAAGAATTAGCTAAAGCTAATGAACCTGCACTGGTGTGCATTTTGTCCGCCGTATTGATATTATCCTTGATGACAACAGGAATTCCATGAAGTGGTCCACGACTGCCTTTTTCTTTTCTTTCGAAATCTAATAAGGCTGCTATCTGAAGAGCTTCTGGATTTACTTCGATTATGGAGTTGATTTTGGAGCCAGATTGATCGAATTCAGCAATTCGAGAAAGGTACATGAGAACCAAATCTTGGGAAGTTAGTTCATTTTTTTCTAGCTTCTCTTGTATTTCACGGATAGTGATTTCAATAAGCCAATCATTCTTTAGTTTTTCTAATTTTTGATTTATCATAGAGGCTCTTCCTTCCTTTGTAAATTAACTTAAAACGATAGTTCAACATGATCAACTAAATTAAGAAATTCGACATCATATACTTGAATCCTTCTCATCAAAAAAGGAATAGCTTCCCAAAAGAGGATTTAATTCGCCCTTTAACTGAGAAGGGACTTGAAGATACGAAAAAGTTACAAATGTACTTTTGAATATTTAATGGAACCAAAACCAATCTTCGAAAATCCTAACTATGTTGGAAGTGGAAAATTAAAGAATAAAGTTGCAATTATAACTGGTGGTGATAGTGGTATCGGTAGGGCAGTAGCAATTGCATTCGCTAAGGAGGGAGCAGATGTTGTCATTGTCTATCATAATGAACATCAGGATGCTACCGAAACAACAGAAAAAATTAAGCAACATGGAAGAAATTGTTTGGCTATTCCCGGTGATTTGCGTAATGAGAGCTTTTCTCAGACTGTTGTAAATATGACGAACCAAACATTTAAGAAAGTAGACATCCTAGTCAATAATCAGGCAGTACAATATCCTCAAAAAAGCATTCTTAATATTACGTCAGACCAACTGATTCATACCTTTCAAACGAATGTTTTTGCCAATTTTTATATGGTTAAAGCTGTACTACCTTACCTTCAACAAGGTAGCACAATTATTAATACTGTTCTGGACTCCATTAATTCCATCGAGTTTTTCAGAAAAAGATGTTGAGAAGTTTGGTATCAATACACCAATCAAAAGAGCAGGACAACCATTCGAATTAGCTCCAGCATATGTTTATTTGGCATCTGACGATTCAAATTATGTATCTGGTCAGGTAATCCATGTCAATGGCGGAACAATCGTATGATCCTAAGAAAGAACCCAGTAGTTATCAATAAAATATACTATAATTATTTAATGGGCAACGTGTAATCTTCACACGTTGCTTTTTTTGAGACCTATAATTAAATTACAGCCAGTATTTTTGGTTAATAAACTCGTACAAATTATGCAATTAATGTATAATATAATCTAGTGAAATGCTGCATCTTCATGTTGAAGAAGCAGCTATATCATATTAATATTTTTGTGTAGATTTAAATTGAAAGTGAGTGAACATGATGGGTCGTAAGTGGAACAATATTAAAGACAAAAAAGCGTCAAAAGATACAAATACGAGTCGTATATATGCAAAGTTTGGACGCGAAATTTATGTCGCAGCAAAACAAGGGGAACCAGATCCAGAATTAAACCAGGCATTAAGAGTCGTAATCGAGCGTGCAAAAACATACAATGTTCCAAAAACGATTATTGACCGTGCCATTGAAAAAGCAAAAGGTGGCTCAGATGAAAGCTACGACGAACTTCGTTATGAAGGCTTTGGACCAAATGGATCAATGATAATCGTAGATGCACTTACAAATAATGTGAACCGTACTGCAGCAGAAGTGCGTGCTGCATTTAATAAAAATGGTGGCAACATGGGAGTAAGTGGATCTGTATCATATATGTTTGATGAAACAGCTGTCATTGGTATTGAAGGTAAAACAGCAGATGAAGTACTTGAAATATTAATGGAAGCAGATGTAGATGTACGTGACATTTTAGAAGAAGATGAAGCAGTGATCATTTATGCGGAACCTGACCAGTTCCATGCAATTCAAGAAGCATTTAAGAAAGTAGGTATAACTGATTTTACAGTTGCAGAAATAACCATGCTTGCACAAAATGAACTAACACTTTCAGAAGAAGCACAAGCACAATTTGAAAAATTGATTGATGCATTGGAAGATATAGAAGATGTTCAACAAGTATACCACAATGTGGATCTTGATGAATAATATATAAAAGTTAATCTTTTTTAACCTTTTTTGAAAAGAAGAAATCATTGTATATTGGTTATATTGTGATAAATCAAAGGGAAAAGTGATGCCAAATGACACCTACAGCTTCAATTTTATCAAAAGAAACCATTAAACAGATGTTCAATCATACAGCATATGAACGGGGACTTACCTATTTTAAACAAGGCCGTGTAAAAACTTTATATTATGAACCGAAAGACGAGTGTTGGGTTGGGAAAGTTCTTGGTAATGATACCTATTATGTAACGGTAGAACTGCATGATCACTATATAGACTCTAGTTGTGATTGCTTGGCTTATGAACAATTTGGGCAGTGTAAGCATGAGGTTGCTGTTTTGCTAGAGATGGTGAGACATCGTGAACAAATAGAAAACGTCCATTTAAAAGAGAACCCGATTAGAAAAAGAGACAATGGACAAACGACACGATTCATTGAGACTTTTTCTCAAAGACAATACACTGAGATTCGAAATATCAATTCTGCTAAAGATCAACTTATGGTGGAGTATATCTTAAAAGCAAAATCTCATTATCCCTATTATAGTGAAAATTACCTGACGATTGAGATGAAAACGGGACTAAACCGAACATACGTAGTAAAAAATATAAAGGATTTCCTAAGAGCCAGTGATCATGAATCCTATGTATTTACGGCAAATTTTAGTTATGAACCAGCTGAACATGCTTTTTCTAAAGAAGATGAAGAGATTTTGAAAATTTTACGTGCCATTGCAAAAAATGAACAATTGTATCTAGATGCATCGCCCTATCAAAGACATACTTCGTATACTGAAAGTCGAGAAATGATCATCCCCCCAATCGTTGTAGACGAACTGCTGTTGAAATTAAAAGATCGAGAGACAAGGTTTGAATATCCACCCCATTCGGTTCCAACCATTGACGTTTGTAATGAAGAAGAGTTACCGTTTTCCTTTGAGTTACAAAAGGGGAAGGAAGAGGATTTCGAATTAAAGCTAAACGATATAACATCAGCTATATTATTTGAACCGTATGGATATTTGTATTTTAAAGGGACATTTTATAAACTTTCTGCTATTCAACAAAAACTAATGAAAGATTTCTTTTCTCTCATGAGAAATAAGAGAGATAGTTCTTTACTTATCTCTAAAGATCAAATTGAACCATTCTTATCCAATGTCACACCTGCACTTGAAGAAATCGGCACTTTGACAATTGACGAAACCATTTCTGATCAAATTCTTGCACCGGATCTTAAAACGAAAATATGGATTGATTATAACCAGGATATCCTAAATGTGAACTTAGAATATCAATATGGGGATCGGATACTCAACCCATTTTTATTAGAAACGACAGAGACTACGGAGAATCAGGAGACCATTCTGATTCGTGATATTGTCAAAGAACAAGAAATCATGAGCATTTTGGAAGGCGCTCCATTGAAATATAATGGAAAAGAGTTATACCTTGTAGGAGAGGAGGATCTCTATCAATTCCTCTACCATACCTTACCTCTCCTTGAAGAAAAAGCGGAAATTTACTTGACCCGTTCCGCTCGCTTATTAATGATTCCAGAACAGCAAAAGCCTGTTGTTTCTATTGATCTTGATTCGAGCGGGGATTGGCTTGATGTTCGTTTTGATATTAGTGGAATAGACCAGCAAGATGTCCAAAATATCCTTCAATCAGTCATAGAAAAGAAGAGATATTATCGACTTCATAATGGGACATTTGTTCCCATTGATGATGACGATTTCGCAACCATTCATCAATTGATCGATGAGCTAGACATTAGAAAATCAGAATTACAAAAGGGTGAGATCAAACGACCGTTATTTAAAGGAATGCTGATTGATGACATTGTTAGCAGTAGTCGAGATTCATCTATTCGATTCGGGAAAACCTTTCGCCATTTCATTAAAAATTTTAAAAATCCTGATCAGTTAGATTTCGATATACCCCAATCATTACAGGCATCGTTACGAGATTATCAGAATTTTGGCTTTCAATGGATGAAAACATTGTCTCATTACCGCTTAGGAGGAATCCTCGCTGATGATATGGGACTGGGTAAAACCATTCAGGCCATAACTTTTATGACATCAGAAAAAAAAGAGAAAAAAGAGCTTCAACCTATGTTGGTCGTTGCTCCTGCATCCCTCATCTACAATTGGAAAAATGAATTTCAAAAGTTTTCTCCTGAATTAAAAGTAAGAATTATTGACGGCAATCCAGAGGAACGAAAAGAACTTATTCAATTTTCAAACGAAATCGATGTTTGGATTACCTCTTATCCTATGTTGCGCCAAGATATTGACCTATACAAAAAAAGCAATTTTCTGTCTTTATCATAGATGAAGCACAAGCGATGAAAAATCCAACGACGAAGATTTTTAAAGCCGTACAGGAGATTCAAGCAAGTCAACGTTTTGCCCTTAGCGGAACACCGATTGAGAACTCGATTGATGAGTTGTGGGCTATTTTCCAAGTCATTTTACCGGGATTTTTCCCAAATAAATCGGCTTTTAAATCCATTGCGCCTGAGAAAATCTCAAAATTGGTTCGACCATTTATTTTAAGACGTGTAAAGAAAGACGTTCTAAAAGAACTTCCTGATAAAATCGAAACCGTTCAAGTATCTGAGCTAACAAAACAGCAAAAAGAGTTATATCTCGGCTATTTGGAGAAAATTCGAAATGAAACTAAAGCATCAATCCAATCGGGTGGGTTTAATAAAGACCGAATCAAAATTTTGGCCGGTCTTACTAGACTTAGACAAATTTGCAACCATCCAGGGCTTTTTTTGGAGAACTATACAGGTGAATCAGGAAAGTTAGAACAGCTCATAGAATTAGTAGAGACCTCGTTAGAAAACGGGAATCGATTATTAATCTTTTCACAGTTTTCAAGCATGCTTCAAATCATTGGCCAAAGATTGCAGGAGAAGGGATTGGACTATTTTTATCTTGATGGCCAAACACCAGGCAAAGAACGAGTTTTGATGGCTGATGATTTCAATCGTGGGGAAAAGGAGATCTTCTTAATCTCATTAAAGGCGGGAGGAACCGGCTTAAATCTGACAGGCGCAGACACGGTAATCCTCTTTGATTTATGGTGGAACCCTGCCGTAGAAGAACAAGCAACAGGGCGAGCACATCGGATGGGACAAAAAAAATCGTCCAAGTCATGCGCCTTATCACCAGTGGCACAATCGAGGAGAAAATTTACGAATTGCAGCAACGGAAAAAAGAACTAGTTGAAAAAGTGATTCAAACTGGTGAACAAATGATTACAAGCTTAACTAAAGAAGAATTGCAAGAGATATTGGAAATTTAAGGAAAATATGATTAATATCAAAACCCCTTCTCACAATCGTATATTTTTTTGACGATTGTGAGAAGGGGTTTTTGTTATTTTGCGTGCCCAGCAAGCCATTGATTGCTAGTTAATAAAAATCTAACCTAGGTAAGAGCCAAGTCACCTAGTAGCCTAGTAGCTAACGGGCAACCAATGAAGAAATCTTAATTTTAGGACATTGGACTCATTCACGCAGAGTTAATGAATAAAAAAATTTATCGCTTACACGACAAGTTCCCTTGTTACTTCATATCCCATTTGTTTTAACATTTTTATATCGTCAGTAATTTTGTTTCCTACCGTAGTTAAATAATCTCCCACAAGCGCAGCGCTTGCTCCAGATTGAAAACCTTTAGCTTGGTTCATACCTAATAGTTTTCTTCCGCCTGCTAGACGGATATGAGCGGTAGGAAGTATAAAACGGAAAATGGCTATTGTTTTTAAAATTTCACTGGTTTCTAAAGGCGGTGTATTACCTAGTGGGGTACCAGGTATTGGCGTTAAAATATTAATTGGAACCGATTTTACATTTAATTGTTGTAAATCTAAAGCCATGTCAATTCTGTCTTCCATTGTTTCACCCATTCCGATTATTCCACCACTACAAATGTTAAGTCCAGCATTTTGTGCTTGTTTTATCGTCTTAATTCGGTCATCATAGCTATGTGTCGTACAAATGAATGGGTAAAAATGGCGACTTGTTTCTAGGTTATGGTGATAGGTGGTTACACCGATTTCTCTTAATGATTTTGCTTTATCAAAAGAAATAATACCTAAGGAAGAACAGAGTTGAATTGATGTGTTATCTTTTAATATTTTGTAAACACCTAAAATTTGAGTGAAATCGCGATCGCCAATTCCTTTACCACTTGTCACAAGTGAAAAACGATGGGCTCCTTGTTGTTCAACCTTTTTTGCTTGAGATAATGCAGTATCCGCGTCTACTAAGGGATATTGTTCAACGTCGGTATTATAATGACCAGATTGTGCACAAAATTTACAGTTTTCAGAGCAACTGCCAGACTTTGCATTCATAATCGTACATAAATCTACTTGATTACCTAAATAATATTCTCGTATCTCGTTTGCTGCATTTAAAAGTTCTTCTAGATTTGTGCCCTCAATATTCGATAAAGAGATAGCTTCATATTTTGAAATGAAATGGCCTGATATAACTTTCTCCTTTAAGCTTTGAATCATATAATTCCCCCATTTCTTTTAACTAGTTGCTTTATTCAAATACTAAATTAGACGCTTTGAGACTTTGTTTAATTGGGATAATGATCATTGAAGCGATAACGATTTTCACGATATCAAGTAGTATGAATGGGGCTACACCAAATTCAAAAGCTTTAGACCAAGAAAGATGAAGGATTAACTTAAGCTGCACTGCCCCAAATAAATAGATAAAGATAAGACCTATTAAAGAGATAATAACAAAATGTGTCGAACGATAACGTAAAGATTTACCCTTCGAGTTTTCAAACAGTTTTCCAATAAGGTATGTAGCCACAATATAACCAATAAGATAACCACCCGTTTTCCCTAATAAAACATGAACCCCTCCAGAAAAATTAGCGAACACAGGAACTCCGATGGCACCTAAAAGAACGTAGATAATCATAGAGATTGTTCCCAGTCTAGCGCCAAGTAGTCCAGCCGCTAGATATACACCAAAAATAGATAAAGTAATCGGTACTGGTCCAATCGGAATGCTTAATTGTGCCAGAATGGCAGTAATAGTAGCCATCATCGCAGCAAAAACCCAATTTCTTGTACTCATCAAAATCTCCCCCTATATTGTCGATTAATTTAGAATTATCATAATACGTTCTAAAATTTATGTCAACCATTATTATTAAATAGGTTAACAATTAAAAGGTTGATTCTTCTTTATTAAAGTGTAGACGATGGAGCCAAAATTCTTAGAAGCGTTTGATGGATTAATCGAAAAATATTGTGAAAAAGTTGATTTTGGATATGAACAGTATTATAATTTTACGTATTTTTTGACTATTTACATATTTTGCTGTTATAATAAACAATGTAAGTAAAAAAATATAAAAACTAAGGAGGAATTTAATGACACAACCAAAGTATATTACGGACATTGACCAAGTTGTTCAGATTCCAAAAGAGGAGAGAGAAATCCTTAAACGAATTACCAAAAAATTTGCATTTCGAGCCAATGAGTATTACTTAAGTCTGATTAATTGGAAAGATCCGAACGATCCAATACGAAGATTGGTGATTCCTAATCAAGGCGAATTGATGGAATATGGTCGTTGGGATGCTTCCGATGAAGAGTCGAATTATGTCGTCCCTGGATGTCAGCATAAGTACAAAACCACTGCACTGTTAATTGTCTCTGAAGTGTGTGGTGCTTATTGTCGTTATTGCTTCCGAAAACGGTTATTCCGAAATGATATTAAAGAAGCAATGAGTGATGTAGAACTAGGAATTCAATATATCAGTGAACATCCTGAAATCAATAATGTGTTGTTAACAGGAGGAGATTCACTTATCCTTGCAACCCTAAAGCTACGAATGATTATTGAACGACTTCGTTCGATTGCCCATGTCAAAGTTATTCGTCTAGGTTCCAAACTCCCTGTTTTTAACCCCATGAGGATTTACGAAGATCAATCATTATTAGATCTGATCAAAGAGTTCTCAACCCCAGAAAAACGCATCTATATCATGGCACATATTAATCACCCACAAGAAATTACTTACGAAGCGAAAAAGGCATTTCAGGCATTGCATGAAGCAGGGGCGATTATAGTCAATCAAACCCCTATTTTAAAAGGAATTAATGACGACCCTGTAGTTCTAGGTGAATTATTAGATAAGTTATCCTGGGCAGGTGTTACTCCATATTATTTCTTTATCAACCGCCCTGTTGTTGGAAACCGTGACTTTGTTCTTCCACTTGAACGTGTATACCGGATTGTAGAACAAGCAAAAGCAAGAACATCCGGATTAGGAAAACGGGTGCGTTTATCTATGAGTCATTCTTCTGGCAAAATTGAAATCCTAGCGATTGAAGATGGCAAAGCTTATTTAAAATATCATCAATCTAAACATGGCGAATATGGGAAATTCATGGTACTTGATTGCCCAAAAGATGCAACTTGGTTTGATGATCTACCAGGAAATGAACAATATTGGAACAAACCAAAGAAAAAACGGCAGCAGGTTGTATGGGAAAAAGAGGAACAATCTGTGAAAGCGATTAATGGATAATCGATACAAAGTAAAAAATATATGATGGGAGTGGTTGGTTCTCGTGGCTTCTACCTTGGAATTAAATGTAGAGCAACAGGCAAAAGAACTCATTTGGAAAAAAGTAAAGGAACATAACATCGAATTCATTCGGTTAATTTTTACGGATATTTTTGGATTTGCGAAGAATATGACTATTCATAAAGACGAATTAGATGATGCGATGAATGGGAAATTGATGTTTGATGGTTCTTCGATTGATGGATTTGCACGAATTGAGGAATCCGATATGTATTTGAAGCCAGATTTAACAACATTTCAAGTATTTCCTTTGAGGCCCAATGAAAAATCAGTGGCTCACTTTTTTTGTGATGTATATGGAACAGATGGAAAACCATTTATGGGATGCCCGCGCAATACTTTAAAAAGAGTGTTAAAAGAAGCAGAAGAAATGGGCTACCAATTTAATGTAGGTGCTGAAGGGGAATTCTTTTTGTTCTATCGGGATGAAAAAGGAGAACCGATTTTTAACATTCACGATCATGCAGGGTATTTTGATCTATCTCCTATAGATAAAGGGGAAGATGCACGTCAAGACATTATTCTCACGATGAAAAAGTTTGGTTTTCATATTGAAGCAGCCCATCATGAAGTTGCACCTGGACAACATGAGGTGGATTTCAAATACGGTGATGCGTTATCTATTGCAGACAAATGGATGATGTTCAAAATGATTGTGAAAAACATTGCAAATAAGCATGGATTATACGCCTCATTTATTCCGAAGCCATTTGCCAATCAAAATGGTAATGCCATGCACTGTAATCAGTCATTACAGGATAAAGAAGGAAACAATGTGTTTTATGATAAACAAGATCCTTTAGAACTTAGCAAGATTACAAAGAATTATATTGGGGGTTTACTAAAGCATGCAAAAGGAATGGCGGCGATTACGAACCCGACAATTAATTCCTATAAACGGCTAATTCCTGGGTTTGAAGCACCTACGAATATCTCTTGGTCGAGAGGAAATCGATCTGCACTCATTCGAATTCCCCATGCACGTGGAAAGAGAACAAGAATCGAGTTAAGAAACCCTGACCCAACCGCAAACCCATATTTAGTCTTTGCAGTAATGTTAAAAGCAGGGTTAGAGGTGATCAAAAAGGGAATGACTCCTCCAGAAGAATTTGATGGAGATGTAACTGACGTTATCGAAAATCTACCAGTGATAGAAACAGAGAGATACCCTAGAGACCTACATTCAGCGTTAGAATATATGCGGAAGGATATACTAGTAAAGGAAGTAATGGGTGAACACGCATTTACCACATACATTGAGGCAAAACAGTTAGAAGCCGATCAATTCGCAAGGGAAGTACATCACTGGGAAATCGATCAGTATTTAAAAAAATACTAGAAAAAGAAAGTGTTGCAGGACTTCGTCGTTAATAAAATGCATTTGAAATGGTGTGAAAAATGATGATAATTCAGATGATAATTCATTAGGCTAAAATTTAGAGCATGGTTATTTCCATGCTCAAATTTTTATTAAACCATGTACAGATAAGTTTTCTGTGAAGTTTCAAAAGTAACTTTTTAGTGATAAAATAGGGCATACGGGAAATTATATTAATTCACGATATTTTCTAGGAGGTCATACATATGATTAATAAAATCGGAAAAATCACGTTATATGTAAATAATCAAGAGGAAGCAAAAAAGTTTTGGACAGAAAAATTAAATTTTGTAGTTAAATTTGAACAACCAATGGGACCAAATATGACATGGTTAGAAGTGGGTCCAAGTGAGAGTGAATTTACGACATTTGTTTTATATGACAAAAATGTAATGAAGGCTCAAAATCCATCTAAGAACGTTTGCCATCCAAATGTCATACTAAGTACCACTGACATAGAAAATGCTTTTACAAAAATGAAGGAAAATGGCGTTGAAGTAGGGAAATTGACGAAAATGCCGTATGGGAAAATGTTTTCGTTTAAAGACCAAGATGGCAATGAATATTTACTTCGTGAAGACAAATAATCGTTTTTATTACTACAAGAGGTTGCGAACATGATACCAAACAAATTAAAACGAGGGGATGAAATTCGTGTTGTTTCTCCATCAAGAAGTTTATCTGTCGTTAACCAAGCAAATCAAAAAATAGCCATAGACCGCCTTGAATCGCTCGGATTCCATGTGACGTTTGGAGAGCATTGTTATGAAAGTGATGAATTTCATTCTTCCTCTATAGAATCGAGAATTGAAGACCTACATAATGCTTTTTCAGATCCCAACGTGAAAGCCATTCTAACTTCAATCGGTGGCCATAATAGTAATCAAATATTGAAGTATCTCGATTATTCATTAATTCAAGCAAATCCAAAGATACTTTGTGGTTATTCAGATATTACAGCATTAGGTAATGCGATATATACCAAAACTGGTTTAACCACTTATTCAGGTCCTCACTTTTCTACGTTCGGAATATTAAAAGGAATGGAATATACCATCGATTATTTTCAAAAAGCACTGATGACAGATGAAATCATAGAGGTAAAACCGTCGGATTTTTGGAGTGATGATCCATGGTATTTGGATCAAGATAATCGAACGTTTATTGAGAATAACGGTTGGTATGTCATTAATGAAAGCAAAGCAGAAGGAGTTATTATTGGTGGAAATCTATGTACATTGAATTTGTTGCAAGGAACTGACTTCATGCCGAGTTTAAAAAACACCATACTTTTCTTAGAAGATGACGAACTCACTTTCCCCGAAAATTTTGATCGGGATTTACAATCGTTGATTCACCAAAAAGGATTCGAAGAGGTTAGAGGGATTGTTTTTGGTAGATTCCAAAAGAAATCTGAGATGAGCAGGGAGATATTGAAGAAGATCATTAAGTCAAAGAAGGAACTAGATACCATACCCGTCATTGCAGATGTCGATTTTGGACATACTTATCCTCAGATTACATTTCCGATTGGTGGAAAAGTTTCAATCGTAGCGAAGGAGAATGAATCGAAAATTAAAATACTTCAACATTGACTGGTAGATTTCATCTTGGTATATTGATGATGTATATTTAGTATAAGGAAATTTATACCAAAGAAAAGTTAATAAAATGAGGTGAGAAAATGGAATTGGTTCAAATTGGTGTCATCCATAGCAATTACAAAGAAAGATTCGATACTCCACGACAAGGAAGGTTATCTGATGAAGCACAAGTAATAGAAGTATTTGTCGAGTATATGGAAGGCATGAAAGGAATAGAAAACGTCTCCCATCTGATTGTCCTTTATTGGTTTGATCGAGCGAATCGTAGAAATCCACTGTTTATCAAACCTAGAGAAGGCAATGAAAAAAAAGGAGTATTTGCTACTCGTTCGCCTAATCGACCCAACCCAATTGCTTTTTCTATTGCTGAGGTAATTAAAATTGAAGGTAATAAAATAACTGTAAAAGGATTGGAAGCTTTAAATCAAACTCCACTTCTGGATATTAAGCCGTACTCGGTTGAAATCGACTGTGTTGATTCTACTCATTTACCATAAATACGGGTTTCGTCCTCATAATTTTTGTTTCTAGTTAACATAATATATATTATAGGACGTTAAAAAATACTATTTTTCCCCAAAATTTGTTATGAAATTTATATATAATCTTCTAATCCCCTAACGATCTGTTTCTTCAAATTCTAATCTAATCACTTGATCGTTTTTTGAACGAAATCTAATTCTTGCATATACTCCAAATTCTTTTTTATCGCCTATTTTTTGAGGATCTTTTATTAACCATAATTTAAAAGTTTCCTGTGCAACTTCAGGATTTATTTCAGTTCTGCTGGTTCGGGTCATTTCGCCCAGACCCGGCTTAGAGTAAGAAAAAACATCAAGCTGGACGTGATCGTAGGCTTAGTGTATATTTCCGTTAAAATGTTGGCGGGACCCCAAAATCTGCAGTTAATTGAGCCGTCATTATAACTTTTGGTTCGCACAAAGCTATCCGTTTCCCGTTCTTTTCCCATAATCTACTTTTTTACTTTCTGGCAAAGATGCAGCTTCTTCATCTAACTCGATAACCATTTCTTTATCCGCCTGTGCTTGTGCTTTTCCTACACGTCTTACGATACTTCCTGAGGTCGTTTTATCTGGTTGTTGGATAAAAAATTTATTTTATAATTAAAAATGACCTCTTATTCCTTGTGTTCATTACTAATTTGTACCATTGAATTATATTTATTCATTAATTTTTCTCAGCTGTTACTTAACATAATATTATTATAATCTACTTTTTCCTCTATATTTAATTTTAAATTTTATATTAACTTAATAGTGGCAAGGGTAAGTCTTCATAATTTCTATTGCTATTTATTCACCCGATAAAAATCATATTAAAACCTCTTAAAACCTCTTGTTATATCTAAAGGAGTAATTCCAAAAATATACCTGGAACCTTCAGCTAAAATAGTGTCTGAAAAATATAGACAGCGGTAATCGGTAAAGCATTAAAGTAAGAATTTGTACAGTAAATAATAATCTACCAGAGTAAATAATAGCTTTTAAAAGACCATCGTAAGAAATACTGAGATTTTGAAACTGAATTTCCCTTCCTGTTTCATATAAAGGAAAGAATATCATTGTAAATATAATAAATGTCAGTATAAAATGTAAACGACGCCAAAAATAGGAAAGAGGTACTTTACTTAAAAATATTAAAGCCTGCCCGAAAATTAAATAAAGCAGAATTGGATCTATCCGGCTAATTGAAAACCCAAAAAAGATTATAAACAAAGAAGTGATTACTCGTAGAGTAGGATGTTCAATCAATAGATTCATTTACTATTTCTTCCTAATAATATACCAAGTACC
>NZ_LSKU01000001.1:1046228-1068250 GCF_001561915.1 Tepidibacillus decaturensis | reverse complement strand
CCAAGTACTAAAAATAAAGAAAAAGTTAAAAGAACTCCTGTCAAGCCGGCAAAACTGGACCCCAGCCAAGAATCCATACCAAAAACCGTATAATCGGACAATGTGCCGGTGATAAAAGATGAAGATAGTAAAGATAGAAAGCCCCCAACTAATATTGTAATGATAAACCAAACCATTAGTACCTTTTTCACGATGGCATTGCCTCCTCACTGATAAGTTTAAAAGAAGAGCGTATAGCAAAAGGAAGTAATAAAGCTGTTATTAAACCTTCACCTATTCCAATTAATGCATGCCAAAGGAAAAGAATCTTTGCAGCTAAAAAACGGCACTACCCCGGATAATGCTAATTCTAAAGCCCCCATAAAGGAAATTCCTACAACAGATACCCAACCGCTTAAAAAGGCTGTTAAAAATATCGGTAAATGAACAATACGTGCGATTTTTTTAATTAACACTGCTAATGCAGGAGCAATTATTGCCATATTTAGAATGTTAACACCCAAGACGGAAATACCTCCATCTTGAAAAATAAAAGCCTTTATAGTAATAACAGTCGTCATAATAAATGCAGGCCAAAAGCCAAATAAGATCTCTGCCAGAGCACTACCAATTAAGTGCCCTGAAGCAGCAGCACCAAGTAAAGGAAAATTAATCATTTGAGATGCAAAAATAAAGGCTGCCATTACCCCCATAACTGGATCCATATACCTTTCCATATTTTTTTGAATAATTAACTCCTTTATACATTACGGCTCCTACTAATATTGTAGCAGTACCCCAAACTTCCACTTCAAGTATTCCGTCAGGTATATGCATATTTCCCCCTACTTTCTAAATGTTAAATTGCCATTTCCTCGGTATTGGTCATTTCTTCTAATAATCGTTCATATATTTTGTAACCAAATTCAACACTTTTTGGAGCGCTATGAAAAACACCTGCACCTGACAAATCCGCAGAAATTACTTCCGGGTCATATGGCATTATTCCTAAAATAGGTATAAAGTCTAAGGATTTTTTAATGATTTCTTCATCACCGGAACGAACCTTGTTTGCGACTGCATAAACTTTTGTAACTCCTAAGTCTTGAGCTAATTTCACTACCGCCCTGGCTGTCTGAAAACTCCTTTGCCCCGGTTCAACCACAACAATAAATGCATCCACTCCTTCAGCAGTTCCGCGTCCTAGATGTTCTAAGCCCGCTTCCATATCTACAATCACGGTATCATCCGCCTTAACAACAAGATGACGAAGTAACTGTTTTAGAAGACTATTTTCCGGACACGCACATCCGGCACCACCTGTCACTACATTCCCCATTTGCATTAGCTTTATTCCGTTATGCTCTACTGCATATTTTTCCGGAATATCACTAACACGGGGATTAAGTGAAAATACCTGACCGGTTTTCCCCGGTTCTGCACCGGTACGCTCTTTAATTAATTTTTTATCTTCAGCAATAGTAGTCAATTTATCCAGTATATCTTGCGGAAAACCCAATGCTGTCCCGAAATTGGCATCCGGGTCGGCATCAACTGCTAAAACCTGCTTTCCCTCTTGCGCAAAGATATGTGCAAGGAGGGAGGAAAGAGAAGTCTTTCCTACTCCGCCTTTACCCGATACAGCAATTTTCATTCCTTTATCTAACAATGATATCAGCCCCTATAATTTTTGAATTTGTATTTATCTTTTAAATATGGGACTAAGTCCCCATTTCTATAAGTGGGATATTAATCAGGTGGAGTGGACTCTCCACCTGATTCCCCGATGTTCAGCTTTAGCTGAACGAGTTCACTCTCCAAATAGTTCAGCTCTTTTTTGCTTTATTCTTTCTATTACCACATGCGCTGCTTCGATAGGATCCTTCTCGTAGATTACTTTTCCTCCAAATAGACCATCAGTTGTTAATTCATGTTCTTCTTTACTTCCCGTTAAAACATTAGTAACCAACTCTGATCCACCGATAGGCGGCATAATCCCAACATGGACGTCTACACCATGAGCAAGGAAATAAGCACCAATGGCTAATGCTTTAGGATTCATTATTTCAGGCGTTGAACCCGCAACAGGTAAATCCTTTGCTTCTACACCGATATAATCAGCTAAAGCACTTACCAAGTCAGCTATGCGTGAATTATCAACGCAGCTACCCATATGCAGAACAGAAGGTAGAGCTTCCATACCATTAGCCTGACCAACAGCTGTAAGAACCTGTTTTAATCCATCACCACAGTACTCCAATCCTTCAGATGATAGTAATCCGAATTTACCTAAAGAATGGGCGGAACAACCTGTAGCCACAACCATCACATTATGCTTTAGCAGTTCCTTTGCCATTTCTACATTTGCCCAATCCTGCTTAACCCTTGGATTTGTACAGCCTACCAACGCTACAACACCTAAAATATTACCGGCCTTAATATTGTCTACTAATGGCTTTAACGGATCTTCCGGGTTTACATTTTTGAGAGCCTCGACGATTTGTTCAGTAGAAAAT
This sequence comes from Tepidibacillus decaturensis, assembly GCF_001561915.1. Lineage (GTDB taxonomy): Bacteria > Bacillota > Bacilli > Tepidibacillales > Tepidibacillaceae > Tepidibacillus_B > Tepidibacillus_B infernus. The sequence goes on along the minus strand of NZ_LSKU01000001.1, from coordinate 1,065,755 downwards.
CCGGCATAAGCATCAACAATTTCCGGTGGAATTTGCATTTTTTCCGGATCTCTTTTCCCAAAATTAGCTATACCTTTACGGACAACGGCTTGTGCCACCTCGTCAGCCTTTGCCGGAGTAAATTCAATATGAGAAGCCCCCGGGATTTTGGAGTAGGGGAGGGAAGTAATTACCTCTGTATGGTAATCATTTGACACCGTAGGTAAACTAGGCATTACACATTGAATGTCAACTGCCATAGCTTCAACAGCGCCTGTTAAAATGGGGGCTTCTTGACTGGCAAAATTAGTTGCTACAGGTATACCTTTGCGCATTAAAACTTCATTGGCTGAACAGCAGATTCCAAATACGTTAATCCCTTCAGCGCCAACAGCTTTAGCTTCATCTTCAAGCTTTTCTGCCCACTCAACCACCTTATCTGCAAGCATAGGTATATGACCATGTACAGAAATATTCACCATTTTTTCTTTAATTACACCTAAACGATATTTGGACTTCACTAGACCAGGAGTACCGAACAGAACATCCTGTAAATCAGTAGACAGGTGTAATCCGGCATATCCGTCAGTTATACCTAATCTCATAACACCGAGTAACAGGTTGACCGGATCGGCATCGGAGCCCATGGTTACACGATTAATAGCAACTGTTAACTCCTGATGGGCATTTGCCGGTATTATATTTAACTCTTTCCATCTTGCCAGAGTTTTTTGATTAGCATTCATTTCTAACCAAGGTAGTATTCCATACTGCTGTTGAAAGCTTTCCAAAGCTTTTAAAGCAACATCTTTAGCCACTTCCTCAATTTCTTTGCCATCTACTGTTAATCCTAATCTTGAGGCAATATTGATTAATTTTTCCGGGTTTTTAATCTCATATGGTGCTTTCCCTTCTGCTGTTTCTAACAGGGTCAATGCAACTTCTCTGGCATGCTCAATGTGAGGAGCCATTCCTTGGGCCACCATCTCCAAAAAGTTCCTTGCTACTATCTGGTCAGCAGTAGCACCGCACACTCCTGTTTGAGGACCTTTACCTCCGGGTAAAATGCGGCACGGTCCGGCAAGACAGCGCTTACAACAAACCCCCAATTCTCCAAACGTACAGCGTGCACCGATTTCCGAGTTGCGATCAAATGCAGTTTTAACGCCTTCATCACGTGACTTGAGGATCATTTGCTGTACACCTGTATCAATGGTTAAATCTTCCACTGATAATAATTTCTCCTTCATTCTTTAACCTCCCGTTATATATCACTGTGATATTTATCACATTCATTGTAGCAAGCACAGAAAAAAAATACTGTCGGGTAACCGACAGTATTCGATAAAAATAAAAATTAATCTGAAATTTGTTTTTATTCCATTGCCAACTGCTCAAGCTTTGGTAAATTTTGAATGAGGAAAGATCGCCGATCAATTTTTTTAAGGATATCTGATTTACGAAAGTCATTTAAAAGCATAGATACTGTTTGTCGGGTAGAGCCTATAATCATAGCCAATTCTTCAGTAGTTAACCCTATTTCTACCCTAATGCCGTCTGCTGTTTGCATTCCCTTATCCTCTACAGCTTTAATAATAAATTCTGCCAATCTCATGCGAGCTTCTTTAAAAGCCAAACCATTAATAATAGTGATGGAATTTTTCAGTAAATCGCCAAGCACATGAACCATAATTAATGCTACATCAGGTATTTCTGCGATTATCTTTCTTAAAACCTGAATATCAGCAACTAATATTGTAGTAATTTCTAAGGCTTGACAAAATGCTCTGGTATGAGTACTAAAAATATCACCCGGTTCTAAAATAGATAACGTAAATTCTTTGTCTTCACTTACCAGATAAACCCGTACCCGACCGGTCTTTATTAAAAAAATAAAGTTACTGTGCTCATTAGGAGTAAAAATTACTTCTTTTTTAAAAAACTGTTTTTCCCGAAACTCCTTGAAATAATCACTCAAGTCTGGAGAACTTAAAACATTGATCAAATCAATATCAGTTAATTTCATCCTTGTTGGCATCCAGCTTCCCCCTCACCTATGAAAAAATTGTGGTAGGTTTTATCCTACCACAATATTAACCAGTTTACCCGGTACAGCAATCTTTTTCCAAAGTGTTTTTCCTTCGATCGCTGCTTTTACTTTTTCCAGATCAAGTGCCATTTCAATCATTGCATCCTTGTCCATATCGGTTGGAATATTTGCCCGTTCCATAATTTTACCGTTTACTTGGACAACTATTTCTACTTCGTTTTCAATAGTTAGCTCTTCATCGTATTCCGGCCAAGGTTGGTAAGTTATCGTTTCCGTGTTGCCGAGAATCTGCGATAGCTCTTCAGCAATGTGCAGTGCTATTGGAGAAAGCATCTGCACAAAATGTTCCATCGCTTCTCGCGCGGTAGTAATTTTATGTACTAATTCATGTTCAGGTGCCAATACGCAGTATGTAGCACCAAATAAGGTATCAGGACGGGTTGTAAAGACTTTTAATTTTTCTTCATTTCCATTATAAATCCAGCGATATCAAAGTATACTTCAGCGCAATTGGATTTACCAATCCAATTGCGCTGCATTTCTTTTATACTCTCAGGCCAGTCTAATTCTTCTAAATCTTCAAGCAGACGCTCTGCATATGCTGTTATTTTCAGTACCCACTGCCGCATCGGTTTGCGGATAACCGGATGCCTGCCACGCTCACTTTTTCCGTCAATAACTTCCTCATTAGCTAGCACTGTTCCCAATGCAGGACACCAATTAACCGGTTCTTCCGAAACATAGGCTAATCCTTTTTATATAGTTGCAAAAAAATCCACTGGGTCCATTTATAATAATCCGGATCAGTTGTACTAAATTCACGGTCCCAATCGTAGGAAAATCCCAATGACTTAATCTGACGTCGGAAATTATCTATGTTTTTAAACGTAATATCTCGAGGATGTTCTCAGGTATCCAACGCATGCTGTTCTGCCGGGAGCCCAAAAGCGTCCCAGCCCATCGGATGCAATACATTATATCCTTTCATCCGTTTATAACGTGATACGATATCTGTTGCCGTATATCCTTCCGGATGGCCAACATAAAGACCGGCACCGGATGGGTATGAAAACATGTCCAACGCGTAAAACTTCGGTTTGGTATCATCATTTAGAACTTTAAAGGTTTTGTTTTCCTCCCAAAATTTTTGCCATTTTGGTTCGATTATTGTAGGATTATAAACAATTGTTTTTTTGATCTAGCATCATTTTCCCTCCTTAAAACTCTAATACTCTATATAAAAAGCTAAATATAAGCTTTCCTTTACTAATTGCCCACTATGTGAGTATACCAGATTTAAGAGTTTGATGGTAGTAATTATAAAACCTCGTCTGTGTCAAGGATTTGTTGGAGGAATATTATTCCATCCTCATTTACGTAAGCGTTTTCAGTACTTAAGCCTTTCCCAAAGTAGATCATATTTTATTTTTTAAAATCCTTTTAATTCTTTTAGTGCTTCATATACAGGGATATTCGCTTTATTTTTTAGATACATCATATTGTCTCGTGTAACTTTACCTATGGTTCTTACGACCTTTTTAACGTAATGTTTTGCTGGTTTTTCTTCTTTGCTTTCTGACCATTTTTCAACTCGTCCAAACAGTGTTTTTAAAGATAATTTATCAAGAAATGCAACAATCGCTGTCATCATGGCACTAACACCTTTTTCAACCCAACTCCGCCCATTTTTCATGCGCTTTGCAAATACACTCATCGTTGCTTCTGCACTTCCCATCGGACGCATTCCTGTTGTATCAATCCCTTGTTCCTTTAACCATTTTCTATAATCCCCTAACGCTTCCGGATATTGTTCTAATTGCTTAATAAGCTCTTCCAATCGTTTTTCTTTTGCTTCGTCTCCCAATGTGCCTACGGCACTGTTTAATTCTGTCATCAGTTTCTCTCCATCATAAGCTGCTAGTGCTTTCTGCATTGCCTTATAACGGGGATGGTCTCGAAATAATCTTCGAATATCTCTTGCAATATGAAATCGATCAATACTGAAGAAGGCCCTATCCTTGAAGTAGTCACGGCAAGCAGTAATCCATCCTGCCCCATCTCCATTTATAACAAGACGATGCACCGTAGGATCATAGTCATATGTTTCCATCAGGAAATTCTCAAACCCTTCCCAAAAGGGCTCTTTTCCTCGGTGAATATAATGACGCTTTTCTTGCAAAGTTACTCGCTTCCCGTTAACCTCCCATCCTTGATGAACTGCTGCAATTTTTTTCTTCTTTACCCTTGATTTGCTTCTCTTGTCGCTTTATATATAAACCATCTACTTCCACAAACAATACGGGTGAATGAATCTTCTGTTGTTCTTTCTGTATGGCTTCCACCTTCAACAAATGTTGGCGAATGGCTTCATGACTCATGACCCGATAACCAAGGATAGTCTCAAGGGTATTCGCTGCTTTTCGATAAGATGGTCCTGATACAGCTAGTTCTATGGCTGCTTCTTCAAGCATTGGGCTAAACCCTTTTGCCCCTTCAAAACCTAAGTAACGATCGAGAAGGTAAACATGTTCATTAGTCTTTCGATCACGGTAGTATGTACGATTAATCTCTATCTCACCAAACAAGCTGTCAATGGTTAACTTTCTCTTATCTTGCAGATGATATCTTTGTTTATCTCGTTCTTCTGCAATTTGTTGATCAAGGTCTTCTAAGAGTAATTTCATGACCGTCGAAAAGGTTTCCTGCAAATTCCTCCAAACTAACTGTTCTATCTCTTTTAAAGTAAGGTATTTTGTGATATTCTTTTTCATGAGGGTTTCACTCCTTTGAATCTGTTTTCGCAAATATGATTCTACCAAGGAGAAACCCTCTTTTCCATATTTTTTTGCTTACATACTACCTCTTTTTTACTTGTTAGCCCCCTCATTAAAGTAAATTCCGTTATTTGGTTGAAAAGGTTATTTTTCCTCCCACAATAATTTTACTCATACTAAAACCTCCCACCCCAAAGCATGCGCAATATAATGTACACATAAGGTTGGACACAATTCCTTGAAAATAAGTTATGATATAAATATGATGAGTAAAAAGAGAAGAAAATACATTGGTTGAAATATCAAAGAAATATGATATCGCACAACCAGTCTTAAGTCGTTGGAAAGCCGAATTCGTCGGGAATATGGCAGCAGTCTTCAATAAAAAAATGAAGATATCGAAAAGCTGAAAAAAGAATATGAAGAAGAAAAGCAGCTTCTTGTAAAGAAAATTGGCGAACTAACTCTTGATATAGATTGGTTTAAAAAAAGCACAATCAGGTTTCACAAATGAGGAAAAAAGTCATTAATTGATTTTAAGGGTTCAAAGTTGACGATAAAACGTCAATGTAGCCTCATCAGTCTTTCAAGATCGACCGCTTATCATGTGCCAGTTGAAATTGATCCATCACAAGACGAAATCAACATTAAGAATGTTATTGATAGAATCCACTATAAAGAGCCTTCATTTGAGGTTAGGCGAATAAGAAATGAACTGCATAAACTTGGATTCAAAGTAGGAAGACGTCTTGTAAAGCGTTACAGCGTGCACATTGTAAATAGCAACTTTAGAATCATTCATATTCGCTGATGATAATAATGGTAAGAGTAGATATTGACTTTTTGTTCCAACAGCAAAGTGTCCTTTATAGCCATACCAATATTCTCAGAATTTTTCTTTACTCCCCATTTGGGTTCAAGGGGTAAGTTTTTTTCGATTTCTTCTTGCTCTTTTTGCCAAGCTTCCAGTTCTTCTTTTTTCTTACGACCACGCTTTTTGGGTTGCATTGGTGAATTGTCAGTAGGTTCATCGCTGGGAATAAAACGATCTCTAGATTCAATGTGTGTAGCATCAATAGCTATATGCTCGTCTTCAACGAAGCCTTCTTCAGTGGCTTGGATGATAAGGTCTTTATTGATTTGTTCAAGGATATTTGCTTCTTTTATCTTGCGAATAAATCTTGAAAATGAAGCTTCTGATGGAATCTCATCAGATAAATGAAATCCACAATCTAAGCGAAATATGAAATCGTTTTTTAGACGTTTAACAAGATCTTTAATAGTTGGAATACACTCTGTTACTCTTGCAACTAACGAATATCATGGCAGCATAATTTAGTGCGCCATATGATGTTTTTTTGGAAACTGCCACTAATATTGTATTGATGCTAATTGTTGAAAATATGGCATCAAATCGATAGGTAGGTTCCATATCAAACAATTCTTCTAGTGTAAACAGGCTTCCTTGTCGTATAATAGACATAGGGAGTCATCCTCCAATCTCTTAAGTTTTCTAATCACTTACTTATTTCGAGATTTTGGGGAGGTACTCCTTTTTTTGTCGCTTGAAAACCTTGTGTATCAATGAATTTCATTTATGAAATTGATTCAGATATATAGAAAAACAACTTTGCAATTCTTTTACATTAACCTAATAATAGCAAGAGTAACTAAAATAATACCTGGCAACAAAGAAAAATTCTCAACAAATACATTGATTATATTTTTTCTAGCCAGTATATTACCCAAACCTATTAGAATAAAGTGCATTAGTCCAAATAAAAATGGTGTAAGATAAGGATTCAAGTCAAAAAAGGATAAAGTAAATGCTGCAATGGAAGCATCCATAGCTACAGCAATCCCTAATATCATTCCTTCTATCGGCTTAATATCGTTTTCTTGGTCAATATCGGCTAGAATCGGATTGTTTATCACTTTAATTAAATTCTTTACTTTAAGATTACTAATCACTTTTTGGTTTAATTTAGCTTCTTTTTTTGTTTAACTCCCTCTATCAAGGTGAATAGCCCTAATAAGAATAATAATATCGCACCTATATATTTCCCAATATTTAATGAAATATAGTCTTGCAATTTACTACCTAGCACCATCGTTATCATCGTTCCAACCACAGACCAAGAAGAAATGATCATTAAAGACAAATATGAGATTTTGATTTTGCGTAATCCAAAAGAAAATCCACCCCAAAATCCATCAATACTCACTGCAGTTGCTACTAAAATCAAGCTAATTATACCCATGGTTTATCCCCTCTCATGATTTGTCATTATTAAAATATGTAGAGGACAAATCGAAGGTCACTCATCTAGATATAAATAAAAAAAGAACACCATTAGGCGTTCCTAAATACATTTTGTGTTGTATATCCATTTCAGCTAATTAGAATATAATTTACGCTAATCCTGATAATAAGATCCCTATTCCATAAGCCGAAGCAGCAGCGATCCCACCGACAATTAGCATTTCTAACCCGGATGTAAACCAATGCTTGTCAACAAACTTTACTTTTAATGCACCTAAAACAAATAAAGTAAATCCGGTAAGAATGATTGCGATAAGAAATGTGAAGTTTTGAATCCCTGGAGTAAAGCCTGCAACTACATAAATAACTAATGGAATAAAACCAAAAACCGAAAACGAAATAAAAGTTACAATCGCATTTTTTACAGGTGATTCATTTTCTTCTAAAATCCCTAATTCTTCAACCATCATAATATCAACCCAGGCTTCTTTATTTTTGGAAATAATCTCAGTAACGACTTTAGCGTCAGATTCATCCATTCCTTTTGCCACATAAAGTTCAATTAACTCTTGTTTTTCCCCCTCTGGAAAATTTTCCACTTCCCAAAGTTCTCGTTCCCTTTCTGACTGTTTAAATTCATTTTCAGCCTTTGTACTTAAATAGTCGCCAATTGCCATTGAGAGACCATCCGCAATCAGGTTAGCAAAACCCATGATTAGCACAATACCTGAAGAAAGCTGTGCACCAGCAACTCCAGCAACAACTGCAAAAGTTGTAATTATACCATCTAACCCACCATATATAAAACTTTTTATGTATTGGCCTTGTTCTTGGTTATGTCCTTCAGGAGCATGTTTTCTTTGTTGATGTACAATTTTACTTGCTTCTTTATTATTACTCTTGTATGCTTCTCTTGCTTTGTCTAAATTTCTAGATAACAATACCCTTTCACCCCTAATTATTATATTTTAAGCTATTATATATTTCTATTTTACCATATTTTTTAGAACTATAAGCTAATATAGCTTTTTTTCATATTTCAATTACTTTTAAAGTTCCCTATGAATACAAAAAGGAGGGTTTCTATCTATCTGCACCCTCCTCGTTTCTTTAATGAAAATTTCGTTTTGATTTAGCTTCTTTTAATTTATTTGGTGTAATGTCGTTTCCATTTGCATCTATGACTTTAATAGAATGTAATTGTGCACGTAAACTCTCACGATAAGCGGCAATATATTCTTGTCGAAGTTTTGATTGCTCTTCTTTTTCTATTTCGGTTAATCCAACCGTTTTAGATTTACGAGAGAGTTCATTAATTCGATCTATTTTTTCTTGTTTCATTCTTCTACGTCGTTCTCCTTTCCCACTTCTCTAAAATCGCTGCATTTGCAACGACTCCAATCACATTTAATGCTGTTCTAAATGTGTCAGTTAAACGGTCAACACCAGCTATAATCGCAATGGCTTCTAACGGTAAATTTGCAGCACTTAGCACAGTAGACATCATAATAATTCCTGCTCCAGGAACACCAGCAGTACTTAATGAAACTAAGATCGCACTTACAAAAACTGCAATAATTTGGTTTATACTCAAATTAGCACCGATCATCTGAGAAACAAAAACTGCTGTGAAACCTTGTAGAATCGCAGCACCATCTTTTTTGAGGGAAACTCCAAAAGGAATAGCGAAACTAACAAGTTCCTTTTTCATACCATAACGATGCTCAGCATTATCCATTGCTAATGGAAGAGTCGCATTACTACTAGCTGTTCCAAATGCAAGTCCAAAAGCTGGATAAAATGCCTTCCAAAACTTAATCGGATTTTGTCCTGTAACAATTAAAAGAATACTATAAATTCCAAATGCCATCAATAAAATTGCTATGATTAATCCAATCACATACAATGATAAACTCTTAATGATCCCTAATCCTTGTGTTGCAATCACAGAAGCCATTAAGGAAAAAACGCCTATAGGTGCTAGTCTTAAGATAATTCCCATAATCTTAAAAATAACTTCATTTGCACTATCGATAAAGACAGAAAACGGTTTTCCCTTTTCTCCTGCAAGAGTAACTCCTAATCCTAACATTAATGCCGTTATAATAATTTGAACCATATGGCCTGTGCTCATCGATTCAAAAGGGTTGCTAGGAATAATACTTAATAGCCATTCAGATAAAGGAAGGCCTTGCTTTCCTTCAACCTTTTGTTGAAGCATTTCTACGCCTATTCCTGGTTTTAAAACATAAGCCACAATCAAACCAATGATAAGAGAAATAACTGAGGTAAAGATATATAAAAACAGTAATTTAATGCTATATCTCCCTATTTTCTTGATGTCACCCAAACTTGACATACTCGTTACTAATGAAACAAGCACCAATGGTACTACTATAAATTGGATCAATTTAATAAAACCAACGCCTACTAGATGCAGAATGTTTTTATCCAAAAATTGAATCATTTCATCAGGAACTAGAAGGTTGATAAAAAATCCTGCCCCTATACCAAGTATCATCGCTAAAAAGATTTTCGTAGATTGATTCATTTTTATATATCTTCCTTTCACTATAATAGGGTGCTACGTTAAATGATTATAATGAAAGTTTGAAATTTAATCAATGCAAGAATGTGCTGATGGTGAAAATAGTAAAGAGTAACACGCGGTTACTCTTTGTTTAAAAAATTAACCTATCTAATCATATGGAAGGTATCCATTGATTAAAGTTTCAACATGATGATATGGATTGAAATCATCAAATCGACCATAAGAATAATGGAGGACTTCCTCTCTTCCGGTTGATTCATTCACATTCACTCGACTTATCTGGTATTCCTCTTGTGGAAAAAAATGCGGATCTACCCTTGCAATATCATTAGGAAACCCCGGTATCATCTTATCCCTCCTTTATAATACATTATGTCTAAAAGAAGAATATTTTAGTATAAATTAGTCTAGAGGAATCTTAAGCACTTGGCCAGGATAAATCATTGCTTCTGATAATTCATTTAATTCTCGAATGTTGTATATCAATTCCCTAAAATCCATTTTGCCATTGTAATAAGGTTTGGCTATTGACCATAATGTATCACCTTCTTGGACTATTACTTCAATGTATTGTGGCGTTTTCTTCTGATTAATTTCCTTTCCATACACGATTGTTGAGATCACAAACGTTATTAAAATAACAAATAAAACTATTAAAATCCTTTTCATAAGAACCCTCCGAACATTTATTCTTAATTATAATTTTATTATATTTTAGAACAAATGTTCCTGTCAAGCTAAAATTTCGAACGAGTGTTTGCGCAATCGATTGATTTATGTTATAATAAAAAACAAGAAAGATATGGTATTTCAGAGGTGAATGATGATGAATAATTTATCGAACAGACAAAAGGCAATTTTTGATTTTATTAAACAAAAGGTGAAAGAAAAAGGTTATCCCCCATCAGTTAGAGAAATTGGAGAAGCTGTTGGTTTAGCCTCTAGTTCAACAGTACACGGGCATTTGTCTAGATTAGAAAAGAAGGGCTTAATTCGAAGAGATCCTACAAAGCCTAGGGCTATTGAGATTTTGGTAGATGATGATTTACCTAAGATGGACAAAGAGATGGTTAGAGTTCCATTGATAGGAAAGGTTACTGCTGGAGAGCCTATCACTGCCATTGAAAATGTAGAAGATTATTTTCCACTACCTGCTAGTATTGTAAATGGTGATGACGTTTATATGCTTGTTGTTCAAGGAGAAAGCATGATTGAAGCCGGTATATATGATGGAGATTATGTGATTGTTCGCCAGCAACCTGTAGCTAATAATGGGGAAATTGTCGTAGCCATGACTGATGAGGGAGAAGCAACGGTTAAGAGATTTTTTAAAGAAAAAAACCATATTCGACTTCAACCTGAAAACTCAACGATGAAACCTATTTTATTACCACAAGTGACTATTTTAGGAAAGGTAATTGGATTATTTAGAAATATTCACTAACATTAGTAATTCTACTATAAATCCCCCTTCTCCATAAGGATGAAGGGGGATTTCATTTTAAATTAAAATAGATTTAATTTTTTAATATAGCTTCATATATTGGTCTCTTTCCCATTGATGAACATGGGTCCTAAATAGATCCCATTCAATTTGTTTAGCCTCAACAAAATGCTCCACTGCATGGCTACCTAGCGCAGATAGAATGACTTCATTCTTTAATAGTTCATGAATAGCTTCTAATAAAGTTGCTGGTAAATTATCTATTCCTTCTGCAATTCGTTCTTCCTCTGTCATAACGTAAATGTTACGATCGACAGGAGCTGGCAATTTGATTTTATTCTTAATTCCATCTAATCCTGCTTTCAATAGTACAGTTAAAGCTAAATATGGATTGGCTGATGGATCTGGATGACGCACTTCAATTCTCGTACTTAAACCTCGGGAAGCAGGGATACGAATTAAAGGACTTCTATTTTGTGCGGACCAAGCAACATATACTGGAGCTTCGTAACCTGGAACTAATCTTTTATATGAATTCACTGTTGGATTTGTTATTGCTGCTAATGAACGCGCATGTTTAAGTATGCCTGCAATAAAGTATCTAGCTGTTTCAGATAACCCCAATGAATCGTTTGGATCATAGAATGTATTCTCATTACCTTTAAATAAAGAAAGATGATTATGCATTCCTGAGCCATTCACACCATATAAGGGTTTTGGCATAAAGGTAGCATGTAAACCATGTTTACGAGCTATCGTTTTTACGACTAGCTTAAAAGTTTGAATGTTATCTGCAGTACGAACAGCATCAGCATATTTAAAATCAATCTCGTGCTGACCTGGAGCTACTTCATGATGAGAAGCCTCAACTTCAAATCCCATTCTGTCTAAAGTAAGTACGATATCACGTCGGCAGTTTTCACCTAAATCTACAGGAGCTAAATCAAAATAAGCTCCATTATCGTTTAATTGTAACGTAGGTTCTCCTTTTTCATCCGTCTTAAATAGAAAGAATTCTGGTTCTGGCCCAACGTTCATAGCAGTAAAACCTAATTCTTCAGCTTCTTTTAAAGCCCTTTTTAAAATTCCCCTTGGATCCCCTTCAAACGGAGTACCATCTGGCATATAAATATCGCAAATTAAACGTGCCACTTTTCCTTCCTCAGATCCCCATGGAAAAACAACCCAAGTGTCAAGATCAGGATACAGATACATATCAGATTCTTCGATACGAACAAATCCCTCTATAGAAGATCCATCAAACATGATTTTATTATCCAATGCTTTTTCCAGTTGACTCACAGGTACTTCAACATTCTTAATAGAACCCATTAAATCAGTAAACATTAAACGAATAAAGCGTACATTTTCTTCCTTTGCCATCCTAATAATATCTTCTCTACTAAATTTGGACATCTTCATACTCTCCTTTTTATCTATTCTCAAATGCAGTCGCATTTAAGTTTTAATGGAAAAATCTCGATAACTCCCCCTGGATTAGCGAAGTCTGACCTGGCTTTTGTTGTAAAATTTCTCTCTTTAAAATTTGTCTTAATTCTGTCTTTGAGATCTCAGACCGTTGTGTTTGTTGTAATTGTTTCATTTCAAGCTCTTGTTGCTCTATTTCATTTCTTAAGAGAATTTCCTTTATTCCTGCTATATTTACTTTCTTATCTAACAGACTTTTTATTTCTAATAGATGGTCAATATCATGGAATGAGAAGAGACGTTGCCTACCCTTGGTTCTTGCTGGTTTTATCAAACCTTGGTCTTCATAATAACGAATTTGTCGAGCAGACAATTCCGTAAGTTCCATTACAATACTAATCGGAAATAGCGGTCGATTTCTTCGTTCAAAATCATTCATGAAAACTCTCCTTATCATATATCCTTATCATATAATGGTTTTATTTTAATTCATGTTAGTTTTATTGTCAATAATATGTTAGAAAAACTTACATATAAAATTATAAAAAATAAAGAGGCATCTCTCACATCAAAATATAGCCTCTTTCCTAAAATGCAAACAAAATATATGATTAAGCAATAGATAAAATCCCCTTGTCTACCATTATCTCGATAGCCGTTAATATCCCCCATTTTACATGGTGGTAGGTAAGCCCACCTTGAACATAAGCAATATATGGAGAACGGATAGGTGCATCACCAGATAATTCAAGACTTGCTCCTTGTATAAATGTACCTGCTGCCATAATAACAGAATCTTGATATCCGGGAATCTGATTTGGCACTGGTATAACGTGAGAATCAATTGGTGATCCTTTTTGAATCCCTTGTAAAAAAGTAATTAGTGTATTTGGATTATTGAACTTTACAGCTTGAATAATATCATGTCTGACTTCATTCCAACTAGGATTGGTCTCAAAACCTAGTTGTTCGAATAGGGCTGCAGCAAAAATACTCCCCTTTAAAGCTTCGCCCACAAAATGAGGGGCTAAGAAAAAGCCTTGATAAAAGTCAGCCATATGCCCATGCATGGAGCCAACCTTCGCCCCAATACCCGGGGCTGTTAATCGGTAAGAAATTTTCTCAATGTAAACTTTTTTTCCTACAATATATCCTCCTGTTTTAGCTAAACCTCCACCAGGATTTTTGATCAAAGAACCAACAATAACATCAACACCAATTCCAGTAGGTTCTTGTTTTTCAGTAAATTCTCCATAACAATTATCAACAAAAGTAATTAGATCTGGTTTAATCTCCTTTACAAAAGTAACCATCTCCTTTATTTCTTCAATACTAAAAGAGGGTCTCCATGAATATCCTCTAGAACGTTGAATCGCAATGACTTTAGTGTTTTGATTGATTTTTTTGGCCACTTCTTCAAAATTAACTTTTCCCTGTTTGGTTAAAGGAACAGATTGATATGTAATTCCCCATTCTTTTAATGATCCCATACCTTCACCATGAATACCAATCACTTCTTCCAACGTATCATATGGATCACCTGTAATATATAAGAGTTCATCCCCAGGTCGTAGTAACCCAAATAGGCCTATAGATAAAGCGTGAGTACCTGATACAATATGAGGACGAACTAGACCTGCTTCAGCTTCAAATACATCTGCATAAATTTGATCTAACATATCCCGCCCCATGTCATCATAACCATAACCAGTTGAAGAAAGTAAGTGAAAATCTGAAACATGGTGGTTTTGAAAAGCCTTCAAAACTTTACCTTGATTATAGCTTGCAATTTGATCAATCTCTTGTATACGAGTCGAAATTTGTTTTTCTACTTGAATGACTATCCTTTCGAATTCCTTGCCATATTTAAAAAACGAAAACATGCCAAAATCATTCCTTCTAATATATATTGTTAACTTAATAAGGCATTAAATCCTGATTCAGACATCAATATATAGTCCTTCCTTTCTCTTATAAAGATTCCTTTACATTACCCTTTTTTAACAAAATCATCAACTACTATAATACACTTTTAATACGAAAAAGACATCCCCTATAATAAAACCCACAAAAGTGACGGATTCCTTAAAAGCTATTCCGACTACTTTTGTGGGGCTCTCAAATACGGAAAAGAAAGTTGACTTTCTTTAATTAAAAAAGGAATGATTCTTTCCCACGTATTTTAATTTCTAAAAAATCTTCAGGCTGAATGGTCATCAAAACCTGTTTTGAATTTGGAATTTGTTGTTCACTAATAAGACGAACAGCTTGATTCCGAATCGCTTTTTCAATCCAATTACGAACAAGTCTTGCATTACTAAAACTTCGTAGTGGATTATTAATTTCTTCGGTAAGAAACTGTTTCAACTTTTGTTTAGCAGAGCTAGATAAAATATATTCTCTTTCATTGACCATTACCTCTGCAATATCTAATAACTGCTCAATTGAATAGTCATCAAAATGAAGTTGGATAGGAAATCTTGAATGAAGTCCAGGGTTAGAACGGATAAAACTCTCCATTTCAAAAGAGTAGCCTGCCAAAATCAAAATAAATTCATTTTTATGATCTTCCATTGCTTTTACCAAAGCATCGATCGATTCTCTTCCAAAATCCTTTTCGCCTCCTCTGATCAATGAATAAGCTTCATCAATAAAAAGGATTCCTCCTATGGCTTTTTTTACTTGTTCTCTTGTTTTTTGGGCTGTATGACCAATATACTCACCTACTAAATCAGCCCGTTCCACCTCGATAAGATGTCCCTTTGAGAGAATCCCCATCTCTTTAAACATTTTGGCTATTATTCTGGCCACAGTTGTTTTCCCTGTTCCAGGATTTCCTTTAAAAATCATATGAAATACTTGAGAATCAGATTTTAAACCTAGAGATGACCTTTGTTGGCCAATCTGAATAAATGCAAAGATTTCAAAAATAAGTCTTTTCACTTCATATAACCCAACTAAACGATCTAATTCTTGGACAACTGCCTTGAATTTTTCCTGTATCGTTGAATTCGTTGAGGTAACTTTGTAATTCGATGTCAGTTGTCCCTTCGACTTAGCTACCTCTTGATTCTTATCTAAGACTATATGAATCTTATGGGATGGATTTGATTTAGCAGCCACTTTCTTATTCATGATAGGTCACCTCACATTTACATATTCCTTACAGTATACGCGAGTGCCTAACAAAATGTGCTAAAGCCTATTGATTTCCAAAATTCGATTTATCTTTGGCTAAAAAAATAGCCCTTTTTAAGGCTTTTTTAGGGCTGAGTTTCTTTATTTTCTTCATTTATTATATTGGACTTCTATTCGAATAGGTTTGTTCGTTTGTTCAAGTTCTAGAACAGTCACAGGTGAATTGATGACTTGTGTAACGATTTCTTCTGGTTTAGGATTTGTATATTCCACCTTGATTAATATATCCTTCTCTTGCTCTTCAATTCCAACTAGTTTAATACCATATCCCCCAGAATCCACTTCTTTTCTTCTAATCACCACGTAAGTTTTATTCTCCTCTTTAAGAATAAAGTAAACATCCTCATTCTGCTTTTGATTCAACCACTCTTGCACAGTATTTGGTGCATCTAATTGACTAATCATTTGATATTCCATATCCACCCCAACCTTTATAATAAAAACTCTATATGACTATGATATTGATAAAAATAAAAAGCATTCCTTATGTTTTTCATAAAGAATGCTTACTGAATGAAAGATACAAATAATAATTATTCCTCTTTCATTTCTTGTGCTAAGGAAATATTTTTAGCAGGTACAAAAGTAGAAATAGCATGTTTATAAACCATTTGCTGTTTTCCTTCAGTTTCAAGAATAACGGTAAAATTATCAAAACCTTTAATTAATCCTCTTAGTTGAAAACCATTCATCAAAAAAATGGTAACCGGTATGTTCTCTTTACGTGCCACATTTAAAAATGAATCTTGAATGTTAATACTTTGTTTCATCTCTTTACCCCCTAGATATCATGTTATGTATAGAATATTTAATTATTCTTCAAATATATGAGCTTTCCTGCAAAATGATGAGAAATCTTTTCCATAATTTCTTTTTGTACTTGTTCCTTTCTCTCAGTCATATCGAACCAGTTAATTTCAGGCATTTGACGAAACCAACTAAGTTGTCTTTTGGCAAATCTCCTTGTTCCTTGCTTTATCTGATTAACAGCTTCTTCCAAAGAAAGATCTCCCTTTAAATAACTTATGATTTCTTTATACCCAATACCTTGCATTGAAGTATATCTTTCATCATACCCTAGTTCAAGTAGCTTTTCTACCTCTTCTACTAACCCTTGTTCAAGCATGAGATCAACTCGACGATTGATTCTATCATACAATTTTTCCCTATCCATAGTCAAACCTATCATCAATAAATGGTAAGGAATTTTAAGTTGTTGTTCTTTAAGCAACTGGGACATGGTCTTTCCTGTCTGATAGTAAACTTCTAACGCTCGGATAATTCTCTTCACATCATTGACATGTAGCTTTTTGGCTGTTTCAAGATCAATATCGGCTAGTTTCTGATGCAACGCTTTTTTACCATATATTTCCAAATAATGATACCATTCTGAACGAATGGATTCATTCATCGAAGCTTTTGAAAATTGATACTGATGCGTGACCGATTTAATGTATAAACCGGTACCTCCAACAATAATTGGAAGATGATTCCTTCTGTTAATTTCTGATATTCTTGCCGTTGCAATCTCTTGGAATTCAGCTACAGAGAAAGCATAATCAGGATTGAATTCATCAATCAAATAGTGAGGGATTCCTTTCATTTCTTCAACTCTAATCTTAGCTGTACCGATATCCATGCCTTTATAGACCTGCATCGAGTCACCAGATATTATTTCTCCTTGGAAATGAAGGGCAATTTCAATACTTAAATCAGTCTTGCCTACAGCTGTTGGTCCAACAATGACCAATAGATTTTCTTTCATTTTTGCTCATCCCCATTCACATTGATTATTCCATAAGTGATTGAAGATGATCGGTGGATGGGTGTAAAACCTAGTCTTTCAAATTCCCTGCTGTAGATATGTTCTTTTAATATAACCATCCTTTTTGCTACTCTTTTTGCTTCTTCAATTGCCTCTACTTGAATAGGTTCAGCATTAGCTAACTTTCTTAAGGGATTCATTGATGAAGATTTTCTTTGGCCTTGACGAAACATTGGATCAAAATATACCACATCAAAACTTTTACTAGGAAAAATTTTGAGTGTAGGTAAATAATGTTTTGTCAAGACTTCAATTCTTTTCATCGCTTGATCAATATCCTTATCCTTTGGCCATCCTTGATTCAACCCATCTTGTACAATGGCAGAAATAATGGGTTGACTTTCAATTCCGACTACTTTTCCAGTTGAACCTACCACAAAAGAAGCAACAATTGAATCAGAAGCAAAACCTAATGTGCAATCTAAAAAAGTATCACCTAGCTTCAGTTTGGAAATATCAACCATTATATCATTATCACCCTGTTTTAAGCGATTTATACGTAGTGTTGCCATACTAGGATGAAAGAAAAAAGGATTTTCTGTTTCCGTAGAATAATATTTCGTAAGTTCTTTTTCAATCACAATTGTTTCTCTTGTGTTATAGCTTTTATTCAATTCTAATAATGAGAATTTGCCTCTTTCTATAAATTGTCCACCAACTTGTCTGGCAATATTTATAGCTCGAAGAATCATCTCCTGGTCTGGTTCGTATGAGGTGGTTACGATCATTTTATATCACTCTTTTAAACATTTTTTCAATTTCATAAGTGGAGAAATGGATAATTACCGGTCTACCATGAGGACAAGAAAAGGGATTGTTAGTTTGTCTTAACTGTTCAAGTAATTGTTCCATTTCTTGCTTTGTTAGATAATGATTCGCTTTAATTGCCGTTTTACATGATGTTGTCGCAATCATTTCTTGTCTTAATTCTTCCAAATTGATTTCATTTTTATGAAGAACCATTTGAATCATTTTTTCAATCATAAGATGTTCTTCCCCTTTAGGAATCCACTGAGGAATGGAACGAAACATTAAGGTTTGCATTCCAAAAGCTTCGACTTGAAGGCCATATTTTTTGAATAGGTCCAGTTTCATCATGATTTGTATCATTTCTGATTTAGGAAAGTCCATCGTGATCGGTACTAACAATTCTTGGCTACTCCCTATTTCTTCATTCATTAAAGCTAAATTTTTTTCGAAATAGATTCGCTCATGGGCAGCATGCTGATCAATTAGATACAAACCTTTTTCACTTTGAGCAATAATATAAGTTCCCTGAAACTGAGCAATTGGATCTAAAAGGGGTAACTTAGTAATGGTTTTTTCTATCTGTTGTTGTTCTATGGTTCTGCCATAGGTCAGGTTTTCCTCTTTTGTAAATACAACTTGGTTATCCTGTAAGCTGGTTTGGTCTATCCTATCATCAAGTCTTTGAGTTGAACTTATTTTATTCTCTGAATTTCCTTTCTCGTAATTCAGAGTTAAATCAAACATTTCCTGAACTGGTTTTTGGAAAGTGCCAGAGGACGATTTTAAGGGTTCCCTAATAAAAGCTTGCTGATTGAGGGCTTTGTAAACCGTATCTTCAATTAATTTCATAAGCTCCTGTTCTTTACTAAAGCGAACTTCCAACTTTGCAGGATGAACATTTACGTCAACTAAAGAAGAATCCATTTCAATATATACGATAGCGATAGGAAAGCGATTAACCATTAATAACGTATTAAAGCCTTTGATTATTGATTGCGATAATAGGTAGTTTTTAATATATCTTCCGTTTATAAAAATAGAAATATGATTTTTATTCGCTCTAGTTATCTCGGGTTTTGCAACATAACCAGTCACTTTAAAGTCTAAATCTTCCCCAACTATTTCTACCATATTTTTAGCCAGATTGGTTCCATAGATTGAAGCAACTACATGTAAAAGTTTATCATCGCCACTTGTTCTTAAAAGTAAACGTTCATTATGAATCAAAGTAAAAGAAATATAAGGGTAGGCTAAACTTAAACGAT
>NZ_LSKU01000001.1:1013459-1044698 GCF_001561915.1 Tepidibacillus decaturensis | reverse complement strand
ACGATTAACGTAATCCGTAATATGTGCTAACTCTGTCTGTAACGATTTCATATATTTTAACCTTGCAGGGGTATTATAAAAAACATCCCTAACAATAATCTCAGTTCCACGAGTATAACTAATCTCTTTTTTTGAGTTATTTTGCCGCCTTCTAATTGAATTTCTACTCCTTTACCAAATTCATTAGAAGAAGTTTTCAGGATTAAACGGGAAACAGCTGCAATACTAGGCAGAGCTTCTCCTCTGAAGCCTAATGTGCGAATTTTGAATAAATCTTTTCCCGTTTTAATCTTACTTGTTGCATGACGAAAAAATGCCTTATCTACGTCGTCTTCATCCATTCCTTCACCATTATCTTTTATTCTTATAAGTGATAATCCACCTTCTTCTATCTCAATTTCTATCTTTGTACTTCTGGCATCAATACTATTTTCAATTAATTCCTTTACAATCGAAGCTGGTCTTTCTACCACTTCACCTGCCGCAATTTGATTGGCAATATGGTCATCTAGGACGATTATTTTGCCCAAGGTGATCACTTCCTTAACTTTTTCTGTATATCATATAAAATTTGAAAACCTTCCATCGGCGTCATATTCAATAGATCTAGGGAATCTATTTGTGTCATGACCTTTTCATACAAAGCTATCTTTTCATTCAAAGATGGATCAATTGATTTTTTGCTCGCTTTCATTTTTGGTTCAATTTCAAAAAGTTCAAGTTGAACCAAATCATTTTCAGACTCTTGAGCTCGTTTTGATTGAGCTTCTAAATCTTCTAAAATCTTTTTTGCATTTTTAATCACTTCTTTTGGCATCCCTGCTAATTCTGCTACATGAATACCATAACTTCGATCTGCCTTCCCCTTCTCAATCTTATGCAAAAATACTACTTTTCCATCTTTTTCGATCACATTTACATGGACATTTTGAATCCTTGGAAAACGATCTGCTAAACTAGTTAATTCATGATAATGAGTAGAAAATAACGTTTTTGCATTTACATGTTCATGAATATACTCAATGACTGCTTGAGCTAAAGCCATTCCGTCATAGGTGGAGGTTCCCCTACCAATTTCATCAAGTAAAATCAAACTATTTGATGTAGCTTGAGTAATTGCTTGTTTTGTCTCCGTCATTTCAACCATAAACGTACTTTGACCACTTGTTAAGTCATCACCAGCTCCAATTCTAGTAAAGATACGGTCAATCATTGATAAATCTGCACTCTCAGCAGGAACAAAACAACCAATTTGTGCCATAATCACTGTAATTGCAATTTGCCTCATATAAGTACTCTTACCAGCCATATTTGGACCTGTTATTAACAATATTTGCTCTTGATGCTGGTTTAAAATAACATCATTAGGAATATAAGGATGTCCTTTTTGAACAGCCTCAATTACAGGATGTCGTCCTTTTTTAATAGTAATGTGACCAAGTTGATTAAAGGTTGGTCGAACATAAGAATATTTCAAGCTTACTTTTGCAAAAGAGAGTAATACATCAAGATATGCAATTTTTTGCGCCAATTGTTGTAAACGTTGAGTTTGCTTAGAAACTGCATCCCGAATCTCTATGAAGACTTGATATTCTAAATCTAACATTTTTTCATCAGCTTCTAAAATTTGTGACTCTTTTTCCTTTAATTCTTCTGTAATATATCGTTCTGCATTGGCTAAAGTTTGCTTTCTAATGTATCGATCAGGTACCTGGGATAAATTCGACCTAGTCACTTCAATATAATATCCAAAAACTTTATTAAATCCTACTTTTAGTGATTTTATACCTGTTTCTTCTCTTTCTCTAAACTCTAAATCTTGAAGCCATTGTTTTCCTTCCGTACTAGCGATATAATATTGATCTAATTTTTGATGAAAGCCGCGCTTTATCACTCCACCATCTTTTAAAGAAATAGGTGGATCGTCTACAATCGATTTTTCAATGAGTGATGAAACATCTTGTACTAGATCAAAATCCTTGACAATCTTTTTTAAAGGATCAGCTTCACTTTCTATAACTATTTGAATGATTGCAGGAACGCGCTCTAAACTTTTTCGTAAGAGGTACAAATCTTTTGGAGTGGCATTCCCATAAGATACTTTAGAAATAATTCGTTCTAAATCATAAACTTGTTTTAATTGATCGCTTAAATCTTCAGCTAATATCAGGTTGTTGTATAAGGCCTCAACTCCTGATAGACGCTCTTCAATACGATGCACCGACAATAAAGGCTTGTCCAACCAACGGCGAAGCAAACGACTTCCCATTGCTGTTTCCGTTTGGTCCAAAAGCCATAGTAAAGAACCCTTCTTCGACTGATCTCTTGAAGTTTGTGTAAGTTCCAAGTTTCTTCGTGTAAAAGTATCTAAAACCATATATTGATTCGTATCATAAATACGAAATTCATTAAAATGAACGAATCGCTTATGTTGTGTTTTATGTAAATAACTTAATAGATTCCCAGCACTGATTAAGATCGATTTCGAGATTGGTTCTAAATGTGGGAAATGTTCGCTTACTATTTGGTTTAATTGTTCTAATTTAATATTTTCCTTCCATACTGTATAAGTAGCATTAACTTGTTGTAACAAGTGAATATGTTGTTGGTATATATCTTCCTCAATAAGAACTTCGGATGGATGATATTGTGATAGTTCCATGATAACATCTTCAAAATTCCTAGTAATCTCCGTTCCATAAAACTCACCTGTCGACACATCAGATACCGATAAACCGAAAGAGTCTAATACAGCATCATAAGCAACAGATACTAAATAATTGTTCCCACGCTGCTCCAAAACTTTGCCTTCCATAACAGTTCCGGGTGTAATTACACGAATAACTTCTCTTTTGACCACACCCTTTGCTGTCTTAGGATCCTCTACTTGTTCGCACATTGCTACTTTATAACCCTTTTCAATCAATCTATTAATATAGGATTCAGCAGAATGATAAGGAACCCCACACATTGGAATTCTTTCCTCTACTCCACCATCTCTGCCTGTTAAAGTTATTTCTAGTTCTCTTGAAGCTACTTCTGCATCTTCAAAAAACATTTCATAAAAATCACCTAAACGAAAAAATAAAAAGGCATCAGGATATTCTGCCTTAATTGATAAATATTGTTGGATCATTGGCGTATATGTGGCCATCTTCATCCTCCATTAAAACATACAATTTTATGCTTTTTATTATAACATATAATTTGTTTTGTGGTGGATGATTCAAAATACGTTATTTATGATATGGCGGGAGCTTCCATAGCTTTCTAATATCTTTATTTTCATCCCAAGAATAATCACGATCGATTAAATTCTTTAATGGATTTAGATAGGATTGATATGTTTGATAGTCCTTAAGTTGTTTTAATTCTTCCCATAATCCTTCAACCACAGGCCTGATTGCATCTTTATCTCCTTCATAATAGGCTCGCTGTATTTCAATTTCTTGTAATGGATTTTGGTAAAGGTATATATAGTTCTCAGCAATTATTTTGGCTAAAGCAAATACCCCTTTCGTAATCGTTGGCGAAACAATCCAGCTTGGTAAGGTACGATATTCAAACCCACCATGAAACTGTTCCCTATAATCACCTAAAAATCCATATTTCGGCCGTCTACCTTTTCCATTTGGGTCTTCTAGTAAAAAAATAGGTAAAGTCAAATAATTATCTAAAGCCCTTAAAAGAAAAGAATTAAGCCAAATATGACTAAAGTGAACGTGCCCACCTATTGGATACCCTTTAATTGGTAAAGCTCCTGCTAACCATTCAACATGGGTATTTCTTATCTTTTTACTTCCTAATAACATTGTTCTATAAAGATTAATCAATAATTTCTTTGGATCTTCACTAGGAATTGGTCTAAATTCACCTAATGGCAGTTGTGAACGATCGTGATTCGTCCATATATCATCACAGCCTACCAATCCTTTCTTAGGTAAATATTGCGATGCTAAAATCAACTGTCCACTTGGTCCTCTTAAAACAAATTCAGGATCAGCTCCAAGGGTTACTTTATAAGAAGAAGCACTTAATAACTGATTCCATTTTGTCAGGAACTCTTGAATGGCCACGTTAAATAATTCTTCAATTTTTTCATTGCCTTCAATTGTAGGATTTACATATAAAATCCATGGTTTTTCACCGACAGTTACCCCTACTTTCACTAAAGCATAATCTAGATTAAGAGCATAAACTGCTCGAATGGCAATTTCACTTATTATTCTTTGTTCTCTTTTTGTATTCAGCTTAGGAATTTCTTCAATCACTTTTTTCCCTTTTTGTTGGAAAATATCATTATTACTCCAATTTGTGGTATTCTTTTGCTTTTGTTTAAAAAAAGTAAGAATTTTTTGTTGGAATACTGGAATAAGATAGATATTTTTAAAATTTAATCTTCTGAACCTTTCTATTCCATTTTTGTCTGTTATTAACATTGTATTGATACCATGAATATTTAAATGTTTAAATTGTTGTATTAGTCCATTATTATCAATGGTTATAAAATGAGCCTTTTTATTTAACAGTCCCATGTTACTTTCCTTTTTTTGAATTTCTTCATAATGCATAAATGTCATGTTTTTTCCCCCATTTTTCTAGGGATACAACGTTATCATATTCAGAAACATGACAAATAGTGAAAAAAGAGGGAGATTCCCCCCCTCTTTTTACCACTCTCATTACTCTAAGTCATCAATGATAAAAGATGGATCTAAATCTTCTGCTTCATCTGTGTCCACATCTTCATCATCCAGTAAGAATCCTTTGTCGTCGTCACAATCTCCTGGGCAAATCACAACACAAACTTTCGTTTCCCCTACAATTTCAACTAAAAACTCCCTCTCTACTTCCACCATGACTGCATTTCCATTTGATGCGATTTTGGCATCTATGCATGTAGGAGCTTGAGTAGCTATTGCTGAGACCTCTAGATGATTATTTGTGCAGTTACTATCTAGAAAAGATAGTGGTACTTGTTCAACATAAGAAACTGTTTCTGTAGCTACTGTTGTTTTCGTATTATTCGCATATGAATACCATAAGTTGATATCATAAGTACCTACTACTTCAATCATGTCGCCAACTTTTTCAGCTTCAAAGGAATGGTTAATTGCCCAGCTTCCCAGAATATTAGATGGTTTGTTATCGAGAACTATGGTATGTGTTGCTTTAGAGAACTTTCGTCCTTTACCACAGACCGCTTTAGTGATTATTTCTCGACATTGCAGGTCTTTTTCTGTATGCAACATTTTGTACCCTCCTCAATCGATTCTCAATTAATAGTATGCAGGGCATATGTCTATGGTGAAAGAAACCAATAAAAAAACCTACAGAAAGATCTGTAGGTGTCAAAGTTTCAACTGAAAAACCTGATCGAGTTCCGGGTTTGGAAGATCATCCTCATCGAATAAAAGTTGATCTGAAATTTGTTCCTTCAAAAGCTTAATAATTGATTGAAGATATCTGTTAATCTCCCGTTGATTTTGTTGGTATTGACTAACTAAGGGAATCGAATGAAGTTCATTATTTAATAGATCTAATTCATTTTCAAGTTGTTTTATATAATTTGTTTTTTTTAAATGTTTTGCATTGACTAACTCCTGTTGTTTCTTTTTTATTAAAACAATCAATTCCTGTATTCTTCTATGGTGCTTTATCTGACGTTCAGCTTTTTGATAAATTTGAATCTCCTCTTGTTCACAAATTGAATTGGCCAATTCCTTCACTTTTTCAAGAATTTGTTCCCTATCCATTTGCGACATCAAGAATTTCCTCCTTTAAAGGCATAGCTACAATTTCACCTTTCAAAGTCCAAGTCTGTGGTTCCGTAATTCGCACATCAATCATTTGGCCAATTAGCGATTTATCCCCTTTAAAGTTGACTAACTTATTCGTTCTTGTTCTACCAGATAAGACCTCGGGGTCATTTTTACTTTCACCTTCAACTAATACTTCAACAATTTGATCCTTTAATGCTTCATTCCGCTCACGGCTTATTCTGTTCTGCAGATCATTTAAGCGTTGAAGACGGTCTTTTTTTACTTCTTCCGGGATACTGTCCTCCATTATAGCTGCGGGAGTACCTGCACGAGGAGAATAGATAAAAGTATAAGCAGAATCAAAACCTACTTCCTCTACCAAGGATAAGGTGTCTTGGAATTGTTCTTCCGTTTCTCCCGGGAATCCAACAATGATATCTGTGGTTAATACCACATCTGGGATTGCCTTCTTAATTTTATTCACTAACTCAAGATATTGTTCCCTAGAATATTTTCTTGCCATCTTTTTTAAAACTTCAGTATTACCCGATTGGAATGGCAGATGAATATGCTCAACTAAATTTCCTCTTTTCGCCAATACTTCAATCAGATAGTCATCGAAATCTCTTGGATGGCTTGTCATAAACCGAATTCTAGGAACATCAATTTTTCTTAAGTCATCCAACAAATGTCCAAAACCATAATCAATTTCTAAATCTTTCCCATACGCATTCACATTTTGTCCCAATAACGTTATTTCCTTATAGCCTTGACGCGCAAGCTCTCGTACTTCTGCAATGACGTCCTCAGGTCGTCTGCTACGCTCTTTTCCACGAGTATAGGGGACGATACAATACGTACAAAACTTATCACAGCCATACATGATATTTACCCATGCTTTTAGGCCATTTTCCCTGACCTTTGGCATCTGTTCAATAATATCTCCCTCTTTAGACCATACCTCAACAACCAGTTCTTTGTTGAATAAAGCGTCCCTTAACAAATCTGGAAGACGATGAATATTGTGGGTTCCAAAAATTAAATCTACATGTTGGTATGACTTAAGAATTTTATTGACCACTTTTTCTTCTTGTGACATACATCCTGCCACACCTAAAATCAAATCAGGTTTTTCTAATTTTAAGTGTTTAAGTCTACCTAGTTCACCAAAAACCTTATCTTCAGCATTTTCGCGGATAGCACACGTATTAAAAAGGATGACATCCGCTTGATTTTCTTCTTCAGTTTCTTGATATCCCATCGCTTCAAAAATACCAGCCATTGTTTCAGAGTCATGTGCGTTCATTTGACACCCATAGGTACGAACTAAATAATACTTACCTTTTCCAATTTTTTGCATATCTTCAGGAATATCAAAATCCCTAATCACTTTTACATCTTCTTTACCACGTTTTTTTGCCTTTTTTAAATCAGGGGGAATAAAATACTTTGAAACATCCTGTTCGGATTTTAAGTCCGTTGGATTCTCCTTTGCCATTTAAATACCTCCTTTTATGTCAAATTCAGAATTTTGTTTTTGAAGTCACGATGATTATTATATCATATTTTTCATGCGTAGTTAAAGGAATTCATTGGCTGTTCGTATGAGTATTATGTAGACGGGAAGAATATAGATATACCATTCTAGAGGGGGGAAAATATGCCTAACCATAATGATATCTTTCATAACAAAAGAGATTTTGCTAGAGAAGAATTTGCGACTGAATTCTATAAGCCTGTTGGAAGGCCACGAGCTAGAGAAGCTAAATCACAAAGATATCAATATTTTCCTGAGCATAATGAAGGTTTAAAAGGGAAAAAACCTAGTTTTAAAATGAAAGTTGGCTCCCCTAATGAAGGATAGGTAGAAGAAAAGCAGCAGTCGGTAGGCTGCTGCTTTTTGATCCAATAAAGAAAGTATAACTCTCTTTTCATTACTTTTATAAAATATTATTTTTTCTTTTCGACTACAATCAAATAGGGGGGAAGTTAACTTGGTTAATAAACTGATATTTTAATACAGAAAATTGCTTTTGCGGCAGACTCATTAAAAACTTTTCTACTTCTTTCGCTTCATTTCCCACATCGTGTCCAACATAAAGAGCTATGGTAATCAATCCGTTAACCTTTAATAAAGGAAGTAGACCTTCTATCGCTTTAATTGTCGTATCATAATGGGTTGTTATTTTTTTGTCTCCTCCTGGTAAATATCCTAAGTTAAACATAGCTGCAGTGATTGGTTCGTTAATCCATTGTGTTATGTGCTCATGACTGTCTTGAATGCATTTAACTTGATCTAAAAGTTGGTGCTCTTTTAATAACTCCTTCGTTTTTTCTATAGCTTGTTGCTGGATGTCAAAACCATATACTTTCCCACTCTTTCCTACCAATTGAGCTAAAAAAAGGGTATCATTTCCATTTCCGCAGGTGCAATCAACCACGATGTCGCCAGTCTGAACTCTTTCCTTTAATAAGTTTTGAGCAAAGGTTAAGATATGAAACAAAGTCATTAGACAAAAACAACCTTTCCAAACTCAGGTAGATGTAACGTTCCTAAAACACCATAGTCAACTACTTCTTTTTCAATTTCCTTTGGATCATACTTAGGATAAAAATGGGTTAATAATAGCTGTTTCGGTTTTAACCATTGGCTAATCTCTGCCACATCAGATGTTGCCAAATGGGCTGATGGTCGTGCAGGCCTGTCTTTTTGCATATATGTACATTCTAAAATAAGTAAATCTGTTTGGTCTGCAAACGGAGACCACTTTGTACCGGTGCCAGAATCTGCGCCATAAACAAAAGTTTTTTCCCTCGTTTTAAATTTCATAGCAAAACAAGGTACTGCATGCTCTGTACGTAAAAAAGAAATTTCTAAGTCATTTAAATATAACAATGTTTGCTCATCAATGATATGTGGATCAATAAAATGTTGAAAAGGGATCAGATCTGCAATTTGATTTGGAATGCCAGGAAAATAAACTGGTAATGGCTTTGTCCTTCTTTCCATAATAAATTGCATTTGAATTGCGTATTGAAGAACAAGAAAATCGCTCATATGATCATGATGTAAATGTGAAATAAAGACAGCATCTAGTTTATTTAAATCAATCATTTTTTGTAAACGAGAAAGTACTCCACTTCCTACGTCAATTAAATAATACTTTTTCTCATGCTCTAACAAAAAACCAGGACCGGCGTGATCTGGTCCAGGATATGGTGATTGATAACCTATAACAGTTACCTTCATTTGTAATCCCCCTTAGAGAAAAAGCTCCCTTATAGGAAGCTTTCATCTTATTCCTCATATTTTAATACTTCAACCATATCTCCATTTTTTAATCCAGCTGCATTCCCTTCATCTGTATCTACATGGAAATCTAAAGCATAATTAGGAGATACCCTTGCCAAAACATTTTCAAAAATAACTCCACGTTCACCTTCAACAACTACACGTAAACGATCTTGATCTCTTACACCAAATTTTTCGGCATCTGTTGTATGAAAATGAATATGGCGAGCAGCAATAATTACACCTTTTTCTAATTCAACTTCTCCTTTTGGGCCAATAACCTTAACCCCTGGAGTACCTTCAAGATAGCCTGAATCACGAACAGGTGGTTTGACCCCTAAAACAAAACTATCTGTTCTTGAGATTTCAATTTGTGTTTCTTTTCTAACGGGTCCAAGAATACGAATATTATTGATTTTTCCTTTTGGCCCTTCGATGGTAACAACTTCTTCTGAAGCAAATTGACCTGGTTGGGATAGGTCTTTGAGTACAGTTAACTCGTACCCTTCACCAAATAGAATATCTAAATCTTTACGTGAGAGATGAATATGACGATTGGAAATACCTACAGGTACTTTCATCATGAAAACTCCTTCCTAATATGTGATGAAAAAAAACCAATACATATTATACCTTATTTTTTATCAAGATGACAAATTAAACCGAATGAAATACAAGCTTATATTTTGAATATCATATCAATTTATACGAAAAATAATTCTTTTTTTGTATAAATGAGCAAAAGTTTGGATATCCTAGATCTAGGGAGAAATACCCTTTACTTGACCCTCTTATATTATAAATAAAAGACCACCAAAAGGTGGTCTTTTATTTTATTCAACTATTTTCTTATTCAAATTCCTTTAAAAAAGATGTAAAGTCTTCCCGCGATAAGCTCATATCTTGCTTAATAAGTGGTGTTTGTTTAAAATTAGGAACTAAATTTTCATAAGATTCTCTTTCGCTGTCTTTATAAATAATACCGGTTACCAATCCATCATGTTCCATTACCTTTTGCACTGCCAATGAACGGTTAGAAGAATCAAAATCCGGATCGTTATCAAGATTTATAATATTTTCTTTAAACCATTCATAAGTATTAACCTTATTAAAAGTTACACAAGGACTAAAAACATTGATAAAAGCAAAGCCTTTATGCTTCATACCTTCTTCAATTATTTTAGTTAATTGTGCTAAATCTCCTGAAAATCCTTGAGCTACAAATCCTGCTCCAGCTGAGATGGCTAATTCTAGAGGTCGAATTGATGGTTCAATTGATCCCTTTGGCGTACTTTTTGTTTTTGTACCAAAAGCACTTCTTGGTGATGTTTGACCTTTTGTTAGACCATAAATTTGGTTATCCATAACCACATAAGTAATATCAATATTTCTACGAATCGAATGAATGGTATGGTTGGTTCCAATCGCAAATCCATCTCCATCACCACCAGCTGCTAAAACCGTTAATTCACGATTTGCCATTTTTAAGCCTTGTGCAATAGGAAGGGCACGACCATGGATACCATGAAATCCATAAGCATTAATATAGCCGGAAATACGCCCTGAACAACCAATTCCAGATACAATAGCAAAATTTTCTGGTTCTATTCCTATATTTGCTGCAGCTCTTTGAATAGCAGCCTGAACAGCAAAATCTCCACAGCCTGGACACCAGTTTGGTTTGATATCATTACGAAAATCTTTAAATGTTGCCATTTACATCAACCCCTTACATCCATTATAAATTTCCGAAGGTAAGAATGGATTACCATCATATTTTAAGAGACTTTGAACTTTTTCAGCCATCCCAACATTTAATTTGATCAAGTTAGCAATTTGGCCTGTACCGTTGTTCTCAACAACAATTACTTTTTTTGCTTTACTCATTAACGCTTTCATTTCATCCTTAGGGAATGGTGCAACCAAACGAATATGTGCTTGGTTTACTTTTAATCCTTCATTTTCTAAACGACCAATTGCTTCAGCAATAACACCTTGGGTTGATCCAATACCAACAATTAATAGGTCTGCATTATCATGCATCGCTTTAGTATAAACAGGGGTATTAAATTTAACATTCTTAATTTTATTTAGACGTTTATCCATCATCTTTTTACGATTTAATGGATTTTCTGAAGGGCTTCCAGTTTCAGCATGTTCAACTCCAGTTACATGATGAATACCATGTTTTTGACCTGGAATGACACGTGGAGAAATTCCATCCTCAGTAAATAAATATCTCTTATACATTGGGCCTTCCAATTCTGGTAATTCTTCATTTCCTAAGAATTTGCCACGATCAATTTCTATCCTATCATAATCTAGAGGTTCCACCGTTTGTTTCCCCATACCTAACGCTAAGTCTGTAAGCACAATAACAGGACATTGATATTGATCAGCTAAATTAAAAGCTTGCACTGTATCATAGAATGCATCCTCAACAGAGTTTGGTGCAATTACAATTTTTGGAATTTCTCCATGACTTCCGTAGAGAGCCGCATTAAAGTCACTTTGTTCATTTTTTGTGGGTAAGCCTGTACTTGGGCCTCCTCTTTGCACATCGATAATAACAATAGGAGTCTCTGTAATACCAGCTAAACCGATTGCTTCCTGCATCAAAGAAAGACCAGGTCCAGAAGTAGATGTCATTGAACGGGCACCACCATATGATGCACCGATTGCCATCGTAATAGCAGCTATTTCATCTTCAGTTTGGACAACTGAACCATTCAACTGAGGCAATTTTTTAATCAAATATTCCATTACTTCAGTTGCAGGTGTAATTGGATAAGCTGACATAAAGCGAACTCCAGCTGAAATACATCCGAGTGCAACAGCCTCATTACCAGTCATAAAGAGCCGCTTTTTCCCATCTGCTTTGGCAAGTTGAAAAGCCTCTAAGGGTCCATTTGTTTCTTTATTGATAAATTCTGCACCTTGATTAAGTGCTTCCATATTTTTATTTACAACTTCTTGACCTTTCTTCAAAAACATTTCTTCTACTATTTCTTTAAATATCTCTGTAGGTAAACCCAGCAATGCACTTGTTGCACCAAGAGCAACCATGTTTTTCATCAATGAAGTACCAAGATTCTGGGCAATTTCAGTGATTGGGACTGAAAAGAAACGAATATTTTCTTTTGTCACAACTGGATTAAATTTAGAATCTGCGATTAAGACGCCACCATTTCGTAATTCCTTACTGTTCAAATCAATGGTTTCTTGATCAAAAGCTATTAAAATATCTAAGTCGTCTGAAATCGCTCTCATAGATTCAGTGCTTACACGAATTTTATAGTTTGTATGACCACCTTTAATTCTGGATGAAAAATGACGATAACCAAATAAATGATATCCTAAACGATTTAATGCAATAGCAAAAATTTCCCCTGTACTATCAATTCCTTCCCCTTGCTGTCCGCCAACTTTCCAAGAAAGTTGATTAATCATTTTCTCCACCCCTTTGAAATGGTTAAATAAAAACTGTTTCTATGAAACTACTATTTTTTCAATTTCTCCCCTTCACCTCACATCTACAATTACCTGAAACTTATTCAAGTGTATGCTTTATTCAAGAAAAATGCAAACCGTTTACAATATTGTATTTGTTTTTAGAAGATGCAGGAACAAAATATATTGCTTATTTTCTAAAATCAACGGTTATTTCCTCATTATTTCAAAGAATCTTTACATTTTTCGCAATATTTAATAATGTTTAGTAATTATTATAAGATTTTTTTATAATAATTTAACCAATTCTTACCTAAAATGCCTTGCACCTGATCATCTGGGTAATGTTTAGATAATACATTCGTTAAACAATTTATTCTGCTGGCGTTTTCCAAACCAACTACTGGAGTTGCACCATCAAAATCGGAACCTAATCCAATATTCGATATTCCCCCTAATTCTGCAATATGTTCAATGTGTTTGACTAAATCCTCAATATTTGGGTCTTCCTTATGAGCTGTAAAATCTCTAACAAAGGTAACCCCGATCATACCACCATTTTCGATGATTGCTTGAATTTGTTCATCTGTTAAATTCCTTGGGTGGTTGCAAATTTGTCTACTATTTGAATGTGAGGCAATAATAGGAGCTTTGGTTAATTCAATAACCTCCCAAAACCCTGTTTCAGCTAAATGGGAAACATCGATCATCATTCCTAAGCGATTCATTTCTTCTACAACAAGTCTGCCAAACGAGGTAAGCCCTCCATTTCTAGATTCTCCAACTCCATCAGCAACCTCATTAGCATGATTCCATGTTAAACCCATTGCTCTCACACCAAGACGATAAAAGGCTCTTAGTTTTCTCAAATCTCCTTCGATTGCTTCAGCACCCTCTAGTGATAATAAAGCTATTTTTCTCCCTAATTTTAAACCGGATTCAATTTGTTTAAAATTAGTAGCTAATTGAATTTGATTAGATCTTAAAATCTTTTCATAAAAATCATCTATGGATTGCATAGCAATGGAAAACCTAGACGTCTTAGAATAAGTTGAAACAAAAATAGCGAATACCTGAACGTCGATATTTCCCTTTTCCATATTGGGAAAGTTCACATCTAATTGATTGCTTGCCTCATAAAAATCAATATCTGGATAATTTAACATTTTCCAAAGGACATCTGTGTGCGCATCAATGATCAATTTATTTCTTTCCTTTCTTGAAGTTTTTTTCATTCCATTTTCCTAAACACGGAGAAAAACCTGTCTTCCTTGGGGAAAACAGGTTCTCAATGTCGGACTTATCTAGGCTCAACGATCAACTTAATAGCGGTTCTTTCTTCGCCATCAATCACAATATCTGTAAATGCAGGGATGCAAATAAGGTCAACACCACTTGGTGCAACGAAACCTCTAGCAATTGCTACTGCTTTTACAGCTTGATTAAGTGCACCTGCACCAATCGCTTGAATCTCAGCGGCACCACGTTCGCGTAGCACCCCAGCTAGTGCACCAGCAACAGAGTTGGGGCTAGATTTTGCTGAAACTTTTAATACTTCCATGGATTGTAACCCTCCTTGAATGATGGATGATGAACACTACTATGATATATATTCGTTCAATACTTAAAAAATTCCTTCTAGTCCAAGAAAAATATCAAAAAATTTCGAATAACTTTCATTACATATTCCATAACGGATGTTCTTGATCAATTCGAATTCTTTCTATACTTTTTGCTTTGCCAGTATCAGAATTAAGTTCGATCATAACGGCATTGATTTGCCACCTTCCATTCTTGTCAACTTCAAACCTTTGTGGTAAAGACGTAAGAAATTTATCAATTACAGCTTCTTTACTCATACCAAGGATCCCATCATAAGAGCCAACCATTCCGATATCTGTAATATAAGCTGTACCTTTTGGTAGAATTCGATCATCAGCTGTTTGGACATGGGTATGTGTACCAACAACTGCAGAAACTAGACCGTCTAAATACCAACCCATTGCTTGTTTTTCAGATGTCGCTTCTGCATGGAAGTCGACAATGATATTTGGGGTTATACTTTTAATTTTTTCTATAATTTCATTTGCCTTTCGGAATGGACAATCTAAAGGAGGCAAGAAAGTTCTTCCTTGAATATTGATTACTGCTAATTTATATGCATTAAAGTTGATAATTGTGTATCCATTTCCCGGTGTCCCGATAGGAAAGTTAGCAGGCCGTATTAAATTTTTATAATCATCAATAAACTCATAAATCTCTTTCTGATCCCATGTGTGATTTCCCATCGTGAGCACATGAATCCCCAATTCGAAGAATTCTTTTACAATTTTCTTATTAATGCCCCTTCCTGAAGCTGCATTCTCAGCATTTGCTATGATGATATGCGGTTGATATCTCTCCTTAATTTTCAATAAATGATCTTTTAAAGCAGATCTCCCAATCGAACCGACAATATCACCAAAAAATAAAATTCTCAACGATTTTCACTCCTTGATTTTATGTATACCATCTTAAAATCATTTACTAATCATACCTTTTTATACAATATCATAACTGAATCATATCTGAAAAAAATAAAGTGGCATTCGCCACTTTATTTTGCATATTCTACAGCTCTTGTCTCCCTAATTACGGTTACTTTGATATGCCCAGGATAATCGAGCTCATTTTCGATTCGTTTTGTAATATTTCTAGCAAGAATATAGGATTCATTATCATCAATATGCTCTGGATTAACCATTATTCTAACTTCTCTACCAGCTTGTATAGCATAAGACTTTTCCACGCCATCAAAGGATTCTGATATCTCTTCTAATTTCTCTAATCGTTTGATATAAGTTTCAAGAGTCTCTCTTCTCGCGCCAGGTCTTGCGGCAGAAAGCGCATCTGCTGCCCCTACTAATACCGCGATAATTGAAGTAGGCTCTACATCTCCATGATGGGATGCAATACCATTTACCACTACAGGATGTTCATTATATTTCTTCGCTAACTCTACCCCAATCTCAACATGAGATCCTTCAACTTCATGGTCGATCGCCTTTCCAATATCATGAAGTAATCCTGCTCGTTTTGCTAATGTAACATCTTCACCTAATTCGGTAGCCATAAGTCCGCATAGATGGGCAACTTCTATCGAATGCTTCAATACATTTTGACCATAACTTGTTCTGAATTTAAGTCGTCCTAAGATTTTAATTAAGTCAGGATGTAAATTATGCACCCCAACTTCAAAAGTGGCCTGTTCACCATATTCACGAATTCGCTCATCAACTTCTTTACGTGCCTTTTCAACCATTTCTTCAATTCGTGCTGGATGAATTCGACCATCCGCTACCAACTTTTCCAATGCCGTTCTTGCGATTTCACGTCGAATCGGGTCAAATCCTGAAAGAATAACTGCTTCAGGGGTATCATCTATGATAAGGTCGATCCCTGTTAAAGTTTCTAGGGCTCTAATATTTCTACCTTCTCTCCCTATAATACGACCCTTCATTTCGTCATTTGGAAGAGCTACAACGGAAACTGTGGTTTCAGCAACATGGTCAGCTGCACAACGTTGTATAGCCGTGGTGATAATCTCTCTTGCTTTCTTATCTGCTTCCTCACGAGCTTGTTGCTCGATCTCTTTTACCATCATAGTAGCATCATGACGTACTTCGCGTTCAACATTATCCAGGATCATTTGCTTTGCTTCTTCTGTACTTAGTCCAGAGATTCTCTCTAATTCCGCAACTTGTTCCTGTAATAATTCTTCAACTTTTGCTCGCGTCTCTAATATGTTTTTCTCCTTTTGATTCAGAGTTTCTTCTTTACGCTCCAACGATTCTATTTTTTTGTCTAAGGTTTCTTCTTTTTGCAATAACCTTCTTTCTAGACGTTGAATTTCGTTTCTGCGTTCACGAATATCTCGATCAGCTTCACTTCTAAGCTTATGAACCTCATCCTTTGCTTCTAAAATCACTTCCTTCTTAGAAGCTTCAGCATCTTTCTTTGCTGTTTCTACGATTTGTTTCGCTGCTTCCTCAGCACTGGAGATCTTCGCTTCTGCAATGGACCGGCGAATAAAATAACCTACACCTATTCCTGCAGTTGTTGACGCAAGCAAAAGGGCGATCTCTGTAAAATCCATAACGTTCACCTCCTTTTGCTTACCTAAAAAACAAGACCGATCCCAGCTCGGCCTTTGAACTCGTTCATTTCATCTTTTCTTATTCAACTAGAATTTACAAAAATATGAAAATGATAATCATATCAAATCTAGATATGCACCATAATTGTATTATTCATGCGAATAGTTGTCAAGATGTCCAAAAAACCAATCCTTTAATTCTTGGAGTACTTGGTTAATAATGGGATAGGAGAACCCTTTTCTCTGCAAAAAAAATGCTAATTTCTTTTGAACTTGATGCCATTCTAGATGAAGATACTGATGTACCTTTTTTTTCGCTAATTGTAATGCTAGCTGGTATTCTTTTTCATCATCGATTTGATTTAAAGATTCTTCAATATCTTCATCATTTAACCCTTTACTTTTTAATTCTAAAGCTATTAATTTTTTCCCCCTAGGTTTTAAACGAATCCTTTGCTCAACAAATTGATTTGCATATTGTTTATCATTTATCCATTCCTGTTCTTCTAATTGGCGTATGACATGGAGAACAAGTTCAAACTCATACCCTTGTTCCAACAAATGTTGTTTTACTTGCTTTTCAGTTCTATGTCTATAACTTAGATATTTCAAAGCTTTTTGCCTGATTTTATTCTTTTCTTCTTCTTCTAAGATTTTAATAAATAGTTCTTCATCTATTTCTTTGCCTTTAAGTAGTCGAAAAGAGATTAAGATATCTTCGTGAACAGAAAATGCATAATGTTCATCTAAATAAATATTAAAACGCTTAGCGTTATTTTTTTGCTGTTCTACTTTAGTTATCATCTTTAATTTTGACATCTCGTTCACCACTTGAAAAAATAATATTATTAAATAAAGCACCCTTAAAAAGGTGCTTTATTCTATACCCATTTAGACTTCAAATAAGGCTTCTTCTTCCTCTTCTTCCGTTGCACTTTTAGAAACAGCCTTACCTAAACTGTGATATTCTCTTATCTTCTGTTCTATTGATTCGGCAATCTCTGGATGCTCTTTTAGATATTGTTTCGCATTTTCCCTGCCTTGTCCAAGACGCTCATCATTAAAAGAATACCACGCACCACTTTTTACAATAATATCCAAATCCGAACCGATATCTAATAAACTACCTTCTTTAGAAATACCTTCACCGTACATTATGTCTACGTCAGCTTGTTTAAATGGCGGAGCAACCTTATTTTTTACAACTTTTATTTTTGTCTTGTTACCCACCATATCATTACCTTGTTTGATCGTTTCAGCTCGTCTAACCTCTAAGCGAACACTGCTGTAGAATTTTAATGCTCTACCCCCAGGTGTTGTTTCAGGGTTGCCAAACATCACTCCAACTTTTTCACGAATTTGGTTAATAAAAATAGCGATTGTTTTTGATTTACTAATAGCTCCTGATAATTTTCTTAAAGCCTGAGACATTAACCTTGCTTGTAATCCTACATGAGAATCACCCATTTCGCCTTCAATCTCAGCTTTTGGGACTAAGGCTGCAACTGAGTCGATAACAATAATATCAACTGCACCACTACGTACTAAAGCTTCAGCAATCTCCAAAGCTTGTTCACCAGTATCAGGTTGGGAAAGTAAAAGTTCATCAATATTAACTCCTAAATTCCTGGCATACTGAGGGTCTAAAGCATGTTCAGCATCAATAAATGCAGCTTGTCCACCAATTTTTTGAACTTCTGCAATTGCATGCAAAGCAACAG
The DNA here is from genome assembly GCF_001561915.1 of Tepidibacillus decaturensis. Lineage (GTDB taxonomy): Bacteria > Bacillota > Bacilli > Tepidibacillales > Tepidibacillaceae > Tepidibacillus_B > Tepidibacillus_B infernus. The sequence goes on along the minus strand of NZ_LSKU01000001.1, from coordinate 1,026,338 downwards.
TTGTTTTACCTGAGGATTCAGGGCCATATAACTCAATGATACGTCCTTTTGGATATCCACCAATGCCTAAAGCAATATCTAAAGCCAAAGAGCCACTTGATACAGTTTCAACTTGCATGGCTGCATGGGCTTCCCCGAGTTTCATAATGGAGCCTTTTCCAAATTGTTTTTCTATTTGACGTAACGCCATGTCTAATGCAGCTTTACGATCACTCACCGTCTTCTCCCCTTTTCTAAAATATTTTCTACCACTCTTTAAACTTATCTTATACCGAATTTAAAAAATATACAAGAGTTTTTTACGAACGTTTATTCTCTTGCTGTTTAACTAAACTTTTTGTGATTTAGGCCTAGCAGGCTCTAAAACAATTCGATATCCATTTACTCTTGAATATCTTAAAGCCTCATATACAAATGGAGCTACCTCCTCAGGAACCTCAATAAATGAAAATTTTTCAAAAATGTTGATTTTACCAATCGATTGTGCTGGTATATCAACCTCCTCTGAAATCATATGAACAATCTCTTTCGGAGTTAACTCTACATTTCGTCCTATATTCATAAAAAACCTAACCATTCCAGGTCTCGCACCTGTTTCTCCAAAATCGTATTCATCTTGAACACTTTGGGAAAGAAATTTGTCTACAAAAGCCAAGTTGAATGCAGCAGAAACAATTTCTTTCCAATCATATTGTTGCGCTAACTCGTCCAATAAAAGGTTAAAATCTGCTAGCTTCTCTTGATTGTTTTCTATTATATCAATCAATTGTTTTTTCCATTGTTTCTGTTGAATCAATTTTAGTTCTTCAATAGTAGGTAATTCCTGTGGGGTGATTTTATTTTTTACTTCTTGTTCAATTGTTTTCAACAATTTGATTTCCCTTGGTGTCACAAGAGTAATGGCAATACCAGTCTTTCCAGCTCTTCCTGTTCTACCTATTCGATGGACATAACTTTCAGGATCTTGTGGGATATCATAGTTAATAACATGAGATACGTTCCCTACATCTATTCCCCGAGCAGCAACATCTGTCGCAATTAAAAATTCAATTGTTTTTTCCCTAAATCTCTTCATCACTTTGTCCCGTTGATTTTGGCTTAAGTCCCCATGCAAACCATCGACAATATATCCCCTTGCAAGCAATGATTCAGTTAGCTCATCCACAGTCTTTTTGGTTCGACAAAAGATAATACCTAAATCTACTTCATGATGATCGATAATCCGACATAGACTATCTAATTTATTATTTTCCAGAACTTTATAATAAACTTGTTCAATAGAAGGTGCTGTGACTTCACCTCTGTTCATAGATATAACTTCAGGATTTTTTAAGTAGCGATTTGCTAGTTTTTTAATTTCATATGGCATGGTTGCTGAGAATAATAATGTCTGTCGATCATTAGGAGTCTTACGAATGATTTCTTCAATATCATCAATAAAACCCATGTCTAGCATTTCATCTGCCTCATCCAACACAAACATCTTTACATCCTGTAGTTGTAATGTGTTTTTACGTATATGGTCTAGAACTCTGCCAGGTGTACCTATTACAATATGTACTCCTTGTTTAAGTGCACGAATTTGATGTCCTATTGATTGTCCTCCATAAATAGGCAATACTTTAAGTCGTTTGTATTTGGCAATTTTCCTCAGTTCTTCTGATACTTGAATTGCTAATTCTCGAGTAGGAGTAAGAACAATACTTTGAACTTTTGGTTGTTTTGTAACGAGTTGAACGATTGGAATACCAAATGCTGCTGTTTTTCCTGTACCTGTTTGAGCATGACCAATTACATCTTTACCTTTTAATATGACGGGAATACATGCCTGCTGAATAGGAGAGGGTTCTTCAAATCCCATCTCATGAATAGCTCGATTAATATCTTGTTGTAACGATAATTGTGAAAATTGATTCATAAATCTTATGTCAACCTTTCTTTTAGTCTTTCCCATAAGTAATAATAAGCATATTTGGCTGCCCGGAGCTGAATAAATGTCCGACTTCCAGACAGATGGATTTCTTTTACTACCGTGTTCTTTCCTTTTTCACTAATTCCAATATAAACCAAACCAACTGGTTTATTTTCAACCGGATCAGGACCTGCAATACCGGTTATAGATACAGATAGATCAGTATTGAATAATTTACGGTTTTCATTTGCCAATATTTCAGCAGTCTCCATGCTTACAGCACCCTTACTATCAAGAATTTCTATTGGCACATGAAGTATATGGTGTTTGATTTCATTATTGTAACAGATGACCCCGCCTTTATATACTTTTGAACTTCCAGAAATCCTTGTTAATTGTCTTCCAAGCAATCCACCTGTACAACTTTCTGCAGCAGATAAGGTTAACTGTAGGCGATCTAGTAAGTGAAAAACAACTTCTTCTATTCCTTCCTCACCATTAGCATAATGGTGATTTTTCAAACGATGATGGATCTCATTTTCAACCGGTTCAATTATGCTTAAAGCTTCATTTTCTGTACTTGCATGTGCTGTTAAACGTATAGTTACTTCCCCATCTTTTGCTAAGGGTGCTATCGTAGGGTTCTCTTGTTTTTCTATCAAGTCAACAATCCTTTCTTCAAGGGCTGATTCGCCGATTCCCATGAATCTCATCACTTTGGAATAAAAAATATGTCCTTGGTATTGTTTTTTTATCCACGGTACAAAGTATCGGTCAACCATTGGTCTCATTTCACTTGGGGGTCCAGGAAGGAAAATATAATGAATTCCTTCCTTTTGAACAGCAATGCCAGGAGCCAAACCGTGATCATTAGGAAAAATTTCACTTCCTTCAATCACCATTGCTTGTTTTTTATTGTTCTCTGTCATTGTGGTCTTTCTCTGTTCAAAAAAAGAAATGATCTTCGCAAATGAAGGCTCGTCAAGGACTATACGAAGATTTAACAACTCTGCCGCACTCTCTTTTGTAAGATCATCTTGTGTAGGCCCTAAACCACCTGTTAATATGATCAAGTTTGAACGTGTCTGAGCTTGTTTAATGACTTCTTTAAGTCGCTCACCGTTATCTCCAACAGTTACATGATAATAGATCGGAACCCCTAATTCAGCCATTTTTTGCGAGATATACTGTGCATTTGTATTTGCAATTTGCCCTAACAAAAGTTCTGTTCCTACTGCAATAACCTCACCTTTTAACATGACCGTTTTCCTTCCTTCCATTTCCAAAAGATAATAGTAGGCTATTACCTACTATTTTTCTTAACTGTGTTTAGTTATTCTGATCACATGCCTATTTTTCAGAAAATAATCAACACCTGAAAGAATCGTCATTAAAACAGCAATCCAAATCATCCATTGGTCTACGGCAATATTAAAATAAGAAAATGGAAAATTGTTAAGCATTAATAGGACAATCGCAATAATTTGTGTCACAGTCTTTAATTTGCCAAGTTTACTTGCCGCAATCACATTTCCTTCAGCAGCTGCAACTAGGCGTAAACCAGTGACTGCAAATTCTCTACTGATAATCACAATAGCAATCCAAGCAGGTAGACGTTGCATTTCAACAAGGGAAATGAGTGCAGCAGTAACTAGTAATTTGTCTGCCAAAGGATCTAAAAATTTCCCTAGGTTCGTAACTAACTTTCTTTTTCTAGCAATATAACCATCTAAACCATCTGTACTGGCTGCAATAATAAAGATGATCGTCGCTATCAATTCACTGTATGTTGTAATTTTCCCAGCTATCATAATTTCTCCAAAATCAAATTTGATAAGTAGAAAAACCATGATTAGTGGAACTAAAAAGATTCTGGCAAGTGTAATTTTATTTGGAAGATTCACTTTCTATACCCTCCCCAAAGAGGTCAAATTCAAAAGAATGTGTAATTTTCACATTAACGATATCTCCAATATTTGCCTTGTTGATGCTCACAAATACTTCCCCATCAATTTCTGGAGCATCAAATTGTGATCTACCAACAAAAACTTGGCTTTTTTCGTCAAATCTTTCTAATAATACTTTTAATTCTTTACCTATAAAACGATCGTTTCTTTTTTTTGCGACTTCCCGCTGAACTTCCATCAAAATATTTGCTCTCTTCTCTTTTACATCTTGAGGGACTTGTTGAGGAAGGCGAGCTGCTGGGGAACCTTCTTCTTCCGAATAAGTAAAAACCCCTAAGCGATCAAATTGAACTTCCTGAATAAAATGAAGTAGCGATTGGAAATCCTCTTCAGTTTCTCCTGGAAATCCAACAATAATAGAGGTTCTTAATGCAACATCGGGAACACGAGTGCGGATTTTTTCAATTAATGCCCTTATATCGGTTTGTTGTCCAGGTCTACGCATTTTTTTTAGAATATGATCTTCACTATGTTGTAATGGCATGTCAATATATTTGCATAACTTGGGGTTCGTTGCAAAAAGCTCAATTAGTTCATCAGAAAAGTATCCCGGATACAGATAGTGAAGGCGAATCCATTCTAAGTCTTCAATCATTGATAATTCATTAATAAGTTCCGATAACATTATTTTATCATATTTATCCATCCCATAATATGTAGTATCTTGTGCAATGATACTAATTTCTTTAACTCCTTGAGCAACAAGATCTTTTGCTTCGTTAATAATGGATGGAATTCCACGACTTCTAAACTTTCCTCTTAATGAAGGAATCACACAAAAAGTACAAGAATGGTCGCAACCTTCAGCTATTTTGATATAAGCAGAATAAAAAGGTGTTGATCGTTTTCGAGGTAAAGATTGTTCATAAGAAAATACTGGATTACCAATAAGAATTGGTTTTTTTCCAGCTAAAGAGTCTTTAATTACTTCTACTATTTGATCAAAGTCACCAGTGCCAACGATTCCGTCAATTTCAGGCATTTCCTTTAATAATTCCTCTTTGTATCGTTGGCTTAGACATCCTGTAACAATTAACGACTTTAACCTCCCAGTCGATTTGTAATCTGCCATATCTAATATGGTATTCACTGACTCTTCTTTAGAAGCATCAATAAAACCACAAGTATTAACAATAATAACATCAGCTTCATCTTTATTTTGTGTAATGGAGTAACCCTCTTTTTCCACTAAGCCTAACATAATCTCAGAATCTACTAAGTTTTTTTCACACCCTAAAGTAACAATTGACACCTTTTTTTGCTTCATTCATTCCCCCAACTTTCTACCAAGCCTTAATTCTTCACCAAGTATAATACAAGAAAAAAAAGTGTCAAAAAGGCCTCAAAGAGGAGGCCTAGGTCTTGTCTGTTCCTATTGGTTTACTTGTGTTGAAGGTTCCTTCCTTACTATAGAAATGTATTTGGGGCCATCTTCAATTCCTGCCTTTATTTTTTCATCGTTTATATAGAGTTCAACATTAGCAGCATAACCCAAATGAACCCATATTGGTTGGTCTAACTTTATTTTTTCAGTTTCTTGGCCATTGTTCATTATTCCTGTCATGATCTGTTTTCCCTTTGCATCAACTTGACGAATATCATACCAACTTTCTCCAATAAATTTTAATTGAAGTTCCACCTTTTCATTTACTGGTGCTAAAATTTCATATACATCCATTGGTCTATTTTTATAAGTAGAAGAATTTACCTTCGTTATTTGTAGATTAGACTTTGTTTGCTGGTTTTCTTTTCCAGGATTTATTGTTGAATTTTGCCCATTATTTGTAGAAGTTTGATCCTGTTCCTGTTTTTTAGGTGGTGGTTCTGTAGTGCTAAAGTCAATTTTCTCGATCGATTTCCCAGGTATGGTTTCTGGCTGTTTTTCAAAATTGGTAACGATAAACCTGTAAATAAACAATAAAATTAATCCTATTAAGATATAAACAAGGGATTTAACTAACCATTTTCCCCATTTTGATGGAGGTCCAGCCATGGATTGATAATCTTGGTGTATGGTGATCTCCTCAGGTTTTGAATAGTTAAGCGAGGATTCGTATTCTTCCAACACACTTGGGTCCAGTTCCAATACTTCTGCATAACTTTTAATAAAGGCTTTGGCATAAAATTGTCCTGGCAGTTTATCCAAATTCCCATCTTCTATTGCCTGAATATATCTTGAACGTATCTTCGTAATTTCTTGTATCTCTTCAATTGTATACCCCTTTTTTATGCGTACTTCTTTAAGCATATTTCCTAATTCAGACATAAATACACCTCCATTCTAACTAATATCAAAAGATGAAAATCCTGTGTTGATCAAATCGTAACTGATTTCCTCATCATTATGATTGCGTAGTTCAATGATATAATCGAAATCATCATTGTCAAATTCTGTTTCTCTAATAAAAATATCTGGGTGCTCAATTACTTTTGTTGCAGGCATTCTCATAATTTCTCTTACTAATGAATGGTGTCTTTCATTAGATCGAAGAGTAGATACAATTCCATCAATAATAAAAACATTATCTGTATTAAATTCATCATCTGCTAATTGGTTTCTAACCGTTTGTCTAAGTAATGTAGAAGAGATAAAGGTCCATCGTTTATTCGCAGAGACACTACCAGCTACAACAGATTCCGTTTTTCCTACTCTCGGTATTCCTCTAATTCCAATTACTTGATGTCCTTGCTTCTTAAATATTTCGCTTAAGAAATCGACTAATAAACCTAGATCGTCTCTAGTAAAACGAAATGTTTTATTATCAGTTACATCCCTACAAATATACCGACCGTGTCTTACAGCAAGACGATCGAGTATAGTTAGAGGCCTGTAAGCAGTGATTGTAATATTTTCAATATATTTTAACACATCACCTAATAATTTGATTTTCTCTTCGTCATTCGTTTGAAGAATCATTCCTCTTTTTTGCAGGTCTACTCCATTTATTGTAACAATGTTAATAGACATCATACCCAAAATCGAAGAAATATCTCCTAATAGTCCCGGCCTATTTTTATGAATTTGATATTCCAGATACCATTGATGTTCAACATTCATTTTAAAACCTCACTCAGCTTAGTTTCATACTGTGAGTTATTCTACATCATGGATAGATTTCCTTTTAATTTTAAAAAAAACTGAAAAAAAGCCCCATCAGAGGGGCAATTTTTTGAAGGGTTTTTATTATTGTTTTTTATCAACCATATTTACCATAACTTGTGCTAATGTTTTTTGTTGCTCTTCGTTACTTGCATCCCATAATTCTTTTAATAATCTTTCTTCATTATTTTTTGGATCTACTTGTGCTGCTAAATAATCTCCTATCTGGTATGCAAGATTAGAAATGGTTTCATTATTCATTCCCATTTTTTGAGCTTGATCCACCCGTTCATTTAAAAAATTCTTCCAATTAGAAAAATTATCTAATACTGACATAGATTTTTAACCTCCTGTTTAGAATTTTACGGATAGTTTTTCCGTTCATTTTGTAATATGTATGTTTTTAACATATTTTATACAAAAAAAGGTGAATAAAAAAGAATAATACGTTACAAAATATTGATATATTAACAATGAAAGGGATTGATGAAATGAATTCTAAGCAAGAATACGTTGAACTTAAACCAAGACGATTAGGTGATGAATGGGAAAATTGGAATGGGCAAATTGAACAAAATGAGGGGAATCTTGCAACAGATTCGAAATTATTTTTATCTCTAGTCTCACTCACAAATATCCTTTTACTAGGGTTGATTTGGACAGTCTATTTTTTTATACGACCTCATATATCTAATTTTATGACTCATAATTTTATAAATTGGCTTACAATCAGTATAACTGTTCTTATCCTTACTTATTTTATTTTGTTTCTATTAACATTATGGTTGAAAAAACCTTTTGTTTTTTATCTCAAAGATAAACAATTAGCAGATTTAATAATCACCAAAATCTCATTAGGAATAGGAAAAAAATTAGGTTTTTCATACGATCGGATCGTCCATTCCATGCTACAGGTTGGGAATCATTTGACACGTATTCTCTATCAACCGATTGCAAAAGATGAACTTTTAATTTTAGTCCCTCGTTGCTTATCAAAGCAAACGAGGGAAGAACTTATAGAGCTTACCAAAAGTTATCATTTAAACTTTCATATCGCAGCTGGTGGGTCGCAAGCGAGAGAAATATTAAAAGAAAAGAAGTCAAAAGGTATTATCGCTGTTGCTTGTGAACGTGACCTGTACGCAGGAGTAAAAGATGTGCCTTCACATATTCCAGTGCTTGCAATTGCCAACACTCGCCCAGAAGGTCCTTGCACAAATACATTAGTAGATTTGGATCAATTAAAATCATCGATTGATTTCTTTCTTGATGTAAAGCTTAATTCCAGCCACCATCGATATGAATAATTTGACCTGTTACGTAAGCGGAATTTGAATCTAAAAAATGATAAACCCATTCTGCAATTTCAGATGGACTAGCAAAACGTTGAAGTGGTATCTCTTTCTTCATTTCCTCAAGTTCCAGCTGAGAAAAATTCGCCATCATATCCGACATCACTATTCCTGGAGCAATTGCATTAACGGTAATGCCTGAAGGAGCAAGTTCTTTTGCTAGCGCTTTCGTGAATGTATTGATTGCTCCTTTTGCCATTGAATATAAAACTTCATTGGCTGCTCCTTTTTCACCCCAGATTGAAGAAATATTAACGATTCTCCCATATTTATTCTTTATCATTTCTGGAATCACTTTTTGTGAACAAAAATACGCACTCAATACATGTGAATGAATGACCTTTTGCCATTCCTTAAAACTGACATCTTGGATAAGACCATAATGAGAAATTCCTGCTGCATTTATAAGAATACTAGGATGTAACCCAAGTCGGGCAATATGTAAAAACAGATTATTGATCCCTTCTATTGTTGATAAATCTGCTTGTATCGTCCACAACCTAACCTGATGATTAATAAACTGTTGTTCTATTTCTTTTATTCGATCAAGATGTTGGTGATATTGCATAATAACTTCGATATTATTCAGTAGTAAATGTTTTGCAATTGCAGAGCCAATGGTACCTGAAGCACCAGTAACTAACGCTATATTTTTCATTCCCGTTTTTCTCCTCAGCTTTCCCTAAGAATGTACAATTGAAACAGCCATTTGCTCAAAATTGAAATGTTCTAGTTGAACTGTAATATCTGATAGGTTTAAACTCTCAAGAGTTGGCAATACATCAAACAATATCGCTTCATTAAAAATATATCGTGTAAATTCGTTTGCAATATATTCAGGGGAATTCATTTTCCTTAGGAAGTCCCCAATTTTCTTTTTCTTAACTCGATTAAAATCATCAAGATTTAACCCACCTGTTTTTTTCTTTTCTAATACCTCTTTCACTCGATTGATAAATTTGTCTGGATCCTTACTATTACCCCCAATTAAAGAAAAACCATATTGATTCTCTATTTGATATTCAAAGCCAAAGTCTTCATCAATTAATCCTTGATCAAGAAGTTCCTGATATAAATCCGATCCAGTACCAAAGATCATTTCTAACAAAATTTGAATACCAAATTCTCTTTTTAAAAAATCTTTACCAGTTAACCCTATTTGTTGATCTTTAAATCCAACTAAAACTTTTGGTATTGAAACTGTTAACTGAATCTTGTTGCGATCTTTCACTTCAGCATCTTGTGGAGGGTAATTTCGCTCAACTTTTTTTCTTTTAGTAAAGACTTTTTGAGATTGATTTTCTTCAACTACTTTGAGAATTTCTATTGGATCAATTCCACCAACAATAAAAAGTACCATATTGCTTGGATGGTAAAATGTTTGATAACAAAGATCTAATTGTTCCTTTGTGATTTGATAAATAGATTCTACTGACCCAGCAATATCAATATGAATGGGATGGTTTGAATACAAAGATTGAATTAATCCAAAATAAAGTCTCCAATCTGGATTATCATCATACATTCTTATTTCTTGTGCGATAATTCCCTTTTCTTTCTCAACATTTTCATCTGTAAAATAAGGATGTTGAACAAAATCTAATAAGGTGTTAAGATTTTCCTTTACGTTTTGTGTGCTTGAGAAAAGATAGGTAGTTCGATCAAAGCTTGTAAAAGCATTAACTTGAGCTCCCTGCATTGCAAAACGATTAAAAATATCCCCATCTTCTTCTTCAAACATTTTGTGCTCCAAAAAATGAGCAATACCATCCGGTACATTAAACAACTGCCCATCTATCTTGAAAGAACGATCAATCGACCCATATCTAGTCGTAAAGGTTGCATATGTTTTTTGATAATCCTTTTTAGAGAGCACAAAAACACGTAATCCATTTGTTAACTGTTCTGAGTATACTGTTTCAGCTAATTGTTCAAAAAAGATTTTTTCCATCAAGATCTGTCCTTTCTATCTTTTAAAAAATAAATCGTATCTATTTTGATTTTTTGAGCTACTTGGGTAATCTCATCAATGGTTGTTCTTTCAATTTCCTTTAATATTTGATCCAAAGATCGATTTTTTTGACTTAATACAGAATGATATTCAAAGTCAATCAACTTTCTAGGACGATCAAGCATCTCTCTTAATTGATTAGATAAAACAGCCTTCGTTTGTTCAAATTCTTGGTTAGAGATCTGCCCATCTTTCATCAATTTCAATTGCTCTTTAATGATCTGAACTGCTTTATCATAATTTTCAATTTCAATTCCACTTTGGATGGTCATGATTCCTTTATGACTATCCAATCTTGAAACAGCATAATAGGCTAAACTAGCTTTTTCCCTTACATTAACAAATAATTTAGAATGGGAAAAACCACCAAGGATTCCATTATATAAGAGCAATGCAACATAATCATCATCTTGAATACTTGTAAAGGTTCTTAAACCAATGTTTAATTTTCCTTGCTTCACATCAAGCTCTTCAACGATGACTTTCTCTTGATTAACGGGTACATGTACTTGTGTAGGAGACAATGATTTCACCTTACGATGATTAATATGAAACAGACGCTGAATCTCTAGTAACAGTTCTTCAGAGTTAAAATCCCCTACAATAAATAAATCAATAGGGGAAGTTTTTACCCAACTCTGGTAAAAGTCATACAAATTTTTAGCGGTTATATGATCCAAGTCTTCAATTTTCCCATCAGGTAAAAGGTGGTACCTTTCTTCCTTACACATATGATCGATCATCTTCATTTCAGCATATTGGATTTTATCATCCAAAATACTATTGATACGATTCGCTAATAATTGCTTTTCTGATTGGACAAAATCAGGGTTAAACCCCTCATCCACTGTATAAGGATTTGTTAACAAATCACTTAATAGGTGTAAGGACTGTGCTAATATATTTATTGCTTCTTTGATAAACTTTTCGTTTGCTACTTCTAAATTAAACTGGACGATTTGCTTTTCTCCTCTTTTAAAGACGTTGACATGGAATAATGCTCCATATAATTGATCTAATTTTTCTTGAATCATTTGATTTGAAAGTAAATGAGCAGTCCCTCTTTTCAAGATATTGGGGATCAACGATATTTTTGTAACATCCTCTTCTGTTAACTCTTGGACGATATTTAGAACAATCGTATTTGTTTTGAATTTATTTGTTTGCAAATAATGAACCGTTATATTATTTATTTGAGAAGTAGATAGTCTCAACAGTAATACAACTCCTTCCTATTATCATCCAACTACCATCTTTCACCATATTCTCTATTATAATCTTTATTCTTGCCTTTACAAAATAAAAAGGAGGCTATTTACCCCCTTCTTCACTTTATAAATCACTTTCATAAATGACTTGGTCCTCTTTTATTTCGTTAATACGACCACAATTAGGATCTAAACAAAGCATTCCTTCAAATTGGCCATCTTTATAATACATTCCTTTATCACTACCACAATATTCACAATTCCACAAATAAATTCACTCCCGTAATAAATGGTCTATTATACTATCTTGTACTATTTTGCAAAAATATGTTTTCCAATTTTCTTAATCTGTGGTCTTGACCAGATCCAGCCAGATGTTGCAGTGTCAGGGTTAAAATAATAGATCGCACCCCCTGTTGGATCCCAACCATTTAAAGCATCTCTTACTGCTTTCTCAGCTGTTTTATTTGGGGTTAACCAAATCTGTCCATCAGCAACCGCTGTAAAGGCACCTGGTTCGAATATGACACCTGAAGGAGTATTTGGGAAAGAAGAGTGTTTCACCCGATTAAGAATAACGGCAGCCACAGCAACTTGACCAACATAAGGCTCTCCTCTAGCCTCCCCATATACTGCATTCGCCATCATTCGAATATCATTAGCTGAGAAACCTCCTCTTGAATAAGTAGATACCTTTCTAGTCAATGTAGGCTTTTTAGCTACCTTTTTGGGAGCAGTATATTCTGGCCGCCAGTGTTTCGTCGCTTTCCAAAGCTTTAACTTAGTCTTAGGACCAACAAGACCATCTATCTTTAAACCAAATTCATATTGGAAAAGGCGAACAGCTCTATACGTTCTTAAGCCGAAGACCCCATCAACTGGTCCAGTATAAAATCCTAATAATTTTAATCTACCTTGTAATTCGTAAACATCTCCGCCTCTCATTCCTCGGACTAAAATAGTTTTACCAAAGGATTCTTGGTCCGATTTAAACCATTCATCATATGAAACATAGATACCTGTTAACGCTAATGTGATTGAAAGCAGGATAGCTAACATTCGTTTGTTCATGTTGATTCCTCTTTCTTTCATAAATTAATTTTACTCCTTTATATTCGGTCTTTCAGGATGCATTGGCGGCTCAAATGGCTCAGCTTCTGGAGGGGCAGGAGGAAATACCTCTGGTTGATTGATATGTTCTATTTCTGGGAATTTGGCTCTAATTCGTATAAACATTTTCTCATCCTCCTTAACATTTTTGCTTAGGTTTATCTTTCCCCATTTATCATAATTTTTACATGAAATCTTGATACAATAAAAAACAGTCCT
>NZ_LSKU01000001.1:1004864-1012930 GCF_001561915.1 Tepidibacillus decaturensis | reverse complement strand
TTTTTTATTGCTTCTTTTAACGTTGATCTTTTTCATAAGGTATCCCATCTGCTGCAGGAGCAACTGCTCTCCCTACAAAACCCATAAGAATAATTAATGTTAATACATATGGTAACATCGCTAAGATTTGCGAAGAAATTTGTATACCTGTTCCTCCAAGGTAAACGATTAGACCTTGTGCTGCCCCAAATAAGAGAGATGCCCACATTGCCCCTTGAGGCTTCCATTTACCAAAAATCATTGCAGCTAAAGCAATAAAACCTTGCCCAGAAATTAAGGTAGGTCTGAAATTAGAGACAACAGCAATGCTCATTGCCGCTCCACCAAAACCTGCAAAAACTCCTGACATAATCACAGCTAAATATCTAATTCTATAAATGTTAACACCCAACGTATCAGCTGCTTTTGGATGTTCACCAACTGCTCGTATTCTTAGACCAAGTTTCGTTTTGTAAAGGGTATACCAAATAACAAGTACAAGAAAAAAAGCAAGATAGACGGTTGCATACTGATTAAACACTAGATCTAAAAAAGAATTTTGTGGAAATACCCCATCAAAGGGTCTTGGAATTTTATTAGTTAATGGTATTGGCTTTGTCATCGTTGCCCCGTCAAAGAATAAACGACTTAAAAACAAAGCTAGTCCTGGGCCAAGAAAGTTAATGGCAATACCAGATACCACTTGATCAGCAGCAAAAGTGACAGAAGCAATAGCATGAAATAATGCTAATACACCTCCTGCAATTCCAGCAGACAAAAATCCTATCCACGGATCACCTGAAAAATAACCCACTGTTGCCCCAGTAAAGGCGCCAATCGTCATCATTCCTTCAAGTCCAATGTTAACCACTCCCGAATTCTCTGAGATGACTCCACCTAAAGCTGTATAAATAAGTGGTGTTGCATACATCAAAGTAGTTCCAATAATAAATGCTAAACTATCTAACATCTTGTTCACCTCGTTTCTTACTTCTTAGCGACAGCATCATTTTAATAAACTTTGGAATAGCAATAAAGAATACAATCGTACCCATTACAATGTTTACGACCTCTGATAGGGCACCTAAAGCAGACTGGATTTTAGGTCCACCATACTTAAGACCACCAAATAATAGACCAGCTAAAACACTACCTAAAGCTGTATTACTCCCAATTAGTGATACAGCGATTCCATCAAATCCATAACCTTCCATCGCAGCTAATACTGCAACTTTTTTCGTAACACCTAATACTTGAACAGCACCAGCCATCCCTGCTAAGGCACCAGCAATCATCATGGAGATAATAATACTTTTTTTCACACCAATTCCACCATACTCAGCAGCAAATTTGTTAAATCCCACTGATCGTAATTCATATCCCAATGTCGTTTTATTTAAAATAAACCAGACTAAGATTGCTAGTAAAATAGCTATAATAAATCCTAAGTTAATTGGTGCTCTCATCATATCAGCCAAAAATGGAAAGTTTCTAAGCCATTCTCTACCAGCTTCAGATAATTTCCATTTTTCCAAAAGTCCTATGCTAGCAGTACTTAAAACTTCATAAGATGCCTCACTTTGAGGTTTTTTAAAGCCTTCCAACATCACAACATAGTTATTTAGATATAATGCGATCCAATTCAACATGATTGTTGAAATAACTTCATGAACACCAAATTTTGCTTTTAAAAAACCTGAAATACCTCCCCACAATCCTGCAGCAGTAGCAGCCAAAACAAATACCACAAGGACATGGATAACTGGGGGCAACTTTAAAAAGTAACCTGTCAAAGCTGCTGTTAATGCCCCAATAATAAACTGTCCTTCAGCACCAATATTAAATAGTCCTGTACGAAAGGCAAAGGCAACAGATAAACCTGTCATAATGAGTGGTGTAGCGTAAATAATAGCGTATGCAATATATTTGGGTTTACTAAATATCCCTTTAAACATGACACTATAAGCTTCAAACGGATTATATCCTGCAATTGACAGTACGATGGCACCTATAATTAAGCCGATCAAAATAGAAATCAACGTAAAACCAAAGGTTCCGGAAAATAAACTTAATAATTTGCTGTTTTTATTTTTGTCCAACATCGACACCACCTCCTGCCATCATTAGTCCTAATGTGTTTTCATCAGCTTCTTTTGCATCAACAATTCCTACAATCTTTCCTTCATAGATTACGGCAATGCGGTCTGATACATTCATTACTTCATCAAGTTCTAAAGACACTAAAAGGACTGCTTTATTTTTATCTCTTTGTTCCACTAAAGCTTTATGCACATATTCAATAGCACCTACGTCAAGTCCGCGCGTAGGTTGTGCTGCGATTAGCAGGTCAGGGTCATTTGTTACCTCACGAGCAATGATCACTTTCTGTTGGTTCCCACCAGACAGAGATCTTGCTTTGGCATTTTCATCTGTTGGCCTTATGTCGAATTTTTCGATCAACTCTTTTGCAAACTCTTTTATCTTATCATGATTTAATATTCCTTTTTTTGCAAAAGGTTCCTTGTGATAATTTTCTAGAATCATATTTTCAGCAACGGTGAAGTCAAGTACAAGACCTCTTTTTTGTCGATCCTCCGGGATTGTAGATATCTTATTTTCAATGATTTCTTTTGGTATTCGATTGGTAATATCTTTACCATTAATTGAAATCCTGCCAGATTCAATCTTTCTAAGGCCAGTTATGGCTTCAATGAGTTCGCTTTGACCATTTCCATCTACACCAGCAATTCCAAGTATTTCTCCAGCATATATTTCAAGGGACAATCCGTTGACGGCATTAATTCCCCTATTGTCTTTTACCACAATGTTTTCAATAGAGAAAACTGGTTTTCCAAGTTCTCTTTCTTCTTTTTCCACCTTGAAACTTACTTCTCTGCCTACCATTTTAGCAGCCAATTCCTCTTCAGTTGTATCACTTACATCAACAGTATCAATATGTTTCCCTCTTCTTATAATCGTACAATAATCTGCTGCCATCTTAATTTCTTTCAATTTATGGGTTATGATAATGACAGATTTACCTTCACCAGTTAAATTACGAATGATTTGAATCAATTCATTGATTTCCTGCGGTGTTAAAACAGCAGTAGGTTCGTCCAAAATTAAGATATCGGCTCCACGATATAAAGCCTTTAAAATCTCAACTCTTTGTTGCATCCCAACCGTAATATCTTCAATTTTTGCATTAGGATCAACATGTAATCCATATTTTTCAGACAAATATTGAACATCCTGAATCGCCTTTTGCATATCTAGTTTGCCGAGTACCTTGGTTATTTCCATTCCCAAGATAATATTTTCTGCAACTGTAAAGGGTTCTACCAGCATAAAATGTTGATGAACCATTCCAATACCATGTTTAATCGCTACGTTTGGATTTGTAATATCAATCTTTTTTCCTTTAATATATATTTCACCAGACGTAGGTTGATAAAGTCCATATAAAATGTTCATTAACGTTGATTTACCAGCACCGTTCTCTCCTAATAATGCATGGACTTCTCCTTTATGAACAGTTAGATTTATATTGTCATTTGCTTTTAAATTTCCAAAAATCTTAGTGATGCTTTTCATCTCAACAACTTTATCCTGGAAATCTATGTGATTCAAAGAAGAACCCTCCAATCCAATCTACATATCGAAACAGCTCAGACAATTGTCCGAGCTGTTAAGTTTTTCTTTACAATTATTATTTTACTTCAAATTTATCAAAGGTTTCTTTATTGTAAGGTACTTCAATTTCCCCATTGATAATTTTTTCTTTCAAACCATTTACTTCATCTAAAATTTCTTTAGGAACGTGTTTGTCAGAGGATGGTGCAATATCGACTGCTCCTTCAGCTAATCCTAAAACGACGGTTTGCCCACCAGGGAAATTCCCTTCTTTGAGCTGTTTTACAATGTTGTAAATACCGTTATCTACACGTTTCATCGCAGAAGTAATTACGTTATCTGGCGCTAAGTTATTTTGGTCTCTGTCAACACCAATTGCGAATTTTCCTTGTTCTTTAGCAGCTTCAATAACTCCATCACCTACACCACCTGCAGCATGGAAAACGATATCTGCTCCGTCTTGGTACATGGAGTTTGCGATTGCTTTACCCTTTGCAGAGTCTGTAAAGGATTCAGCATATTGTCTTAAAACAGTAACATTAGGGTTTGCATACTTCACACCTGCTTGGAAACCATAATCAAAACCATCGATTACAACGCCTTCAATACCACCAACAAAACCAACTTTTCCAGTCTTGGTCATCTTACCAGCAATATAACCAACTAAGAAAGAAGCTTGTTCTGCTTTAAATACTACCCCAACTAAGTTCTCTGGAGTTTGATCATAAGCGTAGTCAATAATTGCATATTTTTGATCTGGGTTTTTTTGAGCTTCAGCAAGAATAGTATCTCCCATTTTGAAACCAATTCCCCAAATTAAATCATTTTCTTCGTCTAATAATTGTTCCATATTTGGTGCATAATCAGCATCTTGTTTTGATTCTTTGTAAGAAGCTTTAATTCCAAGTTCTTGTTCTGCTCTTTGTAGTCCTTCCCATGCAGACTGGTTGAAGGATTGGTCATTCACACCACCAACGTCAGTTACCATTGCAACTTTTAGCTGTTTTTCTGTTGCTTGATCTGGTTGAGCTTGTTGGTCTGGTTTTTTTGTTTCTTCTTTATCAGCACCACAACCTACTAAAAAGGTAGTCATAGCAAGAGTAAAAATAAGCATTAATGTGAAAAATTTTTTCATAAATTTAACCCCCAATTTAATTTTAAATAATGTTAAAAATAAATTGAACTCATTGAATTCCTATCTAAATTATTAACACCTCCTTACAAAAGAAAACATTTCTTACTTTTTATCTTTTTCTCAACACCTGAAATCTAAACTTGTCTGCCCTAAAATAATTGATTGAGAATAATACTGGACGATCGCTCATATCAAAATGGAGCTGTTTTAAAATCAATAATGATGATTCAGGTGGTGAATGTAATAATGGCGAAATTTTTTCATGATAACCTATTGGAATAATTTCTGTAATGGCATGGGAAATAAAAATATTAGCATGTTGTTCAAGGCTTTTAAATACAGAACCATATTGGTGAAAATCAAAATCTTTCGTTAATATACTATCGGGAATTTTATCAATACAATAAACAACAGGCTCTTCGTCTGCAGTTCTGATCCTTTCAACTCTTAGAACAAGATCTGAATCATCGAGATGGAAAGTTTTTATATCTTCTTGTGTTGCAGACGCAAAAGCTTTGTTTACATAAATAGTGCCTGCTTTCTGTCCATTCTTTTCAATCATTTGAGTGATACTAAATAATTCTTCAATACCACTTGTATATACAGGTTTAGCATTGATAAATGTTCCAACTCCGTGTTTACGTGTAATGATATTCTCATCTTCAAGAATTCGAAGAGCTTCACGCAAGGTAGCACGACTTATTCCCAAATCTTTAGATAACTCAAACTCTGATGGAAGTTTCTGCCCAGGCTTTAAGATTCTTTGTTCAATATCTTGCTTAATTTTATCGATAACCAATAGATAAAGAGGCCGTGGATCAGATCTTAAGGACATTAAAAAGCATTCCTTTCATATTAGACGTCTGACGTTATACTACATTAACATCTCACATTTATTTTCACTTTTTTTAAACAAAAAATCAACAAAAATTTCTATGAAAGCATTTAAATTGGGATCTTCATTTGTTGATACTGATCGATGCTAATAAGAACAGTACGTGGTTTACTTCCCTCATAAGGGCCTATAATACCTCTCTTTTCCATTTCATCAATCAATCTTGCAGCTCTAGTATACCCAACTCGCAACCTTCGCTGCAACATGGATACAGATGCTTGTTTTGTTTCAACCACTAATTCTACAGCTTCATAAAATAGGTCATCAAGAACCTCATCGACTTCTTCAGCTTCATTTGGCTTATTTAGTTCCGTAACAATTCCTTCTTGATAATTTGCTTGTTGTTGTTCTTTCACATATTGAACAACAGCCTCCACTTCAAGATCAGTTATAAATGCTCCTTGAACACGAACAGGTTTCGAGTAGCCCACAGGAAAGTAAAGCATATCCCCTCTACCAAGTAATTTTTCAGCTCCCCCATATCTATGATCGTTCTTGAATCAGTTTGGGAAGAAACCCCAAAGGCAATTCGTGAAGGTATGTTTGCTTTAATCAAACCAGTAATAACATCAACTGAAGGACGTTGTGTTGCAACAATTAAATGAATTCCTGCAGCCCTAGCTTTTTGAGCCAAACGAATAATTGCATCTTCTACATCATTTGGCGCAACCATCATTAGGTCTGCTAGTTCATCAATGATAACAACGATATATGGCAAAATTTGCGCCTTTTCAGGACTTTCATCGATAAGAAGTGCATTATATCTTTCGATATCACGTGCACCTTTTTCAGCAAAGCTTTCATATCTTTTTTCCATTTCATTCACAATCATTTTTAAAGCCTTTGATGCTTTTTTTGGATCAGTTACAACTGGTGATAAAAGATGGGGGATCCCATTATAAACATTAAGTTCAACCATCTTGGGATCAATCATTAAAAACTTTACTTCACTTGGTTTTGCTTTATATAGAATACTTACAATCATTGAATTAATACATACACTTTTACCTGATCCAGTAGCACCAGCTACTAATAAATGGGGCATTTTTGATAAATTCCCAATAATAGGTTCACCAGATATATCTCTACCTAGTCCGAGACTTAGTTTTGACTTAGATTCATAAAATGCTTGACTTTCTAGTACCTCCTTCAGAGTAACCACTGCAATTTCTGAGTTAGGAACCTCAATTCCTATTGCTGCTTTTCCTGGAATAGGTGCTTCGATTCGAATATCTTTTGCCGCAAGAGATAAAGCAATATCATCAGCTAAATTGACGATCCTACTAACTTTTACACCTACATCAGGTTGAATTTCAAAGCGTGTAACGGCAGGACCTCTATGTATTTGTGTTACTCGTGCTTTTACACCAAAACTTTCTAAAGTAGATTCTAATTTTTTTGCATTATTACTAATATCTTTAAATTCTTCTCCTTGTTCTTGAAATTCAGGAGAATTTAAGATATGAAAGGGAGGCATAAAATAATTTTTCTCTTCATTTTGTAAAGAAATCCCACTTAATTCAATTTCTTGATTATCGTCACCCTCTTGATTTTCTAGTTCTAAATCCATATTTAAAGGATGTGTATTATGATTAATTGTTGACTGGTTTGTTGACACGTTTCGATCCATAAAATCATGAATAATGGGTTCTTCGTAATGGTCAAAGTGATTAGAATTTGGTTCATTTTCTATATGCTCTTCATTATTTTTTTGTGGTAATTTTCTTCTTTTTGCTTTGGGTTGTTTTTGATTAAGTAATAAAAGAAAATCCTTGACTTTTTCCTCTAATACAGTTATTTGGTTTTGGAAAAAGAGCTTTATTTTTTTAAATAGCTCTACATAAGAAAAATGAAAGAAAAGAAGTATTCCTACCAAAATAAGTGCCACTAATATTACTTTTGTTCCTGAATGGTCAAAAAGGTAATTAAATAGCTGATAAAATAAAGCTCCGACCATTCCACCACCCAAATCAACATTCCCATGATCTTTCATTTCCAGAACAAATTGCTGCCATGTTGCTTTTAAGACTCCAATATCTTTATACATCCCATTTAGTTGAATATTTTCGACAAAAACTACATGGTTTAAGATAATTAGTGAAATATAAATCAAGAGTAGGCCAATTTTTCTCATAGACCAATGAAAAGAAAATTTTCTTTTGGTCATTAAGTATAACGAAAGGTATAGGCCAATTAAACTAAGAGTAAAATCCCATTGTCCCACTAAAAATCGAAAAAAAAGATTTAGGTAATCGCCAATATAGCCCATTTTGGATAATTCTATAATAAATAACACAAAAAGTAATATACCGTAGGCTTCGAATTTAAGATGTTGTTTCATTCTTTGTTTTCTAGTTTTTTTTCCTTTTTGTAACCATTATTTTTTCTCACCCGTTTTCCAATCAGCTTCCTTATAAAAGCAGC
>NZ_LSKU01000001.1:969723-1004839 GCF_001561915.1 Tepidibacillus decaturensis | reverse complement strand
CTAGGCTGCTTTTTATAAGCATTATAACATGGAAAACAAGGAAACAACAGGCAATTAATGAGAGTCAGAAAAATTAAAATAAAGAGTTTGACCAGGTTGATATTTGGGATTCAAATAATCTTGTGCCACAGGACTAATCAATCTAACAATTTTTGCCTGATAATCCGATGTTGGTTCTACAACCATTGTCATATGTCCCATTTGTACCTCTTTGTAGTTAAGTTTCATTTGATCAAATCCATCAAAAACGGTTTCAATTGGAATCGTACTATAAAAAATCATTGTACCACGCCCTGTCTTGCTTTCGTTTGTTTCCACTCAGCAATCCTTCTATTTAGTTCCTTAATCGCATCGCCAAGTCCACCAACAGCATCGATCAACCCGTATTTTACAGCATCCGTTCCTACAACATTAGTACCAATATCACGAGTTAGCTCACCTGTTTTAAACATTAGTTCCTTAAATTTTTCTTCAGATATTTTGGAATGTTGTGTTATGAACCTAACCACTCGATCCTGCATTTTATCTAAGTATTCAAACGTCTGTGGAACACCAATCACCAAACCCGTTAGACGTACAGGATGGATCGTCATTGTGGCTGTTTCTGCAATAAACGAGTAATCGGAACTAACTGCAATAGGTACTCCGATAGAATGGCCTCCCCCAAGAACAAGCGTTACGGTTGGTTTTGATAATGAGGAAATCATTTCGGCAATCGCTAACCCTGCTTCTACATCACCACCAACTGTATTTAATGTGATTAAAATGCCTTCAATTTTTGGATTTTGTTCTGCTGCAATTAATTGGGGGATAATATGTTCATACTTAGTTGTTTTATTTTGTGGTGGAAGCACAATGTGACCTTCTATTTGGCCGATGATGTTTAGGGAAAAAATATTGGTTTCTATACTTGGAACATTTGTCTGGCCAAGATTCTGAAGGGTATCCATTAACGTTTTTTGTTTTTGCTGTTCTTGCAGGTTTGGTTGTTCTTCTTCAGATTCTTCCATTGACGTTTTATTAAGATTTAATTCCATATTCATTTCCATTCCTCCTTATGTTTGTAGTATAACTGCAGTTACAAAAAATCATACAAAGGAAAAGAGCAACCATTTAATTTGGCTGCTCTTTTTTATTAAACTTCCATGATAATTGGTAAAATCATTGGCCTTCTTCTTGTTTGTTCATATAAGAACCTTCCTAATACATCTCTTACACTATTTTTTAATGAAGACCATTCATTCACGTTCTCTATCATTAATTTTTGTAAAGTGACAGTGACAAGGCGATTTGCTTCTTCTAAAAGTTCCTCAGATTCACGAACATATACAAATCCTCTAGAAATAATGTCTGGACCCGATAAAATCGTAGCATTTTGTTTGCTAAGTGTAACTACAACAACTAATATACCATCTTGAGACAATAGTTTACGATCTCTTAAAACAATATTGCCGACATCCCCAACACCTAATCCATCAATTAAGACATTCCCAACTGGAATCTTTGAACCATAACGGGCCTTACCGTTAGAAATCTCTATGGTATCCCCATTATCTAACAGAAAAATATTTTCTCTTGGTATTCCGATGGATTCAGCTAAATCAGAATGAAGGCGTAACATTCGATATTCACCATGAATAGGAATAAAAAATTTTGGGCGCATAAAATTTAACATTAATTTTAATTCTTCCTGGCTTCCATGACCAGAAACATGTACTCCTGAGATCGAACCACCATATATCACATTGGCACCGATTCTAAACAATTGGTCAACAGTTCGAGCGACATATTTTTCATTTCCCGGTATAGGGGTTGCAGAGATGATGACGGTATCACCAGGCATGATATCAAGTTTTCGATGAGTTGAACGTGCCATACGTGTCAAAGCGGACATTGGCTCACCTTGACTACCCGTTGATAAGATAACAACACGATCAGCAGGTAATTTATTAATTTCATCTACATCCACAATCATACCTTCAGGGACGTGAAGATAACCCAACTCAATACCGATATTCACAACATTCACCATGCTCCGACCTACAATGGTAATCTTTCTATCGTAGGCGATTGAAGCGTCAACAACTTGTTGAATTCGATGAATATTAGAAGCAAAAGTGGCCACAATGATTCTTTGTTTTGCTTTTCTAAAGACTTCACTAATGGACTCTCCCACTGAACGTTCTGATCCTGTATGTCCTTCACGTTCAGCATTAGTACTATCTGATAATAGAGCCAATACACCCTTTTTGCCAATTTCAGCCATTTTGTGAATATCCGCCATTTGATTATTTACAGGTGTCAAATCAAATTTAAAGTCCCCTGTATGTACCACAACACCTTCAGGAGTATCAATCACTACTCCAACAGCATCTGGTATGCTATGGTTCACTTTAAAGAATGAAACTTTTAATGCCCCCAATTGAATTTCCGACTCATTGTTCACTAAAATAAGCTTAGATTCACTGAGAATATTTGCCTCTTTTAATTTACTTTCTACAAGCCCGAGCGTTAATTTAGTTCCATATACCGGTACGTTGATCTCTTTTAAAACATACGATAACCCGCCAATATGATCTTCGTGGCCATGGGTTAGAATGATGGCTCTTACCTTTTCTTTATTTTCAACAAGGTAAGAAACATCGGGGATGACCAAATCAATTCCGAGCATCTCCTCTTCTGGAAACTTCAATCCAGCATCCACAACCACGATATCATCAGCGTATTGTATGACATACATGTTTTTGCCA
Organism: Tepidibacillus decaturensis; assembly: GCF_001561915.1. Classification (GTDB taxonomy): domain Bacteria; phylum Bacillota; class Bacilli; order Tepidibacillales; family Tepidibacillaceae; genus Tepidibacillus_B; species Tepidibacillus_B infernus. Next base: position 1,002,089 of record NZ_LSKU01000001.1, on the reverse strand, counting down.
ATTTCGCCTAATCCGCCCAGAGCGAAAATAAGCAATCTTTCTTTATTGTTCTTTGGCAACTTCATACCTCCTATATTCAGTTGTAGTTACACAAAAAACCGCTCAAGTCACTTGAAGTTATTATACATGAATGAAAACATAAAAAACAAGTAATGTTTTTTTAAAAAAAAGTGTTCTTCTATTTACTATAGTATGACCAGCATTTTTTTTCTCATGAAGTTTTAGAACATAAAAAATAGGGATACATAGATCCCTAAAAATCAAAAATAATTTATTCGTTTTAGCTAATGGTTTTCGTTCTATTATAAATATTTGTAACAAATTGTATTTGCTCTCTAGTTACAGAGACTAAAGGTAATCTAACAGAACCAGCTTTTATTCCTATTTCTTCAAGTAATGCCTTAATTGGTGCAGGGTTTGAAGTAATAAAAATCGCTTCAAAAAGTGGTAATAATCTTAAATGCTCTAATGCTGCCTCTTTAACATTTCCTTTAAAATAATGATCAATCATTTCTTTCATTTCTTTACCAACTACGTGGCTTGCAACACTTACAATTCCATGACCTCCAATTGCTAATACGGGCAATGTTAATTTATCATCTCCACTATACAAATAGAAATCAGAAGGTACATTTGCAATGATTTCAGCCATTTGTGTTAAATCACCACTTGCCTCTTTAACAGCAACAATATTACTGATACTTGCCAATTGAACCATTGTTTTCGCCTGAATGTTGATTCCAGTCCTTCCAGGAATATTATAGATCATAATTGGCAATGCAGTTTCTTCAGCAATAGACTTAAAGTGTTGATAAAGACCTTCTTGGGAAGGTTTATTATAATATGGGGCAACTAACATTACACCGTCTACACCGATTTCTTCTGCCTTTTTTGTCAATTCGATAGACGATTTCGTATCATTCGTTCCTGTACCCGCAATTACTTTCGCTCTACCATCTACAAATTCAATAACCTTTTCAAAGAGTAACAATTTTTCATTCTTTGTTAATGTTGGTGATTCACCTGTTGTGCCAGCTACGACAATTGTCTCTGTACCTGTATTGATTAAATGATTCACCAAATTCTTTGTTTTTTCTAAGTCTATTTCTAATTTTTGATTAAATGGAGTAACCATAGCTGTGATTAATCTGCCAAAATCCACCTTGTTCTCACTCCTTTTCTGTTCCTATTTCAAAAAATTTATGATGCAAAGCCAACACGGCTTTTTCTGTGTCCTCTTGATGAACTAATACCCAAATTGTGGTATGAGAGTCAGCAGATTGCAAAATTTGAATATCCTTTTCCGTTAATGCTTCAACAATATATGCCATGACACCTGGAACACCTGCCATTCCAGCACCGATTATTGATATTTTTGCGCAATTTCTTGTAAGTTGTGGCATATATCCCATTGATTCTAAAATCTCGTTTGCCATATCTGCCACTTGATCATGAACAGTAAAAGCTACACCAACAGGATTCACATTGATGAAATCTACACTAATCTGATGATCAGCCATTGCTTTAAAAACTTTTAGTTGTAAGTCATATTGCCCCTCTTTAGCAAAAACTTTTATTTGTGTAATATTTGGAACATGAGCAATTCCTGTGATAATACGATCCTTGATATTAAATTGTTCTTTATTTTTAACTATCTTTTCATAGGAAGTAACCAATGTTCCTTCATCACAGGTAAATGTGGATCGAACACGGATAGGAATTTGTTTTTCCATTGCAATTTCTACTGCTCTTGGATGGATTACCTTGGCTCCTTGATAGGCCATATTACATATTTCATCATAAGTTACAGCAATTAGTGGTTCAGCATCATGTACAATTCTTGGATCTGCAGACATAATTCCATTCACATCGGTAAAAATATCCACCATATCAGCATTTAAAGCTACTCCTAATGCTGTGGCTGTCGTGTCTGACCCCCCACGACCCAAGGTTGTAATATCGCCAGATTCTGTCATACCTTGAAACCCAGTGACGATTACAACCTGATTTCGCTTTAATTCATAAAAAATCCGACTTGGTCGAATTGTTTTAATTTGTGCGTTAGAAAAATGATCATTTGTAATAATGCCTGCTTGCCCTCCAGTTAAAACAGTGTTCGAAACCCCTAATTGGAACATCATACTACTTAAAGTAGTAGCAGATATCACTTCACCACAATTTAATAACAGATCCATTTCTCTATTTGGCAAAGAATTACCATTCTCTTTAATATGATCAATTAGTGTATCAGTCGCATAAGGATCTCCCCTTCTCCCCATAGCCGATACCACAACAACGACCTGATGTCCTAATGAAAGTTCTTTTTGAATATGATAAATTGCCCTTAGCCTAAATTCTTTCGATGTAAGCGATGAACCCCCAAACTTTTGAACAATAATCCCCATTATTCCTTTACCCTCTTTTATTTTGCATTTTTTATGATTTCTTCAGCAATTTGTACTGCATTCCATGCAGCACCTTTTAATAGATTATCGGACACAACCCACATATTTAAAGCGTTTGGATGGTCAAGGTCTCTTCTTATTCTACCAACAAAAACTTCGAGTTTTCCAGCTGCATCAATTGCTAAAGGATATTCTTGTTGTAATGGATCGTCTATGACAACAACACCTGAAGCTGATTTTAATAATTCTATGACCTGTTTAAGATCATAAGATTGTTTTAATTCAACATAGACTGACTCAGAATGCCCATACACGACAGGTATGCGTACACAAGTTGCAGTTACTTTTATAGATGAATCACCAAAAATTTTCTTCGTTTCTCTTACCATTTTCATCTCTTCAAGAGTAAAGCCATTCTCTTCAAAAACATCAATTTGTGGAATCGCATTAAAAGCAATTTGTTTTTTTATTGGCAAAGAACCGACTGGTAAAATAGCTTTACTTACTTCTTCACCATTTAATACTTGTTTTGATTGCTGTTTTAACTCTTGAATCGCTTGATTACCAGCACCTGAAACTGCCTGGTAAGTGGAAACAATAATACGTTCGATCCCAAAATGATCGTACAGCGGCTTTAATGCCATCACCATCTGAATCGTTGAACAATTTGGATTAGCGATGATTCCTTGATGTTTAAAAATTTCCTCAGGATTAACCTCTGGAACCACCAAAGGTACATTGGGATCCATTCGAAAAGCATTGCTGTTGTCAATAACAATAGCCCCGCTTTGCGCGACATACGGGGCTAAGTATTTGCTTGTTTTTCCACCGGCACTAAATAAAGCAAAGTCGATATCATCAAAACTTTCAGGAGTTGCCTCTTCAATTACGACATCATGTCCTTTAAATGGAACAACTTTGCCTTTGGAACGACTGGATGCAAGTAATTTTAAACGATCAATTGGAAAGTTTCTTTTCTCCAATAAATGGATCATTTGTTGTCCAACAGCTCCCGTTGCCCCAACAACAGCCACATTGTATTTACTTTTTTTCCTCATCTTTTTCTCCTCCTAAAAGTTAAATATAATCAATATTTAAATTTTTCAACTAAAACAGGTTGGATTTGTTTATGATCTAATGCCTCTTCACAAGTATCTTTGATGAGATCCATTCTTGCTACTAAAGAGTTCGGTTTTTTTGTAGGAGAATCCTGCCCAAAAGGAACTAAAAAAATATTTTTAGTTGCTAATAATCGTCCAATATTTACGCCATTTAAACCTAAGCCATCATTTGTAGATACAGCAACAACGACTGGTTTTAGATTTCTTAGCTGCCCTTTTGCAGCCATGAGAACTGGTGAGTCAGTAATGGCGTTCGCTAACTTACTAACCGTATTTCCGGTGGCTGGCGCAATGACCATTAAATCTAATATTCCTTTTGGACCAACGGGTTCTGCCTCAACAATTGTCATAATGATTTGGTTACCTGTAATATCCTTTAACTGTTTCTGCCAATCTAATGTTGCTCCAAATCTTGTATCTGTAGTCTGAACAGCATAGCTTAAGATTGGAATCACATTTGCGCCTTCGTCTACCAGTTTTTTTATTTCCGGCATTACCTCTGCAAATGTGCAATGAGATCCTGTTAAGCCAAAACCGATCGTTTTCCCACGTAAATTCATTTTACTTTCCCCCTTGGTTGCCGAATTGTTCTAAAACTAATCTGGTGAGAACATTTGCTATAATCTGACCAGCTGTTTTAGGTGCAACGATTCCGGGTAACCCTGGGGCTAATAATGCTTTAATTCCTCTTTTTTCTGCATATCGAAAATCTGTACCACCTGGTTTTGAAGCTAAATCGATAATTAATGAATGATGTGGCATGGCCGCAATTACTTTTGCAGTCACAACCATTTCAGGGATGGTGTTAAATAGTAAATCAACATCATAAACCACTTGTTCTAACTGGCTTACGTAGAAAGGTACCATTCCCATTTCGTATATTCTAGCAATATGTTCTGGTCTTCTAGCACCTACTTTTACGTGGGCTCCTAAAGCCTGTAAAATTCTTGCTAAAGTAATACCCGTTCTACCGAAGCCCAAAACGATTGAATTAGAACCATGTATCGTAAAATCAGTATTTTGTATGGCCATCATTAAAGTGCCTTCTACTGTTGGAATTGAGTTATAGATAGCTACGTCATCACGATCCAATAATTCAACTAATTCTATTTGTAGGTCGTTGCATATTTTTTTAAGTAAGGTTTGGCCATACCTGTATAAATTTTAGCTTTTTTGGGAAGTTTTGATAAATGTTCCTCTGTAAGAACCAATTTTTTTTGACTAAAAATACTTTCAACATTTCCTTCTTCATCTGTACCAACAATCGGAAGGATCACTGCATCTACATTAAGAAAAATATCTGGTTCTAAGTCTTTTTGGTGAACTCCTACAAATTTACTTTCTAAGTTATCGAAGCCAATTAATGTGATTGTTGCATCCATTTCAATACATTTTTTAATAACTTCTAACTGACGAGCATCACCACCGACAAAAGCCATATGAATTTCCGTGAGCAATTTCAAGTTACCCCTTTCCAAACATTTTACTCGAAAAAAGCGAAATTGCAAAGTTGCTTATTTCTAAAACATCATATTCGATAGCCCAGAAAGTGGTGACATTCTATCATTTTATTTAGTAACCTTTAAGCATTATTCATACGATTTTACCCTGGCTTTTTTTTCTACGATAATCATTTCCGGCCCTATTTTTCGAATTGCATTCCAAGGAATATAAACTTCTTCTTTTTGTTTGCCTATGTTTAAAAAAGATGTTTTTGGCAAGACCATTGCTTCTATTTCTCCTGAATTAGGGTCAATAATTAACTCTGTATGTCCAACTGTTCCAATCCGCTCTCCACTGCTTAAATCAATAATTTCTTTGCCATTTAATTCACTAAAACGCATTACGATCCTCTCCTTTTTTCCATTTCTGTTCTCTTACTATGCAATATAAGTAAAAAAAGTACAAAAAAAGGACTTCCATCATGAAGTCCCTTTATAAATCTTCCACTTATTTTCTACATGCTATTTTTTGTTTGACAAAGACATATAAGTAAGGATTAACTCATCCAAACGTTTGCTCATTTGTAAAAGGTCATGATCCATCAGTATCTCATGATCTTCAATTGAATGATTTCCAACTTTACGATGTAATTGGTTGCGAAGATTCTCTATTTCATTAAGTAGATCCTCTGTCGTATCTTTTTTCATTTTTCTTCGCTCCTTTACCAATTTAACTTTGACCTTATTGGCCAGTATGACCGAATCCGCCTATACCTCTTGGTGTTTCGTTAATTTCTTCTACTTCTATTAACTCAACGGTAGGTAACTTCATAAAAACAAGTTGAGCAATTCGATCTCCACGTTTAATTTCAAATTCCTCCGTGCCTAAATGAATGAGAATAATCTTAATCTCTCCACGGTAATCAGCATCAATCGTCCCAGGAGTATTTAAAACAGTTATACCATGTTTTAATGCTAAACCACTTCGAGGCCTGACCTGTGCTTCAATTCCTGCTGGCATCTCTAACGCAAATCCAGTAGGTATTAAGATGCTTTTTCCTGGTTGCAAAAAAAGATTCTCTTTAACTGAAGCGAAGAGATCATAACCGCTAGCATATTCCGACATTTTCTTCGGAGTCGGTAAATCTTCATTTCCAGGTAACCTTTTTATTTTAATTTGGTACAAGAAAATCCCTCCTAAGTGTCGTAGGAACCTCTTCGTATGGACTAATCATAGCAAATGAAATAGGGTGATTAAAGACTTGTTTTATTACTTTTTCAATAGATTGCTGATTTACCTGATTTATTCGTTCGATGATTTCATCTAAAGAAGGATGTTTCCCCAATAAAAGCTCATTTTTCCCTAAACGATTCATTCTACTGTTCGTACTTTCCAGACTTAACATCAGGCTACCTTTTAGTTGTTCTTTTCCTTTTATGATTTCTTTCTCGTCAATTCCTTTTTGTTGAATAGAGAAAAGGATATCCTGAATAATATTGATCACTTCATTTACTTGGTTTGGAGCAGTGCCAGCATAGATCGTAAATAATCCACCATCCTGATAAGAGGAATGATAAGAAAAGACAGAGTAAGCTAAACCACGTTTTTCTCTAACCTCTTGAAATAGTCTGGAGCTCATACTTCCACCAATAATATTATTTAATAAGATTAGAGAGTAGATATCTGGGTCATTTACTGCTAATCCTGGTAAACCAAAGGTGATATGAGATTGTTCAGTTTGTTTCACTTTAATGATTTCACTAGCTTTAACTGTTGCAACAGAAATTTGTTCCTCTTTTCCATGGAGTTTAAATGTACCAAAAGCTTCTTCAATCAGTTCCACAATGTGTGGAGGAGTGTTTCCAGCAAGGGTAATAACCGTATTTTCTGTAGTGTATCTTTCATTCATATACTTTTGGATCATTTCTTTAGTAATGGTATGTAAGACCTCTTCAGTTCCCAAAATTGAATAACCAAGTGGATGGTTTCCGAAAGCTGCATTAGAAATGAGATCATGAATTTGATCATCTGGTGTGTCTTCATACATCTTTATCTCTTCTACTACTACATTTCTTTCCCTATTTAATTCTTCTTGATCAAAAGTAGAATGAAAAAACATATCAGATAATACATCTAAGCCAACTTCTAGATGTTCATCTAAGACTTTTGCATAGTAACAAGTATATTCTTTAGAAGTAAAGGCATTTACATGCCCGCCAATTGAATCAAACACCTCTGCAATCTGCTGAGAAGTACGATTTTCTGTCCCTTTAAACAACATATGTTCAATAAAATGAGAAATCCCATTGTTCATTGGATTTTCATTTTTTGATCCAGTCTTTACCCAGATCCCCATAGCCACTGACCGCACTGTAGGGATCTTCTCAATGACTACTCTTAAACCATTTGTTAATGTATATCTTTTTATCACGTAAATCCTCCTATACAGGAAAAATCTTCAGACTGTGAATATAACTATATCAAAATTTAGGAGATGACTCAACAGAAAGAACTCTTTTTGAAGATAGAGTTTCTTTAACTGGACTGATTATTAACCCTTTTTTCTTTATTTCCCTTATCAAAGTTGGTAAAGCTTCTGCAGTCGATTTTGTAGGATGCATCAGGATTAAGTACCCATTTTGTACCTTTGGAACGATCCGATTGATAATCGTTTCAGGCGAGGGTTTCTTCCAATCTACCGTGTCAACTGTCCATAAAACAGTATGAAGTTTTAATTCATGAGCTATTTTAACTACTCTCAGGTCGTAATCCCCAGAAGGTGGGGCAAAGTATTTAGAAGATTGATTTAATGTTTGTTGAATCAGTTTCTCTGTCTTTAAAATTTCTTCACGGATTCTTTCATTGCTGATTCTACTCATCTGCGGATGAGAGTAAGCATGATTACCAATTTCATGCCCATTAGCAGCTATCTTCTTTGCAACATTTGGATTTTTCTTTAACCAACTACCATCTAAAAAAAGGTAGCTTTTACTTGTTCCTTATTTAAAATATCTAGCATCGACTCTAAATATTCTGTGCCCCAAGCCACATTTATCATTAACGATACCATTGGCTTCTCTGGATTCCCTCGGTAAATAGGGTGGTTCCCTAATTGATCTATCCCATTTTTCGGCTCAATTTCTAACCAGACATAAGGAATTTTATCGTTTGCTTGTAAATCTTGTTTCTCAGCCAATTTTAAGGTAGTTTCTTCATCTACAACTAATCCATTATAACCGGGGATTAACTTCCAAATTTTATCTATTTTCGGTTCAATTGGATTGATATTGTTTTTGATCGCGTAATTATGAATTACTTTTCTTAATTTTTCTGTTGACTCCTTACTTGGCTGCTTTATCACACTTATATAAGAGTTAATTAGTTTATAATTAGCAATACTGAAAAATAGGGTAAACATTATTAAGAGAATTACAGTCATTTTAACCCATTTCATTAGACATCCCCACTCCCCTTATTCAATACATTTTATTGAGTGGTGTCCTAAATTAAAACCAAAAAATTCTTCTTACTTCATCAGTGAAATAAAAAAGAGACAGAATAAAATCTGACTCTTCCAAACTTCTTTAATCTTTTTGTTCTTGTTCTTTTAAAATCGCTTTCCTAGATAGATTGATTCTACCTTGATTATCGATTTCAGTCACTTTCACCATAATTTGATCTCCAACAGAAACTACATCTTCCACTTTTTCAACTCGTTTTACATCTAACTGTGAAATATGAACCAATCCTTCTTTACCTTGGAACAATTCTACAAAAGCTCCAAACTTCTCTATTCTTTTTACTGTTCCTAAATAGGTTTGTCCTACTTCAACTTCTCGAACAATGTCTTCAATCATCTTCTTAGCTTTCTCATTTAAGACAGGATCTACTGAAGCAATATAGACTCGACCATCTTGTTCAATATCGATTTTTACCCCAGTTTCTTCTATAATCTTATTGATAATACGGCCACTAGGACCGATCACATCCCTTATTTTGTCAGGGTTGATTTTTAAAGTGGTTATTTTAGGTGCATATTCTGATAATTCAACATTTGGTTTATCGATAGTAGCTAACATTTTTTCTAAAATAAATAATCTTCCGATCTTTGCTTGTTCCAAAGCTTTCTTTAGAATTTCACGATCAATCCCACTGATTTTAATATCCATTTGTAAAGCAGTTACCCCAGTGCTTGTTCCTGCCACTTTAAAATCCATATCTCCTAAATGGTCTTCCATTCCTTGAATATCAGTAAGTATAGCAACTTGATTTCCTTCTTTTACTAATCCCATTGCAATACCAGCTACAGGGGCTTTAATTGGAACACCAGCATGCATTAATGCTAAAGTGCTTGCACAAATACTTGCTTGTGAGGTAGAACCATTTGATTCTAATACTTCAGATACTAAGCGGATTGTATATGGGAATTCGTCCTCAGGAGGAATAATTGGTTCTAATGCTCTTTCCCCTAATGCCCCATGACCAATTTCTCGTCTTCCTGGTCCTCGCAATGGTCTGGCTTCACCAACACTATAAGGTGGAAAATTATAGTGGTGCATAAATCGTTTAGATTCTTCAAGGTCTAAACCATCAAGAATTTGCACATCTCCTAAAGCACCAAGAGTACATACACTTAAAGCCTGTGTCTGTCCACGAGTAAATAATCCTGAGCCATGAGTACGTGGTAATAATCCGATTTCACATGAAATAGGTCTAATTTCGCTTAAATTCCTTCCATCAGGCCTTTTTCCTTCAAAAAGAATAAGTCTTCTAACTTCTTCTTTTACAATATAATGGAGAATTTCACTGATCATACCTAATTGTTCTGGATAGGTTTCGGTAAAATATTCAATTGTTTGGTTCATCACTTGGTCAATTGCATCTTGTCTAGCTTGTTTTTCTTCGACTTGTATAGCTTGTACTAATTGGTCTTTTGCATATTCTTTAACCACTTGCTCCAAATGTTTATCAATTTGATGAAGTACCACTTGCATCTTTTCTTTTCCAATTTCATTAACGATATTTGATTGGAATTGAATGATTTCTTTAATTTTTTCATGACCAAACATGATCGCTTCTAACATGACTTCCTCTGGTACTTCTTTTGCTCCTGCTTCAACCATATTGATAGCATCTTTTGTACCAGCGACTACTAGATGGATATCACTTTTTGCTATCGCTTCAACCGTTGGGTTAATAATAAATTGACCATCAACACGTCCAACAATCACGCCAGCAATTGGTCCCATAAAAGGTATATCTGAAATAGATAAGGCTACTGATGTCCCAATCATAGCCGCGATTTCTGAGGAACAATTTGGATCGGCAGACATGACTGTTGCAGAAATTTGAACATCATTACGAAATCCGTCTGGGAAGAGTGGTCTTATTGGTCTATCGATTAATCGAGATGCTAAAATCGCTTTCTCACTTGGTCTTCCTTCTCGTTTAATAAACCCTCCTGGAATCTTTCCTACTGCATAAAGGCGTTCCTCATAGTTTACGGTTAACGGGAAGAAGTCTAGGTCTTTAGCATCTTTTGAGGCTGTAACCGCGACTAAGACAGCGGTATCACCATATCTTATTAGAACAGCTCCGTTTGCTTGTTTGGCTAATTGACCTGTTTCAATAATAAGAGGTCGTCCAGCCAAATCCATTTGGTACACTTTTTTATCCATTACTAGATTGCCTCCTTTCAAATTTCAACATGAACTTCGACGTATTTCATATTATTTCCTTCTCTTGCATTATGTATTTAGATTTTGTTTGTGCTTTCTTTTCATTCAAAAAAAAGCGGGATTAACCCGCTTTTTTTAAAAAAACTATCTACGTAATCCTAACTTAACAATCAATTCACGATAACGTTGAATATCTTTTTCTCTTAAATAATTTAAAAGATTACGCCTTTGACCAACCATCTTCAATAACCCACGACGTGAGTGATGGTCTTTTTTATGAGTACGAAGATGTTCATTTAAATAATTGATTTTTTCAGTAAGGATAGCGATTTGAACTTCTGGAGATCCAGTGTCTGTTTCGTGTACTTTGTACTCATCGATCAATTGTTGTTTACGCTCTTGATTAAGTGCCATCCTAATTCACCTCCTTTGTTTTTACAGCCTATTCCCAGAGAAACGTTGGTGAATCGTTAATCCGAGAAAAGGTCACTACTAATTGCTTCAAGTTGAAACAACCATTACAGAGTATAACATAATTAACGATATAAAGTAAAGTAAAGGAAAGGAAAGATTAAATCATAATATTTATCATTGCCTTTTTTGCTTGTTCAATATCATAAGTGATCTGTTTTTTTAATTCATTTAAGTGATTGAACTTTTTTTCTTCACGTAAAAATTTAATCACTTCAATCTCTAATACTTGACCATAAAGATCCCCATCAAAATCGATAAGATAAACTTCATAGGTAGGAAGGTTCTGATCATCAGAAAAAGTTGGTTTATAACCAATATTCATGACCCCTGCGTAAGAACGACCATGATACTGAGTTTTGACTACATATACTCCTTTTCTAATGGTCAAATACTCTTCAAGTAATTGCAAATTTGCTGTGGGAAAACCAATCGTCCTTCCCCTTTTATCTCCATGTACGACCCGACCAGAAAAGGAATAATTTCTACCAAGTAGTTGATTTGCCAGTTCCACTTGTCCAGATAACAAATAATCTCTAATTCTTGAACTGCTAATTTTCCCAATGTCATCTTGGAAAGCATGTACTACATCAACAGAAAATCGACCTTGGTTTAAGTTCCGTAAAGTTTCAGGATTACCCATTCCCATATGACCGAATTTAAAATCAAACCCAACAACTACCCCTTTTACATTGAGTTTAACTAAAAATTCATTTACAAATTCCTCAGGTGTGATTCTTGAGAACCTTTTGGAAAAATGGACAACATAACTTAGATCAACATTCATTTTTTCAAATTGTTGAAGTTTCATTTCTAGTGGGGTAATCTGATCTATTTTTTTATCGTTGCTAATGACCTCTTTTGGGTGAGGGAAAAAGGTCATTACACCACAAAGAAGATCATATTGTTTTGCGATTTGACAGGCCTTTTTAATCACCTGTTGATGGCCTTTATGTACGCCATCAAAATAACCAATAGCAATTACACTAGGTTGATACCTGTCTAGTGTAAGTGGATAAGAAAGCTGTAAGACCTTCATAAACGTCACCTAATTCTCTTCTTCTTTAAAAACTTTAACAGGTTTTGCTTCTAAAACCTGTGATTTTTTTTGATAGATAGCAACTAAATCATTTTTTTGATTTAATACTTTTACTAAACCATCATATGCAATTAAAGAGCTTACCTTAATTTGTTGTCCATTAAAAACCTTATAAATAATCTCATTTTCAGATAAGATAATTGAAGGGTATTGCGGAAGGGAACTTGCCATAGATACAATAATTTTATCTAATTGGTCTAAATCAGCATAGTTTTCTACTTGTTCCAATGTAAAGGATTGTTCAATCGTAAAGGAGCCACTTTTTTCCCTAACCAATTTTGACATATGTGCAGGGTATCCTAATTTGATTCCTATATCCACACATAATGTTCTAACATATGTTCCCTTTGAACATTTAACTTGAAAATCTATCGTTGGAAATTCAGTTGAAAGGTCTATTTGTCGTATTTTTAACTCATAGATGGTTACCTTTCTTGGCTTTCTATCGACTTCTTTCCCTTGTCTAGCAAGTTCGTATAATTTTTTTCCTCCAATTTTAACAGAAGAATACATCGGCGGAATTTGCTCAATCTCACCAATAAAGGTTTGAAATACTTGTTGAACATCAGACTCTGTAATTCGTTTAACCTTTTTTTCTTCAATGACCTGCCCTGTAAAATCTTGAGTTGTGGTTGATTTGCCTAATGTTAGTTGACCCTGATAAATTTTCGGTTGTTCCATAATATATTCTGATAAACGGGTCGCTTTTCCAATGCAGATAGGAAGTACACCAGTTACCTCAGGGTCTAATGTCCCAGTATGACCAATCCTTTTTGTGCCTATGATTCTTCTTAATTTTGCTACAACATCATGAGAAGTCATTCCAGCAGGCTTTAAAATCGGTATTACCCCATCAATTCGATTTGTTTTCAAGATACTTCCATCCTTCAGACTGTTTAATTGCATCAATCAATTGTTGTAGTACTTCTTCTAAATCTCCATAAAATGTGAAACCAGAGGCTCTAGCATGTCCTCCTCCATGATAAGCTTTTGCAATCGCTCCTACATCTACATATTTTTTAGAGCGCAGGCTAATTTTAAAGACATTCCCTTTCACTTCTTTAAAAAAGATACCCACCTCTACGCCTTCTATATTTCTAGTATAATTCACAATTCCTTCTGTATCATCACTTGTAACGTCTTGCGGTAACTCATTCGCTTTTAAATAAGTCCAAGCGATAAAACCATTCTCAATTACTTGTAAATGGGATAAAGCGATCTGTAAAACTGAAATATGATTTTTACTTATCGTTTCTAATGCAATTTCAGCAATTTCACCCGGAGATACACCGTATTCTAATAATTCTGCCGCTATTCTCATCACCTTTGGAGAAGTATTTGTATAACGAAATCCTCCCGTATCAGTTAATAACCCGGTATAGATACATGATGCAAGATCTTGACTAAGTGGTATATTTAATTCCTTTACAAGGTCATACATGATTTCACAGGTTGCAGCCGCCGTAGGTAAAATCACATTAAGATGGCCAAAACGATCATTCGTGGGATGATGATCAATATTAAGAATTTCTACATCGTCAGTTAGTAAAGGTGAAATCATTCCCATCCTTTTCTGATCAGCCACATCCACAGTAATGACATGAGAGAATGTATTTTTAATTTCTGAAATCGATAGAATTTGGTCAGATAATGGCAAAAAATTAAATTTATCTGGAATAGGGTCTTCATTGACTAATGTAAAAGATTTACCAAGGAATCTTAGTAAAAGCGCCATAGTTAAAGATGAGGATATGGTATCCCCATCTGGGTTGATATGTGACACAATCAAATAGTTATCATGTTGCTTAATAAATTGGCCAGCCTGTGATAACTCCCTTTTATATTCATTTAAGTCCTTCATTTCTTATCGTTCTTCCTTAATGTCTTGTAGCAACTTCTCTATTTTGGAACCATAAGCAATGGACTGATCCACTTTAAATATCAATTCTGGTGTATGCCTTAAACGGATTCGTTTGCCTAATTCGGATCTTAGGAATCCTTTTGCTTTTTCAAGCGCTTTTATTGACTCTTTAACTTCATCTTCCTGGCCCATTATACTTAGGTAAATGGTGGCTTGAGAAAAATCACCAGTTACCTCAACACCTGTGATTGTGACAAATCCAATTCGAGGATCTTTCAAATCATATTGAATTAGTTGACTAATTTCCTTCTTAATTTGTTCACCGACCCTACCTATCCGAACATTTGCCATAACATCACCCCATTATTTTTTGACAGTTTCCATCACGAAGGATTCAATAATATCTCCTTCTTTAAAATCACTAAAGTTTTGGATTGTGATTCCGCACTCATAACCTTGTGCAACTTCTTTTGCATCATCCTTAAAACGTTTTAACGAATCGATGTTTCCTTCGAAGATAACAATACCATCACGAATAACTCTAGCTTGAGCAGTTCGAATAATCTTCCCTTCTGTTACATAAGAACCAGCAATTGTACCGATATTTGACGCCTTAAATACCTGACGAATTTCCGCATGCCCCGTAATTACTTCACGATATTCTGGATCAAGCATACCCTGTAAAGCTGCTTTAATCTCATCTATGACATTGTAAATGATACGATGTAGGCGAATATCCACCTTTTCTCGCTCAGCCGATGTTCTTGCCTGTGGCTCAGGGCGGACATTAAAACCAATGATAATGGCATTGGAAGCTGAAGCCAAGGTAACATCTGTCTCAGTAATAGCTCCAACACCTTTATGGATAATTTTTACCCTTACTCCTTCAATATCAATTTTTTCTAAAGAACCTTGTAGGGCCTCAACAGAACCTTGTACGTCTCCTTTAATAATGACA
Source organism: Tepidibacillus decaturensis (assembly GCF_001561915.1). Classification (GTDB taxonomy): domain Bacteria; phylum Bacillota; class Bacilli; order Tepidibacillales; family Tepidibacillaceae; genus Tepidibacillus_B; species Tepidibacillus_B infernus. Next base: position 987,053 of record NZ_LSKU01000001.1, on the reverse strand, counting down.
TTTAATTCTTTAATTTCCCCTTCTTGAATTTGCTTATATAAATCGTCAAGCGTAACTTTTGAAGTGGCATTTAATTCACTTTGTCTTAGCTTTAATGCCCTTTTTTCACCAATGACCCTAGCTTTTCTCTCTTCTTCAAATACAACAAAGGGGTCACCTGCATGTGGTACTTCATTTAATCCAGTAATCTCAACTGGTGTAGAGGGTCCCGCCTCTTTAATTCTTTTTCCTCGATCATTTACCATTGCTCGCACTTTTCCGTAAGTTGCCCCAGCAACGATTGGGTCACCTACACGTAATGTACCGTTTTGAACGAGTACAGTTGCAACAGCTCCACGACCTTTATCTAATTGCGATTCAATAATCGTACCTTTTGCTAAACGATTAGGATTTGCTTTTAATTCCTGAACCTCAGCAACAAGTAAAATCATTTCCAATAATTCATCTAACCCTTCTTGCTTCAAAGCAGAGACGGGTACATAAATTGTATCTCCTCCCCATTCTTCAGGAAGAAGACCATGTTCAGCCAATTGTTGTTTAACCCTATCAGGATTAGCTTCAGGTTTATCCATTTTATTTACCGCAACTATAATTGGAACGTTTGCCGCCTTTGCATGGTTAATGGCCTCTATTGTTTGTGGCATCATTCCATCATCAGCAGCAACTACCAGAATGGTAATATCTGTAACTTTCGCTCCGCGTGCTCTCATGCTAGTGAAAGCTGCATGACCAGGTGTATCTAAAAACGTGATTTTTTTATCATTGATAACGACTTGGTAAGCTCCAATGTGTTGGGTGATTCCACCAGCTTCACCTGCTACAATCTTAGACTTACGGATCGCATCCAATAATGTGGTCTTCCCATGGTCAACGTGGCCCATAATCGTAACCACAGGTGGACGTACAGTTAAGTCAGCTGGATCATCGTGATCCTCAATCAATTCAAATTGATCTTCGTCAATTTCAATCTTCTCTTCAACTTTTACGCCATATTCTTCGGCAATCAATTGAATGGCTTCTAATTCGATTTCTTGATTGATAGTAGCCATAATTCCTAAAAATAACAATTTTTTTATGATTTCTGATGGTTCTTTACCTAATTTTTTTGCTAATTCGCCAACTGTTAATGAGCCAGTATATACAATATTCTTTATTGGTTTGTCTGTTTGTTTTATTTGCTGTGGTTGTTTTTGATTTGAAGAAGGTCTCTTTTTATTCACCTTAATCTTTGAAGTTGCATCCCGGTGATCACTAACTTTATTGTCATCAAAACGTTTATTGTTAGGTTTTGATTTCTTCTTCGTTTTTCCAATCGATTCACTTTCTTCAAAATTCACTTCTTTTACTTTATTCACTTCTTTTACATCAATATGATCATCGATTTTCACTTGTTTTGATCCCTCTTTGTCTTTATTCTTGATGTCTTTTTTTTGCTTAAGTTCACTTATATGACTCTCATGGTTGCTTGTAGTTGATGATGATGTTTCTTTTGTTTTCCCATGTTTTAACTCATGAAAATATTTATCTACTTTTTGTACCATCTCATCAGTAATCACACTCATATGATTACTTACATTAAAGTTAAGTTTCTTTAGAAGATTAACCATTTCCTTGCTCAGAATATTGTGCTTCTTTGCAAACTCATAAACTCTCAATTTCATTCACCTCCGGATTTCTACTCCACTAAGTTTTCTAATTGTTTACTAAAACCGTAATCGGTTATTCCGACAACAACCCGTGAAGATTTGCCAATGGCATGTCCTAGTTCCTCGCGATTAAATATCACTCGATAAGGAACCTGATAGAAGGAACATTTATCCTTAACCTTTTTGCTTGTGTTATCAGATGCATCTCCTGATAAAATAACAAAGGTTACCTTCCCTTTTTGAATTCCTTTTATCACTAGTTCTTCACCTGAGATCACTTTTCCCGCTCTAGCTGCCAATCCAAGCATAGAACTTATTCTAGATTGATTACTCATTTCGCCCGTTAATCTCCAATTGTAATTGTTCATAGATATCGTCATCAATTTTAACCTCAAGGGACCGTTCCAACTGTTTTTTCTTCCTTGCAATCTGAAAGCATTCCCCTTGTCGACACAAATAAGCGCCCCTCCCCGATTTTTTTCCAGTAAAATCCACTATTATCTCTTTTTCTGGCGTTCTAACGATCCGAATCAACTCTTTTTTTGGCTTCATCTCTTGGCAAGCTACACATTTCCGCATTGGGATTTTTCTTGTTTTCATCAAAATCACCTTACCTTTTTACATGGTAGCCTGGGATTCGCTTTTAATATCGATTTTCCATCCAGTTAATTTTGCTGCAAGTCTTGCATTTTGTCCTTCTTTACCAATTGCCAATGACAATTGATAGTCGGGTACGATCACTCTTGCCATCTTTTCTTGTTCATTAACCTCAACACTAACCACTTTCGAGGGACTAAGTGCATTTGAAATATATGTTTCTATATCATTTGACCATTTTACGATATCAATTTTTTCACCTTTCAACTCGTTCACAATCGTTTGAACCCTGGCACCTTTAGGCCCAACACATGCTCCTACAGGATCTACTTCTTCTTGTTGAGAATAAACCGCAATTTTTGATCGATATCCAGCCTCTCTTGCAACAGATTTAATTTCTACAACACCTTCATAAATCTCCGGAACTTCCAGTTCGAATAGTCTTTTTAATAAACCTGGGTGTGTCCTTGATACAAATATTTGTGGGCCTTTTGTTGTCTTTTCCACTTTGGTGATATAGACCTTTACTCGATCTCCATGTTTAAATCTTTCTGTTGGCATTTGCTCATTGATTGGTAAAAGAGCTTCTGTTTTTCCTAAGTCTATATAGATGAAACGTTGATCCTGACGTTGAACAATGCCAGTAACAATATCTTCTTCTCGATCCACAAAAGTTTCATAGATGATTCCTCGTTCCGCCTCTTTGATCCGTTGTGTCACTACCTGCTTAGCAGTTTGTGCTGCAATTCTCCCAAAATCCTTTGGGGTGACTTCTAATTCTACAATATCATCTAATTGGTAATTAGGATTAATTTGACGCGCCGCTTCTAAGGAAATCTCTAGTCTTGGGTCGATCACCTCTTCCACTATTGTTTTTCTAGCTAAGACCTTTACATTACCAGTTTCCCGGTTAATATCTACCCTGACATTTTGTGCAGAATGAAAATTTCTTTTGTATCCTGAAATTAGAGCAGCCTCTATCGCATCAATTAAAACATCTTTACTAATTCCTTTTTCTTTTTCCAACTGTATAAGTGCATCCATGAAATCACTATTCAAAAGTTTCTCCTCCTTTCTTTTTTTAAAAAAACAATGCTAATCTAGCACTAGCAACTTTTTCATATGGGATTTCAACTTGTTTTTTAGGTTCTTCAATGACAAGTATCTTTGTATCAAAATGAATCAATTTCCCTTCAAATACTTTCTGATTTGAAATAGGCTCATAAGTTGTAATATGTACCTGTTTACCAATTGATTTTAAGAAATCTTTTTCTTTTTTAATGGTCTCTCAGCACCTGGTGATGAAACTTCAAGAAAGTATGAATTTGGAATAGGATCCTTTTTATCTAACTCAGCACTTAATGCTTCGCTTACCCTTCCACAATCTTCGATATCAACTCCCCCATCTTCTTTATCAATAAAAACTCTTAAAAACCAATTACTCCCCTCTTTTTTGTACTCTATGTCCACTAATTCTAAGTGTTCTTTTTCTAATATCGGCAATACCATTTTTTCAACTATTTGAGTAACATTTAAACTCATATCATTCCCTCTCTTTTACTCTTTTCGAAGATCCATGTACATAAATCTAAAGAGTGGGTTTCCCCACTCTTTAAGAACGTTTCTATACACAGTATTACCAAAAAGATTATATCATAACACATCTTTCCTTATCAAATAAGTTTTTTCGTCATTATGCATCATAAAAATCCACTTAAATAAGATGTATTAAAATAAGGATAGTTGATTGGTATTAGGTAATCCTTTTAAACAATCATGCTCATCTAACAATTCAATAATCGTCTTTGAGGATTTAGCTCGATTTTGTAGATCTTCAATCGATAAGAACTCTCCTTCGTTTCTAGCTTGGACAATATTTTGGGCCGCGTTAACTCCAATACCAGGTATCGCTGAAAAAGGAGGGATTAAACCTTTTTCATCTTCTTCCACGATGAATTTCGTAGCATCAGACCGATATAAATCTACGTTTTTAAAATAAAAACCTCGTTCAATCATTTCTAGCGCCAATTCTAATACGGTAAGTAGTCCTTTTTCTTTTGGTGAGGCTTGAATTCCTTTTTCGGTGATCTCTTGAATTTTATCTCTTATCGATTTAGAACCAGACATCATTAGTTTTACATCAAATTCATCTGCTCGAACTGTAAAGTAAGTAGCATAATAATAAATAGGATAATAAACTTTAAAATAAGCAATACGAATCGCCATCAAAACATAAGCAACTGCATGAGCTTTTGGAAACATATACTTAATTTTTTGACATGAATCAATATACCAATCAGGCACCTGATTTTTTTTCATTTCTTCAATATCTTCAGGCTGAAGTCCTTTACCTTTACGCACTTTTTCCATGATTTTAAATGCAACGGATGGCTCCAAACCCTTTTGAATAAGGTATACCATGATGTCATCACGAGTAGATATCACTTCTGCCAAAACTGCTTTACCCTCTCTAATTAGGTCTTGAGCATTATTAAGCCAAACGTCAGTACCATGTGAAAGACCAGAGATACGAACCAATTCGGCAAACGTTGTTGGTTTTGTATCTTCAAGCATTTGTCTAACAAATTTAGTCCCAAACTCTGGTATCCCTAAAGCGCCTAAAGTGGTTCCTATCTGTTCAGGTGTGACTCCTAATGTATCTGTACTTCTAAAAATCTCATATACGTTCGGGTCATCGATAGGAATCGTTTTAGGATCAATTCCTGTAAAATCTTGTAGCATTCTAATCACTGTAGGATCATCGTGCCCAAGCAGGTCCAATTTTAACAAACGACCACTAATGGCATGATAATCAAAGTGAGTGGTAATCGTATCGGACGTTGAGTCATCAGCAGGCCTTTGAATAGGTGTGAAATCATATACATCCTTATATTGAGGAATAACCATTAATCCACCAGGATGCTGTCCAGTAGTTCGTTTAATGCCCGTACAGCCTGTTACCAAACGATTAATTTCGGCATTTCGTTTATTCCACCCTTGTTCATCCACATATTTTCTTACAAAACCATAGGCCGTTTTCTCAGCCACAGTTGAAATTGTCCCAGCACGATAAACATATTCAGAACCAAATAACTCTTCTGTATATTTATGGACCCTTGGCTGGTAGTCACCTGAAAAATTTAAATCGATATCAGGAACCTTATCTCCTTTAAAGCCCATAAAGGTTTCAAAAGGGATGTCATGTCCATCTTTTTTCATTTTTGTTTGGCAATGTGGACAATTTTTATCAGGCAAATCAAAACCTGAGCCAACACTTCCATCCAAAATGAATTCACTATGTTTACAATTAGAACATACATAATGGGGGGGTAAGGGATTTACTTCAGTTATTCTTGTCATCGTCGCAACAAATGATGAACCTACAGACCCCCTAGAACCTACTAAATAACCATCCTCTAGGGATTTATTTACAAGTTTATGTGCAATCAAATAGATTACGGAAAATCCATGATTGATAATACTATTTAATTCTTTCTCTAATCTTTTCTCCACTAATTCAGGCAAAGGATCTCCATAAATATGTTTAGCTGTCTCATAACTCATGTTCCGAATCTCATCTTCCGCTCCTTCAATTACAGGAGTAAAAAGATCATCTGGGAAAGGCTTTAATTCGACGACATCTTCAATTACTTTCTTAGGATTATCCACAATAATTTTCTTCGCAATATGAGGTTCTAAATAGTCAAATTCAGCAAGCATCTCGTCTGTCGTACGAAAATGAGCAGAATGCAAATCATCCACATGATGATATCTAAAACCACTACTGTGATTTAAGACAAGAATTTTACGATAAATTTCATCTTCGGGATGTACATGATGAACATCTCCTGTCGCTACTACAGGTATATTTAATTTTTCACCCATTTCAATAATTCGTTGATGAATATTTTTAATATCTTGATCATTTTGTAAAATCCCATTTTTGATCAAATGACGATAATGGGAAATCGGTTGGATTTCTAAGTAGTCGTAAAACTTAGCAATTTCTTCTACTACTTCTGGAGTTTTGCTAAGCATTGCTTCAAATAATTCACCTTGCGCACAAGCGGTACCAAACAAAAGTCCTTCTCGATGCTTTAATAATTCACTTCGAGGTAATCTTGGATTCCGATAAAAATATTCGATATGTGATTTTGAAATCAATTTATAGAGATTTTTTAACCCAATTTCGTTCTTAACCAAAATAGTTACGTGAAATGGACGTAGTCGGTGGTAATCGCCTTTACCTACATGTTGATTAATTTCGTTTAAATTTGTAATCTCTCTTTCTTGTAAATCAAGAAGCATTTTCCAAAGTAAATATCCTGTTGCTTCTGCGTCGTGATATGCCCTATGATGATTATTCAATTCAATATTGAAAGCATCACATAACGTATTCAACTTATAATTTTTCATTTTTGGATATAAAAACCTTGCTAATTCCACTGTATCAATGACAGGATTCAATAATGATTCTAACCCAATTCGTTTTAACCCCATATTCAAAAATCCCATATCAAAACGGGCATTATGTGCTGCTAATACAGCATTACCGATAAATTCCTTAAATTTGGGCAAAGCCTCTTCAAGTAAAGGAGCACCTTTTACCATTTCATCTGTGATCCCAGTTATCTCAGTGATTTTCCTAGAGATTGGTTCTTGTGGATCCACAAACATTTTAAATTGATCTATTACTTTTCCGTTTTTAACCTTTACTGCCCCTATCTCAATGATCGTATTATAAACGGCAGATAAACCTGTTGTTTCTGTGTCAAAAACAACATAGGTGTCCTCTAGCAAATTTCTAGATTCTTCATGGTGTACAATAGGTACACCATCATCAATCACATTTGCTTCTACCCCATATACAATTTTTACCCCATATTTTTGTCCAGCTTCATAGGCTTCAGGAAAAGCTTGAACCACTGCGTGATCAGTAATCGCTATCGCTTTATGACCAAACTTTGCCGCTTGTTCTACTATTTTTTTTATAGAGGCAACTCCATCCATCGCACTCATTGTAGAATGTACATGCAATTCTATTCTTTTTTCTTCTGCTAGATCTTCTCTGCCTTTGTTCTCAATTTGGTTAATATCATTGGCTATCATTACCAATTCTTTTGAAAAGGTGTCAAATTGGACATGACCTTTTACCTTTAACCATTGGCCTTCTTTGATTGTTTTTAATACAGGAAGATCCTCTTTCGCATCCTTTATAAATACTTTGACCTCTATCGAATCAGTAAAATCTGTTAGATTAAAGGTCAAAAGATGACGTCCACTCTTTAATTCTTTAAATTCTACTGAAAATACGCTCCCTTGTATAATGACATTTTTATCCTCCTCTATGACCTGTTTCAATGGTACTGGTAGTTCTTTAATCTCATATCCGTATTTTATCGTTCGATTAACATTGATCTTTGATTCTTCTTCATCATCCGCCTCAGGGATTTGTAATAGTGCCTCTTTTGCATAGTTGAAATCTTCTAGTTTAAGATCCTCTCTAAATTTTAATAGCTTCTGATCTGTTTCAGCAGGGAAAAATACAACTTTAATCGGTTCTTCGATCCATTCCGCTAACGATTCCGCAATTTTAAGATCAATATGTTTTCGCTGAAACATTTCTTGTGTCATCATATTTGGAATAAAGATTAGAAGTTGTTGATTTTCTAGTTTCCACTCTGCTTCTTTTAATAGATTATAAATACTTGGTAAAGCATTAAGAGGTTTAATAATCTTCGGCCAATACTCTGAGAGTATCTCTATGTACGAAACGGTAGAAAACCTAACAACGAAATGAATTTTAGCAATATGTTGAAAACTTTGAATGATTTGCTGTGTTACTTGTTCAAATATTTGAAAAGGTACCAAACTCGGAAATTGAAGATAAAAAGTCCATTCTTTATTTTTACGACTTAATTCTACTTTTTCTATTTTTGTCCCATTGAAATAATTTTCCCTAATTTCCAAAGGAATATTGGCATGATTTAATAAAATAGTAAAATGATCTAATTTTTCTGCTAGTTTTCCCATCTTATCACCTTTTATCTAGCGTTTTAGATTGCCCACAAAAGTAGCGACTTCCTTTGAAGTATAAATCCGATTACTTTTGTGGGATCTCATTAAAATAGTGCGGTAAAAGAGAAAAGGTACAACCTAAAGATTGTACCATTTTTCCTTTCATTTTATCATTTCTTTGTGATATCTTCAATTTCTTTCATCAATTCCTCAAAAAGCTCTTCTTCTTTTACTTTTCTTACAATTTCACCATTTCTAAAGATCAGGCCTTCACCATGTCCTCCTGCTACACCAACATCAGCTTCTCTTGCTTCACCTGGGCCATTAACTGCACATCCCATTACTGCTACTTTTAAGGGCTGGCCAATTTTCTGGATCGCATCTTCTACTTTATTAGCTAAACTGATTAAGTCGATTTGCACTCTACCACAGGTTGGACAAGAAATGATTTCTGGTTCATTTGTTCTAATCTCCAAACTCTTCAACATTTCTTTAGCTACCTTGATTTCTTCTGTCGGTTCTCCTGTTAAAGAGACGCGAATAGTGTCACCAATTCCACTTGAAAGAACAGAGCCAATACCCACTGCTGATTTAATACTTCCGGAAAAAATAGTTCCTGCTTCAGTTACACCAACATGTAAGGGATAATTTCTTTTTTCTGCCATGAGATGATAAGCTTTAATCATCATCGGAACGTTAGATGCTTTTAAAGAAATGACCATGTCATAAAAGTCTAATTGTTCTAAGATTTCTACATGCTTTAAGGCTGATTCGACCAATCCCTCTGCAGTTGGATGACCATATTTATTTAATATCTCTTTTTCAATCGAGCCAGAATTTACACCAATTCGAATAGGTACATTTCTTGCTCGACAAGCTTCTACTACCTTCTGAACTTTTTCAATTGAACCAATGTTTCCTGGATTGATACGTATTTTATCAATACCACTTTCTAAGGCAATTAATGCCAACTTATAATCAAAATGGATATCCGCAACTAATGGAAGTGGTGAACGCTTTTTGATTTGTTCAATCGCTTTAGCCGCATCCTCATTGATTACAGCAAGCCGAACAATTTGACAACCTACTTCTGCTAGTCTTTCTATTTCAGATACTGTGGCATCAATATCTCTCGTATCTGTTGTTGCCATCGATTGGATGACTACATCACTTTGACCACCTATTTGTACATTTCCCACATAAACCGGTCTTGTCTCCTCACGCCTATACAATGTTAGCACCACCTAAAGAACAAAATTTAAAATATTTTAGATACATCATTCACGGTAACAATGATCATTAAAAGCATCAATAAAGCAAATCCAACAAGGTGTACCATACTCTCTTTTTGGGGATCAATCGGCTTGCCACGTACACCCTCAATGGTAAGAAATAATAAACGACTTCCATCTAAAGCAGGTATCGGTAATAAATTGAATATTCCAAGATATAGGCTTAACATCCCTGCCCAGTTAATCAATGTAGCCATACCTTGTTTCGCAGCATCACTTGTAATTTTCATAATTCCTACAGGTCCAGCTAAATCATTCATACCAACATTACCCGAGAAAAGTAATCTAAAGCTATCCAAAATAAGTGCTGTCATTTTAGCCGTATTTGTTACTGCGGAAGATGCTGCCTTGGGAATTGTTGCCTCCTCACGAAGGTGTCCAACCTCTACCCCAATTAACCCTTTTCCCGACTTCTCCTCTGGTATGACTGTAATCTCCTTTGTTGTCCCATTTCTTTCAATTTTTAAAATGAGTTCTTTTCCAGGGGATTTTTGAATCTTTTCTATTAGTTCCGTATCTTTCTTAATAGGCGTATTATCGACCGACAAGACAATATCCCCTTGCTGAATCCCTGCCTTATCTGCAGGTGATCCAGGGTTTACTTTTCCAAAACTAACTTGCTCAGAGGGTACTCCAACCATCATCGCAACAACAAAAAATAACACAATCGTTAAAATAATATTAAATACAGGTCCAGCTAAAATGGTTGCAAAACGATCTAAGATCGATTTAGAACCAAATTGTCGATCCCATGGTGCAATTTGCACACTTTGTTTTTCATAATGCATAACTGTTTCTCGTGAAAGAGAATAATTGACTAAATGTTCGTCTTGGTCATATCCCTTAATGGTTAATTCACGTTCAAGATCTGCACTCTTGACTCTTATTATAATTCCTTTACTAAAATCTTTTTCATCAAAATAAATATCTGTCACTTTTCCTTTAGAATCAAGCTTAAGGGCTAAAGTTTGACCATCTTTTATCTCTACAACCTCAGGGTCCTCTCCAGCCATTCGAACATATGCACCAAAAGGAAGAATCCTAAGGGAGTATTGGGTCTCTCTTTTTTTAAAAGAAAATAGTTTGGGCCCAAGTCCTAATGAAAATTCCCTGACGAAGATTCCTGCTTTTTTAGCAAAAAGGAAATGCCCTAATTCATGAAAAAACATTAGTGCTGCGAAAACAAGAACAATCTCAAGAATTAAAACAATATTCAATCTGATCACCAACCTTTACTTTTGATAAGTGTAGACGTTGCTACCCTTGCCCAACGATCAGCTTCCATGATCTCTTCAATTGAAGGATGCTTTACCTTTTGATGCTGTCCTAAAATAGCATCAATTATACTTTCTATTTCCATAAACGGAACTTTACCTTGTAAAAAAGCGCCCACTACTACTTCGTTAGCAGCGTTTAGTACTGTAGGCATCGTTCCTCCTTCTTTTCCTGTTTGGTATGCCATTTTCAGACTAGGGAACCTCTCTAAATCCGGTTTAAAGAAGTGCAATGCCCCAATCTGAGTTAAATCAAGCGCATCAATATTTAGATTTAAACGATCCGGATAAGAGATCGCATATTGAATAGGAACCTTCATATCAGGAGTTCCTAATTGAGCAATAATTGCTCTATCAATATATTCTACCATAGAATGTATGATGCTTTCAGGGTGAATCATGACATCAATTTTTTCATAAGGCATTTGAAATAACCAATGTGCCTCTATAACCTCTAATCCTTTATTCATCATTGTTGCTGAGTCAATCGTTATTTTTGCTCCCATTGTCCAGTTTGGATGTTTTAAAGCATCTGCAATCGTAACGTTTTTCAAATCTTCTCTAGATTTATTTCTAAAAGGGCCTCCAGATGCTGTTAAGATAATTCGATTAACTTGAGTATTTTTTTCACCATTTAGGCTTTGGTAAATAGCAGAATGTTCACTATCTATAGGAATAATCGGAACGTCATATTGTTTCGCTAGTTCCATGACTAAATGTCCACCAGATACAAGGGTTTCTTTGTTTGCTAAACCAATCTGTTTATTTGCTTCAATTGCCTTTATTGTTGGTTTTAAGCCAATACTTCCTACTAATGCAGTTATCACAAAATCAACATCATCCTGAGTGGCAACTTCAATAAGCCCTTCCTCCCCATAAACGATTTTTACATCGCTTCGTACTTCAGTTCGAAGTTTTTCTGCTAAATCTTTTGAACGAACAGAAACGATTTTTGGAGAAAAGGTTGCAATCTGTTTTTTTAAGACTGTTAAATTCGATCCTGCTGATAAACCAATAACACGAAACTTGTCTTGATGAGCCTGAACGACTTCTAACGCTTGTGTACCAATAGAGCCGGTTGATCCTAGTATTGCTAAGTATTTCATCACTTTACCCCCATGATCTAAAGTATATGTAATAAGTGCAAAATGGGAAAGACAAAGATTAAACTATCAAATCGATCTAGAACTCCACCATGTCCAGGTAAAAGTGATCCAGAATCTTTTACTCCTTTTGACCTTTTTAATGCGGATTCGATTAAATCCCCAAATTGTCCAGTTATTGCAATAAGAATGCCTGCCCAAATCATTAGCATAAAATGCTCTGTAATTTGAAACATTGCATTTAAAAGTAAACTTACAATAATTGCAAAGACAATGCCTCCAATAGATCCTTCAATGGTTTTCTTGGGACTAATTTCAGGCCATAGTTTAGTTTTGCCTAAATATTTTCCAGTAAAATAAGCCCCTGAATCAGAAGCAAAAGTAGCCAAAAAAACAAGAAGACTAAATTGGAATCCATGTTCCATCAATCTTGTTTCTAACATATAGGAAAAACCAAAGCCAATATACATTGCACCAAACAAGTGATAAGAAACCTGATCAAAATTGATTTCATTTTTCTTTATCACAATTAAAGCAAGATACAAAAACAAAGAAACAAGTAAAAGTGACATTAATTGTTGTCGATCTATACCAGCTAAAAGCGAATTTTGAGTTAGGATGATAAATAGAACGGTATTGAGTCCGATAAGTCCTTGCCATGAAAATACTGGTGTTTGATTCATTCTTAAAAATTCATAATACCCTATCAATGCTAATAATATTACTAAAATTGTATAGGGAAGCTCCCCCAACCATACTAAATAGATAAAACCAATTCCACCGATTAATCCTGTCAAAATCCTTTGTTTCATTAAGCCCACCCTTTATAGTGATCCAAATCGCCTCGATCTTTGTTGATATTCATAGATAGCTTGTAATAAGCTTTGTTTATTAAATTCAGGCCAAAATTCATCAGTATACCATAATTCAGTATAGGCAATCTGCCAAAGTAAAAAATTACTAATTCGAAGTTCGCCGCTTGTTCTGATAAGTAGATCAGGATCTGGATATGATTTCGTTAATAGATATTGATTCATTAATTTCTCATCAATTTCATCTTTAGAAATATTGCCAGCTAAAACATCATCAACAATATTTCTTATCGCATGGATAATCTCATAACGACTACCGTAGTTTAAAGCAAAATTTAAAATAAGTCCAGTATTTTGCTTTGTCTTCTCTACTGCTTCATGTACAGCATTTAAAGTATGTTCAGGGAGTTGTTGATCAAATCCCATCATTTTGACCTGAACATTTTGTTCGATTAATTCGTCAAGCTCTTTTCTTAAAAACTCCTGAGGTAAATCCATTAAAAATTTCACTTCATCTTGCGGCCTTTTCCAGTTTTCGGTTGAAAAAGCATAAAGGGTTAAAATTTTGATCCCAACTTCATTTGCAACTCGAGCCACTTCTCTAATCGTTTTCATTCCTTCACGATGTCCAGCAATTCTTGGTAAACCTTTTTGTTTCGCCCATCTTCCATTGCCGTCCATTATAATAGCAACGTGTTTAGGAATATTTAAAGGGTCAAGGTCTTTTATATTAAGTTTATTTTTGTCTAAACCATTTTCTTTTTTCTTTGCAAACAAACCCTTTAACATCATTCGTCCTCCACTCCAAAACAATTAAACAGATCCACAAATTTAAACATATAGAAAAAGTTACTATGTTCTTTACGATTGAAAAAATGCCCTCCCTTATGAAAGGGAGGGAGGGTCTTTAAACTTCCATAATTTCTTTTTCTTTTGTATTTACAACAGTGTCTACATCACCAATAAACTTATCTGTTAGTTTTTGAATCTCTTCTTGTGTACGATGGGATTGATCCTCGGAAATCTCCCCATTCTTCTCTTTCTTTTTTAATTCTTCATTTGCATCGCGACGAATATTGCGAATAGCAACTTTGCTTTCTTCCCCCATCTTCTTAACTACTTTTACCAATTCTTTTCTTCTTTCTTCGGTAAGAGGTGGGATATTGATTCTAATCACTGAACCGTCGTTTGTTGGGGTGATTCCTAATTCAGATTTCAAAATCGCCTTTTCAATTTCACCCATTATGCTCTTATCCCAAGGTTGGATAACAAGTGTACGGGCATCAGGTGTTGTAATATTCGCCATTTGATTTAAAGGCGTAAGAGCTCCATAATATTCAACTTGTACTTTGTCCAATAGAGAAACATTAGCTCGACCAGCTCTTACACTTGCCAATTCTTTTTTTAACGTACTAATCGCCTTTTCCATTCTTTCTTGTGCATTCTTTTTAATTGTTTGAGGCATCCTCATTCCCCCAATAATCGTTCCAATTTTTTCACCTAATACTACCTTTTTAATATTTCCCTCTTCTGAAATATTAAAAACAATAAGTGGTAAATGATTGTCCATACATAATGAAGAGGCAGTTGAATCCATTACTCCTAACCCTTTTCTCAAAAGATCCAAATAGGTTAAGGATTCATACTTCGTAGCGTTTTTATCTTTTTGCGGATCAGATGAATAAACACCATCCACTTTATTTTTAGCCATCAATATAACATCGGCTTCGATTTCTGCCGCTCTTAAAGCAGCGGTTGTATCCGTGGAAAAATAAGGGTTGCCTGTTCCACCAGCAAAAATAACTACTCGATTTTTCTCTAAATGTCTTATTGCTTTTCGTCTAATATAGGGTTCTGCAACCTGTCTCATTTCGATAGAAGTTTGTACCCTTGTAGGGACCAAGATGTTCTCCAAAGCGTCTTGTAGTGCTAAAGAATTCATGACCGTTGCCAACATTCCCATATAATCTGCGGTTGCACGATCCATACCCTGTGCACTTCCAGAAATACCCCGCCAAATGTTGCCACCACCAACCACAATCGCAACCTGAACACCAAGTGAAACAACATCTTTTATTTGATTTGCAATAGAAAAAATAAATTTCGGGTCGATTCCATAACCTAATTGACCTGCTAAAGCCTCTCCGCTCAACTTAAGAACAATTCTCTTATATTGTGGACGTTCCATTTATTTGAACCCCCGTTCATTATTCTACATCAATAATCATATTCCTGCTCTAATAAAGTGTTAATCAAGAAAACCTAATAATTTAAAAAAATAGGAACACAAAGGTGTTCCCTATTTTAAAGCAAATTACATCTTTGCTTGTGCCATAACTTCCTCAACAAAATTGTCTACTTTCTTTTCTAGACCTTCACCAAGTTCGTATCTCATAAAACGACGAATATTAATATTCTCACCAATTTTTGCGATTTGTTCTTTTACTAAACTCTCAATGGTTTTGTCAGGATCTTTAACAAAAGGTTGTTCTAATAGGCAGTTTTCTTTATAAAATTTATCAATACGACCTTCTACCATTTTCTCAACAATTTTTTCAGGTTTTCCTTCATTTAATGCTTGAGCTTTAAGTATTTCGCGTTCTTTTTCAATATCCTCTTGAGGAACCTCTTCACGCTTTAAATATCTAGGATTTGTGGCAGCAATATGCATCGCTATATCGCGAACAAAACTTCTGAATTCGTCCGTTTTGGCAACAAAGTCAGTTTCACAATTAACTTCAACCAAAACACCGATTCTTCCTCCACCATGTATATAAGATTCTACAATTCCTTCAGCAGCAATACGTCCAGCTTTTTTTGCAGCAGATGCGATACCTTTTTCACGTAAAATCTCTACTGCTCTTTCCATATCACCATTTGCTTCATTTAATGCCTTTTTACAATCCATCATTCCTGCTCCAGTTTTTTCACGAAGCTCTTTTACCATCGATGCTGTAATTTCCATTCTTATCCTCCTTGATCTAATAAATAATACTATGCATTATGTACTATTTTAAAAGGGTGGTAAAGGGTATAACACCCTTAGGCCACCCTTCATATGATTAAGCGATTGTTTGTTCACCTTGTCTGCCTTCTAAAATAGCTTCTGCCATTTTTTCAGTTAATAATTTCACTGCACGAATTGCATCATCATTACCTGGAATGACATAATCTACTTCATCAGGATCACAGTTTGTATCGACAATTGCTACAACTGGAATCCCTAATTTGTGTGCCTCAGCAACAGCAATACGCTCCTTACGAGGATCAATAACGAACAATGCACCAGGAAGTTCTTTCATTCCTTTAATACCGCCTAAGAATTTTTCTAGACGTTCTTTTTCTTTTTTAAGAATGATTACTTCTTTTTTAGGAAGGACATCAAAAGTTCCGTCAGCTTCCATTGTTTCTAATTGACTTAAACGGTCAATACGTTTTTGAATTGTTGCAAAGTTAGTTAAAGTACCACCTAACCAACGTTGATTGATATAAAAGCTGTCAGAGCGTTCTGCTTCTTCTTTTACAGAATCTTGAGCTTGTTTTTTTGTTCCGACAAAAAGAATGCTCTTACCAGAAGCTGCAACTTCTTTAATAAAGTTATAAGCTTCTTCTACTTTCTTAACTGTTTTTTGTAAATCAATAATATAAATACCATTTCTTTCTGTGAAGATATAGCGTTCCATTTTTGGGTTCCAACGGCGTGTTTGGTGACCAAAATGAACCCCTGCCTCCAATAATTGTTTCATGGAAATAACTGCCATATCTCAACACCTCCTTTGGTTTTTTTCCTCCGCTTACTTCATTTTTAATTACAACTAATCATATAGCACCCGTAATTAAATTGGTAAGCGTGTGTTTTTAACACCGAGATTTAATATACCATAATTAGCAATAGGATGCAACTTATTTACTTTTTCCATTCTTCCACTTTTTTATGGGTTATGAGTGAAATCAAATCATCTAAAGTCATATCTGAATGATAAGTATAATTCCCGATTTGAATATTTTTCATTAGTCCATATTGGCTTAATATGTTTAAAAACTGCTGTTTATCTTTAATTATATTTGACGAAACTAATAGATCAGCAACTTTATAAGATGTCATACCCTTTTTGATCACAAATTGAACCTTTTCTGGTGTCTTAGAATCTGTTTCTTT
This sequence comes from Tepidibacillus decaturensis, assembly GCF_001561915.1. Lineage (GTDB taxonomy): Bacteria > Bacillota > Bacilli > Tepidibacillales > Tepidibacillaceae > Tepidibacillus_B > Tepidibacillus_B infernus. Next base: position 970,152 of record NZ_LSKU01000001.1, on the reverse strand, counting down.
GTTTTCTTCTTTTAAAGCTTCAATTTCTTCAGGTTTGTAAATAACATACCCTTTTTCAGTGATAAGTTGTTTAAGTTCCTCGATTGAAATATTTTTGATTAACTCGGCTGGGGTTGGAGTTGGGGTTTCAGAAGGAGGTTTAACAAACCAAAATAAAAATATACTGCTTAAGATAAAACCAATTCCCATGCCTTTCAAAAAGTTTTTGTTACTAAACATACTTTAGTCCTTTCTTAGCAAGTTCTAATATCAACTCGATTTCCCCATGCCCCATTTTCATTTTTTTTGCGATCGCATCAATTGAGGCTCCTGATTGATAGAGTTCAAAGATTTGCGCATATCTTGGGTTTACATGATTCGTTCCTTTATCTCGTTCTATTTTATCTAAACGTTCTTCCACATTTTTCATTTTCCTGTTTAATTCTGCAT
>NZ_LSKU01000001.1:934313-967982 GCF_001561915.1 Tepidibacillus decaturensis | reverse complement strand
GCATAATATTCTTGTTGTGACTTTTTTATTTGCTTAAATAACTCTTGATTTTCAAAATCCAATTGAATCGTAAATTCATCAAATACTTTTTCAATTTTTTCATCAATAATTGAATCCTGATTCGGCTTGAAAAAAGAAATAATTAAAAAAACAATACCAATAAAAAGCAGAATGAATTGTAACCAAATGATGTTCATTTATATCACCTTTACTGGATAAGTTATAGTTTAATATCTATCATTCTTCCTTTGTTAGGGTCATTATTTCTTGGTGTTCTTGTTGAATTATTTTCATTTAATTGAGATTTATTTGTTTTGTCAATTTTTTTACGTTTTTCTTTGTCTAACTGTTTTGTCTCTGTAAGAAATAAGCTTTGCTCAACGATTGCTTTTTGCTGCATGTTTTGTTGATACTTGCTTATTTCCTGCATTTTAGGGAAAGTCAAATGAAGTTCAAGTGACCTTAGGCTCATAGTATTTCACCCCTTACAATATTACAAAGATTTATAACAGTTTAGCAATAATTTCTCCCTCTTCTTGCACAAATTTTATATGCTTATATTCCTGGTTAATAAACTTGTTTGTTTTACCAATCACTAACTTCACTCCTGGATAAATCACCTTAAATACTTCTATGGTTGCCCGTTCAATACGATTAAATTGGCTTTCTATTTCTTTTTCTCGCTCCATGATTTCTTTTATCTTTCTCTCCATAGATATCTGTTGATTGATTAACTCCACCTGTAGCTGTTTCTTTTCTGGTGGTAATGTATTAGTAGTTCTCTGCATTTTTTCTAGTAAATGAAGTGCTTTTTTTATTTTATCTAAAGAATGAAAGATTTCTCGTTTTTCAGTCTGAAGATGATTTAATTCACTTCTTAATTCAGGATTCATCCCTACTTCTAGTATTGTTGAAGTCGCTAATTGATTGCCAATTGTGATAGCTGAAATTTTCTCACCTGCTTGTATCTTACCTCCGACAATTAAACCTTTTGTTCCAGAACAAGTGACTTGCTTTCCAGCACTAACATTACTATGCATAATACTTTGCGAAACATAAACATGCTCATAAGCATGAATGTCCCCTTCAAGAATAAAAGAAGCTATTACGTCTTTTTTCGATTTAATCAAAGATTTATTATGACCGATTACTCCCTGTTGAATAATAATATCTCCACCAGCTATTAGTTTTGATCCCTCTACATTTCCATAAATTCGAATATCTCCTGTTGCCCAAATTTTAAAACCATCCGGTACGTTCCCTTGAATTACGACAGTACCGACAAAATCAATATTCCCAACACTAAAATCTACGTCTCCATTCACCTCATAGATAGGGAAAACATTAATTTTGTCCTGATCTGTTACAACGACTTGACCATCAATTGCAGCATAAAATTTATCCTTTGTTTGATTCATTACCACATTTTTCCCCGGTTTTAAATAGACATCTTTTCCTTTTTTTGCAGGAATAAGATCTCCTGATACTGTTCTTCCTGCCTCTCCTTCAGTAAAAGGAATCTTTTGAGCGATCAATTCACCTTTTTTAACATTAAGAATTCTCTTAACTGAATAATAATCTACTCTCCCATCACTTAACTCCTTTGGTCCAGTATTTTCTTGAATATAAAATTCACCCCATTCTATACGAGCATCTTTTCCATCAAGCGGAGCCAAACCATGAGCGATGTTAACAGTTTTTCCTATATATGTTAATGGATGAGCACATATTAATGAAAGTTGTTGCTCATCCAAACCATAGATAACCTTATGTTTTTCTAAATATTCTTTCATTAACTCACTGGGAATAGGGCTATTGATTCTATCATCGTAAACAAAAGTTAAAGTTGCCAACATACCTGAATTCAAAATAGTGACTTCAATGATCGTTGACAATTTCTCCATTTCAAGTTGATTGTCCATCATATAGCCCCCCAAAAAAATAATTAAGATTAGAAAATGTTTTTCTTTTGCCTACTTAAAGATCCTCTTAGTCGATAGATTGCCTTTGTATGTAACTGTGATATTCTTGAGGTTGATAATTCTAAAATCTCTGATATCTCCGTTAAATTTAATTCCTCATAATAATATAATGAAACCACTAATTTTTCTTTTTCTGGCAAACGATCTATTGCTTTTGACAAAATATCCTTGAGATTTTGCTGATTAATTTTTTCCTCGATAACCTGCCTTGAATCTGAAAGCATAGATAAACGGGTATTTTCCCCTTCCTCATCAATCGGTTCATCTAAAGATATATAACTTAGAAAAGCGGTTTCTTTAATGCTTTGATAAAACTCATCTAGTTCCATTCCTAGATATTGTGTTACTTCTAGATCAGAAACAGATCTTAAAAATTTTTGTTCCAATTCTTGGTAAGCTCGTTCAATTTTTTTTGCCTTTTCACGAATAGAACGTGGGATCCAATCGTTTTCACGTATTCCATCCAATATTGCTCCACGAATACGAAGACTAGCATAAGTTTCAAATTGTAAGCCTCTATGAGGGTCAAATTTTGTTAAAGCATCAAGTAAACCAATCACACCATGACTTTTTAATTCATCAAAAGTAACTTGATTTGATAATGATTTTTTCATTTTATTTACAATTTGCTCTACTAACCTCATATAATGCTCTACCAATTCTTCATAGGCTTTTGGATCATCATTATCTCGCCATGATTGCCAAAGTTGATTTATTTTTTGTTGTTCTAGGCTTTTCATATGATGACACCAACTTTCTATTCATCTTGAGACAAGTTTCGAATCCCATTTACATATTTCTCTATTTCATCTTCACTTTCTATTTTTGGAAAATGAAGAGGTTGAAATAAATCTTCATCGTTTATTGAGGCTTTTACATCAATATGCTGTTTTTGTTGTGGTATCAATAAAAATCCAATAATGATACCCACAGCTGTAAACACGATAAAAGCAAAAAGTCCTCGAATCAAAGAAGTATAAAACAAGTTCACTTTCCAATTTAGAATAAAAACCAACAAGAAAGCAAAACAACCAAGAACAACTCCAAACAACAATTCTTTAACAACTTTCATATCTCGTTTACACCTTGATTAGCTGTTTTAATATAAAGTATGCCTGTTAAAATATCCAATTCTATTGTTCTACCAAAATTCCCACCCGTATCTTCTGCAATGATAGGAATACCTAATTCTTTTAGAGATACTTTTGAGGCCTCCACATTTCTTGGGCCAATTCTCATCATATCATTTTGAGATTGAAACTGAAACATTTGTGCGCCACCTGCTAATTTAGCAACCATTAAACTTTTCTTTGCACCCAATTGAACCATTTTTTCAACTAATAATGGCACCGCAGTATCTGCATACTTAGCTTTATTAAGTTGACCTATTTTAACCATTTCAGAAGATGGAAGCATTATATGGGCTAAACCACCTATATGGTTAACCTTGTCAACAATCGCAATTCCCACACAAGAACCCAATCCAGTTGTTCTAAGTCGATCTGGGGTGATTGCGATGTTCAAGTCTGCCATGCCTACTTTGATCACACTCATTCCCATGGTACTCCTAAAGCTGAAAATAGAGGCTGAAATGATTCTGGGTCAGGAATCAAAAAGAAGTGGCCTTCTACTAAATTATTGCCATCAAGAAATGTGGTATCAATTACAATCGCTACATCACTGTATTGACTAATTTGAATTAAACCAAAACTTAGAATCGCACCTACCATATCAATTGCAATAGATGGAACAGTAGGATTCATTTTAAGGTTTGTAAAATCTGCTAGTGATGAAAGGTAGGAACCTGTTAATATATTCCCTAATTCGTTTAAAGCTGAATATTCCAAATCTGTAAATCCTTCGTGCTTTACATCATCACTGTTTAACATATATTTTAATAATTGCTTTGCAGATTCTTTCGTCATCATAAAAAACATATTGCCAGGAACATCGCCTTCTACTCTTAAAAAAATTCCAACCATGACTTGATCTTCTCCCCCTAAAAACTCTTCGATCTCGGAAAAGGGGAGAATTTTCACCTTAGGGACATTCATTTCAATCGTTTTCTCAATCATAGTGGAAAGGGCAGTCGCAGCGTGTCCTGCTCCTATATTTCCTACTTCTTTTAACAGGTCAAGTTGTAAATCTTTTAATTGATTTAATTTATTCATCACTATGCACCGAATTTTTCCAATTCTTTCATTTCATCCACATTTAGCACTTTATCTAAATTAAGCAAAATAAGTAGGCGATTAGATAATTTAGCAACACCACGAAGATAAATAGCCTCGACAGCACCAACCACTTTTGGAGGTGGTTCAATCGCTTGAACAGGGATGTCAATTACATCATTTGCTGCATCTACTATTAATCCCACTTCCATCTCTTCTACATTTACAATTATGATACGGGTAGATTCATTATAATCTTTTTGTTCAATACTAAATCGTCTTCTTAGGTCAATGATCGGAATAACAACTCCTCGAAGGTTAATAACCCCTTTTACAAAAGGAGGAGTGTTTGGAACACGGGTGATATGTTCCATCCGTTCAATAGATTTTACTTGTTGAACATCTACTCCATACTCCTCACTTCCTAAACGAAAGACAATAACTTTAATTTCACTACTGTTTTGTTCTACTGTATTGCTCATATGAATCCCTCCTATTTTATTAACGAATTTGTATCGATAATTAAAGCAACCTGACCATCTCCAAGAATTGTTGCACCAGAAATAGCAAATACATGTGGTAAATAGGAACCTAAAGATTTAAGTACGATTTCTTGTTGACCAATAAAGGAATCAACGATTAAGCCAGCCATTTTTTCTCCTTTACGCACAATTACGACAGAAATATCCTCTTCTTCAATATCCCCATCAGGTACTTCAAATACTTTCTTTAGCGAAACAAGTGGCACAATATGCCCTCGAAAATCAATCACTTGTTGTTTATGGGCATACATGATTTCTTCCGGTCTATAGATGGCTGTTTCAATAATTGAACTTAAAGGTATTGCATATTTTTCATTTTGTATTCTAACTAACATAGCCGAAATAATAGAAAGTGTTAAAGGTAACTGAATAGTAAACGTTGTTCCTTTACCTAATTCTGATTCAATAGAAACAAAACCACCTAAGGCTTCAATCTTTGATTTTACAACATCAAGACCAACACCACGCCCAGAAATGTCTGAAATCTTTTCAGCAGTACTTAATCCTGAAGCAAATAAAAGGTTATAAATTTGATTGTTTGTCAAATTTCTTGCCTCTTCTTGACTGATTAGCTTGCGTTCTATTGCCTTTTTAAGAACTTTTTCTTTATCAATTCCACTACCATCATCACTTATCTCGATAAATACATAATTCCCACTATGATATGCTTTAAGAGAAATTTCTCCTGTTTCAGGTTTATGATTCTTAATTCTTTTTTCAACCGATTCTAGTCCGTGGTCTATCGCATTTCTTAACAAATGGACAAGTGGGTCTCCTATTTCGTCAATGACGGTTCGATCTAGTTCAGTTTCAGCTCCAATAATCGTTAAATTTACTTTTTTATTAAGTTCTTTAGCTAAATCTCTAATCATTCTTGGAAAACGATTAAATACCTGTTCAATTGGGACCATTCGTAGATTCAAAATAATATTTTGTAAATTACTACTAATTCGACTCATGTGTTCAACCGTATCTGTTAATTCAGAATTCCTTATTTCTGCAGATAGTTGCTCCAACCGACCTCTATCGATGACCAATTCACTAAACAAGTTCATCAATTCATCTAAGCGTTCAATATCGACACGGATCATTTTACCTGTTGGACCTTTATGATGTTGCTGTATATTTTGATTATTTTGCTGAGCTTGCGAATTAGTCTCTACTTTTTTATCATGTTCATTTAATAGAGTACTAGAAATTGTTGTAATTTGAACGTCAACAATTTCAGAGATATGTAAGATTTCTTTTTTAATATCTTCTTGCTGGTTTTTTGATATTAGAATGACTGAAAATTCATGATCAAAATCCTCATTTTCAATTTCTTCTACTGAAGGAATAGCTTTTAAAATCTCACCAAATTGTTCTAATGCTCGAAAAACCATATATGCTCTAGCAGACTTAAGCATACTTCCTTGATCAAGGAAAATTTTTAAATGATAAACTAGAAAACCTGATTCTAAGGATTGGTGTAAAACTGTTTTTTCATATTCATCAAATGTTATCTGATTCCTATCCTCACTCTTGATTTCCACGTCTGTAGCTACATTAGGCAATGTTGAATTACCTGAGACGATCCCTTGTAGTTCATTGATTACGGTAGAACTATCTAAGTTACCATCTCCACCATCACTAATTGAAAGAATCATTTGTTCTAACAAATCAACACAATGAAAAATCGTATCCATTAAACGCGGGTCAACCTGTTTTTTATGGTTTCTAACTTGATCTAATACGTTTTCCATCTCATGAGTTAATGTAGCCATACTTTCATAACCCATCGTTGCAGCCATTCCTTTCAACGTATGGGCAGATCTAAAAATTTCATTAACCAAATCGAGATTTTGTCGATCTTTTTCTAGTAATAATAATTTCTCATTTAATGATTGTAAATGTTCTTTAGATTCCTCTAAAAATATCTCTACATATTGATTTAAATCCATGACTGCCACCTCCTCTGTTTTTGAACAGATTCTAAAATTTTATTTGTAATATGATGCAACGGAATAACCATATCAATTAAACCTTTTTGGATTGCTGACTTTGGCATTCCATAAACCACACAGGTTGTCTCATCCTCGCCAATGGTAATCACTTGCTCCCCTTGTTTTGCGATCGTTAATCCTTTTGTTCCATCGTTTCCCATTCCCGTCATAATAACAAAGATTTTCTTTGTACGTATTGTGGCCAAGGATTGAAATAAAACATCTACGGAAGGACGATGTCCTGATACTGGATCATTCTGATTAAGTTCAATTTTAAACTGTTTTTGAAGTTGCCGAACAGTCATATGATAATTTCCGGGTGCAATATATGCTGTCCCAGCCTTAATTAATTGCTGATCTTCTGCTTCAAGCACTTCAATCTCAGATAGTGAATTTAAACGTGTGGCTAGAGATTTTGTAAAACCCGCTGGCATATGTTGTACAATTAAAATTCCATAGGGGAAGTTTTTTGGGATCTTTGTGATTACCTCTTGTAAAGCCTTTGGTCCACCAGTTGAAGTTCCAATAGCAATGATTCCCTCTATATGACCAGTTTCAATCTCGAGACAATTTACCGTTTTTGTTTCTCCCTTTGTTTCTTTTCTATCATTATAATTCAAGTGTTTATGCCATTTTTCCTTTTGACGATGAGCAATTATTATTTTATTTATCAATTCATCTTTAACCTTTTTTATATCAAACGAAATAGCCCCAGAAGGTTTTGCAACAAAATCGAATGCCCCTTTTTGTAATGCTTGAACTGTAATATCTGTACCCTGTTTGGTTAAACTACTAAGCATAATAATTGGGACAGGCTTCTTTTTCATGATTTGCTCTAGTGCTTCTAACCCATTCATTTGAGGCATCTCGACATCCATCGTGATCACATCTGGATTCAGTCTAAGATGTTTTTCTACAGCTTCAATTCCATTTTTAGCTGTATCTACAACTTCTATGATCCCACTTTCTACTAAAAAATCAGAAATGAGCTTCCTCATAAAAAATGAATCATCTACAACTAAAACTCGAATAGGTTTCATACTATCACCTCTATCTATGAAACCAGTATGTCATTCTTTCTAAAAAGCTACGAACACCTTTTGAGTGAACATATTCATGATTACTTAAATAATTTTGTACCAAATTATTAATACTTCTGGAAGCTCTACTATTTGGATAAGATAAATAAAATGGTTCTTGTTTTTTTACGGCTTTTGGAACAATTTCATCATCATATATAAACCCAAGTAAGCCAATATCGCAGTCCAAAAATCGTTTTGCTACTGCTTTGATTCGATTTGCCGTATTATGTCCCTCTTGTTCGTTGGTAACGCGATTTATTACTAAAGAAATCTTTATTTCTTTCTTTTTAGAAAAAATCATTTTAATCATCGCATAAGCATCAGTTATTGAAGTTGGTTCCGGTGATGTAACTAAGAATATCTCATCTGAAGAGAACATAAATTTTAAAGATTCTGGGGTAATCCCTGCTCCTGTATCAATTAGTAAGGTATCTACATAACCATTAAGCAAGAGAAACTGTTCAAATAGATAAGGAAAATATTTTTTTTCATATCAAAAAGTCCTTCTAAATCAGACCCACCAGCAATAAATTCTAATTCGTTAGGTCCTTTTTCTAGGATGTCCCAGATTTGCAAATGTTGGTATAGCATATCCTGCAAAGTATATTTTGGTGCAATTCCCATAAGAATATCGATATTTGCTAAGCCAATATCTGCATCCAAGATAACTGTTTTATGTTGCTTTTCCAACAACGCTAAGGCAAAATTTAGGGTGAAATTTGACTTTCCAACTCCTCCCTTACCGCTTGTGATTGTAATCACCCTTGTTAGACGTTCCATTTTATTAGGAGTTGATTGTAATTTTTTCCTCAAATCTGCTGCTTGATCATAAATCATAATTAAACCCCCAATATAGCCTTAGCCAGTTTCTCTACATTAAATACTTCAATGTCATCAGGTACATTTTGACCATTTGTTATATAAGAAATTTTATATGGAAAGGAAGAGATAATGTTTAAAATTGCACCATATGTCAATGTTTCGTCATATTTGGTAAATAATAGCTTATCGATCTTTACTTTATTAAACTGTCCCAAAATAGATACCATATCTTCATATTTGTGAGTAAGACTTAGGACTAAGAATGTTTCGCTTGCGTCAGTTTTGGCTAAAATTCGATTCAATTCAGAAATATACATTTCATTGTGGTAGTTACGCCCTGCTGTATCCATAAAAATTAAGTCATAATCTTTTAGCTTATCTATTGCCCTTTGAGTTTCTTGTGGAGAAAAAACGACTTCTAAAGGACTATTGAGAATTTCTGCATAAGTTTTTAGTTGATCAACCGCTGCAATTCGGTATGTATCGGCTGTAATGAAGGCAATACGTTTTTTATATTTTAAGACTTGTTCTGCAGCTAATTTAGCGATTGTCGTTGTTTTCCCTACGCCTGTCGGACCTACAAAATGAAGAATTTTTGTTTTATCTTGTATTTCACGATGTTTCGCATTCATCCGATTGATAAGGTTCTGTTTAACTTCTTCGATAATCTTTCCTTTGTTTTCTTGCTGATCTATCCTTTTGATTGTATCTTCTAAAAGTTCAACTGCAACCTCTTCTTTTACCCCTTGTTCAATAAGACGTTTGTATATTTCCTTCATTTCATTCTGATAAACAGTTTTAAAATGGATAGTTTCATTCTCGTTGACCATCATTTTAACCATAAAAGACTTTAAATCTTTTACTTCCTGTAATAAAACATTGGTATTGGAAGGTTTAAGAGGTTTATCTATTCTTGTTGTTTCAGCTAACATTGGTGTTTTTTGATCTACTGCTGCAATCACCTCCGTTTTTTCTTTTCCAAACAAACCCAAAAATCCACCAATTCTTATCTTCTTTGTATGCAAAATGATTGCATCTTTTCCTAATTCCATTTTGATTTGTTCCATCGCTTGAGGTAATGAATCAACCACATATCGTTTTACCTTCATTATATATTCACCACTCCTACACTTTGAACTTCAACATAGGGTTCCAATTCATTATAAGAAAGAATAGGTAGTTCAGGCATCATTCGTTCAACAAATTGTCTGACATACATTCGTGTCATTGGAGAGGTTAGAATAATTGGTTGCTGTCCTATTTGCACTAATTGACTTACTTGTTCATTTAGTTTTTTATAAAGAAGCTGGGAAGTATTCGGATCAATTGCTAAATAACTACCCTGATCAGTATGTTGCACACTTTCTGCAATTTTTTTCTCCAAGCCCGGGCCGATTGTAATCACTTTAAGTGGTTGGTTTGGTTCAGTATATTGTAACGTGATTTGTCTAGAAAGTGATTGCCTTACATATTCAGTTAGAATCCCGGGATCTTTAGAATAAGTTGCATAATCTGCTAAGGTCTCAAAAATCGTAACCAAGTTACGAATTGAAATCTTTTCTTTTAACAAATTGGCTAATACTTTCTGTATTTCCCCAACTGTTAGCAAATTAGGTACCAATTCATCTACTAATGCAGGCTGTGATTCCTTTACATGGTCTATCAACGTTTTAACTTCCTGCCTTCCTAATAATTCTGCTGAATGCTTCTTTATCACTTCGGTTAAGTGTGTTGCAACGACAGAAGGAGCGTCTACGACAGTATAGCCTGCCATTTCCGCTTGTTCTCTCATTTCATCATTTATCCATAACGCCGGTAAACCAAAAGCTGGTTCTACAGTTTGAATTCCTGTGATTGAATCATCCTCGATTCCAGCATTCATGGCAAGATAATGATCTAATAAAATATCCCCTTCTGCTACTTTATTTCCTTTTATTTTAATCACATATTGGTTTGGCTTTAACTGGATATTATCTCTAATTCTTACAACAGGCACCATCAATCCTAATTCAAGAGCAATTTGTCTTCTAATCATAATTACTCGATCAAGCAAATCTCCCCCTTGATTGGCATCGGCTAATGGAATAAGACCATAACCAAATTCAAATTCAATAGGATCGATTTGTAATAATTGAACGATATTTTCAGGGCTTCGAACCTGCTCAATTTCTTTTTCTTCTTCTAATTGTTCTGTCATAGACAATTCCTGAATCTGTGCCTTTTGCATTTTGTAACCACCAAAAGCTAAAACTCCAGCAATCGGAAAGGTAATGGGTCCAATAGGTGTAAGGCCAAGAATTGCTATAGTAGCTGCAACTACATATAGTAATTTAGGATAAGCAAAGATCTGACTAGTGATATCTTCACTTAAATTCCCATCCGAAGCAGCTCGAGTTACAATAATACCTGTTGCTGTTGAAATAAGTAATGCTGGGATTTGGCTAACTAACCCATCACCGACAGATAATAAGGTAAACCTTTCTGCAGATTCCCTAATACTTAGATTAAAATAAACCATCCCAATAATTAATCCACCAATCACATTGATGATTAGGATGATGATTCCAACTATGGCATCACCTTTAACAAATTTGCTGGCACCATCCATCGCTCCATAAAAATCTGCTTCTCTTTCAATATTTCTTCTTCTTTCCCTTGCTTGCTGTTCTGTAATTAAACCAGCATTTAAATCCGCATCAATACTCATTTGCTTTCCAGGCATCGCGTCTAATGTGAAACGAGCAGCAACCTCTGCAACACGTTCTGAACCCTTGGTAATAACCACAAATTGAATAATCACTAAGATGATAAATACGATAAAACCGATCACAGGGTCTGCCCCAACAACAAATTGACCAAATGCTTCAATAACTTGGCCAGCATCACCATTTTTTAAAATCGACCTTGTTGTTGATACATTTAAAGATAGGCGAAATAAAGTAGTAATCAATAATAAAGATGGGAAAATCGAAAATTGTAATGGTTCCCTTGTAAACATAGCAACGAGAACAATTGTTAATGCAAGGGATAAATTGATAATCAATAAAAAACTTAAAAGCCAAGTAGGTAAAGGGAGAACCATCATCAAGACAATTAGAACAACTCCAATAGGAACAATCAATTGTTTCCATTGCTTCACTTTATTTCACCTCCAATTTATTCTCAAGATTTTATTTTCCCTTTTATTCGATAGACATAGGCTAGAATCTCTGCCACTGCATGAAACAATTCAGATGGAACCGTATCATCTATTTCTACTTGAAAATAGAGAGCCCTAGCCAACCATTTATTTTCAACGGTAACGATATCATTTTCCTTCGCTACTTCTTTTATTTTCAATGCAATGAAGTCCATTCCTTTAGCAATCACTTTTGGGGCGTCCATTTCATTAGGTTTATATTGAAGAGCTACAGCAAAATGTGTAGGGTTTGTAATAATCACATCGGCCTCGGGTACAGCTTGCATCATTTTACTCATTGCCATTTGCCTTTGTCTTTCCTTGATTTTTCCTTTTATTAATGGATCTCCCTCAGTTTTCTTATATTCTTCCTTTATTTCCTGTTTTGACATCCTCAGATTTTTTTCATAATCATACTTTTGATAGATATAATCTAACAGTGACAAAATGATTAAAATAGCCGAAGTTTTCAAACCAAGTTCAAGCAATAATTTGCCTACGAAAATCATTACATCTTTTAAATCATATTGGTAAAGAATAAGTAAATCTGCTTTTTTATCCATCAATACGGAAAAAGCGATATAACCAACCAAAAACACTTTTAATATGGATTTTACCAATTCCACTAAAGCGCGCTTAGAAAAGATTCGCTTTGCTCCTTCTAAAGGGTTAAGGCGTTCAGGCTTTAACTTTAATGGCTCTGCTGTATATAAAAAACCTACCTGAATTAAATTACCTGCGATTCCAGCAATAATAGCTAAGCCAAAAACAGGTAAAACAACCCATAACATATCGGTCATTGCTTCTAAAAATAACAATCGAACATTATCTGAAGTTATTTCCCAAGTGAGATATTGGTTTAACATCTTTTTAAAAAAAAGAAGAAATTGTTGGGTGATGGCAGAACCAAATAAATAAAACAATAAAAAGATCATTAAAAAATAATAGCAGAAGGTAGTTCGGCTGATTTCGCCACTTGCCCTTTTTGTCTTGATTCTTGCTTTCTCCTAGGTGTAGCCTTTTCTGTTTTTTCTCCCGCAAAGTATTGTAAATTCATTCGTAATTTAGGCATATTATGACCCCATTAAATCCATCAATTGTCTCATTGAGGTAAACATTTCTTGAAAAAGGTCTTGGAACAAATAGATAAAACCGGGTACAAGAATAAATAGAATCAGAAAATGTATGATAATTTTTAAAGGTAACCCCACCACAAAGACATTCAATTGGGGTACAGTTCTTGCTACGATCCCTAATGCGACATCACTTAAAAATAAAGTACCCACAATAGGAGCAGCAATTTTTAATGCAATGACAAACATTTGTGTAAAGGTATTTACAACAAAGAACAACAAGGATTCATCATTTAATCGAGTTAACCAAGACACAGATATAGGTAAAAGCTGGTAACTGGACACTATGCTATCAATTAAAAGATGGTGCCCATTAAGTGTTAAAAATAATAACATAGCAAACATATATTTAAAATTACCCATCAAAGGAGAAGAAAAACCTGTCTGCGGATCAATCACATTTGCAATGGCAAATCCTATTTGCATATCAATGAAAGAACCTGCGATTTGAATGCTCGTAATCAACAATTGAGCAATCCATCCTAATAACAAGCCGAAAAGCGTTTCCTGTAATATTAAAACAAGAAACATACTACCGATAGATAAATTTGGGATTTCATCGCCTATCGTCGGTAGAATCACTAATGATATAAAAAAACCGAGCCCAATTTTAAACTGATTGGGTACCCCTCTTGAAGAATAGATAGGTGCTGTTACAAAAAAGGCCGTCATCCTAACAAAAACTAAAAAAAGAGATAGACTATCGAAAGATTAAACATATTCTGTTCACCAAGTTAATTAAGATTTTTCCCGATTTGATTAAAAATCGACTCAGTAAATTCTACTAAATGTGATAACATCCATGGTCCAAAAATAACAATTGCTAGCAAAACAGCAATAATCTTAGGGATAAATGCTAGAGTTTGTTCCTGGATTTGGGTCGTTGCTTGAAAGATACTTACAATCAAACCAACTAATAATCCTAAACCTAACATTGGTGCACTAACAATCAAAATCGTATACACAGATCGTTCAAATAGATGAATAATAAAATTTTGCGACATCTTTAAACAACACTCCTAATGGAAGCTTTCTAGTAACGATTTAACCACTAAGTACCAACCATCGACCAAAATAAACAAAAGAATCTTAAATGGAAGTGAAATCATAACAGGAGGTAGCATCATCATTCCCATTGCCATCAATGTACTAGCAACAACCATATCTATAATTAGAAAAGGTATAAAAATCATAAAGCCCATTTGAAACGCAGTCTTCAACTCACTGATTGCAAAGGCAGGTACAAGAACTCTTAACGGCATTTCATCTATATTTTTTGGTTTTTGCATCTTAGAATAATTTAAAAACAGCAATAGATCCTTTTCCCTTGTTTCTTTGATCATAAAGTGTTTAAATGGTTTAGCCGCCTCATTGAAAGCAACCTCTTGGCTAATTTTCCCATCTAGATAAGGTTGTAATGCATTCTGGTTTACCTCGTTTAATGTTGGACCCATGATATACAGGGTAATAAATAAGGCTAAACCAATGATGACTTGGTTTGGTGGCATCTGCTGAGTTGCTAAAGCATTTCTTACAAATGACAAAACAATAACAATTCTAGTAAAACTAGTCATTAAAATTAAAATGGCTGGTGCTAGAGATAGAACCGTTAATAGAATAAGAATCTGTAACGTCGTGGCCACGTTTTCAGGATGATCTGAAGTATTTATGTTAAAATCCAAACCGGGAATAACCACGTCACTAGCAGCATGTGCCTCAATAGGAAGTAAGATCAGCAATAATACACCTATTAGAATACGAATTTGTTGTTTATTCATGTTGATCCCTTTTCTCTACTTTTTCATCATGTTTTTCAAGCCACTGATTAAAGGTCTCTCTTCTGCGCTCTTTTAATTGATTCAGTTTTTCACTCAATACATGTTCAAATTGGTTCATATTATCTATTCCTTGTCTTTGTTTAGAAATTTGATTTCTCACATATTTAAGTATAGGAATCTGATCAATTGATTTTATTAGACGATGTGTTTGCTCAGATTCAACCTGTATAGATTGTTTAATAGAATTCAATTCTTCTTCTGTTTCAAGTATATGAATCAATTGAACCTCTTGACCAACCCCTAAAAGATAAACTTTATTACCTATTTCCACAATCTGTAGTGATTTATTCTGCCCAAGTGGGACTCCCCCCAAGTGTTTAAAAGCACTTTTCCTTGCCATTCCGTTTTTTTTAGCTAATAATCGGAAGACAATGTACATTAGACCTAAGATGACACCAAGAGAAAATATAAATTGTAGGACTAAAGTAAAAGAGATCATATTCAACTTCCTAACTTAATGCCTTTGTTATTGCCTCTATAACGCGGTCAGCCTGAAATGGTTTAACAATAAAATCCTTTGCCCCTGCCTGTATTGCATCAATTACCATTGCTTGTTGTCCCATCGCTGAGCACATAATTATTTTTGCATTCGGGTCAGATTTCTTAATTTCTTTTAAGGCGGTTATTCCATCCATTTCAGGCATAGTAATATCCATTGTAACTAAATCAGGTGAAGTCTCTTTGTATTTCTCTACAGCTTGTAAACCATCACTTGCCTCACCAACGATTTCATATCCATTTTTAGTTAAGATTTCCTTAATCATCATTCTCATAAATGCTGCATCATCTACAATTAAAATTCTTTTTCCCATTTATACTTTCTCCTCTCTATTTCTTAAATGGTTCCTATTGTAATTTTTGAATTCGATCATATTGGCTAATTATATCAGTGACCCTGACACCAAAATTTTCATCGATAACCACTACCTCTCCTTTTGCAATGAGTTTATTGTTAGCAAAAATATCTACTGGTTCACCTGCTAATTTATCCAATTCTATAATAGAACCTTGCGCAAGCTCCAAAATATCTTTTATCAACTTTTTAGTTCGCCCTAACTCAACAGTAATTTGTAGGGGAATATCCATCAAAAGGTTTAAATTAGGCTCTTGATGTGAGGACAACTGTTGAAATTGAAAATCTGAAAATTGAGCAGGTTGAACATTTACATTAGCTGCTTGTTGATGGTAATTCGCAGAAGATCCCAAATGATTATATGTTTTAGGTGCTACAGAACCATGAGTTTGCTGTGAAAAATTTATTGGTGGTACTTCTGTAACCATTGGTTCTGGTGTTTTAACAGAATGATCATTGCTTTCCTTCCTAGTATTTGGTTTATTTTCAACTTTTTCTGGTGGATATGTTCCCATTAGCATACCTATCATATTTTTTGCAAAATTTACCGTTGTTAATTGCATGATATTTGAATCAATAAGCTCTCCTATTTTTAAACGAAAAGAAACTTTCACAAGGACATCTTCTTTTGGAATACTATTTTCCCCTTGTCCTTGCTCTAAATCTAAAATATCAACTCCTGGAGGAGAAATATCCACAGTCATATTAAAAACAGTGGACATTGAAGTTGCAGCTGATCCCATCATTTGATTCATTGCCTCTTGAACAGCACTAATGTCCATTTCGGTCAATTCCTCATTTAAAAGTTCCTTACCAGAACCTCCTAACATAAGATCCGCAATAATTTTTGCATCGATCGATTTTATGACTAAAAGGTTGAGTCCCTGAAATCCCTCAGTATATTCAACATGAATTGCAACATGTGGAGATGGAAACTCATTTGTTAAATTATCTTTATGGACGACAGAAACGTTTGGTGTAGTAATCTCTACTTTTTGACCTAATAATGTAGATAAAGCTGTTGAAGCACTCCCAAAGGAAATATTACCTATCTCCCCTAATGCATCCTGTTCAATTGGTGAAAAATATTGATTTATATCTAAAACTTCATTTCCCTGATCAATTTGACTTTGGCGTAATAAGGCATCAATTTCATCTTGGGACAACATATCTCTACTCATCCATGTTCACTCCTTCCTCTACCAAATTGATGATTTGAACAGCCAGTTTTCCCTTTGTTAAACCTGGTTGCACATAATATTTTGGTGTTTCTCCAACAAATGCCTTTAGCGGTTCAGAAACCTGTTTATCCAATTGTATAACGTCTCCAACCTTTAGCTGAATTAAGTCAGAAACTCGAATCATTGAAGTACCTAACTCAATTTTGATCGGAAGACTTGCATATTGAATTCTTTTCTTAAGATTGTCATAATCTGCTGATTCAACTTTTTTTTGTCCTGCAAACCAATGATGAGCAGATAATTTATGCATAACAGGTTCTAAAACCACATGGGGGAGACATAGGTTGATCATCCCCGTTGTATCACCTATTTTTGTACTTAAGGAGATCACCGCCACAGTTTCATTTGGTGAAACAATCTGCATAAATTGGGGGTTCATCTCCATCACTTCTAGTTTGGGTTTTAGATCTATAATATTTTTCCAAGCTTCTTTAAAGTTATCTAGTACACGAATAAACATTTTTTCCATGATCATTGATTCAATTTCTGTCAAATTCGCAATTTTATTTGGAGCATTACCAGAGCCTCCCAAAAGTCGATCAAGCATTGCATAGGTAATGTTTGGATTGACTTCTAAGACCATTCTTCCTTCTAAAGGTTGAGCCTCAAAAATATTTAATATGGTCATTTTAGGGATGGAACGAATGAATTCATCATATGGCAATTGGTCTACAGATACAACCGTAATTTGAACAAATGTTCTTAGTTGAGCTGAAAAATAGGTTGTCAATAAACGGGCAAAATTTTCATGTAGTCTAGTCAAACTTCGAATTTGATCTTTAGAAAACCGTAAAGCTCGTTTAAAATCATAGACTTTAACCTTCTTTATTTCCTCTTCCTTTTTTAGTTCTTCTGCATTCATTTCTCCAGATGAAAGAGCGGCTAATAACGCATCTATTTCACTTTGGGATAGAATTTCACTCATTCTTTATCACCCCCTGACTTTAATATGGAAGAATTATGATTGAAGAAAAATTTGGGTAATATCAATACTAATCACTTTTCCATCTTGTAAAATTTTATTCAATCTTACCATGAGATCAGACTTAAATTGATTTATCTTCTCTTCAGTTGCAAAAGAATCTGAAGTTAAGTTTTTTAGCAATAAATTGATTCGATCTTTGATTTGAAACATTCTTTTTTCAGCTTCAACCTTTGCTTTTTCATTATCTGTTTGTAACGTCATTTCAAGAACGATAATGGTAGAATCCCCTAAATTGGTGTTGATCTTCGGTACATTTACAGTTAATGGAACAATATCATCTATAGTTGGGACTTCAACAATACCACTAGCTGAGGTCTTTACATCTCTAAACGTATATTGATAAAGAAAGAAAGCAACTAGACTTAATAGTGTTATGGAGATGATTATAATTAATGCCATATTAAATAATTTATTTTTAAACATTTTAACCCTCCCAACGATCCACTTTATTCTTACTTATACGTTATCATATGAGTTCTTCTGATAAAATCCTCGAATCGTTGAATAATTTCTTCGACGGATTGGGAAACGATCAACTTTTTACCAGTGGTTAAGGTTATGATCGTATCGGGTGTTCTTTCTACTGACTCGATTAATAAAGCATTGATCACAAATTCAGAACCATCTAGACGGTTAACAATGATCATATATTTTAACCCCTTCGCAAATTTTTACCTAAGAGGATTCCTATGTATGGTAGTAAGCTGGGGAGATTTACTCCCCAGTTACAATTGATAAAACGATGACTCTATAAATCTTCTAATCTACTAACGCTTTAAATTAACTAATTCCTGTAAGATTTCATCAGAAGTTGTAATAATTCTTGAGTTTGCCTGAAAACCCCTCTGAGCAACTATCATTTCAGTGAATTCAGAGGTCAAGTCGACATTAGACATTTCAAGTTGTCCAGAAACAATACTTCCCGTTCCCTGATCTGGATCTTGTGGAGTAATCACCTCTATTTCTCCATCAGGGTTAGCATTTAATGTCATTTTATACATCGTATTCCCAACCTTTTCCAAACCAGCTGGATTTTGTACCTTAACTAAACCTATTGTAGCAATTGGATCCGGTTCGATCGTACCATCAGCATTTGTCACATAGATACCACCATTAGAACCAATCTCAAATGCCTGAACACCTTCTAAGCTAATTGGATCCCCACCTTCACCCAAAACCAAATATCCTTGAGATGTAACAAGATTACCAGCAGCATCCTTTGTAAAATTTCCAGCCCGAGTTAAATAAATATTTTCGTCATCTCCATTTTGTTTAACCGCAAAAAAACCGTCTCCATCAATTGCTAAATCAGTTGGTACGTTTGTTGTCATAAAACTACCCTGTGTATGAATGGTATCAATTGCTGAAATACTTGCTCCCAAACCAACTTGTTTAGGATTTACACCACCCCTTACACCTAATTCAGGTGCAGTAATACCAGACATTTTCTGACTTAAAATATCTTGGAATAATACTCTTCCAGCCTTAAAACCTGGTGTGTTAACGTTCGCGATATTATTTCCAATTACATCTAGTTTCGTCTGAAATCCTCTCATTCCTGAAATACCTGAGTATAATGCTCGTAACATTCTTTTTCCTCCTTTAGTTCACCGTATCTATCTTTCAACGGCGTGAAGGCCTCCCACTATGGGTCCAGCCCTTATAAAATAATTGCACTATCAATATTCGTAAAAATATGCTCCTTCATTGAAGTCTGATCAATCGTTGTCACTACAACACGATTAGGGATATTTACTATAAAGGCTAGGTCTTGTAAAAGAATTAATGAATCTTTTGCTCCCTTTTGCGCTGCTTTTTGAACCGCTTCATTTAGTTGATCGATAGATTTTATATCTAATTGTATCCCTCTGCTTGTCAGTCTTTGTTGCGCATGCGCACTAAATTTTACACCTTGGTTAGCTTGATCTAGTTTATCACTCAGAATGGTATTAAAATTTGTGATATTATGCTTTTTTGATACCGTTTTTGTTGTTTGAAGGGGATATTTAGGAAAATAGGATTGTCCAATGTTAAAAGATTGACTCATTTCACCCCTCCTATTCTATTTTGACTAAGTCAGAGATCAATAATTCTTGTCCATCAATATTGACATAATGCTGGTTTTCCTTAAAAAGAATACTTTGTATTGAGCCAAAGGTCTCGTTTCCATTTTGGTCTAACCAAAACCCTTTCTTTCCAATCAAATTAGAATAACTCGCAATCAATTGATAGTTATTAAGCGACGGATCCTTAAGATTAGCAAATTCTTGAGCCATTGTAGTCTGTATCTCAAGAACTTTCTCTGTTGTTTTATTCAGATTCGCGATTTGTTCTAATGTGCTAAATTGTGCCATTTGTGCAATGAATTCACGATCTTGCAATGGCTGTAAAGGATCTTGATTTTTTAGCTGGGTAACAAATATCTTAAGAAAGTCGTCTTTTCCTAAAATACTTTGTTCTGAAAGGGCACTCTGAGAATTTACATTACTTGCCGTTGAAGTGCTCTCAGTTACGTTCAACTGTTCTTCCCCCTTTTATACGGTATAATCGATTCCAGTTATCTCAGAATCTACCCCCAAAAACTCTTCAACTTCAATCGAATAAGATTTAGTATAGCTATTCATCCTTCTCTGTTTCGATTGTTGATATGAAGAATGTTGTTGGGAAAAGTTAAAATGATTTCCCAATTCACCACCTGCACCATAAGCGGATGAATGAGAAGCAACCTGTATTTCAACCCGTCCAACCTGATAACCTTGTTGAATAAAGGATTGCTTTAGTTGCTGGATTTGACCTTCTAATAATTCCTTACTTAAGCCTGATTCCACCAAAAATTGTGCAGAAATCTGACCTTGATTATGGGAGATCTTTACAACCATTTGGCCAAGTTCTTCTGGATGCAATTGGATTTTGGTTTCAGAAATACCATTGGGCAATTTAACATTTCGAATTAAAATTTTTCCTAACTCAGAGCTGAAGTTTTGGTCTTGTTGTAAATGTTCAACAGGCAGTTGATTTGTGACTTTCGTTTCTTTCCCAAAATTCACAGATTGATAGCTTTGTACATGTTTAAGTTCTAAGCTTTGAATAGGCTTTTCTTCATCCTTTATCCCATTCAAATTAGATGAAGATTCTAGTGAGGAAGAAATTGGTGAAATTGACCCTAATCTAGTTACTTTGACGGCCTTACTTTTTTCTTCAGAATTTAAAACTTTACCTGTTTCAGGGGTATCATCCTTGCGATTATTCCCCATCTTATCAACACCTATTTCATTTGCAAATTTAGGAAATAAGCTTTTGTTCTCACTAAGGATCTCTTTTATTTTTTGTAAAAGGAGCTTGAATTGCTCATTTTGTTCTAATTGATTTACTATATTTAATGGCATTTCTGTATCTTTCATTTTGATCTTAGAAAGAACGGCTTCTAATTCATGAGTATTAAAAGATTCTTGTAAAATACGAGAAAACAGTTGCTGCTGCTGATTAGGTAATTTTTGGAGAACTTCTACCAATTCTGGAGTAGGTTTTTTTATCGTTTTTAAAGTCTCCAAAATCTGACTTAATTCTAGATTTACTTCTTCTGACTTAACATCTCCTGTGAAAGTAAGAAGATTAAACGTCAAAATAGGAATAGAACCATTTGCAAAACCAGATAAAGCTGGATTTTCTAACAGCCCTTTTGCTTTTACTTGCTCTTCCAAAAGAGATTGATCAGCTACCTGATCAGTTTTCAATGTTGACATAAGTAAATCGTCAGAAAAGACTTGTTCTCCTTGAACTTGCTGGAACCCATGCAGTAGCATTGCAAAGATAGAGGTCTCTTGTTGTTTTTCCCTTTTATTCGTTTCTTTAACTGGTATTGTTTGATTCTCTTGTATATTTGTAATTTGAGCAGCCTCCATTTAGTTCACCTCCTTTCTAAGATAATGATTCAATTTAATTTAATTTAATTTACTAAACCAATAGATAATTTTGCCGCAATATTTGGTTCCATTTCATTTAAGATTTTTGACCTTGATAAAGGATCCATAACACTGAGAATTGCTCTAGCTTTATTTGAATTTTGATTAGAAATAGAAATTATTGTCTGAGCCGCTTTGTCTGGACTCATGTTCGAAAGGGTAGATGCAAGCTGTTGATATTCGACTTGATCCTTTTTCAATTGATCAAGTTCTTGAGTTAATTGATTCACCCTCTCTTGTAAAGCAAGGATATCTAAGTCTTTTGAATAAGCCTGATCTTTTAAAAGAATAGATAGATCAGCTGCTTTATCTGGATTCATCTTCTCTAAGATTTGACTTTTTGCATCTAAATTCATTTGTGCTAGAATTAAAACCGCTTCACTATTACTTAGATTTGAAATAATATTCGCTGCACTCTTCGGACTCATATTTGTATAGATTTTTGCTAAATTAGCAATATCTTGTTCCCTAGATTGATCAGAAAATTTTTTTCATCTACCTGCTTTGTTAGATCAACAATTTGTCGATTCAACTTCTGTATTTCAACGTCTTTAGTTGTAATACTTTGTTCTAATTGTTGTATGGAGTTATTTTTTTCGGATAGTGATGCCTTTAATTCCTTGATTTGTGTTTCAAGTTCAGGATTCTTATTATTCACTTTTTGATCCTGTGTTGGTATGTTTGATTCACTAGGGACTAATTTTTCTATATATGGTACTCGATTTAAAGCACTATAAATTTTTTCTTTTACATCGTAATCTAAAGCCCACAGTAAAATGCCAGTTAAGATAGCAATGAACAAGACTGGTAAGATCACAATATAAAAAAACCATTCCAACTTACCATAACTTTGCTGTTCAGCTGGTTCCATTTTCGTACCCCTTTCTACACATAAGTACGTTGGGTTACCAATTCATCAAGCTCTTTTTGTTCTAAACGATTATTTTCGATAACGAACTCTTGCCATTTTTTTCACGCAAATTAGTCCAAATCTTTTCATCTATTTTTAATTCCTGTAGCTTTTTTTGTTTAATAGATAATTCTTCTTCTACTTTTTTTACATTTTGTTTTTTTGTTCAATCAAGACTTCTAAATAACTTAAATAATCCTGGGACTGATGAATTTGATTGATTAAAATACCTTGCCTTTGATGAAGTATAATTTCCTCCTGCAGCTTATTTTTTTGGTTCATAAGTTCTGTCAAACGATCTTTTTCTTCTAGTAAATGATGTAAAATTTTTGTATAATTCCATTCCTCTTGCTCTCTCTTTTTTTCTTTCATATCTAAAATCTTTTGAAGATGAAATTCAAATTTCCTCATACCATAATCTCCTTAAATGTATGGATTAAGTCCTTTACTGAATCCTCAAATATTGCTTTTTCATCAACACCCTGCTTAGTAAAGTTTTCAATCATTGGGTATAGGTCAATCGCCTGATCTATCAAAGGATTCGAACCTTTTTGATAAGCCCCTATGTTGATTAAATCTTCAGCATCTCTATATACAGCTAATAGTCTTTTTAGTTTTTCAGCAGCTTCATTCTGTTCTACATCCACAATATCTTTCATTAAGCGACTTATACTACTTAAAAGGTCAATTGCAGGAAAATGGCCTTTATGTGCCAATTTTCTATCCAAGACAATATGCCCATCTAAGATTCCCCTGACAGCATCAGCAATAGGTTCATTCATATCATCTGAATCTACTAATACCGTATACAACGCTGTTATTGTTCCATATTGATTTGTACCTGTTCGTTCAAGTAACTTTGGTAGTAGTGCAAAAACAGAAGGTGTATATCCCTTTGTAGCTGGAGGTTCACCTATTGCTAATCCAACTTCGCGTTGAGCCATGGCAAAACGTGTGATAGAGTCCATCATTAAATTGACATTTAAACCTTTATCGCGAAAGTATTCTGCTATACTAGTCGCGATCATTGCACCCTTGATTCTTACTAATGCGGGTTGATCTGAAGTGGCTACTATAATGACTGACTTTTTAAGCCCTTCTTCACCTAGATCTCTCTCAATAAAGTCCCTAACCTCTCTTCCCCGCTCACCGATTAATCCTATCACATTTACATCAGCAGAGGTGTTTCGTGCGATCATTCCAAGTAATGTACTTTTTCCAACACCACTTCCAGCAAAAATACCTATTCTTTGCCCTTTCCCTACGGTAAGAAGTGCATCAATTGCTCTTATACCCAAACTGATGGGTTCAGTTATTCTAGGTCTTGTCAATGGGTTTGGAGGAAGCTGATTTGTTGAGTATGATCCGAGTCCAGGTGGTAGGGGTCTTTGATCAAGAGGCTCACCTAAACCATTTAAAATTCTCCCAAGTAAAGGAAGCCCAGCTTTAACCTTTAAAGGATAACCTGTATTGATTACATCGCATCCAGGACCGATTGACCCTAGTTCTCCCAATGGCATTAACAATACTCGATTATTTTTAAACCCAACGACCTCCGCTTTAACCGATTGATTTCTATCAATAGGGTAAATAAAACAAACATCACCAATTTTACATTCAGGTCCATGAGATTCAATCGTTAAGCCAATCACTTGTGTTACTCTACCGTACATTCTTATCGGATTTGAGTGAATGACAGCATCTTTTAAACTTTCAACATCAATTCCTGAAGTCATTCCATTCGCCTACCTATTACATCCATCAGTACTTGTTTAATCTCTTCTAATTGGGTATCGATTCTTGCATCCAATGTGCCTGATGAAGTTCGAATCACACATCCCCCATCATCGATTGTAGGGTCGGGGAAAATCAATAATTCAACTTGTCCATGAAGTTCTAAAAGCAGTTCATCTCTAGCATTATGTAAATACGCAAAATGATTGGGACTTACATTGATCGTTATTCTTTCTAATTCTTTAGTTTGCTTCAAAGCTTCTTTCGTAATGGCTTTTATAATATCTGGATTCATTTCAATTTCTTTAAGTATAATTTTTTGAGCGATTGAAACACTTAAATCAACAAGTATGGGTTCAGCTTCACTAACAATTTGTTCTTTTAATTGATAGGCTTCCTTGAGTATTGTTTGCGCTTGATCAAATAGAGAGCGATATTGTTCTTGCATTTTTGCTTCTGCATTTTTTAAACCCTCTTCATAACCACTCTGAAACCCATCTTTTTTTACTATTTCAATAAGATTAGCATCTTCTTGTCTTCTATATTCCCACCAATCTTCAATTTCTCTTTTAGCTTGTCCCTTCATTTCTTCGATTTGGATCTTTGTTTGGTAGAGCATTCTTTCTGCCATTTCCTCGGCATCCTTTAATATCTGATCCACCTTCGTCATGTGTTCATCGTTTTTAGATTCTTCTTGCTCTACCTCTAAATCTAGTGAAGGAACCATGTTCGAGATTTTTTGAATATGGTTTATCACTTTTTTCTGATCTGTTATATATTGAATCGATTTATATATTCTAGACAATAATATCATCGCCTCCACCACGTGCAATGATGACTTCGCCAGCTTCTTCTAAACGGCGAATGGTTGCAACAATTCTTGTTTGTGCTTCTTCAACATCCTTTAATCGAACAGGCCCCATAAATTCCATTTCTTCTTTGAATGTCTCTACCATTCGCTTCGACATATTACGAAATACTGCATCTCTAACCTCTTCACTTGCCACTTTTAATGCCAATTGTAAATCGGCATTTTCTACATCCCTAATCACTCTTTGAATAGAACGATTATCCAAATTAACGATATCTTCAAATACAAACATTCTTTTCTTAATTTCTTCCGCTAATTCTGGATGTTCGATTTCAAGTGAATCTAAGATCGTTCTTTCTGTACCACGATCTACACCATTTAATATTTGAACAATACTCTCGATACCCCCAGCACTTGTATAATCTTGTTGTACTGTTGCTGATAGTTTTTGTTCTAGAACTCGTTCTACCTGACTAATCACCTCAGGAGAAGTAGCATCCATTGTAGCAATTCTTCTTGCTACATCTGCTTGCCGATCTTGAGGCAATGCGGATAAGATCATGGCAGCTTGTTCCGCTTGCAAATATGATAAAACTAATGCAATGGTTTGCGAATGTTCATTTTGGATGAAATTAAGAATTTGGTTTGGATCAGATTTTCTAGCAAAATCAAAAGGACGAACTTGTAATGATGCAGTCAGACGGTTAATGACATCGATTGCCTTTTGTTGCCCTAATGCTTTTTCTAAAATATCTTTAGCATACTCAATCCCACCTTGGGTAATGTAATCTTGGGCAATGGCAAGTTGATGAAACTCATGCATCACTTTTTCTTTTTCTGTTGTTTCAACTTTACGCATATTCGCAATTTCAAGGGTAAGTTGTTCAATTTCATCTTCACGTAAATATTTAAAAATTTGAGCTGATACTTCAGGCCCTAGAGATATCAATAGAATTGCTGCTTTTTGTTTACCGGTTAATTCTTGTAATTTCACTATTCGATCCCCCTTACTCCTTTGATAACCAAGCTCGTACTAATTTTGTAAATTCTTCCGGTTTTTGTTTGGCTAATTTTTGTATTTCTTGAAGAAGTGCTGCTTCCTCAGTCAACACTGGGGTAAAATCAAATTCTGGAGGATTTACTTCCGTTGATACAAGTTCTTCTTTATCTTCGCGCTTTTTACGCCTACGTCTTACGACAGTATAGCTAACTCCACCAATAGCTAATACAGATAATCCAATGGTCCCATAGAATAGGAGGGGATTCATCGACCCGCCATTATTGTTCACTAATGGTGACTGACTTTGGAAGGTATGAGCTACAACTGCTATTTTTTGATCGATTGCTGTTTGATTTAAAGTATTATCAGATTGATTACCAATGGCAGCCAAAACAATTGGTTTAATTAAATCTCTAATCGCTTGTTTGGTTTGTGCAGCTTGTGAATTCGGATCTGTGTCGTCTTTTAAATCCACAACTACATTGATACTTAAATCTTCTAATCGATAAGGACTGCTGACAATTTCCTTGGTTATTTCATTCACATCGTAGTTTATTCTTTCTTCAAGATGTTCGGAACTACCGGCATTACTATCTCCTGATTGATAGGTAGGAACTTGTGTATTCCCTGTTCCAGCTATTCCACCTGGTGTACTTCCTTGCCCAGTGAAAGAATCTTGTATTTTTTCAACACTACGTTCAATTCCTCTACCGTCTATAACAGGTTCTTTAAGGTTTTGAACCGTTTTTTCTTGATCAAAATTCATTTTTGCAAAAACGGTAACAATTACTTTATCTTGTCCAAGAACCGTACCTAACATTCTTTCTAAATCTTTCTTAAGATCTTGTTGAAACTTTAATTGGATTTGTCTTTGTTGATCATATGAATTTAGATTTATTGACCCTTGGTCACTTGTTATGTATTCCAATGTTTCCCCATACTGGTCTACTACAGTAATATTTTCCACAGGAAGATTAGGAACGCTTAAGGATATCAATTTATACATGCTTTTAATCTGATTTGGACTTAATTGCTCGCTTGGATCAACGTCTACTACAACAGAGGCAGTTGACTTATCCTGATCCTCACTGTAGAAAACTTTTTCCTCTGGTACTGTAATCATCACTTGTGCATCTTTTATTCCTTTTATTCCGTTAACGATTAGATCACGCAATTCCTGTTCAATTGCTCCCCGTTCCAGAACTTTAAATTGAGAATCAGTCATTCCAAAAGAAGAATTATCCCAAAACTTAGAATAAATATTTCCACTTCCCAAAACATCCTCCTGTGCCAAGGTGACCTTCACTTTTGACACTTGGGCTTCAGGCACAAGAATGCTTGTCCCACCAGCACTTAATTGGTAAGGAACTCCCATCTCATCTAATTTTTTGACAATTGTCCCTGCTTGCTTTTCATTCAAATCTCTAAATGCTAATTCATATTGTGTTCTAGTAGCTAAAATCGTATAAATAGTTAAAGAACTCAGTAATAGAATCGCTGTAGAAATGAGCATGATTTTTCTTTTTTTCTCTAATGGTTGCCAGAAATTTAGAAATCTAGTTTTATATTTCATCAAAAAATCATTCACAATGTGATCTCTCCTCACCTACCAGTAGGAATTATACTTGAATTCTCATGATTTCCTGGTAAGCTTCAACTGCTTTATTTCTAACCTGAACAGTTAGTTGTAAACCCAGGTTTGCCTTTTCGAGCCCAATCATCACTTGATGAAGGTCTGTCACGTTTCCAGTTGCAACTTTATTACTTAATACCGAAGCTGTTTTAAGATCTTCATCTACTTGTTTTAAAGCATTATTTAAAACATCAGAAAAAGGAGTTGAAGCATTTGGGACAGATTGTATAGATTTTTGATTTGTTATATTATTCGACAAGCCCGTAAGTAGACTAATATTTTCTACCATTTAAAAAACTTCCTTTCTATTTTCCTATTTCTAAAGCTTTCATCAACATCGATTTAGTAGAGTTTAATGCTGTGACATTTGCTTCATAAGCTCGTGTTGCCGATATCATATCAACCATTTCTTTCAATATATCTACATTTGGCAAGGAAATAAAACCATTCTCATCTGCATCGGGATGGTTAGGTTGATATACTTGTTTAAAAGGTGTTTTGTCCTCAACAATTTTAGATACTCTCACTCCTGCTACATAGGGTGTATCGGCAGTATACTGATTTAAAACCGTGTCAAAACTTAGGCTAGAATTTGGTTGTAAAGCAACCATTTTCCGAGTATAAGGCTGCCATTTTCCATCAACATACTTATCCCTAGTTGTTTCTGCATTTGCAATGTTAGAAGAAATAACGTCCATTCTTAGTCTTTGGGCAGTTAAAGCAGAGGCACTAATATCCATAGTCGAAAATAATTTCATTGATTATCTTCTCCCCTCTGTAATTACATAACGTAACATACCAAATTCTTTATTCGTGACTTGGGTTAAGGTATTGTACCAAAGGTTATTCTCTGCTAACTTGGTCATTTCTGATTCAATATCAACATTATTTTCATGATTAAAAATAGAAGTCTGGTTTTGAACTACTATTTTCGGTTGAAACAAATCGTTCATTTGTGAACCGATAGCTATATGTCTAGGATCAGTTCGATAGCCTTTAAACCTGGGTATTTTTATACTTTTCTCCTGTTCATTTTTTAAGATATCTTCAAAAGAGACGTCCAATGTTTTATATCCTGGTGTATCAACATTAGAAATGTTATTACTTAACACTTTTTGTCGTAAAGATGATACATCTAACGCCCGTTGTAATAAATTGATATTGTTTGAAAATATATTCATATCTAATCCTCCTTAAGAGGTTTTTCCTAAGATAACATCATTCCATATTGTAGCACTAAATTCCTTCATGTTTCGACAATTTCTTTATAAAATCTCTGTAAATTTGACTAAAAGTGTAACATTGTTAACATAATCAAGCGTTAATGCCTATATTGAAAATGTTAACAAATCCCAAACAAATCAAAAAGACCTATTTTATATCTAGGTCTAAAGCAATAAATAGAGTGTTGGCATTATAAAAAAATAATATGAACTAAGAAAAAAAGACCTGTTTTTATAAAAAATAGGTCTTTTATAGGTCAATTTTATTATTTTTGTTTATCCAATGTAATTTCAACCAATTTGTATACAATATCCTCATAACTTAACCCAATTGCTTTGGCTGCATCAGGATAAAGACTAGTTTCTGTCATTCCAGGCAAAGTATTTACTTCTAAAATAACTGGTAAACTTCCATCGCTAGGAATAATAAAGTCAACTCGAGACAAAGTTTCACATCCTAATTGGCGATGTGCTTCTATTGCCCATTTTTTCAATAAACCTTCAGTTTCTTTATTAATTCTTGCAGGAATAATATGATCACTACCACCAGGGGCATATTTTGATTCATAGTCATAATACTGATTCTTATTTGGTATAATTTCAATGATTGGTAAAGCTTGAATCTCTGATGCTGTTTCTAACACCGCCACTGTCACTTCTGTACCAGAAATAAATTCTTCAATAAGAATTTGTTTATCGAAGGTAAATGCATGATTTATGGCTTCTTTCAACTCACTTTTATTCTTAACAATGGAGAGACCAATCGTGGAGCCTTCTTGATTAGGTTTAACAACAAGAGGAAATCCAAAATCTTCTTCAATCGCATCAAAATTCAATCTTTCTTTATCTTCTATTTGAACGAATAAATCTTTTGCTACACGGATTCCAACATAGTCAAAAATTCTTTTAGCTTTCGCTTTATCCATAGCTAGAGCGCTTGCAAGGACTCCAGACCCAACATAAGGAATCTCCAATATATCTAATAAGCCCTGAATCCGACCATCTTCTCCAAATCGGCCATGTAATGCTAAATAAACGAGATCGACTCCTTGAAGACTAGATATAAAATCCATAGACGTAAAATCTATCTCTTTTACATTACACCCTTTTGCTTTTAACGCATTAGCTACACCTTTACCACTTCTTAGCGAAACTTCTCTTTCTTTTGATTTTCCTCCATAAATCACAGCAACATTTAACAAACCATTCAACTCCTCATGACTGTCTGTATGTTTATTTATGAAAAGTGGTTAATTAAAATTTTAACTGCATCCTCTTTCACAACTACTTTCCCATATTCTTCAAGAACGGCTTTTGATATTGGAGACACTTCTCCATACTCTGAAAGCAATGCAATGAAATCATCTACATTTTTGTCTAGAACGTCCATTTGATCAAAAACTAAAATATAATGTCCTTTATAGAAGTATAATTCTCCACCATACATTAAATATGAATTTACTCGCTTGGCTGCTTCGATTAGATCTTCAAAATCCTTAAAAGCAAAGATGATAGAATCTGATTCCTCTAAAGTAACTTCCAAAGCAAATAGATCTTCATCAGTCTCTTCATCTGCCCAAATCTGTTCTTTTCCTTTCGATACAATTACAACCATCCCTTGTGCAGGAAGAGCAAATATTTCTACAGCGACGGGTCCTGATAATTCAAATCCTAATTCCTCATAAGCTTCTTCCATAATCTCATTAAATAGATCATGCACTTTAGGTACGTCTGTCCAAAGATCTTCTTTTTTAATGCCACGATCACTCAAATCATCTAAGGTTAAAAAGATTTTGATTTTGTCTTTACCTAATCGTTCTACGCGCATGATAGGGACCCCCCTTTCAAATTACAAAACCTGTAATACAGAATATGATGAATAGCCTACTTTAGTTCGAAAATGTAATAAATAAAAGTATAAATTATATTATAACAATAAATGATATGTTTGAAAACTAAGTCTTATTATTTAACGCTTATACATCATTTTACGTTTCAAATTGAAAAGAGTTGCATAAGAAAATCCTCAAAAGCGACCAATTTCTTCGAATCGTTTTCGGACTACTTTTCTGGAGAGCTCAATAAAAAGCATCCAAATGTTTGGATGCTTTTACAAATTAGTGCTTTTTTAAATCCTTTAGTTAATTCAGTTCATTTGCTTTCGCTCGTAACTCTTCTTCAGTACCATTTAAAAATGTATCAAAGAGCTGCTTCATGTCTTTTTGCTCCACTTCCATACCTTTCTGATTGTTTGTATGCGTGGATTGATCTACTGAAGGTTTACTTTCAACTTTTTTCTGGGATGTTTCTGTCTTCATCGGTTGATTCATCATTCTATAGGCAACAAATCCACCGGTAATTACTCCAAATAACATACCCCATAAGAAATAATTATTTTTTCGTCTTTGATTATTCCAGAACATCAATGATTCACCCCTATATGAAAATCTTTCATTTATAGAATTAACATATAGGAATTTCTATATACAACCCAAAATTTACATAAAAAAAGTACCTATTAGGTACATCCCTGCGATTCATCACCCTTGCTGAGGGAGAACCCCTCGCGGTGAGAATCCCTTACTTCATTGTAATGGCGGAGAGAGAGGGATTCGAACCCTCGCACCGGTAACCCGGTCTAACGGTTTAGCAAACCGTCCTCTTCGGCCTCTTGAGTATCTCTCCAAATCTTTACCAATTTGATGGCGGAGAAGGTGGGATTCGAACCCACGAGACGCTTTTAACGCCTACACGATTTCCAATCGTGCTCCTTCGGCCAACTCGGACACCTCTCCAAAAAATGATGATAAAGATTTCCATAAATTGAGATAAAAATGGCTCCTCGTGCAGGACTCGAACCTGCGACAACTCGGTTAACAGCCGAGTGCTCTACCGACTGAGCTAACGAGGAACAATTACAATACATATATTAGACGAAATAAGATAAAAAATCAACATTTTTTATGAGGTAAAAATGTATCCTCAATAAACAAGGATACATTTTTTGAAAACATTCTATGGAATCATCCAAGTCAAGAAATATGCTTGAATATAAGTCATAATTCCAACGATGATCACAAACATAACACTATGTTTTAATGTGAACCTAAATAAGTCTCCTTCTTTACCTATTAAGCCAGTTGAAGCTGTCGCTACAGCGATTGATTGTGGTGATATCATTTTACCAGTTACTCCACCACTTGAGTTCGCGGCAACAGTTAAAATAGGGTCAACACCAATCTGATTTGCAGTTATTTTCTGTAAGTTACCAAATAAAGCATTAGCAGATGTATCACTACCAGTTAAGAATACACCTAACCAACCCAAAATTGGAGCGAAAAATGGGAATAAATGTCCCGTTTTTGACAAAGCTAAACCCAAGGTTGCACTCATACCCGAATAATTATAAACATAGGCAAGACCTAAAACAGAAGCAATTGTAATTAATGGGAAGATCAATTCTTTTACAGTTTCACCAAAAGTTTTGATCCAATCCCCAAATTTCATTCCTACTACAAACTTACTTACTAATGCAGCAAAGAGAATGGCCGTACCAGCTGCGGCTAACCAATCAAATTTAAAAGTAGCAGCGTATGGTGTATCTTGAGTAACAATTGGAGTGGTTTTTATAACTGCTTCATGAAGACCGGGAATATTAAATTGAATGTTGGATAACGATAAAACATCTTTGATAGAAGGAATACCCCAAATAATGATGAACCCGGTTAATAATAAAAATGATGACCAAGCTTTAACGATTTGCCTTGTAGTATAAGTTTCTTTTCCTGCAGCAACACTTGGGTTTAATAATCTACCCTTTTCTTCATTCGAAAATCTAAAAATATTTTTTGGTTTCCAAACTTTAAGAAATAAGGCAGTTGCAAATAGGCTAAATAACGCCGAAGTAATGTCTGGAAGTTCCGGACCAATAAAATTTGATGTGAAATACTGGGCCAATGCGAAGGATCCACCTGAAACAAGAATCGCAGGCATTACTTCTTTTGCACCCTTCCACCCTGACATAATAAAAATTAACCAAAATGGAACAAAGAAAGATAAAAACGGTAATTGACGGCCAACCATCTGGCTTATTGCCATTACGTCGATTCCTGTAGTATTAGCTGCTACAATGATTGGTACTCCAATTGCACCAAATGCTACAGGTGCTGTATTCGCAATCAAAGCTAACCCAGCAGCATATAAAGGTTCAAAACCTAATCCGACCAACAATGCTGCAGAAATGGCCACGGGTGTACCAAACCCTGCCGCCCCTTCAAGAAATGCACCAAATGAAAACGCAATCAATAATGCTTGTAAACGACGATCTTCTGTAATTGTAACAACAGAAGAACGAATAATATCAAATTGACCTGTTTTAACTGTAATCTTATACAAGAATACAGCAGTAATAATAATCCAACTTATAGGAAAGATACCGTACATAGCACCAAAGCCAGTTGTTAATAATGCTAATTTTACAGGCATTCCATAAACGATAATTGCAATTAGAATAGATAATATAACAGTAGTAATTCCAGCAATATGCCCTTTCATTCGTTTAATGGCAAGCGCCCATAAAAAATAAAT
>NZ_LSKU01000001.1:814627-932677 GCF_001561915.1 Tepidibacillus decaturensis | reverse complement strand
AAATAATTGGTATTGCTGTAATTAAAGCTGATAGAAAAATTGAATTCATTGGATCATAAATCTGACTCCACATATTCTTTTACACTCCCCCATACTTCAATTTATCTAGTTTAGAAAACAAGAAAAAATAAAATTGGCCTCCCCCCTTAATTTTCCCTTAACTAAGTAAGCTAGACTTGTGAAAGCGCTATCTTTCATTTCAACAAAAAAGTTAAGCGTTATTATGATTATACGGTCATCTGATGACCTGCTCTAGCTTTATACTACTATTAAATAATAAATTTAATTAGTTAGCAATACAAAATTTTTCTTTTTTACAAAACTTTTAAGATAGTAAATAAAATTGAAAAAAGAAAAAGCTTCATCGAAGAAGCTTTACGAATTCATCAACATATCATTTGTATTTAAGTTAGCATTCAACCAGTTTTCCCATTCTTTCATACTTTCTCCCAAATGATGTTTTTGGCCCTCTTCTGATTTAGCACCTAAAATTCCTAATTTCACATGTGGAAAGTTTTCATATAACCAAGGCAAAAGATGATTTATCACTGTAAGCTCTTCTGTTTCGATAGTGAAAAGGAAAACCGGGTCTAGTTTATGTAACAAGGTCATTATAATTTTCTTATCTAAAGATTGTCCTAAGTAATACACTTCGAAGCCTCTAAGTCTTAAAAAAATAGATAATATGATAATCACTAGTTCATCTAGTTCATCAGATGTCGATATTGTAAGTACTTTTGGTAATATAGGCCGGATTGGGATTCGTTGATAAATAGATAATGTTTTAATTCGAATCCAATTTTTAATATATCTCAATTGACCTTCTGTGATCGATTTAGTAATTCCCTCACTTGATTTTGCAATCGGTAATAAAATGTCCATTAGGATGGTTTCTACTTGATAAAAACTTAATGCATAATTGATCAATTCTTCAGCTTCTACCTCATTAAATTCCAAAAGCGAATTGAATATCTTTTTTTGGATCTCCTCCTTTTTCAGATTCAAGATCCCATCCGAAGGTATTAATGAAGTTAAATTTTTCTCTTCTTCTAGAAGTAAATCAACCGCTTGACTAATCGTAAAACCTTGTTGGACTTTATCTACAAGCCACTTTAAAACCATTAGATCATGTTCGGAATAAATTCGGTGACCAACCTCATTTCGTTTCGGGGTAACGATTTTGTATCTTCTTTCCCAGGCCCTTAATGTGCCAGGTTGTATTCCTAACTTTTTTGAAATGGCTTTAACATTATATATTCCCTTTTTTAAATATTCTCGTTCCATTCGCCCCACCCTCTGAATCTTATCTAAATATTCTATTTATTTTCATTATAACAAGTTTTTGAAAATTTTTTTATTTTTTATGAATTTATTTAATAAAAAGAGCTATTTTTGAAATAGCCCTTGCTCTTTACGTATAAAAGTTTTTACGATCAAAATAACAAAAAAGGAATGAAAAAATAAACGTCAACTTCAATAATAAGATAGAAATATACATCAAAAATAATTAATAGTAAGCTGATCGCTTGCCATTTTTTCCATTGATACATAGATATTTTTCGATTTTTTAGAATTTTAATTGCATATTTTGTAGGCTTACTTAAAATAAACATGATCAAATATAATAGTGCAAAGGTATAAAGAAGATTTTGTTTTTCAGCAATAAAAAAAGAAACCCAATCTGATAATTGATCTCCTGTTGAAGGTGGACCAGCATACCCATAAACTGTGTACCATGCTAAAATCGCGGCAATCAGAACTTGGAAAAGATATAATATTGGAAACATAAAAACATCCCCCTCTATCTAGCTTATTAAAAAATAAGCTAGATAGAACGGAAAAAGGACCTCATTGAGGTCCTTCCTTTGATTACAATAATGGATTTTCGTGTTTAGCTTTTAGACGCTGCCAACGAAGTTCCACTTCATTTTCAAATGCTTTAAGTGTTGATTCGTATTCAGGTTTTAGTAAATGTTTTGTTTTACCTAGCATTCCTAACCATTCACTTACGGGTACCCTTTTCCCTTTTTCTTCTGGATCATAAGTGATAGTCGTTACACCATGTTCAACCTCATAAAGTGGGAAGAAACAAGAGTTAACAGCTGTGCCAACAATAGCAGCTCCTTGGTCATCTTTCACTTTCCAGTTTAACGTACAAGTGATTAAAATTTTACCATAAACTAATCCTTCATTTTGTGCATACCATTGTGCTTTTGCAGCCTTTTTAATTAAATCTTGAGGAAATGCTTCAGTTGCAGTAAAGACATATGGAATATTTGTTGCAGCCATAATTTGAGCCGTGTCTTTGTGATGAGTTTCTTTACCACCTTGTTTTTCTCCTACACCAGATGTAGATGTCATATGCCCAATTGGCGTAGAGTAAGAAAGCTGACTTCCTGTATTCATATATCCTTCATTATCATATTCAATGATAATCATTTTATGGTTACGTAATGCAGCACCGATCGATGGACCCATACCAATATCCATACCTCCATCACCAGTAACCATCACAAAGGTAAAGTCGTCACTCACTTCTATTTCTCCACGGCGTTTTTTCTCCCAGAACATTTCTACTAATCCTGAAAGCGTTGCAGCACCGTTTTGAAAAAGATTGTGGATATAAGTTCCTTTATGTGAACTATAAGGATAACCTGTAGAAACAACCATTCCACAACCAGTATGGAAAAGAACAACGATATCCCCTTCAATTCCTTTAAAGAACGTTTCTAATCCAGGGAAAATTCCACAGCCTGGACATGCTCCATGACCAGGAGCTAAACGTCTAGGTTTTTTCATCAATTGACGTAAAGGTGGAATTTTTACATTCAATTTTCCAGTATTTTCGTCTTTTTCAACCTTAATAAGTCCTGTTTTAAATTCATCAGTATTTACTGGTTCAAGAACGCGCTTAGGTGCTTTATCAGGATCACCAGGGTTAACACCATAATAGTCAAAAGGTACTTCTGCATAACCCTTTTCTGCAGCATCAATAGCTAACTTAAAGAAATCTTCAGCCTCATCGAAATAGAAATCTTTTCCACCTAATGAGAAGATTCGAGTTAATACAATCGTTTGGTTTTCTTTATCTTCCTGAAGGGCTGCTTTAATTTCATGAGATAAATTACCACCATTAGAACCGTATGAGTCAGCTCGTTCACCTACAAGTAAAGCTTTCACATTTTTCAAGGATTTACGGATTTCTTCTGCTGGAAATGGACGGATAATATTAGGTGAAATAACCCCAGCTTTTATTCCTTGCTTACGAAGCTTATCTACTACATCTTTCGCTGTTTCAGCAGCAGATGCAAGTAAGAATAAAGCTACTTCCGCATCTTCCATCATATATTCATCTAAAACAGGATATTCGCGTCCTGATAAATCTTTATATTCAGCCGCAATTTGCTTAAATACCTCTCCAGCATTGTAAATAGCTAGTGATTGTTGATATTTATTATTGATATAATCATCATTCATGTATGGACCAATCGTTACAGGATTCTTAGGATCTAATGCATGAACAAAACCTTCTGGCATTTCTCCAACAAAATCTTGAACAATTTTACGATCATTAAAATAGTGTACTCTTCGTTTTTGGTGAGAAGTCACAAAACCGTCATAAGCTACAATGACAGGTAAACGTACATCTTTATGTTCAGCTAGTCGCGTAGCGATAATATTCATATCATATACAGCCTGTGGATCTCTAGCAATAAGAATTGGCCATCCTATATTTAATCCGTAGTATAGGTCAGAATGATCTCCACGAATGTTCAAAGGCCCACTGACAGAACGAGTAACTAAATCAAGCACCATTGGAAAACGGGAACCTGATTGAACTGGTAATTGTTCTAACATATATAAGAATCCATTTGCACTAGTTGCATTAAATACACGTCCGCCTCCAGTTGCAGCCCCAAAGTTGATACCAGCAGAACCGTGTTCGCCATCAGCAGGGATCATGACGATATCATGTTCACCACGTGTTTTCATTTCATCTAGAAATTCTGCAATTTCAGTAGATGGGGTGATTGGAAAATAGCCCATCACGTGGAAGTTAATCTGTGCAACAGATAAAGCTGCCATTTCATTACCTGTTTTTATATCTACTTTTTGTTCTATCTTTAAATCTTTTTCTTCGATAGCCATTATAACCCCTCCCCTTAATTAGATGCTAAAACAAATTGATGTGGTACTCGATGTTCATCAGCATATCCCTCAGTTTCTCTTAATGTAGTGAGTGCTTGTGTTGGACATACTGTTACACATTTTAGGCAACCTTTACAATATTGATAGTCGATTCCTTGTAAGAATAATTGTGGACGACCTTTCTTGTCTTCTTTTTCTTCCCATACAAAGCAACCATCAGGACAAGCAATGTCACAGGAAGCACAGTTAATACATTTTTCTATTTCAAAAGCAGGTAAGAAGCCTTCCCTTGAACCACTTAAGTCTTTAAGAATACTATTCCCTGGATTAAGAATCACTCCACCAATAGGTTGAGTTTCATAACCTAATACTGGCTTTGGACGTACATATTCAGCCTTAGCCCCTTCTTCAGCTTCGTAAGTTTTAAACTTAACTTCATTAAATCCACGGTCAAAGGTACGAATATTGGAATCAACTAATTTCGGATACTTTTCTTCAAAGGTAGCACGAATTACATTTTTCATGGCTTCTGGATTTAAGAAGTCAGCAAAACGGAAAAGTGCACCTAACATTGCTGTATTTACACGAGTCTTTTCTTCTACTGAAATTCCTAAAGCATCAATGACTGCAACTGTTCCAGATTTAATATGAAGTTTTTCACGAATCTCATCTGGAGATTTTGTTGTGTTAACAATGATTACTCCATCTGGATATAAACCGTTTGCAACATCGATCGTTTTAAAAAGATTTTCATGGAATACCCCAACAATGTGTGGTCGTTCTACTGGACTACTTGCCCGAATTTCACCTTCCCCAAAGCGAATGAAGGATTTTACAGGAGAACCCTTCTTTTCTGACCCATAGGAAGAAAAGTGGGCACCATTAAGACCTAACCCAAGTACGCCAGCTTCTGCTAACATTTTTCCTGCTAAATGAGCACCAAGTCCCCCAATAGACTCTAAACGAATTTCAAAAAAACCTAGCTCATTTTTAATTGGTAATTTTGACATATTTATATACCTCCTCACCCATTAGATCTAAAATAGTGTAACAGACACTTAACAAAGGATATAACAATATTTTCTATTTCTTGATTATATCCGCTGTGTAAATAAGTCAATTACATAAAAACTTATTTTCATTTTTGATTATAACAGTATAAATATTATATAGCAACAGATACGGAAAAATTTTTATCTATCACTTAGTTAACAACACGTACATAGTGAAAACTGTTGGTGCAAATACGTTTTTCAAAAACTTACTAATCTTTATCTAAATAATGAGATATATAACAGATTATTTTTGGCGACTATAACAGATTATAAATGACATTTTCTGCAAAAAAAATTCATCAATAAAAGATGAATCGTATGTAATGGATGTATTAATTTAAAATGTTTATTGTAACAATGATTTATCAGGAATTTTTAATTTAAACCCTGCATATAGGTCATCACTATTCTTTAGACCATTATATTTTGCTAATGCTGAGACATATTTTCCACTTTGATAATACTTTAATGAAATTCTATACAAATTCTCACCAGGCTTAACAATATGAATACTTTCTTTAGTTTCTTCTTTTGTTTCTATTTCTTGAACAACCTCGTTTTGATCCTTCTCACGATTAGGATTTAAATTTTGATTAGAAGAAAGATTGCTCTGTGGTTGTATGACTTCAAAATTAGGAGGATTGATAGGAATCCCATTTTGTTCTTTTCTTGCTTCATGATCAGGGTATAAGATATAGCCTGTTATAAAGATTAGAAGGATAAAAGCTCCAACAATCAGTTGTAATAGATTAATTTTATATTTTTTTCTTTCTTTTTGTTTTTATGAATTGTCTTCCTGGGTGGTAGTGAACTGTATTCAATATTTTCTTGTTTACATACCTGTTCCATCATTACATCTACCTTTCGATTGTTGCCTCTTCCACCTTCTTATTCGATAAAATGAGCCAAAATCCTGCATTGAGGCTTAAGCTTGCTATTCATAACCAATTCTTTCGTATGAGTATACCCAGAACAAAATCTATCATACTATGAGCAACAAATGCACTAATCCATTGGCCAGTTAAAATCACCAAATATCCAAGACCAAGACTAATAAGAAAAGTCATAGAAATGAGCACCCATTTTTTTAAATACCTAAAATGGATCAAAGTAAAAATAAGACTGGTAAGAAAAACGCCAAGATAGGATTGAACGGCACCTCTAAATAAAAATTCTTCAACAAAACCAACCATTACCGCAATAATAGCGATATGCCAGATGGGTAAATGGCGAAATAATTTTTCATTTATGCCTCCATCATCTAACCATTTTTCAGGTAATTTCTTTGATAGTATGATGTCAACAACTATAACAACGAGACTAAAAAGAAAACCAACCAACACAGGTTGAATCAATTTGCCGGGTAAAATGGACACAATAGCTTCAATGGGATTCATTCTGTGTAAAATTAAATAGAGGATAAACGCAAGTCCTACTGAAATAAATTGAGTCAGGTAAAGATTGATAACCAATACTCTTACAGGTAATGATTCTATATCAATTTTTTCTCTCTTTTTCATAAGCGCTCCTTGATATGGGAAGCAATTTAGATAACTCCTGTTCCCAACTCCATGCATTGTATTGTATCGTTTTTTCCCTTTTTTCAAAGATCTTCTCTATCTTTATACCACATATATCACAGCAAAAGGCCGGCTTATCCAGATTTTGTTCGTAAAAATACTCCAAAATGCTTAACCGTCTACAGGTTTTTTGGTTGACAAATTGAATCATGTGATTCACTTCACCATATCGTTTTCTTTTGCGTTGTTCAAAAATTTGTTCAAGTTCTTTTATACACCGATAAGATAATATATCCTCATTCCTTTGTACTTTATAGCCACTCTTTGTTTTCAACCAAGAAATATGACCCATTTTTTCTAAATAAAAAAATATCAATTCTAACTGTTGTTCAGATATTGTCCCTTGTTTAAAATCTTCTATTCTGAAATTATTTTCTTTCTTTTGTTGATTGATTTGCTGACAAACCAACTGTATTTTTTCCTTATCGGGATATTCGTTATCGATAAGATGGATAGATGTCTCTTCATCTCCTTTTTGATAGATGAGAGCAGCATATCCTTGTTTTCCATCCCTTCCCACTCTTCCGGTCTCTTGTAAATAACTTTCGATATTCGCTGGGATATCATAATGAATGACAAACCTGACATTCTTCTTATTTATCCCCATACCAAATGCCTTCGTCGCAATAATAACGTTTAGATCCTCTCGCATAAATTGTTGTTGAATAATCAATCGATCTTCATTAGGTAATCCAGCATGGTATGCTTCTATGCGATTAAATCCATTTCTTTTTAACTCATCAGATAGCCATTCACTTGTGAGTCTAGTATTTACATAAATGATTCCCGGCCCTTGAAGATGTTCAAGTAAATTAAACAATACTACCTTTTTCTCTTCGATCGTGTCTACTTGAATCACTTCATAAGCAATATTTTTCCTATCAAGGGATGTAACGATTTTATACATTTGTTGTAGGCCTAATTGTTCAATAATATCTTCCTGAACAATTGGGGTTGCTGTGGCAGTTAATGCAAGGACTGTAGGCTCATTGAGTTGAACTATATAATCTCTTAATCGCAAATAGTCCGTTCTAAAATCATGTCCCCATTGAGAGATACAGTGAGCTTCATCTACCACAAAAAGAGAGATATTCATTTTTTTAAACGATTAAAAAATGCTTCTTGCTGTAGTTTTTCTGGTGAAACATACAAAATTTTAGTTTTCCCTTGTTCTAAACCTTTCAATCTATAAACGATCTCTTCATAAGAAAGTTGACTGTTGATATATGTAGCAATAAATAGGCCCATATTTTTTAATTGTATAACTTGATCTTCCATTAAGGAAATAAGTGGTGATACTACAATCGTTATCCCTGGAAAAAGAAGTGCAGGTAGTTGATAGCATATTGATTTCCCACCACCAGTTGGCAATACCCCTAGCACATGCTCCCCTTTTAGAAGATGCTGAATAATTTCTTCTTGCCCATCACGAAATGAGTCATAGCCAAAGTACCGTGATAAATATTTTGTTAACATCTTCAATCACTCTTTTGTTTTTATTTGATCCGCTAAAACCATACGTATTTCATGATATGAAATTGCTGGATCAAGCCTCTTTTTATATTCAGATAGATTTGTTGAACCTATAGATCGATACAACTCTCTAATTTGTTCAATCTTCCATTCATCTGTAAATCTTGTGAGATCAATGGGTGAATGTAAAATGATCTCCACGATATGATCATAAATCGTACCTTCTGTTAAGCCTCTTTTCCTTGCAATTTCTTCAATTGAAAATCCATGATTTAAAAGTTGCATCGTTTTTATGGTTGATGGAGACAAATAACTTCTTTTATTATCAATTTCTGATATCATATTCAATAATTTAAAACGAGTTGGGTCATGATAAACCTTTTGCAACAAACGATAGGTCAAATTATTAAACATAATCTTTATTTCTTGAATAGAATAGCCCAATTCTTCTTCAAGTTGCCTCCATGTAAAAGCCATTCGATGTCGTCCAGATAAACGATACAAAAGTATTTTTTGTTCTGGTTCAGATAAATCATCTTTTAATTGATTCATTTCAAGATGTAACTGATTCGTTAGTCGTTGCACCCTATCTGTTGTATTCGAGATTAAAAGCTTCTTTACCCATTTCTGAACAGGAAGATCTGAAATCACCGGTGAAAAATGAAAATCATGGTATGATAAATAAGATAATGTTTGAATTAACAAACTTAATCTTTTCCAAAACGTATTTTTCGTAGTTCGATCAATTAATAAAATAGAATGATCTTGCTCGATATGAAATAGTTGATTCTTAACAATATTCCTCTTCAATTTATCTAACTGATTGATACCTTGTGGAGTAATGATCAATTGTTCATTTTGTATATAAAGAAAATGGTGTTTTGTTAATTCTTCAATTTGATTTATTATTTCATTAGCCGAGATTCCATCAAACAGCCCATAATAGGGATGAAGGTTGTAAAATTGCGTATCTTGAATGGTTTGCTTAGCATACGATCCTTTTAAAATCCTCACCACCCCAGTAATGGAGCGATCTCCATTTAATTGATAAACCACCCATAAGATAAAAAAGGGAACCATGTGATCATTCCTTTTTAAATTGTAAAGAAAGAAACTTTCTTTTCATTATTATAATGGGACCCCACAAAAGTAATCGGAATATGCTTCGAATGAGTTCGTCACTTTTG
This sequence comes from Tepidibacillus decaturensis, assembly GCF_001561915.1. Taxonomy (GTDB): domain Bacteria; phylum Bacillota; class Bacilli; order Tepidibacillales; family Tepidibacillaceae; genus Tepidibacillus_B; species Tepidibacillus_B infernus. The sequence goes on along the minus strand of NZ_LSKU01000001.1, from coordinate 923,233 downwards.
TGGGCTATCATGAACAATAAAAAGTGTAACATTCTAGTAACATATTATCATAGATTTATCTTTTTGTTTTTTTATACTAAAACTATTAGAATTAAAATTTGGTAGGAGGATTCTATGAATTCAAGTCGTTTATCTAAAAAAGATTTTTTTGTTATTTACTATATTTTGTTTATTTTGATTTTATTTTTAACAGGCTTTTTCTTAGGAGCAAAAGTGATGGAAAAACAATTAAAAGCTAATGTGCCAACAAATATTGATCAAAACACCTATACAGAAGGTGAAATCATCAGTTTTAATAAACTTATTTTTTTACCAACTCAACTGTGGCTTAAAGAAGTGTATGGGAAAATAAACCAATCCCCTATAGATCTTAACATGGTAAATTCCATGCAAAAATCGGTTGAAGAAATGAAAACGAACATGACCAAGTATCAATTTAGTTCTCCCTATTTACAAAAGAGTATTGAACTAATTCAACAAAGCTTGGAGCAAATGAAACAATATCTAGAAAATCCTAATAGACATGAATTATTAAATCAAGCGATTCAATATTATTTGCAAAGCCAAACTCAATTTTATCGACATATATGGGTTTGGGAGCAGGAAAATAGGAATCCTATCAGCCAATACATTGATGAGTCACTTGTGAATTGGAATGAGTGGAATAAGGCAAGTATTCACCAAAAGAACTATATCATTGCCATGATCTTGGCGAAGGATACAATCATCACTTTTTACAAACCTGAAGATATAACGGTTCATATTGATGCCTATGCCAAAGCAAATCGAGACACTACAATGAATTTAGAAGAACTGATTCAATTTCTTATCTCGACAAATGCAATTCATGAAAAGGACTTTTTATTATATAAAGATTGGTATCAAGGAGCACCCTTACCCAAAATTCCAAATTTTAATTGATTGAGTTAAAAAACTTTAAATTTCAAGTATTGCATTATATTAAAAGACATTCTACAATAGAAAAGGGAAGTGGACAATGAGTTGGTGGACATCCAACTTATATGGGAGGTGAAAAATATGAAAACTTGGGTAGATAAAGATACATGTATTGCATGCGGAGCATGTGGTGCAACAGCTCCTGATGTATTCGATTACGATGATGATGGTATTGCATATAACATTTTAGACGACAACCAAGGAACAGCTGAAATCTCTGAAGAACTTCAAGATGATGTTCGTGATGCAGCTGAAGGTTGCCCAACTGACTCCATCAAAGTTGAAGAATAATATGACTTACATAAAACCACCTAGATTTCCTAGGTGGTTTTTTGCTTCTACCTATATTTGCTTTATTTGTTCAAATTGCTATAATGTCAAATGTAAACAAAAAATATGATACATAATGAATTGAGGAGGCAACATTCATGTCTAAAGACTTAATCGTCGATGCATTTATTGAAATTCCAACAGGTAGTCAAAACAAATATGAATTTGATAAGGAAAAGGGGGTATTTCGTTTAGACCGAGTATTATACTCGCCTGTACATTATCCTACTGAATATGGCTATCTTGAAAACACCTTGGCTCTTGATGGAGATCCATTAGATATTCTTGTACTGACAACATTTCCAACCTTTCCTGGCTGTGTGATCAGTTCAAGAGTGATCGGAGTTCTTATTATGTCTGATGATAAAGGACAAGATGAAAAACTATTAGCTGTTCCAGCTGATGATCCTCGATTTAAAGAAGTCAATACTTTAAACGATGTGCCATCACATATTTTGAAGGAGATCGAACATTTCTTTAAAGTCTATAAAGACTTAGAAAACAAGATAACCAATATTGAAGGATGGAAGGACAAAGAAGTAGCTATTCAATTATACGAAGAATGTGTTGCAAGATATAGTGAAGGTAAATAAGTGACATTAAAATTAACAGAGTTCATCTAACGATGAACTCTGTTAATTTTTTAAAGTAAAGGGGCTTCTAATAAAACAGCTAGATTTTCTCGATAAATTTGCGGGAATTGAGATACAGGTAAAGGATTAATCCCAATACCTACCTCAATTGTAAATCCTGGCTTTCGAAATTCTTGAATGAACCAGTCTTTATAACCTGCCCCACTATATGCTGTTTTTTCTGGGACATATCCAGTCAGAATAGCCATTCGGTTTACGATTTTTTCTGATTCGGGTGGTTCCATTCCTTTAAATCCCCAATAAATAACTTGGCATTGAGAATGAAAGGCTAACACCATTCTAAAATTATGTTTTTTTGTGAAATCATAGATGGCTATAGTTTCTGGTTCAGTTAATGGTCTAGTACCCCCATATTTTCGTGGAGATGGAACTTGCGGACTTCGATCATTTTCCTGCTCCCAATCTGCTGGCCACTGATGATTTAAATCAACACCCCTTATATTTGCTGTCCAACCTCTAAAATCTTTCGAACCAGAATTGATTCTAAGTACACTTTGATAAAACGGATGCGATGGTGTGATTCCTTCTATCACGAGTTCAACACCATCTGGATTTACCATAGGCACAATCCAGATCGAATTGTTACGATAAAGGTATTCAATATCATATCCGCGTAATGTTCTTTTTTGTGTATATGCCTTTGCATAATCCTCTACAAATTTCATTAATAATGGTGCAGTTAAATATTCATTTGCATGCCAATCACCACTATAAAATACTTCTTTTTGTCCTATTCCTAAGCGAATCGCATAAATTGATTTACCCATTACTGATGATCCTATAATATCGGTTTGAATAAAAGGATATCTACTTTTTAATGCCTCAATATCTGCAACTAAGTCCTCATAACTATATTCTTCATTGGTCTGCACGATATCATCTTTTTTTATCATATATTTCAAAATCAGAACCCTCCTTTTATACAGTTACTATTAAAATATGCCTACAATTTCCCAATGTTTCTACCACAAAAGTGACGACCTCCTACATTATGAAAAAGGCAGAAATTGACATCTATGCCAACTTCTGCCTGGTAAATAAGATTGTTTCACGTTAAACAAGATTTTCATATTTTTTTCGACGGTAACCTTATTCTTTTGTCAAATTATGAGTCGGAAGAATAATAGAAAATGTCGTTCCTTGTCCTAATTGGCTTGAAACTGAGATGCTTCCACCATGGGCATGTACAATATTTTTTACTATAGAAAGACCTAACCCAGTACCTGAGTGACCCCTTGTCCTCGCTTTGTCAGCCTTATAGAAACGTTCAAAAACATATGGTAAATCCTCCTCAGGGATTCCAACACCAGTGTCTTCGACTTCTAATAATATTTTTCTAATTCCTTTTGGTTTTGCTCTCATGGTAATTCTTCCATCTCTTTGAGTATGTCTCATTGCATTGTCTACTAAGTTAGTAATCACTTGCTCGATGCGATCAACATCAATAAATACTTCCTTAATATTAGGATCTACCTCAGTTGTTAACTCTATTCCCAAATCCTTTGCTAAAGCCGAAAACTTACGGATCACTTTATTTAAAGTTACCGTAATATTCGTTTTGCAATATTGGAGTTGAATATTTCCTGACTCCATTCTTGCCAAGTCTAGCAATTCATTGACTAACCTCCCCATTCTTAACGACTCATCATAAATAATTTGGGCAAGTTCTTTTTTTCTTCGTCTGTTTGTGCTATATCATCTATAATTGCTTCACTATAACCTTGAAGCATCGAGATTGGCGTTCGTAATTCATGAGAAACATTAGCAAGAAAGTCTTTTCTTAATTTATCTAGTTTTCTTTCATACGTTACTTCTCTAAGTAAGGTAACCGCACCAGTTATCACTTGGCCTGAATAAAGAGGTGCCATGACAATCGAAAAAATCTGTCCATTCCATTGAATATCTTTGCTAATTGGCACTTTTCCTTTTAAAACCTCATTTAATGTTTCTTTCAAAATCGTGTATAGTTGATTATCCTCATCATGCCAATGATTAAATAATTTCTCTGCAGGTGGATTGGTCATGATGATTTTTCCCTCAGAATTAATCGTAATAACCCCATCAGCCATACTTTTTAAAATATTGGCTAACTTTTCCTTTTCAGTTGATAAGGCTTGTACAGTTTCTACTAATTGGCTTGCCATTCGATTAAAGCTTATTGCTAGGTCGCCAATTTCATCGGATGAACGAATTCTAACCTTAGTATGAAAATCACCTTGTGCCATTCGATTTGCCGCCTTTTGCATCTGTCGAATGGGGTCTGTAATTCTGCTAGATAAGAAGAAGGCAAAAATTGTCGTTCCCACGATTCCCATTGCAGTAAAAAACAAAATAATTTTATTTGTATCCTTCGTGGATTTATATAATCCCCTTAAAGATTGTGACAATATAAGCGCTTCATTTGCTTGATTTTGTTTAATTGGAACGGCAACAACTAATAATTCATCCCCGTTCCTCTGTTCAGATTTTTGATTAGCTGGGTCAATTACACGTAAAACTAAAGTTTCTCCCACAAAGACTCGTTCTATATCTTTAGCTGTAAGTCCATGTTGCAAAAGTTTTTTTGATCTAATGAATCCTTATCAAAAAGAGTCATCTTTGTGTTATTATAAGCTTCAATCAAATCTTTTGCCATGATTACTGCGTTTTGATTATCTGGATTTTCGGTTAAAATTGTAGATAACCTTGTTGCCAAGTTTGTGAGATTGGTCGATTGCCTTTCATAATAATAATAGTCAAAATATCGAATTAAAAATAAACTTAATAAGGACAAAATAATAGATACAAAGATAATAATTGTAATCCATAATTTTCCAACAACACTTCGAAATATCACCTATTTTTGCACCTCTAACTTATAACCTACTCCCCAAACAGTTCCTATCATCTTGGCAGCATTTACTGATACTTTATTTAGTTTTTCTCTTAAACGCTTTATATGTGTATCCACTGTTCTTAGGTCACCAAAAAACTCGTAATTCCAGACCTCTTTCAATAGTTCTTCACGACTAAATACTTTATCCGGCGAAGAAGCGAGGTAATGTAACAATTCATATTCTTTTGGTGTTAAGTTGATTTCAATTCCATTGGCAGTCACTCTATGAGCATCATGATCAATAACTAGATCATCAAATACAATCATATTAGATGTTTTTGTAGGACTAGTGGTTAAATAAGCTGTAGTGGAAGCTCTTTTTAAAACAGCCTTTACCCGATATACAACCTCTCTAGGGCTAAATGGCTTTACCACATAATCGTCTGCACCTACTTCAAAGCCATGAACACGATTGGATTCTTCTCCTTTAGCAGTTAACATGATAACCGGAGTTGATTTCTTTTCCCTTAATGATTGACAGACTTCAATTCCATCCATACCTGGTAGCATTAAATCGAGTAAAATTAAATCATAGTTTGCTTTTAATGCTTTTTCTAATGCAGTCGTACCATCCTCCGCTTCATCGATCTTAAATCCTTCTCTTTCAAGGTACATTTTTAATAATCTACGTATTCTTTCTTCATCATCAACGATTAAAACATGGTAATTTCTTTCCGAATTCATGGTTTCACCTCTTCATCATTTCGATGTTTATGTTTATTTTATCTGATTTTATTTTTTATTTCTATTGTGATATTCTTTAATTTTTAATGTAACTGTACCATTTTTTTTAGTTTGGAAATCTCTTCAGCTTCCAAAAGACGGTATTCTCCCACCTTTAACCCTTTCAACGTTAAAAATCCATACTGAATCCTTTTAAGTTGAAGTACAGGAAACTGAATATGTTGAAACATTCTTCTCACTTGTCGATTTTTCCCTTCATGAATTGTGATTCTTATAATTGATTCGTTTCTATGGTCTCTCAATTTAACCACTTCCGCTGGAGAGGTTAGCCCATCTTCTAATAAAATTCCTTTTCTGAGCTTGTCCAAATCCTCTTCCCTTGGTATTCCTTTTACCACCGCTTCATAGGTTTTGTTAAATTCATATCTCGGGTGCATTAAGCGATTCGCTAATTCTCCATCATTTGTTAAAAGCAATAAGCCTTCTGTGTCGTAATCTAATCTCCCGATTGGAAACACACGTAAGTTTACATCTATATAATCCATAACCGTTTCTCTGCCTTTAGGATCTTTCATACTTGTAATTACCTTTTTAGGCTTATAAAACAAAAGAACAATTTTTTCTTCAGGAATTTTTAATAGCTTACCATTTACTTTAATTTCATCTTCATCCAAGTTAACTTTTGTTCCTAATTCTGTAATAACTTTTCCATTTACTAAGACTTGTCCACTGGTAATTAATTGCTCTGCCTTTCTTCTAGAAGCAATTCCTGCTTTTGCAATAACTTTTTGTAATCTCTCCAACGACAACACCTCTTAAAAATTACTTTATCAAAGTTTTTTTCAACATCAAATAAATATTTAAAAATAATAAGACACAATCATTAAAGATGCAATCACTGCGATCAGATCCGCAAATAATCCAACCTTTAATGCATACCCAGCTTTTTTGATTCCTACAGCTCCAAAATAAACGGTAATAATATATAGAGTTGTATCAGAACTTCCTTGCATCGTAGAAGCTAATCTTCCAATAAATGAGTCGGGTCCATGGGTTGCAATGAGATCAGTTGTTATGGCCAATGCCCCTGTACCAGTAATTGGTCTCATCATGGCTAAAGGAAATACCTCTGTCGGAAAATGAAACATTGTTAGGAATGGATGGATAAAATCGATCACGAGTTGTAATGCACCAGATTCTCTAAAAACGGTAATTGCCACCATCATCCCAACTAAATGTGGCATGATATTTATCGCTGTTTGAAATCCATTCTTAGCTCCGTCAACAAATGTCTCAAAAACAGGTACCCGATTCCAAATGGCAAAAAGAAGAATGATACTGATAAGACCAGGAATAATCCATAATGATATTGTTGTAATCCATTGGGTCATTTTTTAACCTCTCCCTAAGATTTATATGTTTTTTTTCTATACCAACGATCTAAAAGAATGGCTGAAAGGGTAGAAAAAAGAGTAGCTAAGATTGTTGTTCCTACTATTTCTGTAGGATTTACTGAACCATAACTCATTCTAATGGCAATCACTTGTGTTGGAATAAGCGTAATACTTGAGGTGTTCAGAGCTAGAAGCGTGGCCATAGTAGGGGATGCTCTATCTGGGTAAGGATTTATTTTTTGCAATTCTTGCATGGCTTTAATACCCATGGGTGTGGCAGCATTTCCAAGTCCAAAAATATTTGCTGCAATGTTGGATAAAATATATCCAAGTGCCGGATTGTCTTTAGGTACATCGGGAAAAAGCCACCGAACAATTGGGCGAAGAAGTCGGCTTATTACTATTAATAAACCAGCTTCTTCGGCAATTTTCATGATTCCTAACCAAAAAACCAAAATACTAATCAAGCCAAAACTAATCGTTACACCAGTTTTGGCTCCTTCAAATATGGCATGATTAACGATTTCGATCTTTCCTTGAATTGCTGCTGTCACAATTCCAATCATAATAAACATTGCCCAAAGCCAATTAACCAATGATTATTCTCCTCTCCACCATCGATTAAAGACACTTAAGATATTTTCTTTCCAACTCTCTTTTTCTTTTCTTATTTTTACCGGAATACTCCCAATGTATTGATTATCTAAATAGAGTTGGATGTTGCCTACAATTTGCTCTGATACGAATGTATTTACATACTGAATATTTACCTTTTTTCGTAATCTTTGTTTCTCATCTTCTTTTAAAAGATAGAAGAAATCATGAGCCGTTTCTAAATGCACTACTTGGTTTTTATTTACTTTTACATATCCTGCATAGGTTCCTTTTGTAATTTCATAAGGGGAATAATTGTTAAATCCATATTCTAACATTTGCATCGAATCATTCCAGTCATCTGATGCGTTTAAGGTAATACTGGCCAATTGAAATCCATTTTTTGTTGCAGAAGAAGCCAAGCATCTTTTTGCAATTTTTGTATAACCTGTTTTTACACCATCTGCCCATTGATACATGTGTAATAGTTTGTTTTTATTGATCCACTGTCGATCCCACGACTCATCAGCCAAAGGAGCTGTTTTTACTTTTGTCCTAACTATTTTTTTAAAAGTTGAATTTTTAAGCGCATAAGCGGTAAGAATTGCCATATCTTTTGGTGTAGAATAATGTTCCTTATCATCTAATCCATGGGGATTCACAAAATGGGTATGATTCATTCCTAAGATCTTAGCCTTCTCATTCATTAAAAAAGCAAATCCTTCTACAGACCCTCCAATATGTTCTGCAATAGCTACAGCAGCATCATTTCCTGATCTTAGCATCAAGCCATATAACATATCTTCTAGGGTTAATTGTTCACCTCTTTTTAAGTAGATTGACGACCCTTCTGTTCCATAGGCATTATCGCTGGTTGTTACCATATCTTCTAGATTACCATTCTCAATAGCAACAATTGCAGTCATGATTTTCGTTAAACTTGCTATTCGCATTTTCTGATCGCCATTTTTTTCAAATAAAATCCGACCACTCTTTACATCAATTAATGCTGCTCCTTGCGCACTAATATGCAATGGCTGAATCTCTGTCATAGCAAAAACCTGAGAAGAATTTCCAAAGGTTAGAATAGAGACAACCATCCATATCGTGATTATTTTTCTGAAAATCATGTTTGTCCTCCTAACTTATCTGTACATATATATGCTTGGTTCTTATGAGTATGAAGAAATGAAAGAAAAAAGCGCAATCAAATGCGCTTTTTATCTTAGAGCTTTTCTACATGATGGGTTGAGTATTCTCGTTATTTTGCTGATTCGTATTTTTTTTCAACGCATTTTGTAATTTATCCATCACCTGAGGAGCTAAATCAATGATCCGCTCATAAATATGTGTTTGTGAATCAAGTGGAAGTAATTGTACACCTGATGTTTTGCTTACAACAAGGAAAGCTACTGGGGTAATGGATATACCACCACCACTTCCGCCACCAAACGGTATTTCATTCAAGTTTGATTGGTCAGACGTAGTTTTTCCTTCTACATCGAAGTTAAATTGACTACCGCCGGCAGCAAACCCAAAACCAACTTTCGATATTGGAAGAATTACACTTCCGTCTGGTGTTTCAACAGGTTCACCAACAATCGTATTAACATCTACCATCTCTTTAAGGTTTTCCATTGCTGTTTTCATCAAGCCCTGAATGGGATGTTCTCCAGCCATCTTTTCCCGCCCCCTTTTAAAAACTTCAAGATGATACGTATTCCTGTTAATATAACATGCCCTAGTCGAAAACTTATTATGCATTCAAAATTGGTTCTGAATACCCTTTGTTGAAAATTAGGTTCTACTACTAGTATGGGGTCTTTCGTTAAAATGATATACTTAGAAATAATTCCTAAAATTGATCCTTTTATACTCCAAACCACCCCTGTTAATAATCCAGTTTCCATTGCTTCTCCAGTTCCTACTTGTGATTGCCAATAAAGTTTGTCTATGTGAACATGGGAAAGAAATCTTTTCATTACTTCATAAAAATCCGTGACATGTTTTAAAAACCTATGATACTGTTTATTCCAATGAGTTACCTTTTCTGGTGTTAAACGATCTTTTTTTGGCTCTAATTCACTAACCATGCTTACTTTTGTCTCTGTCTTAAATTTTGTCCCCTCGTGAATCGATTCTATAGCAATCATTGGAATCATTTTACGAAGATGAAATAGTTGGTACAGAAACCAAAAATCAATAATCACTTCATCATTCTTCCCTTGTTTATGAACTTGAATCTGAATTTTAATTGGTGAAAAAATGATAATCATTAATATTAGTAAAAGGAAAAATAAGACATACCAAGTCCAATGCATTTTCATCACTCCACTCACTAATTGGTAGTATTCTCCATATACAAGTTTTCAATACAACAAAAAAGAGCCTTTAAAGTAAGGCTCTTATTCCTCTTGATATTTAAATGAAAATAAATCTTCTTCTTCATTCAATTCTTGAGTTTCTTTTGGTGGAGGTAATTGTTCTAAATTCTTTAAACCAAAATATTCTAGAAATTCTATCGTCGTCCCATAAAGAATTGGCCTACCAATTCCTTCTACCCTGCCAACTTCTTTTATTAATCCTTTGCTATTTAAAGTATTAATCGCTTTTTCAGATTTAACACCTCTAATTTCTTCAACTTCCGCCCTAGTTATTGGCTGCTTATATGCGATGATAGCTAATGTTTCTAAGGCGGCTTGGGACAATGTAGAATGGGTTGGAGAAGAAGCTAAACGTTCAAAATAAATAGCATGATCTGGCAGTGTTGTTAATAAGTATGCATTGGCAATTTGTACAATTTGTAGTCCTCTATGTTCCCTTTTATAATCCCCTTGCATATCGTGGATCAGATCTTCAATCGTTTCCTGATCAATCTCAATAATAGAAGCTAATTGTTTTGCTTCTATTCCTTCATCGCCAGCCACAAAGATCAATCCCTCAATGATCGATTTAATATGATTGTAATCCAAATTCTGTTCCCCCTTTGTCTGAAGAATAGTGAATTACAATATCGTCAAATGTTTTGTTTTGAATACAATAGATTCGTTTTTGCTTCATCAGTTCTAAGATACTTAGAAATGTAATGACAATGTCAGTTCGTGTAGCTTGAGATGTTATTAACTCTGAAAAGTACAATATACCTTGGGTCTTTAACAAATTTATCACTTGTATCATTTTATCTTTTACCGATATTTCTTCTCGCTCTACCTTTGTTAAAGGCTCACGATAGGAATACTTTATTAAAGCCTTTTCGAAAGCGTGCACTAAATGGTAAAGACTAATTCCCTCAACAGGGTTTTCTTTTTCTTGAACAAGATACGGAGTTAAATTATATGGTGGTCTAGTAAAAATTTGATTTCTGGCAATCTCTTTTTCCCTTAACACCCCAGCTAATTGTTTATATTTTTTATACTCTAATAATCTATGTATTAATTCCTCTCTTGGATCTACTTCATCAATGTCCATCTCTAATAGTTGCTGTAAAGAAGGATCTGTTCGAGTTGGTAATAACATTTTACTTTTAATTGACAATAGGGTAGCAGCCATGACAAGGAACTCACTCGTTATATCCAACTTTAAAGTTTGCATGGTATGAATATACTGCAAATATTGATCCGTAATTTTTGCAATAGGAATATCATAAATATCCATTTCTTCTTTATCGATTAAATGAAGTAATAAATCGAGAGGTCCCTCAAAAACATCTAATTTAATTTGATATGTCATCATGTTCTCCTGCCTATAATACCAACTTTACTGGTGAAATTATAACATATCCCTCATCTATCAACAAATAAAATAAGTTTGTATATTACAATGCGCTCCGTTGTCCGTGTATTTCTTTGAATAAAAAATAAGGTAAAGAAATACACTCTCAAAGGTCGCTGCTTATGGAATATACAAACCCAAATAATAAGGGGAAATATTAAATTTAAAAGAAAGTTATGCTTACTATTTAAATAAAAGCTATGATCTAGTTTTTGCTAAAAAGCGTTCTGGCACTTGATCAAATTGAACAAGGTCTTCATAGGTCTCTCTTTTTACGATTAACTCAGCTTCTCCATTATTCACTAAAACCATTGCAGGTCTTGGAATTCGATTATAATTACTTGCCATGGAATAATTATATGCTCCAGTAGAGAATACGGCCAAAATATCCCCTGTTTGCGGTTTATTAAGCTTGATATCCCAAATTAACATATCACCACTTTCGCATGCTTTTCCGGCGATTGATACTGTCTCTAAACCATCAGAAATCATTCGATTGGCAATAGCTGCTTCATATCTTGCTTGATATAAAGCTGGTCTTGGGTTATCCATCATGCCTCCATTGACCGCAATGTATTTTCTTACATTTGGAATTTCTTTACTAGAACCAATGGTATACAAAGTTGTTCCTGCTTCACCAATAATGCTTCTTCCTGGTTCAATCCATATCTCTGGAATCGGTAAGCTTCTTTTAGAAAAATGTTCTTTCACTGCTTTTACAAGGGAGGTTACATATTGATGAATTGAAAGAGGCCGATCTTCATCAATGTAACGAATCCCAAATCCACCACCAGTATTTAAAATGGGAAGTGATGTATTTAATTCACTGTGAATCCTTTCATAAAAGTCAGCCATTCGCTCAATCGCTTTTTCAAAACCAGTCATCTCGAAGATTTGAGAGCCAATATGAAAATGAAACCCTAATAATTGAATCCACTTGGATTGATAAACCAATTTTGCAGCAGACAAAGCTTGTTCCCCTATGTTAAAACCAAACTTTGAATCTTCTTGTCCTGTTTGAATATACTCATGAGTATGCGCTTCTATTCCAGGAGTAACCCGTATTAAGGCTTTTACCTTTTTTTGTTTATTTTCTGCTAAATGTTCAATTAGCTCTATTTCATGTAAATTATCAATCACGAAGGTACCAATATTTACATCAATTGCCATTTCAATCTCTTCATAGCTCTTATTATTGCCATGAAAATGAATTCTTTCTACAGGAAACCCAGCTTTGATCGCTGTGTATAATTCACCACCAGAAACCACATCTAGAGATAATCCCTCTTCTCTAGCAATATGACACAAAGCCGTGGTACATAGAGCCTTGCTTGCATAAGCAACTTGAAATGGAACCTCCATCTGCTTAAATGCATTAACAAATTCCCCCATTTTTTTCTAATTTCCCATTCATCCAATACATATAGTGGTGTTCCAAATCGTTCAACTAAATGGACGGTATCCACACCGCCAATTTCAAGATGGTTATTTTCGTTTATTTTGCTAGAACCTGGTAAATACATGTTTCTCCTCCTTTTTTAATTAGACAGGAAGGACTAATTTAAAAACCTCTACCTTCGACTTTATTATGTTAGACTATTAAATTATATGTGAATATAACATAAAGAGTTATGTTTTGCAATAAGCCAAAATCATTGCCTATTTTCATTCTGTGGATGGACGATACTTGGCCGTTTATTTGCAAGCGGAATAGGTTCTCTTAAAAGAATTGCCATCAATGCTTTAAAATTGAAAGGAATAAATGGCCACAAATAGGGGGTATTCAAGGAATGAGTCGTTGCAAGTAAAACAATCCATAACATCGTTCCGATAACAAAACCAGGAATCTTAAAAATGAATGTAGCAAAAATAAGAAACAATCTAGCTAATTTATTACCTAAGCTTAGCTCGTAACTTGGTGTAGCATACATACCAATTGCACCTATCGACAAGTATAGAATCACTTCAGGAACAACCCAACCTACCTTAATAGCAATATCCCCAATCAAAACTGCTGCTATTAATCCCATTGCAGTAGCTAATGGGGTTGGTGTATGAACAGCTGCCATCCTCATCAGATCTAATCCTAATTCAGCAAATATAATTTGTAAATAGATGGGGATGTTGCTTGTTTCCTTGGGACCAATAAAATCGATAGCTTTAGGAAGTATTTCCGGCTCTTGGACATAGATTAACCATATTGGTAATAAAAACAAAGAGGAAAAGACTCCGAAAAAGCGTATCCATCTCAAAAAGGTGCCTACCATTGGTGTATGTCGGTATTCTTCTGCGTGTTGAACATGATGAAAAAACGTGGTAGGCATGATTATCACACTTGGTGAAGTATCAACATAAAGAATAACATGTCCTTCTAATAAGTGTGCAGCTGCCACATCTGGCCTCTCCGTGTAACGTACTAAGGGATAAGGATTCCATGATCGACCAATGATAAACTCTTCTAGTGACTTTTCTGCCATCGGAAGTCCATCAATTTTTATCTCTTCTAACTTCTGTTTAATTAGCTTAATTAACCCTGGGTCTGTAACATCTTTAAGATAGGCAATACAAATATCGGTTTTTGAACGTTCACCTAATTGGCTAATTTCCATTCTTAAACGTTCATCCCGGATTCGTCTTCTAGTTAAAGCCGTATTCAAAAGCAAAGTTTCAGTGAAACCATCCCTTGCTCCACGAACTACTCTCTCAATATCTGGCTCTTCCGGATTTCTGCCAGGATATTTCCTTGCATCTATCACAAGGGCTTCCTCCTGATCATCAATAAACATCACTAATTGTCCAGAAAGAATGTTATCCATCGCTTCATTGATTGTCTTCAGTTTTTTTACCTGTATGTGAGACACATATCGTTCAAGAAGGTGTTCTAGGATATTGGGTACTATCTCTTCTCTTTTTAAGTCAGCTAATTCTTTTAATATCTGGGTCATGATATCAGAATCAGCAAAGCCATTTACGAAGAAGAGAGCAAAATCTTTTCCTGCAAAATTCATCTCCCTACAGACCATATCAAAGCTTTCGCCTACTCCCAATCTCTCTTCTAATATCTTTTTGTTTTTACTTAATTCTTTAGAAATCTTTAGCGTTTGATTTAGTTTCTCTTCCACTGTGTTGATTTTTGTTGTTGATTTGTTTTCAGCTTCTGTTGCTTTTTTTTCATTGGTTTTTGACTGATATTTAAGTTTCATGTTTTTCTTCATGTTGCTCACTCCATTCCAAAATGGTTTGGATCGCTTTTAATGTAATCGGAGAACCGTGTTTAATATGATCTCTCCCTCTCATTTTTCCAATGTCTCCAATTCCCACAATAACAGGCATATCTAGTTTGTCTAAGATATCCACTGTATCTCCGTATACACGAAGTGGTCCACCAACAGGGTCTCCATCTTTATTTACCCCACTTTCTACTCTTTTCCCATTGCGATCGATTGAAAAATCAATGGTTGTTCCCTCAACAAATTTAGTATTAGATGCTACAGCGATGGCCCCTAGCACCTCAATGTCGGGATGTTTGGTGATAAATTCAATCGCTCTTTCCCCTTCACCTTTATACCCACGCCCATTGTCATCAAACATAACCAAAACTGGATCATTGGGAGTGCTCTTGATCATTTCAACTAATTCATTGCCATTGTATGGTGTTGGATTCCCTGCAGAACGTGAAATACATCGGCCACCGATTATCTTCGCAACTTCTTCTATTACTTGTCTGGCAACGTCATCCCCATCTGTAATAACAATTACCTTTCTTTTTTTCATCATTGATCACCAAATTACCCTTTAGGTTTAAATATAATTGCTACCAGAAAACCGAAGACGATAGCTGAAGAAATACCGGCACTAGTTACTTCAAAAATTCCAGTAATAATCCCGACCAATCCGTGTTGTTCTGCTTCTGCTAATGCACCATGAACGAGCGCATTACCAAAGCTTGTGATAGGAACTGTTGCACCTGCCCCTGCAAACTCGATCAAAGGCTCATATAATCCAAGACCATCTAAAACAGCCCCAGACACCACTAATGTTGTCATCACATGTGCAGGAGTCATTTTTGTTAAATCCATGAGTAATTGGCCAATTAAGCTAATTAAGCCCCCAACTAAAAACGCAGACCAATAAGTTCCCATTACTATTCCTCCTCATTCTCTATTGCAACTGCATGGGCAATACATGGAATGGATTCCCCTTGTTGATAGGTCACAGGGCTCAGTAACGCTCCCGTTGCTACAACAAGAACTTTATTTAAAGTTTTTTTATGTAACTCTTTCATAATATGACCATATGTTACAGAGGCACTACTTGCACAACCACTTCCCCCTGCAAAAACTTCTTGGTCTGAGTAATAAATCATTAAGCCACAATCATTATAAACAGATGATAAATCAAAACCCCGCTCAAGCAACATTTTTTTTGCTAATGGATAGCCTACTCCAGCAAGGTCACCTGTAACAATTAGATCATAATCTTCAGGACGTCTACCTGTATCAATAAAATGTTGTTCAATGGTGTCAACTGCAGCAGGCGCCATAGCTGAACCCATATCAAATGGATCTTTAAGTCCCATATCAATAATTTTACCAATTGTCGCATACCGGACTTTAGGTCCAATCAGTCCCTTTCCTACTACTGCTACACCTGCACCGGTTACGGTCCATTGTGCATAAGGAGGTTTTTGTCCTCCATATTCTGTAGGGTAACGGTATTGCCTTTCAGCCGTTGCATTATGACTACTACAACCAGAAACAACATAGTTCGCATAACCGCCTTCAACAAGAGAAGCCGCTAAAGCCAATGATTCCATCGAGGTTGAACAAGCTCCATATACACCTAAATAAGGAATTTGAGCATAACGAGCAGTAAAAGAAGCGGAAATGATTTGGGTTAATAAATCCCCTGCGATCAAAAGATCAATCTGGTCTTTTTTTAATCCAGCTTTTTGAACCGCCAGATCAAGTGCCTCTTCAAATAATTTGCGTTCAGCTTTTTCCCATGTATCTTGACCTATATGTAAATCATCATGAATAATATCAAAATCCTTTGCTAAAGGACCCCGACCCTCTTTTGGTCCTACAGAAACAGCACTTGCTAGTATTCTAACCTTTGAAAATTCCCATGTACTTCTTCCTAGTTGATGACTCAAATGTTTTACCTCCTTAGATCAAGCGAATTAAGGTTTTAACCAATCCAACGAAGAAAGCGGCTACCACACCATAAACAATAACGGAACCAGCTAGTTTAAACATATTTCCACCTATACCAAGTACCAAACCTTCTGCACGATGTTCTAAAGCTGCTGAAGCAATGGAGTTAGCAAAACCAGTTACCGGAACAGCTGATCCTGCACCAGCAAATTGTCCAATTTTATCGTAAATTCCAAGGCCTGTTAGAAGAGCTGATATAAAGACCAAAGTTGCTACTGTTGGATTCCCTACCTGATCTTTTGAAAATCCTAAATGAAGGTATATATTTTGAAAGGCTTGACCCAACAGACTTATCAGTCCACCGATCACAAAAGCTTTGACACTATTGATTAAAACAGGAGGCTTTGGTCTCATTTGCATGGTCATTTGTTGATATTTTCTTTTTTCTTCATTTTGTTTTCTTTTTTTACCAGTAGATTGACTCATATACATCACCCTTTAAATCATGAATTCGGCACATAGATTAACCAATGGATCAATGATCCTGCAATTTTTCCAAATACCATTGCCATTAAAAGAAATAATATAGCATTCGCCATATTCACACGTTTTGCCAAAATGGGCAAAACATTAAGTACTTCTGTGAGTGCACCAGCAAGCATTCCAACGAATATTCCGGAAAAGGCTCCAAAAATAAAGATTAAGATTTTAGGTAAATGAAAGATTATTTCCCTTAAATCAATCCAAGTAAAAATGACAGCACCACTTACCAATGCTCTTTCAAACCATTTCATATATCTAAACCCTTTTATGAGTTGAGTTAACCTCGGAATAATATCTAGAACAGTGACAAAAGCGACTAGCCCACTACCTACAGCTAACCCTCCAGCTAAGCCAATTAATACCACCAATGAATATTGAAAAAGTAGAAGCATTTAATCCTTCTTCCTATTTTCTTTGTTTTCATTTAATACAACGTAATCGTCCAAATTTTTTTGATATAAAAACATCTCTACTTCCAATGGGCTAGGCTCTTCGTTTATTTTTTCTTGAAAATATGATTAAAAAATAGGATCATCCCAAATCCTAAACCGAAGGAATAAGGGATTTGTAAAAGTAAAGGTTTTTTATTCTCGATCCCTGTAATCAAATAGTAAATACGCTGGTGTACCTCTTGCATACTGACATCATGATGGAAATTCATGATTGCAAGGCCTGATCCAATAAATAGTAATGTCCAAACAAATGCAATTAACCATATACTTGGCTGCTTCTTCATTTCAGCCGTTACGATTTCAATGATAATTTCTGGAGAACCGATACTCCTAATGTCTAAATTAGGGAATTCTTCCTTGATTTTTTTTATCACATGAATGAGATCCAAAACTACTAAGTGTTGGTCTTCAGCAGTGATCTGGTACAAGGATAACCCTTTTATTGCTGATTCATATTGTTTAGGAGCAATAATTTGTGCAATTTCTGATAAAAATATTTGTGCATTCGGTTTTGCAAAATGTCGGTTGCGCAAACGTAGGTAGACTATATTTCTGTCACTCATTTACTTTTCCCCCTTTAATGATAAAGAGTGTCTTTCTTATTATGAGTTATCCCGTTGAAAGCCATGCAATGAAAAAGAAAAAAGACCAAAATGGATTAACCTAATTGGTCTTTTATCATCGAAAGTATTTTCTTTTCCAATCTTGATACTTGAACTTGAGATATTCCTAAGCGTTCAGCAACTTCAGATTGGGTTTGATCTTTATAATACCTAAGATAAACAATTAATCGTTCTCTTTCATTTAGAGATCGTATGGCTTCTTGTAATGCTAATTTTTCGAACCACTTGTCTTGTGAATCGTCAGAAATTTGATCCATCAGTGTAATCGGATCCCCATCATTTTCAAATACAGTTTCATGGATCGAGGATGGAGCTCTATTGGCTTCTTGAGCAAAAACAACATCCTCGGGTGAAATATGAAGATGATCAGCAATTTCTTTAATGGTCGGTAATCTACCTAATTGCTTAGATAATTCATCTTTCGCTTTTCTGACCTTGTTAGCAGTCTCTTTTAGAGACCTACTCACTTTAACTGTCCCATCATCTCTTATAAAACGCTGTATTTCTCCAATAATCATGGGTACTGCATAGGTTGAAAACTTCACATCAAACGACAAATCAAATTTATCTACTGCTTTTAATAACCCAATCGCTCCTATTTGAAATAAATCATCCGCCTCATAACCTCTATTTAAAAATCTTTGAACAACAGACCAGATAAGCCGAATATTACTATTTACGATGAGTTCTTTCGCTTTATCGTCACCATTTTGACTTTGAATTATTAATTCTTTAATTTCTGCATCGTCCAGATAAGAGTGGTGGCTATTCTTAATATCAATTTCCATATGACCACCCCTAACTTATAATACGATTCAGTGCAAGCTCTTTTCTTAAAATCACTTTGGTTCCTTTTCCTACTTCAGATTGAACCTTCATTTCATCCATAAAATTCTCCATGATCGTAAAGCCCATTCCAGATCTTTCTAACTCCGGTTTTGTCGTAAAAAGTGGTTGTATTGCTTCCTGAACATCTTCAATTCCTTTTCCTTGATCTTCAATTGTGATTTCCACGATTGAATCTTTAAGGAGTACGGTTATTTCTACCATCCCATTAGGTTCTTGATCATATCCATGAATGATCGCATTAGTTACTGCTTCTGAAACAACCGTTTTAATATCATTTAAATCATCTAACGTTGGATCGATTTGAGAAATAAACGCTGCTACAGCAACCCGGGCAAAAGATTCATTTTCTGACTTGGAGGCAAATTGTAATCGCATAAAATTCTCCAATTACGCCACCTCCAATGATTTAATGGCTTCAGATTCGTTGTCATAAACAGGTAAGATCTTAAACATACCAGAAAGTTCGAAGATCTTATAAACATTCGCTTGAAGACAACAGATGGACATTTTCCCATTTTGTTGAACAACTCTCTTATAGCGCCCAAGCATCATTCCTAGTCCAGAACTGTCCATAAATGATAATTGTTCTAGGTTGAAGATAAGGTTTTTCACAATCCCCTTGTCCAATTCCGCCTCGATTTTTTCACGAACCATTTCTGAAGTATGGTGATCTAATTCACCATCTAATCTTACAATTAAAGTACTTCTTTCTACTTCCATTTCTAAATGTAAGCTCATTCTTTATCCTCCTTCTTCCATTCATGCCAAACTAATTCTCCTTCTCTTTTTCCTTTTCCTGCTAGTCGACAAAAGAACAAAAAAATCGAGAAGCCTTGTCAAAATGCAGCATCTCGATGTCGAAATAAATCAGTATATGTTATCTTTTTATTGGTTTAAAAACAAGTGTTCCTTGACAACTTTTTTAATTAAATGATATAAATTTGCTTTAGAAATATCAGTAGATGATTCTAAAGAGATAGATTGCACTATTTTCCCATTTCGAATGATCTCCAACGCTCCAAGAATATCACCTTGCTTAATAGGTGCTTGAATTTGCTCTTTTATTTTTATGATTTGTTCATAATCTTCTATTTTTTCCCCTTTTTTCATAAGTATACTTATTTGGTGAGGAGCAACTAGTTGAACTTCGTGTTCTTTTCCTTTGCTTACTTCCACTTTCGTTATCATTTGATTTTTTTGGTAGATCACCTCGTTTTTATATTGACTAAAAGCAAAGTCTAATAATTGAGATATCTCTTTATTTCTTGTCTTCGTATTTGGCTCACCCATCACAACGGCGATCACCCTTAGTGATCCTCGTTTTGCCGTTGCGGACAAACAATACTTTGCTTCACTAGTGTATCCTGTTTTTAATCCATCGGCCCCTTCGTAAAACCGAACTAAACGATTTGTATTGACTAACCAAAAGGGATTATCTGTATCTTTCCTTAAATAATCCTCATATATCCCGGTAAATTCCGTGATTTTTTCATATTTTAATAGCTCTCTTGACATGATCGCAATGTCATATGCAGAAGTATAATGATCATTTTCTGGAAGACCATTGGAATTTACAAAATGTGTATTCTTAAGCCCCAGTTCTTCTACTTTTTTGTTCATCATATGAACAAAACCCTCTTCAGATCCAGCAATATATTCAGCCATAGCAACAGAAGCATCATTACCAGATGCAATCGCAATTCCTTTTAATAAATCTTTGACGGTCATCTCTTCGCCAACTTCTAAGAAGATTTGGGAACCGCCCATTGAAGCAGCATTTTCACTCACTCTGACTTTATCATCCAATGCAATTTTACCTTGATCTAATGCCTCCATGATCAAAAGCATAGTCATGATTTTTGTAATACTTGCCGGTGGCAACCGATCATGACTATTTTTTTCATACAAAATTGTACCTGTGTCTTGATCAATTAGTATGGCTGAACGTGCGTTTGGGGTCAAGTTTACTTCTTCAGCATTTACAATAGGGATGGAAAGTAAAGAAAAGAGTAGTAGATGGATTACTCCTAATATCCAAATTTTTTTCAACATAAAATGTAGTCCCTCCTTTAATCATAGTCTTATTTTTCACAGATTAAGGGGAATTATTCCAATTACAAAAAAAGATGGCTTAATGCCACCTTTGTATCCCATTTTTACTAACAATTCCATATATAAGCGGAACATCTTCTATTTTTTCTTCTTTTATCGTGTAGGCTTGAAGTACTTTTTCTGTGACTTCTGCAATATTTTTTTCGTCATTTACATGTAAAGTAGCTAAAACCCCACCTTTACTTACATAATCATTCACTTTTTTATGTAATACGATGCCTACCGATAAATCAATCTTAGATTCTTTGGTTTCTCGCCCTGCTCCCAACATCATTGCACTGATTCCTATTTCTTCTGCATCAATATGATGAATATAACCACTTTCTAGAGCTGTTACTTCAATTTTAGATTTTGCTTGTGGTAATCGTTCAGGATGTTCTATCAATTCTGGGTTACCACCTTGCCTACTCACAAATTCTTTTAAAGTTTCTAATGCTTTTCCAGATTGAATAAGCTCCTTCAGTGTCTGATAAGCATTGTCGGTATCTTTTGCCTTTCCACCTAAAACTAACATATGAGAACCTAGTACTAAACACAATTCTTCAAGATCTTTTGGCCCATTTCCTTTTAAAGTATCAATCGCTTCTTTGACTTCTAATGCATTACCTACGGCAAAACCTAAGGGTTGGTCCATATTGCTTACAATAGCCACAGTATTTCGGCCAGTTTGTGTACCGATATCAACCAACGCTTTTGCAAGTTCAAACGACTTATCTGGTGTTTTCATAAAAGCACCTTCACCCGTTTTTACATCTAAAACGATCGCATTAGCCCCAGCAGCTATCTTCTTACTCATGATCGAACTAGCAATAAGTGGGATTGAATCAACGGTAGCAGTTACATCTCTTAATGAATAAAGCCTTTTATCAGCGGGTGTTAAATTTGAGGTCTGACCAATAACGGCAAGTTTAATCTCATTTACTTGTTTAATAAATTCCTCATTACTTAATTCAACATGAAAACCTTCAATAGACTCTAATTTATCGATGGTTCCACCTGTATGTCCCAATCCTCTGCCTGACATCTTGGCCACAGGAACTCCCGCAGTTGCAACCAAAGGCCCAAGCACTAGCGTTGTCGTATCACCTACACCACCTGTGCTATGTTTATCAACTTTAATTCCCTCAATTGCTGTTAAATCAATTTGTTCACCAGATTGAACCATCGCCATGGTTAAATCAGTAATTTCTCTATCATTCATCCCTTTAAAAAAAATACTCATCGTCAAAGCAGACATTTGATAATCGGGGATATTTCCCTGAGTATAACCTTCAATAATAAACTGAATCTCTTCTGTTGTAAGATTATTTCCATCCCTTTTTTTTGAATTAAATCAACCATTCTCATGCTAAATCCACCTCATAGAGGATTCCTCTTACAAGCTCAATAAATTTCGTCTTGCTCTTTTCCGCAACTGCCATCACTTGCTCGTGGGTCAATGGTTCTAATTCTTCACCAATTGCCATATCAGTAATAAGTGAAATACCTAATACCCTCATTTTTGCATGATTAGCAACAATGACTTCGGGAACTGTGGACATTCCAACTGTATCTGCACCCAGTCGAGCTAACATCTTCAGTTCGGCAGGAGTCATATAGTTTGGACCGCTGATCGCAACATAAACGCCGTTTTGTATTTTTATTCCTTTATCTAAAGCAACCTTTTGCGCTAATTGAATGAGTTCATAATCATAAGCTCTTGACATATCAGGAAATCTAGGACCAAATTCATTCATGTTTGGACCGATGAGCGGGTTTGCTCCAGTAAAGTTAATATGATCGTTAATAATCATTAAATCACCTGGTGCAAATGCTTTGTTCATTCCGCCACAAGCATTGGTAACAAATAACATTTTTACCCCTAATGCTTTCATTACGTAAACAGGAAAAGTAACCTCACTCATTGTATAACCTTCATAATAATGGAATCTTCCCTGCATCGCTACAACTCTTTTTCCCTCAAGTGTTCCAATGACAAGTTGTCCTTTATGCCCTTCTACAGTTGATACTGGAAAATGCGGTATTTCATGATAGGGTATTTTTACTTCATTTTCAATTTTGTCAGCTAATTCTCCTAGCCCAGAACCTAAAATCAATCCAATTTCTGGTGCTTCTTTTAATTTAGAAAAGATATAATCCTTAGCTTCATTAATTTTATTAAATTTATTATCCATAAAAACTCCCCCTTTAAATGGTCCCTATAATTTGTCTAACTAAATTTAAAAACTTCGATTGTACAAGTTTGGTCGTTTCAATTACTTCATCGTGTGAAAGAGGTTGAGGCAATATTCCTGCAGCCATATTGGTAATACAAGAAATGCCTAAAACTTCTATACCTGAATGTCTAGCAACAATCACCTCAGGAACAGTGGACATTCCCACTGCATCACTACCCATTGTCCGTAACATTCTTACCTCAGCTGGTGTTTCATAGGTTGGACCAGTTAGTCCCACGTAAACTCCACTTTTTAGGTCAATTTGTAACTGATCTGCAACGCTTTTTGCTTTCTCGATTAACACTTCAGAATAAGCTGTAGACATATCGGGAAATCTTACACCTAATTCGTTTTCATTAGGTCCAATTAGCGGGTTATTAAACATAAAGTTGATATGATCCTCAATGATCATTAGATCCCCTGGTTTAAATGAAAGATTGATCCCACCCGCAGCATTGGTAACAAGAAGTTTTTGTACACCTAATTCTTTCATTACTCTTACTGGAAAAGTAACCTCTTGCATTGAATATCCTTCATAGAAGTGAAATCTACCTTGCATGGCAATAACAGATTTACCAGCTAATTTACCAATAACTAATTGGCCTTTATGGCCTTCTACAGTAGATACTGGAAAGTGAGGGATTTCTGAATAGGGTATTTGAACAGCTTCTTCGATTTCATCAGCTAGCACACCAAGACCTGAACCCAAAATCAAGCCAATCTCAGGTTGGATATTGACCTTCTTTAATATCCATTCTGAAGAATCCTTTATTTTTAGCTTTAAACTCAATCTGATTTCCTCCCCTTACTTTAGATCATCTAAAAAACTAATACCATGTTCAGGTAATTGAACGCCAAAGTTGTCTGCAACTGTAGCTCCAACATCTGCAAATGTTTTTCGAATCCCTAAATTGATACCACCTTTTAGTAATTTACTATAAACTAACAATGGAACATATTCACGTGTATGATCTGTACCTGTATGTGTAGGGTCATTTCCATGGTCGGCAGTAATGATAAGTAAATCATCATCTTGAAGTGCATCTATCAATTCTGGTAATCTTTGATCAAATTCTTCAATCGCTTTTCCATAACCTATAGGATCACGACGATGTCCATATAACATATCAAAATCAACTAAATTGGTAAAAATCAAACCATTAAAGTCTGTTTTTAATCCCTCAATCGTTTTATCTACACCATCCATATTTGACTTTGACTTAAGCGCTTTCGTAACTCCTTCATTTGCATAAATGTCAGCAATTTTCCCGACTGCAATGGAGTCAAATCCATTTTCAACTAAGTGATTCATAACTGTTTTGGCTGGTGGTTTTACTGAATAATCTTTTCGATTTGGTGTTCTTTTAAAAGAACCAGGAGAACCAATAAATGGTCTAGCAATCACTCGCCCCACCGCATATTCGTCATTTAAAGTCATTTCTCTAGCTATTTCACATATTTGATAAAGTTCATTTAATGGGACAACATCTTCATGAGCAGCTATTTGAAACACACTATCTGCAGATGTGTAAACAATAACAGCTCCTGTCTTCATTTGTTCTTCTCCTAATTCTTCAATAATCTCTGTACCTGAAGCAGGCTTATTACCAATTACTTTTCTACCTATTTTTTCTTCAAAGGCTTTAATTAGAGAATTTGGAAATCCATTAGGATACGTTTTAAAAGGGATATTTACTTTTAAACCCATAATTTCCCAATGGCCAGTCATGGTGTCTTTACCTACTGAAACTTCCTTCATCTTCCCAAAAGCAGCAATAGGGTCTTCAATGTTGTTTACACCTTTTATTGGGTAAATATTCCCCAAACCCATTTTTTCTAGATGAGGAATGATTAGTCCATTTATTTTATCAGCAATGTGAGCAAAGGTGTTGGTCCCTTGATCTCCAAATTTTTCAGCATCAGGTAACTCCCCAATTCCTAAACTATCAAGAACAATTAAAGAAATTCGTTTAAATTTCATTTCATAATCCCTCCTATATTTTTTCTTTTTAGTATCACCAAAGATATAAATTTACTACAACAAAATTTAAATGATCAAATCTTTGGCAGTTGACTGATGTCAGACAACATCAAGAGAAAGAAAAGGTACAAATCGTACCCATTGCATCAAACCTAAAAAAAAGTTGAATCACCTTTTTTTCACGCCCTAGGATGGGCTTTAGAATAAACCTCTTTTAGACGTGATTTCGTAAGATGTGTATAGATCTGTGTCGTAGAGATATCTGCATGGCCTAACATTTCTTGAACAGATCTTAAATCAGCCCCATTTTCTAATAAATGTGTAGCGAAAGAGTGTCTAAGTGTATGAGGTGTTATTTCAACCTCTATTGAGGCTAGTTTAGCATATTTTTTTATAATTTTCCAGAATCCTTGCCTTGACAAACGTTTTCCATGGTGGTTTAAGAAAAGTGCATTTTCTGTTGGTTTTTTTGAAGCATCTTTCGACTTCGATTCACATAGTATTGAATACTTTCTATGGCTAGGCTACCAATGGGAACAATTCGTTCTTTTGAACCCTTACCAAAACATTTGACAAATCCCATATTTAAATTCAAATCTTCTATATTTAAAGAAACTAACTCAGAAACACGAATTCCAGTTGCATAAAGGAGCTCTAACATGGCCTTATCCCTGACTCCTGTTAACGTTGAGATATTTGGCATTTGTAACAATTGTTCTACCTGTTTGACAGTAAGAACTTTTGGCAAACGCTTATCGATTTTTGGAGATTCTAAATTTTGCGATGGATCCTTTTGAATAAAATGATCTCTCATAAGAAATTGATAAAAAGAACGAATAGAGGCCAAATTTCTTGAGATCGTCGATGTTGCTCTGCCTTTATTTTTTAGATCTATGAGATAAGACATAATATGGGCACGATTCGTTTTCTCGATAGGTACATGCTGATAAAATTGTTTAAGAAATGTATGGTAGGATTGCAAATCTCTATGATAAGATTCTAGTGTATTTTGAGCGAGACCTTTCTCTACCATTAGATAGTGAATAAATTCTTCGATTCTCTTTTCCATACCAAACATTTCTCCCTTAAATTAAACTTTCTTCTCATTACTTATTTATTCTACTATTCAACATCTTTTGATTAACTCCTTCTTTCTTTTTATGGAAAATATTTTATGGGAATTATTCACCTAACCAATAAAATAACTTTAAGCGATCGATTACATCTTCCGAGTTTTGTATTTCGGTTCCATTCCCCATATCAATGACCTTGACCGCTCGACCAGATGGTTCTTTAAACTGATCGATCGGTTGAATCCAATCAGAAAGAACTAGTAAGAATTGGTATAAAAATAATGTTAGTAAAAAAAAGAAGATAAACAATATCATCCATTCTAGAATTCTTTTTAAAATAATGAACATGATGATACCCCCAATTTATCTAGTACACTTGTAAACATACGTATAATAAATTATGAGAACCTATAAATAAATATGATAAAAGTAGGCTACTACAGTTGAGCAGCCTACTCTTATTTTTGATCTATTAGATTTAATTATTCAATCCTTTAATTTAATACATGCTCCAATGGAACATAGGGTAGGTTTAGAGCTTTAGCAACAGCCTCGTATGTGATTCGGCCATGAATGACGTTAACTCCCTTTGCTAATGTTCGATTATCACGAATCGCTTTTTCATATCCTTTATTGGCAATTTGTAATGCATATGGAACCGTTACATTCGTTAAAGCTAGTGTTGATGTTCTTGCTACTGCTCCAGGCATATTTGCTACAGCGTAGTGAACTACTCCATGTTTTACATAGGTTGGTTCACTGTGAGTGGTTACGCGATCAATCGTTTCAATCGAACCTCCTTGGTCGATTGCCACATCAACAATGACTGAACCAGGGCTCATTGTTTTAACCATTTCTTCTGAAACTAATTTTGGTGCCCTTGCCCCAGGTATCAATACGGCTCCAACTAATAGGTCAGCTTTTTTGACTGCTTGAGCTATGTTATAAGAGTTAGACATTACAGTATTGATTCGACCATGGAAAATATCATCCAAATAGCGTAAACGGTCAGGATTAAGATCGATGATCGTTACATTTGCTCCCGAACCAATCGCCATTTTTGCAGCGTTAGTTCCTACAATCCCACCACCAATGATAACGACTTCTGCTGGATGAACACCAGGTACTCCTCCAAGTAGAATTCCTTTTCCACCTTGTGGCTTTTCTAAAAATTGAGCCCCAATTTGGATAGACATTCTTCCTGCGACTTCACTCATCGGCATTAATAGTGGAAGAGATCCATTATCTAATTGTACTGTTTCATAAGCAATGGCAACCACTCCATTGTCCACTAAGGCTTTTGTTAATTCTGGCTCTGGAGCTAAATGTAGGTATGTAAACAAGATAAGTCCTTCACGGAAATATTGATATTCTGAAGGTAATGGTTCTTTTACTTTCATAATCATATCGGATTTATCCCATACTTCTTTAGCTGAATCAGTAATATTTGCTCCGACAGACAAATAGTCCTCATCAACGAAACCGCTTCCAACCCCTGCATTGGTTTCCACATACACTTCGTGGCCTGCTAAGCGTAGAGCTTGTACTCCTGCTGGGGTAATCGCTACGCGATTTTCATTGTTTTTAATCTCTTTAGGTATTCCAACTCTCATCTTATGTTCCTCCTACAAAAATAACATTTTGTATATTTTATATATTACCACTTTATTGATAAAAGGGATATAGATAAAAATAAATCACGAATTTTACAGAAAATTCGCGATTTATAGATTATCCTTTTCTTTTTTTGGCATTCTTTACAAATCCCATGAAAGATTAATCGATGATCAACAATTTTAAATTGGAATCGATTTTCTACACGTTCTTCAATTGGGTCTAGCCAATCCTCGTTAATTTCATCCACTTTACCACAATTCACACAAACAAGATGGTGATGATGATGTTCAGCCTCTTCAGATCGGAATTCGTACCTTGTTACATTGTCACCAAAATTTAACTTTTGTGTAATATTTAACTCAGATAGTAATTCTAATGTTCGATAAACGGTTGCTAAACCAATGTCTTGTACTTTTTCCTTTACCAAAAGAAATATATCTTCAGCACTTAAATGATCTTCTTCATTCTCTAATAAAACTCTTACGGTAGCTTCTCGTTGTGGAGTTAATTTAAAATTATATGAATGAAGCTGTTGTTTTATTTTTTCGATACGTTCTTCCATAACGTATCACCTCCTAACAGCATCTAACCTGATTATAGTGAGGAGAATATGAAAAGTCAATGTAAATGATAATCATTAACGCACTAAAAAAGTCGTAACACTTTTCATCAACCATGGTGAAACATAACTTTCAAAACCAGAGGCAAATATAAGAACACCACCTAAAATCAGCATTAAAAAGGAATAAGAAATAAAAGGTTGTTGATATTGGCGTATTCTATTTTGACCTCTTGCTCTAATCAGTGACAAGGAAAAACTAATCCCTGCTACACCTGCAATAATGATAACAGGAACAATCAATAAATTTTGAGGTAAAATCGCAACAAATGAAAACAAAAATCCTTTCCATTGTAATTCGGCAATAAGAAAAGAAATCGTAAAGCCTACCATAAACCCCTTCATAAATAATAGAATTAAAATGAATGGCATACCAATAATAGATAATCCCAAAAACCATAAAAGAAAAAGGTATTTTAGATACTCAAAAACAACTTGTCTAAACGCTACTTTTGATTCCATCCATTGATCCGTTTGGTTGATCCCATGAAAAAATTTACTAATATACGTAATCATTTCTTGTTTTTGATCAGGTGATAAGGAGTGGACAATCATTGACCCAAAAATCACACCCATAATAAACAAAATAATAGCGAAAATATATAATGAAAAATGTTCTTTTACGTAATTTTGGATTCGGTAATCTATTTGTCTACCTTTCAAGAAAATCCCCCCTTGTCCAACATAGTACATTGTATGATGGACAAAAAAGGATTATGTCCCACTTATTCTAAAACTTTACCATATACGCCTCCCCCACCAACTTCCACTGACAATTTTCCTTCTCTTGCTTGAATGAGCATTTCTGCTAATTTATCTGGGATAATTGCTTGCAACTGCTCCATTGATACACGATGTAAAATATTCATTTCCGTTCCAAAATGAGAGAGTAATTTTTCTAGCGTTTTCTGCCCTAATTTAGGAATAAACTCTAAAGGAACTTGATGAATATAGTCTGGTCGCCCAGATGGATGTAATCCAGTTTGAAGATCTGCAAGCTCATCAATCCGATTAGACACTCCCTTTATTATTTTCTTGCTTCCACAGTGGTCACAATATGACTCATTCTCTACTAATTGATCACATTGAACACACCTGGTTTGATGATATTTTCCTAATTTTGGATCTAGTCCGTAGTTTTTTAAGATTTTTCTTCCATTTAAACCTTTTAAAGCCCATTTTAATTCCTTAAAAGTAGGACTTTCTATCAGGAGTTTGTTATATTCACGGCCTATTTTTTGTAATGAATGGGCGTCTGAATTTGTAATAAAAGGAAATTGGTGTAATTCTTGAATGCGATCTGCCATTTCTGTGTCCGAGCTAAGTCCTAGTTCCACTGCGTCAATTCTATTTAAATCCAATACCTCTTCCATACGATCACAACATTTTCCATATACTGATTTAAAAGGAGTAAAAATATGGGCAGGTATAAACAGGCCATTCCGATCATAAACCTCTTTTTGAAGTTCCTTTGTTTTTACATAAAGTCGCTGGGAACTAAGATTTATATTTTTCATATGCTTTTGCATCCACTTGGAAAAATCGATTATATCCGATAAAAATGGGAAAAAAGCTAGATAATGAGCCTCTCCTCTTCCTTCTTCTTTCACTTCAATTTCTGAACCCAAAAGGATGGTTAATTCTTGATACTGAAGTCCGCCTTCATCCAGCTCACCAATCAAGCCATGATTTAAATAATAAAGGATTTCTTCTTGAACTCTTGGCGAGTGACAATCGATGATTCCAATCATATCTAAGCCTTTATGATGATAAGCCTCTTTCAAGATATTGATATAGGTTAAATTCTTAGAGGCACTAATCTTAACAGGTTCCTTTTTTTCTGTCCATCCAATATGAATATGTAAATCTGCAAAAAATTCTCTCATGGTTTTTAACCTTTGTTCCTTTCTAATTGCCAATAATATATAGCCATTATCGTTTTCGCATCGATGACTTCTCCTGTTTCTATTCTTTCTAATGCCTCGTCTAGGGACAATTCAACTGTCTCGATAAACTCATCTTCATCAGGTTTTGCTTCACCTTGTTGTAAACTGTTGGCTTTGTAAAGATAAATGATTTCATCTGCGAAGCCTGGAGAAGTATAAAATTTAGTAATTTGTGTCATATTGGATGCTATATACCCTGTTTCTTCTTTTAATTCACGAATTGCACAATCTAGAGGGTTTTCGCCCTTTTCCAATTTTCCTGCCGGGATTTCCAAAATCGTTTTTTCTAGCGGTTTACGGTACTGTCTTACTAGAATGATTTTATCCTCTGGCGTTAGAGCAAGAACAGCAATAGCACCTGGATGATTGACCAACTCTCTTTTTGCTTCTTTCCCATTTGGCAAAAGGACCGTATCTACTTTTACTTGAATGATTTTCCCTTGGTAAATTTTTTCACTAGAAATCGTCTTTTCGGAATAATCGAAATACATTTTTTCACATCCTTAAAAAATGATCATAACTTGTCCATCAACATCATAAAAGTAAATTAAACGAAGTCTACTTTATTGTATCGTAGGAGGTTTTAATATGAAAGTGATTCGTACACCTCACCAATTAAAAATGATAGGAAAAGCTTGGGAAATAAGAGCTAAACTTTCAGAGCTATCTAAATCAAAATTAACTGTTCAGCAATATTTACAGCTTTTTTCCCATTAAAAATGTTGATAAAACCAATACGCGGCACTTGCAATAAAATCAAAAAATAACGGTTCTTGTTCTATCGTTCTGCCCATCGTTGCAATTGGAAAAGGGTAGGTTTTGATTATTTCCTTTACATCAGAATGGGAAATAGAAACTGGTTCTAACTGATGTTTGGGTATTGCATGTTCAGATAAACGAGAATAAACATTGGGGAAGGTTTCTTTAAGATAACTTGGAAAAGGAACAATACTTCTTGTTAAACTGATATATTTCAATGTAGATAAAGTATGGTGACTAATCCCTACATGTCTACCTCGTTGATCATTAGAACTTGCTCTCACAATTGTGATTGGTACTCCTTCTAAAGAGGATACTGCATTGATGATAATCCCCTGTTCAACCCCAGTATGGCCTAACCAACTTCCAGTTCCTACGATGCCAGGTCCCATCATCACAAGTACTACATCTGCATTGTAAATATATTTAGCCGCAATTAGTGCAGTGTAGATATTAATCGCTTCTAAATCTCCACCAAAAGCTTGGCCAATGGTTATTGTATGATCTAACCAACCTAGTTTTTTTAGTTGCAATACATGTTTACTAAAAGCAAGGGGTAATGCCGCTCCATCAGTCATAATGTAGACAATGTTTAGTCTTTTTTGACCTTTTTTTCTAATTGTCTTAGAATGGTTACGACAATGGGCAACATGCTATGCAACTCACCAATCATTACTGGCAAACCTTGCAACATTCTTGGCTTAGTAAATATATGATGATATTCACTACCTTGTTCCTCACATGAAAGAACAGAAAATTGAAGGGGTGTATATCTTAATTTCATAATATGGCCATTTGTTTGTTTCACTACTCCATTCTCATTATGGTTTAAAATCGAGAGCACATAGTCATATCCACCAGTGCCTAATTGAAGGAAAGTGGCTGTACGGTTAACCCATATTTGATCGCCAATTTGTAAAGCAGGAAAAAATTCAAGATAGTGAATGGCTACTCCTTCACCATCTGAATATTGAACCTTCAATACTTGACTTTGACCAGTTTCTTCTAAGATTTGAATTACCTTTCCTTTCCCCCAAAAAACCATTCCATTCCCTCCTATCACTCTTACCTTTCAGCTTATGTAAATGGAAAGTGTTCCATTCAGGGTTTAAAAGATTTTTACCAAGCAAAAACTAACCATTGGTAATTCATTTCTTTAACTTTTAAAAAGGAGACGATGTAGATGACCCAACCCCTTATTTCTCTCATTTCAGAGAAAGAACTAATCCCATTTACTCACCTATTAAAAGAATATGGTTATGAACAGAACATGCGCCTATTGATCATGCTTATCAAATAACAGATGAAGAGGTAATAGGTTGTTATCCCAAATCAGAGGATACTTGGGAGATTTAGATCAAACTTTTTATTCATAATGAAAACCCACAAAAGTGACGACTCCCGTTTAAAGAGTACCACGGTCACTTTTGTGGGTTTCATGAAAATTGAATTACAATTGAGGTTTTTCTAGTTTTTCTTGATTAGAGCAAGGATAAGCTCTGTTGTTTTCACTAGTTCGCTGATAGGCATTTTTTCGGAAGTGGTGTGAATGTTTTCATATCCAATCCCAAGATTGATGGTTGGAATGCCAAGACCATTAATCACATTGGCATCACTTCCTCCACCACTGGATAATAATTTTGGCGTTCTTCCGATTTCATGAATAGCTTCTATTGCTTTCTTTACAACCTGATGATCTTCTCCAAAACGAAAGGCTGGATACATGATTTCACTAGTAAAGTCTACCTTTGTAGAGAATTGATCTGCTGTTTGTTCAAAAGCCTCTTTCATATGTTGAATCTGTTTTTCTAATTTTTCATTCACTAAACTTCTTGCCTCAGCAAGAATATCTACACGGTCGCTAACGATATTTGTTGCACTTCCACCTTGAAATTTCCCTATATTTGCTGTAGTCTCATGATCAATTCGCCCAAGCTTCATCTTTGAAATAGCATGACTAGCCACTTGAATAGCACTAATCCCGTTTTCTGGATTTACGCCCGCATGAGCTGATTTCCCATAAACTGTTACTGTAATTTTGGCTTGGGTAGGGGCAGCAATAATAATATGACCAACTGGTCCATTGCTATCTAATGCATAACCGTAATCAGCTTGTAAAAGCCCTTCTTGAAGGTGTCTTGAACCTTTAAGTCCGGATTCTTCTCCAACCGTGATTAAAAATTGAATATTTCCGTGAGACAATCCATCCTCTTTAATCACAGTTATTGCTTCAAGCATTGCTGCAATTCCCGCTTTGTCATCGCTCCCCAAAATCGTCGTCCCATCAGAAACAATATAACCCCCATCAATAGATGGTTTAATTCCATTCCCAGGGGTCACTGTATCCATATGAGAAGTAAAATAAATAGTTTCACCTTTATTCTCAGTAGCTTTAAGTGAGGCGATTAAATTCCCTGCTCCATGTCCCGTCTTTTTTATAGAGTTGTCTTCCGTTACCTCTAGTCCAAGCTCCGTAATTTTCTTTTTTAAGAAATCAGCAATTTCTCTTTCGTTTCCTGATTCGCTATCAATCTTAACTAATTCCATAAATTGATTGATTAAGCGTTCTTGGTTAATCATCATTTCCCTCCAAAGATAAAATTTAACTTCTCATCCCTATCATTTTATCATGGAGGTGTTTTAAAAACCATTGTGGTCTAACGATTTCATTCTGAAAAAGCATTTTCCGTTCTTGTAGGTGTTGATGCCTACTATGTGTTCTCCATGTTGATTGATCTCTTGGCCCAGTTATAAACATTGTGGTTGGATATAAACTTTTATTTGTTTTGTTTCTCATCAATTTCACCACCTTTATAATGGAATATTTCCATGTTTTTTAGGAGGTCTTGTTTCCCGCTTATTCTTTAACATCTCTAAAGATTGCTTTAATATTTTCCTCGTTGCTCTTGGGTCGATCACGTCATCAACCATTCCCATTGATGCCGCCACATAAGGATTGGCAAATTTTTCTCGATATTCGGCAATTTTTTGTGCTCTTGTTGTGAGAGGGTCCTCACTCTCATTAATTTCTTTACTAAAGATAATGTTTGCCGCCCCTTCTGGCCCCATCACGGCAATCTCTGCATTTGGCCAACTATAAACCAAATCTGCACCGATAGATTTACTATTTAGTGCTACATAGGCTCCACCAAAGGCTTTACGTACAATTACTGTAATCTTAGGTACGGTTGCTTCTGAATAAGCATATAAAATCTTTGCACCATGACGAATAATTCCCCGATGTTCCTGCATAACGCCTGGGAAAAATCCAGTGACATCGACTAATGTAATAATAGGGATGTTAAATGCATCACAAAACCGCACAAATCTTGATAATTTATCTGAAGAGTCAATATCTAGCCCACCAGCCATCATTTTTGGCTGATTCGCTACAATGCCAACACTTTGCCCAGCTATACGTGCAAAGCCAACAACGATATTTTTGGCAAAGTTCTCATGGACTTCCATAAAGTCACCTTCATCTACAATTAAATGAATGACATTGCGTATATCATAGACTTTCGTTCCTTCTATTGGAACCACATCTAACAATTCTTCACACCATCCATCGTCCTCTTTTGCATAAACTCTTGGTGGATCTTCTAAATTATTTTGTGGTAGGAAGCTAAGTAATCTTCTTACACTTTCTAGTACTTCAGGTTCTGAGGGTGAGGTAAAATGAGCATTCCCACTTATTGTAGAATGAACCCTTGCACCTCCTAATTCTTCAGAAGTGATTTTTTCACCTGTAACCGTTTCGATCACTTTTGGCCCAGTAATAAACATTTGGCTTGTTTTTTCAACCATAAAGACAAAGTCAGTAATTGCTGGTGAATAAACGGCACCACCAGCACTTGGCCCCATGATGACCGATATTTGAGGAATAACACCTGAATAAATGGAGTTTCGATAGAAGATCTGTCCATATGCATCTAAGGAAACAACCCCTTCTTGAATTCTAGCCCCACCTGAATCATTAAGCCCAATGACAGGACAACCATTTTTAGCAGCTAAATCCATGATATTGGTGATCTTTTTTGAATGCATTTCCCCTAAAGCACCGCCAAATACAGTAAAGTCTTGAGCAAATACATAAACTCCACGACCATGAACTTTACCATACCCTGTTACCACGCCTTCTCCTGGCGCTTCTAATTTATCCAGCCCAAAATGTGTGCCACGATGTTCAATAAAAGGGTTTAATTCTACAAAAGAATCTTCATCTAATAAAATGGAAATTCGTTCTCTTGCCGTTAACTTGCCTTTAGCATGTTGAGACTCAATTCTTTTTTCTCCGCCACCTAATTCTACTTTTCTTTTTCTTACATCCAATTCTTCTATTTTATTTAACATTGTTCCTCCCCCTTACTCCTTTTCACACAATTCAATAAGCACTTTAGATGTTGCTTTTGGATGGATAAATCCTACCTTTCTATCATGGGCACCGAGTTTCGGCTCATTTTGCAATGAAGGAATACCTAGCTGGTTTAATGTAGCAAATTGTTCAGTAATCTGATCCACCTCAAAGGCCAAATGGTGAATGCCTTCACCTTTTTTCTCTATATATTTATAGATTGGACTATCTGAATGAGTCGCTTCTAACAATTCTAAATGAAGATTACCAATTTCAAAGAATGCGACCTTGACTCCTTCAGAAGGAACTTCTTCAGTTCCCACCATTTTCAAACCTAAAACATCTTTAAATAAGTGAATAGTAGAATCTAGATTATTTACAGCAATACCAATATGATCTATTTTATTAATTTGAATTTTTTTCTGTTGCTTGAACCCTACATTTTCTCTAATGCATTGTGCAATCTCTTTGATTGGTGTTCCCGGTGTAAAAACACTTTTAATCCCTTGCTCTAACAAGTAAGGAATGTCCTCCTCAGGAATAACGCCTCCACCAATTACAAAAATATCTTCTGCTTGATTTTGTTTGAGCAGACTAGTTACTTCAGGGAACAGCTCGTTATGAGCTCCTGATAGAATGGATAAACCAATACAATCGACATCTTCTTGAATGGCGGTGGAAACGATTTGTGCTGGAGTTTGCCTTAATCCAGAATAAATGACTTCCATCCCTTCATCCCGTAACCCCTGTGCCACAACTAATGCCCCACGATCATGTCCATCTAATCCAGGCTTTGCAATAAGAACCCGAATTGGCTTACTCATTTTTTCTCCCCCCATTTAGTGCGATTGATAAGTACCAAACACATCTCTTAATACATTTGTAATTTCACCAATCGTTGCATATGCTTTTACTGCATCCAAAATATATGGCATTAAGTTTGCCTCTGTTTTTGCAGCTTGCTGCAAATGATTTAAACTAGTTTCTACTAACGCTTGGTTTCTTTGACTTCTAAGCTCTTTTAATTTCTGTTCTTGAATCTTGGCTATCGAAGGGTCGACACGATAAATTTCTGGTTTTGTATCATCTTCAATTTGAAAGGTGTTTAAGCCAACGATTTTAATATCCTGATTTTCAATTCCTTGTTGGTACTCGTAAGCAGCTTTATGAATTTCCCTTTGGATATACCCTTGTTCAATCGCTGCAACAGCTCCGCCCATTTCATCGATTTTTTGTAAGTAAGCTTCCACCTCTTTTTCAAGGGAATCCGTTAAAGCCTCAATATAATAAGATCCCCCTAAAGGATCAACCGTATCTGTAACCCCAGATTCATAACCAATAATTTGCTGTGTTCGAAGAGCAATACGTGCTGATTCCTCAGTTGGCAAGGCCAGTGCTTCGTCTCTTGAATTGGTATGCAAACTTTGCGTTCCACCAAGAACTGCAGCTAAGGCTTGCAAGGTAACACGTATAATATTGTTTTCCGGCTGTTGTGCTGTTAAAGTGGAGCCAGCTGTTTGCGTATGAAAACGTAGTTGTAATGACTTAGGATTTTGAGCATGAAAACGATTTTTCATGATTCTTGCCCAAATTCTCCGAGCAGCTCTAAACTTAGCAATTTCTTCAAAAAAATGGTTATGAGCATTAAAGAAAAAAGCAAGTCTTGGAGCAAAATCATCAATTTGTAGGCCAACTACTAAAGCACTTTCTACATAAGCTATCGCATTTGCCAAAGTAAAAGCTAATTCTTGAACAGCAGTAGAGCCAGCTTCACGAATATGATAACCACTGATACTAATGGTGTTCCATTTTGGTAAATGAATTGAACAATATTGAAAAATATCTGTAATTAGGCGCATCGACGGTTTCGGCGGGAAAATATATGTTCCTCGGGCTATATATTCTTTAAGAATGTCGTTTTGAATCGTACCCGTTAATTGATTTGGTGAAACACCTTGTTTTTCTGCTACAGCGATATACATAGCTAATAAAATAGCCGCTGTAGAATTGATCGTCATTGAAGTGCTGACTTTGTCTAGTGGAATGTCCTGAAACAAAATTTCCATATCTTGCAAGGAATCGATCGCAACGCCTACTTTTCCAACCTCACCTTTTGCATAAGGATCATCAGAATCAAAACCAATTTGTGTAGGTAAGTCAAAGGCAATGCTTAAGCCTGTTTGCCCCTGTTCTAGCAGATATTTATATCGTTTATTTGATTCTTCAGCAGAAGAGAAACCAGCATATTGCCTCATCGTCCACAGTTTGCCACGATACATCGTTGGTTGGATTCCTCGTGTATAAGGATACTCCCCTGGAAAACCAAGTTTTTCTATATAAGATTGATTAATCTCCTCAGGCACATATAACCGGTCTTGTTCAATCTTAGAGCTTGTTTCAAACACCTTTTTTCTTTCAGGAAATTTTTGCAACGATTCTTCCGTTTTTTCTTTCCATTTTTGAAATGGATCAGAGTGTAGTACCTCCCCCATTACTCCCCCTCCAGACAATTTAGATTTTTCTAAAAAATAATAATATTATTTATATTCAATATTTATTATATATTTCCTTCTAATTTTTTCTACTATTAAATAAAAAAGACCATTCCTATAAAGAAATGATCTAAAAGAATATGTTTTTTTATTAGTTAATTTCTCTTAATAGGTTATGCTCACTCCAATCATAGCTTATTTTCAAACCTTTCTCTCCTTTTATGTATAATGCGCCTATAAAATGAGGCATAAGACCATTAAAAAAAAGTCTGCCCTTCTCAAGGGATATAGAATGCTCTGCAATCAGGTTGTGGTCTATGACGTCATAGATCAAAAGCTTTCCGTCACATACTTCTATGGCTACTTCAAGCCCTGGCTTGTATGTACCGGTAGGAACTGTATAGCGGTTGCCTTCATACCAGATCGTATTGTCTTTTCTTACTGTCCTCGATAAAATGGGGTCAGGAATATTATATCTTTGAGGTACTGGCTTTAAGTATTCCCGCTCAATTTTGAATACTTCAGCCGGTATTTTTTAATTGTGCCATGAATTTTAGCATTTCCAGTCCTCTCAAGCCATTGCCAGAATGATTCGTTCTATGTTCTTAAATCCATATAGTATCGATTCTTTGCAAAATTATTTTTCATGTATTTGACTACAGCTTCAACACGACCTTTACTCTCCGGATCGCTCTTACGGCATAACCTGACATAAATTATTATTGAAATGATCCCAATAAAAAACATTTCCCCACCTCCAGACGTAAAAATTTTTTAAAAGGTTGTTAAATTTTAATTTAAAGCCCCTTTATAATATAGGACATAAAATTCCGCGGATTAAAAATTTGTCCTATAATAAATTTAAGGAGATGATTTATTATAGCAAACACACGAGAGGGAACTTCCACAGTAATTGTTTCAAAAGATGATTTGTATAAAATCGAACGTGCTCAAAGAGAAATTATGCTTGATGGCATTCTTAATCCCGACAGTAATAAGTTAGAATCAGGATTAAGCCTTTTTGCTTCTATTTTAACTTTCTTTGTTGTAAGATTCCCTATACCAGCACAAGTTGCATTATCTGCTGTTGCTCTTGGGTTAAGTTTAGTACCTAGTGAAAAAGATATTCTTAATAGTCTTAGTGCCGACGGAGAACGTTGGCTGGGCGAAATGTATGACTTCATGTACGATAACCCACAGTATGACTTAATTGAAATTAAATATCCTTTTCTACAATATATTGACGTAAATGATGAAGGTGAGGATATTAAATTTGTAACAGGTAGAGGCATACTAACAAAAGTTCATTCATCTAGTGGTTGGATTGTAATGTAGTGTATTTTCCACCCTAGCAATTATCACGAATATTCAAAAAGGAATGCTTACTATATATTCCAAGCATTCCTTTTTTACCGCGTAAGAAGGTTTAACTTCGTTAAAGCATTAAAGAAAAGGTTAAACTTGAACTATCGGCATAAAAAACTTTCTTAAAAGAAGGACTAGACTACGTCTTCGAAAAGACTTCAATTGAAGTTTTTTTATTTTTTTACTAGTACGTTAATATCCACCCTTCCTCTGAATGAACTTTCGTAATTACACCTTTATCAGAAAAAAACTTAATTACTTGATCGTCATCAATATATTTCGTTGTTGGAAAACTAATTTCTATTAAATCGTATTCAGGATGGTCTGTCATAAAATCAAAATTGAAGCCAATTCTGGATGCTCCTATTTGAATTTCTTTTGCTAACCAAATTCTTGTTTTCTTAAGCATTACCTCATCAGATAATTCATATTGATTTCGCCTAATCTGGTAAAGTTCATCATTACTTACAACTTTGGTTTCAACCGTCTCTTGTTTCTCTAACGAAATTTTCTCAAATACTCCTTGTATATAGAAGATATAAATCGTTAAGGAACCTATTGCAATAAGTAAAATAAGAAATTTTATGCGTTTGCCTATTTTTCTCTCACTCATAGTATTCACCTCTCCATAGGGACATTTTATCAAATAATCAATCCTGATGATGATGCATATATTGCTGAGTATGAAGGAAAGTTAGATTTTGTAAATGCAATTTACAAAGCTTTGGAAGAAGACCATTAAAAAAAACTGGGCACATATTATCTTATGTCCAGTTTTATTGATTGTTAGATGAGGAACTTATTCTAAGTCTAGTCTAATTGGATAAGGATTCAAACCTAATCGATTTGTTCTTATACATTTTACCATTATAATCGTATTTTTCCAATAAATCTAATTGGTGAAATCTGTGCACCAACAGTTGCTATTAGTTTATCGTTGATTACGTCATAATGGACATTATTATAAAGAAAGTTCTGTAAACCAATTTTCAATCAGTATGGCGATCTCCGACCATTCATGTAAGTCGATTTTTAATTTAAACCAGTGTAATTTAAATATACGTAATAAACTCACAAGCAATTTTAATTGATTTTTATTAAATTTTTACAACCTATGGTTGTTATTTTTGATTTTCGTTCCCCTTTTTATAGTAGACAGAACAAAGAGTGTGGTTAGGGGTGAACCGTTACTCTTTGCCCCCCTTCTGTTCAATATAAAAAAGAGAAAGGATGATTTTG
The DNA here is from genome assembly GCF_001561915.1 of Tepidibacillus decaturensis. GTDB lineage: Bacteria > Bacillota > Bacilli > Tepidibacillales > Tepidibacillaceae > Tepidibacillus_B > Tepidibacillus_B infernus. Next base: position 882,579 of record NZ_LSKU01000001.1, on the reverse strand, counting down.
AATGTCAATTGCGCCATGTCCAATATACGGGATTCACAGAATGATATCAAAAGGAGATTGTTCTGCCGTTGATGCTAATACTGGACAAGAAATTCCTACTCTAGTTGGTTGGTACAGATGTGATTGTGGAGAACGTGTCCTATGTGAAGGTTGGCCTCATTTTGGTGGAGCTATAGGTGATTATTGTACTGAAGGTGCTATAAAGGGCTATGGAAATATTGGTGGCCAAATGTTATTCCAGGTCGATAAGAATTTAGTTTGGAATACAACTCAATCAACAATAGAAGGATATCGTTTTTGTACATCAGACGGAGTATGTCGATAACAACAAATAAAAGACTTGGAGAAATCCAAGTCTTTTATTTGTTAATTCCCCTTAAGAGGCTATGTTCGCTTGAATCATTGCTAATTAACCAACCTTCTGCTGTTTTGGTCAAAATCATTTTTCCTTTTTCTACAATAGTTTTATTGATTTCTCCAGATGACTTTAATGTGATTGTGTAACTAAATCCTATTGTTCCTTTTTCTTTGTTTTCTTGGTTTTTAGTAAATGTTATATCTTCAACATGAATATTGGTTTTATATTTTTGAGCTATAGAAGGAACAATCCCAGCTAGTCGATTAGCCGAAAAATCTTGGTATTCCTCCTCGGTAAGATAAGGCTTTAATTTTTCCAATATATTTTTCTGGTATTCTGTTAGGTCACTAATATGAGTATAGTCCGTAATCTCATACTGAATCATTTTAAATTCTTTTGCCAGTTGCATTGCTGATTGTTCGTCAGAGGAGTTAGAACAACCTATAACAAGAAGGAAAAGCAATAACACCGAGAGTTTTTTCAACAATTTACCCATCTCCCATTTCATTTTCTTTTTTTTGCTAACACGTTAATGCCCAACCATTCTTTGAATGAACTTTTCGTAATGACACCCTTTCATTATAGAACATTTTACCAGATGGTTACTCTTTATTTCTATAAAATAAGCAAATTTTCACAATTTTTGCTTCAATTTATGTATAATGCGCCTATAAAATGAGGCATAAGACCATTAAAAAAAAACTGGGCACATATTATCTTATGTCCAGTTTTATTGATTGTTAGATGAGGAACTTATTCTAAGTCTAGTCTAATTGGATAAGGATTCAAACCTAATCGATTTGTTCTTATACATTTTACCATTATAATCGTATTTTTCCAATAAATCTAATTGGTGAAATCTGTGCACCAACAGTTGCTATTAGTTTATCGTTGATTACGTCATAATGGACATTCCATCTGTTCAATTATAAAAAGGAAAGGATGGTTTAAGATGGACGGAACATTTATTTTGCTGTTGATGCTGATATGAATAATTATCTAACTAATGTAGACAACTATTTTCATGGGATATCAGATGCAATGAATGAATTTTATAATATGAACGGTTATAAGTGGTCTACCGGAATTTATGGAAGTAAAAGTGTTGTAGAATATATGCATAATAGGTGGGGAGTTACAAAAGAATGGCAAACCATTGCATGGAGTAGTGGAAATTATTACACTGGTTCTGAAATATATCAGTACGAAACAGATATTCCAAATTATTTAGGAGTATTTTCCTCCCCAGTTGACAAAAATGGATCAAATACCACTAGCCGCGGTAGATTTACTAGTTTAAGTTAATAAATAATTTTGATCGTTTAGAAACTTCATTTCAATATTCAAAATTGGACTGAAGTTTTTATCGGAAAATTATACCCAACTATGTTAGCTAACTGGACATCTTTATTTATGTCCAGTTTGTTAATTTTGAGATTCTGTTCACCTTTGAATCCTTATCATTCTGATAAATATTTTCCAAATTACTTAGTTTAGTTCATTATTAACGATTAGTATTTTTTTACTGACGCTAAAGATAGATTATACCAAGTTTTTGCACCAACAGAACTTAGAAAGATTAAAGATTCTTTTTTAAAATCTATGTTATCATCCATGGTTATGTAATTATATAATGGCAAATATTGATTTGGTAAATATTTCTTTCCAAAATCTCCCCATTGTTCAAACGAGGTAAAAACAATTATGAGTAATAAGAATCTAAGATTTGCTAGTATCCAACAACAATCTTATAATATTCCATTTTTTGTATTTCCATAAATATTTTTCCCTACTTCCTCTGACAATGTAAAATAGAACTGTTTTTCAAATTTGTTCGACGAATGGTTGTATTTTTTCATTCTAATGACTCTTTAATATATATAAACATCTATGATAGAAATAAATAAAAGGATATTTTCCCTTATATTGGAGGTGAAATGAATATGAAAAAGGATTTTTATACAATTAAAGGATATTTTTCCCATCCAGAATTACCAATAAAAGATTTTGTAGACATTGAAGAGTTAGTGTATTTTAATCAAATTCAACCTATCCCTTCGGACAATAACAATCCCATATTCATTGCATCTGATATCGAAACGATTGGAATTAAGATTTACCATGAATACTTAGAAGCGAAAGAAATTAACATTAAAAAGAAGTTTTTCAAGTTAAATCGTTTTCCCTTTTTAAAACAAAAACTAGACTATTATCTAATAAAAAATCCAGAATTCAACCAAAATCATCTCTTTTCACGTTTTCTTGAAGAAGAAATTCATCTGAATGTTTTTGTTTTATCTCTCTTCAACGACAAATACTATACAGAATCGCTGAATCAATTGTTTAAAGAATTTTATTTCGAATATCGTTTTAAGGTTTATCTTAATCAGATTCTATATTTCGAAGCCATCACATTTAGTAAAAAACGGTCCCAACACCATAAAAGGGAAGCATTGATCCTTGAACAACCTATCGGTAATGATCGTGAAACCACATTACTTGATACGATTGCAGATACAGAAACCATTAGTTTAGAAGATATAGATGGGTTAGATTCGTTGGATTCCTATTTATCCGACGATCATCTATATCAAGCTTTTAAACAGCTTACGAATCATCAACAAAAAATCCTTTACCTCTCCTTTGTCAAATTGCTAAAAGATGTCGAGATTGCAATGGTGCTAAATGTATCCCAACAAGCTGTTTCCAAAACAAGAAAGACTGCATTAGAAAAGATTAGAAAAGCCATGGGGGTGAGAACATGAACGAAGCAAGCGAATGGTATAATGCTATTGGCAATGTTGGCTTCCCTATCGTAATCGCTATTTATTTGTTAATACGGTTTGAAAAGAAAATTGATACCTTAAGACAAAGTATCGATCAACTGGGACAAGCTATCCGGGAATATACATCGGGTAGGTGAATAGGTTGAGCGAGTTATATCAATTGATAAGAGAAGTCCAAGATGGAAACGATTCGTCTTTAATCAAATTTATTCATCAATTAGAGCCAAAAGTCAATCGTTTATTAAACCAAGCCAATTATAACGATAGAGAAGATCTTCGACAAGAACTATTTTTGAAGATTTTTTTAACAGCAAAAAAATATAAGTTAGATGAGGTGCCCGACTTTGAAGAATTTCACCGTAGAATTATGTAAAGACATTTGCATACAAATAAGACCTACTTTATTATAATTTAAATCTGATTTGGAAACTTCTGAATCAGATTTTTTTATTTTTTTCAATCTTTTTTGAAACTATGGTTGTTATTTTTGACTTTCAATCCCCTTTATATAATAGACAGAACAAAGAGTATGGTTAGGGGTGAACCATTACTCTTTATACTCCTTCTGTTGGAAAATAAAAAGGGAAAGGATGATCTAAAATGGCTATTGCACCATGTCCTATCTATGGAAATCATAAAATGTTGTCAAGAGGAGACTGTTCTGTGGTTGATGCTGATACTGGTCAAGAAATCGATTCTTTAGTAGGTTGGTACCAATGTGATTGTGGAGAACGATTTATTTGTGGAGGCTGGCCTCATTTTGGAGGAGCAATCACAGACTATTGTACTGAAGGGGCTATTAAAGGTTACGGTAACATTAGTAGTCTCTATCTATTTGAAGTTGATTCAAATTTGATTTATTACACAGATAGTTCAACCTTACCGGGCTACCAATTCTGTACATCTGATGGAAATTGTCGTGCAGCTGGTTAATTTTTCAAGGGCTTGGATCCTTTCCAAGTCCTATTATTTACTACTATCTATTTGAACAACAAGAACATAATTGGCATTCTTTTCGTCCCATTCTACATGGAGTTCGTAAATATATTTTCCTTCTTCTTTTGAAAGAAACACCATATTTTCAACCATTCTATCTAATCCAAAAGGTTGATTTAATTGACCTATAAAAATCCGCTTTGGTTCTTCATTGAATTTAACAACTAATTTGGAATGAGGATCAACTTTCGTTGGAATTATACTTTTAGCTATCTCTTCTGTTGAAAGTTCTACATTACGATATTCCATCCCATATTGGCGAACTGAATAATCTCTTAGTGTCACAGGTATTTCCCTTTCATTAACCGTAACTGTTGGCAATGGTGGTTTTAGTTTTGACAAGTTTGGTTCATACCCAGATAGGATAAAATAACTAGTTAAAAATAAAATTAAGCCAACAGTATACATTATGGAAGATAAACGATAGAATTTACTTATTGCTAATATATCTTCTCTTGACCGTTCAAGGCCTGATTGGCTCGAAATCGTTCTAGCTTGTTGGTAATTAAAATCCCCTCTTGCTCTATAGGTTCCTATTGTATTTGCTATTCCAATAGCCAAATAAATAAAGGAAGTATAAAAAAAGTACATGGCAATTGTTCCAATGTCCTTCTTATCTTTGAAAATAATCCATATGACTAGCATTGTGATGATACTTAACAAAGCACTCCATAAAAATCCTAATAAACCTTTAACAATAAAATTTCTCATTATTTAAGATCACCTCTTTTACCAGTATATTCATGTATTCTTATAAAATAAATAAAATCCTTCTATATATTTAACTTTAATTAGCAATTATCATACCTTTGGTAAACGTTGATAAACCTTTCACCATAGAATTATGTAAAGACATTTGCACACAGATAAGACCTACTTTATTATAATTTAAATCTGATTTAGAAACTTCTGAATCAGATTTTTTTATTTTTTTCAACCTTTTTTGAAACTATAGTTGTTATTTTTGATATTCAACCCCCTTTATATAGTAGACAGAACAAAGAGTATGGTTAGGGGTGAACCATTACTCTTTGCACCCTTTCTGTTTAATTTAAAAAAGGGAAAGGATGATTATAAATGGATAATGGACATAATAACGTTGCGGCAGTTGGAACTACCTACTCAAATCAATTCTATACTACAAATTTTAAAAGTTCTTATCGGCTTGGAGATAATCATGAACAAGTCGCCATCTTAAAAGCAAATCTGAGGGAGTATCGCAGTAAAACACCTTCATATTTATGGACGGGTACTCCTTCACTAGAAAACAATACCTCAACTATTTTTGATTCAGCGACTGAAGAAAATCTAAAAGTTTTTCAAAAAAGAGAAGGGTTAACTGCTGATGGGATCTATGGAGCTGGTTCACGTAATGCAATGCATGCTGTGATTGGGGTTTCACCTAAGGGATGGGTTAGAGTATTTCGTTCAACCTCAGCATATATTAACTATAATGATACCTCAACCGGTTTGAGTAGTGATAGTAAATATATGCTTGATCATAGTTGGGTAACAAGTACAACGAGAGATACTCTTTATGACTTAGGTTACAGTTTTTACCAAAAAACAAACAAGAAAATTGAAGTTAATGATTGTTCCTTAATCGATGGGGCTGATACACCCGAACACCAAACTCATATGAACGGAAAAATCATTGATATTCGAAATGCGCCAATGACAACCACTGAGGAAAAGACGTTTCTTGAAGTTGCCGTAGCACATTCAAATGTACAAAAGGTTATTTTCAAAACAAATCATGGAGTAAGTAGTTCAAAAATTGTAGTGGATACTAGTGGTGTTCACGATGATCATTTTCACGTAGAAACATATAATTAATTTAATAATCATAACGAAAGAAGACCAGTGTTACTTTACACTTGGTCTTCTTTCATGTAAATTATTCTAGAGGAGGTATTTATGTGAAAAAGTTAGTATTTATTCTATTTTTCATTTTTTAGTTGGTTGTCAAAATGGTAGTTTTGAACAAAAAGAGATAAATCAAAAACCTAAAGAATCAATAGAAGAAACAAAGAAAGTAAAAATAGAAGAAAAAAACATAGAAAATGAAATGATGAAACAAAAACTATTTGATTATGCGGCATACAATGGAGAAAAAAGTATTAATATCACCATTGAGGGAAAAATAGAACCTGCCGAATTTAAAAAAGTTAAATTTACTTCATATGGTTTATATGTTCCGAAAATACTAAAAGAAAATATGTTTGAAGATGGTAATGAATTTGGGTTTAGTATTGCTGAATTTATTTCTATACGTCCCATTGATTCTAACATAGTCAATAGAGAAATAGCCGAAGAATTTGCTATAGAGGAATTAGTTAGATCACCTCTCACAAAAGATAAAAATCTCATGATATTCGATGAATATCTATTTTCAACAATTAATGAGAATGGGGTCAGGAACGATTTCTTTTTTTATCAACACGATAAGAACCAAGGAACGATTGTTAAGTTCCGATACTTCCAAAGAAACGTAGATAAAGTACTCCCAACATTTCTTGAAGTCATCAAACATATACGATTCGTTAATGAATCATAGTGGGTTTAAAGATTTTCCAGTTACTTGGGAAATCTTCTTTTTTATCTATAAAATTTATTACGATGGGATATGCTGTTTTAAAAACCTTTGATTATTGATGTTTAGCCAGAAAAAGCACATAATAATATATTGTATTTTTACTTTTAGAAATGGAGGTTATCTATGTCTTCTTATCAGCGTAAGATTCTAACATTTGCAATCATGATTGGCATGTTCCTTGCAGCAATGGAGGCCACCATTGTCAATGCAGCAATGCCGACGATTGTTGGTGCTTTAGGTGGTTTTTCATTATATAGCTGGGTATTTTCAGCCTTTATGTTGACCAATACAACAACTGTGCCGATTTATGGTAAATTGGCAGATATGTATGGACGTAAGGTGATGTTTATTATTGCAGTGACATTGTTTGTGCTAGGTTCCGCATTAAGTGGACAAGCAAATACAATGGTTCAATTGGTTTTATTTAGAGGAATCCAAGGATTAGGCGCTGGTGGTGTTCTCCCCCTTGCATTGACAATTGCTGGAGACATGTTCACACTAGAACAAAGAGCAAAGGTTCAAGGATTGTTTTCAAGCATATGGGGATTATCTGCTATTATAGGTCCTTTTATTGGTGGTTTTATTGTAGATCACTTCTCCTGGAGATGGCTTTTTTATTTAAATCTTCCGATTGGAATATTGGTCATTACATTAGTTGCGATTTTTCTCCCCAAACAGAAGACGACTAAACATACCCATAAAATTGATATTCTTGGCGTAACCTTGCTTTCCACAAGTATTGTAATGTTCCTTTATGGTACATTGCTTGTTAGCCGTTACGGTTGGTTTCATATCATCACGGATTCATTCTTTGGGTTATCACTTATCTTACTTGTTCTATTTATCTATGTGGAACAAAAAGCAAAAGAACCTTTTATTCCATTATCCCTTTTTAAGATTAAAATCATTGGTTCAAGCAATCTCACAGCTTTCTTAATGGGGATTGGAATGTTTGGCTCTATCCAGTTCGTTCCGTTATATGTTCAAGGTGTTCTCGGAACAAGTGCTACACAAGCTGGACTTAGTATCACTCCCCAAGTGATTGGTTGGAGTCTTTTCTCCATTGTTGCTAGTCGCCTGATTCTTAAGAATGGTTATCGATTACCGATTTTGTTTGGCGCCTCTTTAATGACAATTTCTGGTTTCATGCTTGCACAAGTAGGTGTCAATACATCTTATGTTTATGTTCTTGTTTCGATGTTCATCTTAGGTGGTGGACTTGGATTAGCGATGACTACATTTGCTGTTGCCGTCCAGAGTGCTGTTACTTTTGAACAGCGTGGACTAGCAACATCAAGCCAAATGTTTGCAAGAAGTATTGGTGCAACGCTTGGTGTGACCATTCTCGGATCTGTTTTAACGATGAATATGAAGCCACAAGTAGAATTCTTTATTCTACAAAATCAGGGTAAGCTACCTACAGAATTACTACAGCAAATTGAACAATCTCAAGGTGTTTTTGAAGGAGACCAAGCCGCTTTGATTCCTCCAGATATCTTAGATCGGATGGCTACTTTCTTAGCAAATTCGATTCATAACACGATGTGGACAGCCTTTGTCCTCTCCTTTTTGGCACTTATCACGGCATGGTTCATCATTCCACGAGGTAGTGCTCAATCTTTATCTGTTGAGGAAAAATCACCAGTTAGTGAGAATTTAAGTAAAGCTTAAGACACAACAAAAAGGATAGCAGACAAATTGCTATCCTTTTGCATATAACCAATCCTACTAATAAATGGAAACCTTATTTTTCCCTAACGATTCTAGCTTTGATTTTACATTCTGAATGAAGCGACCTGCAATGAACCCATCTATAATTCGATGATCGAACGACATACAAAGATTTACCATAGAACGAATTGCAAGCATATCCTCAATCACTACTGGCCTTTTTACAATAGATTCCATCGTAATAATCCCTGCTTGGGGATGATTAATAATCGGTGCTGATAAAACAGATCCTATCGCTCCAGTATTATTCACTGTAAAGGTTCCACCTTGCATATCATCCATCGTTAATTTTCCAGCTTTGGTCTTTTTAACTAATTGATCAATTTGCTTAGCCAGCCCATAAATACTTTTTTGATCGGCATCATGGATAACTGGAACAAATAAAGCATCCTCTGTAGCCACTGCAATCGAGATATTAATATTTTTCTTTAAAATAATTTGATCTTCGTCCCATACTGAATTTAAAATGGGATATTCTTTGATCGATTCAACGACCGCTTTAATAAAAAATGGTAGAAAGGTAAGGTTGAATCCTTCTTTTTGTATAAGTTCTTTCTTGATGCTATTTCGGTAATTTACTAGTTCTGTTACATCAGCTTCTACAGTTAACCAAGCGTGAGGAGCCTCATGTTTACTTTGCACCATTCGTTTCGCAATGGTTCTCCTTACAGTGTTAACCTTCATTACCTGATCTCCATGATCAATTCCGTTTGAAATAGGAGTTGTTTGTATAATAGGAGAAGTAAAATCAACATTTGATCCAGTTGTTAACTCAGCTGACTCAATCATTGATGGTGAATCATTTAATACTTCCTGCTTATTGTTATTTTCAATATATTGTAGGACATCTTTTCTAGTAATACGTCCTTCCAAACCTGTTCCTTTTATTCTGGTAAAGTCAATATTGTTTTCTTGTGCAAGCCTCATCACTGCTGGAGAATAGCGAATTTTTCCTGCATGTTTTATCCCTTGATTTTCATTTGGCTGGGCTTTAGACTGGACTATTTCGGATTGAACAGGGTTTTCTAAAGTTTGTTCAATACCATCTATTGATTCAGGTGAAATAGCTTCATCTTCTTGGATATAGCAAATTAAATGGCCAACCGCAATAGTTGTTCCTTCTTCAACGGCGATTTCGGTCACTATACCAGCTACAGTCGCTGGAACTTCTGCATTAACTTTATCTGTTTCTACCTCGCATAAAGGCTCATAAAGAGCAACTTGCTCGCCAACCTTTTTTAGCCATTTAGTGATCGTTCCTTCTGTGACACTTTCGCCTAACTGAGGCATTAATACTTTAGTTGCCATCTATTCCACCTCCTTTAAAATTCAGCTAATTCTTTGATTGATTTTGCAATCTTTTCTGGGGTCAGCATAAATGCTTTTTCTAAAGGTGGACTATACGGCATGGCAGGAATATCAATTCCAGTCAGACGTTTTATTGGTGCATCAAGTTCAAATAAAGCTTCTTCAGCAATGATCGCCGAAACTTCTCCACCAATTCCACCAGTCTTGTTATCTTCATGAATAATTAATACTTTTCCTGTCCGTTTTGTCGCTTCAATGATTGCTTCTTTATCTAATGGTTGAAGAGTACGTAAGTCTAGAAGATGAATGCTGATACCTTCTTTCTCAAGACTTTCAGCAGCTTGAAGGGCATATTGAACCATTAAACCATAGGTAATGACTGTGACATCATGACCTTCTCGCTTCAGTTCTGCTTTCCCAATTGGCAAAGTATAATCTTCTTCAGGTACTTCTCCTTTAATCAGACGATATAAACGTTTATGCTCAAAGAATAGTACAGGGTCGTTATCTCGAATAGCGGATTTTAAAAGTCCTTTGACATCATATGGTGTAGATGGAGCGACTATTTTTAGACCAGGTACATTACTAAATACTGCCTCAACACTTTGTGAGTGGTATAAGGCCCCATGAACTCCTCCTCCATAAGGGGCACGGATCACTAAAGGAACATGCCAGTCATTATTGGAACGGTACCGGATTTTTGCCGCTTCACTAATAATTTGGTTTGCCGCAGGAAAGATAAAATCAGCAAATTGAATTTCTGCAACAGGTCTCATTCCATACAATGCAGCCCCAATAGCCACACCAACGATTGCTGACTCAGCCAAAGGTGTATCTAATACCCGTTGTTCCCCAAATTCCTCATATAATCCATTTGTTGCACGAAATACACCACCACGTACTCCTACATCTTCACCTAAAACAAAAACTTTTTGATCTCTCTTCATTTCTTCACGTAATGCTTGAGTTACTGCTTCTATATAGGTTAACATAGCCATCAGGATCCAACCCCCTACTCTTCATAAACGTGTAAAAGAATAGTCTCTGGATCTGGATATGCAGCTTTCTCGGCACAATCCGTCGCCTCATTGACCTCTTTGTTGACACGTTCCATGATTTCTTGATGTAACTGATCGTTTAACAAACCCGAATCATATAAATACTGTTGAAATAGTAGAATCGGATCATTTTTTTTCGCCTCTTCCACTTCTTCTCTTGAACGATAGCTTCGATCATCGTCATCACTAGAATGTGGAACAAGGCGATATGTTACAGCTTCAATCAGTGTTGGTCCTTCCCCCCGAATAGCTCTCTGTCTAGCTTCATGAACCACTTGATAAACCTCTAAAGGATTATTGCCATCTACAGTGAAACCTGGCATGCCATAACCAGCTCCCCGAACAGCAACATTCTCAGTCGGGATCTGTTTTTTTAGAGGTACACTTATTGCATATTTATTATTTTCAACCATGAAAATAACGGGTAATTGATGAACTCCAGCAAAGTTGAGGGCTTCATGAAAATCACCTTGATTTGTTGAGCCTTCCCCTAGCGTTGTAAACGCTACCAATTCTTCTTGATTCATTTTAGCTGCTAAGGCGATACCAACAGCATGTGGCAATTGAGTAGTAACTGGACTAGATCCAGTCACGATATTGAGTGGTTTGCTACTAAAATGTCCAGGCATTTGACGACCACCACTATTCGGATCTTCTGCTTTGGCAAATGCAGACAACATCAAATCCTTTGCGGTCATACCTAGCACTAGGACAACACCCATATCTCGGTAGTAAGGTAAAGTATAATCCTTTTGTTTGTTTAAGGCGAACGCAGCCCCCACCTGCGCCGCCTCTTGTCCCTGACATGAAATGACGAAAGGAATTTTCCCAGCCCGATTTAATAGCCACATTCTTTCATCAATTTTTCTAGTTAAAAGCATGTAATAATACATATCTAGAACATTTTGTTGACTTAATCCCAAATGCTGATGGGAGTTTGGATGAATCAAATCAAACAGCCCCTTTATTATGTTCTAGGCATGAATCGCTTTGCCATCAACATCTAGAGCAGCTTCCATTACAGCTTCAGATAAGGTTGGATGTGGATGAATGGTATGTGCAATCTCCCATGGAGTTGCATCTAATACTTTTGCTAATCCAGCTTCAGAGATCATGTCTGTTACATGTGGCCCAATCATATGAACCCCTAGAAGATCCCCTGTATTTTTATCCGCAACTAATTTTACGAAACCATCTACTTCTCCATGAACTAATGCTTTCCCAATTCCTCTAAATTGGAATTTACCCACTTTTACTTCATAACCTTTTTCTATCGCCTCTTCCTCTGTCATCCCTACACTAGCAACTTCAGGAGAGGTAAAGGTACATTTGGAAACAGCCAAATAATCTAATGGTTTAGGATTCTTGCCCGCTATATGTTCAACAGCTATAATCCCCTCATGTGATGCAACATGAGCTAGCTGTAAACCACCAATAACATCACCAATTGCGTAAATATGTGATTCCGCAGTTTGGAAATATTCATTTACTTGAATAACTCCTCTTTCAACTTTTATTTCAGTATTTTCTAGTCCAATTCCTTCAACATTTGCTTGTCGTCCAACAGAAACAAGTACTTTGTCAGCAGAAAGCTGGATCGTCTTATCTCCCTTTTGAGCCTCTAATTCTACATGTCCATCAACAATTTTTACTGTTTCAGGTAAAACCCTTGTATCTGTATGGATTTTGACCTTACGCTTTTTCATGACACGAGTCATATCTTTACTAATTTCGCCATCTTCAAGAGGTAAAATACGTGGTAAAAACTCAACTACCGTCACTTCTACGCCAAAATCAGTTAAAAGGGATGCCCATTCCATACCAATGACTCCGCCACCAACGATAATCATCGATTTTGGAAGTTCTGTCATCTCTAATGCCTCATCACTCGTCATAATAAACTTTCCATCAATATGTAAACCAGGTAATGTTCTCGGACGAGAGCCAGTAGCGATAATGACATGTTTTGTTGCTAGCAATTCGTTTTCCCCATTGGCTTTTTCTACCGAAATTGTTCCACTTAGTGGTGAAAAGATCGAAGGTCCCATAATACGGCCGAACCCTTCTACCAAAGTAACATTATTTTTCTTGAAAAGATGCTCGATTCCTTTTGTTAGTTGCTCTACTACTTTACGTTTTCTTGCTTGCACTTGTTCAAAGTTAAGTGTAACATGCTCTACTACAACACCAAATTCTTCTCCCTCTTTAGCATTTCGATAGATTTCCGCACTACGTAAAAAGGATTTACTTGGTATACAGCCCCGATGTAAACAGGTCCCCCCTACTTTATCTTTTTCCACAACAGCGACATTTAAACCTAGCTGTGCGGCACGAATCGCTGCAACATATCCGCCAGGACCTGCTCCCAAGAATACTACATCAAATTGTTTTTGCTCTGACATTTCTTTCATCTTCCTTCCCATTTGCCCTTTAAATTCTTTATTTATATATTTTATTTAGATTCAGTATCATTTTATAAAAGCTCTTAAAAGTACACAAGCAAAAAGTGTAAACAAAATTTAATTTTTATAAAAAAATTACTAGCCTACAAAATGATAGACTAGTAGCTAAGGCATCTCAAAAACGTTTATCAAAATTGATGATTTAGTTATTTACGATTTGTGCTCCTTTTTGTAGAGCTAATTGATTCACTGGAATTAAATTGTGTCTTCTTTCGGGAAGAACCTTTTTTAGAGATTCAATGACCGACTCAGGACTAACAGCTTTTGAAATTTCTAAAAAGGCCCCTAGTATGATAGAGTTAGCAACCTTAGGTTCTCCCAATTCATTGGCTATTTCCGATGCAGATACTTCGATGATCGTTATATCTTGTCTAGTTGATTTAACATCGATTAACGAGCTGTTTACAATTAAGACTCCACCTGGGATCACAAGCGGTTCAAATTTATCAAAAGACGGTTTGTTTAGAACAATTGCTGTTGTTGGGTGGGAAATAACTGGAGAACCAACAGGCTCATCACTAATAATGACCGAAACATTCGCTGTACCACCACGTTGCTCAGGTCCATAGGAAGGTAACCAAGAAACATGCTTATTTTCAATCATTCCGGCATAAGCCAAAAGTTGCCCCATCGACATCACACCTTGCCCACCAAATCCAGCGATAATGATTTCGTGTAACATCTTATTTCCCTCCCTCAATATTTTTATAAATGCCAAGAGGGTATACAGGTACCATTTGTTCTTTTACCCAATTTAAAGATTCTTCTGGATCTAACCCCCAGTTTGTTGGGCAGGTTGATAGAACTTCAACCATGGAAAAGCCTAGTCCTTTTTTCTGTGTTTCAAATGCTTTACGAATAGCTTTTTTTGCTTTTATGATATGTGGAACATCATGGGTAGAAACTCGTTCAATATAGGCTGCGCCATCCAAAGTGGCCAATAATTCGGAAACACGAATAGGAGCACCTTGTAAACTTACATCTCTTCCAAATGGTGAAGTGGCTGTCTTTTGACCAACCAATGAGGTGGGTGCCATCTGTCCACCAGTCATACCATAGATTGCATTATTCACAAAAATGACGGTAATATTTTCTCCCCGTGCTGCAGCATGAACGATCTCCGCCATACCGATTGAAGCAAGGTCACCATCGCCCTGATAGGTAAAGACAATACGATCTTTTGGCAAAACTCGTTTCAATCCTGTAGCAACTGCTGGAGCACGACCATGAGCTGCTTGAGTCATGTCGCAGTTAAAGTACTCATAAGAAAGAACAGAACAGCCAACAGAGGCCACACCTACAGAATCTTCTAAGATCTCCATTTCTTCAAGTACTTCACCAACGAGTCGATGAATCACCCCATGAGTACAACCTGGACAATAATGGGTTGGTTTATCTGTTAAACCTTTTGTTTTTTCAAAAATTAATTCCATTATTGCTCACCCCCAGCTATTTCAATGATCTTTTGGAAGATTTCGTCTTGACTTGGTACCATTCCACCTGTTCTTCCGTAGAAATGAACAGGTCGATATCCATTGACTGCTAGGCGAACATCTTCTACCATCTGCCCTGCACTCATCTCTACCGTTAAATAGGATTTTACTTTTTCTCTTGTCTCTATAAAAGGTTGTTCAGGGAATGGCCATAAGGAAATAGGACGAATCATTCCTACCTTAACTCCTTTATTTCTAGCCTTTTGAATCGCATTTTTTGCAATCCTTGAAACGGTACCATAGGCAACAACAATATGCTCTGCATCATCAGTTAAATATTTTTCAAACCTAACTTCTTTCTCTTTGATCTCTGAATATTTCAATTGAAGATGTTGATTATGCTTTTCTAATTCCTCTGGATCAAGACGAAGAGAGTTGACGATTTTCGGTCCCCCATCCCCACGTGTGCCAGTTGTAGCCCAATCTTTTGCCGGTAGCTCCACTGGCTGTCTTTCTATAAATTCAACCGGTTCCATCATTTGCCCTAACATTCCATCTCCCATCAGAATAACAGGCGTACGGTAACGATCTGCAATGTCAAAGGCATCTTGCATTAAATCAACGATTTCTTGTAATGTTGCCGGTGCTAAAACAGGGATACGATAGTCGCCATGACCGCCTCCTTTTGTAGCTTGAAAATAGTCAGATTGAGAAGGCTGAATGCTTCCTAAGCCAGGCCCACCACGCATGACATTCACAATGACCGCAGGTAGTTCTGAACCAACCAAATAAGAAATTCCTTCTTGCTTTAGACTTACCCCAGGACTTGATGAGGAAGTCATCACCCTAACTCCTGCACTTGCAGCACCATACACCATATTGATCGCTGCAACTTCACTTTCTGCTTGTAAAAATAATCCACCTACCTCAGGCAATCGTTTTGCCATATATGCAACAAGTTCACTTTGAGGTGTAATTGGATATCCAAAGAAATATTTACAATTTGCATGCACAGCTGCTTCTGCGATCACTTCATTCCCTTTCATTAACACTTTCCCCATGTTTTTTCCCCCTTTAACTGATCATTTAAGATGCTGTCTTTTTTCTTTCCGGACGATAAACGGTGATGACCCCATCAGGACAAATCCGCCCACATGCTACGCAACTAATACATGCTTCTTGGTCTACTACAGTTGCTGGGCGATACCCTTTCCCGTTTAAATGATCAGCTAAGAAAATAATATCTTTTGGACATACTGAGACACACAAACTACAACCCTTGCACAAATCTTCGTTCAAAATAACACGTTTTTCCATAAAACCCACCCCCTAATTTACTCTATTTTTCTACTCCCAAGGTAATTTCATAAAACGTTCTATATAAACAACATCATGATTGCTTGAAAAATCAGCTGTTTCTTCCATTCGGTCGCTAGAGATCGTTGTATATAAAAATGGAATCCCCAAATTTTCACTAACTATTTTTGTCATTTCTAACCCTTTTTGAATATCCGCAATCGTCGTCTCTCTACCTAAGTTTGTATTGTTGATTAAAGCAGAAACTTTAAGACGGGAGACCCTTTCGATTTGCTGTATGGTTTCGATGATACCATCTACTGTACTCACATAAGGACGATTGATATTGACAACAAAAATCATTTGTACATCCATTCGCTTTAGATCATTGTAATATTGTCCTAAAGCAGTAGCTCCATCCTTATCCCCACCTACATCGATGATTACATGATAATTAGGATCATGAAGTACACGATAAATTTCCCCTGAAACAATTGGTAGATCAGCAGTAGCGAGTTGCCCCTTTGGAGCAATCAGTTCTATCCCTTTTTGTTCAAAAAGAGAATGGGCCTCCCTAGAACGAAAGTAAGGATTGATGACATCTAAATCACTAATTGCAACTTTTGGAAATTGTTCTTTCTCCTTCAAACTTAAATTGATAGAAATCTCCGTTTTCCCGCTGCCAAAGTGACCAGTGATAATGGTTATTCTAGCATTATGATTCAACATAAACTTCCTCCAGAGCGTATTCTTTTACTTGTTCATGCCCACGGAGTACCCTTAAACCACCTTCAGCCAATGCCTGTAATTCATTTTCCCCAGGAAGTATTTTCACAGGTGCGATCCATGCAATATACTCTACCAATTGGTCAATAAAGGTTTTACTGTATGCAATCCCCCCTGTTAATATAATTGCATCAACCTTTCCTTTAAGTGCTGCACTACTAGCCCCAATTTCCTTTGCGATTTGATAGATCATCGCATCCCAAACCAGTTTTGCTTTCTCATTGGCGTTTGTAATCATCTTCTCAACATCAACCATGCTATTTGTGCCTAAATAGGCAACAACTCCACCCTGGCCACTTATCTTTTTCTTTAATTCTTCTTGGGTAAATTGTCCTGAAAAACCTAATGAAAGTAAATCTCCAACAGGTAAACTTCCTGTACGTTCTGGAGAAAATGGACCCTCTCCATCTAAACCATTATTAACATCGATTACTTTCCCATGATGATGAGCACCTACCGTGATTCCACCGCCCATATGACATACAACAAAATTTGCTGATTCATAAGTGAGGTTAAGTTCAGTTGCTACTTTACGCGCAACTGCTTTTTGATTGAGAGCATGGAAAATTGACCTGCGTTTAATTTCTGGCATACCACTGATTCTAGCAATCGCTTGTAATTCGTCTACTACAACTGGATCTACAATATAAGCAGCAATATTTAATTGTTTTGAGATTTCGTATGCAATCATCGCTCCTAAATTAGAGGCATGTTCTCCATATCGAGCATCCTTCAAATCTTTGACCATATGTTCGTTCACTAGATATGTTCCACCCGGAATAGGTTTTAACAACCCCCCCCTGCCAACAACCGCATTTAATTTGGTTAAATTGATACCTTGGTTGTGAAGGGTTTCTAAGATCATATTTTTACGAAAATCATATTGATCGATTACTTTATTAAATTGCTTCAACTCATCGAGGTCGTGTCTTAATGTTTCTTCAAAAACCGATTTTTCATTATCATATAACGCTATTTTAGTGGATGTTGACCCAGGATTGATTACCAATAAACGAAAAATTTGCTCCATCACTTCCACTCCATTTCTTAGAGAAGGTGAAAAGCACTTGATAAGTGCTTTTCACTCAATAAGGTCTAACGGCCTAGAATACTTTTTTCTTGCCTAATAAAATTACTGCGGATCTTACGCATTTGTTCAATTCTTTCCTCAGCCATTTTATTAGCCGCTTTATAGGATGGAATTCCATCTCTTTCAGCAATCTCAAACACTTTTAAAATATTATCATAGATGGTCTCTACCTTTTTCATTGCCCGATCACGATTATACCCGTTTAACTCATCAGCTACGTTAATCACACCACCAGCATTGATCACAAAATCAGGTGCATAAATAATCCCTTTTTCCTGAAGAATATCTCCATGTCTTTCCTCTTTTAATTGGTTATTTGCTGATCCTGCGATCAATTTTGCCTTAAGTTGTGGGATAGTATCATCATTAATCACTGCACCTAATGCATTCGGTGAAAAGATATCACATTCAACACCATATATTTCATTGATACCTACAGCCTTGGCCCCAAATTCTTTTACTGCTTTATTTACATTATCTTCATTGATATCGGTAACAATGAAATTTGCTCCTTCTTCATGTAAATGTTTGAGAAGATTGTAAGAAACATTTCCTACACCTTGAACAGCTATTGTTTTACCAGATAAATTATCGCTACCAAAAGCTACTTTAGCAGCAGCTTTCATCCCACGGTAAACTCCATATGCTGTGACTGGTGATGGATTACCGCTACTACCAAATGCTGGGGATATACCAGTTACATAATCAGTTTCTAAATGAATATAATCCATATCTTGAACCGTAGTCCCTACATCCTCAGCCGTAATATAACGTCCATTAAGACTTTGTACATATCGTCCCAACGCTCGGAATAATGCCTCACTTTTATCTTTTCTTGGATCACCTATAATTACCGTTTTCCCACCGCCTAGATCTAATCCAGCAGCAGCATTTTTGTAGGTCATTCCCCTTGCTAAACGCAAGGCATCAATAATCGCTTCTTCTTCAGAAGCATATGTCCACATCCTTGTCCCACCTAATGCAGGGCCTAACGTAGTATCGTGAATAGCGATAATTGCTTTTAGCCCTGAAGCCTCATCGTGAGCAAATACCAGTTGTTCATAATCAAATTTCTCCATGTAATCAAAAATTTTCATTCTTTCTTCCTCCCATTTAAATAAATTTATATCTTAATAGAAAAATAAAAACTAAATATTTGCTTGTTGTGATAAAAGAACCGCTAATGCAATAGAATTTAACTTTGTTTCAAAAGAATCAGCCCTTGAAGTTAATACAATGGGTGATTTTGCTCCGGTAATCACTGCACCAACCTTGACCTTTCCAAAATAAACAAGGGATTTGTATAAAGTATTTCCCACTTCAATATTAGGAACTAATAAAATATCTGCTTGGCCAGCTATTTTACTTTTAATTCCTTTATGCATTGCAGCCTCCAAGGAAATTGCATTATCAAGTGCTAATGGCCCATCAACAATCCCACCAGAAATTTGTCCTCGTTCAGCCATTTTTGATAAAAGTGCAGCATCCAATGTAGCGATCATATTAGGATTTACAGTTTCTAATGCAGTAAGAACAGCAACTTTTGGTTCTGTGAGTCCTATAATACGAGCAAAGTCAATCGCATTTTGAGTAATTTGTACTTTTTGTTCTAACGACGGAGATATATTCATTGCCGCGTCTGTTAAAAAGATCAAACGATCAAGTCCTTCTACTTCAAATAACGCAATATGACTCAAAATTCGATGGGTTCTAAGACCTATCTCCTTATCTAGAACCGCTTTTAAAATAATTGGAGTTGGTACTAATCCCTTCATCAAAATTTGCGACTCTCCAGTATTCACCGAATTTACCGCTTTAAGACTCGCCTTAACATGATCTCTCTCATCTGTAATCTTCACTTGATCTAGTGGGATCATACTTTTTTCAGCTAGCTGCCTTATTTTGCTTTCATCTCCAAACAAATGAAAGCGAGCAAATCCTTTCTCTAACGCGTTTTGTACAGCAATTAAAACCTCCTCATCTTCAGCAACGGCAACCGCAACTTGAGGTAGGGCATCCCTTTTTATCTTCGAGATGATTTTTTTAAAAGAATTCATTTAAAACCACCTTCATTCAACAACACATTTTATCTTTTCAATATAACAAATAGCAAAAACCATGCCAAGATTTTCTTTATGAAAGCGCTTTACTTTTTCAGGTTTAAATAAGTTTATATTAAAATACTGCCTGCAAAAAAATTGCACATGCGCAAATTTTTGCAAGCAGTATTTTTCATGATTATTCGTTATAATCCGTATTTTTCCAATTTATAATATAAGTTTCTGATCGAGATTCCTAGAAAATGGGCTGCTTTCGTCTTATTTCCATCTACTTTCTTAAGAACATGTTTTAAATACATTTTTTCCATCTTAGAAATCATGTCACTTAATGGAAGAATATGATCTTCCAAAGGAACGGTTGTGACCTTTTCGTAATTGGAAGGAACAATACTCTTTCCTAAAGAAGGTAAGTGTTCTATTTGAATAAACGTTTCGTTAAAAGTCATATTCATAATCGCACGGCCAATAACATTCTCTAGTTCCCGAACATTTCCTGGCCAAGCATATTCAAGGAAAATATGCTGGACTTCTTCTGCTATCCCTTCCACTTTTCTCCCGTATTCAATATTTAACTTTTTAATTAAATAACTTACTAATAAAGGAATGTCCGACTTCCGATCCCTTAGAGATGGAATCATAATCGGAAGAACATTTAGACGATAATATAAATCTTCACGGAATTTCCCATTCCGTATTGCTTTTTCCAAATTTACATTTGTCGCTGCAATCACTCTAACATCAATAGGTATTGGCTTTGTGCCACCTACTCTAACAATTTCCTTTTCTTGTAGGACTCGCAGTAATTTGGCTTGGGTGTTTAATTCTAATTCACCAATCTCATCAAGAAAAATCGTTCCACCGCTAGCTACTTCAAAAAAACCTTTTTTTCCACCTTTTCGAGCACCAGTAAAGGCTCCTTCTTCGTAGCCGAATAATTCACTCTCTAGCAATGAATCAGAAATGGCTGCACAATTCACTCTTACAAATTGGTTATATTTACGATCACTGGCATTATGAATTGCATGGGCAAAGAGTTCTTTTCCAGTTCCTGATTCTCCTCTAACTAATACTGTTGCATGGGTTAACGCTGCTTTTTTAGCTGTCTCTATAGCTAATCTCATTTCTTCACTACTGCCTACAATGTCATCAAAGGTATATTTAGCTTCTAACGTACGAATAATTCTTCTTGCCTTTTCAAGTTCTTCTGTTAGCTTTTTGATTTCTGACGTGTCATGAATGATTCCTACACTACCTTTTAATTGTCCATCCACAAGAATAGGTGCAACATTGACAACAACATCTCTACGTTTGGGACCAACTTTTAAATGAACGCCACGCACTGGTTTTTTCGTACGCAATACTTGCATATGCATGCTTTCTCCTTCAGAAATATCCACATCAGCTGGTTTATTGATCACTTCTTCTGCTGTTAGACCTGTTAGTCTTGTGTATGCCGGATTAATCATCAATCCTTTTCCCTCATGATCGACAACAGATATGGCATCCTCAGAAGAATTGATAATCGCTTCAAGCATGCTTTGTATCGATTTTAAATCGGAGACTTGTTCTGATAAGTTAGATACTTCACTTATATCTCTAAATACTGCTACAGCACCTATAATCTCTCCATCTGCATTAATCATCGGCACTCGGTTGGTCACAATTTTTTTATTATTATCCAATTGTTGTTCTTGATTTAATTCTGGTTTCCCTGTTTGTAAAACCAAGTGTAGCCTAGTATTTGGAATAGAGACTTGTGCTAACGTACCCAAAATAGACGAAGATTTTTTGTCTAATAGAAGTTCAGCCGCTCGATTAAATAGTGTAATTCTTCCGTCTTTATTGACTGCAATCATGGCGTCATGGGTTGAATTAAGAATCACATCTAGTTCCCTTTGTTGCCGCGTTAATTCCTGTATTAAACTTTCCTTCTCTTCAATTAAGCTCATAATAATATTAGCGATGGTTCCAGGAATGATAACAGTGTGCTCTGGTTTATGATTCTGAAGCTCCTCAAATACACGTACATCTCCTGTCGCATCAAAAATGACATCTATATTCTCATTTAAAAAAGAATAAAATTCTAATGAAACCTCAATTCCTAATTCTTTTGCTAATTGAATCCCTGGTGCTAAAAGATTCTGATCAACGATAGCCACAATTTTAAGTTTTTCCATTCCTTGTAAAGCCTTAAGCAGGGAGCTCCCACCATTACCAGCACCTATAATTAAAACTTTTCTTACCTTCATTTCCCCACATCCTCTATACCGTACCCCGACGGCCCCATAAATCTATCCTTTTTAAGATTTTATTATTTTCTATTAATCGAGAAAGCGAATAGCGTTCTGTGTAGATATGTAAGCCAATTAAAAAAGAATCATTATCCATTTTCCACTCATTGAGAAATACATACTATACCAAATCCCAAGGTGTAAACCGATTAGATTGGCTCCACTATCACCTAACATTATTTTAGCATGAACATCTTGAAAGAACACTATTGTTAATATTGTAAAAACCACTAAACCTAACTGATTTTTAGATAAAAAAGTGCTAGATATGCTTAACAAAAAAATAAAATAAAAAAACCTTAAGCGCTCTCCCTGGGCGAAGGTCAAACAAATTAATCGTATTGATCATAAATAATATAAGTAAAAAGTTCGTTACTTTAACTAAGTTTGAATCACCGATATAGATAGCTAGAAATAAAGCGATCAGCCCTCCTATAGCTGCTTTTAAAAATCCAGAAGTGATCTTCCCATGAAAGAAAGCCTTTATATGTCCTCGTAGTCCTTTTACTTTAGTATCACCAAATAAATCATCATATGTACCTATAAGAGTTATAATTAACAATGAAATCCATATATACCTATTTTCGTTTAATTGAAATAAATAAATGATGATCGACTCGATCAAAAAAATAAAGCCTCCAAAACTAACAGGAATTATTTGTTTTTGAAAATTAAATCTTAAGCTACCAAACCTTATTAAAAATCTTTGATAAAACGGAAAGAATACGAACGTCACAAAAAAAGTAACAAATATTATAATCATCGTTGCTGCCTCCACTTAATAAATAAAGCTTTTGCCACCGCAATAAATTCTTTCCCCCTATGAATAAACCCTTTTAAATCCCTGCCCGTTTCTCGATGGTAAAGAGCTACTTCAACTTCTTTTATTTTAAACCCCATTCTAAGTACATCAATGGTTAAACCTACTTCTATTCCAAAACCACTAACTAATTCTGTGATTTGATCGATTACTTTTCTTTTCATTGCCCTTTGACCAGATAATGGGGCAATAGGTTGATAACCTGTCATGAAATAGATTCCACTCCTAGCTAATTTTTTAACTAGACCAAAACCTGCCTTCATACTTGATCGCGGAAGAATAGCAATGGTCATATCTGCATCATTCTTAAAAATTGGATCAAGCAAACGATCAGCATCCTTTGCGGAATCACCAAGGTCAGCATCTAAAAACATAATCACTTCTCCTTCAGCTTGTTTAATACCTGCCTTTAGAGCCTGTCCTTTTCCTTGGTTTAGTTTAAGAAAAATTGGCTTTATCACTGAATCTGAAGCTATTTTCATTAAAATCTCTTTCGTCTTATCAGTACTTCCATCATCAACTATAATAATTTCTTTATCATAGGTCCACTTACGAATCGCCTGAATCGTACTTTCGATATATTTTTCTTCATTAAACGCTGGAACAATAATCGAAATCTTGGGTTGAGTCATTAAGATTTCTCCTCAAACAAGTTTTTAAGAAAAGTAATAAACTGATACTGGTCATTAAATGATTCGATATTGATCTTCTGTTCATAAACTTCTGCTTCTAAATCCAATTTTTCAATCCACTCATTTGATTGATTGGCCATATAAATGACTGGAATTCCATATTGAGCTAGTTGTTGGCTTTCCTTTAATTGCTCATTATTCTCTGGAACAAATATAATCGCGTCGTACTGTTTAGAGGCATTCATTGAAAAAGATGACCCCTTCATCACAACAGTACTAATCTCATGATCTAATTCATAAATAATTCCCCCAGCGATTTTAATTGATCGTTTTATCGGTTCAAAATCTTCATTCGTTGAGTTAATCCATAAGAGTTTGCGACCATCAATTGTATGAGTAATGCTTTTGGTGAAAAGAATTTGAAAATCATCTTTTAAGGACTGATATGAGGACAGTAATTCATCATTTTTTTTCTCTAAATCTTGATTGGTTTTTTGTAGTTCTTCTGACTTTGCTTTAAAATAGGAAACCAGTTTTTGTTGGTTGTTATTAATCCATTGTTGGCCTAATGTTCCTCCAATTAAAATTCCCAAACTTAAAGATAAAAAAATTGCAATGATCGTTGTAATGTAATATTTGTTGGTAATCAATAGTTTCACCTACGTAAAAAGCATTTTTATATTGAGCCACATCATTTCTAAAAGTCTTACCATATCTTGATTGATTAAGCTAATCGCTAAGATTGGGGTAATTGCCGCAATTCCGATTAAACTAATTGATTTCCATTGTGTACTTGGATGATACAGCTGACTAACACCTTTTGCATCCACCAACTTGGTGCCAATTTTCATTCGAACCAATACTGTGCTAGCCATTCCCTTTCTTCCTTTTTCTAAGAAATCAATCATATGGGAATGGGCGCCTAGTGCCACAATGATTTCCGCTTGTTGTTCATATGCTAATAACATCGCCACATCTTCACTGGTCCCTAATGAGGGAATCACCTTAGCCTCAAGCCCCAATTCTTTAACCCTTGTTATCCCTGGCGCCCTGCCATCTGGGTAAGCGTGGACTATAATTTCAGCGCCTGATTTTAGAGCTTCATCCGACACACTATCCATATCCCCTAGAATCACCTGAGGGATTAAACCATGCTCCATTAAAGCATCTGCACCACCATCTACACCAACTAAAATCGGATGATAATCTTCAATATAGGAGCGAATGGCTGCCAAATCTTCTCGGTAATGTTTTCCTCTTACAACAACAACAGCATGTTTACCTTTAAATTTTGTTTTTAGAGGTGGAATTTTTAACGGTTTTAAAACAAAATCTTTTTCTCTTGATGCGTATTCTAAGGTATTATCGATGAAATTGTTCAATTCTTGTTCAATATTCTCTGTCGCGACTCTATAAATCTGTTTCCACTTATCAAAAGTCCACTCTTGAATTGCTACTTCCATTTGCGATTTCCAAATTGAATAAAAAAATGCTATATTTTCATCAAAATTAATTTCAACTTCATTTTCATCATGTAATTGTTCAAATATATGATAACCTTTTAAAACATCAAAAACAGGTATTTTTGCTTCTAATAATGTTTTTAACCCTAATGTAGGATATCTACCTGTCATCGTTTGAGAAAAATTAATAATTGCTTTTACTTTTTTTCAATAAAACCAGATGCCGCAATCTCATCAATATCCGAATGACGAACGACTGCAATTTGATTGGGTTTGATACGAGTTAATAAGTGTTTTGTTTTTTTATCCACAATATAGGTACTTTTCATTGTTTTATTAGTTTTAGTAAATATCATCAAAATCATTCCCTTACTTTTTAGCTCTTTTATAGTATTTGCATAATATTAAATGCCATTCTATGGAAACAAAAAAAGCAAAACCACAAGGGTTTTGCATAATTTAGATATTGTTATTTTATCCTACTTTACTTTCAATTCTTAACTTGTCTGCCACCATGGCGATGAACTCTGAGTTCGTCGGCTTTGCTTTACTAATATTCACGGTATAACCAAATAAGTTCTTAATAGCATCTACATTTCCTCTACTCCAAGCCACTTCAATAGCATGGCGAATGGCACGCTCGACACGACTAGGTGTTGTGTTAAACTTTTCTGCAATTTTTGGATATAAGACTTTTGTTATCGAGCCAAGAATTTCAACATCGTTATAAACCATAGTAATTGCTTCACGTAAATACATATAGCCTTTAATATGGGCAGGCACCCCAATTTCATGGATTATATTCGTAATATTGGCATCCAAATTTTTGGTTTTTACAGGAACAGTAATCATTTGATTAGTTGTTAATTTAGTTGGAGGAGTGACAATTTTGTTACTAACAACCTGCCTAATACGATTTGTTAATACATCCATATCAAATGGTTTTAGTATGTAATAAGATGCTCCCAATTCAACAGCTCGCTGTGTAATATTTTCTTGGCCAAAAGCGGTGAGCATAATGATTTTTGGCGGCTTTGAAAAATGAATTTCTTTCATTTTTTCTAAAACCCCAAGTCCGTCCAAATGAGGCATAATAATGTCTAAAATCATAACATCGGGGGTTTCACGTTCTAATATTTTTAAAACCTCATTCCCATTATATGCTACCCCTATCACTTCAATATCTGACTGGGCTAGCATAAATTCTTTTAACAAATCTACAAATTCTTTGTTATCATCTGCAATTAAAATTTTAATTTTTGACAAGTTTTTTCCTCCTTCAGCCTCGCCCTAAACTTTTCCATTTTTTATTTCTGTTAAAAATTATTCGACATCTAGAACTTTTTTCCTTCTTGTCGAAAAAACTTTTTCAGCATTTTTTTCCGTATTACGCCCGTATTCTCCACTTTTCACTTATTTTTTATTAACGGAGAAAAACCCAAGGCTTAGCTTGCCTTGAGTTTTTCATCATCTAACATCCCTGCATCTCTAATCATCCATTCGATAAAGGAACCATACCCAGATGTTGGGTCATTAACAAAGACGTGAGTAACTGCCCCAACAAGTTTGCCATCTTGAATGATTGGACTTCCACTCATTCCTTGGACAATACCACCTGTTTTTTCTAATAATTTTGGATCCGTGACTTTGATAATCATCCCTTTAGTTGCGGGATATTTTTGGGGAACTACATTAACTATCTCAATCTTAAATTTTTCTACTTTCTGGCCTTCAATCACCGTTAAGATTTCAGCTGGTCCTTCTTTTACCTCTTCAGGAAATGCAATTGGAATTGATTGGTTGATAACACCATTGATCGGCTGTTGATCCATCTTCCCAAAAATACCGAATGGCGTATTTTTACTAATGTTTCCAATTACATGATCTTCATCTACAAATATGGCTCTTTTTTCGCCAGGTTTTCCACTTATCCCCTTATCAATCGAAGTTACGTTTGAATATAAAATTTGACCATCGCCAACAATGATTGGTTCTTGAGTATCCATATCCGTGATCACATGCCCCAGTGCGCCATAATTATGGTTTACAGGGTCATAAAAAGTTAATGTACCAACTCCGGCAGCTGAATCACGTATATATAAACCTAGACGATAAAGCTGAGCCTTTTTGTCATATAATGGGTTTACTTTTACTTTTATTTTCTCCCTATTTCTCACGATATCCAGTACAATTTCTTCTTTCTTTTTCCCCATTTTGTTTACGATTTCAGCCACTTCTGTGACATCTTTTATCTTTTTATTTCCGATTTTAATAATTAAATCCCCTGCTCGAATACCTGCCTTTTCTGCAGGAGACACAGTGACACCATTCTCTTGTTGAATAACATGGTGCCCAACAACCATAATACCAGCGGATTTTAATTTGACGCCAATGGTTTGTCCACCAGGTATTACTTTAATATCCTTCATCACATTTACATCAAGTGATTTAAAAGGAATAACCCCAAATAATTTAACTGAAACTTTTGTGTTTCCGTCTTTCTTTGGCTTTACTGTTAAAGGATAACTTAAATTTGCCTTAAATTCATCTTGATGACCATTTACTTCTAAAATCTCAGGATTACTTGAACTTACTATTACTGAAAGAGGAAAAGCTAATTTTAATTGTTTAATTGCAGATTCAAACATGCGAATTTCTTTAGGAAAATTGACAAAGGACTGAAAGGATGAAGTAAAAGAGAAAACAACAATCAATGTTGCAACAAATAACCCAAACCATTTGCGCTTATTAAGGGACAATCACATCACTCTCCTAGGCCACCTACCTGTACACCTCCAATTTCTCTGTACACTTAAGGTATCCTTTCTCAAATTGATTTAAACATCTAAATCATTCCTTTAGCGGTAAAGATATTATTCCCACAAAAGTGACGATCTCCTTCGAAGCGTATTCCGATTACTTTGTGGGGTCACAATTAATAATGAAAAAAAAGAAAGCCACCATAAAAGACAGCTTTCCCCTAGCTCAATTTATTTTTGTTTTTTTAAAGGATGAAGCTTTTTCAAGCATTTCTGTAGCATGTTTCTTTGTTAATTCTGTCATTTCTACACCACTAAGCATACGAGAAATTTCATCCACTTTTTGTTGATGGTTAAGAACTGTTACTTCTGTAGTAGTAGTCTGATCCTTTATATGTTTTCGAATCAAATAATGATGGTCAGCCATAGAAGCAACTTGTGGTAAATGGGTAATAACAAAAATTTGCTTATTCTTTGCAACTAACGCTAATTTTTCTGCAATCGCTTGTGCTGCACGACCACTTACACCAGCGTCAATTTCATCATAGATAATGGTTTCTACTTCATCATTATTTGCCAAAATGGTTTGAATCGCTAGCATGATTCTAGATAATTCCCCACCAGAGGCAATTTTTTGAATGGCTTTTAATGGTTCTCCTGGGTTAGTAGCGATAAGAAAATTAACTTTATCAATACCTAAATGGTTTATATGTAGCTTTTTTCCATTTATATCAATACCATCTGTATCTTCTTTATAATAAATGTCAATATTAAAAATTGCATTTTTCATTTCAAGATCACGCAATTCGTATTCAATTTTTTGACTTAGTTCTTTAGCTAATTTTTTCCTTTGATTAGATAACTCAGTAGCCTCAAGAATTAAATCATGTGTAATATCTTTTAATTTTTGTTGTATATGTTGAAGGTGTTGATCCCTATTTTCAATCACGTCGATTTCATCCTCAATAGAGGCGGCATATTCTAAGATAGCATCAACAGATTCACCGTATTTCCGTCTTAAATGGTGAATAACCGATAAACGTTCTTCAATTTGGTTAAGCTGGTTCGGTTCAAAATCCATCTGATATAACATTTGATTAAGTTGAGCACTTATATCATCAATTTGATAATAAGAGTTCATAAGCTGATTATAGTATTCTTTAATCTTTGTATCGTACTGCGTAATTTGATCAAGTATGCTAAGTGTATGTGATAATAAATCAATAACACCATTTTCTTTGGAAAGAATTTTATAAGAATGACCAATCCCCTTTACGATTTTTTCTGAATATCTAATTTGATCCCTTTTCTGAATGAGTTCTTGATCCTCTCCAGGTTGTAATTCAGCAGTAATAATTTCATTCAATTGGTATTTTAATAAATCGTAACGTTGAACTAATTCCTTTTCATTTTCAAGTAAGAGTTTTTCCTCTTTCCTTAGGGTATCATATTGATCAAATAAATGCCTAAATTCTTTTTTAGTCTTGTCTAGACTTAATTCACCGTATGCATCCAACAAAGCCAATTGTTTATCCTGAAAAAATAAGCTCTGGTTTTGATGTTGTGAATGAAGTTGGATTAACCACTGCCCAACTTCTTTTAACATACCCAATGTCACTAACTGCCCATTGATTCGACATATACTTTTTCCATTTTGTAACAGTTCTCTTCTAATCAAAAGCATACCATCTTGAGGTAGTTCAATACCTAAAGAACTTAGAATCTGAAATACAGGATGTTGATCAGGTAAATCGAATAAAGCTTCTATTTCAGCTTTTTCAGCTTGATTACGAATAAAATCAACGGATCCTCTTCCCCCAATTATAAGTTGTATCGCATCGATAATGATTGATTTACCTGCACCTGTTTCCCCAGTTAAAATGTTGAGTCCCTTTTTAAAATTAATTCTCAACTCTTTAATAATTGCAAATTGGCGAATCGCTAATTCTACTAACATTTCATTTCACCACTTTGTCTTAATCTGATATTGGCTTTATAACATTTCTAAGAATTTTTTTGAAATTTCCTTTGCATTTTCTTTAGTGCGACAAATAATTAGACAGGTATCATCTCCACAAATTGTTCCCATGATTTCATTCCATTGTAAATGGTCAATTAACGCTCCTAGTGCATTAGCATTACCAGGAAGCGTTTTCAATATGATCAGGTTTTCAGTGGAATCAATCCCAACAAAGCTGTCACTAAGAGTTCGCTTTAACTTATGTAATGGATTAAATCGTTGATCAGCAGGTAAGGAGTATTTATATCTCCCATCTTCTATAGGAACTTTTACTAAATGAAGTTCTTTTATGTCCCTAGAAATCGTTGCTTGGGTAACTTGAAACCCAGCATTTCTTAACTCATCAACTAATTCATCTTGGGTCTCTATATCCTTATTAGCTATTAGTTCACGGATTTTAAGATGTCTTTTTCCTTTCATGATTTCCCTCCAGGAAGAAACAATGTATTCTTATGAATAATTATACGTTAATTTTAAAATAAAGCAAACCATCTATTTTAAAAAAGAAACAACCCTTGAAGGGTTGTTATAACTCACGATGAGCGAGGTTCACTGTTTGAAAAATTAAATCCTCAAGATCTTCTATCGACTGTTCACTAGTTTGATAACGAAGGTATAAGAGGAATTCAATATTTCCTTCTCCACCTTTTATTGGCGAATAGGTAACTCCTAGTATTTTGTAACCATGATCTATGGCAAAAGTTATCATTGTTTTAAGAACATCTAGATGAATTTTGGGGTCCTTAACAATTCCATTTTTCCCTACTAGATACTTACCAGCTTCAAATTGTGGTTTTACTAATGCCACAATTTCACCATTAGGTTGTAGAATAGAAGTTAAATGGGCTAAAATGGTTTTCAATGAAATAAATGAAACATCAATGGTTGCAAAGTTTGGTGGCAAGGAAACAAGATCCTCTTTTTTTAAGTAACGGAAGTTAGTCCTTTCCATTACATGTACCCTTTCATCTTGTCTCAAAGACCATGCCAATTGTCCATATCCTACATCCACAGCGTACACTTCTTTTGCACCATGTTGTAAAGAACAATCCGTAAATCCACCTGTTGAAGCACCAATATCAATCACAATTTTATTTGTCAGATTGATCTTAAAGGTTTCTATCGCTTTTAAAAGCTTAAGCCCTCCCCTAGAAACAAAAGGATGTATCTCCCCTTTAATGGTCACTTTAGCATCATTTGCTATCTTCATACCTGGTTTATCGATCACTTCTTCATTTACTTTGACTAGACCAGCCATAATCGCTCTTCTGGCCTGTTCTCTCGACTGAAAAAAACCTTTTTGAGTTACAATAATATCAAGTCTTTCTTTATTTGCCATCATTATGCCCTTTGCTTTATTTGAGTTCCCAAGTTTTTTACTTGATTGACTAAATTTCCAACAGACAACCCTACAAGATTTCGAAGTTGTGCCATACTACCTTGTTCCACAAATTCATCTGGTATACCCATGATTGTTACTTCCATTTCGTTTTGAAGGTGTTTCGAATAAAATTCTAAAATTGCGCTACCGAAACCACCTTTTTCAACACCTTCTTCAATCGTGATGATTTTATATCGCTGTTCAGCTAATTGCATCAGTAAATCTTCATCTAATGGTTTTACAAATCGAGCATTAATAATCATTGGATAAATATCCAGTTCCATCAGTTGATCAGCAGCTTGTTCAGCAATCTGTACCATAGATCCCACTGCAAGAATAGCAATATCTTGACCTGATCTAAGAATTTCGTATTTACCTATAGGTATTCTTTTAAAGGCATCTTCTAACGCTACCCCGACTCCATTCCCTCTTGGATAGCGAATAGCAACTGGTCCTTCACATTCTTCAATAGCCGTATAAAGCATATGTTGTAATTCATTTTCATCCTTTGGAGCCATAATTATCATGT
Source organism: Tepidibacillus decaturensis (assembly GCF_001561915.1). GTDB lineage: Bacteria > Bacillota > Bacilli > Tepidibacillales > Tepidibacillaceae > Tepidibacillus_B > Tepidibacillus_B infernus. The sequence goes on along the minus strand of NZ_LSKU01000001.1, from coordinate 850,724 downwards.
TAGGCAAACTACGTAGATAAGCAATATCAAAAACGCCGTGATGTGTTTCACCATCAGCTCCAACAAATCCTGCACGATCAATCGCAAAGGTTACATGTAAATTTTGCCTTGCAACATCGTGAATCAATTGATCATATGCTCTCTGTAAAAAAGTTGAATAAATAGCCAAAACAGGACTCATTCCAGCAACCGCTAATCCAGCAGCCATTGTAGTAGCGTGTTGTTCAGCGATACCGACATCATAAAAACGATCTGGAAACGTTTCTTGGAACTTTTTCAATCCTGTACCACTTGGCATGGCAGCTGTAATCGCAACTACTTTGGTATTATTCTCTGCAATCTTTACAATTGAGCTTCCAAAAACCTCTGTATAGCTTGGTGGACCATCTTTTTTCATAACTTCTCCAGATTCAATTTTATATGGGCTAATCCCATGGAATTTATCAGAATCTAGTTCTGCAGGTTTATATCCCTTACCCTTTTTGGTGACAACATGAACGAGTACAGGCCCTTCCGTTTTGTTAGCTTGCTTAAAAGTTGTGATTAGCTCTTCTATATTATGCCCATCAATTGGCCCTAAATAAGTTAAACCTAATTCTTCAAACAAAACTCCGTTTAATACCAAATATTTTAAACTATCTTTAATCCGTTCAGCAGTTTTGGCCAGTTTCCCACCGATTGCTGGGATTTTATTTAATAATGCCTCTAATTCATCTTTTGCTTTGACATAATGGACATTCGTTCGTAGCTTACCTAAATAATTATGGATAGCCCCTACGTTAGGCGCAATGGACATCTCGTTGTCATTTAATACGATCATAATATTTCTTTGCTCATGTCCAATATGATTTAAAGCCTCTAAAGCCATCCCACCAGTCATTGCTCCATCGCCAATCACAGCAATCACTCGATGGTTTTCTTTTTTTAAATCTCTAGCAATGGCTAATCCCATTGCTGCAGATAGAGATGTACTGCTGTGTCCGGTTTCCCAAACATCATGTTCACTTTCAGACCGTTTAGGGAAACCACTTAACCCCTTAAACTGTCGCAAACTATCAAACTGATCTGATCTCCCTGTCAAAATTTTATGAACATAAGCTTGGTGACCAACATCCCATAAAATCTTATCCTTTGGGCTATCATATAAATAGTGTAGAGCCAATGTTAATTCAACAACCCCTAAGTTTGGAGCAAGATGACCACCTGTTAAGGACAACTTTTCAATTAAAAAATATCTGATTTCTTCTGCAAGAACTTGTAATTCCTGTACTGAAAGGGGTTTAATTTGCTTTGGATCTTTAATTTGATTTAACTCCATTTTTCCCCCTCACTTTCTTTTTACTCTTTTTATCTCCATTAAATATTTCTATGTTAAAATTTTTTTCGAGTAAATAAAAAAATTGACCTACTTTTAAAACGATTCTTATCGAGTTTTGAATGGCAAATGCTTTCCCCAATGCTTTACCACCCACGGTAAGTGCCGCCACAGTAGCAGTGAACAGCACAGAAAGCGCTTTAAACAACATAGACTGTTCCGTTTCGCCAAAGGTATATACTAACTGTAAAACCACCGCTGCACTAGCCGTACCACTTACAATTCCACTAATATCTCCAATTACATCATTGCAAAAATTAGAAAACTTATCCGCATTTCTTACAATCTTAATCGCTTGCTTAGCACCATGTAATTTTTCCGCAGCCATAGAATGATAAGGTTTTTCTTGTGCAGAGGCCGCAGCTAGCCCTAACATATCAAAAAAGACTCCTATGATCACAATAATCAAGACAACGACCATACCTATTCCCCAACCAACACCCGCTAATACAATAGTAGAAACAATTGTAAATGTTGCGGAAAGTAGTAAGGTAACCAAACTAATCAATAGACTCCATTTTATAGAGTCCTTAAAGGAAAATTTCATTTATGTAAATCTCCTAATATTAATCTTTTAAGCCAATATTGGAGTGGTAACTCTTTGAGTAAACACTGTGGCTTAGGTCCAGTAGGTTTTCCCAAGAGAGACACCTTTTCGTCGCCAAAAAGGCGGTTTCCCTTTACGCTCTCCTCAATGTTGTCACCAAACATTGGACTAGATTACCACTTAGTCCACACTACAATCCTCAAAGAGCCTCATTATGAGCAGTCTAGGAGTTTTCCTCAACAACCTTTAACCTATCCCTAGCCTCTTTTGCAATATAGATTTCATATAGAACGAATAAATCATCTTGGCCGAAGATGATTTATTGTTAGCCTATAATCCCACACTATATCACTCAAGGCAGGCTACGCTGCATACAAGTGAAACCTCGCATTGCAGGTTCATACCCCAAGCCATAATAATTTGGTAGGAACCTCCTTACTACGAACTTGGGCCTCCGCGGAAGAAGGGTCTACGCCCACATGCCATTGTGGATCGCCCTTCAACCTTAACTCCCAGCATCGACCCCCGACTGGGCGTCAGAAGCCAACACCAAGAACTTCATCGATGTGCCCTTTGACGGATTTTTAGGCCCGTCTTCAAGATAGGTAGATTGACTAGAAATACTGCACCACTCCAATAAACAGCAATAATTATACCATAAATCTATTAAATTAACAAAAGCCATTTCATCTTAATTTTCCCGGTATATGAGGAAATTAGCAATTTCATATAAATGATTGGTCTCAATACCAATATCCTGAATCGATTTTTTTGCTGATGTAATTAGTTCGTCTACTTCTTTTTTCGATTGTTCGATCCCTTTAAAGTATGGATAAGTAACTTTTTGATTGATTTGGTCACTTCCAACTTTCTTCCCTAATTTATTCGAATCCCCAATGATATCAAGAATATCATCTTGGATTTGAAAAGCTAATCCTATTTTCCGCGCAAATTCTGTTAGTTTTTGTAATTGAAATTCTGATGCACCAGCTGCTAAGGCTCCCAAGCGAACAGAGAAAACCAATAAATCACCTGTTTTATGTGTATGTATTTGAAGTAAATTTTCTAATGTGGTGGTACCTTGCTCACCTAGCATGTCTAGGACTTGGCCACCAACCACTCCACTTGCACCAGTGTAGTTAGCAAACTCTTCAATTATTTGTAAAGCCGTTTCAATAGATACAGACATTTTTTTAGAAATTTAGCCATATTACCAAAGGCATGAGTTAGTAACGCATCACCAGCTAAAACGGCTATTGCTTCGCCATACACTTTATGATTCGTTGGTTTTCCTCTTCGAAAATCATCATTATCCATGCAAGGCAAATCATCATGAATTAACGAATAGGTATGAAGATATTCAAGATTAATTGCTAGGGGTAGAATGTCATTACCATTTTTATTAAAAGCTTCGTAAGTTGCGAGTGCTAAAACAGGTCGAATCCGTTTTCCTCCAGCGGTTAAAGAGTATTCCATAGCTTCTTTTAAAATGGAAGGCACCCCATCTGATGGTAAAAATTTAGTAATTGCTTGGTTAATCAGATAGGCTTTTTCAGTGATGTAATTACTAATGACTGTCATCTTGGTATTTATTCCGCTCCCTCATCATATTCAAATGGTTTTTTAAGCCATTCGCCATCTTTTTCTAACAAAACTTCAACTTTATGCTCGATATTTTCTAATTTTGAATGACAACGTTTTGCTAATTTCATTCCCTCTTGGAATAGATCGATTGCTTTTTCTAGAGGTACATTCCCAGACTCCAGCTTCTCCACGATGATTTCCAACCGTTCTAATGATTGTTCAAAAGAAAGTTCATTGATTTGATCATCAGTTAATAACTCTTCATTTTTCATTTTTTTCTTCCTCCAAACTCCACACCTGACAGTGTAACTGTCCATCTTGCAAGCGAAGTCGAATAATATCACCTAAGTTCACTTGTTGGATAGATTTTAATAATTGGGTGCCTTCCTCATTATATGCGATTGAAAATCCTCTTTGCATTACTTTTAAAGGGCTTAAAGCATCTAATTGTCCCATTTTTACTGCTAATTTTTTTCGGATTGATCTTTAATCACTTTAAGTTCGCGAATGAGCTGTGTTTTTAAAAAGTTTAGTTTTTCTCTTTCCCTTTTCAGTTTTTGATCAGGTTTTTCTAATAATAACTGCTGATAAACATTTTGAACCTTTTCCTTGTGAATCGACACATAACGTTGTAGGGAGTGGTTTAACCTTTCTTCCAATCGATCCAATTGTTGTATCTGGTTAGACCACAGTTGTTCAGGGCGCCGAAAAATAATAGAGCGTAGAACATTGGATAACAAGTTTTTTGAATGTTCTACATTTTGTAATAATCGTTTTTCTAATCTCTTTACTAAATAAGCTAAGCTTACCTTTAATTCGTCAATATGAGGTACAGCAATTTCAGCTGCTGCAGTTGGTGTTGCTGCTCTGATATCTGCGACAAAGTCAGCAATGGTGAAATCTGTTTCATGCCCTACTGCACTAATCACCGGTATCTTTGATTGATAAATACTCCTAGCAACAATCTCTTCATTAAAAGCCCACAATTCTTCTATCGATCCCCCACCACGCCCTACAATTAGGATATCGATCCCAGCGTATTGATTCAACTTCTGTATGGCCTCTGCGATTGATTCAGCAGCTCCTTGTCCTTGTACCAAGACAGGAAAAAGCAAGATGTTTACCAGAGGATATCTCCTCTTCATGGTTATAATCATATCCCGAATTGCTGCGCCAGTCGGAGATGTAATAATCCCGATTGTTTGTGGGTAGGGGGGTAATAATTTTTTATTTAGCGGATCAAATAATCCTTCTTTTTCTAATTTTTCTTTTAATTGTTCATAAGCCAAATAAAGTTGACCAATCCCATCAGGTTGCATTTCCTGAATATAGAATTGATATTGACCATCTCGTTCAAAAATAGATATATACCCTCTTGCCATCACTTTCATTCCGTTTTTCGGAATAAACTTTAGAAAACGGTTATTTCCAGCAAACATAATACAACGTAATCGGCTTTCTTCATCCTTTAACGTAAAATACATATGCCCGCTAGAATGGTGGGTATAGTTAGAGATTTCTCCTTGCAACCATACATTTGAAAGGATTGGGTCATGATCCAATAAAGTCTTAAGATATAAGGTTAATTCTTTAATACTATATACTTTATTTTGATCAATTATCAAAAAAATCCTCCTACTTCAGTTTGTTTATTTTTTTGCAGCTTCAATCGTATTTTTTAATAACATGGTGATGGTCATTGGCCCTACTCCACCTGGTACTGGCGTGATATAACTAGCGACGTTAGAGACTCCTTCAAAATCAACATCTCCAACCAATTTCCCAGTTTCTAAACGATTAACCCCAACATCAATCACGAGTGTTCCTGGTGATACAAAATCTTTTGTGATAATTTGAGGCTTTCCGATTGCTACCACCAGAATATCTGCTTGTCTCGTAATTTCCTTAAGATTTTGTGTTCTAGAATGGGCAATGGTGACAGTGGCATGTTCTTTTAATAAAAGAATTGAAACGGGTTTACCTACAATATTACTTCTGCCAATCACAACTGCATGCTTACCTTTGATTTCAGTGCCCGTACGTTTAATTAACTCAATGATCCCATGTGGTGTACAAGGTAGATAAGCATCTTCACCAATCATCATTTTCCCAACATTGATTGGATGAAAACCATCTACATCCTTTTTAGGGTCAATCGCATTAATGATCGCGTCTTCTTCAATATGTTTCGGTAGAGGTAACTGAACTAATATACCATGAACATTTGAATCTAGATTTAATCTTTCTATTTCTGCCAAAAGGGTCTCTTGAGAAATTGTTTCTTCCAAGTAAATCACTTCAGATTTAATTCCAACTTCTTCACACCCCTTTGCCTTCCCCTTGACATAGGAGTGGGAAGCAGGATCATTTCCTACTAAAATAACCGATAATCCAGGAGTAATTCCTTGCTCTTTTAACGTTTCAACTTCTAATTTTAATTCTTCTCTTATACTTTTTGCTACCTCTTTACCACTAATGATTTGCGCGGACATAAATAGACCTCCTAAAAATTATTTCATCATTATCATCTAGTGTATATGGATAGGAAAGATTTTGTAAAGGCAAAACATAATAATATTCTAAACATTCCATTGATTAAGTCCGATGTTTGCTACTCCAAAAGCATTGTCCCCAGAGTATTCCTTTTTTGCAAAAAACAGAGCTGCTCCAACACTTCTATGTTCTAAACGTTTGATTAAATATTCTCGAATATATTGGTTTTGAGCAACCCCACCAACAATTAAAATTTCTTTTGGATAGCCTTGTTCAATAGCTTTTCTTAATACCTTACTTATCGTTGTTGCAATATTGTGCTCTATTGCCCTAGCTACTTCTTCTTTAGGCTCACCATTCTTAATTCTTTTCATTGCTTCATTCTCTGCACCTGAAAAATGAAAAGAAAGCTCTTTGATTGAAGAAGGAATTCTTTTGAACTCAGTGTGACTTGACAAGGCGAGTTCCTCGACAAAACGTCCAGCTGGAAATGAAAATCCGAGTAGCACACCAATACGATCAATGAGTTGACCAGCATGAAGATCAAGGGTTCCCCCAAGCTTTATGATTTGAAAACCTGAATCCATCTGATCTACAAATAAAATCTCGCTTGTTCCACCAGATAAATGAACTGTAAGAAAATGCTTATTTTTTGGTCGTTTTTCTGCACTATATAACCCTGCAGCGATATGGCCTTCTTGATGCGTTGTAAAATAGATTGGAACATGAAACGTTGCTGACATACTTTCAGCAACACTTAACCCTGCTAAAAATACGGGCATATAAGAATCTTTATCAGGCCTAGGTGCACGACTAACTGCAATTCCACTTAGTTCAAACTCCTCTGTTCCATACCAATTTTTAAATAGTTCAGGTAAATTCCTGACATGTTGAAATAAGGCTTCCGACTGTTGAAGTCCTCTTTTCCCATGTCCAACCTGAAGGAGCTTTTTTGCTTCATAGAGTACTTCCCTATTTTTATCAATAAAACAGATTGATGTCATATAATTGCTGGTATCTATTCCCAAAAAACTTTTTTTCCTCATTTTAACTCCTATTCTGTAACCGTCTGTCCCTTTGAATCCCACTGTGGGTTGGCTTTAACCATTGAACCTAATACACCATTTATAAATTTTGGAGATTGATCTGAACCAAATCTTTTAGCTAATTCTACTGCTTCATTAAGGGTTACCTTAACTGGTACATCTTCAATATTCATCAGTTCAAATGTTGACATCCTTAAAATCGCTCTGTCAACCTTTGCAAGTCGATCTAGTTGCCATCCTTTTAAAAATTGACTAATTTCCTCATCAATTTCCTTAAGATGATGATACGATCCATTTACTCGATTTTTGATAAATGAGAGATCTTCCTCGCTAAAATTTTCGTCTTCTGTTACTGAATCTATGGCATTCTCTATTTCAATATCAGCTAGATCCATTTGAAATAAAATTTGTAATACTTTTTCTCTTAAGACACTACGTTTCACAGTCATTTCTCCTTCTTAAAAATTTCCTCTTTTATCTTATCATACCAAAAAAGAAAAACCACCATACTAGGTGGCTTAATACGTGTAAAAGAATGATAGGTTTCTACTTAGTTGACTATCTTATTTTAAGAATTTTTCTGGAAGGATTTCCGCTAAGACATCATGCAAGTCTTCTCTAGCATCTATTTTTTTCCCGATGTACAACCCCATACCAACAAATCCTAGAAAAATAATTGTTTTCCAAAACCCAACGAATAAAAAGATAAATCCAACAAATAAACCACTAATCAGCCCAACTATAGTACCTGGATGCTCTTCCCAAAGTTTTAAGAACACTCTATTAGCCCCCCTATTCTACACGAGGCTTTCTCACAGTATTTTGGCTAATATTGGAGATCATTACATGCACTTGTCCAACTGTAATACCAGAAATATGTTCTATATTTTCTTTAACCTGTTGTTGAATTTCTTCTGTAATTAAAGGCATAGGCGTTTCTCCATCAACAAATACTTTCACTAGAATCGTAATCGTCCCGTTTTCTTCCGGTTTTACCCTTGCTTTTAATTCTCTTACACCTTTGACTTTAGAAGAAACTCTAGTTACAAGAGTTTCTAATGATTCCATTGAAATTTGAACCTCTCCGATTTCTAAACGTTTACGAAATGTGGAGATTCCCTTTTTAGATTGTAAACTTCTAGCCAAGAAATAAATGCTAAAAAACAAAGTAACTATGCTTATCCCTAATAAAACAAGTGGATAATCAAAATAGATCTTTTCAATAAGTTCAATAAGCAAGTTATATTGTAGAAATCCCACTCCTACCAGTAGTGCAACCAACGATACAATTAAGAAAGTAATACTGTAAAGGAATAGGAAAAAACGATCGAAACTTTTCATTTGACGTCCTCCCAACCTATGAACCCCCCTGTTTGTGCACAGGGGGACTATTCCATTCATTATTCATCCTTTTCTTCAATTTGAATGGCATCAATATGTACATTCACTTCAACTACGGTTAATTCAGTCATACTCTCAATCGCATTTTTTACACTTTGCTGAATCTCCTCAGCCACTTTAGGAATAGGATATCCGTATTTTATAATCACGGAGACATCAACAGCTGTTTCTTTTTGCCCAACTTCTACTTTAATACCTTTTGTGGTATTTTTATTACGACCCAAGAATTCTACAATTCCTTCTGTAAATCCACCACTTAAACCTGCAACACCTTCTACTTCAATCGTACTTAATTTGGTAATGACCTCAATAACTTGCGGAGAGATCTGAATCGTTCCGATTTCAGTTACTTCATAATCCTTGATCTCATTTTCCATCATGATTTTACCTCCCAATGTCCTTTGGGTTTATTATACCAATGGGAGGTAAAAAAAGACAAGTTTACATTATGTTTTATGAATGGGGTGTTTTTCTAAAAATTTGGTATCAAAATCACCCTTTATAAATAACTCATGATTTAAGAGTTTTAAGTGAAAAGGAATCGTCGTTTTAACCCCTTCGACTGTAAATTCATCTAAAGCACGCTTCATTCTTGAGATCGCCTCATCACGATCTCTTCCCCAAACGATCAATTTTGCAATCATAGAATCGTAAAAAGGAGATATTGTATAACCTGGATAAGCGGCACTGTCCAATCGGACTCCAAGCCCTCCTGGTGGTAAATAAAAGTCGATTTTCCCAGGCGATGGCATGAAATTTTTAAAAGGATCTTCTGCATTGATTCTGCATTCTATCGCCCATCCATTAAATTGGATATCTTCTTGATTAAACGATAAGGGCTCCCCTGCTGCTACACGAATTTGTTCTTTTATCAGATCCACTCCTGTAACAAGTTCAGTCACAGGATGTTCAACCTGAATTCTTGTATTCATCTCCATAAAATAAAATTGGTCTTTATCTAATAAAAACTCAATGGTACCGGCTCCATGGTAATTGACTGCTTTTGCTGCACGAACAGCAGCTTCCCCCATTTTTTCCCTTAGTTCTTTTGTTAAGGCAGGTGAAGGTGCTTCTTCTATCAATTTTTGGTGTCGTCTTTGAATAGAGCAATCTCTTTCGCCTAAATGTACCACATTTCCATACTTGTCTCCAATAATTTGTATTTCTATATGTCTAGGTTCTTCTAAGTATTTTTCAAGGTAAACCCCTGAATTACCAAATGCTGATTTTGCTTCTTGTTGTGCCATACGAATGGATTTTCGCAATTCTTCATCATTATAGGCGACCCTCATTCCTTTGCCGCCACCACCAGCTGTCGCCTTGATAATCACTGGATAACCAATTTTCTTTGCTAACTGAATGGCTTCTTCTACATCCTCAATCAAACCATCAGATCCTGGTACAACAGGTACACCTGCTTTTTTCATTGTGTCCTTTGCAACAGCTTTTTCTCCCATCTTCTGTATCGCATCAGGTGTTGGTCCAATAAATTCAATTTGAAAAGAGGAGCATACTTCAGCAAAATCGGCATTTTCGGCTAAAAAACCATACCCAGGATGGATTGCATCTGCCTCAGTTAGTTTAGCAACGCTTATAATATTTGCGAAGTTTAAATATGAATCCCTTGAAGCAGTTGGCCCTATGCAATAGGCTTCATCGGCCATTTTTACGTGTAAAGAATCACGGTCTGCTTCTGAATAAACTGCTACCGTAAAAATACCCATTTCACGACATGCTCTAATGATTCTTACTGCAATTTCGCCACGATTTGCGATCAATACTTTATGAAACATGATAATCTCCTTCCCACCTCTACTCAACCTTGACTAAAAACAATGGTTGGCCATACTCAACCAATTGCCCATTCTCTACAAGAACCTCAACAATCTCTCCTTTTACTTCTGCTTCAATTTCATTCATTAATTTCATTGCTTCAACAATACAAACAATGGTCTTTTCATTTACTTTATCCCCAACTTTTACATATGGGTCTGCATCTGGAGCAGGTGCTTTATAAAAGGTTCCCACCATTGGCGAATTAATCTTATGAAGATTTTTATCCTCTACTTTTGCTGGGACAGTTTCAACTACCGATGCATTCGCCTTCGTTTCAGGTTCTACTTTTTCTTTTACCACTTGTGGTGTCGGAGTAGGTTGTTGAAGAGCAACTGGAGCCTGAACTTGTGGTTGTGCGGTGATAAATACCGGCTCCTCACCTCTTTTTTTCATCGACAATTTTGATCCTTCAACCTCGAGTTCAAATTCTTGGATACTTGATTGATCAATCAGTTTGATTAGTTCTCTTAATTCATGAATTTTAAACATTTTGTTAACCTCCGTTTCCTTTAATCATAATCGACATTATACCATAGGTTTATTCCAGTGGTAAGCCACTAGTTGTTTTTATTCTACATTAGATTATTATACAAACAAACCCGATCTCCTGCTGACCGGGCGTATTTTTAAAAATTTTACGAATATTTTTATTATTTATTCCTATTTATTGAATGCGACTGGCTTAATATGAACGTTCACTGCTGGAATATTAAGTCGATCACTAACCAACTTTATAATCTTTACAGCGTCTTCCTTTTTCATCGAATTGGTCTGTATCATGATATCAACGCCATTTTCTTTTGTTAAAACAACTGCATCATCATATCCTTCAGCAATGATTAGATTTTCCAATACCAACTCAGACTCTTCGATCGATTGAAGGTAATCGATTTTATCTTGAATATTGGCGATTGCTTCTTCAGATAAATCTGATTTCATCATCATGTAATAATCATCTAATTGTTTGGTTCTCATCGTATTACGATCCATTTTTAAACTAACAAAGTAATCACTCTCATTTGAGCCGATTTCGTCAGTTAAATCTGTAGCTTTACTAACCTCCTCTGTATTTACATCTATTGTTGTTTTCTCAGGTGATGTTATTTCTTTAGTAGTTGCCATTTGTGTGGGAGTAATTGGATCTGTCACTAAATAGTAAGCAGATAGGACCACCATTACGGTTAACATTGTCAATACCCACACAGTTTGTTTAGATTTTTCAACTGTTTTTTTCATTTTCATTCCTCCTAACCTTTCCTCGGTAGAATAGCAATTTTATATGGCGGGACATCCAAAAGACGTTGGACTGCTTCAGCAATCATCGCTTTAACTTGTACTTTCTCAGCCCCCTTCGCTATGACAACAACCCCCCTTACTTTTGGTTTTAGGGTTTTAAGAACGACTGGTTGTTCTTGGTTATCTGTTTGATAAAGTACGACTTGTTCATCTTTTTTTATATCTGTAATATCACGAGTTCCACCTTGTTTATCTCTTTCTTTTGTTTGCTGTTCTGTATAATTCCTGTTTTTTTCAATCACAATCTCTTCAGTTGAATCAAGATTTACCTTAACTGTTACCTCTTCAACACCAATCATATCTGTAAGTATATCTGTTAATTGATTTTCGAAAATTTTTTCATAGTCTTGCATGGTTTTCGGAGATGGGGTCTTATCAATCACTCCAGCTGTTTCTTGTACAGTTAATGGTGGTGCATCATAGGGCTTCACTTGTTCAGTAATCCCAAAAATTGGGGATAAAAGCATAATCGCCATGCCAAGTAAGATCAAAAGGACGAGCCCAAACAACTTATTCGTACGCTTTTTTTCTCCAGATTCACCTCCAAGCCATTTCAGTAACCAATGTTGCTGCTTTTCTTTGTCCATTGCTTTCCCCCTCACTCTAATCAGAATTAAAGTTAATCAAAATTTGTTCCTTTTGTAAGCCCCATTCTTTTTGAATAAATGCTATAATCTCATTTACTTGCTTATTTTCTATCGAATGTATACTTTTTTCAGATTCTAATAATCCAGACTGCGTAAGATTCTTAGATGGTTCTATCTCAATCGATACAGCCTTTACATTTTCAATTTCATTGGGTGCATCGTTTTGATTACTTTTGTTGTTTTGTTCACTTTTTCCTTGCCCTTCAACTATGCTAAGTCGAACTTGTTGGATCGTCCATACTTCATTAACAATCGATGCTTCAAGATTGACATCAAAGACCGTGATATTAAAACGTTTTTCTAGCTGTTCTTTTAAATACTCCTTCATAATTTTCTCTACATTATCAACTAAGTTTTTTTGGTAGGTATCTGGTATTTGATTGCTTTGATTAAATCCCTCCATCGTAATAACGCTATCTTCCTTTGAATAAGCCTTTTGATCCAGTTGTTGAAGTAGCGTTGTGACTGAAAATTGGTTAGAGAAAAGATCTAATAAAGGTGAAAGAATTGTTAACATAATCAACAACCCCAAAACCATCTTAGAATACTTTTGCAAGTCGGAATTTGGTAGTAAAAGATCGACAAAGGTTGCTAACAATACGATTAAGATAATATTTTGTAACCAAGAGCTTATCCACTCAATCATATGCTCACATCCTATCGCATCATGACAGAAATATTTCCAGCTGTAATAATTATGGTTAGTGCAAGGAAAAACATAAGACCAATTGCGGCAAGAGCTGCGAAGACAAAAATTAAATTTTTCCCAATCATATTAAGTGTTCCTATAATAGGACTGTTTCCTAAAGGCTGCATGATTGCAGCAGACAAATTGTAAATAAATGCTAAAGTTAAAATTTTAACCGCTGGAAAGATAACAATCAATAAAAGGATTAAGACACCTGCCATTCCTACTGCATTTTTAACTAGCAATGAAGCTCCGATTACCGTATCTGCTGCATCGGAGAACATTTTTCCAACGACAGGTACAAAATTTCCAGTGATATACTTAGCGGTTCGAAGAGTAACTCCATCAGCCACTGAAGCCGACATCCCTTGAACAGAGATCACTCCTAAAAAGATGGTTAAAAAAACACCCAAAGCCCCGACACTTATATTTCTTAGAAGCTTGGCCAATTGCGATACCTGAAATTTATCTGAGATCGAGCTTACAATGGATAGGACAGCAGAAAAGAAGATTAACGGAAAGATCACCTTATACACTACAGTCCCGATCACGTTGATAAGGAAAATAATTAACGGATGAAACATGGCCGCAGAGATTGCATTTCCCATCGAGGCTAATAGGGTTAATACCAAAGGAATAAGGGCGACCATAAAGTTTATCATTTCTTGAATAGCATCTCTAGCTGAATTAATAGCTACAGTAAAACTATTGATGGCAATGATGATAAGAACCATGTAAGAGATGGCAAATGCGACTTTACTCACTGTATTTTTTTCAAATGCGGTTTGAATATGTTGAAGAACAGTACTAAATACGGTTAAAAGAATAATAGTTCCAATTAGTTTGGCGTTGTATAAAATTTCATAAAAAAAGTATTTTAAAAGTCCTACAAAAAATGACTGTAATTTGAAATCACGACTAGGAAGAACCATATCAAACAAACTCTTTTTATTTTCAGGAAAAAAACCACCATATTCATTCATGAGCTTATCCCAGTATTGCTCTATTTTTTGGGTTTCCACTCCCTTTAGTTGCTCTTTTATCATCTCTTCAGAAGGATTTATTGCTGCTTTTACTGAAAGGTGATTTAACCCAAGAAAAATAAATGCAATTAAGAATATTATTAAAGCATGTTTTCTTCTCATATTCATCATCCTTTAGTGGGAAGCAATTGAATAACCGTTTCAATAATTACACTAATAATAGGGATTGCCATAACCATAATCAAAATTTTCCCTGCTAATTCAATTTTCGCTGCAATTGCACCCTGCCCCGCATCCTTTGTCATTTGTGCTCCAAACTCTGCAATGTAGGCAATACCTATAATTTTTAATATGGTTTCAAGGTAAATTATATTGACGTTGCTTTGAACAGCTAATCTTTCTAATACATTGATTACAGATGATATTTTCCCAATTAAGAATAAGAAGATAGCAACTCCAGTAAAAACAGTAATTAAAAAAGAAAATTGAGGTTTTTGATCTTTTAATAAAACGGAAAGTATGGTTGCTATAAAAGCCAGTCCTACAATTTGGATGATTTCCATCATTTCACCCTCTAAGTATCGTTATTGAAATAAAAAAACTCTTTTGATTTCTTGAAAAAGATCGTTCAAGAACGTAGCAACCATATAAAGGATAATGATAAACCCAATCACTGTGATCCAGTGAGCAATATCTTCTTTTCCCATTTGTTTAAATATCGTGTGCATCATGGCGATAACGATTCCGATTCCTGCAATTGTAAAAAGAGTATTTACGTCAAATGTCATATTCCCCACCTCTAATACATCAAAATTACGATTAAGATTCCTAATAATACGCCTAAATTTTTGCTTAATTTTTCATTTATTTTTTGTTCGTCTCTTGCTAGCTGTTCCTCCGTAGCTAAATTTTGCATTGTTAAACGAATATGCTTCATCTGGTCTTCTCGATCAGAGATGCCAAGTGTATGGCCAAATTGAATTAAGATTGCTTTGTCCTGGGTTTTTAATGCCGTCTTTTGATAATGTTTTTCTATACTTAACCGCCAACATTCATAGGTTGAAGCTCCGTCCAGCATTTTTAAATTCTCACTCATCTCAAGAAAAAATGTTTTAACAACATTAGTAATTCGCTGACCAATATGCTCCATTGCTAAATGGAGGGGTACTGCCCCATAAACGATCTCTGTTTCAAGCATTTGTAAAGCTTGTTGAAGAATTCTTAGTTGTTTCGTTCTTTCATGGTAATTTCTTGCAATTTGAAATCCAGCTATAGTAGAAGCACCTATAATCAGTGTGGCACCAATTAACTTAAACATAGTTTTTCACCTTTCCCGTGATTGGCCTTAGCTGTTCATTAAGAATCGTTTCAATCGTCCCTATTCCCCGTTCCCTGCTTAATATGACGTATCTAGTAAAGATCTCTTGTTGGATGAGAGAAGAAAGGGAAGGCCTTTTTATGATTTCATGGATATCACTTCCATGAGCAGTTGCAATCACTTGAACACCAGCATTTCTAGCTTCCAATATGGCTAATGTGTCCTCCTGCCGACCTATTTCGTCAACAATCAAAATGTCTGGTGACATGGAACGAATCATCATCATCATTCCTTCAGCTTTAGGACATGCATCTAATACATCGGTTCTTAATCCAACATCATTTTGTGGAACTCCCCTTACACTTCCTGCTATTTCAGATCGTTCATCCACAATCCCTATTTTTTTAGCTAAAAAAGCAAATTTTGAAATCCCTGTTCCTAATTGTCTTGCCAAATCTCTTAATATCGTTGTTTTTCCACATTGAGGGGGTGAAATGATTAGAGTATTGTGCACCTTCATTTCTCTTAAATTGATGAGAAATGGAATAAGGGGATCTGCCATTCCGAGCTTCTGCTTTGCAATTCTAATATTAAAGCTTGTCACATCTTTAATGGTCTTAACCTCTCCCTTTTCCATGATTACTTTTCCTGATATTCCTACTCTATGTCCACCATGGACAGTAATATAACCTCTTTTTAATTCTTCTTCTAAACGATAAAGCGAATGGTTACTAATTAAATTTAACATTTTCATTGTATCTTCATTTGTAGGTAGATAGGATTTTTTAACATCTAAAGTAAGTTCTCCCTTTATAGTGAGAAATGCATGATGACCACTGTAAACAATCTCGAGAGGACGATTTTCCCGTATTCTTATTTCTTCAATTTGTTCACTGAGTTTTTGCTCAATCTGCTGGATGATTTTCCGAATCTCTGTTGGCAAAACGTTTAAGATCTCCTCTTTCACCACATTGCCCCCTTAAACCTGTCCACTAAGAATCTTCACTAATACATATGCCTGCTTGACCAAATTATGCTAAAAGAATGAAAAAGAGACCCTTAAAAAGGGTCCCGTAAAATAAAAAGAATTATTACTTATAAAGTGGTATTCGTCCCAATATATTGATCCTCATCATCAATAATTAATACTTCATTACAATTCGGACAAACAACCTCAGTTGGTTCGTCATGTTCAAGTAAATGATGATCGATCATGACCGTTTCATGACATGTTGGACATTCCACTTGGTAATAACCTTCATTTTGGTCGTCTTCCATCACCAATAATTCATCATCTATCCCCTCCTCGAGCTCATCGTCTTCTAGGTCTTCATCATCTTCATAAAAGTCCCATTCTAAATCATTAAGGTCTTCATCAATTGCTTCCACATACTCTTCTAATTCGCTTAGTCGATCCATGAAATGTTGTAAGGTTTGATTCATTTCTGTCATAATACCTACAATTTCTTCAAAAAATTTACCTTCTTTTTTATTTTGATACATCTCTAATCCTTCAGCTAATCCTTCTAAATAGGCAATTCTTTCTTGAATGTTACTCATCAAAAATCCCCCTCATTTTTTTTCATCAGTAGTATGTACTTTTTTAGGGGATTTATCCCATTCTATTTTCTAACACCAATTAAAATAAATCCTATACCGAAAAAATCCAAAAAAATTTTGAAAAAGAGATTTTATCACTTATTCCAAACAATCCAATGGAGGTAGTCAGAATAAGCACAGTTGGTCCTACTAATGCAAGAAGTGAATTGACTACTAAGGCTTTATTTAAATCATTTAACTTTAACATCGATAAACCTGCTAAAATTTCAAGGCTCCCCGAGATAAAACGTAATAAGGCCATACTTAGAACAAACTTATTTAATAATTCCATTTTCCGCCCCCCAAGATTTTTTTTGAAATATGGAAAAGCTCTCTTCCTATTATTTCTATTATTTTTTATAAAAAAAATGAGTGCCAAAATGGCACTAAACATCAAATTATTTTATAAAAAGCTAAATTTAATTGGCTCATCTATAGAATTTATGCATATATTGTGACATAAGGAATAGGTATAGGAAAGCAAAGAAGTTCGTTTTTGTGCTGGAATCCTTAGGGAAGGAGAAGAAAAATGCGAATTGATGTGGTTTCTCATGTAGATGAAATAAAAACAGAAGAATTATTCAATAAAACAGTTATCATTATCGATGCCCTTCGAACCTCCAGCACCATTATTACTGCAATCGCTAATGGTGTTCAGATGATTGTTCCCGTTGAAACAATAGGTCAGGCAAAAAATTTGCAAAGTCAAAAACAAGAGTATTTATTAGCTGGTGATCGATTTTTCAAGAAAATTTCTAACTTTCATTTAGGAAATTCTCCTTTAGATTTTGTTAAACAACAATTAAATGGTAAAAGTATCATCTTAACCACGACAAATGGCACTCGAGCAATCAATAAAGCATTAAAAGGAGAAGAAGTATTAATAGGAAGTTTTTTAAATGGTGATAAATGTATCGAGCAAGCTTTGCATTTTAAAAAAGATTTAGTCTTACTATGTGTGGGTGAGCGAAATGAATTTGCGCTTGAAGACGGTTTAGCTGCCGGTTTTCTTATTGATCGCTTAATGAAGCATTATACGATTACCTTTGAATTAAATGATTTTGCTAAAGCGATGTACGCCGTATATAAATTTCATAAAAATGGTTTATTTGAAACGATAAAAACAACAGAAACAGCAAGAAAACTCATTCAATTAGGTTTAGGGGAGGATATTCATTTTTGTAGTCAAATCAATCTATATCCTATTTGCCCTTGTGTAGCTACCCACGAGGACATTACAATCATTATATAAAGGGTGAATATTGAAAAGCCCCCTTTTCCTTTGAAATTGGGGGCTTGTTGATGTAAGAAACTTTTCTTGTTTTATCTTTAACTTACGCTCTAGAAACGTATGCTTCACTTCGTGTATCAATAATTAACTTATCGCCAACATTAATAAATAATGGAACCTGAATCGTTAAACCAGTTTCTAAAGTTGCTGATTTGGAACCACCTGTTGCGGTATCACCTTTTATTCCTGGTTCTGTGTCAACTACTTCTAAGATAACGGTATTGGGTAAATCAACACCAATTACTTCACCTTGATAACTTATAATATACACATTCATGTTTTCTTTAAGGAAATTAATTTCACGTTCTAAACGTGATGCAGGTAAGTTAATTTGGTCATATGTCTCTGTATCCATGAAGGTATACTCATCACCGCTATTGTATAAATACTGCATTTCCTTCGTTTCAATTCGTGCACGAGCAATTTTTTCACCGGCGCGGAAAGTTTTTTCTTGTACTGCACCTGTTCTAATATTTTTTAATTTTGAACGAACAAATGCAGCCCCTTTACCTGGTTTTACATGTTGAAATTCAATAACTGTCCAAATACCACCATCTACTTCAATCGTTAAACCTGTACGAAAATCATTTGATGAAATCAAAAATAAAACCTCCTATCATGATTGAATACTAATCAATAATCAATAATTCTTTTGTGGATTGTGTAATAATCTCTCTTCCATGATCCGTGATCAATACATCATCTTCTATTCGAACACCACCGAAGTCTGTGATATAGATCCCCGGTTCAACGGTAACAACCATTCCTGGTTGCAAAATGATATCACTTTTAAAGGATAAACCCGGCCCCTCATGTACGTCAAGTCCAATTCCATGACCTGTGCTATGGCCAAAATATTCTCCATATCCAAATTTACTGATAATATCTCTTGTTAGTGCATCAGCTTCTTTTCCTGACATACCTGCCTTTACATGTTGTACACCATTCAATTGGGCCTCAAGAACAATCTGATAGATTTCTTTCTGCTTCTGGTTTGGCGTACCCATTATAATCGTTCTTGTAATGTCAGATACATATCCTTGATAGATAGCACCGAAATCCATGGTGACCAAGTCACCAGATTGAATCACTTTATCACTTGCAACCCCATGCGGCATTGCAGAGCGGTAACCTGAAGCTATAATCGTATCAAAAGATGCACCTTCTGCACCCAATTCCCTCATCTTACATTCTAATTGAAAAGCCACATCAGTTTCTTTCATCCCGGGCTTTATTGCTGTCAGAATATAAGAAAAGGCTTGATCAGCAATCTCTGCTGCTTTACGAATCAAAGAGACTTCGTTAGGATCTTTTATCATGCGTAATTTTTCTATCACTTGTGAAATTGGTTTGAGTTCAATATTTACAAATGTTTCTTCAAACTGTTTATAAAGAGAATATGTAACAAAATCTTGTTCAAAACCCAAAACTTGAATACTTAATCGTTTTAATTGTTCATTTACTGTTTCAACTATGGATCCTTGATGTTGAATGACTTCATAAGAAACAGCTTGATTTTTGGCTTGGTCTACATAACGGAAATCTGTTATAAAAATGGCATCCTTTTGAGTTATTAGAACATAGCCAGCACTTCCTGTAAACCCACTGATATATTTTCTATTACTCGCACTTGTGATTAACATACCTTCAATTTGAAGGTCTTTAAACGTTTTTCTAAGTCTTTCTATTCGTTTCTCCATTCCATTCCCTCCTTCCCTAATTGGCAACACCCAGTCATTCAGCTTCAAAAGTAACTATTAACTTCGAGATTAATTCCCACTACTTTTATGGAACTTAAAAAAGTCCGCGAAAAATTGCAGTGCAGCAAAATAACCATACATTCCTAATCCCGAGATTTGTCCAACCGAAACAGGTGCTATCACAGAGTGATGACGAAAAGATTCACGCCTATAGATGTTAGAAATATGTACTTCAACGGTTGGAATTTGTACAGCAGATATCGCATCAGAAATTGCATAACTATAATGGGTAAACGCTCCAGGATTAATAATCATTCCATCATATTTCCCTAAAGTTCCTTGAATCTGATCAATGATTTCCCCTTCATGATTTGACTGGTAAAAGGCAACATCCATTCCTAATTCTTGAGCCTTTTCCTCCATTAAATGAGTTAATTGTTCTAATGATGCTGTTCCATAGATCGTTGGTTCTCTTTTTCCTAACATATTAAGATTGGGTCCGTTAACTACAAAAATTTTTTTCATTTTACTCACCATTTTAATTTGCCATTTTTCCAAAATATTTTATCACAAATGATGAGTATTTGAACAGAGTGTTCCATTATTCATTTCTTTATTCCTCTTGATTGTTAAATTCAGCAGATAAAGAGTAACCAATAAAAAGGCCAATTAAAATAAATAAGGAAAACATAACGGAATTGGTATTCCACCCTAACTCTTTTAAAGGTTTTGTCAGATTAAGTAATGGATTAAGTACTATAAAAACAAAAGCCCATAATGCTAGGCCATAAGCAATCCCAACCCATGGACTTTTATATTTTGCTAAAAATTTCGCATAAAGAAAAGCAGCAATGAGCGCATAAAAAATAAAGAAACCCAGACCGACAAAATGACCTTGCCATTTCAAATCATAATCGGGATTTAAAAATGGCTTTGCGAAGATCGATGGCCCTACATCTGTGAATTGTAGATAATACATCACTAGTGACATAAGCCCCCATAAAATGCCTGCTGATATACCGATCGAAATGGCCATATGAAATTTTTTCTTTCTCACTCGTGTTGATTGGTTCTGTTCTTGATTCTTCATCTACTTAAATTACTCCTCTTCAGTACTATGAAATCCACTGATATACAACCAATCTTTTATTTTTGAAATCATCTGATCGATAAGTTCATCTTTTTTTGCATTGTTTTCCGGAATCTTCATCTGTTCCTCATAAAACACTTCATAAAAGTAATCTTCATTTTCCTCAATAGAAGTAACTTTTTGTATTTTTAATTCCTCTTGTTCTTTAAGTTTATTGACAAAATCATTTTCATTTACTAGTATCCCTTTTTGGGGAAATGTAAAAGCATATAAACAATCCATTTGATTTGGATGATAGGGATACAATTCTATTTCAACATATGGACTATCCTCATCTGCTAAGTCTATTCTCGCATGAATTCTTACATAACTATCATGGATAACAGCTCCTAAAGGTTGTTCAATTAAAGTATGAACCATTGAGACAGGTATCATCTCATCCAATAAATCAATGAAACGTTTAATAAAAAGTTCCATACCGATCCTCCCTTTTAGTAAAAAATTTGAGTAAATCTATGAAATATTATTTGAAGATTGGAAAAATCTATACTGTACAAAAATTTTTACTTCTTGGTACCAAAGAATAAATCGTGTAAAATAAAAGGTACAAATATCAAACGTAGATGTTCATAGTTGAGGTGATTTTTTTGTCCAATAAAACCTGTCCAATGTACGGTGGTCAAGCAGTGGTTGAAGGTGTTATGTTTGGTGGTAAAAATGTAACAGTGACTGCTATTCGAAGAAAAGATCAAAGTATAGATTTTTTTCAAATAAACAATCATGAAAACCAAATTATAAAAAAACTAAAAAAATTCCTTTTCTTCGGGGAATTGTCGCTTTGATTCAATCGAGTGCAAATGGATCTAAACATTTAAATTTTTCTACCGAACGATTCGATGTCAATCCTGGAGAGGAAATCAAAGAAGACACTTCTAAATTAACCATGATCTTTGGTGTAGCCATTGTTGGTGTCCTTTCCTTGATTTTCGGCAAATTATTATTTACTGTTTTACCTGCATTCCTTGCCGATCTCTTATTTGGCCGTTTGGTTCCTAACCAATTTTTTAATAACCTTATTGAAGGTGGAATTAAGATTGTCTTATTATTCGCCTATATTATTGCGATATCGCAAACCCCATTTATTAAACGATTATTTCAGTATCATGGTGCTGAACATAAAGTAATAAATGCATTTGAAGCCGGTTCCCCACTAACAGTAGAAAACGTCAAAAAGTATTCTCGTTTTCACTATCGTTGTGGAAGTAGCTTTATTATCTTGTCTGTCATCATCGGTGTCATTATCTATTCACTCTATAACCAATTTATTTCTCCTTACGATTCAATTTGGGATCGAATTATACAACGTATTGCATTGATTCCACTTGTTATTGGTGTTTCCTATGAAGTATTACGTTTAACGAATTCAGTAAGGGAAATTCCTGTTCTTAAGTGGTTTGGCCTTCCAGGGATTTGGTTACAAACATTGACTACAAAGGAACCAGAAGATGATCAAATTGAAGTATCGATTGCTGCTTTTAATCGAATGAGAGAATTAGATACAAAAGAAAAAATGTTAGTTATGTAATGATAGAAAGAGGGAGTTTAATGAAGCGATTAGGTGCCATTACTTGGGTTTTTATTTTTCTTTTCATCATTGGAATAGCAAAAACCTTTGTTAGTAATCCTATTGGGGTCCTTATTCCCATTGTGATTTTTGTTCTAATCTTTTATTTCCTTAAACATCCCGAAAAGCAGCTAAAAAAGCGAGGATATAGGCCCAATAAAGCAACTCCCAAGCCAAAAAAATATCGGAAGCATAAAGAGAATCCATTTAAAGTAATACCAGGAAAAAAGGATCAAGATAAATAAAAAATCCACAAAAGTATAAATATTGACATCTTAATCTTTCGATTAGGGTGTCTTTTTTGATTGACGATATTGGAATGTATATCTAATATAGTTCCATTGGTCAAAAAAGTTCTTCGCAGCTTTCACTCCTGACTCAAATAATTCATCCCTTTTTTCTTTATTTAGATCAAAATCTGTGGTATTGACCCCAAGTGTTGGGACTAAGATTGATCGAACATAATCTTTTTCTTTAATATGGCGGGTGTCGTGAGCTTCTACCATTGTACTAATCAGTGAATATCCTAAAGATATTGGTCCATTTATCTTATTGGGTTGCCCTGTTTTTTCTGAAACAAGTCGAAAACCAAAAGTGGGCCACTTTGAGGATCCATCATCATCAAAAATCCAAACTGGAAAGTTGCTTAAAAGTCCACCATCAACAATATAATGATCCAGTTTTTTGTTATATAAACCTTTAAATTTTACAGGTTGAAAGTAAAATGGCAAACTTGAGCTCATCCTTACTGCTCTTGCAATATCAAAGGTTAAAGGGTCTACACCATAACGAGTTAAGTCTTGAGGGAGAACTAACATTTCCCCACTCGTAATATCTGAGGCGATAATATATAATGTCTTCTCTAAATCACCAAATGCTCTTACCCCTTTTACTCGTAATTTTTCACTTAACCATTGTTCAATATAATCACCAGAATGAATACCAAGTTTAAATATCAGGTTAAATGCTGCTCCAAGAAAGGGGATTTCGATTCCTTTTTTTGAATAAATTTTTTATAGTCTAAATTCATCAGTTCATCCTTTAATTCAGAAGCCGTATAACCAGCTGCTAGCATTGCAGCAATCATTGATCCAGCGGAAGTTCCAGCCAAACGATTCCACTGGTATCCTCTTTTCTCAGCCTCAAAGATTGCACCAACCAGTCCGATTGCTTTTATACCTCCACCTTCAATCACCGCATCAACTAACATCTCCATCCCCCCTTTTCTACTTACATATGATCAGAAAACAAAAAAAAGACTGAAAATAAGATCAGTCTTTAAATAAAAATTTGTATTTAAAACCAGCTGACACCAAACCACTTTGTGAGATAGACAGTAATCTTACTTAATTGATCTGTAAATAGTAAAAGACCAATTAAAATCAGAATCACTCCCCCGATTTTCATGATTTTATCGGAGTAACGTAGAATCCACCTGGTTTGGCTAATAAAGAAAGCCATAATAAAAAAGGGAATGGCAAAACCAAAACTATAAGCAATAAGTAGAATGATTCCTTGTGATGGGTCGGAAGCAGCTAAAGTAAGTATCATCGCTAAAATTGGCCCGACACAAGGCGTCCATCCTGCTGCAAAACTGACTCCTATTAACGTTGAGCCAAGATAACCAGTCGGTTTATTTTTTAACTCAAATCGTTTCTCCTTCATTAACCAATTCCATTTAACCCAACCTGTAATGACTAATCCCATTAAAATAATGAGAACAGCACCTAATTTCCTCACAATATCCTGAAATTCATAAAATAGATTGCCCACAAAACTTGCTCCAAACCCTAAGGAAATAAAGATAATAGAAAAACCTATAACAAAAAATAAAGTGTGCATGAGCGCACGGTTTCTTATCTCTTTTTTACTAAAATCATTTTTTAATTGGTCTACAGATATTCCTGTAATATAAGAAAGATATGATGGATACAACGGTAAAACACAAGGTGATAAAAAGGATAAGATTCCTGCCCCAAAAGCAATCCAGATATTAATACTAGCTCCATCCACTATGACAAAACCTCCTTAAGGAAATGGTTCATTTATTTAATTTAAGCTTACCATATTTTGATGTCAACTACTAGAAATCAAGACACCTCATCTCTATCCCATTCATATAATAGAATAATCTTAGATAATTGGTTTTTATTTCTGGAGGTGATTGAATTGAACATTGAACCTCTCTTATCCTATATTGTTGCAAGACAGATTACTGGGAAAAAAATTACGACATTAACAAATAGTTCAACAGGTGAACAATTTAGTTATTCTTATGGTGACCAAATTTATGATTATACGAACCAGTCCTATGCCAAAATCACACGTGAACATTTGAATATTACCGTTTATCTGTATAAAACAAGCCAATATTATCTGATTAAGCCCAAATCATCCGGCCTCTTCCTTGCCCATCGTTTCGGATCTGATGAATATTATGAAATCACAGTAAATCATAAATGGGTTTTGATCCGAAACCAAAAAGAACATACCAGCCAAATTTTTAGTTTTTCTTAAATAAACTCAACAAAAAAAGCATGGTGGCAGTTACTCCATGCTTTTTATTTAAATAGAATATCGATTCTTCCATCTTCTAATTCTGCAATCTTTTTGAGTTCTACTTTTAATACCCCATCTTCATATTTAGCAATAGCACCTTTGGTTGTAACTTTAGCAGGTAATGGAACGGTTCTATAAAAATACTCAGAATAATGATTTTTTATTCTTTTTCCATGATCTGACCTTACATCATTAATTTTTTCTATTGTACCTTGAACGATAAGGTGATCATTGTGAACATTTAGATCTAATTGATGCTCTTTTGTTAGGCCAGGAATATCAAGAGACACATGTATTTTATTTTCCTTCTCTCTTATTTTAACCTGTGAATCATCTAATAATCCTGAGATCATAGAACTGGTATTCAGCCACTTATTCAGATGATTGGCAAAAACCCGTTCGATATCAAATATTAATTTTTCTATTTCATTCATTTCAATCACTTCCTTTCCAATGACATCCTATGATTGAAAAATAAGCAAAGTGCTAGGGAAATGTCTATTTTTACGTTATAATAGAGTTGAGTGAAAGTGCTTTTTCTAGAGGTGATTAAGGTGGATGAAAGAAAGCGTTCTGGTGAAGAAAGAAGAAGAATTCTTTTACAATGGCTAAAAGAAAGTGAAGAACCATTGACGGGGCAAATACTAGCTGAGAAACTAAATGTTAGTAGACAAGTCATTGTCCAAGATATTTCCTTATTAAAAGCAAAAAATGAACCTATTATTGCAACTGCTCAAGGTTATGTATATTTGCGTGAAAAGGAATCAGCTCATTCCTTTAAGAGAATCATAGCTTGTAATCATACCCCTGCTCAGACTGAGGCAGAGCTTAATCTAATTGTTGATCATGGTGTATTTATCAGAGATGTGATCATAGAACATCCAATATATGGAGAAATGACTGCCTCCCTTGTCATAAAAAATAGGAGAGATGTAAAACAATTCATTCAAAAAATGGAAGACTCCAAAGCTTCCTATCTTTCAGACTTAACAGAAGGTACCCATCTTCACACCCTTGAGGCAGACACAATTGAACAACTAGATGAGGTTTGCCTAGCTTTTAAAAAAGCGGGATTCTTACTTGAAAAAGAAAATGAAAGTGAAGTAAACCCATGAATATTAAAAAAAAGGATACCATTGTATCCTTTTTTTAAATGGGATTAAACCTTTACATTCTCATAATTCATCTTAACTAAAATTGCTCTTGTTGGGGCTGCTTCTGCTCCTTTAATAAATAGGGGAGCAGCATATAGAAAATATTCACCTTCGTCAATATCTTTAAGCCTTAGTCCTTCCAGAATAACAATACCTGCTTCCATTAAGCTTATATGCGTTTCATGGCCAGGCTGGCTTCGTTCTATGCCAAGTGCGTCGATTCCGACACCTTTAATTCCTTTTGTAGTTAAATACTGTGCACCACTCCGATCCAAATAAACAAACTCTTGGTTAAACTGATCATCGTAGGAATTTTTTGTTTTGAATAAAACAAAGTCATTCTTTTGGAGATTTATTGATTGAAGATCTTCTTTTGTTATCTTCTCTTTTATTGCAGTCAGATCAATCACCTTGCAAGGAGTGACAACTTTTCTTAAATCAAGGGTATCTATCGTATTTCCATTTTCAATCATATGAAGAGGTGCATCAACATGAGTTCCTGTATGCATATCCATTTGTATTCGAGACTCAAAAACATGACCAGTAGCAAAATCCTGCATCGTTTTGAGAACCGGTCTTTTCTCTTCTTTGTTTTTATATACTGGCATCTCTTGATGAATCATCATTGAAATATCATATATCTCCATTTAACATTACACTCCTATATTCCACCATTTTCGTTGGTCTCTATGTAAAAGTTCATCTGCTTCCTTTGGACCCCAACTACCTGCTTCATAATTAGGTAATTCTATCTTTTGCGTTGTCCATGCTTCAGCAATCATATCAACAAGTTTCCAAGAATATTCTACTTCATCCCACCTTGTAAAAAGAGTTGAATCTCCTCTCATCACATCATAGAGCAATCTTTCGTATGCTTCAGGAGAGTTACTACCAATCTGGCAATTTTGGCAAAAATCCATTTTAACGGGGATAATCATATTCTTTGTACCCGGTTGCTTTGCATTAAATTGTAGAAAAACTCCTTCTTCGGGTTGAATACGAATAACCAATAGATTAGGCAATAGATTACCATATTCTTTAAAATATAAAATATGGTCTAACGGTTTAAATTGAACAACCACTTCTGTCGACTTGACCGGCATTCTCTTTCCTGTTCTAATATAAAACGGAACTCCTGCCCACCTGAAATTATTGATATTTACTTTTAATGCAACAAATGTCTCTGTTTCAGAGATTGGTGAAACTCTTTCTTCCTCGCGATAACGAACCACTTTTTTTGTTGAACAATTCCCTCACCATATTGTCCCCGAACTACATTCTTTGCGACCAAATCAGGTGTAAATTCCTGAATAGAACGAAGAACTTTCACTTTCTCATCTCTGATTGTTTCAGTTTCAAGACTTATGGGTGGTTCCATTGCTGTTAATGTAAGGAGCTGCAGCATATGGTTTTGAACCATATCCCTTAATGCACCTGCTTTTTCATAATAGCCGCCTCTATTTTCCACTCCAACTATTTCACTTGAAGAGATTTGGATATGGTCAATGTATTTATTATTCCAAATCGGTTCAAATAAAGCATTAGCAAAACGAATAACCATGATATTTTGAAGCATTTCTTTGCCAAGATAATGATCAATCCGATAGGTATGTTCTTCTTTAAATACAGACGTTATTTTTTGGTTTAAATATTTTGCTGATTGCAAATCTCTTCCAAATGGTTTTTCAATCATCACTCTCTGCCATGAATCTTCATTGTTAGCCATGCCATGATCATGTAATTTTTCAACAATCAGGCCAAAATATTCAGGGGCAACAGCTAAATAATAAATCCGATTCCCCATGGTTTGATGTATTTGGTCAAGTTCTTCTAACCAACTTTTTAATAGGGGATATCCTTGGTCATCGGTAAAATCCATCTGTTGATAGTAAATCCGTTCACGTAATGTATTCCACTCAGATTCATCTAGTTGGAAACGAGAAAATTTTTTTATTGCTTCATATAGTTCGTTCCTATATTCCTCGGTCGTTTTACCACGTCTTCCGATCGTAACGACTGCAAAATGTTCTGGTAACATCTTTCCGTATTGCAAATGATATAAAGCTGGGATTAATTTCCGATAGGTTAGGTCCCCAGTACCACCGAATATGACAAAAATATTTGACAGATTTTCATTATTATTATTCAACGGTATACCCTCCAAATTAATAATAAGCACCTTTATTTACCAATAAAAAGAAAACTTCTTACTTATTTTTTAAACACATCCTATTTTATATACCAAACTAGCCATTTTTTCCATATAATAAGTGCAAAAGACCCAAAACGAAAAAGGAAACCATATTGCCCCCTTGCATCGTTTTAGGTCTTACTGCTAAGCAGCTACAATCCTTGGTTCTCATCCAACTAACATTTTAACAAACTAAAAACAAAAGTCAAATTTCAAGCTTTATTTAATTTTGCGTACTCAGTAGCGATAAGTGCTCCTACTTTTGCATTATGTTTTACCAATTCAATATTAGCTGCTAAGCTTTTACCCTCTGTGATTTCTTCTAATTTTGATAATAGGAATGGTGTAATTTCTTTACCAATAATCTTATTTTCTACACTTTCCTTTAAAGCATCCCTTATTTTTTGGTTAATATAGTTTTCATCTAGTGCATGTTCGGCAGGGATGGGATTAGCGATCACAATACCGCCATCTAAACCCATATTCCATTTTATGTTCATGATATTTGCCATTTCCTCCGCACTTTCCACCTGATAATCTACATTAAACCCACTATCACGGGTATAAAATGCAGGGAATTGCTTTGTTTGATATCCTAAAACAGGAACCCCTTGGGTCTCTAAATATTCTAAAGTTAAGCCAATATCAAGAATCGATTTTGCCCCTGCACAAACAACTGCTACATTGGTTTTGGCTAGTTCTTGCAGATCTGCAGAGATATCCATCGTCTCAGTTGCACCACGATGAACTCCACCAATCCCTCCTGTGACAAAAACTTTAATTCCTGCCATCCTAGCCACCAACATCGTACCTGCTACTGTAGTCGCTCCAGATAATTTTTTAGCAAGGATGACTGGTAAATCACGCCTACTCGCTTTCACTACATATTTTTCTTTTGCTAAATCCTTAATTTCTTCTTCCGTTAACCCAACTTTGATCACTCCATTGATAATTGCGATCGTTGCTGGAATTACACCTTGCTCTCGAATTATCCGTTCTACTTCTAAGGCTGTCTCTACATTAGCTGGATAAGGCATTCCATGCGTAATAATAGTTGATTCTAATGCCACAACTGGTCTTCCCGAAGCTAATGCATCCTTCACTTCCTCTTTGATGTGTATTTGTTTCTTTAAAAAATCAATTTTAGTCTCCACTAGAAAATCTCCTTTTTTAACTGTTCTAAAATGTGTATGTTTAGATCATGGACAACGGTTTCTTCCCGTTTAAGAGTGATTGCTGCCATAGTATGGCCATATTTACATGCCTCGATAAGCTCTTTATCATTTACTAAACCATAGATAATCCCGGAAACAAAAGCATCGCCAGCTCCTGTCGTATCTTTCACATCAACCTTAGGACTAGGAAGGAATTCCTGAATTTCAGGTGTGGCCACAAATACCCCTTCAGCACCTAAAGTAATTACGACTTGCTTTACTCCTTGAGAAAAAAACTCGTATACTACTCGGTTAAGATCCGTTTTACTTTTTATTGTAATGCCAGTTAGGATTTCTGCTTCTTCCTTATTTGGAGTAATTAAATCTAAGTCCTCTAAATATCCTTTTAATTTTTCGGCTTTCTTAGCAGATACTGGGTCGATAACGATCATCGTTTCCTTGTCTTTGAGCCAATGAATAAGAGGTACTAATGTAGACTGAGGAAGATTCGTATCTAGAAATACGATCTTTGCTGTAATCAATTTTGGATAAAGGTTTTGTAGAAACAGTTCGTCCATTCTCTCCATAATTTGCATATCTGAGATGGAACCAACTTGTTCCCTATTTTCATCCAGAATGGATAGGTATTTCCCTGTTCTCTCATTAGCTAATCGTTCAATATATTGAATGTTGACACCCGCTTTTTGTGTTACATCCAATAGCCAATCCCCTTCTTCATCACGTCCAACAACGGTAAAAAGAAATGTAGACAACTGAAGCTTTGCAAGATTCTCTGCTACATTCCTTGCAACACCACCTGCTGTACGATAGACTTTTCCCGGATTACTACTTCCTTGTCTGAATGACCCATCAGCAATTCCTTTAATATCCACATTTGCCCCACCAATTACAGCAATTTCATTCATTCTCTCATTAAGAATATATCCCCTTTGCAAGATTCCTTTTTTGCTCAACCTCGCAAGATGGCCTGCAACAGAAGATCTTGCTAGTCCAAGTTGATTTGCAATTTCCTCTTGCTCTATAAAGGGATTTTTACGCAGAATTTCAATAATTTCTTTTTCCTTTGAAGTTAGTTGATTGATCATCACATCACCAAACTTAAGTTTTATGATATAACTTTTGTTTTATCTTAGCATAAAATACCTTTATGATGCAACAATTTTCGATTCAAATATTATAATTGGTATCATTAAAGTACAAAACGAGCTTGATTATTTACAAGCTCGTTTCTTTCTGTGATTTTTTTTGTGAATTCTCCTGCAAAAGAAGATGTTCTATTATGAACAACGGGTATATCCACAAGTAATACAATGCTTACAGCCTTCTTCGTTGACTAAAGAAGCTGATCCACAAGTTGGGCATAAATCTAATCCATCAGGCACTGCATCATCAGTAAAATCATGGTCATGATCAAACGAACCAATTCCTTCATGATCAAGATGTCTATTTAAGACTTGTTGCTCTGATGAAGCAGCTATAGAATCGTCGGATTCTTCTCCATCAATATGCATCTCTAACGCTTTTGCTACTGCATCAGCAATTGATTCAACTCGATTTGGTCCAAATCCAACTGCCCCTGAACCACCAATGCCTTTTAGATGTTTGATCAATAAACGTGCCTTATTACCATCTGGAATTTCCCCGAAGCGTAAAAATAGTGTTGACACTCTTCCCAAAGCTTCAGACATGGCGAAGACATCACTACCTGCTTTTCCTACATTAACAATCACTTCAAAAGGTTTACCTTCCACATCATTGATGGTGATATAGGCTTTACCTAACGGCGTATTCATTTTATAGGTTGCACCTGTTAATTTTTTTGGTCTACGACGATATTCTTTTTCAGGTTTATGATCTAATTGTTGTTCAACTTCTGGTTTTACTGCATCTTTTTCTTCCTTTTTCTCAGTTGAAAGTACTTGCACATCACGGCTTCCATCACGATAGATGGTTACTCCTTTACAACCTAATTCAAAGGCATATTCATAAAGTTTCTTAGTATCCTCCACCGTAAAATCTGCTGGTGCATTTGCGGTTTTACTAATGGAAGAATCTACCCATTTTTGAATAACAGCTTGTACACGGATATGGTCTTCAGCAGAAAGTTCCATTGCACTTACAAAATAGTCAGGAAGATCTTCACCAGGATGCTGGTCTAACCATTCTTTTGCAATCGGTACATATTGCTTGTCCAAACCTAATCGACTTTGACGAACATATTCAAAAGCAAAGAAGGGTTCAATCCCAGTAGATGTTCCAACCATGGTACCTGTACTACCTGTAGGTGCTTGAGTAAGAACAGTAACGTTTCTCATCCCTTTTTCTAGGATCGCATCTTTAACTTCGTCATCAAATTGTTGGACAAAAAGACTTTGTAGGAATTTTTCTTTATCAAACATTGGGAATGATCCCTTTTCCGCCGCAATTTCCGCTGAAGCTAGATAGGCTCGTTTTGCAATAAAGTTGTATAGTTTATCTAAGAATGCTAAGGATTCTTCACTACCATAACGAATCTTTAATTTGATGAGCATTTCAGCTAAGCCCATACTACCTAATCCAACACGACGTTCATTTAACTGATTTTTTTATTTTCTTCAAAATGGTAAGGTGTAGCATCAATTACGTTATCTAAGAAACGGACAGAGATTTCAACAGTTTCTCCGAGAGCATCCCAATCCACTTCTCCATCTTTTACAAATTTGGCTAAATTGATCGAAGATAGATTACATACACCCCAAGCTGGTAAACCTTGTTCCGCACAAGGATTCGTACTAATGATTGGATTAAAATACCAACTATTAGACATTTGATTATAGTACTCCATAAAAACAATACCAGGTTCTGCCGATCGCCAAGCAGACTCAATAATGGTATGCCAGATTTCTCTAGCCTTTAATGTTTTATATACTTTCACGGATTTACCGAGTTCTTTCCATTTTTGGAGATTACCATCCCAAACTTCATCATATTCAGGATCACTTGTATCAGGGAAAACTAATTCCCAATCTAAATCTTCTTTTACTGCCTTCATAAAATCGTTACTTACAGCTACAGAAAGGTTAGCATTTGTGATTAGATCCATTTCTTGTTTTACGGTAATAAATTCTAATAGATCAGGATGCCAATCATTTAACATGAGCATTAAAGCTCCACGACGCGAGCCACCTTGTTCAATTAAACCAGTAGTATAGCTAAACAATCCACCCCAGGAAACAGCTCCACTGGATGAACCATTCACCCCTTTTACAACTGCTCGACGTGGTCTTAAAGAAGATAGGTTAATACCAACTCCACCACCTCGTGACATAATTTCTGTCATCTGGCTTAGCGTTTCCATAATTCCACCACGACTATCCTTGGGTGAAGGAATAACATAACAGTTGAATAAAGTTAATTCATCACTCGCTCCAGCCCCTGCAGCGATCCTGCCACCGGGAACTAATTTCCAATCATCTAATACATGGCGAAACTTTTCTGTCCATTCTTGTTGTTTTTTAGGTTTTTCAACAGAAGCAATCGCTTTTGCTAAACGGTCCCACATTTTTTCAGGTGTTAACTCCAATGGTTTTGTAATTTTGCTTTGTTCGGTTTCTATAACTTGTCCACTTCTTAAACCAACCGTAATCGTCAAACCATCAATCGAAAGGACTTCACCTACTTCTTTTTGTGGGAACTTTGGATCATCTTTTGTTAAAACTAATACAGTATCCCCTACATTTACTTGTTGATCAGTGACGTCCTTTAATGCATAGCGATCCAGGAAGATTTTTTCGCTTAATCCTTCTAAGCGTGTTTTCTTATCATTTTCCATTGATTGTTTCACTCTCCATCTTTCCTAATATTTCTCCTTATACATCTCATTATGTATGATCTCTTTGCTGAAATATCAATATATATGAGGTTTTTTCATTATACAACACTATATCTAGTATTTCTAGGAATCAAAAGTCCTAAAAAGTAAGAATATCAAATGAATAACATGGCCTAATTTTAATTTGCTTCCTTATTCTTAGGTATTAAAAAAATCTAAAAAAATCAATAAATACTAAATCCCATTCTTCTGAGTTCATGTTACAATAAGAGTATTAACAACTTGAAGCTCCATCTTAGTTATAGAAAAATACACTTTTAGAATTGGAGTGACTTCAATGATTCTTATGAATGATCAATTTATTACAAGAGGGGAGGCTCACATCGATATAGAGGATCGTGGGTATCAATTTGGGGATGGAATTTATGAAGTGGTTCGAGTTTATGATGGCAAACCATTTCGTTTTGATGATCATTTAATTCGATTTGAAAGAAGCGCAAAAGAATTAAGTCTTTCTTTACCACTCTCTTCAGAAGAAATTAAGTTAAAGATAACACAATTAATTGAAATGAACAACCTTCAAAACGGTATTGTTTATTTTCAGACAACTAGAGGTGTAGCGACTAGAAACCATGCATTTCCTACTGATTCGACATCGGTACTAACTGCATATACAAAAGAAATGAATAGACCTTACGAAAAATTGCAAAAAGGGATTAAAATTGTCACAATTGAAGACATTCGTTGGCTACGTTGTGATATAAAAAGTCTTAACCTATTAGGTAACATTATGGCAAAACAATATGCCGTTGATCATCAGGCCTATGAAGCAGTACAAATTAGGGATAATATTGTGACTGAAGGAAGTTCATCTAATTTCTTTATCGTAAAGGACGGTAAAATCCTCACACATCCGGCTAATAACTTTATTCTAAAAGGAATTACAAGATTAGTGATTGAAAAAATTGCTGATAAAATTGGTATCCCCTTTGTAGAAAAAGAATTTAATCTCAAACAAGTCTACCAAGCTGATGAGGCCTTTGTAAGTAGTACAACAATGGAAATCATGCCAATTAACCAGATCAACGATAAAACGATCACCAATTCTCCAGGATCTATTACTAAAGCATTACAAGAAGAATTTGAAAAATTAATCAAGTTGAATTGACAGAGTGACATACAAATAAACAAAGGACCCTGTATCTTACAAGGTCCTTTGTTTTTTTCGATTATTTTTTATTTTGTATATCTTAAGATTGGGTTTCTAGCAGCTGTGACTTCATCTAAACGGCCAACAACCGTCGTATGAGGTGCTTCTAATACCTTTTCTGGGTCTACTTCTGCTTCTTTTGCGATTTGGATGAGTACGTCGATAAAAGAATCTAATGTCTCTTTACTTTCGGTCTCCGTTGGTTCAATCATTAAACATTCTTCCACGATAAGTGGGAAATAGATGGTTGGTGGATGAAACCCAAAATCTAATAATCGTTTTGCAATATCTAGTGTACGAACACCTAGTTTCTTTTGCTTCTTACCAGACAATACAAACTCATGCTTACAATGTTGTGAGAATGGTACATCATAATAATCCTGTAATCTTCGAAGCATATAGTTTGCATTTAATACTGCGTTCTCTGCTACTGCTTTAAGTCCATCTGGTCCCATTGTACGGATATAGGTATACGCCCTAACAAGAATTCCAAAATTACCATAATATGATTTCACGCGACCAATAGATTGAGGAATATTATAATCTAAATAATATCGATCCCCATCCCTTGCAACCATCGGTTTTGGTAAGAATGGTTCTAATATCTTTTTAACTCCTACTGGTCCAGCACCAGGGCCACCACCACCATGGGGAGTTGAGAAAGTTTTATGAAGATTCAAATGTACAACATCAAATCCCATATCCCCTGGACGTGTGATGCCTAAGATCGCATTCGCATTTGCTCCATCATAATAAAGCAATCCACCTGCTTCATGTACAATTCTAGCAATTTCCACAATATCTTTTTCAAATAAGCCAAGGGTGTTTGGGTTTGTAAGCATTAACGCCGCAGTCTCATTACCAACAGCTTGTTTCAAAGCTTCTACGTCTACATTACCAAATTGATTAGATTTTACAGTAACGATTTCAAATCCTGCTACTGTTGCAGATGCTGGATTCGTTCCATGAGCAGAGTCAGGAACTATCACTTTATTCCGTTGATGATCACCACGGTTTTCATGGTAGGCACGGATCAGCATAAGTCCTGTCCATTCACCATGAGCCCCTGCTGCAGGTTGTAATGTCACCTTATCCATTCCTGTAATTTCCTGAAGTTCCTCTTGTAGGTTGTACATCAGTTCTAAAGCACCTTGAACGGTTTCCTCCGCTTGATAAGGATGAATCTGGCTAAATCCAGCATATCTTGCAACATCTTCATTTACTTTAGGATTATATTTCATCGTACAAGACCCTAGAGGATAGAAACCAGAATCAACTCCATGATTTCGCTGGGATAATTCTGTATAATGGCGCATTAAATCCAATTCTGACAATTCCGGGAATTCTGGTGGATTCTCACGGATCACTTCTTTTGGAAGTAATTCATCAATTGGAATCTCTGGTATATCTAATTCAGGCAAGCTATAAGCAACTCTACCTGGTTTGCTCAATTCAAATATGAGGGCTTTTTCTTTTCTC
>NZ_LSKU01000001.1:772811-812717 GCF_001561915.1 Tepidibacillus decaturensis | reverse complement strand
AATCCCTCCAATCTTGCTGCGAATTGATCAATTTGTTCTTTTGTTTTGACCTCAGTTACAGCAACAAGCATGATACCTTCTAATTCGGGATAGTCTTTACTTACATCATAACCGCCTATGAAATGATCTTGTAATAAGGCCTTATTGATTTCAGAAACAGGTTTAGGTAGTTTAATTGCAAATTCATTAAAGAAAGGAAGGTGAAATGCAGGCTCTACTCCATTGATAGAAGTTAGTACTTTATATGCATAATGAGCTTTTTGAAGATTTTGTTTTGCCACTTCTTGAATTCCTTGTTTTCCCATGGTATTCATATATACAGCAGAAGCTAGTGCCATTAATGCTTGGTTTGAACAAATATTCGAGGTTGCTTTTTCTCGTCTAATATGTTGTTCACGTGCCTGCAGGGTAAGAACAAAACCTCTATTCCCTTCATCATCAACCGTCTGGCCAACGATTCTTCCAGGCATCTTTCGAATTAACTTTGAATTTGTTGCAAAGAATCCAACATGCGGTCCGCCAAAGGAGGCTGGAATTCCCATTGGCTGGTTATCACCAACAACTACATCTGCTTTATATTCTCCTGGAGATTTTAAGATAGGTAATGCCATTGGATTGGCACTTACAATGAAAAGGGCTTGGTTTTCATGAGCAACTTTTTCAATGGTTTTAAGATCCTCGATAAGGCCGAAAAAGTTCGGGTATTGAACAATCACCGCTGCAGTATCTTGATCGATTCTACTCTTTAACTCAGCTAAATCTGTAACCCCATCTTTTATGTTTACTTCGACCACATCTAAATTATGACCTTTGGCACTCGTTTTTAAAATGGTTCTTGCTTCTGGATGGACAGCGCGAGATACAATAATTTTTTGACGACGGGTAGAGCCTGCAGCCATTGCTGCAGCCTCTGCTAAAGATGTAGCCCCGTCATACATTGAAGAGTTCGCTGCTTCCATCCCTGTTAACTCCGCTATCAATGTTTGAAACTCAAAAATCCCTTGTAATTCCCCTTGGCTAATTTCTGGCTGGTAAGGAGTATATGCTGTATAAAATTCTGAACGAGAAATAACGTGATTCACTACACTTGGAATAAAATGATGATAGACTCCCGCACCTAAGAAACTCGGGTAATCATTCATCGTAATGTTTTTATGCGCTAATTTAGACATCAAATGAGTTACATCTTGTTCAGATAAAGCTTTTGGGATATTTAGTTCCCCTTCAAAACGGACAGTTTGTGGGATATCGGCAAATAAATCCTCTACCGATTCAACCCCAATGGCTGCCAACATCTCTCTTTGATCTTCGACAGTGTTTGGGATATATCGGAATTTCATTTAAATTATTCCTCCTCTTTAATAAAGGCCTCATATTCCTCCGCAGACAACAATTGATCTAATTCGGATGGATTACTAAGTTCAATCACAACCATCCATCCTTTTCCATATGGATCTTCGTTAATCACTTCAGGTGCATCTTCTAAGTCCTCATTTACTTCAACAACTTTACCAGAAACTGGTGTGTATACATCAGAAACAGCTTTTACTGATTCAACAGAACCCATGGTTTCGTTTGCTGATACATCGCTACCTTCTTCTGGAACTTCAACGAAAACAATATCACCTAAAGAGTGTTGAGCATAATCAGTGATGCCCACTCTTACTTTGTTTTCGCCTAGCACTTCAACCCATTCATGTTCCTTGCTGTACTTAAGGTTTTGTTTTAATTCACTCATCAAAAATACCTCCCACATCAATTAAATGATTTTTTTACTTGCTCCTTTTATAAAAAGGAGTTTTAACAATTTTAGCCTTTAACTTTTTGTTTCTAATCTCCACAAATACCTCATTACCAATATCTGCATGCTCTTTCTTAATCAAAGCAAGTCCGATATTTTTTTGTAAGGTAGGAGATTGAGTTCCGGTCGTGACTTCACCGATCACTTCATCGCCAACATAAACTAAGTAGTGAGAACGGGGAATTCCACGGTCGATCATTTCGATTCCGACTAATTTTCTTTGTGCCCCATGCTCTTTCTGTTCTGCTAAGATAGCTTTTCCAATAAAGTCACCCTTATCCAATTTTACAAAAAAACCTAACCCTGCTTCAATAGGAGATATGTCTTTTGAAAGTTCTTGCCCATAGAGAGGTAGCTTTGCTTCAAAACGCAGCGTATCTCTAGCACCTAACCCACAAGGTAATACTCCCTCATCTTTACCGACTTCTAATATTTTCTCCCATAATTTGGGGGCATCTGCATTGGATAAATAGATTTCAAAACCATCTTCACCTGTATATCCTGTTCGGGAAACCATGGCTCTGATCCCCTCAATATTAGCCTCGGGAACGAAATAGAAAGGTTCAATCGAAGATAAATCAGTATCCGCCATTTTCTGTAAGACTTTCTCGGCCAATGGTCCTTGAAGGGCTAATTGAGATACTTGATCGGAAATATTTTTAATATGTACATCTCCCTCTAAATGGGATTGAAACCATTCGAAATCTTTCTCGATGTTAGCAGCATTGATAACAATTAGATAATGATCTTCAACATATCTGTATACTAATAGATCATCAACCGTTCCACCATCTGGATAACACATCGGACTATATAAAGCCTTACCATCTACTAATTTTGACGCATCATTTGTAATTATTTTTTGGATATAATTTAGTGCATCTTTCCCCTTAACTTCAACTTCACCCATATGGGATACATCAAATAATCCTGCTCTTTCTCTTACTGCCTGATGTTCATCACTAATCCTAGAGAATTGGACAGGTAGTTCCCATCCTCCAAAATCAACTAATTTAGCACCATATTTTTCGTATAGTGGATAGAGCGGTGTTCTTTTTAAACCCTCTACCATAACATCACCTCCTAAATGGATTATAACAAAATTTTTCCTTTCCATAAAAAAAAGACAGAGCGATAGATAGTTCAATCTACTCTGTCCTTTGTGCCTGAGAGTTACCTAAAAAAAGTTGCTCCTTTGGCGGCTCATAGAGCACTCTCCAGAGATGCGTCCAATAGAAGTACTTTTGCCTGAGAGATTCACCTCTTTGGCTTGCTCCTTCGGCGCTACATTTCGTAGTCTCTCCTTCTATCTTCATTCGCCCATATTTCATTTTAATCTTAGAAATATTATATCAATTAAAACTCTTACAGAATAGCATTTTATTTCATAATCCAACTTTTTCTTCATAAAAGAGAAGAATTCGTTTCATACTAAGGATTACACGAATATTTCAAAAGGAGTTTAGCCCATGAGTATGATGCAAGAAAAAATATACTCCATTGATCAAGGAAATATTACAATTCCGATTCATTTTGAACAACAATGGGTTTATGATCTGCAACAATCATTTAAACAAGACGGACCATGGGATCTATGGGAGGCTTTTCAACTTGCCTATCAAGCGGAAGAAGTGATGCAAATCAAAGATTTTAATGAACTTCAATGTTTGGCTCATCTTCCATACTTAACTCCTTTTCCCCACCAAATTGAAACCGCAAAAAAAGTATTAAATGAAATGCATGGCAGAGCCATCCTTGCAGATGAAGTAGGTTTAGGAAAAACAATAGAAGCAGGACTAATTATGAAGGAGTATTTAATCAGAGGCCTGGCAAAGAAAATTCTTATTCTGGTCCCAGCTTCCCTTGTTTTGCAATGGACAAGAGAATTAAATCATAAATTAGGAATTCCAGCTGTGGCACAAAAGAAAGAATGGATGTGGGACAAGTACGATATTATTGTGGCCTCCATGGATACGGCAAAGCGTCCACCCCATGTCGACTATGTTCTAAATCAACATTATGATATGTTAGTAGTTGACGAAGCACATAAACTAAAAAACAAAAATACAAAGAACTGGGAGTTTATCAATAAAATTAAAAAGAAATTTATTCTATTACTAACAGCAACCCCTATTCAAAATGATATGACCGAATTATATAATCTAGTCACCCTTTTAAAACCGGGTCAGCTAGGAAGATACTATCATTTTCAAAAAGAACATATGAAGGACAAAAGAAACCCTAAAAATAAAGAGATCTTACGACAAGAAATTGAAAAGGTAATGATTCGCAATAAACGCTCTGATGAAAAGATAGAAATTGAATTTCCTCAAAGAATCGTAAAAACGATACCGATTGAACTAACTGCACCTGAACGAGAACTATATGATGAAATCTCCAGCTTTGTAAGAGGATATTACCGCCAGTTAAAAGGTGATATTCAGAATATGCTATCTCTAATTACACTACAAAGAGAAATATGTAGTAGTCGTGACGCAGCCTTTATTACTCTTGTTAATATGTTTAAAAAATCAGGTGGTAATGAAGAAATGAAAAATGAAATCCTGCGGTTGGTGCAAATCGCCAAAAAGGTAGAAACTCAATCAAAAGCAGATAAAATTATTTCTTTAATCAAAGAAATCAATGATAAAGTAATTATCTTTACAGAGTACAGAGCAACACAAGAATTTCTTATTACTAAACTTAAAGAACAAGGAATTACTTCTGTTCCCTACCGTGGAGGGTTTAATCGAGGGAAAAAAGATTGGATGATGGATCTATTTCAACGAAAAGCTCAAGTGATGGTAGCAACAGAGGCTGGAGGAGAAGGAATCAATCTTCAATTTTGTAATCAAATTATTAATTACGACATGCCTTGGAATCCGATGAAAGTGGAACAAAGAATTGGGCGTGTACATCGTCTTGGCCAAACAAGAAACGTGTATATTTATAATCTTTCTACAAATCAAACGATCGAAGAACATATTCTTTATCTTCTTCATGAAAAAATTAATATGTTTGAAAATGTCATCGGTTCACTTGATGTGATCTTAGAAAAATTAAAATTAAATGACCTTGAAAATAACATCATGAAAATGATGATCGATGCAAAGGATAACGAAGACTTTAAAGAAAAATTGTCACAGATCGGCAATCATATTGTTAATGGGGTGAACGGATAGATCATGGATCAAAAATGGGTTAGAGAGTATGTAGAGCAATACCTGCAGCTTTTTCAATGCCATATTATTGAAAGAGAACCTTCACACACTACAGTCAAACTTTCTGTTCCTGTAGACAAAGATCTAACCAACCGTCCATATTATTGGACTTTTGTAGAAAGAATGGGTGTTGAGCCTGAAACAATGACGATGACTTTTATTTTTGACCCTGAGCATTCTTCACAAGGGATCCGTGGGGAAGAGATTCGATTTGGCTCTAATCGACTCCAACAAATTTTTCATTCCACAAAAAAACGAGGAAAAATGGTTCGTCTCTATCAACAACAGCTTGATTCCATAAAAACATTCAATACTTTGAGTCCCTGGCTTGGGGTTAATTATAAAATCGAATTTATTAGCGATAAGAAAAAAGATAAATTGGTTTCAGTGGGGATAAATTTATCTAATGGAAAGATGAAGGAAAATTTTATTCAGACTTTACAAAAAATCAATCTCAGCCCCATGTTACCTGCTAACGTTTCTACTGTACCCACTTTCATTACCTTTAGAGAAGCAGCCTTACAATTAGAGGAATGGATTTTACATGAAATCAAAAAGGAAAATTTTAAGTGGGCAGAGGCTGCACAGCAGCGATTAGAAGAAGAGATTGAACAATTAGAATCCTATTATCTTATTCATGAAGATCCAGAAAAAGAATTTAATCCTGAACAACAGGAAGAAAAATCACAAAAACTTGTCGAAAAGGAAAGAAGATTGAATGAAGTAAAATGGCAGTATTCACCAAGAATTGAAGTAAAGCCAATTAATTATGGGGTTTTTTATTTGAGTGAGCAAGTACCAGAAAATGTCGAATATATTCATTAAATGTTTCATAACCATAAAGAGAAAGATTCCTTATGCGAACTTTCTCTATTTTTCTTGTTCCCTCGATAAAACTTTCTAAAAAAATCGCAATCAGTAGCGACAGATTCTAACAGACATCGCAAAAAAATCAGAATAAAATAGGACCATATAGAAGAGGTGATAAAATATGTATCGGATGATTGGTTTAAAAAGGAAATTATCTTTCTTATTTCTTATCTTTTTCTTTATTCTGCTACTACAACAAGTTGGATACTCTGAAACAAAGGAAATCAATTTAGAAAAACAAATAGAAACATGGCTTCAGCAACTTACCAAGACTTCCCCCTATCAAGAAAGGTTGGATTTGCTATATCTAAAACAAATAGTGATAAAGCCTATGAATGAAGATGTTCAAATCATTACTTTCTCTACCGATGAGCAGCAACAAGGTTATATCGTTGTAACCAAAGATGATAACAAAATGAAGGTGGTTGAATATGGGTTGGGTTCAATACTCCCATATCAAAAACAAGTGATCGCGGATGAAGGTATAAAAGAAATGATCCCTAAAGAATTTACCTATCATTCACCTTTTGAAAACTATTGGTTTTTTGATACAAAGAATGAAAACATATATATAGAGGGTTCCACGGGAGAATGGCTCCCTGATCTAAGTGCCTACCAACCTGAATATAGGCAAACCATTGGACTAGATTTAAAGGAAAAATTAACAGATTCTTTATTTAATGATAAACTTATTTTTAATCCATATGAAGACTTATCTTGGTTATTGAATAATAAAAACAACCTATCAATAACAGAAAATCAACTCATTCTTTCACTTAAACAAAAGCAAGAAGTGCTTTTTGTAGGGTCAAAATATGATCGACAAGTACAATTTGCTTTTCCAGTCATTGGTTATCATGCATGGGATGATCAAAACTATATCACACTTTATGATGAGACACTTGATCTGATTCGTTATGTTCCATTTAAAGATGCTCAAGCCTTTGGCACATTTTATCTACATCCTTAATAAAGTCCTAATATGAAAAAAGAGCGATGGATAGATCCATTGCTCTTATCACTTTATTGAAGATTATTGACGATTGATCGCTTGATAAACTTCCTCTGGGGTTAGTCCCCTTGCATTGATTACTGGTACTTTAGATGTGATATCTTCCATTCCCATTACATCTTTATCTTGACCTGAAATAATCACTGCATCCACTTGCCCTGTTTGCTGATTTAAATCTGTAACCTCAACACCTTGGCTTCTTAAATAATTCTTTAAGTAATTTAACGATTGTTCCATTGCAACCCGTGGCATAGGTACACCCCCTCTCTAAAGTTAATATGAGCGAGAAGGGGGTCCCCTATACCTGCTTATGCTTTTTTGAGCTTTTCATCACCATTTTTAAGGAAAAAGGAATAAGTCCAAACCAGTGAGAAGAAAAAGATTCAGTTTGTTTTTTTGCTGTTTCTTTTGACTTTTGTTTGGGATTGTCAATCCGTTCAACCAATTGAATGGTTAAGTACTTCACAAAATCATTAGATTTCATCCATTGTTCCCCCTTTCATTATCAGTATCAACAAAATATTTAAAAAATATCCTAAGGGGAACAAATTACAACTTATTTAAGATTTAACATTTGCAGTATTTCCTCAATCATTTGATTGATTGATTTTTGATCTGTATCAATTGAGAAATTGGCCACTTGCTCATATAAAGCATGTCTTTCATTCATCATGTCTAAGATATTCCTTTTTACGTCAGTTCCATTTTTTAATAGAGGGCGATCTCCATTATTAGATATCCGTTTATAAATTTCATCAACAGAGGCCTGTAACCAGATCACCATCTGTTCCTTCATTGCAGAACGGTTTTTTTCTGATAAAACTATTCCGCCACCTGTTGAGATCACTGAAAATGGTTTTTGGCCGAGGGTTTTAAGGAATACTTGGGATTCAATTTTTCTAAAGTAATGCTCACCTTTTTTTGCAAAAATGGTAGGTATATCCGATTTTTCTTTTTGCACAATGAGATCATCAGTATCAATATATGATATTCCCATATGGTTTGCTAAGGCTTGTCCGAGCGTCGTTTTCCCAACCCCCATAAATCCAATCAAAACAAGATGCTCTTTTAATAAATCCATCAAAAAGAACCTTCTTCCATTTATATTAGTAATTGCCTATATTAGCTACTGCGCCCTATCCTAAAAACTTTCTTCCCAATATTGTATCGTGTAGGTATCTGTATTGACATCAACTTTTAATTCCTTTTGTGTTAATGCTGGTATTTGAATATTCAAGTTTACTGTTAATGGATCAGAGCTTACTTCTGGGGTAAATTGTATAACATAAGTATTTCCATTGTAAACATAGGTCCTATTTCCTAGGAAATCAGGTTCTTGTTGTAGATCATGAAGTGCCAAAGCGATACCAGACTCTAATAAGTAATCTGTGTTAGCTTCTTGTTCCATCTTTTGTAGAATCTCTTTCCATATGATCAGATTATTTATGATTGGAAATAACGAAAATAGTAATAAAGTAAATGCAACTAAAATAGCTAAAAGAACAGAACCTTTTTCATTTCCAACAGCCATTTTCACTGCCCTACCCTTCTTAGGATAACCTCATCAAATGAAAAGATGCTATTTCCTTCCTTTAATTGACCAAACAGACGAATTCCTTTATGGTTAGGTAATACTTCAAAACGGATCTGGTCAACATATTCAAAAACAACAACTGACCCTTCAAATGGACCAATTCCTTTTCTAATCGATCGAATCACTTTATCCCCTGCTGTCCGAAAAACTTGAGTATCTTCTCCGTGTTGTATATAAAAAGGAAACAAGCCTCCACCATAGATATCTTCACTTTTTA
Organism: Tepidibacillus decaturensis; assembly: GCF_001561915.1. Classification (GTDB taxonomy): domain Bacteria; phylum Bacillota; class Bacilli; order Tepidibacillales; family Tepidibacillaceae; genus Tepidibacillus_B; species Tepidibacillus_B infernus. The sequence goes on along the minus strand of NZ_LSKU01000001.1, from coordinate 804,002 downwards.
AGACCTCAGATCTTAAATATTGATATCCTATTTGATAAGAATGTTGTAAGATCATCGTATTTCGTTGCTCATTCTTTTCATTTATAGTCATTAAAAGAAGGCTAGACAAAAACAGTAACATAAAGGATAAAAAGGAAATGGAGATCAATAATTCGAGATAGGTAAATCCTTTTATATTTCTTAGGTAGGCGAATAAATCAGTTTTCTTAAAACTACCTGCCTTTGTTTGCCCAATCCTAACTCTTCCCATTTCACTGTCACCTTTAATTCTAAAATATTTTCCAAATAAGAACTGACTTTTACTTCAACCAAATAAGAGTCGATTTGTTTTGTACTTGAAACTAGTGTTAATTGGGTTTCTTCCATTTCTTTTCTAGCCAGTATGATAGCTTGATCATACATTTTCCGTTGTTCTTTCTCTTTAACCACTTGCGAATAGATGGGAATGTAGCTCATTAAAATGACACTAATTATAAAAATGGATACTAACGTTTCAATCAGAATAGCCCCTTTATGATTCCACATGGATCTGCCCCGTTAATAGCTGAATAACGATCTTCTTCGTTATTTTAGCGTTTTTAACAGTAATCGTACCACTTTGTTGAGCGAGTTGACCAAAACCATTAAACATAATACGGTGGTTTAACAAATTTTCCGTTACCTTAATACTTGAATCATAATACACCTTTTTTAAAGATCCATTGCCATTACGTATCTCATATGAATAAAATGCAGGTTTAAATAATATTTCCACCCATTGATCTGAATCAACCGCTTCTTGTTGAGCCCAATAGTAATCCGCGGTAAATTGTTCAATCCAATTTTCTATTTCAAAATGAGAGGACAAGGATTGAAAAGATGGAATCGTTAGTGAGAAAAGCAAACTCACGATAAACAAAGTCATCAATAATTCAAAATAAACAAATCCTTTTTCAGAGATAAATTTCTTCTCCATCTTATTCCTCGCCAATATTGTGTTCCGGAATTGAACACCTGATTTTTAATCTCTCTTGTCCACTTATGGCATCAATTACTAATTCATAGGAATATGTCCCATCAGCTGAACAGATTGGGATTTGATCTAATAATTGCTCTTTATATAATTCATTTAAGAAACCCTCTTGATTAGGATATTGATGATGTTCTAAGTAATAATTTTCCATTTGCACATAGATCAATTTTTGATTAGCTTGACATGCTTTCGCTTGTGCTTTTTCCCCAGAGGCTTTTAAATTAGGCATTGAAATAGCCAAAATAACGCCAATAATAAAGATTGATATTAAAAGCTCAATTAAAGTAAAACCTTTCTCATTTTTAAATCTCATCGCATTATCCCCCCATTTCTAATTTTTATATAGAATCCATTAAATAAAAAAGCGGTGAAAATAAGGTATAAATGATTAGAAAGACAAACGCCCCCGAAACCATGAGAAGAATTGGTTCAAGCCATTTTAACTTTTGGTTAAGTTCATGTTCAATTTGATTTTGTAATTGGGTAGAAATATATTGTAAACCTGTGTCTAAAGATCCTGTCTCTTCATAAAACTTAAGATTTTCAGCAAAAGAAGGCAAAAAAATAAGCTCTTGCTTCATTGATTCACTTACTGAATTTCCTTGTAACATCAACTCTTTCATTCTGAAACTAGTTTCTTTAATTAAAGGGTCATCATATTCAAGCAATAGCTCAATCCCTTTTAAAAAAGAAACACCACTATTTAAAAAGGTTCCTAGATGAAAGCTAAACAAATAAGTATATTTTTGTAAAAGAACTCTTCTTGAAAAGGGTAGTTTCAATAACAACAAAATCAAATTCTTCCGAAATCGATTCTTTTGTCTTAGATAGAAAAACAATCCCAGCAAAACAGCAAACAATAGTAAAATCCACCATAGATTGTTTTGAAAAAAATAATAGCTAGAGATGAGTTTTCTGGTTGAGGAAGGTATATCTGCTTGTATCATTCGGTATAACTGAAGAAATTGAGGAATTAAGACAGTTGCTAAAAATATAAAGAGCAATTGAATCATTACTAATATAAATAGTGGATATGCAATTACGGACTTGATCGTTTGTTTTAACTGATTTTTTTGACGATAATACCATTCCATTTGTTCAAATGCCTTTATTAATTCCCCTTGTTCCTCCCCTAAACGAATAATCGATAAATAACTTTTTGGAAACTTGATTTGTTCCAAAGACCTACTAATCGATTCCCCTTGTTCTATCAAGTAGATGATTTGCTTTATGTCTGGCCTTAATTTTTTTGGTAACGTTTCTTTTATAAACTTTAGACCGTACAGTATAGGTATCCCATTTTGGAGTTGAATTTTAACCATTCGGCTAAATTCAGCAAAATCATGATCTCTCCACTTTATAAGCCATCTATTCATAATCCGTCACCATTACGCGATGAAATTCTTCCATTGTTGTTTTTCCAAGTTGTACTTGCTCTAGTACTTCATCTTGTAATCTTTTTAAATTCATTTCCTTCATTTTATCCCTTATTTGATGTACAGAAGCACGTTGCAAAATAAGGTCATGAATCGAATCGTCAATTGGAAGCATTTCAAAAACTGCAAACCTCCCTTGATAACCATCGCCACCACAAATCAAACATTCTGAGTTTTGACCATTGCAAGAACACCTTTTCCTAACCAGTCGTTGTGCAAGAATAAGTCGAATCGATGAAGCAATTAAATAAGGTTCTATTCCCATGTCTAATAGCCTTGTAATGGCACTTGCCGTATCGTATGTATGTAAAGAAGACAAAATCAAATGACCTGTTAATGCTGATTGAATCGCAATATTTGCAGTTTCATGATCTCTAATTTCGCCAATCATGATTACATTTGGATCTTGTCTAAGAATTGCACGTAAACCTTTTCCGAAATTTAAGCCAATTTGACTATTAACTTGAACCTGGTTAATTCCATCTATCTTGTATTCAACTGGGTCTTCTAAGGTAGTAATGTTGCGGTGGGTTTGGTTAAGGAATTGAAGTGCAGTATATAATGTGGTTGTCTTACCAGAACTAGTTGGCCCTGTAAGTAAAATTAATCCTGTTGTTTGTTTTAATGATTTTTGAAATTGTACTTTGACTAGGGGATGCATGCCTAATTCATCAATATCTTTATATTTTGGTTCTTTTTTTAAAATTCTTATGGCCATCTTTTCCCCGTAAACAGTTGGAAGAGTAGAAATTCTTAGATCGATTGCTGGTGTTCGGTCACTTATACTGATTGCCCCATCTTGAGGTAACCGCCTCTCTCCAATTTTTAAATCAGCTAAAACTTTCATTCTCGAAAGAATCAATGTGTGCTGTGAAATAGGTATTTTTTCATAGGTCTTTAGAAAACCATCTACCCTGTAGCGAATCACCGCATGATGCTCAAAGGGTTCAAAATGTAAATCACTCGCATCTTGCAAAAGGCAATGCTCTAATAACTGATCAATATATTGTGGGATATCTATTTGTCGTCACCTTCTTTTCTAATATGTAAATGATTTGAATATTTTTTCTATTCTACATATCATGACATGAACCCTCCTATTTCAACAAAAAAATTAATTTTTTATTACTTACGAGGCTCTAAAGAATAAAAAGAAGAAAGGGCTTATTTATAGCCCTTATAGCGTTGAGGCGTGACGTTTAAATTCCTGAACGGCATCTGTGGTTCCTAAAACAAGGAGGATATCCCCAAACTGAAATTCTGAATCCCCATGCGGTAAAAGAGTTTCTCCATTACGATAAATAGAAGAGATCAGTACATCCCTAGCCAATTTAAGGTAGCGCAAACTAATTCCTATTAGTCGAGGGTTAGTGATTTCCACTTCTTCCATGTGTAGATCTCTTCGATCCTCTAAAATATCTGCAGCTAAAGGGTGTTTAATCATATTCATTAACAGACTTACTGTAGATAGTTTAGGGTTGATAACTCTAATATTACGATTGGATTTTGCTTTATCAATCAATATTGGATCACTGAGTAAAACAACTAAGTGGTTTAGTCGATATTGATTGGCCATCTTCTCGGCAATTTGAAAATTAATTTGATCATTCCCAGTTGCAATAATCATTGATTTTGATTTTTCTATTTCTAATTCATCTAATAGGGAAAGATCCATCGCATCTCCAAAAACTCCCTCAACGCCAATTCTAGTTACTTCATCAATTTTTTTGCGATCAGAATCAATAATTAAGGTTCGCATCCCTGATTTTAGTAAATTTTTCGCTAGAAGTATGGCATTTTGTGTTGCTCCAATAATCAATACATGCTCATCTTCTTTTTCTTCTAAAGATGGTGGAAAAAGCTTACCAAATAAGATCGGGGAGGTAATGCTCGTTAAAATAGCCACCAACACGATTGTTGCATTTACTTCAGGAGAAATTGCCCCAACTTGAAGCCCAATAGCGGCTGCTGCTATCGTTACACTCATTTGTGTAGTTAAGAGGATACTTCCAGCAATTGTTTTCTTCCAAGGAAAAAATAGTCTTAAAAGCAATGCAGGTGTTCCTTTTACAAGATAGGTTAAAATAAATAAAATGGGTACAAATAATAGAGCTTTTGGATTATGAATGAGTATATTCAGATCAAAAGTTACACCAACCAATATAAAAAACATGGGAATGAGAAAACCAAAACCTATGGCATCTAATTTATGATAAATTTCTTCCCTTCTGTTTTGACTAATTAGTGATACGACCACACCTGCTAAAAAAGCGCCTAGAATCATTTCAACACCGATCGATTCAGCAAGTACGAGAAAAATGAGCATCAATGCAAAGGAACCACGTATCCCGATTTGTGCAGTACCATGTGCTAAGTCTTCAAACAATTTATTTCCTTCAAATTTTTTACTAATCCAATAGAAAACAAAAACGAGCAATAATAATCCAAAGACCAAAAGAATTTCTGGGCGAAATCCACCTTTGAAAAGGGATACGGCCACTGAGATGAGTAACATGGTTACAAAATCAGCCATCACGGCATTTGTAATGATATATTGACCAAATGGTGTTCCCGATATTTTCTTTTCCTTAAGGATAGGAACAACAACACCTAATGAGGTTGTCCCGATAATTAAAGACATCAGTAAAGGGTCTTTTACAAATTGAATCTTCATCATAACGAACGAAACGAAATAAGCGAATATTAACGTTATGAATAAAATAATTGTTGAAAATAGTACAGGATTTTTTAAATAGTGCTGCCATGATTTCCTGGTATTTTCACTTTCTCGGTTTGTTTTATCAAATAAAATATTAAAGTCTATTTCTAACCCTGAAGTAAACATCAAATAAGCTAGACCGAAGAACATGATAAAATTTAACCAATCATCCATGGCCACTAAGTTAAAACCGCTTTTGCCAATTAAAATCCCTGCTAAAATTTCGCCTACTACAATAGGGATATGAATTCTTTTTAACTTGGTTATAACGATTGGAACAATAAACGAAAGAACCGTTACGATCAATAATGAAGTAAACGAAAAACTGGTATCTTCCACAACGTGCACCTCCATATTCCTATGTTTCCCAGAATCCAAAAAAATAAGATATCGACTATTCTATTAGAAAAACAACAAGTTATCTACAGTAAAAGTTTAATCTTTAAAATCTTGAATATTTTTTCGACGTTCTGCAAAACATAATGATTGTCAAGTTGATGGGCTGTAGCCAAGCGGTAAGGCAACGGACTTTGACTCCGTCATTCGTAGGTTCAAATCCTGCCAGCCCAGCCAATTTAAAAAAATTTACAATTTGAAATCATGACATGTACGCTTTCTAGCTGCATGTTTTTTTGTTTTTCTCATTTGTTTTCCAATATTTAAGCATATACATTCATCCATATTGCCTTTAATATTGATATTGTATCTCAATTGATAGAAAAGGTGACAAAAATGATATGGTTTATTCTGATTGCAACTTTGATTTTACTCTATTACCATGCACACAAAAATACCTATCATCCCGAATTTAGAGAAGTTCATTTAAATATAAATCATAAAGATTTAAAACCGCTTCATATCTTGCATCTTTCCGATCTTCATATGGAAAATATCTCTATTACACCAGAGCAATTATCTCAGCAATTAAAGGGTCAAAAAATTGATATCATTGCGCTGACAGGTGATTATCTAGAAAGAATCAAAAATATCGATAAATTTTTAGACTATCTAAAGGTATTACATCATCTAAAACCAAAATACGGGATTTATGTGGTCTTTGGAAATCACGATTATTTGTTACGAGAAAAAATAAATATTTTTCAAGAAGCGATTGAAAAAACGGGAGCAGTTGTTTTAAGAAATGAAAATAGGACCATCCAAATTGGCAACCAAACCATCAATATCATTGGTATTGATGACTTTAGTACAAAACGAAGTGATTTAAAAAGATCGTTTGACGGGATAAAAAGTGGAATCAATCTAGTATTAACTCATGATCCAAACGTTGTGTTACACATGGCTGATTACTCTTTTGATTATTTATTATCAGGACATTTTCATGGTGGCCAAATTCATTGGCCAAAACCCTACCACTTAGTAAAGATGGGTAAACTTGCCCGCCAAAATATAATTAAAGGACTTCATTTTCATCAAGAACGAGCATTCTATATTAGCGAGGGTTTAGGACAAACAGGGATAAATATTCGTTTACGATCCAAACCAGAAATTACTCTTCATACTTTATCTTCTTAAAAACCACAAACGTGGCGTTTTTCCTTTGAAGCTTTAAGAAATAGGCTGTTTACTGTAAAAGTGAACAGCCTATTTTTGTATCATTTTTTGCATGTTTTCATCACGTACTTCATTTTTTAAAAATAAGGAGGAGATGAACAAAGCAGAAGATGGTTTGGCAATATGAGCTTGATGATTTTTAAGTTTTGTTAACAGATTGGGATGATGGTAAAGGTATTTAATCCAATAGGGAATATATTCAATATGGTTGATTCGAATGGCTGAATGATTTTTAACAAGGAAATTAGCGTTGTGTTCTTCTTGTCCAGGAATCGGTTTATAGATGAGTATAGGAATGGGTACAGTTAACGCTTCAGATACCGTCATCCCTCCAGGTTTGGTAATTAGTACATCGTTGTTCTTCATGATCAGATAAACTTCTTCAGTATATTGCAGCAACTGGATTTGATAATTTAAGGTGCTTTTCATTTTAGTGATATCATCAAATAAATGCTGGTTTGTTCCAGTAATAATTGTAACAGATATCGGTATTTCTTTTATTTGGTTTAGTGCACCAATAATCTCCTTTATTCCCCCAAACCCTAATCCTCCCCCCATAACGAGTATCCGAAAAGAATCTTTCTCTCCTTTTTCACTGTTCCTTTTATTTACTTGTTGACGCTGATGGGATTTAGCAAAAATCGGGTCTATCGGGATACCAGTAACATATATTTTTTCCGGATCAATCTGATAGTTAGTGATTAGTTTTTCTTTTAAACTTTCATGACCGACACAATAATAATCAATATTTGAATGAATCCAAAAGCTATTAAGATGATAATCTGTAAAAACCGCTCCTAATAGAAAATGATGCTTTTCTTTTATTTTGGATAATGCACCAAGGCCACTAGCATGAGTTGCAATAACCACTTGTGGGACTTCATCTAAAATAAACTTCTCTAATTTCCATCTTATTAGATCAGCTAGTAATTCTTTGAATAGGAATGACAAACGTGTTTCTTTTTTATATATCCAACCCCATAATTGGGGCCTTTTTGTAATCATGCTTAAATAGATGGCTTGTACTATTCTTTCAATGCGTTTACTTACAATGGATAAAATATTTACGATTTTTACCTCATGGGTTGGATATTGATCTTTTATTGACTTAGCAATGGACTCTGCCGCCTTATAGTGTCCTCTGCCAGCGATGACTTCTGTAACAATTAAAACTTTCACATTAGCTCCTCCATTTGCTGTGAAGCTGTTCCATATTGATTAAGTAAATGGTTTTTGGATATGTATACCCTTTTAAGTACAAGCTCTTCTGGTTTCCTTTTTAATCGTTTGATCCCGTTTGGGTGGATTAGAAATAAAATCAATTTTAAATATTGATTTTTAATACGGAATCTTAATAAATCTGGAACTGGGTGTACATCAAAACCAAGTCGATTTACACCTCGATGTAAAAAAGTTGTGCCTATCACTGCTTTAACAGCATTCCCCTTTGGATGATGTTCAATATAAGTTGCAAGGGTGGGTAAAGAATCTTTTACGATTCTAAATGTGATTAAACCAAGCCTTGCCTCATTGTTGATACCCTGTAAACGATTTGCTAACCCCCAATTATGGATATGTAATTTGACAATAGGGTCGCCTTTAGAAATATGTGTTCCATCCCTTGTTACTAAATCTGGGCCATGATATTTACAAAAAACAACTCGGAAAATATTTCCGTTTTCCTTATCCACATACTCTAATCTTGTCATATGCTGGTATATAAAATCAAACGCTCTCCATGCTTGTAATAATCCAGCATTCACATTATTTTCCCCTTTCTAGAAAGATTTTCAGCATATTTATAGTTCCCAAATTCTGTATAACCCATACAAAAAAACAGTATCAAAATCGATACTGTTTTTTTGATCTTTCTTCGATTCACTTTATTCATTACCACTTGATTATTTTATTCGTTATATCTTCAAAATCCTTTCGGAATAACTGACAAGTTATGCTTTTCTAAGATTAAATCCGATTCGTTTACTTAGTAAAAACTTTAATATCCGTAAAAAGAAGATCTTTTGCTTTGATCTTTGAATGGGGTGTGACCGTTATAACACGAGTATTAGCAAGAGCATCCTCTACCAGTTGGTCGATATCCATATAACTTTCTGCCTTCTCTGCTATTTTTATGGATGGCTTGGTAGCAGGATTTCTTGGAACAAATAAAGAGCAACAATCCTCAAAAGGCCGTATCGAAGCTTCATATGTTCCTATTTTTTGAGCAACTTCAATAATATCCAATTTGTCCATCGTAATTAGCGGCCTAATAATAGGGGTATGTACAACTTGATTGATCGCATACATACTTTCTAATGTTTGACTTGCCACTTGTCCTAAGCTTTCACCTGTAATAAGAGATAAAGCCCCTCTTCTTTCTGCAAGTCTTTCCGCTATACGGAAGAAAAACCTACGCATCATGGTGATATTATGACTTTCTGGAGCATATGTTTTGATTTCCTTTTGAATTTCCAAAAAAGGAACCATATGAACTTTAAATTGCCCTGAAAAATATGAAAGGGCTTGCGCTAAATCAATCACCTTTTGAATCGACTCTTCAGTAGTTAAAGGATATGTATGAAAATGAATGCCTTCAACCAATAATCCTCTTTTCATCGCATACCAAGAAGAAACAGGACTATCGATTCCACCTGAAAGTAAAGCAATCCCTTTCCCACTAGTTCCAGCTGGCATCCCACCAATTCCCTTAATGACTTCTGAGTAGATAAAAACACCTTCTTCTCTAATTTCAACCATAACAGTTGTATCAGGATGGTGAACATCCACCTTTAATCCTTGAATATTTCTTAAGAGATGTCCCCCTACTTCATTCGTAACTTCAGGAGAATTGAGTGGAAATAATTTGTATGGTCTTTTCGTTTCCACTTTAAACGTTTTTGGAATCGGTTTTAGTTGTTCTATCACTTCTAAAGCTGTGGTTTTAATCTGTTCTAATTCCAACCCAGTTTTTTTTACAGGGCTAAATGAAATAAGTCCAAACACTTTTTTTAGACGTTCAATTACGATTTCATAAGGTGAACCATTTAGTTCTACATAGATACGACCAAACGTTTTAGTTACTTTTGCCTGGGGTAAATCTTTAAGTACATTTCGGATATTTTGTACCAATCTATCTTCAAATCGATAACGATTCTTCCCTTTTAAAGCAATTTCTCCATAACGAACTAGAATATAGTCATAATGCATTGAAAACACCCTTCTTTTCCATACTAATGTTGTTGCCTATTAAAATATACCAAAGATTAGTAGTAGATAAAACTCCAAAAGAAAACTTATTTTCAAATAAAACAGGATTTTCTTCCAAAAATTTATTATAATAATATATAGTTTTTGCAAAAGGAGGGGTTTCAATAATGGATTTGCTGAATATGAACGAAAAAATTCGTTTAACACAAACCACTAATAAATCTGGATGAGGTTGCAAAATTGGTCCTGAGGACCTAGCGCAAGTTTTGCGTTATTTACCAAAGCAAGAATTTAATGAAAATGTATTAATTGGCTTAGAAACCCCTGATGATGCTGGTGTTTACAAACTTTCCGATGATTTAGCTTTAATCCAAACGGTGGATTTTTTCACACCGATTGTTGATGATCCATATATGTACGGGCAAATTGCCGCTGCCAACGCATTAAGTGATGTCTATGCAATGGGTGGGATACCATTGACAGTAATGAACATTGTTGGTTATCCTATTCACAAGCTAGGACCTGAAATGTTAGCAGAAATTCTTAAAGGAAGTGCAGATAAGATTAAAGAAGCTGGTGCTATTTTAATCGGCGGCCATTCTACAGATAATGTTGAACCGCTCATTGGTTTATCGGTAACAGGTACAGCTCACCCAAATGAGATATGGACAAATCATGAAGCAAAACCTGGGGACAAATTAATCCTAACCAAACCAATTGGTGTTGGTATCCAAACAAAGGCAATAAAAGATGGCGTCCTTGATCAAAAACGGATCGAGCGAGTGACTGAAGTGATGGCCTTTTTAAACAAATATGCTGCTGAAGCAATGAAAGGCTATCCTGTTTCTGCTGTAACAGATGTGACAGGATTTGGATTATTAGGTCATTCTCTTGAAATGGTACAGAACACAAACGTGGGGCTTGTGATCGATTCAGCAAAAGTTGAAATTCTTGATGGTACCAAAGAGCTGGCAATCAATAAACACGTTCCAGCAGGTAGCAGGGATAACCTGAAATGGGTTTCCCAACATGTTATATTTGAGGATCACATAGACCAATATGATCAACTCTTACTTGCCGATGCCGTTACTTCTGGCGGATTACTTGTTGCTTTAGAAGGAAAGGCTGCAGAAGACTTGCTTCAAAAAATGCACGGCCTTGGTGTGAAAGATGCACAGATAATCGGAGAAGTTACGGATAAACACCCTGGAAAAATTCATGTGGTATAAATATCATCATCAGGAAGCACCCACGTTCATATGGTAACAAAGCTTCACGTAAAAGGTAGTGGGTGATTGTATTGTAGTTAGTATCAAAAAAGGAGTAATCTATAGCCTTACAGATTGCTCCTTTTTTCTGAAATTTCCCTATTCGTCTTTTGGATACAATTTGTTAAAAGGTTCCCATTTTCCTTCTATATACACCTCTAAAATATTCCCTCCGCCAGCGAGAAATTCTATGGTTTCTTTATTTAAATGAAGCCAAGATGTATGTGAATATTCAATCCTTTATCGAGGAAATGAATCTGGCCTATGAGACCAACTTTAAAGTAACCAAGGAAACCTTATTAGATGATCTAAGAGTCATACTTACCCACTTAGAAGAAAAACGAAAGCAAGAACAAATCGAGTTCGTTCATGGAATTGGAAAACGGAAGACCAAACTGCAGAAGTTGACAGAAGAATTGCAGACTTACTATGAACGTCAGGAGAGATACAATACCCACAACCAATTATTTGAAGGAAGAAACAGCTACTTCAAGACAGATACAGATGCGACATTCATGCATATGAAAGACGACCATATGCGCAATGCTCAATTAAAACCTGCTTACAACGTTCAGATTGGGTAGAGAGTGAGTATGTAACAGGAGTTGGGATATTTCAAGATCGAAATGATACCACAACCCTTATTCCTTTTTTAGACGAAATGGAATCCCATCTAAAAATGTGGTATCAGAACATCATTGCAGACTCTGGATATAAAAGCGAAGAAAATTATCTTTATCTGGAAGGAAAAGAGCAGACTTATTAAATAAAGCCTCAAACCTATGAACAATGGAAAAAGAAAAGTTTTAAAAATAACATTAGTAAACGAGAAAATATGTTTTACAATGAACAGACAGATGAATATACATGTCACAATAGAAAACAGCTTAAGCCCATTGGAATCACCCATAGAACATCAGCAACAGGTTACCGATCCGAATTAACCGTTTATGAATGCGAAGATTGTAGTGGATGCCAATTCAAAACGAAATGTACAAAATGTACAAAGGCAAAAGGGAACAGAAAGATGCAAGTATCTAAAACGTTTATTGAAAAACGTCAGGTATTATATGAGAATATTACATCCGAGGAAGGGACGTTGTTAAGAGTCAATCGTTCCATTCAGGTAGAAGGAGCTTTCGGCGTCCTAAAAAACGACTACGATTTTAATCGATTCTTAACACGTGGCAAAAACAGCGTCAAAAATGAGTTTATTCTCTTATGCTTTGGTTATAACGTGAATAAACTTCATGCAAAAATTCAGAAAGACCGTGTTGGAAAGTCGCTTCATGATCTAAAAATAGCATAATATATTATCGAAAAAAGCCTTGAGTTGAAGGCTTATTTATCCATGTCTAAAATCAGCCATGCCACGGAGGGAGTTTCTCCAAAGATGGGCTGATTTTTTATTTTCAACATAAAAAGAGAGCGCCGCTAACTACCTAAGGTAGTTTTGCGACACCCCCTTCTAGTATGTAATTATTTGTCTATTTGAACACTTGTAGCTTTAGGGGGCTCTTCAGCAAAAATAGTGACTTGTACCAGAGAAGTTATAGCTAGGATGCTGAATATTAAAGAAAATACCAGCTTCTTCATTATTATCACCTCACATTTGAATATTTTTTCTGGCATCATTAGCCAAACAGCAATAATCTTGACTCTTTTTATAGGATTGTTGATTGGCATAATAATTAGATAATTTTTCTGCAGCTTCACTTAATTCTTTCCAATTTTGTTTTTCTTGAAGGTAACGGATCGCTATTTCTTCGATATATTTACGCGATTGCTCTTGATCAATGTTATATTCTAATTGTAGAAGATATAATTTTATTTGATTAGTGATAATGTTATATTTTTCAGTAATTTTAAGTCCCTTTTTAATCCATCTTGTTGCATCTTCAATATTCTTGACGGCATAATAACTTTCAGCCAAGTAATAAATTGTATTGGTTATCCGTTCATGACATCCTTTTTTTAGATTTAAACTCTTGTGATAATAATCAATAGCTAAATCGTGTTGATCTACCTTAGAGTACATATACCCCAGATTGTGGTATATATTGCTTATCAGATATGGGTCATTGTGTTTTTCAGTGATTTTTAAAGATTTTTCCAAATGATGTTTTGCTTTATCATACTCTTTAATACGCATGTAATTAATGGCTAAAATAGATTGGGTTTCGACACTGCGTAGGTAATCCATATTTTGATTGGATAGATCTAAAGCAGTATTTGCATAATGTATGGCTAAGGTAACATGATTTAGCCTAGTGTGAACGAGGGATATTAAGTAAGTCAATTCGGGTTCATCAATATGAATTTGATAGCCGATTTTTTCTGCTTTTGAGTAATAATCTAATGATTCTGAAAAATTGTTATGTAAATATTGATAAAGTCCATAAAAGTAATAGAAATAGTACTTTTGTTTATCGGGAAGATGTTTCTCTAATGCTTTGAATTCTTGAATGATCTTCTTGCTTTCATCGAAATTATATAATAATAGATGGTGTCTTAATGAAAATAATCGAAATCGGATGAATACAGTTGTATCTTCAATTCTACTTATGTCATTACTAATAGACTTTTCCATTTTGATAGCATTATCTTTATCTCTACTTTTTACTACTTCATACCACTCATCCAGTTTTCTATTTATTTCTTTAATCCTCTGTGTATCTTCTTCCAATGAGGGAATCTCTAGTCTTTTAAACAGAAGATTGACGACATCTCGATGTGGTTTAGCCGTGTTATTTTCGATCTTGCTTAAATAAGATTTAGAAATAATTCCGTCAGCTAATTGTTCTTGAGTAATTCCTTTCTGTATTCTATGGTATCTTATTTTATCACCTGTCTTCAAAAATACCACCCCCTTGAAGTTGGGAAACTTAACTTAAAAAAGTTATTTTAATTAAGGAATATTATACCATGTTTCCGAATTGATGGTAAATATACTATCTATTAAAATTTAATTTAGAATTAGCATTTTATACAAAACATCTTTCAATAATGTAATAGGGGGTGATTATAATGAAATTGAAAAGAGTTGTATCAAAGTCTGATCACATTTGCGTAGCTTTTTGTTAATACACGCTCCTAAGATTTAGGGAGGAAATGAAGATATAGCCAAATATATCCTCCCTAAATCACCTAAACAATATAAATTAAAGCAATGATTCTTATATAATATAGATTTGGGTGAAATAATCAAGAGATCAAATTAACTTATAGGAAGAAATCAAATTCAACTAACTGTAAGTAGACGTAAATAATCAAAAATATATTTGTTATGATGAGAGGAGTGAAAAAATGCGCTTAAAAAACCATCTTAATTTTAGAGGAAATAAAAAAATAACGAGATTACTTTTCATATGTATGGTAGCTTAAATAAGGATATGATTATTGAAGTAGATGACTTTGATAAATGGTGGGAATATTTAGAGTTGATTAGTAAACAATATTATGAAGAGGATGTTAAGACTTGGATAAATAAATATCATGTTAATAATTTTGAATTAGAAGAGACAAATAAATTTTTATTAGATAACGGATTGGTATATATAGATGACAAATTAGAAGATTTTTCAAATTTGAGAACTGCAAATTTTCTAAATAATTTTCTAAATAATAGTGATAAAGATGAAATTATCCAAGAAATGTCTAGTAAGAGAGTTTTAATTATTGGTCTAGGTACTGTTGGAACCTCCTTAGTAAGGGTATTGTTACAATTAGGAATAGTAAAATTTGATTTGATTGAAGGCGACATTGTTGAAGAGAAAAATATAGTACATCAACATTTTTACACTGTTGAAGATATAGGTAAAAGTAAAATAAACGTTATAGAAAGAAAGATTAATGAGGTAAAGAAAAATATAAAATTAAATTTATACAATGAATATTTTGAAAGTGAAAAACAGTTTGATAATATTGATGATGTAAATTCTATTGATGCTGTTTTTATATGTTTTGATAGTCATGATACGAGTGTTTTACAAACTATTTTTGATTATTTTAACAGAAGAAAAATTCCTGTTTTTATTTCAGGTTATATATTTGGTATGGTAAGAGCTCTTGAAGTGAATCAAGATTTTTTAGATGAAAACCGTGAAGCTGAAAATAATATCCACAAATGGATTAATGAAAATTCAGGACTAGGATTGCTTGGTGATTTATCTGCAATATTACTTTCTAGATTGTGGTTACAAAAGCTATTTTCATTATTAGATTTTGATTTGAAAGAGTTAAGTTATAACTATTTAACTCCTTCAATGGAAAATGATAATTCGTTTAAAATTAAAGAACTTCAAACTGATTTTGATGAGTCTGAAAAGACTTTGAACATGCTAAAAAATGATGATGAAAGAAATTATTTTTATAATCAAATACTTTTTTCTAATGCACTTCTATTGTACAAAAAGTTCTATATTAATAGTGATTCTAATATATATGATGAAATTATACGGCTAAATACTAAATTCGAATTAGATTTAATTGACGAAGAGGATAAAGATCTTAATGAGTATGAGAAAATATTGTCTGAGAAATACATAGATTGTAAGGATACTAGGTATTCCATGAATGAATTTTCCATAAAAATGTTAGAAGCAAAAGATATTGATAATGATTGCATCAAAAAATATCAAGAAAATCAGTCAGAATTAATTGATTTATCAATAAACGCTTTGAAAAAGAAAAAAGAAATGTATTTTGATGAATTAATCAAAGAATGGGATGAAAAAAGAGACATTAAAATAGTATTAACTGGTATAGCTCAAGAAATGAACAATTTACTTTATAAAGATGATAATGAAGTTGATTATGAAAAATATAAACCTTATTCAGATAAATTTTTAGATGTTAATGAAGCTTTAATGCTAATTTCTGAAATTGACAGGTTTAATTTCATTTCAGATTTTAGAGGGTTTATTAATTATGTAACTACTCACAATATGATTACTATAACAGAAAATCGTGTTAATCCTTTATGTATTTGGAACCCGAGGTATGGATTATCTGAAATAATTGTAACATACGAAGGAAGTGGTAAGGATATAATGGATCTAACTCATGAAATTGGGCATGCATATTATAATTCTTTTTTAAATAGAGGTAATAATGCAAAGTATATAAATTCTATAGTATCTGAATCATTAGCAATACTTACTGAATTTAAACTTATGTTTATTTTGATGGAACAATCTAATTTAAATAAATCGTTTTTGAATATGATGATTTATAATCTTCAAGGTACAATGGTCGGTGTTTTTTCTTTAGATCTTTATGAAGAAGAAATTTTGAAATTGGAAGATATTAATATTGAGAATGTATTAGAAGTACGAAATAATTTAATTAAAGAACTTTTTGGTGAAAGAGTAGTTAAAAATGATGAATATAGCCAACTAAATATCACACTGAGTAAAGATGTTTTATTTGGAAAACGCGACATTTATTTATATCCACATGCAAAACTTATAGGTTTTAAGTTTGCAAAATTATTATATAAAGCTCCTGCATTTGAATTAAATCTAACTAATTATTTGAAGCAAAATGATCCAAGTCAAATAACAATTGAAAATATTTTGAAATCAGTTTTTCAAATTGAAGTAAATAAAGAATTTTATAAAGAGATAGGTAACGAAATGATTTTATTTTTATCAGACATAATAAGAAAGGTTGAAAGGGATTGAAGAATGAAAAATAAATCTTTTACAAATTTACTTTTAGGGATTGGTGTAACAAATTTCGGCGATAGTTTGTTTATGATTGCTATCCCGATCATTATCTATGCCCAAACTAAAAATAATCTTCTATTATCTATCAGCGCCTTAACATCAGTTATTCCAATCATTCTTGGCTTTCTTCTTGGGCCTTTATTTAATAAAATGGTCTCAAAAAAGAGTCTCATCTTTCTTCAAATCATCCAGATGTGCTCGGTGTGTTTAGTTTTTTTGTGATATTTATTGGCATCAATCATTACAATTTTGTTTTCATTGTTATTGGAGAATTCATCTTCAGTCTTAGTAATTACGGTTCTTATATATTAACGCAGGTCATTGTACCTAAGGTGGTAGAAGAAAAAGAACTGGCAAAGGCAAATAGTTTATTAACGGCAAGCCGAAATATTATCAATGGAACAGCAGATGTGATAAGCGGTATCTTAGTTACGGTCATAAGTTATTTTAGTATTTTTATATTTGATCTCATTACATATTTCATAACGATATTATTTTTTGCCGGAGTCGAAGTTTCAAACGATAAAGGAAAGAATACAGATCAAGTTCGATTGAGAGAGTCGATAAAAAATTACCGTACCCAAATAAGAGAAGGTATCAGCGAAGTTTTTAGTAATAAATTTGTCGTCGGAATTCTAATTATTGCGGTGGTTTTACAATTCCACACTAAAATAAGCTTAATTACAGTCGTAGGGTATTTTGCGGACGGCGGAAAATCTTATTTATACGGAATTTATTTTGCAGTGCTTTTAATAGGGTTCAGCTTAGGAAGCTTAAGCTCAACAAAGATTAAAGATAAAATCGAATTTTCTAAATTGACCGTAGGATCATATGCTTTTGCAGGCATCGCTTGGCTTTTATTGGTTTTCTTATTTAAAGAGATCGGTGTATTAATCGCAACCTTTATTATGACGTATATTTCGGGCATATTTGAAATCTTAGTCGTTACAAAATTTCAGGAAATATATAAAGATAAGCTTGGAAATATATTCACCATCTTTATGGCAATCGCCGCTGTTGCTCAGATAGCCGGCTTATTAATCGCCCCATTCATGATTAAACTATTCGGAAATGCGAATATTATTTTGTATTTAGGTATACTTAATTTTATAGCGATAGCTTTGTATGCTTTAAATAGCTATGCTGTCAGGAAACATAAAGAAAAAGAGCTGGATACTATTTAACACTGATTCATATAAACAATTCATACCATAATATCAAGAAGCTCGACACCATATATGATACCATTGTATAATATATAGAGAGAAGTGATAAGCTTGTCGAAGTGGGAAAAGTTATTAAATAAAATAACTTCCCTGTCAAAGGACGTAAGGTTTGCGTTTGTGTCAAGTTTTTCTCGATCAACCTTTAACACTAGCAGTTACAGCATTCTATTATTGTACACTTTCCATAGCTACCACGCTATCGCTTGGTGGTCTGGGTTAATTAGTTAGGTCTAAGGAACCTAACTAATTAACCCAGGTATTTCGAATACTTTTCATAAGATTTCCTATTGCCGTTTAGTGAGCAGTATACAGGCTGATTGAGCCTTGCTTTACTCCAATCGATGGATGAGTGCTCTCTCGTAGAATTTGTGCTAATCTTACGGTTTTCTTCACGTCACGTTGTTTTCTTTCACTTCTTCGTTGATGTGCGAGATAAGTACTTCTTAATGTTTTATTTAAGATTCCTTGTTTCACTTTTATCATCGCTTCTGCACCTTCTAAACTCCAATGCATTCCTCGCTTTTTCATCCGGTAGGATACATGACGTTGGTTGGATTCCATTGCCCCTAAACTTCTTGCATCCTTTGGTGGGTTTTTTACTTTTTCTACTTGTTTCTGTTCATCGAGTGTACTTTCATATGTATCCAACCATAACGTAAAATCATCTAGATTGTGTTCTTTTAAAGCCTTTCCTATTGAATCCTTGTACTCGCTCTTCCCACCACCTATTGTCCTATTTAATGCCTGTGCAATATGATAGGGGTCTAACTGGTTTAAAACAGCATAACGAGACTGTGAAAAGGCTTCTTGAAACTTCTCCGCAGTATAGCCTTGTCCTCCATCGCTATTTGAAACAATCTGTGTATTAACTCGATAACCATTTCTTTATCCGCCTTAGCTTGTGCTTTTCCTACACGTCTTACGATACTTCCTATGGTTTTGTTAACTGCTATCCATTCCTGTAATATACGTGCGGATTCACGATAGGTACTCTCACTTGCTAGTTCTGCTACTTTCACTTCAACTAAAGGACTATATCGCTGGTATTTCCGTATTCCTATCCACTCATCAAAAGGATAGTGAGAGTCCCCCTTTTTGTCACCCATTAATGTATGTTGGAAACGTACAGCGCTAAACGTAAATTGAATCGTTTTCCAATCTTCCCTTTTTACGAACCAACCTTTTTCTTGTTGTTTTTCCTTAATAACTTGGTTTAGCTGAGTAAAAATCTCCCCTATCAAAGAAACAAATACTTCATGCATATAAATTTGAATGTTTTCCTCTAACTCAATTAAATTATTTGTATTCTTTATTAACTGATATAATGTTGATATAATATTATCCATGAGAAGGCCTCTTTCTAAAATGTATTTGCGTGGAAGCATACATTTATGATAGAACGCCTTCTCTTTTTTGGCTAGTATTTCCTATTAAAATCCTCGAGAATTATTTTACACATAAAATTAAAAAAATTAGGGAAATTAGGGAACCCTTTTTTTAAATTCTACGTCTATATGTTTGAAAAGGAAAAAAAGGGGGTGAAAATGTAAAGAGAACGCTAAGTATGATTTTAGCACTTTTTTTAGTAATTACACTTACTTCCGCTACATTTGCAATGGATAATGGTGTAAATACAAGCTCATCATTGGTTAAATCCTACTTAATAGGCTTTTATGTAATGGTAAATAAGGAAGTCATTAATACGCATGGAGGAAAAGTAAAAAAACAGTTTAAACATATCCCAGTTGTTTCGGTGGAACTTTCAGAACAAGCATTTGATTCTTTGTCTATGAATCCAAAGATTGCTTATATTGAAGAAGATGCAAAAGTGTCGATCAATAATCAAACAATTCCTTGGGGAATTCCTCATATTCAGACAACAGAAGCACACCAACAAGGTTTTACTGGGAAAAAGACATTGGATGAGAATGCAGTTCCTTTAGGGAATAGCTTTGAGTATGGGAATGGGTTAATAAAGGTTAATAATTAACATAATGAACAACACCTTTTTTGAAGAAATTAATGAATATTTGTACTCCATAACCATGTTTCTATTATATATTTAAAGGGAATGAGAAATGGTGAAAAAGTTATTTAGTACTCTTATTATCTTAGCATTAATGATCGCATCTTTTGGTGGAGTTACTTTTGCAAAAGGAAAACCATTAACGGAAAAACAAGTAAATCAAATTAAGGCTAATTTTGGTAAAGCAGGAATAGATCAGGAAACGCAATTAAAGCTTATTGAGAAGATCGAGAATGGGGAAATCCTCGGTGCCAATAATCCCAAAATGAAAGATAAGGGTAAAATTAAGGAGAAAAAGTTTATAGATAAGAATGGTATTCCTGGTTATGAAAAGAAAATTATTTATCCTGATGGTTCAGTTGATATTACATCTGTCTCTGGTGGTACAAGTAGAACTGGTTCTGGTTATGTAAATTACATAGGAAGAAAGGTATCTAGATTAAGTGGAGGAATATATGCTTCATTTCTAGCAGATTATACGAATGTACAATACGGATATGATAGTTTAGATAGAGTATATGAATGGTATATTTCTGGTGTTTCTGATATTTCCAATATAACTTTAACTGTTGCCCAATCAAAAGAAACATCTTCAAGTGATGCTTATGGTTATCTTAGATTTACTGGGTCAGCAGGTGGTTATTATACTAGTACTTTCTATCTTAAACTGTTTGTTGGAAATGATACCGACTGGGATTCAGGAAATTGGTAGTAAATTTATACTTTGATATAGAAGTGATTTTATAATTATTAACGCTCACGTCATTGTCGGTGAGAAAGCGTTAACAATGTTACTACTCATCATTCTGTGATAGATAATGAGTGGTTATATGATATAAAGATTATGAATTTAGATTAATAAGTCAGCATATAGCAAGGGAGGTAAAAATATTGATTGGGAATGTAACATTTCAAATACTATCATTCGCCGGATTGATTCTTCCTTTAATACTTCTTATTTTAATGGTTGGAATTTATCGACTAGTAGTAAAGCAGCACAAGGAATTTTTACGAATAGATGAACGTAACTTAGCTTTTCAAGAACAGCAGATAGAGGCAATTCGAAAAATCCAACAAAAATTGTCGGATATTAATAGATGAATAAGAAAACACTAATTATTTAGAATGGGAAAATTGAAGGTAAGCGTCAAATAAACCACACGTAATTAAAAAAACAGGGACTGTCCAAAAAGTGATATGTGATATGCTCCCCTTAAGTTTAAACAGATTTTTGTTTTTTAACCTGTCTACCTTAAGGGGAGCATATCATGATACGAATGACAGGGTGAAAATCGGTCCCTTTTCTAGGGGCGGAAAAAAGCAGGACAAATACACAAGCAGTTGACCATGATTTTGGGAATGAATTTATTACACCATTTGGGATTTTAGATGTAAGCAATAATCAGCTTCATCTAGAATTCACCAAATCAAATATGACAGCGGATTTTATGGTGGATGCCATTGAAGCCTAATTGAACGTGGGTTTTCTTTGATTCGTTTTAAAATAAAAAGTATGTTATGATAAGATAATTCTAGCAATTATCATGATGAAGGAGTTCGTTTTTTATGTTAACCGAAAAACAAAAAGAAGCTTTAAGAGCATTACCCGCCGTTTCAACAATCCTTCAACTTCCAGAAGTGAAGAAGCTGATAGAAAGTTCTCCGTTAAATTTGGTCTCGGATATTATTTCAAAAACGATTGAAATTGAAAGAGAAAAGATCTTACAATCGGATACTCCTACTGTGCTTTCGCTATCTACTATTTTAGAAAAAATAAGCCATCAATATAAACGGTTAACGACTCCCCATTTAAGATCTGTCGTAAATGGTACAGGAGTAATCTTACATACCAATTTAGGACGAGCAAAATTATCCAATGAGTCAATTTTAGCTGCACAACTAGCAGCTACAGATTACACCAATTTAGAATATACCCTATCAACTGGAAAACGGGGTTCTCGTTACGATCATGTGGAAGATTTACTGGTTCAACTTACAGGTGCTGAGGCCGCACTCGTGGTGAACAATAATGCTTCTGCTGTGATTTTAATCTTAAAAGAGATGGCACAAGGAAAAGAAGTCATTGTATCCAGAGGACAACTTGTTGAGATAGGCGGTTCTTTTCGCGTATCTGAAATCATGGCTCAAAGTGGTGCCCATCTAATGGAAGTGGGAACAACAAACAAAACCCATCGGTATGACTATGAGCGAGCGATTACCGATCAAACCGGTTTATTAATGAAAGTACATACGAGTAACTTTAAAATTATTGGATTTACCAAAGAAGTCTGCTTGAAGACACTTGTTGAAATTGGCAAAGAACATCAGATCCCTGTGTATGAAGATTTAGGTAGCGGAGTTCTCTATGATTTCAAAAAACATGGGATTGGCAATGAGCCAACGGTACAAGAGACTGTTAAAGCAGGAGCTGATCTTGTTTCTTTTAGTGGCGATAAATTACTTGGAGGCCCTCAAGCCGGTATCATCGTCGGTAAGAAAAAGTGGATTGATCGTTTAAAGAAAAATCAACTTACCCGTTCTCTTCGAGTCGATAAAATGACGTTAGCTGCTTTGGAAGCAACCTTAAGACACTATTTGCTTGAAGAAGCTCAAGATAAGATACCTACTCTAAAAATGATTCTCATGAAGGAGAAGATAATTGAAGAAAAAAGTGAAAAACTCTATAGTATGTTAAAACCAGTGATAGCTGAGCAATTTGAAATGAAGATCATCGATGGATTTTCTGAAATCGGTGGAGGATCAATGCCTGATGTTCAGCTACTAACCAAATTGATTAGTATCAAACCAAAGCATATTCCCGTTCATAGATTCGAAGAGGCTTTACGAATCACATCCCCACACATCATTGGCAGAATCTCAGATGAACAATTTTTCTTAGATGTGAGAACCATTGAACCAAAGGAATTTGATTTAATTGTAGAAAAAATACAATGGATTGCAAAAAACTAGAGAGGCGCCTGTTTCGCCTCTCTATTGTATAATTCAGCTTTTCATAATTTTTTCCCTTCAATACTTACATTTCTTTATTAATTTCGTTCAATAATATTGGCGTAATTACATACGTACTATTATTTAATTTTTTGTTTTCAATTTGGGATATGGGCATAATGCCTAATAATGAACTAGTTAAGAAAGCTTCATCACATGATTCAAGAAAATGATTAGGAATCGTATCAATGATTACATTAAATCCTAGTTTTTTAGCAATATTTATTATTTTATTCCGTGTCACGCCTTCTAATAAACCACAAGAAGTTTTTGGCGTATAGATGTTGCCATTACAAACTAAAAAAAGATTACTTCTTGTTCCTTCAGTAATAGCCCCTATTTCGTTAAGAAAAATAACTTCATCATAACCTTTACGTTGAGCTTTTTCCAATTCTAATTTATTCAGAAGATAATTTGTTGTCTTGTGGTAAAGTAATGGATTAGCACTATGTCTTATAACATTTGACCGACTAATCTTAAAACCCCTTTCATAATCTTCTTTTTGATATGGAAAATGATTCGCAGAAATGATTATATCAGCTGGTTCATTTTTAATAGATTGTATAACGACAATGCGTAAAGCAACTTTCTTTTCATCAATATGCTTGATAAAATATTCCACTTGTGAAATTAATTCTTGTTTTGAAATTTCAACATAAAGATTAAAAAACTTTAAAGATAGAAATAAGCGATCGATATGAGATTTTAAATCGATTGCCTTTTTATGATAAACGGTTAATGTTTCAAAAATGCCTGTCCCCAAAAAAACATTGCTTGAAATAAGGGGAATACAATTATTCATTATTTTACCATTATATAGAATCACACATCTTTTCCCCTTTCTATATTCTACGATCTAAGAACCTCAAAGAGTGCCTTTCCCTTTGCTAGACTCTCATCATATTCCTTTTCAGGATCAGAATCCCACACAATTCCCCCACCTACTTGAAAATGTGCAGTCCCATCTTTAATCACAATGGTTCGAATCGCTATATTTAGATCGGTATTCCCTCTAAAATCGATATATCCAATCGATCCAGTGTAAACATTTCTTTTTGTAGGCTCTAACTCATCAATAATCTCCATCGCTCGAATTTTTGGTGCCCCAGTAATCGATCCTCCCGGAAAGGTAGCTTGAATTAGATCAACAACATCGTACCCATCATCTAAAACAGCTCTGATCGTTGAAACTAAGTGGTAAACGGTTGTATATTCTTCAACTTTAAATAAATCTACGACTTCAACTGTCCCTGTTTTCGCAACTTTACCAAGATCATTTCGTTCTAAATCTACAATCATCAAAAGTTCTGCCTTTTCTTTTTCACTATTTTCTAATATACTTTTGTTTTTTGCATCTTCTGCTGGTGTTGATCCTCTTGAAATCGTTCCTTTTATAGGTCTTGTTTCAATTACACGATCTATTAGCTTGATAAATCTCTCAGGTGAACTGGAAAGAATATAACTGTCCCCAATATCAAGATAAGCAGCAAATGGTGCAGGATTTTTTTCCCTTAGGTGAAGATAGAGTTTAGAAGGAGTTTCTTTAATTGTTGCGGAAAAGCGTTGTGTATAGTTAGCTTGATATATATCTCCATTCTTAATATACTCTTTAATTTTTGCTATACTTTCAAAATATTCTTGTTTACTCATGTTCCCTTTAAATGCGCTATGATCTTTGTTTCTATCGGGATAAGGTGGAGTTTCATGATAAAGATGCAAGTTCATTGACTTTTTTGTTTGTTTTATTTTCCTCTCCCACCATAAAATCCGTTCATTTTCATTTTCTCTAACACCACTATCAACAATAAATACCTTCTCATTGTAATGATCAAAGATAACTCCACCATCATAGAGTCCAAAAAACATATCTGGTATTTGAATATCATCAAGTGTGTTCGTTGGAAGCTTTTCAATAAAATGAGCAAGGTCATAAGCAAGATAGCCAACTAATCCTCCAACAAATGGAAATTCTGTATTATTTTTAACTTTATATTTAATAAGCATGTCCTTTAATATTTTAAAAGGATTACCTATTATTCTATCATGTCCAGTTGGAAGATTAAGATCAGTTTGATTACCTATCGTTTTTAAATAGCCAAAAGGATTCGCCACAATGATAGAATAACGTCCTAATTCCGCAAAATTTTGATTACTATCAAGAAACATAGGATATTTTTCATTAGCTATTGCTTCAAATAAATCCACACTTTTAATAGATATACTACATGGTTTGATAATCATTCTTTTTCGCCTCTCTAGTATGATACAAGAAATTTCTAAGCATATCTATGCCATGTTCCGTCAGAATGGCTTCAGGATGAAATTGTATCCCTTCGATTAACTTATATTTATGTCGTATACCCATAATTTCTCCTTCAGCAGTAGTTGAAGTAATGATGAAGTCTTCAGGTAGTGATTTTTTATCCACAATTAATGAGTGATATCGTGTGACATTCAGAGGATTTTTGAGCCCTTTAAATACACCTTTACCATCATGAGTAATCGGATGAACTTTTCCATGTACTGGGGCTAAGGCATGAACAATCTTTGCACCAAATGCTTGAGCAATAATTTGATGACCTAAACAAATTCCCAAAATAGGAAATTCATCGGATAATTGCTCCACTACCGAAACAGAAATCCCTGCTTCGTTTGGCGTACATGGCCCCGGTGAAATCACTATCATTTCTGGATTCATCGTTCTAATTTGGTCAATGGTTAATGCATCATTACGATGAACTTCTACCGACTCTCCTAGCATTTTTAAGTACTGAACTAAATTAAAGGTAAAAGAATCATAATTATCAATCATTAATATCATTAGCACAACTCCCAGAGATTTAATAACGATTTAATTATATTTCCATTCCACAATGAAAACAAGAAAATGGCTTTGTTATCGTTTCTTGTTGAATCTCATGTAATAGTCAAAAAAATGCCGGGCGCACAACGAAAAAGAGACATTATTACAAATGCCTCTTCTCCAAATGTTTTCCACCATAACACTTAAACGAGGAATGGGAAAATAACCTTCTCATCCAGATAACGGAATTTCCTTTTGGGATGAGAGGTTATTAAGCTAAATCACGGTAGGCTAGGCTTGCAACGAAATTATTGCTATTCAGCCATTTGCCCTTCCCATTCATAAGTTTGAAAAGGCAATAAGACTAACCTCTCCACGTATTATTGGCAGGGTATTTGATGATCAATTTGTTTTAGATGTTCGTACGATTTATCGATCTTTTTATCAGCTCAAATGTCTCAGTAGAAATCTTCCCTTTCCCGGAAGCAAGCAATTGACCATTTAAGATCACGGCTGGCACCCTAAGTGTAAAAATTGTTTTGATCGCTTGCCAGAGAGAAAGTTTATATCTAACAACATCTTTGATGATGCGAGGAAAAAGATATCCTTTATTTCTCGGATCAACTATATCTAAGGATAGATTTTCCCCAAATTCTTTACTTAATTGCTGATACAATTCTCCAGTATTGTGTATAACGGCTCTTTCCTTAAGATAAAGATCCATCTTACCTATCTGTTGAAGAAACTCTCCATCAAACGGCACACAACATGCGGCAACAAGTTCGTCCTGCTCCCTAACAATGATCACACTTGGTTTTACCATGAGTCCCTCCTAAATCATATATCCTAAACACTGAATCCTTTATGTTCCTCATGTGCTTTCTTTAATGTTTTTATGGCAAAAATAATCAAAACGATAGCCAAAATAAACAAAGCTACTCCAAATCCACCTAATACATAATTAGATAATTTTGCATCTGCTAAGGTTAAATTCTTATAGGACAATTGTGCCAAGGCGGTTAAGGTTACAGCAAACATAAAAATCATTGGATATAAAGTAAATTTATTATTTTTACCGATCTTGGCTAACCAAACAGATACGGTGAGTAGTGCAACTGCTGCCAACAGCTGATTAGCAGAACCGAAGATTGGCCAGATCGCTTGCCAGTTACTTAAAGCAAGTAGTCCCGAAGCAACTACCGTTACGATAGTGGCTACATAAGGATTCGTCCCTAAGTTTTTGGCTACACTTCCATTGGCGGAATCCCTTTCAAAAAACTCTTGGAAGATATATCTGCCAAGTCTTGTAGCTGTATCCAATGTGGTTAATGCAAAAGCAGAAACAACAAGAGAGGTAAAGGTGGTTCCTACACTATGGGGAATGCTTATTTTCTCTAAAAAGCTTCCAACACCAGTTGAGAATAATGCAACAGGGCCCCCATTACCAATGGCTGCAGCATAATCACCTTTTGTTAACATTGCAGCCGTAATTAAAGCTACCGTTGCCAATGTACCCTCAATTAACATTCCACCATAACCAATAATTCTAGCATCTGTTTCTTTATCAATTTGTTTTGCCGTCGTACCTGAAGCGACCAAAGAATGAAAACCAGAAATTGCTCCACAGGCAATGGTTACGAATAAGACAGGGAACATATAACCCAAATTAGTTTTAAATCCTCCAAAGCCAGTTAATTGAATCGTTGGATTGTAAAAAAATAATCCAATAATTGCTCCTGCCATCATTCCATATAACAAAAATGAATTTAAATAGTCCCTAGGTTGGAGTAAAATCCAAACAGGTGCAATCGAAGCAACAATAACATAGATCATTAAGATGGTAATCCATTGATTAAAAGATAATACCAAGGGGAATTTTATTCCAAACCAGATCGATAAAAGTAATAAAGCCACGCCAACAATCGTTCCAATAATCACTGGGAAATTATTTCGATAAACTGTAAAACCATAAACAATCGCTATGACAATAAATAGCATAGAAGCAGTTCCAGCTTCAGGTACCGCAACAAAAGTATTTGCAACAATGTTAGCAAAAACAGCGATTATTAAGACTAAAGTTAACCAAGCAAATATATTAAATAAAGTCTTTCCTGATTTTCCCATCGTATGATCAATAATGATCCCAATCGATTTCCCTTTATGGCGAATCGAAGCAACGATAGAAGAAAAGTCATGAACGGCACCTATAAAAATAGAACCCAAAACAATCCAAAGAAATGCAGGAATCCAACCAAAGACTGCTGCCGTTACAGGACCAATAATCGGTGCCGCACCTGCGATAGAAGCAAAGTGATGACCCAATAATACAGGTGCTTTGGCAGGTACATAGTCAACCCCATCTTTCATGGTATGGGCTGGCGTTTTCCTTGAGTCATCTAAATCTAAATGTTTTACTAAAAATCCGCCATACACTTTATAAGCAATAACAAAAGCAATAATTGCAATACCAAGTAAAACTAAAGCACTCACTTTAATCCCTCCCCTTTATTTTTTTATTAACCAAGCCATCTTTTTCTTAGGCCTATCCATGAATGGAAGATAAAATTGCTGTACCTCCTTTCCCTTTTTATTACTTATCACTCTGTTTGAGTGAAGATCAACAGCCAAACATCTTACATCTGCCCATCCTTTTAAAGAAAGATTAAAAGACTTGCGATATTTGAACTGTTTAATCATTTCTTGTAATTCTTTAGGGAAATGTTTAGTAACGATTACTCCTGTAATCATACTAGACATATGCTCAGAATGCGGCTTTACAAAATAATCAACCGCTTGAGTTAAAAACAGCTGAAATTGTTTGATTTGATCTTCTGTAATCACATCAACTTGCTGGATAAGACAGTATTCAAAATTCTCTGCCCGCCAAAGTTTTAGGTTCTTTGAACCAAAGTAGCTTTCGTTATGTATCTCTGATTTTGCGAAAATTTGAATAGATTGTCCCAATATTTGTACATCCTTAGTAACATCAAAATTCCTATTTAACCTTAAGGCTATTTCCTGAAAATATTCATGGTATTCCACTCTGTTCCGACCACCCATCAAAGAATACAAGCGTTCTATTTATAATTTATATGAGTTAAAAAGATATTAAATTCTTTAATTCTTCAACGTTTTAAAAAATCCTGCTGTAGTTTATCCAATTTTTAAAAAATTAAAATTAATATCATTTGTTGCATTTTCTACCTCAAGAGAATAAAATTATAATATTCAAATGAATTTTTGAATAGGAGGAAAGATATATGACTCATTCAAATCAACATCACAATAATTATGATCACCATGTTCATCATAACCATCATGGACACATGCATACTCATACTTCTAATAAGAAATTATTAATGATTGCCTTTTTCATCATCACAGGATTTATGATTGTTGAAATTATTGGCGGTTTTCTTACAAACTCCCTTGCCCTTCTTTCAGATGCCGGGCATATGTTGAGTGATTCAGTTGCATTATTTTTAAGCCTTTTGGCCTTTTGGTTCTCAGAGAAACCAACAAATGCCATGAACAGTTATGGCTATAAACGGGCAGAAATCATTGTAGCGTTAATTAACGGGATCGCACTTGGTGTGATTTCAATATATATCTTCTATGAAGGTATTCAACGCCTTTTTCAACCAGCTAAAGTACAAAGTATGGGCATGTTATGGATCGCAGTTCTTGGTCTTCTTGTCAATGTAGTGACTGCATGGATTTTAATGAAGGGTGAAAAAGACAATTTAAACCTAAGAAGTGCTTTTCTTCATGTATTAGGAGATTTAATGGGTTCTGTCGGTGCTATAGTTGCTGCATTGTTGCTATGGGGTTTTGGTTGGCAGATAGCAGACCCAATTGCAAGCATCCTCGTTGCTATTTTAGTTTTAGTCAGTGGATGGCGAGTAACAAAATCCTCTATTCATATTCTAATGGAGGGAGTACCTACAAATATTCAGCTAGATAAAATTCGATCCACTATTTTAGAAGTACCAGAAGTCGAATCGATTCACGACTTACATGTATGGTCTATCACCTCAGGATTTCCTTCATTAAGCTGCCATATTGTATTAAATAATAATATAACCGAGTTTAGCTTCGAAAATATATTACTCAAGCTTAAACATAACCTGAAAAAGGATTTCGGAATCGAACATAGTACTATTCAAATCGAAACAATAGAACTATGTGAGAGTGGTGAAAGCTGTGACTAATTCACATATTTGTAGTAAAACCGATCAAAAGGAGAAAATGGTTATTCAAAACCAGCTTTCACAAATTTCTGCTGAAATTATTGCAAATTGGTTTAAAGCTTTTTCAGATATAAACAGAGTGAAAATTGGATTTCTTCTTCTTCGACAAGAAGAATTATGTGTGCATGATATTTCCCAACTTTTAAACCTTTCGATTGCAAACACAAGTCATCATCTTCGCTTAATGAAAACTTTAGGAATTACTTCAACCAAAAAACAAGGAACTACCGTTTTATACTCATTAAAAGATGAACACGTAAAAGAGATTTTAAACTTAAGTTTCATGCACCTATTAGAAGAAAATTAAGAAACAAATCATATTTAAAAATAGAGTTACACAAACTACTGGAGAAAAGCTCATAAAGATGAAATGTCAGAAAAAGAAATCGCACAAATCGAAGATAAAAACCAAAATCGAATTGAGGCAATTGACGGATTTAGAGGTGAAATCCAAGATGAAGTCCATAATCAACAAGATAACGTTTAAAAATAATTACTGATACCTTCCATTAAAATAGCAAGCCTTCGCTTGCTATTTTTTGCGTATTTCAATGAAAATGATGTTAATGAAATTCTACAAAATTTTTAATTCTTTTGTAACTTTTTGCTCTCATTTTCGTCTTATTAATAGATTGATAAAAACAAGGAGGAAAAGTCTGAAATAAATACTAGAAGCCGTCAGTAAAGAAAAGAGCATAGCAAACAAGCCATCTATTGATGACTTTTTAAAAAATATATGGATAAGAAAATATCAAGTTGCCACCATTACACGATAACCTTGAGTTTTAGCTAATAAAATCGCTTGCTCTACCGTGATTTCACGGTTTACTGGAAGAACATCCGATTTTTTATATAATTCAGCATTATATGGTTCTTTCTTTTTGAGGATGTTGTATATAGCTGTTAAAAGCATTCGTGCAATTGCAATAATTGC
>NZ_LSKU01000001.1:769379-771142 GCF_001561915.1 Tepidibacillus decaturensis | reverse complement strand
AAAACAAGATTACATTGGATGGTTATCCTTCTAATCTCTCTAATTCTCATTTTTTCTACTGTCTCTTGTTCAAATAAAAATGAGCAGACAACGCCTAACGAAGAGCTAAAAACAGGTACTGAAGAACCAAACCAACAAACAGAAACTTTTCAAGACCAGGGAATTTACACTGGACAAATTGACAATAATTCTGTGGAAATAAGAACTAAAAATGAGATCATGGCACTTCAATTGACAGATGAGGTTAGACAAGTGATTGAAACTTTAGTGGAGAATGATGAAGTCACTTTTGAGTATGAGAAAAATAAAGTTGGACAATTGATTCTAACGAAATTAGAAAAAATAAATTCTTACAAAACAAGTCAAAGAAAACTTCCTAAGGAAAAAGATATAGAAATCTTTGTTGAAGGAACTAAAGAATTAAGAAAAGCATATCTAAATGAAAGTACTTTAGGGTACTCTATTTATGTCCAACCTCAATTTACTTTTAGCGGGGAAGAGCCTGGCAAAGATATTTTATTCTGGAATAATGATGGCAATTATTACATCCGTATCGAAAAGCTTCCTGATGATGTAAATATAGAGGATATGAGAAAAAATGCAGCATTAGAATTACAAACCATCGGTAAAGTATATGAAAGAAATGTTGAGGAGATTTTTGATCCATTCTTTAGAACGGCTAAATTCTTCTTAACTTCTTCTACGTCTCAACTAACACAAAATATTATGCTGATTGAAATCGATGGAACATTATTTAAATTTAAATTTAATTTCCCAAATGGTGAAGCCGCGGAAGGAGTTACGCCTAGTTTATGGGCAATGTTAAAAACGATTGATGTAAATCAATGATCTATCATAAGATTCAAAATGAGAGGTTGTTAAATGCCTCTCATTTTGAATGGGCTATTTCTTTGATTTCAAGCTGTCGACTATCCTAACTCTGATTTTATTTTGCTGCTTCATCCATTACATTGATCATCAAGCTTTCTACATGGTCAGCAGTTTTGTTCCATTCTTCTTTTTCATATTGATTTAATAAGAATGTAGGTCTAGGCATTCTAATATTAACGTTTCCGTCTTCTTCAGTAACTGTAATTTTACATGGTAAGAAGATAGAAACTTCATTTCCTAAACTAAGAATTTCATATGCTTCTCCTGCATTGCAAACTTCCAAAACACTTACCTTTTTCTTAAAGTCATATCCTTTATTTAGAATATTGTTGTGGATGTCAATGCGAGCAACAATTTTGAACGCAATCTTCTTGAGTTCAGCATCGATTGCTTCAATTGTTTGTTCAAATCCTTTATTCGATGGTACAACATATTCAAAATGTTTCATTTTCTTTCTCCCCCTATTTTTTAAAATGATCCTTCCTTTTCCATCTTTCATTTTACTTTTTTCATTAGTATTAGACAAGAATTATTCTAATTTATTTTTTGAATAGTGTTTCTCTAGAATCTTTCTAAGCTGAACTAACTCTTCTTTTGTTAGTGTAATTCCTTTTCCCATTTTCTCATGATTAGGATCCCAATCGCGTAGGTCATATTTTGGTTCACGGCCGTTCCAGCTAATTAGGTTTAGCTCTTTCTTCCATCCTTTTGCACTTTCCGAAATAACCCCCAACAGTTTCTTTAATTTCAAATTTGATCTCTGCCATTATCTTTTCTCCCCTTCTAAAAATTTTCCTTTGCTCTATTATTTTAAGTAATCTTATTATATCGAACAATAGTTCGATTTTCAATTCTTTCTTTCCATAAGAAAA
>NZ_LSKU01000001.1:744603-768855 GCF_001561915.1 Tepidibacillus decaturensis | reverse complement strand
GCTTTCTTATTTTTTTAAAAAACAACCACAAACCCTTGTGGTTGCTGGCTTTTTAAGTATTGGCGGGAGTGGATGGGAATCGAACCCACCAGGGACAGCACGTGCCCCTCACTCGGTTTTGAAGACCGGGGAGAACACCAGAATCTCAGCCACTCCCTTAAGAGTTACATAACATATTATACACGTTTCGTTTACAATTGCAAGCTTACCCTATCGGGTATCTCCTTCTAGGTATATACCTATTTTTTCAAAATTTTGTATCCAAATTGGGTGTTATGCCATACATTGATGGTGTAATAGGCAAATAACTCGAAGGAGGAACAAAATAGAATGGAAAAAATGGAAATTCAACAAAGAGAACCCTTATATTCACCTTATCAACAACCAGCATTACCAACACAACCTACAATGCTTGAGGATCAACAATTTACTTATCCTTGGTTTTGGCAATATCCTAGTTATGGCCAATATCCTTGGTATGGACGCAGACCTCGTTGGGGACGCCATCCATGGTGGGGACATCAACCTTGGTGGTATGGTAGTGGCTCCTATCCTTGGTATGGTACACCCATACCTTATTCAGAGACAAATGAGGGTGCCGAAACAGAAGATGAAGATGATGTAATGACAGAACAATTTGGCTTTGGATACCCTTGGTTTGGTTATCCTGGATTTGGCTATCCATGGTTTGGATTTTATCCATGGTGGAGACGCCGTTTTTGGTGGTAAGTGATAAAGTGAAGCGAACTATTCGCTTCACTTTTTGATATAATGACGTAAGATACACTATTTTGCATGTAAAGGAGCCTTATCTATGCAAAAGCATTATATTGTTGGTACTGCGGGTCATATTGACCATGGAAAAACGACATTATCCAAAGCCTTAACGGGAAAAGACACAGACCGTCTAAAAGAAGAAAAAGAAAGGAATATCTCTATCGAATTAGGCTTTGCCCCCTTTCTGCTACCAAATGGTGATCAAGTTTCCTTAATTGATGTACCAGGTCATGAAAAATTTATTCGTCATATGGTTGCTGGTGTTGGTGGTATTGATTTAGTCTTACTTGTTATTGCAGCAGACGAAGGGATTATGCCGCAAACAAAAGAACATATGCAGATCATAGAATTACTAGGGATTGAACATGGAGTGATCGTCTTAACTAAAAAAGATTTAATTGATGATGAATTTTTACAACTTGTTGTGGAGGAAGTAAAAGAAACTATAGAGGATACCATCCTTAAAGATGCACCTATCATTTGTGTTTCAAGTACGACAAATGAAGGAATTGAAGAATTAAAGCAAATGATACAAAATCAATTACAACTAATTCCTGAACGTACTTATACTGGCTTTTTTCGCATGCCGATTGACAGAGTATTTACCTTGAAAGGAATTGGAACTGTTGTCACAGGTACAGTTTATTCTGGAAATGTCGAAGTGGGACAAGAACTAGAAATCCTACCTTCCAACCATAAAGTACGTGTTAGAAGTCTACAAGTTCACTCAGAAAGCGTTGATCAAGCATTTGCAGGCCAACGTGTCGCAATCAATCTAACTGGAATTGAAATAGAAGATTTAAAACGTGGCGATTCTGTGGTTACCCCAAAACAATGGGAACCAAGTGAACGGGTGGATATTCAATTACATATTCTTAAGGATATTGACTTTTCAATTAAACAAAATACTGAAGTAAAATTCCATGTTGGGACTTCAGAAGTCTTAGGAACGCTCCTTTTATATGATCGTAAAGAAGCGTTGCCTGGTGACACAGTCTATTGTCAGATTAAATTAGAAGAGCCTATTATTTCATCGCGTAAAGAACGATTTATTATCCGACGCCCTTCTCCAGCTGCGACAATTGGTGGAGGAATGATCATTGAACCCAATGCAGAAAAACATAAGTATCGCCAAGAAACCGTAGAGTTATTAAAGCAAAAAAGCAAAGGCACTCTAGAAGACTTGCTTTTACATCAGTTTTTAACCCTTCCACAGATTTTCTTGTCTTTAACCGACTTATCAAATCTATTCGTTTTACCAGACACTGAAATCTTGGTCGGTGTTAATAAGCTTATTCAAAATCATAAAGTAAGCCCATTTAATCAAAGTTCAGTCCCATTTTACGCTTCAAGTGACCGATTAGCAGAGCTAGAAAATAAAATTACATCGTTTCTCGAAGGTTACCATACAACTTATTCTATTCGCAAGGGACAAGCAAAATCAGAATTGATTAAACAGTTTTTACCTAAAATAAAACCAAAAATGGCACAAGAAATCCTTCAATACTGGCAGGATAAAACCTTATTAAAAGTGAAGGATGACTATATTTCTCTCTTTACTTTTTCACCTCATTTACCCGAAGAACTGCGGAAAAAAGCGGAGTTATTAGAAAAAAAATTGATCCAGCAAGAATTTAACCCTGATACATGGGATGACCTAACAAAAGAATTTGGGATCAATGACAAAGAAAAAAATGAGCTGTTTTCCTTTTTGATAAACCAAGGGAGAATTTATAAGTTAACGGATAAAATGGTTATTCATGCTCAATCCTTTGACAAGTTAAAAAAATTGGTTACAGATTTTTTAATGAAGGAAAAGCAAATAACCATCCAGCAAGCAAAGGATTTACTAAATGTTTCACGTAAATATTTAGTCCCTTTATTGGAGCTTCTAGACCAAGAGAAAGTAACGGTTCTTAGGCAAGGGCAAAATTACCGTGAACTTCGATCATTAAATTAAAGCTTTCTTTATCATTTAAAAACAGCACCTGCAATAGGTGCTGTTTTGATTAGTACACAAAGGTCGAAACAATAAGAGTACCTAACAAACCAATTACCCCTAGCCCCATTGCCCAAATCCCAAGGCCTTGATCTCCCCTTCGGTAGGCGAGATATCCTAACACGATTCCGATAGGCGCTAAAATATAGGGTAAAAAGAATAAGGATAATATAGATAAAACGATCCCAATTACAGCCGTTCCAGAATATTGTCCCGACTCTTTACTTGATTGTTCCCCATGAATATCCTCTTTAACCTTTCCCCTAAAGGGAACTATTTTTTTTGGTAATTGAGGTGTTAGTTCTGTTGCCAATTCCTCTTTTGTTAACGGCCTAAATTCCTTTAGAACTGTAATATTCTTCTTTTTCGACATGGAACTCCTCCATTCCAAAATAATCAGAATACAGTTCCTAACCTTATTATTGTTTCAATATAACCTTAATATGTTAATCAAATATTGACAATTTTTCAAAAGGAAGATAGTATGTATCAAAATAAGGGGGCTTTCAAGTAATGATAAAAAAGGAATTTACTTTAGGAATTGATATTGATGGAACAGTAACAGATCCATATACCTTTATTCCTCATTTAAACCAATATTTTAATAAAAATTTTTTATACAATGAAATTACAACCTACGATTTAACAAAGCTTTATAATATTGATGAAGAGGAATATTTAAATTGGTATAGCCATTATGGAGCTGACATTTATCAGACAGCACCATTAGCAAAAGATGCAAAGAAAACACTCTCCTATTTAAAACAAAGTTATCGTTTAATCTATATTAGTGCTCGAGAGGAGGAATACAGGTTACCTACTATGAAATGGTTTGAATCTCAAGGTCTTCCCTTTGATCGAGTTGTTTTAACAGGTTCCCCAAACAAAATCCAACAAGCAATTGAGTATGAAATCGATTTATTTCTAGAAGACCATTATGTAGCTTCTTGTCAAATGGCACAAGAATTAAACATTCCCATTTTATTATTTGATACACCTTATAATCAAGGACCATTGCCAGAACAAGTAACAAGGGTTTACTCATGGCAAGAAGCAAAACAAAAAATTACTCAATATACACAAAAGGTTATGAAGCGTTAATTCTTCATAACCTTTTGTGTTTGTAGCTATCTATTTTCTTTTAATTTATTTGTATATGACCTCTTTTTTTATAGTGTACAAAGAAGCTTAAATTATCCTAGGATAAAAATTGATGTATAATAGGTTATAATGGAATTAGTGTAATCTTGATTTTGAAACTAGAGGTGAACTTTTTGTTTAAGGATATTCAATATACTGAAATAGAAGATAAGAAACATCATTTATTAATCGATGTGAGATCACCAAATGAATACCATGAAGCAACAATACCTGGGGCAATCAATATTCCTCTTTTCGATAATGAAGAAAGGGCATTGGTTGGAACAGTTTATAAGGAAAAAGGGTCTGGTATTGCAAGAGAACTTGGGTTAGAAATTGTTTCTCCTAAGATCCCTCAGCTTGTAAAACAAGTAAGACAAGCCCTGCAACCTGGCCAAGTACCTGTTTTCTTTTGCTGGCGTGGTGGTATGCGAAGTAAGTCAATGGCCACATTTTATAGTTTAATTTACCCTGAACCTTATCGGCTTGAGGGAGGGTATCGTGCTTATCGACAATATATCGTCGAAGAGATTCCAAAAATGGATCTTAACATCCCTACTTTTGTCCTTCACGGAATGACAGGGGTTGGAAAAACCACCCTCCTTTATAAATTAAAGGAATTAGGCCTATCTATTATTGATTTAGAAGGAATGGCTCATCATCGTGGTTCAGCATTTGGTGCGATTGGTTTAGAGCCCGTGAATCAAAAAACGTTTGATTCTCAAGTATATGAAGTATTAAAAGAAATTCGGCAGGCTAGAGCTGTCGTAATCGAAGCAGAAAGTAAGCGTATTGGTAAAATTATCGTGCCTGACAATATTATGAATGCAAAGGAACACGGACATCATATTTTGATTACTGCCTCTCAACCCATTCGTATTCAACGAATACTAGAAGAATATCGGTTAGACCAGTATAAAGAACCATTTATAGATGGATTAAAAAGAATTGAAAGAAAATTACCAACAGAAGTAAGACCGCTTTTATTTGCTGCCGTTGAAAAGAATGAGTTTTATCAAGCGATTCAGCTCCTACTTGAATATTATTATGATCCTCGTTATCAGTTTGCAACAGATCAATACCAAGGACCTTTTTTTGAAGTGAATAGTGATAACCTTGATCATGCTGCTAGAGAAATTGTCCAATATATAGAGAATAAAATAGTCGCATTCTCCTTAAACTAATCTTAAGGTCTTAATCTCCCTGCTTATATGACAGGGAGACTATTTCTTTAAAACATATGTAAATGATCAGGAGAGATGTAATGTGACCCGTTTTATTCGTTCAATCATTGCCTCTGGTATTTTATTAGGTATTGTCATCAGTCTTGCTTTGCCCCCTGTTACGCCTTTTACATTTCAATCTCGTTCCCTTCATAAAACCAACTTAAATGAAAAAATGGCCGAAACAGATTATATAATTGAAGATGCATGGCTTACGTCCAAAATGCAAATCCAATCACTGATACCAATCATAAAACAAGAATTAAAGCAAATGGATGATTCTACTTCCTCTTATGATCAAGTAAAGAAAAATCATTCGAATATTTTATCGATTCGATTAATGAAACAGACTTCACTTTCTGTTAAGGAGAACCTGGATCCTAAAAGAGATCAAATTTTTATTCAATCAAATAAAGATAAGTCATTAGTTTATATAGAAGTCCCAATTTTTAAAAATAATCGCTGGAATACCTATCAATTAACATTAAGAACCCCTATCTTTTCGGAAATTGAAAAGAAACAACAATTGCGAATGTTTACTGTTACCCATTTGCAAAACAATAAATGGAAAACAATACCTACTAAATATTCATCTAGAAAACGCTTAAGTCTGGGGTTAGAGGAAAATTTGCCTGATTTGAGACCAGACCAAGAAGAAAAAGGGATCAGTCACTACATACAAAATGAGGTTGTTATAAAGTTTAAAAAACAAATGAATGAGCAGAATATCCAAGCTTTTCTTAAGAAATACCAATTGACAACGAAAAAAAGACGAGACCATACGATTATTGCCCATTGTCCTAAACGTTCAACTAAAACACTTATTCGCTTGTTAGAAAAAGATCCCGCAATTGAATATGTGGAGCCTCATTTTATTTATTTAACTAATCAGAAACCAACACAGCTTAAACCGCTTATACCTAATGATAGCCTTTATATAGATTATCAATGGAACTTACCTACCATCTTCACAGAACAAGGTTGGGAGCTGACAAGAGGCAAAGAAAATATGATTGTAGCCGTGATTGATACAGGGGTAGATTTAAATCATCCAGAATTCAAAGAAAAGTTGGTTAAGGGCTATAATGTGATTAACCCTTCCCTTCCTCCCATGGATGATGATGGTCATGGTACACATGTTGCGGGAATAATCGCGGCAAATACAAATAATTATGAAGGGATTGCCGGTATTACCTGGTATAATAAAATTATGCCAGTTAAAGTTTTGGATCAATCTGGAGCAGGTACCCTATTTGATGTAGCTGAGGGAGTGATATGGGCTACAGACCATGGAGCAAAAATCATCAACCTTAGCCTTGGCAATTATGCAGAATCAAAATATTTACACGATGCAATTCAATATGCTTATTCCAAAGATGTTGTCCTTGTTGCAGCTACTGGAAATGATAATATTGATGAATTAGGTTATCCAGCAGCCTATCCTGAAGTGATTGCGGTATCTGCTGTAGATGCTCAACAAAACAGAGCAGAATTTTCTAATTATGGCCCATATGTAGATGTGGTTGCACCCGGAGTAAATATCGCTAGTACCTATCCAGGAAACCGATATGCAGCGTTATCAGGTACATCGATGGCTAGTCCTCATGTTACAGGATTAGCAGCTTTAATTCGTTCCAGAAACCCAAATTTAACAAATAAGGAAGTGATAGACATTATTAAAAACACCACTACAGACTTAGGGGCCAAAGGGAAAGATGAATATTATGGTTACGGGGAGATTAATATTTTAAAAGCCATCACTACAAGTTCGGTAAATGTTACACCTATCAAAACTCATCCTCAAAGTAAAACAAAGCCTAAAAGTTTTTTTCAACGATGGCTTGAAAATTTAGCAAACTTTCAATTATGGAAAAAATAAAAGTAAAAAAAGGCCTTAGGTTAACATGTTTAACCTAGGCCTTTTTGTAATCAACGATCCTTTATTAGCGAATCGCTTCCATAATTTTTTCTAGAATCACTTCTTCTGGAACTGCTCCCTCTTGTTCTGCTTTTCCATCGTTGATTACCGTTTTTGGTACACCATACACATTATACTTTCCAGACAAATCAGGAAATTCCATTGCTTCGATCATTTCTCCACGAATATGTGGGTTAACCATAGCCATATGATGAGCCACGCGAACCGCGCGAGGACAATATGGTCAGGTAGGGGTTACGAAAACAGAAATGGTTACATCTTCAGTAATATTTTTTAATTGCTCTATCGTTGCTTGTGATAACCCAGTCTTTTCATTCGCAATATCAATAATATCCTCAATCAAAGTACTAAATTCATAACCCGAAGGGATCCCATAGAATCGAACCCCAGTATCTGTTCCATCTTCCTTCACAAAAACAATGGCTGGAACTTTGTCTACGTTTAGACGATTTGCTTCCTCCGCATTTTCATCTTTATCCAATACTTGTAAATCAATACGATCAGAAAGTGCTGCAAGTTCTTCTAAAATTTCCTTTGTATCATCACAATAATCGCAGCCAGTTTTAGATCCAAAGAAACGAATGTGTGCAGTTCCTTGCATTTGCTCATTAAACATATTACGTATCGTTTCTTTATCCTTTTCATCGATTTTTGCCATTTTCTCATCTCCTTTTCATGTCATATGGAAAAGAACTATTTATATCTTTCCCTATTTAACTGTTAAATTAACATCAATATATTAAAACTTATTATCGGTACATTCGGTACATAAAGGTTACAAATTGTATGTATTATTCTACAAACCCTTGATCAGCTAATGCTTGAACTGCATCCTTTGCATTACCTTTTGCACCAATAACAATCTTAATATCAGTTTCATTGATCACCTTTTGCATCCCTGGCCCAGCATGATCAAGCAAAACTAAATCAACTTGATGCTCTACTAAAAAATTCTTTATTGCTTGATGATGGTGACCATGTTCGTGATTATGGTCGTGATCGTGATGATGATAACCATGCTCATGATGATGATCATGACCATGCGTTTCCGCAAATGGAGCTGCTACCTCTTCCCAAGAAATAATCTGCTTATTCTCAATGGTAGCAAAAGCAAGTTTGTTCGCTCTACCAAAATGCGCGTTGACCATCCCATTTGGTAACACAGCAACTGCTACTTTCATGATTACACCCCCTAACATTCGGAAACATATACCCCAATAGGTATATTATACTAAAAAGTAAAAAAAAGCAATGGTCTCAATGGTCCTAAATGCAAAAAGGGAAACGATTCCCATAAGGTATATCGTCTCCCTATCAAAAAATTTTATGCTAATCTAAAGATAACTCCTAAACCACCTTTAGGATATCGCCATTCAATATTGTCTTCTGGACAACCGATACGGCAGCTTCCACATTCATGACAGCCTTCAAAGCCGACAAACATTCGGTCTCCTTCCCATTTGTAAACTTCACCTGGGCAGAAAAACGTACAGTATTTTCCCTCACAATCAGCACAAACCTGGTGATTCTTAATAATTAGATGAGATTCTTTATCAGATACAAATCGTGTAAGATACTGTAAATCTTCTATTTTAACCTTTTTTAATGGTTCTGCCATCACTTCATCACCTTCCATACGCGGTATAGGTCGCGAATTGTGTTTATTGTTCCCCTATCTTGAACCATACCTAAAATCTTCTTCTGTTTATCCCATTTTGAAGCACCATCAACTGTAAACATTTCACTTGCAGCACGATTTATCATTGGGATGAACTCTTTAAAATACTGAGGATGGCGATCTAATGCATGTGCAGCATCTTTATATTTTTTCAAGTCTTGGCCTACAAAACTCTCCATTAGTTTTGTTCTGTAAGTATCTAACATATTTTCAGAAAAGTCTCCTACTTGTTTAGCTAAAATCGCTGTTTCTGCAGCTAGGCGCCCTGAAGCCATTGCAAGGTTTGAACCCTCACGGTGTATCCCATTAACGAGTTGGGCTGCATCCCCAACTAGCATAACTCCATGTCCTACAAGTTTTGGAATGGAATGATACCCACCCTCAGGAATTAAATGCGCCAAGTACTCTTTAGGTTCTCCACCCTCAATCAATTTACGAACCATCGGATGCTGTTTTAAGGTTTCTAAAAGTTCATGTGGGCGCATTTTTGTTTTCATTAAACCTGAAAGAAGTGTTCCCACACCAATACTAATACTATCCTTATTCGTATAAATAAATGCAGTACCAAGCATTCCTTTTGTTGAATCACCAAATATTTCAATGGTGGCCCCTTGATTAGGCTCTAAATTAAACCGATCCTCAATTTTTTCAGGTGGTAAATTAATCACCTGCATGGCAGCTAAAGCGACTTCATTTGGTTTTAACTCTTTATGGAAACCTAATTGTTTAGCAAGTAATGAGTTTACACCATCAGCTAAAATAACAAGGTCAGCATAAACATCTCCATCAGGACGATCCGTTCTAACTCCTAGTACTCGATCATCTTCCACGATCACTTCTTTTACTACGGTTTCATTGATCAATAGCGCTCCTTGTTCAACAGCCTTATTAGCAAACCATTGGTCAAATTTTGCACGTAACACAGTGAAGTTATTATACGGTGCTTCTGCCCATTCTAAACCTTTGTATCCCACTTGGAAAGCCGATCTTTGGTCTAACATCCAAAATCTTTGCTCTACAACTGGTCTTTCAAATGGTGCTTCATTAAGAAAATCTGGAATAATTTCTTGTAATTGATGGCGGTACATCACACCACCCATTACGTTTTTTGAACCAGGATATTCACCACGTTCAAACATAATTACATTAAGTCCTGCTTTAGCTAATGTATAGGCAGCAGAAGATCCAGCAGGCCCGGCACCGACAACAATCACATCAAATTTTTCAGCCATGTTTTCTCTCCCCACTCTGCACTAGTTTCTTAAACTCATTAATAAATTTTGGAACAACTTCAAATGCATCACCAACAATACCATAGGTGCATTTCTCAAAAATTTGAGCATTTGGATCTTTGTTAATGGCGACAACGATTTCTGAGTTCTCCATTCCAACCGTATGCTGTACGGCACCTGAAATCCCTATTGCAAAATATAATTTAGGGGCAACCGTTGTTCCTGTTTGGCCAACTTGTTCTGAGTGTTCAGCCCAGCCTGCTTCAACTGCGTCACGACTAGCGCCAACAGCAGCACCTAAAACATCAGCCAATTCTCTGACTAACTGGAACCCTTTTTCATCTTGTAAACCTTTACCACCTGCAACAATCACATTAGCATCACTTAAGCGAATCTTATTTCCTAATTCTTGAACAACACTAATTACTTTTGTTTGCAATTGA
Organism: Tepidibacillus decaturensis; assembly: GCF_001561915.1. Taxonomy (GTDB): domain Bacteria; phylum Bacillota; class Bacilli; order Tepidibacillales; family Tepidibacillaceae; genus Tepidibacillus_B; species Tepidibacillus_B infernus. Next base: position 758,424 of record NZ_LSKU01000001.1, on the reverse strand, counting down.
TTTTCGTCAATGTTAATTGGATGTTCAACCAATTTACCTGTACGACCTTTAATTGGATCAATGGCTTTCATCACCTTTGGACGAACGGATGCCATTTGTGGACGATGATTTTTACATAGAATCGTCGCCATAATGTTTCCACCCATCGCTGGACGAGAAGCCTCTAGTAATCTATTTTTCAGATCGATATCTAAGCGAGTACAATCAGCAGTTAATCCTGTCCCTAATTCTGTTGCAACAGTACTTGCTAAATCACGACCGATAACGGTTGCACCAAATAATAAAATCTCAGGCTTATATTTTTTAACTAAATCAACAACACCAACTTGGTAAGCCTCTGAACGGTAATGTTCTAATACTGGATGATCGATAGAATAGACTGTGTCAGCTCCATACTCATAAAGTTCATTTACAATCTGATCAACCTTATGGCCTAAAAGAACACCAGCCAATTCAACATTTAATTTGTCAGCTAATTTACGCCCAGCACCTAATAATTCAAGGGATACTGGGGCAATTTTACCACTACGTTGTTCAATATAAACCCATACACCTTGATACTCAGATTCTGGTAAAACAACTTCTGGTTTCTTTTCCTCTTTGGATACTGGTTTTACCTCTTTAGATTTAACTTCTTCCTTATTTGAAACCTCTTCAGTTTTTTCTTCCACTTTTGGCTCTTCAACCACTTCTTTTTTCACACCAAATGGCAAGGTAATAGCTGAAGTAGGACATACTTCTATACATTCTCCACATTCTATACATTTATCTGGAATCACTTCTGCTTGCGTTGCTCCCATGAAAAGAGCATCATGGGGACAAGTATCGATACAAGCACCACAAGAAATACATGCACTAGAAATTGAAACGGCCATCTTATACTCCTCCCTTAGCGAACAATCCATGAACGTTCAATAATTTATCCATGACATGATTAACAACTTCATCAGCAGTTCCTTGGATCTTCTCTCCCCCTGATTGTTTTGGTGGAGCAAAAATTTTACCAACAACGGTTGGAGAACCTTTTAAACCTAACTGACTACGGTCAACCTCAATGTCATTTGTTGTCCATACGATTGGATTATATTTCGCAGCTTTGATCATATTTGGTAGAGGAGCATATGTTAGTTCATTAATTTCTTTCTCTACTGTGATTAGACATGGTAATTTAGATTCTACTACTTCATGTCCATCTTCAATTTTACGACGAACACGAATCATCTTTTCTTCAGCTGAGAAATGTTCAACTTGATTGACTTGTGCTAATACTGGTATGCCTAGACGTCTAGCAATACCTGGTCCTACTTGGGCTGTATCGCCATCAATTGCTTGCTTTCCGGCAAAAATAATATCCACTGGTTCTTTCTCTGCAATTTTTTTAATTGCTTGCGTAAGCGCATAACTTGTTGCCAATGTATCAGATCCTGCAAAGGCACGGTCAGAAATAAGCACCCCTTCATCAGCACCTAATTCAATACATTTTTTGATGGTACTGACAGCCATCGGTGGACCCATTGAAACAACAGTCACTTTGCCCCCAGATTGTTTCTTTAAGCGAACAGCTTCTTCTACTGCATGTGCATCATATGGATTAATAATTGATGGAGCACTACTCCGATCAAGTGTGTTTGTTACTGGATCCAATTTTACTACACTTGTATCCGGTACTTGTTTCACACATACTACATAATGCATATCAATTTCACATCCTCTCCCTGAATATTTACATTTCTTGGTGTACATTTCTTTAATATAAAATAGATTTCTGTTTGCAAAATCCTTCACAAACTTGTACTACCTTAAGAATAGTAAATTATCCAAAACTATGCAATGCTATTTTTAAGAATCTATCATATTTTTTTATCTTTTTTTACTAATCCTCCCCTTGTAAAGTTCCTTCAAAAAAGCTTTGGCAAAAATACCAAAGCTAATTGTATAACACATCTACTTTTACTCCTTTTTTTACCCCAAACTTTAAAGCTTCATTTACATCTTCAAAATAGATGTCGATTTTATTGCCTTTAATTGCGCTGCCTGTATCTTGTGCCATACGATAGCCTATCCCTTCAATATAAACTCTTGTACCAATAGGTATCACTTTCGGATCTACCGCAATCGTAATCCCTTCTTGTACACGTGCTCCACTTGAAGTTATCCCATATCCTGGATCCCCTGGTCTTTTACCTGTCGATTCATATCCAGCAGTATAAGCAGTTAATGTGAATAATCCTGATTTTCTTATTTGGGTTCTACTTGTACTCACTGAAGCAATTTTCACACGATCGACTTTTGGTAATTTAATCATTGTTCCTATTACTAATTGTTTAGGATTTAAATTTTGGTTCAAGTTTAAAAGAGAATCTACTGATGTATGATATTTCCTTGAAATTGCCCATAGCGTATCGCCCTTTTGAATTTGATAAACTTGGGTTTCAGATAGCATCATTTCATTTTGTTCTGCAAATGCTTTGTCTATTAAAGAATAATCTAAATTTTTAAGGTACGGAATCGTTATCGTAGAACCAATCTTTAAAGCTTTAAAATTAAGGCTAGGGTTTACTTTCACAATATCTTTCCAGTCAATTCCATATCTTATTCCAATTTGATATAAGGTGTCCCCTTTTTTTATGGTGTAGACGATTTGTTTTGTTTTTAGGGGCGTAATCTGTTTATTATAATCATCTGATAGAATCATTCTAGCATTTACCTGTGTACTCATTAAAATGAAAAATACTAGAATAAACGTTATTACTTTTCTTGTAATCATAGAATACTCCTTTCATTGATTTTTAAAAAAAACAACTATTCCCATGATTACCAACATTTCTAATAACTATACCCGTTAAATGATTTAAGCGATTTTTAGCATATAGTTTTTACTAGATTTAGCCATGCTAAATTTAAGTGAGGTAAAAGTAGGAATGAAAAAGGATGTTGATCCTGCATTTATGGCAGGATTCCACACCATTGTTGTCGGTGAGATCAAAGCATATTCGGATGGTCGATTCTTTGGCCATCCGAATATGCTTTGATAAAGAAGTCAACTTTTTTTCTTCAACTAGTTCATTACCCAAAATTTGGGCAATTGTCCCCGTTACTGATAATTGCCTATTTGAATAAGGTGTTAAGGAAGAAGACCTAGAGGAGGAATCTTTAATGGATAAAGCTTTTGCCTTATTGCGCCAATATCAAGAATTAGAATTTGCAGCCGTAGAAGTTAGATTATACTTAGATACCCATCCATTTGACCAAAGAGCGCAATGTGATTTTAAGCGTTACACCTATCAAATGATGATGTTAAGACCACATTTGGAACGTCATTTTGGCCCTTTACAGCAAGGATTTTCTTATGAAAATCCTGCACGTTGGATTGATGAACCATGGCCATGGGAATTAAATTACTAGGAGAGGAGTGTTAAAGCATGTGGATCTATGAAAAAAAACTTGAAATCCCTGTTCGAGTGGAAAGGCCTGATCTAAGAATTGCTAAATTCTTAATTACCCAATACGGTGGTCCAGATGGAGAATTATCGGCTGCATTGAGATATTTAAATCAAAGGTATAGTATGCCAGATAGAAGAGCTAAAGCACTCCTAACTGATATCGGAACAGAAGAATTAGGACATTTAGAGATTATTGCAACATTAGTTCATAAACTGGTCAAAGGTGCCACTCCAGAGCAAATGATCGCTGCTGGTTTAGGTGGCCATTATGCAGACCATGAAAAAGCCTTATTCTATGTGGATGCAAACGGACATCCATGGACTGCTACTTATATTCAAGCAAAAGGAGATCCGATCGCAGATATAGCAGAGGATATCGCTGCAGAAGAAAAAGCGAGAGCAACTTATGAAAATCTAATCAATCTTTCTGATGATCCAGGAGTGATTGACGCGCTTAAATTTTTGAGAGAACGTGAAGTCGTTCATTCACAAAGATTTCGAGAAATTCTATATATGTTAAGCGAACATAGAAGAGCAAAAAAAATTAGGCCAGCTGAAGTTTATGAAACAAAAGATATATTTTCAGATACGAATGTAACCCCTGACGAAATTTTAGACTAATAAAGAAAGAAAATCTTAAAGAAGGGAGCATTGCGAGTGAGAAGACGACCCTATCCTCCTATATCGATTCCTCCTGTGAAACCTATGCCAGGCCCTGGAAGAGATTACTTAGACCAATACTCTTTACCTAAGGCACTAGAGAAAGGTACACTCTTTAAATGGTTATATGATCCTTATGAAAAGAAAGGATTTTATCCACCTTTTATGTAACATGTGAATAAGAATCAAAGGGATGCAAAACTTGCATCCTTCTTTGTTTAACTTTATCGATAATGAATAAAAAATTAATAATTTTTTAAAAATTATGTATTCTAAATGAAATGAACATGATATAATTTAACTGAATATTCTAATCATTCCTTATTGTGCTAAAAGGAGTTTAATCGCTAAACGTTTCTAACGATTAGTGGAAACGCTTAGTAAAAAAAGAAAAATTTAATGGGGTGAGTGAAGAGATGTACAAAGAAAGGATCCGATATGCACCTTATTTAAACAGGGTCATGGATGCAGAAAAAGCAGCCGATTTTATTAAAGATGGCATGATTGTGGGGGCAAGTGGTTTTACTCGAGCGGGAGATCCAAAAGCCGTAACTTTGGCATTGGCGGAAAGAGCAAAAAAAGAAAAGATTAAAATCAAATTTTGGACAGGTGCATCTTTAAGTGACGAAGTAGATGGTGGTCTTGCTGAGGCTGGTGCTTTAAGTCATCGACTTCCCTTTCAGGCAACAAGAAGTATGAGAGATTTGATTAACAAAGGTGAAATCTTATTTACAGATCAACACCTTAGCTTAACAAATGAATGGATTCGAAATGGGGTTATGGGTCCAATTGATATTGCTCTTGTTGAGGCTGTTACGATTACAGAAGATGGATACATTATTCCTACGACATCAGTAGGGAATACCCCAATTTTTGTTGACCAAGCAAAAAAAGTAATCATTGAAATCAATATGGCGCATACTCCACTTCTAGAAGGGGTACATGATATATATTTACCAGAAAAACGTCCTGGCCGTGAACCTATTCTGTTAAAAACACCTATGGAGAGAATTGGAACCCCTTACATTAAAGTAGATCCAGAAAAAGTGGTAGCTATCGTCATCACTGATCAAATGGATGTCCCTTCAAATATTCTTCCTGCAGATGAAGAAACAAAAATTATGGCGAACCATATCATTGAGTTCTTAAAAGAGGAAGTAAATCAAGGACGTATACCAAACAGTTTAATGCCGTTACAATCAGGTGTCGGAACGATTGCTAATGCTGTTTTAGAAGGTTTAGTCCATTCTCCTTTTGAAGATTTAATCGTGGCTTCAGAGGTTCTTCAAGATGCAGTTTTCGAATTATTCAAAGCAGGAAAAGTTAAATTCGCAGCGGCTACCTCAGTCACTCTTTCACCTAGTTGGACAAAAGAATTATTTGAGAATTTCGATCAATATAGAGACAAATTAGTCTTCCGTCCTCAAGAGATCAGTAACCATCCAGAATTAATTCGTAGAATGGGTTTGATTGCAATCAATACTGCATTGGAAGCTGATATTTATGGAAACGTCAACTCAACACATGTGGCTGGTACCCATATGATGAATGGTATTGGCGGTTCTGGAGACTTTGCTCGTAATGCAGGACTTTCCATTTTTGTAACCAAATCTATTGCAAAAGATGGCAAAATTTCTAGTATTGTCCCCATGGTTTCCCATGTTGACCATACAGAGCATGATGTACAAATCCTTGTCACTGAGCAAGGGTTGGCTGATTTAAGAGGTTTAGCTCCACGAGAGAGAGCTGAATTGATTATTGAAAAATGTGTTCACCCAATGTATAAAGATAAAATGAGAGAATATTATAATGAGGCATTAGAACGCGGTGGTCATACACCACATGTTCTTGAAAAAGCACTATCCTGGCACCAGAAATTACGTGAAACTGGAACGATGCTATAATCTTATTTTGAAAGAGTTCTATACGAACTCTTTCTTTAATTAATTTAATACGGGAGAAGATATGGTAGTCAATTGAGCTTAAATCTACTATAATAATATTGATACAGGTTTTTCAGGCATTACGATTCATTTTTAGTTTTACCATACTAAAAAATGAGGTGAGCCATATGGAAACTGTAAAATTATCAACGATTGTTAAATTTGTATCTCCCGATTTAGAGAATATCTTAACAAAGCATGAATTAGAATCACCTGTAGTATTAAAAAATGGAATCGACTCAGTCACAGTCGATGATATGATGGAAATTATTGAAGCGATGATTATACAAACCAAAACAAACGGTACCCTGTTTCATTAAGGGTACCGTTTTGCATCTTTAAATATTTCTACTTTTCATTTCATCTTAGTAATGGCTATCTTGTTCTGTTACTTTATCAGAAAATATTTTATAAACAAAAATTTGATAGGCGATCACAATGGGTACAAAGATAATAGCCACATAGAACATAATTCTTAACGTATATTCACTGGAAGAAGAATTAAATATCGTTAAACTATACTTCTCATCAATACTAGATGGGATCATATTTGGATACAAACCAATAATGGTAGTATAAATCGTCATTAATATCGTAACAGAACTTGCAAAAAATGCACGAATCGCATCCTTCTTTTGTAAAAATCGTCTAGTAAATAATAATGCCACAACAGCTAACCCTGGCACGATCCACAAGATCGGCTGTTGGAGATAATTCCTATAGAGATTTGTTGCCACACTAGTATAGATTAAAAAGATACCCGCAAGGATTAAGGCAATGACCCACAACTTTGAAGCATAGGTTAATGCCCTTTCAGATAAAGAACCCATTGTTTTAGCAGCAATCCATATCGCACCTGTTAATGAAAATAAGGCAATAAATACTAATCCTCCTAAGAGACCGTATGGATTAAGCAATGAGAGTAACGTTCCATGGTAGCCACTATCATCCATGGCTAACCCTTGGAAGATATTCGCAAATGCAACTCCAAAAAGTAGAGTAACTAACAAACTACCTGAGAAAAACGCCCACTTCCAAGCTTTTCTCCAAGATTGATGATCGCTTTTATTCATAAATTCAATGGCCGTTCCTCTAAATATCAATCCCAATAAAATGAGCATCAAAGGCAAATAAAGATAACTAAACATCAAAGCATAAGTGGTTGGAAAAGCTGCAAAGGTAGCACCACCAGCTGTAATCAACCATACTTCATTTCCATCCCAAAAAGGTCCAATGGTATTTAATAAAAGTTTACGTTCTGAATCATCTTTCGCAATAAATGGATAAAGAATTCCTACGCCTAAATCAAATCCATCTAGCATAAAATAGACGGCCCATAAAGTCCCCCATAATCCAAACCAAGTGATGGCCAATGCCGTATATGACATTTTTCATTCCTCCCTTATTCCAATCAAAATACTATGCCTGAAAGCCTGGCGATTGATCGATATGTATCTTAGTAGGCTTTTCAAAATCCGGACCCATTTTTGCATATTTCACCAGCAAATAAAGATCGGCAACAATTAAAATCGTATAGAAAACAACAACACCTATTAAAGTAGTAAGAACATTTGAAGCAGGAATAGGAGAAACTGCATCTGCGGTCTTCATTAAGCCATAAACAATCCATGGTTGTCTTCCGACCTCTGCCACAACCCATCCTAAATTAATTGCAATATAAGGTAAAGGAATAGAATAAAGCATCATTTTTAAATATAGTCTTGAATCTAATAATTTATTTTTTCGCTGCAAATACCATCCGATAAAGGACATAAGAATAAAATAGACTCCTAGTCCTACCATGATTCGAAATGCATAAAAGGTTAAATTGACTGGTGGTCTTTCCTCTAAAGGAAAATCTTTTAATCCCTTTATCGTAGCGTTTGGATCTTTAAACGCAAGAAAACTGGTCAATTTAGGGATTCCTAATGTTTCGATACGGTTCCCCTCATTCTTCTCATCAGGAATTTGTAAAAGATACATAGGTGCACCTTGTTGTGTTTCCCAAATCGATTCCATTGCAGCAAATTTAGCGGGTTGTACATCAGCTACATTGCTACCATTCAAATCGCCTAATACTGCTACGCCAATTGAAGAAAAAATAGCAAATATTAAAGCAATGCGGAATGACTTTTTAAAAAAGTCTAGATGTTGATGTCGCAATAAATGATAAGCACTAATTCCTAAAACAAAGAATGCCGAGAGCACGTATCCAGATAAAACAGTATGGAAAAACATTAACCATGCATATTTATTAGTAACAACCGCCATAAAATCAACCAACTCGGCTCTTCCATTACGAAGAACATAACCTACAGGGTGTTGCATCCAACCATTAGCAATAATAATCCAGACAGCAGAAAGATTCGTTCCTAACGCTACCATCCATATGGCGAAGGCATGTAGTTTTTTTGAAAGACGATCCCACCCATATATCCAAACACCTAAGAAAGTGGACTCTAAAAAGAAAGCAACAGTCGCTTCAATTGCTAAAGGTGCACCAAAAATATCGCCAACATATTTAGAGTATTCACTCCAGTTTGTCCCAAACTGGAATTCCATTGTGATACCTGTTACCACACCTAAAGCAAAATTGATAATAAATAGCTTCCCCCAAAACTTAGCCATCTTTTTGTACATGATTTCATTGGTTTTTACATACAAAGTTTCCATGATAGCAACTAAAATAACAAGTCCTAATGTGAGTGGTACAAATAAAAAGTGAAATCCAATTGTAATCGCAAATTGAAGTCTACTTAATGTAACAACATCCATTTACCTTTCCCCCTTTTTACATCTATTTATTTAGTATGTATAGAATATTTTCCATTTTATTTTACTACGACTTGTGACAAATATCACTACTTTTTTAATATTTTATTATGTATAATTTGTGAAGGTTATTAACGCTAATATTATTTTATAACATATAAAACTTAATAAGTATAAAATGTAGAATATTAACGACAAATTTCATTTATTCCTTGTATCACCATCATTCATTTGATAAAATATAAATGTAATTAAAGGGGAGTAGCTAACGTCTACATATGGCGTTGTATGGGGTCAACACACTGATGATGATTTGATCATCTGGCCTCATTGTTTGGTTGAACCAAAAAGCGAGACTTTTAATACTTCTTTGTGATATTTATCACTTAGATGTATTGAAAGTCTTTTTTCATGAAATGAAGGGGTGATTTTTTGATTTCTTTTCTTGTTGCAACTGTATTTGTAACCTTAGCTGAGATGGGGGACAAAACTCAACTATTGGCAATTGCCTTTGCATCAAGATATTCAAGCAAACAAGTAATGTTAGGTGTGTTCCTAGCCACTATTTTTAATCATGGTTTAGCAGTGGCATTTGGCGATTTTTTAACTTCTAAAATTTCCTTAGATATGATCCAAATTGGTGCAGCGGTTTTATTCGTATTATTCGGAATCTGGACAATTCGAGGGGATCAATTAAACGGAGAAGAAAATCGTTTTAAGACATTTGGCCCAATTATGGCTGTTACCATGGCTTTTTTTATCGCTGAATTAGGGGATAAAACTCAATTAGCTACTATTGCTTTGGCTGCTAAATATCAATCGCCTTATTTTGTATTGGCTGGTACCACATTGGGAATGTTAATTGCTGATGGAATTGGAATCTGGTTTGGAACTTGGTTAAACCAAAAATTATCTGCCCAGATGATCAAATGGATTTCAGCATTCATCTTCATTTTCTTTGGTCTAGCTGGACTCTATCGCCATTTGCCAGATTCTTTAATCCTTTATCTTAATTTCATTACGTTAGCTCTGATTCTCGGTGTTGGATTTATATTTAGAAAAAAATGTATCAAAGGAAAAATTACATTCAGAAAAACTATAACAATTGACTACTCCCCAAAGAAAAAACTATTCTCTCCTAAAATGAGAATAGTTTTTTCCTATCTTTATTCCTGTTTAACGGATCTTTACATGATACTCTTTTAACCAAAAATTAACTTGCACAAGATAAGCTAATAACTGTGGTCCAGTCATTAATTGTCCAAACCATGGCACTTTAAAACTTTCACCTCCTGAGTTTGCAATATTTTCCACTTTTTCTTTATCAATTAATTGAAGAATAGGAGAAGCTGGATCATGGAGAATTTCTAAGATTATCTTGCTTACAGCAACTGTGTATTCGGGATTATGAGTTTTTGGATATGGGCTTTTTTTCCTGATTAAGACCTCTTCCGGCAATACACCTCTTAACGCTTTACGTAAAAGCCCTTTTTCCCTATTTTCAAGATTTTTCATTTCCCAAGGAATATTCCATAAATATTCTACTAATCGGTGATCAGCAAAAGGAACGCGAACTTCAAGGCCTGTTGCCATCGTCATGCGATCTTTACGTTCTAATAAAGTCTGCATAAACCACGTCATATTTAAATAAAACAATTCACGCATACGGCTTTGCAGTGGTAATTCTCCAACCAGCTTTGGTACTTCATTTAATGTTTGTTGATAACGTTTGTTTAAGTAATCTTTCAAATGAAGTTGCTCTCTTACCTCTTTTGCTAAAATACTTTCTCTTTCGGAAATAGAACGTAACCAAGGAAAAGTATTAGATGCCAGATCATCTCTACGATAAAACCATGGATAACCACCAAAAATTTCATCAGCACATTCTCCTGATAAACCAACTGTCGCATTTTTTTTAATTTCCTTACTAAATAATAAGAGAGAAGAATCTACATCCGCCATCCCTGGTAAATCCCTAGCCATAACTGCATCTTTTAAAGCTTCTACTAAATCAATCGTATTGATTTCTACATAATGATGGTGAGAACCAATAAATTCTGACATTTGTTTTATATAAGGTGCATCTGAATTAGGTTGAAACTCATTCACTTTAAAATATTTTTGACTTCCTTCGTAATCAATCGAATAGGTATCTAGCATTTTACCCCTTTCTTTATAGTGATTAGCGGCAATAGCTGAAATCAGACTAGAATCAAGTCCTCCGGACAAAAACGTAAATAAAGGAACATCGGAGACCAATTGTCTTTCCACTGCATCAAATACAAGTTCCCGTACTTTTGCCAATGTTATTTTTAAATCATCTAAATGAGGTTTGCTCTCTACATTCCAGTATTGGCGAATTCTCATTCCATTGCGATCAAAAATTAAATAATGACCTGATCTTAATTCAGAAATTCCGAAAAAAACACCATGGCCAGGTGTCCTAGAAGGACCTAATGCAAATATTTCTGCAAGGCCTTCCTCATCAACTTCAGGTAAGACATCTGGATGAGCCAATAATGCTTTTAATTCTGATGCGTATAAAAGTTTATTTTTATCTTTGATATAAAAAAGTGGTTTTACTCCTAAACGATCCCTTGCCAAGAATAAACGTTGTTTATAATCATCCCAAACACCAAAAGCAAAGATACCATTCAAATGATCAACACAATGTTCTCCCCACTCAATATAAGCGATCAACAAAACCTCTGTGTCTGAATAGGAGAAAAATCGATGTCCTAGTAATTTTAATTCTTTTCTCAACTCTTCCGTATTGTATAATTCTCCATTATAGGTAATCACATATTTATTATCACCATATTGACGAACCATCGGTTGGCCACCGCCTTCTGGATCGATCACAACTAAGCGTGTATGAGCAAGGGCCGCATGTCTAGATACCCAAGTGCCACTTGCATCAGGACCACGGTGGAGCATTGTCATCCCCATTCTTTTTACTGTTTCTTCAAATTGATATAAGTCTTTTTCCCAATCTATCCAACCCGTAATTCCACACATTATCTATTCATCCTTTCTTCGATCATCATTCAACACTCTATTCTAAGTGAAAAAAATTATCATTCTCACTTTTTATTCTACGCCTAATATCTAAAAAGGTGCATAAAAAAAGGAGGACATTGAATCAAATGACTTCCTCCTCCATTTTTCAATAGAAAGTATTCTATTTATTGTTGATGACAGGAATTTGATCACGAAGAAATAATGTAGAATAAGCGTAACTTCCATGTTCTGTAATATCTAAACCCTCTTTTTCAACTTGTTCAGACACTCTTAGCCCAATTGTTTTTTCTATTACCTTGAAAATAATAAAACTTGTAGAGATCGTCCACAATGCTACAGTAGTTACACCTAAAGCTTGAACAGCTAATAACTTAAAACCTCCTCCATAAAATAGTCCTCCATCTGTAGCAAACAATCCAACTGCAAGTGTTCCAAAAATGCCACCAATTCCATGAACAGGAAAAGCACCCACAGGGTCATCTATTTTTACATAATCAAGAAACTCTACAGCAAAGACGAGTATAATGCCAGAAATAACTCCAACAATAACTGATCCAAGTGGAGAAAATGAAGCAGCACCTGCTGTAATACTTACTAAACCTATTAAAGCAGCATTTAACGTCAAACTAACATCAACTTTTTTGTAACGAATAGATGTAAAAATCATAGTGGCTAAAACTGCTGCAGAAGCACCTAATAAGGTAACTGTAAATATATCAGGAATACGAGCATCACTAGCTGTTAAAGCACTACCTGTATTAAACCCAAACCATCCAAACCAAAGAATAATGACTCCTAAAGCACCTAAAGGTATATTATGCCCAGGAATAGCATGAACCTTATCATCTTCATATTTCCCTATACGAGGCCCTAGAATTGATGCCCCGACTAATGCAGCCCAGCCCCCAACTGAATGAACGACAGTTGAACCAGCAAAATCGATAAATCCTAATTTAGAAAGCCAGCCGCCTCCCCAAGCCCAATGACCAACAATTGGGTAAACAATTGCAACTAATAATACAGAAAACATGACATAAGCACTAAATTTTATTCGCTCAGCTACAGCACCTGAAACAATAGTAGCACTTGTAGCAGCAAATACTGCTTGGAAAGAGAAAAAAGCTGCCAAAGGAATCGATAAATCTACACTAATGTTTTTCATGAGAAATCCCGTTGTTCCCAAAAAGCCATTGAAATCTTCTCCAAATGTTAAGCCAAATCCAATCAAATAAAATGCTAATGGCCCTAATGCAATGGTTAAAAAGTTCTTCATTGTAATATTTAATGCGTTCTTTGCTCTGTTAAAACCAACTTCAACCATAATAAATCCTGCATGCATGATTAAAACAAGAGTTGTAGAAATGAAAACTAGTAAAGTATCTAATGAAATTGTTAAATTTTCCATTTTATTTTCTCCCCTTTAATTCTATTTTTATAAAGCATTTTCACCTGATTCTCCGGTTCGAATTCGATATACTTCGCTTATTGTAGATACAAATATTTTCCCATCGCCAACCTGAAGAGTTCGTGCCACTTTAAAAAATTCATCAATGACCATATCTTCCATTGCATCGGGTATCACGACTTCTATTTTTACTTTAGGTAATAGATCCACAGTAAATTGCTGTCCCCTATAATATCCAGATTGTTTAGGTTGATTACCACATCCTTTTACTTCTGTTACCGTCATTCCATGAACCCCCAACAAACTTAAAGATTTTTTCATCTCTTCCAACTTTTCCGGCCTAATAATCGCTTCTATTTTTTTCATCAATTCATCTCCTTTCTAAAGAAAAACTTAAAATTTGATAACATCATAATAAATGTAAGTTTTTATTTCAAATTATGTAAGAAAACCTCACATATATAAAAGCTGATTATTTCTTCTATTTAAAGCGCTTTCCCTTGTTTTTTCGTATTTTTAATTATTTTAATAATTTAAATTCCGGTTTTATCTCTTATAAATTATTATTCATGTTAGA
>NZ_LSKU01000001.1:639929-744422 GCF_001561915.1 Tepidibacillus decaturensis | reverse complement strand
TTTCTAACATGAATAATTTTGTAAAGGCATAAAAAAAGCCTCTACCATGTTTAAATATGGTCTAGGCTTGAAAAGTTTTAAATAACTTATGAAGTTATTCTTATAATTTATAAAATGCTTTAAAAGACTGAATCACATAATCATGGTCTTTTACCCCTGCCAGTTCTCTAATTGAATACATGGCAAGCATTGGATTACCTATATCGATCGAACGAATATCCACTTGAGTAGATGAAATGGGTCCTATGGTTGAACCTCCTCTTTCATCAGATCGATTTACAAATTTTTGAACAGGGATTCCATTTTCCTTACAAAGTTGTTCATAAACTGAATTTGAATCACTATCTGTAGTATAACTTTGATTTGCATTGAAGATTTAGAAAGAGCACGGAAATAATCCTCTCTCCCTTTTCCTAAAGATAAAACAATTCGTTCCAAAATATTGGCAAAAAAAAATTGGTTTACTATATCTGCTTTAGACATATTAACTGCACCTTTGTGGGATTCTTTTGACGTCACTGATAAACCCAGTATTTTATGATAAAAGCGATAAGAAACCCTAGAAACGAACCAACCAAAACCTCAAATGGTTTATGGCCTAAAAGCTCTTTTAATGGAACTTGATTTCTAGTTCTTTTTGTTTTGTATTTAACATGTTCGACTAAATTCTGAAAATCCTGTACAAGAATATTCAGGATTCTAGCATGTTCAGACGCCTGATAACGAACACCAGCCGCATCCCACATGGTAATCAGGGCAAATACTGTAGCAATTGCAAAATAAGGTGATTCAACTCCATACTTGATGCCAAGTGCTGTGGTCAAGGAAGTAACAAATGCAGAATGAGAACTAGGCATTCCCCCATTACTAAACATAATCATTGGCTCCAGTTTTTTCTCCATGATGTAGAGGAGAGGAAATTTAATGATTTGAGCTATTAACATCGACACAAATGCAGTTATCAGGGGATAATTGTGAATTAACGCAGTAAGTATCATGATGGTTATCTTTTCCTCTCTTTGTTGATCAGATCATATTTTAAATCCCATAGTTTCCTTGACAAGTCAACGTGATAAATATGAGGATTACTAAGACGTTTCATTTCATCATCAATAGTACTTAATTCACTTTTTGCATGTGCCCTAATTTCCTCAATAGATGGTAATGTATAGATTAACTCCCCATTTTCGAAGATAGGAATTAAAATTTCCTTTGCCACAAAATCCTTAACCCTTTTCTTTTTCCAAATATTGATCGGATCAAAGGCAATAAAATCATAGGTTGGTATTTCTTCCTCTTGTAACATTACTAAGTCCAATATTGCCATCTTCGTGTATTTATTATAAAAACGGACTACTTTTTTACATCCAGGGGTGGTAATCTTTTCAGGATTTTCACTGATTTTGATTTTTGGTATGAATTGATCTTCTTCTTTTTCGGCAACTAATTTATAAACACCACCTAAAGAAGGACAATCACTTGAAGTAATCAAATTCGTGCCTACCCCCCAAACATCAATTTTAGCCCCCTGTAATTTTAAATCTCTAATCAGGTTCTCATCCAAATCATTTGACGCTACAATTTGAGCATCATTAAATCCAGCTTCATCTAGCATTTTTCTTGCAACCTTAGATAGATAGGCCAAATCACCAGAATCAAGGCGAATCCCATAATTCTTAAATTGATCACCTAATTTTTCCTTCATGATTTGAAACGTTTTAATCGCATTAGGTACTCCACTTCCCAATGTATCATATGTATCAACTAATAAAATGAGATTATTAGGAAATGCTTCAGCAAAATTAAGGAAAGCCTCTAATTCAGAAGAATAGCTTTGAATATAAGCATGAGCATGGGTTCCTTTTACAGGAATCGAATATAATTTTCCTGCTAGAACATTAGAAGTACCTACTACTCCAGCAATATAGGCCGCACGAGCACCATATACACCTGCATCCGGGCCTTGAGCTCTTCTTAATCCAAATTCTAATACTGGATCGCCATTCGCGGCAAAAACAACTCGAGATGCCTTCGTAGCGATAAGAGTTTGGTGATTGATCAAATTTAAGATCGCCGTTTCAACCAAATGGCCTTCCAAGATATTCGTTTGAATCCTCACAATCGGTTCATTAGGAAAAACAACAGTTCCTTCACTTACAGACCAAATGTTACCAGTAAATCTAAAGTCGGATAAATAATCTAAAAATTCTTTGTCATATTTATAAGTCTTAGCTAGAAATTCAATATCTTCTTCTGTAAAACGGAGATTTTGTATGTATTCGATCACTTGCTCTAAACCTGCAAACAAACTATAGCCTGTCCCACATGGATTTTTTCTAAAATAAACGTCAAAAACAACTTCTTTATGAAATAGCTTGTTTCTAAAATGTGAATACATCATACTAATTTGATAATAGTCAGTGAGTAAGGTCAGGTTTCTAGTATAGGATTGATTTGGAGTCATGGGTTTCCCTTCTTTATATCATAATAGTTGATTTCCCACACATTTTATTTAATTTGTTAAGGTTTTGCAATATTATTGCCAAAATAAAATAGAAAAAAGCGAGATATAGTAAGATACTTTGTTTAACAAAATATCTTTATATTTCGCTTTATTTTCGTTTGGAAAGTAAGTCTGTAAGCCGAGTTCTGTTCTTCTAGTGGTAAAACGCTTCTAGCTCCCACCATTGAAGTGGTAATCATCTATCTAGGCTGTATATTACTATACAGCTCAAGCGACCAACCCGAATGCGGAGCGGGCAACTCCATGTGCATTCCTATCAGGTCTTGCTCCAAGTGGGGTTTACCAGGAAATATGTCACCATATCTCCTCGTGGTCTCTTACACCACGGTTGCACCCTTACCTGCATCATACATGATGATACATAGGCGGTCCATTTCTGTGGCACTATCCTTCAGATCACTCTGACTGGACGTTATCCAGCACCCTGCCCTATGGAGCTCGGACTTTCCTCTCGTGAGACCTTGCGATCATTCACCAGCGATTACCCAACTTACTTTCCATTTTCACTTATACAATAAACGTTACCTTGAATAACGACAACTAATACTATATCAAAAATTAGCGGTCAGTTCAATGGTGTTTAGATGGTTGTATTACCATATTATGCCAAGATACGATCACATACTTCACATAAAACTAAATCTTTCCCACGACGCCATTGATTAAGGTTAGTTTGGGATAATGGCATAAAACAGCCTGTACACATTTGGTGCTTTACTTCAACAACTGGATTTTCCTTTGTTTCTTTTATACGTTGATATATTTTCCAATGTTGATTTGGAATGATCGTTTTAAACTCATTGATCTTTTGCTCTAAATCATATTTTTCTTGCATGAAAATAAGGCTTTCCTCACGCCATTTTTCTTCTAAACGATCTAAATCCTTTTGTAGTAAGAAAATCCTTTGCTTACAAAGGGCAAGCTCTATTCTGATGTCATCATTGATTGGTTGAGCTTGTAATTGAGCGATATTGCTTTTTTCAATTTCTTGTTCATTTAAGTATTTTTCTTTTTGTATCATATATTCTACTTCTTTTTGTTCTATTTCATGTATTCTTCTATTTGCTTGTTCATATTCGAAAAACTTTCTCCCGATTAACATGTTCCTCTCCCCTGAAATCGTGTTTACATAAATTGAAATGGGTTCGTATTTATTTTTGCAACCAATAATTTAGTTGATATTTCCTTTTTTTAAATTCCTCTTCAACATAAGCTTTTACGTGATCTAACACATATTTTTCAATATTATGTCCAGCATCTATGATCGCTAAATTTTGAGCCATTGCATCATGTGCAACATGGTAGTAAATATCCCCTGTTACTAAAACATCTGCACCACGAAATGCTGCTTTACTAACAAAACTGTTTCCATCTCCACCAACAATCGCTACTTTTTTAACAGAACGTTTTAAATCGCCAACAATCCTTACACCATCCAATTGAAATTGTTGTTTTACAAATAATGCGAAATCTTGAAGTAACATTACTTCTTTAAGCTTACCTATTCTTCCAATACCATATGCTTTTTCTGATAACTCTAAAGAATTGAAAGACTCCAATAATTCTACCTCTTGAAGTTCTAGCCGTTCAGCTAAAACATCATTCACTCCACCTTTTACTGAATCTAAGTTAGTATGAGCCACATAAACGGCTATATCATTTTTTAGCAATTTATCATACAAGCGTCCTTGAGGCAAATCTGTTCTTAAGTTTTTTAGCGGTCTAAAAATAACGGCATGATGAGAGATAATTAGATCAACTTGATGCTCTATCGCCTCATCCACCACATTTTCTAAAACATCTAACGTGAACATTACCTTTTTTACTTCTTTGTTTAAAGTGCCTACTTGTAGACCAATTTTATCATCTTCTATGGCAAAATGTTTAGGTGCAAACTGTTCCATTAACTGAATAATGGTTTGTCCTTTTGCAAACATTGGATAACCCCCTTCAGCCATTTTTGCTCATGGTTTAATTGCATTTCTTTTATAGATTTTTCTTGTTCATTCTTTGAATTTTTAATCTGTTCAAGGATATATTCTACTTTTGTTAATTCAATCATCCACTTTTTAATTAAAACCTCAGACTGCTTTTTCACTAAAATCGGTCCTAAACGATATAATTCGTCTTTGCTCCATTTTTCTGACCGATATACCGGATCTTCCATTCCCCTTCTTTTTTCCGCCACAATAATCTCATATATTTTTTCGCCCTCTTCTAAAATTTCTTCGGCTATCAAGTCCCAATTATGCTGATCCAGCCATCTTCTAACCTGATCTACACCAACATTAGGCTGTAAAATGAACCGTTCAAGTTGATCTATTTTTTCTTTTCCCTGTTCTAAAATTTGAGAAATCAATGATCCTCCCATTCCAGCAATTGTAACCACTTGAACTTCGTTTGGTTCTATCACTTGTAGACCATTTCCTTTTCTGACTGAAACCTTATCTTCAAGCCCTAAACTTTCAATTTGCCTTTTCGCAGCTTGGTAAGGTCCTTCATTTACTTCACCAGCAATGACGAATGGAGAGATTTCATTAAGGATAAGATAACTTGGCAAGAGGGCATGATCTGAACCAATATCTGCTACTCTTTTTCCTACAGGGATATTTTGTGCAATCATTAATAAACGCTCAGATAACTGGATTGATTCCATGATTTCACCTTTTCTTATCAAACTATGTACATAACCATTATACATTCCAACCCATACATAGGCAAAAAGAAACCTATGCTAATAACATAGGTAAGTTATCACTTTTGTGGATTTTTCTTAACGAGTAATGAGCCACTGATTAAAAAAAGGGCTCATATCCTTATTGAATACTGTATTTGCCGTTTGGATAAAATCCTCTGTTGAAGCGATTTTGAATCGGTAATTTTTATAATAGGTTTGTAATAATTCTTTAACTTTCTGATCCCCAAACTCTTCCTTTAATTCCCATAACATAGCTGCTGGTCTAGCATAAATAAATAGTCCATATAAATCACCATAAGAATAAATCGATTGTAGTACACTCACATTTTGCTCAGCTGAAAGTTGATCTGTCGTTTGTTTGATTTTTTTCATTAAAACATCGATATTTTTTCGCTTTAAGACCTGTTCGGTATAAAGATATTCGGAAAAAGAAGTTAACCCTTCGTCTAACCATGGTTCTTCAATTTGATTATTTCCTACCGTACTATACCACCATTGATGAGCTAATTCATGGGCCACAACGTGATAAGCAGGCCACTTTTTTTCCCTTCCTCAATGTAGGCATCAGATGTAACCAGTCCCGGATATTCCATACCAGCTATTCCATATCCTGAGTTAGCTAGCACAATATCTATTTCTTTCATCGGATAGGATCCAAACGATTCATTAAAAAATTGCATTGCATCGGTAGCAGCACCTAAGAGTAATGGAGCCACCGCCTGTTGATCTGATAGGTACCAAAGGTTTGTTTTTACCCCATCTTTTGTTATCCCAGAAATCGATTCGTATTCCTTTGTGATAACCATGGCAAAATCTCTAATTTTTTGTTGAGACAAAGTGACTTGTTTCTCATTTGCAACTTCATGATGTGGATCGTTTGCAGAGGAAATAACAGTATATCCTTCTGGTACTTGAACATGTACTTTAAAATCTGCAATTTCAGAAAAAAACGGATCACCTGTTGTCGTATAGGGGTCAATATGCCATCCCTGATTATCCACCACTGCTAGCATTGGATACCATTGGGCTAAATAGGCAGAATAGGGTGTTTGATTTAAACGTAACCCTCTTGTTGGCAGCTTTAATTCAAAAGTGATTTCCACCATTGCTGCTTTATTCGGTTGTAAAGGAATAGGTAAATTAAGTTTTAGCAATGTATCTTTCTGATGAGGAAAAGCTTCTATCTGGTTGATTGAAGCTTTAATCACTTTTAAATAACCGTTCGTTTTGGGCTTGGTCACTTCTTCCCATTTCCAATTAGCAAAAGCGTTTGGATATAGATGAAAATAAAGCTCATCTAATGGTTTAGTTGTGCGATTAGGAACCATCACTTTCATGTTTCCCGTCACTTTTTTCGTATTTTCATGATAAATCATATCGATTAGATAACTGGGAATTTGGTCTCTTTTTATAGTAATATAAGGTGCAAAAGAACGTAAAGTTGGTGTACTTTTTGAACTCATTCCTTGAAGATTAATTACAGTACCTAATATTGCTAGGGTCAAAAGACTAATCACCCATAGCTTACCTTTTTGGAACATAAGATATCACTCCTCATTTACATAGAATACGCAAATAAGGAGGCATTCATCCAAAAAAAGTTTTATTTGGAAATTTGCATTAGGTTATTAAAAAATGTAAAATTGAAAACAACAAGAAGTTAGTTATATTTATTGAAAGAAAAAGACCCACAAATTAGCTTTGCGGGTCCGAAAAACAAATACTTAAGAATTATTCTAGAAAATCTTTTAACCGTTTGCTGCGGCTTGGATGACGAAGTTTTCGTAAGGCTTTTGCCTCAATCTGGCGAATCCTTTCCCTTGTTACACCAAAAACTTTACCAACTTCTTCCAATGTTCTTGTACGACCATCATCAAGTCCAAAGCGTAAACGGAGTACATTTTCTTCTCGTTCTGTTAACGTATCTAGAACATCTTCTAATTGTTCTTTTAATAATTCATATGCGGCTGCATCGGATGGAGCTAGAGCATCTTGATCTTCAATGAAATCACCTAGATGGGAATCATCTTCTTCTCCAATAGGAGTTTCTAAAGAAACTGGCTCTTGCGCAATTTTCATAATTTCACGTACTTTTTCAGTACTTAGATCCATTTCTTTGGCAATTTCCTCTGGAGAAGGTTCACGTCCTAAATCTTGAAGTAATTGTCTTGAAACTCGAATCAATTTATTGATCGTTTCAACCATATGGACTGGGATGCGAATCGTTCTTGCCTGGTCTGCAATCGCTCTTGTAATTGCCTGGCGAATCCACCAAGTTGCATAGGTACTAAATTTGTATCCTTTTCGGTAATCAAATTTTTCAACTGCTTTAATTAATCCCATATTTCCTTCTTGGATTAAATCCAAAAATAACATGCCACGGCCAACATAACGTTTAGCAATACTTACAACTAATCTTAAATTAGCCTCAGCAAGGCGACGTTTCGCTTCTTCATCACCTTTTTCAATTCGTTTGGCCAATTCAATTTCTTCTTCCGCAGATAATAACGGAACACGCCCAATTTCTTTAAGATACATTCTTACGGGGTCATTAATTTTTATACCAGAGGGAATAGTTAAATCTTCTAGATCAAACTCATCATCTAGATCTTCATCCCTATCATCCTCTATTATTAATGTATTATCATGGTCATCATCATCTGAATCATTGACTATTTCAATTCCTTGATCTGTTAAATATTCAAAGAATTCATCAATTTGATCGGAGTCCTGGTCATATGTGGATAATTTAGCTATCATTTCTTTGTACGAAACGGATCCTCGTTTTTTACCAGCTTCAACAATCTGGTCTTTTACTTGATCCAATGTAAGTTCAGGATCAACATGATTATTTTCCACATTCAGATTCTTATCTTTCGCCATAATAATTCCCTCCTTCCCTGAATTTCCTGATTATCCCCATTTCAATTTATTACGTAATTGGATGATCTCCTGTCCAATTTGGGCTGCTTTAACAAAATCGTTTGAACGCTCTGCCTTCAGCTGTTCTTCCCTTTTTTGCTTAATCATAATCTCTATATTATATTTTTTAACTTGCATAATATAATCATTTAACTCATCCTCTGTGATCTCTTCATTCACATCAAGCATAGCCATTTCTGTTGCAAGTTGAATATCATGTTGGTCTTGAAGGGTGGAAAGAAACCGACTAATATCTGCTGGATTTCCTTCACCATAATATGAATATATATACGCCGCTAATACTGCAAAATCCTCCACATGAAATCCACTTCCAATCTCCTGTTGGATTTTCTCAGCAATTTGGCGATCTTTCATCATGAAATAGATTAAATATTTTTCAGCATTATAGTAAGCTGGATATAAAGTTTTAGATCTACCCAGATGATTGCCATTATTTATATTATTATTCCACTTGACTGCCAGATTATCCCTTGTTTTCTCCTTTTTTTTCCGTTTTTCATAATAAATGAGCTGGAGGTCATTTTTTAAGGAATCAAATGATAGCTGAAATTCATCTGCCAGTCCCTTCAAATAATGTTCACGCTCAATCGCATGTGTTAAGTCAGCTATAATATCTATCGCATGAGTAAGATATTTCATTCGATCAGATTCAACATTTAAGTTATAGTCTTTTCGAATATATTGGATTTTAAAAGCTGTTGCAGTTACAGTATTCCCAAGAATCTCTTGTTTAAATGATTCAGCCCCAAATTTACGAATATAATCGTCAGGATCAAGTCCCTTTGGCATTTGAACTATCTTGATTTGACACCCAACTTCTTGAAGTGTGTCTATAGCACGAAATATGGCCAATTGTCCTGCTGAATCAGAATCATAACTAATGACCACCTCATCCGCATCTCTTCGCAGGATTTTTGCATGTTCTTCTGTTAATGAAGTACCAAGTGTAGCAATCCCTTGCTCAACGCCTGCATTCCAAACAGCAATGGTATCTACATAACCTTCTAATAAAATAGCTTGCCTTTTTTTTCGAATCTGTTTTTTTGCTAAATGTAAATTATATAGTGTTTTACTTTTGTTAAAAATAAGGGTCTCAGGACTATTTAAATATTTAGGTAAACTTTGATCTAAAACCCTTCCACCAAAGGCAATCACTCTTCCATGAGCATCAAAAATAGGAAACATCACACGATTTCTAAACCGATCATAGTAGTTCCCTTCATCGGATTGAATAATTAACCCCGCCTTCTCCAATATCTCTATAGCAAAACCCCTTTTTACTAAAAAGTTTTTTAATGTGTCCCAAGCTGAGGGTGCATATCCAATATAAAAAGTCTCAATCAACTCCCTTGTAAACCCTCTATCTATTAAATAACGTAAAGATTCCTGCCCATGTTCTGTCTCAAGCAGAAGATAATGATAAAACTTACTAGCTAATTCATGGACTTGGATCATTTGTTGTTTTTGTTGTTCCAAAGGATCATAATAGGTTTGCTCATGCTCCAAAGGAATCGTAATACCTGCTTGTTGACCTAAATGCAGAGCAGCTTCTCTGAAGCTAAAGTTTTCGATCTCCATTATAAAACGAAGCACATCACCGCCAGCACCACAGCCAAAACAATGATAAATTTGTTTTTCAGGAGAAACAGAAAAAGATGGTGTTTTCTCAGAATGGAAAGGGCAAAGCCCAACAAAGTTCCTCCCACTCTTTTTTAATTGAACATATTGGCTAATCACATCAACTATATCAAAATGGCGTCTAATATTATGTAGAATTTCATCTGGTATCAACTTAGATGACATAGAAGCACCCTCAATTCCATCACATTACATTCTTCATCGGTTTAAAATTTCCTGCTAAGAATTTAAAATTTTTCGTAGTGTTTCGACAAAATTTTCCCTATCTTGCATGGTATAAGCCTAACATAAATAATCTGGGCACCCTCTATTCGACTCATAAAATGAGCAAAGGATGCCACAAAGATGACTGAGATCACATATTCTTTAGCTACTTGTACGATTTCATCCTTTACAGGACAGGAATCTGCATCAACAATTAATCTTTTAATCATTTTCATTTCCTATCTAACTTATTCTACAAAAACACAAAAAATCCTTCTCGACAAAGTTTTTAAATAAAAGGAGAATTTTGTCGAATAAACGATCTATATTATAACAAAAATACAAGAAAAAATAAGTAGCAAATTTATTTTTTCGCAAAAAAAATACACCGAATGAATAAATTGGTGTATTTTTGACTACCAACTACCTATTCACTTTTATGCTCTCTTCTGTTTAATCGTTGCTTGAGCTGCCGCTAATCTCGCTAAAGGAACGCGATATGGGGAACAACTCACATAGTTTAGCCCTGTTTGATAACAAAATTCAATTGATTTTTTTCTCCACCATGTTCACCACAGATACCTACTTTTAAAGTAGGTTTTGTGTTACGGCCTAATTTTGTTCCCATTTGAATCAATTTTCCTACCCCATCTTGGTCGATGGTGACAAAGGGATTATCAGGTAGAATTTTATGATCAACATAATAGTGCAAGAATTTACCTTCTGCATCATCCCTACTAAATCCAAATGTAGTTTGGGTTAAGTCATTGGTTCCAAATGAGAAAAATTCTGCGTGTTCAGCGATTTCATCTGCAGTTAAGGCTGCCCTTGGGATTTCAATCATTGTACCGATTGTATAATTAAAGGATTTTCCTGTTTCTCTTTTTATCTGTTCCGCTGTTTCTATGACTAATTCTTTCAGCAATTTTAATTCGTTCACATGTCCTACAAGCGGAATCATAATTTCTGGTTTTACTTCGATCCCTTCTTCTGCTAATTCAATCGTTGCTTGAAAAATGGCCTTTGCTTGCATTTGGTAAATCTCTGGGAAGGTAATGCCTAAACGACATCCCCTATGACCAAGCATTGGATTAAATTCTGACAAATGACGAATCTTCCGCATAAGTCGTTCCTTTTCCCTTAACTGTTTAGAATCTTCATCCACCATTTTTAATTTTGTAATTTCTACCACTAATTCTTCAACATTAGGTAAAAATTCATGAAGAGGTGGATCTAGTAATCGTATTGTTACTGGCAAACCAGCCATCGCTTTCAAAATTCCTTTAAAATCAGATTTTTGCATTGGGAGAAGTTTGGCTAGAGCTGCCTCCCGTTCTTTCACCGTTTCTGAGAGGATCATTTCTTGTACAATTGGAATCCTCGTAGCCTCCATAAACATATGCTCTGTTCGGCAAAGGCCAATTCCTGTTGCACCAAATTCTCTTGATTTCATCGCATCTTCCGGGTTATCTGCATTTGCTCTAACATCAATTTTCCTGATCCGATCAGACCACTCTAACAATTCAATTAGTTCTTTAGATAACTGAGGGTCAATCAATTTAACTTCCCCAGCGATGACTCTACCTGTACTTCCATCAATAGAAATGACCTCTTTTTCTTTAAGAACTTGACCGTTACTTAAGACGATTTCTTTCTTTCTTAAATCTATTTTTAATTCTTCACAGCCTGTAATACAAGGTTTCCCCATTCCTCTAGCAACAACTGCTGCGTGGCTTGTCATACCACCACGACTTGTCAGTATCCCTTGGGCTGCAACAATCCCATGAATATCTTCTGGGGTGGTTTCTGGACGAACCAAAATCACTTTTTCACCTGCCATTCCCAACTTTTCCGCAATATCCGCATCAAATACTATTTTTCCGGTTGCAGCCCCTGGAGATGCTGGCAAACCTTTTGCGATCTGATCAAACTTCGCAGATAAGTCAATTTGACGATGTAGTAATTGATTTAGTTGATCAGGGTCCACTCTTAATATAGCTGTCTCTTTATCAATAATTTCTTCCTTTACCATATCAACAGCGATCTTTACTGCTGATTGGGCAGTTCTCTTTCCATTTCTGGTTTGTAATAAATAAAGTTTTCCTTTTTCAATCGTAAATTCAATATCCTGCATATCTTTGTAATGCCGTTCTAATCGTTCTGCAATACGACTAAAAGATTCATATACTTCAGCATTTATTTCTGCTAATGTATGAATGGACTTAGGTGTTCTAATGCCTGCTACAACATCTTCTCCTTGAGCATTCATTAAAAATTCTCCATACAAAGTCCGTTCTCCTGTAGATGGGTTTCTCGTAAAGGCTACCCCTGTTCCAGAATCTTCGCCCATGTTTCCAAAAACCATCATTTGTACATTGACAGCAGTACCCAAATCATCAGGGATTTTGTTGATTTTACGATAGACAATTGCCCTTTGATTATTCCAAGAATCAAAAACAGCACGGATTGCCATTTCTAATTGAACCATAGGTTCTTGTGGAAATGGATCTTTTGTTTTTTGGAGGACGATTTTTTTATAACCAGCAATGACTTCTTGCCAATCTAATGCACTTAATTCAGGATCTTCCTTTAATCCTTTTTTTTCTTTTACTTCTTCAATTACTTGTTCGAATAGGTAATGCTCAATTCCCAATACAACATCTGAAAACATTTGAATAAAACGGCGATAACTATCATAAGCAAAACGAGGATTTCCCGTTAAATTAGCAAGCACTTGAACTGTTTCATCATTTAGACCTAAGTTAAGTACAGTGTCCATCATTCCGGGCATCGAAATGACTGAACCAGATCTTACAGATACTAATAAAGGATTTTCCAACCCCCCAAGTCTTTTCTCTGTATTCTCTTCCAGAACATATAGAGCTTTTACAATCTGGTCTTTGATTTCATTTGATAATTCTTTACTATTTTCATAATATTGATTACACGCTTGTGTTGTAACCGTAAATCCAGGAGGAACAGGTAGCCCGACACGGGTCATTTCCGCCAGATTGGCTCCTTTTCCACCTAACAGTTCTTTCATTCCTGCATGCCCCTCATGGAATAGATAGACATATTTTTCGGCCATTTTATCTTTCCCCACCTTTACGAAACATATCTAAAATAATATTGGCAGTCTCCTCCACTGCTTTACTAGATACATCAATCACGGGACAACCTATCTTTTTCATGACTCTTTCTGAATATTCTAATTCCTCTAAAATTCTTTTATAATTGGCATAGTTAGCTTGAGCGGTTAACCCTAATGCTTTTAATCTTTCTTTACGTATACTGTTTAATTGGTCAGGATTTATTTTTAGACCAATTACTTTTTTACTAGAAACCTCAAAAAGTTCATCTGGCGGTTGTACTTCTGGAACGAGTGGTACGTTTGCTACCTTTAAACGTTTATGAGCCAAATACATGGATAATGGGGTTTTAGAGGTTCTTGATACACCAACCAAAATAACATCTGCTTTTAAGATACCTCTTGGGTCCCTTCCATCGTCATATTTAACTGCAAACTCAATCGCTTCAACTTTTCTAAAATACTCATCATCTAATTTCCTAACCAATCCTGGCTTCATTTTTGGAGGCATTTTATAAATTCCCTGTAAAGCATCGATCATTGGACCCATAATATCTACTGTTTTGACTTGCTTCTTTTCTGCAATCTTCAGAAGATATTCCTTCAATTCAGCTACAACAATGGTAAAAGCAATTAATCCATTGACTTCTTTCGCTGATTGAACAACCTCGTCAATTGATTCATGGTCGTCAATATAAGAAATTCTTCGAATTTCAGCTGTTCCCCCATTAAATTGACTTGCAGCAGCTCTTACCACATATTCAGCAGTTTCTCCAATTGAATCAGAAATAACATAGATAATTGGTTTTTCGTTTTGGCTACTTATGGTTATTCCCTCCTCTAAATATCTTTTTCATTGACCAGTTCAACAAATGCCTTTGTTATCGTCGTTTTTGTTATCCGACCCACTACCTCAAGGCCATCAAGCCCATCAAATGGACGCACAACCGGAATCGAATCAATTTGATAATGAATTAATTTGTTTGCTACATTTACCAGTGGGTCATCCAATTGACAAGTAATGATATTCGGCATTCTTGTCATAATAATGGAGATAGGGATTTCCTGTAAATTTTGTTTCCCTATTGCAGCTTTTAACAAATCTTTTCTGGATACGATTCCTGCTAATATCCCCTTATTCTTGATCACTGCCAATGTTCCAACATCCTCTAAAAACATCATCACAATCGCATCATAAACAGAAGCTTCTTCTTTAATGACAACAGGAACTGCCTTGTAATCCTTTACAAGTATTTTGTTAAGTGTTTCACTGATCAGTTGGTTACCCTTTTTTCCTGTATAATAATAACCAACCCTTGGCCTAGCATCCAAAAAACCTGACATGGTGAGGATCGCCAAATCAGGGCGTAAAGTGGCACGTGTAAGGTTTAATCTTTCAGCGATCTGTTCTCCAGTAATTGGTCCTTCATCTTTTACAATTTTTAAAATCAATTCTTGTCGATTTGTTAGTTCTATCGTTATCACCACCTTCAAGTAATTGTGTTATACTTTTTATATTTTTTCTTTATATAGTATATACTATATTGTTATTCCAACTTCTGCAAGAACTAATTAAAGGTTTAAAAGAAAAAGCCCTCTATTCCTAAATGGGATACATGAGAGCTAAAAAAACCCACAAAAGTAAAGACTTCCTTAAAAGCTATTCCAACTACCTTTGTGGGAACCTATGAAATCATTATGCGATTCTTTTCAATATCTTAATCGTGTAATTACTTTTTATTAAGTAAAGAGTTGTTAATGTAGAAATGAAAGGATATAACCAAAACATGAACACCCCAAAAGCTATGGGAATAGATAAGAGAACTTTCTGGTCTTTTTGTAGAGTTAAATGGACCAAATTCGTTTGTTTTAGAAGACTCCTTAACATTTTTAATAATTTCTCTCCAGAGACATGAAAAACTTCTTCGATAACATGTTCTTTTGGCCCATCTTTTATTCCGTTGATTTCATTCATAGCGGATACCAAATCATAATGGTGTTTTTTTAGAAAATTACGTGCTTCTTCGCGACTACAATGTACTCGATGTTGGATAATTTCTATTAGCACATCTTCCTTTTTGGGCTCCATGGTATCCCTCCTATTCTTTGTACTTGTGCAATTGATCTAGAAATTGTCTAGATTTTAAAGTTATACCTATATATTGATCAAAAAATGACTTCATCACATGTGAAAGTTGAATTTTTGTTGAATCTTTGATATTGACCTGACCAATTCGTTTCATATCAATCATTTCAAACATTTGTAATAATTTAATGGTAATTGGTTGTAAAGCAATCGTTCGATACTGGTCAAAATGTTTAGAACAAACAAGACCACCATGTCTAATGTCAAAACCACTAAGTGCCTCCTCACTACCGCAAATTGCACATGAGTGTAGATGAGGGCGATAACCAGAAATGTATAGTATTTTCATTTCAAAAATTCTGGCAATCACTTCTTCATCTTTTCCCTCATCAATTAATTCAAGGCCAGCTAATAATTGTTGAAATAAAAATGGATTTGGATCATTTGATTCTGTCATTTTATCAATAAGTTCAATAAGGTATGCTGCATATGCAGTCTTTTCAATATCAGTATGAAAGGTGGGGAACATACGAATATGTTCAGCTTGATTTAAAGATCCCATCTCTTTTCCCAAAAAAATATATATTCTCCATAACTAAAAACCTGTGACATGGAACTAAAACGACTTTTTGTTTTCTTTGCGCCTCTAGCCATAAGCGATACTTTTCCATGTGTTCTTGTATATAAGGTAATAATTTTATTTGTCTCTCCGTAATCTACGGTTCTGATCACGATACCTTCAGTTCTTACTAACATTTTTATGCTCCAGTTTCTCCCATTCACTTATTTATCCTTTAGGTCTGTTCTAATGCCTTTCGCTCTTTTATTGCAGAGTCATCCTCTACTTGATTTGCTTTTTCACAATCCTTGTATAAAAGATAAGCGTCAATCTGTCCTGTAATGCAAAAATAGTTCCATGAAAAGTTTTTCATGGCTTTTCACCCTTTCCTCACAGATTGAAGTATTTATATCTATTAGGATAAGCTAACTACTTCTTTTCTATCCGAGGAAAAAAATTTCAGGAATAATCTAATCATTTTCTTCAAAATAACCAAAATCCTTTAATAAGTAATCGCGATTTTTCCAGTCTTCTTTCACTTTCACCCATAATTCTATAAAAGTTTTGGTTCCCAATAATCTTTCAATATCCTCCCGTGCCTTTTTCCCAATTTCCTTTAACATGCTGCCACTTTTGCCAATAATAATTGCCTTTTGAGAGGGTCTCTCAGTATAGATTACGGCTTGGATCACGACGGTATTGGGATTTTCTTCACCTGGCTTCATCGATTCAACCACAACCGCAATAGAATGTGGAACTTCTTCCCTTGTTAGATGCAAAATTTTTTCCCGAATTAATTCAGCAACGATAAACCTTTCAGGTGATTCTACAACTTGATCTGGTGGGAAATAGTAAGGCCCCTCTGGTAGCTCTTCAAAAATCTCACTTAGTAAAGTTTTCACGTTATTCCCTTTTAACGCAGAAATAGGAATCACTTCTTTAAAATCAAATAATGATCGATATTGTTCAATAATCGGTAATAATTGCTCTGGAGTCACTAAGTCAATTTTATTTAAGATAAGGAATACAGGGGTAGAACGTACTTCCTTTAATTGTTCTAAGATGAACTGCTCCCCTAGACCAAATTTATTAGTCACATCAATGAGATATAAAATGAGATCTACTTCTTGTAATGAGGTCAAAGTAATATTCATCATATACTGACCCAATTTCGTTTTTGGTTTATGTACACCTGGTGTGTCAATAAAAACAATTTGTCCTTGCTCATTGGTAAAAACAGCACGAATCTTATTTCGGGTCGTTTGCGGTTTGTCGGACATGATTGCCACTTTTTGACCAATCACTTCATTAAGTAATGTGGATTTCCCTACATTTGGTCTACCAATAATGGCAACAAAGCCAGATTTTATTTGCTTACTTTCCTGATTCATCTAAATCCTCCTGTGTAAATGCCCCTGGAAGTAACCCCTCTACGGTTGTTTCCAATACATCCCCTTTTAAATTAGCCAAATATACTTTTGCTTTAGGATTGAAAAACTCAACCATGACCTGGCGACAAGCACCACACGGTGCTACAGGATCTTCTGTATCAGCAATAACAGCAATTTCGTCTAAGTCATGATCCCCTTCTGAGATTGCTTTGAAGATCGCTGTTCTTTCCGCACAGTTGGTTAAGCCATATGAGGCATTTTCAATATTTGCCCCTTTATATATTTTCCCACTTTTAGTTAAAATCGCAGCGCCAACTTCAAATTTTGAATAAGGAACATAAGCATTTTTTCTTGCTTCCTTTGCTAACTCAATTAATTCCTCTTTTTTCATTTCTTATTCTCCTCCATTTATGAATATAGAAAAAGGTTATCAGTAAAAAAGATAGTATAAGAGAAAAAAACCCCCGATTGAGATCAGTCCATTTTGCACAAATCCAACCCAGGTAAACTTCTTCTTAAATAAAATCATGATTAAATAGTTGGTTAAAAGAAAAAAAACAAGTAAAGAAAATAAAACATTTATAAAATAGAAAAGAACAAATAAATAAAACAAAATACCTACTAATACGTTAGGCTCGTAATTGGATTGCTTTTTATACCAATATGCTTTTACAACATAGGTAAATAATAACAGAAAGAATCCCTGTAAAATAAAGAAAGAGGGTTGGGATGGCAACCTACCTTTCCATCCCTCTTGATAGATCAATGTTAAATAGGGAAATAGCACAACCAATCCAACAAAAACAACTGTAAAAGTAACCATTAAAATAGCTCCAGCGGCTACATCCTTTGCAATCTTTGCTAAGGGATGAAATTCTTGCGTTACTAAATCTATCGTCGCTTCAATTGCCGTATTTACCATTTCAAAACCAATCACCAGTCCAATGGCAAAAAGAATAATAAGGGTATCCATCGTATTAAAGTGAAACCACATTCCCAACAAAAGAACGATGAAAGCAATCGTGAAGTGAACTTTCATATTTCTTTGGCTTGCCAAGGAATATGTAATTCCCTCACTTGCATAGACAAAACTTCGAAGGAATTTCCCCCAGATCACATTCATCATCACCTTGATAGTTTCATTTTCTCCAAAATCAACTCTTGTTTTGTAAACATTACTTTTTCATCTTCTTTTGTCTCATGATCATAACCTAATAAATGCAAGAAACCATGAGCTGTTAAAAACCCTAACTCCCGTTCAAAGGAATGGCCATAATCAGCTGCTTGCTGGATCACCTTTGGAATTGAAATCACTATATCTCCAAGCATAGTCGGCATATCCATCTCTTCATCATAAACAATATCTAGATCATCTTCTCCCGGTTCATTTAATGCAAAGGATAATACATCTGTAGGTCGATCGATTCCACGATAGTCTCGATTTAGTTCATGGATTCGCTTGTTATCAACCAGTGTAACAACCACTTCTCCTTCAGTGATCCCTTCTAATTCTGCAGCAGTTTGAATTACTTGATTGACTAATTCAATTTCTTTCTCTAGGATTTCCCTTTCTTCTTGCTCATCTAAGACATCAACATCTATCATTAGCTAGATCTCGCCCCTTTTGTTTCTTCTAAATCCTTATCATCAGGATACTCAATTCGCGAATGAAAAATACCTTTCAAGGTTTCCAACATCGAAATTGCAATAATTTCTAATTCTTTTAATGTTAAGTCACACTCATTTAACTGACCATCATCCAATTTGGATTTAATAATTTTTCTAACCATTTCTTCAATGATTTCATTGGTAGGATGTTTAATTGATCTTACAGCCGCTTCAACACTGTCTGCGATTCCTACAATCGCTGCCTCTTTAAATTGTGGTTTTGGCCCAGGGTAACGATATTCAACCTCTGGAATAGGTTGTTCAGAATCTTTAGAAACCTTATGATAAAAATATTTAAGTAAAGAAGTTCCATGATGTTGCTCAGCAATATCCTGAATGGCATTAGGGATTTTATAAGCCTTTAACATCTCTACCCCATCTTTTGGATGAGCCAAGATAATATTTTTACTCAAACTTGGTGAAATTTTATCATGAGGATTTTCCATATTTAATTGATTCTCAATAAAAAAACTAGGCCGTTTTGTTTTTCCTAAATCATGATAATAGGCACCTACTCTAGCCAATAATCCGTTTGCATTAATTGCTTCAGCTGCTGCCTCTGCCAGATTTCCTACAATCACACTATGGTGATAAGTCCCTGGCGTTTCAATTAACAATTTCCGTAAAAGAGGATGATTTGGGTTCGATAATTCAATTAATCTAGTAGGAGATAGAATCCCAAAAACAGCTTCAAAAAATGGTAAGAAACCAATCGTAAGCACGGAAGAAAAGAATCCTCCTATTGCACCATATGAAAGGGTTGCAAACATTTGTCTCAATGAATAACTTTGGCTCGTCAACATCACGATCACGGCAATTCCAATTACATTAAACAACGAAACCACTAATCCAGCTTTTAATATGGCGGAACGTTGCTTAATTCTTCCAATCGCAAATGCACCAGCAGCACTACCGATCAAGGCAACAAATCCATATCTAAAATCAAAAATGAAGCTTTGATCCGTACTAAAGATCATGCTAGTAAAAATACTAAAAATAACACCACTCAGAATCGCCATCTTCATATTAATGAGTAAGGTAATTAACATCACACCAAAAGCGACTGGTGCTAAATAACCCTTAGGGGAGGTTAGAAGGTCTTTACCTAAACCAATCAATCCCAAAATACTAATACTTGAAAATGTTAAAATAAAGATCGTAAATAATAAGAGAAGTGCACGGTTATCTTGATGTAAGAAAGGGTTCATCCGTTCAATACTAAAGAAAAGAAGCAATAAAATGAGTAAAATGAACATCAATAACCCAAAATAGGGCCATAATGTTGAAGTATCCTTTAATAGTCCTGCTGCTTTTAATTTTTCATAAATTTCTTTATCAATATATTGGCCCTGTTTTACGATCAATTCATCTTTTTTAATGATAACAGGTTCGACTTCACTTTTTGCTTTTTCTCGTAAAAGGGAAGTTTGATCCGAATTATAAAATACATTCGGTTTAATAAAATATTTTGTCATTTCATTGGCCAAATGTTTGATTTTATCTTCATTATCAAACGGATTGTTTTGAATGATTTGAGCCGCTTCTTCAAAAGCTTCATTTAATTTTTTAATGTTCACTCCATCATTCATCACAATATCCAACGTAGATTTAGAGATATATTGAATATTTTTTATCTTTTCAACATTTAAACTAGATAGTTCTTTGAATAAAGCGTCGTCTAAAAAAGATAAGCTAGTTAGGTCTCTTAAAGCAGCTTCCTTCTCTTCTTTAGATAGATCTTTATTTTCTGCTATCGTTAAAATGTCTGTAAACATTTGCTCCAATCGGCTAATTTGGTCATTAACAATATTTTCGTCCTTTGTATATTGATCAGGAACTGATTTTGCTGCTTTATCCTTTGCAAGTTCAGTCGCCCACTGATTTTCTACACGAATCGGTGAAGTTAAAGTAACCTGACTAATCTGCCCCTCTTTTAGTTCATAGGTTTCAGGTATAACTTGTCCAATTAGTAACAAATACATAATGATTCCTAACCCAATATACATGAAGAAACGAATGGAAGGATGATTCCCCCAACCTTCCATCATTTTAACCATATTCCATTTCACTTTTTGCTTTTTTCCCATTTCGTTTTCGCCCCTTTTTAGGAAGGACTTTGTGTATCTCTTTCATAAGCAAGAATTATCTTTTGAACGAGATGATGACGAACCACATCATGTTCAGTTAAATAAATAAAACCAATGTCGTCTATAGATTTAAGAATTCTTTCCGCTTCACGTAAACCTGATTTCGTTTTACTTGGTAAATCGACTTGTGTAATATCTCCGGTTACTACCATTTTAGAACCTATCCCTAAACGTGTTAAAAACATTTTCATTTGTTCAGGTGTAGTATTTTGCGCTTCATCTAGAATAATAAATGAATCTTCTAATGTTCTACCTCTCATATATGCTAAAGGGGCAATTTCAATCATTCCTCGCTCCAACAGTTTATTTACTTGTTCTACACCTAGTAAATCATATAACGCATCATAAATTGGCCTTAAATAAGGGTCCACCTTTTCCTGTAAATCACCAGGAAGAAAGCCTAAGTTTTCCCCAGCTTCAACGGCTGGGCGAGTTAAAACAATCTTCCGTATTTCACCCTTTTTTAATGCCGACACCGCCATGACAACTGCTAAGTACGTTTTCCCAGTACCTGCTGGACCTATTCCAAAGACAATATCTTTTTTTGAATCGTTGAAACATAATGCTTCTGTCCCAAAGATTTTACTCGAATCTCTTTTCCTTTATAGGTTACCATGATTTTTTCATCATAAAGGTCTAATAATTCGTTTGATAAATCATCTTTTGCGAGTTCTAATGCATAATAAATATCTCTTTCAGAGAGTCGGTATCCTTTTCTTACTAAAACGACCAGAACTTCAAATAACTTTGTCAAACGGTCTACTTCTTTTTGATCCCCTTGAAGCACGAGATTCTCATGCCGAGTTAAGATATGAACATTTGTTTCTTTTTCAATAATTTTTAACCATTGATCTTGTGGCCCAAATAAATTTTGTCGTTCTTCCATATCTCCTAGCGCAATTCGATTTGTATATACGTCTACTTGCAAATGCCCTCATTCTCCTTGAACTATTGGTTGTGTTGTTGCGATATTTTCTAACACCTCAAAAAGTATCTTTACTGTTACTTTACCATTCTCTGTGCTTTGGTGCAAAACTTTTTCACTTTTAAAATTGCTGTCTTCATCAATTTTCGTTCGTAAATCCTGTCTTGCTTGATTTTTAGCTAATTTGATCGCTTCAGAGACAGATAAAACTCGTTGTTGATTATGGTATTCTAAAATGGTCTCATCAAGAAAACCGATTGGTAAAACATAGTTTTTCCATGATATCTGTTTTAAATCATACTGTTTTTGAGATTGTGAAAAAGGAATTTCCTTCGCTCCCTTTACTCTTAATACTCGATTCCCAAGCATAAGATACTTCCGTTCAACCCGATTACCCGTATATTCCTTCCACTCCTGCTTTAATGGAATCGTAACGGTGGATTCATACCAAACCACTCCTAAGACTTCCCCTTCTGCTGCTACTAGTTCTTGAGCCTCTTGGTTTTCAACATTTCCCACAATTCCAGAGATTAAAAGATCACCCTTTTTTACGCGATCATTCACTTTTACCTGTGGGATTCCTTTTTCAGCTAAAATGCGATAAATAACTGCGTTTTTGCTAGATATAATATGCCTTGGGCCAACTAATGGCTTTTCATCTGGTTTCACCTTCTCCATTATGGTGATCAATAAATGAGTTCCTTTTAATTTTACCCCAATCCATGAGGCTTGTTCTAAATTTGAACCTAGTTGTTCTTGAATCACTGTATCTTCTGGGAGTTGAAATTTAAACATTCCTCTATGTATCCCTAGCTTTTCAATCGCTTGAAATATTTCTTCATCTGTCATAGTTTGATTGCCTTCTATTTCGATCGTCCAAACCATAGAAGATAAAAGATAAATCATCACAAAAAATAATAAAAAGCCGGTAGCGATTCCCTTTCTTTTGTTTAACTTGGCTAGTTGGAAAGGTAACCCTACCTTACGCAGAATATGGATTCGAGTATAGGTTTTTTGCAATATCGGTTTTAATTTAAAAAAGTCCTCAAGGCTAATCGAGAATACGGCCTGTGAATCATTTACGATTTTTATGTTCCAAATCTTTAATTGTTTTTTGATTGTCATGTTAATAAATAATTCAATATGTTTTCCTTTGAGTGAGCATACGACGTAACCTCTAGTCCATTTTAATCCACGAACATTCAAAAAGACTCCTCCTAATCAATATAGTGAATTTCATTTATAATACCTTCTACTAGTACCTCTTCAGGTAA
The DNA here is from genome assembly GCF_001561915.1 of Tepidibacillus decaturensis. Taxonomy (GTDB): domain Bacteria; phylum Bacillota; class Bacilli; order Tepidibacillales; family Tepidibacillaceae; genus Tepidibacillus_B; species Tepidibacillus_B infernus. Next base: position 721,277 of record NZ_LSKU01000001.1, on the reverse strand, counting down.
TATGGTTCGGATCACAAGTTGTTTTCCAACTAATCTTAATTCACCTTTACTTAAGCGTAGATGTAAAAATTGATCAGTAAATTGAATAACTCCTCTATGATTTTCAATATAGATTTGATAGGAACCAATCATGGTGATGCGAGGCAAATCAAATATAACATCTTTTGGAAGTTCCAATTGATTTGCAGTCAATTGTTTAATTTTTTGTCTTAACTTTCTCAATGCTTTGCCCCCTCTCTTCCTTGTTACACCCATATGCTTTTTTTTTGGAATTTATGAATATAACAATCCCACAAAAGCGAAGATTTCCTTTGAAGCTTATTCCGATTAATTTGTAAGAAAACATACTCCCAAAGGTCGCTGCTTATGGAATATACAAATTCAAATGATAAGGGGAACAAAGTTATACTTTTTATAATATTTAAAAAAGCTGTTGATTTCTCAACAGCTTCTTAAATTCAATCTATGATCTTGTACGGTGTAGGGGTGAATAGGGTCTAATTGCCCGTGGTGGGTTCAATATTTCTGACCAAATGATTCCTTGAATAACAGGATGAGTATAGGTTGGGTATTCAGTAGTCTTCTTTAAATTTTCTTTTTCACTTTCAATTTCTTTTTCAATTTCCCTCTCAGTCCATTGCTTCTTCAACATTTTGTCCTTCACAAATTGATCCATTTTGATCACCTATTTCCCACTGGGAGGCGTTTGATTTGGGTCATTTAACTTACTAAATGCTTCCCTCATCTCAGTATCTGCGTTAATATTCTGCATATTCATATAGTCCATTACACCAAGTTTGCCATTGCGTAAGGCTTCTGCCATGGCTAATGGAACTTGTGCTTCAGCTTCAACTACTTTTGCCTTCATTTCTTGTACCTTTGCCTTCATTTCTTGTTCTGAAGCAACTGCCATCGCCCGTCTTTCCTCTGCTTTGGCTTGTGCGATACGTTTATCTGCTTCAGCTTGGTCTGTTTGTAATTGAGCACCGATATTTTTGCCTACATCCACGTCAGCGATATCGATGGATAGGATTTCAAAAGCTGTTCCAGCATCAAGTCCTTTTTGAAGAACTGTATGAGAGATTGCATCTGGATTTTCTAAGACGTGTTTATGAGTTTCAGAGGAACCAATTGTTGTGACGATTCCTTCGCCAACTCTAGCGATAATGGTTTCTTCACCAGCTCCACCCACTAAGCGATCAATATTTGCCCGAACTGTTACTTTCGCTTTTGCTTTTACTTCAATTCCATCTTTAGCCATAGCTGCCACAATTGGTGTTTCGATCACTTTAGGGTTAACACTCATCTGAACAGCCTCTAATACATCCCTACCAGCCAAATCAATGGCCGCTGCTCGTTCAAAGCTTAAACTTATATCTGCTCTTTCAGCAGCAATTAAAGCATTCACGACCCTATCCACGTTTCCCCCAGCAAGATAATGTCCTTCTAATTGATTTGTTCCTAACACTAGCCCTGCTTTTCTCGCCTTAATGAGGGGATTTACAATTCTTGAGGGAATTACTCTACGCAGTCTCATTCCTACTAGTGTAAAGATTCCTACATGAACCCCTGAAGCTAGAGCAGAAATCCATAACATCACTGGAACAAAGGTGAAAAATACAGATAAGATAATAATCCCAAAGGCAACAAATACGAGTAATGTAATTTCTGGACCAAAACCCATTCGACAAACCTCCTAAAACTATTTTTTTACTTCTCTAACAATGATTCTAGTTCCTTCAACAAAAATCACTTCAATCTCTTGGTTCGCTTCAATCCAAACCCCTTCACTAACCACATCATATCTTTTATTATCAATCAATGCTACCCCAGATGGCCTTAATTTAGTTAATGTTCTTCCTTTATGACCAACTATTGTTTTATCCTTTGTATGAGAAATATAACCTCCTTCTTTTTTCTGTTCATCTTTTAAAATAAATCGATTCCATAATCCTCGGTGTTTAAAGTATTTAAATAGAATAAAGAAGAGGATGGAATTAACTACAACAGCTATAACTAAGCTTATTAAACCATAAGAAGTCTCATAAGCAGCAAAAATAATGCCTGCAAAAAGAGAAATCACGCCTAGCGCGCCAAAAATGCCAAAGCCTGGAACAAATAGCTCAACCACCATTAAAATAAATCCAACGATAAAGAAAATGATATCTTCCCAGCCAGCAAAACCAGCAAAATAATGCCCAAAAAAGTAGAGGCTAAATGCGGATATTCCGATTAACCCAGCGATACCAAATCCAGGAATGAATAGTTCAATTAAAATCCCTGCTAATCCAATGATCAATAAAATAGGGATCACATAGGGGTTCGTAGAAAACCGAGCTAATCTTTCAGCAGGTGTTAAACCAACCTCATAAGTATCTGCCGACCCCAAACCAATGGTATTTAAAAGCTGTTTTCGACTTTGAACGATCCCGTCGGCAATTCCATATTTTAGTGCTAGGTCTGAATCTAATGTGATCAATTGGCCTTTTTTAGACAGACCTGGGATCTCAACAGCAGGATCTACCATTCCCCTTGCAATTTCTTCATTTTTATTATTCTGTTTAGCTGCATCAATCATATGACTAGCCCACCAAGAAGTGATCTTAGGGTCTACTTGTTGCCCGGAAATGGTTCTCACTGCTGCAGCACCAATATGGCTATTAGGTTCCATATAAATTTTGTCGGCATTTAAAGATATATAAGAGCCCGCTGAAATGGCTTCTCCTTTAATATAAGCATATACAGGGATCTGTTCTTTTTGAATCAATTTACCTATTCCTATCGCCGCATCCACACTTCCGCCTAATGTATTGATTTCTAAAATAATGGCATCTGCAAAAGCATTTTCTGCTTCAGAAAAGGCACGTTCTAAAAAACGCTCTAATCCTCTTTCAATCCCTTGCTCAACAGGAATGACATAAACGAGTTGTTTTTCTTCTGCAGAAATGATTGATGATTTAGGAATAAATGTTAAAACAGTAGCTAAAAAAATAATAGATAAAAAAAGACTTAAGTTTCGTTTCAAAAACATCCCCCTTTCCTTGATGAATTTACATACGTTTGGTTTTCAATTAGGTTTCACTTTCCCAACAAAATAAGGGAAATAAAAAACGACTAGAGAGTTCTAGTCGTCATTTTTTCTATTCTTTATGATAAATATTCCTGTACAAGCTGATTAATGAGTTTCCCATCAGCACGACCTTTTACTTTAGGCATCACTGCACTCATTACTTTTCCCATATCTGATTTCCCTTTTGCTCCAATTTCTTCGATTACACTTTGGATGATGTTTCGAAGTTCTTGTTCAGATAGCTGTTGAGGAAGATATTGTTTTAGAATTTCAAGTTCTGCTTGCACATTTTCAACCAGATCTTGTCGACCTGCTTTTTCAAACTCTTGGAGGGAATCGCGTCTTTGCTTTACTTCACGAGTCAGAACGTCAAGTATTTGTTCATCAGATAGCGTTGTTTGCTTTTCAATTTCGGTATACTTGATAGCAGAACGAATCATACGGATGACAGATAGTTTTAATTTATCTTTGTTCTTCATCGCTTGTTTCATATCTTCACTTATACGATCCATTAACGACATGTTATGATTAGCCCTCCTTAATACTTACGTTTGCGCGCAGCCTCAGACTTTTTCTTACGCTTTACGCTTGGCTTTTCATAGTGTTTACGTTTTTTAACTTCTGCCAATACGCCATCTTTTGAAATTGTACGTTTAAAACGACGAAGAGCACTATCTAATGATTCGTTTTTTCTAACGCGAATTTCTGACATTCACTTTCCCTCCCTCCACAATTACCATGCAACAGACCTTGTTTTCGCAAAGTCTAACAAATTTAATTATATTATAGTAAATTTAGTAGTGTCAACCTTTCATCATCAGACAGGCAATTTCTCTCCACCCAAAACATGATAATGAATATGGAATACCTCTTGGCCTCCATGATCTCTACAATTATTTACCACTCGAAAACCGTTCTCTGCAATTCTAAGTTGATTCGCTATTTTTTGAATGGTCTGGTGCAATTGGCCAATTAAAGGAAGATCCTCCTCCTGAACATCCATAAATGTTGGAATGTGTTTTTTGGGAATCACCAACACATGGACCTTTGCCTTTGGATGAATATCATGGAATGCGACAAAGTTCTCATCTTCATATACTTTGTTTGCTGGAATTTGACCATCTACAATTTTACAAAAAATACAATCGTTCATTTTTACAGCTCCCTTATTCTTTATATTATGCATATTTTACCACAAAAGTTTAAAAAATAAAAAAGAACGCCTGTCATGAGACGTTCAGGTTCATCAAGATTTTTTTGTCAAATTTCTCATAGTTTTCACCGTATTCGTCTTGTAACGCCTCTACAAAAATACTAACGATTTTGGCATCAAATTGGGTTCCAGAATATCGAAGCAATTCATCAACCGCATCTTTCATCGACATACCCATACGATAGGATCGATCAGCTGTCATCGCATCAAAGGCATCCGTGATTGCCATGATTCTAGCATGCAATGGAATCTGTTCTCCTTTTAATCCCAAAGGATAGCCTGTCCCATCATATTTTTCATGATGGTGGCGGATGACAGGTAAGAACTTTTTAAAAAAGTGCATATCTTTCACTAATTGATATCCTCTTTCTGGATGACTCTTAATAATTTCATATTCCTCCTGTGTCAATTTCCATGGTTTATCTATAATTTCTATAGGAACTTCAATTTTACCAATATCATGCCAAGATGCAGCCTGAGAAAGCTGACGTATCTCTGATTGAGGTAACTCCATTTTGGTCGCTAATAATACTGTCCAGAATTTTACACGTTCTGAATGGGTGTGGGTGATCGGATCCATCTGTTTAAGTACATGTAATACAAAATTAGTATAAGTAGAAAGCTCGTTATCAAAGATTTGCCGGTATTGAAGTGCTGGTTTTATAAAATAGACGAGAAAGGTAAAGATAGCGACGCCTATAAGATTTAAATAATAGAATAAAATAACGTTAATAAGACCTAGAAAAACAGTGATAAAAGCAGATTTTGTAGAAGAAATTAAGCTAATAAAATTATTAACATCAAATTTTCCCTTTTCAAGTGATACAACAATAAAGATAAAAACATTATTTAATAAAGTATTTAAATAGGCAAGCAATACTATTGCTAAAAAAAATCCAGAATTAAAAATAGGTACGTTGCCATTTATATCTGGGTATAAATATTGAAAAATTAGTGAAGATACAAGTATTCCAATTCCAAATATTGAAATATTAAATAATTTTTTATACCATATAAGTTTGTGAAAAATAATTATCGCCGAAACAGACATAAAAACCATGGCGTAAAAAGGATCTAAATAGACAATAGCTGGCATAAAAAATGGTAATACAATTAAAAAATAAACATTACTTTGCAAATCTCTAACGATCTCCGAATTAAATAAAACCATTAAAAATACAAAACCTATCATTTCAACGATTTGTTTTATATCTATCCCATTCCATATAAGAAACAACATAGAAAGAAACAGACTATAAATTCCAGCTAAATATAATTTTAAGTTTAATTTCATAAATACACCTCAATTTATTGAAATGCATAGCATAACATAATAATTTTAATATTTAAGCCCAAGCCATCCAGTCTCCAACAGATACTTTAGTATCATTGTTGGATTTAACGATCTTTTTGATCACTTTTAACATGGCGATGACCTCCCTTAAAATAGATTTTTTCCCATTTCAAGTTCGGCTCATCTCGTTGTTCTGCTCTGCTCTCGTTATGCTATGCAAACTGAAAAACTAAATCATATGGTAGATTCTTCGATTTAATGCATCTAAGGTTGCCTTAGCAACCGAAGATAATAAATCTTTGGTTTTTACGACAGAACCTACAAATAAATTCCCTGCTCCAGATGGGCGATGAATCACAGTAAGTGTGACAACTATGACATCGACTTGGCCCATAGCAACTTCACGAACCTGATCAATCCGTATACTATAATCCGTCGCCACCCTCATCAACGCAGAGGCAGCTGCATTTGCGATAATATATTCTAACTCCATCTCAAAATGATGGGCAGTAACATTCTCAACTATAATTTGATCGTTATATTCTAATTGAACCGTCCCTTCGATAAGACCATTTGTCTTTTGAACCTGATAAGCGGTCAAAAAACGAATGCGATTACCCTCTATCGGGGTTTCTACAAATTGCTGTTCTACGATACTAATCTTATTATGGTTAACGCGATATCCAGCCACATTGCGAAAGGTTTCTTCTACGTCACGCTTGATATCCTTTGGATGACGTAACCCATCACTAAAGACCCCAATCGCATGAACCTCTCCCTGCTCATCAAAATCTACATGTGCACCTGTTACATTTTTGATGGCACGAAATTGTCTCTCTAATTCCATAGATACTTCTTTTATATTCATAGATAATCTTCCTTCTTAAATAATAATCATGATTAAAAAAGAAAAGCATAATTTACCATTAGATAATATTCTCCATTATTCGATCATTTCCTTCTTTTTTTCTACTAAAAATTTTAATATAGAAATGTTCAAAAGTTTTATCATCAACAGGAATTTTAACTAGGAATAGAGAAATGTGATTAAATATGTATGTCTTTGTCATTCAAGATGGTTAGAGGAGAATAGCTATGGAATTGATGAGAGGGTTACCTGTAAAAAAAGAATGGATGAATCGATCTTTTGGATTACTCATGGTGGGAAGGTTCATTTCACAATTAGGAGATAAGTTATATTTGCTTGCCCTACCTTGGCTTGTATTAGAATTAACCCATTCTGCTTTGTCTAGCTCAATTACTTTTGCTTTGGAAATCATACCCCAAGTTTTATTGGCACCTTTTATCGGCGTCTTTGTCGATCGGAAATCAAGAAAACTCTTAATGGTCTTTTCTGATTGGGTACGTGGAATCATTGTTGGTGTTATTACCATACTCGCCTATTTGGGAAATATTCAGATGATTCATATTTATCTCTCCGCTTTTTTATTAGCAACCTTTACATTATTATTTGATTCTGCTTCAGAGGGATATATTCCTAAGGTTGTAGCCAAAAGTTATCTAGTTGAGGCCAATGCTAATTTGACCTTTATCAATACCTTGATGAGATTGATTGGCCCTGCACTAGCAGGAATCTTGATTGCATGGATTGGAGCGGCAGGGACAATTGGTATCAATGCCATTTCCTTCATCCTTTCTGGAATGGTTTTAAGCTTTTTAAATAAGGACGATGCCGAAAACAGTGGGAACAAAAAAGTCAATAAGATCCTTGAAGATATAAGTGAAGGATTCCAATACTTAACGAAGCATGAAATCCTTTTTCCTATTGCACTTTTTAGTACGTTTATGAATATGGGAATTTTTTTAGTTCAAGCACTTCTTATCTATGGTAGTAAAGAAATCCTAGGCTATGGCCCAGAAGAGACCTCTATTATTTTTTGGGTTAGTGGAATCGTGGCTTCTATAACGACACTCCTACTTAAACCATTAAAAAAAATTGCAACCAAAGGAAAAATCGTACGTTTTGGGAGTATTGGCGTTTTCTTTTCCATTTTCATTTTAGTGTTGAATGAATCCTTAGTTACTTTTACAGTATCCTATACTCTATTGTTGATGATTGGAATTATCGTGAATGTCAACATGATGGCTTATCGCCAAGAAATTATCCCTGACCACCTGTTCGGAAGAGTGATGACTTCTAGTCGTGTGCTTGTTAATGTCTTTTCACCTATTTCTATGATAGCGGCTGGATATCTAGCCTCAAAATATAGTACACAGCTTGTTTTTGAAATTGCTGCAGTGATTATCTTTTGCAATGTTCTTTATGCTTGGTTTAGTAAAATGAGACAGATTGAATAGTTTGACTCTGAACTCCTAGGTTTGTTCTATTTTAACTCTTGACTTCATAAGGATTATATAGGACAACCATAGGAGTTGAATTTTTATGCGAGAAATCATTATTCCATTAGCTACTGGAATGACCCTTTTTTTATTTGGTATGAAAATGATGAGATTGGGTTTGGAAAGAATCTCTAGTCAATATCTTCAACAATTTTTGTACCGTTTTACTAAAACACCCTATCATGGTTTTTTTAGTGGAACGATAGCCACATTATTATTGCAAAGTAGTAGTGCTGTTACTGTAATCACCATTGGCTTGATCAATGCAGGATTGATTGATTTTTTTCAAACGATTGGCATTATTTTGGGGACGAATGTTGGTACGGTGGTCACGGTTCAGTTAATCGCCTTCAATATCGGCAAATGGGCAGTACCCGCATTATTGGTTGGTGCAATGCTTATTCTATTTTCAAATCATAAAGTAAGAGCAACCGGTTTATTTATTGGTGGTTTTTCTATTATTTTTCTTGGAATGGATGCCTTACAGATGATTTCAGTTCCAATTCTACGATCATCTTGGCTACAATCAATCGTTTCTTTACAAGAATATCAAACCATGATCGGGATCTTAGTAGGGACTCTGATGACGGCTTTGATTCAATCAAGTAGTGCGACGATTGCCATGACGATGGGGATGATCTATCATAATGGAATTCCGTTAGATTTTGGACTTGCTATTGTTTTAGGAGCCAATATCGGTACATGCTTTACGGCTGTGCTTGCAAGTATGGGAGGTAGTATAGAAGGAAAACAAGTAGCAATAGCTCATGTTTTATTAAATCTACTTGGTGTGATTCTATTTTACCCTTTCATCCCCCAATTTTCAGAAATCGTCCGTGTATTGACCCCTTATCCAGCGGTACAAATTGCTCATTTTCAGTTGATCTTTAATTTAATCAGTTCATTAGTTGTTTTACCCTTTGCTAAACCCTTTGCCGATCTAACATTACTTCTCTCGCCGAAGGGGGGAAGCCCACAAAAGTAACGTCGACCTTTGAAGTTTATTCCGATAACTTTTGCAGGGTCCTACGAATAATAAAAGGCTTGCTCTAGCTTCATTGCTAAATACAAGCCTTTTACCTTTAATATGTATTTTTAATAATCATTCTCACTTGTTAAACCATTGATAATGGCAATTCCTGAACTTGCCCCAATTCTAGTTGCTCCTGCTTCAATCATTTTCATGGCACCTTCAAAATCTCTAACCCCACCTGAAGCTTTTACTCCCATTTCACGACCAACTGTTTGCCTCATCAATTTGATGTCTTCATAAGTGGCTCCACCATGGCCAAAACCAGTAGATGTTTTAACAAAATCGGCTCCGGCTTTCTTACTGATTTCACATACTTTTACTTTTTCTTCATTTGTAAGCAAACCTGTTTCTAGGATAACTTTTACTAATGCTTTGCCTTTAGCAGCCTCAACAACCGCCTTTATATCTTCTTCAACAATATCGTACTGTTTTGATTTTAGTGCGCCGATATTAATGACCATATCTACTTCTGTAGCACCATCTTCAATTGCTTTCTTTGTTTCAAAGACTTTTACTTCTTTGGTTGTTGCCCCTAAAGGAAAACCAATGACAGTACACACTTTGACATTCGTATCTTTTAATTGTTGAAAGGAACGTTTTACCCAAAAAGGGTTCACACAGACGGAAACAAATTCATTTTCTTTTGCTTCTAAACAGAGTTTATCAATCATCTCTTCTGTGGCTTCAGGTTTTAATAACGTATGATCGATCATTTTGGCTAATTTTCTTTTATCCATTTCTTTATTCCTCCTGGCTAAATTGATTAAACCCCAGCTCTTCTAATGCCATTTTTATAACAAGCAGGTTGTTGTCATAACCTGATATTTTTTGTCTTTCCCAGGCCTCTTCTAAACTAAACCATTCCGCCGCATTGATTTCACTAACTTGAACCTTCAACTCTTTAGATGTGGTTTTTACTAAATAATAGTGAACTTCCTTCTCTATCTTTCCATTGCTAGGGTGATAATACTCATAATAAACTTTATCTAAAGGTTTGACAATGGTTCCTTCAATTCCAGTCTCTTCAGCTATTTCTCTTAATGCGGTTTCAGCGAAAGTTTCCCCTTCTTCTTGTTTCCCTTTAGGGAGTGTCCATCTTTGACAACGGTCTTGAATCAAAAGTAATTCAATATGGTGATCTGCCTCAAAAAAAACGACTCCACCAGCTGATACTTCCTTCAAGTTTAATCTCCTCCTTCTTCATCTAAATTAAAATCTACTACTTTAAGGATTGTCATTTTACTGGTTTTTAAACAAAAAAGGTGATCAAAAGTTGATCACCATAGAGTGCTATACTGCTGCTGTCTTTTCTTCTATGTCGATTAGGGTACCCTGACAATATTCAGGTCCTACACCATCTAGTCTTACTCTACAGATTTTACCAATCATTTCTTCATTTCCCTCAAATACGATTTGAAGGTAGTTATCTGAATAACCTGTATAAAATCCACTGTCAGGATCTTCTTTGTAAGAGCGCTCTGGAATGACTTCCAGCACCTGTCCTATGAATTTGGTTGCATATTTCATCAATAGACGAGTGGATAATTCAATTAATTTTTGTACACGCTCATGTTTTACCTCTTCAGGAACTTGATGATCCATTTTGGCTGCTGGAGTTCCACTTCGTTTAGAATAAGGGAAAACATGCATTTCAGCAAATTCCAGCTCCTCCATTAGATGATAGCCATTCATAAATTGTTCTTCTGTCTCTCCAGGAAATCCTACAATGACATCGGTCGTAATGGCTACGTCAGGTAAAGCTTCTCTAATTTGTAATATTTTATTCCTGTATTCTTCAACGGTATATTTCCGTTTCATTCGTTTTAATACTTCATCATCTCCTGCTTGCAATGGAATATGAAGATGACGAACCACTTTATTAGACTTATTTAAAACCTCTAATACTTCATCCGTAATTTGGCTAGCCTCAATAGAGCTGATACGGATTCGTTTTAAACCTTTCACAGCATCTAGATCCCATAATAATTTGGCTAAACTATAATCTTCTAGATCTTCTCCGTACCCTCCTGTATGAATCCCTGTTAGAACAATTTCATTGTAGCCAGCAGCGACTAATTGTCTTGCTTGCTTAATTACATTCTCAGGCTTACGGCTGCGTAACAATCCTCTTGCCCAAGGAATTATACAGAAAGTACAGAAGTTATTGCACCCTTCTTGAATCTTTAATGACGCCCTTGTTCGATCGGAAAACTCAGGCACATCTAATTCTTCAAATTCCTTGGTCTTCATAATATTCTTTACCGCATTAATCGGTTCTCTTGTTTTGCGATATTCTTCTACATAGTCAACAATCTTTTCCCTGCCTTGGTTTCCGACGATAATATCAACCCCAGGAATATCCAAAATTTCTGCAGGTGAGGTTTGAGCATAACAACCTGTTACTGCGATCACTGCTTCAGGATTTTTCTTGATCGCTCTTCTAATTACTTGTCTGCTCTTTTTATCCCCAGTATTAGTCACTGTGCAAGTATTTATGATATAAACGTCAGCTTTTCTTTCAAAATCGACGCGTTCGTACCCACTATTTTTAAACAGTTGCCAGATCGCTTCTGTTTCATAATGATTTACTTTACAGCCTAAAGTATGAAATGCTACGGTAGACAACGTTTATCCCCTTTCTAGATGATATAAGATATTTGCTACACCGACAAGACCAGCTGTTTCTGTTCTGAGAATTCTATTACCAAGAGAAATCGAGATAGAACCCTGATTTTCTGCTTCGATGACTTCCTGATTGGAAAAACCACCTTCAGGACCAATGATGAGTAAAACCCGTTTTACTTCCAGATTGTTTGAAAGAACTTGGTATAATGTCTTCGTGCTTTCTTGCTCAAAAGCAATAAGAGACCATTCATTTTTTATAATCTGTAATAATTCTTTCCAACTATGCACTGGTAAAATGTTAGGAATTACACTTCGTTGTGCTTGTTCAGCAGCTTCCTTTGCAATTTTTTCCCATCGTTCCAATCTTTTTTTTCTTTTTTATCATTTAATTGAACAATCGTTCTCTCAGAGGTAAAGGGAATAAAACTTTTTACTCCAATTTCAGTTCCCTTTTGGATAATCAAATCCATTTTATCAGCTTTTGGTAGCCCTTGAGCAAGAATGATTTCAACTTTTGGTTCACGGGTTCCCTCAAGTTTAGAAAGAATGCGACAATCCACTTGTTTCGCTTCAATTGAAGTGATTTCTGCTAAAACATCTAATCCTCCTCCATTTGAGCAAATGATTTGATCTCCTGGTTCAGAACGTAATACTTTGATCAAATGATGAGCATCATCGCCCAAAATAGTCACTCTATCTTCGTTAAACTGTTCTTTTGGAACAAAGTATCTTTGCATATGATATCCCTACTATTCTAAACTTTTTTTGCAATAAACGCTACCCAATCCTCTTGTTGAAGTGTTTCCTCTATAACCAAACCTTCCCTTTTAAGGGCTTCTTTTACCAAATCACTCTTATTTTGAATAATACCTGAAGTAATATAGATTCCCTTTGGCTTAAGTATCCTTGCTACATCACCGGTAAACCTTAGAATCACTTCTGCTAGGATATTAGCGACAACTATATCTACTTGTTGATCAATATGATCCAGTAGATTATTTTGTTTCACCTCAACCCTGTCATCTACATGATTGATTTTTGTATTTAACTTTGCACTTTTAACAGCTACTTCGTCTAAATCAAGAGCAAGTATGTGCTTTGCACCTAGTTTTGCAGCAGCGATACTCAATACGCCTGTTCCACATCCTACATCAATCATTTCTTCGTTACCTTTAATTACTTTCTCTAAAGCTTGAATACACATGACTGTTGTAGGGTGAGTGCCTGTACCAAAGGCCATTCCCGGGTCTAATTCAATGATTAATTGGTCATTTGTTTCTTCTACTTCCTCCCATGTAGGAGTGATGAGGATTCGATTAGATACTTTAACTGGCTTATAATACTTTTTCCATCCAGATGCCCAATCTTCTTCATTTACCTCTGAAATAGATACTTTTCCCGTACCAATATTAATATTGTAGGTTAGCAAATTATTGATAAGTTGTTTAATTTGTTCAACCGTTTCCATTAAATAACTATTTAAAGGCAAATAAGCTTTTACATATACACCTTCTTCAGGATAATCTTCAGGAGAAAGTTGATAGACTTCGCCATATGGAGTTTCCCATTCCCGATTTAGTACTTCTGGATCCTCAATGATTACCCCACCTGCACCAGATTCATGTAAAATATTCGCCACTGCCTCAATTGCCTCTTGAGTTGTATGAATCGTAATTTCTGACCATTTCATATTATAATTCCTCCTGAAATTATTAGAAGACAAGATAGCCCACAAAAGTAACGACCTCCTTCGAACCATATTCCGATTACTTTTGTGGGGACTCATTTTAATATAATGAAAAGAAAGTTATGCTTTCTTTTTCGATAAAAAGGGGGAACACCCTATTCCCCCATAAAAGCTTTTTTCATTCTTTCAAAAAATGACTTTTGTTGCTCATGTGTTTCCTCTCCGCTTAAATTCCCCAATTGTCGTAATAGATCTTTTTGTTCAGTGGTCAATTTGGTTGGTGTAACAACAACCACTTTCACATGCTGGTCACCTCTACCACTATAACGTAAGCGAGGCACACCTTTTCCTCTTAATCTGAAGTTTGTACCTGTCTGTGTTCCCTCAGGAATCTTTAACTTGACTCTTCCATCTAAAGTAGGAACTTCAATCTCATCCCCTAAGGCTGCTTGGGTAAAAGTGATAGGAACCTCACAATAGATATCATCACCATCACGTTCAAAAAAGTCGTGAGCTTTAACATGTAAAACAATAAACAAATCTCCTGAAGGTCCACCGTTGACTCCTGGCTCCCCTTCACCACTTACCCTTAGTTGAGAACCATCATCAACACCTGCTGGGACTTTGACATGAATCGTTTTTCGTTTCTTCACTCGTCCACTACCATGGCAATCTGTACATTTCTCAGTAATGATTTTACCTTGCCCATGACAAGCATTACATACCCTACGATTGACAATACGACCAAACGGGGTATTCTGTACCACTTCTTGCTGGCCAGTTCCCTTACATACCGAACAAGTCTCGATTTTAGTACCTGGTTTTGCGCCTGTTCCATGACAGGTATCGCACTGTTCCTCTCTAGGAATCGTAATATCTGTTTCCTTACCGAATACGGCCTCTTTAAATTCTAAGGTCATACTATATTGAAGGTCTGCTCCTCTTCTTGGGGCATTTGGATTTCGGGTTCTTCTTCCTCCGCCTCCAAAAAACATATCAAAGATGTCACCAAAGTCACCAAAATCTGCTCCACCAAAACCTGATCCTCCAAAACCTGCAGTAGGATCTTCATGTCCAAACTGATCATAACGAGAACGTTTTTGTGCATCGCTTAATACATCATAGGCTTCTTTCACTTCTTTAAATTTGGTTTCAGCATCTGGTGATTTATTGACATCAGGATGATATTGACGAGCAAGTTTCCGATAAGCTTTTTTTATTTCTTCATTTGAGGCATTTTTACTGACGCCAAGTACCTCATAATAATCCCGTTTACTCATTCAATCCCCCCGTTCTTTAGAAAACATGCAAAAGTCAAAGCCAAGAAGATCGACTTTGACTTTAATTAAATGGAAAAAAAAGTATATCTCTCTTTTCATTAAACAATGAATAAGTAGAAAGGCATCGATGACGAAGCTCATGTAATATACATACTCTAGATTATTTGTTGTTGTCATCATCGACAACTTCATAATCTGCGTCTACCACGTTCTCTTTTTTATTGGTTTGTTCTCCTGCTTCAGCTTGTGCACCTGCTTGTGCCTGTGCTTGTTCGTAAAGTTTGACAGATAGTTGTTGAACAACTTCTGTGAGTTTTTCATTCGCAGACTTAATTTCCTCAATATTGTTGCCTTCTAAGGCTTTTTTCAATGCTTCTTTTGCTTGATTTGCTTTATCAACTTCAGCTTGATCTACTTTTCCTTCAAGCTCTTTTAATGTTTTTTCTGTTGTATAAATCATGGAGTCTGCTTGGTTGCGAATTTCGATTTCTTCACGACGTTTTTTGTCTGCCTCAGCATTTGCTTCTGCTTCTTTGATCATTTTCTCAACTTCTTCATCACTTAAACCGCTTGAAGAAGTAATGGTGATTTTTTGGCTTTTTCCTGTACCCAAATCCTTCGCAGAAACATTTACTATACCGTTAGCGTCGATATCAAAAGTTACTTCAATTTGCGGAATACCACGTGGTGCAGGTGGAATATCCGTTAATTGGAAACGGCCTAATGTTTTATTATATGCGGCCATTTCTCTTTCCCCTTGAAGCACATGAATGTCAACAGCAGTTTGGTTATCAGCTGCGGTAGAGAAGACTTGGGATTTACTTGTAGGAATGGTAGTATTGCGATCAATCAATTTTGTAAATACGCCACCTAATGTTTCAATCCCTAGTGATAATGGTGTAACGTCAAGTAATACGACATCTTTTACATCACCAGTTAACACACCAGCTTGAATAGCTGCCCCAAGAGCCACCACTTCATCAGGGTTTACTCCTTTATGAGGTTCTTTCCCTATAAATTTCTTAATCGCTTCTTGCACTGCTGGAATACGAGTAGAACCACCAACAAGAACGACTTTATCAATCTCATTTGGGCTTAATCCAGCATCTTTTAAAGCTTGACGAGTTGGACCCATTGTTCTTTCTACTAAATGAGCAGTCAATTCTTCAAATTTTGCCCGAGTTAAAGTAACTTCTAAGTGCTTAGGCCCTGTCGCATCTGCCGTGATAAATGGTAGAGAAATCGTAGTGGTTAGAACACCAGATAGATCTTTTTTTGCTTTTTCAGCTGCATCTTTAAGACGTTGTAAAGCCATTTTATCTTTACTTAAATCAATTCCATTTTCTTTTTTAAAGATATCGACTAAATAGTCTATAATCACTTGGTCAAAATCGTCACCACCAAGTTTATTATCTCCACTAGTCGCTTTTACTTCAAAAAATCCGTCACCTAATTCAAGAATGGATACGTCGAAAGTACCGCCTCCAAGGTCATAAACGAGGATTGTTTGATCTTCTTCTTTTTCTAATCCATAAGCTAAAGAAGCAGCAGTTGGTTCGTTTACAATACGTAGTACTTCTAAACCAGCAATTTTACCTGCATCTTTTGTAGCCTGACGTTGGCTATCGTTAAAATAGGCTGGAACAGTGATAACTGCTTGAGTAACAGGTTCGCCAAGATAAGCTTCTGCATCAGCTTTTAATTTTTGTAGGATAATGGCTGAGATTTCTTGTGGTGTGTATTCTTTCCCATCAATATTCACTTTGTAATTTGTACCCATATGACGTTTAATCGAGATGACAGTGTTTGGATTTGTAATTGCTTGACGTTTTGCAACTTCACCTACCAAACGTTCTCCATCCTTTGTAAAAGCAACAACAGATGGTGTTGTACGGTTTCCTTCTGGATTAGGTATTACAACAGGTTCGCCACCTTCTAATACAGCAACACAAGAGTTTGTTGTTCCTAAGTCAATTCCAATAACTTTTCCCATAAAAACATTACCTCCAACAAATTTATCTTAAATTTTAATTTCTTATACACTTTGTTTATGCATTTACCTTAACCATTGAAGGACGAATTACTTTTTCTTTTAGCTTGTATCCTTTTTGTAATTCTTCCACAACGATTCCTGAATCAAATTCATCTGTTTCTACTTGCATCACTGCTTGATGAATTTCAGGATTAAAAGGCTGTCCAACAGCTTCGATCTTTTCTAATCCCTCTTGCGTCAATACTTGTTCAATTTGACGATAAACCATTTCTACCCCTTGTAAAAATAAATCAAGGTTTTGTGAATCTTTGCTTGAGTCAATAGCTCGTTCAAAATTATCTATTGCAGGAAGAAGGGATTCAACAAGCTTTGCTGTTGCATATTTTGCTAATTCTTCTTTTTCAACTCTTGTTCTTTTCCTAAAGTTTTCAAAATCTGCTTGGGTGCGTAATAGACGATTTTGTAACTCTTCAATCGTTTGCTTTAATTGTGACACTTCATCCTGTTCTTCTTGCACCCCAACCTCATTTGAATCCTTTTCATTGTTCATTTCAGCTGAAACTTCTTGTTCTGCTACATTCTCATTTTCTTCTTCCATGACAGTGGTTTCTTTTTCCTTCATTTGATCTGTCATTGATTCACCTCCTAATCTTGGTCTTCATCTTTTTTCATACGAATAATGGTATGAATACGCAAAATCGCTTCACAAATTTCCCCCGCAGCTTTTAATGCATGAATTTTTACCAAGGCAGGATCAAGAATGCCATTTTGCTCCATATCCATCAATTGTCCAGTGTCTGTATTAATACCAATGGCATCACTTTGCTGTTCGATTTGGGCCACTTTTACCTCATCTAATTTTTCTAATGGGTTAAATCCAGCATTTAATACGATTTGGGCCATTGGCTTTGTTAAAGCTTGAGCAACAGCTTCAAGTCCAAAGCCTTCCATACCACGAGTCTGTTCCCGTATTCTTTCGATTTCCTTGGAAATGGCCATTTCAACTGCCCCTCCTCCAGGTACATAACCTGAACGAATGGCAGCTTGAACTGACGAGGCAGCATCCTTTGCAATTCTCTCTCTTTCTTCTACAATTTCGCCAGTAGATGCACCTACTAGAATCGTAGCCGTCGGTTTACCTTTTCCTCCAACTACTCTTACTTTTTCAAGTTTTTCATCTTCATAGACAAGTTGAGCATATCCCAAATAGGATTTTAACTCTTCAAGCTCTTTATTTAAACCTGAACGTTTCATCATTTTGGCACCAGTATGTTCAGCTAAAAGCTTCATATCTTCACTAGAAAGACGCTGAATCATCATAATTCCATGGTCGACACAAAATTCTTCTGCCATAGGATCGATCCCACGATGAACCGCGATCAGATTAATTCCTAATTGTTCTACTTTATCTAGATTTTGCTTAAAGATCTCTTTATATTCTAGGTACTTGCTAAACCCTATTTCCGTTCCTAATGCTTCATCATCAATCTCTTCAGGTTCAAAAGCATCCTGTATGACTAGTAGCTTCACGTTTTCTATCTTTTGAGGCATATCAGGATTCATTTTCTTCTTTTTCAAAATGAGGCCTGAGACTAATTCATTTTCTGAACCTTCATATGCCAAAATCGTATCTGCAAATTTGAACTGGGAATCTAATAACTTTTCCTTCCCCACTAATTTGGCAGCTTCTACAATAAGCTCAGCAACATCTTCATGCTCTCGACCCGCAATTAAAGCAATTTGATGAATCCAATCCTTATTTAAATCTTCTACAGGCCTTACATGTTGTTTCAAAAATTGGATTGCAAGTCGAATTCCCTGTTTTAAACCCATTATCACCTTAGGAATGGGAACGCCTCTATCTACTTGGTTAACTGCTAAAGACAATAATTCACTTGATAGAATCGTGGCTGTCGTTGTTCCATCACCAATCTCATTTTGTTGGGAACGAGCCACTTGTATAAGCATTTTTGCTGCAGGGTGATTTACTTCCATTTTATTTAAAATGGTTACCCCATCGTTGGTAATCACAACTTCGCCTGTAGTATCGACCAACATCGTATCTAAACCTTTAGGACCCAAAGTACCTTCCACTGCTGAAGCAATAGCCCTAATGGCATTTGTATTACTATGTAGTGCAGTTAGTCGATCATCGGTTTCTTGATGGGATTGATTGCTGTGATGATTCATCATTCAGCATCCTTTCAACACAAAGTACAATTTAAGAAAGTCCACAAAAGTGCCGCCTTCCTTGAAAAGATATTTCCGGTTACTTTTGCGGGATCTCATTATAATAATGAAAAGAAAGTTATATCTTCTTTAATATTCAAAAAGCGTAAGCCCCACTGTTAAAGTGGTGGCTATCCAAAAAACATTTTATTTATATAAGCGGGAAATAAATTCCGATAAATCTTTTGTTAAAAATTCTAAGATACGAATCACACGCCCATAATCCATACGGGTAGGACCAAAGATACCGATTGTTCCCAAAGGTTTACCTTCGAATTCATAGGTGGCAGTAATAATACTACAGTTACTTGCAATCTCAATCTCATTTTCAGTTCCGATCTTCACTTCAATTCCTTTATGATTAGAGCTCACTAACTGTCTAATGGTATCTGTTTTTTCAAACAAAGTGAGAAGATCTTTAATAGTATTGATATCGCTAAATTCAGGTTGATTAAGGATATTCGTTGTGCCACCCATATAGATTTTATTATCTAAAGTGGTTTCATCAAGGTTTAAAAGGATCTGATCAATCATCTTCATCGATTGCTCAAATTCATAAGAATTGCGTTGAAATTCCTTGTTTATTTCCATAAATATTTTTGATTTCAATTGATACAACGGTATTCCCGATAATTTATGATTCAAAAAACGAACCATTTTTTCAATCTCATTGATGGAAACCCCTTGTGGTATAGTTAACATCTTATGTTCTACTTTACCTGTATTGGTTACCAGTATCACAACTAAACTTTCATCTGTAATCGGCACGATTTGAATATTCTTCAGTTTAGTATGATAAATCTCTGGACCCAAAATAATACTTGTGTAATTTGTAATTTGCGACAAAATGATCGCAGTTTGTTCGATCAATTGTTCAAATTCATTAAATTGATCTGTAAATACTTTGCTAATATTCGTCAAAATATCTTTTGAAATAATCGAATCTTCTGGGTTCATTAAATGATCGACATAATAACGATATCCTCTATTTGATGGAACCCGACCAGCTGAAGTATGTGGTTGTTCTAAATAACCCATTTCTTCCAAATCAGCCATTTCATTACGGATGGTTGCAGAACTAAAACCAATATCTTGCCGCTTAGAAATTGACCGAGAACCAACCGGCTCAGCAGATTCAATATAATGAGTGACGATAGCTTTTAATATCTTTTTCTGTCTTTCTGTCAGCAAACCATCCACCTCCATTATTAGCACTCACCTTTGACGAGTGCTAAAATCTATTTAAAAGATATCAAATCCTACCCTGTCTTGTCAATTCCTATACGGAAATAAATTCCGCAAAGACTTCATTACCATAAATCAGTCCTTTTTGAGAGAGTTTGATTCGGTCTTTTTCCTTCATCAATAGCCCAAGATTTACTAATTTCTCAATTTGCGCTCTAAATCGGCTCAACATCTCTTCATTAAACTCTTTTTCGTAGTCGCTAAATTTGACCCCTTCAAGCATTCGTAGACCTAACATCAGCATATCTTCTTTTTTCTCCTGCAGTGAGACCTCAAATTCTTCGAATCTTGGTAATTGATTTTCCATTAATAGATGATCAATATAGGGTCGTATCCCTTTGATATTCGCATGTCTTCTGCCTTGAATATACCCATGAGCGCCAGCACCCAATCCGAAATAATCTTCGTTTTTCCAATAGGTGATATTATGTTTACTTTCATACCCTGGTTTTGCAAAATTACTAATTTCGTATTGATGGTATCCGTGTTTTTCCATTTCCTCCATGGTGATTAAATACATATTTAATTCATCTTCTTCAGGAGGTAAGGGTAATCTATTTTTTGATAAAATGTATGAAATAATGTATTTTGTTCTACTTTTAAGCTATATACAGAGAAGTGAGGTAATTGAAGTTGAATTGCCTTTTTCAGACTCTCTCTAACCATCTCAATCGTTTGATTTGGTAAACCGATCATTAAATCGATGCTAAGGTTTTTAAACCCTAAGTGATGAGCATTCTCTATACTCTGATAAACTTCTTTTTCAGAATGTATTCGTCCAATAAATGATAATAAATCATCTTGAAAGGCTTGAACACCCATACTAATCCGATTGACTCCGAATTCCTTCATCATTTTTAATTTATCTAATTCCACAGTTCCTGGATTAGCTTCCATCGTAAATTCAATCTCCTCGTTCCAATGAGGGAAATGCTTGCGAACAGAAGTCAAAAAAACCTCCATTTCTTTTGGAGTTAAAACCGTTGGCGTTCCACCGCCAACAAAAATCGTTTTGATTTCTCCAGTTGGAAATAGCTCAACCGTTTTTTCCATTTCTAAGTCGAGGGCTTTTAAATATTCCATGACAGGTTGACCACTTACAACATATGAGTTGAAATCACAATAATGACATTTATTCGTGCAAAACGGTATATGAATATAGACTGCATTTGCCACGCTTTATCCCTCCTTCATTCCCCCGCAAAAGTGCCTATTTCCATCTGTTAAAAACAAGGAAAACCTACACCTCAGTGCAGGTTTCGATATTCTTTTTATTTTTCCTATTCATTCATCATTCGTCCATTTTTAGAACAGCCATAAAGGCTTCTTGGGGAACTTCAACAGTTCCTACGGCCTTCATTCGTTTTTTACCCTCTTTTTGCTTTTCTAAAAGCTTTCTTTTTCTCGAAATATCTCCACCATAACATTTTGCTAATACATTTTTTCTCATCGCACTAATCGTTTCTCTAGCAATAATTTTATTGCCAATGGCAGCTTGAATTGGAACTTCGAACATTTGTCTAGGAATTAATTGTTTTAGTTTTTCTGCAATCTGCTTTCCTTTGTGATATGCTCTGTCTTTATGAACGATAAACGAGAGTGCGTCTACTTTTTCTCCATTGAGTAAAATATCTACTCTTACTAAGTTAGAGGCTTTATATCCAATTAGCTCGTAATCAAAGGAAGCGTACCCTTTGGTTCCCGATTTTAATTGATCAAAGAAATCATAGACAATTTCAGATAAAGGCATATTATATGTCAAGGTAACACGATTGGTATCTAAATATTGCATATCGACAAATTCTCCCCGTTTTCCCTGACAAAGTTCCATCACTGCTCCGACATAGTCATTTGGAACCATGATCCCTGCTTTTACATATGGTTCTTCAATATATTCAATATGAACTGGCTCAGGCAAATTAGATGGGTTATCTATGACCAATTTTTCTCCATTGGTTTTTGTTACATGATAAACCACACTTGGAGCTGTTGTGATTAAATTGATTCCAAATTCACGTTCAAGTCGTTCTTGAATGATTTCCATATGGAGTAATCCTAAAAATCCACAACGGAAACCAAAACCTAATGCTGTTGACGTTTCAGGTTCATATTTTAAGGCTGCATCATTTAATTCAAGCTTCTCTAATGCATCTCTTAAATCATTATAATCCTGTGTTTCAACAGGGTACAATCCACAGAATACCATTGGATTGACTTTACGATAACCTGGCAATGGTTCTGCTGCAGGTCTTTTGGCATCTGTAATCGTATCTCCCACACGGGTATCTTTTACATTTTTGATTGCTGCAACGACAAAGCCTACGTCGCCAACTGTTAATTCATCAACTTGTGTCATTTTTGGTTTAAAGACACCCACTTCTGTTACCTCAAAGGACTTACCTGTGGCCATCATCTTTATTTTCATACCCGGTTTAATCGTTCCATTGACTACACGGATATAAGTGATCACTCCTTTATATGGGTCATAGTGAGAGTCGAAGATCAGGGCTTGTAACGGCTCATCTTTCGAGCCAATAGGTGCAGGAACCTTTTGAACGACCTGCTCTAAAATTTCCTCAATCCCAATCCCAGCCTTTGCCGAAGCTAGTACTGCATCTGATGCATCTAAACCAATAACATCCTCGATCTCCTGTTTTACTCGTTCCGGTTCAGCACTTGGTAAATCAATTTTATTAACCACTGGGATAATTTCTAAATCGTTTTCTAAAGCAAGATAAACGTTTGCTAATGTTTGAGCTTCAATTCCTTGAGCTGCATCCACGACAAGGATAGCCCCTTCACAAGCTGCTAGAGACCTAGAAACTTCATAAGTAAAGTCTACATGTCCTGGGGTATCGATTAAATTCAAAAGATATTCTTCCCCATCTTTTGCTTTATAATTTAGACGTACAGCTTGAAGTTTAATGGTAATTCCACGTTCCCGTTCAAGTTCCATTTGATCTAAAACTTGATCTTCCATTTCCCTCTTTGTTAAAGCACCTGTATATTCTAATATTCGATCAGCTAATGTAGATTTTCCATGATCGATATGGGCGATAATGGAAAAGTTTCGAATCCTTTTTTGTCTGTCAAGATCGCTCATGATAAATTCCTCCTACAACCGTAGACAAATACACTGCATAATATTATAACAATTATCCAATATAGAAACAATCAGGAATCAAAAAAGAAAAGAGCCATTATAGCTCTCTTAAGAATTGTGAATGAAATTGGCTAATATTTCCAATCCTTTCTCTGCTCCTTTTTGCAGGGTTATACTTAAAGCATTTCCTACCTTGCTTAATAAACTCATTTGATTAGAGGAAGGCACCTTTTGCGTAGATTCTTCTTTTTCTTTCGGGGAAGTATCTTTTTCTGTTTTCGTTGTTTTTGGGATCGTTGTTGTATACGTTTTTCCTAAAACTTTTACTTCTACCTGTTGATTTTTTTGAGCAATATTTAAACTATCTGTCGGAAGATTAGGATTACCAGCAACTCGGTATATCCCCTTCTCAGCCATATTCATGCCGATCAATATTCCAAACATTAAGATCACAACGATAGAGATAAAACGAATCGTAAATCTAACCAATGGATTCACTCCTTACTTGAATTGCTTTGTGGTTTTGCATCCACTTGTTCAGCTTGCCAATAAAGATCTGCCACCGCCTCAGCAAGTGCTTTTGCTGTCCTATCAGTTTCCGAAAATGTATTATCAATACCCCCAACTTCAATCACCAATAGGTTAGGTGAAAGGGATTGATTATATTCCCCATTCACACCTTTTGTCTTCTCTTTTGCGATAATTGGTTTTGTTAGACCCGGATAACGCTTTTCAATCGCAGCTCGAAGTTTTAAGGCAAATGCTTTGTTTTGTTCATAATTTTTGTTTCCTGTTCCAATAACAAAAGCAATTTTTGCATAATCTTTTCCATTGATTTTTACCGTCGTATCTTCACGGCGTTGCGAATCACGATGGATATCAAAAATAAATTCGTAATCATTCTGCTGCAATGCTGCTTTTACTGTTTTTCTTGATTCTAAATAGGATAAACTAAACTTTTCAGGATTATACTTTTTTGTGGAAACAACAGATTTAATCCCTAATTTATTTAATTCCTCGCCTAATTTCTTCCCAACTTGGGTCACATTCACTGAACTGTTGTAATACATATCAGATTCTTTTTTGATCTCTGGTTCTTTTTTTCTTACCTCTGGGATATAAGCTTCTGTATCATGTGTATGGTAAATAAACACTAATTTTTTGTTTGAAACCATTGTTTTTAATGCTTCTTGTTGAGCTGAATCAGGGTCGTCCAATTTTTCCTCTTGCAAAAATTCCTCCGGAGGAGTTGATTCAATTAGTTCATGGTCAATATCCGTAATATTAGATGCTGTGAGTTGTTGGAGATCCATTACGGAAAAACCTGGAATCTCCTGTTTGATCAAATCATTAGGATGGCTTGGGGTGAAGAAAGGTAGAAAACTTAATAATGAACTTTCTTTTTCTTCGCCCTCATTCTCAGTGAGAGCTTGTACATTCATTTGGAAAAAAGGAATTTCTATTTCAAACATTTGAAGAATTTGTTTGGTAGACCATTTCACTGTGTATTGATTCCACCAATTTAAATTTTGTTGTTGCTTTGGTGAAAATTGTAATAACACAATACTAAATAGCAAAAACAATAAAGCTGTTCCTAAAGAAAGGGACATAAATATTTTTTGGATAGAAGGTTGTCTCATATTTTCATCCTTTCTCCTCATTACAGTCTTTACCACCAATCTATGCAAGGAAAAGGAGAATTAGAACAACCTTTCATTTTTTCGTTCAATGAGTATAAGATTCTATGTTCCCATCATTAACTGCATGGTGTAATGCCATATTTAACCCACTAGCAATTATGTTAGCCATGTCTTCTATAAAGGTATCCACTTCTTTTGGGGTGACAATCAAATTGTGACCTAAAGGTGCTAAAACTTCATGAATCAGTTGACGTTTTTCTCGTTCTTCAAGTGTTCCAATTAACCCTAGGAATTTTTCACGATGTTTAGGATTCTTTGAGGGTTTGCCAAATGGATTTCGAATATCCATCTGATTTCCCATATATTTTAAAATATAATCGATGGTATCGCTTGTTATTGAGACCGCGTCAACAACGGTTGGTACCCCAATGGCAATCACAGGAACACCTAATGTTTCTTTATCTAATGCCTTTCGTTTATTGCCAATCCCCGAACCAGGTGCGATTCCAGTATCTGCTACTTGTATTGTAGAATTCACTCGTTCAAGTGAACGTGAAGCAAGTGCATCGATAGCAATTACCAAATCTGGGCAACTCCTTTCTACAACCCCTTGAACAATTTCACTCGTTTCTATCCCAGTAATCCCTAAAACCCCTGGAGCTAATGCGCTGACTGGCCGAAAACCTTCTTCTACCTGATCTGGCATCAGTTCAAAAAGATGGCGGGTGATCAGTAAATTTTCTACAACCATAGGCCCTACCGCGTCAGGAGTTACATTCCAATTTCCCAACCCAATGACTAATACTTTGGCATTGTCGGCAATTTGTAGCTGTTGAAGATATTGCTTAAACTCCTTTGCAAAAACATTTGTCATTTCATCTTGTAATGCTGAATCATGATTCTTTAACCCAGGAGCTTCAAAAGTTAAGTAGTTCCCTTTCCTTTTATTTAATGTACGTGCTCCTTCATCTGTTGAAATATATAGTTTTGTAATATGTATACCCTCTAATTGTTGTTCATCAACCTCGACCCCAGAAATTATATTGCCTTGTTGTTCTACAGCCATTAAATGACTTTCTAATGCAAGATCGGTTCGTACTTGGTATGGGCTTAAATCAATATCATGTCCTTTCTTCATGTTCAATCTTCTCCTTCTTCTATAGATATTTTTATTCTTTTACCAATTGGTTTCTTTATACAGATTCGATTAAATCTTGCAATATGTATAAGAGCATGTTAAAATATTTCATGTTGTATTTGGAATTCTTTATTTATTTGTTGCACCAAGGGAGGTGAACGTAATGCCAAATATTAAATCTGCAATTAAGCGTGTAAAAACGACTGAAACAAGACATGCAAGAAACATTGCTCAAAAATCAGCTCTTCGAACTGCAATTAAAACATTTGAAGTAGCTGTTCAAAATAATGATGTAGAAGCTGCAAAGGCCGCTCTCTTGAATGCAACCAAAAAATTGGACAAAGCGGTAACTAAAGGGCTTATTCATAAAAACGCTGCTTCTCGTAAAAAATCACGTCTTGCTCAAAAATTTAATTCACTTTCATCCAATGTAACTGCTTAATAAATAAGGATAAAAAGAACGACCCATACATATAAGGGTCGCTTTTTTTATGGGAAGAAAGTGGGATTCTTCAAATAAAAGAAAAACATCTCTAATGCTAATACCTTGTCCTTCAGTCCCGTTTTGATTTCATAATCGATTTCTGCTAATTTGATTAAGATATTTTGTAATTGTTGTTCATTAAATTTGACTGATTGTTTTAAGGCAATTTGTATTGCATAGGGATGGGTACCTAATTGAGAAGCGATTTGTTGTGCAGAATAGCCTTTTCGCTGTAATTCTTTTGAGTACAAGATCAGCCGAAACTGACGAGCTAGTAATGCCACCATTTTGATTGGATCTTCTTTATTTTTTAATAAGTCATAGAAGATTTGAAAAGCCACTTCAATTTGTAAATTCGCAACTTGATCAATCAATGCAAAAATGTCTTGTTCTATCGTCCGCACACTTAATTCTTGAACGACTTTTTCATCGATGAGTCCACTTTTCCCAACATAGGTAGCCATTTTTATTATTTCTTGATTTAGTAATTGTAAGTCTTGACCAACCAAATGAATAAGCAACTGACCAGCTTCTGGTAGAATTTCTACCCCTTCTTTTTTAGCAATCTCAGTCAGCCAATCTAATAAAGAAGCATCAGAAAGAGAAGAGAATGATTCCACCTGAGCAAACTTCTTCATTTGTTTCACTATTTTTCTCCGTTCATCTAATTTGTCAACAGGTACCCAAAAAATTAAAGTACTAAAATCAACGGGTTGCTCTAGATATTGTTCTAAGCGATCTATTTGATGTTCGATCTTTTGTGGGACTTTTTGGCCTGTAAATAAGAACGCATTTTTCCCAATTACAATTTTATGGTCAGCCAAAAAAGGTAGTGTCTCCGCATCTTGGATGATCTCTTCAATCGGAGTGTTTAATAAATCGTAAGTAATCACATTCATATCCCTTTGGTCTTCGGGAATAGATTTATGTATGATGTTTTTAATTTTATTCTCTATAAGAAAACTTTCTGTTCCATAGAATAAGTAAATCCGTTTAGACATGCTCCACCCTCCTTTAACAACCTTCATTATACTATAATAAGAGTAAAACATTAGCTCTTGTTTTTTAATAAATGCTAAATTTATTCAGGTATAATTACTAAGGAAGAGGAGGTAAATTTATGAAGTATAAAATTGGGAAGCGGATAATAAAAACCGGAATTGCTGTTTCTTTATCCATTGGATTGGCTCATGCATTAGGATTTACAACCACTTTTTCTGGTGTTGTTGCCTTAATAGCCATGAAAGAAACATCTAAACGAACGATTCGATATGGAGTTACCCTCTTTTTAGGTAGCTTACTTTCAGTGATTATTGGACTGATTTTAGGAGTGTTTTTGGGTAAATCGGTAATAGCCTTTGGTATCGGAACAATTCTCGCACTTTCACTCATTGTAAGACTTCAATTGGCCGATGGTATTATTTTAGCCACAATTGTAGTCTATCATGTTCTTGATGCGATGCCGATCACAGGAAAACAATTTGTTTCATTTTCCTTAAAAGAGATAGCAGTCATTGGAATAGGAATTGTTGTTAGCGTTCTAGTTAACTTGATTGTTCCCCAAAAGTATGATGCGCTATTAAAAGAGAATATAGAAGAATTTAATACTCGTTTTTCTACTTTTTTTGAACGAATGGCAGCAAACGTAAAGAATCCTGAGTTGAGATCTATTCCAACACAAGATGAGTATTATGAATGTAGAAAACAAATCAAAGTCTTGTTGGATCAAGCTGAAATTAGCAAAGAAAATGCTTTACTTTCGGAGGAAATCAATATCTATACTAAATATATCACGATGCTAAAACTATATAAAAAGTTGATTACTCTATTAGAAGAATTAACTTTCCAAGTTGGACACCTTCAATCTACACGCATACATTCAAAAAGTATTGCAGGAGCTTTACAACAACTTTCTAAAATGCAAAAAAATCCAAGCTTAAACCCAATAGAGACTTTTAAAGAAATGTCTGAATTATTAAATCAATTAAATGATCATTACGCCAACTCTCCATTGCCGAAAACCCGTGAAGAGTTTGTTGATCGAGCTCATCTGTATCATATTTTCATCTATGTCCGCGAATACGCAGATACCTTATTTTTATTCTATAAAAATAATTTAAAGTAACATAAAACAAAAACCGTGGAATTCCACGGTTTTATCGTCCAATCACACTTATGTAAACGCCCAATGAAAAGGCCTAGGATCTTCCCATTGGGCGGGAAGCAATGGTCGTATTACACTATACGCAAGTTCCTGCTGATGTGTGACACTCTATTCAATTGTTTCTTCTATTTTCTTAACTGTTTCATCTTTTTGGTCTATCTTTTCTTCTTTCTTCTCTATGATATTGATTTGGTATTTTGCTATAAGCTGGCCTTGCTGATCAAAAAGTTGATAATTAATTAGATTCTCATTCTCCACAATCCATTGAACAGAAAATCCTTCCTCCCATTGATGGGTACGATAGATCTCAATATGATTCTGGTCATAGATCACTAATTGTCGGTCTTCTTCTTTAATCTGATAAGGAAAAGGAGGAATTTCTGTACCTGTTATCGATATTAGCATCCCATTTTCATCTGCAGTAAAAGCGTCATCTTCCTTTGGTGATTCAGATGGATCTTTTGTTAAGCTTCTATCACTTTGAGGCTGTTCTTCCTGAATTGGATCCTTTAAAGAGACTGATCTATTATTTTCTTGATCAATCATTTTTTTCTTTTGATATTCATCAGTTGGTTTATTACTTGTTTCTTTATTATTTGGTTCTTTATTTAATTCTTTGCCAAGATTTCCTTCTTGCTCTGATTTACTTTCTTTTACATTAGATTGAACGAATGCTGTTTGACCTACATTTTGGTTTATCGGCGCATCAAAAACTGCAATTTGTCCCTTGTCACTAGAAGACGACTGATTGCTCACAAATAAACCTGAGACCGGAAACCATAACCCGATAAGAATGGATGCAGCCACAACACCAATCAATGGTTTCTTTAAAGATCCTTTAAACCATCTTGATTTATTCTTAAATACAGGTATTTGTACCTGATTTGTATCTGCTTGAAACAGTTGATCGACAAGGCTTCCATGAAGGGTGGGTTTCGGCATTTGGCTTAATTGTAAATGTAACTGATTCATTTTCTCATGATAATCACGACAAGCACTGCAAGATGTTAGGTGTTCTTGTAATAATACCTGATTTGATTCATCTAATTCGTGATCTAATTGTAGCTGTATACATTCTTTAGCCTCTTCACAACGAATCAACGTTGAACACCTCCTTGTTGAGTTTGATTTATTAACGCTTGCAGTTGGTCTCTACCACGGAAAAGATAGGATTTCACAGTATTTAATGGCAAATCCAATGTCTCAGCGATCTCCTGATAAGAAAAATTTTGTAGATATCTTAATATCATCACTGATCGAATTTTATTGGGTAGTTGATTCATATGAGCTAGTAATTCTTCCACCATCATCTTGTTTTCAATTTCTGTCTCTATATTTGAATGATTCGTTAATTTCATCTCAAAAAGATCAATCGAAACTTCCTTTTTATTTTTCCGATATTTATCCATACAAATATTGGTGGTAATACGTTGGACCCAGGTATGAAATTGAGCTTTTTCTTCAAACGTACTTAATTTAGTATATACCTTAATGAGAGCTTCCTGAGCGACATCCTTTGCGTCGTGTTCGTTTCCCATAAAATAATAAGCGGTTTTGTAAATGGAATGCTCTATGCTTTTGAGTAAATCTATAAGTGCCGCTTGATTTCCTGTTTTTGCTAGTTGAACTAATTCTATATGATTCACGATGCCTTAGTCCTCCTCTCTCAATTGACGAATCTTCGTTATATTTTGTTGCTGAATTTCATCATTTTTTATCTTTTTTTCAATCCGAAATCCATCATTATTGATATAAATCATGATGGCTCCATCTTGGTCTGTTCTCCATATGTTAATGTTTTGCTCTTGTAATCGTTGAACCACCTCATTAGAAGGGTGGCGATACAAGTTATTTTCTCCCACAGATATGACCGCTTCTTTTGGCTCTAGTGTTTGTAACCAAGGATCTGATGTAGAGGTTTTACTTCCATGATGTCCAACTTTCAAAATATCAATAGGCTTCACATGATAAGTATCTAATATCTTGTACTCGCCTATTTCTTCTAAATCCCCGGCTAGTGCTATTGATGTATCGTAAAGTTTTAAAAAGGCCACTAACATATGATCATTTTCTTTTAAAGAACCAGAGATATCGATTGGAATAAAAGTAAAGACTGACTCATTGTCTAGTTTAACATGTTGGATCTGATTAACGTGAATGATTTTTATTTTCTTTTCTATTAACTTCTTTTGAAGTTCCTTGCCCAATTCAGTCCTAGGAAACTCTTTGCCTACGACGAATGTTCGAATCTCTAGTTGGTCGACTAAGGAAAGATACCCACCTATATGATCTTGATCTTCATGGGTTAAAACCGCCATATCCAAAACATCAATTCCCATATAATGTAAATATGGTAAGATGATGTCTTCACCTGTGTCGAATTGATTCTTTCTTTTTTGCCAATCTTCTTTTTGAAAGGTTAGTGTTCCTCCAGCATCAATAAGCACTTGATCATTCCCTGGAGTCTGAATCAGAATACTGTCCCCTTGACCAACATCAATAAAAGTGACAATACCTTGCTTTGGCAAAAAAACTGGAATGATAAGCGCAACAACCAATAATAATATACTTATTTTCTCAAGTAGAAAGATTTTCTTTTTCAGATCATAGGAAATAAAAGCATTCTTCACTTCGTTTCTGATCAGTATCCAAAAAAACAGGGTATAGAGTAAAACAACTTTTATAAAGGGAAAATAGCCATAAAAATGAAATACAGAGAGTTTAGAAAATAGGTGAATAACCTCAAATAACTGACTTAATGTCCAGTTTAAAATACTTGCTAGCGGTTCAATAAGATTGAAAGAAAAAAACTAAAAAAGAGCAAAGCAAAGCTAACCGGTATCACCATGCTAAAGATCGGCACAAAAAGAAAATTGCCTAACCATGATAGCAGCGAATACTGGTGAAAATAATAGAAGGCCAATGGAAATGAAGCGAATTGTGTGATGATTAGCACAGTCAAGGTAGACCTTAACCACCTTTGCTTAATCGGAATCCGTTTCTCCACTCTAGAATATCCCCAGATTAAGGTAAGGGTGACAACAAATGATAATTGAAATCCTATATCATAAATCCACATCGGTTGATAAAATGTCATTAGTATAAAAGCAGTTGCTAACGATTGTAGGGAAAATAAAGCACGTTTATAAATAAGACCATAAAACATCAATAAAGCCATTAAAGTGGCTCGAACAACAGAAGCACTTGCTCCTGTTAAAAACATATATCCAATTAAGACAAATCCTGCAGTTATAGCGATATGTTCACGTGTCAAGCCAATCTTTGTTAAAAGCCAGAAAATAACAAAGGTGATCATGGATAAATGTAAGCCTGAAATCGCCAAAAGATGGCTAAGCCCAAGAATAGAAAAATCCTCTTTAAGTTCCTCAGAGATTTGCTGGTCTTCTCCTAATAGTAAGGCCTTTAAAAAACCAGCATTAGGTTCTGTATACAACTGATCGATTTGTAACGTTAATTTATCTTTCACACGGTTTAGGCTTGCCAACAAGCTAAATCGATCTGACACCTTTATCGTAGATGGCTGGTCTACTTCCACCTTCCAATAGACCCCACGTTTTTCTAAATAGTTGCGATAATCAAACTGTCCCGGGTTTTTGGCAGTTTGTGGCTTTTCCAACTTTCCATACAACATGATGCCCATGCCATTTTCCCACTCATGAACCTTCTGCAGTTCAGATTTTGTTCTAAGATAGATGTAAACAAGGACTTTTTCTTTAGAATTGATTGGAACTTCTTTTTGATCCCATTGATAGGAGATGGGACTTACCATCAATTTAACTAAATCACCATCAATCATTGGTGTTGAAGCAATATAGCCTCGGATTCCAATCTCTTGATCCTCTTGTACAAATTCATTTGAGAGTTGTGTCTGGTGTTGATCTTGATACAGAGTCATTCGAAAAAATGCAAAAATTATAACAGCAAATATTAACCATACTAGCCTATATTTTGACTTTCTATAGTAAGAGCCAATTGATAAGGCTACTAATAAGAAACCTAAACCTAAGCCAATAACCCAAATAAATAGGGATAGGTCAATCTGATAATAGCCAAGATAAAGACCAGTAAGCCAAAATAATGATAATAAGAATAAAGGATACCTTTGCATCAGGAAACATCTACCTCACATTACATGATTCCTATAGATAATTCTCTCTATTTCCTTGTTTCCCTTCCTTTTTTATCATGAAAAAAACCCTCCATCATTACTGAGGAAGGGCTGGCACACTATTTCTTAAATATTGTCGATATTGAATCTTTGCTTCATTAAAAAGGGCAGAAACTTTAGGATGGTCTTTTTCATAGACTCGCTCATATACAACTTCTTTGATACCGCTATTTGCTAACATCTTCGCACAGTTATAGCAAGGGGAATCCGTTACAAAAACAGTAGCATCTTCTCGATCCTCGCGATTGGTAAACAAAACTAAATTTACTTCTGCATGAATGGTTCGAATACATCTTTCTTTTTCTACACCATTTTCATGATAGTGTTCGATTAGACACCCCTGTTCATAGCAATCAGCGACCCCTGAGGGGCTTCCGTTGTAGCCTGTACCCAGCAATTTCTTGTTTTTAACAAGGATTGCTCCTACATGTCTTCTCGGACAAGTTGCTCTTTCAGCGACGGTAAAGGCCAAATCCATAAAATATTCATCCCAGCTTTTACGGTAATGCTGATCTTTTTGTTCTTTTTCTTTTCCCATCCTAAACTTCATTCCTTTAAAAGAATAATCTTCCATGTTCAATCTTTATACAGCGATCCATAACCACTTTTAAACCTTTATCAGAAGCTACCTTGGCCGCTTTTTCATTAACCACACCTAATTGGAACCAAATTGATTTTGCTCCGATTTCAATCGCCTCTTCTACAACAGGCATGACTTGATCAGCACGACGGAATACATCAACCATATCGACTGTCCCTTTAATTTCTTTTAAGGAGGCAACAGCTTTTACTCCTAATACTTCATCGATGGTTGGATTGACTGGAATAATCTCAAAACCATGATTTAATAAATACTCAGCCACTCTATAGCTATCACGATCAGGTTTATTGGATAATCCTACAATTGCGATACGTTTTGTTTCTTGAATCAGTTCTTTGATTTGTTCATTTGTAGTTAAAAGACTCATGGAAAGCTCCCCTTTTTATCATTTACCTATACAATATTGTATTTCTTAGGAATAAGTCAATAATTATTCTGCTAGAGCCTGTTCAAGATCAGCTAATAAGTCATTAATATCTTCGATTCCAACAGATACTCGAACTAAATCATCTGATACACCTGCAGCTATCTTTTGTTCGTTTGTTAACTGGTGATGAGTTGAACTACTTGGATGGATAACTAAGGATCTAACATCACCTACATTTGCAGCATGGGTAAATAATTGAACCTTATCGATGAAACGTTTTGCTGCTTCATATCCACCTTTTACACCAAAGGTCAGGATACCTCCTTGCCCATGATCTAAATATTTCTTGGCTAAGGTATAGGTTGAATGATTCTCTAAACCAGGATAATTCACCCATTCAACTTGCGGATGCTGAGATAAAAAGTTTGCTACAGCTAACGCATTTGTACTATGTCTTTCCATGCGAAGAGAAAGCGTTTCTAACCCTTGAATTAACAGAAATGCATTAAATGGTGCCATGGTTGCACCAATATCCCGATTTAATTGTGCCTTTAATTTTGTAATATATGCCTGTTCCCCGACATGTTCTATATAGCTTAGTCCATGGTAGGCAGGATCTGGATCGCTTAATCGCTTAAATTTCCCATTGTCCCATGGAAATTTTCCACTATCTACGACAACTCCCCCGATCGTATTACCATGCCCTCCAATATATTTGGTTGTGGAATGGATCACAAGATCTGCCCCAAACTCAAATGGACGTAATAATACAGGGGTTGCAAATGTATTATCCACAATCAATGGAACTCCATTTTGATGTGCTAAATTAGCTAGTTCCTCTATATCTGGAACATCTAAAGAAGGATTACTAATGGACTCAATATAAAAGGCTTTCGTTCTTTCATTCACATGCTTTTGCCATTGATCTAAATCATTTTGATCTACAAAATGAATCGTAATTCCTAATCTTTGTAATGTATATGTAAATAAGGTGATGGTACCCCCATACAAGTTTTTGGAAGCAATGATTTCATCTCCAGTTTCAGCAATATTAAGAATAGATAATAATGCTGCCGATTGTCCAGAAGCAGTAACTAAGGCACCTACTCCTCCTTCTAAAGCTGCCAAACGTTGTTCTAATAGATCTGTTGTTGGGTTACTAATTCGGCTATAAATATTACCTTCTTGTTCCATATTAAACAGGGCAGCAGAATGCTCTGAATTCTCAAATTGGTAGGCTGCCGTTTGATAGATTGGAACATTTGTCGCCCCTAAGTGTTTACTTGCAGTATACCCTCCATGAATTGCTAATGTTGCTAGTCCTTTCTCTTCTTTCCTTAATTCTGTCATTTTTAATTCCTCCTTAGAAAAAAATAAAACCTCTTTCAAAGAGAAAGAGGTGTAAAACCTAATTCTCTTATCTTTCAGACTTTCGTCTGCTGGAATTAGCACCTTCACAATTAACTTGTGGGGTTGCCGGGCTTCTTCGGGCCAGTCCCTCCGCCACTCTGGATAAGAGTTTATTATGTAATTGTAAAATATTATAACACATTATTCTGTTAATGCACTGAAATTTTTTCTTTTATTTGTTCAAAAGTTTTTTGGCCGATTCCTGGCACATTCATCAGATCTTCAATCGTCTGAAATTTACCTTGTTTTGTTCGGTATTCTATAATAGCTTTTGCCTTAGCAGGACCAATTCCATCTAATTGCATCAGCTCTTTTTCACTTGCTTGGTTGATGGAAATTGTTTCAGCATTTGATTCAAAAGATACACCTAATCCAGAAGATACACCATTTAGAGTTTCTCCTTGAACAGGGACAAAAATGACCATTTCATCTGCGATTTTTTGAGCTAAATTGACTTGGTTTAAATCTGCATTTGCTAAGGTCCCTCCAGCAAGATCTAACGCTTCTTTTACCCTTGACCCCTCTGTTAATTGGTAGATTCCTGGTTTTGCTACTGCTCCTTTCACATCAACTACTATCTTCTTAGGATTTGTCATTTCCGTTTGCTTTACTTCTCCTTGTGGGGTATCCCCTTTTTCGGTGGATAACTCAGCTAAAGGTTCATCCGCAAACGTAGGTGGCTGTTTTTGATGATAAGAGATGTATTGACTAATGATGATAAGTAAAAAAATAATCAACAGTCCGAGTAAGACTTTTTCTCTTTTTGTAAACCGTATATTTGGGAGACTTCCCATTCTTCTTCCCCTTTCTACTACTGCATTTTTTTAATTATTGATATAAAATAATAGAATCAAAAGGTTGAGGTGATAAAATGAATAGCGTTCATTTGGAAATATCAAAAAAAGTAAATGAAAAAGTTCATGCCATCGAAGTATATAAACAAATGGATCAGCAGCGTGAACGGATTATAGATGAATTACTAACCGAATATAAAATAGGAAAAAATGTAGATTTAACTAAGTTAAATCAATGGACTAATGAAATGAATCGATACGCACTAAAGAATCAGCTTCCTTCTCGAAAAGAAGTAACAATGGAAATGTTCACAGCATATGCGAATAAAATGAAAACACATTCCTAATATTTGACAAAAAGCATAAATTTCCTGCTTTTTGTACAAAAAGACTACTGGTTTGTCCAGTAGTCTTTCTTATGATTTATTTATTAGCCAACAACAATATTGACCAGTTTTCCTGGAACGACAATCACTTTACGGACTTCTTTACCAGCCTTCCAATCTTCTAATCTTGGATCAGAAAGAACTTCCTTTTCTAACTCCTCTTTGGAATAGGAAGTTGGGACAACCATTTTTCCTTTGATTTTTCCATTGATTTGTACTGCAATTTCCACTTCATCTAACACTAGATACTCTTCTTGATATGTTGGCCATTTTTCTTTATGAATACTTTCCCTTTGTCCAATCATTTGCCACAATTCTTCTGCCAGGTGTGGTGTCATCGGAGCAAGTAGAATGACAGTGGTTTCAATCGCTTCTTTTAGCAACCCTTTATTGCCATCCTCTGGATAAACATAAATTTTGTTCACTAACTCCATAATTGCGCTAATCGCTGTGTTAAAGTTATCTCTTTCATCAATATCTTCAGTCACTCGTTTGATGGTAAGATGAATCATTCGGCGAAGCTCTTTTTCCGCATCAGTTTCCACTTGATATGGATAAGTCTGTGTAAGGATTTCTAGATGCTGTTGTACCATTCTCCACACACGATTTAAGAAGCGATGACTTCCCTCTACTCCTGAATCGCTCCAATCTAGATCTCGATCAGGTGGTGCAGCAAATAGGATAAATAGACGCCCTGTATCAGCACCATATTTTTCAATGATCTCATTTGGACTAACGACATTCCCTTTTGATTTGGACATTTTTGCTCCGTCTTTAAGTACCATTCCTTGAGTAAGAAGGGACTTAAAAGGCTCTTGGAATGAAATAAGACCTGCATCATAAAATACTTTTGTAAAGAAACGCGAATAGAGTAGATGTAATACAGCGTGTTCAATTCCACCAATATATTCATCAACTGGAAGCCATTTATTTACCTGTCTTGAATCAAATGGTTTGATCTCTTCATGAGGGCTTGCGTAACGGAAGTAATACCATGATGAATCAATAAATGTATCCATCGTATCTGTTTCTCGGTGAGCAGGACCCCCACATTTCGGACAAGTCGTATGAACAAATGCTTCTGAAGTGGTTAAAGGATTATCTTTACCGTTAAACACTACGTCTTCTGGCAAAATAACAGGTAATTGCTCAAGAGGAACGGGTACATTTCCACATGTTTCACAATACACCATTGGAATAGGTGTTCCCCAGTAACGTTGACGAGAAATAAGCCAATCACGTAAACGATAAGATACAGTTAATTTTCCTTTACCTATTTTTTCAAGATATTCACCAATTGTTCGAATCGCTTCCCTATTGTTTAAACCATTAAATTGATCTGAATTAACAAGAACTCCATCCTCTGTAAATGCCCCAGTCATTTGTTCTAGTGTATAAGGTTCACCCTCTTTAGACTGAACCACAATTTTAATGGGAAGTTGATATTTTTTTGCAAATAAGAAGTCACGCTCATCGTGAGCAGGAACTCCCATAACAGCCCCTGTACCATAATCCATTAACACATAGTTAGCTACCCAGATTGGAATATCTGCCCCTGTTAACGGGTGTTTGGCATAGGTTCCAGTAAAATAACCCACTTTCTCCACTTCAGTAGAGGTACGGGTAATTTCATTTACCTTTTTCAATTCTTCAATAAATTCAAGAATTGCCTTTTCATTCTCTTTCCCTGCAATCAATTGGGGGACAAGAGGATGTTCTGGTGCAACAACCATATAGGTTACACCATATAAAGTGTCTGGGCGAGTTGTAAACACTGAAATCTTCGTATCCTCTAGTGCTGGAACAGTAAAAACCACTTCTGCTCCTTCACTTTTACCAATCCAGTTTTTTTGCATCATTTTTACTTTATCAGGCCAACCCTCTAATTGGTCTAAATCTTGAAGTAAGCGTTCCGCATAATCAGTGATACGGAAGAACCATTGGTTTAATTCTTTTTTGGTCACTTCGCTATCACAACGCCAACATTTCCCATCTTCGACCTGTTCATTTGCTAATACCGTGTTACAGGTAGGACACCAGTTAACTGCTGCTTTTTTCTTGTAAGCTAACCCTCTTTCATAGAAAAGCAAGAAGAGCCATTGGGTGAATTTATAATAATCAGGTAAACAGGTGGCTACATAACGATCCCAGTCATATGAAACACCTAAACGTTTTTGTTCATTACGAATCCTTTCCATATTGTTTAGGGTCCACTCTCTTGGATTGACTCCTCTTTGGATTGCGGCATTTTCTGCAGGTAATCCAAACGCATCAGCACCCATTGGATGAAGGACTTGATATCCCTTCATTCGTTTAAAACGAGCAATCACATCACCAATGGTATAAACACGGACATGACCCATATGTAATCCTTCGCCAGAAGGGTATGGGAACATCTCCAAGGTATAAAATTTGGGTTTTTTTTCATCTTCATTGGTTTTGTGTGCATCTGTTTCTTCCCAGATTTGTTGCCATTTTCGTTCAATTTCTCTAGGTTGATAAACCTGTTCATTCATGGTAAAAACCTCCTAAAAAATAATAAAACCTCCCACCCCAAAGCATGTGCTAGGGACGAGAGGTTAGGTTACATTTCCCGTGGTACCACCCTAATGATATCTACTCAACCATAAATACCACTCGAGCTCTTTAACGCAGAGGTACGGTAGAGAGTACTTTGCTTTCCTATCTACAGTTTAAAGGCGAGTTCGCAAGCTTTTGATTATCGGTTCTCACCAACCACCGACTCTCTCAAAATCTATGGCTTGTTACTACTCCTTTGCATTACTTTTGTACTAGATCAGATTATTTATGATTATATGCAATCTTGTCGTAAAATGTCAATAGAAATTAAGATTGTTTTCTTGCAACGTAAAAAATCCGCTCAGTATTTTCTTGAACTGGTTGCAATTGAAAATCACCAAAAACTTCCTCTAATTCAAAACCCGTTTCTTCTAAGCCTTGTTTTACCATTTCCATGGAATATGTTTGCTGAATATGAGTTTCTTGAAACTTTTCATAACAACGCTCAGATTGCTTCACAAAAAAAGTTAGATCATGGTTTACCATCAATTGATCGATATCTACCTCTGTTTGCCAAATCACAGAAATATCCTCATCATTCCAAGCAAAGGTTTGACCATGGAAGACTTCCCTAAATTTGTAAGGAGAATGCATATCAAATATAAAGTATGCCCCGTCCTCAAGGTGTTTATTCACTTGAATAAATGCTTTTTTTACCTCTTCGATTCCGTGTAAGTAATTAAATGAATCGCAATAACTTATGATAAGTCCAACCTTTTGATCAATATCTAACTCCATCATGTTTTGTTGAATAAGAGGAAAAGAAACATGTGATTCTAACATCTTGTCAAAAGCGATGGACAACATTTCTTCGGATAAATCAACCCCGATCATTTGGTAGCCCTGTTTACTTAAAGGAATTGCGATATTCCCAGTACCACAGCCTAAATCAATGATCTGTGAAGGATGAAGGTTGTATTTTTTAACGAGCATCTCCGTTATTTTTATCCATTGGTCATATGGGGCATCTTTCATCAATTGGTCATAGACATAGGCAAATTTTTTATAATTCATCTCGATTCTTTAAATAAGTCCATCCTTCCTCTTGATAAATGACTCCATCCTTCATCAACTTTCCTAATGCTCGTTTAAATGCTGCTTTACTTAAATTAAATTTCTTTTGTAAAATATCTGGTGGGGTTTTATCCCAATAAGGCATAGCCCCTCCCCGTTCATGTAATACCTCTAAAATACGGTCTGCATCTTCTATTCTACTGGTTTGCTTTAATGGTTTCATTGAGAGATTTACTCTACCATCATCGCGAACAAACGTAAGTCTTACCTGTACATTTTCCCCTAATCTTAGTTCATGTATTTGTTCCATACGATGGAGAAAACCAATTTGATGATTTTCCAAATAAACATGTGCGCCTACACTTATATGACGAAGTACAATCCCTTTTACAAATTGGGTTTGTTTTATAGGATCTGGCAAATGACCATCTAATTGTTGATCGATGAAACTCTTTATTTCCTGTTCATCATCTACCAAATGGGCCAATAAGCGTTTTTGCTTATCATGAACCAATTTGACTAATAATTGATCACCAGGTTTTGGCCAAATTTTCTTTTCTTCTGGCAATTCAGATATAGGTAAAAGAACTTGCTTACTAATTCCATTATCTAGAAAAAAACCCATTCTTGTTTCATATCCATCTACAGTTAAAAAACCAATTTCACCCATAACAATTTTTGGGGTATGCAACGTTGCAGCTATTCTTCCTTTATGGTCATTATATAAAAAGACTTCAATCTGATCCCCTAGTTCAAACTTTTGCTGATTAGTCTCAGAAAAATGAAGAAGTACATCTTCTGTTCCATCACTTAAAAAATAACCAAATGGAGACTCTCTTTCCACCTTTAATACATAGTACATACCTGTTTGTAAACTCATTCTGTATTCTCCTCAAATTCAATTCGGGGTGCATCTCCCCATAAACGTTCTAAATGGTAAAATTCCCTTTCTTCCTTATGAAAGATATGGACAACAACATCACCAAGATCGATAAGGATCCATCTTGCCTGATCCATGCCCTCAGACCCTTTTACTAAAACACCAACTTCATGCATTTTGTCCTTAATCTCATTGGCCACAGCTTGTACTTGTGTTTCAGAATTACCACTACAAATAACAAAGTAATCAGCGATCACTGATAATCCTCTAATATCCAAAATGACAACATCTTTTGCCTTCTTATTACTAGCTGTTTGTGCAGCCAACTCGGCAATTTCTTTAACCGATAATGCCATTTTCATCCTCCTTTTTTCTTTTCTTTTCTATCTGGTCAATTAAATCGTTTCTTGCTCTAACTGTTAAAGGATAAATCTTCATTTTTTTCTTGATCAAAAATTGAATTGTACCGTCGATTGCGGCTAATAAGGCTTGGTCTAAATCTTTTTCTGCCCATTTCCGAATTTCCTCAACTCCTGGAAATTGTCGAGAGGGTTCAATATAGTCAGCCAAGCAAACAATTTTTTCAATCGTTGACATTTGTTCTCTTCCAGAAGTGTGATAACGAATCGCCATAATTACATCCTCATCATCGATTTGAAACCTTTCTTGCACAATGACAGAAGCAACTGGCCCATGCCATAATTCTACATTGTAATCTAACAAATCATTTGCTAATACTGCATGTCTTCTTATTTCATTACCCAATTCCTCTTTTGACCAAAATTTGCAAAAGTCATGTAAAATGCCGGCTAGCTCAACTTTTTCAGGATCTGCATCGTATCCTTTGGCTAACTGTTTCCCAGTTTCCGCTACACCTAATGAATGAATATAACGATGCTCTGTTACTTGTTGTTTTAATTCGGATTTTAACCATGTTAAATCAATCTTCATAAAGATGATGCTCCTTAATATATTGTTCCACAACATCGGGAACGACATAACGGATCGTTCTCCCCATCTTTACCCAATCCCGAATTTGAGTGGATGAGATATCTAATTGTAGCATTGGCAGCATTTGCACCTGTTTATAGATTTTTTCCATAGTCGGTGACTGTGGAGCAAGCTGATATCCTGGTCTTTCTAAACCAATAAATTGAACCAATGATAACAATTCATCGATTCCAACCCATTTCGGTAGATATTGAACCATGTCCCCGCCAATTATAAAATAGAAAAGATGATCTGGATACCTTCTTTTCAATTCCTTTATCGTTTCAATGGTGTACGATGGTCCAGAACGTTCTAATTCAATCGTACAGAGCTTGTATCGTTGATCGATGTTCATCACTTGTTTCAACATTTCTACCCTATGTTGAATCGGTGTGATTTTTTCCTCACTTTTATGGGGAGGTATCGGCGCTGGTATAAACCAAATTTCATCAAGCTTTGCATAAAACAATACTTGATCCGCCATGACAAGATGTCCAATATGAAGCGGATCGAAGGTTCCTCCAAGTATTCCAATCTTTTTCATCATTACCTCGGTAATTCAATTTCTTTATTTTCCTTTGATTCCTTATATAACACGATCGTATGGCCAATAATCTGAACCAATTCTGCATTGGTACCTTCTACAATGGCAGCTGCTGCTTCATCAGCATCCTCTAGGCTATTTTTTAATACAGAAACTTTAATCAGTTCTCTTGCTTCTAAAGCCTCATTGATTTGTTTCACCATGTTTTCATTAACCCCACCTTTACCTACTTGAAAAATAGGATCAAGATGGTGTGCAAGTGAACGTAAATATCTTTTTTGTTTTCCTGTTAACATGTTTTTCTTCCTTCCTAAACGATAGAATCTAATACTACACGTCTCATAATATTTGTATCTGGAGTGATTCCGGTCCATTTTTCAAAGGCAATCACGCCTTGATAAATAAACATTCCTAAACCAGAATGAATCTTTGCTCCTTGAGCCTTGGCATCTTGCAATAACTTGGTTTCAAGAGGATTATAAACAATATCACTAACTAAATGATGAGGTTGAATCCATTCTTTTTTTATAAGTGTTTCCTTTATATTGGGATACATCCCTATCGATGTCGTATTGATGATAAGATCTACTTGTTCCATTTCATATGGAAGCTCATGATATGTAATCGCTTTATGAAAATCAGTCTGCTTTAGCTCGTTTAATAATGCGTTTGCCTTATTCAGATCACGATTAACTAGAACTATCCCCTCAATTGGTTGATGAGATAAGGTATAACTAATCGCCCTAGAAGCACCCCCAGCCCCCAAAATCATGATCCGTTTCCCATGAAGTTGAAATCCCGTTTCTTCTTTTAGTGATCGAAGATATCCTTCTCCATCTGTATTGTAGCCAATCAGTTTTCCATCTTTGTTAACGATGGTATTGACTGCGCCAATTCTTGCTGCCTCTTCAGATATTTCATCCAAAAAAGGAATTACATTTACTTTATGGGGAATCGTTACGTTGCATCCCTTAAAATATAAGGCTCTCATTCCTTGAATGGCATCTTTTAAATTCTCTGGTTTTACATCAAATGCTAAATAGATATCATTCAAACCTAAATTCCTTAAACTGGCATTATGCATTTGTGGGGATTTGGAATGGGCGACTGGATGACCAATTAACCCGATGATCCCTGTTTCACTATTTACCATATCAAACTCTCCCAAAAAATACTTCCTTTAAAGTTTCATTTACCTATAAAATATAAAGATTAGATCAATGCTTTACGAATGTGTACCCCTATTCCCTTCGGCACAAAAACATCTACATTGGTCGATTCTCCTCCAACACTTATCCATCCCAAACCTGAGATCACAATGTCCATTTTTTCTTTTCCAGAAACTTTAAAGGAATGTTTCATCAAATTTGGTAAAGCTCCAATCTCTTCCTTTGTAGGAGGGCTAAGTAGTTCTCCTAGATGTTTCTGATAAATCTCTTCTGCCTGACTCCTTTTTGTTCGATGAATAGGCAGCTCATTAGAAATATAACAAACAAAAGTATTAGTTGAATCCCCATTTTGATCGATTCGAGCCAATCCACCCCAAAATAGAGTTTGCTGACCATTTAATTGATAAACCTTAGGTTTCACGGTTTTTTTAGGTGAAATTACTTTTAATGTATGTGGAGAGACCCATTCACTCAAACGATCACGGTTTACTACTCCTGGCGTATCAATTAGGTAATGACCATCTTCTAATGGAAGACGTATCTCGTTAAGAGTAGTGCCTGGAAATCTTGAAGTGGTAAGTTCCACTTGTGTTTCATCTTGTAATTCATGAATCACTCGATTTATAAATGATGACTTACCCACATTGGTTGCACCCACGACAAAAACATCCTGATCTTTTCGATAAGATTGAATAAAGTCTACTACTTCGAATATACCAAGATTATGTTCAGCACTAATGAGGAAAATCTCTTCTGGAGAAAGCCCATGTTCTCTAGCGTATTGTTTTAACCAAATTTTGACCTTGTCCCTATTTGTAGACTTAGGAAATAAATCGATTTTATTAGCAACCATGATAAAAGGATTATGACCAATAAAACGAGGTAATCCTTGGATAAAAGTCCCATCAATATCA
The DNA here is from genome assembly GCF_001561915.1 of Tepidibacillus decaturensis. Taxonomy (GTDB): domain Bacteria; phylum Bacillota; class Bacilli; order Tepidibacillales; family Tepidibacillaceae; genus Tepidibacillus_B; species Tepidibacillus_B infernus. The sequence continues at coordinate 676,880 of NZ_LSKU01000001.1, read as the reverse complement.
AACAAATCTACAATTTGAATGACAAGACTTTTCGTATTGCTTATATTATGTAAAATTTGCAGAAATTCATCTTCATCTATTTGTATCGGTTGTACTTCATTATAATGTTTAATACGAAAACACCTTTGGCAAATTAAATGTTCTTTATTTAATGTAGAGGTAGGAATATAGCCCGCCTTTTTTGAGTCTTCCGTCTGTAAGGCCACTCCACAACCTTCGCAATATTTAATCTCCGTCATTTTAAGCTAATCCTCCCATGACATCATTCCCCGTTTTTTCATCCAAGTTAAGATTCGTCTTTCGAAGAAACGGTTGATTTTTGTTCCTAATCCTTCCTTTTTGGAGATAGGAACAACTAAAATGGTATAAAGGCCTATCCGATTGCCACCAAGTACATCTGTTAGTAATTGATCACCAATTACAACCGTTTCATTCACGGTCGAACCTAAAAGTTCTAATGCTTTATGAAATGCATTTTTAAACGGTTTCCTTGCTTTATAGATATAAGGAACAGTTAAAGGATCGGCAAATTCAGAAACTCTTGTCTTATTATTATTGGACACGATCATCACCTTAAAACCCATTTCTTGTAAGTCATCTAGCCATTTCACTAACTTTGGCGTATACTCTGGTGAATCAGCTTCAACCAATGTGTTATCCAAGTCAGTGATGATCGAGGTGATTCCAGCTTTTTTCAAGGCTTGTAGATCAATATCATATATCGATTTCACATGCAAATTGGGAGCGAATTTATCTAAAAACATGAATGATTATTCTCCTTCTTATCCCTTCATCTGAAAAATAACTATACCATATTTATCCTGTTTTCTGCAAAAAAAATATTAGAAATGAAAAGATAAGTTAATGTAAACTTTATCATAAAAAAGAAGGCTACTTATAAAGTAGTCTTCCTCTATGATTAGGCTTTTATTTCTATTGAAAATTAAAGTTTTTCTTGAACAGATTTTAGCTTTTGCTCCATCGATGCTTTTTTATCACGACGATCATCGATTTTGATTGAAGTAGATACTCTTAAGGCTCCCTTTTCAAAAGGAACCTCATGCATTCTTTGAATGACGGATAAAATATCCTGTAGCTCTCCTTCAATAATCGTGCTCATAGGAGTCAATTGATATTTAAGCGCTTCAGGTGCTTGCTCCAAAACCTTATGTACTTCCGCTACATAATGACTAACACTTGGTGTTCCAGTACCTAGTGGAGTAATCGTTACTTCAACAATCGCCATTAAGAACATCCCCTTTCTTTAATTTTGATTCCTTTATATCTATTTTATAAAAATTTTAAAACTGTTAGAATGATTAATTTGGTAGCAGAACCTGTGGAATTCCCAGTTCTGGATGTTTCACCATAATTGTTTTTGTTTGATAAACCTCTTCTATATGTTCTTTTCTCAGAACTTCAACAACTGTGCCGATTCTTTGTATATTTCCCTGTTTCATAAGCAATAACCGATCGCAATACTGTGCCGCCAGATTTAAATCATGTAATACCATGACCACGGTTAAGCCTTTTTCCTCCTGCCATTTCCTGACTAGTTGCAATACCAATACTTGATGACCAATATCTAAATAAGTGGTGGGTTCGTCCAAAAAAAGAATCTTAGGTTCCTGTACCATTGCGCGGGCTAAAGCCACTAATTGCCGTTCCCCACCAGATAAAGTTTGAATGAGACTGTTTCTTTTTTCCCAGAGATTCATCAAAATCAGCGCGTTTTTGATCACTTCATCATCTTTAGCAGAGAGATTAGCAAATGGTTTTAACCAAGGATATCTCCCCATGGTCACGACTTCATGTACAGTAAAAGGAAGAGGAGGGGTTCCTTCTTGGCCAACAAAGGCAATAACTTTTGCAAGTTCCTTCTTGCTGTAATATTGAATAGATTTACCCTGTAAAAAAATATCGCCAGCAAATTTTGATAAAAGCCCACTCATCGCTCGTAAAAGAGTGCTTTTTCCACTTCCATTAGGCCCAATGATTCCAAAACTTTCACCTGGTTCTATCTCAAAGGAAATCCCTGACAAAATTTCCTTTGTTCCATATTTAAAAGATAAGCTTTGCAACTCAAAAATCTTCATTAATGTTCTCTCCTTATTCCCTTTCGAAGCAAATAAGCAAAAAAAGGTGCACCGATCATTGCTGTAACTACACCGATTGGAATTTCTCTTGAAGGAATAATTGTTCTAGCTATAGTATCAGCCCACAATAAAAACAACGCCCCTGCTAAAGTAGAAATAGGAAGCAAAATCCGATGGTTTGGTCCAGTTAATAAGCGAATAAGATGAGGGATAATCAGACCAACAAATCCGATGATACCAACAATCGATACTGCTGCTGCAGCAAGTAATGAAGCAACGGTTAAAATATAAAACTTTTTCTTCTCTACTTCGATCCCCAAATGTGTTGCAGCTTGTTCACCTAAAGCCAATATATTTAATTCTCGGTATTGCGTGCCTAAATACAATAAACCAACTAGAAAATAAGGCAAAAGGATCCTTACATCTATCCAATCATGGTTGGCTAAACTTCCCATCATCCAAAAGATAATCGATTGCATTTTTTCACCAGACAACGCAATTAAAAAAGTTAATATTGCTCCCGAAAAAGCTTGAATAACAACCCCTGCTAAAATTAGTATCTCATTTGAACGAATATGCTGAGTTGAGGTTAATAAAATGACTAGACCTAGTGAGATAATCGCTCCAATAAAAGCAAAAAGGGGAAGGCTGAATTGACCAAGGAATCCGATTTGATGTCCAAATAATATGGTCATTGCTGCTCCTAGTGCAGCCCCAGACGAAACACCCAGTATATATGGATCTGCTAAAGGGTTACGTAAAACCCCTTGGAATGCAACTCCAGCAACAGATAACATTGCTCCAACTAACAGGCTTAAGAAAACTCTTGGTAATCGTAAATTCCATACGATAGATTCTTGGCCAATTGACCAATTAGGCTCTAAATTTAAAAATGGTAGATGATTAAGTAGTATTCGCACGGTTAATTTGGGTGGTACAGAAACAGAACCGATCATTAAACTTAAGATCATGGAAAACATGAGTAGGAGAATAAGCCCTCCAACCCATAAAAGGATTTTTTTATTCATGTTCATACCATAACCAACTCTAGCAAATCTGGATATAATGCATTGACAATACTTTCTAGGCCATCAATAATGCGATGTGCTCCTAAAACGATGCCGAGAGCAAATAAAGTTTCAGTCTGTGTACCTGAATCATCAGTAATCGTTGAAGGATAATTTGTGATGCTAGATACTGAGTTGGCTGGAGTTTGTACTTCAGGTTGCTTTGATGATACATCATTCGCAATTCCACATCCTGACAACCAGACAAGACTTTTTTTCAACATGCTCTTCTCTCCTTCTTTTTTTGCATGTCGAGGAATAAAAATCCACAAAAGTACCCTACCATTAAAAAAACCCTTTTTATCCTAAGGACAAAAAAGGTTGTATGTATGGTGCTGAAAAACGTTATGAAGAATTTACGTTTTCTCGGCGCCTTCCTTTTCCTCGAAGGATAAGCTTCCTCTATGAATAGGCAGGTCTCCTGGCTTATGGCAATGCAATTTCGCACCTTCCCATCTTAATGACAGTGGCATCACACGAAATGCTTCCAATTTACAGTGGCGGGACCGCGTCGGGATTTCACCGAACTTCCCTTTTCATCTTTTAAGTCATGACTTAAAAGAACCTATTCATACATGCTATTCAATTATGTGTTCTATTATACATCATTTCAAGCATTGAACAAGTCCTTAAATTTAGTTCTAATCGTATTTTATTCGTTCATCAATGTTGCTTGTTTAGAAATCGAATTAGCTCTTAACGTAAAAATATAAACCCCGATAATCACTGTTACTGTTCCAATCAACTGTACAAAAGTAATATGTTCACCTAAGAAAAAGTATGCAAAGAAAGCAGTAAAGATCGGATTAAAATTAAGAAACATCCCCGATTTTGTCCCTCCAACCTTTTGTACCCCTATATTCCAAAAGACCATTCCTAACACTGTTGCACCTATACTAACATAAGCAGTAGCCATCCAAAAAGAAAAATTCGGATCGATCACATAAAATGTGAACAAATTAAAAGGTAACAAAGTAAGAACTCCAAATATGCCTGCCCATAAAGTAGACATTAAAGGTGAAACCTGATGCATCACTTTTCTACCTACTACAGAATAAAGTCCCCAAGAACCAACTGCAGCTAACATGAATAAATCGCCTGTGTTGAAATGAAATCTTAAAAGTTTTTGCCATTCTCCTTCAGATATGACAATGAAAACACCTAGTAATGAAAGAGTCATTCCTAAGATTTGGCGTCTACTCATTTTCTCTTTGAGAATGAAAAAAGATGCTATGGCAATCGCGATTGGATTTAAGGCAGAGATCAGCCCTACATTATCAGCGCTCGTTCTTTCCAATGCAAGAAACATAAAAATATTAAAGAAATCTACACCAGTCACTCCCATTAAAAACAAAAGAAAAAGAGCCTTTCTAGGTGGAAGTAACTGTTTTTCTTTGAACCTAACAAATGGAAAAAGAAATAGGATAGCAATAAACCAACGAATGGAAGTTAAAGTCAAAAAAGAAGCATGGCCAACTAGAAATTTACCCGCTACAAAATTGCCTGCCCATAACATACTTGTAAGTAGTAATAAAAAATAGTAGATCTGTTGCATCTTCTCTCCCCAATCTATGAAAGAATATATGATCATACAATACACCATCTTTTATGATTTTTGAATACTGGAATATTATGGATGTGAGATGAATCACATCATGACGGTTAAATTTCATGTATCCTAATATTAGAGTATATAAAAGGAGGAAGGAACATGGATCAAAAATTTACAAGTATTTAAAACCGATTCGATCAAATGTTTTCTTTACTTCTTCACCGTTTTTATCCTTCTACCCCTTCTTCCTTCCACTTCGATAAAACTCATTAAATAACTTCATCAGTGCTCTTTTTTCTATTCTTGAAACATACGAACGGGAAATCCCTAGTTCTTTGGCGATCTCCCTTTGGGTGCGTTCGTTTCCATCTATCAATCCAAACCGTCCAATGATCACTTCTTTTTCTCGATCATCCAAAATATGAAGAAAGTTATAGATTTTGCTTTTTTCAATTTTTAATTGTACTTCATCAATGACATCATCCAGTTCCGTTCCTAGTACATCAATTAGGGTAATTTCATTTCCTTCTTTATCCGTACCAATTGGATCATGCAAGGAGACGTCTTTCTTGGTTTTCTTTAATGAACGTAGGTGCATGAGAATTTCGTTTTCAATACAACGAGCTGCATATGTAGCCAATTTTGTGCCTTTATTGGCTTGATAACTTTCAATACCTTTAATCAGTCCAATCGTTCCAATCGAGATTAAATCTTCTGTGTCCTCTCCAGTATTCTCGAACTTCTTTACAACATGGGCCACCAGTCGCAAATTATGTTCGATCAATTTGTTTCTTGCTTGCTGATCCCCCCTTAGTAATAAGGTGATTTGGTTTTCTTCATCCTTCTCACTCAGTGGTTGAGGAAAAGCATTATTTTTAACATAAGAAACAAATAAAGTTAACTCTTTAAGCAGTATTGCAAGTGCGGTAAATAAGCCAGACACATTGTCACCTCCTAGGCATCGAAAAGGAAAACTATTATAGTATATGCAGCAAAGGAGAGTTACCGTGCCTGTACCATAAAACTTTTATACTTCACAATATTGTTTTTTTCTGAAAAATCTATAAAAATAAGAATATTTTGTATTATAATATAATTATACAAATACTAAAAATCAAATGGGGGAACATAAAATGAGTATTTTTTTGAGGGTTTGGCGTTTGATGTGGCAATATCATGACCAGATGAAACAATTGCTTCGCTTAAAGCCTTTATTTGCAACAGATGGTATGATCTTAGAAAAGAGTCAAAAAGAAAGTAAGGTTCATTCGATATTTCTTTTTGCTGAGCAAACTGCTGAAGCACAAGAATATCCTTCTTCGAGTTCAAAGCATTCCTACTCTGAACAAGAACCTGAAGACCAACATGACAAATATTCTACAAGACAAAAGATTGGTTTATTTTTAGGACCACTATTATTTTTACTTACTTTATTATTTCCTACATTAGAAGGCCTTACTAATGAAGGAAAGTCTGTAGCTGCCATTGCATTATGGATGGCAACTTGGTGGATTACAGAAGCAGTACCCATTCCACTGACTTCGTTATTACCCATTCTTTTATTTCCGGCAACAGGTGCTGTAAGTTCCAAGGCTGCTACTGCTCCTTATGCTAATGATCTCATTTATCTTTATTTAGGCGGATTCTTATTAGCAATTGCTATTGAACAATGGAATTTACACCGTCGTATTGCTCTACATGTTATTAAAATGTTTGGCAAAAATCTAGATGGATTAGTTCTAGGATTTATGGTAGCTACTGGTTTTCTATCGATGTGGATTTCTAATACAGCTACATCGATGATGATGCTTCCCATTGGTTTAGCGGTTATTTATCAAATCGCAGATCTATTTAAAGAAAAGCAGATCAATATTAACACTGAACAGGGTAAATTCCCATTAGGAACTGCACTGATGTTAGGGATTGCTTATAGTGCTTCGATTGGTGGTGTGGCAACGATTATTGGTACACCGCCTAATACAGTCCTAGTCGCTTTTATTAATGAAACTTATGATAAACAAATTTCCTTTGGCCAGTGGATGGTATTTGGGGTTCCCATTGCCGTGGTAAGTTTGCTCTTTACATGGTGGTATTTAACGAAGATCGCCTTTAAAACGCAAATTAAGTCTCTACCTGGTGGTATTGAAGTCATTAATAACGAAATTCGGAAACTTGGAAGGATGTCAAAGCAGGAAAAACAAGTCTTGGTGATTTTCTCATTAACAGCTTTTCTTTGGATCATTCGAACGTTTGCTATTGATTGGTTTAAATCGATAGATATTCATACGTTTGATAAAATTAACGATACAACGATAGCCATGTTTGCTGCCATTCTTTTATTCGTGATCCCTGTCAGTTTAAAAAATAACCAATTTTTATTAAGTATTGATGCTTTTAAAAAGGTACCATGGGGGATTTTACTTCTATTTGGTGGTGGACTATCGCTAGCAGATGCGATGGCTGATACAGGTTTAGCTGAATGGATTGCTTTAAAACTTCAAGCACTAGAAAATGTTCCAGCCCTTGTTTTGATGTTGGCGGTGACCACCCTAGTGATTTTCTTAACCGAAATGACCTCGAATACCGCAACAGCAACCATGATGATGCCAGTTATGGCCGCTTTAGCAATGGCAATGCATGCTCATCCATATGGTTTCCTAATAACTGCAGCCGTAGCAGCAAGCTTTGCATTTATGTTACCAGTGGCGACTCCACCAAATGCCATTGTTTTTGGAACAGGATATATTACAATCCCCCAAATGGCAAAAGCAGGTTTTTGGCTAAATATCTTTGGAGTTCTTCTTATAACCTTGTTAGCCTATTATTACATCCCAGTCGTATGGAATTTTGATCCGAATGTTTTACCTGATTGGGCAGTTTTTCAACCCAAATAGAATAGGTTTGTATATTCCAACGCGCTCCGTTGTCCGTGTATTTCTATTAATAAAAAATGGGGAAGAAAGTTATACTTTCCCTATAAAAATTGGGTCGTAAAAACGGCCCTTTTTATTTTTAATCCTCATAATCGGCTAGATCGTCCATAATCCCCATAAACACTTGCTTGGCTAATGGTTTTGAAGTAGAAACATTTTTTACTGCTACCGCGACCGCGTATTTGGGACTTTCAACAGGCCCATAACCGATAAACCATTGATTATTTTTGGTTTTATCTGTTTCTGCTGTTCCTGATTTACCTGCCAATTTCCATTTTGCTTGTCTTAAAATTTTCCCTGTCCCTTCCTCGACGACTTTTTCCATCATCTTTCTCATTTCCTCATAAGTCCTTGGACTTCCTACTTTTTCTTCGTTCTTATGAATAGAGAATTGATAATAATCTGCTCCATTTTTATATACGACTTTTTCTACTAATCGTGGCTGGTACACTTCCCCATCGTTTAAAACGGTAACTACCAAATTAGCCGCAGCTAGTGGTGAGATTCTTACATCCTGTTGGCCAATAGCTGTCCTTAATATGGAGCCAAGATCTTTTTTATTTGTATTCTCATGAAATACCCGATTCTTTTGTTCATTATCGATTTGTTGAAAGGATTCATTGTTAAAAAAACGGCCTCTCCAACCAACTTGCCCAACCAATCCTAACTTATCTGCATATTCCTCTATTTTTTCAGGGCCTAACCATTCTGCTACCTTTCCGAAAATAAAATTGATCGAATCGGCATAACCATCAGAAAAAGTCATTTCTTCTGAATCTTGGTCAACAGAGAAATGGTAAAAATCATATTCGCCTTGATAAGCAAATTTCTCTTGCGGTGTAACAACACCTTCTTCTAATCCAGCAATCGCTACAACGGTTTTAAAAATGGAACCTGGCTCAATGACTTGTACAGCTTTGTTGTTCCAATCCGTTGATGTAGGGTTCACTCGGTCTAATTGGAAATCTGGTGCACTTGCCATGGCTAATATGTCGGCATTTTTCGCATCTAACACGACAACACTTCCATCTTCAATCCCATATTTTCTTAATTCTTTTTCTGCGAAAGATTGAACCTCTTTATCGATTGTTGTGACTAATGATAAAGGGTAATAAGGATCTTCTGGTATCTGGTATTTTGAAGCTAGTCCATTTAATGGTTTTCTTTGATTGTCTACAAAATAGGCAATCTTTGATTCACCCACTCCCATCAACAACTCCTGAAAAGACTTTTGTAGTCCGGAACGACCGATTAAACTATCTTTTTTTAATATCCCTCGTTTCAAAAAGTCCTGATACGTTTCATTTTCTAAAATCTCTTTTGGAGCCTGACCTAAGAACCCAATGACATGCTTTGCAAGGACTTGTTCAGCATCTTGAAAGGTATAAGTCGTTGCTAAGATGCCAGGCATATTTAATGCCTCTATTTTCTTTTGTTGTTCAAAGGTGATTTCAATTGGATTTCCATCAATATCCAAATAGTTAGGTGATTTCATTTTACTCATTTTGTTGGTTAGAAAAGTTAAATTGAGGTTAAGGATGTCCGCTAATGTTTTGATATTTTCAGTATTGATCTCCTGCTTGATAAAAGGAAAAATAATCACAGTCCTGATTTCTTTTTGTCCTAATAAAGATTGTTGATTCCGATCATAAATGTTTCCTCGCCCATTGGACAAAATAAATTCTTGTTTTCTTTGGCGTATTGAGTTTGTGATCAAATCAATATGATGTGATGAAAAATCTCGAGTTGCAATGATTTGAATCCAAGATAATCTACCTAGTAATGCAACCCATAACATAGATAGTAAAATGAGAACTTGAAACATTCTTCGTTTATTTCTTGAGGGGTGAGCCATAATTATCCTCCACTTTTGGCAATATTATTACCATTTTTGCCAGATTCTCAGGAGGATAAACGAAAAGAAGCCATTAGCTACACGAGCTTGGCTTCTCTTTCTTGAAGAATCGTTTTTATTTTGGTTACCAAAAGATCGATCGCAACTTTATTTTTACCCCCTTCGGGGATAATGATATCTGCATATCGTTTTGTCGGCTCAATAAATTGTAAATGCATCGGTCTGACGACAGATAGATATTGGTCAATGACGGATTCGATAGTTCTTCCGCGTTCACGAATATCCCTAACCATTCTTCTAATGATTCTTACATCAGCATCTGTATCAACAAATATTTTAATATCCATTAAATCTCTTAGTCTTTTATCCTCTAATACCAGAATCCCTTCTAAGATTATCACATCCTTAGGTAGGACTCGATTAGTTTCAGCTTTTCGGTTATGAATTGAGAAATCGTATATCGGTTTTTGTATAGGTTGATAATTGAGCAATCTGTTAATGTGTTCAATAAACAAATCATTGTCAAAAGCAAAAGGGTGATCGTAATTGGTTTTTACCCTTTCTTCAAACGATAAATGAGATTGGTCTTTATAATAGGCATCTTGCTCAATCATAAGAACTTTCTGATCAGGGAAACTCTTGATAATGCGCCTGGCAACAGTCGTCTTTCCTGATCCCGTTCCACCGGCCACTCCGATTACAACGGGTCTTTGCATAAATCAATTCTCCTTCCGCATCATATCATAAGGGTAAACGGGCTGATCTACTTTTACCTTCACAATTTGAAGTGGATGTCTTGCTGCATCTAGTAGATTGCCATCTTTATCTTCTATCTGTTCAATTTTTTGTATAAATTTGGTATTCGAACCAAAGAACTCTACTTCTTGACCTACCATAAAATTATTTCTTTGTTGAATCGTTGCTATGCCTGTTGTTTGGTCATAGTCTAAAACCAAACCAACAAAATCGTATTTTCGCATTTTAGGCTCATTCCCATAAATTTGATCCTCTTGATTTGGGGTGGTATAATAAAATGCTTTTGTAAGTGGCCTGTGGCTTGCTTTTTCAATTTCGTCCAACCAAGCAGGATTAAAGGTATAATTTTGTGGATCTTCAAAATAAGCATCAATCGCTTGACGATAAGCATTCACCACTGTTGCTACATAGTGGACACTTTTCATTCTTCCTTCAATTTTAAGAGAATCTACACCAGTTTCTATCATATCTGGAATCGATTCGATCATGCATAAGTCTTTTGAACTCATCGTGTAGGAATCATCTTCTGGATTAAATAAAGGAATTTCCTGTTTATTATCCACCGAATCATTGTCCATCATACCATCTTCAAATAAATCATATTTCCAGCGACAAGATTGGGCACATCCCCCACGGTTAGCATCCCGGCTTGTCATATGATTGGACAATACGCATCGTCCCGAATAAGAAATACACATCGCACCATGTATAAATGCTTCAATTTCTACATCTACATGCTGTTTAATTTCGCGAATTTCTTTTAAGGAAACTTCACGAGCCAAAACGACACGGGCAATTCCTTCTTCCTTCCAAAACTTTACAGATTGCCAGTTTGTTGTCGAAGCCTGAGTACTTAAATGTATTTCTAAACCTGGTGCGATTTGTTTTGCCGTTTGTATGATCGATGGGTCAGCAACGATTATCGCATCAATACCAATATTTTCTAATGTTTTTAAATAGCTCTCAAGTCCCTTTAAATCATCATTATGAGCAATAATGTTTGTCGCAACAAATACTTTGGCACCGCGTTGATGAGCAAAGTTAACCCCTTTTTCCATATCCTCAAAGGTAAAGTTTCCGGCTTTTGCTCTTAAACCAAATTGTTGTCCACCAATATATACGGCATCTGCGCCGTAGCGAACCGCAAATTCAAGTTTTTCCAAATTACCTGCTGGAGCAAGGAGCTCCGGTTTTTTTATTGAAATTTGAGGTTGCATGATCGTACTCATTTGTTGTTTCCCCTCTTTCTATACCATTTTAATAATACTGCTCTTTGAAATAAAATCCAGTAGTTAATGGTCTTTGATCTGTTTGTAATTTTTCGACCTCTTCAATCGATACGGATGTCGACTTATTTTCTACATATTCGTCAATAGCCTTTCGATAAAGAGCCGTTACTTTAACTAGATAATCGGTTGTCTTTAAGAGCCCTTCAATCTTTAAGCTATCGATTCCACCATCAATAAATAAACCTAAATGTTCAATCATACAAATATCATCACAGCTCATGATATGCGTACCATGTAGATCCTCGAACACTGGATATTGCTCATCAGGTCGTTTATGCTCTCTTAAAAATAAATTACTTTCCTTTGAAGTATCTTTCTTTTTCTCAGAACCTGTATAATTCAAATAACTTGATACCAATTCTCGTTTCGAATGGAAGATACAGGTCATCCCATGAATTTGCACCTGGACTTCCATATTGACGTGTTGTTTGATCGCAATCACTTCTTGTAAAGAAAGCTCTCTAGCTAAAATAGCTCTTGTAGCCCCCTTGCTTGCCCAATAATTTGCCGTTTCATAGCTGGTAGAAGTGGTTTCCGTATTCCAATGCAAGGCTAAGTCAGGTGCCACCTCTTTTACAGTCATTAGTACAGCAGGATCACCAAAAACAATAGCATCTACTTCTATTTCAGAAAGTTTTATTATATAATCCTCTAGACCTATAAGAGCCTGATTATGAAAAAGAGCGTTCATTGAAACATAGATCTTCACATTTTGATTATGAGCGATCTCCACCGCTTGTTGGATCATCTCTAAAGAAAAATCCCCAGGAAGTCTTAATCCATAGGCTTCTCCACCTATATTAATAGCATCAGCTCCTGCTTGGATTAACTGTTGCAATTCATCAAGATCCTTTGCGGTCACTAACAGTTCTGGTTTTTTGATCGTTTGCATCTCATTTATTCCTCCGTTTTATAACATACTGCCAATCCATCACCAATGGGAATAAACGATGTGGATAGTTTGGGAAAAGTAGCAATAAAATCATTAAAGTCGCGAATCTTTCTTAACATTGGTTTTGTTTCAGCGATTGTTGGATCAGCCACATATCCTCTAAAAAGGACATTATCAAAAACAAAAACTCCCCCCACCTTTAATAACGGAAAGGTTAAATGGAAAAATTCCTTATACTTCCCTTTTGCGGCATCGATAAAAATAAAATCTGCCTGTGGCAAAGTTGGTATGACTTGTATGGCTTCTCCCTCATGTAGGATAATCTGTTTATCTAACTTCATTTGTCGAAAATGCTCTCGAGCCTTGGCCGCCATGCTCGCTTTTCTTTCAATCGTGTGAATGGTTGCATCTGGCGCCGCTTGAGCTAACCAAATCGTAGAAAAACCAATCGCCGTCCCAACTTCTATAATGGTCTTAGGTTTAATCATTTGCAGAAAAAGCTGAATTAAACGGATGCTTGGAACCTGAATAATCGGGATTTCTTGCGCTAATCCTTCTTGTTGTATCTTGTAAAGGAGTGGATCTTCAATCGGCATTAATTGAGTCAGGTACTGTTCCACTTCCTCATTTATAAAACTCATTGGATGTTTTCACCTCTAATTTTTCACACTACGTTCTATATAATAACATATTGATAGTGTTAATTTGAATAAGTTTATTTATTTTATTTTCTTGATCTCGCATCATTTTTTTGGTGTTCTGCAAACGTCTTGGAAAAATAATGTTCACCTGTGTTATCTTTTTTGGTTACATAAAAATAATAAGGATTATTGGTTGGAGAAACTGCTGCTTCAATCGATTTTATTCCTGGATTACTAATTGGTCCAGGAGGTAAACCAGGATAGATATACGTGTTGTATGGGTTATCGATCTTCAGGTCATTATAAGTTAAACGTTCTTTTTGTTTGCCTAAAATATATTGAATGGTAGCATCAACTTGTAGATTCCAATGATCGTTTAAACGATTGTATAGAACCCCTGCAACAATAGGTCTCTCTTTATCTACGACGACTTCCCTTTCGATAATTGAAGCAAGTGTGATAATTTGACCCATATCCATTTTTCTTTTCTTTATCGTTGTTGTCCATTCAGGTTTCCACTCTTTTTTAAATTGCTCCAACATTACTTTAATAATTTCTTCTTCTGTGGCTCCTTTTTTTACTTCGTAGGTTTTTGGAAATAAGTATCCCTCTAATTTATATTTGACATCTGGATTACTTGGGATCTGTTTAAAAAAATCATCTGCTACAGATCCTATTTTTGCCAATTGTAAAAATTTTTCCTTATTGATGATTCCTTGTTCTGATAAATTAGCAGCGATCTGCTCAACGGTATAGCCTTCAGGAACAGTGAAACGAACAATATCTAGAATAGCATTTCCTTCTACAAGAGCTTGTACGATTTCCTTTAATGACATATTATTAGACAATTCATATTTTCCCGCCTTAAGCCCAGGGGCTTCCCCAGTATACCTTACATACCATCTAAAAAAGAACTCACTTTTAATTAACTGATTTTCCTTAAGAATTTTGGCGATTTGGTTAGGATGACTTCCTTTTGGGATCTCGATCACTCGTTGATTAGCTTGAGCGTTAGGTTGAACAGGCTGTAATTGAGAATTGATGTAACCGATTAAAAAGATGCCAATTACCAATACGAAGCCAACGATTGAAATGCCCCATTTTCTATTCATATCAGGTTTCTCCTCCATTTTGCAATCGTTCATACATCTATTAACCTTATAAAATTAGCATAATTAAGATAAAAAAACAATGAGAGAGGAAAAATATCCCTCTCTCATTTCTTTAATCTTCGTGAAAAGTTAACTCATCAAATAATTCAGCAGCTTCTTCCCACTCATCATCATCTTCAATATATTCTAGTTCAAGCTTACCATTTTCATCTTTAACGACCTTTAGCACTTCGATATCCCCTTTTTCATCATCTGGGGATTGAAAGAAAGCATAATGAGTATTATCCACGATCAATTCTAAAAGTAATTGAAAAACATGTTCTTGGTCGTTTTCGTCATAAAGAGTTATTTCAGAACCAAGTTGTTCTTTTAATAGATGTACTTCCTTTGCTTTTCCACTTTTCATCTTATACGCCTCCGCTATACATTAAATTCATGGTCAAGAGTGTTAAATACCTCTTCAACAAGATCCCACTCTTCTTCATCCTGTATCGTAAACAATGTCATATCTTCTCCATTTTCTTCATAGCGAAAAGCATAAACCTCTGCTTCTTCTTCATCATCTGGGATATCAGTAGGAACGACTAGGATATAGTGTTTATCCTCGACATCAAATTGATAAAGGATCTCGAATTTTTCCTCATTTCCATCCTCATCAGGAATAAAAATAAACTCTCTATCATCCACTTCTTTGTTCATCATTTTCACCTCTTAAGATCTAAATAGCCTTGTAATATAAGCATAGCTGCCATTTTGTCAATCACTTGTTTTCTCTTTTTTCGACTTACATCTGCTTCAATTAAAGTTCTTTCCGCTGATACAGTCGTTAGACGTTCATCCCAAAAACGAATCGGTAATTGAAAAGTTTGTTGTAAAATCTCTGCAAATTCTTTAATCATTTCTGCCCTTGGTCCTAAACTGCCATTCATATTCTTAGGAAGTCCTACCACAATTTCCTCTACTTGATATTCGCTAATGATTTGTTGCAAACGGGTGATATCTCGTTCCAAACTTGTTCGGCGAAGAACCTCTACCCCTTGGGCAGTCCAACCTAATTCATCGCTCATAGCAATACCTATCGTTTTTTCGCCAACATCTAAACCCATGATTCTCATATTTTACCTCTAATGTTAGAAATGATCAAATTTAAAAGGGGGACATGATCCCCCATATGCTTATTCATGGTGTTGCTTTAGGTACGATTTTACTAATACCTCGATGAGTTCATCCCGTTCCACTTTTCTGATGAGATTCCTTGCATTATTATGTCTAGGAATGTAGGCAGGGTCACCAGATAATAGGTACCCAACGATTTGATTAATTGGATTGTACCCTTTTTCTTTCAATGATTCATGAACGAGAAATAAGACTTCTCTAGCCTCAATCTCCACATCATCCGATCTAACATTAAATTTCATGGTATGATCCATCGAGTTCATCAACAACACCTCTTTCGATTTTACAAAATAGATCTCTATTTCTATTATAATTTTATTGTAACCGATTTTATATATTCAGTCACGTAATTCAATGCTTCTTGTAATTTTTCTGGATCTTTTCCACCTGCTTGCGCCATGTCAGGTCGGCCACCGCCGCCGCCACCAACTATACTTGCTAGTTCTTTAATCAATTGACCTGCATGGAAGCCTTTTTTCACCAAGTCATCACTTATAGAACCAACAAGGTTTACCTTATCATCTTGGACAGAAGCAAGAACCAAAATACCTGAAACTATTTTTGTTCTTAAATCATCAAGGAGATTTCGCAAGCTCTTCATATCCATTGGCCATACATTGACCCGTAATAATTGAATACCATCGATGTTTTCTAACCGGTCTGCTAGGTTTTTGGCTTCAATATGACTTAGTTTTGCTTTTAAAGATTCATTTTCCTTCTGAAGTTCTTTAATTGTAAGCTGTAACCCTTCTACTTTTTGTGGTACATCAGATAGAGTTGATTTTAACTCTTTTGCTAATGATTTTAAAGTGGCTAATTGCCCATTTAAATATTCATATGCGTATTTACCTGTCACTGCTTCAATACGTCTAATGCCTGCCCCAATACTACTTTCAGAAATAATTTTAAATAAGCCGATTTCTGCAGAATTGTTTACATGGCAGCCACCACATAATTCCAGACTATAATCCCCTACTTGGACAACACGTACAACTTCGCCGTATTTTTCACCAAATAATGCCATAGCCCCCATTTCTTTAGCCTCTTGGATAGGTTTAATCATCACATTTACACCTTGGTTAGCCCAGATTTGTTGATTAACCTTTTGTTCTACTTCAGCTAATTCTTTCTCAGAAATAGCTCCAAAATGGGAAAAGTCAAAACGCAAACGATCTGCTGCAACCAAAGATCCAGCCTGATTCACATGTCCACCAAGGATATCTTTCAATGCTTGGTGTAATAAATGAGTTGCTGTATGGTTTTTTACGATACTCCTTCTAGCTTCGCGATCAATTTCTGCTAAAACTTGATCACCTGTTTTAAATGAGCCTTTGACAACTTCCACATGATGAAGGTGCTGGCCATTTGGAGCTTTCATTACATCGAGTACTTTCATCAATTCCCCATTTTTACCTTTGATCAGACCTTGATCAGCAATCTGACCACCGCTTTCTGCATAAAAAGGAGTTTTTGTAAGTAACACTTGAGCTTTTTGGTTTTCCGTTACAAAATCCACAAGTTGATCTTGGACAAGCAGATGACTTATTATTGTATCATTCACTACCCATTCATTATAACCAACAAACTCACTCTTATCCTTAATATCTGCTAAAACCCCACCTTGAACACGCATACTATCAACGTCCTGCCTAGCTGCTCTTGCCCGTTCACGTTGTTGCTCCATTTGTACTTCAAAGCCTTGTTGATCCACACTTAATTGATGCTCTGCTGCAAAATCTTCTGTTAAGTCTAGTGGAAAACCGTAAGTATCATAAAGTTTAAATGCTTCTTCTCCACTAATCACCTTACGTCCTTGTTCTTTGGCTTCTTTAACCATTTGTTCTAATATACTTAGTCCTTCAGTCAATGTTTCATGGAAACGCTCTTCCTCAGTTCGGATCACTTTTTCAATAAATTCTTTCTTATCTAAGACTTCAGGATAATAGTGTTTCATGATTTCTCCAACAAGTGAAGTAATGGAATATAAGAATGGCTTTTCAATTCCAATGGTTTTCCCGTAGCGAACTGCTCTCCTAAGAAGTCTTCGAATAATGTAGCCCCTACCTTCATTAGAAGGTAAAGCACCATCTCCGATAGCAAAAACGATCGTACGAATATGATCAGCAATCACTTTAAGGGCTACATCTGTTTCCCGATCTTTATGGTAAGTTACCCCTGCCAGATTTGCAACTGTTTCAATAATGGGAAGAAATAGATCTGTATCAAAGTTTGTTTCTACCTCTTGCACTACAGAAGCCATTCTTTCTAACCCCATTCCAGTATCAATGTTCTTTCTTGGTAATGGAGTATAACTGCCATCAGGATTATGGTTAAATTGAGAAAATACCAGGTTCCAAATCTCGAGAAAACGTTCATTTTCCCCTCCTGGATAGCATTCTGGATCAGATGAATCACAGTAATGCTCACCACGGTCATAGAAAATTTCCGTGTTTGGTCCACTAGGTCCTTCCCCAATATCCCAGAAATTATCTTCAAGACGAACAATACGTTCATCAGGAATACCTATCTCATGATGCCAGATTTGGTAAGCCTCATCATCTTCAGGGTGAATGGTTACAGAGAGTTTGTTTGGGTCAAATCCCATCCATTTTTCATCTGTCAAAAACTCCCATGCCCAATGAATGGCTTCCTTTTTAAAATAATCACCAATCGAAAAATTACCTAACATTTCGAAAAAGGTATGGTGTCTAGCCGTTTTACCCACATTCTCAATATCATTGGTACGGATTGATTTCTGTGAATTCGTGATTCTTGGATTCTCTGGGGTTTTACGACCATCAAAGTATGGTTTTAACGTTGCAACCCCACTATTGATCCATAATAAACTTGGATCATCATAAGGGATAAGTGAAGCACTTGGTTCAATCTTATGTCCTTTAGAGATAAAAAAATCTAAGAATCTTTGTCTAATTTCATGTGAACTCATTTTTTTCATAAAACAGTCCTCCATTTTTATATTGTGAATAATTGATGTTTACCAGACTTGATTAAAATTACCTACGATTTTTTGCGTTGGAATAACACTGATAAAAGCTTTTTCATCTTCAGATAAAATGGTCTTTTTTAAAGTAGACCATTGGACATTAACGATGACACAAAATAGAACTTGTTTATCTGAATGGGTATACGCACCATTAGCGTTCCAAAAAGTAACCCCTCTTTTCATCGTCTTTGTAATCGCCTCTGCTACTTGTTCCCCTTTACTGGTTACAATCATAACAGTAATTCTTCCTACATGGTTTAATAACACATCATAAGTCCTAGAGGTTGCATAGATAGAGATCAATGTATACATTGCAATTTGGGGGTCAAAAAAGTAACCAGACGCCAGCACAATAAGTGAATTAATCACTAATGTGATCCGGCCAATATTCAAAGCAAAATATTTTGCAACTACCCTAGATACAATATCGATTCCGCCTGTAGAACCACCTAGTCTTAAAACGATCGAAATCCCAATTCCGGAAATAATTCCCCCAAAAATAGCAGAGAGTAGAATATTATCAGTCCAGATATAATGAACAGGGATCACACGCAGGAAAAAAGCTAAAGAGGCAACACTAAGTGCGGTATACCCAACAAATTTTTTTCCTAAAAATTTATATCCCAATATCAGTAATGGAATATTATAAACTACGTTTTGAATGCCTACAGACCACCCAAATAAATGGTAAAGTAAAATTGCAATCCCAGTAACACCACCAGAGATTAAATGGGAAGGTACGATTAATGAATTAATGCTAAACGCCAGAATCGCTGTTCCCATCAACACCCCAGCCACTTCAATGATCATTTTCCACCAATGTTTCTTCTCTTGCATCGTTCTTCTTGTTCGCCTCCACTTCTTTCCATAAAAAAAACACCTCATCCCAATCAGGGACGAAAGTGTTGTCTTCACTTACGCGGTACCACCCTGCTTACTTAGGCAAAACGTTAAAATCGTTTAACCATAAGTCGCTCTTTCCATCATTAACGGGATGACCCGAAGTTCATCTCAGGATTAGCTTTCAATCATCCTTCATCTAAAAGTTCTTTCAGCCTAAGGAACCTTCTCTCTTACAGATGGTCTATGATTTACTGGATCCGTCATCGATATCAAAACTTTTCATTTTGGCAATATTATATCGACCGTTAAGAAGAAAGTCAACTAATGTCTTGAAGAATAGTATAGCCCAATATGTTGAAAAATCACCTTCAATATTGCAAAAATAGGAACAGCTAAAATCAGTCCTGCAATCCCTCCTATTTCTCCTCCCACTAATAAGGAAAGAATAATAAAGAGTGGATGAATATGTAAAGATTTTCCAACTATTTGTGGAGCAAATACATTACTTTCAAGGGCCTGAACCATCAGATTGACTGCTAAGACGGTCAATCCCATTTTCCAAGAGATACTTAATCCCACTATAATCGCTGGAGCAGCACCCAAAAAAGGTCCAAGGTAAGGGATAATATCGGTGATCGCCACAATAAAAGCAAGGAATAGGGAATAGGGTAAGCCAATGATCATATAACCAATATAAGCCATAATCCCTACAATTGAAGCCACTAATAATTGACCTCGAATATAATTTCCTAATGCCTCATCAATATCTTTAACTAAACGAATCATTTCTTTTCTTCGTTTTTTGGGTACAAAAGTAATTACCGTTTTTTCAATCAACTTAAAATCTTTTAAGATATAGAAAGTAACAAACGGTACCAAAAAAATCGTAAAAAGAACGCCTATTGTATTACTTATCCAATCCGTAACATTGGTAAAACCTGTCGAGATTTTCTTTTCAAGATTTTCAAGTGTTGAATCGATTCCATCTTGAAATGAATCGGGAATTGGATACTCATGATTATGTCTAATATTTTCAAGCCAACCTTCCAGCTTGCTAACCATGTTAGGAAGATACTCACTCAGTTCTTTCATTTGTGTAATCATCAAAGGAAAGGCATGAAAAAGAATGATGGCCAAAGACCCAAAAAACACAATATAGATCAATAATACTGCAATCGATCTTGGTACACCTCTTTGATGCAATTTGGTAACGATTGGATGTAATAAATAAGAGATGATGACTGAAATAAAAAAGGGCAATAAAAGATGACTTAAGAAAAAGAAAATTGCAGCAATTACAGGACTTAGTTTTACAAGTAAAAGAATAGCTAAAAGGAAAAGTATCGTTAGTGTGAGAAAAAAGAATAATTTTTTGTGAGGCCAATTTTCCATTTGTTTGTCCATTCTTTTCCCCCTTTCTGTCCCTTTCTATAGACAAGTATATGTTGTTTTATCTGTTTTTACGCATAAAAAAAGGTTTGTATATTCCATCACGCTCCGTCATCCGTGCCCTTCTATGAATAAAGATACGGAGAGAAGGGCACTTCTAAAGGTCGCTGCTTATGGAATATACAAACCCCAATAAATAGCGGATGAAAGTAGAACTTTCTTTAGATAAAAGAACGAAGTTTGCTATGCAAACTTCGTTCTAATATCACCACTTTATCTGGTTCTAACCATTCTGCGAAACATTCTCGATGTGCCAATCAAACGGAATAAACCTAGTCTACCCATCATATTAATCATCATATTCATTGCTTGATTCATCATACGCTCTGTTTTAGATGAACGCCGCATCATCCTTGTTACTGCCGCAACGAGTCCACCTATAATCATGATTTGTGCTAAGCGACCCATAGATTCAACCTCCTTTAGAGTGATTCTTGGATTCTTAACTCATCTTCCGTGAATAAATCATCTAGAGAACTTAGGCTGCCATCCTCTTCTACCTGATAGGTGGTAAGACGGTCTCCTTCAACAGCTAATTCAATAAAACAATCCCAGCAATAATACTGGTTATTTGCGATCTTCCCTATATTACGACGATGGCAATTAGGACAGGTTAACAAAATAAACTTCCCCCTTAAATTGATTCCTCATCCATAATAACGTCTTGAACTTCATCTTGGGGTACAATCATTGCATCTTCTCCAAGCACCATTCTTTTTGGGTATTGAATAACTTTTCGACCCTCTGTTACATCGGTAAGGAATCCATCAGATAATTCATACCCTAATATTTTCCCCATTTCTTCCATAAAATAAACATCTTGAATTTGTCCTAATTCATGACCATTCGTCGTAAAAACAGGTAATCCTTTATAACGTTTTTTCCCAGAATAGATCCCGAAGTACTGTTCAATCAGATCTAAGGAAGTTAGAAAGCGTTTTGTGCCTACCGTAATTGCATCATCCCCAATGGCACCAATGTGTTCAAATGCTAAATATTGCCTTTTTCCAAATAGGCCATCGGACTCAACTGCAATTCCTTTAAGTTCTCCATTTTCATCAAAATACACGTCTTTTGTAACGCCAATTTTTTTGCCAGAACTAAGATCAATAACAGGTAGACCTATAACATCTTCTGTTTTCCGCAAATTAACCTTCCCTCCCTTATATAAGGGATATAGTTAGTATACGCTTATTTACGTTTTCGATTTACGATGTTAACAATTTCTTTGGCAGCTCTTTCTATATCTTCAAGGGTATTTCCATAACCAAAACTAATTCGAATGGCAGACTTAGCGATAGGATCAGGAAGATGCAATGCCTTAATAACACGGGTTACATCAATGGAACCTGCTGCACAAGCTGATCCACCTGATATTGCGATCTTTTTCATATCTAGACTTACAATCATCGTTTGCGTATCAACGGATGGAAAACTTATATTAAGAATACTAGGAACACCATGAAGGTCCCCATTGATAAAAAACTCCTCTTCCCCTAACTTTTCCTTCCATATTTTAATCATTCGATTTTTAAATTGTTGCGCTTTTTGCCATTTTTCTTCTCTTGTCTCAGTAAGAATTTTTGCTGCCTCTCCAAACCCAACAATTCCTGGTACATTCTCCGTACCACCTCTTCTATTCCTTTCCTGATTGCCCCCAATTAAAGGTCTTATTTTCACATCTTTATGAATATATAAAGCACCTACTCCTTTAGGACCATTAATTTTGTGGGAGGAAACCGTTAATAAATCGACAGGCAATGTAGAAACATCTATATCCATCACAGGAAAGGCTTGTACCGCATCCGTATGAAAAAGAATCCCCTTTTCTCGGGCAATATCTCCAATTTGTTGAATTGGCTGAATCGTTCCAAGTTCATTATTCACATACATTACACTAATTAAAATGGTGTCGTTTCGGATCGCTTGTTTCAATTGATCTATTTCGACTATTCCTTGTGAATTGACAGGCAAATAGGTGATTTCAAAATCAAACTGCTTTAAAAAATCGACTGCTTCAAAGACAGCTGAATGTTCAATTTCCGAGATGATAATGTGTTTTCCCTTCTCGCGTTGAGCTAATGCAGCTCCTACGATAGCCGTATAATCGCTTTCAGTCCCCCCACTGGTAAACACAATTCTTGTCGGATGCGTATGTAATGCTTTTGCTACGTAAACTCTTGCATCTTCTATGGGTATCTTTGCAATTTTACCTTTGGAATGGAGGCTTGATGGATTGCCAAAACGCTCCTGTAAAAAAGGAGTCATTTTTTCAAAGACCTTTGGATGAACAGGTGTGGTTGCTCCATGATCCAAATAAATATCGTTCATACTAATTTCTCCCTTTCTTTATTAATCCTCACATTAAATAAATGGATAAAAAATTGCATGACAGGTCCTATCATGACAGAAGCAATTACAGTCCCAATAAAGACAGGACCACCCAAAACCCAACCGATGAGGAGTGCAATCATTTCCATCATCGTTTTTATTTTACCTATACCCCAATGAAAACGTTCAGATAAAACAAGCATCAAACCATCTCTAGGGCCTGGCCCCAATTTTGAAGTAATGTACATACCAGATCCCATGCCCATAAAAATAATACCAAGAAATAGAAACGTTATTTGAGGAATGATCATTTTCATGGTTGGTAACAGATACAAAAAGAGATCAAGAAACCAGCCAACAAAAACCATATTAAGAACGGTACCAATCCCAAGTATTTTTTTATCCATCAAATAACTTACTGCAATCACGACGATTCCCACAATTTGTGACCATGTACCAACTGTTAAACCAAGTGTTTTATATAATCCAATATGGAGAACGTCCCAAGCAGAAACCCCTAAATTGGCTTCAATAATCAATGAGATGCCTAAACTCATCACAATGATCCCCATAAAAAATATAATCATACGTATGAACCATTCATGTTTGCTCATTTTACCTCTCCTCAACCAACACATTCTCTCTCTACAATTTACAATTCACTTATTAAATATTATTGTTACTTTCTTTTCCTTTGTTGCAATTTTGCTTCCAT
The DNA here is from genome assembly GCF_001561915.1 of Tepidibacillus decaturensis. Taxonomy (GTDB): domain Bacteria; phylum Bacillota; class Bacilli; order Tepidibacillales; family Tepidibacillaceae; genus Tepidibacillus_B; species Tepidibacillus_B infernus. The sequence continues at coordinate 653,169 of NZ_LSKU01000001.1, read as the reverse complement.
CCCTTGATCACTTGGAAAGTAATACTGTGTTTCAGACATTCCATTTGGCAAATATTGTTGTTCTACAAAATGATTGGGATAATTATGAGGATATTTATATCCTATGCCATGACCTAGCTGTTTTGCTCCTTTGTAATGAGCATCCCTTAAATGAGATGGAACCTGACCTAGCATTCCCTTTCTCACATCGGAAAGAGCTGAATCTATAGCTTGAATCACCGAATTTGATTTAGGACTTTCTGATAAGTAAATCACACATTGAGCTATGTTTATTCTCGCTTCAGGCAATCCAACAGCTTGAAGGGCATGTAGGGTCGCAATAGCTTGTTCTAACGCATTAGGATTTGCCATGCCGATATCTTCTGACGCATGGACAATGAGTCTTCGGACAATCAGTTTGGGATCCTCACCTGCTTCCAGCATTCTAGCCATCCAATATAGAGCTGCATCTGTTGCACTACCCCGAATTGATTTAATCATGGCACTCATCATATCATAGCGTGCATCCCCTGTATCATAACGAATCGCAGGTTGTTGAATGGACTCTTCAGCAATAGCCAAAGTTACTCTAATTTTTCCATCCGCATCTGGAGGGGACGTGGTTACCGCTAATTCAAGAGCATTTAGAGCCTTCCTTAAATCTCCGTTTGCCGTATAGATGATGTGTTGCAAAGCTTCATCTTCCATCTCAACTGGCTCATTACCTAGTCCGCGTTCTTTATCTGTTAAAGCCATTTCTAAGGCTTCTTTCATTTCATCTTCTATTAAAGGTTCTAGTCGAAATAATTGACTTCTAGATAATAGGGCTGAATTTACCTCAAAGAAGGGATTTTCAGTCGTTGCCCCAATTAAAATCAGATCGCCCTTTTCAACAGAAGGAAGAAGGGCATCTTGTTGTGCTTTGTTAAAACGATGAATCTCATCTAAAAAAAGTATCGTTTTTCTTCCGTAAAGTCTAACTTGTTCAGAAGCTTTTTCGATTACTTCTCTCACCTCTTTGACCCCTGCACTTACAGCATTAAGGCGAACAAATTCACTCTGTGTCACTTGACTAATCACATAAGCAAGACTAGTTTTTCCTGTACCCGGAGGGCCATATAGGATGATCGATGAAATCCTATCTGCTTCAATCGCACGACGAAGAAGTTTTCCCTTACCAACAATATGCTTTTGACCAATATATTCATCTAGATTTCTAGGACGTAAACGATCAGCAAGCGGAGAAAATTGGTTCGTTGTTGAAGAAAATAAATCATACATGAATCAGCACTATCCTCGTTTCCTTAATTGTTGTACCACTTTCGTAAAAATATTTACAGTCTGTGTAATATCCTCATCTTGAATTTCGCGATGAGTGGTTAAACGGATTAAATATTCTCCAAATGCACTTCCAAGGATACCAAATTCCTTTAATTCATTTAAAAACTGAACGGCTGTAATGCCCAACTGTTTTATATTGATTAAAACAATATTAGTTTCAACATGTTCAAGGTCAATCTGAATTCCTTCAATTTCATTAATCCCTTTTGCCAAATCTTTTGCACGATGATGATCTTCTGCGAGTCGATCAACCATCTTGGTTAAAGCAACAATTCCAGGTGCAGCCATTAAACCAGACTGTCTCATTCCTCCACCAAGACGTTTGCGCCATTTTCTAGCCCGTTCTATCCATTCTTTTGGCCCGGCTAAAATAGAACCCATTGGTGCACTTAACCCTTTAGATAAACAGACTTGAACAGTGTCTACATATTTGGTAAATTCTTTGACACCTACATCTAATGCTATCGCTGCGTTAAATAAACGAGCTCCATCTAAATGAACAGGTATGCCCTTTTCTTGTGCCAACTGGTAAACTGCTTTCATATAATCAGGTGGAATAACGACTCCTCCTGCACGATTATGTGTATTTTCTAAGCCAATCATTGCCGTTTGCGGAAGATGAATATCTCCTTCTTCACGAATCGCTTCCCGAATTTTATCAAGCGGCATTCTTCCTCTTTCACCTTGAATCGTTCTTGTTTGTACCCCAGCAAGGGCAGCTACTGCTCCAGCTTCATAATAAAAAATATGTGAATCAGCTTCTAGAATGATTTCATCCCCTGGCTTGCCATGAGTTAAGACAGCAATTTGATTCCCTTGTGTACCACTTGTTACAAATAAGGCTGACTCTTTCCCCAGCATTTCAGCAGCAAGAGTTTCCAGTTTTGTAACGGTTGGGTCTTCGCCATATACATCGTCACCTACTTCTGCATGATACATTGCCTCACGCATTTCTTGAGTAGGTTTTGTTACAGTATCACTTCGTAAATCGATCATCTTGTCTCACTCTCCCAGAATTAATTCTTTTAAAAAATATCATATCACCATGTGGCTTCTGTTTATAGCGCTTTTTCAAATTGGTGAATATATTCAATTCCTTCCTGCCAGTTTTTAATTCTCGGAATATCAACAGGATAATCCTGATTATACTTGGCATCCATGATGATGGTGTGTATCTTTTTTGCTAAAAGGTTATTGATATGCTCAGGGTCATCCTCAAAAAAAGATCAATTCCTAATTGATTAGCAACGGTTCCTTTATCATGTGCATTCATAAAAAGATTTTCTCCATTATATGGAAAATTATGTTTTTTTAGCCACTCGATTGTAATCTTTCTAATCCGATCCGTATCAGGCCTTGCAGTGATAAAATAAATCAAATTTCCTTCTCTCTTTAATTGTTGTAATGCTTCAGGTGCATGTTCAAGTGGGATTCCAACTGTGTAAATTTTGGCTTCAAGTTTGCGCCAAATTCTTCTCCCTTCTTCTTCAGATAATCCATACGGTTCATCTAAATAAAAGGTTGTGACTTCATCTTCTTTTACATCGCGATTCAATACTTCATTATACAATTGAATCGCTGTTCTTTGTGTTTGTTTAATCGTTCCGTCTATATCAATACCAAGTCTCATACAATTCCCTCCGACATAATCTCTTTACTTTATTTACTATATCACTTCTTTAAATCATTCATAAATGAAATCTACATTTTTCTGCACATTTTTTTGGGCTTTTTATTTTTTAAAAGATAGGGTATACTTTAATTAGATATTTAGAAATTTATCTAAACATTAAACTAACCTTGATTTGCCCCAAGAATAATAGTGGAAAGGCAGGTGTGTATTCATGTCATCATTTAATCATACATTTAAGGCCTTATCAGATCCGACGAGAAGAAAGATTATTCAATTATTAAAAGAAAAGCCATTAACGGCTGGAGAAATCGCCGATCAATTTGCAATGACAAAGCCAAGCATCTCCCATCATTTAAATATCCTGAAACAAGCAGATATGATTCAGGATGAAAAACAGGGGCAATTTATTCTTTATCAGCTGAATACGACTGTTTTTCAAGATATTATGAGCTGGATGATCGATTTAACCGATCAAAAAATCAAGGAGTGAAAATCATGAAAAAATCAGATTGGTTTTTATTAGCCATTATTTTGTCTACGTTTGCCATTGGTCTTATTCTTTCTCCTCAACTTCCAGATCAAATCCCAACCCATTGGAATATACAAGGAGAAGTCGATTCCTATGGTGAAAAATGGCAGGCGATATTGCTTTTCCCTGGTTTGAATTTGTTTTTATTTTTCTTGTTTTTCGTCACACCGAAAATTGATCCAAGAAAAGAGAGTTATGCTAAATTTGCTGGGGTTTACATTGTTTTCCGATGGAGTATTCATTTGTTCCTTGCTCTGATCTATCTCTTAACCTTGTTATATGCAATCAAAGGAGCAGACCAGATCCCTAATTATCTACGAGTTGGTTTTATCGTTCCATTTCTTGTTTCTGTGTTATTTATTATTATTGGCAACTATTCCGGAAAGATTAAGGACAATTATTTTATCGGTATACGTACACCTTGGACATTATGTAGTAAAGAGGTCTGGTACAAAACTCATCGTCTGGCAGGAAAGTTATTTGTGATCACAGGGATATTAGGTATCATCGGTAGCCTTTTCCAAGGTATGATTGCTTTTATCCTTTTAATTGGCTCCCTTCTCATCTCAGTAGGGGTAATCACTTTATATTCATACCTACAATATCAAAAGGAAATAAAGGGGAAATAAATGAAAAAACCAAAATAAAGAAATTAAGCAAAAATCGCTTAATTCCTTTATTTTTATGATTGAATAAGTTCACGCACAACCACACTAGCTAAAATCATACCCGCAACTGGTGGAACAAATGCGTTGCTGGCTGGAGGTCTTTTTTCTTTGCGAATTTCACTTGTTTTTTTGCCGACCACTTGATAAAGATCTTCTTGAAGTGCGATTGGTTTTTCTGGAGAAAAAACCACTTGTACTCCTTTGTGAATTCCATGTTTTTTTAGCTGTTGTCGAATTACTCTAGCAACTGGATCTGTATGTGTTTTGGAGATATCTGTAACGACAAACTGGGTAGGATCCATTTTATTGGCAGCACCCATGGAGGAAATAATAGGGACATTTCTTTTTTTACTTTCAAGAATAACTTGGATCTTACATGTCATCGTATCAATCGCATCAACGATGTAATCAGGCTGATGAGAAAAAATCTCCTCTGAAGTTTCTTCATTGTAAAACATATGTAAAGGAATCACTTCACAGTCAGGGTTGATCTCTTTGATTCTTGTTACCATCAGCTCTACCTTTGACATTCCTACAGTGGAAGTTAAAGCATGGATTTGTCGATTGATATTGGTGATATCGACAACATCCTTATCAACTAGAATAATTTTTCCAATAGCTGAGCGAGCTAATGCCTCTGCAGCATAAGAACCTACCCCACCAACTCCTAATACGACCACAGTACTATTTTTCAGAATTTGAAGATTTTCTGATCCAATTGCTAATTCTAACCTTGAAAACGCATGTAACATGAACGATTTCCTTTCTCAAATTCGTTATACTCATCAATCTTTTTCATTTAATTTATCAATTTGATACTATGTAAATTCAGATGAAATGTATATTACAACAAGCTCCGTCATCCATGCCTTTTTTTGAAGAAAAAGCAAAAAAAGAGCCCCGGGTATGCCGTGTTTCCTAGGTTTTGAACCTGCTCTCGCAGGTGGGTGTCCTGTCTTTGATTTCATAGGTCCAAGATAAATCATGGCTTCTTATCCACCAAAGAACCCGAACTCCCGTAAAAAAGGTGTTGGCTCAAAACTGTCGGTACTTCACGTACAACTTAGGGCTCTTATTGTTAACTTGTAATTTTATGTTACCATATGGATAAGCCGAAAATCAAGTGGGCTTTGTTACAAAATCTTTACCAATCTAACTTGTCTATTCTTGGCCATCTTTTTCAATCTGCAAATGAAGCTCATTTAGCTGTTTTCTATCAACTAGAGTTGGGGCACCTGTTAATAAGCAATTGGCTCCAGCTGTCTTTGGAAAGGCAATGGTATCTCTCAGATTGCTTCGTTTGGCTAGAAGCATAATGATTCGGTCTAACCCAAAGGCAATTCCTCCATGGGGTGGAGTTCCATATTCAAAAGCTTCCAATAAAAAGCCAAATTTTTCCCAAGTCTCTTCTTTGGAGAATCCTAAAGTCTGAAACATCTTCTCTTGGATCTCCTTTTTATAAATCCTCATACTTCCTCCACCTAATTCGTACCCATTCAACACCATATCATAAGCTTGAGCTCTCACCTTAGCTGGGTCTGAATCTAACAATGGAATGTCTTCGTTTTTTGGCATGGTAAATGGATGATGTTCTGCTACGTATCTTCCCTCTTCGTCATCATAAGCAAGTAGAGGAAATTCAGTCACCCATAAAAATTGATAAACATCATGAGGTATTAAGTTTAAATCTTTACCTAATTTAAGACGCAGATTTCCTAATGCATCCGCCACCACTTTCTTTTGATCGGCAACAAAGAGTAGTAAGTCGCCATTTTCTACTTCAAGGATGGCTTTCATTTGTTTTAATTCTTCTTCTGTCACAAATTTAGCAATCGAGCCTTTGACCTCACCTTCTTTAAAAGCAAGCCAAGCAAGACCCTTAGCACCAAAACGAGTAACAAATTCTGTTAATTGATCAATCTCTTTTCTACTATAATGGGCACAACCCTTTGCATTGATCGCTTTAATTTGCCCCCCGTTTTCAATCGTATTTTTGAACACTTTAAACTCACTATCTTTTAAGACCTCAGATAAGTCTTTTAATTCTAAACCAAAGCGAATATCTGGCTTATCTGAACCATATCGATCCATGGCTTCCTGGTAAGTCATGCGTAAAAAAGGACGCTCAACTTTGTAGCCGATGGTTTCTTGGAATAAGCCAACCATCATTTCTTCCATAAGATCTTGAAATTCTTGTAACGGCATAAAGGACATCTCAATATCCACTTGTGTAAATTCAGGTTGTCGGTCTGCACGCAAATCCTCATCTCTAAAGCAACGTGTAATTTGATAGTATCGTTCAAAACCAGACACCATTAAAAGTTGCTTATATAACTGTGGGGATTGGGGCAAGGCAAAAAAATGACCTGGATGTTTTCGACTGGCAACAAGATAGTCTCTTGCACCCTCTGGTGTACTCTTGGTAAGCATCGGTGTCTCAATATCTAGAAAGCCATGTTTATCCAAAAAATTACGAATAAAGATCATAGCTTGATGGCGCAATATCAGTGTTTTTTGCATTTCATTTCGCCTTAAATCAAGGTAACGATATTTTAGACGCAAAGTCTCATCAATATCTATATGATCTTGAATGAAAAAGGGTGGATTCTTTGCTTCATTGATGATTTGGATCTCTTTTACATCAATTTCTATTTCTCCTGTCGCTATATTTGGGTTAATCGTTGCTTCATCCCTTTTAACAACCATCCCTTTTACAGCAATAACATATTCGTTTCTTGCTTTATCCGCAATCTCATGAGCATCTTTTGAAGCTTCTGGATTGAAGATCAATTGAACAATTCCACTTCGATCCCTTAAATCGATAAAAATGAGTCCCCCAAGGTCACGCCTTTTTTGAACCCAACCACTTAATACAACTTCTTCACCTATATGTTCTGTATTAAGTGTTCCACACTGATGAGTTCTTTGTAGTAACATCTTTCTTTCCTCCTATTCCTCTTTAAGTTTACTTTTAACTATCTCAACAATCGTTGATAAAGATACTTCCTCTTGATCCCCTGTTTTCATATTGCGGACAACAATTTTATTTTGATTTAACTCATCATCCCCCAAAATCAAGACTAATTTTGCTTGTAGTCGATCAGCAGCTTTCATTTGAGCTTTCATTTTTCGATTCAGATAGTCTTTTTCTGCAGAGATTCCTTTTTCACGTAATTCATCTAAAATCTTCATGCTAACAGCTTGTACATTTTCCCCTAGAGTGACAAGATAAACATCGATTCCTTGATCAAGATCTAATGCCACTTCTTTTGATTTCAATGCCAGGGTGATTCTCTCCATGGAAAAGGCATAACCAATACCGGGAACATCATCACCGCCAATTTCAGCTACAAGCCTATTGTAACGGCCACCTCCACACAGGGTTCCTACAGCTCCAATACCTTCTGACATGATTTCAAAAGCCGTTTGTGTGTAGTAATCTAAACCACGTACTAATCTTGGATTCTCCACATATTGGATTCCCATCTGATCTAAGTATTCTTTCACTTTATGATGATGAATTCTACAATCTTCACATAAATACTGATCGATCGTCGGTGCATCTTCTGTGACTGCTTTACAGGTTTCATTTTTGCAATCTAACACCCTCATTGGGTTGCGGTCGATTCTCGACTGACAATCTTTACATAAATGATCTTCAACTCCATGTAAATGGTTCACAAGCTTTTCTCTATAGACTGGACGACAGACTGAACAACCTACACTATTGATTTCTAAGCGAAGTTCATTAAGCCCCATTTCTTCAAACTGACGCATCGCCATCGAAATCACTTCTGCATCAATACTTGGATCACTACTTCCTAATACCTCAACACCGATTTGTGTAAATTGACGTGTTCTTCCTGACTGAGGCCTTTCATAGCGAAACATCGGCCCAATATAGTAAAGTTTAGTAGGATCTGGATTTGCAAAAAGTTTGTTTTCCACAAAGGAACGAACAACAGAAGCTGTTCCTTCTGGGCGTAAGGTTAAACTACGATCCCCTCGATCTTTAAAAGTATACATCTCTTTTTCAACAATATCTGTTGTCTCACCAACACCACGTTGAAATAACTCAGTATGCTCAAAGATGGGAGTCTTAATCTCCTTATAATTGTAGCGCTTGTAAATATCTTTTGATTTTTGTTCGACATATGTCCACAATTCTGTTTCTCCAGGTAAAACATCAGCTGTACCTCTTGGAACATGAAACTTCATAACGCTCCTCCTTACAAAATTCTTGTTTATATTTTCCTGAATGAAAAGATTGAAACCAATAAAAAAATCCCTCTCCTGATGTTTTTCTTTCATCAGGGACGAGAGATACGAAGATCACCCGTGGTACCACCCTTTTTGGATAAAATCCCACTTCATTCCCATTAACGTTGGTAAACGCTACTTGGTTACTTCCAAACATTTTCACCAAGAGTCCTCTAGGATGTCTTTCCTTAGGTCGTAATAGAGAGATGATCTCAGCCTATTCATCCCCTCTCTGGCTATCCGTTTCCTAACTACTCTTCCCTTCACAGGATCCTTATTAAATCATATGTCACATGCTATATAATCATCATGTATTATTATCGATCTTTATCATACTTTGCTAAATAAGGAATGTCAAGCTACCACTTGAAAAATTTCATTTAGTTTCTCTATCTTTAAGTCAATTTGCGTTTCAATCGTTTCAATATAAACTTTTGGTTCTTTCGGATTTGGGAACCGTATGACTATATTTGAATTTGGCGGTATCAATTTGCTTACCGCTCCACACCCTAAACCAATAATCGTTTGTTTTTCTTCCATAATAAGAATGTTATAAATGCTTTCTCTGTTTTCTAAAGCATATCCTACGTTTTCTAAATTACCTAGCATATTTTTTTGACGGTACAAATAATAGGGATGATAATGATGTTCTCTTGCCCATCGGCTAGCTAGATCCATCATTTTTCTAATTTCATCTTTATCAATGATATCATATTCTGCTTTATTCTTTGTCAAATAAGAAGCTCTTTTAAAAGCCATGGTGTGAACAGTAATCGATTCCGGTTGTAAATTTGTTAGTTGATCAAGTGAGTACTGAAGTTGTTCCGTTCTTTCCCCAGGTAAACCAATAATTAAATCCATATTGATATTGTCAATCTTCATTTTTCTTGCTAAGTGAAACTTTTCAATCGTTTCTTCTACTGTATGATGGCGGCCAATGAGGTCTAATGTTTCTTGCGTAAATGTTTGCGGATTAATACTAATCCGGTCTACCTTCCATTTGTTTAACACGTTGATTTTATCAAGGGTAATCGTATCAGGTCTACCTGCCTCAACAGTAATTTCACGAAGATCTGCTAAATCAATCCATTGATTTAATTGCGCAAAGATTTGATCTAATTGTTCGGCTTCTATACTTGTAGGTGTTCCTCCTCCAAAGTAAATGGTTGTCACCTTACGACTTGATTCTTTTAACCATTTCCCTATTTTTTCAATCTCTAAATGTAAGCCTTTTAGGAAACCATCAACGGTTCCATTCCTCCCTTTAATTGAATAAGCAGGAAATGTACAGTAAGCACATTTTGTTGGGCAAAACGGGATACCTATATAAAGGCTGACTTCCTGATTAATCTCGTATAGGTCAGGGATTACTTTCAATTGTCTTTGAACAATCTCTCTTAACAAAGCGATTTTGTTTGGCCTTAATAAATATTCCTTCTCCAGAAATTGATCCACTTGGTCCATTGTCATCTCTTGCAGCAATTGATGGTAAAGCTTAGTTGGTCTTATCCCTGTAAGAATTCCCCAATCTTGTTTTTCACCTGTGATATCTTCTAAGATTTTAAGCCAAAGATGCTTTACCGCTTGTTTTGCGACCTTTCGCTTTTCTTCTTCTGTTAGATTCATAGAAACGCTTCGTTCATAGGTATAGGATGTGGCTTGTTGATTTTTTATCACTTCACCCTTTACTAAGACAAAATCTTTACCATATTGTTCATCTATATTGACCAGATAAGCTTCTTCCTCAGCCTTTTCTTCAAAGAGGAGTTGATCAGTTTCCGTTTTAAATAAATCAAAAATCATTTCAATCTCTCTTTTAAATGGATGATCTTTTTGTTGCCATATGATCTTCATGTATCTAGCCTCTCCCACCTTTTAATCATGAATGACGGTGCAAACGAGAAGATGTATCCTTTCCAATATCTCTAGTCATTTCATTCATCTTGGCTTCGTCGATTTCAATTTGATCACACAAATCTAAAGAAACCTTCTGGTTCCATTGTCTTGCTAATACTTCTTTCTTTGATTGATGCAAGAAAATCCCTCCACTCATCTTCTATCCTTAGTTTCTCCAAAGTTTTCTTCATTCAATCCTAAGAATAGAAAAAGTTAAGGGACACTACCTACCTGATCATATTTAGGTCTCTAAGAGGATGGTCACTGGCCCATCATTCGTAAACTCTACATCCATCATCTCACCAAATACACCTGTTTCAACATGAACGCCTTTTTCACGAATCAGTTCATTTAATCGTTCGTAAACTTTTCTAGCTATTTCAGGCTTTGCTGCATTCATAAAGTTGGGGCGACGCCCCTTTCTAGCATCTCCATATAAAGTAAATTGGGAGACAGATAAAACACTTCCTTTGATATCAAGAAGAGATAAGTTCATTTTCCCTTCTTCATCTTCAAAAATACGTAAATTCACGATTTTATCTGCCATAAATTGAAGATCTTCTTCTCCATCATCATGAGTAACGCCTACTAAGATCATTAAACCATAATCAATGGCGCCTACTACCTGATGATTTACGATAACCTTGGCTTTTTTTGCCCGTTGAACCACAATTCTCAAAGCAAGACTCTCCTTCTAGCATGTTTGCTATTGCATAATTCTACGAACGGTATAAACGTCCTTAACCCTTTTTATCCGCTCTACCACAGAATGTAAATGTTCTGTATTATGAATTAAGATGGTCATTAAAATAGAAGCCATCTTATTTTTGTCTGATTTGCCAGTAACTGCTGTCATATTCGTTTTTGTTTCAGAAACTGCTTGTAAGACTTCATTGAGCAAGCCTCGACGATCCATTCCAATCACTTCAATATCTACATTATAAGAATGTTCTTGAACATTATCCCATTCGACCTCTATTAATCGTTCTTTATCTTCAGGGATTTGGATATTTGGACAATCTTTACGATGGATGGAAACTCCTCGTCCTCTAGTAATAAAACCTACAATTTCATCACCTGGTACAGGGTTACAACAGCGGGAAAAACGTATGAGGAGATTATCGATCCCTTTAACTTTAACCCCTGCAGCCATTTTTTTCTTAACAGTATTTGTGGGCTGACGTAAATCAAAATTTTTAATCGTATCTTCATCACTTAATTTTTTACCCTTGTCTGTTAAACGAGTTACGATTTGGGCTGCTGTAATCCCACCATAACCAATGGCCGACATCATGTCTTCTTCGTCATTAAAGTTAAATTTTGCTGCTATCTCCTTTAGTAAATCAGAAGTCATGTATTGAATCGGGTCATAACCTTGTCTTCTTAATTCCCTCTCGATATTTTCTCGACCTTTTATTACATTTTCTTCCCGTTTCTCTTTCTTAAACCATTGCTTTATCTTACTTCTTGCATGAGAAGACTGGGCAATCTTTAGCCAATCCTGACTTGGCCCATAGCTATGTTTGGAGGTGAGGATTTCTACAATGTCACCTGTTTTTAATTGATGATCAAGTGGTACAATCTTTCCATTCACCTTTGCACCGATACAACGATTTCCAACTTCAGTATGGATGCGATAAGCAAAGTCTAAAGGTACTGAACCTTGAGGTAATTCTATCACATCTCCCTTAGGGGTAAAAACAAAGACCACATCAGAGAATAAGTCCATCTTTAGGGACTCCATGAATTCTCTTGCATCCCGGTAATCATTCTGGTACTCAAGAATTTCTCTAAACCAAGAAAGCTTGTCCTCAAAAGAATGCTCAGAATGTATTTTCCCCTCTTTGTAAGCCCAATGGGCAGCAATACCAAATTCAGCAGTGTGATGCATTTCATAGGTACGAATTTGAACCTCTAAAGGCTCCCCTTTTGGTCCAATGACAGTGGTGTGCAGGGATTGATACATGTTTGCCTTAGGCATAGCAATATAGTCTTTAAATCTGCCAGGCATTGGTTTCCATAGCGTATGAATCGTCCCTAAAACAGCATAACAATCCTTAATACTTTCGACAATCACGCGTACGGCTAACAGATCATATATCTCATTAAATTGCTTATTTTGTTTTACCATTTTGCGGTAAATGCTATAGATGTGTTTGGGTCTTCCAGAGATTTCTGCTTCAATGCCCACATCTTCCATTTTATTTTGAATGGATTCGATGACTTTATTAAGATAATCTTCCCGCTCTGCTCTTTTTTTCTTCATCAGGTGGACAATCCGATAATATTGCTGTGGGTTTAGATAACGTAATGCGGTATCTTCTAGTTCCCATTTGATCGTAGATATTCCTAAACGATGAGCTAAAGGTGCAAATATTTCTAATGTTTCATCTGCAATGCGCCGTTGCTTTTCTTCAGGAAGATGTTTTAGTGTCCGCATATTGTGTAGCCTGTCTGCTAACTTAATCAATATGACACGAATATCCTTTGCCATTGCAACAAACATTTTTCGATGATTTTCAGCTTGTTGTTCTTCTTTTGACTTGTATTTAATACGTCCTAATTTAGTAACCCCATCTACTAATCTTGCAACTTCTTGGCCAAATCTTTCTGTTATTTGTTCTAAGGTTACCTCTGTATCTTCTACGACATCATGAAGAAGTCCAGAAATAACCGTTACCATGTCTAATTGAAGATCAACTAAGATTTCAGCTACCTTTGTTGGATGAATAATATAAGGTTCTCCTGAACGCCTTGTTTGACCTTCATGTGCTTTTTTGGCAAAGAAATAGGCATCTTTAATTAGATCAATATCTTTGTCAGACATATATTTACTTGCTTTTTTAACCAATTGTTCTATTGCCAATTCTAATTCCATATCTATTCACCTATTCTATGGTCAACTAAATGACGAATCGGGTAGGAGGCTGGCCA
>NZ_LSKU01000001.1:605848-638180 GCF_001561915.1 Tepidibacillus decaturensis | reverse complement strand
CAAGAAAAACCCAACAATTCTTTGTTGGGCTTTCCTATCCTTATTATACTATTAATACGTGACTAAGGAGAAAACGTCAACACCCGGTAGTTTTTCCCTTCCATTTAAATAACTTAATTCAATAAAAAAGGCTGCTCCAACGACTTCTCCGCCTAATTGTTCGATTAATTTAATGGTAGTTGCAATAGTACCTCCAGTTGCTAATAAATCGTCTGCAATCAATACTTTTTGTCCAGGTTGAATCGCATCCTTGTGAACAGCTAGTGCATCCTTCCCATATTCTAAATCATAGGTAGCCTGAATGGTTTCAGCAGGTAATTTACCAGATTTACGAATAGGTACAAAACCAACACCTAAAGCATAGGCTAATGGGGTTCCTACCACAAATCCTCTTGCTTCTGGACCCGCGATTAAATCAATTTCCCTTTTTCTTGCAAATTCAGCTAATTGATCAATGGCCGCTTGATAGGCTTCCCCATCTTTTAATAGGGTTGTTATATCTTTGAAGCTAATTCCTTCCTGTGGAAAATCTGGAATAACCCTAATTAACTTTTTAAAATTCACGATGACTCCTCCTAAATATTTTCTATTGATCCTCTAGATTAACAAACCATTTTCCAAGCTGTTCGGATGTAGAATATAAGAATAATTGCTTTACTTCTTCAAACTCTAGATAACTTCGATATAAGTCAGACTGAGTTAATTCTTTTCTTTCCGGATTTGGATTGAAATGAATCTGTTCACCCTTTACTATTATAAAACCTAATTCGCTAAAAACATCAAGAACAAATTGAAATATTTCTGAACTAATTCCTAAATTGTTAAAATAATGTTCGGCTTTGAATCGATTTTTTAATAACTCATTTTGCTTTAAGGTTGCAAAGATTTGTTTAAAAAGATTTCGGTCTAAAGCCTTAGAAAACAATTTATTATCATTATGTCCATAAATGCAATAAATTCTTTCAATCTTAGCATATTTTTTCAATATCTCTCTCATTACAGAAAGAGAAGGTGGCATGTGAACGAGCACCAGTGCAGTAGTCTTTGAATCAGCTACTTGATCCCAATTTTGGTATGAAATTTTGTTCATATCTTTAATAGAAATAAGATCATTTCCTAAATCTTCATCATAAAGTAAGATTATTTTATTGTTATCGATGGAAAGTTCTAAGAGTCTATCGGATAGGGATGAAGAATTTCGCCAATCAAATACTTGTAAATGAGGAATATTTACATCTCTTACAATGATTTGTGGTTTTTGCTCTTGATTCCATTCGTTGATCGATAATTCGCCAAGAAGCTGGATTTTTGAAAAATGGGCAATCTCTTTTTTCAAATCTCCCATGTGAAATGCTAAAGCATCTATAGTCTTCCCATCGCTCTTAACCTTCAGTTTTAGATGTTGTTTTTCTTTCCCAACAACTGTAATCTCAGTTACTTCACTTTGATCAATGACGATTTTTGGAGTAGGATTACCAATTCCGTATGGAGCTAATCGTTCTAATTGTTGTACCAATTGCAGATCAATATCCTCTATTTTACAGATCACATCCACTTTTTCAATTGGGATGAAATCCTCCTCTGTTAACCATTCGTTTGCTAATTGATGTAATCTAGTTCTTAATTGTGCTATATCTTTCTCATGGATAGATAACCCTGCCGCTGCTGGGTGTCCCCCAAAATGAGGTAATATATCCTTCACAGTCGTTAGGGCTTGGTAAATATTATAACCTTCAATACTTCGTGCTGACCCCTTAGCCATCTTGGTTTCAGGGTCAATACTTAAAACAATCGTAGGCCGGTAATATTTTTCTAAAATTCTTGAAGCCACTATCCCAATCACGCCCACGTTCCAACCTTCATTGGCCACCACGATCACTTGATATTGATCTAATTGAGATTGTTTAATCAATTGAAAGGCATCTTCCGTAATTTGCTCTACAATTCCCTGCCGTTCTTGGTTGATTTCATTTAATAATTGAGCCAATTCTGTTGCCTCTTCCGCTTTTTCGGAAATAAAAAGCCGTACTGCATGTCCTGCCGTATCTAAACGTCCACTAGCATTGATTCTTGGAGCAATGACGAAGCCAACATGACCAGCAGTGATTTCTTTTCCTGCTAATCCGGTTTCTTCCAACATCGCTTTAAGGCCAAAATGCATTGTTTCTCGCATCTGCTTTAAACCAAGACTTGCTATAATTCGATTTTCATCATAAAGAGGAACGAGATCAGCAATGGTTCCAATAGCAGCGATATCAATCAATTCTGTTGGAACACGCCCCAACAAAGCATGTGCTAATTTAAACGCAACTCCTACACCTGATAAATATTTAAAAGGGTATGTATCATTTGGCTTTTTAGGGTTAATCACAGCATATGCATCAGGTAATACCGGTGGAGGCTCATGATGGTCAGTGATAATCAAAGCAATCCCTTTTTCTTTGGCAAATGCCGCTTCTTCTATCGCACTTATTCCCGTATCTACTGTAATCACAACCGCAAAACCCTGTTTTTCTGCTTGACTTAACGCCTCTTTATTTAAACCATAGCCCTCTGTAAATCGATTTGGAATATAATATGCAAAATTTGCTTTTAAGGTTTTTAAGGTCTTATAAAGCAAGCTTGTACTTGTGACCCCATCTGCATCATAGTCACCATAAATCAAAATTTTTTCATTCTTTAAAATGGCTGAGTGAATACGATCGACCGCTTTTTTCATTCCATCAAGTAAATAGGGATCATACAGTCCTGCTAAATCCGGCTGTAGAAATTGCATGGCATGTTTTTCGTCGATACCTCTAATCGCTAATAACTGGGCGACTTTTTCGTTTATACCACAAGTCATCGCGATGCTTTTTACAACTTCTGTATCTGCATATTGAATTTGCCAACGCTTTTTAGGTTTAAGCATATTTCCACCCCTTCTAAGACGAATTTCATTATAATTGAAAAATAATGGTGGGGCAATGAAATATTGTATAAGAAAAAACCGCGGCTTTTACCGCGGTAACTCTTATGCTTCAGTTTGAGGAACTAATCGTTTCTTATTTAAATCTCTTGCTTTCCACACTACCCAAATTTGGGACGCAATAAAGATCGAAGAATACGTACCACTTAATAAGCCCATGAGTAAGGCAAATGAGAAGTTTTTAATGCCAGTACCACCAAAGATATATAATGCTAAAGCTGTAATGAAAACAGTAAGTACTGTATTGATTGAACGAGTCAATGTTTGATTGATCGCTGTATTTACAACATCAGCGATATCCTCAAATCTCTTAATCTTAGCATTTTTCAAGTTCTCTCTGATTCGGTCAAAAATAACAATGGTATCGTTGATCGAATAGCCTACAATAGTTAAGATCGCAGCAATAAAGGTTAAATCAACTTCAATTCTTAAAATGGAGAACATTAAAATCGTAAAGAAAGCATCATGTAATAAAGCGATAATGGCAGCAATCGCAAAACGATATTCAAAACGAATTGAAACATATAGAATAATTCCGATTGAAGCTAACAGAACAGAATACATCGCTTTTTTCGCTAGTTCACGACCCACAGTTGGATTTACGGTACTTTCTTGAATATCCACCTGTGAACCGTATTTTGAACGAAATACCTCTTTTATCACAGGTAATGCTTTAGAATCGATTGTTTGGTCAAAACGAGCTATCGCCATTTCATTTTGATCTCCTGCAGTTCTGATTACACTAGGAGTCAAATTGATGTCTTTGATTCCTTGTTGTTTTGCTTTATATTCCGCTTCTTTAAAAAGATTTCTTACATCTTTTTCAACAAAAGTCTTACCAATATTCACATCTAAACGGGATCCACTCTTAAAATCAATGCCTAAATTTAATCCAAAAACAACTAAGGATAAAAGACCTAGGATCAATATAGATGCAGAGATAATAAAAAACTTCTTCCTATTCCCAACGAAATCAATATTAAAGTTCACTTATCTCTTCCTCCTTTACACCATAAAACCAGGTTTTATTGACAAGGTTGGATCTTACGAAGAGATTAAGCAATAATCTTGATCCATACACAGCAGTCAACATACTAACAAGGATACTTACAATCAATGTCACTGCAAAACCTTGAATTGGTCCACTTCCAAAATAAAATAAAACAATAGCCGCAATAATTGTTGTGATATTCGCATCTAAAATCGTAGCAAAAGAACGATGTGAACCGGCACGAAGTGCAGACAATAAGCTTTTTCCACTTCTTAATTCTTCTTTGATCCGTTCATATGTAATGATATTGGCATCAACCGCCATACCGACACCTAGAACCAAGGCAGCAATACCTGGCAGTGTTAACGTAACATGCATTTGCCAGAACAATACTAGGATCAGATAGACGTATACAATCAAGGAAAAACTAGCGATAATACCAGGAATTCGGTAATAGAAAATCATAAAGAGCAATACCAGAATAGAACCAATGATCCCGGCCTTTACAGCTAATTGTAAAGCTTTCATTCCTAAACTTGCACCCACACTTTGAGATTGAATCTCTTTCAACTCTAAAGGAAGAGCTCCGGCATTTAATAAATCAGCCAACTGCTGTGCTTCTTCTACTGTTCTTTGTCCGGTAATGGTTGCTATTCCATTTGAAATCACAGATTGAACGGTCGGATTGGTGATCATATCCTCATCAAGGAAAATACCAATCGGTTTGCCAATATATTCAGATGTAATTTTTGCAAACTTATCTGCATCTTTTAATTTTAATTCTACAATGGCTTGTCCATATTTGTTGACATCCACTTTTGAACCACCTGGAACTAAATCATTCCCATCCATCAATATTTCATTATTTTCATTTCTAAAGGTTAATTTAGCAGGTTTACCTAATAAATTACGGGCTTTATCTTGGTCAGTGACCCCTGCTAATTTAACACGAATTCGATCATTACCCTCAATATCAATCTCAGGTTCAGTTACACCAAGCACATTGATTCTTCGTTCAATGGCAGAAACCGTATCTTTTAAAGCTTTATTAGTCACTTCTTGTCCATCTAAAGCCTTTGCTTGATATAATACTTCAAATCCACCTTGAAGGTCTAAGCCTAAGGTAATGTTTTTTAATACGTTCCCAGTAGTGAAGATCATTGTTAGGGAAAGTGCTGCAATGATGATAATAAGTCCGACTAGTTTACTCCAACGAACCATGAACAGTTGTCCTCCTTTTTTGCTCAATAAAAACATTATAATTCTTTCAAGAAAAGGGTGCAAGAAAACATAAATTAACCTACAAAAATATACAAAATTAAAAAGCATCCAAAGATGCCTTTATATAAAGACTAATTTATATTTAATCCTTTATAAGCATTTAACGTCATCCAATTCATAAAAGTAGTCACTTTCAACGATAAAATATCATTTACCAATTGATGGATAGGGGGTAATTCCCCGTTGTACTTCTCTGAAATACAATCCCATACCTCTTTACCTGTCACATGTTCATAGCCCATTAAAGCAAATTCTTCTGCTTTGCATTTGCACAATTGTTCTATTTGCTGATTTAGTTCATGCATCTCCAATTTTCTTCACCACACTTCCAATTCTTTCACTCTCATTATACGATATGTTCAGAGAATTGTCCTACTATATTCTTTCTAGCTCAATAAAAGGTTGCTTGCAATTCCCATGATAAAACCAGCAAATACAACACCAAGAGCAATGGCCGGAAAAGCATAAGAAATCTTAACTCTTAAAAAAGTGGCAAGTAATGCGGCAGACCAAGCACCAGTCGTTGGTAGTGGTATGGCAGTAAAAATGAACAAGCCAAAAGCACCATAGCGATCTAGATTATTTTTCCCTTTTCTTAGGGTACGCCGATAACTCCATTGATACATTCTTCGATACCAGTTAAAACGCATAAAAATCCGACTAATAGGCTCAAACAAAATCAAGAGGGGAAGAATTGGTATCATATTGCCAAGCACACTTAATAAGAATACCTCCCAAAAGGGTAATCCTAGGCTAATCCCAATTGGTATCGAGCCTCGTAACTCAATAAAAGGTAACATACTAATAAAAAGGATATAAAGTTCTGTTTTCATCGCCATCTCCTTCATATAGAAGTCATGAGTCCATCTTTTTGGACATATATCATTATAGACAAGAAATAGACATAGAAAGAAGGGAAAGAGATGAAGAAACAAAACTTTGTGAAAGGAACGATGATCCTAGTTGTAGGTGGACTTATTACCCGTGCACTTGGTACCATCTATCGAATCTTTTTATCACGAATGATTGGCCCTGAAGCAATTGGCCTATATCAAATGTCCTTTCCCACACTTATTATGATGATCACGATTGTCACAGCAGGTCTACCGATTGCGGTATCCAAAATAGTTGCTGAAGCTGAGGCTGAAAAAGATTTAGCAAAGGTAAAAAAAGTTCTTCATATCGCCCTTTCTCTAGTGATTCTTATTTCTTTGATTGTCTCATTCTTATTTTATTTGCTAATCCCTTTAATTTCAAAATATTTTTTAACGGATGAGAGAGTTTATTATACTTTAATTATAATAATTCCTATTATACCAATCATCTCTGTTTCATCTGTATTAAGAGGTTATTTTCAAGGAAAACAAAATATGATTCCTTCTGCAATGTCCACCATTATCGAAACGATCTTTAGAATGATTTTTGGGATGATCTTTTCTTTAATCGGATTAGAAAAAGGAGTAGAGTATGCTTCAGCTGGAGCAATGATTGGTATGGTGATTGGGGAAATGGCTGGATTTCTTACCTTGCTCATTCAATACCAATTTCATAAAAACGAATATAGGCCTGTTCAAAAACAGAAATTACGACCCTTATTGAATCAAAACGAAAATATTTATCACAAAATCAATCGTATTGCTCTGCCTGTTACTACTAGTCAGGTAATCGGTTCTCTTGCCTATTTTATTGAGCCAAGCATTGTTTCACATAGTTTAGCAATTGCAGGAATCTCAACAGCAATGGCTACTGCTTTATATGGGCAATTAGCAGGTATGGCCTTACTTGTCCTATTTTTCCCAACCGTAATCACTTATTCTTTATCTCTTTCCCTTATTCCAGCGATTAGTGAAGCAGCTGCGAGAAAAGAAATGTCTTTGGTTTATAAACGGTTGCACCAAGCTCTCAATATTGCATATATGATTGGTTTGCCTGCTTCTGTTGTGATGTTTATTATGGCAGATCCGTTAGCAAATCTTTTATTTGCAACCCCACAGGTTGGCCATTTAATGAAAATAATGGCACCTTTTGCCATCTTCTTATATATTCAACGCCCCTTAGCAGCTACGTTACAGGGATTAGATCAGGCAAAAGAGTCGATGAAGAACTCGATTATTGGAGCAATTGCCAAAACGATTGCAATTTTTGTGTTAGCCTCAAATCCTCGTTTTGGGATTGATGGGGTTGCTATGGCGATCAATTTAGGGATGATGCTTGTCACAGTTCTTCATTTCCGCTGTATTGTTCATTTGATTGGCTATACCATTAAATTAAAGCCGATATTAACGATTGGCCTATCCTCCTTAGCTATGGGTTATATTTCTTATTTAATCCTGTCCTACGCTAAATTCCCGTTTCCTTTAGGGATTCGTATGATTTTATCACTTGTTTTAAGCCTGATCGCTTATCTTTATCTATTACTGTTATTCAAGGTAATAAAAAAACAGGATATCGCCCGTATTCCATGGATTGGCCCTGGAATCGCTCGTATCCTGCCTTAATTCTTCTGATCCTTTAAGTCAATAAATAATTTACCTGTATGGTCAACGGTGGCAAAAAAGACCTGAGAAATATCTTTGATACCATGTTTACGAATTTCTTTCTTTAACCAATTGATATCCTTATTAATTTTTCCCAAATTGGTCTTAATCGCTTTTCCATCCTCGATAATAGCTAGAGGAAGTCCGTAGTAATCTTGACCTGAGATATTCAGGTCTTCTTTTGTTACTGGCAATTGACTTGGTTTAGGAAAAACGGTTAATTTCCCCGATGGCTCTAAAATGGCAAATTCCACATCTGCCACATTATTGATATTTTTCTCTCTTAGTTGAATCAGGAGATCATCCATGGAATAACGCTGTTTCGCCATTTCTTTATCTCTAATTTTTCCATTCGCTATCAAAACGGATGGTTCCCCTTCAACCAAATCTCTTACTCTTTTACTTTTTAACGAAATATAAGATAGGAAAACTTGGGTTACCATTAGTGCAAGAATTGGCAATATTCCCTTTAATATAGAACTATTTGTATCTTCGATCACCAAAACCGCGATATCAGCCATCATAATATAAACGACGACATCAAAGATTGAGAGCTTTCCTATTTCTCTTTTTCCCATCAATCTCAAAACAACTAATACAAAAAAATACATAAAGAGCGTTCGAAATAGGGAAGTAAAGATTGTCATTTGCTACTCCTTCTTATCCTGAGTTTCAAATTTTAGTCTTTACCAACTATCCGATAATTATTACACCCTCACAACCATTTTCTCTTTTTAAATGCATACAACATGGTTACAGCTAAAAAGATCATTCCTAAAACAATAACCACGATCGAGAGTGGATGTTCTTCATAAGGAATCTTTACATTCATTCCAAATATTCCTGTAATAAAAGTTAATGGCATCATAATGGTAGAAATAATCGTTAGCACCCTCATGATCTCCGTCGTTTTGGCACTTACAATAGAATAATACGTATCTAACGCACTATTCACCAAATCTCGATACGTTTCAGTGCTATCGACGATTCGTTCAAGGTGGTCAATTAAATCTATAAAGTACGGGATATTCTCTTCATTCACTTCAAATGTCCATAACCCATTAAGATGAGCAAAAATTCTTTTTTGTGGCATAATCACTTTTCTGATTAAAATAATAGACCGTTTTAACGCCATAAATTCTTCTGTGATTTCTTCCATTCGATGTTCATACATTTCATCTTCTAATTCATCAATTCTAACACGAATTCGGTCAAGGATAGGAAAATATTCATCTGTAATTCCATCTACAATGGCATATAGCAAATAATCTGGCCCTTTGCTCATATAATCTGAATGATTTAAACTTCTAGCCGCTACTTTACCAATCGGATTTAATGGATTCTTATGAATGGTTACCACATAGTTATCTCCTAAAAAAACATTCAGTTCTAAGGTGGAAATTTCATCATCACTATCTTCATTATATTTTAATGCATGGAAGACGAAAAAAAGTAATCGTCATAGCGGTCAACTTTGGCCCTGGGGCTAATCTGCAAACAATCCTCAATCGCTAAAGGGTGGAATTGGAACAGTTTTCCGATATAGGTAAGCTCTTCAGCTTTCACATCATACAAATCAATCCATAATAAATTCTCAGCAGATTGTAAATAACGATTCAACTGAGTTAAATCAATATCGTGATACATTTTTTGTTCGTTACGATGATAATAATATGTCTTAATCATTAGATAATCCCCCTTTAAGACCACTGAAATATTATACTAAAGAACCCAACATAATGCTAGAATTCCCAGCATAATATTTACAAACTAATAAAAATGGGAGGGGTCAGGATGAAATTAAATCCAATGACAAACATAACACCTAAAATAACCAATCCAATCTTAAGCGGGCTTGTTTACACTTACGCTATTGTGATCATCGCTTCTTTATTTTGGGCATTGCTTCTTTATTTTACTTCTCTATCTGATACGAATCTATCACTTTTTAGTTATACAATTACTGCCATCAGTTTATTATTTGGCGGGTTTGTCTCTGGAAAAAGGGCAGGTTCAAGAGGATGGTATTATGGAGGGATTACTGGAGCAATTTATGGTTTGATCTTAGCCATTATTGGTTTCTTAGGTTTCGATGCAAGCTTCAATCTTAGAAACCTTGTTTTAATCATTTTAGCTTTCTTGTTTGGAGCACTTGGTGGTATTTTTGGCGTAAATAGTAAAAAATAGTTTAGGGTAACTGTGGGAAATTTTGAAATGAAACATAGAATACTATATCTCCACTAGGGTTTATGGTACAATTAAAAAAGTTGCCAAAGTTGAGTACTAGCCAAAGCGGCAGTTGAGTTCTTCTTTCAGGGGGGATTCTATGTTTCAATCGATGAATACCATCATTCTAACCGTTGCGATTTTAGTCATCATAATTTCATCGGTTCTATTACAAAAAAATCCGTACCGAACACTTAAAGATATGTTTGTGAAACTTTTTTCTGATAAAAAATACCTACTTCATTTTTTGGCCTTATTTCTTATTCTCTATTTCAACAAAATCGAGCAAAAAATAGAGAAAGATTTAGTTGTGCCAGATTTTACACCAATGATACATCAGTGGGAAGGTAATATTGTTTATTTTATTCAGCAGTGGTTTATGAATGATTCGTTAACTTATCTACTTACCTTTTTCTATGTCATCATCTTTCCAACAATGATGGTTACTTCTTTTATTGTTTATTCAAATCGTGATGATGACAGATCGTTTTATTCACTCATTTATGCAATGATGTTAAACTATATCATCGCTATCCCGTTTTATCTCTTTTTCCCAGTCTATGAAGTATGGTATTATGATCCACACGTTCAGTTTTTGATTCCAAAAGTATATCCTAACTTTGAGATCGAATATCGAGCTCTTTCAGGTCTCGATAACAATTTTCCAAGCTTACACACTTCGATTTCTGTCACGATTGCTTTAATTGCTTTGCGTTCAAAAAGTAAATGGCTTGGTAAGATTACCATGTTCAGTGCGGGAGTAATTATTTTCTCTATCTTTTATTTAGGGATTCACTGGTTATCTGATATGACAGCTGGTATTTTATTAGGAATGATCGCTAGTCAAACTGGCTATATTCTTAGTGATAACCTTTCTACCAACAAACAGTTAAGACTTAGCTCTTCGCGAAGATAAAGAAAGAAATCTATAAAAGTGCCCCAATGTGATGCTAAAAAAGAGATAGACTCTGGATACCAGATCTATCTCTTTTTATGTATTTTTGTCTATTTCTTATTTTCTTCTTTGTTATCTTCAACTACACCATTGATTGCATTACGATCAAATGTTAATTTAGTGCTTTCATTTACGCGAAGGGTAACCTTATCGTCAGTTAAGTCAATGATCGTACCATATAAACCTCCAATGGTAATCACCTTATCGTTTTTCTTTAAGTTAGAAAGCATTACATTTCTTTGTTTTGTTCGCTTTTGTTGTGGGCGAATCAACAAGAAATAAAAAATAACAAACATTAGAATCAATGGTAATATAGTAGCTAATAAGCTACCTTGGGCTGCTGTCTCTTGAGCCAAATTCATGAATTTTCCCTCCTTTCCTTAGAGTATAGCATACCATAAAGTTTAGAATGAGCGTAACTCATTTATTCCATATTGTTCAAAAAATTCCTCTTTAAACTCTAAAAGCCGATCTTCCATAATAGCCTCACGAATTTTTTTCATTAGTTCCAATAAAAAGTATAAATTATGATATGAAGTAAGTCTTAATCCAAAAATCTCATCTGCTTTTAAAAGGTGTCTAACGTATGCTCTTGAATAATTTTGACAGGTATAACAACCACAAACTGGATCAATTGGCCCAAAATCCCTCGCATACTTAGCATTACGTACAACAAGTCTTCCTTGACTGGTCATCGTTGTTCCATTTCTGGCAATTCTTGTAGGTAAGACACAGTCAAACATATCAATCCCTCGAATAACCCCTTCAAATAAGGATTCAGGATCGCCAACCCCCATCAGGTAACGAGGTTTATTCTCTGGTAGTAAAGAAGTGGTATATTCCAATACCTCATACATCATATCCTTTGGTTCCCCTACACTTAACCCACCAACAGCATATCCGGGAAAATCTAAAGAAGTAATCTCTTTGGCACTCTGTTCACGTAAATCTTTATACATACCACCTTGAACAATACCAAATAATGCTTGATCATTTGGCCGTTGATGCGCCTTTAGGGAACGCTCTGCCCAACGAGTGGTTCTTTCCAATGATTGCTTGAAATATTCCCGTTCCGCTGGATATGGTGGACACTCATCAAAGGCCATCATAATGTCTGAGCCAAGCGCATTTTGTATTTTAATCGAAGTTTCTGGCCCGATAAAGAGTTTTTCCCCACTTAAATGATTGCGAAAATGAACCCCTTCTTCAGTAATGTTACGGAGGTCACTTAAACTAAAGACCTGGAATCCACCACTATCGGTTAAAATTGGCCGATCCCAATTCATAAAAGAATGAAGACCCCCAGCTTCTTTTACTATCTCGTGTCCAGGGCGCAAAAACAAATGATAAGTGTTGCTCAAAATGATTTGAGCATTCATCTCTTTTAACTCTTCCGGGCTCATCGCTTTTACAGTCGCTTGTGTTCCTACAGGCATAAAGATTGGTGTCTCTATTACGCCATGAGGTGTATGTAAACGCCCTAAACGTGCCCCTGTTTTTTATCTTTTTTGATCAATTCATAGCGAACTGCCGACATGATATCTCTCCTTGTATTCAATAAATAAACATGGCATCGCCGAAACTAAAAAAGCGGTAATGGTGTTGAATTGCCTCACGGTAGGCTTTCATCACCTGCTCCCTTCCGGCTAAAGCACTAACCAACATGATTAACGAAGACTTGGGCAAATGAAAATTCGTAATCATCGCATCAATTGCTTTAAATTGATAACCTGGATAAATAAAAATATCTGTCCAACCCTGTTTTGCAATGAATCGTCTTGATTCTTGGTCTATCACGGTTTCTAGTGTACGTACCGAGGTTGTGCCGACAGCGATGATTCTTCGTCCATCTGACTTAGCTTGATTTAATTTTTCCGCTACCTCTTCTGATAAAGAATAGAATTCTGAATGCATATGATGTTCTTCAATATTCTGAGCTTGTACTGGACGGAAGGTTCCTAAACCAACATGTAAAGTAATATAAAGGATTTCAATCCCTTTTTCTTTGATTTGTTCTAACAATTCCTTTGTAAAATGCAAGCCTGCTGTTGGAGCTGCTGCAGAACCTAAATTTTTGGCATATACCGTCTGATAGCGATCCTTATCCTCTAATTGTTCTTTAATATAGGGAGGAAGCGGCATTTGGCCAAGTTGGTCTAGGATTTCATTAAAAACCCCTTGGTATTGAAAACGGATGATTCTTCCCCCTACCTCTGTCATATCCTCAACGATTCCCGTTAATAAGCCATCGCCAAAGATAATCTGATGACCAACCCGTAACTTTTTTCCAGGTTTAACAAGGGTTTCCCAACGGTCATTCTCTAGCTGTTTTAATAAGAGAACCTCGATTTTAGCCCCAGTCTCCTTTTTTATGCCAAACAAACGAGCAGGGAGTACTTTAGTATCGTTAAGCACCAATGTATCCCCCGGTTGTAAATAGTCCACAATATCTTTGAAATGATGATGCCTAATCTCCCCTGTTTTTCGATTCAAAGTAAGCATCTTAGATTCTGCTCGATTCTTTAGTGGGGTTTGGGCAATCAGCTCTTCTGGCAAGTAAAAGTCAAATAATTCAATATTCATTATTCAAGTTCATCCTTTATCTATGATCCACATTATGTACTAGTATTTCAAACTGGATTGGTATATATACCCAAGCTATTCAACGGTATCTACTATAGCAATCCTTGTTGTTTTTGACAACACCATTCTTACATTTTGCTTCTTCTTACCCTCTTGCATAGATAAAACTAACATAATATAATCATAAATAAGCACAAACAAAAACAAACAGTCATATTTTTAATGTAAAACGCTTGCAAGTATTCATAAACAGTCATATTAATGTTGAAAGGAGGGAGCTATTTTCTTGTTTAGTGAAGAACGAAAAACCAAGATATTAGAATATGTGCAAAAATACGCTAGAGCCTCTGTTCCAGAATTAGCCGAACTTTTTCAAGTATCAGAGTCGACGGTACGTAGGGACCTTAAAGAACTAGAGGATGAAAAGCTAATCAAAAGAACTCATGGTGGTGCAATTCCAATTGAAGGGGTCAATTTTGAACCTACCTTTCAAGAAAAAGAAGATCGTTATAGTAAGGAAAAAGAAATGATTGCTAAAAAGGCTACTGATTTCATTGAAGAAGGAGATACGATCTTACTTGATTCAGGCACAACCATCTATTATTTGGTTAAAGAATTAAAAAGATTTAACAGATTGACTGTTGTTACGAATTCCCTTGTTTTCGCGCAAGAACTGCAAGATATAAAAGGAATTGAAGTAATCATCATTGGTGGCTCTTTAAGAAAAGAAACTTTAGCATTAGTTGGGCCTTTTGCAGAACAATCCTTAAGTATGATTAAAGTGGATAAGGCCTTTATCGCAACAAATGGAATCGATCTAAAAGAAGGAATTACAACTCCAAATTTACTTGAAGCCGCTACTAAAAGAAGGATGATTCAATCAGCAAAACAAGTGATACTACTTACAGATCATAGTAAAATTGGAAAGGTTGCCTTTGCAAAGGTTGCAGACCTTCAGGAAATCGATAAATATGTGATCGATGATGGAATTTCTGAAAGCGTCGTCAAGCAATTAAATGATCTGGGAGTCGATCTCTATCTTGTATCATCATAGGAGGGAAATCATGAATCAAACCATTATTACAGTCACCTTAAATCCCGCCTTAGATAAAACGATTACCCTCGATCAACTTGAGATTGGAGGCTTAAATCGAACAAAGGAAATACGTATCGATCCTGGTGGGAAAGGAATTAACGCGGCAAAGGTCTTAAAAACTTTTCATGTAGATGTATTAGCAACAGGTTTTATTGCTGGCCAAACGGGAAAACAACTAATCGGGCAACTAAATCAATTAGCAATCCCTAACCACTTTGTAGAGGTAAATGGTGAAACCAGAACCAATTTAAAAATCGTAGACGAAGATGCAAATGTGACAACAGAAATCAATGAACCTGGATTTAGCATATCTAATCAAGAAATAGAGCTTTTTAAACAGCAATTGTCTGAAAGAATCACCCCTCATTCTGTTGTTGTTTTTGGCGGAAGCCTACCAGTCAATGCTCCTACATCTATTTATCAAGAACTTATAGATATGGCCAATAAAAAAGGAGCGAAAACGATTTTAGATGCGGATGGACCTGCCTTACAAGAAGGGATCAAAGCGAAACCGTTTGCGATCAAACCAAATCTTTATGAATTAGAACAATTATTAGGTCAGACATTAGATCACCAGCAAAAGATACTTTCAGCAGGAAAGGAAATCATTGAATCAGGTATTTCATTGGTGATGATTTCAATGGGTGAACAGGGTGCAATTATTTTAAATGCAAAAGAAGCCTTTCATATTACCCCATTTTCAATTACACCGAAAAGCACTGTTGGTGCCGGTGACTCAATGGTTGCTACCCTTGCATATTCACTGTTGCAAAATAAAAGTTTAGAGGAAACCGGTTTACTAGCCACAACTGCTGGAACGATTACTGCATCTAAAGAAGGTACACAGGTTTGTACTTTGGAGGAAATACTCCAATCCATCAATCGAAGTAAATCGTTTAATTTAAATAAAATGATTAAAAATTAAAAGGAGGATTTATATGTCTAAGAAAATTCTAGCAGTAACAGCTTGTCCAACAGGTATTGCCCATACCTATATGGCAGCTGAAAGTTTGCAAAAAGCAGCAAAAGAAAAAGGTCTGGATTTTAAAGTAGAAACGAGAGGCGCAGTTGGTGTTGAAAATGGTTTAACTGAACAAGAAATTGCTGAAGCACATGCTGTTATTCTCGCAGCCGATACGGATGTAGATGAAGCACGATTTGAAGGAAAAAATGTGATTAAAGTAGGTGTGGCTGAAGCGATTAAAAATCCTAACAGCCTAATTGAGAAAGCGTTGTCACTACAACCTACGAACAAAACCAGTTATACTGAGAAGGTACAACAAATAAAAGCGGAGAGAAGTTCTCAACGTACTGGAGCATATAAACACCTAATGAATGGCGTATCTTATATGATTCCACTTGTTGTTGCCGGAGGACTTCTGATAGCTATCTCATTTATCTTCGGTATTAAAGCATTTGATCCTAACGATCCTGCTTATAATCCAATCGCTAAAGCGTTGATGGATATCGGTGGAGGCTCTGCCTTTGCTCTAATGGTTCCTGTCCTTGCCGGATTCATTGCATTTTCCATTGCGGATAAACCTGGTTTAACTCCTGGACTTATTGGTGGTATGTTAGCTAGCAAAATTGGTTCTGGATTTTTAGGTGGTATTGTTGCTGGTTTTCTAGCCGGTTATGTGGCTAAGTGGTTAAAAGACTCTATTAAGTTGCCTAAAAACTTTGCAGGTCTTATCCCAATCTTAATTATTCCTTTCCTTTCTACTTTAATTGTTGGATTATTGATGGTATTTGTTATCGGAACACCAGTAAAGACTGTGATGGATGGCTTGACCAATTGGCTTACAGGATTAAGTGGTACGAATAGAATATTTCTTGGTTTGATTTTAGGTGCAATGATGGCCTTTGATATGGGTGGTCCTCTAAATAAAGCTGCTTATACCTTTGCTGTTGGATTACTTGGAAGTAATGTTTTTGAACCAATGGCCGCAGTTATGGCTGCTGGAATGACTCCACCATTAGGTCTTTGGTTAGCTACACGTCTTGCACCAAAAAAATATACGGTTGAAGAAAGAGAAGCTGGAAAAGCTGCTGCTGTACTAGGAATCTCTTTTATCACAGAAGGTGCCATTCCATTTGCAGCCGCTGACCCATTACGTGTGATTCCATCTATTGTAGCTGGTTCAGCATTAACAGGAGCTTTATCCATGTTATTCGGAGCTACATTACGCGCACCACATGGAGGAATCTTCGTTCTACCTATTCCACATGCAGTTGGAAACCTTCTGATGTATACCGTTGCCATCATTGCAGGTACTGTGGTTACAGCGATTGTGGTTAATATACTAAAAAAAGCTAAAGAATAAGGAAAAGTTAAATAAGAACATAGAAACGACTTGGAGGTTAAGCAACATGAATTTATCTACCCTATTAAAGGAAGAAACGATTACGTTAAATCTACAAGCTACATCAAAAGAAGATAGTATCAAGAAAATGACGGAACTTATGAACAGTGCAGGCTTTCTATCTGACATTCAAACCTATACTGAGGCAGTTCTGAACCGTGAAAAGCAAGGCTCTACTGGAATTGGTTTTGGCGTGGCCATCCCTCATGGAAAATCAAATGGTGTTAAAAAGCCAGGTCTTGGCTTTGCCAGATTAGCTCAACCTATTGAGTGGGAATCCCTTGACGGAAATCCAGTAACGATGGTATTCCTTATCGCAGTCCCAGAAGAAAGTGAGGGAAATGAGCATTTACAAATCTTAGCTGCTATTTCTCGTAAACTGATTCACGAAGAGTTTAGAAATCAGTTGATGACAGCTAATACGCCAGAAGAAATTTTAAATATTTTAAACACAGCTGAATAAACAATGAGTTGATCATAAAAAAGACGTGCTGACCAATAAGGTTTTCACGTCTTTTTTATTTTTTATATTTAATTTGGTACTTTCTCACTGGTTATAATTTTTTGTAAGAGTTGCTCCTGGATAATAAAATTGAAGAATTTCTTGATAGGTTTTTCCATCTTTAGCCATTTGTCTTGCACCAATTTGGCTCATCCCTACCCCATGTCCATAACCATCCCCAGTAAAGGTATAGGCCGTTTGCTCTAATTTTGTCGCTTTTGTCGCCCCTAAAACCGAGATTGGCTTCCCGTTTCGGCCTAATTTTTGTGTATTTGATGTACTTTTTACATAGAGGTTGGATGGCTCCATTAACGTTACCTGTGTAGCTGATTGAACAAAGACTGGCGCAGTCGAACTTGAGATCGTGAACAGTTGGCTCTTTAAGGATAGAAGAGATCTTAAATAGTCTTTTGAGTCTTTATTCCTATCATTTTCATCAATCGAGGTATCATAGATACCATTTGTTCCAATAAATCTCAGATCTAGTACTCTGCCAGAAAGGGCTTTATTGATGATTTCTAAACTTTCTAAAGAGCCGATGTCTTTATTTTTGTTTCGAAGTCGATTTTCAATCTCTTCTTTTGTATAGGTCACTTGCCAATCATGATAAGCATTTCTTGAGTCGTAAAGCTCTGCATATTTCTTATCATAAGGGTCAACCTTTGATACTAAATATGGATAAGAACTACCCCAAACGTTTTCTGCTGATTCAGTATAACCCCCATTTGAAGCAGAATATTGTGCGGCAATGAGTGAATTGTTGTATGTGAGAACTTGTCCAGCTGTTTCGCCTACTGCTTGGTTAGAACGATCTCCCTCTCTAAACCCACGGCTGTAAACACCAGTATATGCTTGGTATCTTGTCGTATCATCAATCACTTGATTGGAATATTTCATGGCAAAGGTTCTTGCTGCGACTGCTTGGGCTTTTAAACTTTCTAATTCCCATGAAGGACTCATTTCAATCGGAACCACACCTTTTAAATAATCCTCAATATTCAATTCATTGATCATTTTAATCGTTGGTGTTGGAAGCGATGTTGGGTTACTCACAAGATCGATTCGAAACTCCATGATGTTCCGATATTGGTTGACATCGTATTTGATCCCTTGCCAATAGCGAACCACATCAACCAAAGGAAAAGACTCGCTATCCGTTGATGGAAGTGGTATTAAGCGAATCGTATCAAATGGATCGCTAATCGTTTCCCCTCTTTTTTTGATAAATAATTTATTGTTTTCCATCACCACATTATAATGAATCAATCCTTGATCATCTTTATCTTCTAATTCAAGGATCGTTCCTTCTACAAAGTATTTTCCTCTAAGAGCAAAACCTATCGTGTCTACAGGCATCTTTTGCTTCGTTGCATCGGTATTGGTGATTTCTACTCTTACAATTGGAATCTCTCCTACCTCTTCTCCACCACTAGCATAAGTGATAGGACTATTCATGAATAAGATAGGAAGGAATAAAACTAGGATAAGGAAAAAAGAGAATCGCTTCTTTTGCATATAAACCTCCTAAGCAATGATGTCATCGAATCTATCAATTTACCAATATAATAGATTCGATATAAGGGCTTAGAATCCTGCTTAGGTTTGTAGGTCGTGGGGCTTATTTTATTGCTTAAATATTTGATTGGAAAGATATTTTCTATTTAAGATAGTTATGAAGTTAAGTTACTGAATGAAGAAAGAGGGAATGGCTGATCATATGAAAAGGTATTGGGATCTTTAGTCGAGTCTAGTTACTGCATCAGATAACTTAATAGTTTCTCTAGCTGTATCCTCCTAGATAGTCTAAAAACTAACGGACAGGTTACCGGTATATGGGACTTGAACGGGTTTCAATTCCTCATAGGTAGTCTAAAAACCCCTGACACTAAGAAGATCTGCTCCATTTAATATGGCGTTTCAATTCCTCATAGGTAGTCTAAAAACCCAAAAAAATAATATTTCCTTGATCGTCAATTTTGGTTTCAATTCCTCATAGGTAGTCTAAAAACTTCTCAGCCTTCCACCCGAACCCAGTTACACACCGTCGTTTCAATTCCTCATAGGTAGTCTAAAAACCAGTTCAGCTTCAGCAAAGGAATTTTCCATTTGCTGTTTCAATTCCTCATAGGTAGTCTAAAAACGCGGACCTGCTCCCCGGTAGCATTTGTCAATGCTTGTTTCAATTCCTCATAGGTAGTCTAAAAACCTTTATTGATGGTTAAATCGATTGCATCGGGTGTTGGTTTCAATTCCTCATAGGTAGTCTAAAAACTTGGTATGTACTTCAATTCTCTCTCATCTATATTGTTGTTTCAATTCCTCATAGGTAGTCTAAAAACGAATAAGCGGTATAAGGTTGTTATTGAAAGGAGCTGATGTTTCAATTCCTCATAGGTAGTCTAAAAACTCTTCGATAATCTCATAGTCTTTCTTCTTTTTCTCTAGTTTCAATTCCTCATAGGTAGTCTAAAAACTAGCCGTCCACATTTTTTATATATCTAGAGTGTAAGGTTTCAATTCCTCATAGGTAGTCTAAAAACCCAGGATCCCTGGATAGATCCTTATAACGAATATTAGTTTCAATTCCTCATAGGTAGTCTAAAAACAGGTATTAAAAGCAGGTTTTTATTTCCTGCTATATGGGTTTCAATTCCTCATAGGTAGTCTAAAAACTTGTGTGCACGATGTGATAGAGCCACGTCTTTCGGGTTTCAATTCCTCATAGGTAGTCTAAAAACTCGCCTAAAATAGAGTTGCCTTCTTTATCTACTGGGTTTCAATTCCTCATAGGTAGTCTAAAAACTCAGATTATATGATACCAGTTGAACCAAAATTAGAGTTTCAATTCCTCATAGGTAGTCTAAAAACGGAGCTACTATTTGGAAAATCTTAGACTTTTGAAAGTTTCAATTCCTCATAGGTAGTCTAAAAACACGAACAAAAAGTATTGGAGAATATATATGAACAAGGTTTCAATTCCTCATAGGTAGTCTAAAAACGGTGGAAGTCCTTGCCAAGGGTTTAGTTTTGCAGGGTTTCAATTCCTCATAGGTAGTCTAAAAACTTAGAAACACCTGCGCAAAATCATTTAAAAAATTCTGAGTTTCAATTCCTCATAGGTAGTCTAAAAACTCTTGCAGTTGTAAATTTTCTAGTAGGTGGTTCGTTGTTTCAATTCCTCATAGGTAGTCTAAAAACCAGATGACTTTAAGTGATTATATTCCTGAACTCTCTTGTTTCAATTCCTCATAGGTAGTCTAAAAACCAAGAAGGGGTTCGATTATAGACCAATTTCGTTGTAGTTTCAATTCCTCATAGGTAGTCTAAAAACAAATCAGGATTTTTTCATCGGAATGCTTGATACGGAGTTTCAATTCCTCATAGGTAGTCTAAAAACTTTCCATGCTTCTAATAGTGCTGCTCTACTTGCTGAAGTTTCAATTCCTCATAGGTAGTCTAAAAACGCCTAGCACAATAGGCGGTAAAGAACCTATCCAATGTTTCAATTCCTCATAGGTAGTCTAAAAACCTTTTGAAGCTGCAACGAAGTCTCGAGTAGGTGAAGGTTTCAATTCCTCATAGGTAGTCTAAAAACTTGAAACCCTTATGTATCAAGGGTTTTTATTTTTATGAGTTTCAATTCCTCATAGGTAGTCTAAAAACTAGATGGAGAAATGATGCATAAATGAGTTTTAGAGAGGTTTC
The DNA here is from genome assembly GCF_001561915.1 of Tepidibacillus decaturensis. Lineage (GTDB taxonomy): Bacteria > Bacillota > Bacilli > Tepidibacillales > Tepidibacillaceae > Tepidibacillus_B > Tepidibacillus_B infernus. The sequence continues at coordinate 616,973 of NZ_LSKU01000001.1, read as the reverse complement.
AATTCCTCATAGGTAGTCTAAAAACGATTTTTGGCCGATTTTTGGCCGCCAATTTTGTTCGGTTTCAATTCCTCATAGGTAGTCTAAAAACGTTCTGTTTTCGGTTTTCCCACAACTGCTTGTCCATGTTTCAATTCCTCATAGGTAGTCTAAAAACTCTTCAACACGGTTCCGAGTTTTTGAGAAATTGGGAGTTTCAATTCCTCATAGGTAGTCTAAAAACTGGCAAGAGTCGTTCGTTTCATAGAGCTAAGTCTAAGTTTCAATTCCTCATAGGTAGTCTAAAAACTAAAGATATGACAGTAGGACAGTCTTACCTTTCCTGGTTTCAATTCCTCATAGGTAGTCTAAAAACCAGTAAACAGATGGCCACGCTTAATAAAAAGAGATTGTGTTTCAATTCCTCATAGGTAGTCTAAAAACCCTGATTCGAATTCACAAATTTGGCAAGCTGGATGAGTTTCAATTCCTCATAGGTAGTCTAAAAACGAGCTCCTCGTCACTTAAACGTTCAAGCTGGGCAAAGTTTCAATTCCTCATAGGTAGTCTAAAAACGGTATGTGCCTCCCAGGTATGGGTAGAGTGCTTAGGGTTTCAATTCCTCATAGGTAGTCTAAAAACTTTGATTCACACCTAGATTTAAACCGAAATGTTCGTGTTTCAATTCCTCATAGGTAGTCTAAAAACAGTCTGATACGATGAATCTACAGCCCTCGGATGGAAGTTTCAATTCCTCATAGGTAGTCTAAAAACGGTATTTGCTTGCGTCCGATTTATCGAGGACACCGAGTTTCAATTCCTCATAGGTAGTCTAAAAACACATTTCAACTTGATTATAATTGGGTTTTTATATTTTGACAAATATCATAAAGAATCGTACAAAATTTAAAAACCCTTGGTAATATTGTTCTTCTTGTTATGTCGATCCCGGCTGTTTATTACAGGATTATAAATCGACTGAAAACAGATGTTAATATATTATACAAAAATATCCTGAGAATTTTTAGTTAAACCCATAACTTCTCTAGTGGAATATTTAGTACTTTGGAAAGAATAGATGATTACTGAATCTTCCCCTGTTTTTATGATTTTCCCAATTTCAAATTTTAGTTTTTTTAAATTCCCTTCACTCAATTCCCCTTCCAAAACTGAATTTTGCACCCAAGTTAAATATTCCCTGCATTTTTTTAAAACTTTATTTACTCGTTTTTCTCCTACATCATAAACTAATATTACAAACAATTTACCACCCCGCTATAAATGGTGAATACTCATCATCATTCGTGATGTGTTTCTGCAATTTATACAGTTCAAGTCTAATCAACCTCTTATATCTTACTTTATTATCCAATTTTGGATGATTAATCTTAGTATTAAGTTTGTCGTTATATTCTGAAATAAACTTTTTCTTCCCATTATCATTTAGTATGATTCCATTTAACTGACGTTGAAAATCTTTAGAAGTTATAACATTCTTGTTTAATAGTGAAAATATTACCCTATCAACGATTACTGGCTTAAATATTTCTGCAATATCAAGATTTAATGTAAATCTTCTATTGTTGGTTGAGTGCAAATATCCTATTCTTGGATCAAGCTGGGTTTGATATATTTCACCAAGAACAGTAGTATACATCAAAGAATTCCCAAAACTTATAAGTGCATTTAACTTATTCAACGGTGGGCGTTTACTTCTTTTATCAAATTCAAAGTCCGGTTTATTAATAATTTTGTCAAAACATTTATAATATCTTTCTCTGATATTTCCCTCAATGGCCATAAGAATTTCAATATCTGTCGCATTATTAATTGCTTTATACAGGTTACTTATGACATCAATATCCTCGTTTAGGTCAATCCCTCTGTTACGATAATATCTTAAGATGACAAGAATATTTAAAACAGCACCCTCTATAAATTTTTTAGCAATGATCATTCTTTTCTCCGTATTTAAATAATATTCAGCTTGTTTTAGTATTACATAGCCCGAGTTCAGATGTTCTCTGGGATAAAAACTTCCTATATAGTAACCGTAATAATTAAAATAATGAAGAACTATCTCCTTTTCAGAGGCGAATTCCAAAAATCTTTTATTAATATCTACTTCACCAAAAACCCATATATTATTGATCTCATTAACAGGTAGGTATTTTTTTTCGTCAGAACTTTCAAAAAATAGGGTATTATCCTTTCTTTTTAATTCACCATTGTTAAATATATAGAAATCTTTTTTCATATAACCTCCTAGGAGTAACAATATTCTTTGTAAGCACAATTCCGACACATATTTATCTTTTCAACTACAGGTGGAGAAGGCTTATCTATAATAGCCTCTATTTCATCTATCATCATATTTAATTTCGCTTCTTTTTCTTCATCAAGTTCAACATCAATTCTCTTTCTTTCTTCGGGATATTGCAGTACTCCCTTAGCCTTGATATTGGCATCTTTTAAAATTTTTAAATAAAATAGTAGCTGCCATTGTGAAGCTTCCATAAATTTAGAAGTTTTTTTGTTTCTCCAATAACTAATTCATTACCAGTTTCATATAGAACATCAAATACTACATTGCCGAATTGAATCTCTTTTTTGCTTCGCTTGTAATAATTTTCGTGAATGAATCTACCCAAATCCACATTTTCATTCTGCTGATCTGGTATAATACCATGCGATATCAGCCAAACTTCCCTTTTGCAAATATTGTAATACCATATTAAAGTCCCATTAACTTCCATGGCAGCACCTCTACAATATATCGTAACCTTTTTCTTCCCTAATGAATCCTGTTATCATATTGTAGTAATCTTCTACGCCCTCATAGGGAAGAACATGCAGCCCATATTGTTCATTAAAAATACCTTGATATTTCACCGGAAGCGAAACAGTATAATCCCTTAAGGTGTTTTTTATTTCCAGATAAATTTCTCTGCTTTTATAAAAATTCTTCTCTTTAATCATTTCAAGGTACCTGTCAAATACCTTTTTTGCCGTTTGGTCATATATAATAAATCCATCAAAATAGCCAGCATTGTTTTCTATTAATGAAAACTTTTGTAAAGGTATTCTATCTTTCTCTTCATTCGCTGACTTATCACCAGAAAAATTCATAGAAATAATGGAATTAATCAGTTTTTCTGATTTATCTTTATTTTTTTTCTCTTGAATCTTTGTATAATATTGTTCGATTAATTTAAAATAATCTTCTTCGTATATCTCGGCTTGATTTTGTAGAATCTCTTTAACAACATTTAACGTTGAATTACCATATACATATTTGGCATATAACGTTTCTTCCGCTTCTTTCTCATCATCATATAATGAGTAAATATATACTTCGCCGATATCTTTTAAGCCATTTCGATTGCACCTTCCGCTACACTGGATAATTGAGTCGATCGGTCCTATATCTCTTATTACGACATCAAAGTCGAAATCAACACCGGCTTCAACTACTTGAGTAGAAACAAGGATTATTTTTTCCCCTTGATCAAGAGCTGCTTTTACTTCTTCAATTCTTTTTCTTCTATGTACAGGTAATAGATTCGTAGAAAGGTAAAATATATCTCTGCCGATATTTTTTAACCCGTTAAATATTTTTATTGACTCATTGATTGTATTACAGACGATTAAATAGGATTTGTTCTCAATATTGTTATTGAACTCTTCAATGAAATCAAGAATATTTTTCTTTTCCAGTATAGGTATTATTTTAGTGCGATTGAAAAATTTAAAATACTTTTGATGATCTGCCAAAAGTTCAACGGCCCCATTAAGTATAAACGGTTTTGTTGCCGTCATCATTATGATTCTTAAATCGAATAATTCACTAGCTTTCTTAAGTACATGGTCTACCAAGGGGAGAAGCGAAATATCTATTGCCTGTACTTCATCCAAGAGAATAATGGAGCCTTTCATGCTAGTCAATTTTTTTAGCATTCTGTTTCTTGTACCGATTAAAGTTTCAAGGAACTGCACAAAGGTTGTTATCACAATACCGCTGTTCCAATTTTCAATTAACAACTCCGCTCTTAATTTATCAATATCGTATTTATCCGTATTGTAATCCATATTGGCAAGACTGTGATGCTTTATTAAATACCTACCTTTTTCGCTTTCAAAATCTTCAATATTTGCAAAAAGATCTTTGATAACATCATAATTCTGCTCAATAATTGATGTAAACGGAAGAGAATAAATAATTTTTCTATTATCATTCAACAGTTCTTTTAATTTTAGGGCAGCAAAGAATCCAGCATACGTTTTTCCTGTTCCGGTCGGTGAAGTTATCGTGAATAATCTCGTTTTGTCATAACTTCTTTGGATATTTTCTTGGATACTCTCAAATATTTCCCTTCTAATCCTATTTATTTCCCCACTCTTTCCTTTTATTTTTTCTTCCCTTTCCCTATTCAGATCAACATAAGTCACATATTTTTCTTCAGGAATTAATGTTCCGGAAGCGCTTAGTTTATCTGCAGAAATTAAGGCAGAATAAAGAGTTTGATGGATAAAATAATTTTCATCCGTTTTATTGTTTCTTTCCGTTAGTACTTCAATTCTTTTAATTTTTTTCATCAATTCTTCAATATTAACATGTAAGAATTCTTTAAAACAATCTTCATACCCTAAAATACGATAGACCTTTCCAATATCATCTCTATTTATAGATAAATCTTCTATCTGTTTTCTGACGATTTCAATTTTTTCCAATATCAAATAATCATTAGGGGTTATTTCTTTGAAACTTGACGGTAAATCGTTGGACGGATTTTCTAAATTGCCATGATGGTGTAAGACTGTATTAAATATAATTAACGGTATAGAATTATTCTCCCCAAATTCCTTGATAGCACAAAATCCGACGAATAGTGCGGAAGTAAAACTGTGATCACTAAATTTATTACGTTTCCCGCCAAGCAAATATTTTTGAAAATATGTTGTAAATTTTCCAAAATCATGACCGTAAGCCATAATTTCATAAGCTTTCAGAAACTTATCTTCTACTTTATCTTTATTTATATTAAATACTTCTTGAAGATGAACAATAAGTTTTTTATCAGGATGAGAATAGAATTCCATAATTAACCCCCCCTAAAAAATAAGTGCCATTACTAGGCACATTACATCAAAACTATATTTTCATCGTTTATTCTATAAAAGTTTCCCTGTAACTTTACTCTTAAAGGATGACCCTCTTCATCGTAAATATAATCTTCAACTTCTTTTATTATTCTATCTTCGAAAAAATCCCTCGACATTTTCTCTTTCATTAAGCTTAAATTCATTCCTTTAATATCAATTCCTTTATCAGCTATTAAACTTTGTCTAATGATTGTGCTTATCTCGATAAAATCATTTGTATTTTGCTCTATTGCTGTAAAATTCCCTATATAATTTAAGTTGCAGTTAAAAGGGGCAGCACCTAAGTAAGGGATATAATGGTATTGTCCGTTTTTAATTCTATTTTCAAGTTCTTCCATTATTATATGATCTGAATGGTTAACATAAACTCTATAGATAACTCCCTTGTCTCCAGTAACTATTTCAAACGGAATCTGAGTATGCCCTTCTTTTAAATCTGTTACGCTATCCCTTGATGTAGCTTTAATGTAATTTAAAGTTTGAATAATTTTTTTTGTAGGTGAAATTTTCCTTACAGCGATATTAAGTTTTTCTGTTGAAAGAATATCGTAATAACTATCCCTTTCATAGCCCAATATCGCTGCAATAATCCCTTCTATAGTTGTTCTGGGAGGAACTGAATAGGATAGAGAAGAAGAATTGGTGTAAAATTTCCTGAAATGAGCGTACCTTCCCTTTATATCAAATATTAAAAAATTCATTATTTTCACCTTACTTTACTTCAACAAGTTCGAAACCGTTTAATACCTCGGATAATTTGCCAACTGTGTCAGCCATCTTTATTTCCAGACGTTCATCAATAAAATAGTAAATCTTGTCAATTTTACTTTTATTTTTATTTAATAATGAAACAAGATCGGTAATATCGAGAGATACTTCTTTGATGTCCCTTATATTTTCAACCTTTTCTTCAAGTCTGATATAATCTCTCAAATCTCCAAGAATCGTTTCGGAATCCTTATATGCTACTCTTAAATAAAGTCTTGGATACTGACCTATTTTACTCCTTGTCGCAAGATTAGGAATGGCATGTTTCATAGATTCGTCGAGAAGTTCCAAATCACTTTCCGTTAATTTGGTTTTTTTGGCCCTTTTACCACTAACCACTCCTGAAAAAGCAATAAGAGAATATTTTACCCGATAATCTTTACCGATAGTTCCTTGCTGTGCCTTTTCATCTGAGGAAAAATGAGAAGTAATACTTGATTCTAGAAGTTCGACTTTATTAAGGGAATAGCCCCAGTTAAATTGAACAGGACCGATAAATGTCTTGTTATCGCCTTTTACCGGCATTGTAGCACCAAACAACCTAACGTCGATAAGTTCATTTAAAATTGCTTCTTCTGAAAAATCTTTCATTTGTTTTACTCTTCCTTCAGCAGTAACTGACTTTTCATCCATCTTTCTCACAAATAAATCATATCCCTTGTCCAGTAAATAATCCCTTACATATCTTTTTAACCTTAAATCAGATACAAGATTTATATCCCGCTCATAATCCATACGGGGTCTGTTTTCTTCATCAGGATCACCATTAGGATTTGTCATTTTTGCATCATAAAGATATAAGATTTCGTTATTATTCATGCTTATTTTCCTCCTTTAATATTGGTTGGGTGGTTGCAAAAGAATAACCTGAAAGCAGATAGAATAAATTTTCATTTTTGTTTAACTTCCAGGAAGCAATGTTTGAATCGATAAGTCTTTTAAGTTCAAAATATGTAACTTCATTAAAAGCTCTTATTTTTTCCTGCTTTAATTTTGCAAAAACATCGTTCGTTAGCCTGACAATCTTCGTCTTATCAATCCCATTAAAATTCAGTTTGTTTAATATCGGTTTATTTCCGTCAAGCCTTCTATACTGAGCATTACCTATTTCTCCAATAAGATAGCCTAAGATAAACATGGCGCTTTGCTGTTCGTTGTAATTCATTTTTTCAATAAACGTTTTAATCCCATCACTTACTTTCAATGCAGAAATATTCAATGGATTTCCCTCCTTTAAACAACCGGTAAATTCAAAAAACTTAATCAGCATATTTGCATTTAGAAGATAAAATGCTATTGAAAGAGTCCAGTCGATTTTGTCTTGGTCTGATTTTAAATTGTATCCTTCTTTATCTAACCGTTTCACATTAATTGCCTCGATAAATTTATCTATTAAATGCTGTTTCTTTATTGGCCTGCCTGTAAACAGGGCATCATAAAGATCAAGCAAATCCCTGTATTTAGTGACATCACCCTGTTTAACTTTAACAGGAATCATATAATATAGGTTCTGAAGTCCTACATACGACTTAAAAAATTCCTGATTTAATCCTTCCCTCATTCTTTTATTCGCCTTAATCGCAGCCTCGCCAATTCTCCTAAAAATGGATGGTGATATATCCTTGATTAATCTTTGAATTTTGGTTGCTTGGTTACTTGGTTTGTAGAAGATAAAATTTAGAAGAAAGTAACTTTCTTCATTTCTTAGATCAAGAGATTCAAGGATATCTTTTTCAAACATTTCTATATCCTTAAGGTTTTTTGCTGTATTAAATGAAGAATTTATTTTTTAATTGAATGTTCAAGTTCCTCTTTATTTAGCGGTGCACCATAAATAAAATGAGGTACTAGATAAACTTTAAAAAATCCCAATCTGGTATCGAGATTTTTCTAATATAAACTTCAGCTGACTTAATATTTTTTTGCAGTTTTGGCACAATTGCATATTTTTATAAAATCTATTTTCGTCGAAATCACTCGCAAAAGTTATTTTGTCTTTAATATAGTACTTAATATCAAATTTAATATCTGAAGAGACCTCATCAGTTCCACCACATAAATGGCATATATGTTGCTTAAAATTTCCTTCTTCCTTTTTCTTTTTTGTCCTTGATTTTGATATCAATTTATCTTCAAGAACTACTTTTTGATACTCTTTATAAAATACAAGTGGAACATCATCTATTAGTACTGTAAATAAACCAATTTCATTTAATTTCATATTGAAATTCTTTTTAAGATATTTTTCAAATTCCTTTGCTAGTTCTTTGACTATATCCTTATCCTCTTTATGATTTTGTTTTAATTCACTATATATTTCCTTAACTTCTTTTTCAGTGCCAAGATATTTTGCCAAATTAAGAGCATAACGATATTTATCTTTTATGTTTTCCCCTAGGTCAACATAGAAATTATCAAAAATTTCTTTAATTTTTTTATTTAATTCGTTTCCAAAATTTTTTTTGTAAGATTATACAATGTTTCTGTTAAAAAATTATCTAATTTTGTTGATGTCGCATACCACATCTCTATATTTCCTTTACCTTGATTAATATAGAGATACTTTCTCGCACTATCGTCTGTCATTTCTTCAGTTACATCAACTTCTAAACTATTTTCTTTAAAGTTCAGTTTCAATACTTGAAGCACCTTATTTTTTCTTATTGATTCTGCTTTTTCAACCAAACTCTCAATTGAATAGCCAACTGCTTTACCGATTTGAACAAATCCTTCAATCAATTTTTATCACCCCCTATATTAATTCGATGCAACCAAATCCTTGGGAATTCTTAGAACCCAGCCCTGCGTCATAAGCGATCTTGATAAGTTCTTCTGAACCTTCAATATCAAATTCTCCGCTCCAACCTTTGATCACAATCCCTTTATATAAAATAATATTTTCTTTCAAATTTTTATTTTTAATAGGAACCAATTTAAAACTTGTATCAGAAGGTTCTATATTATAAAAGGCAATATATTTTTTTATTAAGTTATCTCTAATCAGTTGTTCAAACTCATTTTCCATCGGGTTATAATAATATGTTTTTTTATTGCCATTATGTTCAAAAGTGCTATATACAACAATCGGAGATTTTGTTCTAAACCTTCCCTTAGTCTTGATATCTGGATGAATGAGTTTAATTTGATCGATCAACACTTCGTTTCCCAAAATATTAAAATCACTGTTTATCAAAATGTTATTAACGAGATATTTTAGAAATTCATCATCGGCTGTTGATACTAGCAGATTAGCCTCATCAAAATAAGTTATTGTTTTGTTATGTTTATCAATTATAAACTTGCCTTCCAACCTAGAAAAGGTATACATTTTAAATTTTCTGTTATTGTATTCATATCCCGTATTATGTATAAACTTACTATAATTCTCATCGTTGAGCCATTTTAAAACAACTGCCTGAATGATATGATGATAATGTAATGGTAGAATTAAAGGTTTTTCAAATCGTAATTTTATCGATACTCTCACACAATCAATCCTTTTTAAAAAAAATTAAAATTAATAAGTTTATATTTCAGAAGACAAATTGTTACATTTTTCGTATTTATGATTTATGATAACAGATAAATATTAAAAAAACGTCGAAATTAGTCGAAACTCTAAAAATTTTTATTATACAATACAATAGAATCGATTCATAAAGGCGGTCGGTTCATTGTTTGTGTCAAGTTTTTCTCGGTCAAGCTTTAATACTAATAATATCAGCATCCTATTTTTGTACGCTATGCACAGGCTACCGCACTACTGTTTGGTGGCCATGATTAATCAGTCACGTTCTAAAAAGCAAGATCCTGACTGATTAATCATGGTTATCGTAAACTTTTCATAAGATTTCCTATTGCCGTTGAATGGGCAGCATATAAGCTAATGGAACCTTGCCTGACCCCGATCGATGGACGAATTACTTCTCGCAGATTTTGGACCTATTTTACGGTCTTCTTCACATCACGTTGTTTCCTTTGACTTCTTTTCTGATGGGCTAAATAAACAGATCTTAATGTTTTATTTAAGATACCTTGTTTAATTTTTACCATGGCTTCTCCGCCTTCGGCGCTCCAATGCATACCCCGTTTTTTCATACGATAAGAAACATGGCGTTGATTGGATTCCATCGCCCCCAAACCCCTTGCTCCTTCAGGGGGATTTTGCACCTTTTCTCTCCAATCATAAATACGATCCCAATTATTCTGTATGTATGAGCGAAATACCTTAACTTTTTCTACCTGCTTGTTTTCATCAAGCGTACTTTCATAAGTATCAAGCCATTTAGTAAATGCCTCTAGATTATGTTCTTTTAGTGCCTTATGAATGGCATCTTTATACTCATTCTTCTCAACGCCGAATACTCGATTTAGGGCTTGTACAATATGATAAGAGTCTAATTGGTTTAGCACAGGGTAACGGGACTGTGAGAAAGCCTCTTGAAACTTATCTGCTGTATAACCATGCCCACCATCGCTATTGGAAACTACTTGAGTATGTTCTAATGAATACTGGTGTGCAGCAAACGCCTGTATTTCTTTCCAAAAATCCATGGTGGGTTGGGTGGTCATGATCACTTTGGGTTGGCGTAAAGCAACCCGTTTGCCGTTTTTATCCCAACCTTCATGTAAAATAGCATGACGAACTTCTAAACTTTTTTTCTTCTCTGTCCCTCTTACAAATACACCATCAGCTTCGACATATAGATAGTCCACTTTTTTGCCGTCAGGTAAAGATGCGGCTTCCTCTAATTCCATCACCATTTCTTTATCGGCCTGTGCTTGCACTTTCCCTACACGTCTTACGATACTCCCAACCGTTTGGTGACTCATTTCTACAGCTGTCCATTCTTTTAATATACGTGAAGATTCTCGATAGGTGTTTTCACTTGCTAATTCTGCAACTTTGACTTCAACAAATGGACTGTACCGTTGGTTTTTTCGTATTCCCACCCATTCATCAAAAGGATAATGGGGGGTTCCTTTCTCATCTCCCATTAATGTATGACGGAAACGCACTGCACCAAAGCTAAATTGAACTGTTTTCCAATCTTCCCTTTTTACTTTCCAACCTTTATCTTGCCTCTTTTTCTTAATGACTTGATCTAACTGTGTAAAAATATCCCCCAATAAGGAACTAAATACTTCTTGCATATAAATTTGAATGCTTTCCTCTAACTCAATTAAATTATTTGTACTCTTTATTAACTGATAT
>NZ_LSKU01000001.1:529547-603405 GCF_001561915.1 Tepidibacillus decaturensis | reverse complement strand
CTAACTATTAGTATTTTCTATATTTTAATGAAAATATCCTTCTTTTAGATAAATTCCTATCATAAAATTGACAATCAGTTTGGATTCAATTAAAATTTCAATGAAGTATATTTTGGTTTTTTGGGGTGAGACGAAATGATTTTGTCTGGACGCCGAAAGCAATTTCTGCAAAAAATAATCGATCTTTACAAAAAAACAAATGTCCCTGTTCATTATGAGACATTAGCTAAAGTGATAGGTGTCAGTAAATGGACAGCATACGATATGATGATGGAACTCGAAAAAAATGGCTATCTCATCCGTGGTTATTCAGTGAATCCTGGTGAAAAAGGGCGATCCCAAGTTGTCTTTCAACCATCAGCAAAGGCTACAAATCTATTTGATTTTAAACATTCTGATAACATATCTCAAGAGGAATGGAATAAAATTAAAAAGAGCATCTATGAATTTTTGAATAATAAGCACCATTATAGTTTTCGTACTACGATTGAAAAGATGTTAGAAGAAATTTCAAAAGTTCAGGTTCAAATATCATTTTGTGCATATATTATTGGACTTTTTCTTGTTTATCTTAAAAATATAGGGGGAGAAATCGAGTCATTAATCAAAAGTATGGTTCAAAATGCTCCAACAAATGAAATGGGAGTCACTATGTTTGTCGGAACGGTGGTTGGTACAATCATCCAAACAATGAATCATGAAATAGGCATTGAAACTACTGATTTGGTCGTAAAGTTTCTAAAAACGATCAATGACCTTTCTGAGGATGAGAAGAGAATGCTCTCTCATTTTCTAAATGAAGCTCTTGCTTAATGGTCAAGGTATATTACTTGACCATTTACTAGATTATTTTTTTGGTCTTTTGTGTTATTTTTGTTTTTATTGAAAGATCAATCAGAGGAGGTGGTATACGGTAGTGTTTGAAAAAGCTAAAAATTTTATTTCTTAGGGTAGGTGATTTCTATGCTTGAAGCTTTTGGGAAATTCGTAGTGAAAAGTAAACTATTTATTATTCTCTTTTCTATCATCCTTGTATTTCCTGCCTTGATTGGAATGATGAGAACACCAATCAATTATGATATTTTTGCTTATCTTCCAGAAAACCTTCCTTCTGTACAAGGCCAAAACATTATGAATAAAACGTTTGGATATGGCGGTACAGGTATATTGATGGTGAAAAATAAAACAGATGTAGAAGTGGAAAATTTAAAAGAAAAAATAGAAAAAGTAGATGGCGTGGAAACGGTCAACTGGATTACCGATTTGGCTGATCTTACTTTACCTCGTGAATTTTTACCAGAAGATTTGGTTAATCAATTTTACGCTAATGATAGCACAATGATGCAGATTCAATTTCAACAAGAAGCTGCGTCGGAAAAAACCTATCATTCTGTACAAGAAATTAAAAAAATTCTAGGGCCAAATGTATACTTTGCGGGTACTCCACCTATGCTAACCGAACTACGTCAACTGCTTGAAAGTGAAATGTTTGTTTATTCGGCATCAGGAATTGGATTTATTTTGGTGCTTTTGGGATTGACATTGCCGTCGTTTATCATCCCTATTCTTATTCTTTTCTCAATTGGGGTTTCTATCATCTACAACTTAGGCTTCCCATATTATGTTGGTAGTTCAATGTCATATATCACTGCGGCGATTGCTGGAGCCTTGCAACTAGGGGTGACAATGGATTTTTCCATTTTTCTCGTTCATCGATATGAAGAAGAACGTAAGAATAAAGAAAAGAATGAAGCGATGATCGTTGCGATTAAACGTACAGCATTGGCTATTTTGACGAGTTCGGCAACAGCAGTAGCTGGTTTCCTTGCCATGGTTCCAATGGCATTAGGGATTGGTCAAGATTTAGGGATTACAATGGCAAGAGGTGTAATATTTAGCGTTTTATTGATTTTGACATTATTGCCGTCATTAATCTTAGTATTTGATAAGTGGATTCAAAAAGTGCAACATCCTGTGTTTATCCCTAGTTTTCAACGATTGGCCCAAGTGGTGACTCGTAAATATAAAGTGATATTTGTCGTCTTTTTGCTATTGTTTATTCCAGCAGTCATTGGGTTGAAAAACGTCAATGTTATTTATGATATCGATCAACTTATGCCAAAGAGTTTAGATTCAATTAAGAATCTGGATGTTATTAAAAAAGATTTCCCATCTACTGATTCGGCTTTCTTGGTTATGGATCAGACTCTTTCTGATCAAGATCGGATCACTATAAAAAAACAAGTTGAGAATATGGATGGGATCAAGAAGGTAATTAGCTATGATACGTTTGCAGATCCAACGATTCCTTCAGAATTTATTCCTGAAAATTTAAAAACGATGTTTATGAGGGACAATTACATTTATATGTTGGTACAAATGGAGTATGGATCGTATGACGAACGAACCACTCAGGCGATTCAACAGATCAATAACATGATTAAACCCTATGAAGGTCATATCTATCTCACAGGTCAATCGGTGTTACAAAACGATCTAACAAAAACTGTACAAGATGACATTAAAAAAGTAGATTTGATTTCTATAGTGGCCGTATTATTAATCATTGCTTTAGCCCTTCGCTCGATTGCATTGCCGGTGATATTGGTGGGTGGAATTGAGTTAGCCATCTATTTTAACCAAGGACTTGATTTTTACCTTGGACGCTCGATGCCGTTTATCGGTTCATTCGCCATCGGTGCGATTCAACTTGGAAGTACGATCAACTATGCCATTTTGCTAGTGACCCGTTATAAAGAGGAATTAGAAAATTTATCAAAGGTAGAAGCGATGTATCGGGCTTTAAAAGCGAGTGGAAAAGCAATCTTAAGTAGCGCTCTTGCTTTATTTGCTGCAGTGATTGGAATTTATATATTCTCTGACATTAGTTTACTGAGGGACTTAACATTTATGATTGCTCGTGGTGCGATTATTTCTTTAGCTGTCATTCTTATCTTGTTACCAGCCGTATTGCTTACATTAGAAACATTTACATCAAAACTAACGCTTGGCTGGCCAAAAATAAAAATGGAAAAGCAACAAAAGAGAACAGTAGAATCTATTGATTTAGCAAAATAATGATTTGAATCGGCAACGGTTTTTGTGAAATCAACATATATGGAGAGGAGAAATGAAAATGAAAGTGATAAAAAAAGCAATCCCTGTATTAACGGCTTCTATCATTTTCTTAACGCCCGTAACTGGAACTTTTGCTGCATCTCCAACAGATGTGACCGATCGAGAAACAGTTTATAGTTTGCTTAATCCTGATGGTACAGTGAAGAAATCGATTGTTGTCGATTGGTTGCAATTAAAGGGAAATGGAAATGTAACCGTGAAGGATATAGGACAGTTAAATAATCTTAAAAATGTAAGTGGTACAGAGAAACCTTCGATACAGGATGGACAAATTATCTGGAATACTCAAGTTAATGGCGAAAAGTCTATTTATTATTCTGGTGAAACCAACCAACAACTCCCGGTTGATGTATCCATTAGCTATTATCTAGATGGGCAAAAAATGGATGCTGCCTCCATCGCGGGGAAAAACGGTACGGTTAAAATTGAAGTAAAGTTAAAAAATCTTCTTAAACAAAATAAAACGATAACCTATCAAGGATACAATGGAGCAAAGCAAAGCGTAAAGACAGATTTGGTGACACCAATGTTGTCCCTTGTATCTATTAATATTCCAAGTGATCATTTTACAGATATGAAACTTGGGGATGCCATCACTGTGATGACAGGAAAACAGCTGAATGCGACTTGGATGGTTGTACCTAATCCTGAAGAAACGATAACACTTGAAATGAAGGGGACAGATATTGAATTTGAACCTATAACGATTACTCTCATTCCAAAACTCCCTTCAGTACCAGAAGTGCCAGTAAAAGGACAATTGGAACAATTAACTAGTGGTGTTCAACAAATTTCTACCGCGTTAGAGCAATTTGGCAATGGGGCGACTCAATTAGCAAATGGTCATCGTCAGTTAAAGAATGGTTTAAATGGACTATCACAAGGGATTGATCAACTGATTCAAGTAAATCAGGCGCAAACTGCCCTTTTGAAGCAGTCGCTCGATACGAATCAGCAAATTCTTGCTATAGCACAACAATTAGCTGCACAAAAACCAGAAGATCAAAGTTTACAGATGCTTCTTCAAGCGGTTCAAGGAGAGCAACAAATGTTAACGGTACTAGCTAATGGAGGAATGTTGCAAGGACAACCATTTCCTGGTTTAAATACGATGAATGAAGGATTAAATCAATCAAGAGCTGGGGCTGATCAGTTAGCGACTGGTGCAGATCAATTGGAGAAAGGGATTCTTAATTTTGGAACTGGAATCACGAAATTGTCGGGTGGAGTCGCTGAAATGAAGAATGGATTGATCACTGGATTGGATAAACTGTATGAAGGAGAAGCAATTTTGGATCAATCCATAGCAGCTGCTGAACAATATAATACATTTCTTGGTAAACCAGAGGGAGCAAATGGTGAAGTACGGTTTATCTTAAAAACAGATGCGATAAAGAAAGGACAAACAAAAGGATCACCAGAGCAAAAAACAATTGGAACAACGGAGAATAAGAAAGTGGAAAGTACCTCATTCTTTGATAAAATCATCAAATTTTTTACAAATTTATTTTAAGCATTTTGCATAATAATAAAAGATCAACAAATTTTTAGTAACGAAAGGAAAGAATCAGCATGAAAGTGGGAATCTCATTAGGGGGTGGAGCGATACGCGGCTTATCTCATATAGGAGTGTTAAAAGTTTTTAAACAGCATCAAATTCCGCTTGATTTTATTATAGGTACCAGTATGGGTGGTGCCATTGGTGGATTGGTTGCTGCGGGAATAGATATTGAAGAAATTGAGGAATTTGTACTTTCAACTCCATCCTATCGGTTAATCGATATTGGAATTTTAAAACGTGGAATTTTTGCCGGAAACAAAATTTACTCAATACTTATTCAATTATTGGAACAAAAAGGACTTGGAGATTTGAAAATTGAAGACCTGAAGATTCCCTTTCGGGCTGTATCTGTAGATTTAATTAAAGGAAATATTTTTGTTTTTGACAAAGATAGTCTGGTTTTGGCGATACGGGCGACTACATCAGTGCCAGGCGTTTTTTCCCCTGTTCATTATAAAGATATGGTGTTGGTGGACGGGGGAGTTTTGAATAACCTCCCAGCAGATTTATTGCGTGCAGCTGGTGTAGACGTTGTTGTTGCCGTTGATGTTGAAAAAGAACATGAAGAACAAGAACCTAGTAATCTTTTGGAAGTCATTTATCGGGCATATACGATCATGACAACAGAACAACGACGAGCGAATCTTAAATATGCGGATGTAGTGATTCGACCAGAAGTTGGACATATTTTTGCGTTTGACATTGGGAAAATTCGTGAATGTATAGAAGCAGGAGAACGAGAAGCTCATAATAAAATTCATGAAGTGATCTCATTGTTAAAATAAGTCTTAAATGGAGGTTATGATGATGAAAAATTTTCTTAGTATCGAAAGAAGATATTCAACATAAAAAAATATTCATAATCTAGTGTTGACTTGCATATATTATTGTAGCCTATATAGGAGGTGAACTGTTTAACATGAATATCTTTCGCGATATGATCAATTATGTTGGGATTGCTAATTCTGAGGATTATCCTGAAACACCAATTTGTTTTAAGCAGTTTACACTTAATGAAAAAATAAATGTACCAGAGCAAAAACCTGATATTGAACAAATTCTCAAAGTTATGTCTATTGTTAAAATCATTAATAAAAGATTAATAAAAACACCGTATAATAAAAAAATTATAATTGATGGTGTAGTGAAACAAATATTTGTGTATACTGCTGCAACACCTGAACAATCCGTGCATTCCTTTAATAATGAGATTCATTTTTGTGAAATGATCATAATTGATAACGAAGTGAATGAGGATTTAAAACAATTAAAAATAAAAATTGTGGTGGAAGATATTCATGTTTTCCACCACGATTTAAGAAATATTCAAGTAAGCAAAGTTTTATGTGCAATCATAGAATTTGATCATTATCTTCCTCCTCCTCATTACGATGAAGAGGAAGAATAATTATTTTAGTACCGTTTGTAAAAGTGTATTTAGCGTAGTCCAAACAAACAATGTCACACATTTATTAATAGTGCGTGGATCAAGAAGATTCACTTCAACGTTTTCAATAATTACATTTACTGGTCCTGCTAGTATATCTTTGAGTGAAAGTCCTAATGAAGTTAGTAATTGCTCAACGGTAGATCCTGCAGGAATCACTAGTGGTATATTAATGAATGTACAGAACGGATGTTCATAATGGGATGAATGAACAGATTGTTCAGGCACACCCGCCGTGTAGACAACTTTTTGTCTCAATATACCTTCTACGATGACTTTAACTCCAGTAGGGGTTAGTATTGTTCGGTTATCCGTTACTATTGCCTCGACTAAAACAGAAATGATTTGTTCTACATTAGGTTTAGCTTCAGGAATGGTTAATCTCTCTTGAATTGCTATTTCATTATTGGGGTTTAATGGGCCGATAACTGGAAATTCACTAGGATCCGTAATTCCAATAATTTGAACAAAATCTCTCTGTGCCAATTTTAACACCTCCCTCTATCGCATGTAATTTATTTTATGTTTTTGAAAGAAAGAAGATATAATGAAACAGTCTATTTTTAATTTGGTTTAGCTAGGGAAAGGTTGAGAGGAAACAAATTCATGACGATAAAAATTTTAGTAGATGCTGATGCAATGCCTGTAAAAAAAGAAATTGTAAATGTAGCAAAAGAATTTCATTTACCGGTTATAATGTTTGCAGATACGAGTCATTTGATTGATGATGGTTATTCCAAAGTCATCACCGTTGATAAAGGAAGAGATTCAGTTGATATGAAGCTCGTCCAATATGTCAAAGCAAATGATATTGTGATCACGCAAGATTATGGCGTTGCTACCATGGTATTAGCGAAGCAGGCTTTTGCCATGCATCCTAATGGGTTCTTATTTCAAGCTGATAACTTAGATCAACTCCTATTTGAACGCTATCTCTCACAAAAATCACGAAGAGCGGGAATAAAAACCTCTGGACCAAAAAAACGTTCCAAAGGTGCAAATCATCTATTTGAATTTGAATTTCGCAAACTAGTTCAACGAGTTTATTTTATGATAAAGTGAAACATCATCCCTTCGTTCTGTGTTTGCTAAGAAAAAAATAGATCACCAGAAGAACCAGAATTATAAAACCTATTGGCAATGAATAGTTACGCAACGTCATCACAATCATTGACAAATTTCCTCTAAATACTTTGCTCAAAAAGAGAATAAAAAAACTCCATGGAATAATCCCTGTAAATGTGAGTATGGTATAGCGCCAATAGGGAACTTTCCCAATCCCTGCAACATAAGAAATATACATTCCTATCGTAAATGGACGTGTAAGACAAATACTCCATTCCCCATAGCGCTTAAACCAAAACTTTGCTTTCGCCAGCTGTTTACTAAATTTCTTTTGAATTTTTTGTTCTAATTTAAAACCGATCATATAGGGTATATAACTAGCAACGGTAAAGGTTAAACTCATCCCTATAGCCAGCCAAATCATCTCTTGTTTGGTTGGGTTTAAAAGGTATCCATAGCTAACAATGAAAATGAGAGATGGTAATGGAAGAGTTGAACCTTTAATAAACATGGCTATAAATAGGCCAATCATTCCAATGTCATTGAGATAATTCATGATAGTTTGTAGCATGTTTATTCCCCAATCGATGATTCTAACATCATATTTGATTTCATTATATTCTTACTTATTTATCTCAATTATTTTGGCCAATTTTTACCTATTAAATGTAATGTAAAAATATTTGAACAGGGATTTTATTTCTGAAAATCAATGCGTTCCTTCTGATTATTTAAAAAGAGATGAGTTTCACTAGGCTGTGTTTGCGCGATCACTCTTCCATTTCTAATAGAATTGGATACGGGCACTTGACGGCGAATCGCATCATATGAATTTTTAGCAGGAAGGATGATAAGATTCCCTTGTTTTCCTACTTAAACCACCTTAACAACCACATAATTCCTGACAACACTAGACTCAACACAATACTAGTCATTACCGGAAAATAAAAGCTGAAGTTTTCTTTTTTAATCACAATATCTCCTGGCAACCTGCCCAATGACAAGAATCGACCACCAAATTGCCAGATCACTCCGATTACAATCAATAGAATTCCAAGACTAATGAACAATTTAGACATTGGATTCATCAGGAATACTCCTTCCTAAATGATGATACGCTGCGTTGGTTACCATTCTCCCTCTAGGTGTTCGTTGCAGAAAACCAATCTGCATCAAATATGGTTCATACACATCTTCAATCGTATTTGACTCTTCACCAATCGATGCGGCTAATGTATCTAAGCCAACAGGGCCACCTTTGAAATTATCAATGATGGTGGTGAGTAGTTTATGGTCGATATGGTCTAAACCTAAACGGTCTACTTGAATTTGTTCTAAGGATGATTTGGCTACTTCTTCTGTAATCATCCCATCAGCCACTACTTGTGCAAAGTCTCGAACTCGTTTTAATAAGCGATTGGCTACCCTTGGTGTTCCTCTTGAACGCAAAGCAATCTCTTTGGCTGCATCTCCTACTATTTGCACATCTAGTAAATCAGCAGCCCTCGTGACGATATAGCTTAATTCCTCTACCGTATAATATTCTAAACGACTTACTACCCCAAAACGATCACGAAGTGGAGAAGACAATAGACCTGCTCTGGTGGTTGCACCTACTAAAGTAAACTTAGGTAGATCTAATCGCACAGATCTTGCACTGGGTCCTTTACCGATAATAATATCTAGCGCAAAATCCTCCATCGCCGGGTATAAAACCTCTTCTACACTACGGTTTAGACGATGAATTTCATCGATAAATAGAACGTCTCCTTCTTGGAGATTGGTTAAAATCGCTGCTAGATCCCCTGGGCGTTCAATGGCAGGACCCGAAGTAGTGCGAATACCTACTCCCATTTCATTAGCAATAATATTAGATAACGTTGTTTTTCCAAGTCCAGGCGGTCCATACAATAGTACATGGTCAAGGGGTTCATTGCGCAATTTGGCAGCCTCAATAAAGATCTTTAAGTTTTCCTTTGCTCTAGTTTGCCCAATATATTCAGATAAAAAACGAGGACGTAGGCTAAATTCTACGGTTTGATCTTCTGACAACATTTGTGATGAAATAACGCGATCCTCCATTGCCCTTTCCTCCTATTCCCTCATCAATATGATCAATGCTTGCTTAATCAGGCGGTCAAGAGATTGGCCACTTTCAATCGAATCTTGCAAAGCTTTTACTGCTTTTTGAATCTCTTGATCATGATAGCCAAGCGATTTCAAGGCTTCTATCAATTCAGATCCTGCCTGTAATTCGCTAACCACCTTTAGATTTTCTTCTTCTATTTTAGCAGATGGCATTCCTTTAAAGGTTAATCCCTTGACTTTATCCTTTAAATCTAGAATGATTCTTTGGGCGGTTTTCTTTCCTACTCCAGGCATTTTGGTTAAGGTTTTCTCATCTTCTGTAGCAATAGCCTGAATCACCTGATTTGGATTGCCTTGACCTATCATCGCTAGTGCGCCTTTAGGGCCAATCCCAGAAACACTTAACAATAGGCGAAATAAATAACGTTCTTCTTTTTCTTGAAAACCAAATAATCCCATCCAATCTTCACGAAAATAATGATGAGTATGTACGAAGCAATCTTGGTTTAACAAAGCTTGATAGCTTTCAGGGCGAGGGACAAAGATTTGATAGCCAATCCCATTCACATTGATTACAATGTAATCCTCTTCAATTCCAACCAAAATTCCTTGAATAAAATCGATCATTTGCTATTCCCCTTATTGATGATTGCTGTCATTTTTGCAGAATGAACATGGCAGATGGCAATAGCCAAAGCATCGGCTACATCATCTGGCTTAGGTACTTCCTTTAGACTAAGATACATCCTAACCATTTCTTGTATCTGTTTCTTTTCTGCTCTCCCATATCCAACAATCGCTTGTTTTATTTGTAATGGTGTATACTCAAAAATTGGAAGATTTGCTTCCACGGCAGCAAGCATAAGAACACCTCTAGCTTGGCCAACTGTAAAAGCTGTCGTTACGTTTTTATTAAAATATAGTTTTTCAATCGAAACAGCCTCTGGTTGATAGTTCTGAATAATTTCTTTTGCTGCATCATAAACCTGTTTTAAACGAATTCCTGTATCTAAACCTGCTTTGGTTTGGATACTACCATATTGAAGAGGACGAATCTGATTTCCCTCTTTTTTGATCACACCAAAGCCGACGATCGCAATTCCTGGGTCAAAACCTAATATAATCACACTATTTCCCCCATAAATGTATACGAACATATATTTTCATATGCTGATTATATCAGAAAAAAGCAAACAAAAAAAGCCACTTATTAGCGGCTTTCGTTATCATCCATTGAAAATTCACTGTAGGTCGATAAAATACTATTATATTCTGCTAAATCTCGAATTGGAATTCCTTGATGTAATTGTTCGATCGGTTCAGAAGGAAGCGCACTTTCCAAACTATCAATATCAATTCGGAAAAAAGTTTCGATCACTTCATTCTCATTTGGAGTACCTTGATATAAGGTAAAATAACCATCTGGGCTTAGACCAAAATAAGCACCATTCTTAATCTTTGGCGATAAATCTTCAAGGTACCTCTCCATCTTGATTTCCTGATCTGTTTTTGCAATGATTTTCCAACCAGCATATTTTTGTTCTAATTCTGTGAGTGAAGTATAACTTTCATTTTTCGTTTCTACCAAATCTTCACCTACAACATAGTGAGTGACCATCACTAGTTTTGTGTTAATCGGTGAGGTTACCTCTTGAGCCAGTGGTTCAGTTGCATCACTGTTTGGTTCTTCACCCTTTTCAGTTAAAAGAGGATAAAAGCCAATGGCCAATGCAATAAGAAGTAATGTAATCAAATATGAATATTTTGTTTTATGATTCCCGAAAAACATAGAAAAAAACTCCTTTTTTGGTCTTTTTTTTATTCATAACCAAAAAATAAGGAGTTTATACCTACAATGTGAATGTAATTAGAAAATTAGTTAAATGCCAGGCATCAGTAACCGTTTATGCTCACTATTACGATGGAGTCGTTCGATTTCCTCAATCACTTCTGGTTTTCCTTTCCCAGTTAACAAATATCGATCTAAGTCTTCATATGTAAAGCCCATCTCTTGTTCATCGGTTTGACCTGCCCATAAATCTGCTGAAGGGGCCTTGGTGATAATTTGCTTAGGAATACCTATATATTCTGCTAAAATTCGAATTTGATGTTTGGTCAAACTAGAAACTGGGTTAAAATCTGCTAATCCATCGCCACCCTTTGTCATATAGCCCACATAGATCTCTGAATAGTTACAGGTATCAGAAACAAGGTATCCTAATTGTCCTGCGATTCCATAAAGAGTGGTCATTCGGAGTCTAGCTTTTGTATTCCCCTTTGCCAAATCATTTAGTTTTTCTATCTTTTCCATTTCCTTTGTAATGGCATCGAAGGCAGGGCCTACATCCACCGTAACCAACTTTAAATTGATCGCTTCTACTAGTGCCTTTGCATCCTTTTCATGTACAGGACTAGAATAGGCAGGCATCCAGATTCCAAGCACATTCTCTTTTCCTAAGGCTTTTATACATAATGCTGCAGACACCGCACTATCGATCCCACCGGAAATCCCGACAACTGCTCCTTTTGCATGAGCACTTTCGATATACTCACGGATAAAATCTGTTCTTTTTTTTACATCTTCTTCGATATTTTCTAGGTAGGCTTCTAGTTTTTGTTGAAAAATATCCATGGAACTTCCTCCTTTTGTTTAGGCTTGTCTTTTATTCATTACCAAAATCATACACAAGTTTGTAGCTTGTTTCAAATCAAATTCTTTTATTGCTAATCAAATCCTTACAATTTCTTTTTGATATTGTGTAAAACGATCCCATTCCTCCATATAATGGTTCATCATTTTGCTAACATTCTTTCTTCTATATTTTTCTGGTCTTTTATATACACCAAGACTTTCACGAAAAAATTCATTAGGATATAAAGATAATTGATGAATCAATTTTTTCTCCTGATCCCTTAGTTTATGATTCTGTTGGTATTGTTCTTCCATCTGTTGAAATATATTCAAATCCCATTCCCACTCAACCATCGCTCGATTGAATAACTGCCAAACATCTAATATCTGTACTTCATAACCAGCTAAATCAAAATCAATCATCGATGTTTTTTCTCCAATTAAAAAGTTGTGACTAGCTACATCCCTGTGGGCTAACATTCGATTGTCTATTGCTTCTTGCTGCAAGCGATTCATCCATTGGCCATCTAACGTTTCTAGTGCTCTTTCTGCAAAATGAATCATATCAGGCCCTAAGGTTATAATTTGTTGCTCAAAAGGATCTAGATTTGTTTTAAAAAGAAGATTCTGATACAGTTGTTTAAATTCATTCAGGCGATCCATCCATTTTTCTTGGATTGTAGAGCGTTTTTTAGGCTGGGCTTTCGTCTGAATCCATGATCCATGATGATGAAATTCTGCAAGAACATTTAATACTAGAGATAGGTCTTCTAAACAATGATAATCTGCATGTCGACCTTCAACATATTCCATCACCATAAAAGGATGCTCGAATGTGCCAAACCAGGGAATTTGATAACGATTTGCTACAATTTGCGAAAAATGAGCAAACCCTTTTCTTTTTAGTGCTTGAGTCATATCATATAACCAATGAATCAGAATAGCCTGTTTAGGATACGCCTTTATAATCCATGTTCCTTGGTTCGATTCGACTTGCCACAAATGATATAATGATTTGATCTGGGTAGGTTCTATCCCATAGTTATTAATAAGCTCTTGACTTAGCCATTCTTCCATTGTAAAAACCTCCTAATATTCAAGTGAAATAAAATGCTATCCCCTAAAAATTAAGGGATAGCAGGTATGCATTTGTAATTAGTCATCCTGTTTAGAAGAATGGACGAGGTCTCTGAGGAAAAGGAGCCCGATGGCTACCATGAGAGCTACTCCCCATCGAACTGCTGGAGCTTGGGCTTGATGAGCTTGAACTGCTCCCATCCGAGCTAGAACCCATACTTGAACTGCTTTCCATAGAACTGCTAGAGCCATAGCTTGAGCTTCCATCCCATTCATAGGCTGGATACATTCCCATTGGCATTTGTAGACATGGATCCATCATATACGGAATTTGTTCATATGGCATTTGTGGTCTCATCGGCATTCTTCTTGGAATTCTAGGCCTTGGACCCATTTGCCATGGTGATACATAGGGTGACATCGGCATTTGTGGTTGCATTGGCATCGTCGGTAGCATCGGCATCGGCATTTCTGGCATCATCGGCATATAATGGTGGTGATGATGATGTTTGTGTTTTTTATGCTTATGATGAGGTGGCATCATTGGCATGGGCATCATAGGCATTTGTGGTAGTAATTGTGGTGCTGGTGGAGCTGGGGTCTCCGGCTCTGGTATGACCGGTGGTTGTGGAACAGGCATCTTTGGTGTTGGACGCTTCGGTTCCATTGGCATTCCTCCTGTTGGTATCATAATTTTCATCCCAACATCAATGACATCAGGATTTGTAATTTGAGGATTCGCATCGATTAAGGTTTGCAAATCCACATTATGTCTTTGCGCAATTTTCCAAAGAGTATCTCCTTTTTTGACAATATAAATCTTCATTGTCTACCCTCCTTGCTAAATACACTACATCATATGCGCCTATGAGTATTTTGCTAATGATTTGGGCACAAAAAAACTCGCCTTCTTATTAAAGAAGCGAGTTTCATCGTTTATTCCTTTTTTAGGTTTTCTTATCGTTTAGATTGCTGTTTGATGAACTTCTGGATAAACTTGAATGCCATCCTCTTTCACTAACTTTTGGAACTCATTGAGTAAGGCTTTGGTAATTGGACCACGTGAACCATTTCCAATCATACGCCCATCTACTTCAGAAACAGCAATCACTTCTGCTGCTGTTCCCGTTAAAAAGACCTCATCCGCTACAAAAACATCGTGACGAGTGAAAGGCTGTTCCAATACTTCAAATCCCAAACGTCTAGCAATATCCATAATGGCTTGACGGGTAATTCCCTCTAAGGCACCTAAATAGCTTGGTGGGGTATAAAGCTTTCCATTCTTTATAATGAAAATATTATCCCCTGATCCTTCGGCCACATAACCTTCACCATTTAACATTAAAGCCTCACTTACCCCAGCTAAATGAGCTTCTATTTTTACCAATATATTATTTAAATAGTTAAGAGATTTAATCTTGGGATTCAGAGCATCTGGAGTATTTCTTCTTGTCGGTACGGTAATAATTTTTAGACCCTTTTCATGCATTTCCTCATTAAATAATTTAATTTTATCAACAATAATAATCACTTGAGGATGATGGCATGTAAATGGATCTAAACTTAAATTACCTTTTCCTCTTGAAATCACTAAACGAATATAGGCATCCTTAAGGTTATTCTTCCTTACTGTATTTACAACGCTTTCGATCATTTCTTCCTTTGACATTGGAATATCTAGTAGGATCGATTTTGCAGAATCATATAGTCGGTCTATATGTTCCTTTAATCGGAAAACGTTCCCCGAATAGACACGGATTCCTTCAAAGATACCATCACCATACAAAAAACCATGATCAAAAACAGATACTTTTGCCTCTTCTTCCGTTACATACTCCCCATTCATGTAAATATATCGTTTTTCCTCTGAGTTCTCTCCCATTCTCCCCAGATCCCCTTTCCATTTTTTTGAAAATACATGACTGTAATTAACCATCATTATAAAGAGTTAAAGAAATGAAGTCAATATAAAATTTTAAATAATCTGTCGATTAGCCGTAGAGTGGTATACTATTGCCCCTTCTTTTTCAATGGATAATGTTTTAATTTGAAAGTCTATTTGCTCGTCCATAGCTACATTTTTCAAGTAATTTTCCATCGTAGAAATTTGTTGTTCATTGACAAAAAGTAGAATAGTTGGCCCAGCCCCACTTAAAGCAGCACCGTAAATGCCCATCTGTTCCATATCATCCAAAATTCGCTTTAACCCTTTTACCACGTTTTGCCTATATGGCTGATGAATTCGATCGTTCATTGCAGTAGCAAGCTTTTCGATTTGCCCAGTCATTAAAAAAGAGATGAGTAAAGCCGTTTGACCTATATTGTAAGCAGCATCTTTAACTGGAATATGGTTTGGAATTTCTTTTCTCGCCGATTCAGTCGATAATGTATAAGTGGGGATAGCTAACATTAAGCGAAGGTTTTCAGCAAATGGAAAATGTGTGATCATTGCTCTTTTTCCATCAAAGGATGTGGCAACAAATCCACCAAACAATGAAGCACCAACATTATCTGAATGACCCTCTAGTTGGGAAGCAATTTGAAAAAGCTCTTCTTTCGACTTTTTCCTTTCTAATAGTTCATTTGCCGCTAATAATCCTCCAACGATGGCTGAACCACTGCTACCTAATCCTCGTGATAATGGAATTTCACTTTCAACTTCAAGGGAAATTGGAGGCAATTTTTGTTCTTCTAAGTGAAATAAATGCTCCATAACCTGATAAATCAAATTGCTTCGATCCCTTGGTAATGAGGATAAATGATCTCCAATAATCTTGATCGAGGTCTTTGCTGCTGGTTTAAGACGAATGATTAAATACAGTGGCAAAGCAAGCCCCAAGGAGTCAAACCCTGGTCCTAGATTAGCTGTACTTCCAGGAACCTTCACTTCAAACATCTGTGCATTCATATTGCTTAACCTCTCTCTGTTAAAGATTGAATCGCTTGTAGGACGGCATCATAGTTATTCTCAACGATCGTTGGCTTGGTATTTACCGTCTGTACTGCAATGTTCGGATCCTTTAGTCCATGGCCTGTTAAGACGCTTACGACAGTAGATCCTTTAGGCAAATATCCTTCCCTCCACTTTTTAAAGATACCTGCTAAAGAAGCTGCTGAACCTGGCTCGACAAAAACACCTTCTTTTCTAGCAACCAATTGATACGCTTCTAAAATTTCATCATCTGTTACAGAATCGATAACCCCTTGAGATTCTTGAACGGCGTTCATAGCCCCATTCCAGCTTGCTGGACGGCCAATTCGAATGGCTGTTGCAATCGTCTCAGGATGTAAAATCGGTTCCCCCTTGACAAGAGCAGCTGCTCCTTCTGCTTCAAAGCCTAACATTTTTGGTAAAGAAGACATTTTTCCTGCCTCTTTGTATTCTTTAAATCCTTTCCAATAAGCTGTTATATTGCCTGCATTTCCTACAGGAATGGCCAAATAATCTGGTGCAAACCCAAGTTCATCCACAATTTCAAAAGCTGCCGTTTTTTGTCCTTCAATCCGATAGGGGTTCACAGAGTTAACTAGAGTATAGGCTTCTTGTTTGGAAATCTCCCGAACAATATCTAAGGCATCGTCAAAATTCCCTTTAATAGAGATGACCTTTGCACCATATGTGAGGGCTTGCGCTAATTTTCCTAGAGCAATATTAGCGTCTGGAATGACAACAATACTGTCCATTCCGGCACTTGCTGCATAGGCGCTTGCTGCTGCAGATGTATTTCCAGTAGAAGCACAGATGACTGTTTTGTTTCCTTCCTCAAGGGCTTTAGTTACAGCTAAAACCATGCCCCTGTCTTTAAATGATCCAGTTGGATTCATCCCTTCAAATTTTAAAAATAAGCGAATCCCTAACTCTTTAGAAAGCTGTTTTGCTTCAATTAAAGGAGTATTTCCTTCATGAAGAGATAATATAGGTGTCTGTTCATTGATTGGTAAAAATTCTTGATATTTTCTTAATAATGGCTGCCAACTCATGCGATTTCCCCCTCCTCAACTGGATAAACACTACTGATTTGATCAATAATTTCTAATTTTTCCATCAATGCTAAAAATTTATTTAACTGTGCTTTTGATGTTTCATGGGTGATTAAGATTAATTGAGCTTTTTGTTCTTCTGTATCAGGTAACTGGAGAATCTCTTGCAAGCTAATCATGTGTTCAGCCATATGTTGGGTAATCTTTGCAAGAACTCCAATTTGATCAAGAACCCTCAGACGGATAAAGTAACGAGAGGTAATTAAATCGTCGGATTTTAATTGTTTTGGCCGGTACGGAGCAACGACCCCTCTACCATTAACCCCCAAATTCATTTGCTTTATCACAGTGACAAGGTCAGAGACAACGGCTGTAGCGGTGGGAAGTTGACCTGCTCCTGGACCATAAAACATCGTTTCCCCTACCGCTTCCCCATATACATAGATCGCATTGTATACCCCACTTACTTTTGCTAAAGGATGGTGTTTGTTAACCATGGTAGGTTGGATGCTTACTTCAAGAAGATTATCATTTTGTTTGGCAATACCTAGGAGTTTAATTTCGTAACCAAGTTGTTTACCAAATCGAATATCCTCTTCGGTCACTTTAGTGATCCCTTTGACTTCTACATCATGAACATTCACATCCATGTGAAAGGCAAGATTGCTTAAAATCGCCATTTTTCTTGCAGCATCATAACCTTCTACATCAGAGGTAGGATCTGCTTCGGCATAACCCAATTCTTGAGCCTTTACCAAAACTTCATCAAATGGTAGTCCTTCTTCACTCATCTTCGATAAAATATAGTTGGTCGTTCCATTAACGATTCCAACCACCTTAGTAATACGATCGGAGGCAAAGCCTTCAACCAATGCACGAATAATTGGGATTCCCCCTGCAACACTTGCTTCGTAATATAGGTCGCAATGGTGCTCACTTGCCATCGCCAAGAGTTCTGCTCCATGAAGAGCCATTAGGTCTTTATTTGCTGTAACCACATGCTTCCCTTTCTCTAAAGCAAACATCAGATATTCATAGGTAGGATGGATATTCCCCATCACTTCAATAATTACATCAATTTCTGAGTCTTTTAATACTTCCCATGGATCATCTGTCACTAATTGTTTATCGATAGAGATCTCCCTTTTTTTATCCTTATCTTGCACTAAAATCTTTTGAATCGTAATACGATTTCCAGTTTGCTTGATTAAATCCTCTTGATGGCCTTCAATCAGTTTTGCCACACCAGTGCCCACCGTACCTAATCCAAGCAATCCGACTTTAATCTCTTTTTCCCCACTCATCTTTTCTCTCTCCTATCCTCTTCCTAATATTTGTGTTTTGCGTACTCCCGGCATTTTTTTTAAAGTATCTAGTAAATCGGTAACACTTAATTCCATATAGACGGTATCGATTGATAGAATTACATTCGCCGTCTCTTGCAAAGGGATGGTTTGGTTGATCGTTAAAATATTCCCACCAATCTGAGCAATATAGGTTAAAACCTTGGACAAAATTCCTGATTTATGTTCAAGATCCATCGAAATGGTCACGATCTTTTCTTTCATCATTGCATTAAAGGGAAAGACCCCATCTTTGTATTTATAATAGGCACTTCGACTTAAGCCAACTTTTTCTACCGCTTCATACACGGTTTCTACTTCATGACTATCCAGTAACTTTTTTGCTTCAATCGTTTTTAAAATCGCTTCAGGTAAAATGTCTGACCGCACTAAATAATAGATTTCTTCACTTTTTCGTTTACTCATTATTGTCCCCCTGAAATAAACATTTGTTTGTTTATAATAGACATTGTAATCCTTCTTTTCACTTTAAACAAGTAAAATTTTTAAGGGAATAAAAAAAACTTAGGGTTTCCCCTAAGCTGGTCTTCACTAAATGATTCTATTCCTTTAAGTTATTCTACAAATTCAAATTCATAATCAGCAATTCGAACACTATCTCCATTTTCGGCACCTAATCTACGCAATTCATCATCTACACCCATCTTCCTTAAGATTCGAGCAAAGCGCTGAACTGAATCATAGTGATTGAAATCCGTCATTTTAAATAGTTTTTCTATTTTTGCTCCTTCAACTACATAAATTTCATTTTCTTTTCTTACAGTAAAAGTATCTTCTTCCACAGGTTCATCCTTATAGACTTTTCTTTCCTCTTGTTCAATCTCTTCAACAAGCGGTGTTGCTGGTATTTGATCAAGCAGATCAGCAATTCCATATAATAATTCTTGAACTCCTTGTTTTGTTGCAGCTGAGATTGGATAAATGGGATACTGCTCCCCTACATTTTCGCGAAAATGGGCTAAGTTCTCTTCTGCTCCTGGTACATCCATTTTGTTCGCGGCAATAATTTGTGGGCGCTCCATCAGTCTTAAATTATATTGCTCCAATTCCTGATTGATTTTGACCCAATCCTGGTAAGGGTTCCTTCCTTCTGTGCCTGCCATATCAACAACATGGACAATAACTCTGGTTCGTTCAATATGCCTTAAAAATTGATGGCCTAATCCTGCACCTATATGGGCTCCTTCAATCAATCCTGGTAAATCAGCCATTACAAAGCTCCGCCCATCTCCTACATCCACAACACCTAAATTAGGAGAAAGGGTTGTAAAATGGTATGCTGCAATTTTGGGCTTTGCTTTGGAGACAGAAGAAAGTAAAGTAGATTTCCCTACACTCGGGAATCCAGCTAGCCCAACATCAGCCATCACTTTTAATTCTAAAACCAAATAACGTTCTTCACCAGGCTCACCCTTTTCAGCGATATCTGGAGCAGGGTTGGCAGGTGTTGCAAATCTCATATTCCCACGGCCACCACGGCCACCCCTTGCTACGACAACCCTTTGATCATGACGGGTTAAATCTGCAATCACTGCTTGGGTATCATCATCAATAATCACTGTCCCAGGTGGAACTTTGATCACCATGTCTTCTGCATTAGCCCCGTGCTGTGCTTTGCTACGGCCATGTTCCCCTCTTTCCGCTTTGAAATGCTTTTGATAGCGAAAATCTAATAAGGTTCTTAATCCCTCATCAACTTGAAAAACAATATCCCCACCTTTTCCACCATCACCACCAGCGGGACCGCCCATAGGAACATATTTTTCTCGGCGGAAGGCTTTTTGGCCATTGCCGCCATCACCAGCTTTTACATAAATTTTTACTTTATCTACAAACATGATTTACACCTCTAATTCCTTTAAACGGAAAGTGAAGTTCCATGATACATTCATCTTCATTGTATAAATCGATTTCAAATTTTCCACCTTCAGAGTCAATTTGTTTGCCCATGGCTTTTATTTTCTCCATCACGGGGCTAATATTTCCCTCATATTCAAAGATGATAATCATTTTTTTGTCTAAGTTGTTTAGTGAAAGAAATAAGGAATGGTATTCTTCATCCATCTTTGCCCTTTGATCAAAAAGATCAAGAAATCCTTTTAAATGGTGTAAAATCCACTTTCCATCCACATCTTCTTCTTTGATTTCTAACCCTTCATCTAGTTCTAATTCTATATTTAGTTTTGGGTATTCGATCATCATCATATACAAAAAAACGGCTAATTCACTTGGTTCAAAATTTGAAATGATGCTTCGCTTTTTTGCATCTTCAATGACCTTTTGTATGTAGTGAGGAATTTGCTCATATTTTTTTAATGAAACATACCCTAAGATCACTTGAAAATGGTTTAACCAATCATGACGATAAAATTTCATCAGATCTATTATTTTTATATGATAATCATCGCTTCCTTCTTCATTCGTTTGTTGAATCAGATTCTTATCTATCATGTACTCAACTCCACTTTCTAATTCCTATCATCCATATAGTATATCAAAGGTTATGGTTTTGGCAAAAAAAATTCCCAGCCTATTGACTGGGAATCGCTTTAATCTAATCAGATTTAAATCAAACTCTTAAGCTTCAGCAGCTACAGGATAAACACTTACTTTTTTACGGTCACGTCCAAGACGTTCAAATTTCACAACGCCTTCTACTTTAGCAAACAAAGTGTCATCGCCACCGATACCCACATTTACACCTGGATAAATTTTAGTACCACGTTGGCGAACTAAAATGCTACCAGCAGAAACGTGTTGTCCGTCAGCACGTTTTACACCAAGACGTTTTGCAATACTATCACGACCGTTTTTAGTACTACCTACTCCCTTTTTAGAAGCAAAGAGTTGTAAGTTCATTTTTAACATAATGTCCACCTCCTGTTAGGATGTTTGTATATTGACTCGTATATAGCGACCATATTCTTTTTCAATCATTAACAACGATTCAACAAGTGCTTTCATCAGCAACTGTAATCGATCATCTGTTATAGGGTCATCCATTTGCGGGACGTTCCAAAATAAATAACCACCCTGTTTAGGATTTTCCTCTGGCTTTAAGTCTATTCCTAGTAAAATTTCTACAGAATTGACTGCTCCTAAAGCCAAAGCTGAAACCGCTGAACAGACGATATCTTGACCAAGCTTGCCAAAATTAGCGTGCCCGTGAATAGTAACTTGTAAAATCCGTTGTTCATCGCTCGATTTTATTACTTTAACTTGAATCATCGTTTTAATTAAGCATTGATTTTTTCAATAACTACTTTAGTAAATGGTTGACGATGTCCTTGTTTTTTATGGTAGTTCTTCTTCGCCTTGTACTTAAAGACGATAATTTTTTTACCTCTACCGTGTTTTTCTACTTTACCTGTTACTTTTGCACCTGCAACTGTTGGGTTACCTACGACTATACCATTGTCTTTGGAAACAACTAAAACTTGATCAAATTCAACAGTTTCCCCTTCATTTGCTGACAATTTCTCAATGTAAATGACATCGCCTTCTTGAACCTTGTACTGTTTACCACCTGTTTTAATAATTGCATACATGAATGCTGAACCTCCTCTTTTTAGGGACTCGCCAAAATTAGGTGCAACAAGATGCTTTAACCCATTTTGTGCGGTACTCGTGTATTTAACACATACTTTAAGAATAGTAACATAATTGAAGGGAAGTGTCAACAAATCCAATCAAAATCTCTTAATATGGAACTAATCCACCTTGTGATGGATCTCGAATTGGTGAAGATGAAAAGCTGGATTTCCTTTCACTTGAACCTTCATTCCTAGTTGTTTTTCTAAACGATGTAGGTTCTCTCCATTTATCCCAATTAAATAAGATGTGACATAGGGATGAGCCTCAACTAGCAGACTTTGAATAGTCGTGTAATCTTGGTAGGTTACAAGCTCCTTCTCGATCTTCCGACTCATTTCCTCTTCTGAAATCACTTTACCTATTCCATCACACATGGGGCAAGTCCTTAATAAAGTACTCTCCAAATTTTGGCGTACTTTTTTCCTCGTCATTTCAACTAGACCTAGCTGAGTATAACCTAAGATATTGGATTTAGTTCGATCCTTCTTCATTTCTTCTTGTAAGATATGAAGCGTTTTTTCTCTATGTTCTTCCTGTACCATATCAATAAAATCAATAATAATAATCCCGCCAATGTCCCTTAATCTTAACTGACGAGCAATTTCTACCGCTGCTTCCATATTTGTTTTAAGGACGGTTTCTTCCAAATTAGTGTGGCCGATATATTTACCAGTATTCACATCGATTGAAGTGAGTGCCTCTGTCCTGTCAATGATCAAATATCCTCCACTTTTTAACCATACTTTTCTTTTCATCGCTTTTTCGATCTCAGCTGTGATATGAAAAGCATCGAATACCGATTCTTTTTCTGTATATAAATAAAGACGTTCTGTTAATTCGGGTGCGGAATATTGAATCATCTCACGTATTTTACGATATTGGAAGCCATCGTCGATCATGAATTGAACGACATCCTCAGATAATAAATCTCTAACTAAACGGGGGACTAAATCCAAATCTTTATATAATAACATTGGTGAATGGCTCTTCCAACTTTGTTCTAATACTTTTGTCCAAATCATTCGTAAAAATTGAAAATCTCTTTTTAGCTGTTCTTCGCTAGCCCCTTCAGCTACTGTACGAATAATCATTCCATCATTAGCTTGCTTCAAAGATTCTCCAATCGTTTTTAATCGATTTCGTTCTTCTTCACTCTCTATTTTTCTTGATACGCCAATATAATCCCCGTCTGGAATGTAAACAAGATATCTTCCAGGGATAGAAATATGACTTGTCACCCTTGGCCCTTTATTGCCAAAGGATTCTTTTTTGACCTGTACGAGCACTTCCTGCCCTACTTGCAAAACTTCTTTTATTGTTGGTAGCACTTTCTTTCCTCGCTCTTCTTGCTTTTTGGAAGGGACAGCATCATCCACATACAAAAAAGCATTTCGGTCAAGGCCAATATCGACAAAAGCAGCCTGCATTCCTGGCAACACGTTAACTACCTTTCCTAGGTAGATATTTCCAGCTAGTTGTTCATCATCAAGTTTTTGAACATAAAATTCCACAAGTCGTTCATCTTCTAGTATGGCTGCTCTTGAATCATGCTGTGTCACATGGACAATGATCTTTCTCATCGTTTCCCTTCCTTCCCGTCCAAATTCTATTTAATTTATTTTATCATATCCTGATAGTCAGAGTATATGATGAATGGGTTGATACAATTCTTTTCCCTGATAAATGGTTTGTAGTACTTTTTCTTCGGGGAGTACACGAATCACCTCACCATTATTGGATAATAGATAAAAAAGATGATAACGTTGTTTTCTTAATAAACGTAAAGCCTGCATCACAGTAGTGTCTTGATGGACGATAATAGGAATAGCAGCTACATTTCTCATTGGTTCCATTTGTACCTTCATCAAGAGAAATTGCCAAAAATGATAAGGTAATTGCTTTGCATCCATCCAATTGATGTAGATAAAAAAGATCGCTAGAAAAAGACCATTGATATTCATTTTCTCACTAAATCCAAACCCACTTCCCCAAATAAGAAAAATCACGGATAAAAAAAGACTTAAAAAAATGGAGGTATGGATCGCTTTTCTAAATGACAAAAAGATGTAAAAAAAGATCTTCATAAGTTTGCCCCCATCAAGGGGAGAAATAGGTAAAAGATTAAATAAACCAATCCAAGTATTTGCTTGAATAAAAAAAGTGGTCCAATCATTTGACCACAAATGTAATCTCTCAAAAACGATCGCGACCAAAATCATCATTAGATTTTGAAATGGCCCTGCAATCGCTACAATAAACTCTTGCCAGAGTGAATCTGTTGCTTGTTCTACTTTGGCTACTCCACCAAAGGGCAATAGCTGAATCTCCGTTACTTTCCAGTCATAACTTCTTGCTGCAAAGACATGTCCAAGTTCATGAATAATCACAATTCCAAATAGGGTAATGATTTCTAAAAACTGCCCTGTAAGAATTGCCCCTACAATCACAAGCCAAAAAAAAGGATTAATAGCGATTTTGGTTTCAGATAGGATGTTAATCAAACGGTATCACACCCAAAGGATTGATGTATTTGTCTTGGTTTTTCATAGCAAAAAACAAGATTCGTTCTGTTCTTCCAACCATTTGACCTGCTTCAATCCAATCATTTGTAGTTACTTCAATTTTGCTAAGTCTTCCATAAATACTTTCAATTCCATTGGTATGACGAATTATGATGGTCTGTCCTAGCTTTTGGTCTTCCCCTACAAATTTAACTAATCCTCTGTCTACCGCAACAACGGTTTCAGCTGAATTGGTTTGGATCAGGATTCCCTGATCTGCTCCTTTTACATCAATAGGTGGAGTGTTGATAGGGGACCCAAAAACTTGAGTCTCGGATGATTTTTCTTTGATGGCGAAGGTAGGTAAAATCGCTGGGTTCCCTGCAAATGTTTCGTGATACCAACGATTCACACCAGCAAAATTATATTCCTTTGTTAAAGCCTCTTTTGTAAAGTTTTGGATCATTTGAGCAACAGGATGGTTTGATTGAAATACAAAATAAAGGGCGGTAATTAGCACCAGCGATAAAAAAATCCTAAATACAGACTTAAAATGATCTTTATTCTCTACTTGGGTTGAATAGGGATAGGTTTTCTTTTTGGTTGGAAATGGGATACGACTAGGTTTTTGCGGCCCCCTCACACTTCTCATCCTTTCGGCTTGTCTTATTTAAAAGTAAAGAAAGTGTAACTTTCTTCCTCTCATCATTGGAGGTTTGTATATTCCAAAAACAGCGATCGTAGGACGACTAGCAGCTTTAGCTGTGTAGCGTCACTTGTACACTTTGTGTACTTTGGGAATGTATTTCTCACCTTTTTTTCTGTCATAGAAATATACGGACAACGGAGCGCGTTGGAATATACAAACTTAATAAAAGATATGACAAGCCAAAGGAATATATACCTTATTCAAACATTAATGTTTTTCTTCTCATCCCTATATTTAAAATAATTCCTAATGAAATAAAATTGGCCAATAAAGAACTTCCCCCATAACTAATAAAAGGTAACGGAATCCCTGTAATCGGCATTAAACTAATGGTCATGCCCACATTCTCATAGATGGTAAAGACCCACATGCCGACCATTCCAGCAGCTACATAAGTACCAAAGCGGTCTTTTGATTCCATCCCAATCCGAACAATACGATAAATCAAGAGAAAAAAGAGTAAGATCAATAAACTAGCCCCTATAAAGCCATGCTCCTCTGCAATCACAGAAAAGATGAAGTCTGTATGGGCCTCAGGTACCCAGTTATTCTTCCCCTGTTTTCCCTGATATAAGCCAACTCCTTTTAACATTCCTGAGCCAACAGCGATTAGCGACTGGATCACTTGATATCCACTGCCTACTGGATCCTTACTAGGATCTAAAAAGGAAGTTAATCGAAGCCACTGGTATTTAGCGATGATTTTGAAGAAGATTTTTTCCTGAAAATAATAAAGATACGTTAAGAATGCAATCCCTGTTGCTCCTATACTACCTAAGATGGCAAAATGTTTGATTTTTACTCCGTAGACTAACATCATACTAACCATGATCGTAATAAAGACTAATCCAGTCCCTAAGTCAGGTTGTAAAAGAATTAAAAGGAGAGGAGCACCAATGATCAAAAAAATAGGATAAAGATCAATAAATCGATTAAAAGGCCGTTCTTCTCGTTTATGAAGGTACCTTGCTAGGGTGATAATCGTAAAAATTTTCATCGGCTCTGACGGCTGAAATTTTATCCCAGCAATTTCGTACCACCCCGTAATACCTTTTGTTTCGTCTGCAAAAAATAATAGCCCTAGTAATAGAACCATTCCAATTCCATATAGAAAGTACGCGTATTGGCTTAATAGTTCATAATCAATCAACAAGACCATGATCAAGACAAAGAAACCTAACACAAACCAAATCAATTGTTTTGTTGCAAAAGAACTATCTGGTTTTGCACTAGAAATCCCAAAATAACTAAATACACCTAAGCCAATAACGATCATAATGATCCAATAATCAATATATTTGAGATATTTTTTTGAAAAATCCATCCTTGAAGCCTCCCTAAAAGAAAGCTCGGCCTATGCCAAGCACACTACTATTATAACCTACAAAGCACACCGAAAAAATAGCAGGAACCCTTAAAAGGCCTGCTATTTCATGCCAAGTAATTTTTTCATTTTATAAAATAATCCTTGTTTTTCCTCTAGATTGATTAAAGGAACAGTTTCCCCTAAAATCCGACGGGCAATATTACGATAAGCGATTCCTGCAAAGGTCTCGGGATTTAAGGCAATCGGCTCACCATGATTAGAAGATTTAATCACATGCTCATCATCTGGAACAATGCCCAATAGATCTATAGCTAAAATGGAAACAATCTCTTCCACATCTAGCATGTCTCCCTTTTTCATCATGTGAGGACGTATCCGATTGATCACTAATTTGGGAGAGCTAATATGACGTTCAGCCTCCAATAAGCCAATCACTCGATCTGCGTCACGGACTGATGCTGTTTCAGGCGTTGCAACAACAACAGCATGATCTGCACCTGCCACTGCGTTTTTAAACCCTTGTTCAATTCCCGCTGGACAATCGATTAGAATATAATCAAAGTCTTTCTTTAATTCATTCACGATCTCTTTCATCTGTTCTGGATAAATAGCATTTTTATCTTTGGTTTGTGCTGCTGGTAATAGAAAGAGGTGATCAAATCGTTTATCTTTGATAAGGGCCTGCTGTAATCGACAGGAACCATCAATCACATCAACCAAATCGTAGATAATTCGATGTTCCAGTCCCATCACTACATCTAAATTCCTTAAACCGATATCTGTATCGACCAAGCATACTTTTTTTCCAGATAAAGCAAGGGCCGTTCCAATATTAGCGGTTGTTGTGGTTTTACCAACTCCACCTTTTCCAGAAGTAATGACGATTGCTTCTCCCATTTTAACCCCTCCCCTAAATCACCGAATTCATAATCTTTTTAAACTTAGTAAAATACTGTATTGGATCGATGACAACCTGATCATCTTTTACATAAGCATATTCTTGGATTGCATGTTTTTCCCATTGATCAGGAGATCGACTCACCACATCAGCAATTCGTAATTGTGTTGGTTTCATCACGGATGCTGCAATAACCGCATCTTTATTCCCCCCAAAACCAGCATGCGCCAACCCACGTAACGAACCAAGGATATAAATATCCCCAGTCGCTATTATATTCCCGCCAGGATTTACATCACCGACAAAAAGTACATTTCCCTCAAATCGATATACCTGTCCTGAACGTATCGTCCCTGAGATCAATTGAACCTGATCTTCCGGTTGTTTTTTTAATTCATCTTCTTCGCTTTCAAAAGAATGGATATATAAATTCCCCTGAATTTTTACTACATCCTTGATCAATTCCTTTTGAAAGGGTGTCAACTTTCGATTTCCTGTTTTTACTGTGACTCTCATGATTGGACCTGTTAAAATCGCTTGATGGCTATGTTCTAATTTTTCCTTTATTTCTTCAATGACATCGTCAAATAAACAATCATCATTTAAAAGGAACATTAGGCCATCTTTGGTCCCTTTGATGATTACATTTTGTTTCATAGTCATCGCCAAAGATCACCTCGTTCTTTTACAATTCGCCAAGTTATTGATTATTCCTGCTTAAGATTCGATCCATTTTTATAGATTTCTAAATAGGCCTTTACGATCTCTCTCGCAATCGGCCCTGCAGTTGAGCCACCATAACCACCATGAGGGACAATAATGGCAAAAGCAATTTCTGGATCCTCATATGGTGCATATCCAATCAATACAGCATTATCTTCTTTTCTTCGATCCGAGGACTGAGCCGTACCCGTTTTTGCAGCAACTCTTATAGGGAGATTTCCTAAGCTGCTATAAGCTGTTCCTCCTGGCTGGGTTACCAAAAGCATTCCTTCTTGTACGGTTTTTAAATTTTCGGGTGATATTTCTACTTTATTTAACACCTTAGGTTCTCGTTTAAA
This sequence comes from Tepidibacillus decaturensis, assembly GCF_001561915.1. GTDB lineage: Bacteria > Bacillota > Bacilli > Tepidibacillales > Tepidibacillaceae > Tepidibacillus_B > Tepidibacillus_B infernus. Next base: position 574,962 of record NZ_LSKU01000001.1, on the reverse strand, counting down.
TAATATTTTTCCGCTTGTTCCTGATGGGGTTCCTTCTTCAATCGCTTGCACGAGGTAAGGTTGCATACGGTAACCCCCATTAGCAATTGTACTTACATATTGAGCTAATTGTAATGGCGTAAAAGTGTCATTCTGCCCAATCGATTGTTGAACATAGTTGCTATTTGGGAAAGTAGTTCTTTTTTCTTTTCCATTCACTTTGATTGTTTTAGAACTCGTTGCAATCATTCCTGGTAGTTCTTCAGGAAGGTCAATCCCTGTATTTACACTCCCTAGGCCAAACATTTGATCATAATACCGCATCTTTTCCATGGTTTTTGAAAGACCATATTTTGCTCTCATTCTCATGACGACTTCAGTCATAAAAATATTACTTGATTTTTGTAAAGCAGTTTGAGGATTTAAGTTGCCGTAGGCGTGACCTTGCGCATTTCTCATATAGATTGGATTACCCAATGGATCCTTATCATATTGAATTCTACCATTGTCAAAAATATACGTATTTGGAGTAATCACGCCTTCTTGTAATCCCATAAGAACTGTTAATGGCTTCATGGTAGAACCCATTGGAAAACGACCGCGTATAGCCGTATTTGCCTCATAAGGCATAATTTTTTCTTTATAAAGTTCAGTGGAAATTGAGCCATTATACCAATTGGGATCAAACCGGGGATAGTTTCCCATTGCCAAAATAGCTCCCGTTTTCGGGTTCATCACCACAGCCGTAGCAATTTCGACATCTTTTGCCGGTTTTATAGGCCTATTTTTAATTTCATTGACTTGTTTTTCTAATGCCTTTTCTACTTCATCTTGAAACCTTTTATCAATACTTAAAATGAGGTTATTACCCGGAACAGGGTTCGTAAACGATTTTTGCTCCACTGTTTCATAATTACTGTTAACTTCAACAACATATTCCCCATCTTTTCCATGCAAGACTTCCTCATATTGCTTTTCTAATCCATATCGCCCAATGCGATCGTTTAATTTATAACCTAAGGCAAGGTAGTAGTCCAATTCAGAACTAGGAATATTACGGGTATATCCTAAGACATGACCCATAAAATCCCCATTGATATAATTGCGCATCTGGTCTGGAATCACTTCAATTCCAGGTAATTCCGACTTATGTTCTTCAATAAAAGCTCTGGTTTTTTCATCAATATCTACGCGAATCGTTCTAGGAATATATTTTGAAGCCCTAAAAAAAGGACCCACATCCATATCATTTAAAATCGTTTCTTTTAATTTTTGCTTGTCTTCATCAGGCTTAACAAGAATATCTGCTAAATAGGCTGCAATTTGTTCGTAATCTTGTTTTTGGTTTTCATTGATTTGGAACGTAATCGTCCAAACTGTTTTGTTATTCACAAGCACCTCATGGTTCGCATCCATAATCAATCCACGCGGTGCAGTAAAAGGAATCTCTTTAACTCGATTTGTATCAGCTAAAGCTTTATATTTAGCCCCTTCTACTAATTGCACAAAAGATAGGCGGAAGATAATGACAGCAAACAAAAGAAACACAATAAAAAATAAGATATTGATCCGTATTAAAGAAATGGGTTTCTTTTCTTTGGTTTTTTTCTTCATTGTCATCACCTCACTCTATACTAGCCATCTTTTCTTTTTTCTTGTATAAGTCTGAAATATGGTTTATACACCAATATAGCAAAAGCAACATTCACAACAACAGATGGGATCATTAAGTGTAACATTGACCATTCTATAGATATATCAATCAGATGAAATAGACGTAACATTCCATATAGATAGAGTTCAAAAAGGAGCTGGCTAAAAAGTTGAAACAAAACATAGATTGATAAAGAAGGATGAAAATATTGAATTAACCATCCACTAAAATAACCAATAGCAGCCATTCCAATCGTATAGACCCCAATTACATTTCCATAGACAATGTCTTGAAGAAATCCAAAAAAAAGTCCTACATACAAGCCATAAGTTTTACCTTTAAAAATTGAGATGAAAATGATTGTGGCTAGAACAAAACGAGGAACAATCCCATATGAAGAACCATATCGATCAGCGGTCAGGAATTGGAAAATTGTACCTTCAAAAAGGAAAAGAAGAAAAAGTAAACCATTGATCCAACCTTTCCCCATTACTTTACCTCCTTCGATGGTGTCTCTTCAGATTCTTGTACTGTTCCACTGTTAATCGATTGAACATTGGTTTTCATCACAATATATACTTCATTTATATGGTACAGATCTGCTGCAGGTTGAACATATGCTGTTTTGGTTAAACCTCCATTTTCTCCTTCTTCTACCCTAACCACTTTTCCGATCACTATCCCTGAAGGAAATACGCCACCTAAATTTGAGGTAGTAACCAATTGTCCAGGCTCGATCACAGCATCGAGGTCAATTTTTTTTATTTGCAATTCATTTCTCTTTTTGTCATAACCCTCAACCACACCATATGTCATAGGTTCACTTTGAATAGCAGCAAAGATAAAGCCACCATCTGTGCTACTAGAGACCAATTGGACGGTAGAAGAAAAACTAGACACACTATATACTTTCCCAATCAAACCTTGGGTCGTAATAACTGCCATATCTTTTTTGATCCCATCGTTTGAACCTTGATCTATGATAAGCATATTATTCCAGCGGTCAGGAGATCTGGCAATAACCTGTCCTACTTTAAGTTGGTACTGGTTGACTGCCTTCTCCTTGTAATCTAGCATTTCTTTTAATCGTTTATTTTCGTCTCGCAGCTGATTTAATTCTGCAACGACTTGTGAATATTGATGTAATATCTTTTTAAGTGACTTATTTTCTTTGTAAGTCAAGGTGTAATTGTTGATATCTTCAAAGAAACCCGCTATTTTGCTAGCGGGTTTATATAAAATACCTTGGGTTAGCGAGATAGTATCTTTTAAAAATTTCTCTGGCCATGTTAATTCACGATGATTAAGCGTTAGTCCCATTACGATGACCAAAATAATTAAACTAAACAAAATAATAATCAGATGCTTATTACTAAATAACTTAGAAAACAATCCAAACACCTACTCGTTCTCTATTTGTTCGGTCAAACCTTACCCCTATTTACTTTTCTTTGATCGTTTTCCTTTATCCTTGTCTTTAAATAAATGCATATGTTCTAAAGATTTTCCTGTACCAATGGCCACACAATCTAATGGATTATCCGCGACAACAACTGGCATACCTGTTTCATCACTAAGTAAACGATCTAGATTTCGTAATAAAGCCCCGCCACCAGTTAGTACGATCCCTCGATCCATAATATCTGCTGCTAATTCAGGTGGGGTCTTCTCCAATGTAATCTTTACAGCTTCGATAATGTTATCTACTGTATCAGTTAAGGCTTCAGCAATTTCCTTGGAAGTCACAGTAATTGTTTTTGGCAAACCTGTGATGAGGTCACGTCCTCTGATTTCCATCTGTTCATCCTTAATCGGTGCAATCGCTGCTCCAATATCGGTCTTTAATTGTTCTGCCGTTCTTTCCCCAATCATTAAACTATACACTTTTTTGATATATTGAGTAATGGCTTCATCCATTTCGTCCCCACCCACACGGATAGAACGACTACTTACAATTCCACCTAGAGAGATAACCGCTACTTCAGTTGTTCCACCACCAATATCTACAACCATACTACCTGTTGGCTCCCAAACAGGTAAATCTGCACCAATAGCAGCTGCTAAAGGTTCCTCAATCACTTCAGCTTCTTTAGCACCAGCTAGTTTTGCAGCATCAATGACTGCTCTTTTTTCCACTTCTGTAATACCAGATGGAACACAGACCATGATATATGGTTTTCTTGGGATCAAACCACGATTTTTTACTGCTTGGCTAATAAAGTAGCTGATCATTCTTGCTGTTGTTTCAAAATCAGCGATTACCCCATCCTTCATTGGGCGTCTTGCCACGATACTTCCAGGTGTTCTCCCAATCATTTGTTTGGCTGCATTACCTACCGCTCTAATCTCTTTCGTTTCATTATTAATGGCTACTACAGAAGGTTCTCTTACAACTATTCCTTTTCCTTTAACATACACTAATGTATTTGCTGTTCCTAAATCTATACCGATGTAACGTCCACTAAACATAATAAAAAGTCTCCCTTCGCCCTATACAAATGATGTCATAAAAGTTTACCAATTAATTTAAAATTATACTTCAATAAAGAAATAAATCCATCACCATTTTTAGGTAAAAAATCCTTTATCTTTTAACGATGTATATCGTCCATCACCAATTACAAGATGATCTAACAGATCAATCCCCAAAATCTCACCTGCTTGTGCTAAACGCTTTGTCACATCAATGTCTTCACGACTAGGTGTTGGATCACCACTTGGATGGTTATGTGCAACAATTATCGCCGAAACACTTTTCTTAATTGCCGGTTTAAATACTTCACGAGGATGAACAATCGAAGAATTTAATGTTCCAATGGTGATTACCTCTTTTGCCAAGATTTGATTCTTGGTATCTAACAATAAAGCAACAAATTGTTCTTGTTTAAGATATCTCATATCTTCCATTAAATAATCAGCAACATCCTTTGGGGAACGAATTGTCACTTTATCTTGAGGAGAATGTTTTGCTATTCTTTTACCCAACTCAATCGCTGCTTTTAATTGCACAGCTTTAGCCGGACCTATCCCTCTAATTTTAGTAAGTTCCTCTATAGTAACGTCTAATAGGTTCTGTAATGTTTCCATTTCTGATAAAATTTTTTGGGCAAGTTGAAAAACAGATTCATTACTACTCCCCGTTCGCAACAGGATCGCTAACAATTCAACATTACTTAAACTGTCAGCACCATAATAGATCATTCGTTCCCGCGGACGTTCATCTACAGGAATGTCCTTAACCATTATTTGTTTCATCTGTTCCATGTGAGTTCCTCCAAACATCACATCCGAAGCGTTAGAGGATACATAGAGGTTTAGACTATGCTTTTAGGATGGATCATATCCTTTAAAATTTGTATACCAAAATCTTTTAATAAAGTAGATAATAAAGCAACAGGGAGCCCAACCACATTGAAATAATCTCCCTCAATTTTTTCAATAAATATGGCACCAAAGCCTTGAATCCCATAAGAACCGGCCTTATCCATCGGTTCCTTCGTCGCAATGTACAAACGAATCTCTTCTTCTGATAAGGGATCCATATATACTTTTGTCATTTGATAAGATGCCTTCACTTCCCTTGTTTTTGCATCAACGACTGCAACTCCACTAAATACCTGATGGGATCTACCTTGTAGTCTGTTTAACATTTGAAAAGCGTCTTCTTCATCCTTGGGTTTTCCTAAAATTTGCCCATCCAATACAACAATTGTGTCAGCACCAATGATGATTCCCTCTTGATAATAGGAAGCAATATCCATAGCCTTTCTTGTTGCCAGCTGTTTCACTATATCTTCAGGGGAATTTGACTCATTATAACTTTCATCTACATCACTTGGATGAACCAAAAAGGAGATTCCAATTAATTCTAATATCTCTCTACGCCGAGGAGATGAAGAAGCTAAAATGATTTTTTCCATTGAAATCACCTATATTTTCGATATAACCAGAATGCTAGGCCTAGACCAATAAAACTAGCTAAGTTTAGTTTAACCTGAACATTGAAATCATACTTCAAAATATTTAAATCTGCGCGTGGGTGCCAAACAATTTGTTGACTTTCCTTCAAAATTGGAAGCCATTCTCCTAGGATTTGTCCAATTAAACTTCCTAAGAGCAATCCACTAATGAGAATAATAACAAATATCAATGTCTGCGGTGCCTTCATCTGTTTCTATTTCTCCCCTAAACAATATATTTTTTGTTTAAAATTGTCATGATATGTCAATTTAAGTGTAGCAAAAGTATCATAAGGTGACAAGCAAAACAACAGAAGTTTCCTTACAAAATTCGAAGGGAGTCGTCACTTTTGTGGGGAGAATGTAAAAAAGACTGCTAGAACTCCTAACAGTCTTAAGTAAATCTTTAAGGTTCATCTAAGAATCAGTTGGGCTCCAGCAATGCCTGGAGCAGTCATTTCTTTGGTATCTAAAATCAGTTCTAGTTCCTCTTCTGTGAGTAAACCTCTTTCTAAACAAATTTCCCTTACAGGTTTGCCTGTTGTTAATGCTTCCTTTGCCACCTGTGTTGCAATCTCATATCCCACATGCGGATTAATCGCGGTTACAATGCCCACACTATTTTCAACCAATTGTTTACAACGTTCCACATTTGCCGTTATTCCATCAATTAAATATTGGGTGAAAACACGAATACCATTTTGAAGAATACTTAATGATTGCAAAAGATTAAAAACCAATACTGGCTCCATTACATTTAACTCTAATTGGCCTGCCTCTGAAGCTAAGGAAATAGTATGATCATTGCCAATGACTTGGAAAGCTATCTGGTTAATCACTTCTGCCATAACAGGATTCACCTTACCAGGCATAATAGATGATCCAGGTTGCCGAGGCGGTAAATTGATTTCATTGAATCCAGTGCGAGGACCAGAGGCCATCAATCGCAAGTCATTAGCCATTTTCGAAAGGTTAATCGCTAATATTTTAAGTGAAGATGAGACTTCTGTGTAAGCATCTGTATTTTGAGTTGCATCCACAAGATTTTTGGCATTTTTTAAAGGTAGACCCGTAATTTCAGCTAAAATTTCTACAACTCGCTTAATATATTGAGGCATGGCATTTAATCCAGTTCCAACAGCTGTTGCTCCCATGTTCACTTCTCCAAGGTGTTGAACGGATTGTTGAATCCGAGTGATATCACGGCTAATCACATTGCCATATGCGCTAAATTCTTGCCCTAAACGAATAGGCACTGCATCTTGAAGATGAGTTCTACCCATTTTAATTACATCGTCAAATTCTTGCGTTTTCTTCTCCAATGATTGATGTAGTTCCTTTAATGCTTCAATCAACCCCTTGGATAAGTTGAAAACAGCAATATGTATAGCAGTTGGAAAGGCATCATTGGTGGATTGAGCCATATTGACATGGGTATTAGGGCTTACTAATAGGTAATTTCCTTTTTCCCCACCCATGATTTCAATAGCACGGTTGGCAATTACTTCATTCGCATTCATATTAAATGAAGTTCCTGCTCCACCTTGAATAGAATCAACAATAAAATGTTCATGCAATTTACCTTCTATTACTTCTTCAGCCGCTTGAATAATCGCACCAGCTATTTTTTTGTTTAATACCCCTACCTCTGAGTTAGCCATTGCAGCCGCTTTTTTTACATAGCCAAAAGCCCGAATTAATTCCTTGTGTGGAGGATATCCCGTAATGGGAAAGTTTTCTACTGCACGCATGGTTTGAATTCCATAATAAGCATCTTTTGGTACTTCTTTTGTGCCTAACAGGTCTTTTTCTAGGCGAAATTCACTCATCTAAGGTTACCCCCATGTAATTTCAAAATTTACCATCCTTATTATCTCACTGAGGCAGTAGAAAAACAATCAATATTCAATTTTTTTAACTTACTTTAGGAAAGATGGACTGATAATTCATTTTATAATTCATCAATGCCTCTTGAATTTTCCAGGCATATTGAGGATTGGGATTTTTTTGTATGCATTCAGTGCGGTTATCGCATAGTTCATCTGCTCCGTCATTTTTTGTACTATATTTTGTTCGTTTAATTGATTATGCTGTGTAAGTAAACCAGTTAATACTTGACCCTCATTGATAAATTCTTGGTGGCTTTTAATGATTGTAGCATCTTCTACCTTCTCGTTTAGATTAGTTAACATTTTTACTGATTGGTCGGTTAAAAGAATGACTAGTTGTTCGCCTGTATTGATCCATTTTGTGAAGCTTTCAGCTGTTTGCTTTGACATATTACCGTTAAAAGCAGGGATCACATACTCTTTTACATAGGCTTCCATACCGCTTTCTGTTAAGATTTCTTTTAACTTATCTGCGTTTTCTTTTCTTATTGCAATCCCCATAAATACCCGGTAAGGTGCGCTATTTGTTACCACACCTACTTTCCCTTTATTCACAAGCGTATTGATCACATTTTGCGCCCCAGTTTGGTCAGAAAATACCCCAGCTTGAATCATATACATGAATTGCTCTGGAACCAATGCAATAGCTCCTTGATTCTGTTCAGGATTATTCACCACAGAAATTTCATTGATCGGAGGGGTAGTAGGGGCCGCATCACCATTCATCATTGGATAAACAAAATATTGAAGAACGATCCAACCAAATAATAACCCAGTTGCAATGGCACTTACTCCTGCTGCAAACGTTTTTAGCCAAAGTAAATTCGAGTGGGAGGAATTTCTTTTTCTCTTTGAACTATTCCTAGGTAGTAGTTGATCATTATACATTTGGCGATTTTCTAATTGTTCATCAATTTCAATATCATATTTAGGTTTCGAATGTTCTTTTTCCAAGATGTTTTCATCTTTTTTTTCACTTTTCTTTTCGCTTTGCTTTTCGTTTTTTGTATTTTGATTTAGTAATTCGATAGGTAATAATAGGGATTCTGTAGGTTCTTTTTTCGATAGGGTGGGTTTTACACTTGGTATCGTTAGTTCTTTTTCCATATTCCAGGTAATCGTTTCCTTATTTCTTTTATCAAGAGGTTTCCATGCTCTTACATTTACTTTTGGTTTGTCCATCCTCAAACACTCCTTGTCCTAATCTCTTAATCCCATATATATGTATTTAGAAGATTAATAGAACATGGAGAACAAAAAAAGTAGAAAGAAATACACGGACAACGCAGCGCGTTGGAATGTACAAACTTATTTTATTGGATTTGTTCGATTTTCAGGTTTGTAAGTTGGGATGGCTGGAAGGTTTGGAATCAAGTCTTTCAGCTCAGGGTAAAAATAGGTATATAACGTTAATTCTGCTGTCAGTTTAGTGCTTGCTTCGCTTTCTCCACTTACTTCCCATTTCCAATTGACTAAATCAATCAATCGCTCCGATTCATAAACATCTTGAATAAAAGCTCTCATTCTATCATAATCTCCCTCTAGCTTTAACTGAATTGCTAGAGTTTGCAATCCATTAGTTGGTTGCTCCGAACTTTTAGCTTGATTCGACTGTCTTTGCATTTCATCCATATTAATCGTGAGTATATCGATATCATTCTTGTCTGCTATTTGATTTAAATACAACAAAATCTGAGGTACCCCTTTATTCGCAGGTAAATGGACAGAATAATTAGTAACTTCCTTAGAGATCGGTTGTTTTTTTATTTTGGCTATTTGCTCTGATGTCAAGGTGGATAGTTCTTTTTCTTGCTTAATCTCATTTACGATCTGGTCGATTTGTTTATCTAACCGATTCACTTTATAAAAGTAAAAGCTTCCCATCAATACAAAAAAGGCGAAGAGGAGAAGTAATGCTTTTTTACCTTCATTCATTCTTATAATTCCCCTCCTTTATGGCTAAGGATGGAAGATTAAGATCGATTTGAATTGTAATTTGATAAACGTCTATTTCAGGTGGTTGTATCAACGTTTCTGTAGGTTCCTTTGTTATTGTAAGATTGCTTTCAGAAACCAATATGTCTTGGATATACGTTTCCTGTGTCGTTGTTTCCTGTGTGTTAATAAAATTAGCTTCCTTTATCCATTCGATTTGATTTAACCATTGAATATATTGTCCCACTCTTTCTAATGAATGAAAATAACCGATCATCTCTATTTTCCCATTATTTTTCCAGCTCATGCTAATAATATTTCCATCTTTTGGTAATTTTTTGCTAATCTCATCTACTAATGATATCCAATTGATATGAGCCGAATCTAACTGTTTTATGGTTTCTAAATAAAGAGCAGGCAATTGACGTTCTTGCCTCATTTGATTTAATTGATTTGTAGAAGCCTTACGTTCTTTTTTTAGTTGCTCTAAAATCTGCGTTTGACTCGTTAACTGGTTAGATTTACTCCAGATTTGTAGCCCTACAAAGGAACTATAGACAATGACAATCAAACCTATTACAACTGCTATCGGCCAAAGAAATTTTTTAGTTGTCGGCACCTGTGGTAATAAATTAATTTCCATGGCCATGTCTCACCTCTTTAAAAAGCATACCAGCAGCCACTTCATATCCCAATAATTGTTCATTAGTCATAGGAACAGTGATTTGTTTAGGCTGACAAGTCAACTGATGAACAGTAACATCAATTCGCTCTTGTAAGTATTGGTAGAAACTATCCGTAAAAGGAAGATCAGTAGCAATCCAACATCCTTTCATTCGTTTGTCCCTCTTGTTTAAGGTATATTGGAAGAAATTGATGGCCCGCTCTATTTCATTTCCTAAGTCGAAGACATAGGATTGGTAATTCTCCTTCTTTTGAATTCTTTCCAACAAGGTTTTTGCATCCAAAACTTCTTCAACCGACAAATCAGATAAAAACGATGTAATAACCATGGGAATATGCCGAGTAAACCAAACAATTCCTTCATCTAAGATATGAATATCGATGCCTTCTTTTGTTACATATGACAGAAGGATCGGTTCATCCTTTAGTTGTGGATGTAGCTGTTTAAACAAACGATAAAGGCTTAAGGCTGGAATATCGATGATTTTTGCTTTCAAACGGTTTTCTTGCAGCCCTTCAACTAGTGGATAAATGAGTTGACCTGGTGCAGCTACTAATACGACTTGGGCAGCCAATTCCCCTTCTTCATTCAATATTGGTTCTTTTGTTTTTATTTTTACTAGGTCTATAATCGGTTGTTCAAACGGAAGATGGATAGTACTCCCTATTTCGAATTGTACCATTTGCTTTAAATCTTTTTCTTGCACGTCAGGCAAAGTAAGCTGTCGGACAATAATGAATGAACTTGGAATCACAAGATGTACCGATTTAGCTTTAATCTTATATTGTTTTACTTGAGTTTTTAACAACTCCGTCCATTTCTTTTTATCTAGTATCCCACCTTCATCTACGATGGAATTTTCTATGGAAAATACTTGATGAACGGTAGAGATTTCCCTTTCTATTATCGAAGCTTCTAAAAAACGAATCTTGTGCTCTTCAAATACAATCGATAATAGCCGTTGTTTTTTTGAAAAAATATTTCTCATGTTGATCCTACCTCCTCCCCGTCAAAAACAATATCTTGTTCAAATGATAATAAGATGCTTAATCTACTTTCCAGCTTATAATGCTTAGCCCCTTTACCTTGTACCCTTTATTCCAACCATTGTGGTTTCCGTTATCATTGCCTTCATCTTGTATGTTTTCTTTGTCTTTGTCTTTGTCTTTGTCTTTGTCTTTGTCTTTGTCTTTATCTTTTTCCTTCTTTTGTTTGTCAATTTCATCAAGCCACTTATACCAACCATAATGGTTGCCATTTGTCGCGGTGAAATCAAACTCAACGGTGATCTTTGTGGAATAAACTAGATTGCCGTTTGTCGCCGTTCCTGTGGAAATTAAGTGTTCTCCATCTTGAACGACTTGAAACTCTAATTTTATCTTATCTTCAGATAATATCGTATCAGTTAACGGGAATTCAGAGATCGTATCACGGTTTTTAAGTCCTATTTTCTTACCGTTCCCGTTCCCATTTTCATTCCCATTTCCATTATTATTTTTCTCACCATCTACTTCATCTTCTTCTTGTCCAGCAAATAGACCAATAAGATCAATTCCCCTCGCTATCCCTGCCTCTGCAGCGTAATATGCTTGCATTTTTAATTCTTCTTTTAATACATTTTGATGATGTGTAAATAAAACATATAGCAAGCTTGTCCCTAATATACCAATGATCGTTGTGAATAATAGGACCATGATGAGTGCAGAACCATTCTCTTTATTCAATTGATTCTTGATTTGGCACATCGATCTCATCCTTAATTCTTTTTATCATCTACTTGAGAAAAAATGGTTATTTCAATAGGAGCAGATTGATTTTGATTCATAAATTCTATTGAAAGGTTAACACCTATTCTGTTCCCTTGTATTCTTTTTACAACTTGAAAGGAAGAAACATCTTTCAACAAGGTAAGTTCAGAGTCTTTCATTTTGATTTTTTTCGTAACTTGATCATATTCAATTGAAATGGATGGTTCAATATTTTTTGTAATCGTGACTGATATGGCATTTCCTAAGAAATCTGTCTGAATAGTTATGTCACTAGCATCTCGGACTTGATTGGAAAACCATTGAATAAAAAAAGCGGACTCATCATTTTTAAAAGAGCCTTCATTGATTTCTTTATGACTTTTTAGAAAGTAAAGTTGAACAGAAGAGATCGCCAAAATAATCACACTTAGGATCATAATCACAGCTAATAGTTCAATTAATGTAACCCCTTTTTGATTCCTAAAGTATTTTCTCATCATTTTGGATCCCTTACTTCTGTCATTAAAAAGGTCAAACGTTGATTTGGATCAATATTTTGCCAATAGACACTTACTTTGATTTGATCCAATTTCGATTGATTATTTTTACTTACTTCTACTTGTGTTTTATATGACTCGTCTGTATAAACCCCAGCCATTTTTGAATCGATCTTTGCTTCTTCCATATACTTTTGAGCAAGCGAAATAGCTTTTACTTTTCTTAGATCATCGATGTAGGAGGAATAACTATACCCCAATAGCTGAAAAACAGGAATAATGATGATTGCTAAAATAGTAATGGCAGCAAGTAATTCAATCAGGGTAATCCCCTTTTGATTCTGTATATATTGATTTTTCAAAGGTACTACCTCCTTTTGAATTGTTAATATAACCCAAGATACCACTGCCAGATTTGATTTCCAAGGAAATAAGTAATCATTGTTCCAATAAAAATAAAAGGTCCAAAAGGAATCAATTGCTTTTGTTTTACAACCCCTAATAACATCAGGATTCCACCAATCACGGCACCGATCCCTGTCGACAAAAAGAGTGCCAGCAAGGTGTTTTGCCATCCTAAGACCAAGCCAATGAGGAAGAATAACTTAATATCCCCACCACCCATTCCACCTCGACTTAAAATAGCAATTAGTAAGAGTAACCCTCCACCTAAAACTGCGCCAATCCAATAATTCCAAATCGATAATGGATGAATCCAAAAACGAAGAATCAAAAATAAGGCGATCCCAAAATAAGTAATACGGTTAGGAATCACTTGATACTTAAGATCGCTTAAGGTAGCGGCGATCATGATCATAGCAAAAGGATAAGCGATGATAAGCTCCTTAGAAAAACCAAAAGAAAACTGAATCAAAAAAATAGAACAAGAGTCAAAAGCTCTCCTAATGGATAAATAGGAGAAATCTTAACCCGACAATATCGACACTTTCCCTTTAACCCGATGTAGCTTAAAACAGGAATTAAATCTAGTACAGATAAACGATGTTGACAAGATGGGCAATGGGAAGGTGGATAAATAATCGATTCATTTTTGGGTATGCGTAAAGCGACTACATTTAAAAATGAGCCGATAAATAAGGTTAAGAGAATATAGATTGTCCAAAATAGTAAATTCATAGAGATCCCTCGATTTTTAAAAAATAGGGAAGTGCCAACTCAGGAAAGTTGGCACCTGAAGATAATTGAGTATAAGTTTATTTTAGTTTGCAGTTACAGTCACTTTTCCATTAGAATCAATTGTAGCACTAAAATTAGTCTTACCTTTTTCTTTTGGTACGGGAACTTCTTTTAAATATCCCTTGTCAACTAATACACTTAATTGAACCGGTTCAGTTTCTGAAGTTGGAGTTGTAATGTCTCCCTTAATAGCTGCCCTTTGAACAGCATCTGCTATAATTGCTATTGATGCTTCGTCAGTATTCTTGCCAGCATCAGAGATCTGATTAACAACTACCGGAACAGCCACTGCTGCAATAATACCTAAGATCACAATAACAGCCAGTAACTCAATTAAAGTAACACCGCGTTGATTCTTTACATGTTTACGTATCATTTCTCTCATGGTTCTCACCTCCCATTTCTCTTTTTATCTTTACATAAAAGTATTAACTTTGTTGTGGCCACTGAGGATCGCACTCTCGGCCACACTAACTCCCAATCAGATTATAAATTCCAAACATCGGCATAATAACAGCCAGTATTATTGTACCGACAATCACCGTTAAAAAAACGATCATCAATGGCTCAATCAATGATTTTAATTGGTCTGTCATCGTTTCTACATCAGCTTCATAAAAATCCGCCACTTTATTCAACATTTCATCAATCGAACCCGTTTCTTCTCCAATCGCCATCATATGTGTTAATAATGGTGGGAAAAGCGGATTTTTTTTCAAAGGTTCGTGTAAAGGATTGCCTTGGCGCAAATGGTCTCTTGCATCGCGAATTGGTTTTGCAATCGCTTCGTTATTCACCACTTGACTCACCATCGTTAAGGCCTGAAGAATCGGTACGGCACTCGCTAATAAGGTACTAAAGGTTCTTGAAAATCTGGATAAAGCCGATTTTTGCATCAACTTACCAAATACAGGAATTTTTAATTTCGCATAATCTAAATAGTATTTCCATTTCAGGTTTTTACTAACCATATATAAAGAACCAACGATAAGAAGAACAAATCCGATCAGCATATACAACTGATGGATAAAAAAGTTACTGATTCCAATCACAATCCTCGTTGGGAGTGGAAGCTCCGCACCAAAATCGGCATACATATTCACAAACCCTGGTACTACTTTAATTAGTAAAAAGATGGTTACGAGAACGGCAAAGATACTGACCACTGTTGGATAGGTTAAAGCCGATTTTACCTTTTTCCTTGTGTTACTCTCTTTCTCTAAAAAAATGGCAACACCATTTAAAGTTTCATCTAAATTCCCGGAAATTTCCCCTGCTCTTACCATGTTGATGATTAAAACAGGAAAAATTTTAGGGTGGTTGGAAAGTGCTGAAGAGAAGGTTTCTCCATTTCGCACATCTGCTTCAATTTGTCGTAGGATTTTACGAAATTTTTTGTTTTCTGTCTGTTCAGTTAAAACAAATAAGGCATCAATAATTGTAACCCCTGCTTTGATTAAGGTAGCTAACTGTCTAATGAATACTACTAATTCTTCCACTTTGACTATTTTTCCAATTTCAATTTCTCTTTTTAAAGCATTGGTTCTCGATTTTTTAATTTGTAGAATATAGAAGCCTTGATTTTTTAATTCCATAATCGCCATATCTCGTCGATCGCTTTCGATGGTCCCATTGATTCGATTTCCTTTTCGATCAACGACTAGATATTGAAATTGGGCCATCCTTCTCACCTACTTATACATTCCAATTAAGTACCACTTTTTTTGCTATCTCATCATTAATTTTCCCTTGTGCAACTAATTGCTTTAATGCCATTTCCATCGTTTTCATACCAAACCCTTTTCCTGTTTGCATCACGGTTTTAATTTGATGAACCTTTTCCGTGCGTATCAGATTGGCTACTGCAGGTGTATTCACCAAAATCTCCATTGCCACCACTCGACCTTTTTCATCAATCGTTGGTATTAGCCTTTGTGAGATGATTCCTACTAAAACCGATGCAAGCTGAATACGAATTTGTGATTGTTGGTAGGCAGGAAATACATCGATGATTCGGTCGATCGTATTCGCTGCATCAGTCGTATGTAAGGTAGCAAAAACCAAATGGCCTGTTTCTGCTGCAGTAATAGCGGTTGAAATGGTTTCTAAATCTCTCATTTCTCCTACTAAAATAACATCTGGGTCTTGACGTAAGGAGGAGCGCAATGCAGTTGCAAAACTAGAAGAATCAACACCGATCTCACGTTGGTCAATTAAACTTCTTCCATGGCGGTGTAAGTATTCGATCGGATCCTCCAACGTAATAATATGCTTATCTTGAGTCTGGTTAATCAGATCGATCATGGATGCTAAAGTTGTTGATTTTCCACTGCCTGTTGGTCCAGTTACCAAGATTAGCCCCTGCGGTTTTTCAATAAAGGTTTTCAAGATTGGAGGAGCCCCTAATTCTTCTAAACCAGGAATTTTGGTAGGAATGACGCGAACAGCCAAACTTACTGTCCCTCTTTGTTGATAGGCATTGATTCTAAATCTTGAGATACCAGGGACTCCATAGGAAAAATCTAATTCTCTCTTTTCTAAAAACTCTTGGTATTGGCTTTCTGTTACAATTGATCTTAAAAAATCTACCGTGTCCGTAGGGGTTAACACAGTATCACCCATCGAAACGAGTTTCCCATGAATGCGAAAGGTAGGTTTTGCCCCTACTGTAATATGTAAATCAGAAGCTTGTCGGTTAAATGCTTCTAGCATTAACTCTTCAATCGAATACATATCGATTCACCTCAATCATTCATCGTCGCCCTCATTACTTCTGAAATCGTAGTTAGCCCAAGGCGTACCTTTTTCAGTCCATCTTCGACCATCGTGACAAAACCCTTTTCTTTAAAATACTCTCTATAGGCTGAATCGGGCTTTTTCTCTACAATCATTTGTTTCATTTGCTCATCTAATTCTAACAATTCATGAATGGCAATTCTACCTCGATATCCAGTACGATTGCATTTAGAACAGCCCCGTCCTTTTAATAGTTTGGGCTTTTCTATATGATATTGATCAAGTAACAATTGTTCCTCAATAGTTGGCCTATATTCTTCTGCACAATCGGTACAAACCCTTCTAACTAGCCTTTGGGCAACCACGCCACTTACAGAAGAAGAGATAAGAAAGGGCTCTATTCCCATATCGATTAACCGAGTCATACTTGATACGGCATCATTGGTATGTAATGTACTTAAAACCAGATGTCCTGTTAGTGCTGAACGGATTGCCATTTCTGCCGTTTCTGTATCACGAATTTCCCCAACCATGATAATATTAGGATCTTGACGTAAAATAGATCTTAAACCTTTAGCAAACGTTAGTTCAATTTTTTCATTTACTTGAACTTGGTTAACTCCTTGCAGTTGATATTCCACAGGATCTTCTACAGTGATGATATTTACATCGTCATGATTTAATTCATTAAGTGCTGCATAGAGTGTGGAAGTTTTCCCACTACCAGTTGGTCCTGTAATTAAGATCAATCCATATGCTTTTTTAAACATTCGGCGAAATTTTTGTGCATGCTCTTCTGTAAAACCAAGTTGTTCAATGTGTTTTACTGCTTGACTTAAATCTAATAATCTTAACACTACTTTTTCACCATTAACGGTAGGTAGAGTAGAAACCCTAATATCTATGGTACGATGGTCAATTACCATTTGGATACGGCCATCTTGAGGCAGTCGTTTTTCAGCAATATTAAGGTTCGCCATCACCTTTAGTCTTGCTGTTACAATTGGTTGCATATGTTTGGATACCGTTTGTTCCGTACGAATGACGCCATCGACACGAAAACGAATCCTTAATTCATGATCTGTCGGATCAAAATGGATGTCACTTGCTTGTTGCTGAACGGCATTTTGAATAATTTGATTCACCATTCGACGAATCGGTGCATCATCCGATTGATTCTCTTCATCTTCATATTCCTCTTTTGGAAGTTGTTGCATAATCTCTTTTACTGTTTCCTGCATCCCGTAAAAGCGATCAATCGTTTTTGATAATTCATCTTTGGTTGCAATCACAGGTTCAATTTGAAAACCGGTGGTCATTCTCAAATCATCAATTGCATAATAATCTAAAGGATCAGCCATGGCAACAGTAAGTTTATTTCCTTTTTTTTAATTGGAATAACTTGATAACGAATAGCTAACGATTCTGGAATAATCTGGGCAATTGAGCGATCGATCTGATATTTATATAAACTAACGTGAGGGATTCCTAATTGGAATTCTAATACTTCGATCAATTGTTGTTCTGTAATAAAACCATTTGTAATCAGGGTATCTCCTAATCTTTTTTTGGTTTGCTTTTGGATCTTTAATGCTTCCTCTAACTGCTCCTGTGTAATTAGACCACTTTCTACTAAAATATCTCCGATCCGTTTTTTTGCCATAAAAAGTATCCACCCTTCAAACCTCGAAATAGGACTATTGAACTATAATTCTTAATCTTTATATATTCGTTAAAAGGAGTCGTTTCCCTGCAATGATTCAATTGTTAATCAAGGAAATTTTTTTAAAAAACTGTGACAAAAGAAAAGACACCCTTCACAACAAGAAGGATGCCTCATTGGTCACAATCATTCGATTTCTTTTTTCTTTCTCTTCCAAACCTCTGCCAGTTGGGAAGCTACCTTCCAAATATCTCCTGCTCCCATCGTTAGGATCAGATCATTTGGTCTTGATGATTCAACTAAATAGTCAAATACTTCTTCTTTTGTAGGAAAAAATTTCACGTTTCCATTACTGTTTTGGCGGATTAATTCCACCAATTTTTGAGCATTAACCCCTTCAATCTTATTATCACCCGCAGGAGAATAGATATTGGTGATGATTACTTCGTCTGCTTCTGCAAAAGCACGGCTAAATTGATCTAAAAGGAAAAAGGTGCGTGTATAACGTTGAGGTTGAAATACAGCTACAATTCTCTTTTCAGTTGCTTTGGCAGCACTAATCGTCGCTTGAATTTCTGTAGGATGATGGGCATAGTCATCAACAACTGTCATTCCATTATATTCCCCAATCACTTGGAATCTTCTTTTTGCTCCTGTGAATTCATGTAAAGCCCGAGCAATTCCTTCAAAGGAAATGTCTGCTTCAAGACCAACAATCAGGGTAGCCAATGCATTTAAAACATTATGCTTTCCGGGAATTGATAATTGCACTTGCCCTAACTCTTTTCCATGATAAACAGCAGTAAAAGAAACCGTTCGATCGATAAAAGTAAGCTCTTTTGCATACATATCTGCCTTTGGATCAAATCCAAATGTGATCACTTTACCTTTTAAGTCTGGAAGAAGCTCTTGTATGTAAGAATCATCGTAGCACACGACAGCGATCCCGTCATGTTTAACTTGATTAAGAAATTTGCAATAAGCTTCTTTTAAATTATCAAAATTTCCATCATAGTTTTCTAAATGATCGGCTTCAATATTGGTTACAACAGCAATTGATGGAAAGTATTGCAGAAAAGTCCCATCGCTTTCATCGGCTTCAGCAACCACATATTCACCTTTCCCAGCTTTAGCATTACTGCCAATATTCAAAACCTCTCCACCGATTACAAAGGTTGGGTCTAATTGATTATATTCCATGACTAAAGCTATCATTGAGGAGGTTGTTGTTTTTCCATGAGCTCCAGCAACAGCAACCCCTTTCTTTTCATTTAAAAGTCTTGCCAACATTTCAGATCTGTGAATAAGAGGAATATTCTGTTTCTCCGCTGCTAGCAATTCGACATTGTTTTTTGGGATATCTGTGGAATAGACAACTAATTCCGCACCGTCAATATTGGATTCGTGATGGCCAATAAAAATATTTGCTCCCCTAGCACCTAACTTATCTGTTAAATCCTTACGAGTGACATCAGAACCGCTTACTTGATATCCTAAATCAAGCATGACGCGAGCAATGGCACTCATTCCATAGCCACCAATCCCAATAAAATGAACATGTTGTGTTTTATTCACCTTATTCACCAACCTTCAATTCTTTTCACGTTCGTTTAAAAGAAATCGACGAACATCAGAAATCATATACAATGACCCAGTAATGATCACTAGATCATCAGGGTCAGCCATTTGAATCGCCCGATCAACAGCTTGTTGCCAATTAGAAATCTCTATCACTTCTTTTTGTTGATCAATAGAATGAATCTTATTTCTTACGTCTTCTGTTTTTGCTGCTCTTGGAAAATCAGGTTCTGTCACAATCAGCAGATCAGCAATGGGAAGTATCGCTTGATAAAAGTTGCTAATCGCTTTATCTGCTAAAATCCCTGTAACCATGATACAGCGCTGATAAGAAAATAGAGAAATGGTCTCTGCTAAGCTTTTAGCCCCTTCAGGATTATGAGCACCATCGATCACGATTTTAGGCTGTTCAGAAAGCACTTCTAATCGGCCTGGCCAAAACGTGCTTTTCATCCCTGAATAAAATGCCTCTTCATCTATATAGAAAGCATAGAACTGCCGCAAAACATCTAATGCCATAAGTGAGACAGCCGCATTTTTCACTTGGTGTGGGCCTAACATTCTAATCTGAATCTCAGGCATGGTCAAAAAAGGGTCTGTAAAATCAAAGGAACTTCCCTCTTGATTTATTTTATTGGCAGTAAAAGTAAAGTGTTCATTTAACTGATAAATTGGGGCTTTTTTAGACGCAGCCATTTCCTTGATCACTTGTAAAGCCTCTTCATCTTCAACTCCAGAAATAACTGGAACTCCTGGTTTGATAATCCCCGCCTTTTCCCATGCAATTTCTTTGATGGTATCTCC
The DNA here is from genome assembly GCF_001561915.1 of Tepidibacillus decaturensis. Lineage (GTDB taxonomy): Bacteria > Bacillota > Bacilli > Tepidibacillales > Tepidibacillaceae > Tepidibacillus_B > Tepidibacillus_B infernus. Next base: position 554,638 of record NZ_LSKU01000001.1, on the reverse strand, counting down.
TAATAGATTCATATGATCGTATCCCACATTAGTGATCACAGATACAATAGGGTGAACCACATTGGTGGAATCTAATCTTCCTCCAAGCCCTGTTTCCCAAACCACTACATCAGGATAGGCTATGGTCGCATAATATTGAATAGCGATCACTGTTACCACTTCAAATTCAGTTGGCGTCCCCAATTCCATATGGGAGAGCTCTTCAGCTAAAGGGATCACCTGATTTAAGGTCTTAACTAAGTCCTCGCCTGAAATATCCTTGCCATTTACTTGAATTCGATTGGTAAATTCAATTAAATAAGGAGAGGTAAAGGTACCTACTTTATAACCAGATTTCCTTAAGACTTGGCTAATAAAGCTTACTGTTGACCCTTTACCGTTCGTCCCTGCAACATGGACAAATTTAACCCTTCGTTCAGGATGGTCTAATCTCTCTAACATCCATTCCATACGATCTAGTCCTGGTTTAATCCCTAATGTTTTTAAACTGTGAATCCATTCAATTGCTTCTTCCTTTGTTCTCACTTTACCTAACCCCATGACAATCCACCACTCTCAAAATATACTATGACATTTTTAGCTCTTTGATTCTTGCTAATACTTTGTCTCTTTTTTCAAGATAGTCTTGCTCTTTTTCTTTTTCTTTGGCTATAACGTCAGCAGGTGCTTTATCTACAAAACCTTTATTAGCTAATTTCTTTTGAACTCGTTCTACTTCAAAATTAAGGGTCTCTAATTCTTTTTCCAATCTGCTTATTTCTTGACTAATGTCAATTAAGCCAGTTAAAGGCAAATAAATCTCTGCTCCTGTCACAATTGCGGACATTGCTTTTTCAGGTGAAGTAACCTCTGTAGAGATTTCTAAGATTTCTGGATTACAGAACTTTTTAATATATGAGATTCCTTTGAGTAAAATCTCTTCATTGGTTTTATTCACTGGTTTAATGAGAAGCTGAATTTTTTTGCTTAATGGCACGTTGACTTCTGCACGGATATTACGAACAGAGCGGATCACATCCATTAATAATACCATTTCTTTTGCTGCTTGTTCATTAACAAATTCTTCACGATATTCTGGCCAGCTTGCTAGAGTAATACTTTCCCCTTCATGTGGAAGGTGTTGCCAAATCTCTTCTGTAATAAATGGCATATAAGGGTGTAACAAACGTAAGGTACGATCTAAGACATAGGTAAGAACCGATTTCGTCGTTTTCTTCGCTTGCTCATGGTCACCATATAAAGGAAGTTTGGCTAATTCAATATACCAGTCACAAAATTCATCCCAAATGAAGTTGGTCAACATTCTTCCAGCCTCACCAAATTCATATTGTTCTAACAGTCTTGTGACAGCTTTTACTGTTTCATTAAAACGATGTAAAATCCATTGATCCGCAGTCGTTAATGTACCTGATAAATCAATATCTTTTACAGAAAAATCGCCTAAGTTCATGATGGTAAAACGGGAAGCATTCCAAATTTTATTTGCAAAATTACGGGCAGCTTCTACCCTTTCAAAATGGAATCTTAAGTCTTGCCCAGGCGTACCCCCTGTTGCCAGCATGAAACGTAGGGCATCTGCGCCATATTGATCAATCACTTCGATTGGATCAATTCCATTTCCTAGGGATTTGGACATTTTTCTTCCTTCACTATCACGAACCAAGCCGTGAATATAGACATTTTTAAATGGATTTTCTCCAGTAAATTCTAGGGCAGTGAAGATCATTCTTGCCACCCAAAAGAAGATGATGTCATATCCAGTTACCAATACATTTGTTGGATAAAATCTTTGTAAATCTTCCGTTCGCTCTGGCCAACCCATCGTTGAAAATGGCCATAAACCAGAACTAAACCAAGTGTCTAAAACATCTTCATCTTGTTTAAGATGGGTGTGGCCACAGTTTAAACATGATTTTGGCTCTTCCATTTGGACGATCGTTTCGCCACAATCTTCACAGTACCAAGCAGGTATACGATGACCCCACCATAATTGTCTGGAAATACACCAGTCGCGAATATTTTCAATCCAATTTAGATAGATCTTTTCAAAACGTTCTGGTACAAAGTGAACACCATTACCGCTTTTTTGTTGTTGAATTGCTTTTTCTGCCAGAGGCTTCATCTTCACAAACCATTGGGTAGATAAATAGGGTTCAACAACCGCCCCTGTTCGTTGACTATGTCCAACAGAATGAAGATGTTCTTCAATTTTAAAAAGAATCCCTTGTTCCTGAAGATCTTTGACAATTTGTTTACGACATTCAAAACGATCCATGCCTTGATATTTTCCAGCATTCTCGTTCATATGTCCTGATTCATCCATCACTAAAACCTGTGGAAGTTGATGACGTAAGCCAATTTCAAAGTCATTCGGATCATGGGCAGGTGTTATTTTTACTGCACCACTTCCAAACTCTTTTTCAACATATTCGTCTGCAATAATTGGAACCTCACGGTCTGTAATAGGTAAGACTACCGTTTTGCCGATTAAATGTTGGTAACGTTCATCATTTGGATGCACAGCAACCGCAGTATCCCCTAACATGGTTTCAGGACGAGTAGTGGCAACGACAATATGACCACTTCCATCCTTCAGTGGGTATTTCATATGATATAAAGCACCCATGATTTCTTTATATTCTACTTCAATATCTGATAAAGCGGTTCTTGCTTCTGGATCCCAGTTAATAATATATTTTCCACGATAGATGAGTCCTTTTTCATAAAAACTAACAAAAACCTTACGAACTGCTTGGGATAAGCCTTCATCAAGGGTAAAACGCTCTCTAGAATAATCTAAAGAGAGTCCTAATTTGGCCCATTGTTCATGAATTCGATTAGCATACTTTTCTTTCCATTCCCATGCGTGCTCAAGAAATTTTTCCCGCCCAAGATCATAGCGGCTAATCCCTTCTTCTCGAAGCTTTGCCTCTACTTTGGCTTGCGTCGCTATTCCAGCGTGATCTGTTCCTGGTAACCATAAAGCGTCATATCCCTGCATTCGCTTCATCCGAATGATGATATCCTGTAAAGAGAAGTCCAATGCATGACCAATATGCAACATCCCTGTCACATTGGGTGGTGGAATCACAATACTATAGGGTTGTTTTGATGTATCTTTGCCTGCTTTAAAAAATTCGTGCTCTAACCAATATTCATACCACTTTTTCTCAATATCCTTCGGATCGTATTGAGTTGGGATTTGTAATTCAAGTTGTTCAGCCATTGATTTTCCTCCTATTCATAATACCCATAAAATATAAAAAACCCTTTCCATCCCAAAGGACGAAAAGAGTTTGTTTTCGCGGTGCCACCTTTGTTCATGAAACACAACTAGCTTAGACCTAGCTCTATTTGTGTGTTCATGCACTCAATCAGTAACGGTTGATGATCCGGTCCATTCTACATCATTTCAAATGGACAACTTCAGGGCGACCTTCAGTAACTTCTGCCTTAGGAAACCTTACAGCTAATGGTTTCCCTCTCTTGAAGGTAAGGTTACTTACTCCTCCCTTTCATGGTTATTCCTCTATTTACATGTTAACCGACAAAATATTTAACTATATTGTAATCACAACAAAAGATAAAGTCAAATTTCTTTTTACAATTATTCTATGAAAGTAGGTCATTGGTTGTTCATGAACTCTTCTTTTAATATACCCATATAGATCACATCCCAAAACCTACCATGACGGTAAAGCTGCAGACGTAAGCGTCCCTCTTCTTTAAAACCGGCTTTAAGATAGGCTCGATGTCCCCTTTCATTAAATTGATAATGACGTAACATCACTTTGTTTAAGTTCATTTCCATAAAAGTGAAGTGAAGTAGCGTTTTGATTGCATCAGTTCCATAACCTTTACTTAAGTGCTTCTGATCGCCTATCACAATTCCTAATTCAGCGACTCGATTCCGCCAATCGATATGATGTAAGCTAATATGGCCGATATAGGATTCCTCTCCCTCAGGAAGATCTAGTGCATGGATAGAAAAGTGTTGATCTGTTTTTGAGGGTTGTTGAGCCTGATCCCCAAAATTCTTGGATAACTCCATTGGCATAGGAAGGGTACCCCATTGCAAATTTTCCGTAATGTGAGGATCATTAAACCATTGGTTAAATAATGGTGCCTTTTCTGGATCGATGGTCTTAAGCTGAACTCTCTTTCCTTTTAAAAGGTTTTCCATCTCTCTTCATCCTCCTTTTGGTAGCGTTCAAGGTACTCTTCTCGAAGAATAGACATCATCACTTCATCGTAAAATTGACCATTGCGGTACAAAAATCTTCTTCTTCTACCTTCTTCAACAAAGCCAAGCTTTTGATAGCTTTTGATCGCTCTTTCGTTAAAAGCATAAACCCCTAATTCAACTCGCTGTAATCCTAATTCTTGAAACCCTATATAGAGACATAAACGAAAAGCCTCTGTTCCATATCCTTTCCCCCAATAATCTTTATCTCCTATAAAAATCCCTGCGATTGCCCATTGATTTTTCCAACTAATAGAATGTAAACCAACACTTCCAATCATTCGATCATCTGCTCGCGTATAAATGGAAAAGACAAACTTATCATCCTGCTTTAAAAGGTTATCGTACCAACGATGTTCCTCTGCAAGCGTCTTTGGAAAACGTGTTTGTGGTGATAAATATTGGGTGACTTCTGGATCATTCACCCATTCTAGGTATTTGGATAGATTTTCTCTTTCTACCGCTTTTAATTGAACCAGCTTTCCTTTTAACATCATAACCCTCCCCCTTTTTGATTTAATTCTTTATCATGGTAAAACAAAAAAGACTCGTTCCTGATAAGTTCGCCATTGGAACTTACCGCACGAGTCTTTTATCCCCACGGTGTAGCAAAAAGCTTGGAATCGCTCGGACCTGTCTTTGCCTTTGCAAACGGAACCCTAGTTTCCCTTCCATTGTTAGAAATTATTATATTGATATTTATATCGCATATCAATATAAAATTGGAATATTTTTTAAAAGTTCTGATATTAACCAAATGGATCTTTACTACATAAAGTATAGAAGATATAAAATAAGGTAGTTGCTGATTAAGGAATATACAAACCCAAATGATAACGTAAAGGATGTGTGGTCATATGGATGGGTTGAAAAGGTTTCGTTTAATCCTTCGTACAATCCTCTTTCCTCTTATTGTTTTGCAATTTTTGAGAACCTTATTTTTCCCGACTCCGTTTGATGTGTTCATTTTATTCATTCTTTTCATTGCTTATATTGGTTTTATGATGAATATTATATAAATTGTTGGTCAATAAACCATATGATTTCTTTCATTTGACCCCAACGAATTTGAAGTTTTTTTAAATACTGTTCTTCTAATCCATACTGTTGCTTTTCCTCGTATTTTTTTGCTAAGGTGAAAATTCGTTCTGGAAAAAGAAGGTATATTGCTAATAATTTCTTTTCCGGTTCTGTCAAGGAAATAATTTTTTGATAGCGATCAAACCACTCTTGCGCCCAAAAACGGTGTTCTTTGTTTAAAATATATTTTCGGATAAAATTAGCCAAATCTCTAACAGGCGTATCAAGACTTACATGGTCAAAGTCAATCAATACCATTTTACCATTTGGTTTAAGTAGCATATTCCGGTGATAGAATTTGCCGTGGCAGATGGTTTTCCGTAAATCACCAATCGAGTTATATTGTATGACCCATTGAGTTAAATGTTCTAAAGCTTCTTCAGACCATTCCTTGAGAAATGGTAGATAACTTAAAATGACATGTTCAAAGGTGGTTAAAGATTCTTTTCTCGTTAATTTCTTTTGGTATTTTTTTAACCACTTTAAGCGTTCTTCCCATGAATTGCGAAGATACGTTTCATCAACAAAATGATAAGAAAATGGTTCGGGGTTATATTCAAACCCCAGCTTATGAAGATGAGCCATCACCTTTACCATGACCAAGAAATGAGGCCGATGATTCAAAGTTAAGTGTTCACCTTCAACCCACTTTGTCACATAAACAATCCCATTTTTGACTGGTACAAACGGTTCAGCAAATTTATTAGAAACAATTGTAGAAGTATTCCATCTATGTTCCTGTAAGAATTGTAAAATCTCATTCATCCGTATGGCTTGCGACCCACTCATATTTGCTTTTTTAACGGCAAAAACACCTAGTTGGGTTTCTATTTTCGCTACTGAACCATACCATTTTATCTGACTTACCTGAAAATCATACTCATCGATTACGTGGGGATGTATATCAAATTCAAACCATTCTTGGGTAAGGGCCATGATATGATCCTCCCTAATTACGTCAACTTAAAGTTGAAAATAAACATACAAGACCTGATAAAGTTGCTCAGTATTGATCTGCAACCCTACTAATTGTTGATATTGCATCTCTAAAGAGTATCCCTTTTGAGGCACCTTTGCAATAAAATAGATATAAAGAAATTTCCATAGATCATGCGGATAGGACAAGTAGGTTAAAATCCACTTTTTATCGTCTATTTCTAAAGGATTCTTTTCTTGGTAAGCATCGAGCAGCTTATAGATGATATCTTCTTGAAATCCATTTCTTTGATAAACATGTGCAACCATCTTAGCCAAGTCATAAGCTGGAAGATCATAGATTGGTAACCCTAGATCAAAAATCCATCCCTCTTCAAATCGATCGATTCTAAATCGGTTCAGTTGGACATTTCCTAAGCACCATCCGGGTTCTTTTTCATTTCGAAAATAATTTCGTTCCAACTTTTCAGACATTTCTATACTTCTTCTCATTTGTGCTTGTTGACTAGGGATATATTTTAATACAATATCATCTAAGGGTGTTTTTCTTTGCTTTTGTGAGACTACCTTTTCTATTTGCATTAAATGTCCTAATCCCCGTTTAAAATGATGAGACCAAGGTTCAAACGTTTGGTTTGTCTTTATTTTTACCATCGCCTGATGAAACTCTGCTAATGTTTTCCCAATCGTTTTCATGTGTTGTGGGTTAGAGGAGACAGGGATTTTTCCTTCGATCCAATCTGTTAAAACAAATCCCTGATCCTCATTTAAAATATAGGGTTGCCCATCATTGGTTCGAATAAAGCGATCAATCTTTCGAAACCCTTCATGCGCCAGAGATTCTCTAAATTGAAAGGCAAAATCTAGAGTTTCTACATCATTCCAAGCTCTTAATATTTTTGTTCCTCGGTTTGTTTTTAATTTATAGAAGGAGGAGTATTCTTCTATTTCCTCTACTTGTAGATTATAGTTTTTTAGAACATCATCTATTACAGGATAATCAATCATATTAAAAACTCCCTTTGTCTAACGGATCGGAAGAAAAAGAATCTGTCCTTCTTCTAATTCATCACTTTGCAAATGATTATGGTTCATTAAATCAGCAGTACGAAGCTGATATTTCTCTGCTATTTGTTCAAGTGTATCTTCCTTTTGTACAAAGTATATTTTTAACGTATATTTATTCTCTTCATTTCCTTTTAACAAACTAAAGAGCATATCTTTCGTTGATTGTTCTTCAGAATCTTCACCGATTTCTTCGGTTACCTCCTGTTCTACTTTCTCAATTGCTGGATTGATATCCGTTTCAACGTCTTCTGTATTTAACTTCTGCTTGGACTCTTCTTCCGTAATATTGGCTGCTAATTCCTTTTCTTCAATCACTTCTTCTGCCTTTTCTTCGACGACCTGTTCTTCTTTCATAACATTAGTTTCTTCCCTTTTCTCTTTTTTCAATAGGGAGTATAGCGGATTTGTTGAACTCTTCTGATCATCGTTAGATTCTCGATTTTTGCCTTGGATGCCTATCTTCATTGTAGGAGCAGGTAGAGGAGTCTCTACCGTCTCGACAGTTTCAATAGTTTCTGAATTTTCTGTTGTTTCGTCTACTTTCTCATCTATCACTTCTTTTGCTTCAACCTCATCAACATTATCATCAACCGGATTTGCTTGAACTTGTTCTACTTCGGTTTCTTCTTCTTTCATGATATTGGCATCATTTTCGAAGGTAACATCCACAGGATATTCTGTTTCGAATTCTTCTGTCACATCGACTGGAGTCTCTTGTTTTGGATCAGGATGGACGCCTAGTAACTGAACCTGGGCAACGATCTCAATTTCTTGATCTGAAAGGACTTCATAATCAAAAAATTCTACCGTTACAAACACATCGTTTGGATCGTTTACTCTTTCATGTTGAATTTGAATTGAGATAGGGATTTGATATTGGAATGTATCAGCAATTTCATTTTCTGTAAAAAATGATCCATGATGAATAGCGTCTGCCTGATCTGCTTCTTCTTGCCAATTATTATCGAGTGGAGTTCTTTCAAATTCTCCATTTAATACCAAATGTCCTGTGATATCTATGTGATGTTTAGAATCATAAACTTTTACTATCGGATGTAATTCTAAACTAGATAGCGACTGAAAACTCTGATTTTCCTTAAAATGTTTTACCTTTTCCCTAATCTCAAATCTCATAAATGGTTGGTCTGTCAATTTACTCACCCCTTATAAAGGTCTTCTTCGATTAAATATATTTTAACTTCGTCCTTGTTATGACAAAAAAGTAGACCTTATCAGCCTACTTTAGAACTTACACGGTTAATTTTTTTAAGAAACCTTTTTGCATTTTCAAGAAATTGTTGAAAAAGAATGGGTGAAACACGTAAAACCTCTCCAGATTCTTGGAGAGGTTTTACCATTTATCATTTTATTATTTTATTATTATATTTATTAGGCAGAAACAGGGTTGTTTTTCTTAAAGGTTTTATTGTAATATTGTCTGATGTATGGAAGTACCCAACGATCTAAACCAATTCTTCCAGAGTTAGCTCCACCAACTAATACGATGAAACCGAGAAGAGCCATCCAAGGGTTGGAAGAAACTGTACCAGCAAACATGAACATGAAGTTCATAAATACACCAAAGAACATTGCAGCTTGAGTTAAGCATCCAAGAATTAAACCAAGACCTACAAGGAATTCGCCATATTCAACTAAGAAACTGAAAAGTCCAACATTTGGTAAGGCAAATCCTTTTAGAAATGCAGTATAAGTAGGGTATACAACCGCATCATGACTTGTTACAGGATTTTCGATTGCTCTGTTTATTAATCCTGCTGCACTAAAAGGTTTTTCACCAGTAATCTTTCCCCAACCTGCAGTTAACCAATCGTAACCAAGGTATAAACGTAAAACTAAAAGACCAAAACTTGCATACAAATTTTCTCGTAACCACTTAAAAACCATATGATTCCTACCTCCTTAAATTATTATTTAATAAAGGGCCCTTACTACAAGATCATTATATTAAGTTCTTACAAATTTAAACATATCCTTATCACGTTTTTCATATTTTTGCAAAAAATTTATGACGTACTTGTGAATAAATATAAATGATACTAGTTTTTTCAATAAAGACGATATAAAATAATATATACAACCCAAAAAGCACCTAGTTGACTGATTCATTCAGTTCCTAGGTGCTTTCTCATTATAGATTTATTCTTATTGACGCAATATTACTTTCTGTATTGAAGTTTATATCTTTTGCATCTACTTCTTTACCGTTGATGATGAGTTTTAGATAGGGAGTTGCGTGATGAACCTTTAATGTCCAATGCTTCCATGTAGGTTGATAACCCGTTACAGAATTTTCAATCGTCAATTTGATGACATTTCCATTTGCTTGATAACGGATTTGTTTTTCTAGATATTCTCCTTTTTCATAAGCAAAGGTTTCACCATCATCATCATATAAAGTATAATGGGATTCCCCACTTTCTGATTGATAAAGATGGATAGTCATATCCTTTTCTGGTATAGTAGTTGATTGTTTGATCGAACCGTGGCTAATCATTGTTCCTACTTTAATAAAAATAGGTAATGTTTCAAGGTTTGACTCGACCAAGATATGTTTTCCACCTTCATAGATTTGATCTGTCCAATAGTCAACCCATGTACCCTCAGGTAAATAGACAACACGATGGTAGGTATCTGGTTTTATGATAGGGGCAATGATTACATTTTCTCCAATCATAAATTGATCAGATAAATTAAAAGTATGACGATCTTCTGGATATTCTATAAACAATGGTCTCATCACAGGAATTCCTGTTTTGCTTGTTTGTGCAAAAAGACTATATAAGTGTGGCAACCACTGGTAACGCAATTGAATATATTTCTTAATGATTTTTTCAATTTCTGGGCCAAATGACCATGGCTCTTGACGTGCAGTTCCAATGGCACTATGGTTACGGAAATAAGGAGTGAAAGCTCCTACTTGTGTCCAACGTGCAAGCAATTCGCCAGTTGTATCATGGGCAAAACCACCTATGTCTGGTCCTGATAACGCAACGCCAGAAAGTCCTAGATTCATACACATTGGAATGGATAATGCTAGATGCTCCCAGAAACTACGATTATCTCCTGTCCATACGGCTGCATAACGTTGAACACCAGAGTAACCTGCTCGTGTTAATAAAAAAGGCCGTTTTCCATGAAGTAGTTTTTTCATTCCATAGTAAGTCGCTTCCCCCATTAATAAGCCATAGAGATTGTGCATTTCTCGATGGGTTTTGGGATCACCATCATTCTCGTGAACCACGTTTACATCCATGGTTTTTGTTTCGTTAAATACAGCTGGTTCGTTCATATCATTCCATATACCTTCAATCCCTAAATCAGTATAGAAACGATGTTTTTCTCCCCACCATTTTCTTGTTTCTGATTTTGTGAAGTCAGGGAAAGCACTTTTTCCAGGCCAAACGTTTCCATAGAAAATATCGCCTTCAATATATTTAGAGAAATGGTTTTGGCGAATTCCTTCTTGATAAATGGAATACTCTGGATCCACTTTAACACCTGGATCAACTATCGGAACGATCCTCTTACCTACAGATTTTAAATCTTTCATCATTTTTTCTGGGTTAGGGAATCGATCGCGATCAAAGGTAAAGACACGATACTCATTCATATAATGAATATCTAAGTAGACCGCATCTAAAGGAATCTCTTTTTGGATAAAGGAGTTCACTAATTCACGAACCTCTTGTTCACTTTCATAGCTGTATCGGGATTGATGGTAACCAATCACCCATTTAGCAGGTAATGGCATACGCCCTGTAATCCATGTATACTGTTCAAGAACCTGTTTTGGAGAAGGCCCTGCCATTACATAGTAATCGATTTGACCACCTTCAGCAGCAAAAGAGTATTCTTTCTCCTTTTTCATATCAAAGGTAGTTTTAAATGTATTATCAAAGAAGATTCCATGGGCTTTACCATTTCTTAATGTCATGAAATATGGATGTGATTGATATAATGGATCGGTTTCTTGATTATGTGGTGCATAAACATCGGTATTCCACATTGTGAGTTTTTCCCCACGTTTGTCCAAGAATCCAGCTTTTTCACCAAAACCATAAAAATGGTCCTCAGGATCCATTTCTTTAAAGCAAACCACTTCTTTGCTTTCTTTAAATCCCATGCCTTTTTCTGATTCACTTACAAGTAGTCTTCCTTCCTGATCATAGAAGTTAACACGGAATGGTGATTTTTGTATCATAACTTGAAGCTTTGAACTAGAAAGAGAAAAGCTGTCTTCTTTATCTTCAATTTTAACCTTTACTATTTCTGGTTCTGCAACTACTGCAAAGCTACTTTTCATAGTTGGCTTATGAAATGGATTCATCACAATACGAACAATATCATCACGATAGAACAAGATATTCACAAAACCTTGTTCACAAGTAAAACGGTATAGGTTATGCTCTTGGACAAATTCTTTTAAATCACCAATATCATGGTATGGTGTATTTTCTAGTTTCTTTTTATTTCCCGGATGAATGGCGAAACTTGTATCTTGCATGACAGCCTCCTAGTGTTTTGAATATTTAACCGTTTACAAAGAAGTTGTGAAAACGATTGCACTACTATTATTATTATACTATTCAGATTCCATATGACAATACCTTTTTGTCCAAAAACAAAAGTAGTATGCATGTAATAAAACAACCACCATTAAAGGTGGCTGCGATCCTATTTTTAGTTAGATGACTAACTGTTTTATCTAAATACCACATAATATCCTTTAAATTGAGCAAATATCTCTTCCCCATCACGAATGATAACATCTACTTCAATCCTTGCCTTCCCTAATTTTCTAAACGTATTTACAAACTTCTCTTTTTTTCTTTCATCTGTCAATTCACACTCAGCGACAAAATCTGTTTCGATAGGCTTTAAATATTGAATTGAACTTTTTTGTATTACAATATGTGCGTTCGGATCTATATCTAACATATTATTAAAAACCAATGCCCACCCACATACTGTTGTTAAACTATTGATACTTCCCCAAAAGCGGTTGATTTGTGATTGATGTTTGGTTTTAACTTCGCGCCAATCCTTACTTTATTTAGTTTAAATTCTTCGACTTTAAAACTCATCTCTTCGGTAATTGGAATCCGTTCATGTAGATAATTCTCAAATTCAGTCTCTAACATATTTTTTATATCAATCATAGGTACACCTCGATGCTAAAGGAATTATTTTTAAATATTATTATACAATAATTCCCTTGAACTACCTACAACTTATGAAATCAGAATCATATTTCAATGATCATAACTTGCGTAATCTAACTTTTTGTACCGAATGATCAGATCCTTTTTCAAGAATCAATCGGGCTCGTTGTTGGGTCGGATAGATATTCTCTCTCAGATTAATTTCATTGATTTCATGCCATACTTGTTCTGCAAAGTCATTTGCTTCCTGATCGGTTAATTCAGAATAGCGATGAAAAAAGGAGTTTTTATCTTTAAAAGCAGTTTGACGTAATAGCTGAAAACGTTCAAGATACCAGCTTTTGATGTATTCTTCTTCAGAGTGAACATAAATCGTAAAATCAAAAAAATCGGATATATGAAGCTGTGGTTTATGATCTAAACGGGTTTCTTTTGAAGTTTGCAAAACGTTCAAGCCTTCAACAATTAAGATATCCGGTTGATTCACGACATGATACTCATTAGGGATGATATTATAAGACAAGTGAGAATAGACAGGAGCAATTACCTCTGGTACACCTGATTTGACATCCCTTAGAAATGATATTAAACGGCGAGTATCATAGCTTTCTGGAAAACCCTTTCTATTCATGATCCCACGTTGCTCTAATAGCTCATTTGGGTATAAAAAACCATCTGTCGTAATTAAATCTACTTTGGGATGATTTGGCCATCGTGCAAGTAGTGCTTGAATAATCCGAGCTGTTGTACTTTTGCCAACCGCAACACTGCCAGCGATCCCAATAATATAAGGAACTTTCCTAGACATAGAACCAAGAAAGGTTTGGGTCACTTCAAAAAGACTTTGAGTTCCAGATACATACAAGTTTAAAAGTCTTGAAAGAGGAAGATAGATTTTACACACTTCTTCTAATGAAATGCGTTCGTTGATACTATGAAGATTATTCAAGTCATCTTCGGTAAGCGTGAGTGGAGTAGAGAGCTTTAGAGCAGCCCATTCCTCACGATCAAAAGAAAGATAAGGTGAAAATGTTTGATGATCCATTTATTTCAACTCCTACCTCAACGCCTTTAATGCTTTATATTGTACTTCTAATGTTCTTTCAATATCTTCATCTGTATGGACAGTAGACATGAACAAGCCTTCAAATTGAGATGGTGGAAGATAGATGCCATGATCAAGCATATAACCGTGATAATGTTTAAAGTATTCTAAATTAGAGGTTTTGGCTGTTTCAAAGTTAACGACTTGCTCACCTGTGAAGAAAAAGCCGATCATTGCTCCTACTTGGTTGATATGATGAGGAATGTCTAGTTCCTTCGCATTTTTACCTAAACCTTCTGCTAGAAGTTTAGACTTGCGCTCTAATTCATCATAAACACCTGGCTGTTGTAAAAGTCTAAGTGTGGAAAGACCTGCAGCCATGGCCACAGGGTTTCCTGATAAAGTCCCTGCTTGATAGATTTTCCCTACTGGAGCGATGTTCTCCATGATTTCCCTTTTTCCACCATAGGCACCAACGGGTAAGCCTCCGCCGATCACTTTGCCTAAAGTTGTTAAATCAGGAGTGACACCGAAGCGACCTTGAGCACTATTTGGTCCTACTCGGAAGCCAGTCATGACTTCATCGAATATAAGAAGGGTTCCATATTGTTTCGTGATTTCCCGTAATCCTTCCAAAAAGCCTGGTTTTGGTGGAACCACTCCCATATTACCTGCTACAGGCTCTACAATTACAGCAGCGATATCTTCGCCGAACTTTTTAAAGGCTATACGAACACCATCCATATCATTGTAAGGAACAGTAATTGTTTGAGAAGCAATACTTTGAGGAACACCAGGACTATCTGGTAAACCTAAAGTGGCAATTCCAGATCCTGCCTTGATCAATAAACTATCACTATGCCCATGATAGCTTCCTTCAAATTTCAAAATTTTACTTCTTCCTGTATATCCTCTTGCTAAACGGATGGCACTCATCGTTGCTTCCGTACCAGAGTTGACCATTCTCACGATTTCAATAGATGGAACCGTTTTGATTATAAGTTTTGCAATCTCTGATTCTAGTTCGGTAGGGGTACCAAAGCTTGTTCCTTTGACAAGGGTTTGTTGAACAAGATCGATCACTTCTGGATGGGCATGACCCACTATCAATGGTCCCCAAGAGAGGACATAATCAATATATTCATTACCGTCTACATCATATAGTTTGGAACCTATTCCATGATCCATATAGACAGGGTTTCGATCTACATTTTTAAATGCTCTTACAGGACTATTTACTCCCCCAGGCAACAGTTCTTTTGCCTCCGCAAATAGTTTGATAGATTTCTGATAACGATCCATCTTCCTTACCCCTTTATTCCGAATTGTTCTATGACTTGATTTTCCCATTCTTCCATTTCTGGTGTAAAATATTTTACCCTTGTTTTCTTGTATTCCTTAGTAGAGTAAAGCACGGCTCTTTTCGTTATGCCTGTTTCTTTAGACATGAGACTAAGTATTTCCTCCACTTCTTCTACATTACGACCATGTACCATGGTGAAGATATTATAATGCCAATCTTCATACGTAGGACGTAAATAGCAATGACTGACAGCTTGATAAGCAGCAAAATTCGTTCCGATCTCTTCTGTCTTGTCTTCAGGTACTTGCCATACACCCATGCCGTTTGCTGTAAAACCTGCTTTACGGTGGTGCAAGACCGCCGCAAAACGACGCATTTGTCCTTTTTCTTTAAACTCCTTCATCGCTGTAAATAATTCATCAAGATTAACCCCTGCTTCTTCTGCAAAGGCATCAAAAGGTCTAGCAATGATCGGTAAATCTTTTTGTAAAACTCGAATCAATGCAATCTCTTTTTCCGATAAGGCTTGAGGGGTTTGCCGCTTTTTTTCACTGTAAACTGGGGATTCCGTTTTACTTTTTGTCTCTTTCCCTGTTAAATCCAATTGCACACCAATTTTATAAAGCTTAAGAGTTGGCAAAATGCGAATAGATTCTACATCTGCCATCTCACCCAATAATTCTACTGTTTTTTCTAATCCTAATTTACTGTTTGGAGGAACAGCAATGGTAAACCAAAGATTAAAGTCATGATTGCGTTTATAGTTATGAGTCACACCAGGATGTTGATTGATAATTGCTGCCGCTTGGTCAAGGTGTTCTGGGGCAATCTTCGCAGCCACCAAACTTGATTGATAGCCTAAGCTTCTGGTATCAAAAATAGCAGAGATTTGGCGAATCACCGTTCCCTTCAAAGCTTGAAGGCGTTCAATCACTTCTTGTTCTGATAGATTCAAATCCTCTGCCATGACGAGGAAAGGACGTTCTTGCAAAGGAAAATCTTTTTGAATTCGGTTTAATAGCTCCTGATTGATTAGATCCATCTGCTCTACACTCATTTTCATTCCTCCTTTAACCATTTGGCTACATCTTTTGCAAAATAGGTGATGATGATATCTGCACCAGCACGTTTCATCCCTGTTAACATTTCTATCACGATTTTCTTTTCATCAACCCAGCCATTTTGAGCTGCCGCCTTAATCATGGCATATTCTCCACTCACATTGTAGGCTGCTAGGGGTAGATTAAATTGCTGCTTCACTTGATAAATAATATCCATGTAAGCTAAAGCAGGTTTAACCATCAAGATATCTGCCCCTTCTACCACATCAGAATAGGCTTCTCTTAAAGCCTCTCTTCCATTGGCAGGATCCATTTGGTAGGTTTTGCGATCCCAAAATTGTGGTGCAGAATGAGCTGCATCGCGAAATGGTCCGTAAAAGGAAGAAGCATATTTTACTGCATAAGACATAATCGGTACATCCTCAAACCCTGCTTCATCCAATCCTTTACGTATGGCTGCTACAAAACCATCCATCATATTGGATGGTGCAATCATATCTGCGCCTGCTCTAGCTTGAGAAATAGCGGTTCTTGCCAGTAGATCTAAAGATGGGTCATTCAATACCTTACCCTCATGAATGACACCACAATGGCCATGGTCGGTAAATTCACATAAGCAAGTATCAGCAATAACTAAAAGTTTGGGAGCGATTTGTTTGATCAAACGTGTTGCCTCTTGAACAATTCCATGGTCGTGATATGCACCACTTCCAATTTCATCTTTGTCTTCTGGGATACCAAATAGAATAACACCTTGAATCCCAAGCATCACAATTTCCTTAATCTCTTGCTCTAATTGATCTAAAGAAAGCTGAAATACTCCAGGCATGGAAGAAATCTCATTTCTTACGTTATGACCATGAATGACAAATAAAGGATATATTAAATCATGTACATGTAAATGATGTTCTCTAATCAAATTTCGGATTGCGGGATTTTGTCTTAATCTGCGATGACGAGTAAATTGTAAATCCATATCTGCCTCTCCTTCCCTAACTCTCTCTACTTTGATTTTGAAATAGCTTTAACTAATCCAGGAATCGTATATTCTGAAGCTGTAATATCTATGTTTAAGCCCAATTGTTGAGCGGTATCTGTTGTAATTGGTCCGATACTAGCTAAAGTAACCCCTTTTAACAATTTTTCTAAAGATTCCCCTTGAAGAGCCTCATAAAAATTCTTAACGGTAGATGAGCTAGTAAAGGTAATGATTTGAATCTGCTTCTCTTTTAGCATCTTAATGATTTCATCTTTGTTTTCCGCATCAATCACCGTTTCATATGCATTGATTTCTACTACTTCTAATCCTTTTTCCTTTAGTTGATCAGGTAGGATCTTTCGAGCAATATCTGCACGAGGAAGTAATACCTTTTGTCCAACCTTTAATTCGCCTGTCAAAGCATCAAGAAGCCCTTCTGCACGGAACTCCTGTGGTAGCACATCGACTATCAGACCTTTTTCTTCTAATAATGCTGCAGTTTTAGGGCCAATGGCAGCAATCCGCGCCTTTGCCATTTTACGAATATCAATACGTTGTTCTTTTAACGTTTGGAAAAAGGATTGAACTCCGTTGACACTTGTAAACATGATCCAATCATATTGGTCTAACTGTTGAAAAGCCTGTTGATATTCCTTTGTATGCTTTGGTGGAACAATTTTGATGACAGGGAATTCGACAGTTTCTCCGCCTAATTCTTCAATTAAGGCAGATAATTCACTTGCTTGATTTCTAGCTCTAGTAACAAGGACTCTCTTTCCAAAAAGAGGCTTTTTCTCAAACCAAGCTAACTGCTCTCGTAATTTTACCACTTCACCAATAATAATGATCGCTGGAGAGGTAAGTTTTGTTTCTTCTACCACCTGTACGATATTTTCTAATGTTCCAGTAACCGTTTTTTGCTCCACTCTCGTTCCCATTCGAACAAGTGCAACAGGAGTACTTGAATCTCGGCCGTTTTCGATTAACTTATCACGAATCAGTTTTAAGTTAGAAACCCCCATGAGGAAAATCAAAGTTCCAGTAGCAGTTGCAAGCTTTTCCCAGTTGATATTGGATTCATTTTTAGTTGGATCCTCATGTCCTGTTACAATAGCGATCGATGAGGTAAAATCGCGATGGGTGACAGGAATGCCTGCATAAGCAGGGACAGCAATTGCCGAAGTAATTCCAGGTACAATTTCAAAGGAAATCCCATGTTCAGCTAATAAAAGAGCCTCTTCTCCTACTCGACCGAAAATCGTAGGGTCTCCGCCCTTTAGTCTGGTGACCAGTTTTCCTTCTAAGGCTAACTGAACAAGGAGTTGATTGATCTCTTCTTGTTGCAGAGTATGACGATTTGGAGATTTGCCTACATAGATTTTTTCCGCATCCCTTCTCCCATACTTTAACAGGGAAGGATGGGCCAAACGATCATATACAATCACATCTGCTTTTTGAATCGCTTCTATGCCTTTCACTGTGATTAATTTGGGATCTCCTGGTCCAGCACCCACTAAAAATACTTTCCCTACCTTCATTATTTCCCCTCCTTCACCTCTGCTAATATTTGATCTGCTCCTTGTTGTAAAAGCTGGTTTGCTACCTTAATTCCTAAAGAAACGGCTTCTTCCTTTGAACCAGTTGCTTCTGCTTTAAGAATACGCTTGCCATCAACTGCGGCAACCATTCCAACTAAATGAATTTGATCGTTTTGCCATCTCGCATAAGCTCCAATTGGGATCTGACAGCCCCCTTGTAAATGATGTAGTAACGCCCTTTCAGCTGAAATGATCATTCTTGTCTCTTGATCATCGATGTATTGTAACATTTGTATGGTTTCTTGGTCATTCTCTCTCACTTGAATGCCAAGGGCTCCTTGACCAACTGCAGGCAGACAAAGATCCACGTCTAGATATTGCGTAATCCGATCCTGCCAATTCATTCGTTTAAGGCCTGCAGCCGCTAAGATAATTGCATTCAGTCCATCAGTTTCTAATTTTGACAGTCTGGTGTTAACATTTCCTCTGATGGACTCAATCTTTAGATCAGGACGATAGGCAACAATTTGAGCGGCTCTGCGTAAACTACTTGTTCCCACTTTAGCACCTATTGGCAATGTTTCTATAGTATAATCTTGGTTTGAAATAAGGCAGTCCCTTGGGTCTTCCCTTTCCGGTACTGCACCAATCGTTAACCCTTCTGCCATTTCAGCAGGCATATCCTTCATACTATGTACGGCAAAATCAATCTCTCCATCTAACAAAGCTTGCTCAATCTCTTTCACAAATAGTCCTTTGCCACCTACTTTTGAAAGGGTAACATCAAGAATTTTGTCCCCTTTCGTAACGATCTCTTTAATCTCAAACCTTATATTAGGATAAAGTTTTTTTAGCTTTTCGATCACCCATTCCGTTTGTGTTAAAGCTAACTGACTTTTTCGTGATCCAACGACGAATGTATTCTTCACGATAACAATTCCCTTTCCTTATTGATATTCTCTTTTATGGTTTCTTTGATCTTTAGAATCAGCAGGTCTTTACTTTCCCCTTTCTCGATCCTACGCAAAAAGTCTGGTTCAAGTAAATATTCAAATAAGTTTTTCCGTTCTTCGTTTGTTAAACCCTGCTGTAAAATCCATTCTCTCATTTCTGCCAAGAAAGTTGTATACTCTTCGTATTCCACACCGTATTGCTTTTCCAATTCTTGGCGGATCTTTTTTGCTAGTCCAGGGCTTGCCCCACTAGTGGAAACCGCTATTTGTAAATGTCCTCGATCTATCATAGCTGGAACGATAAAGGTAGATAATTCTGGATCATCTACAATATTAACCCATTGGTACTGATGATCGATCTCTTGATAAATTTGTTGGTTTAATTCCTTTTGATCCGTAGCAACCACGATGATCGAATAACCCTTTACATCTTGACGTTTATATTCACGCTTTTCCCAGGAAATACGATTTTCCTGTACCAATGTCTCTAACAAAGGTGTAATTACCGGGCTGATTAATTTCACTTTTGCATTCGCTTTTAAAAGGGATAGAATCTTTCGTTCTGCTACCCTTCCTCCACCAATCACAAGACAAGGACGATTTGTAAGATTTACCATCATGGCGTAATAACGATTCATGGTCACAACCCTCCTAAAACCAACGGTGAAAAGAAACAAAAAGGTTGGAGATGGTAAAATTGATGATCAGCATCACAAAGCTCATCAAATTCCAGATGGCTAATTGTTTCATCATCCATCTTCTTTTTTGCCGATTAAAAATAAATAAACCATACATCAATAAAATAAAAAAAGAGGTTAATACTTTTGCATCTACAAAAATTTTCCAATCAAAAAGAATTCCTGCCCAAATCGATCCAAATGTCAATCCTAATAGCAATAATGGTACTCCAATCAAATTAGACAGATAAGCATTTCGGTCTAAACTTTCTAAACTAGGCAGCCCTTTTGAAAACCGATGCCAAATCTTCCTTTTTAGTAAGTATTCTTGCAGAATATACATCAAAGAGAAAATGGCAGAGATTGAAAAAGCGCCATAACTGATAATAGAAAGGATAATATGAATAAATAATAAATTAGAGATAAAAGAATCACTTAATTGGGGTGATGTTTCTCCAATCAACAACGCTCCCATCAGCATTATGATAGCAATAAATGTCATCACCATCTCAAACCATTCCCACTCGAAAAAGGAATGGGTGATTACAGTCAATAAAATAAGAAGTAATGAATAAAAAAAGAAAATATCAAAAAATGTAATAATTGGAAAGTATTGTTCAGATAACATTTTAAAACTAAAGACGAAGACTTGGATTATACTACCCGCTAAGATAAACCGATAAGACCATGGTGAAATACGAGTAACTCCTTTGATGATTGACATAAAGTAAAAACAGAAGCTAGTCGTATAAAGAAGAATGAGAATAAAAATCACAGTATTCATACTTATGACCTACTTCTTCTCGTGATATATGTTGCAGTAGGTTCCTCATTCATTTTATCCTTCTCTATTTCTACCTTTAAATCAAAGATTTTACAAAAAACTTGCATCATCTCTTCTGCATTTGATTCAACAGCCATTTCTTTCACCCTCATAATCGGGTCTTTTAGCATTTGGTTGACAATACTTTTTGTATGTTTTCGAATGATCGTTTTCTCTCGCTCAGATAAATGTGGTAACTTATTTTCAATCGATTTCATCGTTTCTTCTTGTATTTTGAAGCTTTTTTCTCTTAATGCAGCAATTAATGGAATCACACCTAGTGTATTGATCCATTGGTAAAACTTATAGACTTCTTCATCGATCCATTCTTCTATTTGTGTAGCAATTCTTTGTCTTTCTTTTAAATTGGCATCAACAAGACCCTGTAAATCATCAATGTCAAATAAGTAAACCCCATCTAATTGGTTAATCTCTGGGTCAAGATCTCTTGGAACCGCAATATCGATCATGAAAATTGGTCTATTTTTACGCTCATGGATAATCTTTTCTACTTCGGTTTTATTCAAAATAAATGAATCTGCTCCGGTAGAGCTAATTACGATATCTGCTTTATTTAACGCCAATGGTAACTGTTCCAGTGTATAGGCTGTTCCATGAAAGGGTTCTGCCAATGCAGAGGCATGTTCATAGGTACGGTTGACAACCATCACTTGCTTTACACCCTGAGCATGAAAATGAATCGCCGTCAACTCACTCATTTCACCTGCTCCAATAATGAGGATCGCTTTGTCATCTAAACGGGAAAAGATTTTTTTGGTTAATTCAACTGCAGCATAACTCACGGATACAGCGCTTTCACCTAAACCTGTCTCCGTATGAACTTTTTTGCCAAAGGTAATCGCCTGTTTAAATAAGGTATTAAAAATTGTTCCTGTTCCCTGAGCTTTTTGCGCAAAAAGAAAAGCTTCACGGATTTGCCCTAAAATTTGTGTTTCTCCTAATACCATGGAATCTAAACCCGTAATGACCCGGAATAAATGTTCAGTGGCCTCCGCCTCCTTTTTTACGTAAAGAAAAGGAACGAATTCTTCTTTGGGAATGGCAAACCATTCGGCTAAAAATTTTTTAATGAAATGTTCCCCTGTATGAACTTGATCGACAACAGCATAAATCTCCATTCGGTTACATGTACCAACAATGACTGCTTCTAATACACTTTTTGTCTTTTTTAATTTATCTAAAGCTTCAGCTAAATCTTCTTCTGTAAAGGTAAATTTCTCTCTAATCTCTACAGGGGTAGTTCGGTAATTGAGTCCAACAACCATTACCAACATATGATTTCCCCCTCCCCCAAAAAAAGTTTTTCATCATAGCAAAACCTTATGTTTAATTATACCATTGAAGGATGTTTACATCACTTTTTTTTGAACCATTTTCCTATTTAAATCATATGATAGCAGTGAATTAGGCAAATGCGGAGGTGTCATATGTTTAAGAAAAGTTTAAAAATCAGTTTGATCGTCATCGTTCTATTTTCCCTAACCTTTACTATAGCGTGTTCCAATACAAAAAACAGTGATACAAATCATAAAGTTAGGTTATTTGAAGTTACACACTCTATCTTTTACACGCCTCTTTATGTCGCCATTGAAAAAGGTTTTTTTAAAGATCAAGGATTAGATGTAGAATTAACCAATGCCAATGGTGGAGATAAGACGATGACCGCTCTAGTTAGTGGAAGTGCAGATGTGATTTTGGTTGGAACAGAAACCACAATTTATGTGTATAGTCAAAACCCCAAAGATCCTGCGATCAACTTTGCTCAATTAACACAAACAGACGGTTCCTTCTTAGTCTCTAGAGAACCAATCAAAAATTTCACTTGGGATATGCTTAAAGGCAAAACCCTCCTTGGCCAAAGAAAAGGTGGGATGCCTGAAATGGTCAGTGAATATGTACAGCATTTAAATGGGGTTGAGCCTAAAGTAGATAATGAGATCATTCAGAACATAGATTATGCTAATTTAGGAAGTGCCTTTGTATCTGGTACAGGTGATTTTGTTCAACTTTTTGAACCCATTGCTTCGAAAATTGAATTAGAAGGAAAAGGTCATGTAGTGGCTTCCTTTGGACATGGAAGTGGAAAACTTCCATATACCGTATTTATTACAAAACAAAGTTTGATCGATAAAAATCCAGAGATCGTGCAGAAATTCGCCAATGCAATCTATATGGCACAACAATGGGTAAACGAAGCTTCTTTAGAAGAAATCGCCGATGTAATTACCCCCCAATTCCAAGACTTTAATCGAGACGTGATGTTAAAAGTATTAGACCGATATCGTTCCCAAGGTTCCTGGGCCACTGACCCCATTGTGGATGAAGAGGAATATCGTAATTTAGAAAAAGTAATGGAATATGCTGGAGAACTTAAAGAAAAGATTCCTTACGAAGCGATTGTGAATACAGAATTTGCGAAAAAAGCGATGGAACAGTAATTATAAAGGTTACCGTACCCTTCTATGAATAAAAAACAAGATAAAAAGGGTACTCCTGAAAGTCGCTGCTTATGGGATATACAAACCCCTAAATGATAAGTAGAAGAAAGGCGTTCAAATTTCGATATTTGATACGCCTTTTCGTTTGTAGTTCATTTAACCTAACAAAGCACTTACTGTATATGCACCAGGGCCAATCAATGCAACGCCGATGGCTACTGCAATCAAAATAAAATTGTATTCAAAACCGTTTGCTGTAGCCCAATAACCATTTTTACCGTGAACTGTAAAGATTGCGACTAACATCGTAATGACAATAAGTAAAGCTGCAAAGGGAATATATAAACCAAATGTAAATAAGAGTCCACCAACCAATTCACTTGCTCCTGCAGCAAATGCCATCAACACGCCTGGTTTCACACCAATCGATTCCATCCAACCTCCAGTTCCCTTTAATCCGTATCCTCCAAACCAACCAAAAAGTTTTTGAGAACCATGACCTGCAAATGTTAGTCCAACCACTAAACGAATAATAAGTAAACCTAAATTCATTTTTCTCATCTCCTTTAATTTGTAAAATTCATTTAAAAAAGTTATTAGCTAACTTTATGTAAGTAATAATAGATCAGTTACTTACTTTTGTCAAGTATATATGTTAAAATTATTTTTAAGGAGATGGTGATGATGGAAAATTTACATTTATGCCCAAAATTCGAATTTGCCTTTGAACTTTTAGGAAAACGTTGGACAGGTTTAATTATTCGTGTTCTCCTTCATGGAGCAAAAAGATTTAAAGATATATCCGAAGTCATTCCCAATATGAGTGATAAGATGCTTGTGGATCGTTTAAAACAATTAGAAGAAGCAGGAATCATTGTTCGAAAAGTTTATCCTGAGACCCCTGTTCGCATTGAATATGAATTGACCGAAAAAGGAAAAGCTCTAGAATCGGTTATGGATGAGGTTCAAAAATGGGCTGATACTTGGATCAAATAGACAACGGAGCCATTTGTAGCTCCGTTTTTAAATTACTATTTCATATGAATAAAGGTCTCAATATCTTGCTCAACTAATTTAAGGGAATTTCGCCAAAATTCTGGGGAACGAACATCAATCCCCATCGTTTTTGTGATATCTGCTACGTTCATTTTTCCTGTAACAGAAAGAAGTTTGTCATACTCAGGAACAAAATCTGCTCCCCTCTTTAAATATTCTGCATAAAGACCCTTAGCAAAAAGCATCCCAAAAGCATAAGGGAAATTATAGAAATGGCGCTCTGGGAAATAGTAATGAGGCTTACAAACCCACATGTACGGATGTAAAAAATCAGGTTCTAATCCATCTCCATAAGCTTCTTTTTGGGCATTTAACATGATTTCTTTTAGTTCATTCACTGATAGAGAGGCTTCTTTTCTACGCTTAAAGACTTCACTCTCAAATAAAAAGCGACTATAAATATCTACAACGACTTGGCCAGCATCAGATAGTTCATTCTCTAATATCGCAAAAGCTTCCTCTGGTTCCGCCTCTTGAAGAGCAGCATTTTTTACAATCGTTTCACAAAAAATTGAAGCCGTTTCGGCAATTGGCATTGGATAGTGGCTATTCAAAAAGGTTTGATCCATTAAACATGATCCATGGTAGCCATGTCCAAGTTCATGTGCCAAAGTCGTTACATCACTAAAGCTTCCTGTAAAGTTAGACAAGATCCTACTTTGCTTAATCACATGTAAATTATAAGAA
>NZ_LSKU01000001.1:507783-528155 GCF_001561915.1 Tepidibacillus decaturensis | reverse complement strand
ATCTTTGAACAAAAGGCCCCGCCTCTTTTCCCTTCTCTTGGTTCTGCATCAATCCAATGTTCTGCAAAGGCACGATCAGCAAAATTTGCAAGTTTATCGCTAAAAGTTCTGAAATTCTTTACAATAAACTCTCTTGCCTCATCATACGTATATTTCATATCTACTTCACCCATTGGAGCAAACAATTCATAAAAGGGTAATCCGTTTTTATAGCCTAATAATTCTGCTTTTTTACGAAAAAATTTATGAAAAGAAGGTAAGCTTTCTCTCATCGCTGTTAACATAGCATCTAAGATTTCTTGATCCATTCTTGAATCTAATAAGGTTTTTTCCAAGGGGGATTGATACCCTCTTTTTTCACTAATGGTTATAAATTCTCCTTTGATTCCATTTAAAGAAGCAGCAGAAGATTCTTCAATTTTTTTGTAAGATTTTAATTCTGCCTCATAAGCCATCTTTCTAACTTGAGGATCACTATCGTAGGCCATATTTCGAACAACAGGTAACGGTAGTTGTTTTTCCTCGTCATTTACAGTGATCTCTACTAATAAGGTAGAGGTTAATAACTCTTGTAATTTCGCCCATGCTTTTGAACCTGTATTTTTCATTTTGGCAAGAATGACTTCTTCTTGCTCACTAAGGAGATATTGATTTTTATTCGCTTGCTCTAAAAGATAAAATCGGTGTTCTTTTAAAATTTCTGAAGATGAAATCAGCTGATCTAGATTGTTAAGAGAACCTAACCATTTCTGAAATTGAACAGTAGGTTCTGCCAATTCTGTACTCATCGTTTCTAACTTCTCCAGAGTCTTTAAAGCCTTCTCATTTTTAGCCTCAACACTAAGCGTTAGTTGCGCAAAACTATGTAAACGGCTATATAAATGTAAAAAATCATTTTGAGTTGTAATGTATTTTTCAAGCTTTTTCACGGGTTCTTCTTGATTTGATAAATTGATTTTTGTCCATTTTTTAATCTGGCGAATCCCTTCTGTGCATTTTGTCAGATCTTGTTTAAATGCATCTGAATCAAATGATGGATATAAAACATCTAGACTCCATCTCATTTTCATAGATTCATCCTCCTTTTTTGATTACACCTTAAGATTATTTCCAAATTTTTATATAATTCTCAATCCTATTGAAAAACCCTTCTTGGAAAGTTCATTTTTCCTTATATCTAAAGATGAACCCAACTTCTGCCTAGTGAATAGAATATGGAAGGAGGGATGACGATGAGTGAAATCTCCATTATTTTGGAACGCATAAGCAAGAACTATCATACACAAACAGATGAAATTCTAGCGGTCAAGGATATTGATTTATCGATAAAAAAAGGTGAATTTATTAGTCTGGTTGGACCAAGCGGATGTGGTAAAAGTACAATTTTGTCGATGATATCAGGCCTATTTCCACCATCTGAAGGGAAAATTATCATTAATGGTCAAGAAGTAACTGGTCCTTCACAAAAAATTGGATATATGCTACAACAAGACTATTTACTAAAATGGCGTACGATTGAAGAGAATATCCTCCTAGGTTTAGAGATACAAGGAAGATTAAATGAAATAACGAAAAAACATGCTCTATACCTGTTAGATGAAATGGGGCTATCTTCTTATGCTAAAGCACATCCAAACCAATTATCAGGCGGAATGAGACAGCGGGTTGCTTTGGTTCGGACATTAGCGACAAACCCAGATATATTGTTATTAGACGAACCGTTTTCTGCATTAGACTACCAAACTAAATTAAAGTTAGAAGACCTTGTAGTCGAAACGATTCGTAAGCATCAAAAAACCACAATTCTAGTTACCCATGACCTTGGTGAAGCCATTGCCATGTCAGACCGAGTCGTCATTTTAGGAAAAAATCCTGGGCACGTGAAAAAAATCATTCCAATCCCCGATGAATTGCGTGATCCTCTTCCTTTTATAACAAGAGAAAAATCTGAATTTCAAACTTATTTTCATATGATATGGGGGGAAATGGATAATGATGAATAAGTTTTTTACAAAAGGTGCAAAATCTATTGAACACGGTGCCTACTTAGCCAAACTGCGGTTAAACCACATCTATGTCCGAATTACCCAACTGATCATTGTTATCATTTTTCTTGGTATGTGGGAATTAACCGTAAATCTTCAATGGGTTGATGAATTTTTATTTAGTAAACCCAGTAAAATCTGGGGATTATTTGTACAAATGTTGGTTGCAGGTGAATTACAGCATCATATCTATATTACCGTATTGGAGACCTTTGTGGGATTTATCTTGGGAACGGTCTTTGGTACTGCTCTTGCCACCCTCATCTGGGTATCACCTTTTATATCAAAAGTGTTAGATCCTTATTTAGTTATTTTAAATGGGATGCCAAAGGTTGCCTTAGGTCCTATTTTTATTGTTGCCTTTGGAGCTGGATATGTCTCAATTATTGTGATGGCTTTAGCTATTTCCATTATCATCACAACGATCGTCGTGTATACAAGTTTCAAGGAAGTGGATCCTAATTATCTAAAACTAGCCCAAACATTTGGAGCGAAAAAGTATCAAATCTTTTTCAAAATTATTTTGCCTGCTTCTTTTCCTACGATCATCTCCACATTAAAAGTGAATGTTGGTTTGTCTTGGGTAGGGGTCATTGTAGGGGAATTTTTAGTTTCCAAAGCAGGACTCGGCTATTTGATTATCTATGGTTTTCAAGTTTTTAATTTAACATTGGTTATGATGAGTTTATTTGTCATTAGCATTGCAGCAACCGTTATGTATCAAGCTGTATCTCTTCTTGAGAAAAAAATTCTATCGATTCATGAATAAGTTTATCATTGGAAAGATAGGTGTCCCACATGATATACTAAATAAGCCTAGCAAACTATAACTAACATTTTAGAGGTGGGAGTGGTAGATAGTGAAAAATAAACGTTTTCTAGCAGATTCTATTCTGCTAATAGTGGCTCTCATTTGGGGAACCACTTTTGTTATGGTTCAAAACGCGATCTCTATTTTATTACCACATAGTTTTAATGGTATCCGTTTTGCTCTTGCTTCATTAATTTTGTTTCCTATCATTCTCATGATTGATCGAAATAGTTTCACATCCCTTGGCAAAAGAGGATGGATCGCAGGAACCTTGTTGGGAGTTTTTTTATTTGGAGGATACGCATTTCAAACAGTTGGCTTATTGTACACCTCTGCATCAAAAGCAGGGTTTATCACAGGTTTAAACGTTGTTCTGGTTCCCATTTTCTCAATTCTGTTGTTAAAGGTTCTTCCAAAATGGCCAACGATTTTAGGGAGTATTCTTGCAGCTGTTGGACTTTATCTTTTGACGATGGTCGAAACATCAAGTATCCAATTTGGGGATTTCTTGATCTTTATGTGTGCGATTTTCTTTGCTTTACAAATCGTATTTACTGGAAAATACGCTCCGAATTATCCAACTTTACCCTTGGCTTGGATTCAAATTAGTGTTGTTGCTATCTTAAGTTTAATCTTTGCATTTTTGTTTGAGGACTTTACTCATCAAGTCATTTTAGGTGTTATCCTACAAAAAGAAGTATTATTCGCATTATTTATTACTGCAGTTTTTGCAACTACTTTTGCTTTTGTCGCTCAAACGATGCTACAAACCTATACAACATCAACTCGTGTTGCCATAATCTTTTCTATGGAACCTGTCTTTGCCGCTTTAACATCTTATTTGATTCAAAATGAAAGATTAACCTCTTTTGCTATCATCGGTGGATTGTTTATTATCCTTGGAATGATCTTAGCAGAGATTCCACCAGAAGCATTTGCAAACAAAATTCGATTTAAAAGCAAAAGAAATGACCTGGTATAATTTTATTCCAGGTCATTTTCCTCTTTATTTGTGATATAAGGGATGATTTCATTCCATAATTGATCTTTTCCATATCCTGTTTCTGATGAAAACAACACGATTTTATCTTCAGGAGCCAATTGTAAGATTTCTATGGCAATTTTACGATGTTTTTCCCATTTTCCTTTGGGAATTTTATCTGCTTTGGTTCCAATGACAAGAACAGGAATTCTAAAATGCTTTAGCCATTCATACATCATTTGATCATCCTTTGTGGGCGGATGGCGTAGATCTGTTATTAGCAAAACAATTTTTAATTCCTCACGTTTGGTTAGATATTCTTCGATCATTTTTCCCCAAGCAGCCCTTTGCTGCTTAGAAACTTTTGCAAAGCCATATCCCGGTAAATCGACAAAATAAAATTGTTGATTTATACGATAAAAATTTAAGGTTTGAGTTTTGCCAGGTTTTGAACTGGTTCTTGCCAATCCTTTACGTTGGATCATTTTATTAATAAGAGATGACTTTCCTACATTGGAACGCCCTGCCAGAGCAATTTCTGGTAGGGCTTCCTTTGGATACTGGCTAGGTTTTACTGCACTTATGACAATTTCTGCTTCCGTTACTTTCATTGTTCCACCAACGCCTTTTCCAACACTTGATCCAGATGTTCTACAGGGATAAAAGTTAGATCCTTCTTCACACTATCAGGAATATCCTCTAGATCTTTTTCATTATCTTTAGGAATGATAATCGTTGTTAGACCGGCTCGATGAGCAGCCAAAGATTTTTCCTTAAGGCCACCAATAGGTAATACTCTCCCCCTTAAGGTAATCTCTCCAGTCATTCCTACGTGTTTAGAAACTGGAATACCTGTTAATGCGGAAACTAAAGCAGTAGCCATCGTAATTCCCGCTGAAGGGCCATCTTTTGGTATTGCACCTTCAGGAACATGGATATGGATATCATTTTTCTCCAAAAATTCTGGGTCAATTTTTAAGTCATTTGCCTTTGAACGTATATAGCTAAATGCTGCTTGAGCAGATTCTTTCATCACATCGCCTAATTGCCCTGTTAGGGTTAGTCTTCCTTTGCCAGGAAAAACAGATACTTCTATGGTTAACGTATCACCGCCAACAGCTGTCCACACTAATCCTGTTACAGCACCAATTTGATCCTCTGTTTCTGCCATTCCATAACGAAATCTAGATTTGCCTAAAAATTGATTTACATTTTTGGCGGTAACTACCACTTTTTTCTTTTCCCCTATGACGATGATTTTCGCCGCTTTTCTACTTAATGTCGCCATCTGTCTTTCTAGATTTCTTACCCCTGCTTCCCTTGTGTAACGACGGATTACTTCGATAATTGCATCCTCATGTACTTGAAGCTTATCTTTTGATAATCCATGTTCTTCCATTTGTTTTGGAAGCAAGTATTTTTTGGCGATTTGTAGTTTTTCTAATTCTGTATAACCTGAAATTTCTAAGACTTCCATTCGATCTAATAAAGGCCTTGGAATAGTATGTACTGTATTGGCTGTTGTAATAAACATAACCTTTGATAAATCATATGGAATCTCAATATAGTGGTCACTAAAGGTATTATTCTGTTCTGGGTCTAACACTTCTAATAAAGCAGATGCAGGGTCACCTCTAAAGTCTGAAGCCATCTTATCAATTTCATCTAAGATAAAGACCGGATTGATGGTTCCTGCCGTTTTCATCCCTTGGATGATTCGACCTGGCATTGCTCCAACATAGGTTCTTCGATGACCTCTAATTTCTGATTCATCACGTACCCCGCCAAGAGAAATTCGAACAAATTTTCTTCCTAAAGATTTGGCTATCGACTTCGCTAGTGAGGTTTTACCTACCCCTGGAGGCCCTACCAAACAAAGGATAGGCCCTTTTAATTTTTTGGTAAGTTTTTGAACAGCCAAATACTCAAGCACACGTTCCTTGGCCTTTTCTAAACCATAATGATCTGTATCAAGGATTTCCTGAGCTTTTTTAATATCGAGATCATCTTCAGTACTTTGTGTCCAGGGTATATCAAATAACCAATCAATATAGGTTCGAATCACTGTTCCTTCTGCAGAAGCAGTAGGTATTTTCTCAAGACGATCAATTTCCTTGGTGATTTTCTCAAGTACATAGCCTGGAGCTTCTAGCTGATTTAACTTATTACGAAGCTCTTCTACTTCACCTGCTCGACCTTCCTTATCCCCGAGTTCCTTCTGAATAGCTTTCATTTGTTCACGCAAATAATATTCCTTTTGCGTTTTTTCCATCTGTTTTTTAACTCGCTGGCTAATTTTCTTCTCTAGTTCTAGAACTTCTCTTTCATTATTTAGAATTTCTAAGATTTTTTCTAAACGTTCTTTTACAGACACCAACTCTAAAATATCTTGTTTATCTTTAATCTTTAATGGTAGATGAGAAGCAATGACATCAGTGAGACGCCCAGGCTCATCAATATCAACGATAGAGGCTAATGTTTCTGGTGAGATTTTTTTCGATACATTCACATATTGTTCAAATTGCTCTAGGGCAGATCTCATTAATGCTTCGACAATCGCATCCGCCTCATCCTGCTCTTCTAGCACCCGATAAACTACTTCAAAATAGGAATCTTCCTTAACGTATTCTACAATTCTCGCCCGATAAAGTCCCTCAACCAAGACGCGAATCGTACCATTCGGTAATTTTAACATTTGTCGAACCTTTGAAACGGTTCCGATTTTATAAATATCTTGAATGGAAGGTTCTTCTATTTGAACTTTTTCTTGAGTCGCTAATAGAATAAGGGAATCATCTTTCATCATTGCTTGATCTAATGCCTTAACCGATTTTTCCCTGCCAACATCTAAATGCAATACCATACTTGGATAAACAAGTAGGCCTCTTAATGGTAAAAGAGGAAGGGTTTTTTCTTTTTTATCACTTGAACCCATTCTTTAGCACCTCCATGCCAAAAATACAGAACAAAAAAGCAATATCTATGTACATTCAAATGAAATTTTAACCTATATTTATCTATTTGTCTAATTCATAGCTTTAAAATTTAAGGTGGTAGGAGATGCTGAAAAAACTTCGGCAGTCATTGCATAAGACTCTTCTTCGACTTTTGTTAAAGCCCAATCTAAGACTTCTTCAATCGTCTCTACTTTTATTACTTCGATACCTTGAAATTCTTTGAAAATGTGCTGCCAATTTTCTTTTGGAATCAATATTCTTTTTACTCCTGCTTGTCTTGCTGCCTCAACCTTTGCAATCACACCACCAATCGGTTTTACTTTTCCATGAATACTTACTTCCCCAGTCATCGCCAGTTTTGAGTCGATCGGAATCTTTTTGACCGCAGAATAGATCGCCGTGGCCATCGTGATCCCTGCAGAAGGTCCGTCGATTGGAGTTCCTCCTGGGAAATTGATATGAATATCGTAATCATAAGGATTGATGTCTGTCTTTAGGTTTAGAACGGTTAACACATTTTCTAAGGAGCCTAAAGCCATACTCTTCCTTCTGATAGTTTTTTGGGAACCGCCTATCTGTTCTTCTTCTACCACTCCAGTGATTTTCACCTTTCCTTGCCCAAGGCTAGCTTTTTTAGCAGTGACTTCAATTTCTAATAAGGTTCCCATATTTGGCCCATAGACAGCTAAACCATTCACTACACCAATTTCTGCTTTCCCAGAAATTTGGTGATCAGGTCTTGGCGATAATTGACTACTTTGAATAACCCATTCAAAATCTTTAGCTAAAATCATTTTTCGGTGCTCTGATAGCGCAATTCCTGCAGCAATTTGAACTAAATTAACAGCCTCACGGCCATTATTTGCATACTTTTTACCAATTTCAATCACATCTTGTTCATACTGTAGTTCAATTTTATCTAAAGCGTTTTTAATAATGATCGCTATATCATTAGAAGTTAATGGTTTAAAAAAGATTTCTACACATCTTGATCGAATCGCTGGAGGTATCTCATGGGGTTGTCTAGTGGTTGCACCAACCAAGCGAAAGTCTGCTGGAAGACCATTTTGAAAGATATCATGGATATGCTTTGGTATATTCGGATCTTCCGAATTATAATAAGCACTTTCTAGGATCACTTTTCTGTCTTCCAATACTTTTAATAATTTATTGATTTGAATCGGATGTAATTCACCAATTTCATCAATAAATAAGATGCCACCATGGGCTTTTGTTGCTGCTCCTGGTTTGGGTTGAGGAATTCCTGCTGCTCCCATTGCCCCTGCGCCTTGATAAATAGGATCATGAACAGATCCTATCAATGGATCTGCAATCCCACGTTCGTCAAATCTAGCAGTTGTTGCATCGATTTCAACAAACTTTGAATCCATATTAAATGGTGAATAAGGAAGTTGCCTTGCTTCATTTAAGACTAATCGAGCGGCTGCAGTTTTACCTATTCCTGGTGGTCCATAAATGATCACATGTTGAGGATTGGGACTGCAAAGAGCTGCTCGTAAAGCCTTTAATCCTTCTTGTTGTCCAATGATTTCTTGAAACGTACTCGGTCTTGTTTTCTCTGCCAATGGTTCGGTTAAGGAAATTTGTCTTAGTTTCTGCAACTTTTCTAATTCTTTCTTTGATTCTCGATCGACTGCTGTTCGATTTTGATGTTGGTTCCTTAGCAAATTCCAAAAATAGAGACCTATGATGATCCCAAAAAACACTTGTATACTTATAATTATCGCTGTAAAATTCATTGATATCCCCCCAAGGTTTTCCTTTTAGTGTTTAGAAACTAACATATAGTATTGCCTTAGGAGGGAAATGGTAATCACAATGAGTAAAAAAGAAATGGCATGTTTCAGCCATTTCTAAAATGTGATTACTGTTTATTCATTGATCTTATGCACTTTCCTCTTTGCGGGTCACAGGAAGGATTTCTCCTTCATGATTATAAAGCGTAGGTGGTAGTTTTTTTACGATGCAATCTTCGGTAATGACACATTTAGATACATCATTTCTAGAAGGTAATTCATACATTACATTTAGTAGAACTCCTTCTATGATGGAACGAAGCCCCCTTGCACCGGTATTTCGTTTCATTGCTTCCTTAGCAATTGCAACCAATGCATCTTGTTCAAACTCCAATTTTACATTATCCATCTCAAGTATCTTTTGATATTGTTTCACTAATGCGTTTTTAGGTGTTGTTAGAATTTGAATAAGCGCCTCTTCATCCAACTGATCCAAGGTAGAAATCACGGGAATACGACCAACAAACTCTGGGATCAAACCAAATTTCAAAAGGTCTTCAGGTAATACCTTAGAAAGAATTTCTCCTTTTGTGGGTTCTGTTCCAGCAATTGAGCCAAACCCAATCACTTTTTTACCAATACGACGTTTTATGATATTTTCAATACCATCAAATGCTCCACCTACTATGAATAAAATATTGGTCGTATCAATTTGAATAAACTCTTGATGGGGGTGTTTACGACCTCCTTGTGGTGGTACACTGGCAGTGGTTCCTTCCAAGATTTTAAGAAGTGCTTGTTGAACTCCTTCTCCAGAAACATCGCGGGTAATCGATGGGTTCTCAGATTTTCTAGCAATTTTGTCGATTTCATCAATATAAATAATTCCCCGCTCAGCACGTTCTATATCATAATCAGCCGCTTGGATCAATTTAAGTAGAATGTTCTCTACATCTTCCCCAACATAACCAGCTTCTGTTAGTGAAGTGGCATCAGCAATCGCAAAAGGAACATTTAGAATTTTAGCCAATGTTTGTGCTAATAAAGTTTTTCCACTGCCTGTAGGCCCTAACAATAAGATATTGCTTTTCTGTAATTCAACATCATCAAATTTATTGGTGATGTTAATTCTTTTATAATGATTATATACGGCAACAGAAAGCGTTTTCTTCGCAGATTCCTGACCAATCACATACTGATCCAATATTTCCCTAATTTCTTGTGGTTTTGGTACATCTTGAAGGTTTACTTCCTCTTCATGGCCAATTTCTTCTTCAATAATCTCATTACATAGTTCAATACACTCATCACAAATATATACGCCAGGTCCTGCAACAAGTTTGCGAACTTGTTCCTGGGACTTACCACAAAAAGAACATTTTAGTGTTCCCTTTTCATCGCTAAATTTAAACATTATAAAAATTCACCCCTAACTAAGGTATAAAGTGAGGATCTTGCTACCATCAAAGTTCTATGCACTTTTTTTACCTATTGTATCATAAATTGTGTCATGAATGTTAAAAACAAGGCACGGAACTCCGTGCCTTTTTTATTTTTTGTCAACTCTTTTACTTACTTTGCTCTAATAAAAAATCAATGGTTTTGCGAAT
Organism: Tepidibacillus decaturensis; assembly: GCF_001561915.1. Lineage (GTDB taxonomy): Bacteria > Bacillota > Bacilli > Tepidibacillales > Tepidibacillaceae > Tepidibacillus_B > Tepidibacillus_B infernus. The sequence continues at coordinate 517,993 of NZ_LSKU01000001.1, read as the reverse complement.
TTGCAGATCTGCTTTTAAGCCTTCCAAACCATCACGTGCGGAGAAGATTTGACGAATTTCTTCTACATCACGTTGGTATTGTTCTGCTAAATGTTGTAATTCATGCTCTAGTTCTTCATCCGATACTTCAATATTCTCTGCTTTTGCAATCGCATCTAATACTAAATTGGTTTTAACATGATTTTCTGCGTCTTTTTTGAACTGTTCTTTTAATCCATTTTCATCTGTCCCAGAGAATTGATAGTAAAGATCTAAATTCATACCTTGATAAGCAAGCTGTTGTTCAAAATCCTTAATCATTCGATCTACTTCGCTGTTAACCATCACTTCAGGAATATCTACAGTCGCATTTTCCGCTGCTTTTTCTACTACAGTATCTTTACGATAGTGTTCTTCCTCATGTGCGGCTTTCTCTTCTAATTTTTTCTTAATATCCGCTTTTAATTCATCTAATGTTTCAAAATCCACATCTTTTGCAAAATCATCATTTAATTCTGGTAATTGTTTTCGTTTAATATCATGGAGTACGACTTTAAATATTGCTTCTTTACCAGCTAAATCTTCACTATGATAGTTTTCTGGGAAAGTAACGACAACGTCTTTTTCGTCACCTTTTTTCATACCGATGATTTGGTCCTCAAACCCTGGAATAAACGTCCCAGATCCAATCTCTAATGAATAATTATTCCCTTTGCCACCTGGGAAAGCAACACCATCTACAAAACCTTCAAAATCGATCACTGCAATATCTCCATTTTCAACAGAGCCTTCTTCTACTACAATTAATTCAGCATGACGATTTTGCAATTGTTTTAATTCGTCTTCAATATCTTCTTCTTTTACAGAGAAATCTTTAGCTAAGATTTCTAACCCTTTATATTCGCCCAATTGAACTTCAGGTTTAACTGTAACTGTTGCCTTAAAGATAAAAGGTTGACCTTGTTCAATTTGTTCTACATCAATTTCTGGACGATCCACTGGTTCGATTTTGGTTTCTTTAATTGCTTGGGAATAAGCTTCAGGTAACAAAATATCCAATGCATCATTGTAAAGCACTTCTACTCCAAAACGTTTTTCGAAGATATTACGTGGTACTTTTCCTTTACGAAATCCAGGTACATTTACTTGTTTAACTACCTTTTTAAATGCTTGGTCTAAGGCCTTTGTTACTTTTTCAACCTCTACTTCTACCTGAAGAACCACTTGATTCTTCTCTTTTTTTTCGACACTTGCTTTCATCTTATAAATTCCCCTCCTAAAACTCTTCCACCTATTTAAACCCATTACATGGTTTACTTCTATTAGGTCAAATTCGATCTACATGACAGTATAACCATTACATTATAACATAAACCTGTTTCTTTTCAATAACTGAATAAACCATCTAAGTTGAAGGTTTTATCATCATAAGAAAACCCACAAAAGTAACAACTTCTTTAGAAGCTGCTCCGATTACTTTTGTGGGATAAATATAGAAAACAGTTATGTACATTATAAAGCTGGCGTCCCAGGAGGGATTCGAACCCCCGACACACGGCTTAGAAGGCCGTTGCTCTATCCTGCTGAGCTACTGAGACTTGTCTTAATACAAACAAGATGATGGAGCGGATGACGGGAATCGAACCCGCGTTATCGGCTTGGGAAGCCGGTGTTCTACCATTGAACTACATCCGCCTAAATAAAATATCTCTAAACGACAAATGTTATTATAGCAATTTTAGGATTTAAGGTCAACATACTCTATTTTATTTTTTAGTTTTCTTATTGCATGAGCACGATGACTAATCTGGTTTTTTAGTGTCGGATCGATTTCTGCCATAGTCATTTTATATTGTGGTAGATAAAAGATCGGGTCATAACCAAAACCATGTTCTCCCTTTGGTTCATAACCAATCATACCCTTACACGTTCCTCTTACAATGATAGTTTCTTCTCCTGGAATGGCAAAAGCAATTACACTGACAAACTGTGCAGTTCTCTTTTCCATATCAATGCTAGTCATCATATTTAATAATTTATGTATATTTTTTTGATCATTCTTTTCTTCTCCAGCAAAACGAGCGGAATAGATACCCGGTTGCCCACCTAAGGCATCAACCATTAAGCCTGAATCATCAGCAATTGTTGGTAACTGTAGTTGATCACATATGGTTTCTGCTTTTTTCTTCGCGTTTTCCTCAAAGCTTTCTCCATCTTCTTCAATATCTGGAATCTCACCAAATTCTTCTAAAGTTCGAACACGGATTCCAAATGACTGAAACATCTCTTGAAATTCTTTAATTTTACCTTTATTTGTTGAGGCTATTACTACTTCCTTGATCTTCAACCGATTTCACCCCTACTAATTTTGCTACCTCTGCTAGAGCTTCTTTTTGGTACTCAATTAATTGCAAAATTCCCTGTTTCCCTAAAGATAATAATTGTCCTAGTTCTTCTTCTGTAAATGGAGATTCCTCACCAGTTCCTTGTATTTCAATATATTTACCTTCACCTGTCATCACAATATTCATATCTACTTTTGCTTGTGAATCCTCTTCATACATTAAATCTAAACGAGGTTCACCGTCAATAATTCCAACACTTGTTGCAGCAATAAAGGTCTGAATGGGCATGCTTGCTAATTTACCGTTTGTTATTATATGATGACATGCATCGACCATAGCAACAAAAGCACCAGTAATGGAAGCTGTTCTAGTTCCACCATCTGCCTGAATGACATCACAATCAATTAGAATTGTTCTCTCACCTAAGGCTTCAAAATTAATGACTGACCGTAATGCCCTACCAATTAACCTTGAAATCTCCATTGTTCTTCCACTTACTTTACCCTTTATCGATTCTCTTTGATTTCTTGTATGGGTAGCTCTTGGAAGCATCGAATATTCAGCGGTGACCCAACCTTTTCCTTCCCCACGCATAAAAGGTGGAACGCGTTCTTCAACCGTCGCAGTACAGATGACTTTTGTATCTCCGACTTCAATTAATACTGAACCTTCTGCATGTTTTATGTAATTTCTTGTGATCTTTACTTTTCTTAATTCATTATTCTTTCTCTCATCTGGTCTCATCATCAAATCCTCCAATTTTTGTTCTTCCATTACATATTATGACCAATATCGTTTGATCTTTGCAAGAGTTTTACCATTAACAAAAACCTCTATCAAAGTTTTCTCGAAGAGGTAGTCAACTCCTTCTTTAGAGGAAGTTTTTGATGCCGATTGTTCAAGTTTAATTTTACTTTATTACTTTAATGAAATTAAACTTTCCAATACAGTAATAAAGGGGAGTTTCTCAACCAACCCCCCCTTAACTTATTTCTCAACATTTTTATTGTGGGTTTTATTACAATAAACTTGCATTGATTGCAATTGGTCTTACAATTGGCTTCGATTGATTCTCTTTTAAGGTTTCGGTTTTTCCTTGAACTTTAATTTGCACTGATTTGGCTGGAGTATTCTCAGTAAGTGACCATACGATCATATCTATCACTTTTTGAGATAATTCTTGATTAAAGCCTAATAAATCATCGCTAAAATCGGCAACGACAAGATTGTTACTTACTTTTACATCTAATACTTTGGTCGATGGAAGCAAGGAACTGGTTAGATCAGTTCCTGACTTTGGACCAAGAATTAATTGTTCAATCGTTGCTTTTGCAATATCTTCAGTTGCCGGGATCAATCTTGTCACGGGAACTAAATATTCATGATCAGCTGTTGTTCTTTGAAAATAGATTGTCACAGGTGTCGTATGACCCATTTGAATGTTGTTTGCTAATTCAAGATTAATTCCATCTAATCGACTTAAAGGCCCTAATATTGGAGTTTTCCACTTTGGCATCTCTGTTAAAGGATAACCATTTACAGTAATTTCCACTTGTTCAACTGTTGGAAATTCAGTTAATGTCCATGTAATCGCATCTAAAATCTTCTTCTCATCGGCTGCACTTTCTGCTTCATAATTTAAAAATTCTCTTGAAAAGTCTACTTTTGCCAATTTTTGATCAGCTTCTACTTTCATAGATAGTTTTGTTCCTGCAGGAATGACTGGTTTAAATCCAGCAGGTAACATTGCAGCTGCTGGTCCATCTACGATCATATAATTTAATACTTCTTGACCAATTCCAACAACTTTAGGAATATCCATGGTTAATGGCACGACATCCCCTTTTTCATCTAAAAAATAAATCGTAAATTTCACTGTCTTCATATCTTGGTCGTTTTCAGCACTTGAAGATGTTTGATCTGGATTTACATTCGTTACCTCAAGTGTACTACCTGTCGTATCTTGACTTTCTAAGGTTGCTGGTGGTGGATCAATCTCTGTTTTTTCTTCTGGTCCATATAATCCACATCCTGTTAAAAGGATAGCCACCATACTGAACATGATGATCCATTTCATACCGTTTCTTATCATCATCTTTTCCCTCCTCAAGGCAATATCTATAATTATTTATACGAGCCCTGAGGAGAAATAGACCAACATTGTCCAAAAAAATTACAAATTAACCGACTCTACTTCTATTTTTTGGCCCAACCATTGTTCTGCAATTTGTTTGAAATGTATTGGATCTCCAGTTGTATAAAAACGATGAGCAGATGAATTCAAATGATGAGCAGCAATGTTTTGGTAATGAAGAATCGTACTTACTTCTCTCGCTGTTTCTTCAGCCGAACTTAACAGCTTTACATGACTTCCTACCACCTCTTGGATGTACTCACTAAGAATCGGGTAATGGGTACAGCCTAAAATCAATGAATCTATTTCTTTTTTGGCTATAGGTTTTAATGCTTCATTTACAATTTTTTTGATTTCCTCTTTTTCTTGAATACCACTTTCTACGAGTGGAACCAAAGAAGGACATGCTTGACTAACAATAGATAGTTTAGGATTAATCTTTTTTAATGTTTGTTCGTATGCCCCACTAAAAATCGTTCCCTCTGTGCCAATCACACCGATTTTACCTGTTTTTGTGTGTTTAATCGCAGCTAAGCTACCAGGTCCTATGACGCCAACAACCGGAATATTCACTTTCTCTTTAACTGTATCTAAAGCAGCAGCTGTAGCCGTATTACAAGCAATTACAATCATTTTCACTTTTTGCTTCACTAAAAAATTGACAATTTCTAAGGTAAATTCTTTTACTTCCTCAGCAGGTCTAGGACCATATGGACACCTTGCTGTGTCTCCAAAGTAAATGACTTTCTCTTTTGGTAGTTGTCTAAAGATCTCTTTAACTACCGTTAACCCCCCTACTCCAGAATCTAATATCCCTATTGGTTGTTCTTCCATTATCTTCGGTTCCCCCTAAGAAGTCTTCATTCAAAGTTAAATATCCTTATCCATTTTTTCAAATAACTGTTGAAGCGCTAACTGAATTTTTTCTACTTCTTCTGGTTCCATATCTAGCAAAATACTTGATAAATAATCCCTTCTTGCTTCTAACACATCAGAAATAATTTGCTTCCCTTTTTCTAATAAGTGAATCTGTACAACACGGCGGTCTTTTTGATTCCGAACTCTTTCTACTAAATGGTTTTTCTCCATACGATCAATTAAGTCAGTTGTTGTACTAAAAGCTAAAAACATTTTATTGCTTAATTCACCGATCGTCATGTCCCCTTCCTCATTTAGCCACTGTAAAGCAACAAATTGTGGTGGGGTAATCGGAAAATCACTTAAGATTTCTCTTCCTTTTCTCTTAATGATTCCACTAATTTTTCTGAGTACGTATTCAATTTTTTCAATTTGTTGACGAGGGTGTTCCATATCTAAGAAACCTCCAAATACTTTTACATTTACTTATGTATTATATCAGAAAATGATTAAAATAACCCATTAGATTAAAAGACCCTACTAAATAGTAGAGTCTTTTAGGGGGTTAGCAGCGGTCTAAATTTTAAGTTCCCCGAGCCGAACCAATTCAACAACTGCTTGAGATCTTCCTTTGACACCAAGTTTCTGTATTACATTGCTGATATGGTTTCTAACAGTTTTTTCGCTAATAAACAGTTGTTTTGCGATTTCTTTTGTTGTCTTATCCTGAACCAATAATTCAAATACTTCTCTTTCTCGATTCGTCAACAGTGGTTTTGCATGCTGGTCATTACCCTTCAAAAGTTCCATCCCTCCTTGCTCGGGCTCATCAATTCACAAGGGAGATTTCAAATTATATTATGTGAAATACATGAAGAAAGTGCATGGGTAAACTAGGCGATCATGGAATTTTAATAATTTCTTCAGCTGCAAAAGATAAAGATTCTAAACCTTTTTCTGTAACAACATAGGTATTTTCGATACCTATCACCCCTTTACCTGGAAAGGTGAATTTAGGTTCAATTGCAATGACCATTCCAACTTCTAAAGGCTGGTCTAACCCTTTTGCTAACACTGGCCATTCATCTAACTCAAGTCCAACCCCATGACCTAAGAACTTAACTTGATCCTCCTTAAATCCCATAAAATAATCTTCTAAACCAGCTTCTTTTGCCATTTTTAAAGCATTTAAATAATGTTGTGACCATAATGTGCCAGGTTTTGCTTGTTTCTCCGTATCCTTTAAGATATGCAATGAAACCTGATAAGCTTCTTCTAATTCCTTTTCCAGTTCACCAATGATTGCCATACGAGTTTGGTCAACAATATAACCATTCACCGCAATCGCCATATCAATTAAAATAGGTTCATTTTTCTCAATCTTTTTCCAACCGGCCCCTTGTGGCATGGCTGGAGTTAAACCTTCTCCACCGGCAGGGCCATCAAAAGATGAGGGTACTGTTGCTGAATCTCCAGAAACAACCATCCCTAATACGATTTCTTGGTTATATGCTCTCATTCTAACTTGACCAATATGTCCTCTCACTCTTATAAATCTTTCTAATTCTGCAATAAATTCAACTTCTGTCATACCTAATCTTAAAAGATTTGGAACAGCTTGCATGGCATCATACGCCACTTGAGCAGATTGACGAATCATCTCAATTTCGTAGGCAGATTTGATGCTTCGTTGTAAACGAATCGTTGGAGAAAGGTCATAGAATTGCGTATCTGAAAATACTTTTTTGATTCGTACAAATTGATTATAAGGCAACACATCTAATTCAATTCCTACTTTTCTAAAAAGGTATCCTTTTTTTAAAAGTTGCTCAGGCAAATTTTTTAACGAGCCTAATGCTTCGATATTAAAAGGTGTTTCCTCTTTTGCTCTAACCATACTCTTTTTGACGAACAAGAGAGGTTCGCCGGTCTTAGGGATAAACATTATTGAGTTTTGCATCGTACCTGAATAATAAAAGAGGTCTACATGCTGAGTAAGCAATGCTCCGTCATATTGCAGATGCTCAAGTAGTTGTTGTAGTTTTGCAACTCTCTCTTTTAGTTCCTGTTTAGGAACAACTTGATAATTCATTCAATCACCTACTTTATATTTTTCATAATTTTCTGAACAATATGCATCTCTATTGTACCTTAAACTTAAAAAAGAAAAAACCTCGATTTTGAGGTTTCTTTTGATCGCCAATTCAATTTACCACTCCATTTTTATAGTTAAATTTTATTTTGACAGAATTCGAGTATTTTCTCCATCGGTAGATAGTCCTAATTTTGTTGGAATATTGTTGCTTTTTACAAAATAGAATAGGTAGATTCGGGTAAAGAGGTCGAATTTTATCAATAAGTTGATAATGGTTGACAAAAATCCAATTCGCTTCTCTTGTGTCAATAGCAGGAACCCCTACTTCATGCTCTGAAAGTTGCAACATAGGAAATGGTAAGACATGGTATACGAAAATAACATTACCAAATGCTGAACAAGCTTGTATAGCTTGTTGAATCGAATAAGAAGCACTTGATTCTAAAAAATGCACCGGTTCAAAACCAAACCGTTCTAATAAATGTTGTCTATCTTGTTGTTGTGTTTTGTTTTGTCTTAAAATCGTTAACCTCGGAGATAAAACAGGATATTGATAAAGTAAATACTCGTAATCAATGCCATGAAAGTACATCATTTATTAAATGGATTTAAATAAATCCAGCCAATAATTGTATTCTTTATCTGTTTGTTCTAAAGGGGTAAACTTAAAATATTGCTCTGCCCATTTTAGCAATTCGTTCCTCCCTGTGAATGTAAAGGTTTCTTCTCCCCATTCTGTCGATATTTTTCTAACGATGATTTGCCTTCCTTGTACTTCTACATGCATTTGATTCCATTTGTCAAATTTATAGATCTGATGTTTATCCAATTCGCTCTCTCCTTTAATTCCCTTGATTGATATAGTTGTTAATTAAGTGTACAATTTGTCTATCATTGTAAATAGTATAGCATTTATTTCCTATCTCTAGTATGTTCAAATGAAGGATACCTATTTCTGTAAGGGTGGAAAAAGATGAAAGAATTAATGAATGTAACGATTCCTATTGAATGGGAAGGAATGATGATCAAAGAAATTTTATTTGATCATTACCATTTTTCTAGAAAATCGTTAAGTAAAATTAAAACTAACAATGGAATTTACCTAAATGGGAAAGCAGTCTATGTATCAACCCGTGTAAAACAAGGAGATCAATTACGGCTTTTGATTCCTATTGAAACTTCTTTTGATATCCTCCCACAACCTATCCCTTTAGATATTCGCTATGAGGATCAGGATGTGATTGTAATCAATAAACCTGCAGGAATTGTAGTACATCCAACAAGAAATCATTATCTTGGCACGATTGCTAATGGGCTGATGCATTATTGGAATGAAAAAGGGGACCAATGTCGTTTTCGCCCTGTTCATCGATTAGATAAAGATACAACCGGCCTTTTTGTCGTCGCTAAAAACCAATATGCTCACCATCAATTAGCATTACAATTACATGATCGAAGTTTGAAACGAACTTATTTAGCGTTGGTTCATGGATATGTAACGAAAGAAAAAGGGGTAATCGATGCACCCATTATGAAAGATCCTAATCATGCTATAAAAAGAATTGTAGTAACAGACCAACAACCGGAAGCCAAATCGGCTATTACTTATTATAAAACCATCGAAAGTTTTACAGATTTTTCATTATTAGAGTTACTATTAGCAACAGGAAGAACCCATCAGATACGTGTTCATATGAGCTGGATCAATCATCCCTTAGTTGGTGATGAATTGTATGGCGGGAAGACAGGTGAACATTGGTTAAATCATCAAGCCTTGCACGCCTCTAAGTTATCGTTCTATCATCCAATCACTCGTGAATATTTAACCTTTCAGGCGGAATTACCAACAGATATGCAAACTCTTATTTTCAGGGCGATAAACTAAATTTTGGGCATGATAAAATAGCACACTTCCTTTTTATTTCCCATATGCTGTGATGAACAAATGAAAAGGAGGTTTGTTAATGACTTACATTGTTCAACCTGGTGATACTTTATGGGCAATTGCAGCTCGTTTTGGTACGACACCCCAAGCCATTATGCAAGCAAATGGGTTAACTGACCCTAATTTACTTTATGTTGGTCAAAGATTAATCATTCCTGTTTCCACCCCAACACCAACTCCATATCCACCACAACCAAGAGATTTAATTAGAAGAGTAGAAAGACTAGAACGTAGGGTTGAGAGATTAGAACGTAGAGTTGAACGTTTAGAAAGACCAAGAACCCGTACTGAAGAAAAAGAATAACACCATTTAAGAACCCTAACATTCTCCCAAGGGTTCTTATTTTTTTTAAATTACAATACATATTTTAGATAGACATCTGCAAAAATCTAGTAAAAAAGATAAAAGAGAGTAATATTTCTCTTTTCCTTGGCAATAATAAAAGCTAAGGAAGGAGGGAATTTAAAATGACTAGACTTTCATTGATTCTAGTAATCATTGGTGCATTAAATTGGCTACTGGTTGGACTATTTCAATTTGATCTTGTTGCTAGCTTATTTGGTGGCCAAGATGCATGGCTTAGTAGAGTGATTTATACACTCATTGGAATTGCTGGTATCTATTCTATTTCATTATTATTTAGAGAACGTACACATGTTTAAAGGTACAATTTTTCACATTGAATCACGCCCAAGTAACCCCTTGGGCTTTTTCTTTCTTTACATTGATCGGCAATATAACAGATTGGGTTATTGTACCAATGCTTCATAATCTTTTTGCTGGGACTATGGGTGTCTTAACAAAATGTTGAAATAACAAAAAAAACTTTACATCTTTTTCATTTATTGTTATT
>NZ_LSKU01000001.1:497285-507324 GCF_001561915.1 Tepidibacillus decaturensis | reverse complement strand
TATTAAACTTATTAGTATGTAAATGTTGTTTAAGGAGGATTTTAAAATGGAAGAACGTAATGGAGTTGTTACTTTTGCTGGTAAACCAGCGACTTTATTAGGACCAGAAATAAAGGTTGGAGATCAAGCACCTGATTTTACTGTGGTGGATAATGGATTGAATGCTAAAACATTAAAGGACTTTGAGGGAGTTAAATTGATTAGCGTTGTTCCTTCATTAGATACACCTGTCTGCGATGCACAAACAAGACGCTTCAATGAAGAGGCCGCCAAATTAAATGCGACTGTTTTAACGATTAGTGCAGACCTACCATTTGCTCAAAAACGTTGGTGTGGGGCAGCAGGAATCGATAAAGTTGTGACCTTGTCTGATTACCAAACCATGTCTTTCGGTTCTGCATACGGTACTTATCTTAAAGATTTACGTTTGGAAGCTCGCGCAATTTTTGTCGTCAATTCTAAAAATGAAGTTACTTATGTTGAATATGTAAAAGAGGTTACTGATCATCCAAATTATGAAAAAGCGATTGAAGCAGTGAAAGCTGCTCAGTAAAGTTGACTTATTCAGATTTATTTTTAAGAAAAGGTTTGTATATTCCATCGCGCTCCGTCATCCGTGCCCTTCTATAAATAAAGATTAAGGAGAGAAGGGCACTTCTGAAGGTCGCAGCTTATGGAATATACAAACCCCTAAATGACAAGTGGAAGAAAGTTACACTTTCTTATCTTTAAGAAAAACCGGGCAAACCGCCCGGTTTTTACAATTCTCACTGATACTTAATTTTCCTGAAAAACAATCGGCAAACTATCGCAAAGAATAGTGTGTTTTAATAAGTTCAACGAGCCCTATCTTTTCCAATTTATCAATAGGTGCAAGGAATGTGACCGTTACTACACCTGGATGCCTACCAATATCAATAGAACCGGTGATTGTTGCCCTGTTCAACACTTCCGGAACGGTCATCTGAAGCAATTTAGCGGCTCGGTTCAATCCGTTATCCGTTGCTTCATTCAGATTTGAACCTGTTCCAATAAAGGAAATCGGAGCCGTTTCTTCAATGGACTCTAATCCCCAGAAGTCCGCCATCTGCTTTGCCTTTTCTTTTTCTTCAGCAGTGAATGGTTTCGCTAGGTAAGGCAAATCTTCCTCCACCGGCAACAGGATCGGTCCTTGAATAGATAAACCTTTCAAGACTTGAACCTGAAGTGTAACAATTCCGGCAATATCCGCTGTATGGCCAGCTATTTCGCCATTGCCCTGCATAGCGTGCATATCTCCAAGATAAACACCACCTCCTGGTACCTTAACCGGACAGATTAAAATGGCGTTCTCTCTTACCCTGTTAACATCCATATGCCCGTCCGTCCTGTCTTCTAATTGATCTGGTGTCATAGCATATTCATGTGGAGCTCCCAAAAGAAAAGAACCGAAATCTCCTGCGTTGTGAGAATCTGGAAACGGCCGTGCTGGTGTAGTACCAAGCTGACCGAGAAACGGTCTTAATCTAGTAACAGCACCGACAATGTCACTAGGAGCAAAAGTAACAATCGGGTTTTGGATGGAATTTCCAGGGATCGCCATATAGTGGTTCCCATCACCTGCTATCCGTTCAGCAGCTTCTTTGTGCAGTGTGATTCCAAGTCCTCTGTTTGTATCGATTGCCAGCGTGTACCCATTTGTAAAAATAAATGGGGTAACGTCGGCTCCGCAATTTACGCAACGAATAGCCTTAGGTCCAATTCCTTCAATTTTTGTTTCCGGGTGATATGTTCCGCATTCAGGACATTGTGCGGCCACAAAAGGATCGCCTAGAAAGCGGCCTTCTATCGCTTTTTCATTGCCAGAAGCAGTGACGATGGACGTTGGCCTAATCGATTTTATCCGGATTGCGATTGCGTCGCCAACTTCAGCTCCTTCCACGTAAACTGGTTGGGTAACTTCATGCCCACCAAGAAGAGCGGGGGTAATCATCGGCCCCCAGCATCCAGGTGCTGTATTTGCAACAATATGCCCTCCATCTTTTACTGGGCCAAGCATCGGTTTATTTGGATCGAGTACACCGTTTGTAAATGTATTAACAAAGACTGTTTCTAATCCTTTTTTATTATTCATACTATTCCTCCTATTCCTCTTTTATTATTCATACCATTGTTCCTAACAAAAGTTTTAAAAGGTGCTGTAATTGAAACTTACTTTTTATTCGTTAACAAAATCAATTGCCCTTAATCCCTTTCAAAACTTGCCCGGAATCAGCAAGAATTTCTGACAGCGTTTGTAGAAATCTTGCAGCCGGAGCCCCGTCAATTACCCGATGATCGAACGTCAGACTTAATGGCAACCGCACCTTTTCGACTACTTTTTCTTCTTCAAACACAAGATAGTGTTCAATCTTCCCTATTCCGAGAATGGCTGACTCCGGCGGGTTGATGATCGGAGTAAAAAATTGGATACCAAATGCGCCGAGATTCGTTACTGTAAACGTGCTCCCTGATAATTCCTCATGGGACAGTTTACCTAGTTTTGCCTGTTTCGCTAGCTGAACAACATGTGTGTGCAGTTCGAAAACGTCAAGTTGATTGGCATTGCGCACTACCGGAACAAGGAGTCCTTTATCTGTATCTACAGCTATGCCGAGATGAACATGATCAAATTGAATGATACTTTCATCCTTAATATGGGCATTAAGTGCAGGATGTTTCTGAAGTGCCTTAACGACAGCAAATAGGATGAGATCATTCCAGCTTATCTCTATATCCGTTTTTTTTCTAAGAACCGAAAGTTCCGTGACATCCGCCCAGGCTGTTTCCGTAAGCTGAGCGGAGTGATGTATGCTTTCCATCATTCTTTTCGCAATCGCACGGCGGATCCCTGACATTTTTATTTCCCTGGATCCCTCCACCACAGAGCTCGATTCTAATGCGGCGGCCTTGCGGATATCCTCTTCTGTTAAGGCTCCTCTTAAGCCTGTTCCACGGACTGTTGCCAGATCCACACCAAGTTCTTTAGCAAGGTGCCTTAACCTTGGGCTAGTCCGTACGAAGGTGCTCTGCTTTTCTTCTGCCGTTTCTTCCTTTGCTTGCCCGAGCGATAGAACACTTTTCAAATTATCATTCGCTCCTATGGTTCCTGCCGGTTCAATGACCGCCAGAATATCGCCAACCTTTGCGCTGTCGCCTCTTTTTACCTTGATTTCTTTAATTGTTCCTCCGCTTTCTGCTGCTATTTCAAAGACGGCCTTTTCAGTCTGTATATCTACGAGCGTATCCCCCTCTTCAACCTGATCGCCTTCTTGGACATGCCAGAAGACGACCAGACTTTCCTCAATTTCTTCTGATGTTTGCGGTAATTTAACCTCGATCATTGTTACTCCTCCTGTCCATTATTTATTACTCACTCAATAACTTTTTAACTTCCCTGTAAATACTATTTGGACCCGGGATAACAAAGTCTTCAAGCGGATCGCTGTATGGGATCGGCACATCCGGGACAGCTAAGCGACGGACAGGTACTTCTAATTCATACAGGGCTTCCTCTGCAACAATAGCTGAAATCTCGGCTGTCATGCCATATGAACGGTAATCTTCATCCACCACAACAAGTCTATGCGTCTTTTTCACAGAGTTAATAATTGTATCTTTGTCAATAGGTGCAAGCGAACGCAGATCAATGACTTCCGCCTCGATTCCTTCTCTAGACAATTTTTCAGCAGCTTCAACCGCGTAATGAGTCATTATCTGTATGCCTACTATGGTAACATCACTTCCTTCGCGCACCACCTTTGCCTTATCAAGTGGGACCGTATATGCTTCTTCCGGAACATGTCCTATAGAAAAATCAAACTGGTCCATCCAACCAAGTCCTTGCAAGGTTTTATGGAACATAAACACCACAGGATTGTCATCCCTGATGGCCGAAATCATCATTCCTTTGAGGTCATACGGAGTTGATGGTGCAACCACTTTCATACCTGGCATGTGAGCAAAAGTAGCATACAAGGTCTGAGAATGTTGCGCTGCGTCATTGTACCCTCCGCCGACAGCCGTCATCAGTACCATTGGCAGCTTTACATTCCCTCCCGACATATATTGGATCTTTGCCATATGGTTATAGATCTGATCCATACATACGCCGAAGAAATCGACAAACATCAGCTCTGCAATGGGACGCATGCCTTCTGCAGCTGCTCCGATCGCTGCGCCTATGAAAGCGGTCTCGGAAATTGGCGTGTCCATCACCCGCTCCGCTCCAAATTTATCGTACAATCCCTGCGCAGATCCAAAGATCCCGCCGTATTTTCCGACATCTTCCCCAAGCACAAAAACATTTGGGTCTCGTTCCATTTCTTGGGCAATCGCCTCCACCATCGCTTTATTTCCGGTTAACAGTCTTTTCTTCACCTTTTCCATGATTAACATCTCCTTCCTTTTTTTGTTCAAGATGTAAATACATCTTCAAGTGCCGCTTCAGGATTTGGAAATTTACTGTCTCTAGCGAACTGATAGGCTTCATCCACTTCTTTTACTGCTCTGTCTTCCATTTCCTTTATTTCATGTTCGGAAACAATATTGTGGTCGAGCAACAACTCACGTACCTTCTTGATCGGATCTTGTTCACGCAACGCCGGTACTTCCCCTTTATCACGGTACAATTCAGGGTCACCTTGGAAATGTCCAAGATAACGGTAAGTCTCAATTTCAATAATCGTTGGCCCTCCGCCGCTTCTTGCTCTTTCAACCGCTTTTTCGGATACTAGGTACATCTGCAGCGGATCGTTGAATTTAACATGTGCTCCTGTAATCCCGTATGCTGAAGCACGCTGCTCATTTGACTGAATTGCCGTTGATTTTATTTTCGGCACTGATATGCCGTAAGAATTATCTTCCACAACCACAATCAACGGAAGCTTCCAAAGGGCTGCTAGATTAAGAGATTCATGGAATGCCCCTGAATTCGCTGCTCCTTCGCCGATAAAAGCAACCGCAACCCAGTTTTTCTTTTTCATTTTCGCTGCAAGTGCCGCACCAGCCGCTTGAGGAATACCAGCTCCCACGATACCACTACATGAAAATTTTACTTTTGGGTCAAACAAATGCATATGCCCACCCTTTCCCTTTCCTAATCCAGTTTCTTTACCGAAAATTTCAGCTGTCATTTTTTTCAGATCGACACCTTTTGCAATTGCATGATGATGCGGACGGTGAGGTGATACCACAGTATCTTCCTTGCCTAAATGCGCGCAAATACCAACTGCAGCCGGTTCTTGTCCAGTTGCCAGATGCATCTCTCCAGGAACTGTTCCTGTACCAATATTAAAGACAGGTGTTTTTCCTTCCGCATACGCTTCCGCCATTTTATCTTCGTAATAGCGAATCTTAACCATCATTTCATACATCCATTTCAACTTCTCCGTTGGAACCGTTTTCTTTTTTCCTTCAGAAAGTGCCACTTTCATCTCCTCCTTAGATAAATTTCATAAATGTATATTGCAAGAACAATGCCAATTAACTAAGCCGCTAGAATCAAGAAAAAAAAATAAACTGTCCCATTTTGAAACAGTTTGTATCATATGTAATGACACATTGTACCGAAATAGGACAGTATAACTTTTAACGTATGCCAAACTTATCCATTTGCCTGTAAAGAGTACTCCGTGAAATACCAAGATATTTCGCTGCACGGCTGTAGTTTCCTTCACAGAGGCGGATTGAATGAATAAGGGCTTCTCTCTTAATCTCATCTTTTTTTGGAAGCTGTTTGTGAAAAATGCGAATTTCACTGGTATTCATTCCACTTATTTGCAATTCTTCCGGCAAAGTATCTTTTTCAAGAATATTTCGCTTCGTTCTGACAATTGAGCGCTCGAGAATGTTTTGAAGCTCCCTTACATTTCCCGGCCATTGGTACGCCATCAGCTGTTGAATAAACTGTGACGAAATATGGTCTATTGTTTTATCCAATCTGGACGACAATTTGCTTAAAAAATATTTTACCAGCAAGGGTATATCTTCCTTTCTTTCCCTTAATGGCGGCAGCATAAGTGGGATCACGTTCAGTCTGAAAAAGAGATCCTCTCGGAAGCTACCCTTTTTTACCTCTTCTTGAAGATTTTTGTTTGTTGCAGCAATAATCCTTACATCAGCTGGTATCACTCTGTGTCCGCCAATGCGGACCACTACTTTTTCCTGCAACACCCTTAACAATAGAACCTGCATTTCCAAAGACATTTCACCAATTTCATCAAGAAAAAGCGTTCCTCCGTCAGCCAGTTCAAACTTACCAGCGCTCCCCCCTTTTCTAGCACCGGTAAACGCACCCTCCTCGTAACCAAAGAGCTCGCTTCCCAGCAGATCTCTCGGAATTCCGCCACAGTTTATCGCAATAAACGGCTTCTTACTTCTACGACTCTCATTGTGAATGGCCTGCGCAAAAATATCCTTACCTGTGCCGCTTTCACCTATAAGAAGAACGTTTGATTCAGACTTAGCAGCTAGCATAGCCTCCTCTTTTGTACGTAGAAGAGCAGTACTGTTTCCAATAATATCCTCGAAGGTAACCTTTGCCTGGTTTCCTGACAAATGGTTAATAAACTGACGGACTTTATGAAATTCCTTTACAGTGACTAGATTCCCGATCATCCGGTTTTGTTGAAAAATCGGTTTTGAATTAATCAGAACGTGGATTGAATTTCCATTTGGATTGATCATCTTTAATTTCAATTCCTTATCCTGCACTTCTAAACTGGTTTCCACAATTTTGCTGAAGGTTTTATTTGCAAATACATGATTAACTGGCTTTCCGAGCAAATATTCTTCTCGTAACCCGACAATCTCATGAAGCTTTCGATTTGTTTTGATAATAACTCCGTTCCTATCTATGATCAGCATCCCATCTGAAAGAGTGTCGGTTGTTGCTTCAAGAAGACTTTTCATCATTTTATTCTTTTGTGTTTTTTCTTGAATTTCCAGCTGATTCTCTATAGCCTTCACTGTTGAAACAACCATCCCCAGCGTATGGGAATGCACCTTTTCAAATGAACCTGACATATTCAGAACACCTAATATGTTCCCAGAGGTGTCATGAATTGGGCTTGCGGAGCATGTCCAAGGATGACATGATTTTGAATAGTGTTCAGAAGCAAAAATCTGGATTGGTTTATCGATAGCAATAGCCGTTCCTATCGCATTTGTTCCTACATTTTTTTCACTCCAGTCTGCCCCTTCTACAAAATTAATTTTTTCTGCCTTATCCAATGTCTCCGCATCTCCTATTACCTTAATGAGACGCCCGTCCTTATCACAAAGAATGACAAGAAAATCTGAACCTTTTACAATAGAATATAAGCTGTCCATTAATGGGAGGGATGTCTCTATAAGTGAATGGTTATATTTCTGGAGGCGCTGAAGTTCATGTTTTGGAAGCACATCTTTTCCTTTTTCCTGAAATGGATCCACCCCTAGAGAGAGGGACCGAAGCCACGACTCTCTTACTATTTCATTGAGAGCAGGGGCCTGCTTTCCCTCATATACAAATTCTTCCCAAATTTTCTTCAACTGCTCTTTATCACGCAAAAAAATCACCTCCAAATACCCACTATCTTTAGTATATATAAATTTACAGAATTTTTAAATATTTAACTAAACAATTTAAATCGGTATTTCTGTATCTCTGGACATTTATAAATTGTTAACCCGTAAAAATATTTCATCCCACATCTTCAGAATGGCCTTCATCATAAAAAGGTTTGAATGGACTTGGAACACTCTATCCAACTTTTCAACTGTCCTTGATCCTTCCTTCTTATCCAAAACCTCAGAATAAAGTTCAAAGAATACTTTCATTTCAAATAGGTATTATCTTAAGTCACAAACTCTCCAGATAATTAAAAAATTGATAATAAAAAGTAAAAAAATACGAGAAGCCCATCTTCCTAATGTGTTTAAAGCAGAACCAAACCACAGCATAATCAAATTCCACCTCACGATGGACACCCTTGCATTAGTCTAATGGTTGGTAACTACGTAACTCCCATAGTGGACTTTCACCACCAAGTTAATCGCCATGCATGGCGCACAACGACAAAGTGCTATATCTTTTTAAGATATAGCACTTGTTTTATTAAGCAATTTTAAATTGGTTGATCAATTCCCGCAATTCTTCTGCCATATAAGAAAGTGACTCAATTGATGAACGTACCTCTTCCATTGAAGCATTTTGTTCTTCAGATGCTGCTGCTACGGTTTGGGTAAAACTTGCATTTCCTTCAATTCCTTTTTTCATTTCTTCTATTGCTGAAATCACCTTAGTTACATATTGTTCCATTGCCTTTGCCGCATTCAATGTGCTATCACTTGTCAACGCAACATGCTGAATCGATGTTAAGATTTCTTCAAAAGCAATATTTACTTTCTCGACAGCAAGAATTCCTTCTTTTACTTCATCATTTCCTTTTGTCATCGATTGAACTACTTTGGTCGTATCTTCTTTGATCTCTATAATCATCCCTGCAATATTTTTTGCTGCATTTCCGGATTGTTCGGCAAGCTTTCTTACTTCATCTGCCACAACGGCAAACCCTCTTCCATGCTCCCCTGCTCTTGCTGCTTCAATGGCAGCATTTAATGCTAATAGGTTTGTTTGATCTGCGATATTGGTAATGAGATCGACGATTTCGTTAATCTTTTGTGAGCGTTCATTTAATCTTGTTACCACGTTCACTGATTGATCTACTGTTTTTCCAATTCCATTCATTTGCTTAATTGTTTCTCTTAGCATATTCATTCCGTTATTTGCTAATGTAGATGTTTTTGCTGCACCTGTGCTTGCATCATTCGCGTTTTCAGTAATATGTACAATTCCTTGTTGGAATTGATCAATAAATTCAGCGGTTTCTTGAACATTGACCACCTGAGTATCTGAATTGGCGGCCATCTCTTGCATGGTGAGTGAGATTTGCTCAGTCGATTGTGTGGTTTGTTCTGTGCTTGCTGCTAATTCTACAGAGGTAGATGCTACTTGTTCGGCATGAACTTGAATTTTTGCTACCATTTGTTTTAATTGTTCTTGTAAATATTCAAATGTACGAACTAAATGGCCGATCTCATCATTATTTTTAATATTGGGTATTTGTTGAGTTAGATCTCCATCTGCCATCAGGCTTGCATGTTTATCTAATAATTTAACTGGAGTAGATATCATTCTGGCAAAAACAATTGCAATGGCAACCGCTAATAAAATGGTGATTAAGGTTGTAATTAATACCAATTGTCTAATGTGATTGACTTTATCGTTATCTATTTGTTGCTGTTCAAAGATTCCCTGTTTAATAATCTCCACATTATTCATCATTTTGTCTGCTAAGGTTTCTGCCATTTTTTTGTCCATTAATGAGACAAATTCTCTAATATCATCTTGTTGAGCAGCCTCAATCATTAGTTTTTCAATTTCATTATAATTTGTATAAATGATCTGTAGTTTTTTAAATTCTCTTTGGTCGGCTTCTGTCCTTAGCTTTGTTACTAATTCATTCAACTTTTTGTGGTTCTCTGTTTTTAATTTTTCAATTTGATCAATTAATCTTTCATCTTTTGTCAGTCCTAGTTTTTGAATGTAAGATAATTCCCTTATAATATTTGATTCTAATTCTTGGGCTTCTATCATTGTGTTCATGTCATTTTGAACAATATCTTCATAGCTTTTTTGGATCTGTATCATTTGATATAATGCAAAAAGACTCACAAAAGCCATCAGTATGACTACCGTTAAGAAGCTAACTAGTATTTTTGCTTTGACTGAGATAAAATTAGTTTTCTTACTTTTAGTCTCGCTATTTTTTTAGACCCGTTTTTGTTTAATGGTTTACTTGACATTAGCTTGTTAAATCTTTCTTTTAGCTTTAAGTTTGGTAGACTAAATAATTTTTTTCTCACGCCCTGTCCTCCCTTATGTCTTCATCTCTATTTCTATTTCCAAAATTATCTTTAAAAATATTAAATTCTACATATTTTTACAAAATCCTCTTTTAGAGAACCTATAAGAAAA
>NZ_LSKU01000001.1:465702-496886 GCF_001561915.1 Tepidibacillus decaturensis | reverse complement strand
ACTTTCTTATTTTTTTAAAAAGAAGAACCTACGAGGTAAAAACCTCATAGGTTCTTATAATAAAGATGTAATTAGTTTAATTTGTTAAGAAACGTTTAAATGAATAAATAGTGGTTTGACGGTTTAGATCAGCAATGGATGTGGTTAAAGGAATACCCTTTGGACATGACTGAACACAGTTTTGTGAGTTACCACAATCGGTAATTCCTCCTTCTCCCATAATAGCCTCTAAACGTTCCTCTGCATTCATTGCTCCAGTTGGATGGGCATTAAATAGTCGAACTTGATTGATTGGGGCTGGACCAATAAATGGTGAATGACTATTTACGTTTGGACATGCCTCTAAACAAACCCCACAAGTCATGCACTTAGATAATTCATATGCCCATTGTCTTGTTTTTTCTGGCATCCTAGGTCCTGGCCCTAAGTCATAGGTACCATCAATCGGAATCCACGCTTTTACTCGTTTTAACGCATCAAACATTCGACTTCTGTCAATCATCAGGTCGCGAATGATTGGGAAAGTGCTCATAGGCTGTAAGCGAATCGGTTGTTCTAATTGATCGATTAAGGCACTACAAGATTGTCTTGGCTTACCATTAATCACCATTGAACAAGCTCCACATACCTCTTCTAAGCAGTTCATTTCCCAAACAACTGGGGTCGTTTTTTCCCCCTTAGCATTCACTGGGTTCTTTTGTATTTCCATTAAAGCACTAATCACGTTCATGTTAGGTCGATAAGGAACTCTGAATTCTTCTGTATAGGATGGTTTATCTGGCCCATCCTGACGAGTGATAATTAGATGAATTGTTTTTTCACTCATTTTACTGTCTCCTCCTTCGATACAGCATAGTTTCGTAGTCTAGGCTTGATCAAAGAGACATCTACTGGTTCATAATCAAAAACAGGACCATCAGGAGTATACTTGGCCTTGGTTGTTTTTAGCCAATCTTCATCATTACGATCTGGGAAATCTGGCTTATAATGTGCTCCACGGCTTTCATTACGGTTATAAGCTCCCATCGTAATCGCTTGAGCTAATACAAGCATACCTTCTAACTGACGTGTAAATGCTGTTGCTTGGTTACTCCATTTTGCAGCATCATCAATATTGATTTTCTTGTAACGTTCCATCAATTCTAATAATTTCTCATTTGTTTTGAGTAAGCGGTCATTATAACGTACAACGGTTACATTTTCAGTCATCCATTTTCCTAACTCTTCATGAAGCTTATATGGATTTTCATTTCCTTTTAGATTTAAGATATCGTTATATTTCTGCTCTTCCAGTTTCTTTTGGTCTTCAAAGTATTGTTTGGAAACATCGGCAGCAGATTTTTTCAACCCTTTAATATATTGAACCATTTTTGGACCTGTAATCATACCACTATAGATGGCAGATAATAATGAGTTAGCTCCTAAACGGTTTGCTCCATGATATTGGTAATCTACTTCACCTGCTGCAAATAATCCAGGAATATTGGTCATATGATCATAATCAACCCATAAACCACCCATTGAATAATGAACGGCTGGGAAAATCTTCATCGGTACTTTTCTTGGATCATCCCCAACAAATTTTTCATAGATTTCTAGAATACCACCTAGTTTAATATCTAATTCTTTAGGATCTTTATGAGATAAATCAAGGTAAACTTTATTTTCTCCATCCACACCTAAACCTAAGTCGACTACAACGTGGAAAATTTCACGTGTTGCAATATCACGTGGTACAAGGTTACCATATGCAGGATATTTTTCCTCTAGGAAATACCATGGCTTTCCATCTTTATATGTCCAAACACGTCCGCCTTCACCACGAGCTGACTCGGACATGAGTCGGTTTTTATCATCCCCTGGTATCGCTGTAGGGTGAATTTGAATAAATTCTGGGTTTCCATAAATCGCTCCCTGTCTATATACTGCACTAGTTGCGTAACCAGTGTTAATAACAGAGTTTGTCGATTTTCCAAAGATCATCCCAAGACCGCCAGTAGCTAGAAGGACGGCATCAGCAGCAAAGGTATGGAATTCCATGCTTCTTAAATCTTGTGCTACGATTCCTCTTGCTCTTCCTTCATCATCTAAAACAACAGAGAGGAATTCCCAATGTTCATATTTAGTAACTAAGCCTGCAACTTCCCAACGGCGAACCTGTTCATCTATTGCATAGAGAAGCTGTTGACCTGTTGTTGCACCAGCAAATGCAGTACGATGGTGTTGTGTACCACCAAAACGACGGAAATCAAGTAAACCTTCAGATGTTCTGTTAAACATAACTCCCATGCGATCAAATAAATGAATAATTCCAGGAGCTGCCTCAGCCATCGCTTTAACTGGGGGTTGGTTTGCTAAAAAGTCCCCACCATAAACCGTATCATCAAAGTGAACCCAAGGTGAGTCTCCTTCACCTTTTGTATTTACTGCACCATTGATACCACCCTGCGCACAAACAGAATGAGAGCGCTTAACTGGTACTAATGAAAATAAATCAACGTGTACACCTGCTTCAGCAGCTTTGACGGTAGCCATCAAGCCTGCTAATCCTCCACCAACTACAATGATCCTTTGACTACTACTCATGTTCTCGCTCCCCCTTTACCCTAAATTTACTTGTTCGACGTATACTGGATTGACAAAAGCAAATAATGCGGAAACAGCGATAATCGATACTGCTACGAAAACAACCATCCAAACATATGTAGAAATTCTTTGTGCACGTGGTCCAATCGTAATACCCCAGCTTACCAAGAATGACCACATACCATTGGCAAAATGGAATACTGCTGAAATCACTCCAACCAAATAAAAGACAAAAGCCCAATTATTTTTAAGAATGTTAGCCATTAATTCATAATTTAATTCTGTGCCAAGTGCCATTTGAACACGGGTTTCCCATACATGCCAACCAACAAAGATAAGAGTGACAATCCCTGTCATTCTTTGTAAGAAGAACATTACATTTCGGAAATATCCATAATTGTTTACATTATGTTTTGCTTGGAAAGCCACATAAAGTCCATAAATCGCATGGTATAAAAGTGGTAAAAAGATCAATACCCATTCTAGTACTGCCAAGTAGGGCAAACTTTCCATAAAACCAGCTGCACTATTGAAGGCTTCAGGACCCTTGGTTGCTTGATAATTCACCGTTAAATGAATCAACAAAAATACACCTACAGGAATGATTCCTAATAAAGAGTGCAATTTGCGATTAAAAAAATGCGTTGTTGCCATAATATCACTTTCCCCCTTTTAAAATGAAAGAAGACATTTAAAACACCCTAGACCTTACCTTAACCTATAACCTTACCCCCTTTTTTTCATTTAACAATCTATTCCCTCTTTAGTTTCAATGGTGAAACCAAAAAATGAAAATTTTTTGACATTTTCATTGTACGCCTTCATTTTTAAAAGCGTCAAGAATAAGTAGAGTTAGATTAATTGTTTATTTCCCACAAAAAACTGGTTATATCGGCTTTTATTCGCTTTTTTAGAAAATTTGAGAAAAGTTATATAAAGTCTTTGTTCAATCATGTACAAGTTTTAGTCTTCTTAATATTTATTCTTTAGAAATATGATAATTCCTTCAAAATAAAAAAATATTTTATTATTCAGAAAATAGTAGAAATGTATATTACATCGAGCTCCGTCATCCATGCCTTTCTATGAAAAAATGGAACAAATGAAAATCCCTCTTGTAAAAAGAGGGATAAAGAATTGGTATGTTCTATTCATGATCTAATTCAAAAGAACGATGTAATTCTTGTACTCCAGAAATAGCATACTCCTTAGGAACAAGGCAGGAAACCTTAATCTCAGATGTGGTTACCATTTTGATCGGGATATCTGCATTGCTTAAGACCTCAAACATTTTAGCTGCAACTCCAGGGTTAGATATCATCCCAGCCCCCACGATCGAAACCTTTGCTAAATGATCCTCATGACTAATCATTGTACAGGATCCCACATAACGTTCCAGAATAGCTAACGTATGTTGTAAATCACTGCTTGTGATAGAAAAAGAAACATTGATTTTGTCTTCCCCATAATCACTTGTAACAATCATATCTACATTGACTTTTTCTTTTGCCAATGTAGAGAATAGATCAGACAAAGCATTGATTTTGTTTTCTAAGCCAATAACCTGTACACGGGCAACATCCATATCATAGGCTACACCTGTTACTACCTTTACATGTTCCATACCATGTTCCTCCTTTATTACAGTTCCTTCAACCTGAACCAAGCTGGACCTTACAACCAAATGAACACCAAACTTTTTCGCGTTTTCTACTGCTCTAGGATGTAAAACCACTGCACCTAGATTTGCTAATTCAAGCATTTCATCGAAACTAACTTCTTTTAGCTTTTTAGCCTTAGGTTCTATTCTGGGATCTGTTGTATAAACCCCATCTACATCTGTATAGATTTCACATAGATCAGCCTTCAATGCAGCTGCTAATGCAACAGCACTTGTGTCAGATCCACCTCTACCTAAGGTCGTAATTTCCCCTTCCTCACTTACCCCTTGGAAACCCGCAACGATAACAATCTTATCATTTTTTAGCTCTTGTACTATTCTCTCGGATGATATATCTGTAATCCTTGCCTTACTGTGAACTGATTCTGTCTTTACTCCTGCTTGCCAGCCTGTAAAGGAAATTGCTGAAAAACCTATTTCTTGCAAAGCCATTGCTAACAAGGATATTGAGACTTGTTCTCCAGTTGTCAATAACATATCAAGTTCTCTTGAAGACGGCGTAGACGTGATTTGGTGAGCCATGTCTAGAAGGTCATCAGTGGAATCTCCCATCGCTGAAACAACCACAACTACCTGATTTCCCTGTTCTTTCGTTTTCGTAACAATCTTTGCAACGTTTTTGATTCGGTCAATTGTACCTACTGATGTGCCACCAAACTTTTGAACCACGATCCCCATTTTCTCCACCCTTTCCAACATATTGCGATGTTCTTCTAGTTTCGCAGAATTGTACTTTGTACAATTTAATATAAAAAAACAACAGGAAATAGACTCCTGTTGTGAATCACAACATAAAAGTTTCCCCACCCCCAAATAGTCAAGATAGTTCTCCATAGTTAAATTTGGGATCATTTAACTATGACAGTCCTACACTTATTCAATGTAGACCCAGCTCTACTTCCTGCGAAGAAATAGGCTTCGGCGAAAGTCCCTTTTATCTTTTTTCATCAGATTCGCTTCCTCTAAAAGATGACTCATGAATTTCGCGCCCCTACCTCACTTTAACTAAATTTGATTATAGTGAGGTATACTATTAAATTTTGAAGTTATTATATCATACGGTAAAGAAATGTAAACCCTTATTCTTCAGTATTTATTGCTTCCAAAATCGTTTTAGCTAATTTATCGCCAATTCCAATTTTGCGAAATTCCTCAACAGGAGCTTCTTTCATATTCTTTATTGAGCTAAAGTGTTTTAATAATAATTTTTTCCGCTTTTCACCAACACCTGGAACCTGATCTAATTGCGAAGCAAACACCGTTTTTTTATGGGTTTGACGGTGGAACGTAATCGCAAATCGATGAACTTCATCTTGAATTCGTTGTAATAAATAAAATTCCGGACTATTTCTTTCCATAGATACTGGAACAGGTGGATCACCCATTAACAATACTGCTGTTTTATGTCGTTCATCTTTTTTAAGCCCAGCTACTGGAATAAATAAACCAAGCTCATTTTCTAGTACATCAACTGCAGCATTAATTTGCAATTTTCCGCCATCTACGATGACCAAGTCTGGTAGATTTAAACCTTCTTTTAACACTCTTGTGTAACGCCGCCTTATCACCTCTTGCATCGTATGGTAATCATCTGGTCCTTCAACCGTTTTTATCTTAAATTTTCGATAACTCGATTTATCAGGCTTACCATCAATAAATACAACCATAGCGGATACAGGGTCGACACCTTGAATATTGGAATTATCAAAAGCCTCAATACGATGTGGAGTTGCAATCCCTAAACTTTTACCTAAAAGTTCAATGGCTAGACTTGTTTTAGATATATTTTTTTCTTCCATTTTAAACTTCTCTTCTAAAGCAATTCTCGCATTTTCAATCGCCATTTCTACTAATTTTCTTTTTTGACCTCGTTTTGGCTGTTGGATCTTAATTTGTAACCATTCTTCTAACAATTCTTTGTCTAATGATTCTGGCAACAAAATTTCTTTAGGCAATACAGGATTTTCAAAGTAAAACTGTGTAACAAAGGACATAAAATCTTCTTCTGGTACTCCATAATAAGGGAAAATAGAAACATCCCGTTCAATCAGATTTCCTTGCCTCATAAAGAAAACTTGAACACACATCCAACCTTTATCTATATAAAAACCAAAAATGTCTCGATTGACACGATCATTTAAACTAATCACTTGTTTGGACATAATTGCTTCAATATCATTAATTTGATCTCTATATTCTTTTGCGCGTTCGAACTCTAAATTTTCAGCCGCTTTCTCCATTTTTTGCTGAAGTTCTTTTTTTAGTTCTTTATAATCCCCTTGCAAGAAACGGATAATTTTTCGGGTCATTTCTTCATAAGTAGAATGCTCCACCTTAAATTCACACGGAGCCACACATTGACCTAAATGATAATATAGACAAACCCGATCTTTTAGTGTTTTACATTTTCTTAACGGGTATATTTTATCTAAAAGCCTCTTAACCTGCTGTGCAGCACCGGCATTAGGATAAGGGCCAAAATATTTTGCTTTATCATTTAATACTTTGCGTGTCACTTCTAAACGCGGATGTTCGTCATTCGTTAATTTAATATAGGGATAAGTTTTGTCGTCCTTTAACATGATATTGTATTTAGGGCGATATTTTTTGATTAAATGGTTCTCTAAGATTAATGCCTCAATCGCTGAATCAGTGATAATATATTCAAAGTCTACAATATCATTAACCAGCCTTTGGGTTTTTGCATCATGACTCCCAGTAAAATAAGAACGCACACGATTTTTTAATACTTTTGCTTTTCCAACATAGATAACTTGTCCATGATTATTCTTCATTAAATAACAACCTGGTTTATCAGGAAGCAATGTTAATTTTTCCTTGATGTGATCCAATCTTTTCCACCTACCAAATATGAATTAAATTCTCCCTTCAAGTTCGACAAGTTTATTTTAATACTAACCTATTTTAACGAAGTGTGACTAGAATAAAAATGTTTATAAAACTTGTATGCATATAATAATAAGATCAGACTTCTTTTTCAAGAAATCCAATGACGACTCCAATCATCGCTAAAGTAATATAGACTTTCTCCATTCGGTTCACCCCCTTTCACTATTAACTAGTGAAGGGTATGTGTCCCTTCTATATGCTTGCTATAAGATTTTGTCTGCCACTTCTCCACTAAGGGGGGTGGCTGCTTTTTTCGGCTTGATGGCGGCTGGCCTGCTTTTGAGAAGAATACCAATAAAGAAATATTAACATTCTTTGTTCAAAAGGGTACTGAATCAGTTACAATTGACCCTTCAATTGCAGATTTAACAGGCAGAACATTAGAGTTTCTTGGCAATTATGCAAGGTTTAATTTGAATTACCCTAATATTATCAGGGCAGTAAAATGGTTGATTCGCAATCAAGAAAAGAATGGTTCCTGGTTTGGCAGGTGGGGAATAAGTTATATTTATGGAACCTGGGCTGCATTAACAGGTCTAAAAGCAGTGGGGCTTAGTTCAAATCATCCGACAATTAAAAAAGCCGCTAAATGGCTGTTAGAAATACAAAATGATGATGGCGGCTGGAGAGAATCCTGCAAAAGTGACATAGTAAAACAATATGTTCCGCTTAATGCAAGTACACCATCACAAACAGCCTGGGCATTAGATGCTTTAATTACTGTTTATGATAAGCCAACACCTGCTATTGATCAGGGTCTACAGCGTTTGATCGATTTTGGATCTGAAAATGATTGGCGAAGCTCATATCCTACGGGCGCCGGTTTAGCAGACGTGTTTTATACTAATTATCACAGCTAAAGATATATTTGGCCGCTACTTACTTTAAGCCATTATCAAAATAAATATACCAGGTAAGACCAAAGCTTCAACAGTTGAATTAAACGGATGATTAGGTGAAGCTTCTAAAAAAATTGGTTCATCATGTATATCTTCAGGCCTTATCCCCAGACCACACATAGATAAAAGAATAGCCACATCGAAATGTGGCATAATCCTTTTAATTTTTTGCTCCATTCACGCAAATCATCGGACATGTCAGTCCCGCGTATTTAAGCGGTTTTATAGCATCCGAATATGATCACTTAACAAGAAGCCATTAATGGAAGAGCTCGAAGCGTTTAAATTGGCTGCTTATTACTCTACATTACCATAATACCATTGCTCTCCTGAAGTCATTACCCGATAATGAATCACAATCAGATCATCTTCATTCCAATTAAGGGTGGTCGGGTCCTGTCTGACCAAGACAATGTTCAGGTTTGACCAATCACCGGTATTGACGGAACCTGTACTGGACAGTTCGGAGAGAGGAACGACCATTTCAATATCACCCGTATTGACATCCCACTGCGGGATTGTCATTCCGGAAAGATGTTTTTCAAATGTCCAGCTTCCGTTACTGACATGGAATTTAGCAAAATCTCCGGAATCGCTCCATCTGCTAACCATATATTGCATCGACCGATCCAGATTGCCGCCATATAATCCAGTAGTTAATGATTCGGCTGTACTGTGTTTGAAATCTTCGGCATAAACCGTCATGGCAAAACGGGGAGCCGTATTGTAGCCTGACAAGTGATGACTGGCATTTTTAATCCGTACATATAGATTATTGGCATCATTAGAGACATAGACCTTGGCAATATCTGTGTCATCGGAACCTGAATCAGAGTCACTTAAACGATCATGGTAATACGGGACATTGTTCCATTGAGCCAAATCATTAGCCACCGTTGTCGTAACGTTAATAGATTTATAGGCTCCTGCGTTAAATTGCGGAGGAATGACTCGTATATCCGCTTGATCCTCGTAAACCAATGCGGTAATCACAAACCATGCTCCTGTTACAGGCTCTACCATTGTACTGGGAAGAGGTTTCAATGAAATTCGTGATACGGCCTCTCCCTGGGCCATATAACCAACCGCTGTACGGGAGACAATCCATTTCAGATAATTTAATGCTGTTTGCTTTTCTCCCCGATATAAATGATGCAAAGCTGCATAAGCACTCATTTGTGGCCAGGAAGGTTCATCGCTTAACGCCTCATTCCCTCCGGGACTGTATGGAGAGGTGTAATAGAAATCATCCCCGTCATAACGGGCAATTCCGTAATTATCATGTTGCAGATTGGTTTTTATTTTATTTACGTGACTGTTTGCCCTTGAAGAATTGGCATCTATTACGCCGTAAACAATTAAAGCGTTAGATGACCCGTCTACCAAGGTTCGTGCTGTTCCATTAGTATTGACTGCACGATTATAATAACCATTGTTTACATTCCAAAGCCCTGACGGACTCCATGTATCATCCTTTTGAATATTGGAACGAATCTCACTCGCAGCACCGTTATAATCATCTGCCAGACTATTTAACCCCTTTGCTCTAGCCATATGCTGGGCAGCATCCAATCCTGCCACATACAAGGCTTGAGTAAATGCGTTATATTCAATTTGCTCTTCCCAGATGCTTGCATCTTCCTCACCAAAACCATAAGGGTCAGACCCTAAATTAGACCAGATAAAATCTGCAGATTTTTTGTACTTCGTCCAGATACTATTTAAGAAGGTGGTATCTCCGGTTAATTTATAATGCTGATAAGCACCGACAAGAAAAATTCCGATTGAATCGTGTTCAGGCTCAACAAAGGATACGTAATTGTTAGTCCAATAATCAAAGGTCGTTTTGAAAGTGCCGTCTGACTGTTGCCGATCTTGCAGCCAGTACCAGTATTTCTCCGCCTCATCGTAAAAACCTGCCTGATCGAGAACCATCGCAGTTACGGCCGAATCCCGTGCCCATACTTTATAACCGTAAGCAATCGGATTAGTCGTAGCAGGAGTTGCCCCATAAGTCGGGTTTGTTGCATTCTTAATTGTGATTAAAGCCCGTGTATAGGTTTTATTGATGCCGCCGTCAGCAAAATTAACGGTTTTTCCCTGACTGAGCCAACTGCTGTAAGTATTACTCGTCTGAGTAAACCAATAATCTGCTTTCTGGGATAAAGCACGATCAACCGAATTCTGAGCATTGGTTAAGCTATCCTGAACCGTTGCAACAAAGGAGACGGACACAGAACCTGATGCAGGAATGGTTACCTGATCCTGAAAAGCAACGCTGATATCTACCGCATATTCATCGGAATTATTTTTTACTGTTCCATTGTTATCGAAGGTATACCAAGCACTCACATCGTTTGCTCCCAAGTTGGACTCTGTATCATCCGCCACTTGGTAACCGTCTGCACTCTGGAAAGCACCTAAGGCGACATAATATTGACCTGAACTGGTCATATCGACAAACAGGGTATTTCTTGTGTTGTCATACCATCCATGATGAGTTTGATTCGTACTGCCCTTTGTCACATTATTGACATGGATCTGTTCCAAAAGATTAAAGTTAATAGAGGTTGCATTGTTATTTGTAAAAGTATACTTAGCAATCATAAAGTCCTCATTAGGCACCATGGCAAAATCTTTTTCAACCACAATGGGCAGATTGCTTCCGTTATAATCCAAATATTTGGTTTGAAGAATCCCGCCGTCATCATAATAAGCTTCTGAGGCAAAATTGTGCGGTTCTGTATATTTCACTGCATTGGTTTCATCACGAAAAAAAGCAGAGTAATCATGAATCTGATTCACGGTATAGTCGTCATCAATTCTCATTTCTCCAATTCTTGGACCATAATTTCCTGTATCCGTTTGAGCTAATTCGCTCGCCATCCATATATTTACTGCATCCTTCCAGTTATTCAAGTAGATGCTTGTTACTGACTGATCAGTGGGTAATGTATCTGTTGATGCTTGAGTAATTTGCAATGGAGCAAACAAGATGGAAGTAATAAGGATTACTGTAAGCATAAAGATCCAATACTTATTTTTCATGATTCGATCCATTTTTATCGTCCTCCTATTCTTTTCATACTATTATTGAATGTTAAGATGAAAATCTTCTCCTTCCCATCGATCCACATCATATTCCGGAATTCCGTTGTTATTGTCATCCCAAAGGAAGGTAAAATCAACCGTTGTTCCAGAAGTAAACGGACCAATTGAGATTTCATAATCTAAATTATCATTGGTGCTTCCATTCGTAACAAATGCGGTATCTTGGACATTTTGCCAGTTATTTACTCCCCAATGAACCCATCCGGGAAGCCCAACACGATAAGTAATGCGATAACCTGCAGGAGCAGAAGTGATTTGACGATCAAATTGCCAGATATAGGTTTTATCTAAATCTAAAGAATCCAGATTAATGGCTCCAACATTTGTAGCAGAATACCAAAGTACTATGGTATGGTATCCCTTGCTGAGATTTACCGTTAATTCACCGATCCCCCAATCATCCCAACTTCCTGTATGATTAAATTGAACCGTACCGGCATAATGGCCATCTACAAATACATCTCTTGCTGCATCACTTCCTCCATTTCCATAACGGAAGCTTAATACGTAATCATCATCGGCTGTCGCTTTGACGACAAAAGAAATCCCATCATTCACTTCAGCAAATTGATCAACAAACCCCGAGCCCGTATAACCCGTATGGTCTGTATCAACAGCAACATTGCTCAATATGGCTGTTTCAGCTTCATAGGTATCATTGGCTGGAACATGAAAGGAACGCTTCATGTAAATCATATCCCAGTATTTCAAAGAAGGTACAGTAAAAGAAACATATTTCCCATTACTGTCTGATCCAGTAGTAAAAGCTAATTCTTGGGTTTTTCCAAAATTAATATCCGGTGATGCAACATAAACATTGGATATGGTTTCATCAGTTCCAATATAAACCTTGGTTGTTAAATTACTTTTTTCCACTGGTGCAGATCCGCTGTTTCGCCATTCAGAATCATTTTGCGTAAGGTTAATTAAATGAAAAATGTTATAATCATTATTTCTTTTTTGAATCGCCCAGAGGGTATTACCGCTTCCATCTCCACTTACTGTTTCTCCTTGTATTTGAATAAACTGATTACCCGAATCATTTGCTATAACATCTTGATCAAAGAGTAAATTTTCATAAGCAGTAATAAAATTATAGTGATTTTTTAAACCTTGCTTTAAATCGTTTCTAATTGCTTTACTGGTGTTAGGATAATATTCGTGAGCAAGCATGCGATTATTCTCACCTAGCTCAATATGAGTAGCACCACTTGCTGCAAACGCAGCATCAGCTAATAGGACAGAATGTTTATCAAATGTACCTAAGGTTAAACTGTCTAAGTTAATAGCACCAGTATCAGAGGAATCGTATGCTAAAGTCACTGTATGTGTACCTTGCGTTAAATTTGCAGTATAATAGGTATCATGAGCCCAAGTATCCCAATTCGCTTGATTGGCAAAATATAACGTATCTTGTTTTACCCCATCAATGTATATGCTTCTTGTGCTCGTACCTCCCGTGCTGTTGCCAAAGCGAAATACCAGTGCATATTCCCCATCTTCTACGGCATCGATCGTAAACTTAACTTTATCTCCGTTTTCTGCAAATTGATCAACAAATCCTGACCCTGTATAACCTGTATGATCCGTGTCAACTGCTACATTGGTCAGAACCGCATCCTCCGCTTCGTACCGAGGACCAATATTTTCCTCGTAGTTCATATATGCTGCCAAAACAACGGCCTTATTGCCGCTTAATAAACGAATTTGTTCAATGTAGTTTTTCAAATCGATATAGTTATTCGATTTAAACCATATTTCACTGTATAAAAAGTCTACGTCTGCATGTTGGGCGATATCATTTGCTGCCCATCCGTCTACTGTACCATCAACGATATTAAATGTGATCTGATCTTTGTTGCTATTATTGGAAGTTAAACTGGCCTTTGCTTCATCCAAAAATGGGGAGAAACGCGTGGATAAATCAATAAGATTACCATAATAATCATAGACATTATCTCTTTGTCCCATTTGATCCACATGAATCCCGTCAAATCCTGCTGTATTTACAGCATCTAAATACTCCGGAATGATATAATTCTGCCAGTTTGCATTTTGGGGATCAAATAAATATAGATATTTTCCGCTATTGAAATCAACATCATATTGGTTGGTTGCACTGCTATCTTCATAGATTCCCCATGCAGGATCAATTCCATATTGGGTATAATCCTCTCGAGAAGCATATCCCATAGCATAGGCCATTGCTTTTCCGTTTACATCATGAACGGCACCAATTTGATTCTGAATGGTATCCCATGAAATTTCACGATCAAAAAGATCTAACCACGTGGGTTCTATTTGACCATTTGTCCGTTTGATAAATTTATCATGACGATACATCCAATCATAGAATTGCCATGCATTAATATGATAATCTTGAGCTAAAGTATTAATCTTTTCCTGACTCTGATGCAGAGTTTCATTCGGACTGAATTCAGAAATATAACCATAGCGAGGATATTTCGTCCAATCACTGGATACATCGATTGCAGTTGCTCCACTTGAGGATCCTGCGGTTACATAAACAAAATACCCTTGAAAATCGTTTAATGGAGATGTCCATTGGAAGGTCACTGTCGTCGAGCTTTCTTGAGGTAAAGAGATCAGCTGACTAGAGGTATACACTTGATTTTCTAAATGATATATCGTGAGGTAAACATTATCATTAAAAGCTGTTCCTGAATCGTTTGTCATTTCTACATTTATCGTGACTATTTCACCAGGACTGTATCTAGACTGGTTCGTGTAAACTCTATCAATGATTCCATCAGTTGCGGCATGTGCTTTTTGAATCATTTCTGATGTTAACGCGATCGAAAACAATAATACAAGAATTAAAAACAAAGAAATAAATGAATGTAAACTTTTTTTCATAATGGTATTTTACACCTCCATATGAAAGTAATCTTTTAATAAACATCCATGAACAACTCTAGTTACCACCTCCTTTCAAATCAATTTGGACAACGCTATTGAACAAATTCGATATAAACCATGTCCCAAATAGATAGGGTTGGAATCGTAAATTGAATCGCTTTTCCATGTTCATGAGAAACGATTTGATCATTTAGTTTAATCGGTTCGGTATTTTCAAAATCAGGGCTTGCTAAATATACTCCGTTCACCTCTTTTTCAATTAATACCGTACAGGTTATCTCCTTCTGTTTTTTTGGACGTTGTTTTTTTCCATGCTCCCAATAATCATCCTCTAATCCTACTAAATTAATAAGGTGAATGATTTGATAGTCTGGAAGTTGTTTCACCATCGTCCAAACCGTATTTACATCCCCATTAGGAGTATAAGCAGCTTCCCCTTGAAAGGAAATCTCCGTGTTAATTCCTCCGGTATATACAAAAGAAAGATCAACTAATTGATGATCGTATAATAGTTTTCCATATCGGACGATAAAGTCATAATATTTCCTTACTTCTTCAATAAAGATATTACTCATGGTGCCATAACTGGGATAATAGGCTTCCGTAAGCACTTTATTTTCTTCACCAATGAGAAGATGATAACCCCCGCTGGCAAAAATGGTTGCCATGGTCAGCAGAGCTCCATTTTCAGCAGCGGTTTGGTCATATTGGTCATATCCTTCCGTTTGTTTAAAGGATGGAAGATAGGCAGAAAGAATAACGTGCTTATCGTCGCTTAACTCACGTCCGCGATCGATTAAAGCTTTTAATTCCCGCAAGTGAATGACAGGGGGCCATACTTCAATATAGATGGCGTCTTGGTCAGCTTTTGCAGTGGTATGTACAGGGTAATTACTCACATTGTTAAATATCAGTCCGACTTCAGCATTTACCTCTTTTAAATGTTTTTTGTTTGATTGATTAATGCTGGATAACAATTTGCTAAATCAACCAATTCTTTTCTACCATTGACATGACGGAACGCTTTTTTAGGAAATCCATATTGATCCATATGAATTCCGTCAAAGCCTTCTTCCATCACTTTGCGAAATTCAGAAATCATATGTTTATTCCATGGGGAATCCGGAGATATGTCCATGATGTAAAAAATATCGATTAAATGATAGGGATCTCCGTTATTTTTGTACAATCCCCATTCCTTATGCTGTTCATGAAAATCCTTTAATGAAGCATACACTGCTCCATAGGCGAGGGCAGCCATTCCTTTTTCATGCAGGGCATTGATCTTTTCTCGAACCACAGGATAAGATAATGTGCGACCCATGGGATCAACGAAGTTTTCAGCAGGTGGAATCATGTTATCGTGTCTGTACATCCAATCATAAAATTGTATGATATTCAAATGAAATTTGTTTAGGGAATCAACATCGTTTAGCTGCCCTTTTTCATCTTGATGAAAATCACTTAAAAATCCATATCGAGGTGCCCTCCGCCAATGATCAACCACGTCCCATGCGGTCGATTTTTGGGCAAGATATTTTCCATTTGCAAACAGCTGAATATTCACACCAAACCCTTCCCAAATTTCATTTGGCACTTCAAATGGAATCGAAATCTGTTTAAAAATTGCTTTTTCTAAATATATCTCCATCTTTTCTTCCCATTCCAATTGATGGAGTCTTTTAAAAGAAACTTTGATCTGAATCATAGCCTCTTGATTACCCGCTATTTCCACGATTATGCTGCCTTGCTCTCTCGGATGATATTGTGCCTTATCCGGATATACATCCAAATGATGGATTTTGACTTGTCCCACCGTTTACACCACCTATTCTTTCGTAGTTCTTTCCTTTAGATAAACCATATCCCAATACTTCAAAGAAGGTATGGTAAATGTAATAAATTTCCCCTTGCCATCCTTTGCTGCTGTAAAAACCAACGATCGGGCACTTCCATGATCTTCGTCTGGTGTGGCAATAAACACTTTTTCGACAGGTTGATCTGTATAATATTTGACGTTAAGGTTTTTCATTTCTATCGGTTCTTTGTATTGACCAAAATCATCCCGCCATTGAAGTGATTGTTGATTGGTAAAGTTAATTAAATGAAGTATTTCATATCCTTTTTTGGCTTTAGTGAAATACCAAATTGCACCCTTTTCTGGATATTTGGATGCTTCATTCGCTTCTATGATTACATCTCTTTCAACAGATACCACCTGATCTCTTAACAGATTTTGATAAGCTACTAAAAAATCATAATAGTCATAGAGGGCTTTCTCAAGTTCCTCAGTCATGACTAAATGGTTATTTGGAAAATATTCCTTACTAAGCATTCCGGTATCTCCCAATTCAAAATGTGCTCCTCCAGAGGCAAATATCACTGCATCTGCTAATAGGACAGAAGCTTTATTAAACTGTCCAGGTTGATCTGCTTTTCTATAATTCATATAAGCCGCAAGGACAATCGCTTTATTTCCCTTTGTTAATCGGATATTTCGTTCAATTACTTGTTTTAATTGTCCGTAGGTGTTGATCGGATTCCATACTTCTGTATATAAAAAATCAACAGGGGATTGTGCAATCCGGATTTGACCGTAATCGTTCACTGCATTCATCACAAGAGGAACATGAAGTGTTTCTTTTGCTTTCTTTAAAAAAACCTCGTAGGTTTGATCTAACTCGATGATATGTCCTTGGTAATCATAAAGGCGTCCACGATCTCCAAGCTGATCCACATGCCAGCCGTCAAAGGGGAAGACCTGAAATACTTCTTCTTCCTTCTGCAGGATATAATGCTGCCATCCTTCATTTGCTGGATTCTGAAGAATAAGTTTACTGGTTGCCCAAGTATTCGGCAAAGGATGCCCATCCTGTAGTTGATGCATTGCATCCTTATATAATCCCCATTCCGGTTGAACTCCGTCCTGTTCGCTGAATTGATAAGCACCAAATAACAAGTTATAGTTCATCGCCATCATGTTTTTTTTATGGGCTTGATGAAGATATTCCATAACCGTTTCAACATTGATATCTCGATTTGCAATATCTTTCCATTTATTTAAAGGGTTCTGAACGGTTCCTGCTAAAGGTTGATGGTGTTTATACTGCCAGTCATAAAACTGCAGACCATTGATATGAAACCGATTTAATCGTTCAATGTTATTCCTTATTTCCTCCTTCGATAATTCCCCAAAGTTTGTAATATAGCCGTACCTGGGAAACTTTGCCCAGTCGGATGAAATATCAATGGCGGTATTACCTTTGTCTTTAAGTTCACCATCAGAAATAAACCAAGCTTCTACTAAATACCCCTTATAATCTTCTTTTGGAGAATTCCATTCCACCGATAAAGTCTTCTGCTCTCCATTTATAATTGTAAATCGATCGGATTCCAGTCTGGCTGCTTCTTCTCCCAAATGTTTAATCGTAATGATGATTTTCCCTTCTACATCCAATTCAGAGCGATTAGTTAGTCGGGTATAAATAACTGCTGTTTCTCCCGGTCCATACCTTGCCTGTTCTACATAAACATCATCAATCCATCTTCCTTTTTCTAATAGACGGTTGACTTCCAGGGACACATCTTGATGAAAAACAACATATAGACCGAAAAAGAAAAATAGGAATAAAAAAATAATGCGAAACAAAAGACCTAGATGTTTCTTCATAGCCATTATTATCCTTTCACCGCACCTTCACCTGTCGTGCTTTGAACAAATTTTTTCTGGAAAACGATAAAAATCAAAATAATCGGTATGATGGCAATGAGGGATGCTGCAAAAACTAGCCCCCATTTTGTCGCATGCTGCCCTTGGAACAGCTGCAGCGCAATCGGCAGCGTTCGCTTAGCCTCACTTTTTAAAATGGTTAAAGCAACAAAAAATTCATCCCATGCTCCTGAAAAGGCAAAAATGCCTAGTGTGGCCAAGGATGGTTTAGATAATGGGAGATAAATATGTCTGTAGATCGTCCACTTTCCGCCTCCATCAATAATCACCGATTCTTCCAGTTCCTTTGGGATCCTTTCAAAAAAACCTCTGAGAAAAAAGGTGTTTCCAGCAATTCCAGTTCCAACATAGAGCAATAATAACCCCCGATAGGTGTCGACGAGCCCCAAGCCTTTAATTACCGTAAATTGCGGAACGATGTTCAATACACCCGGCACCATCATCGTAAACAAAAACAATCGAAACAAGAATTCTTTTAAAGGAAATTGAAACCGAGCAAAAGCATAGGCGGTCATTGAAGAAAAGAAAAGAGCAAATACGGTAGTCGTGGAAGCAACAAATAAACTGTTTAGAAAATAACGTTGAAAGTTATTTTTATTCCAAGCTTCGGTATAATTGTGAAAAAATTTTTCTTCCTTCAACAGTTCATCAGGGTGAGGGAGTGAAAAAGTATCTTGTGTAAAAGAGGTTAAAACCATGTAAACAAAAGGGGTTAAAACCACAAATAACCCAATGATCAAAAGCAGATAAACGACAATTTTCCAAAACAATGCCATACCTCATCCCACCTAAAACTCAATTTTTTCTTTTCCTATGGTTTTTTGTTGTCCCCACGTAATTAGAAAAATCATAATTCCCATCAACACACTGATTGCTGAAGCATAGCCAAAATCAAAAAAGCTAAAGGCCTGCTTATACATATAGCTTAATAATACTTCTGTTCTGCCTAAAGGTCCTCCGTTTGTTATAAGCAATACCTGAATAAAAACGTTAAACGAACCAATGATTAAATTAATGATGACAAAAATCGTCGTTGGTTTTAATAATGGTAAGGTAATATATCGAAATACTTCTCCTGCCTTTGCACCATCAATTTCAGCAGCTTCATAAAAGTGTCTTGGAATGGATTGGAGTGCTGCCAGATAAATAACCATTACCCAACCTATACCTTTCCATATCCCCAGTGTCCATATCACGATCATCGCTGTCCATTCATTTTGCAGCCAGCTGATCGGATGAGATAATAAATGCAGCTTTTCATATAAAAGAAAATTAATAAGACCATATTTACCATCAGCAAATAAATATTTAAACAAGAACGAAACAACGACCCAGGACGTAATAACGGGAATATAATAGACCGTTCGAAAAAACACTTTATGTTTGATAAATTTGGCATTGATTAACGTGGCAATAAAAATCCCAAAAACCCATTGTCCCGGAACGGTGATAATACTGTACAAAAGGGTATTTCTTAATGCCAAAAATACCTTTTCATCATGGATGGCACGTATATAATTATCTAAACCGACAAAAGTACTTTCTTTCGGCAAAAGGACATTATATTCAAAAAAGCTCATATAAATCCCTTTAATTAAAGGAAAAACAACAAAAACGGCAACACCTAACAACCCTAAAAAAAGAAAGGGAAAGACATTCCACCATTGTTTAAGCGATAAGACCAGCGTTGAAAAAAGGGATTGCAACAATGATTTAATTTTTTGAAAGGATAATTTGATTTTTTTGGGTTTTTTTGCGAATCAATAGGAAACGGTGTTTTTGTCAAGGTTTTCCCCCCTTTGTACTTGTATGTTACAGTGGTTGTCAACAGTAGATCACTGCTAACAACCACTGTCCATGCTTATTTTAAAAATTCATCAATTTCTTTTGCCGCTTGATCTAATGCTTCTTTTGCTCCCATCTCTC
Source organism: Tepidibacillus decaturensis (assembly GCF_001561915.1). GTDB lineage: Bacteria > Bacillota > Bacilli > Tepidibacillales > Tepidibacillaceae > Tepidibacillus_B > Tepidibacillus_B infernus. The sequence goes on along the minus strand of NZ_LSKU01000001.1, from coordinate 477,163 downwards.
CACGTACCGCTTTCCCAAAGGCAAGATCCAAAGACTCTTCTATTTTTACCCAATTTGGATGTGGTGTTCTTGGTTGGGCGGTTTTTAACTGTTCGATATATGGTTTAATGAATGGAACGGAAAGCACTTCTGTCGATCCGGCAGCTTGTTGATTGGTAGGAATTAATCCTGTTTGTGCCATGATCTTCTGCGGTTCTTCCGTCATCAAGAATTTCATGAAAGTCCAAGCTTCCTCCGGATGTTTTGTCGTATTAAACATAACTAAATCTTCCCCGCCAACGACAGATACACTTCCGCCATCTCCTTCAGGCATCAATGCAGGAGTAGTAATTTCTAATGCTTCATCACCTAATATGCTGTAAAACCAAGGACCGTCATCGATCATTAAATATTGTTCTTTCACACCATCCCAAGTTCCCGGTTCTCCGCCAAGTAGTGTAGGTGCGATCAATCCTTCGTTATTTAGCTCTACTATTTTTTCTAAAGCTGCAATACTCTCAGGACTGTTTAAATATCCCGATGCTTTTGTAAAATTCTCATCCGTTATTTTACCGCCTAGAGACCAGAAGTATGGTAATGAGCCCCAAGGTCCCGTTCCTCCAATACCAATTCCAAATTTACCCTTTGCTTTTAAAGCTTTTGATGCTTCAATCAATTGATCAAAAGTTTTAGGGGCTTCGGTTAAACCTGCTTCAGCCAATAACTCTTTATTGTATATAGCGACTTTTGTGTTCGTGTTAAGCGGCAAACCATAATATTTACCATTATAATAATTGGTTGCTAATGGTCCGGGAAATAATTGCCCGGATACATCTCCAAAACCATCCATATCATCTAAAGACATTAAAGCGCCTAACTTAGCAAATTCTGGTACCCAAATGATATCCATTCTCATCAAATCCGGTGCTGCATCACCGGCAACCCCTGCAATAACTTGCTGTTTTAGCCCTTCATAAGGCATTCTCGTAGATGTTACTTTTATATTTGGATATTTTTCTTCAAACAATGGAAGTACCTGTTCGTTAAAAATAACTTCTTCTGTATCACTGTAGGTATGCCAGAATTCAATCGTAACCGGTTCTTTTATCGTTTCTTCCTGATTAGATGCATTCGTCTGTTCATTCCCGGTGTTATTTCCTTCTGTTGTTTCTTCCGACTTGGCACAACCAAATGAAATGGCTGCCATACTGACAATAAGTAAGGTGATCAACATAAATTGAAAAAACCTTTTCATTATTTCCCCTCTTTTCTAATACTTTCATTTTTTTTACATGCTCGAATAGAATCAGATACATGGCGTGGGACCATAGTAACGGCTTTGCAACCGGTCCCCATAAATTGACCCATTGATCAATATAAGCTTCATCGTTCACATGATGTAATACCTGTTCAGTCATTAAACCTTGTTCATCAGCTTGGCTTTCTACCCACTGCAGTTGCTTCTGTGCTTCATCGATTCTGCCTACTGATGCGTAATACCACCCTAACCAACTGGACAACAGTAACCATTCTCCACCACCATAATAGGTATCTTCAGGAAATCGATGAACACCTCCCTTATGTAATAATTTTTCTTCTATCACTTTTACTGTATTTACCATGTATTCCTCATCAAGAGAAAACACTTGAAAAGGAATACTTAACCAAAGCAAACTTGCATCTACGCTGGTTGAACCGATGTACTTCACAAAACGATTTTCATAAATGGCATGTTTTAATAGAAAATCTTTAATATGAGCAGCGGTTTGAGCAATATCTTCTCTTTGCAGAAATTCATTAATGGAACTTAATCCCCCGTAAATTGCCGCCAATGTAGAAGGATGGATTTTATCTTCATTTTCTTCCCAACAATCACTGTTCGGAAAATGCCAAAACGTGATTAAATAATGGATGGTATCTTCGACACTTTGTTTAAATTGCTCTAACAAATGATTATTACCTGTCAACTTGATATGTTCACTTAATCCCCACCGCCAAGTTCCATATCCATCCAATTGAAAATTAGGCCACTCATCCTTGGCTTCTAAACCTTCTAAAGTATAACGACAAGGCAAAAAATCTTTAGCTTCCAGTTTTTCACCTGCTTGATATTTTAAATAAAGTTTTTTCAGTTTTGGTTGATTTCTTATGATCGTATGATGTACCCACTGATAAAACCGTCTTGCTGAATCATGTTCAGAAACCATATCCATCGCATAGGCAATAAAAGAGCCGTCTCTAAGCCAACTATATTGATAATTATCAAAGTTAGGACTTGCGATATATGCTCCGGATGGATGTTGATTTTGCTTAATTACATGCAGGCTTATTTGTTTTAAATTCAATATCCTTTCACCTCTCATCTTTTTTTACAGGCTAATCTTTTAAACGTAAACGTTTACTAAAGAAAAAAATAATAGAACGTAAGCGTTTACGTTGTTTAAAAATAAAAAGATAAAAAACAAAATCTCTTCTATTGTTCTATTCTTTTAACGGATTGCCTTTCGATAATTTTATGTGGAATAATACGACTTTCCACGGTTTGTCCTGTATTGATCATTTTAAAAAGCATTTTCGTCGCGATTTCCCCCATTTCATATAACGGCTGAGCCACTGTGGTCAGTGGAGGAATAGACATTTCTGCTACTTTTAAATTATCATAACCGATGATGGATATATCGTCAGGAACCTTCCATCCATGTTTATTAGCAACAGATAGGGCACCGATTGCAATTTCATCACTTGCAGCAAATACGGCAGTAATATCATGCATTTCATTTATGATTTGTTCCATACCCATCATACCTGTTTTATAACCAAAATCGATTCCGTAGGTAATTCTTTGTTCATCAACCATAAGCCCATAATCTCGTAAAGCCTGCTTATATCCTTCCACCCTGGGAACTCCTGCGATTGGATCATCTTTTGTTCCGCTGATCATTGCAATTCTTTCATGTCCATTCATAATTAAAAATTCAGTAGCACTGTATGCAGCATGCTTATCATCTACTTTCACGTAAGGCAACGGATAACGATAGGAAGCCGTTGAAATAAGAACGATTGGAATATCCATTTCTATCATCGCATCATAGTATTCTTTTTTTAATACTTCACTGGTAAAAATAATACCGTCAACCCTTTTTTCGTTTAAAACTTGCAGATATTTTATTGTGCGTATTCCATTAGAGTCTGTATTACATACTATGACACTATGGTCAGATTCATGAGCAGTATCTTCAATTCCATTGAGTATTTCTGCGGCAAACAAACTTGATACATTAGGAAGTAACACACCTAAGGTTTTTGTCTTTCTACTCACTAATCCCCTTGCTACTGCGTTTGGTTGATATCCTAATTCTTCAATTACTTTTAGTACTCTTTTCTTTGTTTCTTCAGAGTAACCCGGAAGTCCATTTAGTATGCGAGATACTGTTGCTGTAGATACATTCGCTTTTTTTGCTACATCTTTTATAGTTGGATTCATCAGTGATTTCACTCTTCCTACGTAAACGTTTAACTACAGCTTAATGATAACCTCTGAAGAATTAATTAGTCAATATCTTTTTTCTAAATTTATTAAAAATTTAAACTAGTTTTTTTATCTATAATCAAAAAAAACTGTTAAGACACAATACTATCTTAACAGGGAAAATTCTTTTCTATCTGCAAAATGATTTTTTTCTTACACTTCTACTCTACATTACCATAGTACCATTGCTCACCTGATGACATTACACGGTAATGAATAGCCATGACATCATCTTCCGACCAATTAAGTGTATTCGAATCCTGTCTTACCAACACAATATTCAGATTGGACCAATCTCCGATACTTACTGACCCGGTGCTGGATAATTCAGAAAGGGGAATAACCATTTCAATGTCCCCTGTATTTACATCCCATTGCGGAATCGTAACTCCGGTAAGATGTTTATCAAATGTCCAGCTTCCATTATTCACATAGAATTTAGCAAAATCATTGGAATCACTCCATCTGCTAACCATATATTGCATCGGGCGATCCAAGCTTCCGCCATATAACCCTGTATTTTTTGATTCCATCGTACTATGTTTAAAATCTTCAGCATAGACCGTCATGGCAAAACGGGGAGCAGTATTGTAGCCGGACAAATGATTGCTGTCATTTTTAATCCGTACATATAGATTGTTGGCGTCATTGGTATTATATACTTTTGCAATATCTGTATCCCCTGAAGATGATTCGCTGTCATTTAGTTGGTCATGATAATATGGAACATTGCTCCATTGAGGTAAATCATTAGCCACCGTAGTCGTTACATTAATTGTCTTATACGCTCCTGCGTTAAACTGCGGAGGAATAATACGTAAATCTGCCTGATCTTCATAGGTTAAAGCCGTAATAATAAACCAAGCGGCTGTCACAGGTTCTACCATTGTACTGGGAAGAGGTTTTAATGTAACTCGTGATACGGCCTCTCCCTGAGCCATATATCCCACAGCCGTCCGAGAAACGATCCACTTTAGATAATTTAAAGCCGTTTGTTTTTCTCCTCGATATAAATGGTGCAGTGCAGCATAAGCGCTCATTTGCGGCCAGGTAGGTTCGTCACTTAACGCTTCATTTCCAGCAGGGCTAAATGGTGCTGTGTAATAGAAGGTATCCCCATCATAACGTGCAATTCCAAAATTATCGTGTTGCAGATTGGTTTTTATTTTGTTTACATGACTGTTTGCCCTTGAGGAATTCGCATCTACCACGCCGTAAACAATCAAGGCATTGGATGAACCGTCTACTAAAGTTCTCGGCGTTCCATCCAAATTAACTGCACAATTGTAGTAGCCATTATTTACGTTCCAAAGTCCAGGAGGATTCCATGTAACATCTTTTTGAATGTTAGAACGAATTTCACTGGCTGCACCGTATAATCATCTGCCAAGGTAAATAACCCCTTAGCTCTAGCCATATGCTGTGCAGCATCTAATCCTGCTACATACAATGCCTGAGTAAAGGCATTATACTTGCATCCTCTTCACCAAATCCGTAAGGATCAGAGCCTACATTGGACCAGATAAAATCTGCCGACTTTCTGTACTTATCCCAGATATTATTTAAGAAAGTGGTATCACCTGTCAATTTATAATGCTGATAAGCACCTACTAAAAAAATACCAATGGAATCATGCTTTGGTTCTACAAAAGGTACATATTGTTCGTCCAGTAATCAGAGGTTGTTTTAAACGTGCCATCCGACTCTTGACGATCCTGCAGCCAATACCAATATTTTTTTGCTTCGTCGTGGAAGCCCGCTTGATCCAAGATCATTGCGGTTACAGCAGAATCACGTAACCATACCTTGTAGCCATAGGCTATTGGATTGGTTGTTGCCGGAGTAGCTCCATATGTCGGATTCGTTGCATTTTTTATCGTTACTAAGCCTCGAGTATAGGTCTTATTAATTCCATCATCGGCAAAATTGATTGTTTTTCCTTGGCTAAGCCAATTACTGTAGGCCGTAGTCGTTTGCTGAAACCAGTAGTCAGCCGTTTGGGATAAAGCTCTGTCTATTGCACTTTGCACATTCGTCAAATTATTTTGCACGGTAGATACAAAGGAAATCGATACAGAATCTGAGGCCGGGATGGTTATTTCATCCTGAAAAGCAACGCTGATATCTACCGCATATTCATCGGAATTATTTTTTACTGTTCCATTATTATCGAAGGTATACCAAGCACTCACATCGTTTGCTCCCAAATCTGATTGGGTATCATCAGCCACCTGATAACCGTCAGCAGTTTGAAAAGCCCCTAAAGCAACGTAATATTGACCAGAACTGGTCATATCTACAAATAGGCTATTTCTGTTGCTATCATACCAACCATGATGAACTTGGTTGCTTCCGCCTTTGGTAATATTATTGACGTGAATCTGCTCCAATAGGTTAAAATCAATGGAGGTTGCATTATGATTGATAAAGGTATATTTAGCAACCATAAAGTCTTCATTAGGGACCATCGCATAATCCTTTTCGATAATAATAGGCAACGAATTACCGCTGTAGTCCAAATATTTCGTATGAAGAATTCCACCTTCATCATAATAAGCTTCTGAGGCAAAATTGTGCGGTTCTGTATATTTCACTGCATTGGTTTCATCACGAAAAAAAGCAGAGTAATCATGAATCTGATTCACGGTATAGTCGTCATCAATTCTCATTTCTCCAATTCTTGGACCATAATTTCCTGTATCCGTTTGAGCTAATTCGCTCGCCATCCATATATTTACTGCATCCTTCCAGTTATTCAAGTAAATGCTTGTTACTGACTGATCAGTGGGTAATGTATCTGTTGATGCTTGAGTAATTTGCAATGGAGCAAACAAGATGGAAGTAATAAGGATTACTGATAGTATGAAAATCATGTACTTGTTTTTAAAAAAAAGATATATTCTTTTTCCTCCTTCTACACTTTGTTTATTAAAACTCCATCTGAATTAGTCTTGCTTTATTGTTTGGAAATAATCACATCATCAATTTGCAGGGAAGTGTAGCCGTCTGCATTAAGATAGAAACCTAAATCAAGCTGTCCGCTTGTAATATTTACCGTTGTATTTATCTGCTGCCAATTGGAATTTGGCGAAAAGTTAATATTGATTTGGCTATCGCCGTAATTACTTAATTACATTCTTGCATAAGTAGGATCAACACCTGAATAGGCTTGTAGTTTTACCCATGTACTTATATTGTAGCTGCCATTTGGTAAGTTATTAATTATTTGATGAACGCTTTGTTGATAGGGTGAAGTATTCCAGAAATAGAGTTTATAATTCCCGCTATGAACATCATACGAGTCAACTCCGTAGGAAGCTGATGGGTGCCATTCTGTCCAACCTGTTATATCTCCTGTTTCAAATCCGGGATTGACAACACGATTGACTGGTTGAGGAGTACGGTTATTTAATTCAATATAATCTAAATTAAATGCGCCTGTATCATCTGAATTACGAGCAATAGTGATTAAATTTAATCCTTGGGAAAGAGGAATGGTGATACTTGCATTTCCCCAAGTATCCCAGTTACTAAGATTGGGTAATGAAATTTTTCCGGTATCAAGTATATTGCCGGAAGCATCATTTACAGTATAGGAAGCTGTACTGGTATAACCCATTGCGTTTCCATACCTGACATTTAAATTATAATTGCCTGAACTAGCTGCATTTACAGAAAAGACAACATTTGCACCTTCTGATCCTGATTCCAGTTTGTCAATAAATCCTTCCCCTGAATATCCGGTATGATTATTGTTAAAGTGAGCCCCATTTTGGAAAGCTGCTACCTCTGCTTCATATCGATTTATCGTCGGATCAGGATGGTTCGGAATAATTTTTACTATACTTACATCATGCAGATTAAGGGTTACAGTTTGGTTGGTTTTAAATCCAAGATCAGTATGCAACCATAAATCTCTTACAGAAGCTCCATTTGTAAGTCCTAATATGGAAGCAAAATCTATCGACTGAGTTTTCTCGTAATCAGATCGGTTAAATATTGCAGCCACCCAGTTTCTGTCAGAAGTCTGTCCTATCCATCGTTCACTGTCACGGCTTCCTGTATCTGGATAACCTGATGTTTCTGGTTCATAGGGATTTCCATTATAATATATTGGTTTTCCTACAAATCCATCCTGATGTAACGCAATTAATTCCGTGTTTTGATAATATTTTGCATTATCTCCTATAGTGTCATATTGATCAGCAATCGCAATAGGGGAGCCTGCCATGGTAAATAAAGATACAGCAGATTTTCTTTCATTATCTGCATAAGAGCCGGAAAATGTATTCATTCTCAAAAAATCTCCATCTAGAATCATAGACCTTCTGCCGGCTATGTCTGAAAAACCGGTAAACCCTTGAAATGGATTGGCCCACTGTGACCAATGATCCTGCCAAGTTTGCCTCAAATCCCCAAAGCTGCCTTGACTGATATGTGTCCATCCGCCTGTAGCCGTGTCATTATCGATTCGAATCATATCTCCATATTTCATTTCTACTTCTGCATGATTATAGAGATTTGGCATTACAAGACTAATGGTCATATCCGTACCGGCAGCTTCTTCAATCCAGCTTAATGCCGTTTCGTAATTCACGGAACCATGAGCAATCGCCCCGTCAGGGGCACCTACCTCAGTACCTGACTCATACCAAGATAAAAAATCAACACGTAAAAATATAACCCCCATATTTTTAAAATAATTCACGTATCCTTGTACAAATTCTTTAGTTCCTGGTTTTGTTACATCTACCCAGTAAAGCTGTTTTGCTGGATCCGGATTTCCATTAAAAAAATCTCCGGAAGTTACTATACTACTAATAGGTATATCTGTTCCAATCACTTTTTTTGTAGAATCATTTACAGCAGCTTGAGTTACCCATAACGGGTTATAATAAACTCCCATTTTCAAACCTTTTTGCTCAACATAATTTACCTAATATTGCCAGTCATGTGTCCACGAGTCATTATAACTAAGTATATAGCCATTTTCATTAGTTAACGTTGACCCTTCAATCCAGCCGTCCGTGCTGACCATTTCGTAGCCGTAAGATTTAAAATTGTCAGCGATCCAGTCAATGTTTGCTTGCCAGCGCGATTCTGTTAATGCCGTATCCGTAGTAAACGGATACTCATAACCAATCCAATACATCGGACCTGAACCCTCCCGTGTAACTGCACTATCTCTGGCGTAAGCAGTTTCAATGACTACAGAAAACAAAAGCAATAAAGCTAACATAAGAGTAACTGTTCGACCAGCAATTTTCTTTACTCTACAAACTGACATTTACATCCCTCCATACTCTAGAATTAAGGAAGATTTCATGAAACGATAGGGATTTGTATATTGCATGAAAGCGACTTTCGAGAGTTGTCTTCTCTCATATTCTTTTAATCATAGAAGGCAACGAACGACGGAGCCAAAATGTAATATACAAATCTATAAATAGTTTAGCGTAATTATAATTTTTTCCATGGTTTATAAACACAGACAATATTGAGGTTTATAAACACAGACAATATTGAACAAATAGGTGGAAAAATTTGCGATCAATATTTTCCACCTTAGTGAACAATTTATTCTGTGTTTCTTTAAAATTTTAATTTCTAAAATAAAGTAAGGAGGTGTACCCTTGTGTTTAACAAAATAAAATTTAAACAAGCCTTAACCTATATTTCTTTTGTAGGTCCAGCATTTTTGGTATTTAGCGTTATCGTATTAATTCCATTTGTTTTAGGGATGTACTATTCCTTTACGAATTGGAACGGGGTGTCAGGCACAATTGAATGGGTGGGACTGGATAATTTTATCCAAATCTTTAAAAATGATTTGCAAGTTAGAAATTCTTTCTTATTTACGCTCAAATTGACATTGGCATCCGTATTTTTAACCAACCTGTTAGGGTTCTTGTTAGCATTGGCATTAACTCAGATGCTTAAAACAAAAAATATCTTGCGAACGGTCTTCTTCGTACCCAATTTAATTTCCGGTCTTCTATTAGGATTTATCTGGCAATTTATTTTTGTTAAAGGTTTTGCATCAATAGGACAGATCACAGGTTTATCTTTTTTTCAATTACCCTGGTTAGGTGATGCAAAAACCGCTTTTTGGGGGATTGTGATCGTAAGCGTATGGCAAGGTGCCGGATACATCATGGTGATCTATATTGCATCCTTATTGAATATACCTAATGAAGTGATCGAAGCGGCTCGAATTGACGGAGCAAGCGGTTGGAACTTATTAAGATATATTATTTTACCTTTAATCAGGCCGGCGATTACCATTTGTTTATTTTTAACAATTGCCTGGTCATTTAAAATCTTTGATCTCAATTTCTCGTTAACAAACGGGGGACCGTTTAAATCGACAGAATCTCTGGCAATCAATATCTATACGGAAGCCTTTGTCAACAATCGTTATGGATTAGGTGCCGCCAAAGCGTTCCTGTTTTTTATCATTGTGGCTACAATCACAACTATACAAGTTCTATATACCAAGAAGAAGGAGATTGAAGCTTAATGGAACAGAGATATACAAAGCGAACTTTTCTTCTGGAGATTTTAACGATTTTATTAGGGTTAATCTTTTTAATCCCCTTTTATTTTATTATTATTAATTCATTAAAAAGTTTTTCAGAGATTCTGTTAAACACGGCTGCATGGCCTAAAGAATTTCAATGGAATAATTATGCGGAAGCATGGAAACGTCTTCAATATCCAAAGGTATTTCTAAACTCTCTTTTAATTACGGTGTTTAGTAACCTGGTAATCGTAATTTTTAATTCAATGGCTGCTTATCGTTTGGTCAGATCCCCAAATAAAATCAGCAAAATCATCTTTATTTTATTTATTTCGGCTATGGTGATTCCCTTTCAGTCCATCATGATTCCGTTGGTTCGGGTGACCAGTCAGTTAGGGTTGTTAAACAGTATCCCGGGTATTGTGATCATGTATCTTGGACTTGGAGCAGGGTTCTCTATTTTTCTTTATCACGGATTTATTAAAGCAATCCCCCGTGAAATTGAAGAGGCCGCCATTGTTGACGGATGTTCTTCGTTTTGTGTGTTTTGGCGAATCGTATTTCCGCTTTTAAAACCGATTACCGTTACAATCGTGATTTTAAACAGTTTATGGATTTGGAATGACTTTCTGTTGCCTTTATTAGTGCTTCAAGAGCAAAACTTAAGAACTATCCCGTTAGCTACGTTTTTCTTCTTCGGCCAATATACGAAGCAGTGGGACTTGGCATTGGCAGCCTTAATTTTAGGGATTATTCCCCTTCTTATCTTTTTCTTCTTTTTGCAACGTCATATTATTAAAGGGATAACGGCAGGGTCAATCAAATAAAGAATCATCAATATTTTCCACTTATTTGAACAATATCTTACGTGTTAGAAGTGATGCATGCTTTATATAATGAGGTTGAAAAAAATTGATTATTTTAGGGGGTCAAGTCTGAAATGATTACTTGAAGTAGTATTCTATAAAAAAAGGCATAGCAAACAAGCCATCGATCGATGACTTTATTAGAAATATTTGGTTAATAAAACTTTAAGTAGTTGTAACTGCCATCACTCGAAAACCTTGACTTTTAGCTAGTAGAATTGCTTGTTCTACTGTGATCTCACGGTTTACTGGAAGTACATCGGATTTTTTGTACAATTCAGGATTATAGGGTTCTTTCTTTTTGAGAATATGGTATATCGCTGTTAAAAGCATTCGTGCTATCGCAATAATCGCTCGTTTGTGACCACGACGTTTTTTAAGCCTTAAATAGCGGTTTCGAATTTCGGGATGTTTTTCACTTTTGACTACCGCAGTCGCACACTGTACCAAAAGAGGCTTTATGTAGCAGCCAGCTCTCGAAATTCTTACTGACTTTTCCTTGCCGGCACTCTCATTATTGGTGGGAGTCAGTCCTGCCCAGGAACATAAATGCTTAGCTGTTGGGAA
>NZ_LSKU01000001.1:408310-464345 GCF_001561915.1 Tepidibacillus decaturensis | reverse complement strand
TGAAAAGGCTTACTGTAGTCACTCTTATTATTTCTATCATCATGCTATTATCTTTATCTGCTTGTTCGACAACCACTGAAGCACCGGCAAAGACCGAAGCCGATCAAGCCAACAGCAGCACAACACCGGCACAACCAGCTGAAAAGGAAAACATTACCTTAAGCATCTTCCAATTCAAGGTTGAAATTGCGGAGGATCTGGAACAATTAGCAAAGGAATATGAAAAAGAAAACCCCAATGTTAAGGTCAATGTTCAGACTGTAGGCGGCGGCGCTGATTACGGTGCTGCATTAAAAGCACAGTTTGCATCAGGAAATGAGCCTGATATATTTAATAACGGCGGATTTGCCGAGGCTCAAACATGGTTAAATAAATTAGAAGATTTATCTGATCAACCTTGGGTCAGCCATGTTTATCCATCTGCAAAAGTTCCTATGACTATTGACGGAAAGATTTATGGTCAGCCTTTGAATCTAGAGGGATACGGATTTATCTACAATAAAGATTTATTTGCCAAAGCAGGCATTACAAACTTACCTAAAACGTTGGATGAGTTAGAAGCAGCTGCAAAAAAACTAAACGATGCAGGTATTACACCTTTTTCCGTCGGCTATGGCGAATGGTGGGTATTGGGTATTCATTTGCTGAATATTCCGTTTGCACAACAACCGAATCCTGATGAATTTATTCAAGGCCTGAACAGCGGAACAGCCAAAATCCCGGGCAATGAAAAATTCGAAGAATTTATGAACCTTTTTGATTTAACAATAAAATACGGCAATAAAAATCCGTTAACAACCGATTACAATACTCAGGTTACTCAATTCGCCAGCGGTCAAACAGCGATGATGCAACAAGGTAACTGGACAACCAATATGATATTGGAAATTAATCCGAATATTAATATGGGTTTCTTGCCAATTCCAATCAATAATGATGCTGAAGCGATGGATAAACTTCCGGTAGGTGTTCCAAACAACTGGGTAGTTAATAAAAATTCACCTAACAAGGAAGAAGCGAAGAAATTCTTAAATTGGATGGTAAGCTCCGATGTCGGAAAATCCTACATCGTTCAGAAGTTTAAATTTATCCCTGCCTTTGATAACATAGAAGCTACCGGTTTAGGAGCTCTTGCCGATGATATTATTAAATATTCCAATGAAAACAAGACTCTTTCTTGGAACTGGTTTAAATACCCTGACGGAGTCATCAATGAATTTGGTTCAATTATGCAAGCTTATGTCGGCGGGCAAAAGTCGAAGGATCAATTCTTAAACGACTTGCAAACAGCTTGGGATAATTTAAAGAAATAATAAATGGGATAAAAATTATTGAATAGATTAAAGAAAAAACTGGTTTTGTATTATAACCAGTTTTTTCTTAACGTTAATTTACGGATTGAGGGGTATGATCTGATGGAAAACCAATGGTGGAAGAAAAGTGTTGTTTACCAAATTTATCTGAGAAGTTTCATGGACTCTAACGGAGACGGCGTCGGTGATTTAAAAGGGATTCAAGCAAAACTGGATTATCTGAAGGAACTCGGAGTGGATGTGATCTGGCTTTCTCCCGTTTATAAGTCGCCCAATGATGACAACGGCTACGATATAAGCGAATATTATGAGATCATGGACGAATTTGGAACTTTAGAGGATTGGGAAGAGCTTCTTGCCGAAATGCATAAAAGAGGAATCAGACTGATCATGGATCTTGTTGTCAATCATACTTCTGATCAGCATCCGTGGTTTCTTCAATCCCGCCAATCCAAAGATAACCCCTATAGGGACTATTACATTTGGAGAAAAGGGAAAGACGGAAAGGAACCAAACAACTGGGAATCCTTTTTCAGCGGTTCAACTTGGGAGTATGATGAAAACACAGAGGAATATTATCTCCATTTATTTAGCAAAAAACAGCCTGACTTGAACTGGGAAAATCCCAAAGTACGCGATGAAATATATAAGATGATGAAATGGTGGCTGGATAAAGGGATTGACGGCTTCAGAATGGATGTCATTAATTTTATTTCAAAACATGCCGATCTCCCGGATGCTCCGGCCATAAATGGACAACAATACGCTTCCCGGGACAAAATATTATGCAAACGGACCCAGTGTACACCGTTATTTACAAGAGATGCACAATAGGGTGCTTTCCAATTACAATATTATGACCGTCGGCGAAACACCTGAAGTTACTCCTGATGACGCTGCACTTTATACCGGTGAAGACCGGAATGAATTAAATATGGTTTTTCAATTTGAACATATGGACCTTGATTCGGGACCTAGCGGAAAATGGGATGTTCGGGAGTTGAATTTAATCCGGTTTAAGCAAGTGATGACGAAGTGGCAAAAAGGATTGGAAGGAAAAGGCTGGAATAGCCTCTATTTAAATAATCACGATCAGCCCCGTATGGTATCACGCTTCGGAAATGATACGAAATATCGGGTGGAATCCGCCAAGATGCTTGCAACCTGCCTCCATATGATGAAAGGAACCCCTTATATTTATCAGGGTGAAGAAATTGGCATGACCAATGTTAAATTTGAAAAAATAGATGATTACCGGGATATTGAAACCCTGAATTGGTACCGTGAAAAAATAAAAAAAGGAACTGAAGATGTTGAAACATTAATGAATCTTATCTATAAAAAGGGACGGGATAATGCCAGAACCCCAATGCAGTGGAATGACTGCAAGAATGCCGGGTTTTCCGATGGTACGCCATGGTTAGCAGTTAATCCTAATTATAAAGAAATCAATGTGGATCAAGCATTACAGGATAAAGAATCTATTTTTTATTACTACAAAGAATTGATTCGTCTGCGGAAAGAAAATCCGACTATCGTTTACGGAACCTATGATCTGTTATTGGAAGATCATGAACAAATTTACGCTTATACCCGTACATACAACGGAGAAAAGCTGCTCATTGTTCTGAATTTTTACGAAGCAGCAACAACATTTGTATTACCGGAAAAGGTGGTCTATCAATCCGTAGATTTATTAATCAGCAATTATCCGGTAGAGAATGAAGGCAGAATTGATTCTTTTATTATGCAACCCTATGAAGCTCGTGTTTATCGGCTCAAAAATTAAGAGGAGGAAGGAAAACGATCATTTTAAGTTGAATTCATTTACATCATATTTTTACGAGAAAAGATATTAACTTTATGTTTTATCAAATAGATCTCATAAAGGGAATTTGGTATATTGTATGAAAGCGACATAGGACGACTTAGCACGTAGTGCTATAGCGTCACTTGTGGCCTATGGCTACCTTCGGATGGAAGGTTGACTAAAAAACGTCACCTCCTGTGACAACGTCGACATTTGCACATCCTGTGCTTCAAAGACAGCGGACGTCGGAGCCAGAATACAATATACCAATTCCCATCAATGCATAAGAGGAGGAGTTTACCTTTGTATAAAATAAGAAATAAATTAATCCTGTTTCTTATGCTGGTCACAGTCATACCTTTTGGCACCTCTATTGCAATCACTTATTATTATACAAAGGAGTCATTAAAAGATCAGTTTATAACTGAAAATTATAAGCTGATTCATCAGGCAAAATATGATTTATCCGATTATTTTCAGAGTATTAACCAGATTCCTTTAACTCTTTATCTAAACCGTAATTTTATGAATATCCTTGAATTCGGAATAAACGATGATTTAGAGCGGTATCAGGAGCTTAAGAGAGCACTCTTTAATCTTTACAGTACCAGGGATGATATAAAACAAATCTATCTTTATATCGATAAGAGTAAAAACGATTTAATCGTTTTCAATGATAATATTCTTAGCCGAAAAAATGAAAAGGGATTAGAAGAACACCCTTATCGAAAAATTAATGGAGAGTCAATCATATTTTACCATTGAACCAACACATAAGATTAACGATTATGGATTTTTGCTGATCCCTAAAAACCCATCAATCAATGTAGTCAGCTTTCACCATAGCTTAAAACAGATACCATCTTCACAATTTCTTGGTTTTCTTTCGATTGATGTGGATTTAGAGAAAATAGAATCCATTGGAAATCGTCTTTACACATTGGGAACAGAAGATTTTTATTTAATGGATCAGACAGGACATATCGTTTACTCTTCCGATCAGTCCTTAATCGGTAAGATGAATCATGAAAAGTGGTACGATCAAATCATAACAGGACAGAAACAGCAGCAAAGCTTTGAATGGGCAGATGATCGGTTTTCCGGTGTCCTTGTTTATGATAAATTATCTGCACCTTACGACAATTGGCTTATTGTAAAGCGAATACCTTATGAGCACCTGTATAAAAGGGCGCGTGAAATCGCTGTCATGAATATCCTCATCGGTCTGTTGTTTCTAGGTATCGTTGTCTTAGCCACTTTGTTTATCTCATTTAGAATTACTTCTCCGATTAATATTTTAATCAATACGATTAAAAAGATCGAATCCGGAAGATTGGAGACCGATTTTGATTCATTGGGCAATGATGAGTTTGGTTTGCTGGGGAAACATTTTAAATCGATGGTTGAGAGAATTAATCATTTAATTGATCAAGAATACCGATTAGAAATTGAAAATAAAATAAATCAGCTGAAAGCCTTGCAATCTCAAATCAACCCGCATTTTTTATATAACTCGCTACAATCTATCGGAACCTTAGCTTTAAAAAATCAAGGTGCTCAGGTATATTCCCTAATAACTTCTCTCTCGCAAATCATGAGATATGGAATGAATATTGAGGAAAATTTGGTTCCGCTTCATAGGGAAATCGGATATGCTGAGTCCTATCTTGTACTCCAAAAGCAGCGCTTTGATGAAAAATTTGATTATTACATCGATATTGATCAAGCACTTTATACGACACTAGTTCCAAAAATGATCTTTCAACCCTTATTGGAGAATTACTTCAAGCACGGATTTGACTACAGCAAAATAGTTGGAAGGTTAAATATTATTTGTAAAGTATTAAATGATCAACAATTTCAGATTGTGATTGAGGATAACGGTAAGGGAATTCTAGTAGAGAAACTTCATATGCTTCAATCCATGATAGAGACAGATAACGGATTTGAGAGAATCGAGGGTGAAAGCATAGGCCTGAAAAATGTTTACCAAAGACTTAAGCTATACTACGGAAATCAAGCGAGTATAAAAATTTACAATCTTCAAGACAGTGGTTTTGGCATAGAATTGATAATACCGATAGCTTTTGAGAGGGTGATTCATTGAAAGCCATAATTATTGATGATGAAGCACATGTACGCGAAGCAGTTCAATTATTAGCCAGATGGAAGCAGCTTGGAATTGACAGTATATTTGAAGCCGGTGACGGAGAAGAAGCCATGGAGCTCATTATAAAGCATCGTCCTGAGATTATTATTACCGATATGATGATGCCAAAAAAAGATGGGGTTGCTCTTTTGCAATGGATTCAAGAGCAAGGCTTTAAGAGCAAGATTATTGTGATCAGCGGATTTGATGATTATCAATTGATGCGAACCGCGATTCACTACAGCAGTTATGATTATATTTTAAAGCCGATTGACGAAAAAATATTAAATCAAACCTTAGGGAATGCTGTAAATGATTGGCATCAAGATGAACATGAACGTAAGATTAAACTTAAAAACAGCATGGATTTAAATGAAGCAAAACATATCTATTTGGATCATTTATTTACTCACCTGCTTGGAGAATCTTCTTCTAATCATTCTTATATGTATAAAAAAGTAAATGAGGAATTTAAACTTGACAGCCAAACGGAATGCCAAGCAGTGATTGTTTACCTGAATACCCGTGCTAAAGAAAAATATCACGGAAATATGGATTTGTTTTATTTTTCTCTGCTTAATATTTTTAATGAATACTTACGGAAAAATGATATAGGAATTGCCTTTCGCAATCTAAATAAAGAAAGTGAAATTATTCTGCTGGTATGGAAGAATTTAGACCGTTTTGAAGATGTCATCAAAAAAATATATCGAGCCGTATTGGATACTTTAAAATTATCATGTATCTTCGCTATGGGGACCAGTGTTGAATTCTCCAATTTACACCGATCCTATAAAGCTGCATTACATGTTTTAAACAAAGTGAATCTAATCCGCATAAACGGGATGCTGCCCATTTTCAATGAGAATGATGTATCTGCCGGAAAAATCATACACCTTCTTGATTATTCTAAAGAAATCGGTCTTGCAATGTATAGCGGCAATGAAAAACACATGTTAGATATTTTAAATGAAATATTTACGACATTAGAAACCAACCAACATCTATCTTTGGAACAATTAGAAATTTGGGAGAGAGAATATCAAATCCTTAAGAACCAATGGTTAGATGAAATCGAGATAAAGTCAAGTGACTTTCGGGATGAAAGAATTATTTTTTGGGATGAGCGCGGAAGTATAGCTATAGAAAAATTCAAGGAAGAAAAACGCAAACAGTTTATTGCATTATTTTCTGTTTATCATAAAGAAAAGGTGAAAAAAGAAAGTAATATCATCTATGAAATCAAACAGTTTCTAGAAAATAATTACCAAACAGATATTAAACTTCACCATATTTCAGAACGTTTTTTTCTTAGCCGTGAATATATTTCCCGCAAATTTAAACAAGAATACAATGAGAATATCACTGATTATATGGTAAAGATTCGAATGGACAAAGCAAAAGAATTACTCACCTACTCCAATCTACCTATCCGTGAAATTGCCAGTCTGGTTGGTTACCAGGATGAAAAATATTTCAGTAAGGTTTTTAAAAAATATACAGGGTTTACGCCAAACGATTATAGAAAAAGCAAAATAATCAAAAACCCCCTAAAACTTTAGGGGGTTCTACATATTTTAGCTATTATAGATGTTTGCTAATGGTTGCCATTAATTGTTCTTTTGGTTGAAAACCTACAATTTTTTCTACTGGTTTACCATTTTGGAATAACAATAATGTTGGGATTCCCATAATGCCATATTTTGCAGCAGAGGATGGGTTATCATCAACATTTAATTTCGCAATGGTAAGCTTATTTCCAATTTCCTGATCAATTTCTTCTAATACAGGTGCGATCATTTTACATGGGCCACACCATGGTGCCCAGAAATCTACAAGCACTGTGCCTGTGCTTTCTACATCAGTTGCAAAAGATTGATCAGTTACATGAACAATTGCCATTTTAAAAATCCTCCTTCTTCCTCAAAAAAGAAATCTTCTAATAATGAGATACAGTATACAGTATATCATGTCAGAACCAAAATATCCAATACCCAAAAAATCAAAGAAGAAACTAATACTTAAGTTCCTGGGCTTCGATCAGGATCATCGGGTGACAATATCTTTGGCCTTTTATTTTTATAAGGCATGGGTGAGCGAACTAACACATCTAATAATGCCTTTCCATTAAAGGGAATAAGTGGCCAAAGATAAGGTGTATCTAGAGACTTGGAAAAAACTAATAAAAGGAACCATAGTACGATACCAATAATGAAACCAACAGTTCCAAATAAATAAATGATGATCAACAAACCAATTCGGACGACCCGGTTCGCCAAACTCAATTCATAACTTGGTGTTGCAAAGGTTCCGATTCCTGCAATTGATATATAAAGGATCACTTCTTTTGTAAAGAGTCCTACATCAACAGCCATTTGCCCAATCACGATTGCTGCAATTAAGCCCATCGCCGTTGCCAACGCTGAAGGGGTATGTACGGCTGCCATTCTTAAAATATCTAGTCCCAATTCGGCAATCATAAACTGCCAGAAAATTGAAATTTCCCCAACCTTATTTGGTTCAATAAATTGTAATTCTTTTGGTAAAAGAGAAGGATTATTAACCACTAGGTACCATAAAGGTAACAAAAACACAGAAACGACCATTGCAAAAAAACGAACCCATCTTAAATAAGCACCCAAAATCGGCTTTTGTCGATACTCTTCTGCATGTTGCACATGATGGAATAGAGTAGTTGGAGTAATCATGACACTTGGCGATGTATCGACATAAATCAAGACATGCCCTTCTAATAAATGAACTGTAGCTACGTCAGGTCTTTCTGTATATCTCACCATAGGGTAGGGATTCCAATGATTTTTAAACAAATATTCTTCTAAGGTTTTTTCTGCCATAGGAAGACCGTCGATCTCAATGTTAGAAAGCTTTTCTTTAATCAGTTCTACTAAATCTGGATTGGCCACATCTTCTAAGTAAGCAATTGCCATATCCGTTTTTGAACGTTCTCCTATTTGCATATATTCCATTCTTAAAGAGGGATCTCGTAATCGCCTTCTGGTCAATGCTGTATTGAAAATTAACGTTTCCACAAAACCATCTCTCGATCCTCTTACCACTCGTTCAATATCTGGTTCTTCTGGTCCTCTTGCAGGATATGTTCTAGCATCTATTAAAATGGCTTTTTCTTCTCCTTCAACTAGTAAAGCTAACGGCCCAGATAAAACCTGAGTTACAATTTTTTTCACATCATCTGTTAATTCAACTTCTAAATAACCAATATGTTGTTCTAATAATTTTTTCACGGTATTAGGAACGAGTTTTTCGTGTTCAAGTTTACCTAAATATTGCATGATTCGGTTCATAATGTCATCCTTGGCAAAGCCATCGACAAAGTATAGAGCAAAATCTAAGCCAGCATAATGAAGTTCTCGATGAATGACATCGAAGCTTTTTCCAACTCCAAGGATTTCATTGATTAACTTTACATTTTCATCTAGATGCTTCGTTAATTTTTTCCCTTCCAATTGGTTAACTGCCACGTATTTTCACTCTCCTTCAAGCTCATACCCCTTCACTGCCAACGTTTTCATAAAAAACCATGTTAAAATAGGTAAGCTACCCGTTACTAATAGAAGGAAACGCAAACTCTTTTCACCCACTGTTGCTATTAAAAAAATAAATATCAAAACACTAAACATTCTACCTAGGTTAAGCCCAATTTCTCTAATTACGATATACTCATCCCTTAGATTAGCCGAATCTTCATTTATTCCAATTAAATCAAAAACAACCGATGTTAGCGGGATAAAATATAAAGGGGCAAAAATACTTGTACCAATTCCATAAATTAAAAGCGTGGTATAATTTGTATCTAAAAACATAGGTATCACAGCCACAGACATCATGATTGAACCAATCAGCATTGAATGATTCCTCCATGTTTTTTTAACCATTTTCCAACCAAAAAATAAGTAACCAGTGATACTCCTGAAATGACCATTGAATAGGTACCTAAAGAAAACTCATTTTTCGTATAGATATAAACCAATAAACCAATCAGAAAGGTAATTACACCTTCTCGACCACCCTGTGCCATCATCGCCAAAAAGACATGGCTCCAAGCTTTTTGATGTAGGGTTTGCTTGATGACTTGTTTTAATCGGTACTGACCAATCGATTTTCTTTTATAAAAAAAGAAACTAACGATTACCGCTAATAAAAAAACTAAAAGAGAGATAAAAAAAATGGTTTTATAGCCTGTAACACCCTTTTGGTGGGATAAAAACCAACCAGAAAGAAATGGGGCAATCATACCACCAACAGAAGTAAATAGTCCATTCATTCCATTAAAAATATCCCTGTTATCAGGATCAGTAATTTCAAAATATAGAAGGTTAAAAGAAAACCAATAGAATCCTTGGCCGATTCCGATCAAGAGTCCTACAAGGATATAATGATTGGCCGCTTTATCTCCTAATAGAAGCACCACTAGAAAAAAGACCGATAACATGCCAACACCCAATCGTAACAAGAAAATTCGATCCATGGTTTTTGCCATTTTCCCTGCAAGAATGAAGGTAATCATCATCCCAGTAAAATGAAAAAAGTTAAACCAGCCAATGACAAAATAATTTTTTACTATTTTCCACAGATATACATTCACGAAAGTATTGGATAAAGCCACAGCAATGGTAAATAAGGTGCTGACTAAAAGTAGTAACTTTGCATCTTTATTTAACAATGACATCACTCCATAAAAATCCTCCTATTACTATTCCCAAAAGCACAAAAAAACATTGCTGGTTAAACGTACCAACAATGTTTTTTAAACGAATATCAACAGGCTCCCCAAAGGGAATCATTATGATAAATAGAAAACGCAAGAAATAATCGCAATAGCTACAATTTTCCCTCCTATTGCCATCGCTACAGATAGATTCCCATTTTTTATTTCTTGCCAATCATCATATTTGGTAACTACTTCAAAGATGGCTAAAAAGATGATAATGGAGACGACTGCTAGAATAAAATAAGCAGCAGTTAATACGTACATATTCTCCCAAACTGACAAATCAAACACCTCTTCCTTTTTATTTTTCTACAGAGTATGCTTTCATTCAAATTTACTTTAATTCCACTACGGTTACGCCTGATCCACCTTCACCAAATTGACCCATTCTCGTTTGTTTTACATGGGGATGCTTTCGCAAAAAATCTTGAATTCCTGTTCTTAATGCACCGGTACCTTTCCCATGAATAATGGATACTTGACCATATCCAGCGATAAACGCCTCATCTAGATAACGATCAATCTCCATGATGGCATCTTCTACCGTGCTTCCCCGTAAATCCAGCTCAGGCTTAACAAAATCCGTATTTCTTTTAATCCCTGTCATCACCACTTCTTTACTTTCTTTACTTTTTTCTGTGATAAGAACAAGGTCTGATTTGTTTACTTTCATTTTTAATATTCCAATTTGTACCAGATATTCATTTTCATCTATTTTTTCTACTACGATCCCTTTTTGACCAAAGCTTTGAACTTTTACTTCATCACCTGGTTCAATGATTTGATTTTTATTCGTCTTAATCATTTTCGATTTTTTTACTTCTGGTATCGTTTCTTCTAAGCGTTTTTTCATTTCAATCAGGCGATGTTCTTTGATTCCTGCTTGTTCTTCTTTAGCCATTTTCCTTAATTCAGAAATCACTTCATCTGCTTCTCTTCTAGCCTTTTTCACTATTTCTTCTGCATCATGTTTAGCTTTTTGTAAAAGCTTCATCCTTTCTTCCTCAAGTCTTTCAACCTGTTTATCTAATTTAAGCCGTAGTTCTTCTACTTCTATTCTTAATTTTTCAGCTTCCAATCGCTCAAGCTCAGCCGTTTTTTTATTCACCTCAAGCGATGCAATCATTGATTCAACTTGGAGATTATCCTCACTGATTTGTCCTTTTGCAAAGTCGATAATCTCTTCAGATAATCCTAGTCGTTTTGCAATCGCAAAAGCATTACTTCGACCAGGAACACCAATGAGTAGTCGATAGGTTGGCCTTAAGGTCTGTACATCAAATTCCACGCTAGCATTCATCACATCTTTAGAGTTGTATGCATATGCTTTTAATTCACTATAATGGGTTGTTGCGACCACCCTAGCATTGATGCTACGGATTTTTTCAAGAATAGCAATCGCTAAAGCGGCACCTTCTGTTGGATCTGTTCCTGCACCTAATTCATCAAGTAAAATGAGGCTTCCTTTATCCATATGGTTTAGAATTTTAATGATATTGGTTAAATGCCCTGAAAAGGTACTCAAACTTTGCTCAATACTTTGCTCATCGCCAATATCAGCAAATACAGAAGAAAATACTGCAATTTCACTTCCCTCTTCTGCAGGGATGTGTAGCCCAGACATCGCCATTAAAGTTAATAAGCCAATGGTTTTTAATGTAACCGTTTTTCCACCCGTATTCGGCCCGGTAATGACAATCGCTCGGTAATCCTTACCTAACTGTACATCGATTGGGACCACTTGATCTGCTGGGATCAACGGATGTCTTGCTTTTTTAAAGTTGAGAAAACCATTTTGGTTTAATTTAGGTTGGATGGCCTTCATTTCTTTTGCAAGCTCAGCTTTTGCCTGAATAAAGTCAAGCTGACCAAGATGCAGAATATTGATTTCCAAGGAATCTGCTACATTGCGAACTTCATCACTTAACATTTTTAGAATCCGTTCGATCTCTTTTTCTTCTTTTAATAGCTGTTCTTTTAATTGGTTGTTAATTTGGACAACAACTTCAGGCTCAATAAAGAGTGTAGCCCCTGAAGCAGACTGGTCATGTACGATCCCACCAAAAACAGAGCGATATTCTTGTTTTACGGGAATGACATAACGGGAATTGCGAATCGTTACAATATTTTCTTGAAGCATTTTTTGATAACTAGCATTACGTAAAATCTGTTCTAATTTTTCCTTTACCCTACCCTCAAACATTCGAATTTGTTGCCTTATTGTTCTTAACTCAGGACTTGCCGAATCTACAACTTCTCCATACTCGTTGATACAAGCGTTAATTTTATCTTCAAGAAAGCCTAATTCAGTGATTTGTTCTGAATGAGAGAGGAGAATCGGAAGAGAAGTATCTTCTGTTAATTTGGAGATGAAACGTTTTATTTTTCTCCCTGCATAAACCGTACTAGCTACTTCTAATAATTGTTCAGTTGTTAGATCTCCACCAATTTTTGCTCTTTTAATCGAAACGCGAATATCTCTAACACCGCCAAAAGAAATTCCACCCTTTAGCCGAATGGCATCCATTGCTTCCTTTGTCTCTTGTTGAGCAACTTCAACCATCTGAAAATCGTTATTAGGTGTTAGTCCTTCGGCCCATTCCTTTCCCATGGTCGTTGAAGCTTTTTTTATTAACATCTCTATCACTTTAGGGAATTCTAATGTTCTTAATCCCCGGATATCCACAAATATGTCCTCCTTCAGCAATTTAAAAAATTTATAATATCATATACAAGTTATTATACCATTGTAGGTTATAAAATCATGTGAAATGGAAATGATAATAGGAGATAAAATTTTTTCTATATGGAATATGGAGGTAATGAATCATGACAATTTTAAGACACATTGTCCGTTTTGTTGTTGCTGCATTTGTTTTGATGTTTGTTGGCTTCCTTGTCCCTAACTTTGCTGTTAATGGGTTTTGGAATGCCTTATTAGCTGCTTTAGTGATCGCAGTATTAGGTTGGGTGATTGAAGCATTCTTCGGTAAAGATGTTTCACCTTATAGTCGAGGAGTCGTTGGATTTCTGGTTAGTGCTTTAGTCATTTATCTTACCCAGTTCTTTATTCCAGGCGTTCGAGTTACGATTCTGGGTGCTTTAATCGCAGCACTAGTCATTGGAATTATCGATTTGTTTGTTCCTATCAAGGCCAAATTTACTGGCAAAGATCGAGACTAAATTACAAAAATTTACATCATATGAAATAAGAATTTGGGACATTCTATTCACTGTGGGAAAGTGAGGTGATTAGAATGACCATTGGAACTCAATTACAACAAGCCATTGCAAGTGCTCAAAGTGTTTCCGCAAGTCTAAAAACATTTGCACTAGAAACACAAGATCAACAAGCAAAACAAATGTTTAACCAGTTGGCTCAGAATATGGATAATACAATCTCTGCACTACAAGCTCGTCTAAATTATGTATCAACTGAAGAGCCACAATATAAACAACAGTAAAGAAAACCCCATAGGGGAATGATTAAAGAGATAAAGCCCGTTTTATACAGCGGGCTTTATCTTATTTACCATTATGTTTTTTTCTTTCACTCATTACGTTTTTTTCTTAGCAAACCTATTCCGCCAATTAAGGCGATGATTAAGAAAAACCATTGTTCCACTGTTAAGCCAAAATATAGTTGCATAGAGACATCAAAGATAGAAATAATTAGAAGCCCCATACCAAAAGCAACGTATAGTAGCATTAAATGGTTTTCATCTAATTTAGACCAAATTCCAAAACGAATGATTAATAAAAGTCCAAGCCAAAAGGCCTTATACCAGTTTACAGGATGGTATAGGTAGCTTGATTCACCTTCCAATGAAACCCCAAAAATAAAGCTAGTCACTTTTCCATAATCCATAATGAAAAGGTAATAAAGAAACAATGTAATCGTTAATGTAAGCCAACTTAGTTCAAAAAAATCATAAATGGGGTAACGTTCCTTTTTTATTTTATAAATTAAAACGAGTGCTGACAAAATAAATGCCAGCCATAGACTAGCGGTTGAACCAGATGTCCAGATGATGATCCCTGGGTTTTGAATCACTCTTTTTAAATCAAATAAAATCCATCCGAATTTGTAGACGATCAAAAAGGAAAGAAAAAGAATCAATAGTAAGTCAGACCATTTTTCCTTCTCCCAATTTCTTTTTCGAGCTATTTTTTCGGTGATAAAAACTGCAATAAGTAACCCCGCAAACAAAATCAGCCAATTGACGGGGATTTGTAAAGGTCCCAAACTTAAAATTTGATTTGCATCCATCATTAATCTCCTATTATTTTATTGATATTTGATTCAATTTCATCGTAATTCATCGCTCCAATTTTTTTGACCTGAATCACGCCATTCTTGTCGATAAAGAAGCTAGTTGGAATACTTTCAGCTCGGTAAAGCTTGGCCACTGTCTTTTTAACATCGGGATTATCATCAAATAAAATAGGCATTTCATATCCATTCGATTTCATGAAAGAAATCGCTTCTTCTCTTGAATCCTGAAATGTGAGATTCACACCTAAGAAAACCACCTGATTCCCATATTTTTCATAGGCTTCCTGGATCAGTGGCATCTCTTCTTTACATGGTGGACACCAAGAGGCCCAGAAATTGATAAATACAGGTTTTCCTTTTAACTGACTTAATGTAACCTCTTTCCCTTCTTCATTCAATAACGTAAAATCTGGAGCCGTAAATCCAGCTTCAGGCCTTGTATCTCGATTACCTGTATTCGATTGATTCATGAAAATAATCACTCCAACAACTAAGACCGCAATAGCAATACTGATCCATCCTTTTTTCACATTTAACACCTTACCTTTTCATATTTATGCTCATCTATTTATCTCTTTTATTTTTTTCAATAAACCAAGCAATTACAAATAAGATAACAAAAATGAGAAAAATAAAAAATGTTCCTCTCAGCCATAAGTTCATATGGTGAACCATCATCGTTCTTCCCATCATCATTCCCATCGAGCTAGGAGGTAGCCAGATCATTCTAAATACAAATAAGATAAATGATATACCAATAATCATCAAAAAGATGATAAGAATAGTCTCGAGGAATTTATTCATAAAACCACATCTTTTCTTTTAAATTTGATGATCATCGTTGTTCCTTTTCCTTCCACACTTTTTGCTTCAATCTGGCCACCATGTAATTGCACAATTTCCTTAACAACGTAAAGCCCTAAACCTGTCCCACCTGTCTTCCTTGCTCTTGATTTTTCTACACGGTAGAAACGTTCCCAAATTCTGGACAATTCCTTTTCTGGGACTCCTATTCCCTGATCCTCAATTTTAATGAAGATAAATTCTTTATCTCCCTCTAAAGATACTCTTATCTCTCCTTGATCCGAATACTTAATCGCATTTTCAATCAAATTATAAATCACCTGTTCCATTCGATTAGGATCAAGATAAAGCACAGGAAGATCAATCATCGGATTAAATAGAATAGAAAGTCCTTTTCCCTCAGCAACAGGTTTAAGGTTCTGGATAACTTTCTCAACTAGTTTAATGAGATTAACATATTCCTTTTTTAGTTGAAATTGTCCTGTTTGTATTTTACTCATATCGAATAAATCATTAACAAGATGTGTTACACGTTTTGCTTCTTCATTGATAATTTTTAAGTAGGTTTGCTGTTCCTGTTTATCCACTATTCGACCTTTGATTAAAATATCACTATACCCTGTTAAATAAGTTAATGGTGTGCGCAACTCATGGGAAACACTAGCTAAAAATTCATTCCTTGTATCTTCATAATATTGTAGCTGTTCACCTAACGATTGAATCGAGTCAGCAAGTTGTGCTAATTCATCTTTTCCCTTTACATCTAAGTGTTGCTTGTAGTCCCCTTTAGCCATTTCATTTGTTGCTTCTTTCATTTCTAGTAACGGCTTCGTCATCTTTTTAGAGAGGATGACAATCATACCTACAGCGATCAAAACAATCCCAATACTCGCTAAACTAATAAATAATTTTAATACAAAAACCATCTCTTTTAAAATGCTCGTTGGATAGTACATATAAACATATCCCAAATTTCCGTTACGAATGGGTGAGACTGTAGCAATATAATTTAATTGATCCCAGTTTTGGTTTAGCACTCGGCTTATTTTGATTGCATTTCCTAAATTTATATACTCTTTCATTTCTTTATCGGTTGGATCAGACTCAACCAAGATTTGTCCTTCTTGATTCGTGACAACAACATTTGTAATGACGTTTTGTTCCATTAATGCAACATGGGTTAACGTTGTCTCATTAAAGTTTTCCTCCAAAACTTTAGCATGATTTTCTCCACGTTTTAGCAAGTCTTGAGTAATATAATCAACAAACAAGTGAGAGAATAGCTCAAATAGTGTGAAACCAAGTAATAGTAATAAAACTAAAAAAATACTGCTAAATAATAACCCTAACTTAAAAGAAATTCCATTAAAACGTTTCAAAATCATCTTCATCATGGAGCCTTATACCCAATTCCCCACACCGTTTGAATGATTTGTTCTTCAATATTAGCTTCTCTTAACTTTTCTCGGAGGTTTTTAATATGAGAGTCCACGGTTCGATCTTCTCCCATAAAATCGATGCCCCAAACCAATTCAACTAACTGTTCACGAGAAAGTACTTTTCCTTTATGATCAATTAAAACGCGGAGTAGGTCAAATTCAGTTTGTGTCAAAGGAATAAGTTTCTCTTCAAAAAATGCATCTCTAGAAGATAAATTAAGAATGATTCCTTTATACTTTAAGACCTCATCCTCTTCCTTATTTTTCTGAGTTCTTCTAAGTAAAGCCTGAACTCGTGCAGCTAGTTCAGCTTCTTCAAATGGTTTAACTAAATAATCGTCAGCACCAGTTGTTAACCCAACGACTTTATCCTCTGTATTTCCTTTCGCCGTAAGCATTAGAATAGGAACATCAGAGATTTTGCGAATTTTCTCTAATGCTTCCCAACCATCCATCACAGGCATCATGACAT
The DNA here is from genome assembly GCF_001561915.1 of Tepidibacillus decaturensis. Taxonomy (GTDB): domain Bacteria; phylum Bacillota; class Bacilli; order Tepidibacillales; family Tepidibacillaceae; genus Tepidibacillus_B; species Tepidibacillus_B infernus. The sequence goes on along the minus strand of NZ_LSKU01000001.1, from coordinate 447,332 downwards.
CTAAAATGACTAGATCATAATCATCGTTTTTAAACACCTTTTCATAAGCTTCTTTTCCGTCACTAGCTTCATCTAGTTGATATGAATAATACTTTAAATAAAGTTGTAATAATTGTCGCATTGGTGCTTCATCATCGACGATCAAAATTTTTGCAGACATCTTATTCATCTCCTATCACATTCATTATTGACGTTTTCATCTGATTTGAAAAGAAAATTTTGCTATTCTTTATTATACCTAAAAGGGTATATCTGAATCTATTGTTTATATCATTTGAAAATATAGTTTATCAACAATCAATGAAGAAATAATGAAGAAAAAAACAAAAACTTGCTTCCAGAGCATATTGAACTGAATACAAATGAGGGTAAAAGTGGTATATTAGATTAAAATTAAAAGTTACTAGGAGTGATCTATATGCGAGTAGTGAACAATATGTCTGAACTGATTGGCCAAACTCCCCTTGTAAAAATTAACCGTTTGGCAGATCCTGAAGGGGCGGACGTTTACATAAAGTTAGAAATGTTTAATCCAAGTCGTAGTGTGAAAGATCGGGCAGCCTACAATATGATCATCCAAGCAGAAAAAGAAGGATTACTTAAAAAAGGATCCACGATTATTGAACCGACTAGTGGAAATACAGGGATTGGTTTAGCAATGAATGCAGCAGCCCGTGGATATCGAGCGATTCTTGTAATGCCTGATACAATGACTGTCGAACGAATCAATTTATTAAAAGCATATGGGGCAGAGGTTGTATTAACCCCTGGGGAAGAAAGAATGCCTGGAGCGATACGTAAGGCACAGGAACTAGCAAAACAAATTCCTGATAGCTTTATTCCCATGCAATTTGAAAACATGGCAAATCCTGATGCCCATCGAACAACCACTGCAGTTGAAATAATTGAGGCTGTTGAGCAAACCGGAAAAACGTTTGCAGCCTTTGTTGCAACAGCAGGAACAGGGGGAACGATTACGGGAACAGGGGAAGAATTAAAAAAATATTGTCCTCATTTAACTGTGCATGTGGTAGAACCAGCTGGTTCTCCAGTACTATCTGGTGGACAACCAGGAAAACACAAACTCGTAGGTACAAGCCCAGGGTTTATCCCACCGATTCTCAATCAAAACGTCTATGATGAAATTATCCAAGTCACCGATGAACAAGCGTATGAAATCACTCGACGCCTAGCAAGAGAAGAAGGAATTCTTGTTGGCCCGTCCTCAGGTGCTTCATGTTTTGCTGCAATACAGGTAGCAAAACGCTTCTCACCTGAAGAAGTAGTCGTTTGCATTGCACCTGACACAGGAGAACGGTATTTATCTAGTGACTTGTTTCAATTATAACCCACAAAAGTGGAGCTTTCCCATAAGTCATAAAAATGATTGAGGGTAAGCTCCTTTTATTATTTAACAATATATTTATTTGTGAGTTATCTTTTAAAGTGTTAGTACCATTTACTATCTACTAATGTAGTTAATTGGATTCTTGGGTACTCCGTTTATCCTTACTTCAAAATGAAGAACGGTCCCTGTCGCATTTCCTGTATTCCCCATTTTCCCTATCTTTTGACCTTGAACAACATTGTCTCCCTCAGAAACATAATACTCACTAAGGTGATTGTACCACGTTTCTACATTATTACCATGACTAACGATGATCGTTTTGCCATATCCACTTTTCCAGCCTACAAAAGTGACCTTCCCACCATCTGCAGCCTTTACTGTAAGACCATTCGTTCCTGAAATATCAATTCCTGTATGAGCTCTACCCCATCTTTGGCCAAATGGACTTGTGATGATTCCCCCCATTACCGGCCACTTAAAGTTCCCAGAACCTCTTGAAGAAATACTTGATGTAGAGATTTTTGTTCCTTTTTTTACAATCTTATTTATTGGTTTTTTTATCACTTCTTCATTCAAAATACTTTTCTGAATCGTTGTTCCATTTTCCTTTACAACCGCATATTCCACCTTTTTCTTTCCTTCTTCACCTTGTTTTACAACTTTTGTTTGGTTTTGGTAAAGAGTATTATCCTTTTCATAAACCACTTGATAGGGTATTCTTTGTTCTTCAATCACTATTTCCTTTACTTGAACGGTTACCAATGGCTTTACATTCGTCACTTTAAGTTCATCACCAATATTGATATATTCCCCTTGCAGTTTTGGATTTAGATCGTAAACCTGTTTTGTTGTTAACCCATACTTCTCAGCAATCTCTGAAATTGTATCGCCGGATTTTACAATGTATTTTTGTTCCTCTAGCGTTCCTTTTTGTAGTAAAGTAATCATTTCATTTTCAGTAAGAACTTGATTCGGTGAAACCTTTACTTCTTTCATTGATATTTCTTCTTTTAAATCAATACTTTGAACTTGAATGCTTGGTTGTGGGTTATAATCCATAGAGGCAGCAGTAACCTTTGTTTTATTCTTAATTGGTAAATAGGTATTTTTTATTTGATTCAATACTCGTTCAGCAGTTGCATGATCTTTTACATAGCCTACGCCTTTGCCATTTATAACTACTTCTACCCCTTTGCCCTGAATGACAAATTTAGATTGAAGGGCATCCAATGCAAGCGCGTTATCGTATTTGCCTTTAAAGATCTTTTGTTCATGATAGGTGATATCATTACCTGGAACCATTTCTAACCCATACGTGATTTGGGCTTTCTTTAGCTGTTGATTCTTCCAATCTTCTACAACTGCAATATCATTAACAACACCTATTTGTTTTTCGTCTACATATACATGGTATAATTTTTCCATATTTGCCTGATAATAGAATAAACCAAAGGTTGCCACAGCAATAACTATTCCTGAAATAGAACCGATTATGATAGATTTTCTTTTATTTTCCCATATGTACTGCTTAGTTTTTTGAAGTTGTTGATTTCCCCATAATTTGAACTGGGTGAATCCCTCTTGGAATTTACCTTTAAAGGTGGTAAATTCAAACAGATTGAACTTCTTCATGACAGCCTCCCTTTTTTTGACATAGATTAAGACAAGTTACTTTAAACCTACCCTTAAAATATGGAGAAAGGATGAAGAGATTTAGAATGATTATTCATAAAAGAATGATAGCCAAAGGAGGGGAAAACCTTTGGCTATTTCTATTAGTTAAATAAGGATTTTGCTTTAGTAATATTCTGGACTGCTGTATCTACTAATTTATTGATTTCTTCTACATTAGGGTTAGTTTCTTTTGTTAATTTACCTAGTTCATGAATCGGTTCACCAATCGCTTCGCGCAATTGGGCGTCTTTTACCTTAATTTGATCACCAATATCATCCACTGTTTCATCTAATTCTCCAGCTTTTGTAGCGGCTAGCTTGAAATCTTTTACTGCCACGGCTTCTTTCAATTCACCTGCTACTACGATTGCTTGATCAAGTGCTTGTAGTTCTTTGCTTTGTTCTTGTTGTATAGGTTCCTCAGTTGGAATAGTTGAATCTGTTTCTGCTTTTGTTTCTTCTTGTGCAGCAGCAGGTTCAGAACCACCCATACCAATATGTTGTTCTGGCTTTGTAAAATAAGCATTGACTGTGAACCCAATAAATAGTAAAACTACAAGAGTTCCAACACTGACCAAGGCTTTTCGATTCGCAAAATGAGGTGTTGGTTTCCGATCAATAAAAGGAACTAAAACTAATCCAATCACTAATAAGATGGATGTAACAATTAACCCTTGTAAGCCAAACCAGTTTTCAATGGTAAAGATACTCATAAAGATCCATGGTGGCTTTGTAGCTTCGATTCCCTCTACAGGTGGTGCCCCAAGTGCAGGCGGGAACACTAACGCTAAAAAGATCAATACCCCAAAAATGATCAATCCATAACCTGTTAGATGTTTGATATGAACCAAGAATGTGCTTTGTCCCTCTGAATCATCTTGATGATTAGCATGTGCAGATTTTTTGCTGCGTTTGCTTCTTTTTCTGCTTTTGACTTAAATGGTAGTGGAGAAATTTTTAAGGCTTTAATCAATAATAAATGTAAAGGAATTAATCCTAGTAAGACTAATGGTAATATACTTGTGTGTAAGCTAAAGAATTTACTTAACATAGATACAGTTGGATTTTCTGCAAAGTATGCAGCCAATGGTCCGCCTAGCAGTTCTCCGCCTGCTTGAGCATGTTCTAATGCTTCAAATGCCTCTTGGTCCCACTTTAAGATCGTACCTGTATAGTAAAGACCAACCATAACTAAGAATAAGATAACACCTAAAAGCCAGTTCGCTTCACGAGGTTTCTTATAGGAACCATAGAAGAATACACGTAATAGATGTAAAATAATCGCAGTGATCGTAACTTGTGCTGCCCAATAATGGAGCCCACGAATAAAATTACCAAGTTCATAGTTGTTTAATAAAAAGCGAATACTTTCATTTGCCTGTTCCGGTGTAGGGGAATAAAGCTGAGCTAGAATAATACCTGTAAGGATTGTAAGCAGTGTACTTACTAAGGTAATTCCACCTAAAGTATATAAAAAGGTGTTTGCATGTTTGGGTACAGGATAATTCAATCCGCCAGTTGGAACCCTTTCCTTCCACCAATTTGTAAATCCATTACTCATGACTCATTTCCCCTTTATTAGCATGTTGTTTTTTAAGTATGAATGCCCCTAATATGACAGAGATAATAGCAAGAATCATAAAGAAAATACTTCCTGCTCCAAAGGATACCTTTGGTTCATATTCCAAATCATTTTCTGGATTACCACCGATTGCTTCAACCATCAATGTTTTTGCTTCTTCCATTTTCATTTCATCCATTGCTAGTTTAGCTTGTTCAAGTTTTTGTCCATCAGCTAATTGGGTCTCCTGATTCACTTCAATGGCTTCATTTAATTTATCTTTTGCCATTTCCATGTCATTAATCCCTTCAATAAAAGCAATAGATTGTCGGACTAGAGTTGGTACATCTACAGCGCCCTCTTCCTCTCCCCCATGAGCAAATACAGGTAGAGCACTTACAAATATTAACAATAATACAACAATAAAAACAGTAAACTTTTTGTGCAACAGAATAACCCCCTTTAGAATGTAAAATCGTTTACATTCAATAAAGTAACAGAGGGTTATCACTGAAATATCACCAAATTGTAAACAACCTTGTGAACAATTTGTGAACTTTTTCTCAAGAAATATGAAAAAAAATAACCTTTCATTTAGGAAAGGCATAAATGATTTGATCAGATGGGAATAAAAAACTTCTGTGATGATCTTCTTTTTTGAGTTATCAATCTATGACTGGTAGCGTAAATATAAATGTAGTTCCTTTATTCACTTCACTTTGAACCTCAATTTGACCTTCATGTGCAAGAATTAACCTTTTCACAATGGCTAAACCGAGTCCTGTTCCTTCACTGCCAGGTGTACGCACTTTATCCACTTTATAAAATCTTTCCCAAATAAAAGGTAGCTCTTCTTTTGGGATTCCAGGACCAGAATCTGTAATCTCAACTCTAGCATAATTCTTCTCTATTGTTGTTTTTACTTTAATTATTCCTGCTACCGGAGTAAATTTTATCGCATTGTCTAATAGATTCGTAAGGACTTGCTCGATTCGATCTATATCCGCATTAATCCAAATAGGACGATCCTTTAACTGAACTTTGAGAGAAAGTGATTTTTTATCTAATATTGGATCTAGTTGGGCTAATAACCTTCTTATCGTTTCATTTAAATCCATTTTCGTTTTAAACAGTTGAAATGTTTTGGCTTCCATTCTAGAAAGATCTAATAGATCTTGTATGAGTCGAGACATTCCTTTTGTTTTGGTTAGTGCCGCAGATACATAATTCTCCATAGCGATTGGATCCTCAGTAAATTTCCTATCATTAATTCCTTGTAAAACTCCGCAAATATAAGTAAGTGGTGAGCGTAATTCATGGGAAACATTAGCAATAAAATCACGACGTACTTGTTCAGTGGTCGCTAATTCTTTGGCCATTGTATTAAAGGTATGTGCTAACTGAGCAATTTCATCATTTCCATCAACATGTATGGGATCCGTTGACTTACCAACAGCAAGCTCACTGGCAGCTTTACTCATCTGTTTTAATGGTTGACTAATTCGCTTAGAAAGCCAATAGGTTAACAAAGTAGCAATTGCCATTGCAATCAGCCCTGCAAGAATAATAAACTTTCGAACTTGCAACATCGTTTCACGTATATCATAAATCGTTGAATGAAGAGATACGGCACCTGTTACTTGACCATTATTCTTAATTGGTACAGCAACAGATAAAACGGTATCTTTATAAAAATTAAGATAACCTATATCTTTTCTAGCCACTGTTTTATCATCAAGGACTTGATTCCACTCCTCTTTTGTAAAAGGATCTTCCTTCTGGGCATGTTCATATAAACGAAGTTTTTCAAATTTCTCTCCATTCCGATCAAACAAGACTAATTGTGCATTTAAATGATGTTCATAATTTTCTAATGCCTTATTCATTCCGTATATATCTAGCTTTCCTTCAAAATAGGATTCAACGACTCTACTAACCTCTTCCCCATGAGTTTTCAATCGCCGTTCTTTTTCTATAAAATAATAGTTTTCAAATAAATAAGATAATAACCCTCCCAAAACAACGAGTGCAATAAAGATAACGGTTAAGTAACTAAACATTAAACGCCTAGCCAGTTTTTTAAACATACTGTTTTTTCACCTCAAATTTATACCCTACACCCCAAAGAGTTTTAATTTGCCATAATTCTTTATCATCATGTACTTTTTTACGTAAGCGATCAACATGTACATCAATCGTTCGTGTACTTCCGGAAAAATCAAATCCCCAAACTTCTTCAAGCAGTTGTTGTCTTGTAAATACTTGATTAGGATGACTAGCTAAAAAGTAAAGTAATTCTAATTCTTTCGGTTTTAATTTTAAATGCTCACCATTTAAGCGAACATGGTATTCGTTGATATCTATCATTAGGTTTGGGTACACAATTTGTTTGACTTCTACCCCTTTTGGAGCATAACGGCGAAGGACAGCCCTTATTCTAGCAATCAATTCTCGGAAATCGAATGGCTTTACGATATAATCATCAGCCCCTAATTCTAAACCAAGAACCTTATCAAACTGTTCCCCTCTAGCAGTCAGCATTACAATTGGGATATTGCTCACCCGACGAATTTCCTTACATACATTCCAACCATCCAATTGAGGTAACATGATATCAAGTAATACAAGATGAGGGGCGAACTCTTTAAATTTCTCTAGAGCAGCTTGTCCATTATCAGCAATCGCTACTTCAAAATTTTCTTGAACAAGGTATGATTTGATCAATTGGCATAAGTTATAATCATCATCGACAATCAGTATTTTTTCTTTATTTGTTTTGCTCACAAGCTTCTCCCCCTACTTGTTAACTCTGTCCATTCGTTTATTTTGTAAAAATCATTACTTTTATTATACAAGCTTATGGAGTTATTTGGGGGCTTTTTCAATAAGAAACGCCCCTTGTTTAAATACAGGAGCGTTTTTTAAAAAAAGTCTTCTTTACTTTACATGATTTTGAAGATCAAATAATGGTCTAAGTTTAACCCCAATGATTGAACCGATAAAGGCTGCTACAAACCATAACCAGCCATGTAAGCTAAAAGAAACAATTCCACTAAAGAAAGCACCGATGTTGCACCCAAAGGCAATTCGAGCACCATATCCCATTAACATTCCACCGATTGCAGTTCCTATGATTGAACGAGTCGAAAATTTCCATTGAACGGGTTTGGTAAAACGTATAGCAAGTGCAGCAGCGAGTAATGCGCCCAATATGATTCCTATATCAAGTACAGAGGTAACATCAGCAAAAATACTCCCATTCAATTCATTAACCCTTGCTGGTGTTTGCCAATATCCCCAACTTTCCACTGGTACGCCGAGTGCCCTCACTATTTTTGAACCCCATAAAGCAAAAGCAGAGGTAATTCCCCATGGTTTTCCAGAGAGAACGAAAATAGCAAATTGAACCAATGCTAAAATAATAACTCCAGTGACTAATGACCAAGGACCTTGGTAGATGACTTTCCAATCCTTGTTTGGCCGTTGATTACTTTTCAACAACTTACCATGTCGTTTACGTTCCAAATACATGGAAATGGCAACAACGATGACCGCTAGAATCATTTGTATAACAATCCCTTGCCAAATTCCGAAATTATTCAGAAAAGAAACTGGGCCAATATTTGGTGTATCCATCCACCATTGAAAATCTTTTGCTCCAAGTACAGAACCAATGATAAAGAAAATTAATGTGTTCAGAGCACGAAGATCACCACCACCTAAGTGGTATAGTGTTCCTGATGCACATCCATCTCCTAATTGCATGCCAATCCCAAAAATGAATGCTCCGAATAAAAGAGAGATCCCAACAGAACTTATATACCCATTAACCGTTTGGCCAAAAAAGGAACCTTGAATTAATAAGGGTAAGAAAAGAAAGCTCCCCAGCATCATTAAAAGCATTTGCACGCGAATCCCTTCACCACGGCGATTTAAAATAAAGTGTCTCCATGCAGAGGTAAAACCAAAATGAGCATGATATAAAGCAATTCCTGCAATGATTCCTACAAAATATAGTGAAGCCTGGCGTAAAGAAACGGCTTGATATAAGTAAACAACACCGATGAAAGCCACAAATATCGTAGCAATTATAATAGAACGATTATATCCTACCCGTGAAGGGGCAGGATTAGCAACGGTTACGTTTGTTTGCATTCAAATCACCTCTTAGTTAGTAGTTAGATCAAGTTCATTCATGATTCTTTCTCTTATCTTGATAAATTCAGTTCCATTTCGATTACGAGGTCTTGGAAGATCAACAATAATCATATCTTTGATATAACCAGGCCTTGGACTCATCACAAAAATTTTATCGGCCAAGTAAATCGCTTCATCAATATCATGGGTAATCAGAATCATCGTTTTCTGAGAACCCAACCATAAATTCATCAGTTCATTTTGCATTTTTAATTTAGTTATGGCATCTAAGGCACCGTAAGGTTCATCAAGCAATAACACATCTGGATCCATAACCAATGCACGGGCTATGGAAGCACGTTGACGCATTCCTCCAGATAACTGTCCTGGATAGTAATCTTTAAAATCTGTTAATCCAACTTTGATAAGAATCGCTTGAATACGTGCTTCCCTTTCTTCTTTAGCAACATTTGCTAGCTCTAAACCAAACTCTACATTTTCACCAACTGTACGCCAAGGAAATAGAGCGTGCTCTTGGAAAATTAAAGTCCGCTCTGGATCAGGCTGATCAATGATCTGTTCATTAGCCATTACCTTCCCTGTGGTTGGTTTTTCTAAACCAGCAATCATTCTTAATGCTGTGCTCTTTCCACAACCTGAAGGACCGACGATGGCAACAAATTCACCACTTTCAACAGAAAAGTTCACATTAGATAATACCTTTAAATCGCCAAAAGATTTACTAACATTCTCCAACTTGATTGTTTGCATTATACTGAACCCCCTCCTCCTGTCAGATCACGCCACCGAAGAAATTTCCTTTTTAACTGCTCAAGAACAAGATGATCTAGAATGAGGGCGATCCCACCAATCACTACAATATTAAGAAGAACTCCTTCCATATCGGCAATTTCCCCTGCATAACTAATCGACCAACCAAGACCAACTGCTGCTCCTCCAACCATTTCACTAGCCACAAGCGATCTCCAAGCATTGCCAAAAGCAACTTGAGCACCTGTTAAAAAAGATGGAAAGGTTTCAGGCAGAAAAACTTTTGTTACTAATTGTTTTTTATTCGCACCTAATACCTTTGCTAGTTCGAGATGAGTGCGATTTATATTTTCTGTCGCATTAATCATCGCTAAAGCCATAGGAAAGAAACTGGCAATCGTGATCACGATGATAATAGGAAGATCGCCAAACCCAAATAAAATAACTAAAAATGGAATCCACGTTATTGGAGGGATTGATTGCAATATTGAAATTACATTTTTTAGATAGATTTTAAATCCCTTCGATAAACCAGACAATAAGCCAAATAAAGAACCTAGAAGACAAGCTAAAGGATACCCAATGATTAATCGAATTAGACTACTTTGAATGCTGTCTAAAAATGCTGGATCTTTTACTTCACTAAGAAATCGCTGAAAGACATTAACTACATCTGGTAATAAAAAGTTTGGTAAAAACCATGCGGTAATTTGCCATATAGCGAGTAGTGTAACAATCGCATAAACATATGGAAGTGTCGATTTTATACTTAGACGCTTGACCTTTTTATTCGGTTTTAATATGGTTTGATTAGCAATAGACTTGATGATTTGTGATTCTTTTTTCACTTGAAGTCACCATCTTAAGATTGTTTTTTGTTTTGCCAAGATAAATCAAGAATATCCTCTACATTTAGAGGTTTTGATAGCATTTGTTGATCTACCATCATTTGTACAATATCTTTCATTTGTTGAATATTCTCTTGAGTAATTTCCCAATTAAAGGTTTGAGCTTCAATTGCTTCAGCGATTAAGTCTACTGAATTGATTCTCCCATTTGTTGTATCGATGGTTTCTGTTTCAATAAAACGTTTTGCCAATATTTTTGCTGCTTCTTTTGGTTGATTTTCTAACATCTCAATCGCTTCTTTTTGAGCATCTAACATCTTATTTATCGCAATCTGTTTTTCTTGAAGAATTTTTCCTGAGGTTATTGCCACCATACATGGGAAAGGCCATTCTTCTCCAACATCATAAAGTGGCGTTACAGGAATGGTTTTACGAGCAATTCGATCATATGGTTCAAAGAGAAAAGCAGCATCTACTTTCCCAGCTGTTAAGGATTGGATCGCCACACTTGGTGAAACATAAACCATATTCACATCATTACGTGTAAGATTACCCTCTTTCAGTACAACACCATTTAGCACGATGTCTGCTGTGCTCCCTTGTTTCTGTGTAGCTAGTTGCTTTCCTTTCAAATCTGGTATCGTCTTAATATTACGATCACTTCGCACTAATAGACTGTGATAACCCATTTGCGCACCGCTGATTACTTTTAAATCAGCACCTTTATCAGCCCATGTAACAGCATTTGTAAATCCAAGCACCCCTGCGTCTAATTGTCCTCCAACAATCGCTTTAATCATTTCAGGCCCACTATTAAAGATTTGAACTTCCACTTCTAACCCATTCTTTTCATAAAAACCTGCATCATAAGCAAGCATCACTTGAGCATCATCCATCACGTTTAAATAACCAATACGTAGCTTTTCTTTTGTTTGTGGATTTGTATTTGCTTGCTGCTCCTTGTTTGCTCCACAGGCGGTTAAAAATAAAGAAATGATCATTACAAACATCCCTACCCACCGTAATCGGCGTGCCCCTAAAATTTTTACCAATTCCATTTCCCCCTTTAACGTATAAACTTGACTAATTTAGTCAGGATTGTCCTTGCATATTGCAAGAAAAAACACCTCATAAGAAGAGGTGTTAAGATAACTCTTCTTATCTTTCAGAACAAATTGTTCTGCTGGAATTAGCACCGTATCATACAAATCGGTTGCCGGGTTTCATTGGGCCAGTCCCTCCACCACTCTGGATAAGAACGTGATAATATGTAATTGATCATACTGTGATTCATAGAAAATCGTCAATCCATTAATGTGCTACAATCAAAAAGTTTTTTCATGATTATTCTAATTATGCAACAACATCATAGCCTTGGTCTTCGATCGCTTCTTTCATTTGTTCAAAAGTTACTTTTCCCTCATCGAAAGAAACCGTTACATTTTTGTTCTCAAGACTAACAACCGCATTGGAGACACCTGCTAATTTTTTTAGTGCCCCTTCTACCGCCATTTTGCAATGATTACATGTCATACCTTCTACTTTAATTACTTTTTCCATTTAAAATCCCTCCATTATAGATGAATGATTATATGAAACCCTTGTTAGGGTAACAAACAATAGTCAATAACTTTGTTTTTTTAAAATTTAATATTTTTTAATCGTAAGGAGTTAAGAACGACTGAGACAGAACTCATTGCCATCGCAGCTCCTGCAATCCAAGGTGCTAATAGACCTGCCATTGCTACTGGAATACTAATTGAATTGTAGAATAAAGAAGCAAATAGATTCTGCTTAATATTTTTTAAGGTCTGTTTACTAATATAGATTGCATCTGCAACCCCTTTTAAGCTCCCACCAATTAAGGTAACATCGGCTGCTTCAATCGCAATATCTGTTCCAGTTCCAATTGCCATCCCTACATCTGCAGTAGCTAATGCTGGAGCATCATTGATGCCATCGCCAACCATGGCAACTGTATATCCTTGAGTTTTTAAGGATTCAACTTCTTTTGCCTTATCTTCAGGCATTACTTCTGCACGAACTTCATCAACACCCACTTCTTGAGCTATACTTTTTGCGGTACGTTGATTATCCCCGGTAATCATCACGACTTTGATACCCATTTCTTTTAATTTGGCAATGGCTTCTTTTGAGTCAGCTTTTACCGTATCAGCCACTGCAAGGATTCCTAATAATTTATCAGGAGTAGCAACTAAAACAACTGTTTTCCCTTGTGCTTCTAATTGAGCCATTTTTTCTTCAATAGCTGCTGGATCAAGTCCAATTTCTCTTACTAATTTACGTGTTCCCACATAAACCATCGTATCGTTCACTTTTGCTTTTAAACCTTTGCCAGGAAGAATCTCAAAATCTTTGACTTGAAGCAAGTCGATTCCTTTTTCTTCTACGCCTTTAGCAATTGCCTTACCAATCGGATGTTCAGACGTTTTTTCAATGGAACCAGCATATTGTAATAATTCCTGTTCACTTGCATCAATCGCAATATAATCTGTTAATTCAGGCTCCCCTTTGGTAATGGTGCCTGTTTTATCTAATACAATCGCATTGATTTTTTTAGTGTTTTCTAAGTGTTCTCCACCTTTGAAAAGAATCCCATGTTCAGCTGCTTTACCGGTCCCAACCATAATAGAAGTTGGTGTTGCTAAACCTAATGCACATGGACAAGCAATAACGAGAACGGCTATCGCATTCACTAAGGCATGTTCAAAATTGTTAGGATCTAGCCAGAAGTAATAACCTAAGAAGGTTAAAATAGCGATGGCCACAACAATCGGCACGAATATCCCCGAAATCACATCAGCCATCCGTTGAATGGGTGCTTTCGTACTATTGGCTTGTTCTACCGCTTTAATAATTTGTGCTAAGGCTGTATCTTTCCCAACCTTTATCGCTTTAAACTTAAAAGAACCATGCTTATTGATTGTAGCCCCAATGACAATATCGCCAACTTTCTTATCGACTGGAATACTTTCCCCTGTAATCATGGATTCATCAACAGACGAATAGCCCTCGATAATTTCACCATCAACAGGGATTTTTTCCCCAGGGCGAACAATGATGATATCTCCTTTTACCACTTCTTTAATTGGAACTTCAATCGGTTCTCCGTTTCTTTCAACCATCGCAGTCTTTGCTTGTAAGCTCATCAATTTTTTAATCGCATCAGATGTTCGACCTTTCGCTAAGGCTTCTAAATATTTACCAAATAAAACGAGCGTAATCAGGACTGCACTCGTTTCAAAATAAAGTTGATGAGTGCCTATAATTATTCCATAAATACTATAAAAGTAAGCAGCAGATGTTCCTAATGCAACAAGGACATCCATATTAGCACTACCATTTTTCAAAGCAGAATAAGCACCATGATAGAATTGATAACCAATATAGAATTGAACTGGTGTTGCTAAAAGAAGTTGAAACCATGGGTTCATGATGATTTCTGGCACCAAATACATAACCCCAAAATGACCCAACATACTCCATAATAGGGGAAGGGATAAGAGAGAAGAAATGATCAACTTGGTTCTCTTTTTACTTAATTCTTTATCCTTAGCAGATTGTTGATCCACTTCATCCTCATGAACTTTTCCATCATATCCTAAGTCCCTAACTTTCTTTATAAAATCATCCACATCTACTTCTTCAGCATTGTATTCGACAACTGCTCTTTCCAGCGCCAGGTTGACTGTAGCAGAGTAAACACCTGGTATTTTATTTAATCCCTTTTCGATTCGTGAGGAACATGCAGCACAAGTCATTCCAATTAGATCTAATTCTACTTTTTCCTTTGCTACACCATAGCCAAGATCCTTTGCTTCCGTCACCATTTTACTCACTCCTTTGATGACTATCTATCTATTTAATAAACAATTTAATAACATCCATCAATTCATCAATCGCAGGATCACCATTACCAGATTTAATTGCCTTTTGGACGCATCCGTGTGTATGTCTCTCTAATAAGGATAATCCAACTTTGTCTAAAGCAGCACGTACAGCTGCAATTTGAATTAAGACATCTACACAATAACGATCATCTTCTACCATCTTGTGAATACCACGCACTTGTCCCTCGATTCGTTTTAAACGTTGAAGAATTTTTTGATTCATCTCATTTGGGTGCATATGCTCATTTAAGTTTTCCATACCCCTACCCCCTTTATGTATTAAATTATACCGTATCTATTGAAGGGTGTAAAGTTAACTCAAATGGAAAATCTATCCTAAAAGTAATTTCTTTATTTCTTTTTCGTTCACTTCAAAACCAATAAGTATTTTTTTCTTTTTAAAAAGGCCAAATAAACCGGGTTGTTGAAAAACAAAGGTAGGAACAATTCTTGTACCAGAAACCTCTTTTAGTAGATCCTCCCTTTCAGGATGAATACTAAGATCATGTTCTACATAGTCAATATTGTGTTGGGAAAGAAACTCTTTCGCCGCTTGACAATCTATTCATGTTGGCCTTGTAAATAGTTCTAATGTAATATTTTCCATCCATATCACCCCCTCAAACCCATAAATCCTAATTCAATTTTAATTCTTTTTTAATTTGTCCAAATCAATATTTTCTCTAAACAAAAATCCATCACAAATTATACCCATACCCCCGTGTAGTATATTATAAATTATAATCTTTCTAATTTAGTCATGTCTATGTCAATATTGTGTCTAAATAGTTAACTATTTTTGGAGAGGAAATTCATAATATCCTCTTAAAACGTTAGTTCCACGTCAAAACCATTCAGTTGGTTCTCAATGTGATCAAAGCGATTGAGTATCTCCTTAAATATTTCCTACACACAAAATCTCCACTAGTATTAACACTCTTCCATCATCTTTTCTATATCTTCTATTAGTTTAGGAATTAACTTTTCCTGATACCCTGCTTTACGTTCTATCTTTATTTGTTCTTTTAATGGTAGTAATTCACTTAGTGTTATTGTCTCTAATTTTTTAAGCCGCGTATCAGATAATTCAACGGTTGACTTTGCTTTCATATATTCATCAACTTCATAATGCCAAAGTTGGACATGTTCGGGGTACCGGTTTTTTAATCTCTCAGCCATTTGAAGGCCCTCAGGGTCATAATCTCCAGAGTAATAAATAATAGCATCATTCTGAACAAGGTAATCTAGTAAAATCAAGGTAGCGAGTTTAAATTGCCCATGAGTGCATATGATTGGTGGAGACTCTTGTAATTGTAATTGGTCGATGATTGCCGAAAAAACACCAGAATTTTCAACAACAAAAACAACATTGGCTTTTCTTGAATGATACGTAACACCGGGTATAAAGAAATGGAGTTTAATCAATTCCCTTAATGCAACATTCATAACATGATTCCCCTTAAATGCCTCCCACCATAACGATTCTGGCGTCCCATCATCGCAAAAACCTAAAATACCAGTGCAAGTGACAAAATTCAATATATCATCGCGAATGATTCTAAAATATTGCATCAATTCACTAACATCTTCAGCCGTCAACGAACTTACCATCTCATAATCTTGGTCTTCCAACTGTCGAATCCATTGTAAAGCCACAATAAGAAACCGACCTTGATCTGTATCCAGGTCAAAACCATGAGGATCTTGTGTCACTTGGTAGGCAAAGATAGGCAATCGAATATAGTCTTTTGTTCTAGTATCTGTCTCTAAACGAAACGTTAAAATAGAAATGGCTTTTATCACTTGTTCCAACTGACTCTTAAATAAATCCCGATCTTTATCATAAGCAAGATGAAATCCTCTTACGCCATTCCCCTTTTCTTGAATATGTTGAAGAAAGCCTAGAGCAAGTGGGTCGTTGTATCGTTGTTTAAATTCCTCAAAAAAATTAGCTTTAAGTCGTTCATAGCGTTCTTTTTCTTCTGCCTGCGATATGATTGGATGTCCAATGTAACCATCTAATAAATCCTTAACATCAACTCCTGCAAACTTTGTCCTTTCAAGTGCCTTTTCAAACTGTGAAAATGCGATGGTGATTGATTTCTCTTTGGAAAAGTCCTTACGAAAAAAAGAGGAAAGTACCTCTTTTTCCTGTTCATTCACATTGACGATGGTAACTTTTCCCCCAATTCTTCCTAGGCTCTTATATTTGTTGATCAATAGTTGAAAAAGTGTTTGAAAACCTTTCTCCTGTTTGAAGTATTTTACCGCTTCACTGGTTAAATGATTTAGCTTATCCATGCATTACTTCCCCTTTTAAACTTCTTTTTATACCATATACTTTATCTTTTCTTGATCCAGACGATTTTCTTCAATCCCTTCGCTTTTCAAAAGTTGCAATCTTCTACCATCCCAGTGGTAGCGAACAACTGTAACATAAGATGCATTCTTCGGTCTAACTAATTCACAGATCGATAATTGAGATACTGTGTCATAATCTCCCCATAAGGCTTGTGAATTAAAGATATAATTAAACCCTAGTTTCTCTACTAGATCAAACATATCACGAATATTATTCTCATCCACACCTGCAAAGGCTTCATCTAAAGAGATGATATATGGTGCGTCATCACGGGCTTCCAGATACCTAGAATAAGCTGCAGAAAATAGCGGAATATACATCGCCATAGCTTTTTCGCCTCCACTAAACGTATAAAAGACATTGTTTGTAAGTTCTCTTTTTGGTTCTCCTTCCCTTTTGTAATAAAGAGTGAATGAAAACCATTTGCGGTAATCCAACATCTCCTTAATCATTTGGTGCAAGGTTTCTCCATAACCTTTTTCTTCAAGTACTTCTTTGGCACGAGTGATCTTAGATTGAAAATGGGTGGTGATACGATTCATATCTTCTGCTTTTAATAGTCTAGAATCAAGACGAAGAAGATCAACTAAATCTTTAGTATCCAATTCTTCTTCTATATCCGCAGTCTTAGGTTTCCATCGAATGGAAAAGGTCAACCCACTTGATGTATCCCTTTCAGACATTAAACGGTTAATTTTCTCCACCCATTGTTCTGCCCGATTAATTCTAGCGCGAATGATTCTCCCTACACTATTTAAAATAATTTCTTCGTATAATTCGCGATCTTTTTCACTTAATATTACTTTTTGCAATTCAATATCTTTATCGATTTGAGTTAAAACATAATAAGGACTGACACGATTACCATTATACTCCATAAGCAGTTGAATTCGTCTTGCCTTCTGTTTTAATTGATCCCATTTCATGATGATGTTTTCATCATCAATACTTATCTCTTCATTGATCTCAAAGATCGTATCTTGGGTAAGACGATATTCTACGAGCACACTCTGTTCTTGATAATAAACGTTTGTTAATCGTTGATTCACTTTTTCGCGATCTAGGTTTTGGAGTAGTGTACCATATTGATTTAAGACTTGTTTAGCACGACTCACAATATGCTCTTCTTCTAACCGAATAGACGAATCCTCGATCACATTCACCAGTTGTAATCGATCATCCTCTGTGAAAATGGTTAACCATTTTTGAAAGAGCTGTTCTGCAAATAAAACCTCTGATTCCTTTTTGTTGATCTCTGCTTCAGTATGATTGATTTGATTGCGTATATCTTGTATGTTTGCGATCAATTCTTTGATCTGAATTGGAATTTGCTTTAATCGTTGAACAATATTTTCAATCAGTTGCCGTATTTCTTCGGCTCCTAACTCTGCTAAACGTTCTTCAATTTGTTGTAACTGAAGATGATATTTCTTTATCTCTCCTTCAATTTGATTCAATTCTCCTTTTAATTCATCAATATCAAACTGAATTTCTTCCAAGTTTTGTTGATATAGCAAGATGCTTTGTTTACTATGTTGATAGTCCTTATAATTACTTTCTAAATCTCGTAGTTCCTGTTGATAATTCAGTATTGATGTTCTTGCCGTTTCATATGCTTCTTCCTGAATAGGCAAGCTGATTTCCTCTGTTAATTCTCGTAATTGATTTTTGATCCTCTGTAATTGTTCAAGCTCTTGTTTTACACGATCATTCTTACGTTTTGCTTCCTCTGCAAGTAATTTGATCTTTTGTCTAGTTTCTACTAATTCTTCATAAACATGTTTTACATCCTTATCTTCTGGAAAATCTAGAAATTCTCGTTCTAAGGTTGCAAGTTTCATTTCCCATCGTTGGGATTCCTGTATCATTCGAATTTTCTCTTCTTCTAGTGCACTGATTTTCTCTTCAATTCGTTGAATCACTTGTAACCGATATTGTTTTCGAGCTTCTTTGCCAATATAGATTGCCTGTGACTGATCAGGGGCATGTCCTTCAATCAGTCCAATCTGATAACGACCCTCTTCATTAATCGAAATGAGAGAATCAGCCTTTTCATCGATAACAATACTTCTTAATACATGATCAATATCCTTTCCTGTTACCTCAATTCCCTCAACCGGTGTTGGATAAAGAAGATCTGCTAACGTATAGCCAAAAAATTGTGGGTTTGGCCGAATGATTCGATCATGAACGAGTTCTACTGAATAAGATTCAGGAATAATCAATGCATCCAATAGACCCATCTCTGTAATCGCTGCTTCAATTCGTTCTCGTTGCGTTATTGACACCTCGTCATGAAACTCTACCGCCGAGTAAAAAGGAAGGTGAGGGATATTTTGTTTCATAAGTTGTTGTCTAGCTTCTACTGTTTCGTAATGTCTTTCTGGTTCTGGATCTTTCTTTTCCTTCCATTCTTTTAATTCTATTTTCTTCTGTTCTATTTCTTTTTGCTTTGTTTCGATTCTTTGTTGTAATTGAATGCTCTCTTTTTGGAGAACTTGATAGACTTCACGATATCGTTTTTCAATAGGAGCCTTAATTTCTTCTAAAGGATATTCGTCATAGATTTGGCCAATTCGAGAGGCCACCATTTGCACATCCTTATCTGACAAATCCAGCTGTTTATTTTGCTGTTGCCATATATGGAAAGCTTCTAAATAACGCTCTCTCTCCTCTTCAAAATATTGCTCCCATTTCCGTTCATTACTCCGCTGATCATCAAGATCTTTATTAACCTCTCCTAACTCTTTTTCTAATTCTTGATAACGTTTTTTGATGATCGAATGCTCCCTAAGAATTTTAAGAATTTCATCTAGTTTTCCTTGATAATCATGAACTTCTTTCTTCCATAAATCAAATTGATAAACCCCTTGGTAATTTCGTTTAAATTCTGGAGCGGCAATCTGATGATTGAAAAAGGCTGCCTCTTCCGCCAGAAACTCCAATTCCTCAAGCGATTCCTGGATCAGGCGATCTGCTTTTTCCTCTTTTTCTGCTTCTATCCGTATTTTATCTTTTAACTCTCTTTCTTTACGCTTTTTTTCTTCTAGGGTTTGTTCCTTTTGCTTTCTTTTGAATTCTATCTGTTTTTCTGCTATTAGTAATTCTTGTTTTTTCTCTTCAGCTTTAAATACATCATGATCTCGTAATTGCTTTTCTTCATCCTTTAGAACTTCTTCTTCTCGCTCAAGTTGTTCCAAATTCCTACTCTGCAAATCCAATTCAGCTTTTAACTCACTCATTCTACGCTGCAATTCTGCTTTCTTTTTGCGTACATTTTCCTGCTCTCGATGAGCCACCAATACGCCATTTGCTTTTTCTACTAGAACAAATTGGTTATATTGATCATATTCTTTACATAAGCGTTTCAAGGATCTTTGGTCTCGAATTAGTTGATCTAATTGTTGCTTGGTTTGATCCATATTTTCGATTGTATCAGATAATGGACGTAATTCTTCATCAGATAGGGCTGGTAAAGATTCATTCAAGATATCATAAATGACAGTTGGCTTAAATTCTTTGGATAATTTGGGACTACGCAATTGAATGAGTAACTTAATCAATTCATCATACGCATCTAATGTTTCAAAACCAAATATATATTTATTTACCAACTCCATATATTCTCTTTGTGTACGAACCACCTTACCACCGTTCTCTAATCTATTTTCTAATTCTCTTCTTGTCAGTGGAATCTTCTCTCCAGCTTCTAGCTTATACAGGAGTATATCCTGTCCGATTCGGCGGTTATCATAGATCACAAATCCCCAGAATTCCATGTTACTTTGTCTTTTAGCCCGTAAGCCAATTCCAGTTGTCAAGTATTGCTCCGTATCCTGACGCTTATATTCAAGATATAAGTATCCTGTTCTCTCATCGCGATCAACGATCCCTTTTTCACCAAGAAGGTAATCCTCCATCTTTCTTGCTTTCGAGCCAAATGGGTCTAAACGGTCGGGACTTTTCTTTCCGTCTAATAATACAGGGAGTAAACTTTGCATGGTGACGGATTTCCCAGATCCATTACTTCCTCTTAAAAGTAATCTACCTCCCGAAAATTGAAACTCTTCCTCGTCGTAATACCAAAAATTAAGTAAACCTGCACGATGAAGTTGCCATTTATTCCCCTTCACTTTCTCCTACCTCCTCATTTCCGTTAAAATCATCTGGATAACGCCCAATCATTCGCACTAATGCTGGTAAAAGTATGACTGCCCCTGTATCCAATTCTCTTCTAGCCAATTTCCAATCCTCTAAAAGCTGAAATAATTTTATTGTGGTTTCTTGAATAGAGGCTTCACGGTGTTCCTTGCTCCAACCTATCCCATATTTTTCTTTGCAAAATCCTACCCATCGTTCAAAATCTAACCAAGTCAATAATAAAGAACCATCCCATTGAATTGGGATCTCATCTTCAACTTGTTGTTCCCGTACAATACTCGAAAATTGCAAAGCAACGTCCATAATTCCCTTATTATCTGGATATAAATGAAAGCGTGCTTTTCGTTCAGGTAATGTGAGCATTGCTGTATTTTTATATAATTCCAATTGAAAGGGTGTATGAGACTCAATATCTTCCCGTAATCGATTCCGATAATTCCGTAGATATTGAAAGTCAGGATCTTGTACTCCTTCACTGTAGAGTACAGGTGACAAGAATAGCTTTCGATAGATTCGATATCTCCTCATCGCTCCTGTATTCGCTTCTTCTCCCATCCACTCTACTTTCAAAATCTCTTCCATAGACTCAAACTGAAATAGGTCCTTTGGATAGGATCGCATAAAATAACGAGAGATGAGCGGAACTTCATAAAGTACTTCATGGTTTTCTGTTTGCGAGAAACCTTCAATATCTCCATCTACAGCCTTTACAATTCCTATCTCTTCAGAAAACTTGAGTACACGAACAAGAGACTTACGATGTTCATAATTGGTCCAATCGATTCCTTCCTCTCTTGGATAAATACTTAACAGGTCTTCGACAATTTCCATTAATAGAAATTGCTCATCAACGGCTTTCCCCTCTAAAAAGGCTAATACACATGCAAACAAGGCATAATCACGTGGATGTATAAACATTTGAATTCCCATCCATGGTTCTGGATCAACTGGAATTTTTTCTAATTTCGCAAAATGGCGATGCACAATGAAACGGTAACCAAATTTTTCCTGAAAATAATCCCTTAATGCATGTTCTCTCTCCCGAATCATCTGGTATTTCTCTGGATCCTTCTCACGTAGAATCCAAAATTGTTCAAATAAATCCTCTAAAACCTCTTGTGCCACTTCATCAAATATCAAATTTTGTTTCTCCATTTTTTCCACCTAATCTATGAAATAGAAAACATAATTGGGCATTCTTAACCATCCATCTTCTGACTCAAGCTGAATCATAGAATCATTCAATTGTAATAATTTAAATCGTCTACCCGTTTCTGTTTTACCGATTTGTTCTTTATTTCCCATCGCTTTTGCAATCCAATTCAAAAGGGTTTTACGTACGTATGGATCTACTATCGTTAATTGACTAAGTACAATTCGATCTTGATTCATTATTTGTTCCATCATTTTCTGTTCTGCCTCTTTTTCTAGCAAATATTGTTGAAGTGTCTCTTTTTTCTCTCGTTCTTTGTTCACAATGATTCCAGGTCTGGTTTTTTCCTTGTATTGTTTAATCCTTGGTTTTAAAGTAAAGATCGTAGGGGGTTGGTCCCAAACCTCGGAATAGATATCTTCTGTCTCTATGCCATCTGTTTGAAAATGCCTCGTATGAAAAACACCAAAGACAACAGACGATAGTTTATGCGCTTCTTGTATATCCTGCATCTCAGCGAACCATTTCGCTAAATGAAGATAATCCTTTCGGCGACTACGGAAATTTTGACTTCTTTCTCCGATTCGCTGTGCAAATCGAGTCATCCGTCGAATAGTCTCGTTCGTCTCATTTTGCAAAAAGGAAAGTTCACTTTCACGACCATTTTCACCAAGAAACCACTTTTGTAAGCTTTGCCATTGATCAATCGATTGCTGAATTAGATCCTGTTCATTTGGTAGATTTATTAAACGAGGAATCGATAGTTGATAGGTTGCAATACGATTAGCCACATGCTCAATAAAATCAGTCTTAGTATCATGCAAAACGGATTCGATTTTAAAGGAAGACCGTTGTAACGCAGACATAAAATTCCGTAGATATTCGGTTAAAGCATCCTTAAAGGCGAGAAATGTTTCAGTCATCATGACCTCTTCAACCTTCTCACTTTTAAGATAGGCAATATAATCTGTAGCGTTTTCCGCCATTTTCCGAAATTGATCAAACATATCTTCCCACAAACGATATAATGCCTCATTATCTAGCTTGTCCACATCATATTCACGTTTGCCTTTATGAAAGGGATTTTCGTGATAAGCAGTGAGTTGATATAAGGATTCAAGCAATCGATCAAATAAGGTCTTTTCCAATGATCCACCGAAAGAATCCCCTAATTTCTCTAACCCTTGAACCATCCGTTCAATTTCAATGGTGTAGGGAGTCGCCTGATAGCGAAACTTCTTTTTCTTAAAATCCTCAATTGAATTAACTCTTCCTGTCTCTTGACGGGGAATGATATTTTTCCACTGAACTAATTGGTTCAAGTCATTTTGTAATTGTTCTTCTGTATATTCTTGAAAGTGAAAGTTTTGTTTCAAATATTCATAGATTTCCTCTGGGAATAGATAATGACGTAATCGTTCATGCTGTTGATAAAAATAACGTAGGATTGAACGGTATCGCCATGCATTATCTGTCGTTAAATAGGTAACCTCTGATATCGCTCTTAACATTTGATCATTCATAGATTTCCTCACATTTTTAAAAATTTTCTCAGTTACAGTATATCAAACAAACATAAAAAAACATCCCCATTATTCCAAGAGGGATGTTTTTACTAATTTCACTTTTTACCTATTATAAAAACCTTTTTGCGATTATTTTTTTGAAATTGCTCCATTCTTGCTTTTCTATGGTAAAGAGCTTTTTTTATAGGTATTGTTTTTACGGTTAGTGTTTTTTAAAATTTAAGCTAGTAATGATAGAGTATAAAACAAATTCTCTCTTTTTTTATATAAAACCTGGGCTTCTTCTACAGAAATACTTGAAAAACGAATGGTATGGCCTGGTAATGCTTGCGCTAATAAAGGTAAATCAACTGAAATAACGGTAGCAATTCTAGTATATCCACCTGTTGTTTGTCGGTCTGCCATTAAAACGATTGGATGACCGTTTGATGGAACCTGAATTCCGCCAAAGGGGATAGCATCTGAAATAATATCAGCAGTAGAAAGATGTGTAATTTGGGGACCATTTAAACGGTATCCCATTCGATCCGATTGAGATGAAATTTCAAAAGTTTGGGTTAAAAAGATCTGAATTCCTTCTTCAGTAAAATAATTAAGGTGTGGCCCTAAAATAACCCTAGCATGAATCTCACTTTTATATGTCGGAATTTCATCATAATGAAGTAACCGTCCAACATATCTTTTTTCTAGAATTCCTTTACCAAATAGAATATCATCTTTTTGTAAAGCACGACCTTTATATCCACCAATTCCGGCTTTTATATAAGTTGATTTGCTTCCCATTACGATAGGAATATCAAACCCGCCTGCAATACTCAAATAGGCTCTTGCACCTTCAACTGGGGCACCAAAAGAAAGAATTTGTCCTTTCTTTAATATAAAACTCTTCCACATGTCTATTTTTTTCCCATCAACTGTAGGAAAAAGATTACCACCACAGATAGCAAGCAACATATCATCTAACGCCTGCAAAGTGGGTCCAATTATTGAAATTTCTAAGACTGCTTCATTTCTTGGATTGCCAACCAGTAAATTGCCTATTTGCATTGAAAAAGCATCCATTACACCTGCAGCGACAATTCCATACTGTTGATAGCCTAACCGCCCTAAATCTTGAACAGTGGTGAGTAACCCAGGTTTGATTACCTTTAATAAAGGTTTAGACATTCGAGGACACTCCAAAATTTTTAATCATGATCTTTTCTTGTTTCAATTTTTCTCTTAGTGTCTTAACAAATGAAAGAGCTTGTGGTTCATCCCCATGTACACAAATGGTGTCTGCTTGAATATCAATATCTTCTCCATTTACTGCTCTTACTTTTCCCTCTTTAACCATTCGAATCACACGTTCAACAGCAAAATCAAGATCATGAATTATCGCATTTGGTTGTAAACGAGAAGTTAATGTGCCATCTGGCTGATAGGTACGATCGGCAAAAACTTCTTGGGCTACTTTCAGTCCATGTTCTACCCCTGCTTTATAAAGTTCACTACCAGCTAAAGCAAATAAAACCAACTCTTTATCTAAATCCTTCACTGCTTTAGCAATCGCCATAGCCATTTCTTTATTTTTTGATGCCATATTATATAATGCACCATGTGGTTTTACATGTTGAACACTTACTTTTTGTGAATTAGCTACACCCAATAATGCGCCTATCTGATAAATCATCATATTGTAAATTTCTTCAGGGGACATTCTTATTTCTCTTCGTCCAAAACCACTTAAATCAGGGAACCCTGGGTGTGCTCCTACCCCTACTCCTAATTCTTTCGCTTTTTTTACTGTTTTCATCATAACATTATGATCCCCAGCATGATATCCACACGCAATATTAGCAGAAGTAATATATTTTAGCACCTCGTCATCATTACCAATACGATAATTTCCATAACTTTCTCCTAAGTCACTATTTAAATCAATTGAATACATAATCCATCCCCTCTTCCTTTTTGTAAGTTTTTACTTGATAGTTCCCGTTTTCAACTGCTTTCTTTATTTCTAAATATTCATGATATGAAACGCTTACAAATCTTAAGTAATGTCCTACTGATAGGAGAATGGGACGTTCCTTTGTTTGATCATATAGCTTAAGTGGAGTGATTCCGATGATTTGCCAGCCTCCAGGTGTCTCTAACGGATAAATACCAGTCTGTTCACCAGCAATACCAACGGATCCCGCTGGAATACGGGTTCTTGGCTTCTCTTGACGCGGAGTAGCAATCTTATTTGACATACCACCCAAATATGGAAAACCAGGTACAAACCCGATCATATAAATTAAATAATCAGTACCCGTATGGATGGAAATCACTTCATCTTCAGTAAGATTATTATATTTTGCAACATAAGCTAAATCTGGTCCTGTTTCTCCGCCATAATAGGTCGGGATTTCATATATCTTTGCTGAAGGTAAATTAGTTTCTTTAATATGGTCTTTAATCTCTATTAACTTATTCAACATTTCTTTATATGCAATTAATGCAGGATTATAAAAAATAGTTAGGGAAGCATAAGTTGGAATCCATTCAATAACCCCATAGATTGGGTTTTGACTTAAACCATTTGTGAATAAACGAATCGCCTGATTAATTTCTTTAGAAATTTCATTTCCAAAAGATACTCGAATTGCTGTATCCCCTAGTGGCTGAAAATCTAGGTTCATATACTCCTTCCTCCAAAAAAAGTCTACATATTTTTATTTTACAAAATTAACATAAAGATCATAAAAAAGCAAAACATTGATAAGAAGACATTGAATAATTTGCTTCATATAATTTAATGAAAGTATTAAATAAATTACACAGGAGATAACATTTTTATTATTCCCTGTGTAAAAGAGTTACTATTTCCACAATTCAGCGATTCCTTGAAGAGATACCCACCCGATATAGGATGTAATCAATACGGCAATTGCTCCAAAAATGATCATCCAAGTTGGATGGCGATAGGTTTCTCCAACAATTTTTTATTTCTAGAAGCTACTAATATAGATCCTAATGTTAAAGGTAAAATTAATCCATTTAAAGAACCAACGATTACCAATATTGTTACTGGCTTACCAACTAACACAAAAACTAACGTTGAGAAAATGATAAATCCCATGATGATAAAATTAGTATATTTATCAAAAAGTGCGTGGAAAGAACGTAAAAATGATACGCTTGTGTAAGCTGCACCAATTACGGAAGTAATCGCTGCAGACCAAAGAACAATACCAAAAAACTTATAGCCATAGTCACCTAAAGCGATTTGAAAGACTGATGCAGGCGGGTTGGAAGGATCCAACTTATTCCCAGCATATACCACTCCTAAAACAGCTAAAAACAGCAAAATTCTCATTAATCCAGTTACTAAGATTCCATATATCGAAGCCCTGTTTATATATGGCAGATTTTTTTCCCCAGTAATCCCAGCATCTAGCAAACGGTGTCCTCCAGCAAAAGTAATATATCCCCCTACTGTACCACCAATTAAGGTGATCATTGGCAGAAATAATATACTATAATCATCAGGAAAAATACTCTTAACAAGTGCATCTCCTACAGGTGGGTTGGAGATGAACATCACATATCCTACCATTAAAATCATAATTCCGCCAAGAATTTGAGCAATAATATCCATTGCTTTGCCTGCTTCTTTTAAGCTAAAAACAATGATAGCAAAGATGGCTGAAATTATCGCTCCAGTAGTTGGACTAACACCAAAGATAACATTTAATCCTAAACCTGCCCCAGCAACGTTTCCTATATTAAATGCTAAACCGCCTATAACGATTAAGATGGCGATTAAACTTCCTAGTCCTGGCAAGACCATATTAGCAACATCTTGCCCACGCTTTCTAGATACTGCGATGATTCTCCAAATATTTACTTGAGCCCCGATATCAATGATAATCGAGGCTAAAATTGCAAAGGCAAAATTAGCCATAAATTTTTCAGTGAAAACAGCAGTCTGAGTTAAAAACCCGGGGCCGATTGCTGATGTAGCCATAATAAAAATGGCTCCTAATATTACACTAATATTTTTTTTGAACCCATAGATGTGTTTGGCAGTAATGGACCATTACTCATAAATATCCTCCTTTTCAAATCTTACTTTTTAAAAATATATATGTTCCTTGTAAAAGAATATTTTTAATTACTTAATGCTTGAAGAGGTGCTGGGATTCGTCCACCACGGTTAATAAGTTTTTCAGAAGAAAAATGATTGATTTTCATAATTGGGGCACGACCTAATAAACCTCCAAATTCCACAAGTTCACCTTCAGATTTTCCTGGAACAGGGATAACGCGTACAGCAGTTGTTTTTTTGTTAATTACCCCTATAGCAGCTTCATCAGCAATAATAGATGATAGTGTTGAAGCAGTGACATCGCCTGGTAAAGCGATCATATCTAATCCTACCGAACAAACACTTGTCATCGCTTCTAATTTTTCTAAACTTAATGCACCTTCTTCTACTGCTCGAATCATTCCGTTATCTTCACTTACAGGAATAAATGCACCACTTAGTCCCCCTACATAAGAACTAGCCATTGCACCACCTTTTTTTACCGCATCATTCATTAAAGCTAATGCAGCAATCGTACCATGGGTTCCAGTACGTTCAAGTCCGATTTCTTCCAAAATCTCAGCTACGCTATCATTAATAGCATTCGTTGGAGCTAAAGATAAATCCATAATTCCAAAAGGAACATTTAATTTTTTTGCTACGACCCTACCAATTAGTTCTCCTGCTCTTGTAATTTTGAATGCTGTTTTTTTAATCACTTCTGCTATCTCTCCAAGATCAGCATTTGGATAACGTTTTAAAGCATTTAAAACCACCCCAGGCCCACTAACGCCAACATTGAGTACCGCTTCGCCTTCTCCCGAACCATGAAAAGCTCCGGCCATAAAAGGGTTATCTTCAACTGGGTTACAGAAAACAACTAATTTCGCACAAGCAATCCCATCCTGGTCTGCAGTAAGTTCAGCAGCCTGCTTTATTACGTGTCCCATCAACTTCACAGCATCCATATTAATTCCGGTTTTTGTCGTTGCAACTGATACTGAGCCACAAACCCTTTGTGTAGTTGACAAAGCGACAGGTATAGATTCTATTAAGGTTTGGTCGCTTTTAGTCATACCTTTATGTACCAAGGCTGAAAAACCACCAATAAAATCAACCTCTAAATCGATTGCTACTTTATCAAGAGTCTTTGCTATTTCAACTGCCTGTTCTTTTGTACAACTTCCTAATATTTCTGCTATAGGGGTGACTGAAATTCGTTTATTTATAATAGGTATGCCAAATTCCTTTTCAACTTCTTGTGCCACTTTGGTTAAATCTGTTGCAAAGGTAGTTATTTTTTTATAAATTTTCTCTTTCATTTTTTCAAAATCCGTATCATAACAATCACGAAGGTTGATTCCTAGAGTTACAGTACGAATATCGAGGTTTTCCATTTGAACCATCCGGATGGTTTCCATCATTTCAGTTAATGCTAAAGTCACTCTTGTCCCTCCTATCTTATATGCGATGCATCGCTTTAAAGATTTCGTCTAACTGTACATTAATTTTTAGGCCAAGGGCTTCTCCAAGTTTATTTAGATCTTCCCTCACTTGATCCACTTTTCCCTCTACATTAGACAAATCGACAATCATCATCATTGTAAAAAAATCTTGGAGAATCGTTTGACTAATATCCAAAATATTAATTCGATATTCTGCTAAAATACTTGTTACTTGAGCAATAATACCTATTTGATCTTTTCCAATGACACTTACTACGGCTTTTTTCTCATTCATTTATTTCACCTCAATCTAAAATTTTAATGATACCCTTTCCTAATAAACTAAAAAAAGAATATTGATATTATTATGCTTTAATGTAGTAGAGTAAGTCAATTTTTTATTTAAAACAATTTCATAATTGCTTATTTAAAAGAAAGACAGACCTACAGGATTTAGATACCTTTTAAGATACGCATAAAAGAGTGACTTATTCCGTAAAAAAACCCTTCCACTACAGAAGAGTTTTTCAACGGAACTTAAATACTAGTTACATAATTGCTGTTTCTCCCCTTATACTCTTTAATTTCCTTTAGATATTGAACAATCGCATCATGGGATTTAATCCCTAAGAACTTTCTTCGACTTCCAAGTTCCCTAAAGTCCTGCTGGCCTGCTCCAATAATTTTATAGGACTTATCAAGTTTAAGGGGTTCTCCATTTACTTCCACATATTCGATCCGATTACCTTCCCCGTTATATGGTTTGAATGCTATATAGAGTCCTGTTGATCGCAAAATATAACCGCCCATCTGTTGAAATGGATCACTAGCATAGACGGAAGTTAGATTTTTTTCTAAGATTTGCATGAGTTCTCTTCCCTCAACTTCTACTGTAAATAGTTCGGGATTCGAAGGAATAATTTGCCAGATGTCTTTCATAGTAATCGATCCTGGAAGAACTGGAACACCATAACGCCATCCATGAGAAAAAGAAATATCTGCATTAATGTGATGCATATAGGCATCTGTAATGAAGTGGTCCATCGGAGTCTCTAATAAGAACATTCGATGAAGTGGTATGGTTGTCTTGCCAACGACATTCTCTTGCAGGTTTTGATAAGGAATGATAGCTTGATCAACCAGCTCTTTTATAAGAGGATCTTCCTCAAATTGATCTGTAAGCAAGGGAATAAGTTGATGAGTATAGTCGATGATTTTCCCATTTGAAATTTTCAAATCCAATTGCCCTAGGAAAGATGCATGAGAACCAGATTGGATAATTAATGTATTGTTAATTTTCATTGGCCGTTTAATCCGGTCATGGCTATGACCACTTAAGATCACATCAATACCAGTTACTAGTGTCGCTAATTTTTGAGATAATGGTAGGCCAATATGCTCGATTAAAATAACCAAGTCTACTTTCTCTTTTGTACGTAGATGCTCGATATATTTAGGCAACACCTCTAATCCTAAAGTGAATGAGAGACCTTCCGAAAAAGACGGGGGCATCGTCTGATCTTCATATGGAAAGGTGAGACCAATCATTCCTACCTTTAATCCTTGCATCTCTTTCACAATATATGGTAGAAAAAGAGGGATTCCATGTACCGAATCAAATACATTACAAGCGATCGTGGAAAATGGGAGACGGTTCGCTAAATTTTGCAATTGTTTAGGACCATAGGCATAATCCCAGTTCCCGGGAACCCATGCATCAAGACCAAGATTGGATACTACAGGAATCAAAGTCTCACCTTTCGATAACAATGCTGGGCCTGTTCCATGAAACAGATCTCCATTATCGATAAAGAGAAGATTGGGGTTTTTTTCTCTTTGTTGTTTCACATATTGGGCAATCCGTGCAAAACCACCTGTCATATCATAACGGATTTCACGGCCATAAAAACCTTCCCAATGTGGTTCAATATGACTATGGCTATCATTTTGTTGGATAATGGTTAATTGTACTATCATTCACTCCACTCCTTTCCTCTTTAGGATAACCAAGAGGACTGGCACTATATACTTCTTAACCTTTTTCCATTCTTCTTATCCATGCTTCCATGGCAATAATCTTCGATGTCAGCTCATTGACCGTATAAATAAGAGGAACAATGATTGCCTATGAACCATAGGAACCCAGTCAAACTCTACTCCATAAAAATGGTAACGAAAGGTTAACTCATGAAGACCGAGATCATTTACGTATGGATCTTGTCCAATGTATGGATCAAATTGATGGAAGAACTGTAATGTCCTTTGAATCGTTTTATTGCGATTTTCTTCATCAGAGATAAATTCCTCTCCTACAATTTCTAGAACTAGCGCCTCAAGTCCTTCATTTTCTCCTACTTTCCCAAAACGCTGAAAGGTAGGAAGCGTATTTTGTAAGTTCTTTTCTAATGAGAGTGATTCATCCCATTCATAGGAACCCCAAACTTTCTTCAACGATTCATAAGGTGTTCCTTTCGTCAGTTCACGAAAATGATCGAGGGAAGGTTCAGTCGTTGGATCGTGAGTGATGTCAAACCGATTCTTATCTCGCACAACATCACGGTCTAATATTTGATTTACATAGGTGAAAAGCGGGATATTATTGAGATTTGCCAGCGCAATCAGATCAATGTTGAATTTAGCAATCTCTTCACCCAATCTTCGTTTCTTCTCTGTCGGTTTCTTTTTCTTATCTCCCTCATAATGATTGAGAATTCTAGCGATCTGTCCAGCTCTCGTAAGAAGACTCATTACCCCATCCACTTTACTGGACACAGGTTGAGCCTGCTTATAAAGCTCTTCAATTTCTATTGGGTAAGCCATTAAAGAAAATTCCTCATTCAAATCCATACAATATTGGTTTCCAACTGATGCTGTGATCACAAAAAGATCTGCCAGTTCCCCTCCCAGGTCTTCTCTATCCATCTCTTCCTGCATGAATAGTTCTGCTAGTTCTCCTAACTCTTCGATCACTCTTGCCAACCCTGAAAGTGGTCGCCAATATCCACCTAATACACGTACAGTTTGATCTACCTTTTGTTGATAATCTCGGATCGTTTTTGTCATTTCCTTTCCCCTTTTTAATTAATGATTTCTACTAATTCCTTGTAAATTTCTACAATCTCATCATTATTTTTCTTCCACATGATTAATAACCCTTCTATTTAAAAAATATTTCCTTATATTATGCTTACCTTCAACCATTCATTTATAATAAGAAAAGATATTTCTTTTAAAAAGACAGGTGATGTGAATGATCTTCATCATAAGTGCATTATACCCTGAAGCAAAACCGTTGATTGAGTATTTTCAACTAAAAAAAGTTTTGAAAGTCTCTAGGATTCAACTCTATGAAAATAACGGGATTGTTCTCGCAGTAAGTGGTGTGGGTATCACTTCTTCTGCGATTGCTACAACTTATCTATTAACAAAATATGAAGTAAAGGCCACAGATACCATTCTGAATATTGGGGTTGCGGGAGCTAAGAGCCAAAAGTTACAAGGCGATCTCATCTACTGTCACAAAATCATTCATCATGATACAAAGCATAACTACTATCCAGACATCTTGGTAGAACATTCTTTTTCTGAAGGGGTGTTAGAGACGTTCTCTACAATCGTTGATCTATCAATGAGCAAGGAAGTGATAGGGGATCTCGTCGATATGGAAGGGGCTGGATTTTTTGAAGCTGCTTCTACTTTCTTGCCACCCCACCAAATTCATGTGCTAAAAATTGTTTCTGACCAATTGAAGCCTACTGTCGTTACATCTTATGATATTTCGCAATTGATAAAGAATCAACTTGAGTCGATTGCTGCATTTATTAAGAATTTGCAAGAGGTTTCTTTTACCGATCCTGAGGTACTAACAGAAGAGGATCTGCAACTTTTACAGCAACTTCGAGATCACCTTCGTCTAACCATTACCATGTATCATCAATTGATTCATCTTACAAAACAATATAAAATTCGTACCAAAGAACCTTTAGATCTTTTACAATCATATCTTCATGTTGAGGTAAAAACAAAGTCTGAAGGGAAGACCTATTTTGAACAAATCCGCAAACAACTTTTATACACCTAGGTTCTCTCATATCTATGTTGAGGAAAATATGAAAGATCATCCGATGGCGCAAAAAATTCTTCAGCGTTTTCCCAATGCTAGAGTAATTGAAATCGATCAGTATCAAGAAGTTTTCCATCGTCCAAAACAAAACTTTTTCGTTCAAAAAAATTCACAAAAGCTTATTTTAGCGGAAAAAAAGATCATTATTTTTATCCTGGTGCAGAAGTTTGTCATGATTTCGGGAACCCACATTTTTACTACTCGACGAATATCTTAAATTGTATTTATCATTGTGATTATTGCTATCTACAAGGCATGTTTTCTTCTGCTCATGTCGTGATGTTTGTGAATATAGAAGATTATTTTGCCGAATTAGATCAGATGTTAGAAAAACATTCTGTCTATCTTCCTATCTCTTATGATACCGATCTACTAGCATTTGAAAATATCGCTCCCTTTACAGCGGAATGGATTCACTATGCCAAAAATCATGCGAATGTAACGATTGAGATTCGAACGAAAAGTGTCAATTATCGAGCAATTCGTCATTTTGAACCCTTGAACAATGTGATCTTGGGATGGACGGTATCCCCTGATTTTATCGTGAAACATTATGAACGAGGCACCTCTTCTTTAGAAGCAAGGCTTGCGAATATCAGACAAGCGATCAATGACGGATGGAAGGTTCGATTAAGTTTTGATCCTCTTTTACACATTGATGATTGGCGCGAACACTATCAGGAATGTGTGGACCAAACGTTTATGACCATACCTGTTGAGAAGATTCTGGATATCAGTGTAGGAGTTTTTCGGATGCCCAAAGATTATCTGAAAAATATTCGTAAATATCGAAATAATTCTGATCTGATTTACTACCCTTATGAACATATGGAAGGTGTTTATACCTATCCAAAAGAAATTCGTAATCAACTGATTCAAGAAGTAACTCAGATGATCGAAAAGTATGTACCAAAAGAGAAAATTTATACATCATAATATCAAAAAAGGAGTCTACAATGAAATCGGCAATTGTAACAGGAGCATCCACTGGGATTGGCTTAGCCATTACGAAAAAATTGAATCAAATGAATGTTCTAGTGTATGGGTTAGCAAGAGATTTTTCAAAAACGGACTATCAACACGAACACTTTCAAAAAATTGTTTGCGATATTACCAACACAAAACAACTCGTTGAAGTGACAAAACAAATCAAAGACGAAGAGAATGAAGTCTATATCCTTGTGAATAATGCAGGTATAGGCTATTTTGGCCCACACGAGACCTTGAGTCCGAAACAGATTGAAACGATGATTGCAACAAATCTTAAAGCACCATTGATTCTCAGTAATTTGCTTTTGCGAGAACTTCGCCAGACAAAAGGATATATGATTAACATTTCTTCGATCACAGCAAAAAAGTCCAGTACCTTTGGTTGTGCATATGCAGCAACAAAGGCAGGACTTACGCATTTTGGGATCAGCCTATTTGATGAAATTCGGAAATCAGGAGTAAAAGTTGTCACTATTCATCCAGACATGACGCAAACGTCCTTCTATGATCATTTGGATTTTCAAGAAGGTGACGTACCTGAGAGCTATCTAACACCTGAATGTGTAGCAAATGCGGTTGAAACGATCCTTTCTCAACGAGAAGGTACGGTGCTGACAGAGCTTACCATTCAACCACAGCGACATATGATTAATAGGAAAAAACAAATGAAAAAATAAGGATCAAACCGCCTACGTGATGTTGTAGACGGTTTTTTGTTTACCTATCACAAATTTATAATCTTATTATTTTTGGAAAAAAGCTGAAGAGTGACGCAAATCCTTTCCCTTTAGGAAGAAACATTCGTTTAAATAGACGCAATGGTGTTTTTAATCCCCAATATAGCACTGCAATTTTAGAGATATTTGTTATAAAAGGTAAAAATTTAAGAAATTTAAACAAGTTTAGCTCTCCTTTCAAAAAAAGTGGAATGAAGCTCATAAACTATCCTATTGAAAGGAAGGCATTTCTGCAACGGCGGATATCCACCCATTTTCCTCAATCACAAATCCGGATTTTTCAATATTTTCTAGAGTTCTTCGATTGATATTAGCCCCTGAGATGCGAACGGTGATTGGATTGTAAATCGAGTGTAATCGGAAAATGTGAAAATTTGATGTAAATGAAATCAATTCAAATTAACCTTTCTTTTATCATTTGAATAACATAAGATAGGCAATTACATAAGTTTGTATATTCCAACGCGCTCCGTTGTCCGTGTATTTCTATGAATATAAAACTTAAACGATAAGCGGAAGAAAGTTAAACTTTCTTTACTATTAACAGAGGATGAAAATAAATGATAAATAGGGTTAATGATGAAATCAACCGTTTGATGGCCTTTTAGAGGAAAAACAAGCGAGTGATGGAGCTTGGTATTTTTGCTTTGAAAATGGAATCATTGCTGATGCCTATCTGATTATTCTTCTAAGATCATTGGAGATAGATGATGAAGCTTTAATCCAAACATTAGTTCGTCGAATAAAAGAAAAACAAACATCGAGTGGCACATGGAAGATTTATCATGATCAAGAAGAGGGAGATTTATCAGCTACAGTGGAAGCTTACTATTCTTTGCTTTATTCAGGATATGTGAATCCAGAGGAACCGAAAATGATCGCAGCAAAACAATTTATCATCGAAAAAGGTGGTTTGTCTCAAGTAAGCCTATTCACAAAAGTGATGCTAGCCTTTACCGGTCAGTATCATTGGCCAGGAAATTTAAGTTTACCGATTGAATTGATTCTACTTCCTCCACCTATCCCCTTTAATATCTTTGATTTTGTCGGGTATGCGAGGGTTCACTTTGTCCCCATCATGATTGGAGCAAATAAAAAATTTTTCTTAAAGACATTAAGATCGCCTAACTTATCTGAGTTATATCTTGCAGAAAAGTCGAATGAGTCAACTTTCAAACTAATGGCTTGGCAAGAGAAAATGATTGAGAATGCCTTAAACCAACTTTCTGACCTGAAAAATCCACGTGAACTTGCCTTTCAAAAAGCAGAAGAGTTCTTATTGAATCGAATAGAAAATGACGGTACACTTTATAGTTATTTCACTGCGACGTTTGTCATGATCTTCGCCTTATTAGCACTAGGCTATTCAAAAGATTCAAAAACGATCACAAAAGCAGTGAATGGTTTAAAATCTTATGCATGTAAAACGGATAGATATACAACGATTCAAAACTCCCCTCCAACCATTTGGGATACTGCTCTCATCAGCTATGCGCTTCAAGAAGCAGGTGTTCCTCCTTCTGATCCGATGATTGTAAAAGCTAACCAATACCTATTAGCGAAACAGCATACAAAATATGGGGATTGGCGACTTCACAATCCAAGAGCCATTCCCGGAGGGTGGGGCTTTTCCCCAAGTAACACCATTAACCCAGATATAGATGATACCACTGTTGCATTACGAGCAATTCAAACAAATGCATTCTATGATCCTTCCTATCTTTATGCTTGGCAAAAAGGGACAATCTGGACGCTTTCCATGCAAAATCAAGACGGGGGTTGGCCCGCCTTTGAGAAAAACACTAATAAAAAATACACCTCTTTACTACCAATTAAAGGGGTTGAGTCGGTGACGATTGATCCAAGTCATGCCGATTTAACGGGAAGAACGTTAGAATTCCTCGGAAATTACGCAGGCTTAAATGCTTATCATCCTTCGGTCCAAAAAGGGATTCGCTGGTTATTCTTCAATCAAGAGAGAAATGGGTCTTGGTATGGGCGTTGGGGGATTAATTATATTTATGGTACTTGGGCAGCGATTACCGGGTTAAAAGCAGTAGGTATTCCCTCTAACCATCCTAGGATTCAAAAAGCAATTCAATGGTTATTAAGCATCCAAAAAGAAGATGGTGGTTGGGGGGAGTCTTGTATTAGTGATGCCAAGAAACAATACGTACCTCTTCAGGCAAGCACCCCATCGCAAACAGCATGGGCTGTCGATGCCTTAATCGCTGTTTATAATCGTCCGACTCCAACCATTCAACGCGGGATTCAATGTTTAATTGATTTAGGAAAAGAAAAGGATTGGCGGACGACCTATCCTACTGGAGCAGGTTTCCCAGGAAATTTTTATATTCTTTACCATAGTTATCGCTACATTTGGCCACTGCTTGCATTAAGCCATTATCGATCAAAATTTTTGTGATAAGAACCATTGAGGTAGCTTAAAATATAAGCTACCTCTAATCTAAACTATCCTATTTTTACTCCTTTTTCTCAAGAAAATTCTCAATCTTATACTTCGTTTTCTGGTCTTCTAACCATGTTGGATAAAGGTCTTGCATTTTTTGGTCAGATAGTATATCTTTAATCTCATTTTTACTCTCTTCATAGTTTGCTGGTTTGGCTTCTTTTTTGTCCTCAACTTCAATGATGTGATAGCCATAATCTGTTTTGACAGGATCACTGATCTTACCTACTTCAAGAGAGAATGCAACTTGGTCAAATTCCGCAACCATTTCTCCTTTTCCAAAATAACCTAACTCTCCTCCTTGGTCCTTCGTCCCTGTATCAGTCGAGTATTTTTTTGCTAATTCGGCAAAATCTCCACCATTTTCTAGTTGCCCTTTTACTTCTTTTGCTTTCTCTTCACTGTCGACTAAAATATGACGTGCTTTAACTTGCTCTTGCTCAGCAAATGATTCTTTGTTTTCATCAAAATATTTTTTCATTTCTTCTTCGGATATAGAAATCTGCGGTTCAAGCAGCTTTTTTAATTGCACGTTTATTTTTACATTTTCTTTTATTTCATCTAATGTAATACCACTCATTTGTAATGCTTGATTAAATGATTCTTCTCCACCATAAGATTCCATCATTTTTTGCAGTTCTTTTTCAATATCTGAATCAGAAATTGTAATCTTTTGATTTTTGGATTCTAGTTCAATGATTTTTTGTGTCGTTAAATAATCGAATGTTTCTTGCCCATATTGTTTAACCATTTGGTCATATAACTCTTCTTTGGTAATCGGTTCTCCATTTACACTGCCAACAGCCTCTTGAACAGAACATCCTGCAGCAAATAATGTAATCGCACCTAATAGAATAAATAGTGTAAAGAGATAGATTTTCTTCCGTTGCCTTTTTTTATCCATTTTGATCTCCTCTCGGTGTTTATTTTATTGAAATTATCTCGAATAGTGATTAGTGTACCAGATTAAAATGAAAATTTGATGAAACCAAACAAAAAACGCCGAGAGTCTCGGCGTTCTAATCTATTTTTTATTAACTTGATTATTTTGCTTGGTTAATCGCAAGGGTAAGTTTTTCTTCAATCTCTTTGCCTTTTTTAATTAGTTCTTCATTCTCCATGATTCCAATCAAAACGCTTGGACGAATGAAGCCGATTTGTGTTTCTTTTTCATCTCTAGAAATCACAATTTTGCATGGAAGAAAGTAACTAGAAAGTGGGGCAATTGCTAACACCTCAGAAGCTTCTTTTGGATTACATACTTCTAAGACTGTATGTTCTTTTTCTGAAGAAAATCCTTTTTCCTCTAATTTCTCATGAAGATCAAACTTCCATAGGATGCCAAATTGGATCTCTTTTAAAGCAGCTTCTATATCTATTAAAAGTTGATCCATATCTTTTCGTGTCGTTACTGTATAATGTACCATACTTATCTCTCCTCTTTGCAAAAATATTTTTTACATTTTTATTAATACTAATACCACTATGGGTATATTATAAAGTATAAATATGAAGTTTTTATGAAGTAGATCCAGAGTCCTCCCTTTGGCTTTATAGAAGTAAAATCATTCTGAATTGTTTTCATTTTAAGTGGTGTTACCTGACCATTTAAAACATTTAACTGCGCTTGCAAATCCCTCACTCCTACTATCCATTTCTCATCTTTTACTAAAAGGATAGTCTGTAGATATGAAGAAAAAATGAAATTCGTATTCCATTGAAATAGATCTCTTTTTGTGGTATTTTTTAAC
>NZ_LSKU01000001.1:399858-407028 GCF_001561915.1 Tepidibacillus decaturensis | reverse complement strand
CCATTGTGATTGTAGTTTTGTGGCAGATAGAGATTGGAACGCTTCTATCAATATCAAGCGTGAAGGATTGCGACTGTTAGTATAATCATAAATAGAGCATGGAACAGGCTCGATAGCTAAGTAAATTTCGTACCGTTAGGTGCGATTACCTTAGAAACCCCCACCTCTAAGCGAAGCGTAGGTGGCGGGTAGTTCACACCATCAATGAATTCACAAAGAACGGAAAGGAGTAGCACATGAAGATCGGTATTATTGGGGCGATGGATGAAGAAGTTGAGAGATTAAAAGAAAAACTAGAACAAAGGGAAGACATCGTAATAGCAGAAAGTGAATTTTCTACTGGAAAGTTGGAAAATCAAGATATCATCTTATTAAAATCAGGGATTGGCAAAGTAAATGCGGCAATTGGAACCACATTACTTAATCAGCTTTTTTCTCCAGAATATGTGATTAATACTGGTTCCGCTGGAGGCTTTCATAAAGAGTTAAATGTAGGGGACGTTGTTATATCAACAGAAGTTCGACATCATGATGTAGATGTAACCGCTTTTGGCTATGAATACGGACAAGTTCCTAAGATGCCAGCATCTTTCCTACCAGATCCACACTTAATGGAGATTGCAATAAACAGTGCTGAGAAATTAACAGGAGTTCAAGTGGTTGAAGGCCTAGTCGCTACAGGCGATTCCTTTATGAATGATCCAGAACGCGTTGATTATGTTCGTTCCAAATTCCCAAACCTTTATGCAGTAGAAATGGAAGCAGCAGCGATTGCTCAAGTCTGTTATCAATTCAAGGTTCCTTTTATTATCATTCGATCTCTTTCTGATATTGCAGGAAAAGAATCGAAAGTATCCTTTGAACAATTTCTTAAAAAAGCAGCAGTAAATTCTGCAAATCTGGTCATTGAAATGGTGAAGGAGTTGAAATCAAATGACTAAAAAAATGAATGTAGAAAGTTTTAATTTAGATCATACCAAGGTAAAGGCTCCCTATATTCGATTAGCTGGTATAAAAAAGGGGAAGTATGGGGATGAGATCTATAAATATGACGTTCGTTTTTGTCAACCTAATCAAGAACATATGGAAATGGCAGCTCTACACTCTCTAGAACATTTAATCGCTGAAAACATCCGATATTATACAGATCAAGTGGTTGATTTTAGCCCAATGGGATGTCAAACAGGCTTTTATCTAACGATGATCAACCATACAAATTATGATGAAATCCTTGAAATTGTAGAAAAAACACTTGAAGATGTATTAAAAGCAGAACAAGTACCTGCTAGCAATGAAACCCAATGTGGATGGGCAGCTAGTCACAGTTTGGAAGGTGCAAAAGAACAAGCTCGGAAAATGCTCGCACATAAAGATGAATGGCACCAAATTTTTGCTGAATAAATAAAGCCCCACACTAGAATCGGTTTTCCTTCAAAGGAAGGCGATACTTGTGTGGGTTTTTTATTCGGTATAATTAAAAATCAAAGTTGTCTGGATCTGCCCCTAGTCGATGATTCTGATTTAATTCATCGATTGCTTCCATATCTTCTTTGGTTAATTCAAAGTCGAAGATATCCCCATTTTCTTGAATTCGATCCCGATGTACTGATTTTGGAATGGTGACCACTCCATGTTGCAAATCCCAACGTAGAACGATTTGTGAAGGTTTTTTATTATATTTTTTGGCGATCTCTACAATTGTAGGTTCACCAAAGATCTGCCCTTTCATCAATGGCCGCCAAGCTTCTAATTGAATGTGATGGGTTTGACAAAAATGAAGAAGTTCCTTTTGTGTTAACTTTGGATGATACTCCACCTGATTCACCATTGGTACAATTTCACTATCCGCCATCAAATCTTCTAAATGATGGATTTGAAAATTACTTACGCCAATGGCTTTTACAATTCCATCTCGATATAATTTTTCAAGAGCTTTCCAGGTTTCTTTGTATTTTCCCTTCACTGGCCAATGAATCAGATAGAGATCAATATATTCTAGATCTAATTTCTGTCGACTTTCTTCAAAAGCGGCCAATGTCGATTCATAACCCTGTCGATTGTTCCACACTTTTGTTGTGATAAAAAGCTCTTCTCTTGCTATACCCGATTCCTTGATTGCCTTTCCAACACCAACTTCATTTTCATATAATGCTGCTGTATCAATACTTCGATAGCCTATTTCTATGGCCCATTTCACCGCATTTTCAACCTCTTTACCTTCTTTGGCCTGATAAACCCCAAGTCCTAACCAAGGCATATGAACCCCATTATGCAAAGTTGTTCGATCAAAAATACTATTCATCGTTTTTACAACCTCCTATACGTTTTGTATTATCTTATTTTCTATTATTTTGTTCGATCTCCTCTATCATTAACGATAATTCTGTCCAACGTTCTATTGCTTCTTCTAACTCTTTTTCAACTTGTTGTTGTTCTTGATAGGTTTGATGAACAAGTTCGATATTGCTTCCAGCCTGTTCGAGTTCTTTTTGTAATTCCTGAAGTCGTGCTTCTAGTGTCACAATTCGATCTTCAATTTCTTCCCATTCTATTTGTTCTTTATAAGATAATTTCTTGCGTGGTTCTTTTACTGTTTTCGTGCTTTCACTAGGTTGCTTTTCTTCCATTAATTGTTTTTGTTGTTTTTCTTGCTTTTGTAATGTCAAATATTCAGAGTAATTTCCTTCAAATCGGCCAATCTTTCCATCTCCTTCAAACACTAGAAGATGATCAACCACTCGATCAAGAAAATAACGGTCGTGAGAAACCGTAATGACAACGCCTGGAAATTGATCCAAATAATCTTCTAAAATCGATAATGTCTCAATATCCAAATCATTTGTCGGTTCATCAAGTAAAAGAACGTTGGGTTCAGTCATTAACACTCTTAATAAATATAATCGTTTCCGTTCCCCACCTGATAACTTGCGAATATAGGCCCACTGCATATCTCTTGAAAATAAAAACCGCTCTAACATTTGTTCTGCAGAAATCCACTGTCCATCCGCCGTTTTTACCACTTCTGCAGCTTCCTTTATATATTCAATCACACGCAGATTAAGATCCATCTCTGTATGATCTTGGGTATAATAGCCAATTTTCACCGTTTCTCCTCGATCAATAAGCCCACGATCCGGCTTTATTTTTCCCGCTAATAGATTTAATAGAGTTGACTTCCCACTCCCATTAGGTCCAACGATTCCTAAGCGTTCATTTGGAACAACAATGTGGCTAAAATCATCGATAATTGTTGAAGTACCAAAGGTTTTTGAGATCCCTTCGATTACAAATACTTTTTTTCCCAATCGATTTGAGCCTAAAACAATATCTAACTCTTCATTTACCGTGTCGTTCTTTTCTTTTTGTATCTGCTCGACTCGTTGAATTCTTGCCTTTTGCTTTGTGGTTCTTGCTTTTGCGCCACGCTTTAACCATGCTAACTCACGGCGTAAGAGATTCTGCCTCTTTTGTTCAGCAACGATTGCTTGTTCTTCTCGTTCTGCCTTTTTCTCTAAAAACACCTCATAATTGCCATCGTATACGTAAAGTTCACCATGATCCAATTCAAAAATACGGTTGGTCACCCGATTTAAGAAATAGCGGTCATGTGTTACCACGAGCAGAGCGCCCCTATATT
Organism: Tepidibacillus decaturensis; assembly: GCF_001561915.1. Lineage (GTDB taxonomy): Bacteria > Bacillota > Bacilli > Tepidibacillales > Tepidibacillaceae > Tepidibacillus_B > Tepidibacillus_B infernus. Next base: position 403,391 of record NZ_LSKU01000001.1, on the reverse strand, counting down.
GAGCCAAATACCCTTCTAACCATTCAATAATCTCATGGTCTAAATGGTTGGTTGGTTCATCTAAAATAAGTAGATCAGCTGGTTGGATTAATGCCTTCGCAATCGCTACACGTTTCTTTTGCCCACCTGATAATGCCTTAATCGGTTGAGTCATATCCTTGATTCCAAGGCGGTTAAGGATCGTTTTGGCGATGGTACTCGCTTCCCATGCCCCTACTTCATCCATTTTTTGCTGCATCTTCATTAGATATTCCTGTTTCATCCGGTTGTTTGGATCAGCTTCAAGTGCGAGTACTGCTTGTTCATATTCTCTCATCGCTAACATGAGGCTTGAATGGCCATAATAGATTTGCTCAAAAACAGTTAATTCATCATTCAACTCAGGATGTTGTGATAAGAATTCAATTTGAAAATGGTTGGAGTGAATGATTTGTCCTGCTTCTGCCTTTTCCTTTCCGGCAATCACACGCAACAAGGTTGATTTCCCAGTTCCGTTAACCCCGATTAGTCCAATTCTTTGTTTCTCAGCAATCATAAATGAAATATGGTTAAACAAAACCTTTTCCCCATAGGTTTTCACTAAATTCTCAACCGTCAGTATACTCATATCAATCTCCTAGCCTTGCTTGTGATTTTCAACATGGTTTTATTATACAATATCATACGAAAAAAGGGATTCAATTCAAAATCTGAACTGAATCCCTTTTTTAATTAGCAACAATGCCCTTTTTTGTGACCATGATCATGTCCATGATCATGTTTTTCTACATGCTCCTGCTTTTCAGCTTTCACCTCAGCATGTTCATGATTGTGATCATGCTCATGACCTTGATTCTTATGGTCATGTTCTTTATCATGTCCTCCGCAGCAGCCCATTCTCCTCACCTCCTTAAACTAGTATAGAAATAATGGATTAGTGTACTAATTTAACACCTTTTAACCGTAATGAGTTAGAGACAACAGAGACTGAGCTAAAGGCCATCGCTGCCCCGGCAATCCATGGTGCCAATAAACCTAAAGCAGCAACTGGTATTCCTAACGTATTGTAAATAAACGCCCAGAATAAATTTTGTTTAATATTTCTCATTGTTTTACGGCTTAGTAGAATGGCATCAACAATACCTGTTAAATTACCCCGCATTAAAGTTACATCAGAGGATTCGATCGCTACATCAGTACCTGTCCCAATTGCAATCCCTACATCGGCTGTAACGAGTGCTGGAGCATCATTAATTCCATCACCAACCATCGCAACAATTTCACCTTGATCTTTGAACTTTTGTACTTCAGACGCCTTATCTTCTGGAAGGACTTCTGCGCGAATCTCGGTAATACCGACTTGTTTGGCAATCGCCTCTGCCGTTCGTTTGTTATCCCCTGTAATCATAACCACTTTTAGCCCTAATTGTTGTAGTTTATGAATTGCTTCTTTAGAATCTTCCTTAATTGTGTCAGCAACAGCCACAACTCCAGCTATTTGCTGATCGATGGCAACAAGCATCGCCGTTTTTCCCTCTTGCTCCATTTGTTCCATCTTACTCTCAATTTCACCCAACATGATATTCTGCTGTTTCATCAATTTACGAGTACCAACAAGCAATTTTTTATCTTCAATTTCTGCCTCAATACCAAACCCTGGAATGGCATTGAAGGAATCAGCTTCAACCAATTCAATCCCTTTTTCCTTAGCCCCTTTTACGATTGCTGTTGCAAGCGGATGTTCGGAGCTATTTTCCGCTGAAGCTGTTAAACGAAGAACTTCGTCTTCATTAAAGCCATTTACGACATAAATATCCGTTAATTCTGGCTCACCTTTGGTAATGGTTCCCGTTTTATCTAGAACTATAGTATTTAATCTTGAGGTGTTTTGTAAGTGCTCTCCACCTTTAAAAAGGACTCCTTTTTCTGCCCCTTTACCTGTACCCACCATGATTGAGGTTGGAGTTGCAAGTCCTAAAGCACAGGGGCATGCGATTACTAATACAGCAATCATCGCGGCTAGTGCAATCGCAAATTCAACGCCAATAACAAAGTACCAAACGATAAAGGTAAGAATTGCAATACCAACTACGATCGGAACGAAGATCCCTGAGATCTTATCTGCTAATTTTTGTATCGGTGCTTTGGAACCTTGAGCATCTTCAACTACTTTAATGATTTGAGCTAGTGCAGTATCTTTCCCTACTTTCGTTGCTTTAAATTTAAAAGTTCCATGTTTATTGATCGTTGCACCAATCACATTGTCACCTATTTTTTTATCTACAGGAATGCTTTCACCTGTAAGCATTGACTCATCAACCGCTGAGTTTCCTTCTACAACCACTCCATCAACAGGAATCTTTTGCCCTGGGCGAACCAATATAATATCATCTACTACAACTTCTTCAATGGCAATTTCCTGTTCTACACCATCACGAATCACAGTGGCTGTTTTTGCTTGTAACCCCATCAATTTTTTGATCGCTTCAGATGTACGACCCTTTGCCACAGCTTCTAGTAATTTCCCTAGTACGATTAGCGTAATGATAATAGCGCCTGTCTCGTAATAAAGTTTGTCTCCACCAATCAATGCTTCCCATAGACTGTAGACGTAGGCTGCTGAAGTTCCTAGCGCAACAAGAACATCCATATTAGCACTGCCATTTTTTAATGCTTTATATGACCCTACGTAAAATTGCCAACCTACAAAAAATTGAACAGGTGTTGCAAATACCCATTGGAACCATGGATTAAGGAAAATTTCTGGAATCCTTATATTGATATACTCCAGCATGGCTACTAAAAGAGGTAAAGATAAAATAGCCGAAATAATGAATTTACGTTTTTGGTTCCTGATCTCAGCTTCCCTTGCCTCTTTTTCCGCATCGACGTTATCTGCTTTTCGCTCCTTCGCACGATAGCCAACCGATTCAACTTGTTTAATTAGATCAGCTATGCTTACATCAGCACCAATGTATTCTACAGTTGCACGTTCTAACGCAAGATTTACATTGGCTGTCTTAACACCTGGTAATTTATTTAATGCTTTCTCAATTCTTGTCGCACATGATGCACATGTCATCCCAAAAATATCTAGCTCTACTTTATCTGAAATGACTTTGTAGCCAATGTCTGCAATCTTCTTCTCAAAATCATTGATTGAAACTTGCTCTTCATCATATTCGATGCTTGCCCTTTCTAAAGCCAAATTCACATTGGCTTTCTTTACGCCCTGCAACCTGTTTAAACCCTTTTCAATTCTTGTGGCACAGGAGGCACAAGTCATTCCTTGGATTTTTAATGTGGTTGTTGCCATGGTATCCCTCCATCCTTATTCATAATTAGGTTTGTATGTTATTTACCATACCCCCCTATAGTATTTATGCTGTTAAATATACCCTTTGTTTATGGATTTTTTCTACAGAAAATGTGAACAAATTGTGACAAAGAATATCTGCTATAGATATACAAACCCCAAAATGACTAATGGAATAAAGTTCTATCATTTTAATTTTAAAAAAAAAGTGACTGATTGGCGAACAGTCACTTTTATT
>NZ_LSKU01000001.1:356148-396036 GCF_001561915.1 Tepidibacillus decaturensis | reverse complement strand
ACTTGGGAAGGTAAAAAATATGGCTAATATTTTTTACTAAATTTAGTGTAACCATTAAATATGAAGAAAAAGTGGAGTGAGCTCACTTTTTTCTAAACTTGTTCAAAAATTTATCGATAATAAACCAAATTAGTGCTCCAATACCAAAAAAGAGAAGAAATAAAATAGTAGTCCCTTTCAGCCATGTTCCCATGTGATGGTACATCATTGCTGAATCCATTATTAAACCCATTGAAGAAGGAGGAAACCAAATCATTTTTAATACAAAGAGTAAAAATGATACACCGATAATCATTAATATGATATTTAAAATATCAGAAAAGTATTTTTTCATCGCATATAACCACCACCAATGCCTAGAACAGGCAATAATTTAATTTGATTCTTTACTTTTCATTATCAATGATAACCAGTAAATATAAAGAAACGATGTAGAATGTACCAATCTTTACATAAGGAAACCCACAAAAGTGATAACTTCCTTAAAAGCTACTTCGATTGTTTTGTGGGTCTCATGAAAATGGTATATGACCATCTCAGTCACTGATCGCAAACTATGCTACTTCACCAACAATCGTTTGATTTTTTCCCTCTTTGTAATATAAATATCCCATAAGAATAATTGAGAGAAAAATAACGATCACACTTGTCCACTGCCCTGCTGTCCAATTAAACAAATATCTAAATGAGTCCCCTCTTAAGAATTCAAGCGAAAAGCGTCCAATGGAATAAAGAATATTATAGGCTAAGAAAATAAATCCTGTTGTCCATTTCACATTAGCATTTCTCAATGCAATTAAAATTCCGAAGACAATCAAATCCCATTGTCCTTCCCAAACTTCTGCAGGCCACAATGGTTGTGAACCATAAGTATCATAGGCCATCGTTCCAGGAGGATAAACGATTCCAAATCCAGAGTTAGTTGGTGCACCAAACGCATCTCCATTTAAGAAACAAGCAATGCGACCAACCGCTTGTCCCAAAATGATTGCCGGAGCCATGATATCAGCCAATTCCCAAAAATTAAGCTTGTGGTATCTCGTATAAATGATAGCGGTTAGAATTCCACCAATAATTGCCCCTTGTATGGCAATTCCCCCATTCCAAAATGTAAAGATTTGATCTAAATTTTTTGAGTAATATGGCCATTGAAAGAAAAATACGTGCCAAATTCTGGCGCCAACAATTGCTCCAATGATGCTATACATGGACAAATTGACGACATGATCACGATACTTGGTGTTTCTCGCTAAAAAATATGCAACACCCATACCCAGTAAAATTGCTAATGCAACGACTAAGCCATAAGACCGTACTCCGTAACTCCCAATATGAAATAAAATAACCCTCACTTTAACCCCTCTTTCCATTTTTCTAGTTGCAACTATTTTTAAAAATAAGAGATAAATTATTTTTACTTGGCAAATATGTAGAAAGTATGAATCCACTGTTTTAAGTCAAAAAAAAAATGACCATATAGGATCAAATCCTAATGGTCAATCATACGATCTATTCACTTAATACTTCTTTCATTCTGCGATATTCTTCTTCCGTTATTTCCCCTTTAACAAATCTTAACTTAAGAACTTCTAATGGATCTGACGATTGTTTTCCATGATTTTGATGTTCATTATGATTATGGTTGTGATTATGATTTTGCTGATGTTCTTGCTCTTGATATCGACGTTGATCGTGATCTGAATGTGAATGACGACCATGCATTAAATGTCCAAACATACATCCTAATCCCATGATAAATCCTCCTCCCTCTTTGTTATCTAGTTTACCCTGAAAGTGTGAAAAAAGAATGAATCTATTTTATTTCCAAATCTGTAAAAATATGATTTGCACTAAAAATTAAAGTATAAAAAAATATTAATCAGTTTATTTTAAGGAAGAAAGGAGGGAGAACTTTGGCTCAAGATGTGTTATGTGAAGTAAAGAATTGCCACTACTGGGGAGATGGCAATTTGTGTAATGCTGACTCTATTTATATTGTTGCAAAACAAGAAATGGCAAGAAGATCTGAAGAAACCGATTGTAAAACATTTAAAACAGGCATGTAGTCATTTTGAAAAACAGCAACCTTGTATAGGTTGCTGTTTTATAAAAGAAATCATTTTATTGACCCATCATACCACTGAAACCATTCATTCCAGTAAAATTATTGCTATTAGAGGAACCTACAGTTCCATGCATGCTTTCATAATGAGCTTTAAAATCATCTGCTTTTAAATCTGGATATACTTGTTGCATATATTTATACATTTGTCCAAAATTGATGTTTTGATCTTGCATAAACTTTTGCATATCTTCATAACTTGCACCAGAATTCATCAATTCATACATCTGGTCTACATCGATTCCTTGTTGTTCCATAAACCCTTCCATTTGATTTACGTTAAAACCTTGTTGTTGCATAAAGGAACGGTAATCGACTCCTTTAGCATAACTAACATATGCAGTTGTTCCTACTCCTAAAACTAACGCGGTGGCTAATACACCAGTTAATAATTTCTTTTTCATTATACTCTTCCTTTCACTTTCATTATTTATATTCTTATAATAAGTTTTTCTTGATGTTTTCAAATTCTTCGGTTGTAATTTCACCTTTAGCTAGTCTTGATTTCGCAATTTCTAATGCATCAGAGTTTGTAGCTGTTACATTTCTTACTGTTGTACCATTTTGGTTCCCTTTAACCAATAGGTAGATGATTACTCCAATAACAATCAAACCTAAGAACATCATTCCAAATCCACCTCCTAATCCACATCCTCCGAAAGCTCCAAAGCCAGGTCCCATGATGAAAACCTCCATTTATGATAGTTTTGCTTAAATTATTATACTTATACTGTAACACTCAATTATGAAGACTTTATGGAACTTAAAAACTTTCTTTCATTTTTTCGAATTCACTTTGACTAATTTCACCTTTAGCAAAACGGACTTTTAAGATCTCAACTGGATCTTCTGTTTTTTTGCTACTTTGCGTCTCTTGCTTGATGGAAGTGAAAAACTCAGTCACAAATTTCTGTGCTTTTCTTAGAAGTTTAAATAAATCTCCAGTTTTGATAAGGTAATAGGCAACAATAATCGTTAGAATTAAATTTAGCACTTGTCCAATCCCCTTTCATTATGAATTGATGACTTTTACAATTTCTTGATATTCGTCATAAGAAATTTCCCCACGAACATATCTAAGCTTGGCTATTTCTACTGCTTCATTTGAAGTTGCTTTTGTAGGTGCTAGAAGTTGACTTGGTTGCGAAAATGCACCATGTTGCTTACTTCTTTTAATCAAAAGGTAGACAAGAAATCCAACAAGTACGAGGAATAAAATTCCTGTTAGATTCCAACCAGACATCATTCCATAACCAAATCCATTTCCATATCCACCGCCGGGACCATATCCCCAGCCATTATTATACCCATATCCATTTCCATATCCACCGAAGCCTGGTCCTCCAAAACCGCCCATATGTCCTCCGCCAAACATCATCTTCGTTTCCTCCTTTTACTTTGTTTTAATGGAGATAACCCTAAAGGGAATTCAAATAGTTTGTTACAAAATTACAAAATATTTTTTAACTTGTTATACTCTTCTGCAGAGATTTCACCTTTTGCAAAACGAATATCAATGATCCGTCTTGCCTCATTCGAATTATTACTTCCATTTCCTTGAATCTTGTTTAAGATATTTTGAAGTTCACCTGTTTTATATAGATAAAACCCAATCACCAAAATAAGCAAAAGTAACATTTCTTTTTCCTCCTTTTTTCATTTATTTGTTTTTTTGCTCCCTTTAAGGTGCTATCTTCTTTACAGTTATAGAATAACGAGCAAAAATGAAGAAAAAATGAAGAATTTAATTTTTTTAGAATCATTCTAATTATTCTTCCTGTCATGTCAAAACCGCTGTTTTTCGCCAATTCCACCAATTTCAAGGGAGATTTCTTTCCCATTTATTTTGTTTAGAAAATTTGGCTAAATTTTGGTGGTGATGATTCCATCTTTCCCAAAGAGTATGGAGAATCTGTAAAGAAAGCAAAAAAAACCTGAATATTCATTGAACACTCAGGATTTAAAGAATTTTTTTAGTTATTTTCTCTGCTCCATTTCTAGATGATTATGATTGTTTTGCTCCATTTCTGATTCAACAGTCACAATATGTCCCATCTGGTTAAAAAGAAAGAAAAACACAAGAATGATCATCCCCATCAATAGTGGGTTTCGAAAAAAACGAGGTTGATCTCCTTTATTTAATTCATCAATCATCATGTAAAACAGAATTAAAATAATCCCTATAAACAGTACAAGCAAGATCTTCATCATCGTGTCTGGTTTACTTGTGGAAATCATATCTCCTAGCATGGCTCCCATCATACCTCCCATTAAACCTGAAAGCAATCCATCCATCATTGCCATCAATGTGACAGGAGCTCCTGTAATTAATCCAACAGCACCACCAATGGCCATCGCAATTAATGTAGAAAAAAATAGATTACCGGCATAGAGAATTCCAATCAATGTTCCAGATAATATTCCCACCATCATTCCCAATGTCATCGCAATCATCATCCCTGTCATACAGGTAATCTTTTCGCGTTTTCTTACTACATAGAGAATGACTGCGATCGAAAGCAGCACAATTATGGCAACAAAAACCCAAAAAGCATAAGACATTTTGACTAACCACCTCTTTTCACATCCTCTGATTCATATATATTAGGTAAAAAATAAAACATGCTATATTTGTCAAAAGTTGATAATCGAAATGTAATGCTTTCTCGATTGACTTTTTTCTATTTTATCTTTAAACTATATACCCGTATAAATATTAAATCTGCTTTTTTGTTTAATTTATTTTTACTATATTCATAGTTTAAATAGTAATATATGTTGAATTTTTAACTAAATCTTATCTAATATGTAGAGATAAAAAGGAGGGAATAGCAAAATGGATTATCAAATTAGTACTGAAGAAGTTAGAAAAAGATTGAAAAATGGCGACAATGTAAAGATCATTGACGTACGCGAAGACTTCGAATTTGTGAATGGACATATTCCTGGAGCGATCCTTATTCCATTAGGAACATTAGGTTATCGATATCAGGAATTAGATAAACAAGAAGAATATCTCATCGTTTGTCGTAGTGGTAATCGTAGTGAATATGCAACACTGTTTTTACTACATCAAGGATTTAAAAAAGTGAAAAATATTGTTGGCGGAATGTTGGATTGGACAGGAAAAGTTGTAACAGAAGAAGGGGGAATCAAATATATCTAAAACTCTTTCTACTATTTCAGGGGAAACGGTAAAGTTAATCATGGTTAAGATAGCCCACAATAATGAAAAGAAAGTTATACTTGAACATTTAAAATTGCCGGTTTATGCCGGCTTTCTCTTTAGTTAAATTATGGTTCTTTGTTGACTAATTGAGCTAAACAAAATAAACTGGTATACGCATACCGGTATCACAATAAACAACAAAGCTAGAGGTGATTCTTCTTTGACTATTTCCTTGGCGATGATTCTTTTCTTTATTGGATTGATTGGTGCTTTTCTTTCTGGAATGCTTGGAATTGGAGGGGCAATCGTTAATTATCCCATGCTTTTATATATACCTGTTTTGATTGGAGTAGGAGCTTTTACTCCTCAAGAAGTTTCTGCTATTACCATGTTACAAGTCTTTTTCTCTTCTTTAACTGCTTCATTTGCCTATAAAAAATCAAATTTTATCAATAAAAATCTAGTAATTACCATGGGAAGTAGTATTATTATTGGGGGGCTCTTAGGAGGCTTTGGTTCAAAATATCTAACTGGTGATATGATCAATATGACCTATGGAGTACTCGCCACTTTGGCTGCAATCTTAATGTTCATTCCTAGACCAGTTCAGGAAGAACATGAACCAGAACTTAGATATAATCGTATATTGGCTGCAATCTTAGCTTTTATTGTTGGGGTTGTCTCAGGTATTGTCGGTGCAGGTGGGGCCTTTATTTTAATTCCAATCATGCTGTTTTTCTTAAAGATTCCTCTTCGTACTACTATTGCTTCCTCTTTAGTTATTGTATTTCTATCATCGATTGGTGGAACGGTTGGAAAAGTCATGTCAAGGTCAATTCTCTTTTGGCCAACCTTTTGGACAGTCATAGGAAGCTTAGCCGGGGCTCCGCTAGGGGCAAAAGTAGGGAAAAAAATGAAAGCCAAATCATTGCAATATGTATTGGCCATCCTTATTTTAGGAACCGCAATCAAAATTTGGCTTGATATCATTTGAAGGCGACTGTCATCGAATTCAACTGCTTTAATGGCTGCAGAGAACGAAGCACTTCCCGAACCTATGATAACGAAATCATACATCTTTCTTCACCTTTCCTTTCACAAGTGATAAATCAAGTTTGTGCTATTTAAGCATAATCTCTTGGGCAAGTTGAATCATTTAACTAAAACGTCTTCTTATTTGTTATACAAAAAAAGTGACTATTTACAGTCACTTTTCATGGAAGGGCGTAAGGGAGAATGCCTTCAAACCTTTACATCTACTACAATATATGCAAAATATGGAGAAATAATGAATTTGTATTCAGAAAATTCATCTGAATATTTTATGGAAGGAAAGAAAAAATAGTAAACATAAATTATACTATAAAAATTCAGGTGAAAAAATGTTAGAAACACGTGATCTCATCACAATTCTTACTGCAATTTTGATTGGAACCATTTCTCGAATCCTGATGCTAAAGGAAGACTTTCGCCAATATCCTAGTTATCCAAATGGCTATCTGATTCATTTAATTACGGGTTTTATTGCTGCATCTTTAGGAGCAGTGGCGATTCCAGCACTGTTGTCCAAGAATTATGTAGCCGTCACTTTCCTTGTTCTAGCCATTCAGCAATTTCGCGATATAAGAAAAATGGAGAGAGATAGCCTAAAAGATTTAGAAGAGACGGAATACACTTTCCGAGGTGCAGCTTACATTGATGGAATTGCAAAAACGTTTGAGGCTAGAAGTTATTTTTCACTCATTGTATCTCTCTTTACTGCACTAACCATGTACATATTACCCTTTTCATATGTCCCTAAGGTGATAGGGTCAGTAATCGTTGGTTTTTCTCTCATCTATATTCTAAAACGGTTTTCAAAGGGAAAAACTGTTGGTGATATTGCAGAAGTAAAGCCAGGGAAAATTGAAATAAAAGGTTCTGAGCTTTATGTCGATGACATTTTCGTCAGTAACTTACTTGGTGGCGATAATAGTCGTGAGTTATTTCAAAAGGAAGGCATGGCCGTTGTCGTTTATCCCAAAAAAGATCATTTTCGCATTGCACTCGATCATTTTGGCCAACGTCAAGCGATGCTATTTGAGGCAACGAGAGCAATTGGTTTAAAACGTTACCATTTCACAAGAAAAGATTATGAAAAAGGGAGAATTGTAGTCACATTGGTTCCTATACTTAACGATTACGATAAATTAGTTGAAGCGGTTATCCAAACACCACTATTAGAAACTGTGAAAAAGAGCCATTCAGTGATGAATACCAATTTATTTGGGGAGGAATAAGGATGGGAAGAGAAGCAACTATGAAACCTAGCTATGAGATTTTAGCTTATATTACATTAGATAAAAATAGAGTACTCGCCGGAAATCCTATTGCTTTATATGCTGAAAATGAAGAAATTCAGAAAACCTTATCCGTAGATATTGCTAAAGCCTTAAAAGCAGATATCGTTCAGCTAAAAACTGGAGATTATATGGTTATTCGAGTATAATACCCCTTGAACTACTTTTTAAGGGGTATTCTCATAGCATTTAATACTGCAAGTAATGCAACACCAACATCAGCAAACACCGCTTCCCACATAGTTGCTAAACCACCTGCACCAAGTACAAGTACAAATAATTTCATACCTAATGCAAAAATAATATTTTGCCATACAATCTTTCTGGTGTGTCTTGCAATTTTGATGGCAGTAGCAATTTTTGAAGGTTCATCAGTCATGATGACAACGTCCGCAGCCTCTATCGCTGCATCAGAACCTAAACCACCCATTGCGATCCCAATATCTGCCCTTGCCAATACAGGTGCATCATTGATTCCATCGCCGACAAAAACTAAATTTCCTTTATGAGGCTTTTTCGCATCAAGAATTTCTAATTTCTCTACTTTTTGATCTGGAAGCAACTCGGCATGAACTTCATCTAATCCTAGTTGTGTAGCAACTTTTTCTCCAACATTTTGAATATCTCCGGTTAACATCACTGTTTTTCTTACTCCAATTTCTTTTAAAGAGCGAATGGCATCAATTGAATCCTCTTTTATCTCATCAGAAATCACAATATAACCAGCGTATTGCTGATCTATTGCAATATGAACGATCGTTCCAGGTGCGTCTACCTGTTCAAATTCAATACCTTCTTTGGTCATCAATTTACGATTACCAGCAATGATCTCTTTCCCCTTAACACTAACCTTTATACCATAACCACTAATCTCTTCATAGTTTTCAATCTCGTCTCTGTTCACTTCTTTACCATAAGCTTTTAAAATGGATAAGGCGATTGGATGGTTGGAATAGTTCTCAGCATAGGCTGCTATTTCCAACAATTCATCGTTTGACATCGATTCTTTCGCATGAATCTCTGTTACATTAAATACTCCTTTTGTAAGCGTGCCTGTTTTATCAAAGACAACTATATCTACGTTATTCAATGCCTCTAAATAATTTCCACCTTTAACTAAAATTCCATTTCTGGATGCTCCGCCAATTCCTCCGAAAAATCCTAATGGGATGGAAATCACCAATGCGCATGGACAGGAAATGACCAAGAAAATAAGGGCTCGATAGATCCACTGTGAAAAAGTAGCCCCTTCAACCACAAGTGGGGGTATTAGAGCCAATAAGAGAGCAATTACAACAACAATGGGCGTATAGTATCTTGAAAATTTCGTTATAAAATTCTCTGTCGGAGCTTTTTTACTACTTGCATTTTGCACCAAATCTAAGATTTTAGAAACAGTTGATTCTCCAAATTCTTTCGTGACTTCAACAGCAATAAGCCCATTTTTATTGATAAACCCACCAAGGATTTCACTTTCTACCTCTACCTCCCTAGGAATTGATTCGCCAGTTAAAGCGGACGTATCAACCATTGAGCTGCCTTCAATGATTTTGCCATCGAGCGGCACTCTTTCACCCGGTTTAACAATAATGACATCCCCAACGTTTACTTCTTCTGGAGAAACCCTTTTAACCTCTTCACCTATTCTTAGATTGGCATAGTCAGGACGAATATCCATTAATGCAGCGATCGATTTACGGGATCGATTTACAGCTAAGTCTTGAAATAATTCACCAACTTGATAGAACAGCATAACGGCTACCCCTTCTGGAAACTCTCCTATTGCAAAGGCGCCAATGGTGGCTATACTCATTAAGAAATTTTCGTCAAATATTTGACCTCGTTTAATATTTTTCCCTGCCCTTACTAAAACCTCTCCACCAATTAAGATGTAACTGATGAAATATAATAGAAACTCCATCCAAAAAGTAAACTTAAAAGCAATGGCTATGGCAAAAAACGCTGTACCAATCCCTAATTGAATTAACTCTTTCTTCATTTCCCCTGCTTCACCATGACCATGGCCATGGTCATGGTCATCTTGAAGTGAATGCTTATTTGCTGTTTTTATTTCCTCATGTACTTTCACATCTGGTTCAATATTCACTACAATTTTTTTTGCTTCTTCAATAAGACTAGGTAAATGGCTTTTATCATTTACTTCAATAAATAGTTTAGAAGCTTTCGTTAGTTTTTTCGTTGTTTTTTCCTGAATGATCACATCTGGCTCTAATTCATTGACAATTGCTTTAACCTCAGATATCAAATAATCAGTCCGATCAGGTTTATTAATTTCTAGAGTTAATACCTGTGTAACAAAATTGATCGACCCATCTTTAATTCCATCTAACTCTTTTACTTTTGCTTCTATTTTTGCTGCACAGCTTGCACAATCCAAACCTTCCAAAATAAGTTCTCTTTTTTCTATTATCGTTGTCGAACTCATTTCTCCTTCCTCCTCGCTCTCGTCTATGACCTTTCATTAATATGGACTAACCCTTGATCAAAAATCTGTTTAATATGATAATCATCTAATGAATAGTAAACAATTTTCCCTTCTCTACGATTTCTTACTAATCTAGCTTGTTTTAAGACCTTAAGCTGGTGTGAGATCGCCGATTGATTCATCCCAAGAAGGGCTGCGATATCACATACACACATTTCAGCTTCAAATAAGGCATATAAAATTTTAATCCTCGTCGTGTCACCAAACACCTTAAATAGTTCTGCTAAATCATAAAGTGTTTCTTCTTCTGGCATTGCTTCTTTCACATTCGTGACTACATCATTATGAATGATGGTACAACTACAGGTTTCTGCATAACGTTTTGTTTCAGCCACCTTTATCCCCCTTTCATATGTTTATATGAATAATTGTTCATATGTTTAATAGTAGTATATTTCATCATTTATTTTTTTTCAATAATTTAAAATCTATGCCTAATATAAACAAGGGATGATAGTATAAAAGCAAAAAAGTGAAGGAATCAATCCTTCACTTTTTTACTGCTATATTGCTTATTTAATCACACGACGTGCTGTAACATAGTAATCTTTCAACCATCTAACATTCATATCAGTATATGTTACACCTGGTTTACCATAGGTATGAAGTACTTTTCCATTACCAGCGTAGATGGCCACGTGGCCAATTCTACCATTATATCCAGGTAAGGTATAGAAGAGTAAATCTCCTTTTTGCCATTTTCCATATGGTACATATGCACCAACAGTAGATTGTTGACGAGAATTTCTTGGTAATTTGATCCCATTCTTATAAAAGACATATTGTGTAAAAGAAGAACAATCAAATGTATTGGTTTGATAGGCTCTCGCACCAAATTGATATGGTGTTCCCATATACTTTTCACCAGTCTCAATAATTGAATCTGCGATCGTGTTGGTTAAAGTAGGGACTGTTGATGGAGCAGTTGACCCCGTATTAGATGAACCCGTATTATTCGTTAGTGATGTTGGCGTTGAAGGCGTTGATGTTGCTCCTGTTGAAGTTTGTCCACTTGTTAAAAATCGTCTCGCACCAAAATACTTACCATTATAGTAACTTGTAGATAACGAATGAACAGCTACCTTTCCACTGAAAGAACTAACAAACTTTTCATCACCTAAATAGATTCCATTGAAGTCAGGATAGGATCCCTTATAGGAAAAGAACACCACATCTCCTGGTTTTAATTCATTACGATCTACATGAACGCCATAGAATGCTTGAGACTTCACTGTTCGAGGTGAGTCAATTCCATTCTTTTGGTAAACGTAATAGATTAAACCTGAAGTATCGAATCCTTCTTGAGGAGAGGCTCCTCCATATTTAAATGGTACTCCTACTTGATTTAACGCATCCCTTGTTATGTCTGTACTTGATACAGTTGCTGCTTGAGCGGTTAAGCTTGGTAAAATAGCACTTGTTGGTCCAAAGGAACCAAATACCATTGTGGTGGCAATAGCCAAGCCAGCCAGTTTCTTTGCAGTATATCTCATACATAACCTCCTATGTTGTTTTTTCTAAATCTCTTATTCTAGGATTTAGATTTATTCTTGGTGCGTATTTACATGGTAACATAGGTAGTGTTGTGATGGACGATGTAATATCTACCAACTTCTTTGCTAGTTTTTGGTTTACTGATGTTCACATCTTTCTTCATATTTTCTTCATAAATTCCCAAAATATAGAGCAGTACTGGAAAAATCCCTCTTTCATTTTAATAAAAGTATTTAAAAATTAGTAGATTTACTCAGATCAAAAAGATGTAATTATTAGAATTACATCCATAAATTACATCTATTTTTAGATACAAAATCAACAAAAGTGACTGTTTTCTTTAATGCTTGTTCCGATTGATTATATGGAAGGAAAATTCAAAAAAATCTTTACTTTGCAACAAAAACGAGATATAATTTCCAAACCGCGGCTTTATATTCCATATAACAACACAAGAAAGGAGTCTTTATGAGTATTTTTCGGGATTTATGGTGGTTTTTTAAGTTAGAAAGAAAGAGCTATATCACTGGTGTTCTTCTTTTGATGTTGGTCTCATTCCTTAATTTATTTCCACCCTATGCCGTTGGTAAAATCGTCGATCAAATCAAAGGACAAACGTTAACGACAGAACAATTATTGCTATGGATTTTGCTTATTTTATTTGCCGGAATCCTTATGTACGTCTTGCGCTATATTTGGCGTATGATGATCTTTGGATCTGCCGTTAAATTGGGAGCCTTGTTACGCCAACGTTTATATGATCATTTTACAAAATTATCATCGCAATTTTATCATAAGCACCGAATCGGTGATCTAATGGCTCATTCAACCAATGATATTCAAGCGATTGAAGGCACTGCTGGAGAAGGGGTTTTAACCCTAGTAGACTCCTTAACAATGGGAACACTTGTCATCGTGGCCATGGCCACTACAATTAGTTGGAAATTAACGCTGATTACGCTTTTACCCATGCCTTTTATGGCTTGGCTGACTAACTTTTATGGTTCTCTCGTACACGAACGTTTTTTTCAAGCACAAGATGCCTTCTCTCATTTAAATGAAAAAGTTCAGGAAAATGTCTCGGGAATTCGTGTTATTAAAGCATTTGGTCAAGAAGAGGCAGAAAAGAATATTTTTGCAAATCAATCCATGGATACGGTTAAAAAGAATATTGCAGTAGCCAAAGTCGATTCATTATTTGATCCTACCATTCAATTGATTGTAGGGATCTCTTTCTTTCTTGCAGTGGCCTTTGGCGCCAAATTTGTGATAGGGAAAGAGATGACGATTGGTCAGTTGACATCTTTTACAATTTATTTGGGTCAATTGATCTGGCCAATGTTAGCTTTTGGTTGGTTATTTAATATAGTTGAACGTGGTCGTGCTTCCTATGATCGCGTTCAGGAGTTACTTCATGTTAAACCTGCCATTGTTGACAAAGTAGGTGCAATTAAGCAGCCTCCTACTGGCGATCTAGCCTATCAGATTAACTCTTTCACCTATCCTGAACAAGAGAAACCAACATTAAGAAATGTTGATTTCACATTAAAAAAAGGGCAAACTCTTGGTGTGATTGGAAAAACAGGAAGTGGGAAAACAACGTTACTTCGTTTATTACTTCGGGAATTTGATCTCGATCAAGGTGATATCACCATTAATTATAAATCAATCTATGATTATACTTTAGACGCTCTACGCTCTTCGGTCGGTTATGTACCACAGGAACATTTCCTCTTCTCAGGTACGATAACAGAAAATATTTCCTTTGCAAAACCTAAGGCCACGTTAGAAGAAGTAATCGAAGTGGCAAAATTAGCTGCAATCCATAAAGATATCCTGCAATTCGAAGAAAAGTATGAAACGATGGTTGGAGAAAGAGGGGTCACTTTATCTGGGGGACAAAAACAAAGAATCTCAATTGCCCGCGCTTTACTTATAGATCCGGAGATTCTAATCCTAGATGATGCATTATCAGCAGTGGATGCCAAGACAGAGGAAGGCATCTTACAATCGCTTTTAAAAAATCGTTTAAATAAAACAACATTGATCTCCTCACACCGTTTAAGTGCTGTGCAACACGCAGATCTGATTATCGTCCTTAAAGAAGGCCAAATCATTGAGCGAGGAAGTCATGAAGAATTAATGCAATTAGAGGGATGGTATAAAGAGATGTATCAACGTCAACAACTAGAATTTTTAGTCGAAAAAGGGGGCGTTTCAGAATGAATACAACTCCTCAAACGGAGGCAATTTCAAAACAAAGGGTATTTCGTAGGCTTTTGTCGTATATCAAACCCCATATCAAGGGATTAACGAATGCCTTTATCATTTTGCTTGTTGCTACATCTGCTGATGTTGTTGGCCCGATTCTCATTAAAATCTTTATTGACGACTACCTAACACCTGGTCTTTTTGAATGGAAAGCAATCAGTTTACTTGGGGCTGGTTATTTACTTCTTCATATTACATCTGTAAGTTTAAACTTTTACCAACTGATTTCTTTTCAGAAAATCGCCCTATGGATCATTCATCAATTGCGGGTCGATGTGTTTGCGAAGGTTCAACATATGGGGCTCACATTTTTCGATAACACTCCAGGAGGAAGTATCGTTTCTCGGATTACTAATGATACAGAAGCGATCAAAGAATTATACATTAGTGTGTTATCTACTTTCGTTCAAAATATGATCTTTCTGATGGGAATCATTGTAGGAATGTTCTTCCTTAATGTGAAAATGGCCTTGCTTTTTCTCTTGCTCATGCCATTTATCCTTTTACTGATGCATGGATATCGAAAATTAAGTGCGAAGATTTTTCACCAAGCGAGAAAAAAATTAAGCCAGCTAAATGCCAAACTAAACGAATCTCTTCAAGGGATGAATATCATTCAAGCGATGCGTCAAGAAAGAAGGGTAAGTAGTGAATTTGGTAAGACCAACCAAGACTACTTGACATTTAATATCAAGCAAATCAAAATCAACTCTCTAATGGTTAGACCTGCTGTAGATTTCCTTTACCTCGTAGCTTTAAGCTTAATCTTAAGTTTTTTTGGGATCGAGTCTATTCACACGTCGATTGAAATTGGTGTCGTTTATGCGTATTTGAATTATTTAGATCGTTTCTTTGAACCCGTCAATATGATGATGTTTCGCCTAAGTCAATTTCAACAAGCGATCGTTGCCGCTGAAAGAGTATTTGGACTACTTGATGATGAACGAATGGCTCCAGCCAAAATTGGTGATGATTCATCAGTGATTCAAGAAGGTCATATTGAATTTAAAGATGTCACTTTCTCCTATGATGGAAAAACAGATATCTTAAAAAATATCTCTTTTGTTGCTAAACCTGGTGAGACTGTTGCTTTGGTTGGACATACAGGCAGTGGTAAAAGTTCGATTATCAATTTATTGATGCGTTTTTATCCAATTGAGCACGGGGAAATTCTAATTGATGGTGTCCCCCTTTCCCATTACCCTAATGAGGAATTGCGTAAAAAAATCGGTCTAGTCTTACAAGATCCCTTTCTTTTTGTCGGAGATATTAAACAAAATATTCGGTTGCATAATGAGGAAATTAGCGATGAGGAAATCATCGAAGCAGCTAAGTATGTTCAAGCAGATTTCTTTATTCAAAATCTTCCTAATCGCTATTACGAACCTGTTGTAGAACGCGGAGCCACTTTTTCATCTGGACAACGGCAGCTGATCTCCTTTGCTCGAACAATGGCTATCAAGCCAAAAATATTGGTTTTGGATGAGGCAACGGCTAGTATTGATACGGAGACAGAGGAAGCGATTCAAACAGCGCTAGAAAAGATGAGAAAAGGAAGAACGACCATCGCTATCGCACATCGGCTCTCTACGATTCAAGATGCTGATTTGATCCTAGTCTTACACCATGGTGAAATCGTGGAAAGAGGAACTCATCAAGAACTCCTTGCAAAAGGTGGCCTCTATCATAAGATGTTCTTGCTCCAACAAGGAATAAAGAGCCCACAAAAGAAAGAGGCCTAGCGCCTCTTTTTAAGGACAAGAAAGTGTACACTTTCTTCCTTTAGTTGTTTAAGGGTTTCTTTAATCAAAGAAAGGCATGGATGACGGAGCGCGCTGGAATATACAAACCTTTTTATCTTACATCACAAACCAATAAATACTGAACTTCGTTTGGTCTGCATTTTCTTCTTTCAACTTTTCGCGAAAATAAGATAACATCTCCTCTGATACATCAACAGCAGCTTTATTCCCCTGATCGTCTACCTTGTTTTTAATAGTAATTGTATGGCGTCTTTAATGATTTTATCCGTATCACGTTGTTCGTCCTCTTTTTGCATTTCATCCATTAAACATTTACTCATATCTGTGCCAATGACGTGAACAATCACACGGTCAACAGCATTACGTACCGCAGACAATTGGTGAATGACATCATTGCATTCTTGTCCTTCTTCCATCATTCGGAGGACGCCTCTTACCTGTCCCTCTACTCTCTTTAAGCGATTCTTAATCTCTGGGGAGTAATTCATAGAACCACCTCCATCACATATCCTTATACATTAAATACCTTAACAAGTATATTGTTTGTCTCTATTATATCTTTAATTTTTTCTTTTTACCATTTGAATATTCTTCGAACCGTTTTATATCATCAATATGACCAACTAATACTAAAATGTCACCTTCTTGAAATTGATCATTGGCTTGAGGTGCAATTTTTAGCTGCTCATTAGATTTGATTGCCATCACATTTAAGCCAAATTTAGCGCGTATATCTAATTCAAGTAGGGTCTTTCCTACGATATCTGGTCCAATCGCAATCTCTACAATGTTATAGTTTGGTGCTAGTTCTATATAATCAAGGATATTAGGAGTAATAAGCTGGTGAACGACACGGATCCCCATGTCTCGTTCTGGGTAGATAATTTTATCTGCACCAATTTTTTCCAACACCTTTCCATGAAGCTCATTTTGGGCTTTTACTACAATTCTTGGCACTCCTAAGTCTTTAAGAATCAATGTAGTCAAAATGCTTGATTGGATATCTTCACCAATCGCCACAATGACCACATCAAAATTACGAATCCCAATGGTTTTTAAAGCAACTTCATCTGTAGAATCTACTTGTAATACATGTGTAGCCCGATTGACCATTTCTTGAACTTTTTCCTCTTTTGAATCAATTCCTAGTACTTCATAGCCCATTTCATATAGTGTTCCAGCTAAACTTGAACCAAAACGTCCCAAACCAATGACTGCAAATTGTGTAGCCACTTTTTTCTCCTCCTAAAATAATGCCCTTATAAACACAAGAAAACACATATAGTACTCTACTTATTTTCTATGAAAATGTCAACGAAATTCATAAAAAAAATCATACCTAATTTGGCATGATTTGTAATGTATATTAACTTATACGATTAAAGATATGAAGAATTAGAGGTGTTCCATAGATGATATAATTTCTCAGTAATAACAGGTGTCATTTGCAACGTATATTTAGCAAAATAGGATCCTTCTAAAACATTTTTTAATTCCGCCCATGGCATGACTGAGAGGATATGAACCAATATAATCAGAATAAAAAGAATTTGGACAAGTCCTAATAATGCACCAGAAAGTCGATTTACAATGGCAATACCGGGTAAACTGGCAATCTGATGTAGAATGCTACCCCCAATATTCAAAATAAGCTTAGTACCAAAAAAGATAAGAAAGAATGCAATCGCATTATAAAACATTGTGGGAAGCTGAAAAGTTTCCGAAAATAAATACAAAGAAGACTGTTCAAATGTTGGCATAGGCACTACACTTTGTATCAAAGGTACTAATTCACCTGAAAAGCGATAGGCCAAATAAAGAGAAAGAAAAAAACCTATAAAGTGAATGAACTGACGAATTAATCCTAACTGATAACCTCGAAAAATGGAGACAATGATGATGATCACAATAATCAGATCCATTGTATTCATCTTTTCACCTACTCTTCTTCTTCAATCAACTTTAACAATTCATCATACTCTTGTTTCAACCTAAAATATTCATCAGCAATATTCACCGCAGTAAGCACCGCAATTTTAGTTGTATCTAATCGAGGATTAGAATCCGCAATTTGTTTCATTCTTTCGTCAACATATCCAGCAACCATCCGCATATAATTTGAACTCGCTTTTCCCACAATTTTATACTGTTGTCCATAAATCATGACGGGTAGACGATTTTTTTGCTCTTCATTCACTTATAGAACCCCCTTGCTGCCTCTATATACTTCGATGTTGTAATACATTCTATAGAAAGGTATAAAATTCCTTCAATATAGACCAGTATATCATGATTTATAAGCGATGAGGGAAAAAAGAGGTCACCTTAAGTTTAGGCAACCTCTTATTCTTTGAGTAAATCGTCGATTTGCTTCAATGTTCGAAAAGGATTGTAATTATTTTCTTAATTCTGCGTGATACTTTTCCTTCAGTTGTTCCAGAATTTGTCCATGTCTCTTTGCTACTTCTTCATCTGTTAAGGTACGTTCTGGACTACGATAGATAAGTGAAAAAGCGATGCTTTTTTTATCTTCCCCTAATTGTTCACTCATGTAAACATCAAACAAGGTAAGATCCTCTAACAACTCTCTACCATTTTCATAAATAGTATCCATTAACGAGCTGGATTCTACATTTTTATCAACAACCACTGCTATATCCCTTTGAATTGCAGGATATTTTGGCAATGGCTGATATTCAATTTCTATATCTGCTAGTTCCAGAATGGTATTCAAATCTAATTCAAAACCATAGCATTCATCTAAATCATATTGAGTTTGAACTTCTGGGTGAATCTGACCAATATAACCGATGATTTTTTCCCCAATTTTGATCTCTGCTGTTCGACCAGGATGAAAGCCTTTTGCCCTAACCGCTTGATATTCGACATTTCTTAATCCTAAGCTAATAAATAAGTGTTCTAGAACCCCTTTTACTTCATAAAAATCTATGTTGTGTTCTTTGGATTGCCAATGTATGGGTAAGGAACCCATCATAAAACCTGCAACAGTCCATCTCTCAGAAGGAAGTTCAGTTAAATGAATTTCATTGGAAATAAAAGTGGCTCCT
The DNA here is from genome assembly GCF_001561915.1 of Tepidibacillus decaturensis. Lineage (GTDB taxonomy): Bacteria > Bacillota > Bacilli > Tepidibacillales > Tepidibacillaceae > Tepidibacillus_B > Tepidibacillus_B infernus. Next base: position 377,304 of record NZ_LSKU01000001.1, on the reverse strand, counting down.
ATTTCATATATACGAATATTATGATTGCGACGATTCACATTGTATTTAGCTATTTCTAACAATTGTGGGAGAAGTTGTGTTCTCAAAAATTGCCTTTCTTCACTCATTGGCATGGCTAAAGAAATAGGTCTTGGCTGATTCGCCAACCCTTGTAATATATCAAGTTGGGATTCCCCGATAAAAGTATAACTGATTACTTCCTGTAAACCAGAAACCTCCAGAAGATTTTTTATCATTCTACGAAGTTTTTGTTTTTTGGTTAGCCCACCTTGGATATATTCGCCAATAGGTAATGTTGTCGGGATATGATCATACCCATAAATTCTTGCGATTTCTTCAATTAAATCCGCTTCAATCGTAACATCTGGTCTTCTAGTAGGAATGATTACCCTTAGGCCACTCGTTTCTTCTTCTACAGAAAAACCTAAGCGTTTCATAATAGCAACCATTTCTTGTACATTTAACTCAGTACCAAGAATTTGATTGATACGATCTGGCTTTAATGGAATCATCAATTCTGTTGGTTGTTCTAACTTTTCTTCTGTTATTCCACCTTCAATGCTACCCCCAGCATACTCTACTAATAATGCCGCTGCTCGATTTAATGCCGCATAGATTCGATTGGGGTCAACCCCTTTTTCAAAACGCATACTTGCTTCAGAACGAAGCCCAAGCTTTTTAGAGGTTGATCTGATGGAAAAGCCCTTAAAATAGGCTGATTCTAATAAAATTTGGGTTGTGTTTTTTGTAACTTCACTATTGGCAGCCCCCATTACTCCTGCGATGGCAATAGGTTTTACTCCATCGGTAATCAAAAGCATTTGTTCGTCTAATTCTCGTTCTTGGTCATCTAAGGTGACGATTTTTTCATTAGGTTTTGCCATCCGAACAACAACTTTTGCTTGATCCAATTTTTCAAAATCAAAGGCGTGTAAAGGCTGCCCGTATTCCAACATGACAAAGTTGGTAATGTCAACCACATTATTTATGGGCCTGATTCCTGCTGCAATCAGACGATTTTGCATCCATTGTGGAGAATCTGAAATTTTTACATTTTTAACTAGACGGGCTGCATAATGAGGACATGCTTCAGGTGACTCAATCTTAATTTGAACAGGATGATTTTGGTCAATGTTATTCTCTAGATTTATTTCAGGTAGTTTTATATTCCTGTCTAAAATAGCGGCTACCTCATATGCAACACCAATCATGTTTAAACAATCTGAACGGTTTGGCGTTAAGTCCAACTCTAGGATGTAATCATTAAACCCTAACAAAGGTTCAATCGGCTCACCAATTTTGGCATCGTCTGAAAGAACTAGAATCCCTTCGGTTTTTTCTTTAGATAATAATTTTTCATTCATTCCTAATTCTTTGGCGGAACAAATCATCCCTTCAGAGTCAACTCCACGCAATTTTGCCTTTTTAATTTTAATATCTCCTGGTAAGGTAGCACCAACTAATGCGACAGGTACCTTTTGACCCTGTGCAACATTTGCCGCACCACAAATAATTTGTAAAGGTTCACCCTGACCCACGTCTACCTTACACAAACTTAATTTCTCGGCATTTGGATGCTGTTCTCGTTCTACTACATAACCGATTACTACTTTTTCTAAAGCAGGATTGCTTTTTTCTACAAGATCAACTGCTACACCACTACGAGTTAACTTTTCCGCTAATTCATATGGATCGATATCTTGAATGTCAACATATTGGGATAACCATTGATAGGATACTCTCATCTTTTCTAACCTCCCTTAAACCCGTTTAAACTGATCTAAAAATCTTAAATCGTTGGTGTAAAAATGGCGAATGTCATCAATACCATATTTTAACATAGCGATCCTTTCTACACCCATACCAAAGGCAAATCCGGAATACCTTTCTGGATCATAACCAGCCATCTCTAACACTTTTGGATGAACCATCCCTGAACCAAGGATTTCAATCCAGCCAGTATTTTTACATGTTCGGCAGCCATCTCCACCACACATCATACAGGATACATCTACCTCTGCACTTGGTTCTGTGAAAGGAAAGAAGCTTGGACGTAAGCGAATTTTTGCATGATCGCCATACATTTTCTTAGCAAAATTAAGAAGAACCCCTTTTAAATCAGTCATGGTTATGTTTTCATCAACCACAAGTCCTTCAATCTGGATAAATTGATGGGAATGAGTCGCATCATCGTCATCTCTACGGTAAACTTTTCCTGGACAAATGATTTTTACAGGAACATTTCCTTTTTTGTTTAGCATCGTCCGCACTTGAACAGGAGAAGTATGCGTCCTCATCAAGATTTCTTCTGTAATATAGAATGAATCTTGCATATCACGAGCAGGATGCTCTTTTGGTAAGTTTAATGCTTCAAAGTTATAGTAATCTGATTCTACTTCTGGACCTTCAGCTACCTCAAATCCCATACCGATAAAAATATCTTCAATTTCCTCAATCACTTTTGATAATGGATGCCTATTCCCTTGGCTTATTGGTTTACCAGGTAAAGTGACATCAATAGTTTCTTTCTCAAGTTTTTCTTCTAAAGCCTTGTTTTTTATTGCGGTCTCTTTTAAATTTAGACCCCTTTCAATTTCTTCCCTTATTTCATTAACCAACTTTCCAATGAGCGGGCGCTCTTCTGCTGAAACATTTGCCATCCCTCGTAGCACTTCTGTGATGGGCCCTTTTTTGCCTAAATATTTTACTTTTACTGCAGTTAAAGCTTGGATGTCATTTACTTGATCAATTTCCGTTAGAGCTTCTTGCTTCAATTGCTCTAATCGCTCCTTCATAACATTTCCTCCCTTGTATCATATACTTAAAAATAGCCCACAAAAAAGAGGCCTTTCATCCTTGGCAAGGGACGAAAGACCGTGGTACCACCCTAATTTATGAACAATTAAACAAGATTGATTGTTCAACTTTAGTGTCTTAACGTAGACAAAACGGATTCTCCTACTGATCCTTTTCAGAGATCTGCTCCAGAGCGAACTTCAATAAAACCATCTTAGAGATGCTTCCAGTCTATGACATCTCCTCCCTAAAAGATGGGAATTTATCTACTCTTCTCTTTCCTCGCATTCAAATATAAAATTATATCTTTGGTTATTATGTATCATTATACTGATGTATAAGCTAGACTTCAAGCCCAACCCTTTTCCATTTGCCTTACTCTCTCGTATAAAATAAGCGTTGTGGCCATTGCTACATTTAGCGATTCTGCTTTCCCAACTAAAGGGATTTTTATCATTTCATCTACTTGTTGTTTTCTTGAATCAGACAACCCTTTTGCTTCATTTCCTACTATTATAGCCACTTTTTGTGTAAGATCAACTTCAAAATAAGTTTTGCTAGCATATGGGCTTGTCCCAATCACTTTAACACCGTTTTTCTGTAACTTAGGAATAATTTGGTCTAATTCATCTTGTACGATTGACAGGTGAAAAATCGATCCCATTGCAGAACGGATTACCTTTGAATTGTATAGCTCGACTGTACTATTTCCTAAAATAATGCCTTGTACCCCGGCTGCATCTGCACTGCGAATAATTGTTCCTAGATTTCCAGGATCCTGAATTTGATCGATCAGCAAGTAAAAAGAAAATTGGTTTTCAAGCAGTTTCTCTATCTCGATATTTTTCTTTTTTAATATAGCCAAAACCCCTTGGGGGGTTTCAGTATCTGATAATTTTTCAATCACAGGTGTTGATACGGAAACAATAGGAATGGACAAGTCATACTTCTCTAGATGAAGAGCTAATGATTCTGGAAGATCCTTTCCCTGATCAAAAATTAGGGCTTCAATTTCTTGTTTTGCATCGATCGCTTCCTCAATAAGTTTGATTCCTTCAATGATGTATAACCCTTGTTCTTGTCTTCCCTTTTTACTCTTTAGTTGATACCATGTCTTAATTCTAGGATTATTGGTTGATTGAATGACTTCCATTTTTTTCTCACTTTCCATTCATGACAAAATCTTCAAACTTTCTTAAATCTTTATTATGTCCAATAACGACTAAGATATCCCCTGTTTTGATCATGTCATTTGCATCAGGGGCTACATTGATACGATGGTCATTCTTGATTGCCATGACGTTACATCCAAATCGTGCACGGATATTTAATTCAACCAAGCTTTTGTGGTTCATTTTTTCACTCGCAATAATTTCAACGATGCTATATTCATCAGACAGTTCGATGTAATCTAAAATATTCGGTGTAACCAGATTATGCGCTACCCTTGCTCCCATATCTCGTTCTGGAAAGACGACCTTTGAGGCTCCAATTTTATATAATACTTTTGCATGTAATTGATTTTGCGCTTTAACCACAATCGTTTCTACACCTAGTTCTTTTAAAAGTATAGTAGTTAAAATACTGGCCTGAATATTTTGTCCGATCGCGACAACAACCACATCAAAATTGCGGATTCCAAGTGCCTTTAACGCGGTTTCGTCAGTGGAGTCAGCTTGTACACAATGGGTAACCACGTTAACGTTTTCTTGAATCCTTTCTTCATTGATATCTATAGCCATCACTTCATAATGAAGATCATACAATTCTTTTGCTACACTTGATCCAAACCTGCCCAAACCAATCACTGCAAATTGCTTGCTCATATGGCTACTCCCTTCACCATGATTTTTTTATATTATATCATATCTACAAGCTCTTTTCCTAAAAACTAATGGTTTGATCAATATAGGGTATACTAAAAAAAATTCCATAAAAGTGACCATTTCCTTACCATTAAATATAGGAGGTTAAAGAGATGAACATTGACCTACGTCAAGCTATCATTCAAAACATAAAAGGAAAAGATGAAGAACAATTAAAAGACATGATCAATACAGCGATTAAAGATCATGAAGAAAAAACCTTACCTGGATTAGGTGTCTTATTTGAAGTGATTTGGCAACACAGTGATTCACAATCACAGAACGAAATGATTGATGCACTAAGTAAAAATATATAATAGTTTATATATTCCAACGCGCTCCGTTGTCCGTGCATTTCTTCGAATAAAACATAAGGTAAGAAATACTCTCTCAAAAGTCGCTGCTTATGGAATATATAAATGAAAAGAATGAGCCATCCAACAGAGGAGACTCATTCTTTCTTTTTATCTAGCCATGATTCCTTTTACCGTCTTTTCATCTAATCGTTTAATGACTTTCACAAGTAAATTGACTGCTTGTTCAAAATCATCTCGATGAAGAATCGCAGCATGACTATGAATGTAACGAGTAGCAATCCCTATTACTGTGGATGGGACTCCCTTTCCATACAAGTGAAAACGCCCTGCATCTGTTCCTCCCCCTGCTAATGCTTCATATTGAAAAGGAATGTTTTCTTCTTCAGCAATATCAACGACAAAATCCCTTAAGCCTCGATGAGGAACCATAGACGCATCAAATAATAAGATTTGTGGACCCTTTCCCATTTTACTCACTGCTTCATCATCTGTAACTCCTGGGGTATCGCCAGCGATTCCTACATCTATAGCAAAAGCAATATCTGGTTGAACGGTATTCACAGAAGTTTGTGCACCACGAAGACCCACTTCTTCCTGTACTGTACCTACTCCATATACAGTATTAGGATGTTGTTCATCTTTTAATCGTTTAAGCACTTCTACTGCAATCGCACAACCAATCCGATTATCCCATGCTTTTGCCATTATCATTTTTGGATTTTTCATTACTGTAAATGGAGAAACCGGTATAATTGAATCTCCAGGACGTACACCGAATTCTTCAGCTTCTTCCTTACTGCTTGCTCCAATGTCGATAAACATATCTTTTTTCTCAACTGGCTTCTTCCTAGCTTCAGGTGGTAAAATATGTGGTGGCTTAGAGCCAATGATACCAATCACTTCACCTTTTCTCGTATGTATCGTTACCCTTTGAGCAAGCATGACTTGTTCCCACCAACCTCCAAGGGGTTGAAACTTGATAAATCCATCATCTGTAATCCGTGTTACCATAAAAGCGACTTCGTCTAAATGTCCGGCAATTAAGATTTTAGGACCGTGATTTCCTTTTCTCGCAATTAAACTCCCTAAGTTATCAGTATAAACCTCATCAGCATAAGGTTCGATATACTTTCTCATCACTTCTCTAGCAGCTGCTTCATTCCCAGGTGCTCCTGGTGCTTCAGTTAATTCCTTAAACATTTGTAATGTCAAATCTTCCATTTTAACGCCCCTTTCTCATTGGAATTCCTATCCAATCTTATTATAGCGAATGATTAAAACTTTTAAAACATTTTCAACCTAATGTTCCTTTTATTTAAAGTAACATTTGGTTCTTTATTTACTTTAAAAAACCTAGCCAACACAAAAGCAATAAGCGCAATAAAGGCACTAAAGACGGCACCCATTTTTGCTGCTCCTTGAATGGTTGGGTCAGTAAATGCAGCACCTGCAACAAATAAAGCCACTGTTAAACCTAATCCAGCAATCACACCTACTAAAAAAACATCCTTATGTGACATTCCTTGTGGTAATGGAAATCCAAATTTTTCACCTAGCAAGGCAAAAGATGAGATACCTAAGCTTTTGCCCAACAATAAGGAGAGGAAAATAATCCAGGTAATTGTACCTATTCCAGAAAATTCAACTCCTGCATTTGTTAATCCAAAGACGAACAAACCAAAATCGACAAATGCTTTCCATTCATGCTCAAATTGAGCAAGAGGGGTATGGTCATCCACATCTTCTTCAAAAAGATGGTCTCTCTCCCTAGGTGCATGGGGTAGAAATGGGATAATAAAGACCAATGCCAATGCTGGGTGAATAGATGCTTTATATAGGCCAAACCAACTAAATAGCCCACCAATAATCATATATGGCCAATAATTGTTTACCTTCACCTTTCTTAAAATAAAAGCGACTCCCATCCCAATAACAGTAAGTAATAGCCAGATCGGTTGAACTGGGTGAGTTGGGTCGGGATAAAAAATGGCTATAATTCCAAGGCCTATCGCATCGTCTACAATAGCCAAAAGTAGCAAAAATGATACGGCTGGATGTTTTGCCCCAAAGATAAATCTTGCAATTAACCAAGCTAATGCAATATCTGTCGCAGTTGGAATTCCCCAACCATTTGTATAAGCTGGGTCACCAATTATGGAATTAAGAACAAAGAAAACAACAATTGGGCCTATAACTCCACCTAGTGTTGCAAATAAAGGATTAATCGCCTTTTTGATTGGATTTAAATCTCCACCTGGTAAAACACTTTGTGTGATCTCTACAGCTGCAATACCGAAGAAAAACACCATAATGATATCATTTGCAATAAAATGCAAGTCAATATCGCCAAAAATTTTGTAATGTACAAATGCCTGATACCCTTCAGGGGAAAGATTGGCCCATGCTAATGCAGCGATAACCCCCGTGATAAGTGGGATTGAGAATTCCCGTAATAATTGAATTGTTTTATACATCCCTCATCTCCTCCTTTTTAATTGTGCATATGCTTAAAAGTATATTACGAATGATTTCTAAATTGGTTTCAATTAAAATCTAGAGAAGTTTTTCCAATGAAACACATTGTTATTATTTACGATTTCCTAAGGAAAAATCATATGTAACGAAATAAAAAAAGACTCCAAGGTTGAATAAAATAAAATGTACCCTATAAGATGGACACTTAAAAAAAGTCTCCCTTGTAGGGTACTTTTATTTATAATTGAAGTAAAAAGTTGATGGAGCGGAAAACAATGTCGAAAATATTATTTACAAAACAAGAGCAGGAAATATTGAAAAAGCATCCTTATGTAAAATCTGTTAGTAAAAAAGCAATTACATATACAGATGAATTTAAAGCAAAGGCAGTTAAAGAATATGAGGAAGGGAAATTTTCACGTCAAATCTTTGAAGATGCAGGGTTTGATATTGAAATTGTTGGGATAGAACGTGCTAAATCTGCTTTAAAACGATGGCGTACTGCTTACAAAGAAAATGGTATAGCGGGACTTGAAGATTCGCGTAAAAACCATTCAGGGCGTCCATTTAAACGTGAATTAAGTATAGAAGAAAAATATGCGAGATTGGAGGCACAAAATGCATTGTTACGTGCAGAAAATGAATTATTAAAAAAGATCGATTTAGCAGAAAGGATGCTGGTAAAGAAAAAGGGAAATTAACAGCAGAACAAAAATTTCAGTTAATCCAGTATGTCATAGAAAAATACAACTTGAATCGGATGGTACGCTATCTTTGTGAATTAGTTGGGGTCTCTCGATCAGGTTATTATCGTTATTTTTCGACAGATGCACAACTTACTAGACAATCTTATGATCAAGCAGACGAAGAAGTAAAAGAAGTTATTTTAAAAGCGTTCAATTTTCGTCGTCGTAAGAAAGGCGCACGTCAAATTAAAATGACGTTAGAAAATCAGTTTCAAATTACCTATAACCTAAAACGAATTCGTCGCATTATGAGAAAGTACGGCATCGTTTGCCCGATTCGAAAAGCAAATCCTTATCGAAGAATGGCAAAGGCTACAAAAGAGCATAGAACATTACCGAACCTATTAAATCGTGAATTTAAGCAAGGAATCGCTGGAAAAGTATTATTAACAGACATCACTTATTTAAGTTATGGAAAAGGAAAACGCGCCTATTTATCTACTATAAAAGATGCCGAAACTAATGAAATTCTATCCTATGAAGTGTCTGACAAAATAACACTAGATATCGCCCTAAATACGGTAAAGAAATTAAAGAAGAAAGGTGGAAAACTAGCGGAGGGTGCATTCATCCACTCGGATCAAGGAGTGCATTATACCAGCCCCCAATTTCAAATACTTGTGAAGAGAATGGGATTAGGTCAATCGATGTCACGTCGTGAGAACTGTTGGGATAATGCGCCGCAGGAATCGTTCTTTGGGCATTTGAAAGATGAAACGGACTTTGAATCGTGTGAAACGTTAGAAGATGTAAAACGAGAGATAAAGAGTTATATAATCTATTACAATCATTATCGAGGTCAGTGGAACTTAAAAAAGATGACGCCTGCACAATACAGACATCATCTTCTCCAAGTTGCTTAGAGTTTTTTTAAAATGTCCTTTACAAAGGGTACACTTTATTAATTTCCTTAGAGTCTTTCATCATTCATTTCATTTAGCTTAAAATATAGTTTTACGTGGGTCATTAAGACTTAATTTTGCGTACTGGTTTCTTTCATCTTTTTGATACCTAGTAGTTTGCCAAGGATAAAGGCAAAAATTGCAGCACTTGCACTAAAGAGCGCTCCCATTTTTGCTGCTCCTTGGATCACTGGATCAGTAAACGCAGCCCCTGCCACAAAGAGTGCGACTGTTAATCCCATCGCAGCAACGACACCAGCAAGGAATAATTCTTTCATTCCCATACCTGTTGGTAATGGGAAACCTAACATTTTGGCAATAGAACCTAAAATAAAGATTCCCACCGTTTTTCCGACAAGTAATCCGACAAAAACTAACCAAGTCGTTGTTCCAATTTCAGAAAACTCTACACCGGCATTGGATAAGCCAAACATAAATAATCCGAAATCTACAAAGATTTTCCACTCATGTTCAAATTTCGTAAGGGTAGTATGAGAGGTCTCATCATCTTCAAATAAATGCCCATGTTCTTCTTTTGGATTTGGTAAAAATGGAATAATCACGACTAATGCTAGTGCAGGATGCAAATGCGCGTTGTGTAAACCTATCCAACTAAGAACGCCACCTAATAGGAGATAAGGCCAATAATTGGTTACTCCTTTTTTTCTTAATATAAAGGAAATTGCCATCCCTGCTAAGGTAACTAACAGCCAAATCGGTTCTACTGGATTCACAGGATCAGGATAAAAAATCGCAATGATCACTAACCCGATGGCATCATCTGCAATCGCTAATAATAATAAAAAGGAAACAGCTGGATGTTTATCACCAAAAACAAAGCGAGCAACTAGCCATGCAAGTGCAATATCAGTTGCTGTTGGAATCCCCCAACCCCTTAAATATTCTGGAGATCCTATGATTGAATTTAGTAGTAAATAAACAGCTACAGGCCCAAGTACCCCACCCATTGTAGCCATCAGTGGATTAACCGCTTTCTTTAATGGATTCAAATCTCCTCCAGGCGATAAGCTCTGAACAATCTCTACAGCTGCAATCGCAAAAAAGAAAACCATAAAGATATCATTTACAAAAAAATGAAAGCTAATCCCACTAAAAAACTCGCCTTCTACAAATGTCTCATAACTGTGAGGCGAAAGATTTGCCCATAATAAGGCGACAATAACTCCGGAGATCAATGGAATGGAGAACTCCCTTAAAAGATTGACTGTTTTCTGCACGTTGTTTTTTCCTCCCCTACATTTTAGTCTCACTAAAAAGAAATTTTATCACACTATCGTTTTTTAGTAAAATACTTTGGTTTATCAGGTGGATTATAATATACCGCTAGCAAAGTATTTTGTTCTTTTATTTCACCTATTGTTAAAAAAGCTTCGATATCAATAGGAACCACTTCAATCATGACATGCTTATGTAGCTCATTTTCACTTAGGTTTAAATCCTCCATAAGGTCTTTCATCATTTCCTTTTGTTCTTTTTTGGTGAGGGTAAATTCCCACCATGTTTTTCTTGGCTTATGATTAAAATTAAGAAAATAATCAAGTTTCATCAAGCTCTGAGCTATCTCTAGATGTTGAATACCGGTATCGATTAAAAAATCATTTAACCTTGTATATAAGGTTTCTAATTGATGGCCAATTCGATTCCATCCTTTGCTTTCCCAATAATCTCCGAACTGCTGAAAGAAGTCAAAAGCCGAAGTAAATTCATATCGAATTAAGTATTCAATGGTTCGATTCATTCGCTGTGCATTCCAATATTTATCTAATACCTCTTCTACTCTTTTAACCCGAATGACATCTGAGAAAGAAAGAACGTTGTTTGCCAATATTTCATAGGGTGCTTTGTCCATATAAATATAACCATATTTTTTGGCTTCCTTCCAGATAGCCGTCCCTCTTAACATTTTTAAAAAACCTAGTTGTAATTCTTCTGGCCTTAACTCAAATACATCGTTAAAGGTTTTGCGAAAGGATGCATAATCTTCTTCTGGAAGTCCTGCAATTAAGTCTAAATGTTTATCAATTTTGGTGCTTTCTTTTAATTTGAGTACCGTTTCACTAAGCTTTTTAAAGTTTTGCCGACGATGAACTAAGGAATTGGTATACTCATTGGTTGATTGAACACCGATTTCGAAACGAAAGATTCCATCAGGTGCATAATCAATAAGGTATTGTAGAACATCCTGTTTCATAATATCAGCGGTGATTTCAAATTGGAATACAGTCCCTTGATGGTTTTCGATGAGAAATTGAAAGATTTCAAGTGCATATTTCTTATTGATATTAAAGGTTCGATCCACAAACTTAATCAGCTTGACACCGCTTTTGATCAATTGAAGAAGATCTTCCTTTACCCTCTCTAATGCAAAATATCTAACCCCTGTTTCTATGGAAGATAAGCAATAAGCACATGAAAAAGGACAGCCTCTGCTTGCCTCAAAATAGACAATTCGATCCTTTAGGGATTGAAGATCATCCAGATCTTTGTATGGGCTAGGAATTTCATTCAAATCCAATTTAGGCTGTGATGCATTTACTCGATAGGTCTTCCCTTCTCTATAGGCAATCCCTAGAACTTCATCTAGAGGTCTTTTTGTTTTTAATGCTTGAAGTAGATGCAAAAAAGTGGCTTCTCCTTCTCCAACCACAATGACATCAATTTCTGGTACTCTTTTAAACCAATAATCAAGGTCATAGGAAACTTCAGGACCACCTAATACAATCCTGACTTCAGGCTTCACTTTTTTTAATAGTTGAATTAACTGAATGGTCTCTTCAATATTCCAAATATAACAAGAGAAACCTACTACGTCAGGGTCTTTTTGATAGATCTCACTGACCATTTGTAAGATCGGTTCTTTAATCGAGTATTCAAGAATTTTTATGTCAGGAAATTCACGTTGACTATATGCCTTAAGATAACGTAATGCAAGTGAAGAATGAATATATTTTGCATTTAATGTCGACAGAATGACCTTCATATTGGACCCCCAATATTACCAACAAAAGTGATGGAATAATGAAAAACACCCATATAGGGTGTTTTTATAAAAATTTAGGCATTGATTTTTTCTTTTGCTAATTCTGCTAGGTCTGCAAATGCTTTTGCATCATTTACAGCTAAGTCAGCTAGCATTTTACGGTTAATATCTACACCTGCTATTTTTAAGCCATGCATAAATTTACTATATGAAAGACCATTCATGCGTGCAGCAGCATTGATACGTGCAATCCATAATTTGCGGAAGTCACGTTTGCGCTGACGACGGTCACGATAAGCATATAATAATGATTTCATTACTTGTGCTTTTGCTGTTTTAAATAAACGGTGTTTTGAACCAAAATAACCTTTAGCAAGTTTTAAGATTTTTTTACGACGACGACGACTAACATATCCGCCTTTTACTCTTGCCATATCTATTCCCTCCTAGATTGCGAATCTTTTCGATGATTATAAATAAGTTAACATTTGCTCAATACGTTTTTGGTCACCTTTACTTACTACCGCACTTTTACGTAATTGACGTCCACGTTTTGGACTTTTAGCTTCTAAAAGGTGACTTGTATAAGCATGACTACGCTTAAGCTTTCCACTACCTGTTTTCTTAAAACGTTTTGCAGCTCCACGATGAGTTTTCATTTTTGGCATGACTATTTCCTCCTATCTATAACGACTATTATTTTGGCGCTAAAATCATGATCATACTTTTGCCTTCTAACTTAGGCTTGCGTTCAATGACTGAAATATCCTCTACTTCTTTTGCTAGACGATCTAAAACTTTTTCACCAATCGATTGGTGAGCAATTTCACGCCCACGGAAACGTATACTACATTTCACTTTATCGCCAGCTTTAAGGAACTTAATTGCACTACGAAGTTTCGTTTGAAAATCATTTTCCTCAATAGTCGGACTAAGCCTAATTTCTTTGACATTGATTACTTTTTGATTTTTGCGAGCTTCTTTTTCTTTCTTGCTTTGCTCATATCTAAACTTACCATAATTCATAATACGACAAACTGGTGGTTTTGCTGTAGGAGCAACATTTACCAAATCTAGATTTTTTTCCTCAGCTAATTTAAGCGCTTCTTTAAGCGGAAGAATCCCAATTTGTTCTCCATCTGGTCCAACTACACGAACTTCACGCGCACGAATTTCCTCATTTATCAAATGTTCTTTGCTAATAACCTGCCACCTCCAATAAACATTCAATGGATAAAAAAGCAAAAAAGTGTAGACGCCACGCGCCCACACTATCATTGATTCACCGACCATATGAACCTGTCAACCCCATGTCGATCAGGTGAGAAGCGGGCGCTTCTGCTTAATATCCACTATATAAAAATTTACTAAATTATATTACCATAATTGTTACTTCTTTGTCAAACACAACAAAAAGATTTTAGTTTGCTGTTCTCTGATTGATTTGTTCAACCAATTGGGCGATTACTTGGTCAATCGCTTGTGCACCTAGATCCCCTTCTCCACGCTTACGAACAGATAAAGTACCGTTTTCCATCTCTTTATCACCAATCACAAGCATATAAGGCACTTTTTGTAGTTGTGCTTCACGGATCTTATAACCAATCTTTTCGTTACGATCATCTAATTGAACACGAATGCCTGCTTCTTGCATTCTTTTTAATACTTCTTTTGCATAATCATGATGAGGTTCAGCAATTGGCAGAAGTTTTGCTTGAACAGGTGCTAACCAAGTAGGGAATGCACCGGCATAATGTTCAGTAATGATCCCAATAAATCGGTCAATAGAACCCATAATCGCACGATGAATGACAACTGGACGATGACGCTGATTGTCTTCCCCGATATAGTGTAAATCAAATTTTTCAGGCATTTGGAAGTCAAGCTGAATGGTTGCCAATTGCCAGCTACGCTTCAATGCGTCAAGAATATGAAAATCAATTTTTGGACCATAGAATGCGCCATCTCCTTCATTGATGGTGTATTCCATTCCCAAATGATCCAACACATTTTTTAACGCTGTCTCTGCTTGTTCCCATAATTCATCTGACCCCATTGAATCTTCAGGTCTAGTAGATAATTCAACTTTATAATCAAAACCAAATACACTGTAGATTTTATCAATCAACTTAATAACTTCTTTAATTTCCGATTCAATCTGATCAGGTCTTACGAAAATATGTGCATCATCCTGAGTAAAGGTACGAACACGCATCATTCCATTTAATGCACCTGATAACTCATGGCGATGAACTTGGCCGAATTCAGCAATACGTAATGGAAGATCGCGATAAGAATGTAATTGATTTTTATAAATCAACATATGACCTGGGCAATTCATTGGTTTTAGTGCAAATTTGGTATCATCGACGTCAGTGAAATACATATTTTCTTTATAATGTTCCCAGTGTCCAGATTGCTCCCAGAGACGTTGATTCATCACAAGTGGAGTACGAACCTCTCTATATCCAGCTTCTTCTTGAAGTTTTCTTGAGAAATTCTCCAATTGGTTACGAATGATCATTCCATTTTCTAGGTAGAATGGCATTCCAGGAGCCTCGTCTGAGAACATATAGAGCTCTAATTCCCGACCTAGTTTGCGATGATCACGTTTTTTTGCTTCTTCTAAGAAATGTAAGTAATCTTCTAATTGATTTTCTTTAGGGAAAGAGGTTCCATAAATTCGTTGTAACATTTGGCGATCAGAATCCCCTCTCCAATAAGCACCAGCGATACTTAATAACTTAATCGCTTTAATTTTTCCTGTTGATGGTAAGTGAGGGCCACGGCAAAGGTCAAAGAATTCACCTTGTTCATAAATCGTGATTTCAGCATCCTCTGGTAACTCATTGATGATCTCCACTTTCAAATCATCATTTATTCCTTTGAAAATTTCCAATGCCTCTTCACGTGATACGACTTTTCTACGAATCGGTAAGTCTTCTTTAATGATTTTCTTCATTTCTCTTTCAATTTTTTCTAAATCCTCTGTTGAAAGTTGCTCTGGAATATCCATATCGTAGTAAAAACCGTCTTCGATTACTGGACCAATACCAAATTTTGTCCCAGGATACAAACGATTCACAGCTTGTGCTAATAAATGAGCAGAGCTATGGCGATAGACTTCAAGTCCATCCTCACTGTCCATTGTCACAACTTCTACTGTAGCATCTTCTTCAATGGGTAAATATAGATCTACCAATTTACCATTTACTTTACCAGCTATGGCTTTTTTCTTTAGACCTGGGCTTATGGAAGCAGCAATATCTTCGATAGTTATACCCTTGTCAAACTCTTTAAAAGAACCATCCGGAAACGTAATCTTAATCTTATCCATCCTTCATAACACTCCTTTTTAGTGATTTTGATGCAAAAAATTTTTTTCAATAAAAAAGCACATTCATCCTCTATGGGACGATTGTGCCGTGGTTCCACCCAAATTTCATTTATGAAGGAAATATCCCTACTTCCTAAATAAATGCTCATATAGATAACGGTGACTACCGATAATAGCTACTTTTCTTTTCGCTATTATGACTCAAAGGGGGTAAATCATCAACCCTAGTTAAGAATCTCTCAGCCAAGGATTCTCTCTCTAAAAACTGGTACTTGATCATTCATGTCCTCATCATCGTCGATCTAACTATTTTTTTAACTAAGTTTTTTAATAATTAGTATTATAAGAATGGCTATGATAAAAGTCAAGTTTCTCTATAAATTTAAATCTGGTTTGTTCCCTTTTACCAAGTAAATGACACTCTCTCCGATATTTGTAGCATGATCTCCAATTCGTTCGATATATCTGGCTACAAATGAGAGTAACATTGCTTGGCTTAGCGTTTCAGGTTTTTTGGTCATAATCTCTAATAAATCACGTAAAACCGTACTATACAATTTATCAACCTTATCATCAATTTCAGCTAAACCAAACGCTAACTCAACATTTTCCTCAATATAAGATTTTAATCCGTTCGTTAACATTTGTTTTACCATTTGCGCCATTTGAGGGATATCAACTAAGGGTTTTAATAAGTGGTCTTCTTCAATTCGAATCGTTACCTTCGCAATATCTCTTGATAAATCAGCCATTCTTTCTAAACTACTTGCAATTTTAATAGCTGCTATAATTTTCCTTAAATCTTTAGCAACTGGTTGTTGAGTAGCCACTAATTGAACGGCAAGTGTTTCAATTTGATCTTCCATTTCATTTACCTTGACATCATCCTCTACCACTTTTCTTGCTAAATCTTTATCCAAATTAGACAACGATTCAAGGGATTTTTCAATGGCTTCTTCAACAAGATTACCCATTTGCAACAAGTTTTGTTGCAAAGTATTCAATTCTTGATCAAAGCTTTTTCTTTGCACAGTGTATCATCTCCTTGTATTAACCAAAACGACCAGTTATATAATCCTCTGTCTTTTGGTTTTTAGGGTTTGAAAAGATTTTAACAGTATCATCATATTCAATCAACTCACCATTTAGGAAAAAGGCAGTTTTATCAGACACACGAGCCGCTTGTTGCATATTATGAGTGACGATGATGATTGTATACTTATCCTTTAAAGAATGAACCAATTCTTCAACTCTTAATGTAGAAATCGGGTCAAGTGCAGATGTTGGTTCATCCATCAATATTACATCTGGTTCTACTGCTAAGGTTCTAGCAATACATAGACGTTGTTGTTGACCACCAGATAACCCCATGGCATTTTTATTTAAACGATCCTTGACCTCGTCCCAAAGATTAGCCTGAATTAAACTAGTCTCTACTTTTTCATCTAAGATTTTTTTATCTTTCGTTCCATTTAAACGTAAGCCAGCAATCACATTATCGTAAATCGACATCGTCGGGAATGGATTAGGTTTCTGAAAAACCATCCCAATTCGGTGGCGTACGCTTACTGGGTCTATATTCGTATCATAAATGTTTTGGCCATCAACGATGATTTCACCAGTAACTCGTGCACCTTCAATCACTTCATGCATGCGATTGATCGTACGAATAAATGTAGATTTCCCACAACCAGACGGTCCAATTAAAGCTGTAACTTGTTTATCTTTTATATCCAAATTTATATCTCTTATAGCATGAAAATCTCCATACCAAGCGTTCAAATTATTTACTTGAATTGACATAGATTCCACCTCATTTAATGTATGACGATAAGTAAGATGAGTCCACAAGATAACCCACAAAAGTGACGTCCTCCTTCGAACCGTATTCCGATTACTTTTGCGGGAACCCTAGAAAAATTAAGCTCTACTTCTTGTGAGAAAACGTGCAGACACATTAAGAACTAAAATTAGAAGGATCAACACTAATGCCCCAGCCCATGCTTGAGCTTTCCAATCTGCATATGGAGAGATCGCATAGTTAAAGACCTGAACAGGTATAGAAGCCATAGGTTCTAGTAAAGTTCTGCTAAAATAGATATTTCCAAATGCCGTAAATAATAATGGTGCTGTTTCTCCAGATACACGTGCAACAGCTAACATGATTCCAGTCACAATTCCCCTCATTGCAGAAGGTAAAACAATGAATAAAATAACTCTCCATTTAGGTAACCCTAATGCTAATCCTGCTTCGCGAATATCACTTGGGATTAATTTTAACATTTCCTCTGTTGTACGTGTAACCGCAGGAATCATAATAAACGCCAAAGCCACTCCTCCAGCAATCGCTGTAAAACCACCCATGGAAATGACTAATAAAGTGTAGACGACAATACCAACAACGATGGAAGGAACACCAATTAAAATATCAGTAAGAAAACTAATGGATTTCCCCAACCTATTTCTCCCATATTCAGATAAAAAGATTCCTGACATGAGACCAACTGGAATACCAATAATTGAAGCAATTAAAATTAAGGTGAACGTACCAATGATGGCATTTGCTATTCCTCCACCCTCAACCCCAGGAGGAGTAGGCGTATTAATGAAAAAACCTAAATTTAATGCAGGTAAACCTTTCATAATTACATACCCAAAAATACTGAACAGCGGTATTAAAGCAGTCAATGTTGCAATAACCGTAAGTACAACCATTATTTTACTTTTGATCTTTCTATTTTTTAGTGATTTCATCATTTCACCTCTTGAGTTCCCTTTGAAACTGACCAAACCAATAACCTTGCAATAATATTAATAAGTAAAGTAACCCCGAATAAGACCAAACCAATTTCAATCAATGCTGATAAGTACAGATTTGATGAAGCCTCAGTAAATTCATTAGCGATAACACTTGCCATCGTATAAGCTGGATCAAAAATCGATTTTGGAATAGATGGTCTATTTCCGATAACCATCGTTACTGCCATCGTTTCACCAATCGCTCTTCCTAATCCAATAATCATACCACCTAATATTCCCGTTCTTGCATAGGTTAAAACAGCTGTTCGAATCATTTCCCATTTGGTTGCTCCTAAAGCTAGAGCTGCTTCACGTTGTGTATTTGGTACAGTTGCAATCACTTCTTTTGAGATGGATGCAATTGTGGGGATAATCATAATAGCTAAGATTACACCAGCTGTAAATAAACTCACACCATAGGCTGGACCTGAAAAATAGGGTATAAATTCTCCCAATGTATTAATAAAAATAGGTGCAATATATTTCCGTATAAATGGAGCCAAAATAAATATTCCCCATAAGCCATAAACGATTGAAGGGATTGCTGCTAATAATTCAATCATAAATCCTACTGAGCTTCGAACCCATTTAGGTGCTATTTCTACTAAATAAATGCCAATTCCAACGCTAATTGGTGTTGCAATAAGTAGTGCAATAATTGAAGAAACAACCGTGCCATAAATAAATGGCCACGCCCCAAATTTTTCCTCTACCGGATCCCATTTTGAATTAAAAATAAAATCCCATCCAAACTCTGCAATGGATAACTTCGATCCCGAATACATTTCATAAATCATTAAGAAAAGTAGAAATACAACAGAAAAGCCAAATAGATAAGCGATTCCCTTGAAGAGTTTATCTCCGTGATGTTTTTTCAAGCGATACACCCCTTAACAAGCTAAAATACACGGCAAAAAACCCTGATATTTAGGGTTTTTTGCCATCCGTATGTCATTTTACTATTTTACTTGAACTTTGTCTAATTGTTTAACATCTAAATCTTGAATTTCTTTTGGTAATGGAGCATATTGTAACTCTTCGGCAAATTTTTGTCCTTCAGTAACTGCATACTTTAAGAAGTCGATCACTTGTTGAGTACGTTCCTTATCCAATGGGGAGTTCTCATAAACCAATAGCCATGTTGTTCCAACGATTGGATAACTATTTGCACCAGGTTGGTTTACTAAGGATATTTTCATATCTTCAGGCATATTTGCTACTGCCCCTGCAGCTGCAGCAGATACAGTTTCAAGCGTTGGCGCAACAAAGTTGCCATCCTTATTTTGAAGCTCGACTGCCGGCATTTTATTTTCAATCACGTAAGCTAATTCAACATAACCGATTGTACCTGGTTCGTTTTGAATTTGACCAGCTACCCCCTCATTACCTTTTGCACCAATACCTTCAACTGGCCAATCGATAGACTTACCAACTAAATTCTCACCCCAGATTTCAGGCACTGCTGCATTTAGGTAACTTGTGAAGATATAAGTAGTACCAGAGCCATCAGAACGATGTGTTACTTTAATCGCTTCATCTGGTAAATTCACACCTAGATTAATATCAGCAATTTTTTTATCATTCCATTTTGTAATTTTCCCTGTATAAATTTCTCCTAATATTTGTGGAGTTAATTTTAAGTTATCTACTCCTTCTAAATTATAACTAATCGCAACTCCACCCAATGTTACTGGGATATGAAGCACATTTCCACCAGCTTGATTGATCTCGTCTTCTTTCATAGGTGCATCGGATGCAGCAAAATCAACTGTTTTTTCAATTAATTGTTTAATTCCGCCACCACTACCAATAGACTGATAGTTTACTTTAACACCTTTAGCATTTGCATAATCTGGAATCATTCTTTGTAATAATGGGTTAACGAAAGTAGAACCTGCTCCGTTTAATAAGACACCTTTACCTGCAGCATCTCCACCTTGTTGATTTGGTTGATTTTGAGCCGCACATGCTCCTAAAGTAAAGATAACAACTAATGATAAGAATAGTAAGCTTAATTTTTTGAAATTCACTTTCAAAAGCCCCCTTGAAAATTTTTATTGTTATATTCCTTACAAGTTTGAGTATACTTTGTCCATATCAAGCTAGCGTTAATGAATTGTTAAGGAATTGTAAATTTGAAATGGTAGTTTTATTTTTTCCGTTTTTATTATGATTCATCCATACTCAAATGAGTTACCTCTTCCATAAGAAGAAAAGAATATTAGGAGGACATTGATGACAGAAAAAAATGAGCGATAGTATGCGCTATCGCCTTTTTCCAAATATAATAGAGGTCAAAATCTATGTCACATTTTTAGTTTAACAACACATTGTTGATAAAAAATTAAGCAAATATAAAATTAAGTTAAATATAAAAAGTAGCTGTCAAAAGCTACTTTTAAATTTGCAATATGAAATTCATCCGATAATGATGTCATTTGACGTCGTACTCGAAAATTAATATAGTGCACTCTCTGAGAGTATATTAATGGTGCCGAGGACCGGACTTGAACCGGTACGGTAGTCACCTACCGCAGGATTTTAAGTCCTGTGCGTCTGCCAATTCCGCCACCCCGGCACGTTAATGGAGTACCCTAAAGGGCACAACTATATTCGCTTGCTAGAAGTAAAATCGACGTAGCTGCGCTCAAATATATGGAGCGGACGACGAGATTCGAACTCGCGACCCTCGCCTTGGCAAGGCGATGCTCTACCACTGAGCCACGTCCGCAAATAAACATTAACTTTAAATAGTTGTCCACTTTTCATTTAAAAAATGGTGGTTCGGGACGGAATCGAACCGCCGACACGAGGATTTTCAGTCCTCTGCTCTACCGACTGAGCTACCGAACCTCTTTTGAGACATCAATTATCATACCATTAAAACGAATAAATGTCAATTTAATCTTTTTTTTGAT
>NZ_LSKU01000001.1:350145-354581 GCF_001561915.1 Tepidibacillus decaturensis | reverse complement strand
TTTAATCTTTTTTTTGACTTCATATATTCAAACGTATTCTTGCCTGTAGAATATAAACCCACTGCAATGACTCCATCATTTATTCCCTGTCTGATTGATTCGATAATTTGATGGTCTGCAAATAATAATGCATTCCCTATATTTAGCAAAACGATAAGCAATAGTGTAGTCCATGCTCTTAGCTTTTTAGGAATATGGATATAATCACTTAGAAATGGGGTTAAAGACATGGCTAAAGCTATAATAATACCCATTTCAATCATCATTCTTCCCCCTTCAGAAAACTAAAAAGATAGCTAATATATTATATGAAAATAATGTATTTTTTCTTATGTGATCACCCATCTATTTATTTTTTTCTCTCGCTCAGAAAAGAATGATTACTTATTAGTATTTATTAAAAAATCATTGGAAAAATAATCGAGACTTGTATAAAATATGAGTTAGAGACATACCGCCTAAGGTATCTTTGTTCCATGTTCAATATTGAACAAAGTTTGGCCTAGGCAATTCTCTTTATAGAACCAAAGTTAAGGGAGGGTAAAAAAAATGGCTAAAAACATTGTAATTCTTGGTGGTGGAACCGGTGGAACCATGGTTGCTAACCACTTGGCAAAAGGATTAAATCACGAAATTAAAAATGGTGAAGTTAAACTTACCATGATTACAGCAGAAGAGGATCATATCTATCAACCAGGTTATCTCTTCATTGCTTTTGGTTTGCAAAATCCTGAGCATTATGTAAAAAAACAGAAGGCTTTAGTACATCCAAATGTAAACCTTGTCATCGCTGATGCAACATTGATCGACAAAGATAAAAAAGTAATCAAAACAAACAAAGGTGACTTCACTTATGATTATTTAGTCATCGGTACAGGTGCAATTCCTCGTTTCGACTTAATTCCTGGCTTACCTGAAGCTGGTGATGACTTCTATACAATGGAGGGTGCTCTTAAACTAAGAGAAAAAATCACAAACTTCCAAGGTGGTAAGATCGTTATTACACTTGGCCAACCTCATAAATGCCCAGTTGCACCTATTGAATTGTATTTAATGTTACATGAATTCTTTGAAAAGAAAGGTATTCGAGAAAAGGTTGAGCTCGTTTATACCTATCCGCTTGAGGAAGTTCATCAGGCAGTTAAGGTTGCTAAATGGTTAAAACCTGAACTTGAAAAACGTAATATCCGTTATGTTACTCAATTCGTGCCTGCAAAAGTAGATCCAGAGAAAAAGGTTCTTACTTCCAAGGACGGAAAAGAAGAATCCTTTGATTTGTTAATTTCAATTCCACCTCATCGCGGAGCAAAAGTTATCTTCGATTCTAAACTTGGTAATGAAATGGGCTTTATTCCGACTAATCAATACACTTTAAAATCTGAAGTAGATCCTTCTATTTATGTAGTTGGAGACGCAACTGCAATCCAAATTAGTAAAGCTGGTTCTACAGCTCACTATGAGTCTGAATATGTTGCTAAAAATATTGAGCAAGAACTTCATGGTCAAACACCTACTCACTTCTATGATGGAAAAGTTTTCTGTTTTATCGAAGCAGGTCTAGAAGAAGGAACTTACATTAATATGGATTATAAAAATCCTCCAAATCCAGTTCCACCATCTGCTATGATCCATTGGTTTAAACATGCATTTAACGAAATGTATTGGATGACAGCTCGAGGACTATTATAGAAAGGAAAAGGGGTGTAAAAAATGAGTGTGACAATGGAAGAATGTAAGAATACGTTAGAATTAACTGAACAAGAATTAAATACCTTAAAAGAATTAGTACAAACAATTAATACCATGAAAGAGCAAAATGTATTAAAAGATTTATTAGATTTAGCTCACTTCATTTCCGGTGCAACAAGAGCATTTAACACAGGGGCAGTAATTAAAATGGCTAATATCGCCGGGACAGCAGTAGAAACTGGAGATAGAGTACTAGCTGATTTAGGTGGCATGGAAACGATTAATAAAGTGCTAGATGCCGTTGAACAGGCAAAAGAAGATATAAAACATGATACCTCTAAAGTTGGCTTTGGCTCA
This sequence comes from Tepidibacillus decaturensis, assembly GCF_001561915.1. GTDB lineage: Bacteria > Bacillota > Bacilli > Tepidibacillales > Tepidibacillaceae > Tepidibacillus_B > Tepidibacillus_B infernus. Next base: position 352,535 of record NZ_LSKU01000001.1, on the reverse strand, counting down.
TTGTTAAAGCTAATGAAAGATCCAGGTGTTCAAAATGGATTAAAGTTTATGCTTGCTGTTACAAAAAATTTATCTAAGTAATTCTAACCTATAAACGACAAAGAAGGCCTTACTTAGTATGATTTAAAGTAGGTCTTCTTCTTTTTTTATGAAAGCTCATAGTGGTCGGGATGACAGGATTTGAACCTGCGACCCCCACGTCCCGAACGTGGTGCTCTACCAAGCTGAGCCACATCCCGATCAATTGTGTACTATATATTTTAAAAATGTTAAGCACAATTTGTCAAGGTTAAAGATCGCCAGGCGCCGGTTGATCTACACCTCTAATACGATGCTTGTGTCCGACATTTTTTGTTGTATAGAAATCATAGTAATGAACATGCCTTCCACTGCCCACTGGAATGGCTGGACTAGAGTATGCTTCGTAATAATGTGTATGACCATTTTCAAACAAAACGTAACCTTCGACAGAATGGATATGTCCCCCATCACTAGTTAGTATTGGTGGTGAAGTAATATCTAGGCATTGATGAACATGATCTAATTCGATTGAAGTATAATCCACAGAACCATGGGTATGGTTTGGCACAAGACCTGGATAAGCATCATCTTTTCCTATTTTCTTCATTATTATCATCTCTCCTTTGTAGGTGTAAATCTCACAATACAAATACTATGTAAATGTCTAGCATTTGATTGTACTATAGCCTATTAAGGAGTAAATGTTTTGTAATATTTAAGTATGGTGGAGCATATCACACCTAGAAATTAAAGAGCTGATTTTTATGAAAAAAATAAATAGTACGGATATCTTATTTTTACTATTATTCATGACTACACTAAATGATATTGATTTTACGAATTGGTTAGATTACGTTGCTGTTGAGAGTTTCGCTGTTTGGATTGGAATGATGATCTACAAATTGAAGTTAATGAGGAGGAAAAAAGAAGGAATTAGAGGAGTTACGTAAAAAAACCGCCCTTATGATGATTAGGGGGCGGACATTTTCTTTTTGAGGAACAACAGCAATCATCCTTATAACTACAATAACTAAAACAGACAATAGGTTTTGTTTCAAACTTTGTTATTCTTTATTGCTTTATATGCTATAATTGTTAAAAATAAAATATTACAGTATTTGAGGAGAGCTTAAAATTGGATAATGAATAATCAAAGATTAAATAGCATAGAGAATGAAATGAAAAATATGAAATAAGAGATACAAGATATCAAATCCAACATGAACACCCAATTTGATACACTTGAAACAAAAGCATCTTATTTACAATCAGATGTTACAGATATTAAGGCCACTGTTCAACGTATCGAAGAAAGCAATCCAGAAGACGTTCATGCAATGCTTCAGACGATTAATAACAAGTTGGATCAGCGTGATGCAGACATCCAAGTTCTGAATAAACGAGTTTTTAATTATCGAAGGTTTAGATCTAAAAGCGAATTTGCTGATATTGGTTTTTTTCATGGTGGAGCATAGGGGGCTCGAACCCCTGACCTCTACACTGCCAGTGTGGTAATGCGTTATTTTAAGTGTTTTATTCATTGATGAAAATACTGATAAAGCCTACTTTCTTCTATAATATATGTTCATCTTAATCGTCTGTTATCAATCGTTTGCAACCATTTCGGTAGCATTTTGGGTTGCAATTTAGGTAAAAAAATCACCTGCCGAGTGACAGCGGATAGAATTCTAAACTAAAACCTCATCCTTGATCTCATCCTCAATAATTCTAATTACCCTCGGCAATGACTTATAGATCATCCACCCAGGAATTCTTATAACTTTCCATCCTTTTGAACGCAAGAACTTATCCTTCCTTTTATCACGTTCTTTAGCTTCTTTACTGGAATGAAATTGGTGACCATCACATTCAATAGCAATTTTATTTTGGGGCAATGCTATATCGATCCTATACTTACCCATAGGATATTGTGTAACTATATAATACCCACGTGAGGTTAACGCATCATATAAACGTCGTTCTATGGGAGATTCCGTTTTCAATCTCTCACCGTCTATTACTACTTCATTATTATTATCCTTCGATCTTGTTAGAAAAAAAACAAATGATAATACTGTTCCAATTATAAGAATGCCTGCACCAATTAAATCGCCCATTTTATACCACTCCTTTTGGAAATAGTATTGACGATTTAATGTAAACTAATCACAGAGGGTAAATAAAAAACCTTCTATCCCATTAGGAAAGAAGGATGGACTTTGGCTATGAAGCTGTATCGCTCCTTGGCTGAAGCTGCGCTTACGCTACAGCATATGCGTGAGGTGGCAAAAATATGCTAGTACGAGTAAAATTTTTTTTAAAAATTTATAGTGACAGGATTTTTATTCCATTTAATTGAATATTATAAA
>NZ_LSKU01000001.1:233064-349803 GCF_001561915.1 Tepidibacillus decaturensis | reverse complement strand
GGTGGCAAAAATATGCTAGTACGAGTAAAATTTTTTTTAAAAATTTATAGTGACAGGATTTTTATTCCATTTAATTGAATATTATAAAAAATGGGAGGGAAACAATATGAAGCTAAAAGCAAAAACGATGACTAATAAACTACACTTGATTGAATATGAGAATGATGAGTGCAAACTATGCTACGGTTATAGTGTTGTTCATCAAGTAAGAATTGATGGAACGTTGGGAGAAGCAAAAAATGCCCTGAATGTAAAGGAAAGAAAGTCCCATTAACTAATAAAAACTAATACCTTGAATTGGTCAAAGGCTATATTTAAAAAAACATGAAAAGTACGAATAAAAAATTAGTTTATCCACATTTTCCACAGATTAAAATTTACTAAATTTTAATCTGTGCTAGAACTATAATATAAAAATATTACATTTATAGAGGGGAAGTTAACCGGCTTGTTAGTCTTTGTAGATGAATCTGGAGATACAGGGTTTAAATTTAATCAAGGATCAAGTGATCATTTTCTTGTTACAATGGTGTTTTTCGAGAGAAATAGTGATGCAGAACAAGTTGCTAAGGAGATCGAATCTCTCCGTAAAGAAATTAATTGGTACAAAGAATTCCATTTTAAGGAATTACCCGATAAAGTTAAAGAAGCATTTTTTACACACATTACGGGGAAATATTTTTATAGATGTATTGTCATAGACAAAAGAATAATATATTCCGATTTTTTAAAAGAAAATAAGAAAAAATTTTACAATTTTGTAGTTGGACAGATGGTTAAATTTTCAGAAGGATACCTTGATAACGCAAAGATTATTGTTGATGCATCTAGTGACAAAGCTTTTCAAAATGAACTAAAAGTGTACATGAGGAAAAAAGCTAGATATAACGGATACATTATTAAGGAAATCAAATTTAAAAACTGGCGTCAGAACTCTTTAATTCAAATAGCTGATATGTATTGTGGTGCAATCTTTAAAAATTATGAAAAAAACTATCCTTATTATTATGAGAAAATTAAAAGTAAAGAGAATAATTTATGGGAATTCAGGTAAAAAAGTGGTCATATTAGCTAGCCAAAGGCACGCCTTCTCTGCTGAAGACAATTCGCTAATATGACCCCGGTAATTATAATTATGCTCAAAAAGAAAAAAATACACCTAATTAGGTGTTTCGTAAAAGATATTTATTTTTTGAGGATTGCTAGTTCATCGTTATGAACAGGAAGCCGTCGGTAGACCCTTTTCGCAATTCCTCCTTCGGTAATTTAATTATAGAATATATTTACTTACAATGTCAATAGATGTAATTTATCGTCAATAAATATATTCTATTTTTACACCGAATCATTATTTTCCCCATCGTCCAAGTAATCGAGCATTTCTGTATATAAAATATCAATCTGCTTAACCAACCAATCCACACTTATAAATAGCCGCGCCCATGCAGGCAACAAGGGATAAAACTTTTCAACAATCATTCTCTCAGCAGCAAGTCTTTTTTCTTTGCTGCTTGCCTTTTCTGCTGCAAAGGTGGAGAGTTTTTTCTCAACCACGAGCATGATGAGTGCGATCTTGCCCTTCGCGTACTTTCTCACCAAAAAACGCAATAAAAAAAGCACTGTTATGAGTGCTAACAACACAACTAAATATGTGACATTTTGATCGATTAACATGTTCAACATCCTTTCTTATTTTAATTCAACAGTTTTCTTTGCAGAGTTCCAGTTCACTTGCAATCCCAGCGACTCTGCCAGAACACGAACAGGCGCATAGCTCACACCATCGATGACAACTCCTTGCATCACTTCACCTTTGTATGTGATCTTCACTTTTTCCACTTTTTCTTGTTCCTCCTTCCACTTTTTCATTTGTTGGATGAACCAATCCTTTGCTATCCCTGATCCTGGGCAAGTTTTGTTAGAATATTCCCGATGAAAGACTATATCATCTGTGGTTAGATTCAGCTCTTCAAGCAATATACTCACTACACCCAAAATGGCGTTCAATTGTTTTCCTTCTAATACCTCTTGACCTTTATCAAAATTACCGATCATCTCAAACATAATTCCACCTGTGTTATGACCACTAATGCCAGCAGGAATGACATTTAGATCCCTTCCATCCCAAATTAAACCATCAGGAGAAATGGTAAAATGTTGACCAATGTCACTCCAGCCTATTGTTTCAGTATGGTACCTCCAAATGGCTTCAATTGTTTTTTCTCCTTGATAATCAGTTTTTCTCGGTTTCCAAGTATGGTGAATCTGAATATGATTGATAGGGCGTGTGAAGTTGAAGTTACGAATGAAACGATCAAATTCATCAAGCGTATAGGCTTTGAAACGTCGCATGTTATCACCCCACTTTCTGAAAATAGAAAAACAGCAATCCGATTGCACTTGTGAGTAGTGCTCCAATCACTGTTCTCCATAGCCATGTTTGGTTCTTTGAGATTTCGTCGATTCTATGGTGAGCTGACTTCGTGCTTTGCAATGCTTCGTTAGCTGTTTCTTTTGCCTCTTCTGCAGTGTCTTTAACGTCAGTCATAAGATCGATCTTTGTTTCGACACGTACCACACGTTCGCGTATTTCTGATAATATGTCTAGGTCTGTCATATACCCACCTACTTTCAGTATTTGGTGTCTACTAGATCATGCATTACTAACAGATCATAAAGCAGATCATCTTTTTCTGCTCTACTCATTTGTTGAAATGATTTTGCATTTAGCTTTTGTTTTACTTTTTCCTTTTTCGTTAGTTCACGTCCAAACTCTATTTTTTTCCCTTTTTTCGTATGATTCCACATCAATTAGACCCCCTTTATCGTTACATTAGTTTGTCCATATTTAGTCGTGGATTTCACTATGAGATTAAGTATTCCAGGTTGCGTCATTGTTATCTCGAAAGTTACTACACCATTCACTGCATTCTTGCTTGCCACAAGTGTTTCTGTTCCATCTTCATTGAGTTGATAGAGTTCAATTACCTCTGTGCTTGTATTGTCGTCTACTGTTGCAGTGATGGTAGCGGTATCTATGCCGTCTGCTGTGATTTGTGGTTTGTCTACAGATACATGCAGATAGTTATATATTCGAGTTATGTTACCTTTTTCATCCACATCAAAATTAGCTGGATATTTTGTAGCTTCTATCACACCATCGCCAACAAAGATACCTTCAATTCCATCTATGCTTGTGAGATGGTGCATCGACTCAATGCTTACAACGAGACCATTTTGAATCACTATTCTATACATCACCACACCTCCCAATCTATACGTGCATTTAGGCTGGGACTGGATGTGGTCGTGTTTTTAAATTCTATCACTAAGTCAGTCTCGTTTATATATATGTTATTTACGTTTATAGAAGAATTTCCACTTGCTGAATATCCATAAGTACTATTTGAAACCGTTCCCAAATTCCTTTTACTCCAACTCCCCCCGTGAGGATCAGTATAATACTTTATTGTTCCTGTAACTAACGTTGTATCTGGATTAGTTGAAAAATTAACTAAAATACCAAATACACTTGCTTTCATAGTTAATTTACCATGTGCATATATTCCTCCCAAGGGTATTGTTTTTATGAGTGTTTGTTCAGAACTTAATGTATCGGTATATGTTGCATAACCGTATATCTTAGTTTTATTCATAAAATCACTTGCATGTTTCCCATCCACCGTATCCGCATCAAGTCCACTACCTGCACCGTCGTTCCCTGCGTGCCATACTTTGTTTGCATTGATCGTTACATTTGCAGCTTTTATATCTATCGTTCCACCACCAGTAACGCCAGTTCCTCCACCTGCGATAATTCTTGAATCATAATCAACAACAGTAGCACCGCTATGAAAATCAATGAATGGTGTAGATGTAGTACCATCCTTTTTACCTAATTCAATTGCACCATTAGCGTTATTACCTATATCTACAGATGGTAGATATAAAGCACCAGTCATCGTGTCCCCGGCTTTGTTGACCGCCCCCACCTGCGCAGCTGTTACAGCGTGTGGATTGTCGGTGCGAGAAGTATGTGCATCAATGTCCGCTTTTGCTTCGTCGTATTGGGTTTGTATATCATTCATCAATGTTGCAGTAATAATATCCCCTGTTGATACTATCGTTTTTACATATGCCAATTATTACACCCCCCGCACATTTGGATGTATACCTAAGGCTATTTCTAAATCTTCTATTTTCGCAATAGCTTCGATCGTCCCAAAACTTAAACCTCTTGTAATACCATATTTGCAAGAAAGTTCTTCAGGTGTTAAAGTACTTTCTAGCCTTGTAATTTCTGAATGAATTTCTTGATCTGTTACCGTTTTGGCCCAATTTAGGTTATCAATGCGTGACTGCTGAAATTTTATTTCTTCTCCGAAATTCTGAATTACAGTACCGCCAACTTTTTGCAATACCTTTTCATTGTTTTGTAATGCTATTATTTGCTTTTGCAAAAATGATAGTTTTGCATCTAACAGATCTAATATAGGCATCTAATCACCCCGCATTTATATATAAATCCCAAGTGTATGTAATAGACAAAGAAGCTGTTTTTGAAATTTGGTCGTGAATAACTTTATTATATTGTGTTCCAGTACCTGCAGAATCTGTTGCCCCATTACCAAAAAGAGCAGCACTTGTTAATGTATAACCGTTTGCTTCAGTGGATGAAAGGTACATATCGACAGTGAGTTTTCCATCTGCTTTAGCTTTTGATGTAAATACTTTCCGGAATACTTCCGTTATCGTCGGCGTTACTGATGGCTCACTTGTATCAGTACCCAAAGCCATGTGCGTAAGACCAGTCACTGCATCACCAAAAAGAAAATCACGTATAAGATTACGGCCATTTAAAATAACTAAGTTATCAACTACTACTGTTCGTATCCTACCCGTGACTACATTTTCTATCACAATAGTTAATTTACCTTTCAAATCTAAATCTTCCCTCATTGCGTCACCACCTACGCTATTTCTGAATAACCGATTCTTGCATAACCAATTCTTGATTCAGGAGCTCCAGCGCTAATTGTAAGAGTATCAGTTAATTTTGCTGTATCTTTTAATACAAGTAACTTATCCAACACCTCATCATCTCGAACCTCTATCTGCCTGCTTTGATTGAAAAGTTGAACAAGTAAATCTTCTAGCCCTTTTAATTTAGAAGCTATTTGAACATCATAAACATACTTGTCAGCAGTAAGCCAGCTCATAGTAACTTTACGAATTAAAAAGTCACTTTCAATATTTCTTTTAGTGTTTGTAATGTGAATCAATTGCCCACTTCTAAGCCCTCTTTCGTTCGTTCTAAAGCTTCCTGAAAGTAATGGATCGGAATGTTGATCCAAGTCTGCTTGTGATATCTGTCTGGCAAGGTCTTTACTGGCAACTTCTTTGTCAACGATGATATGTTCATATATTCCGTCTCCACCTTCAAGAGCCTTCATGCGATTAATAGAATCATAATCATCAACCACAGTGAGCACAGGAACTTCGTATTTATAAGTGAATTTAACTACGTCTGTTGAAACTGTGTTCAATGAACCAGATATTACATGTTTTTCTTGATAGTTCATGAGAAAATCAACTGTTGATGGGTCATCTATATTCTCAATACCGACAGATTTAGCAACATCATTAACCTTAATTTTTAATTCGTTTGGTTTATAACCAAGGTTCCAAACTTCTTTTCCGCCTTCATGAGTCTCAGTAAAAAAATCTGATAGATAGGTTCCTCCTCTAAAATATACGCGATTTCTAAGCTGCGATATATCAGCTGTAATCTCTAAATCAGAATAATTAGATTCTGTATCATCCAAGGCAAATGGTGCTGAATTAGTGAACTGATCAAAGAAATGAACATCTTTGTCATAGTCGATATACCAATTATACCCTGTGAGCTCTGAAAGCTCTTTAAAGCATTCTCCTGGATACTTATAGTTGAATGAAATACTTTTAATAATCTCTCCCTGTTTTACATTCACTGAAGTAAACCCAGAAGTATATTTTGTTAGAATATCTTTTACAATATCCCCAGCAAACATATTCTCGTACTTTTCAACGACAAGATGCTTGTCTAGTAGTCTTTGATAGTCCCCACATTCAACTTGATAGATAAACTCTCCTGGTACATTCTCGACTTCAGGAGCGCTGACAATATGCCCGGCAAATACTTTGTTTGCTCCTTCCGTTATGATGATTTCTTGCCCTTCAATTGGTTTTTCAGCAACATCAGAGCACTCATATTGAAATGAACAACGATCTTCTTCATCTGTTAGCGCATCTGTCTTTTGAAAAGTGGAAGGATCAATATTAGCTGTTCTATCAATTCCGTTTATTGTAATTGTGAGCGGCATCCTTCCACCTCCTAAATCTTCTTACGCTTCAGTACTGTTTTACCAATTTCACGAGATACAATTGGAGCGACCTCTGATTGTATGAATCTTTTAAATTGCTGTTTAGAGTCTGAGAAGATATTTGACCCAGTGAAATTAAAATTTAAGACAATAGGAGCACTTGCACCAACTAACAAAGGAACCTTTTCTAAAGGTCTTACTTCTGCACCTTTAGGCAAATTTAATAACTCAGGACCGTTTTCTCCTACCCATGTTAGCCCTGATTTTGTTACAGAACCGCCTTCTGCTAAGCCAGGTATATCTTCATCTTTTTTGCCTCCACCTAACCACCATGGCATATCTGGATTAGCTTGTCTATAAGCATCAGTACCTACATCTTTACTTATGCCTCTTTTCCCAATCTGTACCCAAGCTCCATCTTCGTTTTTCTTAAAGATAATATCATTATCATCAACCATAATACTCTTTTGCTGTTGCATAGCCTGAATTGATTTTTCAATCGAATTTGTTAGATTGATCTGCTCAAGCTGTAAATCCATAATGGCAAGTTTTAATTGTCTTGTTGCTTCCGCATTCTCACCTTTTACATGCTTTGAAAGTTCATATTTTTCTTGAAGAATGGTTAATTGTTGCGCTACTAACTTTTGCTCATCCTGGTAATGTTGTAGTTCTAGTGTCACCTTTTTTTGCTCATTAGCTTCTTCACCAAGTTGAGCTTTTCTGATCTCGAATGCTTTATCAATTTCTTTGCGTTGAAAATCAATATTAGACAGTTGTGCTGCTTTATATTCTTCTACTGCATCTTTTGCTTCAACATATGATTGTGTAACTGCAGCATTGCTGGAAACTACATTAGCATTACTAGCAATGACCATATTATCTGATGCAACGCTTTCTTCTGCTTTTCTTTTTTTAAGAGCGATCATAAAGTTTTCTTCTTCAGATATTTGCTTGGTCATTTCAGAGTGTACATATTGTGTTTTGATGATGCTAGCAGTTAATTTTTTCTCGTAATCATCGAATGTCTGTTGAGTTTTCTGCCTGAATTTTTCGATCTTATCACTTAAGCCTGGGATAAAGGAAACCAGGCTTTCAATTTTGGCTAGGATCCAGTCTATTGAGGTGCCAACACCGGATGAGATATCTTTCCAGATGTTGAGCATAAATATCTTTACTTTGTCATTAGTATTATAAAGAGTAACTAATGCACCAACGAGTATACCAATAACTGTAATTATTCGCCCAATTGGATTTGCATTCATTACAAAATTCAAAGCGGTTTGTGATGCAGCTGCGACTTTAGTAGCAATTTGATAATCCTTCATCAGCTTAACTAGTTGAGCTACTTTTACAATAGTTAGTGCAATTCCTCCAGCTGCTATAAGTGAAATTGACCCAAAGGTACTTGTTATTGTAATTATATTTCGAGTTTTTTCGTCTAAGTTATTAAACCAGTTTGTAAGACTTGTAATCTTATCAGTTACTGTCATTACTGCTGGAGCAACAGCTTTCCAGTAGAGTTCTGATGCATTTTTTAAAGAGTTTTGTAAACGATCCATTGCAGCAGTATTGTTATTAGCTCTTTCTTCTGCTATCCCTTCTGCATAAGCAGATTGTTTTAAAAATTCTTGATACCTGACCTGAGCTTTTTCAAGGTCAGTCATCTTTTCCCAACGATCTTTATATGCACCATTCAAGGCTATGTTTTTCATATAAGTATCATTAAGAGTTAAACCTAGGTACTCAGCAGATTCAGCTTCACCTCGAATAGCTGCAATTACTCTTTCATTTGCTTCACTTAAATCTAATCCTTTTGCTTTTGCTAAATCTAAGGAACGTTGAGTTAACATTTGAGTTTGATCAATTGATAACCCATAAGCTTTATTTAATGTATAAACAGCTTGTGCTTCTTGTAAAAATGCGTCTTTCGAAACTGCAGTTTTCGCTTCTAAATTACTTGCCCACTTTTGCCATAACTGAGCTTGTTGCTCTCCATATTGTCTTACTAAGTTATCAGCTGCATTAAATCTTTCCTCAAAAACATTAAATCCTTCAGTTGCTACAGCTGTTAATCCAGCAGTTGTTGCAGCCCCTGCGATCATAGCTTTTTTGCCAATATTGTCTAGGGTTTCTAATCGTTTTTCAATTTCTTTGCCAGCCTTCTCTGCTACAGATTCAGCTTTTTTTAATTCTGTAGTAATTTTATCGATTTGAGTTGCATCCAAACCTAAATTCTTAAGTTGATTTCTAACATTAGCCAATTCGTTTTCCAAAATTTTGGGATTAGCGTTTTTTACTTTTTGATTAATTTTGTCAATCTCATCAGCTTCTAGACCAATATTACGTAGCGACTTGTTTAATGATCCAAATTCTTTTGTTGTTTTTCTAATCGCTTTTTCAATCTCTTTAGACGCCTGGTCTTGGGCTGCTAAAACAATTTCGACAGAATTACGTTTGGCCAATACTAATCCCTCCTCCTGCACTTAACAAACTACGAATTAAAGAAAATGCATCCATAATAACTGCTGGTTGATCTAGAACTCCACCATCATATGGTAGTGAATTAAACTCCCTACAAGTTAGATACAAATCCAAATAGTAATTAGAAAAAGAGCGATTACCTTTTAATTCGGCAACCGCTCTAGTGAGTTTTTTACGTCATCCTCTGTTAAGTTATTCATTTTATTGACTTCATCTAAAATCTTTTCATACACTTCTTCGTCTAAATCTTTGATAGAATCTTCGTTAATTTCGACATCGTTAGCACTCCATGCTTTAATTGCAAATGAAAGCTTTTTATATTCTACTTCATTTACTTTGTTCACAATGTTTTCATTGATATCATCATTATTCATCTTGATATCTTTATCTAATATTTGAATATTCATTTTCTTAAACATACCAGCAAGTTCACTTGTTAAGATATCTTTTTGACCTTTTGAAAGATATTGCAGTTCCACCCAATTCCCTTCTGGCAAATCAATTCGCTTAGTTGGTTTATTTTTTGAAAACACAAAAATTCATTCCTTTCTACCAATAAAATAAAAAAATTAAGAGGATTTTAAACATATATGTGGTATTTTTTAGAATATGATGTATAAAAAGGAGGCGTATTTATTATGATGACTGTTGTTGTGATTAGTATTTTATTAAGCATAGTTTCTCTGATTCTAGCAATCGTTTTTGCTGTTATTAAAAAAAGAAAAAGATTTAACCAAAGCATCTTATTCACTTTTGCTTTTATCGCAATACTATTTGCGTCTATCTTTCTATTACCTGAGGATGTAGTTACGAATTCACCTGAAATTTCTAAGTTGTATCGTGTTGATGATAATATCTCATCAGTTCACTTCCAAAAAGTTTATAAAAAAGACAATACTTATTATGTTGAAGTAGTTTGGACTGGTAAAGAAAACCCACCTCAAAACACTGTCGAAGCATATGATTGGTTGAAAACTTTAGAAGAAATGCTTAGTAACCAATTTAAAAATTATAGACCTGATGCTCCCATTGTCTTGGAATACTATAACAAAGGTGAAAAGATAACTTCTTTAGCAATAAGTAAGTAAGCACTCCATTTTAGAGTGCTTTTTTTAATACGACTGTTTAGTATTAACCAAAGTTACTTTCATAGCAAAATTCGATGCAGGATCATATTTCGCTACACCCGTTGCTTGTGCTGTGATTTGTTCAGATCCACCGATGTTGATCGGAAATGCAGTATAACGTAGCTTCGGTATATCAATTATAAGCTTATAAGTAAATGTTCCACTTATTACATCACCTGTTAGTTCGATGCGTGTAGCAACTTCTTGTTGAGCTCTGAATCGATTAAATTCACTCAGATCAGAAAGATCAAAAGTAAAATTCACGGGGAAAGTTCTTCTTCCAGTTCTTCTGATACGAGAGATCTCACGAGTACCGGAAAGTGTTGTTCTACCTTCAAGGCTGTTGTTTACGCCGAATTGAAGTGTTTGAACGTCTTTATTTTCTGCACCATTGATTGATATTTTAGCTTGATGCCATAGGAATGGATTTGTTACTTCAAAGCTAGGCGCCGTTTTTGCAATAAGTTGAAGTGTTTTTGCAATGACTGCAGCCGAACCTTGCATGATCTTTTGATCAGTACCAAAAGACAACGTTAAATCATTTACTACAGCTCCGGTATACTGAAAGGCCTGCTCTAAATCGCGATGAACTTCCAATGTATAGGGTGGTAAAGCACATAAAGATGAGAAATTGTCTTGAACAGGTGTGAAAACATGTTGGTAAACAGTTGGGCTCCCTGTTGCATCAGGCTGAGTCGTAACAGGTTCCCCAAATGCAGCTCTAAGCATATGTCCCAAGACGTTTGGATAAACTTCGAATGAAATATCACCGGCAATGTTATGTAAGCCTTCAAACGATGCCGACTCATCCACAATACCACGCTGCGCTGCACTTATAATTTGTTCGATTTCTTCGTTAATCCCTTCAGATACAAATTGAAGGTATTCAGTCGAAGCTACTGGAGTCCCCCATGTAGCTTCTTTACCTAGTCCAATGTGAGTTAATGCACCAAAAGGCATTATTCATCACCATCTTTCTTCTTTTTACTTTTTATTTCTTCAAAAAAGCCGGTTTTAAATAAAGTTTCATTAAACTCTATTTCATCATCGCCTGGCTTAAATACTCCGAAGCGCGGGAATTCCCTAGGTTCATTTCCTTTGTATATCATCTTCTTACTCAATAGGATCACTCCTTTAATAATTCTCTTGAGTAGTAGCTTCTAAGTGCAATTCTGCCATTAATTGCGGATTATTCTGGTCTGTTAAAACAAAAATTTCTCCATTTGTGATTGTATGATATAAGCAAGTACTGTTTAACGATGGATTTTGCCTTAATTTGTCCAATGAATCTAGTATAAGTTGTTTTAACTCTGTTTGAGCCTTTTCTGCATCGTTCAATTGTACGTAAATACGTAAAATCCATCGCCAATCAACGTATTTTCTCCTAGTACTCTCATCTCTTTGCTTAAATCCATCAAAAAACAAGCTTGTAGCCGGTAGTTGAACTAAATTCTTAGGTTCTTGGTCATATACTTTTTTAAATGCTGCCACTTGCTCTAATATACTCTTGACATTGGTTTCAATTACTCTTAGATCTGTCATCTTAGAAACCTCTCTTAACTAAATCATTAATAGCTTCTTGAACACCTTGAGAAAATAAACCTTCTATAGTGCCTGCGCTCTCCATTTCATTGATGGTTCCACCAAAGAAGTTGTAAGCGCGCACCCCTGGATGTTTAACTACTTTGACTGGATGATCAGCACCGGACCAAGCAATAGATTTTTTAAGTTTAGTTTTGATTGTATGGGGCTTAGCTCCACCTTCTAGTATGTGAGCTTTGTAAGAAGTTGAACCTATGATCGCTTTTGCTAGTTTAGTTGTTTTTTTGAGCTCATAATCAATGCTTTTTAATAGATTTCCTTTTCCGACTAGCCCTTTAGTTACGATTGTTTTTTTACGTTTTTGTCTACTGCTTTACCAACGTTTTCTAAACCTTTTTCAATGGCATCAGACGCTAAATGTTGATGATTATCTATTAAATATTGTGCGTCTTGGCTTATTTCAAGATTCCCTGTGATTTTTATTGCGACCATTTACACCAACACCCTTCTGTACGGTCCTAATATTATTCTTATTTGCGGTGGAATAGCCTCTGGACGCAATACAATACCTTCGCCAAAGGTACGACCGAAATCTGCAACGTCCATTTTATAAAAAAACATTACAAGATGCTTACAAGCAAGTTCTACATCTGCAGGAATTGCAGTATAACCAGCTGTATATGTTACTTTAATATTCATTATTCCTGCTGGCCAAACTGAATTTAATCGTACTACGATTCCAGAATCTTTCCGTACCTTATATTCAGTCGAGTCTACTAAAACATCATCAATTTTGATAGACGTGACTGAATATACCGGAAAGTTTTTAAGTATAAGATTTGATGTTTCTTTGCCGTCGTATTCCTCGTCTGTGTAAGTACTCTCAATAAACGAACGATTACAGTAGTTTTCGATAACATTAGATGAAGCGTTGATCAACGCTTCAAACAAAGAATCCTGACTTGTATCCGTTGCATCGATTTTAAGGTATTCTTTGACTGCGGTAACGGAAGTTAACGCGTTTGCACTAAGCGCCATTTAGATCACTTCTTCCGCTGTGTTTTTTTAGGGGTTTCCTTCTTTGGAACTTCTTTTTTCTCATCTGGCTGTTCAACATACGCAGCATATTTACCAGCAACTAAGACTTCTGCTTCTTTTATATCCACATCATATTCTCTACCTTCAATCATTACACCATCAGGACCAGCGCTAGTCGTTTTCATTCTAAGTTTTATTTTTTCAGCCATTTTCACACCTCCAAAAAGCCGGGCATCTTTACCCGGCTTAATCAACCAATTATTACACTACTGGATACTTACGTGCATGTCCTCTAACTACTAAGGCGCCATAAACACCGCCTGTAGTAGCACCGGACACTGTGCTTACTACACGAATATAACGTTTTGTTCCGATATATCCTACACGTTGGTTAGTGCTATTTGCTAGATTTGATAATGTCCCGATCAAATCAGCTGCATCAACAGCAGTAAATGTAACATTATCATCGCTTTCTTCAATTGTTGGTGTATGAGTACCATCAGTAATAGTGCCAACTTGAATAACAACAGTTGCAGCATCAAAACCCTGTAAATCAACACCAGTACCATTAGCAGTTGCTGTTCTTGCAGCCGGTTCTAACGTAGTAACTGCATCAATATTATTTTTCATATCTTGCACTTTAGATCACTCTCCTAATTAATATTCTAAAAAAACAAAGAAAGAAGGGCATAAAAAATAACCCTTCTTTTGGGTTAATTACTTTAAGCTAATTTCACACGTACAAACGCTTCTTCCAGAACTGGCATACCATCTGTTTCTAGGCGACCAATAAATCCAGTCTGATTAGTTTCAGCATAAAGTTCTACTAAACGTTGGATCTGCATATCTAATGCATCAGCAATCCAATAGTAACTGAAAACTCCTAAAATACCAACGTAGTTGCCAGTAGTAAATGTGTTTGGAGCGTATTCACTCATGTGGTAAGGTAAATCAAGAATTTTGTCAGGTTCACCGCCAGCTAAACCAGGCGTCCAGATGTATTGATTATTTGCATCTTTCAATTTGCGAATTTGTTTTACTGCATCACGATGGAAAATCCAACGTGCTCTTGGATGATATGCTCCTTTCAATGCAAATTTCGCTTCGATTAAACCATCGCCTTGTATTGAAGTTGCAGTATTACCTGTGCTTACATCTCGATTTGTAGAAATACCATCTTTTGACGCAGTAAATATACCTAATGGTTTATTTACTCCATCACCAGTCATAAACGCTTTTTCTTGGGCTACAGCAAATTTGTAAGCTAAACGTTCTCTAACTAAAGACTCAGCTCCATTACTGGTTAATCTAAGCAATGTATTAGAGATTAATGCACGCTTGGATAATGGATGTGGACGAAGTTCACGTTTACCGAATCCAATTTCTGTTGTGCTACCTGTTTTTAATTCTGATGTCCATTCAGCATCATCTGCGTCAGAATCCAATGTTGGAACACCTAAACTTTTTGAAGTGGCAATTGATTCTGTAGTTGCAAATTGACGAATAATTACATGATCATCAACCGCTTTGATTAACTCTTGAACAAATTTTTGAGCTGCTACTAAGTAACCGCCACCTGCATCGTTGTCAGCTTGCATTGCACGAATTTCTTTTTCACTTAAAGCAGTAGTACCGGAACGAATGAAGCGTTCAAATGCTGCACGATATTCTTCAGTTGCTCTAGGATTTTCTCTGCTCTCTGGGTTTTGCTGTTGACCTGGTTCTTGACGGTATGGTTCACCTTCACGACCTTCAAGGCCACTTTCTAAAGCTAATAATCTTTCTTCACGCTCAATCTCCTTACCCATATCATCAACATCTTTCATGATACGGTCATACTGGTCTTCTTCTTCAGAAGTCAAACTACGGTTTTCTTTTTCTGCAGTTTCTAACAGATGCCGTGCTTCTTTTACTAATGCAGCACGTTTTTGTTTCTTTTCTAAGATTTTTTTCAATTTGATCACTCCTTAAATTGATTTTTCTAATAAATCTAGCTTTTTCTTTCTGATAGCTATTTTGCTATCAGGTTTTTTCGCTTTTGTTTTTTGGACATAAGCTTGATAAACGTCTTGAGCTGATCTAACACCAACCGACGTTTGGGGATATGCAGCAAATGTCACAGGTGATACTTCATATAAGTCAGCTTCTAATACGGTTCTAATAGGATAGTCCGGGTCTGCTTTTTCATCCCATTCATCCTTAAAGCCCTTAAACATAAATGACATCTCTGAAACATCACCACGCCTAATAGATTCGACTGCATCTTTTCCCCAAGTGGTTTCAGGGGGAATGAGTTCGAATTTTGCTCCTCTGTCATCTTCATAAATAGTTAATGTCTTGTTAGTGGTTCTACCAAGGACTTTTGATACATCATGTTGCCATAAGGCTCGAATATCGCCATTAACTAAGTTTCTAAATGCACCTTTGGCAAACTTTTCACGAAAAAAACCCATAATTGGATTAGATAATTTCTCCCACTCAATAAAATAACCGGTTATCTTTATAGGCTCGTCACCTTCTCCAGCCCTAACTTCAATACCTGTTATGTCAAATGCCCTTTGTTCAAGTTTTTCATTCATTCTTACCATCACCCCCTTTATTGCTTGCTTGATTAATTAATTGCGTTTTTGGTAGGCTTGCTGAATTAATAAAATACACTTTACCTTGTCCATTTGGTTGCGGATTCATGTTTTCAAGCTCTCTTATTTCGTCGGCATTAAACCATCCGTTTTGGGAAGCTATTTGATAAGCTTCAAAACGACTTTTTATATCCCCTCTTAGAAGCCCATCTACTTTAAACTCAGGGAAAAATTTATCAGAATTAAATAGCTTCATCTTAAGAGCTTGTTCAATTCTGACTAACCAAGGACGTATTGTGTGAACTACAAATTCGATTGATTGATGTTCGATATTACTGAAGGTCGCTCTCTCCAGATCACCAATCATGTGCGGTGGAACACGGAATATCCTTGCTATTTCGTTTAATTGAAATTTACGAGTTTCCAAGAATTGTGCATCGTTTGGTGGAATAGTGTTTTTAGCAAATTGCATTCCTTCTTCTAAAAGCATCAAGGTATGAGATTTGCCAAGCCCTTCGTATTTTTCTTGCAATTCTCGCTTTAAACGTTTATAAGCTGGATCAGATAATGTATTTGGATGAGTTACAACAGCTCCGACATTCATACCATTTGCAAAAAATCTTGATCCAAATTCTTCAGCTGCGAGACTTAATCCTATTGCCTCTTTTGCCATTTGGATAGGAGAATAACCAACTAACCCATCAAAACCTAAACCTGGTACATGAATAATTTGTTCAAAATAAAGTATTTTTGTCCCTCCATCAGGCAAATTCAGTTCATATTCAATCCTTTTTGTCTTTTCATTTCTTTTAGGTTTAATTTTATTTGGAGTTAATGGCCATAACGCTACCGGTCTTCCACTGTTGTTATATTCAATATAAACATATCCGTTTCCCCAAAGCATGATATGAGAAACGATAGTTTCCCAGAAAGTAAATGCTGTCATTTCTTCGTTAGGTTGATCATGTAAAAGCCTAAATAACGGATGATCTCTTGCTTTTTCTTTTCCATTATTTTCTAACCTTTTGTAAACATTTAAAGGTAGTGATGCTATGGTCTCGGAAATTATTCTTACAGAAGCAAAAACAGCACTTGAATACAGCGCTGTTTGTTCGTTAACATTTATTCCACTTTTAGATTGCGTACCACCAGTAAACCAATCAATTACCCAACGTTCCGGCGTAGATAAATTAGAACGTTTTTCAAGCAATTTAGTTATAATAGGTATCTTCAAAATGTAATCACCCCTCTTTCTTCGTATATTGAAGCTTTATTCTCACCAAATTGTATTGCTACAGCCATTGCTATGATTAAAGCGACAGTAAGGTCTATCCTATCAAAAGACTTATTTTTCATAGGCTTTATGTTCTCATTGCCATCAACAGCTATATTTACATTACCAAAACACCAACGAGCCAAAGGATTTTCTTCATGTTTCATATGGCTCGACCTTAGAAGCCGTTCAGTTTCTTTCATTGCAGGAGATAAATTATTCATATTTTGCAGTATTTCTATTACATCAATGTCTTTATTAATCAATCTTTGAGTCAACATACGGCTATTCCAAGGATCTGAACCGAGAGCAACAAGATTATATAGCTTATTATGATTTAATATTCTGGCTTCAACGAACTCATAATCAATAACGTCACCAGGTGTTGCATGTAAATATCCTTGGTTAACCCATCTATTATATGGAACATGGTCTCGTCTTACTCTCTCTTTCATGTTATCTTCTGGAATCCAGCCCTCAGAAATAAAATACCAATCATCTAATCCATCTTGTGGAGGAAAAATTAAAACCAACCCAGTAAGGTCGGTTGTAGATGAAAGATCAAGTCCGGCATAACACTTCTTGCCGATGAGATCCGCTTTTGTGATTTCTTTTTCCGTCGTCGAGTCCCAAAGCGTAAGCGGGAGCCACCCGACTTGCTTAAGTGAAACCCATTGATTAAGCCGCAACCACCGGAATAATTTTTCTTTTGCTGGATCATTCCTAGCACCTATGGCTTCTTGACGGACACTCTCAATGTCGATCGTGACACCAAGCGAAGGGTTTGCCATGTACCAGGTAGCTTCGTCGAAGATGTCCGCATCTTCTGGTGCGCCGTAAATTTTTACATACCAATATGGATCTTCTATTTCTCCATCTTGAACTTTTCTAGCATATTCGTGTACTTCCCAACCTATTGATTTTCTATCTGGATCATCACCAGCAGTGGTAATAACCCAATATAAAGGTTCTTTACGAGCGGCTCCAGAACCGAATGTCATGACATCCCAAAGATCGCGATTTGGTTGAGCGTGAAGCTCGTCGAATATAACAACCGTCGGGTTGATACCGTGCTTTGTATATGCTTCAGCAGATAAGACTTTTAAGAACGTGCCAGTGTTTTTGTTTTTAATTAACTTTTTACTGTCTGTAATCTTAAGAATTTCTTGTAACATTGGTTCTTGATCTATCATCTGCTTAATAGCGTTGTAGACTAGTGATGCCTGTTCTCTATCTGCAGCAGCAGTATAGATCTGGCCACCTGGATCATCTAAGACTAAATGGTACAGTGCCAAAGCTGCTATTGTAGTCGTTTTAGCATTCTTCTTCGGGATTTCTAAATAAGCATAGCGGTATTGGCGATATCCATTGTTGTTTACAGTTCCGTAAACATCCCATATAATTTGATGCTGCCAATCTTGTAATATAAACGGTTTTCCATAAAAGTCATCTGTCAAATGAAGAAGTTGAATAAACTCAATAACTTCTAAGGCCCTGTTTTTATCATGTCGCATTACCTACACCACGCTTATTTAAAAAAGACGCCATTAAACTTTGTTCTTGATTTTCTGGTGTTTTAGGTATTGACCTTAAGGCTGATTGTATGGTCATAATATTTTCTTTGGATATATCAAGTACCATTTTACGTTTAGCCATGAGAGATTTATCCAGGCTTAAAATTTGACTTTGAAGTTTCATTCGGAACTGCGTTTTTTCAGTAAAGCTTAAATCCTCATCATCAGCATGTTCTTCAAAATCCCCAAGCGTTTTTAAGAACTGTGTTCTTGTCGATTCCATTTCTTTGATCTCTGCAACAAGCAAGCAATGTGTATTAATGATGTTGCCGTAAAGGTCATCATCTTTGTTGATAGATTTTAGAAGCTTTTTGATTCGCCTAAATTCTTTGTGGGCAATAGGATTTTTTTTACTTCCGGAGATTCTTTCATAGTGACTCCAGTCAGGAGTTCGCTCTCCGCTTTTGCCCTCACGGCCTTTTCAGCTTTTGTTCGATGCCCCTGAACTAATTGCAATGGTTTTGGAGGTCTACCTCCTGGCATGGTCATCACCTCTTTTCTAAATGCACTTAGTTTTGGGAAAAAATCTCGCGCGAAGGTGGGGCGCCGGTCTAGGGCTTGCTCCTTGTAGAGATTGCCTACCCCCTCCCCATTGTTAGGATTAGGTAATTCTAATATAATTAATATAACCCTTGAAGGGGAGAAAGGAGCTGGTCTTCTTGACACAGGTTTTGAACTTCCCTCGTTCCTTAAAATTAGGTAACACTACTGGATAATCTACATAAACCAAGTAGACCCATTAGTGTCCTAGTTGCTATGAGCTATGAGGGGTAATAAAAAAGCTGAGCCACAACAGCTTAAGTCATAGCCTCACCCATAGAAGCCAAGAATGCACCTCTTGGTGATTTTAGAACCCAGCAACCATACTGGATAATTCTAAATATCTGCAAGTGAGTTAAGGTTCCCAAACGTGGAACAAACCCAAGAAAAGGTGCATTTTCCTTGGGTTTTGTTATTTTTTATACTTTTAATCAAGCTCAGGCAAATCTACAGCCTGCCCTTTTAGTTAATGTATATACCTTATCCATTCTCAAACCATCCATTCAATCCTTTACCCTTAATATACCTATGACCCTTTACGCTATTGCAATGGATGCATGCTGCTTGGTGATTGTTTGTATCCCAAAATCTTGGGTCGTTCTGTCCATCAGGAGGGTCGATATGGTCAACACACTGCGCTAGTCTAGTGCATCCAGGGAATTGCAGTTTGCAAAACGCATTCTCAGGCTGTTTAAGAAAATATTTAGAATATCTTTGCCAGCGCCAATCATAACCTCTCTGTGCAGCTGTTCCACGATGTTCATCATATCTTTTCTGTTCTTGTTTCTTATGCTTCTCACAATAACGTTCTCTTGTTAGGTTCGTGCATCCAGGATATGAACACGGTTTCAATGGTCTATTCGGCATTTTTATCCGCCTTCCACCCATCCAACTTTATACACCGCACGAACGGACAAACAATCTTATTTCCAGCATGGCTAGCCCACACACATTTATTACACATAACCATCACATCCGAGATAAAATAAAGACCGCCCATTCGGACGGCCATAAGGGGGAGAAAAAAGTATGAGATAATTACAGTTTTTACTTGATATCATAATAACAGTTTTATTAGCACTTTCTCTACGCATTTTCTACGCGATTTCTACGCGTTTTAAATGATGTTCAAGGCAGTTGCTACTTTTCTTATAGTTTGATCCTTTAATTTATAATAAGCTGTTGAACCTAAATTTAATGACGTATACACTCTAATATCTGATGGGAATGCAGGATTGAAATACTTTTCTTTAACTAATCTTTTTTCTTCATGATTAAGTGCATTTAACGCTCTTTCAATCTGCATGATTTTCAATGCTTTTTCAGCTCTCTTGATACCAAACTTCTCAGTCGTATTTGAAATGTCTGTTCCTCTTATACTATCTTCATATGAACTAATCAAAGAAGGGAATAGATTGCCAAGTCCAGCTTTTTCTAACTCTTTCTCATTTTCTTGTGATGCCTTTAAAGCAGGATACTCATATAAAATACGTTCAACTTTTCTTACGTACAAAGATTTAGGTATCTCTTTTTCTAAAAATGACAGCTGTTCCATATACAACCACCCCTCACCCGTGATATAATATGTATGAGCAAACATATTTTCCTCTCACTAGCTGAGGGGATTTTTTTATCTAACAACTACTTTGAATCGTTTATTCTTGCTGTATTTATTTTTGTATTGTTTAATCTCAATCTTATCCACATTTTTAAGATAAACAATAACTTCATTTGTTGACTTCTTGATCACGTATAGATCCACGGCTCATCTCCTCCGTTGTTAGAAAACTCCAATGTCGCTTTAGGCATCGTGTTCATCCTCCTTTTCTAAAGGAGCAGCGTTAGGCCGCTCCTTGCTTTCCTTCATCTTTGCTATCCTGATCATCATCAGTCGTTTCCTTGTCAACATCTTTTTGTTCTTGCTCGGTAGCAGTTGTATCTATCCCTTTTTCTTCTCTCCAATCGTTCCACTTTTTAGCCAGTGGAGCTACTCTTTTTCTGTACTCATCGATAACTTCGGCTAACTTACCAGAAGATATTTCAAGCTCACGGGCCATTTTTAAGTACGATTCGCCATCAAATCTACGTTTCATAATATTTTCAAAATCATATTTTAGATCATCATATGTAGGTGCTAGTCCACTACGGATGAATTCATCTACAATATCTCTGTCAACTTCATCTGTTTCTTCCTTCGTCTCTACTTTTTCAGGTGGAAGCCCTAAGGTTAATTGCTGTTGCTCAAGATCAGGTTTTGCTTCGGATACAATACCATTTTCATCAACTTGATAAGTAATCAATGGTTTATTATCTCTAGCATTTAGTATAATGTTATACGATACAATCAATGAATCTAGGCTAACTTCAACCTTTTGATCAATCATTTCGGAAAGCATGTCTAATTTACCATTCAGACCGCTTCCTGTTACTTCAAGTACAATTTCCTTTGTTCCGCCCGGCTTTAAATTCACTTTTTTTACAACAGACTTAAATTCGATATATCCCATTTTTGATTTCCCCTCTCTAAATTTCACTGATTTGCACTTCAATGCGTGGTCGTTCGCTGTACCATTTGCCAATCTGAACATCAACTACTTGGCTATCATCTTTCCAAATCACCATCTTGAGAGCGTCCTTAATAGCTTTTAGATAGTTGTCAGCATCGGGTTTAGTTGTAGGTCTAATCAATCCTAACTCAGCCTGTGATGTCTTCTTCTTGCTGAAACTTTTGGGTATTGGTCTATAGATTCTCACTTTCATTTCAATCTGACCAGTTAGAAGATGTTTTGGCGCTTTTTCAGAAGCTACAAGTCTAACATAGTCTTTGTAGTCACTAGACTTCTTAGGATCGTACATTCGAATGTGGCCATTGATTGTCGTTGCTCTTGGTCGTCCCTGCGCCACTGGTTCTCCGTACACCGTAAATTGAATCACTGCACTACCTCCCATCCAAGGCGTTCAAGCCATTCTACAAACGGAATAGCAGCTATCTCCGGTCTGTTTAATTTGACATATTCGCTCGTGTAATAGTTTGCTAGTTTTTCGAGTAGCTCGTCAGGCATCGTTGATCACTCCTTTAACCCAAACGGTAAATTAATGCTTTTCGGCAATAACCAAAGGATGACGTTCTCATTTTGAATCATCCATTTCCAACTGCTTTAATAATTCACGAACTTCCTTCATCGATTCTTCAACGTCTTTTTCAGTCACATTTAGTGGTCTGAACAAATATCCAGAAATTTTTGGTTCGATCACTATTGGCATTTTGCTCACCCTTTCAATCTAAAGTCTTCGCCTTCGACTGCATATATTCGTCCTTTAGACATTCCGAACAGTTTACTAGCAGCCGCATCACCGATCTTTTCTGTTAACGTCTCTAGGTCTTCGTTCGATGAAAAAATGATCGGTCTTTTTGTTTTATATCGCTCATTGATGATTTGATAGTACATATCTAGCCTAAATCCGCTCGTTTTTACTTTTCCAATGTCGTCCCAAACAAGAACAGGTGTTTGAATCACTCCACCTAGAATCTTATTGAAATCGATTCCGTTATCATCATATGTTCTTGATGCTGATAGATCTTCCATGAGTGAAACATCAGACACAACAAGCGTTGGATATCCATGTCTCATCAACCATTTTGCTGCAGCGACTTGAAGATGTGTCTTGCCAAGCCCAAAGTTGTTATGTATCTTCTTCATCTTCGCTCGTAGCGTTTTGTCTTTGATTTCTTTTAACCGTTGCTCTCCAAACGCAGCGATAAATCCAATGCTATTAGATGATTGATCTTTGATGTCAGCAAACTCTTTGAGATATTGAGTCATTGCATCATATAGCGTTTTTTGAGCATCGTTCGTAATCTTGTAAGTGTCGAATCTAGCATCTTTGAATTCGTCTGGAATCATCGCGTTTTTAATGCGCGCATTTAGTCGCTTTTGCTCCATACACGAACACTCTCTTGCTGTCCAGCCGTCTACTATGAACCCTGCGTCCTTGCACTTTGGACAGTCATACGTTGTTTCTGACTGTTTTGACGAGTCCAGGAAATTGGTCGTAGTAGCTTTCCTCAATTCGTCCACTCGTATCTGTAGTTCTGTCAGATCCAGTTTTTGCATTTGGCTTCCTCCTTTCTGTTTTGTTGTAGTGTTTTTGCATGATTTGCTTGTAGCAATATCCGAATGAATTGATCGTATCGCCTTGGAACTTCGGCTTGTAGGTGTCGAATGCTTCGTCGATCCACCGCAGCACGTCGTCAAGGTCAATATTCGCTGTTATAATGTTTTGGATTTGTTCAAATTCTTTCGGCGAGATAAAAAATCCACTGCCTTTTCGCTCGAGAAATTTTTGCTCTATCAATCTCGCTGATTTTTTTCTTCGCTTTCTTCAACAACAACATTATCTTTTTTATCTTTCTTTTCTTTTTTATTATTGTTCCAACGCTGTTCCAACGCTGTTCCAACGCTGTTCCAAGTTGTTGTTTTGTAGTTGTCTAAACCTTGATATAACTCGTAATTTACCACTGTGAATAGTGTTCCATGTTCTGTCTCTTCGATTTTCAATCGATTTTCTTCGACTAATTGATTAATTTTTCTTTGAACACTAGAAAGTGGATATTTTTTGATTTTCCGATTTTCGGTATATGCTAGTTCATCAATTAGATTCCGATATGATTTTAAGAATTGACCTCGTTTAACATGGACATTTCCAACCTTAATGCCTTCTTCGGCAAATACGGCATTTCCGTAGATGTAAAAGAAAATACGAAACTTCATAACATCCTGCCATATAGGGTGATTAAATATATCTCGACTTGTTTGAAACGCTCCAGCCAACTTTATTCACCCTTCTTTCTAAAATTTGGTGACATCGGCTGCCACCGTTTCTATGTATAAAGTTTCTTGTTTCCAGCGGCCATCCACTTGTACTCAAAAGGGAATGGAATTTGATATTCAAACATTAAACCTGTCCATCGAATAATTCATTGATTTCAGTTTCTTGATCAGCTTGTTCAACTTGATCCATGTCATGATGTTGACTAATATCAATTACATCATCCACGTACTCAGGATCACTGGTGATATCTTTCCGAACAACCTCATCTTGTGATGCTTGTTGTTGAATCTCAATACTGATAGGCAAGTACTTCCACATATGCCTTACTACTGTCTTTTTAGCCATCTCTTCGTAGTCCGTGATCCACGGGCCATTTTTTGAAGCCTTAGAACGTTGACGTCGTTTCTCAATCTCTTCGATTGGCATAAATTCAAACTGGTATCCACCATCTTTGAAATGAGCGACTGCGTATACCCCAACCATTTGCCCACGTTCTTTCATTGCAGGCTTGTGAGTGAGTTTAGGGTGTAATCCATACTCATATTCAAAATCATCATTCTCGTAAACTGCATGAGCATAAATGCTTTCAATATGACCAGATCTACGGGCTAGATCAATCATTCCTTTATATCCAATGATGAAAGTGGCCTCTTGACCGTAAGGAATGATGTAACAGTGTCCAATTAGATTAGGTTCCAATCCAAGTTGCGCTGCTTGCATGACAGCTCCCATTAAAGAAGGAACGGAACATTGTAGCAATTTAGGATTTGTTCTGATTGTTGTCAGAGCAATTCGAGTCATACGGTCAATATCCATATGTTTAGGTAGTGCTTCTTTAATTTTAGGTGCCATTGCTTTTAAATAAGCCTCAATTGTTTGGGCTGGTGATGATGTAGGAGCTTGTCCGTTTGCTCTGTTTGCTAACTGATTCTTTACATCTTGTGGTTTTGCCATAGTAAATCGCCTCACTTTATAAAGTTTCGTCTAAAATAATCTCATTATCTTTTAATACTAAAATATCGTGGCCGTAATACCCGTTATGAGCGTTATATACAGCTAATTGAAATACTCCATTGGTTGTGACGAAATCTACGAATTGTATTCCTCCGCCATCACTGTAGTAATCACTTTCTTCAACTTTTTGTTTATTCAAGGCTGTATCAGTCAGATCTATTTCTTTAAGTTCAGCTCCTACGAAATGGCTTAAATCATCATCACTCGAAAAATATCCCCAACTTTCACAACAGGATTGATAGTTTTGGATTAAAACCTGAATGACATGAACATCCGTTTCTACTTTGTAACCACCCATTCTTCGGAAACCATAATTATCAACTTTTAGATCAAAAACTTCTTCTATCTTTTTGATTTTCCCTAATGAGTCCATTATCTTCACATCTCTATTTGATTGAAAATCTACGGTAAGATGATTGCTTAGCGTATTTTTCAAACAGATCAGGATGATCTTTTTTGAATGTTTTACTATCAAATTTAGTTGAGTTTACTGTTTTCCAAGTGATAACATGGTAATTAGAAAATCCTTTTTCATATTCACCAAGCATGGCTTTTAAGCGATTCTCATACTCTGTTTTCTTTTCTTCTAGCTGCTTTAGTTCTTCGCTGACTTCTTCTAAAGCTTCAATCAATACATCAGCTTCACTTTCAAGTTCTATCTCGCTATCAGGTTCAGCTGTTGGATATAAAGTTTTAAGCAAACTACTAGATGCCTCAGAGCCATCGAACATTGGTGGATTTTGCTTAAGAACATGATTCTCCCAGAAGTCTTTTTCAATGTTAATCAGAAACTCAATGATTTCTTCATCGCGTTCGATCTTCTTGTAGATGAACTTATTTCCACCGATCAGCACGGCGATCCACCACGCTTCATAACCTGTTACAGCCATGTAATGCTGTACTTGCAATAGATAAGCGGCAGGAATCTCGTCATCCTTCCATTCGTTCTTCATGTACTCAGAAGCGGTCTTACACTCCAAACCCACGTTTTCACCAACTATCAATCGATCGATATTTGCAAGCATGAAAGGATGCTCTGGATGTTGAAGGATTGCATTTTTTCTTCTTACTTTTAAACCAGTACGCTTTGAAAACTCCTGAGCTACAACATCTTCGAGTAATGTTCCAAAGTACGCTGCCTCACTTACTACTTCTTCTACTTCTACCATTCCAGTTTTCTCTAAGTAGACAGCCACTGGAGACTTCCATTTGTTCAGACCTGCAATCGCTGCAGCGTCACTGCCACCAATTCCATTACGTCTTGCTTTGAGCCATTCCTCACGACTCATATCATTTGTCATCGTTAAAACAGTTGCGTTCATTAATAATTCCCTCCGTTTAATTTGAATTTTTGAGGGCTATCTAGTAAAATTAAATTGGGTGTTTTACTAAATAGCCTTATTGATTTAAGCCGTTTGCTTTGCGAGAGCAGCGGCTTTTTCCATTTCAGCTTCAATGGCTGCTTTTAAGTCCTTTGCCTTTCCAACAAATACGAATAACTTTTTCATACTATCGCCTCCTTTAATTGGCTTTTTACTTGCCGTAGTCTCATAGTGTAATACTTAAGTGCTCCAGCTACTTCTTGATCATTTGAGTTCTTGAGCATCTTAACAACACGAGAGTAATAGTGCACTTCATCAATCAGCTTCCCCATTCTTATACCTCCTCACATAATCCAAAATAATGTGTAATGTATCTAGATCGTTGTTGTTTGTTTCACGTAGTGCTTGCAGTAACATGCTTACCATCCTTATCCCCTCACGTAATGTCTTTCTTGTAACTTTTTGAAGTGTTCATGCCAGAGCTTAATCCAACTGAACCCATACTCTTTTGTTAATATCGCCACTAAATGACTTGCCGCATAAATTGCATCGATTACCTGTAACAAAGTTTTTTTAATCTTTTCTAACTCGGATGGACTAACGGAATTTGCTAAGTTGACTACCGAAATTCCTCTTAATGCTTCAATAGCCTCCTGTAACTCCTCTTCCGTCTTGGCTTTCACGCTTGCTCTATGTAGATCTACAAATTCTCCATCAAGCTTTCGTACCCATGTTCCTGCTGTATACTCATTAGCAACTTCCATGGCAAACCAAGGATTGTCAAACTTCTTGACGATATTTTGCGACACATCCACTGGTATCTTTGCTCTTTCAGTCTCATAAGCCGAGATACTTTCACGACTTACATTCAGATCGAATGAAACTTGAAGTTGTGATTCTTGCCCTCGTGTCTCTTTTAATACCTTACCAACCGACATGTTTTCACCTCCTCTCATTTACCGCCCTAGGATGAACTCTAGATGTATTATTAACCTGTGCCCCTCACCCGTGGGCTTGTCCATGTACGGTTCCCTAATAGGAGCCTTCTTTCTCACTTACCAATGCGACATACTTAGCTTTTAACTGTTCGAACTTTTCTTCTAGATGGCTAGCGGATATAATTGCGTTCTCACGGTAATATTGGATTGCTTCGTAGATACCTTTCATTTGTTTTTCAATCAGATCATCATTGCCGAAATCGTCTATTAATTGTTCAACACAATCGATTTGCTTAGATATTCCGTTATAAAGAAACTGTACTGCTGAAAATGGCATTAGTTCCAAATGATTCACCCCCTTTCTAGGCACTCAGATTGAATTCATGTGCGTGCTCTTGGATCCAATCTAAAAACTTCTGAGTTGGTATCTTGATATGTGCCTTCGGACTGTCACTGGTTCTGATAGCCGGAAACGTTGGATGCTTGGTGATCTCATACATTGTAGTAGTTCCAACTTTCAGTATCTCTTTAGCTTCTTTCACAGTGATTACTGGCGGATATCCATTCGTTTGTTGAGCCTGTACTATCTCAGCTTTAAGTTCTTCTTTCATCTTTGTTAGTTCTTCGCGGATGATCTTACGTAGCATATTCTCAAATGAATCCATGGTTTCACCACCTTACTTTGCTTGTTGAAGTAAACCTTGTTTTTGAAGCAGTCTACCAATGAATTCAATGCCTTTAGCAGTAACAAGAGTCTGTACCTTATTATCAGTTCGATTACTTCGAACGATAGGAACTTGCCTTACGCTGAAATAGCCACGATCTATGTACTCTTGGTAAGGCTCGTTGTTGTGACGTAATACTTTCTGTTCACGTAGAAACGCAAACATCTTGTTTCTACCCCAGTTGAACGATTTTGCCACTGCGCTCATGGTTTGAGCATTATCAGCGCTAGCGATTACATCAAACATTTCTGCTTTAGGAGCTGTAATTTTAAGCTGTTGTTCTAGTCTTTCTCTTGCTTCAACTTCATCAGCTAGTAATCGAAGTGCTTCCGAGAAAGTTTGCGGTAGTTGATATTTTTGAATAGAATATGATCCTGTTTTTCGAATTGATGGAATTACTTCATGAGTAATCCATCTTTTGAATTGTTTTGCTTCATGTTTATTGCTGGTCATGATCAAAGCATATAACCCTGATTCATTTACAATTGTTGTATTCTGTTCTCTGCCAAGTGAATCGGTGAGGTAAACTTTACTTACCTCATCTTCATCAAGTCTAGAAACGGCCACTTTATGATTCGAATGGTTTAGTACGTCACAGACATCTTTAGCAACAAACCACGGTTCATCATTTATGATGACTGTTCGAACTTGATGGTTTTGATAATTGAATACTTGTTGAAGTTGATTCATACGTATTCACCCCCTATGCGGTTGATGTTTTATGTTCTTTAAAGGAACATTCATCTTTAAAAAAAAGAGTCCAGTTAACATCAAGTTCTAAACCTATTAGTTTTGCAATAGGAACAGTTGGGGTTTTTGTACCATTCTCTATGTGAGTATAGTAGCTTCTAGATATTTTACACCTATCGGCAACTTGGGTTTGCGTTAACCCCTTTGCAATACGTTTTTCTTTAAGCCATTTTCTCAATTCATTTCACCTCCGAATTGTTCTTTTAAGTAACATCTTTATCTTTATTATATGTTCCCTAAAGTAACATGTCAACACTTAAATTATACTTTTTGGAACAAACATTTAAAGTTTCTAAAAGTAACATTATAATGGAAAGAAAGTTATAAAAATAAAATATTATAATGGTGGTTGTGTGAATATGTTTGGAAAGCGGTTGAAAAACATAAGAGAAAAAAAGAAGAGTTCGGATTCTAAATGGACTCAAGAGTATGTAGCAGATCTTATCGGTGTTGCTCGGTCTACTTATACTGCATATGAAAATGGAACTAAACAGCCTCCATTAGAAACTGTAAATAAAATTGCTGATCTTTTTGGAGTTTCAACCGATTGGCTTCTAGGTCGTGATTCTACTTCTTCCTCACATGATGAACTAGATGAAGAAATAAAAAAACTCCTAAACGACCCAGAAAACGGAATTTTCTTCAAAGACTATCTAAGTGCTCCAGAAGAAAAGAAAAAGCAACTCCGAGACTTCATGAAGTTCTTACTCGAGCAAGAGAAGGATCGAAAGCCTGGGGATAAGCAAAAATAAACTATAATACATCGAAGAAACGACTACCTACTCGGAGTCGTTTTCGTGCTTTTAAAGGGGAATGTCGAAATAGATCAGATTATGCCAAAAATATATAGGAGGGGTTACAATGGGTTCATATGAAGCAATGGAGTATAGAAGGTTTACATCTAAAAGTGAATTTGACAAAGCAATTCATACACTTGAAGGAATACTTAAAGGAATTGCTTTAGATACGAAGATTAACTCTAAAGAGATTGAGGAATTAAATCACTGGTGTATTTTGCATCGACGTTTCTTACATAAATCCCCATTCAAAGAACTTATCCCTTTAATAGAACAATCAATTGCTGATAATGAAATAACGATCGAAGAAAGAGAAGATATTTTATGGGTGTGCAATAACTGTAAAGCTGGCAATCAATATTTCGATGTCATTACATCAGATATTCAACGATTGCAAGGATTACTTCATGGAATATTATCAGATAATGAAATTAACCAAGAAGAAATAAGTGGACTTAAAGATTGGTTAAATGAAAATGAACATTTAGCTAGTACCTTCCCTTATGATGAGGTATACAGTCTCGTAGTTTCAGTTTTAGCTGATGGTAAATTAGATGAACAAGAAAAGAAACTACTAGAAGTATTTTTTACAGAATTTATTGATACCCAATCATCCTATAACATAAATAAGTTGGATCTGGAATTAAAAAAAGAAATAAAAATAAGTGGAATAGCTGCAATTTGTCCTGAAATTAAAATTAAAGGCAAAAGTTTTTGTTTTACTGGTGCTTCATCTCGTAGCACAAGAAATAAAATAAAAGAGCAAATAAGATCACTTGGTGGACGATTTAATGATAGAGTTACTCAATCTACTAATTATTTAATAGTTGGCGACTTAGGAAACCCTGCTTGGGCATTTTCATGTTATGGCAGAAAAGTTG
This sequence comes from Tepidibacillus decaturensis, assembly GCF_001561915.1. GTDB lineage: Bacteria > Bacillota > Bacilli > Tepidibacillales > Tepidibacillaceae > Tepidibacillus_B > Tepidibacillus_B infernus. The sequence continues at coordinate 320,027 of NZ_LSKU01000001.1, read as the reverse complement.
AAAAAGCTATGCAACTTCGTAAAGCAGGGCAGAAAATTTTAATCGTTCATGAAAATGATTTTTGGGATCAGATAGAAGATTTGCGGATTGTAGATTTAGCTTAAACTTTAGACATTGTAAAAAAAGTATCCTAAATCATAGATTTTGATTTAAAAAATAAAATAATACAATACATCAGAGAAAACCGGCATCCATAGGATGCCGCTTTGTGTATATAGTATATAAAATAAGGGGGAAATTAGCTAATGGCTTATGGTGGTAAAGATAATACAATTGGTGAATGGTCAATTGATAAGTTAGCTTTTCTTGAAAAATATTTACCTATATTTGTAAATGCTACCAAAAGAGCGTTACATCGTTATTACATAGATGGATTTGCAGGAAATGGTGAATGGATACACCGAGAAACTGGTGAGTACGTCCCAGGGTCTGCGACAATTGCATTAAAATATGCCAATGATTTTACAGGACTTCATTTTGTTGAAATGGATCCAGATCGAGTAAGTAACTTAAAAAGATTGGTAAAAGATTTTTCCACTGAACATAAAGCAAAAGTACATCAAGGTGATACAAACATAATACTCCCAGAGATAATGAAAGGAATTCATCCAAAAGCCCCTACATTTGTCTTTTTAGATCCATCAGGAGACCAATTAAACTGGAAAACCATAGAAAGTCTTGCAAATTGGAAAACAGAACTCTTTATTCTTTATCCTTATCATATGACAATTGCAAGATATCTACCAAATGACAAAGATGAATTAAAAGATTGGCAAAAAGGACGCCTTAATAATTTCTTCGGAACCGATGAGTGGTACGATATATACACTTCAAATGATCGTCTTTACCTTTTATCTGAGCTACTTAATCTCTACAAATCTAGACTTGAAAAGCTCGGATATAGTTATTGCAACGTATCAGAAGTCTTTAAAAATACGACTGGTCAATATCTTTACTATATGATATGGGTTGGCAAAAACGCAGCAGGTAAAAAAATAATGGATTGGGTTTATAAGCAACAAAATCCTCAAATCTCACTAGACATATAAACTTTGCCAAAATAGAACTTTTGTTCGTTTTGGTTTTATGGTATAATCTTCTTGAAGGGAGATGTTTTTATGGCTGGATCATCATCAATTGAATGGACAGAAGCCACGTGGAATCCTGTCACTGGATGTACCAAGATTTCAGAAGGATGTAGGCATTGTTATGCGGAACGCATGGCAAAAAGATTATATATGATGGACAACCATCGTTATAAAAATGGGTTTAATGTTACGTTACACTATGATCTAATAGATCTACCCCTTAAATGGAAAAAGCCCAAAAGAATCTTTGTTAATTCTATGTCTGACTTATTCCATGATGATGTCCCATTTGAATTTATCCTTAAGGTATTTCAAACAATGGAAAAAGCATCTTGGCACACTTTCCAAGTGCTAACAAAACGTTCTGAGCGTTTACTTGAATTAGCTCCTCTCTTACCATGGCCTTCTAATGTTTGGATGGGAGTAAGTGTTGAGGATGAAAGAGTTATTGAGCGAATCGACCACCTAAGGAATACGCCTGCACAAGTGAAGTTTTTGTCATGTGAGCCATTGATTGGACCATTAAATAATCTAAATCTAGATAATATTCATTGGATTATAGTTGGTGGAGAATCTGGTCCGGGAGCTAGGCCTATGAAAGCTGAATGGGTTCGTTCAATACGGGATCAAGCTCACAATCAAGGGGTTGCCTTCTTCTTTAAACAATGGGGCGGCGTACAGAAACATCGAAACGGCAGACTACTAGACGATAGAGTCTGGAATGAATATCCTCAGTTACAATATGTATAATTTTTAAAAAATTTATAGCCCATTCGTGGGCTTTTTGTTTTATAATATATACGAACATATTTTCTTATAAACTCTCTTTCGAGAGCTTTTCTTTTACACTAAAAACAGAACAAATGTTTGTAGTAAGGGGGGAGTAAAAATTGTACAATTATAAGTTAACACCGTTAGAAAAATGGATAAAAGATTTTTATCTGCAACTAGAAATAACAGAACCGTATCAATTAGATATGAATGATATTGCAGCTAAGTTAAACATTTGGATTTACTTTGAAAATATGTCAAGTAGAGCAATCGAACGTAAAGGATTGGCTAGCATCATCGTTGATAACCGTCTATCCGTAGCTGAGCAATTGGAAGACTTCGGCCACGAAATGGCTCATATTCTTAGACAGTCCGGAAATCAAATGTTGCTTCCTGAGAGTTTTGTACAATTCCAAGAAGTTAAGGCAGATAATTTCGCACTTGAATTCTGTATCCCTACTTTCATGTTATTGAATTTCTCGCTCCCACAATCGAAGCTTGCGGCAATCAAATATATATCTGACACCTTCAATGTAACGTTAGAGTTTGCTAAGAAGAAACTTGCAAAGATAGAGCGCAACCTTTTGCAATCAAAATTAGATGAGCAGTTTCAATCTATGATCGAATATGAATATACATTGAAGAAAAGATACCAGGCTGATTTTACCGAAGTAAGGGAAAATAAGGTCTACTTTTACCAGAAGGGTGCTGGAATAAAAAATATACTTACCATTAAGGAGGAAGCCAAATGCTAATAGAAATTCGTTCTAACATATCATCTCTGACTAAGCGGGGCTTATATGATGCATACGAGATGGGTATGGTCGAGGCAAACTATCCAATCAATGTTGACTACGCTCTACAAATTAATGATTATGGCTTAAATTCGCTTGGGATTGATCAAGGGGATATTTTACTTGTAGAAAGAGTGAGATGGGTATCCTCTCCTATTCAGCTCGTTGTCGCAGTAATGGATGATGAAATGGTGGCTAGGGTATTCACTCAACGAGAAGATGAATCCATACATTTACTTGCTGATGGTGTTGAGGATATTGTAGTTTATCCGGATGAATTGAATATCATCGGAACCTGTTTATATTTTATTAAGCCTGAAACTGGCGAAATTAAAACAATCAATGCAGAAGATATGCTTATAAAGAGAGAAAGATTTAGGGGGAGATACAATGAAAGGACACGTGCGAAAGCGTGGATCTAAATGGGTTTTTGTAGTTGACGTAGGTAGAGACGAAAAAACAGGGAAAAGGATTCGTAAGTGGTTTTCAGGATACGATACAAAAAAAGCTGCAGAAAAATCAATGGCACAAAAAATACATGAGCTGAATACCGGTACCTATGTTGAACCATCTAAAGAGACATTAGCTTCATTTATTCAACAATGGCTCATAGAAAAGAAAAAGAATGTAAGAAACTCAACGTATGAAAGCTACGAAATATTATCAAAAGTTCACATCATCCCAAAGATTGGTCACTATCAACTAAACAAACTAAACCAAGTCCATATCAACAAATTTTATGATGAGCTTTCCGAAACGCTTTCTAATTCAACAATATTAAAAATCCATAAGATTCTAAAGATGGCTTTAAACAAAGCTGTCCAGTATGGCTATATTGCAAAAAATATCATGGGAGTAATTGATGCACCAAGACTAAATAAACCAGAAATGACCGTATGGAATGAAGAAGAAGTTAGAAGTTTCTTAGAAGTAGCAAAAGAAGAACGTTTGTATATCGCATTTCTCTTAGCTGTCACAACTGGTATGAGACGAGGAGAGATATTAGGGCTTAGATGGAAGAATATTGACTTTGAAAACTATTCCATCTCAGTTATCCAAACACTTTCTAATACAGGTGATCGATTTCAAGAGACAAAGACATCGAATGGTAAAAGATCGATTGCTTTACCTGTTGAAGTGATTGATCAACTAAGGCGCCACAAATTGATGATTGCAAAAGAAAAGCTGAAAGCAGGACCGGTGTATCAAGATAATGATCTTATCGTATGTACATCCATAGGTACAAAGATGTTACCATCTAATCTTAGACGAACTTGGAACCGTTTATTAGAGAAGTGTAATGTTCCCAAAATTCGTTTTCATGACCTTAGACACACTCATGCAACCTTACTATTAAAACAAGGGGTGCATCCAAAAATTGTCCAAGAAAGACTTGGTCACGCGAATATAAAAGTAACACTAGATACTTATAGTCACGTACTTCCAGGGCTTCAAGAAGAAGCGGCTAAACGATTTGGAGAATCACTTTTTAAAACTAAAAATAAGAACATCGATTCGCTTTAGCCTGCAAAAGGGTTGCAAAATGGTTGCAATCCTTCTTTTTTGCATAAAAAAAGCAAGGGATGCATCTCGTACAAACCCTTGCTGATATTGGTTTTTTTCATGGTGGAGCATAGGGGGCTCGAACCCCTGACCTCTACACTGCCAGTGTAGCGCTCTCCCAGCTGAGCTAATGCCCCATTCTTAAGACAAAAATTATTATAGCATCCTCTTCATTTACATTCAACACTTTCAAACCTAAAAAATTCGCATCAAAGGGGTCATTCCAACATTCTTCTGTTAGGTCCATCGACAAAGTAAGGCACTGTATAATGCCGAATTCTTTCCATAATTCTTTTGGCCTTTAAGCTTTCCACTCCACCTTTATTTGAATAGGCCAGATGCTCTTCTAAATCATCATAATTTAAATTAGAGGAATATAAGATAGGCAACCCTTTTACTACCCTAGCTTGTAAGATGGCTCCTAGTATTTCGTCTCTTTCCCATTGAGAAATCGTTTCTGCTCCAATATCGTCTAAGATTAGAACCTCAACCTCTTGTAAAAGCTTCATTTTTTCATTTAAGGTTTGGTCTTGGATAGAACTTTTCATTTCTCTAAAAAAATCAGGTACATAGATCATTAAAGTGGAAATTTTATTTTCTGCTAATTTCTTCGCAGTCGCTGCCAACATGTGACTTTTTCCAACTCCGAGCGGACCATATAAATAGATTCCTTTTCGTTTTTGACCAGATTGATAAAGGTCAATAAATTTTAATAATCCCATAAGGGCTTCTTTACGTCCTAACGTTTGATCAATCTCTTTAAAAGAAGCCTTCAAAACTTCCTTTGGAATATATTGGCTCTTAAATAATTGATTTTTATATTCCTCTTCTTCTTGGTTAAGTAACTTTTGGCATTTTGTTAATATACTTTGAATTTGGCCATATTCAAATTTTAAAGTCGTATAATGCCCTTTTAATAAATTTGGACAATTATCAATTCCAATGCAGAGGGAACAATTCTTTTTATCCTCGATATATTGATAAAGTTGATTTAATGAAGGAAGAATCATCTCTTTAGAGAGTTCGTTTGTTTGAAAAAGTGACTGTAATTCTGGATGTTGTTCAAAATAACGAACCCATTTTTGCTTATTAACGCTTAAGTTGGGTATTAATTCACCTATGATTTGACTTAAAGGATCCATATTATCATCTCTCCCCTCATTAAATTTCTCCTAATTTCCTTAACAATTGATTGATTTCATCCTGACTTTCTTTATCTATAGAGTCAGTTGTATTCTCTTTCTGATGATACTTTTCTTCTTGCTGTAAAATATAATCTGGTATCTTCTCTTTCTTTCCCGACTTTGTGGAAGTAAAAGCTTTCTTGGCTGCATTCTTTGAACCTTTTTTTACCTCTTTCCATTCTTTATACAATTGATGCTCCTTCTTGGCCACATTTTGCGCTTCATTTACGGTTTTGATTTTTAGACGTTTCCAATGCCCCGCGATCTTTTCCGTTAAATTCTTAGGAAGTTTATATTCATTAGTCAACATAATATATTCTATTAATACATTTACTACTCCTGATGGCAATTGATAATCAATTAACAGTCCTTCAATTAAGTTTAAATCTGCTTCTGCTATCTTTCCACCACCTTGATATTGTTTCATTAGTTCTATAGGAGTTAAATGTTCTAATTCCCATTGATGTTGCTCTGCTTTACTAAGATTGTGGGCTGATTTCTGTTTTTTTTCATCAACCAGCTGTTCTTTTTGAACAATGACAACTTCCTTTTCAGCAAATTGAACTCGCTCTTTTACCCTTTTTCTGAGTGACTGCTTATCAATTTTTCCAGTTGAATCATAAATGGTATGATCCTTTAATAGATTGATCATGTCAGTTTCAGATAATTGATAAAGGAAAGCTAATTCATGTAAAAGTTTTTCTAAATCTGAATCGATGATTTTTTCTAAGGGATAGATGGAACTACCCATTCCTTTTATAAAATCAATATCAAGATATTTTTTCTTAATATCTAGTTTAGGTGATTGTTTTTTCTCTTCCTGATATTCGAGCGGTTGAATCAATTGCTCTATTTCAGAACCTGGTTTTATCTTGAATTCAGAGGCTAAAACAGTATCAAAAACTTCATCAAATGACTTGGTTATTTTCTCAGCAAATATGTAGTACCCATGGTTCCAATTTAAGTTTGGTGTCAACTTAGATTTTAAGGTTTGAAAAGCTGACTTCCCTAATCGATTTAACAACAATAGGCTTAAAACGTCACTCTGAAAAAATTGGATAGGATGTAGTGGTGGAAATAGGGTATATTCAAAGATATGTTCATTTTTTTCAACGTGTTTATACTTTATAGTCTCTAAAAGACCAACAGCCTCCAAAACTTTTCTCGCTTTAATAATCGTTGGAAAGGAAAGCTGAAGTTGTGTCATTAAACCTCTATGCAGATTTGGTATTGAAACACCTGCCTGTCCTAAAGGAAGGTGATAAATGAAGGTTAAATATAAACTTAGAGCCTCTGTGCCAATAATGGGTTGATATAACTCAATCATGTAAGAAAATTGGGTAGTTTCGATTGAATTAGGTAATCTTATAATATAAGAATCCTGTGGTGTAATTTCATTGAAGATGTAAGACATTCTAAATCAACCCCTTTTATAAAAAGCTTATCTTTATTATACCATCACTCTAACTTAACAAAAACAACACTTGTTTCTCCAAACCAATCCATATATAATACCTTTATGGGTATTTAACTCACAACTAGATGCTTAAACATTGAGAAGGGGAGGTAATGATATGGTTTCCGTAACACCAAGTGCAAAGGATAAGCTTGAAGAGTTACTGAAAGAGAAACAAAGTAGCGCAGCAATCCGTGTATATATTGCTGGTTTTGGCTGAGGCGGTCCATCCTTGGGATTGGCTCTGGATGAGCCAAATGAAGAAGATAAAGTTTTCGAATATGAGAACTTTAAAGTGGTCGTCAATGCTAAAGAGCTTGAAAATATAGGCGATGTTGAAGTAGATTTTCGTGATTCCCGCTGGGGAAGTGGCTTTACTGTTAGATCTACTTTTGGTTCAACTTGCTCATAATATCACATTATTTAAATCCCCTCCGAATTGGAGGGGATTCTCTTCATCCTTTTCGCAGTAACTCAGAAATCTCTTGAATAAATACATTAATATCTTTAAACTGGCGATAGACTGAGGCAAAACGAACATAGGAAATTTCATCAATCTGATATAGTTTTTCCATCACCATTTCACCAATGACTCTGCTGTCAACTTCTGATTTCAAATCATTTCTTAATTCTCTTTCAATATTTGCCACCATATTTTCTAACGTTTCTAATGGCACTGGTCTTTTTTCACATGCTCGAATAAGCCCTCTTAGCACTTTTTCTCTACTAAATTCTTCACGACTTCCATCTTTTTTAATGACTAAAATGGGTGTTTCTTCTACTTCTTCATAGGTATTAAACCTTCTATTACATGAATCGCATTCTCTTCTTCTTCGTATGGATTTTCCATCATTGATCGGTCGAGAGTCTAATACTCTTGTCCCATTATAATTGCAGTAAGGACATCTCAATATTTCTCACCCCAATTTTTTCTCCCACATCTATGTGCGCTTAAGGTTGTACAAGTTATTATAAGTTTCCCTTAATTTCTTTAAAAGGTCAAGGGGAAATCCTTCCTATATTTCACCGTAAAAATGATTACTCCCACTTTTAAAAGTGGGAGTAAGGAAATTTGTCGGCTATATTAATTTTCAACTGGTTTTCCTGCAAAGCGAACTAACAAGATTACACCAAGGATACCGATTGGAAGTGTAAACCAAACTGATAGTCCTAATCCGACAGGTAAATAACCTAAGAAAATAGTTAAAATAGCTATTGGAATCGCATAATCTAATTGGGTTCTTACATGGTCTAAATGGTCACTACCTGCTCCCATCGAAGATAGGATCGTTGTATCTGAGATAGGAGAAACATGGTCGCCAAAAATTGCACCTGTTAATACTGCTCCTGCGCTCATGATAATAAAATTAGGGTCTGAAGATAATGCAGCTGCCAATGGAATAGTTAACGGCATTAAGATACCCATCGTACCATAAGATGTACCAGTTGCAAATGAAATAATTGCTCCAAAAATAAAGATAATCGCTGGTAAAGCAAATGCTGGTAGGGTATCAGATAATAGACCAACAAGATATTTTGCTGTACCTAATTCTTTCATTGTACTACTTAAGGACCACGCTAATAGTAAAATAACCCCAGTGATCAAAAGAGACTTCATTCCGTTAATCCATGTTTCAATCGCTTCCGAAACGGTAAAGATCTTCTTTCTAATACCCATGATCATGGCCACAATACTTGCAAAAAGAGCAGCCTGGAATAATACTACACTTGCATCAGATGATCCAAAAGTCTCACGAATGGCTGCAAAGGATAATGGACTAGATTGAATCAGTTGTTTTACAGCCTCATCCTCTCCACCCATGATCGCCATGTACCCATTGTAGTAAAAGCCACCAAAGGATAGAATCATTAAAAGCCCGATGGGAATAATTGCATTCCATATATTTAATTGGATACCCTCTTTTGGCTGAACATCTTTATCATCAGTTGCCATTGGTTTTGCTGTATCCGCTAATACTTTTCCTGTTGTTCTTGCTCGACGTTCTGCCTGATACATCGAGCCAAATTCTCTCATAAATAATGCCGTAGCTACAACAAAGACTAATAATAAAATATTATAAAATCGAAAAGGGATTGTATCCATAAAGACACCATAAGCATTGACATCTTGCCCAATTGAAGAATATGCATCTTTAATTAACCCTACTTCATAGCCAATCCAAGTAGAAACTAATGCAATACCCGCTATTGGCGCTGCAGTGGCATCAATAATAAATGAAAGCTTTTCTCTTGACACTCGTAATTTATCTGTAACAGGACGCATAATCGGTCCAACAATGAGTGAATTCGCATAGTCATCAAAAAAGACCAGTATGCCTAAAAGCCAAGTAATCACTTGTGAACTTCTTGGGGATTTTGCTTTTTTTGCTAACGATTCAGCTACCGCTCTTGCCCCACCCATCTTTGTAACTAAGGCGATTAGCCCACCAATTGCTAAAACTTGAAGGATAATTCCAGCATTCCAAGGGTCTGCTAAAGATGTCAAAATATATTGTACAACCTGAAGCAATCCCTGAAATAAGGCACCTAAAACATTATACGATGTAAGTTGTAACAAAAATGCTCCTGAAAAGACGCCGATAAATAGCGACAACACAACATTTTTTGTAATAAAAGCTAATATGATTGCAATCAATGGCGGGATTAATGTCCAAAAACCAAACTGTTTTGCATGTTCTGCGGCTTGATCGATTTCTTCTGCAAAAGCAGGCAAATGTTGAGATAATATGATGAATAAAGTAAATAAAAACACAGATATTTTGTTTCTCACTCTCTTTGCATCTCCTTTATCTATTTTAAATATGTTCGAACAAAAGCATATGATAAACAAAAAACCTTGAAGCTATATATGCCTCAAGGTTTATTATGCCCAAATAAATAAGTAATTCATAAAAAAACACTTGTTGGCAGATAGCTCTCCACAAAATACATTTTGTGACAGTTCTACATATATTTTACGCAGAACCAGCATATAACTCTTTGGGCTAAAGTTATACACTTCGGCGGTTCTTCCTTTCAGATTACCCAAAGCCCTATTGAAGATAATCTTACTCTTAAGTAACCGCACCTCTATACTTACCAGTTCATATTCGCATATTATAATTTTTGTTCGACTTTTATATATTACTAAGTTAATGCTATTATGTCAACAGTAAAAAAAGAAGGATCAGATCCTTCTTTTTGGATAGCTTATTTGCTATACGTTTCAATTTTTGTTGGTTCAATCACGACTGGTCCAACACCACGTGGAACTTGTACAGATTCACGAGTTGTTGCTTCAAGTTGCTTCGTAATGTAATTTGCAGCAACATTTGGGTCAATTCGATCACCACAAGTATATACATCAATACTTGCATAAGAATGCTCAGGAAAACTGTGAATCGTTAGATGGGATTCTGAAATAATGACAACTCCACTAACCCCCATCGGTGCAAACTTATGAAAGGCAACTTCACGAATTTCTGCGCCAGCTTCAAGTGCTGCATCAACCATCGTTTTTTCAATAAATTTTAAATCATTTAATTTTTCAACATTACAACCCCATAATTCTGCAATTACATGACGTCCCATAGTATCCATAACGTCATCCCCCTTTTTACAATAATTCCATGCCCTCTCAAGCATGCGGGACCTACGTCATCTACCACGGGGGAAAGTTAGTCCGATGAGGTCCTAACCCTTTGAGTAGATACTGGTTCCTTAGTTATTTAAAAAGTAAATTGAATTTCACGAATTTCAGTATACTGGTTTTATCCCCTTTTTGCAAGAGAATTTTTATTTTTATTTTCATCTGCTGACACTGGAATCACTTACCTGTATTGAAACATTTGATTCTACATACAATACGATTACCAACCGATAAGGAGGTGAACAACAATGGCAGCAGGGCAAGAGCGCAGTAGCAATCAATTAGTAGTTCCTCAAGCAGGTCAAGCTTTAGACCAATTAAAATTTGAGATTGCTAATGAATTAGGAGTTCAAATTCCTCAAGACGGTTACATGGGATTCATCGCTTCCCGTGATAACGGTGCAATCGGAGGTAACATTACTCGTCGTTTAGTTCAAATCGCTGAACAACAACTTGCAGGACAAACTGTAACTAGATAATTAAATAAGATGCTCTGAAGTATTTGGAGATATGCTTCAGAAAAAAATTAACAGCACTGATAAACTCAGTGCTGTTATAGTATCTTATGCATTTCAAATTTATGCGGTTAAAACTTTATTTTTTTGTTTTTGTTTTTCTTTATCATGAAGATATTTAGCCAAATCAACTACCCGACATGAATAAGCCCATTCATTATCATACCAAGCCATTACTTTGATTTGATTTTCTCCAATGACCATTGTCGATAAGCTATCTACAATCGATGAATGATCGTTTCCTATAAAATCAGAAGATACTAGGGGTTCTTCACAGTATTGAAGGATGCCGTTTAATTCCTGCAAGCTTGCTTTCTTCAGAACCTCATTCACCATTTCAACTGTCACTTTTTTTTCAACTTGAACAACAAGATCTACGATTGATACATCAGGAGTGGGTACTCTGAGAGCGACTCCATTCAACTTTCCTTTTAATTCGGGAAGAACAAGAGACACTGCTTTTGCAGCTCCAGTTGAAGTTGGAATAATCGATTGCCCCGCTGCTCTAGCTCTTCTTAAATCTTTATGCATATTATCAAGGACTCGCTGATCATTGGTATAGGAATGAACTGTAGTCATCATTCCTGATTCAATTTTAAAATGTTGATGTAAAACCTTTGCAATAGGTGCTAAACAATTAGTAGTACAGGAAGCATTGGAAACAATATGGTGTTGCTCAGGATCATATTGATCATGATTAACTCCCATGACAATCGTAATGTCTTCTCCTTTTGCCGGCGCAGTGATAATCACCTTCTTCGCCCCAGCAGAAAGATGTTTACTCGCACTTTCCTTGTCTCTAAATTTTCCGGTAGATTCGATAACCACATCTATATTTAGATTTTTCCATGGTAAGAATTCAGGATTACGTTCAGATACGATCATAGTTTCTTTATCATTTACAAGAATCGTTTGTCCATTCACCTTTATATTTGCATTTATTTTCCCATGTACTGTATCGTATTTTAACAGATGAGCCAAAGTTTCAGGAGGGTAACTTGCATTAATTGCAACAATTTCAATCTCTGGATTTTCCATTGCCCTTCTAAAAACCATACGCCCAATACGACCAAATCCATTAATCGCTAATCTTAATGGCATATTTCTACTCTCTCCTTCACATTATAACATACTAATTTATCTTATTTACTATAATAAGTATAACATATTTAAAAAAATAGCACTAAAATTGTTCTGTTTCAAAAAAAAAAGACTCAATAAAGAGCCTTCTTATAAAAAGGAGTTTGTATATTCCATAAGCAGCGACTTTTGGGAGTCCTCACAACGGAGCACGATGGAATATACAAATTTATTTATAAAATACTATATATCAAATTCAGACGAATAAATCCATTGATAGCGTTCATAAAAATGGAGAACCCTTTGTATGTAATGCCTTGTTTCTCCGAATGGAATTTGATCAATGGTTCCAGCATTCCCATCCCATATCCCATCTTCAATCCACTTTTTTACATTACCAGGCCCAGCATTATATGCAGCCATCGTATAAATTTCGTTGCCTTGAAATTGTTGATGGATATTTGCTAAATACCAACTTCCCAATGCGATATTCACCTCAGGCCTTGATAAATAATCAAGTGATTGTGGTGGGAAATTGCCTTTTTCAATAATCCATTTTGCTGTTTCAGGCATGATTTGCATCAATCCAATTGCACCTTTTTTAGAAATTTTTTTTCATCAAATCGAGTTTCAACTTGTATGATAGACAAAATTAAGTAGGGATCAATGTCAAATTGGCGAGAATATTTGTAGATGATATCATTATATTTGATTGGATACATGAGTTGCCAAAGCCATTTTGAATTTAAACTTAAAAAAACTAAAAATAAAAGAAAAAAAATAAGAGCCGATTTTTTTGGTAAATGGTTTATTTGCCATCCTTCTTTTTAATCCAACTTTCCATACCATTTTTTTATACATTCAACAACCTGCAATTCTGTGTTGGATATGCCCAAACTATTGTCAATAACGATATCTGCCATTTCTTTTTTCAAATTCAAGTCCAGTTGCGCTCTTATTTTTGATAATGCTTCTTCTTTGGTGATCCGGTCTCGTTCCATGAGCCGACTTAACTGAATTTTTGGGTCAACATAAACAACAACAATCAAATCAAACAGTCGCTCTCTTTTTGATTCAAATAATAATGGAATGTCCACGATGACGTGATCGTATTTCGTTTGTAACTCTTTTGCTCGTTTAACGAGAGAAGCAAAGATAATGGGATGTGTGATCTCATTAAGTATTTCCCGTTTTTGAGAATCATTAAAAATAATCTTCCCTAATTTTTTTCGGTCAATCGTTTGATCTGGTAATAAGATTTCCGAGCCAAAATGATCAATAATCATTTGCCATGCTTCTTCACCAGGTTTTACAATTTCCCTTGCAATCTGGTCTACATCAATTACAGGTATTCCGTACTTTGCAAATAATTTGGATACTGTACTTTTCCCACTACCAATGCCTCCCGTTAACCCAATAAGCATCAAATCACTCCATTAAAAGATTTTAATAATCCCCATCATGATCAAAATAAGTCCAGGTAGAATTGTAAATCTTTTTAACCATTCTACATCAGAAAACAATAATCCTACCTTCATCCCTACTAATATAAAAAGCCCACTCATTCCTGCAATCATCGTAGCTGTCTTTAATGGTTCGAAACCAATTAAAGCTGCTCCTAATCCTGCACCAAATGCATCTAAGGATAAAGCTATTCCTAAAAAAGCTGCCTCCATTGTCGAAATAACCCCTGAACGGTCGATATCTGCTTTCATTGGCATCTTTAAAATTTGAATGACAAGGCCTAATTTTTTAATTTCGATCGAAATCATCTTTTTTTCTTGATATTCATATACAGGAGTAGGGCACTCAACATCCTCATGGCTATGTCGAGTCACTTGGAAGATAGCCCAAACTCCTATACATATCAATATGATAGAACCAATCCATTTAGCCATATATGGTGACAATACATAGCTAATCCATACCCCTAATTGCATAGATAAAAGAATCATAGAAGCTGAAAGCAATGCAATAATCAAAATAGAATATATAGGAATACGTACTTTTCTTATACCATAAGTCACACCTACACCAAAACTATCTAGACTTACAGCTAAACTTAAAATGATTAGAGAAATCATATGCACGATTGCTCTCCCCTCTCCAAAAGCTCTACATTGAAAACTTACCTTAATATCTTATGGAGTGGGCGCAAAAGGGGTGCAATGTTAGCTCTTAAAATTCTTTTGGCAATTAGGACAAAAATGTGTCCCTCTTCCACCTACCTTGATTTTTTCAATTAGTGTTCCACATTGATAACATGGTTGACCTGTACGACCATAGACAATTAAATGATCTTGCATTGAACCTCTACCATAAAAGCTTTCATAAGTTCTAATCGTCGACCCACCTTTTTCAATCGCTTTTAACAAAACCTGTTTCATAGCTAGGATCAGTTGATCAATTTCCTCATCTGTAAGGGAATTACCCGTTCTTAAAGGATGGATCTTACTTAGTGCTAAACTATCATCCACATAAATGTTACCAAGACCACTTACAATTTCCTGATTTAATAAGCTTTGTTTAATCGGTGCAGATCTTGTTTTCAGTTGTTGCTTAAAAAGCTTTGGATCAAAGTTTGGATCAATCGGTTCTTGACCTAATTTTTTTAAAGATTCAAATTCTATTTCCTTACCTTTTGAGACAACATCCATCGTTCCAAACTTTCTGACATCACGATATTGAAGGATACTTCCATCAGTAAAGGTAAAAACAACATGTGTGTGCATATCAAATTCCTTCATTTTTTCTTCATGATAAATATATTTTCCTTCCATGCGTAAATGAGAAATCATCGTTACACTATTCATATAGAATAGAAGATATTTTCCCTTTCTTCCGATACCTTCAATCGTTTGTCCTTGTAATATCCATTTAAATTCTCCGATATCACCAGGTGTTCTAATGATTTTAGGATAAAAGACATTTACTTCTTTTATCGTTTTTCCTATAATTAACATTTCCAATGATCTTCTCACTGTTTCAACTTCAGGTAATTCTGGCATAAAGAATCCTCTTTCAATCTTATTTCGCTTCGTACCACGTTTTTCCAATATTCATATCAACTTTCAAAGGAACGTTTAAGTCTAAAGCATGTTCCATGGTATCTTTGACTAAAACCTTCATTTCATCTATCTCATCAGGATGGACTTCAAAGATCAATTCATCATGAACTTGTAGTAATAAACGACTTCTTAAATGCTTTTGTTCCATTTGTTCTGCCACCTGAATCATCGCTAATTTGATAATATCAGCTGCTGTTCCTTGAATTGGGGTATTCATAGCTGTTCTTTCTGCAAAACTTCTCAAGTTAAAATTAGAACTATTGATATCTGGTAAATATCTACGACGATGTAATAAGGTACTTACATAACCCTCTTTTTTTGCCCTTTCAACAATATCCTTCATATATTGCTTGACGCCATGGAAAACCGCAAAATATCGATCAATAAATTCTCCAGCTTCTTTTCGGGAAATATTAAGGTTTTGGGATAGACCATAGTCACTAATTCCATAAACGATGCCGAAATTAACAGCTTTTGCTTGTCTTCTCATCAATGAAGTGACTTCATCCTCATTGACCCTAAATACATCTATCGCCGTCTTTGTATGGATATCCATATCTTTTTGAAATGCTTCTATTAATTTTTCATCATTTGAGATATGGGCGAGTACCCTTAATTCAATTTGTGAGTAATCTGCTGCAAGGATCAGCCAATCAGGTTCAGAAGGAATAAATGCCTGTCTAATTTTTCTTCCTTCTTCCAAACGGATCGGAATGTTTTGTAAATTTGGTTCTGTACTGCTTAAACGACCCGTAGCTGTAATCGCTTGATTAAAGGTTGTGTGAATCCTTTTTGTTTTAGGGTGAATCACCTTTAAAAGTCCTTCAATATAGGTTGAATATAATTTCCCTAACTGACGATAATGTAAAATCTGTCCAATGATTGGATGGTATGGCTCCAATTTTTCAAGAACATCAGCACTAGTGGAATAACCTGTTTTGGTTTTCTTCATGATCGGTAACTGCAGCTTATCAAATAATATTTCACCTAATTGTTTTGGTGAATTGATGTTAAACTCCACTCCAGCTAACTCATAAATTTCCTCTGTCAACTTCTTTAATGTCTGCTCAATTTCTACTCCCATTAGTTTTAGGCGCTCTTCGTCTACTTTCACTCCAATTTTCTCCATTTTTGCTAATACCCTTGATAATGGAAGCTCAACAGCATACAATAACTCAGATAATTGATTTTCTATTAATTTGTTCTCGATAAATGGCTTTAAGTGATAGATCACATGAGCTTTTCGACTGATATGTTCCATTAATAGATTCTGCTCAGGTATCTCTCTTTTTGCCCCTTTTCCATAAAATCCTTCGTCTGATTGTAGACCCATGTAATTGTATTGCTTGGCGATGTCAGATAGAAAGACAGCTCCATCAGAAGGGTTTAACAAATAGGAACCTAATAATAGGTCAAATTGTATCCCTTCTATTTGAATATGATTCCAGAAAAAGACCATTTCTGTTCGCTTGGCATCATACACCCATTTTGCAGCATCCGGATTTTTAAGCCAATTTTGAAACTCAGGCCAATCCATAACATTTTCAATAGACAGAAACAATTGTTCAGTATCATTTGACAAAGAGATCCCCAAAATCTTATCCGTAGAATTTTCCCCATTTGTTTCCACATGAAGTGCAAGTGGTTGGTCACCTTGATTTAAGATGGTATTCCAGATTTGTTTACTTTCATCTGTAAAAGAATTAATCTTCAGTTGCAAGATTTGATCTTGGTGTATATTTTCTCCTTTATCTATTTCTAATCGTTCAATAAGTGAATGAAACTCCCACTTTGAAAACAACTCATATACTTTTTCCTGATCAAAACCATGATAAGTTAGCTGTTCGATTGAAAATTGCAACGGTACATCTCTAAAAATAGTAGCCAATTGCTTACTTAATATTGCCTGTTCACGATAGATTGATAAATTTTCTTTTATCTTTTTACCGGAAATTTCATCAATATGTGCTAGAACTTCTTCAACACTACCATATTGATGAAGTAATTTTAATGCTGTTTTTTCACCAATTCCAGGTACTCCAGGAATATTATCAGAGGTATCTCCCATTAATCCTTTTAGATCGATAATTTGTTTTGGAGTGAGTTGATATTTATCTTTGATCTGCTTTGGCCCATAAGCTTCTACTTCTGTAATTCCTTTACGAGTAAGATAAATGGAAACATGATCAGAAGCCAACTGAAGCATATCTTTGTCCCCAGTTACAACAATCGTATCCAAATTTTCTGTTTCTGCAGTTTTAGTTAAAGTTCCAATAATATCATCAGCTTCATAACCATTAAGTTCAAAATATGTAATTTGGAATGCTTCTAGTAGTTCACGTAACATTGGAAATTGCCCAGACAATTCAGAAGGAGTTTGCAGCCTTTTCCCTTTATATTCTTTAAAATCCGCATGTCTAAACGTAACTTTTCCAGCATCAAAAGCCACAAGAATATATTCTGGTTTAATCTCGTCTAATATTTTTAATAAGATTTGTGTAAATCCATAAACCGCATTTGTGTAAATACCTTGTCTATTACTAAGCAGTGGTAAAGCATAAAATGCTCGATTCGCAATACTGTTTCCATCGATTAAAACCAACTTCCCCATCTTTTCACCTCGTCTCATATTCACAATCTATCATAACACTGTAAGGATATCCTCTTCAAGCAATACAAGATAGCCCACAAAAGTGACGATCTCCTTTGAAGCCTATTCCGATTACTTTTGTGGGGTCCCAATAAAAAACAGCCCCCAAAAGGAGACTGTAATTTTATAATCATTGATATTGATCTTATTTAATTCCATTTACATCAATAAAAGGTGTTGCCCCACCTGTAACATTTGGAAGCTTACCATCCCATTTCTTAATGGCTTCCATTTGTGCTTCGATTTTTCTTAATTCAACAAGCTCTGGAGTTACCTCTTGTTTTTGTAATCTTAATGATTCTGCTTCTGCTTTTGCTTGCTCAATCTTTTGTTTTGCCTCAATTTCAACTCTTTGCAAATCTAATTTTGCTTTTAATGCTTGTTGTTCAGCAACCTGCTTTTGTTCGATCGCATTATTAAATTCATTGCTAAACTTAAATTCAGTAATATTGATTTCATCAAGTACCATATTATAATTTGCTAACTTCTTCGCTAATTGTTCTTTTACTTTAATACTTACCTCAGGCCTTTTTGAAATTAACTCTTCAGCTGTATATTGAGCCGTAACAGCTTTAAGCGCTTCTCCAATTGCAGGGTCTACAATCCTTTCCTTATAGGCTAAACCTACATTTTGATAAAGTTTATTCACTTCTTCTGGATTAAGGTGAAAGTTAACAGCAACTACAGTAGTAACGACCTGTAAATCCTTGGATGCAGCAGTTTGTTCAGATTGAGCTTTTTGTACACGAACCTCTGCTGGAATCACTTCTTGAATAAATGGAATCTTAAAATGAAGTCCTTCATTTAATACGATAGGTTTAACAGCGCCTAGTTGTAAAACAATTCCCCTATTTCCTGCCTCAACAATAACAAATGAATTTAAAGCTAACAAGACAATGAGCCCAAGTATAACAAACATTGAAATGGTACGTCCTGTTTTCAAATTCATTTTTGGTTTCATATCAATCACTTTTTCGTTATCCATTTCCTTACTCCTCTCGTTTCATCAAACTAATCTTTTCTAGATCGTTATATATTCATTATTTACTACGATTTAAAATAAGAAAGGTTTCATTTGTTAAATCCCATTTCCATCGATCTTTTCCTTTTTATATTTAGGCAGAATAATAGCAAACTTCGTTCCTTTTTGAACTTCACTTTCCACCTGAATATAACCTTCATGGGATTCAACAATATGTTTTACAATTGCTAATCCTAAACCTGTTCCTCCAGATTCTCTTGATCTAGCTTTATCCACTCGATAAAATCGCTCAAAAATTCTAGATAAACTTTTTTTAGGAATACCTATTCCAGTATCTTCAACCGTTATTTTTATTTGTTCGGGCTTGAAGGCTTTAAGCGTCACCTTTATAGATCCATTAGCAGGTGTATATGCCATTGCATTTGTCAAAAGATTGATAATAACCTGTCTTATTCGATCTCCGTCTACTTCAGCATGGATATCATCAAGCTCTTCAACAATATTTAATTGTTTTTTTACAGCTTGTGGTTTGAACGTCTCAATGGTGCTATGAATAAGCTCTCTCATATCTACCGTAGAATAGTTTAATAAGTTTTGGTTTAACTCAATTTTAGATAAATCTAATAAATCACTTATTAAACGATGAAGGCGTTCACTTTCGTTATAGATGATTTGCAGAAAAGCTCTACTTGTTTCCTCATTTTTCAATGCACCATCTAGTAAAGTTTCTGCAAAACCTTTCACCGCAGTAATCGGTGTTCTTAATTCATGTGAGACATTAGCTATA
The DNA here is from genome assembly GCF_001561915.1 of Tepidibacillus decaturensis. Lineage (GTDB taxonomy): Bacteria > Bacillota > Bacilli > Tepidibacillales > Tepidibacillaceae > Tepidibacillus_B > Tepidibacillus_B infernus. The sequence goes on along the minus strand of NZ_LSKU01000001.1, from coordinate 300,440 downwards.
AATTCCGTTCTCATATTCTCTAAGTGTTTTAGTTTTGTAATATCATGGAGGACAGAGACAACCCCATTAATCTGTCCTTTTGCATCATAGATCGGAGCTAAATGACAATCTAGATATTTTTTGATTGGATATTGGATACTAATTTCTGCGTGAATAGATTCTCCGGTATTTAAGGACCTTTCTATCAATTCACTTAAAGCGTAATTTTGTCCAGCTTCTATATGATATTTACCTATGATTTGTTCAATTTGTTCTCCCAATAACCATTCAATTGCTGGATTAGCAAGAATTATCTTCCCTGATTTATCGACTAATAAAACCCCATTTGCCATATTGTTTAATACTGTTGTTATTTTTTTCTCATTTTCATGAATGGTCATAATCTGATTGTTTAAACTGTCTGCCATCAAGTTAATGGCGATTCCTAATTGCCCAATTTCATCATTACTGTTTAAATGAATCCTTGCAGAATAGTCTTTATTGGTTATTCTTTTTGCGATTTCTGTCATATCTTCAATTGGTTTTGTAATTTTATTAGAAATTCGATAACTAATAAGAATAGTAATCAAAAAGACAATGAATAAGCCAATGACCAAACTATACCAAAAACTTTCTAGTGATGCCTTAATCTCATTCACAGGTAGAGATAAACGAACAACACCTATAATTTGATTATTTTTCATGATTGGGACGGAAGTGTACAACATCTCCATTCCTAGTGTATGACTATAACGAATTGCTTTTCCAATCTTTCCATTTAACGATGTCTGTACTTCTGGACGATTAGCATGATTATCCATTTTATTTTTGTCATATTTCGAATCAGCTAGTACCAAGCCATTTTTATCAATAAAAGTAATTCTCGTATTTAATTCTTTTGATGTATTGTTAGCTAGTTGTTGAAATAACACTAAACCCTCTTTTGAACCGATTTCCCAGGAAATCATATCTTTCGTAAGATTAGCTTCTTTGACTAAACGATCTCCTAATGCATTAAGGTAGATCTTATCAATCAAATTGGTAAGGAAAAAACCTAAACTAAGTAAGGAGATCCCGATTAAAAGTGTAAATGTTAATGTTAAACGATTTCTAATTTTTTTCATTGCTAGGATCACCAAATTTATAGCCGATGCCACGAATGGTTTTAATATACTTTGGTTGTCTCGTATCTTCTTCTATTTTTTCTCGTAAGTGGCTCACATGAACATCAACAATTCTTGAATCTCCTACAAAATCATAATTCCAGACCGCATTTAGCAATTGGTCTCTTGTTAAAACTTTTCCTTGATGCCTTACCAAATAAAGTAATAATTCAAATTCCTTTGGTGTTAGTTCTAATAATTCTCCTTTTAACCTTGCCTCGAACTTTTCTTCTTCAATTTGTAAATCACCAATTTGAATGTTTTTTAAATCTTCATCTTGTACTTTTTCAGATAATCTTGATTGATACCTTCTTAATACCGCTTTTACTCGTGCTATTAATTCTCTAGTACTAAAAGGTTTTGTCATATAATCATCTGCACCTAATTCTAAACCAAGAACCTTATCAAACTCTTCATCTTTTGCAGTTAATAAAATAACTGGAATTTCCATTTGATTTTTCCTAAGTTCCTTCAAAACCTCTATCCCATCTAGGCCAGGTAACATAATATCTAAGATCATTAAATCGTATGGGACTTTCATACAAAGCTCTACCGCCTGTCCACCATCAGACGCTACTTCTACAGAATACCCCGATTTTTCCAAATTAAATTTAACTAAGGTGACAATTGAAGGTTCATCATCAACAACCAATATTCTCTTTTGCATGAAAATGCCAGTCCCTTCCTAAATAAATTAACCAACCTAACATGCCTAGTTTAATTAAAACATACATTAAGTAAATTGTGTATCCCTTCCATATTTGATATGATATTTAGTGATGATTTTTCATTATGCAATGAACTAATTGAAGGAATGATTTGTACGTGGCAAAAAGAAAATGGTTTATTCGCATTATTTTGTCTATCACTTTTTCTATTCTATCGGGTATGATATCGATCATAACTGAAGGTAAATTTCTTACCAATTATATCAATATCTCTTTTATGATTGGTCTATTTCTTTTGATGATAAGTGGAGTTGCAGTTGTTATTTTTTCTGGTTTTTTTGATCTGTTTGCGAAAGGATGGAAACAGTTATTTTTTAAATCGGATCCCTCTGTCGATCGATCACATTGGCGTTATGAAATAAACGCTAATGGTGAAAGTAAAGATGATCTTTTAAGAAAAAATGCAAAAAGAGAGTTATTTATCTTTATACCTTTATTCATTTCACTATTTCTCATTATTCAATCCTATTTTTTTCTTTATTTATTGGTATATAACTAAACCTACAAAATTAACGACTTTCCTCTGAAGCGAACTCCAATTACTTTTGTGGGATCACACGAATTTGAAAGAAAGTTAAACCTTCTTTAGTATTTAAAAGAACCCTATTGTATCCTAAAAATGGATCAACAGGGTTCTTTTCAGATCTTATTTATATAAATGGCAAGCAACAAAATGTCCTGGTTGAACCTCTTTTAAAACAGGTGTTTCAATTGCACATTCTGGCATTGCCTTTGGACAACGTGTTCTAAAACGACAACCACTTGGCGGATTTAATGGACTTGGAACATCCCCTTCCAAGATGATGCGTTCTCTTGTTCGCTCGATTTTAGGATCAGGTATTGGAATAGCAGATAATAATGCCTCTGTATAAGGATGAAGAGGCTTATTATATAATTCAATACTTTCTGCTAATTCGACTAGATTACCTAAATACATGACACCAATTCGGTCACTTATATGTTTTACCATGGAAAGATCATGGGCGATAAACAAATAAGTTAAACCTCTTTCTTTTTGTAAATCTTGTAGTAGGTTAACAACTTGTGCTTGAATTGAAACGTCTAAAGCTGAAATTGGTTCATCAGCAATGATAAAGTCAGGTTCTACTGCTAAGGCTCTAGCAATCCCAATTCTTTGACGTTGACCCCCACTAAATTCGTGTGGAAAACGGTTAGCATGTTCACGATTTAAACCAACAGTTTCCAATAAATGATAAATTCGTTCTAACCTTTCTTTTCCTGATGCTAAATTGTGAATATCAATTCCTTCACCAATGATATCTGCAACAGTCATTCGAGGGTTTAAAGATGCATAAGGATCTTGGAAGATCATTTGCATCTCCCTGTTAAATTGCTTTAAATCATGTCCTCTAAGGTTATTAACCTTTTTCCCCTTAAAAATAACTTCGCCACCTGTAGGTTCATACAAACGGATAATGGTTCTTCCTGTTGTTGACTTTCCACATCCTGATTCACCAACAAGTCCTAGGGTTTCCCCTTTTTTCATGCTAAAAGTAACACCATCTAGCGCTTTTACAACACCATTTCCAACTTTAAAGTGCTTTTGTAAATTTTTTACCTCTAAAATCGTTTCACTATTGCCACTTTGTTTATTTTGACTCATGCTTCGCACCTCCTACCGCTAATGGTGTACCCTCTTTAGATGCTTGCGGATGTTGTAGCCAACAATGAACCTTATGACCTGGGCCAATGATCGACGCTTCAGGGAATTCCTTTGTACAAATCTCCATTGCAAAAGGACATCTTGGATGGAACGGACATCCACTTGGCGGGGCTAATAAATCTGGTGGCGTTCCTTCGATTGAATCTAAACGATGACCTTTAGAATCTAAGCGTGGTACGGATTTTAATAATCCCCAGGTATATGGATGTTGTGGGTTATAGAAGATATCATCTAAATATCCTTGTTCCACAACTTGACCCGCATACATAACAATTACTTTTTGTGCAATATCAGCTACAACGCCTAAATCGTGAGTAATAATAATAATCGAAGTATCTAATTTACTTTGCAAATCTTTCATCAAATCAAGAATTTGCGCTTGAATTGTAACATCCAAAGCAGTCGTTGGTTCGTCTGCAATCAACAGTTTTGGACTACATGCCAAGGCAATAGCAATCATAACCCTTTGTCTCATCCCACCACTAAATTCATGTGGGTATTGTTTAACACGTAGTTCAGGGTTAGGAATTCCTACAAGTTCTAACATCTCAACAGATCGTTTTAAAGCTTCTGCTTTATTCATTCCATGATGCTTAATTAAGCCCTCAGAAATTTGTCTACCTACTGTCATTGTTGGATTTAATGATGTCATTGGGTCTTGGAAAATCATACCAATTGAAGAACCACGGATTTCTTCCATTTCTTTATTGGATAATTTAATCAAATCCTTACCTTCAAAAATGATTTCTCCGTTTTTATATACACCAGGTGGTGTTGGAATCAGCTTCATAATCGATTGAGAGGTAACACTTTTTCCACTACCAGATTCTCCTACGATTGCGACAGCTTCTCCCTTTTCAACATCAAATGATAAGCCACGAACGGCTTTTACTTCTCCAGCATATGTCAAGAAGGAGACTTCTAGATCTTTGACTTGTAACACTTTTTCTGCCATGATTCTCTCCTCCCTTATTTTCTTAATCTAGGATCTAACGCATCTCGCAAACCATCGCCAAATACGTTAAAGGCAAACATCGTTAATGAAATCATAAAGGCAGGGAATGCCAATCTCCACCAATGGCCAGAAAGAATTGTAACAATTCCTTCATTTACCATTGTACCCCAACTTGCTAAAGGCGCGGGTACACCTAAACCAATAAAACTTAAGAATGCTTCTGAGAAAATTGCACCAGGAACAGTTAAAGTCATGCTAACAATAATTGGCCCTAATGTATTTGGAATTAAGTGTTTAAATAATAATCTGGTTGTATTCGCACCTAATGTTCTAGCTGCTAATATAAATTCCATTTCTTTTATTTGTAGGATTTGGCCACGGACCAAACGCGCCATACCAATCCATCCAGTTGCAATTAATGCAAGAATAATCGTTCCCAAACCACGATCCATGACGACCATTAAAAGAATAACAACAAGTAAATATGGAAGCCCATATAATACATCAACAACCCTCATCATAAACTGGTCAACTTTGCCACCTGCATAACCAGAAATTCCACCATAGATGACACCAATAAGCAGATCGGCTAATGCTGCAGTTAAACCAATGAATAATGAAATTCGTGCTCCTGACCAAAGTCGCGCAAACACATCACGGCCAAGATCATCTGTCCCAAACCAATGTTCAGCACTCATTGGATGATTGGTAATAGTTAAATCTTGAGTTCTATAATCATAAGGTGTTAAATGCGGACCTATAAGAGCCATAATTGCCAAAAAAACGATTATCCATAAACCTAACATAGCAAGCTTATTTTTCTTCAAACGTCTCCATGCATCCTGCCAGAAGTTTAAGCTAGGACGAACAATTTTTTCAGCCTGGTCACGGTCATGACTGATACGTTGAAAGCTTTGATTTGTGATTTCTGGCATGCTTATTCCCCCTTAGCTCCAATTTTGATTCTTGGATCAATAAATCCATAGGCTAGATCAACTAGAAAATTCGCAGAAATTAAAACTGCACTATAGAAAATAGTTGTACCTAAAATAACTGGGTAATCACGATTTGTCACACTAGTTACGAAATATTTACCTAATCCAGGGATACCGAAAATTTGTTCAACAACAAAAGTACCCGTTAAAAGTGTAGCAGTTAATGGACCTAAAATCGTAATAACAGGCATAATGGCATTACGAATGGTATGCTTCCAAATCACTTGGAAAGAATTAAGTCCCTTCGATTTCGCTGTACGAATATAGTCTTGTCCTAAAACTTCCAACATATTGGAACGCATCAATCGAGCGATAACTGCCATTGAGTGCATACCTAGTGCTGTTGAAGGTAAAATAGTATGTGCAAAAGTTCCCCATCTTGCGATTGGAAACCACCCAAGTTTCACTGCAAATATGTCAATCAAAATTGGAGCCAAGACGATATTAGGAACAGATACGCCTAATACAGCAATAACCATCGCTGTATAATCTAGTCCTGAATTATGCTTTAATGACGCGATTATTCCTAATGTAAGTCCTATACCTAAAGCAATGATTAAAGATTGTAACCCTAATTGTGCAGAAACAGGAAAATTATTATTGATAATATCATTAACCGTCAATGTCTTAGATGAAAAAGATGGACCTAGTTCTAATTTTGCAACGTTTCCCAAGTAATCTAAATATTGTACAGGCAGTGATTTATCCAACCCATAATGCTTCTTTAAGTTTTCAATCGTTTGCGGCGGTAATTTCTTCTCTTGTGTAAATGGATCCCCAGGGATTGCATGCATTAAAAAAAGGTTAATGTCACAATAACCCAAAGGGTGATGATTAACATCCCTAATCTTTGAAGTATGAATCTTAGCAAGTCTAACACCTCCATAAAAATGGCACAGACAAAGAAGTAGAGAAGCATACCCATAGGCATACCTCTCTAACCCTAACCTGTTTTCAAACATTAACTATACTATTTTACTACTCAATCGTTACCCATGTAAAGTCGGAACTTCCATCAGCATGACGAACAACATTTTTGACATTGTCATGTTGCATGAACACACGAGTATAGAAATAAACTGGAATGATAGGCATTTCATCCATTAAGATTTGTTCAGCTTCTTGGAATGCAGCTAAACGAACTTGTTGATCGCCAGTTGATTTTGCTTGTTTGATCAATTCATCGTATCTAGCATTACTCCAGTTTGTATCGTTATTTCCGCCATCAGTTACCCACATATCCATAAATGTCATTGGATCCATGTAGTCAGCTAACCATCCATAACGTCCGATTTGGTAGTCTCCAGCACTTAAAGTTTTTAAGTAAACTTTCCATTCTTGGTTTGTTAATTCTACATCAACACCAAGATTTTGTTTCCACATTGCTTGAACTGCTTCAGCAATTTTCTTATTACCATCATTTGTGTTATAAGATAATGTTACTTTAGGGAATGTTTTTAACCCTAACTCTTGCATTCCTTTTTCTAATAATGCTTTTGCTTCAGCAGGCTTCTTAACGAAGTCTCCATTTTTCTCGCGGAAATCTACTCCCATATCAGGAGATGCCCCCGGTGGTACAAAAGCATATGCAGGTATTTGGCCACCTTGAGTTACATTGTTAATCAATGATTCACGGTCGATCGCAGCAGCAAAGGCTTGACGAACATACTTGTTAGTAAATGGTTCTTTTTCAACATTGAAGACAAACATGTAGTTACCTAAGATTGGTTTACTTGTTGCTTCACCTTTGTCGATTAACTCTTTGGTTAATTCAGTTGGTGGTTGTGCGATATCTAACTCATTGTTTTGAAATAATTGATACTCAGTGTTATCATCATTGATCATAACCCAAGAAATTTTGGATAAATTCACTTTGTCTTTATTCCAGTAGTTTTCGTTCTTTTCAATCACTACTTCGGAATCATGTTCCCATTTTGTTAATTTGAAAGGACCATTACTAACATATGTTGCAGCTTCAGCAGCCCAATCTTTATTAGCTTCTACTACTTTTTGGTTTACAGGAAATAAAGTGTAGAAAGCAGTTAATTGTAAGAAGAAAGGTGTAGGAGCTTCTAACGTTACTTCTAAAGTTTTGTCATCAAGTGCTTTAACCCCTACGTCTTCAGCTTTTGCTTTACCTGCATTATAAGCTTCACCATTTTTTAAGTAATATAATTGGTAAGCATAGTCAGATGCTGTTTCAGGATTTAATACACGTTTCCATGCAAATTCAAAGTCATGTGCAGTAACAGGGTCACCATTAGACCACTTAGCATCTTTTAGATGGAAAGTATATTTTAAGCCATCTTCACTAATTTCCCAGCTTTCAGCCATACCAGAACCTTGTTTTACCTGGCTATTTTCATCTAGACGGACTAAACCTTCCATCAATTCGCGTAAGATGTCTCCAGAGGTTGAGTCAGTCGTAGTAGCTGGGTCTAAACTTGGTGGTTCAGTCTTTGCATTAAGCCTTAAAACTTGTTCTTTCGCAGGCTGTTCTCCTGCAGTTTGATCTTTTTTCTCGCCATCTGTGCTGGTTCCACCACCACAACCAGCAAGTACAACACTTGCAACCATAATGATTGCAATCATTAGCACTAGCCATTTGCTAGTTTTCTTCATTAAAAGACCCCCTTATGTTATGTTTTTTTATAGTAAAGGTTGAAATTCAACCTTACTTAAAAAATAGTAGAAATAGATACCACGTCATCTTTTTTTCTAATCACTGAATACTTTATTTTCTGAATATTTTATATATATAGTGTAATTAGAAAATATTATTTAAACTATATCAATAATTATACTGAATATCGGCTAATTGACAAGTGGAATTTTTCGCTTGTTTAAAACTATATTAAAATAATGTTAAATAAATGTTAAACAAATGAAAATACACGGTTAATCTACGATTTTATATTGTTCTGCTCCTTGAATATAAAGATCATTGCCATGCACATCATTTACAACGATTGCTGGGAAATTTTCTACTTCTAATCTTCTAATCGCTTCTGGTCCTAAATCATCATAAGCAATTACTTCTGCTTTTTTGATCGTTTTGGCAATTAATGCGGCTGCTCCACCAACAGCTGCAAGATATACTGCTTTATTTTTCACCATAGAGTCTTTCACATCCTGACTTCGACTCCCTTTTCCAATCATTCCACGAAGTCCTAACTCTAGTAATATAGGAGAATATTTATCCATTCGATAGCTTGTCGTTGGCCCAGCTGATCCAATGACTTTTCCAGGCTTTGCAGGTGTTGGTCCTACAAAATAGATAAATTGATCCTTGATGTCAAACGGCAAATCTTTTCCATCTGCCACCAATTCTACTAATCTTTTATGAGCAGCATCTCTAGCTGTATAGATCACTCCAGAAATGAATACTTGATCTCCAGCTTGTAATTTTGAAATTTCCTCCGCAGAAACAGGTGTTGTTATATGAACGGTTGCCATCCTCGTCACTCCTTTCCTTACAATACTACTTCTTTATGTCTTCCAGCGTGGCAATTGATATTTACTGCTACTGGAAGAGAAGCAATATGTGCGGGATAGATTTCTATATGAACATCTAAAGCAGTGGTTCGACCACCTAAACCTTGAGGCCCGATACCTAATTTATTGATTCTACCTAGTAATTCTTCTTCTAACTGTGCAATATCTTCTAGGTGACTTCGTTTTCCTAATTCTCTAAATAAAGACTTTTTAGCTAAATATGCAGCTTTTTCAAATGTACCACCAATTCCCACACCAACCACAATTGGAGGACATGGATTGGGTCCAGCTGTCTTCACGCATTCAACGATAAAATCTTTTACCCCTTCAACCCCATCCGAAGGCTTCATCATTTTGACAAACGACATATTTTCACTACCGCCACCTTTTGCAGCCATATGTATCTTCACTTGATCTCCATCTACTATTTCGATATGGATAACGGCAGGTGTATTATCTCCAGTATTCTTTCTCTCAAGTGGATGGCCTACGATTGACTTGCGGAGGTAACCATCCTTATACCCACGACGTACGCCTTCATTAATCGCATCATTTAAGTTTCCACCAACAATATGTGCATCCTGGCCTAACTCAACAATAAACACAGCAAATCCAGTGTCTTGACAGATTGGCACCCTTTCGTTTCTTGCAATGCTGACATTCTCTAATAATTGGTTTAAAACATCTTTACCTGTTTGAGATTCTTCTGTTTTTAACGCTTGTTTGAAAGCGTTTTCAACATCTTCACCTAAGTCAAAGTTAGCTGTTTGAACCATTTCTGCTACTGCATCAATAATGCTATCTACGTGAATCTCCCTCACAGATCTCCCCTCCAACCTTTTTGAATTCTTCACTGTCTAACTTTATTTTATCATAGCTTTTTTAATATTCACTCAATTTTTTTGTTAAACTTTACTTTATTACTTTAATAAGCTTATACCTTCTTATACGGTTATAAACCCCGGGAATCCCGGGGTTTATCTCTTGAAGCGTAATCTATTTTTTTATCGAACTAACTTGATAACTGCTTCAACGGCTTCTGCAGATTTATTAAGTGCAGCCTTTTCTTCTTCTGTTAATTCTAATTCGTATACTTTTTCAATACCATTTCCACCAATCAATGTTGGCACACCAAGATAAATATCATTGTATCCATACTCACCTTCTAAATAAACGATGGTTGGAATGATTCGTTTTTTATCTTTTAGAATGGCTTCAGCCATTTGAACAAGTGAAGCAGCTGGTGCATAATAAGCACTACCATTTCCTAATAGATTGACGATCTCGCCACCACCTTTACGTGTCCGTTCAACGATCGCATCTAATTGGTCTTTTGATAATAATGTTTCTAACGGAATGCCACCAGCAAATGAATATCTAACAAGAGGAACCATCGAGTCTCCATGGCCACCTAATACAAACCCATTTACATCTTCAACAGAAACATTAAGAGCTTGGGCGACAAAGGTACGGAAACGAGCAGTATCAAGTACACCCGATTGACCTATCACGCGCTCTTTAGGGAAACCTGTTGTCTTATAAGCAACATAGGTCATTGCATCTACAGGATTGGATAAGACGATAATATAGGAATTAGGTGCATATTTTGCTACTTGTTCTGCAACGGATTTTATAATACCCGCATTTGTATTAACAAGATCATCACGGCTCATTCCAGGTTTACGAGCGATTCCCGCAGTAATAATCACAAGATCAGAGCCAGTAATATCTTCATAGTTGCTTGTACCGACAATATTTACATCCACCCCTAAAACTGGAGTAGCTTCTAACATATCTAAGGCTTTCCCTTTTGTTGGGTTTTCTAGTTGAGGAATATCAACTAGTACAACATCTCCTAATTCTTTTTGAGCTAAAAACAAGGCAGTTGTAGCTCCAGTAAAACCAGCACCAATCACAGAAATTTTATTCCGTTTCATTGCCATTGTGATTCCCTCCATTTTTTTGGAATTACATATTTTTAATTAATTCTGTTCCAAATTCGGAGCATTTCAATTCCGTTGCACCTTCCATTAAACGAGCAAAATCATAAGTTACTGTTTTATTGGAAATGGTCTTCTCCATAGCAGAAATAATGAGGTTTGCAGCTTCTGTCCATCCCATATAACGTAACATCATTTCTCCAGATAGAATAACAGATGATGGGTTCACTTTATCTAATCCCGCATATTTTGGTGCTGTACCATGAGTAGCCTCGAACAATGCAACACCTGTTGTATAGTTAATATTGGCTCCAGGTGCAATACCAATTCCACCCACTTGTGCGGCTAAAGCATCAGAAATATAATCACCATTTAAGTTCAAGGTAGCAATGATATCATATTCTTTTGGTCTAGTTAAGATTTGTTGTAAGAATGCATCTGCAATCACATCTTTAATCAATAGTTTGCCTGATGCTAATGCTTCTTCTTGTGCTTTATTTGCAGCTTCTGTACCTTGTTCAGCCGCAATGCGATCATACTGTGCCCAAGTAAATACTTTATCACCATATTCCTTTTCAGCTACTTCGTAACCCCAGTTTTTGAAAGCCCCTTCAGTAAATTTCATAATATTTCCTTTATGAACCAACGTTACACTCTTACGATTATTTTCTAAGGCATAGTCAATAGCTGAACGAACTAAACGGTATGTACCTTCTTTGGATACAGGCTTAATTCCAATACCCGAGGTTTCAGGGAAGCGAATTTTCTTTACGCCCATTTCATCGATTAGAAAGCGGACAATTTTTTGAACTTCTTCTGTTCCCTCTTGCCATTCAATACCTGCATAAATATCCTCCGCATTTTCACGGAAAATCACCATGTCTGTCCATTCTGGATGCTTAATCGGAGAAGGAACCCCTTGGAAATAACGAACAGGGCGAACGCAAGCATATAAATCTAATTCTTGGCGTAATGCAACGTTTAAGGAACGAATTCCACCACCAATCGGTGTAGTTAATGGACCCTTTATTCCTACCAAATACTCTTTCATCGCTGTTAAAGTATCTTTTGGAAGCCATTCTCCCCATTTTTCAAAAGATTTTTCTCCAGTGTAAACTTCAAACCATTCAATTTTTCTTTTGCCGCCATATGCCTTTTCAACTGCTGCATCTAGCACTCGAACAGAAGCTGCCCAAATATCTGGCCCTGTCCCGTCCCCCTCGATAAATGGAATGATTGGATTGTCTGGTACATTTAATTTTCCATTTTCAATGGTAATCTTTTCCCCTCTTGTTGGCATGTCAAACTTTTCAAAAATTGACATCGTCTGTTACCTCCCATTTCTCCCATTGTTTTTTGTCTAATATGAATGAATCAAGGGGGTTTAAGAAAACTTAAACACCCCAATTAATTCCTATTCTGCACATTAAAAACTAGAACGTCAATCCATTTTTAAAATTTTGTTAATTTTTTTTATATTCCTTTACAAATAAATTATGATGCAAACGCTTCCAGTTTTCTTATTATAAACAACAAAATCATCTAGGCTCTATGTTCGTTACTCTTTGCTTCTTGTGCCTGTTTTGCGTATTCTTCCAACATATCAGTTGTTACAGATTTTGGTCTTTCAATTGGGTAACCAAGCGCTCTATCCCATGTAATATTAGCAAGAACACCTAGTGCTCTACCAATTCCGAATAGAACTGTATAAAAATCATATTCGGTAAGACCATAATACCACTGGATAACACCAGATTGAGCATCTACGTTTGGCCATGGATTTTTTGCTTTGCCTTGCTCTTTTAGAATATCAGGAACAACTTCATAAAGCTTACTGACAAGTTGGAATAGAGGATAGTCTGGTAAATGCTTTAAGCAATATTCTCTTTGAGAAGTATATCTTGGATCAGTTTTACGAAGAACTGCATGACCATATCCAGGTATAACATGGCCACTATTAAGCGTATCCCATACAATTTTTTTCAATTGTTCTGTTGTAGGAACTTGACCACCTAATTTTTCCATAAATTGTTGAATCCATGCAAGCACCTCTTGGTTTGCAAGGCCATGAAGAGGACCAGCTAATCCATTGATGCCAGCAGATAGCGAATAATAAGCATCAGATAAAGCTGATGCGACTAAGTGAGTGGTATGAGCAGATACGTTGCCGCTTTCATGATCTGAATGAAGAATAAAGTACATTCTAGCTACTTCATCATAAGGAGGTTCTAATCCCATCATATGAGCAAAGTTTCCACCAAGATCAAGAGTTGGATCTGGATCAATTTGTGTATCACCTTTGTATTTTAGCCTATAAATAAAAGCTCCAACTTGTGGTAATCTTGCCATCAGGTTTAATGCATCTTCATACATGTATTCCCAACTATTATATTTATTAAATTTTCCCTCGTTATAGGCTTTAGCAAACTCTGACTCTCTTTGCATCGATACAATTGCTGCCGAAAACATTACCATAGGATGTGAATCTCTCGGCATCGCCCTAAGAATATCAAACACATACTCTGGTACTTTTGCTCTATGTTTCATATCCTCTACTACTTCTTCAGCTTGTTCTTTTGTGGGGATATCACCTGTTAAAAGTAAATAAAAGAATCCTTCTACATAAGGGTAATCTTTGCCTTCAGGTTTTGGAAGACCTTCCATAACTTCTTGTATTGTATACCCTCTGAAGCGAATCCCTTCAAATGGATCCAAATAAGAGATGTCAGTAACTAGACCTTTGACTCCTCTCATCCCACCAATTGCTTGTGCGATCGTCACATCGCTAATTTTGACATCGCCACTTTCAACTAAGAGCTTTGTCGTTCTTTTTCTGTGCTCCTCAATTTTTTTGGCGAGTACGTTCTTTAAAGTAGACATATAAACACCTCACCCTCTCCCCTTTTTTCATTTTTATAATTAGAAGATATGAAAGATACATATCCTCAAATCAACGAACCAAAATATGATCTCTATATTTTCAGAATTTTAGTTAAATAATAATATCTTGAATATATTGTAATATATTATTGCAATTTTGTGAACTACTATTCTAATTTTTCTTAAAAATTATATTCTTTTGTATATATTGACATTTATATCCTCTATTATATTAAACTTTGTGCAAAAATAGAATTACCAAGGCTTTTTGAAGATGGAGAATTTCTGGATTACGAAGTAGTATAATCTTTTTAGAAATCTTGTTTAACACTTACTTCTTTTTTCATTTTTTATGCCTTTGCCTAATTTGTTTAAAATTGAACAAAAAAAGGAATAAATCATGCTTACATAGATTCATTCCCTCTTCTCTTAGTCGAAAAAGTATTTTAACCATTCAAAGATTTTAATCAATGTCACTGCAATCCCAGCACCAATCAAAGGGCCAACGGGAATTCCTTTAAGGAAAACCACGGCAAAAATCGTGCCTAATACTAAGGCTATTGTGATTTGCGGTGTTTTTTCTAATAATTGAATGCCATTTGCTGCAAACAAAGCGACGATCATTCCAGATATAATCGCAATGATACCATAGCTTGACTTAAAGGATTCGATTAAATCTTGCAGTTGGATTTTTCCTTTAGCAATAGGGACTAATACAGCAATCGTGATCATTATAATGCCGATATTCATTCCATGCTTGTCCAACAGCGGAAAAATGCGGTCTCCCAAATGGCTTAAGCGAATAACCAGAAGAATGGCCACGGCTATCACAATCGATTGATTCTTACTTAGTAGACCAATTCCTAACAATAAAATTAGAAAAATGATTTCATTTGGAATTTGGATCATAAAAATACCATCGTCCTGTTTGAATTTTTCGTTCTAACCATCTTTTTAGATACCCCTTTATCAGTTTCCTTGTAACGGGAAAAATCATAAAAAACCGATTGTGTCTGTAAAAAAACCTGGCGTGAGTAATAAAAGTCCTCCTGCAAAAATACTAATCCCATCTAAGATCGCATCTCCTGGTAGTTGTCCATTTCTAAGCTCAATCTGAGCTTTATTCCATGTTTTTAATCCTTCCTTTTTGGCTAAAAAGGCTCCAATAACCCCAGTTAAAATGACAGCCAAAAACGTTTGCACCCCACCGATAAATTGAGCAGCTTTGATAAGCCCCCAAATCTCCAAGGCAGGAATCACAATCATTAAAAATACAATGGTTCTGAACACAAATTCTCCCCCTTAACGATTAACTAAACTGATTAATGTTTGATGAATTTCTGGTGCTACTTTTTCTAATCGAACAGGTTTAAAGTTCTTGTCTATCCAGACATGACTTGTTTCACCTATCGCTAGTAATCTTTCATCAGTAACACGTATCACCTGGTACTCAAAGGTCATTCTTAAACTACTATATGCTTTTAATCGGGCTTGAATCAACAAATCATCATCATATTTTGCCGCAACCTTATACTTGCAGGATACATCAAAAACTGGTAATAGTAAGCCTTTTTCTTCTAGTTTTTTGTAACTGATCCCAAATTTTTTGATCATTTCCGTTCTCGCCACTTCAAACCAAACAAAATAATTAGCGTGATACACAACACCCATTTGATCAGTCTCTTGATAGCGAACACGAATCGGTGTCTCTGTCCATTCCACTGTTATTTCCCCCTTACTTCTTTAACAATAAAATTCTAGAGAAAGAGACCGTCTTAATAACGGTCTCTTGATGTATCATCTTATCTATTTATTACATCATTGGAATTTGTCCCGCATAGACATAGCCTCGTTCTGGGTCAACTGTAACGATCATACCATCCTCAAATTTTTCATAAGCTTGTTCAGCACCGACAATCACAGGAATTCCTAAGTTAATCCCTACCACCGCTGCATGTGAGGTTAGTCCACCTTCTTCAGTAATTACAGCTGCTGCTCTTTCAAAAGAACTTACCATGTCCTTATCTGTGGAGTAAGTAACAAGGATTGCTCCATCTTCCATTTTACTCGCTATTTCCTCAACTGTTTTCCCTTTTATTACTTTCCCGGTTACGACTCGATTTCCAATTCCTTGTCCTCTTACTGCGATATCACCAACTAAATGTACTTTGATTAAATTTGTCGTACCTGTTTTGCCTACTGGAACACCTGCTGTAATAATGACCAAGTCCCCTTGATTAATAGCTCCCGCATTTAGAGCCTCGTCAACAGCATGTGTGATCATCTCATCCGTTGTTCTAATTTGTTGCCCTAAGATGGGATATACTCCCCAACTAACACTTAATTTCTTCATCACTTTCGGATTTGGTGTGATCGCAATAATCGGAGCCTTTGGACGATATTTAGAAACAAGCCTTGCAGTTTGTCCACTTTCAGTCGGCGTTAAAATTGCATTTACCTCTAGATCAATAGCAGTATTAGCTACTGCCTGACTAATGGCATCGGTTACAGTAGTTTGCTGTAATGAGCTTCTCTTATTATAAATTTCTTTGTAATTAAGAGCCTCTTCTGTTCTTACTGCGATTCTTGCCATCGTTGCAACTGATTCTACAGGATACTTCCCTGCAGCAGTTTCACCTGATAACATAATGGCATCAGTACCATCAAAAATTGCATTTGCCACATCACTTGCTTCAGCACGGGTTGGACGTGGATTTCTTTGCATGGAATCTAACATTTGGGTAGCGGTGATGACTGGTTTACCAGCTTTATTACACTTTTCAATAATCATCTTCTGAACAAGAGGTACCTCTTCAGCTGGGATTTCAACACCTAAATCCCCTCTAGCCACCATGATCCCATCGGAAACTTGTAGGATTTCATCAATATTTTCAACACCCTCGTGATTTTCAATCTTGGAGATAATCAAAATATCTGCATTGTGTTCCTCTAAAATCTTGCGAATTTCAAGTACATCACTCGCTTTTCTCACAAAAGAAGCAGCTATAAAATCAAGGTCATTCTCGATTCCAAATAGGATATCCTTTGCATCCTTTTCTGTGATACCAGGCAAATTGATTTTTACTCCCGGTACATTTACACCTTTTTTGCTTTTGAGAATACCACCATTTAAAATTCTACAATGAATTTCATTGCCTTCAATCTTTATAACCTCTAGCCCAATTAATCCATCATCAATTAAGATTTTAGAACCAGGTTGTACATCATTTGGAAGACCTGCATATGTAATCGAAATTTTATTTTCATCGCCAATGATTTCATCCGTGGTTAAAATTATCGTCCCATCTTGTTTTAATTCAACTTCAGGTGCACCTATCACACCTGTGCGAATTTCAGGACCTTTCGTATCTAAGAGAATGGCAACTGTTTTTCCTGTTTCCTTTGCAGCTTGCCTGATGTTATGAATCCTTGCTAAATGTTCTTGATGATCCCCATGAGAAAAGTTAAGTCTAGCTACGTTCATTCCTTCATGAATGAGTTTTTTTAATACTTCTACCTTTTCACTCGCAGGGCCAATCGTACAAACGATTTTTGTTTTTCTCATTCTCTTTTTTCCACCCTTCTACAACATTAATAACTCTTCTTATCTTTTCTAAATAGCTAAAATACTAGCTAATTGGTACAACGCTAAGTCAACTTGATGTTTTTGCATTAAAGCTTCATCTATGTCCAAAGAAATGATTTGATTGTAGCGAATACCAACCATTCTACCGGATTGACCTTTTAATAACAATTCAACAGCTTCAGCGCCTAAACGACTAGCTAATACACGGTCAAAAGCTGTTGGAGATCCACCCCTTTGAATATGACCCAATACGGTTACTCTCGTTTCAAAACCTGTTCGTTCTTTAATTTTGTTACCAAACTCAACCGCACTACCTACGCCTTCAGCTACAATAATAATACTATGCTTTTTACCCCGTTTATGGCCACGTTCTAAGCGTTCAATGATTTCATCCATGTTGTAGTAGGCTTCAGGAATAATGATACTTTCTGCACCATCTGCTAAACCTGACCACAAGGCAATATCCCCTGCATTGCGACCCATCACTTCAATTATATATGTACGTTCGTGCGATGTTGCCGTATCCCTTATTTTATCAATCGCATCAATCACTGTGTTGACTGCTGTGTCAAAACCGATAGTAAAATCTGTACCAGGAATATCATTATCAATCGTACCAGGTACGCCAATGGCAGCAATGCCATGTTGAATTAACTTTTGTGCTCCACGGAAAGAACCATCTCCACCAATAACGACAAGGCCTTCAATTCCATGCTTTTGTAATTGTTCTACTGCCTTTGCTTGGCCTTCTGGTGTCCTAAATTCATCACTTCTCGCTGTATAAAGGATCGTTCCCCCTCGATGAATAATATCACCTACAGAGCCTAAATCCAATTTCTCTATTTCCCCGTTTATTAGACCACTATATCCATGATAAATACCAAAAACCTCTAACTCATGATAAAAACCTTTTCGAACAACGGCTCTAACCGCTGCATTCATACCAGGTGCATCTCCACCACTTGTTAGTACTGCAATTCGCTTCATGCTTCTCACCTCTTTGTATACTTTTATACCATAAAATGTCCATAAGGGACATTTTAAGTCCATAGTGGACAAAAAAGAGTGTACCCTTTTTTAGGGTACCTTGATCAACATTATTATACCATGAAATCAAACTTTTTATAGACTTTTATAGACTTTCTTTTCATTTAGATCAATGAGGAGTATTGACCGATTTTTCTAAATTTTTGATAACGTTGTTCTACCAACTGAGTTGGACTTAGCGAAGATAAGGTTGCAAGCGATTCTTCAATATACCTCTTAATTTCCTTCGATTGAAATTTAATGTCTTTATGTGCCCCGCCTAGAGGCTCTTTAATCACACCATCTGAAATTCCAAACTCAAAGGCATGGTGAGCAGTAATTCCCATTGTATTGGCTGCTTTTGAAGCTTGAGTCGCATCTTTCCATAATAAAGCTGCTGCTCCCTCTGGAGAGATGACAGAATAAATCGCGTTTTCTAACATATATAAATGGTTACCCACCCCTAAAGCAAGAGCTCCACCACTTCCACCTTCGCCTGTTACGATACAAATCATCGGTACTTTAAATAAAGCCATATCTCTTAAGTTTCTAGCAATGGCCTCACTTTGCCCCCTTTCCTCAGCACCAATTCCAGGATATGCACCAGGTGTATCAATAAAGCAAATGATAGGTCGATGAAACTTATCAGCCTGCTGCATTAGCCGTAGAGCTTTTCGGTAGCCTTCCGGATGAGGCATACCAAAATTACGTAGAATATTATCCTTCGTATCTTTTCCTTTCTGGTGACCAATAACAGTAACCGGTTTCCCATTTAATTTTGCGATTCCACCAACAATCGCTGGATCGTCGCCAAAAACTCTGTCTCCATGGAACTCAATGAAGTCAGTAAAAATATGCTCAATATAGTCTAATGTAGTAGGCCTTTGTCCATGTCTAGCAATTTGCGTCTTTTGCCATGGAGTAAGTTGTCCATAAATTTCTTGTTCAAGATTTCTTGCTTTCTTTTCTAGCTCTTCAATTTCTTTTGAAAAGTCGATACCTTCTTTAGATGTAAATTGTTTTAACTCTTCGATTTTTTTACGTAGTTCTATGAGGGGTTTTTCAAAAGGTAGCTCAAAAGCCATTAGCTTCCCCCCTTACCATATGTAAATCCAAAAGTTTCGCTAATGTTTGTTTCATATCTTTTCGATGAACAATCATATCTAATTGACCATGCTTTAATAAAAATTCTGCTGTTTGAAAATCATCAGGTAGTTTTTGGCGGATCGTTTGTTCAATAATTCTCCGGCCAGCAAAACCAATCAATGCGTTAGGTTCTGCAATATTGATATCACCTAAGGATGCAAAACTAGCAGACACCCCACCTGTCGTAGGATTCGTTAATACAGAGATAAATAGAATACCCTCTTGGTGCAATTTTGCTAATGCGGCACTTGTTTTCGCCATCTGCATTAGGCTTAAAATACCTTCTTGCATTCTTGCTCCACCGGATGCAGAAAATAAAATAAAGGGATATTTTTTTACAATTGCTTTCTCAATTGCCCTTGCAATTTTTTCACCAACAACAGAACCCATACTTCCCATACGAAAGCGTGAATCCATTACACCAACGACCACAGGAAAACCACCAATCGTTCCTTCACCAGTCACAACGGCTTCATTTAAATTCGTCTTATCCATATCCTTTTTTAACTTATCGATATAGCCTTCAAAATGAAGAGGATCAGAAGAGATCAAATCCGTATCATATTCAAAAAAGTTTCCTTGGTCCAGCGTCATCATAAGGCGTTCAGGAGAAGAAACAGACATATGATGATCACAATGAGGGCATACATGAAGATTTTTTTGTATTTCTTTCGCAAAAGTAATTTTGCCACATTTGTCACATTTGACAATCATTCCTTCTGGAATATCTTTTCTAGCCTTCTCAGAAGGGATCGTTGCATATTTTCTTCGTTTATAAAAAAATCCTTTAACACACCAACACCTCACATAGGATGGTTTTAAGGAAGAATCGTCGCCAATACCTCTCTTATTTCATCTAATTCTCCTTCTGGTACTAGGATCTCATACTGTTTCAAAACATGACTTTGTCTAATTTTGACTAAAAATCCTTCAGTAGTTAATTGATCTCGAATTTTTTCAGCTATCTTTTCATTAGGTGCAATATAAATGACAGTCCACATGAAGTATCCTCCTCAAAAACCTTAACAATACTTTCATTATAGCGATATTTATCAAGATTTCAAAGAATAGCCTCAAAAATGTCATATTTTAAGCAAAAAATTCACTTTTCTCCAGATGCAATCTCATTTGTATTACTGCTTCTTCTACATTACGTGCCTTTAATGCTTTTAAAATATTTTGATGCTCTTGTATGGATACTTCAGGTCTTCCATTTCGCCCTAACGATTCTTTCAATATCGTTTTCCCATAATCAAAGACAGGTTTCCAAATTCGATAAAGAAGATAATTACGACTAGCCAATGCAATTGATTCATGGAAAAAATAGTCTTCCTCTAATGGAAGGATACCAGACTCAAGTTTTTTGACGGATTCCTCAATCACCATTTCTATTTGCCTAATCTTACTCTCATCCATCCGCTCAGCCGCTAATCGTACGGCATCAAGCTCAATGATTTTTCTAATCTCTAAAAGATCTTTTTTTGATTTTTCATTTCTAAGGATATAAAAAGCTAGAATTTCTACTAAGTGGTGGGCAGTATAATCTTCGATAAACGTTCCTTCACCACGACGGGTAGTAATTAAACCTAATAACTCTAATGCTCTCAACGCTTCCCTTACAGAAGATCTTCCCACACCTAATCTTTCAGCAAGTTCTCTTTCAGAAGGTAACCGGTCTCCTGTAGATAGATTGTCTGCTTCAATGATTTGGTTGATCCTTAGTAAAACTTCCTGATATAATTTAAGCTCTTTAGTATCATCGAGCATTAAGCCACCTCTCCTATCTCAAAACCATCTCATCAACTTATCCTACAACTATTTAATTACAGCTAATCTTTTTGTTTTTTCTTCAATTTCTTGAGGATCCACAGTGATTCTAGCAACTCCTGAGTCCATCGCTGCTTTAGCAACAGCAGCTGCAACTTTTGGTGCTACGCGAGGATCGAAAGCATCTGGAATCACATAATCGTCATGAAGTTCATTTTCTTCAATCAAGTTAGCAATTGCATAAGCGGCTGCAATCTTCATTTCCTCGTTAATCTCTTTAGCTCGAACATCTAGCGCCCCTCTAAAAATACCCGGGAAAGCGGATACATTATTCACTTGGTTTGGTAAATCAGATCGACCAGTTCCTACAATTCTTGCCCCTGCTTCTTTTGCCTCATTTGGGAAAATTTCTGGAACTGGGTTTGCCATAGCGAAAATGATTGCATCTTGATTCATGGATCTTACCATATCCTGAGTAACTGCACCTGCGACAGATACCCCAATAAAAACATCTGCCCCCTTAAGCGCATCTACTAATGAACCTTGGATTTTCTCATGATTTGTAATTTTTGCGATTTGTTCTTTCACAGGATTCATCCCATTAGGGCGACCTTCATAAATAATTCCTTTGGTATCGCACATAATCACGTTCTTTACACCCATACTCATTAATAATTTGATAATGGCAATACCTGCAGCCCCTGCTCCATTTGCAACGACTTTTATTTCTTCCATTTTTTTGTTAACCAATTTAAGAGCATTGATGAGTCCAGCCAAAGTTACAATTGCTGTTCCATGCTGATCGTCATGAAAAACAGGAATGTTTAATTCCTTTTTTAGTCTTTCTTCAATGATAAAACAATTTGGAGCAGCAATATCCTCTAAGTTTACACCACCAAAAGTAGGTTCTAATAATTTAACTGTTTCTACAATTTTATCCACATCTGTCGTGTTAAGACAGATTGGAAAAGCATCAACACCTGCAAAGTTTTTAAACAATACGGATTTGCCTTCCATTACTGGTAGTGCAGCTTCAGGACCAATATGTCCAAGCCCTAATACTGCTGTTCCATCAGATACAACAGCAACAAAATTCCCCTTCATGGTGTAATCGTAAGCTTTTTCTTTGTCATCATGAATAGCCATACATGGTTCAGCAACCCCAGGCGAATAAGCCAAACTTAAGTCATGGGAATTTGCCAAAGCAACTTTTCCATGCACTTCAAGTTTTCCTTGGTTTTCGCGATGCATTTTTAATGCTTCTTCTTTCAATGTAGACACAGATATTCATCTCCCCGATTATAATTTAGATGGTTGCTAAAAACTAGGAAGTGGTCTGACCACCACCATTATATCAAAAGATATTAGGATATAAAACTAAATTCTAATTTTTTCACAATTTTATTAAAGTTTTTCCTGCATAACAAAAGAGTTTTTACCTAATATTTCTTCAATGGTTTGGAATAATGATGGTCTTCCCTCTACCCAGTATTCCTTCGCTAGCTGTCGTGTTTTTTTATTTTTTTCATAAAAGAGGATGACTGGTATGGTTCCAGAGTTGTCTGCTAAGACTTGTTTCAATTGGTTTAGAGTTTTACTGTTTTCATTAGCTTCACTAATTTTAATCACCATTCTAGGGCTTGTTTTATGTTTATGATTTGACTGTTTTTTTATGTTTCTTTTTTCTTTTACTTGGGACAATAAAGTAATTTTTTCTACAATCAGTTTTGTTCGTTGCTCTTGATGTTGAACTTTTCCTTGAACAAGAATTCCCTCATCCTTTACTAATTGATTCCGATAGGTAGCATAAACTTTAGGAAATATCACTAATTCTAACAGATTTGAATCAACCTCTATTTGGCCAAAAGCCATTTGTTGCCCCTTTTTTGTCAAGATCAGCTTTAGATCATTTAACAATCCTCCGATTACAACAGAGGTTCCTTCGCTAAGCTGAACCAGCACATCGTAAGAATGTGTAGTGTATTCATTTAGAATCTCTTTAAAGGCACTAAGAGGATGTGCTGATACGTAAATGCCTAAAACTGCTTTTTCCTTTTGTAATTGTTCCTGTTCTAAAAAGGGTGGAACCTCAAACCAATCAAAATCCTCTTCTTTTGTACCTACTTCTAAATCTGCAAACAAATGAATTTGCAAATCTTCCTGTAATTTCTTCTTTTTTTGAACCCTTTCGATCAAATCATCCAAATTAGCCATCAGTTTTGCCCGATGAATCCCAAATCGATCTAATGCACCGCTTAAAATAAGCGATTCTAACGTTTTTTTATTACACACCTTAGAATCAGCCTTCATACAAAAATCGAAAAGTGAAGAAAAAGTCGAATGTTTTTGACGTAGTAGAATGATCGATTCAATCACTTGGATACCAATATTTTTAATGGCTGCTAGACCAAATCGAATCTTCCCATCCTGGACAGTAAAGCTAGCATCACTTTGCAAAAGATCTGGAGGCAAAATTTCAATCCCCATTTTCCTGCATTCATCCGTATACTCTGCTATTTTATCTTGATTACCCATCGATTCAGAGAGAAGGGCTGTCATGAATTCTACTGGATAGTGTGCCTTTAAATATGCGGTTTGAAAAGCAAGCACACCATAAGCAACTGCATGGGATCGATTAAAACCATAGTCTGCAAAGCGAACGATCAAATCATATACTTCATTTGCTTTTTTCTCTTCAATTCCGTTTTGAATGGCACCATGAACAAAGTGATTTCTTTCTTCTAATAAAATCTCCCTTTTCTTTTTACTTACAGCCCTTCGAAGCAAATCAGCTTCACCTAGACTAAAACCAGCCATTTTCGATGCAATTTGCATGATCTGTTCTTGATAGACGATGATTCCATAGGTATCTTTTAAAATCGGCTCTAAACTTTGGTCTGGGTATTGAACGGTCTTTTTACCATGTTTTGCCTGAATATAGTCTGGAATAGATTCCATTGGGCCAGGGCGGTATAAAGCTAAAATCGCTACAATATCTTCAAAATGGCTAGGTTTTAGCTCTTTTAACACTTTAGTTACTCCAGGTGATTCTAATTGAAACACCCCTTTTGTATGTCCCTGACTCAACAATTGATAGGTTAATGGATCTGAATCATCTAAATGATGCAATTGAATTTGTTTATTTCTTGATTTTTTGATCCAAGCCAATGTTTTTTCGATAATCGTGAGATTTTTCAATCCCAAAAAATCCATTTTTAACATGCCTAGTTGTTCTAAGATTCCCATTGGATATTGGGTTAAGGAAACCTTCTCTTGCCCCTTTTGTAAAGGGGTATATACCGTTAATGTTTGGTCAGCAATGACAACTCCAGCTGCATGGGTAGAATGGTGCCTTGGCATTCCCTCAATTTTCATAGCAATCTGGATCAATTCCCTCATTCGTTCATTTTTCTGATAAAGCTCTCTTAATTCATCAACTTCTGTCAATGCTTGCTCCAACGTAATCCCCAATTGGGAAGGAATTAATTTGGCCACTTTATCCACTTCGATATAAGGAATATTTAATACCCTACCCACATCGCGAATCGCTGCTTTTGCAGCAAATGTACCAAACGTAATAATCTGTGCAACTCGGTCATGTCCATATTTTTTTGAAACGTATTGGATCACCTCGTCACGTCTCTCATAATTAAAATCAATATCTATATCTGGCATACTTACTCGTTCAGGGTTTAAAAAACGTTCAAATAATAACCCATACTTTATCGGATCAACATTTGTGATCCCAAGGACATACGCAACCAAGCTTCCTGCAGCTGATCCTCTCCCAGGTCCTGTCATAATTCCCTGTTGATGGGCAAATTTCATATAATCCCAAACGATTAAAAAATAATCGGCAAATCCCATTTTTTCAATGACCGCTAATTCTTTCATTAATCGTTTTTGTAGCTGATCAGTAATCTGCTTATACCTTTTTTGTAATCCTTTTTGTGCCAACGCTTTTAAATATTCTTCTGCACGAATAGAAGATGGTAAAGGGAATTTTGGTAAAGCCAATTGATGAAATTCGATCGTTACATCACATCGATTGGCAATATGAACTGTATTTTCAACCGCACCTTTTACAGTTGCAAATAGCTGGTTCATCTTTTCTTGATCTTTTAAATAAAATTCCTTTGTAGGAAGTTTTGCCTGCTCTGATTGATCTAATGTATGCCCTGCTCCAATCGCTTCTAATACTTCTTGTATCAATGCATCTTCTTTCTCAATATAATGTACGTTATTTGTTGCAACCAATGGGATTCCCGTTTCTTCACTTAACTGAATGAATAAAGGATTCACTTGTTTTTGTTCAGGTAATCCATGATTCTGTATTTCTAAGTAGAAGTGATCGGTACCCAACAATTTTTGATATTCAAGTGCAGTTTCCAGTGCTTTTTTATATTGTTGTTGAACCAAATATTGACTAATTTCACTAGTTAATCCACCACTTAAAGCGATGATTCCTTCATGATACTGTTGCAATGCTTTCTTATCGATAGTGGGTTGAAAAGATGAAGATTCTAGATGAGAAATAGAAACAAGTTTCATTAAATGCTGGTACCCTAGATTATTTTCAGCAAGAAGTACAAGCGGGAAGCCGTTCACTAAGATTTCTACACCGATAATTGGTTTGATCCCAGCAGTTTGACATGCTTTATAAAAAGGAATCACACCATACATACCGCTATGATCGGTAATGGCTAAAGAAGTCATCCCTAAGTCTTTTGCCTTATTTACTAGCGGCTCAATTCGACAAGCTCCATTTAATAAGCTGTATTCTGTATGTACATGAAGATGGACGAATTCCACCATTTCTACCATCGTAATTTCTCCTTCATAAAAAACTTCTAATCATTCCTATTATACCTTTTTCGTCAAGGTAGCCTATGTTTTATACACTACGTTTTTCATTCATGTTCTTAAGGTTTTTTCCATAAGTTTAAGTATAAAAAGGTTTGTATATTCTAACGCGGTAAAAAAAAATGATTATAGGTTAGAGGGGATTAAGATGCAAGAATTTATCAGAAATCTCTTTATGAATTATTTTGTTGCCTTTGGCGTCATGATTGGAGGTTCTCTTTTTGGCGGATTAGGCGCATTATTTACAAAACAGCCTCCGATCCATACCATGATAGACTTGTCAGATAAATTGCGTATTTGGGCACTAGTTGTTGCTCTTGGAGGAACGTTTGATTCATTTAAAATACTTGAAACAGGTGTACTGGGTGGGGACTTATCACCGATGATGAAACAAATCATCTATATTATTATGGGATTAGCAGGTGCCTACTCAGGAAAATTAGTCATCGTTTTGTTAGCAAAAGGGGATATTACATCATGAGATATATTTCCTGGGTCCTTCATAAACCATTGATCCGCACTTTGTTATTTTTTATGATGGGAATTTACTTTGGTATGTTCATTGCATTATTTTTACATGGCAACCAATTAGACCAACTTCATATTAAAAATGCTCAGTTGCAAAAAGAATTGAATGATAACAAATTATATATCAGTAGTTTAGAACAAGAAAAAAAGAACGAAAACAAAACCAATTGATAAGGATCGTTACTTTCCATATTGAAAATAAGTTAGATCCATTCGACGAAACCGCCTTGTTGGAAACATTAACGGCTGAAATTCGTTTTCTTGTAGGTAAGAATGTAATAGAGGTAGGAAAAAATCCTGAATTTATCTACCAGCTGCTAAATAATAAATCATTCAAAACAAAGGATAAAACTTTTTTAGTCAAGGTAAAGATTATATATATTCAATCGACGACAGAGATCTGGCTATCTGCCCATGAACAAGATTCATAATCCTGTGAAATTTTACTTTGTAGGTCGCAAAAACGTTTAACCTTGTGTAAAATAGGTATAAGTGTTATTCTGATTTCTTTTGTGGGGTCCCATTATGATAATGAAAAGAAAGTAGTACTTTCTTTAATGATTAAAAAGGAGGGAAAAGAAATGGTAATAAATCGCAAAGAGATTGCTAGGGGAAAGGTAGCAGAAATTAAAAATGGTTTCTCTGCGTTTGCTGAAACACAAGAGGTCATCTCATTAGTTAAAAAAATGTTAGAAGAAGAAAATATTTCTGTTCATATTGATGAAACAGAAAAAGGTTGCTGGTTTATTCCCGTCAAAGCCGATGAATAGCAAAAAAGAATCTACCTAATAAACCCGACATCTCTTCCTATGAAATGTCGGGTTATCTTGATGGTTAACGTTCTAATACTTGAGAAGTAATCATGGCCTTACTCACCAATTGGTTCTTATGATAGACTTCTACATCGACCTTCCCAAATTTACGGCTAACTTCGATCACTTTAGGTCGTATTTCGATCTCACTTTCGATTTGCACAGGTTTTACAAAATAGATCATTAAATTTTCAGGGACAAGATCTCCTTTTTTATGGTGCCTTAATACACGATGAGCTGCTTCTGTAATCAGGCTAATAAGGGGTCCGCTTGATAATGCCCCCAACTGGTTTGTCATTTGCGGATTTACTTCTCCAACAAAGATAATCGAGCCATCTTCTATTTTACGTTCCTCAAATTGTTTATTCACCAAGTCATCAATCTTTTCTCCAATTTGCGGCTGTTTTTGAATATACTGTAAACCCTTAATCACATCTTGACGACTAATCACTCCAATCAGACGACGGTAAGTATCTACGACTGGTAGCAACTCGATACCTTCCCAAACCATCATATGGGCTGCTGAAGCAACAGAGGTTTTTGCTGTAACAGAGATTGGGTTTTTGGTCATCACTTTATCAATGGGGACTGAAGATTCCTTCCCCACAATATCCTTTGGCGTGACAATTCCTACTAATTTTAATTGATGATCTACAACAGGAAAACGACTATGATGGGTTTTCTCAACTAAACGTTGCCAATCACCAACCGTCTGATCATCATTCAAGTAAGTCACTTCAGCCTGTTCAGGAATAATATCTTCCACCATGACAATCTCTTTTTTAATTAAACGATCATAAATTGCGCGATTGATCAAAGAAGCGACAGTGAAGGTATCATAGCTTGATGAAATAATCGGTAATTCCATTTCATCTGCCAACTCTTTAACCTCTTCGCTTGTATCAAATCCGCCAGTAATAAGAACAGCTGCTCCTTGTTTTAATGTGAGTTTATGTGCTTGAACCCGGTTACCTACAATCAATAGGTTGCCAGGATCAACATATTTCATCATATCCTCTAATTTCATCGCGCCAATCACAAACTTATTTAGGGTTTTATGTAAGCCTCCCCTACCTCCTAAAATCTGGCCATCCACAATATTAACCACTTCGGCAAAAGTTAACTTTTCTATATTTGCTTTTTGTTTCATTTCGATCCTTACTGTCCCAACCCGTTCAATCGTACTTACATATCCTTGATTTTCTGCCTCTTTAATTGCCCGATAGGCAGTTCCTTCACTAACTTCTAGTTCTTTTGCCATCTGTCGTACAGAAATTTTTGTCCCTACTGGAAGTTCTTCAATATATCTTAGAATCTGTTCATGTTTTGTCGTCAATTTTTTCACCCAAACTTTCTTAAAAATAGCTGTTCTAACATCAGCTATCATTTCTGTTATAATCAATTATAACAAAAAGAATGATTTGGATTCAATGAAGACAAAAGGCATTACGCTTTTTCGTAATGCCTTTTAGAAGATTGTAAGAAATGTTGTTCTTTTCTCCAAAGCCGAACCTTTTCTAAGTGTGCTAAGCGTATTCTTTTCTCCTCATCTAATCCTAGCAAATGGTCTAAATGGGAACCTAGAATGAGTAATGCAAAGAAGAACCAAACGATACTAAAGGCTTTTGCCAAACTAGACGAATCAAATAAGGGAACCCTTGGAATCGCGTAAAAAATAACAGCTAATGTGAGAATGAGATAAATAATCGTTTTAAATATTTTCATTTTAATCCCTCCCACATCCAATGTATGTCCAAAGATGGTAAAAAAGAACTAAAGCTTTATCCACTGATTCATTGGTATGACTTCGCTATCCATCCCTTTGGCTTTTAGGCGAGCAACGAACTGCTCTGGATCCTGTTGAATGACTGGGAATGTATTAAAATGAATTGGTACCACCTTTTTCGCTTTAATCCATTCTGCTGCTAGCAGAGCATCCTCTGGCCCCATCGTAAAATTATCTCCAATCGGTAGAAAGGCAATATCAAGTTGTTCGTTTTCTAATAACTTCATATCACCAAATAGCCCGGTATCACCTGCATGATAGATCCTTTTTCCATCCATCTCCACAACTACACCACTTGGCATACCGAGATAGACGATTTGTTGATTCGCTTCATTCACAAATCCTGAGCCATGAAATGCTTGGGTTGCCTTAACACGACCAAAAGGAAAAGCAAAACTTCCACCAATGTGTAATGGATGGGCCTTCACACCTTGCCATCCCATGTAAGTGGATAGTTCAAAGGGGGCAATAATGGTAGCATCATTATTTTTAGCTATTTGTACAGCATCGCCAATATGATCTCCATGCCCATGAGTAAGATAAATATAATCTACCTTAATTTCACTTACAGAAACTTTTGCATGGGTATTTCCCGTAATAAAAGGATCAATGATTAGAGAGCCTTTTTGTCCCCTTAATTCTAGACAACTATGTCCATGATAACGAATTTCCATTCTTTCCACCCTTTCTATGATTTTTTATAAATTTTGTCTAATGGTTCAGTTAAAATTCGATTGATATCTACAAATAACATGCTTAGCCTTTCTTCTGCATCAAGTAATTTCTTAATCTCTGGATTTGCACTTAAGTTTTTATATAATTGATTAGTCTCTTCAAGCTCATGCTGTTCAATGGGTAAGCCTTTTAGTTGTTTTTCTTGCATGCCAAACTGTTTCCTGCGAAATTCTTCAATCAACTTCATCTGTTCCGGATTTGACATCACTTTTATTGTTAATTCCTTCACCGTCTTATAATTTTCGTTTTCTTCAATCACTCTCGCTAGTTCATAAGCCTTGTCATAAGGATATGACATGATACTTCCCTCCTTTTTTTCTTTTTATATATATTTATCGTTTTCCATCTTAAAACCTTTTTTATTTAAAGAAAAGAAACAAAACCCCTTGGAAAAGCCCGATAAATCCCCCTAATACTCCTCCAAGATAAGTAATCATCTTTAATTCTCGATTGGTAATCTCCAAAATCATTTTTTCAAATTCTTCTAAAGAAAAAGCGTTAACCTCGGTCTTCACTACCTCTGCAATCGATAAATAGGAAAAGATCTTGTCCATTTTTTCTTGAAAAAGCTCAAAAAACCAATGATAGGCTCTTTCTAAAAAGTTATATTTATTTAATAGATCAATCACTTGCTGGAAGGGGAGATTCTGAGCCTTCTCCAATCCTTTATCTAAGATCTCCTCCAATTGCGTATGTAAGATAGGGTCGAAGTCATCTAGCCAATCGCCAATCGGTTTCTCTTTCATTTGGTTCCACTCATTGACTAAAAAAGTTTGAAAAACTTGCTGTGTATCAGGCTTTTCAAGGATTTGATCAAAATACGATAAAAGTTTTTGCTGAATTTGTTCGCCTTCTAACAGCATACCAGCTAAAAAACCAATCATTCTTTTGCCTTCAAATAATTGTTTAACAATCGAATCAAGCCAAACTTTTCCCTTAAATGAATGTAGAAAGTCTTTAATTTCCTGAATAAACATTTGGGAAAGCTGTCCTAAACGATCTTCAATTTTGATTAAAGCTGGTTCAGATAAGAAGTCTGCTAAGGATTTTGCCCTTACCTCATCTCTAGATAAATAATCTAGAGCCTTTTGTTGAATCATCCCTTTTATCTTTGCCTTCCATTCCTCAGGTAAGAATGGATTCATCATCTCTTTGACTGTTTGATTCTGTTGAACCAACCCCTGTATGTTTAGCTGTAATTTCTTTAATAATTGGTTCCTGATTCCCGATTTTTCAATAAATTGTTTTAACCCTTCTGCGGTAAATAAATAGTTCTCAACCATATGTCCCAGTTGTTCTGCAATCTCACTTCTTCTTTTTGGAATCAAACCAGGGGTAAAAGGAACTTGCCAGCTTCCAATCTTCCATGATTTGAATGGTCGAAATAACATTTTGATCGCTAATGCATTGGTAAAAGCACCAATCAACGCGCCTATTCCTATAGATATCATAATGAAAAGCATAAATAATTCCCTCTTTCTATGTGACCTTAGCCTAACACCATGTTAGTCACCTAAACATATTATGAAGTAGCTTATTTTGCTTTGGCACAACCTAAGGAAGGGGATAAAAAACATGACAGTATTGGCCATTCAAGTAGAGGAACATGAAATCAAAAACAATATCATCTATGTGAATCCAACACTGATCAGTCAATTAAACCTTCCACTTCAAAAACCATTTTCTATTTCCTTTGGCAACAAAAAAACTGAGGTGATGGTAAGAGTAAGTTCAAACTTCGGTCATTTGTTAAGAATCCCTTCTTCTATCGCTACAGAATTATTAATACCAAATGGTTTACAAATCCATGCTCGATACGATACAGCAGAAGGCCTTAAATTAGGACCCATACTTGGCATTCTCGTTCAGCATATCGACTCCTCACACCCACAAGCACCCTTTGGGAAATTAACTACCTTTTGTGAGGAAATTTCCATGGTATCAAAAAGCAAAGGATTATTAACCTATGTTTTTACAATGAAAGATATCAACAAACAAACACAAAGTGTGACAGGGTGGGTACTTAAAGACAAACATTGGCTAAAACATATTTTTCCTATTCCCAATGTTGTTTACAACAGAATATCCTCACGAAACATTGAGAAATCCTTAAAAGAATCGATTACAAACTTAAAACAACAATACCATCTTCATTTCTTTAATGAACATTTCTTGAATAAATGGCAAGTCTACGAAATATTAAAGCCAACCCCCATCCACTCAATGATGCCAGAAACGAGATATTATAAAGGAATCTTAACTATAAAAGAGATGTTAGTCAAATATCCTATCCTTTATTTAAAACCAACAAATGGTGCATTAGGACGGGGGATTATCAGAATCGAAAAGCAAAATAATCATTTGTTTATCGTCCAATATTCCCGTTCCCAAGGTTCGATTACCCATACTTTTCATTCTATCGGGCAAATGTTTAAACACTTACAACCCAGACTAAATACAGAGCCTTACTTGGTTCAGCAAGGCTTACCACTGATTCAAATTGAAAAAAGACCCATTGATTTCCGCATTCTCACTCAAAAAAACAAATATGGAAAATGGGCGATCACCTCGATGGTTGCTAGAATAGCCAGTGATCAACATTTTGTCTCAAATTTGGCTCGTGGAGGCACACAAAGTGGTGTAATGAAAACGATCCGTTTGTCTGATTCTGTGAAAGACAAAAAAATCTCTAAGCAGAGATTTAGAACCCTTGCATTAGCGATTGCACAACATCTTGAAGAATCATCCACGGGAAATTTTGCTGAATTTGGAATTGATCTCGCCTTAGACACAAACGGAAATGTGTGGCTTTTAGAAGTTAATTCAAAACCTTCAAAAACGGAAGAATCTCAATTAAATGAACCAAGGCCATCTGTGATGCAACTATTAAAATATGTGCTTTTTGTATCCGGATTTAAAAATCATTTGAAAACAAAAATAGGGAAAAAACGCTTGAAGTCAGGTGGAAACCAATGAATAAACCAATATTAGGTATTATGGTGGGAAAAATAAAAAATCGTCTATTCTTCGAAAAGGGTTTTTATCAAAACCTTCAACTAATAGGAAAACAACGTAATATACTGGTTTATGTCTTTTATCCCGATCAAATCGATTGGAAAAATAAACGAGTACGAGGATTTCAATTTAATCTACCTTCAAAAAAATGGGTGGAAGGTTGGTTCCCCATTCCCCATTTTGTTTATGACCGGATTTTTACGGATTATAGCAAATATAGACCTTATATTGAGCGAATGAAAAAGGAAAAACAAATCACCTTCCTTAGTGAAGCTTTACATGGGAAATGGCAACTCTATCAAATTCTATCAGCGAATCCAATCTATAAGGAACACCTTCCTAAAACAGATATTTTTAAAGGAGTTCAACAATTATTCACGTGGTTAGACCACTTCCCTATCATTCTCAAACCCATAGGTGGTAGTCATGGTAAAGGAATCATCAGGGTTCAAAAAAAACATCATCAATATGAAATCGTTGGACGTAATCAAGCCAATCAAAAAATTCAACAAATATTTCTCAATCGTAGACAATTAAGTCAATGGATATTAAATTTTATCAGTGGAAAAAAGTATATTATTCAGCAATATTTAGACCTTACTACAAAATCAAAACAGCCCTATGATATTAGAGTCTTAGTCCAAAAAAACTATGTTGGAAGATGGGAAATCACAGGAATGGCAGCAAGAATAGGCGACTCCACCAATATTACTTCTAATCTCCATGGTGGTGGTACAGTTCAACCAGTAAATAAACTGCTTCTTAAAGAGTTTGGCGTAGCAAAAGCGAATAAAATTCAAAACCTTATTTCATCACTGTCTGAAAGCATTCCACCTTTTATCGAATCTAATCATGGTCATTTATTTGAAGTAGGCCTGGATTTAGGTATAAATCGTCAAGGTAAAGTATGGGTGATTGAGGCAAACTCCAAACCTGGTCGTCAAGTTTTTTCTTTATTAGGCGAGGTTGAGTTAAGTAGAAAATCAATGACTCAACCGATTGAATATATGGAATTTCTATTTAAAGAAGGTGGTTCCCATTTTAATCCACATTAAAACAGTAAATCAGCATAAAGACACGATCTGGCTTTCAAAATCTTTATTGCAACAACTTCATTTAACACCTAATCAAACCATCCCTATTTATTTTGGCTTAAAAGAGCCTATCATGGTTCGTGTTCTTCAACACCAATCAAATCAAGATTTACTTCTCATTTCGTCTTTAATCGAAAAGAAAATCAAACTGCCCTATCACAAAAAGCTCATGATCAAGCGTGATCACCGTGGTCTACAAATTGGGCCAATTATTGGGATTTTAACTTCTAATTATTCAGGAACGAATTTTCTGGAATCACTGAAACACTTTCGACATCCCTTTAGTAAATTCTTTTTTGACCTATTAACAAAAGAGGGTTCTTATCCAGCCTATTACTTTGTATTTCAACCAGGTGCCGTCAATTGGCGAGATAAAACGGTTAAAGGAATTTTTCTATTTCCAACAGCGAATCAAAATAAAACATGGGAATATGCTACCATTTCTTTACCAGACGTTGTATATAATCGGGTTTTAAACCGTGGAAGTGAACAACATCCATC
This sequence comes from Tepidibacillus decaturensis, assembly GCF_001561915.1. GTDB lineage: Bacteria > Bacillota > Bacilli > Tepidibacillales > Tepidibacillaceae > Tepidibacillus_B > Tepidibacillus_B infernus. Next base: position 265,762 of record NZ_LSKU01000001.1, on the reverse strand, counting down.
CGTGCAACAATTTAAAAAACAGTATCTTCAATCAGGAGGTAAACTATTTAACGATAATTTTTTTAATAAATGGGAGATTAATCAGATCTTAACTAACGATCCTACTATAAAAAGTTCGATTCCAGAAACGCATGCCAATCCCTCACTCCCTTTGTTAAAAAATATGCTCAAGAAGTACCCGATCGTTTATTTAAAACCAGCTGGAGGAAGTTTAGGCAAAGGAATCTACAAAATAACAAAAACCAACAACGCGTATACGCTTCAATTTAGAAATAAACAGTTCAATCAATCATTTGATTTTAAACAAATAAATGCCCTCTTTACCTTTCTAACCAAACAGCCAATTAGACTTAACCGTTATATTATTCAGCAAGGAATCACTTTAGTTGAATATCAACACAGGCCGGTCGATTTTAGGGTACAATTACACAAAAATAAAAGGAATCGATGGAAATTGATTGCAATCGGTGCAAAAGCTGCAGGAAAAGGTAGTGTAACTACCCATATTCGAACAGGTGGCCAACTGATCAATGCATCGGAATTTATAAAAGAAATCTTTAAACAGGATACTTCCTATGTGCTTGAAGAAATAAAAAGTAAAAGTATCCAGATTGCTAAACATTTAGAACAAAACCTAAACCAACCCCTTGGTGAATTAGGATTAGATGTAGGTGTAGACAAAAATCATCATGTTTGGCTTTTTGAAGTCAATTCAAAACCAGGTCGTTCTATTTTTAAGCATCCAAGTTTAAAACAGGCAAATGAGGAATCGATTAAATCTTTGCTTGAGTATCCGATTTATTTATCTGGTTTCTAGATAAGTTTGTATATTCCAACGCGCTCCGTTATCTATGTATTTCTTTTGAATGAAAAAATAAAGTAGCAGGGAGGGGTATAAATTTATGAATTCATCACATTATGCTTGGGTTCGAGTCTCATCTATCAAACCTTGGAAATTAATCCTTCCTCACTATAATCAAACCGCTAAGATTTCGTCAATGGCCTACACAATCGGCCATAATAACCAAAGTAAATCTTTCATTATCAGTTCTAAAAAAAATGTCTCCGATCTTAGAGGAGCATTCCCTGTACGTGTAATCAAAAAAAATCTTCAATATAAAATTGGTCCAATCGTTGGTATTCTAACTACAAGTGGCTTCAAAACTTTCAGAGGAAATCGAAAGAATTTTATCGACATCATCCAAACAGGGATTAAAACAGGAGTGCTAGTTTATGTATTCACTCCTGAATCAATAGAACAAGGATCAAAAACAGTAAAAGCTCACCTCTATTATCCTGAACAAAAAAAATGGGATTCTGTCTCAATGCCTCTACCAGATGTAGTATATAATCGTATTCCCACAAGAAGAGAAGAACGTTTACCTATCGTTCAACAAACGATTCAATTTTTAGAAACTGAAGGAATTCCCTTTTTTAATCCCCATTTTTTCAACAAATGGTCCCTTTATCAATGGATGGGTGAATCACATGAACTTGCACCGATTTTACCAGATACAGCGATTTTAGAAAGGACTCGTTTACAAAACCTATTAAAAAAGTATCAAATGCTATATCTTAAACCGATTCATGGTAAAGCAGGAATTGGATTTATGAAAGTTCAAAAAAAGATAACTTATTCAATCTAACGTATCAAGCCCAGCAAATTACCTATCATCAGCAATTTGTTGAATTTAATCACTTATGGAAAAAGGTAAAAAAACTAGCAAATAACAAAGAATATATTATTCAGCAAGGAATCCATTTAAGCACATACCAAGGAAGACCTTACGATATCCGGGTACTTGTTCAAAAAAATGGTAAAGGTCAATGGCATATGACAGGAATGGGTATACGCGTTGCTGGAGAGCAAAGTATTACAACTCATGTACCACAAGGTGGTTATATTCAATCTGTCGATACTGTTTTTCACGAAACCTTTGGCAACGAATTAACTGAGAAATGGAAACATAAAACTGCTCTTTTAACGACAAAAATTGCTCAACACATTGAAAAAAAGGTAGGACATTCATTAGGAGAAATGTCGATGGATTTAGGCATCGATAAAAACGGAGATATATGGTTTTTTGAGGCAAATGCCAAACCCATGGAATTTGATGAACCTAATATTCGTCAAACCTCATTACTCAGATTGTTGCAATATTTTAGATATTTGTCTGGATTTGTTCCAAAAGAGGTGAAATCATGAGAAAGATGAAGATCAATGCCTCTGTACCAGAACGCTTCAAACAACCCTTAATCCGTTTTATCAATAAATATGGGGATGGACATATTACGAGGAAAGCAATAGAGTGGTTAAAGAAAACCCCTTTTCAAAAGCTTAACCAAAGCAATGGCGATCTGATTCACGTCATCTTAGAGGGAAAAAAAATAGTAGGTGTATTGGCCATTGCTCGTTTTGGCCTAGATCAGGCAATCATTGTGGTTCACCCTGAAGTTCGAAATAGAGGGGTAGCCTATCAATTAGTAACAGAAGCGTTAGAAGATATTGACCGATATTATGTTAAAGTGGCCAATGATAATGTACCAAGCTTGAAACTATGCTTTGCCGCTGGGATGAAGGCATTTGACCTAACAAAGGGTCCAACCGGAAAACCAACCTTTGTCTTAGGCATTGGAAACTGGGATGCAAGCGAATGGGCTCAAGAACAAAAATGAGGAGAATTTTGCTCCTTATTTTTGTTTCATTTTCTTTCTATCTATCTAATCACACAGCATGCAGTCAAATAATAGTTTTTAAACGATGCATAATTTACCATGATTCTTACCACACTATAACTAATAAGCATTTTTAGGAAGTGGTCGGATGTCAATCTGGAGATGGATCAAAAAATTACACAGAAATCCCAAGACTTCAAAGCCTGATGCAAATACTCAAACTCAATCTAGTATTCAACCTATCCCTAGTCATCTTGAAAAAGCCATTCAGGAGATTACGACAGATTTAGGGAATAGTCCTGATATTATCGTTCGTCGTTTTATTTTAGGAAAAGAAAAAGAGGTTTCTGCTGCCCTTATTTATACAGACGGTCTTGTTAGTAACGGCGATATCAATGACTTTTTAAAAACCCTATTCACCCAATATCCAAGTGACCAAATCTCCTTATCTCCTATAAATTTTATAAAAGAACACCTCTTAAATATTGGCGATGTGAAAATAGCACAAGACAAAACGCAAATCATCAATGAAATTCTTAGGGGTTCAACAGCAATATTAATCGATCGAGAAAATAAGACGCTGATTGCCAGCACCAAAGGATGGGAAAATCGGGGGGTCACAGAGCCTGATAACCAAGTGGTTTTACGGGGGCCACGAGAGGGTTTTACAGAAAATATCCGCACCAATACGGCTTTAATCCGTAGAAAGATACCTAGTTCTAAGTTAAGGCTGGAACAAATGCGTCTTGGAACCATAACGGAAACAAGTATTGCCATCATGTATATTCAAGGAAATGCAAACCCTGAAATCGTTGAAGAAGTAAGAAGACGACTTATCAAAATTAAAATCGATGGTGTTTTAGAAAGTGGCTATATTGAAGAACTTATTCAAGATGCACCATGGTCTGTGTTCCCAACAGTTTACAATACAGAACGGCCAGATATCGTCGCAGCTCAATTATTGGAGGGAAAAATAGCCATCCTCGTCGATGGAACTCCTTTTGTTTTAATTGTCCCTGTAACCATAGCTATGCTTTTTCAATCTGCCGATGATTATTATATGCGTTCAGGAATGGCTTCATTTTTACGTTTCTTACGGATTATAACTTTTTTAATTTCAATGACTTTACCTTCCCTTTATGTTGCGATCACTACCTTTCACCAAGAGCTATTACCTACAACCTTGCTAGTCAGCCTTGCTGCCCAACGGGAAGGAATTCCATTTCCAGCTTTTATTGAGGCCGTGTTAATGGAATTAACTTTTGAAATATTACGGGAAGCTGGAGTTAGAATGCCAAGAGCAGTGGGACAAGCGGTCTCGATTGTTGGTGCACTTGTATTAGGTACAGCAGCAGTAGAAGCAGGTATTGTCTCAGCAGCCATGGTCATTATTGTTTCAATGACAGCAATTGCTGGTTTTACTACACCCGTCGTAGATATCGCCATCGCTGCACGGCTCATTCGCTTTGTCTTACTTGTTTTAAGTGCAAGCTTTGGTTTATTTGGCATTTTATTTGGTTTAATGGTGATTGTCATTCATTTAGTTGGCCTTCGTTCCTTTGGTATCCCCTATTTAAATGGTATTGCCCCATTTAATCTTAGCGATCAAAAAGATATTTTTGCACGAGTACCATGGTTTATGATGTTAACTCGCCCTCGCTTATTTAGCCAAGCAAATGAAGTGAGGGAAGATACGGAGATGCCTAAACCACCTAAAGGTCATCAACGTATTAATAGGAAGGAAGATCAATCATGAAGAGAAAGAGAAAGAAAATAATGATTCTTCTCATGATGATTATATTCACTTTATTGACGACTGGCTGTTGGAATCGGCGAGAGCTCAATGAAATCGCGATTGTGACAGCTGCTGGTATTGATCCTGGCCCCAAAAAAGGGGAAATCACCTTGGTCTACCAAATTGTAAACCCTTCATCTATCTCAGGAAAGCAAGGGGTAAGTAGCTCAATGACTCCGTTTATCACACTAAAAACTTCTGGAAGAACGCAGTTTGAGGCAATTCGCAAGGCGACAAAGGAAATGTCTAGGAGATTATACTTCGCCCATCTCCAAGCATGGGTGATCGATGAAAATTTAGCAAAAAAAGCGGTGTCAGAGATTTCCTTGACTTATTATATCGCGACCCGGAAATTCGTGAAGACATTCCAATTTTAATTACAAAAAATTGCAAGGTAGAAAGTGTCTTATCTACCCAATTTCCGATCGACTCTGTTAATGGGATTACAATTAAAAAGCATCTGGAAAGCACCCAAAAGTCTGGTAGTTTTACTCGTCAAGTGGAGTTAAGAGAATTGATCAATATGTTGACAAGTCCAACAAGGAGTGCAATTGTTCCCTATATCTTTGTCTCGAACCCGATCAATCCAAAAAAGGATACCTTAGAAGCAACACAAGCATCAAAACAGGAATCAGTGATCAAGACTGAAGGATTTGCTGTCTTTAAACAAGATAAGGTGATTGGTTATCTAAATAGCGAGGAAGCAAGAGCAGTTCTTTGGGTAACCGATGAAATTGATAAGACTGTCATCGTTGTCCCCTATCAAGGAGAAGACCATTCGATTGAAATCATAAATTCTAAAACAAAAATAAAAACAACATTGATTCATGGCAAGCCTGAGGTTAACTTAGAAATAAAAATCGATGCCAATGTTGGATCTGTCCTAGGCCCCATTGATTTAACGAAACAATCGGTGATTAAAGACTTAGAGAAGGCTACCAATGCTACAGTCAAAAAGAACATAGAGCATGTTCTGAAAAAGGTGCAAAAGAGCTATAAAGTTGATATTTTTGGTTTTGGTGAAGCCTTTGAACGCCAGCATTCAAAAGAATGGAAAACCTTGAAAAAAGACTGGGAAAAGGAATTTGTCGATTTAACAGTTCATGTTAAAGTGAATACAACAATAGGAGAAATAGGAATGAAAAATAAATCATTCCAAATCGAAATGAAAGGAAATAAATGATGGTTGTAGGATTAGGTTTTTTGATCATCATCATCTCTTACCGACAAGTGAAGAATCTCTTGGTGAAAAAACAAAAGAGGGATGCCTATGTATATCTAGGGTTAATGGCGATTGCAGCTTATCTATCGATTGGTAAAATGTTAGATCTCTACATTCCCAATCCAACCAATGGCTTAAGACTAATTTTTCAACCAATCAAACATTGGATAGATAAGCTATTAAGCTAACTTACTTCTATATGGAGGAACCACTTATGTTAGAAAATGGAGTGATCAATCGGTTTCAACTATGGTTATTAGAGGTTAATTTTACCATTGGTAGTGCTTTGCTGATCATACCTTCAACCATCGTTGCTAAATCAAAGCAAGATGGTTGGATCTCGATGTTCTTAGGAACACTTTTGGCAATTGGTTTAACTTATATTATGGTTTCTTTAGCTGAACAATTCCCAAATCAAACCCTAGTTGGAATTACAGAGACGCTTCTTGGAACAATGTTGGGGAAAGGTATTGGTTTGCTTTATGCTTGGTTCTTTCTCCATCTTTCTGCACTTGTCATGCGGAATGCAACTGATTTTGTCACAACAGCTATTTTCCCTGAGACACCAATGATTCTCTTCAGCATAATGGCGGGAGTATTACTCTATATGGTCATAAATCAAGGAATTGAAGGAATAGGGCGTTCCAATGAATTTTTTTCTCTTTTTACATCAGGAGGATTTTGGATCACCCTCTTTTTACTGATTCCTGAAATGAAATTTAAAAATGTGTATCCCATCTTTGCAGAGGGTTTTAAACCTGTATTAAGGGGGACCGTTCCTACCCTTGGTTTTCCCTTTGCAGAAACGATTGCATTTTTAATGATTCTCCCATTTGTGAATCAACGAAAACGAATCAAATCTGTTTTTATCAGCGGAGTAGTCGTAGGTGGCTTATCTTTATTTTTTGTGGTATTAGGAACGATCCTTGTTTTAAATGTTCGCCCAACCGAAATGTCCCTTTTTGCTACATTTAATATGGCTCGATTGATTGATGTTGGAAGATTTTTAACAAGAGTGGAAGCAGTTATTGCTTTATCCTATATGTTAACGATCTTTATAAAAATGACAATCAGCTTTTATGCGGGAATATTAGTAATCGCTCAGGTGTTCCATTTATCTGATTATCGTCCTATTGCCATGCCATTAGTCTTTATCGTGGTTGCTTTATCTGTCATTCTAAATAAAAATATTGTTGAAACCTTTGAATTTGCTACAACGACATGGACACCTTATGCCCTAATGTTTGGTTTTGTAATCCCATCCATCTTGTTAGCAATCAGCTATTTTAAACAGAAACGATGATAAAAAAAGATAATAGATAAAGAAGGAAAAAAAGAGGAAGCCAGTTTAAATCAGGTTTCCTCAACTAATGCTTCGTTTTTTTGTTTACGATACAACCAATTGATTTGTGACTTGAGGAACGAGGATTTGTTCTGCTCTTTTTACTTGTTCCTCTGTTGGTGGTTTCACACCAGGCAATGGTTCTGGTAAACCAAGTTTTTCCCATTTGTATTTTCCCATTGTATGATATGGCAATACTTCTACCTTTTCTACGGATGAGATTGTATTGATAAATGCTCTTAAAGCTTGAAGATCTTGGATTCTATCGGTGATTCCAGGTGCAAGCACATGACGAATCCAAAAGGGGATTTTTTGCTCATGTAAATACTTTGCTAATTGTAGAGTCCATTCATTAGAAACCCCTGTAATCTGCAGATGCTTTTCCGCTGAGATATGTTTGATATCTAGTAAAACTAAATCGGTATAAGCGAGGATTTCTTTGGCATCTTCCAAGCAAACAAACCCTGATGTATCAATTGCTGTATGAATTCCCTCTTCTTTACAACGCTTCAGCAATTCGATAACAAAATCTTTTTGCATGGTGGCCTCTCCACCAGAGATGGTAACCCCTCCATTAGAAAATTTCATATAGGGGATGTATTTTCTAATGTCTTTCATTAACTCTTCTACTTCGGTTTCTTTTCCATCTTTCAACTGCCATGTATCAGGATTATGGCAATATTGACAGCGAAGAGGACAGCCCTGCATAAAAACGACAAATCTGATACCAGGACCATCAACAGTCCCACAGGTTTCTATAGAATGAAGATACCCTTTCATTGCTATCACATACTTTCGTGAAATGTTCGATGAATGACATCTAATTGTTGTTCTCTAGTTAATTTGGTAAAGTTGACCGCATATCCAGATACACGAATCGTTAATTGTGGATATTTTTCTGGATGATCCATTGCATCTAGTAATAATTCTCGGTCAAAGACGTTTACATTCACATGGTGCCCTCTTTGATAAGCATAACCGTCTAAGAGCGCAACTAAATTGGAATTACGACTTTCTTCTTCTTTTCCCAGTGCTTTTGGCACGATCGAGAAGGTATAAGAAATTCCATCTTGAGAATGTTCGTAAGGTAGCTTGGATACCGAGTTGAAAGAAGCTACAGCACCTTTTATATCTCTGCCATGCATTGGATTTGCTCCTGGTGCAAAAGGTTCTCCTGCTTTTCTTCCATCAGGCGTATCCCCTGTTTTCTTACCATAGACGACATTGGATGTAATGGTTAAAATTGACATGGTTGGTAATGCGTTACGATAAGTTTTATTTTGACGTAATTTATTCATGAACCTTTCCACTAGCTCTGAAGCTATGCTGTCAACACGTTCATCGTCATTTCCAAATTTAGGATAATCTCCTTCAATTTGATATGAAATCGTTAAGCCACTTTCATTACGTACAGGTTTTACTTTTGCATATTTAATCGCAGATAAAGAGTCTGCAACAACGGAAAGTCCGGCGATTCCACATGCCATCGTTCTTAAGATATCACGGTCATGTAATGCCATCTCAATCCGTTCATAAGAATATTTATCATGCATATAGTGGATTACATTTAAAGTCTTCATATAAAGATTAGCTAGCCAATCTAATACTTTGTCATAACGTTCCATCACAGTATCAAAATCAAGTACTTCGTCGACAATTGGCTCAAAATAAGGCCCAACTCTATCGCCACTCTTTTCGTCGATTCCACCATTGATCGCATAGAGTAATGCCTTTGCAAGATTTGCCCTTGCACCAAAGAATTGCATTTGCTTTCCTATCCTCATGGCAGATACACAGCAAGCAATCCCATAATCATCACCATATTCTGGTCGCATGATATCGTCGTTTTCATATTGGATGGAACTAGTATCAATCGAGACTTGAGCACAGAATTTTTTAAAGTTCTCTGGTAACTGAGTGGACCATAATACCGTTAAATTAGGTTCTGGTGCAGGCCCCAAATTATATAAGGTATGAAGAATACGATAAGAGTTCTTAGTAACTAAATGTCTACCGTCCTCACCGATTCCACCGATGGATTCCGTTACCCAAGTTGGATCACCACTAAAGAGTTCATTATACTCTGGAGTACGGAAAAATTTAACGATACGAAGCTTAATAACAAGTTGGTCAATCATTTCCTGAGCTTCTTCTTCAGTGATCAACCCATTTTGAAGGTCTCTTTCAAGATAAATATCTAAGAAGGTTGAAATTCTGCCAATACTCATAGCTGCCCCGTTTTGCTCTTTAATAGCCGCTAAGTAACCAAAATAAAGCCATTGTATTGCTTCTTTTGCATTGGTTGCTGGTTTTGAAATGTCATAACCATAAGATAATGCCATTTCCCTTAATTCTTTTAATGCACTAATTTGCTCCGTTAATTCTTCGCGAAGGCGAATCGTATCTTCAGACATAAAGTCATCTTCTGTTGCCGCTTTTTCTTGTTTTTTCTGTTCGATTAAGAAATCGACTCCATATAATGCCACACGACGATAATCCCCAATAATTCTGCCTCTACCGTAAGCATCTGGTAAACCGGTAATAATCCCAGTTTTTCTCGCCTTTTTCATTTCTTCTGTATATGCATCAAATACCCCTTGATTATGGGTTTTACGATACTTCGTAAAAATCTCCTGAACCTTTTCATCCATTTCATAGCCATAGGCTTCACAAGCAGCCTCAATCATGCGAATACCGCCTGTTGGATGAATAGAACGTTTAAAAGCTTCGTCAGTTTGTAACCCTATAATCACTTCTAAATCTTTATCGATAAATCCTGGACCATGGGAGGTAATCGTAGATGGGGTTGCTGTATCAACATCTAGTACTCCCCCATTCTTTCTCTCTTGTTCGATTAAAATAAATACTTTGTCTAATAGTTTCTTAGTACGATCAGATGGCCCTGCTAGAAAACTTCCATCCCCATCATATGGTGTATAGTTCAATTGAATAAAGTCTCTAACATTCACCTCTTCCATCCATTTACCTGCTTTAAATCCAGCCCAAGCTGGAATTACTTTTTCACTGATCATTAGTATTCAGCCCCTTTTAAAATCTTTTATACAATTCCTTTTCCTTGAAAAGCCTCTCGGTAAATCGTTGCTAGTTCACTTACAAGTGGATATCTTGGATTTGCTGTTGTACATTGATCTTCAAACGCTTTTTCTGCTAACTCTTCCACTTTCGCTTCGAATGTTTTCTCATCGATTCCTGCTTCTTTAATGGTGAGTGGCATATTTAATTCTTTTGCTAACTGAATAATGGCTTCAATTAAACTTTGCACTCCTTCTTCTGTTGTTCTCGCTTTTAATCCTAGCATTCTAGCAATTTTAGCATATCTTTCATTGGCAATAAAGTGATCATATTTAGGAAATGAGACAAATTTTGTTGGCTTCGTTGCGTTATAGCGAATCACATAAGGAAGAAGAATTGAATTTGCCTTACCATGCGCAATATGGAATTCTCCACCTAATTTGTGAGCTAAGCTATGATTGATACCAAGGAATGCGTTAGCAAACGCCATACCCGCGATACAAGAAGCATTATGCATTTTTTCTCTGGCCACTTTATCATTGGGATTGTGGTAGGCTTTTGGTAAATATTCAAAGACTAATTGGATTGCTTTCATTGCAAGTGCATCCGTATAATCATTCGCCATCACCGAGACATATGCTTCAATCGCATGAGTGAGTACGTCCATACCAGTATCGGCTGTTACACTCTTTGGTACTGTCATCACAAAATCAGGATCAATAATCGCAACATCTGGTGTTAATTCATAATCTGCAAGTGGGTATTTAATATTATTTTTCTTATCTGATATCACCGCAAAACTAGTTACTTCTGAACCTGTACCTGATGTTGTTGGAATAGCAACCAATTTTGCTTTTTCACCAAGTTTAGGGAACTTATAGACTCTTTTTCGAATATCCATAAACTTTTGTTTCATATGCTCGAATTTTTCTCCAGGATATTCATAGAATAGCCACATGCCTTTTGCTGCGTCCATTGCTGAGCCACCACCTAGAGCAATAATCACGTCTGGTTGGAATTGACGCATCAATTCGGCTCCTTTTAAGACGGTTTCTACAGATGGATCTGGCTCTACTTCAGAGAAGATTTCGCTATGCACGTAATTTTGTCGTTTTCTTAGATAATATAAGACCCGATCCACATAACCTAATTTCACCATCATGGGGTCAGTTACGATTAATGCTCGAGAAATCTCAGGCATTTTTTCTAAATATTGAACAGAACCACTTTCAAAGTAGATTTTGGATGGAATTTTGAACCATTGCATATTTACTTTTCTCCTAGCTACCTTTTTAACATTAATCAAATTGACAGAGGATACATTATCTGTTGTTGAATTCGATCCATAAGTGCCACACCCTAAGGTTAAGGATGGAATATTGGCATTATAGATATCCCCAATCGCTCCATGAGTTGATGGTGCGTTAACAATGAGTCGGCCTGTTTTAATTCGACTAGCAAATGCTTGAATCACTTCATCATTTTGACTATGAATCACAGCAGAGTGACCCATCCCGCCAAACAAGACCATTTCTTCAGCTCGCTTAATTCCTTCATCCACATTTTTTACTTCATAGTAAGCAAGAATTGGGCTAAGCTTTTCTCGAGAAAGGGGGTATTCTTCTCCTACTCCCTCTAGCGGAACAACTAACATCTTAGTTTCTTTTGGTACTTGAATGCCTGCTTGCTCTGCAATGTTTATAGGTGATTGACCAACAATCGATGCATTTACTGCACAAGTGGTTGGATTGATTACAAGTTTCTCAAGTTTTTTTATTTCTTCTTTGTTTAAGAAGTAGCAATGATTTTCCATCATATATTGTTTAACCGTTTTTGCTATTTCCTGATCTACAATAACTGCTTGTTCAGAAGCACAAATCATTCCATTATCAAAGGTCTTGGAAAGAATTAAATCGGTTACCGCTTGTTTAATATTGGCTGTTTTTTCTATATAACAGGGTACATTACCTGGTCCCACACCTAATGCAGGTTTTCCTGTACTATAAGCAGATTTGACCATCCCTGAACCACCTGTTGCTAATACAAGCGCAACGCCTGGATGATTCATTAATAATTGTGTTGCTTCAATCGAAGGCGTTTCGATCCATTGAATACAATCTTTTGGAGCACCAGCTTTTACTGCTGCATCCCGAACAACTGTTGCAGCTGCTACGCTACATTTCTGTGCAGAGGGATGAAAAGCAAAGATAATTGGATTTCTTGTTTTCAAAGAGATAATTGCTTTAAACATCGTTGTAGATGTTGGATTGGTTACCGGTGTAACCCCTGCGATAACACCCACTGGTTCTGCTACTTTAAAGTAGCCTTCTAGTTCATTTTCTTCGATGATCCCTACCGTCTTGTCATACTTGATACTGTGGTAGATGTATTCTGTAGCGAACAGATTTTTAATGATCTTATCTTCATAAATTCCTCTTCTAGTTTCCTCAACTGCCATTTTAGCAAGTGGCATATGTTGATCTAATCCAGCTAAAGCCATTTGCTTTACAATCTCATCAATTTGTTCTTGATTCAATTTCATCATTTCTTGTAAAGCAATTTTAGCGTTTTTTACTAATTCATCAATTGTAGTCTGAACCATCTCTTTCCCTTCATCTTGCATCTTTTCATTTTGATGATTTGCTTTCTCAAGCACTTTTTCCATTATGCTCTCCTCCATTTTTAATGTGAATAAATACACAATAAATTGTAACAAGCAAAAGAATTAAAATGTTCATTTGTTTCTAAAATATTAAATAAACCTACTTATAACAACAACTTATCAACTATAAATGGCGCCTTCAAATTTATATAGGTTTAATTATTCTGTTTTATTGTGAAATATTTCACATGTTATTGTTGTTTTTATCTTAATATGTATTAACTCTATACACAAAGTTGATTTAACGAAATTAGAGCAATTTATCTTCTATTTAAACCGTTTACACTCGTTTTCTTTTTATTTTTGATGGATCATGTTTGTTCACCATTTGTTCAATATATAGCCCATAATAGTATAAGAAAAGGTTTGTATATTCCATCGCGCTCCGTCATCCGTGCCCTTCTATGAATAAAGATTACGGAGAGAAGGGCACTTCTGAAGGCACACAAAGTGTACAAGTCGTGCTACACAGCTAAAGCTGCTAGTCACGCTATGTCGCAGCTTATGGAATATACAAACCCTTAAATGACAAATGGAAGAAAGTTTTTATAGCTTCAGGATTCACTGAAGAAATAAGGTAATGATTATCTTTTGGTGATATTGAAATTATCCTCTAGAAGCAGCCAATTTTGCGGGAAGGAAAGTCCCAATTTCCAATAACTAATTCCTCTTAGCCCTAATTGTTTGATTAAGTCAAATTTAGCTTGAATACTCCTTGCATCCTCAAACCATACTTCATGTTCTCGTCCTTGATCATCAACATATTTAAAAAATGGGGCTTGGGCACGGGTATCATATTGTATCGCTACATTTTCCCTCTTAGCCAATTCAATCGCTTGCTGAGGGCTTAATGCTCTTGCTGCTTCTCCACCATACCTAAAGGGGGCTCGCCAATCATAACCATATAAGTTCTGCCCTAACATAATCTTTTTGGCAGGCATTTCTGTTAAAGCATATTGGATCACTTGACGAACTGGTCCAATAGGGCTAACTGCCTGTGGTGTACTATAAGTATATCCCCATTCATACGTCATGGGAACGGAAAAATCAACGATTTGACCATGAGCTCTATAATCGTGTGCAGTATACCAAGCACCTATTTGTGCCGCACTTGTTTTTGGGGCTAACGCCGTAGATAATAAAAAGCCAGCTGGTTTTAGTCTGCTTTGAGCTCTTCTTAAAAACTGGTTGTATGCCTCTCGATCGTTCGGATCAATAAATTCAAAATCGAAATGGATATCCCTGAAACCTAAACGATTAGCAGTATTGATAATATTACTAAGGAAACGATTAGATATGCTCTCATTCGTAAATAAAATATGTGCTAGCTCCTTGCTAAATTGTCCTGCTTCTTGATTTGTAACAACTAACATATTCGTAATCCCTAAAGAGCGGGCAATGTTAGGAATATCATCGAGTGGAGGCGGAGTCAATGAACCGTCTCGATTTGCCCTAAAACTAAATGGTGCTAAATAAGTTAAGTACCTCCCTACCCTTCTTACTTCTTGTCTTTGGGCAGGTGTAATTCGTTCCCTTGGTTCAAGGTAAGCATTGACTTCAATCGTAGGTTTTGGTCTTGGGGGAATATATAACCTAAAACCAATAGGAAGTATTGTTGTTAGTGATATCCGATTAACTCTTGCCAGCTCACTAGGACTAATATTATAACGTCGTCCAATACTATACAAAGATTCGCCAGGTTGAACCCAATGGTATCTTCCAACAATTGGAATAACCAATGCTTGCCCTACGACTAATCGGTTAGGATCGGGTATTTCATTGGCCACAGTAATCGCTTGAGCAGTCGTATTAAATGCTTGAGCAATTCCAAATAATGTTTGACCTCTACGAACAACATGGATCTGCAATCTTTTTCCCTCCTTCTTTTTTATTCCCTCTCCTCATCGTATTCTGCATTCGCCTAAAAGGTGTTAGCAAAACCCACAAAAGTAACGTCTTACTTCGTAACAAATTCCTATTACTTTTGGGGAGAAATTTTTTACCATCTGAAATGTCACTCATCTACCTAATTGCTAAACGAAAAATGCAACAAAAATGGCTTGTTTTAATATTTCCATCAATAAAGGGAAAAATAAAACCATCACATAGAAAAGAGGAAAAAAATGAAAGTGAAAGGTTTAGGAATCTTTTTGCTCTTGCTTATTTCATCTTTAAGCATCGATATCTTGATGGATATATTAATGGGAATACCACTGAAAAAGGCTACCAATCAAATGGTCGAGGCTATTTTACACATGAATCTAAGTGAATTAATTGTTCTAATTATCCTGTTTTTATTAACCATTCTTCATTCGATGTTTCGTTTTCAAACGATTTCGAATCAAAGTCACAACGAATAGAAGAAAAGGAATCCCTACTTGAAGAGGAAGATGAAGATAATAGGGAACAATTTTTAGACCTTCTTCTAGGTGTTCCGAAATATTACTTGCTATTAGGATTGAAGAAAGAAGAATGATAAAACCAATTGGAATAAGCAGTTGATTCTTGTTTTTTATTTTAAACAAATCTGCTGTTCCAAGAAGAGCTGCATAATAAAAAACCGAAACTTTAAAAAAACGCCGAATAATAATATGATAACCGCAATCGCATCTAAGCGAGTTAAAAAATCAATATGTATTAATCCAACAGTTTGGATGAGTGGAAATAGAGAGTTTTGAATTTCATAGGTTCCAAGAACCATAATTTCTAGAACAAGTACACTGCTTATCAGAAGGCCACTAAAAACCATTCCTGCCAATCCTGTTTTTAATGCCATTTTCTTTTGGCTGAGATTAGGCAGGATCATCGTAAATACGATCATTTCTCCAAAGGGAAAGGTAAATGTTAAGGGAAATGCTGTTGTGAGAACCGATTTCCACCCATCTCCTAAAAATGGCAATAATCGATTCCATTCAATCACTTTAGAGAAATAAAGAAACGCAGTGATAAAGACTGTTGAAAGAATAATGGTTGGAATAAAGAAAAATTCAGCTAGTCTTCCTAATTCTTCTATTCCCTTTCCTATCGCATAAGCTACAGATACAATCATAAACATATTTACAATCAATAAAGGGGTATTACCTAGTAAGGTAACCCCAACTAAGCTACCAAAATCCCTTAAGTCTCTTGAAGCAATAT
This sequence comes from Tepidibacillus decaturensis, assembly GCF_001561915.1. Lineage (GTDB taxonomy): Bacteria > Bacillota > Bacilli > Tepidibacillales > Tepidibacillaceae > Tepidibacillus_B > Tepidibacillus_B infernus. The sequence continues at coordinate 249,894 of NZ_LSKU01000001.1, read as the reverse complement.
AAATAAAATATAGAACGTATATGATTCCAATGAGCCAGCCTAAATATTTACCTAGAATCATTTGCGAATAACTAATCAAAGGTTTTTCAGGAAATTTTTGATATAGATAATGGTAAAGTAAAAATAATGGTATACCAGCAAACATTCCTATCAGAATGGCTATCCAAGCTGCCTGCTTCGCACCAGAACCGGTACCAACAGCAATAGCGGTACTCGATTCAAAAAAGACGATCAATGTAAATAATTGATAAGGATTAATATTCACTGCTTGTACTCCTTTATGTTTAATCTCCATTTTTTTAGTTTTGACATTAGCCTTTTTATTCATTCACAAAGTCAAAAAATGATGTAGAAAGAAGTAGATACTGCATAAAATAGTGATATGACCTTAAAATTAGAAATGGAGGTTTATCTGTGAACACCAAAAGTGAAAAAGAAATCAGTATGATGAAAAAAGCAGGGGAACTATTAGCTTCTTGTCATAAAGAAATTGCTAAAATGATCAAACCAGGAATCACTACTTTAGAGATTGACCTATTTGTTGAGGATTATTTAAAAAAACATGGGGCTACACCAGAACAAAAAGGATATCGAGGTTATCCCTTTGCTACTTGTGCATCTGTGAATGATGAAATTTGTCATGGTTTTCCTAATGCAAACCCATTAAAAGAGGGAGATATTGTTACTATTGATATGGTGGTTAATTTTAATGGGTATCTTGCTGATTCGGCATGGTCTTACCCGGTTGGGAAAATCTCCAAAGAAGCTAAGGAATTATTAGAAGTGACAAAAGAAGCTTTATACCGAGGAATACAAAAAGCAGTGATTGGAAATCGCTTAGGAGATATTGGTTACGAGATTCAAAGTTTTGTAGAATCGAAGGGATTTTCAGTGGTTAGAGATTTTACCGGGCATGGTTTAGGTCCAACGATTCACGAAACTCCCTATGTCCCTCATTTTGGAACCCCTGGGAAAGGGACTAGATTAAAAGAAGGAATGGTCATTACAATTGAGCCTATGATAAATATCGGTTCTTACCAAACAAGAATGGAGCTTAACGGATGGACGGCTAAAACAGTAGATGGAAGTTTATCTGCACAGTATGAACATACCATTGCCATCACAAAAAAAGGACCACTTATCTTAACTGAACAAGCGGAAATTTAGTGTTACAAGCAACTTGAGCTTAAGCAAACATATACAGAATACCGTTCAACTATGGTTGCTGAATCGCTTCTTCTGCCGCACTTTTTCCAGCCACATGACCTGTTACAAAAGCTGCTGTAATGTTGAATCCTCCTGTATACCCATGTACATCCAAAATCTCTCCACAGAAATAAAGACCTTTCATTTTTTTTGAGGCCATTCGTTTTGGATCCACCTCTTTGATGGATACTCCACCACCGGTAACAAAGGCTTGTTCAATCGAGAGAGTACCATTTACTTTGAAGGTAAAACCTTTGATTGTCTTAGCTAACCATCTTATTTTTTCCTTTGCTAAATAAGCATAAATCATATCAGATTCAATACCTATATGGCCTAGTAAAAATAACAAATAACGTTCTGGAATATAGCCTTTCAGAGCGTTTTTGATTGCCTTTTTTGGCTCCTTTTCCAGAACTGATGTGATCTCTTGTACGACGTCTTCTTCATTTTTATCAGGAAAAAGATCAATCATCATGGTAACAGTACGATCGTTTGACTTTTTCAATTCTTTTACAACAAATTGACTACAACGTAATGCTGCAGGCCCACTAATTCCAAAATGGGTAAAAATCATATCCAATTGATGTGTTACGATAATCTTTCCCTTCTCATTTAAAACAGAAAGACCCACATTTCGTAAAGATAAGCCTTGTAATACTTTTTCTTGGATAAATGATTCGCTTGAGGTAATTGGTACTTCTGTCGGATACAGCTCTGTAATGGTGTGCCCAGCTTTTTCTACCCATGCATACCCATCACCGGTCGAACCCGTTTGGGGTACAGATTTCCCACCTACTGCTATAATCACTGTTTTTGCTAGAATCACTTCCCTATTTTTCAATTCAATTCCAGTTGTACGACCATCATGATAATGAACAGTCTTAACTGAAGCATCTGTGCGAATCTCTACCCCTAGCTCTTTTACCCTATTGACTAAAGCATTGACCACGGTTTGAGCTTTATCAGTAGCAGGAAACATTCGCCCATGATCCTCTTCTTTCAGCGTTATTCCCAGTTTCTCAAAAAAGATAATAATATCTTCATTGTTAAACATTGATAATGCACTATATAGAAATCGCCCATTACCCGGAATTTGTTGAATCAGCTCATTCACAGGCATCCGATTAGTTACATTACAGCGGCCACCACCAGATATGCCTAATTTACGACCTAACTTGTTTCCCTTATCGAGAAGAAGAACCTTGCCCCCCTTTTCAGCAGCTGCAATTGAAGCCATTAATCCTGAAGGTCCACCACCGATCACAATACAATCGTACATCCAAGCCTCACCAACTTTCATTTGTATATCTTGATCATTTTTTGCTACACTTATTGTAAAAAAACTTCTATCGACTTTCGTTGAACCAAGAATAATGATTTCAAAAGGTGTGATAAATCAATGATACTATACAACTATAAAGGAAAAAGTCCATTAATTGCAACTAGCGCATTTATTGCAGATTCCGTAGTCGTTACCGGAGATGTAACGATCGGTGAAGAATCTAGTATTTGGTTTCATACAGTGATCCGAGGAGATGTAGCACCTACGATCATCGGTAATCGTGTTAATATCCAAGATCACTCTGTTCTTCATCAAAGCCCTAATACGCCGCTCATCATTGAAGATAATGTAACAATAGGACACCGTGTTCTTCTCCACAGTGCAACGATTAGAAAGGGTGCCCTTATTGGTATGGGATCCATTATTTTAGATGGGGCTGACATTGGTGAAGGTGCAATGATTGGTGCTGGAAGTCTCGTTCCACCTAGAAAAAAAATTCCTCCATACACCTTAGCCTTCGGACATCCAGTTAATATCATAAGACCATTAACGGAAGAAGAAATAAAAGAGATGGAACGAATTCGAAGAGAATATGTAGAAAAGGGACAATATTACAAATCAATTTCACCACGATTGAAAGGATAGTTGTTCATTAAGATCACGCAAATAACCCTCCTAAAAACAGGAGGGTTATTTTATGGAAGTGAAATTTATGAATGTTTTTTACGCTTCTAATGTTGCATCTTTTTTAACTGCTTTTTTAATGTAAGGAATAATCCAACGATCTAAGCCAATTTTACCTGCGTTAAATCCTGCAACCAAAATGAAAATAGTGAGTAAAGACATTTGTACGTTTGTGCTTGTAGAACCACTAAACATAAATGCATAATTCATTAAGATACCAAAGAATGCTGCCGCTGTCGTTAATGCTCCAAGGATAAGTCCTAAACCTACTAAAAATTCACCGTAAGGGACTAAGAAGTTGAATAATCCTACGTTTGGAATAGCAAATGCGTCTAAGAAATTTGCCCACCAACTTTGAACTACTGGATGATCACCTGTTGCCTTTTTTACAGCTCCCATTAAAAATCCTTGTGCATTGAATGGTTCTGCACTTGTAAGCTTATGCCACCCTGCTTGAATCCATTCATACCCTAGATAAAGACGAACAAGAGTTAAAACATAAGAAGCATACACATTTTCCTTTAAAAATTTAATCATTTTCTTTCCCCTCCTATAAATTTTTTTAAAATATAAGTCCTATTACTTTCGAAGTCATTCTAATTTAGAATAACTTCTTTTCAATTCTGATTATAAACCTATCATCACAATTCTACCATAAGTTTGATTAAATATTCACAAAATAGCCACATTTTGTGATGAAATTGTGAGGGGTTCTTTATTTAATTAAAATAGTAATAATGTTTTTCCCAATGAAAAAATAACTCTTCTTTGAAGGTAAAATACCTGTTTGTGATATATTTCACAAAATAAGAAAGGTTTGTATATTCCATCGCGCTCCGTCATCCGTGCCCTTCTATGAATAAAGATTACGGAGAAAAGGGCACTTCTGAAGGTCGCAGCTTATGGAATATACAAACCCATAAATGACAAATGGAAGAAAGTTATACTTTTTTAATCTTTAAAAAAAGAGTATATCCTTTTTCACTAAGATTTTCTGGGTCATAATATTCATCAAAAGAAAAACTAAATTTCGTTTAAGTATTATTTTGCCTCTTTATTCAGAAAAAAAACAGAAAGGGTCCCTGGACCCGCATGAGCTCCAATGACAGCTCCAATGATATTTACATAAAATTTATCTGTTCCAAACTTCTCTCTAATCATTATTTTTAGTGTTTCTGCACCCTCTTCATCATCCCCATGACAAATCCCAATGGTTTGCTCTCGAAGATTGTTACCCCTCTCTTCCATCAGTTCAATCATTCGTTTAAAAACCCTTTTCCTACCACGTATTTTTTCAATTGGTACCAGCTTTCCATCCTCAACATTAAGAACTGGTTTTATGTTTAATAATCCTCCAATAATCGCTGCTGTTCGGCTAACTCTTCCACCACGATAAAGGTATTCTAAATTATCAACCGTGAATACATGTTCCATATGTTTCGCATAAAAATCGATGGCTTCCAAAATTTCAGCTTTACTTTTCCCATCAGCAGCCAGTTGAGCAGCTTTTAAAACGACAAGGCCAAGACCAACTGAAGCACATTTTGTATCGAAAATCTCACAATCAAAATCAGGGTATTCTTCGAGCACCTCATTTTTAATCATGACAGAAGATTGATAGGTACCAGATAGACCTGATGAAAAAGCAATATATATACAGCTAGTTTTTTCTTTTGCATATTTTTCAAAAACATCTTTAAAACGTGTTAATAAAGGCTGTGACGTCTTATATACGTTTCCTTCCCTCATACCCTGAAATAACTCATTTGGTTGAATCGTAACCCCATCTTCAAATTGTTGATCATTTAAGAATACTTGTAATGGTATAACATCAATATTATATTGCTCTATCACATTTTTAGATAAATCTGCAGCACTATCTGTAATAATCTTGATATTCATCACGATCTTACTCCTTTAGAGTAATTTTTTATTACTCATATTTTTAAATAGAACTATATCATTAATGGTAAGTTTATACAATTGATTGGATAGAGAATTGAGAATCGTTAAAAAAACTCCTTATAATTAGGTTTGTTAGACCTGTCCAAATCCTAAATTAAAAGGAGAGCCTATGGCCAAGGATAACACAAATACAAATTGGGGATTGGCATATATAGAACATGTAAAGGAGCTTTACGGGAAGAAAAAAAGAGCAGCAACTTTAAGAATTGAATATTTAATGATTAAGAAATTGTTTTTGATAATAAAGAAAACAAAAACAGAGCTGAATTTTCATTTTCGGCCCTGTTTTTATTGATTTTTAATTTAGAATACAAAAGGGCAAACTCAAAAGTAATGTTAACTTTTGAATTTGCCCTTTTTACCACTATAAAAACTTCCTAAATGTCTTCTTTCCATCATAGGAAAATAATACAGGTCTATTTTCAACGAATGTTTCCAAGTGAACCGTTCGTCCCCATAATTTGTAAACATGGGGCAAAGTCTTTTCTAAATACAGGATATCTAGTTCTATTCCCTCGTAATGGTGTTTCAAATAAAGCTCACCATTTTTAAGATAATCTCCATTTTCCACAACAATGTATGGGAATCCACCATTTACTTTGGTCTGAACCAGTTGGTCACGAACTTTCTCCCAATCCTTTTCGACAATTATCCATTCATTCCCACGTTTTTGATATAAATATAGATCTAGATCGTTCACAAGTTTTTTGGTAAGGTAATTTCGTAAAAACGAGATATCTGCATCTATTTCCCTTACTTCAAAGATTTTCTTTCTTCCTTCTCCTGGCTTTCTTCCTATTTGCTCTTGTTCCTCTTTTGTAGGATGATCCCACCGTTTTTCAATATCTTCAAAGATTTTGACGCCAAGATAATAGGGATTGATTGATGTTCTTGAAGGCTGTACAACGCCAGCGTTTAACTTAGCAAATTCAATGGTTTCTTCTTCATTTAAATCAAGTTCACGTAGGATTCGCATATGCCAATATGAAGCCCACCCTTCGTTCATGATCTTTGTTTCAATCTGCGGCCAAAAATATAGCATTTCTTCACGGAGCATGGTCATAATATCTCGCTGCCAATCTTTTAAAACTCGACTATATTCTTCACAAAAGAGAACAATATCCTTTTCCGGGAAAGGAGGAAACTTCTGCTCTTCATCGGTTTTCACTAATGCTGTTTCATTGGTTTTATCGATTTTCCATAAATCATCATACTCACTTGTTTTTTTCGGTTTAGGTTTCTCATCAATCTTTCTTTCCCGATCCTTCTTTTTAAACAAACTTGGATCTATATGCTCCTGAATGGCCAATACGGAATCGATAAATTCCTCAACTTCTTGTCTGCCATATTCTTTTTCATAATGGCGTATCCTGTCTGCTGTTCTAGCCATGCTCTCTACCATATCCCTTGGTGTGTTCATAAAACGAATATTGTTTTTGAAAAAGTCCGAATGGGCCAAAACATGAGCCACTATCAGCTTATTTTGAGTGAACGTATTTCCTTCTAATAAAAAGGCATAACTTGGATTATTGTTGATTACCAACTCATAGATTTTGCTTAGTCCTAGATCATATTGAAGCTTCATTCGATGAAAGGCTTTACCAAATGACCAGTGAGAAAAACGGGTTGGCATTCCATAAGCGCCAAAGGTATAGATAATCTCCGGTGGACAAATTTCATAGCGCATTGGAAATGGATCAAGTCCAAATCCTTTGGCAATTTCCGTAATCTCAGCAATTGCCTTTTCTAATTCGTTCATATCGATCATCACACTCAGACCTCCTATTCTGCGGCCTGAGGCTCTTTTTTAGTAAAAAATGTTCTCAAAGCCTGATAAACCTCAGATTTTTCCCGAATCACCGCGTAGATGAATTTCTCATCTTTTATATTCTTGTAAACGTTCATTAGAGTAGAATGGCGATTATACTGATTTACTTCCCCATACCCAAACATATTTGAACGTTTCATCAGTTCTTTCACATAATAAACGCTTCTTTCATTATCTGAAGTTAAATTATCTCCATCGGAAAAATGAAAAGGATAGATATTGTAACGATCAGGTGGATATCGTTTGTCGATAATTTCAATCGCCTTGCGATAAGCAGATGAGCAAATCGTTCCTCCACTTTCACCCCGTGTAAAAAATTCCTCTTCTGTCACTTCTTTTGCTTCAGTATGATGAGCAACAAATACAATTTCAACATGTTCATATTTTGTTCTTAGAAAACGCACCATCCAAAAGAAAAAGGTTCTAGCAATATATTTTTCAAACATCCCCATTGAACCACTTGTGTCCATCATGGCAATCACCACTGCCTTTGAATGGGGGATGATAATTTCTTCCCATGTTTTAAAGCGCAAGTCATCGTTTGAAATTTGATGGATTTTCGCTTCTCCTTTTAAACTATTTCGTTTTAAGTTTTCAAGAATCGTTCTTCTTTTATCGATATTCCCCATTAGGCCTTTTTTGCGTACATCATTAAAGCGAATTTCCTCTACGATTATCTCTTGATTTGGCTTTCGCTTTAAATGAGGTAGTTCAAGGTCTTTGAATAACATTTCTTCAATCTCTTCCACTGTAATTTCTGCCTCATAAATATCTTGACCTGGTTGGTCACCTGCTCCCTGACCTTTCCCTGGTTCTGGAGTTGCATCTCTTCCTAAAACATCACCGACTTTAGAATCTCCTTTTCCTTGCCCACCTAATTTTTGTTTATGGTAATTATAACGAAAGCGGTATTCGTCTAGTGAGCGAATGGGTATTTTTACAATTTCTTTCCCATTGGATAAGATAATATTTTCTTCACTAACTAGATCAGGAAGGTTCTTCTTTATTGCTTCACGAACTTTTTCTTTATGCCTCATCTGATCCTCATAACCTTTGCGGTGTAGTGACCAATCTTCCTTAGACACGATGAAAAGGGGGTCTGTCATTTGTTTCCCTCCTTTTTTAGCGATTTAGGAGGCTACCCACATACTTCAATAATTCATTGGAACATACAGGGCAATACCCATATTTTTCAATTAGGCTTTTACTCACTTCGTTTATTTTTTTTAACTGATTTTCGTTTGGCGTTTTTGTTGAAGTTGTGATCTTTACAACATCTTTAAGATCAGCAAATAATTTTTTCTGAATTGCTTCTCTTAAACGGTCATGACTTTTATAATCAAATCTTTTTCCTTTGCGTGCATAAGCAGAAATCCTAATCAAAATCTCTTCTCTAAAGGATTTTTTGGCATTTTCAGAGATCCCAATTTGCTCTTCAATGGATCGCATCAATCGCTCATCAGGTGGTAGTTCCTCATTGGTGATTGGATCTTTTATTTTGGAGTTATTCACATAGGCCTCTACATTATCTAGATAATTTTCCATTAAGGTTTTTGCTGATTCTTCAAAAGAGTAAACAAATGCTTTTTGTACTTCAGTTTTTGCTGCTTCATCATATTCTTTTCTAGCAATAGAAATATAATTTAAATATTTTTCTCTTTCTTCTCGAGTGATAGAAGGATGTTGGTCCAATCCATCTTTCAATGCCCTTAATAAATCTAGAGCATTGATACATTTTACTCCTTCTTTTATTAAAGCACTAGAAATACGATTGATCACGTATCTTGGATCGATTCCTGACATACCTTCATCAGGATACTCATTGTGTAATTCCTCTAGATCCGCCTCATTAAACCCTTCTACATCCTGACCATCGTACAAACGTAGTTTCTTTAAAATATCCATTCCTTGTTTCTTAGATTCTTTAAGACGAGTTAATATGGAGAATATGGCAGCTGTATTTAAAGCATGTGGGGCGATATGAACATCATTGATTTCACTTTGTAAGATTAGTTTCTTATATATTTTCTCTTCTTCAGTGACTTTTAAATTATAGGGGATGGGCATTACGATAATTCTGGATTGCAAAGCTTCATTTTTCTTATTGCTGATAAAGGATTTATATTCTGCCTCATTCGTATGGGCCACGATCAATTCGTCTGCACTAATTAAGGCAAAACGCCCTGCCTTAAAGTTTCCTTCTTGAGTAAGAGATAATAAATGCCATAAGAATTTTTCATCAGACTTTAGCATTTCTTGAAATTCCATTAAACCGCGATTTGCTTTGTTTAATTCACCATCAAATCGGTAAGCTCTTGGGTCTGATTCTGATCCATATTCAGCAATCGTAGAGAAATCAATGCTACCCGTTAGATCAGCAATATCCTGAGATTTGGGGTCAGATGGAGAAAAGGTTCCGATTCCTATCCGCTTATCTTCAGAGAATAGGATTCTTTCTACTTTGACATTTTCTATTTTTCCTTGATATTCATTTTCAAGTTGTAGTTGACATAACGGACATAAATTCCCTTCAATTTTAATCGCAAATTCTTTTTCAAATTCAGGCCTTAAATCGTTTGGTATTAAATGCAAAGGATCTTCATGCATGGGACATCCTTTGATACCATATAATGCTCCTTCATCTGTTCTTGTATATTTTTCTAGTCCTCGTTTTAACATTGTAACAATTGTCGATTTTCCACCACTTACTGGTCCCATCAAAAGTAAAATTCTTTTTCTCACATCCAAACGTTTAGCAGCTGAGTGCAAATATTCTTCGACTAATCGTTCAATCGCTTTATCTAATCCAAATAGTTCTGTACTAAAAAATTCATATTGTTTATTACCATCAACTATTTTCTTTCCTTTGTTTGCAATCATCTGATAAACTCGAGAATGAGCTGTCTGAGCTACATGAGGACGTTCTTTTACAATTTGCAAATAATCTACAAAAGTGCCTTCCCAAGCCAACTCTTTTTCCTTCGCACGATAATCGGCTATTTGCTTTAATATATCCATAGTAGCCTCCTCTCCTCATCACACAAAATGTAATAAACCTAAAACATAAGATGGGAATTATTTTGTTTTTTCTACTACTATATTCTAAACAAAAAATAACATGATGGATTTCCATAGCTAACCTTGTTTAATTTTAATGTATGCTTATTGATATGCTTTGTTTCCTCCTCAAACTATAAAAAAAATCCAGATGTATTTATATTTATACATCTGGATTCTTTAAAAGTAGTGAATCTTGGCTTGAATCTTATCATCTAAAATGATTTCACCATATGAATACTTTGGACTTCTTCTTTTATCTGTAGGTGAACCAGGATTAAAATACAGTACACCATTTTCCCATTCTTTAAACGCTTGGTGACTATGTCCAAAGATAACAATATCAGCCTTTTCATTAGCAAATGCTTGTTTTGCCCGTTGTAAGGTGGTTCCATATACACCATCGCCATGAATGAGTCCAATTTTATATTTACCTATGTCAATGATTTTCTTTTTTCCTAATCGAAATAAGATTTCCGGACCATCATTATTTCCTGCAACTGCTTCAAGACGAGAAGATAACGCTTGTAAATCATAAAGGATATCTATAGAGGTAAAATCCCCGGCATGAATAACCATGTCACTCTTTTCGATTGCTTCATAAAGAAAATCTGGCAATGAAGTAGATTTTCTAGGCAGATGGGTATCAGAAATCACGGTTATTTTCATCTCGACTTCCCCTTTTCGCTTTTATTCAAACCACTATCATAAAAAGATAGATATTTTACAGTATTATAACATAGAATAAGTTTGTATATTCTAACGCGCTCCGTTGTCCATGTATCTATGCTTTACTTTAAAGTGCAAAAACTCCTTTTTTAGCTTTTATATCTTCTTTTAACTCTTCAAGTGATCCTTTTTGATGGACTTCATAAGTTAAGGTCCCACGATCAATTAAATAATCTGTTACTAAAAATGTTGGCATCCCTAGTTTGCTAGCAATCATATCTTCTTGCATATCATTACCAATCATCATCGCTTCTTGTGGTTCCACTCCAATTTTCTCTAAAATCTCTAAATAGTATTTTGGCTGGGGTTTACAGAAATGAGATTCTTCATACACCGTAACTAAATCAAAAGGAAAATCTAATAAATCCAGCCATTTTAAACGTTCATAAATAGCTGCTTTTGGGAAAACAGGATTGGTGGCAATCACTACTTTTCTTCCTTGTTCTTTAGCGATTTCAACAATTTCTTTTGATAGGGGAGAGGGGTTGGTATGTATTTTTAACAAAGGAAATTCTTCTTCATAAAAGCGAACGAATGTTGGCCAAATATCTGATTGCTGGATCCCTGTCCTTTTTACAAAAGAGTCAATAAATACTTGCTCATTAGTAAGATTATGATCTGTATTTTTTATCATATCATTCGTTGATTCCCAGATTATTTTTATAAAGGCTTTTGGATCTAGAAAAGAAGCAACGTTTGGTGCTAATGCTCTCATATATTGTTCTATAAATTGATCGGTATTCATCGGTAATAAAGTGCCATCTAAATCAAATAATAATGCTTTTGCCATATGAACCTCCACTATTTTCTTTATTGATTGGTTATTAGATTATTTTAAATAAGGAAAATTGAGTTGTCTAAGCGCTTCATAAACAATGATGGCCGCTGAATTAGACAAATTTAGTGAACGAATCAGTTCTCCCATTGGAATGGTGATCGTCATATCCCAATTTTTTTTCAAAATATCCATAGGTATTCCTGCGGTTTCCTTTCCAAAAACCAAAAAGTCTTCATCCTGGTATTGGACATCGGTATAAAAACGCTCTGTTTTTGTTGTAGCATAAAAAAAACGTCCTTGAGGGTATGTATCATATAACTCTTGAATCGAATCGTAGTATTTAATATCAACAAAATGCCAATAATCTAAACCAGCCCTCTTTAGCATTTTATCATCCGTTGAAAAACCTAGGGGTTTAATTAGATGTAATCTAGTACCAGTAGCAGCACAAGTACGTACAATATTTCCTGTATTGGCTGGAATTTCGGGTTCATGTAATACGATATTTAGTGCCAATTCTCCTCACCTCTAAATCAGTCTATCCCATCAATACCTTACATTATACTACAACAAGATCATGCTCACAAAAGTGAAGATATTCTTTTAAAAAGAATAGGCTCATCTATTCTAAGACAAGCCTTTCTCTGAACTAAAAATTAAAATTGATCTACAATATGAAAATATTTATATTGAGTCTTTTCTGTCCAAGCATAAGAATCTTTGTATGCCCAATTTCGTTTGATTGAATTTACAGTATGGGCATTTACTAATGGCATTCCAATAGGATCTATGGCTGTAACAATGGTATTATGTTGCCACTTACCATCTCCATCAAAATCATAACAAATGACATCACCAATCGTTAGTTGCTCTGGGGATTTAACTTCAATCGCTCTTAACCCTGTTCTACTAGTCTGTAGGTACCATCGCAAGCTGTGAGCAACAGCCCAGCTATAGCTCCAACGGTCAGACTTATTCCCATTTCCTTGATACCACCATCCTTTTCCCTTTTGTCCTAAACCTGTCATAGGCGCTCCTCCTGCCCAAAGACACTGGGAAACATAGTTGGTACAGTCTACTTCAAAAGTTCGAAATCTAGGATTATAACTATTCCACCATCGGTCAGCATATTCAGCGGCCTTTTTACGGTTATAAACCCCCACTTTTACCACCTCCTATGCCCATCTCTATGGTGTTCAAGATGTAAATAGAACAAAAAAGAAAGGATACTCTCCTTTCTTTTATTTCAGTTATTTATCTTTGGGTAGATAACCTTCTAACTGAAGCAGATATTGCTTAATCTCTATTCCCCCACCATAGCCTACTAAATTACCGTTTGACCCGATTACACGGTGACAAGGTACAATAATAGGAATCGGGTTATTGTGGTTTGCACCACCAATTGCTCTAACCGCTTTTGGGGCATTCATTTGAATTGCAATATCTTTATAGGTTCTTACTTCTCCATAAGGAATCGTTAATAAAGTTTCCCAAACTTTTTTCTGGAAGGGTGTACCATATAATTCAATAGCAATATTAAATTCCGTTCTTTGCCCGCTAAAGTATTCTATTAATTGTTGGATAACGGTATTTAACTCATTTTTTGCTTCTACGATTTGATCTGTACCTATCCATTGTTTAACCCATCTTTTTAGCAAAAACAAACTATCCTCAATCATACCAAATTCAATCCAGCAAACACCATTTGTTGTTGCAGCAATGGTTAGAGGTCCAATTGGTGAATCCATCTCTTTATAATAAACCATCTTAGATGATTCTTTCATCCTATCCCCTCCAAGAGGTTGTTTCTCCTTATCATACCGATTTATTATGTTTTTAGCTAACTTAGTATACCTTCATTTGCAAGCTTATTTAATGATCTTATGATTTCTTGCAGTACTTTGTCATCTTTTTCTTTAATTTTCGCTTGAAGCAATATTTCTTCTACTTCTTTTCCCCCTATTTTCCCTAAAGACCACGCTGAGGTTTGGCGGATCACTGGCCTTTCATCATTGATTAAAAGATCCTTTAATAGAGGTAATGCTGTTTTATCTTTAAAATGAGCTAAGGCAATTATCACATTTCTTTGAATCGGTTTCTTTCCCCTCCAAGCAGCTGCCGTCTGTCTCCAAGTTTCTTTAAATTCTTTATTAGAGATTGTTAATAAAGGCTTCAACAAGGGTTTCGCCAATTCAGGATTAGGTAAGGTCTTTTCTTGGTGGCCAAAGTTTATCCCTTTATTTTTAGGACAGACGATTTGGCATGTATCGCATCCATATAATCGATTCCCTAACTTTTCCATTAGTTCTTCTTCTAACATATCTTTTCTCTGTGTGATATAGGATAAACATCTTTTTGCATTTACTTGGCCAGCCTGAACAATAGCTTGAGTAGGACATGCATCTAAACATCTTGTACAGTCTCCACATTGATTTTCCATAGGATGATCTTCAGGAAAAGAAATATTTGTTATCATTTCCCCAAGATAGACATATGATCCGAATTCAGGGGTTATGAGCAAAGAGTTTTTTCCGATCCAACCAATTCCTGCTCGTTCAGCTACAGCATGATCAGACAGTACTCCTGTATCTGTCATAGCCACATATTCTGCGTCAGGCACCATTTGTTTGAGATATATTCCTAATTGGTTTAGTTTCTCTTGAAGAATTAGATGGTAATCAATTCCCCATGCTAAACGGGCTACAAAGCCTCTATATTCCCCTTCTACTCCCTTTGGTGGCTGTGGGATCTTAGAAGGATATGCAATAGCAATGGCAATGATTGATTTTGCATTTTTTAGTGTAAATTTTGGATTTACACGCTTATCAATGTCTTTTTCTTCAAAACCTGATTCATACCCTAATTCACGATGACGATGTAGTATTTTTTCTAGTTCCCTAAATGGTTCTGCAGAAGTAAATCCTATCTTATCTATTCCAATTTGCTGTGCATAATCTATCACTTTTTGTTTTAGTTTCTCATTCATTACAACCACTCAATTCTATATATTAGAATTAATCTGAATAAGATCGGCTTTTATTATAACCTAAGCAGCATATTGGATTAAAGTCTGTAAATCTTGGTTATTTTTCATTTGATCTCTTGATATAGATATTGAAACCTTTCATCTTTATCTGCTAATTTTTGGATAGTATCAACCAAGAGTTCGTAATTTTGATAGGAAAGCGTAATTGTCTTCTTTTTATCTATTTTTTCAGATTTAGGACTTTTGGAGGATGGAATAGCTGCAACCGCAAGCTGATCGGCCATTTCATTCCACTTATTCCCTGAATGTCCCTTTACTTTTTCCCATTCAACTACCCTCTCTTCTACCAATGGTAAAAGTCGTTTCCATAGATCCTGGTTTTCTACAGGTTTTCCTTGTGAAGTGATCCAGCCTTTTTTTATCCAAGATTTTAACCAATTTTGTTGAAAGGCATTGATTAGATAGGCTGAATCGGAGTATATTTTGACTTTACTCCCTTTTGGGGTATTTTTTAACGCCTCAATGGCAGCAGTTAATTCCATCCGGTTATTTGTTGTAGAGATTTCTCCGCCAGAAAACTGTCTACCATCCAAAAAAACAGCTCCCCATCCTCCTGGTTGGCCACCAGCTGCTTGATTGTTCGCACATGCACCATCTGTATAAACCTCGTATTTTTCGATGTTCATTTTTTCCTCCTATATACGTCATATTTCTAACTTTATTTTTTAAGTTTCTCTCTTTTTTCGCTTTAGTTCTACAAAAATCCTCTTAAACGTTCAAAAATCCAAATGTGTAAATTAGCCCACAAAAGTGAGACTTCCTTCGAAGCGTAATTCGACTACTTTTGTGGGGCCCCATTAAAATAATAAAAAGAAAGTTATACTTGCTTATCTTTTAAGAAAAGGTTTGTATATTCCATCGCGCTCCGTCATCCGTACCCTTCTATAAATAAAGATTATGGAGAGAAGGGCACTTCTGAAGGTCACAGCTTATAGAATATACAAACCCCTAAATGACAAGTGGAAGAAAGTTATACTTTTTTATCTTTTTAAAAAAACGCGACCCTTCGTCCTTAAGGAACGAAAAACCGCGTTAGTCCTAGCGATACTTATGTAACTTGATTAAGTCGACAAAGTTCTACATTTGTAACGACAAAATATAATATACCATGTCTTTTGTCCTAGGGCAACCTTTTTATAATAAAAAATTCACAAAAAATTAATAGGTTCATTGTAAAATTAAATGCAACAACAAATATATAGAAAACGCCATGGTAAATCCGTTATGATTAAGTCGACCAAAACCATACATAACAGGAGGATTTACCGATGGCTTATTCTAATCATAACACAAAGAAACGTCATTTTAAACATCTCACTCCATATGAGCGAGGTCAAATTCAAGTGCTACAAAAAGAAGGAAAAACCCTTCAAGAGATTGCAGATCTTCTTGATCGCCACAAATCTACGATTTCTCGAGAATTGAAGCGAGGAACTGTTATTCAGCGTCGTTCTGACTTATCTGAGTATATGACCTATTTCCCGGAAACAGGACAAGCACGTTATGAAGCCAACCGCTCCCATTGCGGGGCTAAATATAAACTCGTCCAAGCATCTGATTTTATTCGCTTTGCCGTAGAGAAAATACAAAAAGAACATTGGTCTCCTGATGCCGTCTGCGGCTTTGCTAAGGCAAATCAACTCTTTGGGGTCGTTGTATGCACAAAAACGCTCTATAACTACATCGATCTTGGTGCACTACCTGTGAAAAATATTGATCTGCCTTTAAAAGTAACAAGAAACACAAAGAAAAAACGAAACCGCGTCAATAAGAAGATCCTTGGAGAAAGCATTGAACAACGCCCTTCTCACATTAACGAACGCACAGAGTTTGGACACTGGGAAATTGATACAGTTTTAGGCAGTCGTCAAAAAGGAGCTGTCCTCCTTACCCTAACTGAGCGCATGACTCGCAAGGAAGTGATCATGAAAATCGATCAAAAGACAACGACTGCGATCCATCATGCAATACAACAGTTAAGAAATCAATACAAAACAGCCTTCTCCTCGATTTTTAAAACCATTACATCGGATAATGGCTCTGAATTTAGTGAACGCGGCTCCAATGAATGTCACAATGGATTAATCAGACGATTCATTCCAAAAGGAAAATTCTTGGCTACAAGACACCAAATGATTTATTTTTTAAAGAATTGCAAAATGTGGCTTAATCTTACTGGATTTGGAATTTTATATTTTGTTGCATTTATTATTGCAATTTAGGCAAAAAATTAATAAAATTAATAACTTCTTCAC
>NZ_LSKU01000001.1:226362-229944 GCF_001561915.1 Tepidibacillus decaturensis | reverse complement strand
AATTAAAAAAAGTAAAAATCACCAACCTGCTACAACTGAAAAAAATTATCTTGAGCTTTTAGAAAAACATGGCGGAATATTTATCGGAGATACCAAGCAAAAGGAATTGTATCTCACTTTTGATAATGGTTATGAAAATGGATATACATCTC
Organism: Tepidibacillus decaturensis; assembly: GCF_001561915.1. Classification (GTDB taxonomy): domain Bacteria; phylum Bacillota; class Bacilli; order Tepidibacillales; family Tepidibacillaceae; genus Tepidibacillus_B; species Tepidibacillus_B infernus. Next base: position 229,792 of record NZ_LSKU01000001.1, on the reverse strand, counting down.
AAATTCTTGATATATTGAAACAAAAAAAGATTCCTGCCGCTTTTTTTGTAACTGGCCATTATCTAAAGGATCAACCTGATTTGGTAAAAAGAATGGTAAATGAAGGTCATATTGTGGGTAACCATTCATGGAGCCATCCCAATATGACGGAAATTAGTGATCATCAATTAAAAAAAGAACTAGATAAGGTAAAAAATTTGTATACTATAATAACTGGTGAGAAGGAAATGCATTATGTAAGAGCCCCAAGAGGGGTATTTAGCGAACGAACACTTGCTCTTTCCTATCAAAATGGTTATATCAATGTTTTTTGGTCTCTAGCCTATAAAGATTGGGATATTCATGATCAAAAGGGGTGGAAATATGCTTATGACAAAATAATGGAACAAGTGCATCCTGGAGCAATCATGTTAATTCACACAGTATCCAAAGATAATGCTGAAGCTTTAAATAAAGTACTTGATGATCTTCTCAAAAAGGGCTATACCTTTAAAAGTATTGATGATTTACTAGTTAAGAAAAAGATATTGGATATTTAAAAATAGATAGGGGAAAACCCCTATCTATTTTTATACACGCTCTTTTAATGCTTTGCCTGGTTTAAAAGCTGGCACGTTTCTTTCTTTTATTTGAATCGTTTTGCCAGTTTGAGGATTCCTTCCTTTACGAGCACTACGCTTACGGGTTTCGAATGTTCCAAAACCAATAAGTTGAACTTTTTCACCTTTTGATAATGATTCACTAATTGCCTCAACAAGTTCCTTATAGACTGCATCTACATCTTTCACTTTGATTCCTGTGTTCTTAGCAATTTTTTGAACTAACTCTGTTTTGTTCATTTGATTTACCTCCGCTTTTTTAAATTATAAAATACATTTTTTTAAACTGTCTGTAATAAGATCATTTAAGTACTTTCTTGCCTCATCCTCGCGTTTAAAAACCACCTCCTTAAATGGAAGTTGGTTTAAGGAAATTAAGGTTTGCATTCGTATATAGTTGCGAAAATCTACAAGGTAAGCTAACCCAACCAATCCATGGCTTTTTATTTGATGAATCAATTGAAAAATGATCTTTTTATCATCAGGTAAAATATATCGAATCAAGCGAATGTCAACTAAAAAAACAAAAGGTTTTCCCTGAAGTAAAAGTAAATTCTTCTCAATAAGTTCTAGGAGTAGCATTACACTGTCTTCTCTTCGATAACTCCATTCAATTCTATTCTCTGAAGGATAAGCGATAATGGGATGTTCCAACCTTAACAACCCCCCTACTTTACTTAAAAACATTTTAAACAAAAAAATCCCCCGAAATAGAGGATCATTCTTCAAATTTCGGCAACTGGCTGGCATAGTGTAAAACACCTTAGCCCCTTTAGCTTTGCGGCCCTATTTTTCAATAGGTGTGCCATTATCATTTTTCCTTTCAATTCGACATTTATTACCAAATTCCTTCTAATCTCGCTAAAATTTTTAATCGGTCTCTCTTTTTCGAGTATATTATTTACAAATCGGTGGAGGCGTTGAAATATATACTATACCCGTTAAAACAAAAAAGCCAATACTCTGAATTAGTCAAAGCATTGGCTTAAAGTTTTTTAATTATGTATGGTTCACTCTAAGAGTACAACAATCCTTTTTGAACAATGAAATAAAATTGACGTAGTACTCGAAAAATAATATGGTGTACCAAAAAGGCACAACGATCATTCTCGAACGAGAAGTTAATTCAACGTAGTACTCGAAAAATAATATGGTGCCGGTGAAGGGACTCGAACCCCCACTCCTTTAGGGAACGCGATTTTGAGTCGCGCGCGTCTGCCAATTCCGCCACACCGGCATATTGTATCAATGGCGTGCCCTGAGAGATTCGAACTCCCGACCTTCTGATTCGTAGTCAGACACTCTATCCAGCTGAGCTAAGGGCACAAATATATATTCAATATTTATCCAACAAGGATGATTATTTGAAGTAGTATTAGAAAATTAATGTGGTGCCGAGGACCGGACTTGAACCGGTACGATAGTCACCTACCGCAGGATTTTAAGTCCTGTGCGTCTGCCAATTCCGCCACCCCGGCATATTTAATTTATTATTTATGGAGGCGGCAACCGGATTCGAACCGGTGGTAAAGGTTTTGCAGACCTCTGCCTTACCACTTGGCTATGCCGCCAAAATGGAGCACCCTACAGACACAACAATTTACATCAATCAATGAAGTTAACTCGATGTCTTACTCAGAATTAATATGGAGCGGACGACGAGATTCGAACTCGCGACCCTCGCCTTGGCAAGGCGATGCTCTACCACTGAGCCACGTCCGCCAATCCAATAATAAAAAATGGCTGGGCTGGCAGGATTCGAACCTGCGAATGACGGAGTCAAAGTCCGTTGCCTTACCGCTTGGCTACAGCCCATTAAATGGGGCGACCAGTGGGAATCGAACCCACGGATGCCGGAGCCACAATCCGGTGCGTTAACCACTTCGCCATGGCCGCCACAAATACAATGGCAGGGGTGGCAGGAATCGAACCCACACTAACGGTTTTGGAGACCGCTGTTCTACCGTTAAACTACACCCCTTTAGGATGGTGGAGGGGGTAGGATTCGAACCTACGAAGCTTCCGCAACGGATTTACAGTCCGCCCCATTTGGCCACTTTGGTACCCCTCCAAATATAAAAAATTATATTCACCTTAACGTAGTCACACTCAATATAAATGGTGCCGGCGAGAGGACTTGAACCCCCAACCTACTGATTACAAGTCAGTTGCTCTACCAATTGAGCTACACCGGCAAAACAAGTGGTGGTTCGGGACGGAATCGAACCGCCGACACGAGGATTTTCAGTCCTCTGCTCTACCGACTGAGCTACCGAACCTAATTCATGACAAAAATTATAGTATCATGAAACAAGTTGCAATGTCAATGTCGAAAAATATGGCGGAGCTGACGGGATTCGAACCCGCGGTCTCCTGCGTGACAGGCAGGCATGTTAGGCCTCTACACCACAGCTCCAAAATACTTAAAGAAATGGTGGACGATGACGGGATCGAACCGCCGACCCCCTGCTTGTAAGGCAGGTGCTCTCCCAGCTGAGCTAATCGTCCATACTAGAAATTTAGAGATTAATTCGTTGGAGGTTAGATTAAAAAATAATTATAATACGAAACAGCACTATATCTAACTTCTCACATCTAAAGTGGCGGAGAGGGTGGGATTCGAACCCACGAGACGCTTTTAACGCCTACACGATTTCCAATCGTGCTCCTTCGGCCATCTCGGACACCTCTCCACTGGCTCCTCGTGCAGGACTCGAACCTGCGACAACTCGGTTAACAGCCGAGTGCTCTACCAACTGAGCTAACGAGGAAACATTATGCCTGGCAACGTCCTACTCTCCCAGGACCCTTCGGTCCAAGTACCATCGGCT
>NZ_LSKU01000001.1:205475-221330 GCF_001561915.1 Tepidibacillus decaturensis | reverse complement strand
CATGCTCATTTGTCAATCATTCATTTTAAAAACTTTTTCATCACTTATCTCAAGTATTAAGCTTGTTAAAAGCGACGAAAATTATCTTAATATGAATCATAATTTTGTGTCAATACTTTTTTATAATTACTTGTGTGATTTAGATTACAATTTATTTTTAATCTTTTAAATCACTTAACAGCTTTTATAATTTATCATGGACATGGTTTTCTTGTCAATTGGTTTCAAAAAACTTTTTCGAAGTAAACACTATTGACATAGTTAAAAAATACTTTATAATAAAAAAGTACATTTCTTTTACTCTTCCTGAAATTTATATATTTCTTTGCCTCTCTTTATGAGAGGCCTTTTTTTAAATAAAGAAAAGTATAACTTTTCTTCCCCTTATCATTTGAGTTTGTATATTCCATAAGCAGTATACAAACTTATTTTATATTAAGATGGCTTTTTAATAAAATTTGAAAAAACTGGCCAAAACTCCTTTTCCTCAAATCCCCTTCTCCAGGCAGCTATTCCAGCCAATCTATACTTTTTCATTAGTTCAATACGTTTTTGCATAGAGAAATGATCTTCTAACCAAATCTTATAAGTGATAGAGCCTTCCTTTTTTTCAACATAATGCTGACCTGATTCAGAATCGTATTGAATTTCCACATTATTTTTTTAATCCATTCTTTTGTTTGTTCCATTGTAAAAGTCTTTGATGTTACTTTTTTATTTCCTGTTTCATCAATCTCTTCTTTCCATAATCGTGTATAAAAAGGCACACCTAAAATCAATTTATCATTTGGTACCTCTTCAAGAATACCCTTAATTCCTTTCTCTACCCAAGGAATCGAAGCCACAGAACCAGCTTTTGGACTTGTTGCCCAATGTTCGTCATATGCCATCAACATTACATAGTCTACAATTTCCCCAATCTTTTTCCGATCATAAAACATAGACCAGTTTTCGCTCAATGATTTAACTGTAACATCTATAGATACTGTTCTTCCTTTTTCGTGCAATAAAGGGGTTAATTCTCTTAAGAATTGAACAAGCTCCTCTTTGTCCTTTAAATAAACATTTTCAAAATCTACATTAATTCCATCTAATTGATATAATTCCACATAACTTAATAACTGTTTGATTACTTTTATTCTTAACTTCGGGTCATTTAGCATACTATTCGTTAATTTAGCGTCAAAGCTGTTTGAAAATAATCCCCAGACCTGATAGCCTTTTTTATGCGCCCATTCTACATATTTTTTATCTGCTACGTTTTTTACTAGACCATCTTTTTGCAAATGAAACCATGTTGGCGATACAACTTGTAACCCAGACAAATTACCTATAGAATCTGGATTAACCGTCTTATTGCTTGCATACTCCCATGTTAATAAAATAGGACTTCCAATCGGATTCCATGGTTGGTATATTTCTTTTTTTATTTCATTTGTTATGATCGATGTTAACTGAACGAATCTTTTATCTACATACCCCATAAGTCCATTTTTTGTTTCTATCCAGTACCAACCCTGTTCTTCTTTTATAATATTAATCTCTTCCCCTTGTTCAATTTCTGAAATCCAAGGAGATCTTAAGGTGGGCTCTTTACGAAGTTTCGTTGTTTCTAAAACTATAGCTTGTTGAATAGGTTTCTTTAAATCGTGAATATTAATTATAGAGTGATCTAATTGAACAATTTGTAAATCATAATATTGTTGAATGGGGTCAATTGGTAGATAAATCTCTCCATTTTCCTCTATCAGTGGATAAGTAAAGTTATAAGGATCTAGGTTTAGCAAACCTTCTTTTTTGCCTAGAGGAAAATGAAAAACATTTTTATTTGTAGTAACGATTGCTATTTTCTCTTTTTGATCCCATTGAAGGGTTGGATCAATCTGTTCTTGAATAAAACGAATGGGTAAATAAAGTTGGTTATCCTTATAAAGAGCCTGTCCATCCATTAGATTACCCATATAATAAATTTGTATTTTGCCACTTTGGTTTAATTCTGCTTTTTCAAAGCTGGGTATAAAATAAACAAAGGCTAATGAACTCATTAAAAAGATAAGAACTGCTGTTATCTTTAAACTTCTAGCAAATAAATTAGGTGCCTTTTTATTCGTCTGAATCAATACCTTATCCATTCGTTACCTCCTATCCCTTCTCCTATCATAACAGTGATTTTAAAAACGTGGGATAGAAAATGCCAAAAACATCCCAAAGGATGTTTTTTATTTTTGGCATTCAACGCACAAACCATGTAACTCAACGCAATGTGAATCGATTTTAAATCCTGTGGCTTTTGCTGCAATTTCTTCAATATCAGTAATACAAGGATAAGTAAAATCTTCGATATGTCCGCAATTTTTACAAATAATGTGATAATGTTCTGACACATTTGCTTCAAAACGACTAGAGTCATCTCCAAAAGGAAGTTCCCTAATCAACCCTGACTCTTTAAATACCCGCAAGTTATTATAGACTGTAGCAACACTCATATTAGGAAATTTCTTTTCTAAGGTTTTGTAAATTTCATCAGCAGTTGGATGTGACATTGTTTGACATAAATAGGATAGTATTGCATGTCTTTGCGGTGTCATACGAATTCCTTGACTTTTTAAATGATCTAGGGCTTTTTTTAGGCTTGTATTTGGCATCATCATTCTCCTCTCATTAAAATTGAATTTTTTGTGAAATTTATCACATGATATTCGAATAAATTTTAAAAAAGTAATGTAATTTATTATCTATTTGTATTTTGTTTACCATATTTACAATAGGGAAGAACTAGACAAAAATTGCATTTAGGATTCCTCGCTGTACATACTCTTCTTCCATGCCATATTAACCAATGATGAGCATCGGACCATAATTTTTTGGGTATGCGTTTCATTAGCTGTTGTTCTGTCTCTAAAACTTTATCACTTTGAGCTAAGCCAATCCGATTAGACACTCTAAACACATGGGTATCCACCGCAATTGCGGGAATACCAAAAGCATTGCTTAAAACAACATTTGCCGTCTTCCTCCCTACTCCTGGTAGAGATTCTAAGATTTCCCGATCTTTTGGCACCTCCCCATTATATTTTTCAAATAGCATCCGACAAGTCTCAAGTATATTTTTTGCCTTCGTTTTATATAAACCGATTTCTTTGATGTCTTCCTCTAATTGTTTTTGTGTTAAATGAAGAAAATCCTCAGGTTTTTTATATTTTTTAAATAAATGTGGTGTAATTTGGTTTACTTTCTTATCTGTTGCCTGAGCTGATAGCATTGTGGCAATTAGCAGTTCAAAAGGATTGCTAAACAATAATTCACATTTGGCTTCTGGATATAAATTCGCTAAGGTTTCTAAAATTTTTTCGGTCGGTACACGGTTTGGCAATTTAACATCATTTAAATTTTTCATAATCCACCTATTTCTATTAAAAAGTATATCATGTCATTTAAGAATTTTTGTCATTTAAAAACGTCTAAATAATGAAAAATATTCAGCCTTTATGACTGAATATGTTTTTTTATCATAAAATGTAATTGTTATATTGTAAAGATGCTAATGTTACTTTCTTTATTAAAAAATAAAAGAGCACAGGATTTCCTGCACTCTTCTTATATGTTCTTTAGTTCTAATTATTTTGTTCCTTGGTCATCCTTATTGTAAGTATTTTGAGTAAAGGATTGAGCTGGAGCTTCTTGTTGAACGTTTTGAGCTACACTTTGTTGAGCTGCATTTTGTAATGCACTTTGTTGAGCAGATTTTTGTTGTTTTTGTTGTTTTGGCATAATCTTTTCCCTCCTTTCCTTTTACAAGAGTTAGTATTACCTCTAACTAAAAGACCATTCCTAATTTCAGGTGGAAAATGGAGGGAACTAAGAAAGTACTAGTACTGAACTGGAGTAAAATGATTTTCCTTCTTTCCTGATTTCATATTTATCCAGCGGGCTGCAACAAATAGAAAATCTGAACATCGATTTAAATAAGCAAGAGCTTCTTTTTTTATCTGTGGTATAGAGATGGCATTTCTCTCCGCTCTTCTGATCATGGTTCTCGCCAAATGAAGTGTCGCCCCTGCTTCACTTCCACCAGGTAAAATAAATTGTTGTAATTGAGGGAGTTCTTGATCTAACTTGTCAATATATTGTTCGAGCCTTTCAATTTGTTTAGTATTTAATGGCCAATATACTTTTTCACCAACCGGTGTTGAGAGTTCGGCACCCACATGGAAAAGGTCGTGTTGAACGTTTAATAGCATATTTTTTAACAATTCCAATTCATTATTCTGGTCTATTTTAGCTAATGCTAATCCAATCATGGAGTTGGCCTCATCTACTGTGCCATAAGCTTCTACCATCGATTCGTTTTTTTTCACCCTTTTCCCGCCTGTTAAAGATGTATATCCCTGATCTCCAGTTTTCGTATAGATTTTAGCCACAAAGACCACCTCTTTTTCATATTCATAGAGCCTAGTATCCCTTACTTAATTCAACCCTATTTAGCATTTGATCTATTTTTTTGTCTAAATATTGATCTAAATTATACACGAAGATCTCTAACGCTCTTTCCATATATTTAGGAGATCTGCCAGATAAATGAGGTGTAATGATACAATTTTCTAGTGACCAAAAAGGATGTTCAGCAGGCAAAGGTTCTTCAGAAAAAACATCTAAGACAGCCCCGGCAATCTGATTACTTTTAAGTGCATCTACTAAAGCTTCCTCGTCCACTACTTCACCACGAGCAATATTAATTAAGTATGCGGTATTTTTCATCGCTTGCAATTCTTCTTTACCGATGAGATGATAAGTTTTGTCTGTTAAAGGAACAATAACGACAACATAATCACTTTCAGCCAATAATTCTTTTAATTGTGATGGTCTATATACTTTTTCGACATGGTCAACAGGTCTTCCATCCGTATTCATCCCAATTACACGCATATCAAATGCCTTAGCCTTTTCCACGATTCCCTGACCAATTGATCCTAAACCAACCACACCTAAAGTAGTTCCGTTTACTTCAGCTACGCGAATGGTACGATCCCAATGATGAGCTAGTTGGTTTTTATAAATCTCATTTGTCTTTCTAACTAACTGCAAAATAACGCCCATGGTATACTCTGACATTGGTTTATAATGGATGCCTTTGGCATTTGTAACTAAAATGTTCTTTTCCATTAACTTAGTAAATGGCATTTTGTTTATACCTGCACTAATCACTTGGATCCACTTTAAATCTTTACTTTGTTCTATGACTTCAGCTGTCAAGTCCTCACCATATGTAATCAAAACGTCTGCTGTTTTTAACTCTTCCTCCGCCCCCGCTATATCATCGAAAAAGAAGAATTGAACCATTGGGTACTTTGTTTTTAGATTTAGTTGGTGTTTTTCACTCATTTTCGCTGACGATACGATTTTCATTCTCCCCCACCTCTTATTCAAATAGTATACATAATTATATATTTCTAGTTGTACATTGATTTTTCCTGTCTTTCAAAGTCTATTTTTGAGGTAGAAAACGCAAAAAAGTCACCCCTAAAGGATGACTTTGTAGCATTCTATTATGATTGTAAGGACTTGATAAATTCAAGTGCAGCTTCAACATGCCCTTTCACTTTTACTTTTCTAAATGCTTTTAATAAATTCCCTTCTTTATCAATGATAAAAGTGGAGCGATCGATTCCCATGTATTCACGACCATAATTTTTCTTTAATACCCATGCTCCATATTTTTCTGCAACTTGATGATCTTCATCTGAAAGTAATAAGAAAGGTAATTGATATTTTTCAATAAATTTAGCATGTGATTTTAATGGATCTGGACTAACACCTAATATGACCACATCCAAATTGCTAAATTCGTCATGACGGTCTCTAAAATCACAGGCTTCTGTTGTGCAACCTGGAGTATTATCTTTTGGATAAAAATATAGAACAATAAATTTCCCCTTAAAGTCTTTAAGACTTACTTCTTCTCCATTACTAGCTGGTAGAGTAAAATCTGGAGCCTTTTCTCCAATTGTTAATATTTCCTCTGCTTTTGCCAAAATCATCCACTCCTTTCACCTATAGTCATTGTAACAATGTCTTTTTTTAAAATCAATTATTAAGGTGAAGCATCCTATTTTCCTAGATCATCCCAGATTATTTTTATTCGTTCAATCGTGGTGATCAGCGTTTTTTGATCTTTTGCCTTTATAGCCCCCTTCATTGTCGCCATTTCGTTTTCCACTTCCTCTAAGAAATCTCGCTCTACACTAAATTGAATTCTGTTTTTTACTTTTTCCCAGGCTTTAAACCCTTGTTTTAATTCTTGATCAGCTTCTTTCCATTTACCTTCATCTACCAATTTTTCAACTTTGTTGATTTGCCCTATTACATCGTCTTGTTTGGTTAATGACTTCTTTAAAAAAACTCCACTACCCATCATTACAACAAAGATTAGAAGTATCAGAGATACAACTACAAAAATAACCCATTTTTTCATTTGAGACCTCCTAATATGTTTTAATATGGCCCCTTAAAATCCCCGATTTCCATTGATTGGATAGCATCGGGAAATTTGTCTATATATAATTGTTCATTTGGTAAGATTACAGCAAAACTCACTTGTGAAAAATCATCAATTCCTTGTGCTTGCAACTGTTGTTGTAACCATTCTCTCGTTTTTTTTCTGTTCTGAAGATTTTGTTCAATGATTTTCCCGTCTAAAATAACTTCTGTCATAAGCTGATTTGGAGGAACAATGATTTGTAAATCCTTTCTAGTCACTGGTTCATATTCAGCCTTTTTAAGCACTGTCAATTTACCGTCAGGTTCTAATAAAGCAAATTCTACCTGTGTAATATCAAAAATATCTCTATCTCGTAACTGCGATAACAGTTCATCGTAACGATACCTTAAATTTTTGAGATTTTGTTCTAAAATTTTACCATGCTGAATAAGAATAGTAGGTTGGTCATCTACCACTTTGGCCATCCATCGGTGTTTAATCGCTAAACGCTGTAATAACCAAACTAAAACAACCCAAGTGGCAAGTCCAAGCCATTGGGGTAATGGTTTTATTGAGAGGTCTATACTTAGGGATGAAGCCGCTGATCCTATGGTAATTCCCGCCACATATTCAAATGCGGTAAGTTGACCCACTTGTTGCTTACCTAATAGTCTGGTAAATATCAATAGGGTGGTAAATGCGATGACTGACCGAACAATTGTTACAATCGATTCATCCATTTTAAAACGACTCCTTCTCACTGCGGTTTAATATAGTCATCTACGATCCCTAAATCTTGATCTTCTGGCTCTTTTTTTGCACCTGCATCGTATCCTCATAAATATGGGTGAACATTCGTTGTTGGTCTTGTGGTATGTTTCCTTGGTTTGTATCATCATTCTGATCAATGATTAGATTGTTCTTTTCATCTAACACAGCTAGAGAAATCGTTTTAATCATTTCTTCGCTATATCCTTGCAAAGATAATCTTGTAAAAAGTTGTTCCGGTGATAGGTTTATTTTAGCCAAATTATCATATTGGATGACACCGTCGATGATTAATGGCACAGGCAAACCCTCATATCCGGGCACATAGGAAATATCATTAGGTGTTAATGGCCTTTTGGATGAATTAGGAATGACACTCATTTTCCCCGTCTCTTCCAAAATAGCAAATTCCACATCTTTTACATGACTAAATCCTTTGTAACGAAGTTCTGCTAACATTTCCGTTAACGTGATTTTGGCCTTATTTAAACCTTGTTCATCAATATTCCCATGTCTTACAAGAACAATGGGCTCTTCCTTTAATTTCCTGCCCCATTTATTTGACCGTAAGAGATAGGAATAGATTGCAGCTGTTGCAGTAATAATTCCTGCTGGAATAATCAGCTCTGCAAAATGATCTGTACGAATTGGTTCAGATAGGATATGGGTAAGCATAATCAGTAAAAAAATTTGAAAAGTTGGCATCTCACTGAAACTTCTTTTGAATACAACTTTCAATACAAAAAAGCCAATGGCAATCATAGTGATACTAAGGCCAGCAAGTCTAAGCCATTCCATCTATCTATTCCCCCTTTTTCTTTATCTATAATAGATTTCGCTATTTTCACTCTGCTTATACAAACACAACAAAACCCACAAAAGTGACATCTTCCTTCGAAGCATACTCCGATTACTTTTGTGGGCTTGTTTTTCTATACCATTTTGTTAACATCTAAATATTGAGCAATTTGCTCATCTGTTAGAATCCCTTCATCCTTTACAACTTCTCTTACTGTTTTACTAGTTGCATAAGCTTTTTTGGCTACTTCTGCTGCTTTATCATAACCTATCGCCGGATTAAGGGCAGTGGCTAAAGCTAAACTTTGTTCCATTAGTTCAGCACAGCGTTTGGGATTCGCTTGAATTCCTTTTACCGAACGATCATTAAAGGCTTTGATTCCGTTGCTCAGAATTTGAATGGAATGTAATAGATTATAAGCAATCACAGGCATCATCACATTTAATTCCAATTGAGACGCTTGACCAGCAGAGGTAATGGTTGCATCATTGCCGATCACTTGACTTCCGATCATATTCATCATCTCAGCCATTACAGGATTTACTTTTCCGGGCATGATCGATGAACCTGGTTGCACTGCTGGGAGTGTGATTTCAGCTAATCCTGTTCTTGGACCAGAACTAAGGAGGCGAAGATCACTTGCAATTTTGATTAAATGAACGGCTAAATTCTTTAACGCCCCACTTAATTTGATTGCACCCTGCGTATTTTGCATAAACATGAAGCGATCTTCAGGTGTTCTAAAAGGTAAACCTGTTAATTTTGCTACCTGGTTAATGGCTAACTCGGCATAGTTAGGATGAGCATTAATTCCAGTACCTACTGCATTTCCTCCTAAACCGATCTGATAAAGTAAATCTGAACTCTCCACAATGGTTTTCTTTGCTTCAACTAACGTCATTTGATAACCATAAAATTCTTGACCTAATCTCATTGGAACAGCGTCCTGTAAATGAGTTCGCCCTGATTTGATGATAGAGTAAAAATCTTTTCCTTTTTGATTTAAGGTTTCAATAATCTCATCGAGAATGGGTAGTAGATCATGTTGTACTCCTTCTGCTGCTGAAATGTTGATCGCTACGTGAATTGTATCATTTGTCGATTGGGCCATATTAACATGGTCATTGGGATGAATGATTGATGTATCCCCTTTTTCCCCGCCAAGCAATTCAATTGCCCTATTGGCTATCACTTCGTTAGCATTCATATTTTGTGAAGTTCCTGCACCAGCTTGGTAAACATCTACAACAAATTGATGATCCCATTTCCCATCGATCACTTCTTGTGCAGCCAGCATAATTGCTTCTGCCTTCTTTTGTTCCAAAGCCCCAACTTTGGCATTGGCATATGCTGCTGAATATTTAATGATACCTTGAGCCCGGATAAATCTTCTAGGTAAATGTAGTCCGCTAATCGGAAAATTCTCAACTGCTCTTTGGGTTTGCGCTCCATAATAAGCATCTTTTGGGACTTTTACTTCTCCTAATGAATCTCTCTGAATTCGAAATTCGCCTTCCATCTGTTTTGCCTCCTTACTGTTCACCCTTCTATTTTCTTTCCTTTACTCTTCCTTTGTATTTCTTTTTTATGCCGTTTACCTATCATTTGATTCTTATCTATTTATGAAAACGTTTTTTTCATCATATCAAATTTTTTTCAAGAAGATTTGAAGCAAAGTTTTTTTCTGACACTTCCATTCACAAGTATTTTCTATGCTAAAATGTTAATATGGAGAAAATGGATATAAATAGAAATCGTAATAGGGGGAAAGAAATGACTAGAGTAAATTCCGAAAGCTTATACGAGCAGGCACTAGAAGTGATTGTAGGTGGAGTGAATAGCCCTTCTCGCTCTTACAAAGCGGTAGGTGGTGGCACACCAACATTTTTTGAAAAAGCAAAAGGCCCTTATATGTGGGATGTTGATGGAAAGCGGTATATTGATTATTTGGCAGCTTATGGTCCCTTAATATTAGGACATGGCCACCCCAAGTTAGTAGAAGCCATTACAGCTGCAGCAACTGAGGGTACCCTATATGGCACTTCAACTCCTTGGGAGGTTAAGTTTGCGAAAATGATTCGCGAAGCCATACCTTCTATGGAAAAAATCCGATTTGTTAACTCTGGTACAGAAGCAGTGATGACCACCATTCGAGTAGCCAGAGCTTATACAGGAAGGACAAAAATCTTAAAATTTGAAGGATGTTATCATGGACATTCTGATTTAGTCCTTGTCGCCGCAGGGTCAGGTCCTGCCACACTTGGTATTCCAGATAGTGCAGGAATTCCACAAAGCATTGCTAGAGATGTGATTACAGTTCCCTTTAACCAGCTAGAGCCATTAAAAGAAGCATTGGAAAGATGGGGAGAAGAAATCGCTGCAATCTTGGTTGAGCCGATTGTAGGGAATTTTGGTATTGTCATGCCAAAGCCAGGTTTTCTAGAATCAGTGAATGAACTTGCCCACCAATATGGCGCATTAGTCATTTATGATGAAGTCATTACTGCCTTTCGCTTTATCTATGGCGGGGCACAAAATCTCTTAAATGTGATTCCAGATATGACAGCACTTGGAAAAATTATTGGTGGTGGTTTACCAATTGGTGCGTATGGTGGTAAAAAGGAGATTATGGAACAAGTAGCTCCTTTAGGTCCAGCCTATCAAGCAGGAACGATGGCTGGAAACCCTGCATCGATACGAGCAGGAATCGCTACGCTCGAAGTTCTTTCTGATCAAAGTCTGTATGAACAAATGGATCTGCTGGGAAAACAATTAGAGGAAGGAATCACCCATTTAGCAGAAAAATATGGACACGAAATCACCATTAATCGTTTAGGTGGCGGATTTACAGTTTTCTTTGGTTCCCATCCAGTTGTAGATTATAGAGGAACTCAACAAACTGATACAGAGAAATTCGCAAGGTTCTTTAAGCTTTTATTAGAAGAAGGAATTTTAATTGCCCCTTCAAAATATGAAGCTTGGTTCTTAACGATTTCCCATACCGAAAAAGAGATTGAGGATACGTTGACAGCAATTGACCGTGTTTTTTCAAAACTATAGAAGCTCTTTCTTAAGGCAAGTTGACATGTATAATTTTTGCATAAATGAGATGGCTGTTTTAAAAAAGCCATCTCATTTTTATTTAGCGATACAAAAGTTTATCGAATAAATTTTAAAACGCTTACAATTGAATAAAAGCGCTTACATACGAATAAATAATCACAAATCCTATTGTGTGCTCATAAAATACATGATATGATTTAATAAATTTTTAGAACAATATTACATTTGAGCGTTCAAATATGACTTTTTAAAAAATAAATAGGAGGTGTATGGTCAGTTTGACCGATAAGATGAAATGGATCGATGAACATGATAGTTGTGGCATTGTTGCAGTCATCGAGAAGAATGGTCTTCCCACTAACGATAATCTTCATAAAACAATTGATGTTTTAAATAAACTAGAACACCGTTCTGGATTTATTAATGGAGAAGGAGATGGAACCGGTTTACTAACAGATATACCAAGAAAACTTTGGGCTGAGAAATTATCTTCTAAACAAATATCACCCCAGCTAGCTTTTGAGCCTAAATTTGTAGTCGGCCATATTTTTATTGATTCCACGGCTGATTCCTATTCAACTATTCAAGAAAAAATTAGAAAACAATTCGCAGAATATCAAGTTGATATCTTATTAGAGGAAGAAAAACAGGTTGACAATAGTCAATTAGGACCTAACGGAAAACAACGTGAACCTCTCTTTTGGCAGATCGCCTGTATATCAAATGTTCCAGTAGAGGAAATACAAAATCAGTTATTTTCTCTGTTAATCGAGATTGAAAAAGATCGAAAAGTCCATGTGGCATCATTAAGTAACCACTCTGTTGTATATAAAGTGATGGGCACTGCAAAAGTATTAAATCACTATTTTTTTGATCTAAATAGCCCATTATTTGAAACCCGAGTTTCGATTGGCCATAATCGCTACTCCACCAACACCTTGTCCCACTTTTTTCGCGTACAACCCTTCTCTTTACTTGGACACAATGGTGAAATTAATACGATTCAACGCTTAAGAGATGAAGCGACGATGTTAAATATTCCACTTGTACATGAAGGTAGCGATTCACAAGATTTAAATCGTGTGATTGAAGGCTTAATGATCCGTCATCAATTCTCTTTATTCACAGTAATGGAACTTGTTTTCCCTCCTATTTACAATGAGATTTGGAGAATTGATACCAACCTAAAAGATTTATATGCTTTTTTAAGACATTTATGGGGACCCTTTTCCCAGGGACCAGCAGGTATTGTTTCTAGATATGAAAATCAATGCGTCTTTAGCGTAGATGCGCTTGGACTTCGTCCACTCTGGCAAGTGGAAACAGAAGATACCCTTTATTTTTCTTCAGAACAAGGGATCGTTGCATCAAAGCAAATGGTAAGTGAACCTAAGTCTTTTGCACCTGGAGAAAAGGTTGGGATTCTTCTTCAAGAAAATCAACCGATTATACGATTAGACCATCAACAAATACAGCAATTGGTTTTAAAAGAAGTATACACTCGTTATCCTATTAAAGATTACCAAAAAAAGTTAAATCCACCCCACTTTCCTAAAACCAGTTCATTTTATCCTGAATTTAAAGAAATCCCCAATTCCGTCTACGCTGGTTTTGGTTGGGAAAAGGAACATATTGATTTGGCTGAACAAATGGCCACTACTGGTAAAGAACCGATTCGATCTCTTGGATATGATGGCCCCTTGGCTATTTTATCGAAAGAACGCGTCAATCTAGCAGACTTTTTAAAAGAAACAGTTGCTGTAGTTACCAATCCTGCCATCGATCGTGAACGAGAAATTGAACATTTCTCTACCAGAATGATTTTAGGGGGAAGAGAAACTTTTAGTCCCCATGAAGTAGGAGATATTTCCTTTGAGATTAAAACACCGATTCTTTTAGAAGGAGAAATAGCGCAAAATATCGTTTCAGACCTTGGAACAACATCTTTAGAGCAAACCATTGCCTATTTTATGCAAGAAGCAAAAGAGTTCGTTGCGATCCTTTCTTTAACCTTCAATCCTGATCAATCGATAAAAGAACGATTAGAACAACTAAATCAGGATGCTATACATGCTGTGAAAAACGGGGCTAGGGTGATTATTTTAGATGACCAAGAGCTCTTCAATGGTTTTAAACAATTATGGCTAGATCCCCACTTAGCGATTGCCTCTATCGATATGGCTTTAAAGAATGAATACATGGAAGGGGAAAACCTTAGGAGAAAGGTAAGCATTATTCTTCGTTCCGGGGCAATTCGTCATTTGCATGATATTGTCACTGCAATTGGTTTGGGAGCTGATGCCATCTCTCCTTACCTATTATTTGCTACTGTTTCACAAAAGCAGAATGAAGATTCAATCAAAAACCTTTTTGATGCACTCAATAAAGGAATCGAAAAAGTGATCTCCACCTTGGGGATTCATGAGCTTAGAGGCTATCAACGATTATTTTCATCAATCGGATTCCATCAAGAAATTGCAGACATTTTAAATATCCCTAATTTCTATGGAAATAAAAAAGCTGGCTATTCTTTTTCTCATTTAGAAGAGGATGCTAAAAAACGAGCTGATGATTTTAATCATCAAACTCAACCATTACGAAATTACCGTTTAAC
The DNA here is from genome assembly GCF_001561915.1 of Tepidibacillus decaturensis. GTDB lineage: Bacteria > Bacillota > Bacilli > Tepidibacillales > Tepidibacillaceae > Tepidibacillus_B > Tepidibacillus_B infernus. The sequence continues at coordinate 207,608 of NZ_LSKU01000001.1, read as the reverse complement.
CACTCGGATTTGGAAGGCGATTAGTCAGGTTGCATCTGGAACTGACTCATATCAGATTTACCAAGAAAAACTTCGTGATCAAGAATCTGAAAACCCGATTGCACTTCGCCATATCCTTGATTTTAAGGATGGGTTCGAGCCAATTCCAACTGACGAAGTCCATATTGGTATAGGGCAACACGATTATCCTTTTGTCATTAGCTCTATGTCCTTTGGCTCTCAAAACGAAATTGCTTTCCGAGCCTATGCTGAAGCTGCTTATCAACTCAATATGATGAGCTTAAACGGTGAAGGCGGCGAAATTAAGGATATGTTAGGTATGTACCCAGAACACCGAGGGATGCAGATCGCATCAGGACGTTTTGGGGTCAACATTGAATTGATCAACTCCTCCCATTGGATTGAAATAAAAATTGGGCAAGGAGCAAAGCCTGGTGAAGGGGGCCATTTACCGGGGAGTAAAGTTTCTCACAAGGTAGCTGCCGCTAGAAATGCGACTCCTTACGCTGATTTGATTTCTCCTTCTAACAATCATGATATCTATTCTATTGAAGATTTAGCTCAAATCATATCGGAATTAAAAACAGGAAATCGTTTAGCAAAAATTATTGTCAAAGTCCCTGTTGTTCCTAATATCGGGACGATTGCTGTAGGAATAGCAAAAGCTGGTGCAGATGTTATTTCTTTAAGCGGCTATGACGGGGGAACAGGCGCTGCACGTGTGCATGCAATCCAGCATGTTGGTTTACCAATTGAAATAGGCGTGAAAGAAGCTCATCTTTCCCTAATCGATTCAGGATTAAGATCAAATGTAGAGATATGGGCTGATGGGGGCGTCCGCAGTGGTAAAGATGTGGTAAAGCTCGTTCTTCTAGGAGCAAATCGCATTGGGTTTGGTACTTTGGCCATGATTGCAATTGGCTGTACGAGTTGTAGAGGATGTCATTTAGATACTTGTCATGTAGGCATCGCGACACAAATAGAAAACATCGAAGAAGCAAATCAAAGAGGATTGAAACGTTTTGTACCTAGACAATTTGAACAATCTGTAGAAAATTTAAAACGTTTATTTACTGCAATCGGAGAAGAGGTTAAAGAATTAACGGGTCAACTTGGAAGTAAATCATTACAAGATTTAGTAGGAAGATCTGATTTATTGTTCCAGACGAAATATTTAGATCTGCTAGATTTAAAACCATTACTTGTTCCGGCAACGGTTCATAAGCAAGTGGTCAAAATAAAACAAGCAGCACAACCACTTTCACTAGCAGTTGGTGCAGAGGAAATAAATGTTCAATCATCTTTTGAGGCCAATGCATATGTAGATTCGATCGTGAATAGCACAAACCGGATGCTGGGTACTAATCTATCCGGTAATCGGGTTCGATCTTATCTAGATGGGAGCTATCGTTCTCATCCACCTGTTCAACTCACTTTGAAAAAAGGTTCTATTCCTGGTAATGGTTTAGCTGCCTATCTTGCCGATGGCATAAAAATCGAATTGCAAGGTGGAGGGCAGGATGGGTTAGGAAAGACAGCCTATGGTGGAAAAGTGAGTATTATGAAGACACCAAATAAAGATGGCGTCTATCTCAATGGTTCTGTAGGTAAAGGATTCTGCTATGGTGCGCAAAAAGGATTGTTTATGATTCAAGGAAATGCTGATTCCAGGGCAGGAATTCGTTTATCAGGTGCAGATATGATTATTGGTGGAGAGATTACTTCTCCCCTTCAGGATCATCTTGGAGGAATTGGAGAGAGAGCTAATATTAAAGGCTTCGCCTTTGAATATATGACAAATGGCCGGGCAGTGGTATTAGGAGATCCAGGTCCCTGGATCTGTTCAGGAATGACTGGCGGAACAATCTACCAACGACTTGTGCCAGAATTTGGGCTCGATATTGATGCGATAAAACGTCGAATTGCAAAAGGAGCCAAAGTAGAGATTCTTCCGTTAGATGAAAAAGGTAAAGCTGATTTAACTGAATTACTTCATCTATATATTCAAGAATTACTTAAATCAGGTCAAAAGGAAACAGGAAGCCGACTCTTGCTTCTACTAAATGATTTAGACTCACACTTTGTAAGAATCGTCCCTGCAAACTCTCTTCACCATTAACCCACAAAAGTAAG
>NZ_LSKU01000001.1:190429-203704 GCF_001561915.1 Tepidibacillus decaturensis | reverse complement strand
ATCTTTTAAAAAAAGGTTTGTATATTCCATCGCGCTCCGTCATCCGTGCCCTTCTATGAATAAAGATTACGGAGAGAAGGGCACTTCTGAAGGTCGCAGCTTATGGAATATACAAACCCTTAAATGACTAATGGAAGAAAGTTATACTTTCTTAATCTTAAAAAAAACCAGGTCATCGCCTGGTTTTTTTATGCTATAATATGTTCAATATTTTGCTTATATGAGGAAAGGTAGGTTTATACAGTGGGAGAACTGAGATTAGGAATCAAAGATGGTTTGCCCATTGCCATTGGCTATTTACCTATTGCTTTAACTTTTGGTATCTTATCAATTCAAGCAGGACTGAATCCTTTTGAAGCAACAGGAATGTCCATTTGGGTATTTGCAGGAGCAAGCCAATTTATTGCAATCAATTTACTTCAATCCCATGCTCAAATACTTGAAATCGTTTTAACCACGTTTATTCTTAATTTGCGACATCTTCTGATGAGTACATCTTTATCTAGAAAGTTACAGGCAACACCTTTGATCAGCAGTTTATTATCCTTTGGTATCACTGATGAAACGTTTGTTGTTGCAAGTATGAGCGAAGAGAAATTCAATATTGGAGGAAAATATTTTTTAGGATTAGCTACCACAGCATATGTTGGTTGGGTAATAGGAACTTTTATTGGTAGCCTATTTTCTCAAATGATTCCAGCTTCTTTAACAGCGGGTATGGGTATTGCTCTTTATGTGATGTTTATTGGTTTATTGGTTCCCTCTATGAAAAAATCATGGCAAATCACTTTTATTGCCATCTTTAGTGGTTTAATGAACTGGATCATCTCTATGGTATTTACTTCACTTTCAAGTGGCTGGACGATTATCATTGCCACATTAATAGCAACTACGGTAGGTGCGTTTCTACCTCAAGAGGAGGAAATCATATGAATACTTGGATATTAATCTTTGCCATGTTCATTGTTACTTACTTACCAAGAATGTTTCCTATGTTATTTAAACAATTTCAATTTCCTAATTGGTTAAATCGTTGGTTAAAGTTTGTTCCTTATGCTGTCTTAGGTGCTTTAATTTTCCCTGGAATTATGGAGGCTAACCCTTCACATCCTACTTATGGATTAATAGCTGGTATTATTGGGGCGATTATTGCTTGGTTCTATTCAAATCTAATTTTAGTCGTGATTAGTAGTTTAATGGTGATGTTATTTTTACAATTTATATTTTGAATGGACAAATGATTTCACATAGTCTCGCTCTATTTTTTCTCCGTATTTGGTCTTCATAGAGAGATGAACTCTTAGATTTGCGATTGATTTAACATTGGGTAAACGCCACTCAGCATTAATCATTGAATGGTTGATCCTTGGTGTTAATTGGTTTTGGCCTCCATTGATATGAATCATAAGCGAATCCTTTTGCCAATAATCTGGAGGTTGAAATTGAATTTGTAGTGTTGATACCGAATCACATAGATTTTCCTGTCTTATATGGATTGCTTCATGTTGAAAAGAATCAAGAGAAACCATGATAAAAAAGGCTTCCCGCCTATTTCCTTTGATATGAATCTGATACGCTCCTGATTTAGGGTTTGACAATGAAAATTGATATAAATAAGCTCCATCAAATAAATCATCCATTTGAATACCTTCACTTCTCATCCTTATTTTTTGTTGATTGGGCATCACTAATTCAATTTCAACTTGTGCTGAGCTACTTAACCCTTGAATATCTATTCCTTTTTCATACTTTGGTACATAAAATTGAAAGGTTTCTTGATTTCCTCTTAATTGTCCACCATGTAATAGTAATGGATAAAGGATCCATTCCTGCTTTCTTTGCTCCAACTTAATGGGGTTTATTTTTTTGTGTGTATTTACAATACTATCTATAAAAGGAAATATATTTTTACCTAGCCGTATATTGTCATGATTCCAATGGCCACTGATATGTGTTGAATAGGGTAGACCGGCATCTTTAACAAGTACAACTCCATCATTTGCCCCATATTGACTTAAATATTTTCCACTCCAATGCAAATAGGATGAAAGATGATTTGTTGCATCAACACCATAGATGGTGTAATAAGCTATTGGTTTTTTTTTGCCATGACATCTATCTTTTCTCTCATTTTCTGCATATAACCTGTCTGCATTTGATACGTTCCCAAATCGTTATATGCTAATAATTTAGCTAAATGTCTCCCTTTATCACTAAAAGCCAAATCTGCTAAAGGACTTCCATAATGGGGAGTTCCTAATGTGATTAAACGGTCTACATATTCATAGCTCTGATAAAAAATTAGGGCAGTCTGGGCGTCGACTCCTCCTTTACTATGGCCGATAATATTTATTTTTTATTGCCAAAAAAATGATAGATTTCTTTGATCCTTTGACTGAGAATTTTTCCATTTTCCCATATGCTTTCCTGATCGGTATTCAAGTCTACAAAAGCAGTTGGATAACCAGCCCTTTTAGCTAATTGATACATGTCATTATGACCCGATTGATTTGTATTTTTAAACCACTTTTTTGAACTGCTATGTAAGCCATGGACAAAAAGTAGAGGCGGTTTCTCCGTCTCTTCTTCGGGTAAACCTACATACCAATTTCCAATTCGTCTAAAAGGATTTCTTGAAACTAAAACAGGATAGGATTGACTCATATTTATCACCCCATTTCTACACTATTCTATGACTTTCTTGAAATGAAGGTTTCACAATATTTTCAATAAATATTCCTTTATAAAGGAATGTGTTACCAATATGATTGAGAGGCAGCACCTTTTATTCAATGATTTTTCGAATAACATTATGATAAGCTTTAGGAAAACTTAGCTTATGAAGCTCCGCTTTTTTGAACAAAACCCACTGTTTAGGCCAATTTGAATCATGCTCAAGCTGCTCAATACCTATCCTATAGACCATCATATTCCAATGAAGATGAGTAAAAGTATGTTGCACATTCATCCAAGCTTGGTCTAATTTCAAATGAAAGCCATACATCTGATCAATCATCTCTTCCCATTCATTTTTCGTTAACGGGTCTTGGCTTTCTAAGGAGGGTACCTCCCACATTTTTGCTAATAAACCTTTATCAGGTCTTTTTACTAAAAATACTTCTTGTTCGGTCTCAATGACAAGACTTAAACGATGAATTGCTTTAATGGCTTTTTTGTTGCCTTAACCGGTAAGTCCTCATGATCCCCTTCTTTTCTTCCTTCACATAAGTCCATCATTGGACAAATTAAACATTGTGGAGATTTTGGCGTACAAACAAGGGCTCCCAATTCCATTAAAGCTTGGTTAAATGAACCTGCTTCCTCCTCAGGAATAAGTTGAAGGACTAGGTTTTCGATTTTCAATCTTGTCTTTGCCTTGGTAATATCATCAAACAAATGGAAAATACGGGAAATAACTCGCATCACATTCCCATCAACTGCTGGTTCTTTTTTACCATAAGCAATGCTTAAAATCGCACCAGCTGTGTAAGGGCCAATTCCAGGCAAATGAAGGATTTCTGTCTTTTGGTTAGGAACGATTCCATTATATTTTGCTTGAACTTCCTTTACACCTTTTAGCAGGTTACGTGCTCGTGAATAATAGCCTAACCCTTCCCATACTTTTAATACTTGTTCTTCCTCTGCATTCGCTAGATGTTCAAGTGTAGGAAATTGATTGATAAAGTTTTGATAATAAGGGATCACAGTATCTACTCTGGTCTGTTGCAGCATAATTTCTGAAACCCATATGTAATACGGATTTTGGTCCCTTCGCCAAGGTAAATCCCTTTTCGTTTCATGGTACCACTCTAATAGTTTCTTTTGAAAAAGATCTTTGTCTACCAAATCTAGTTTCTCTCTCCTTCATGTTGTCTTTGATCCACTGGATTAAAAAGCTATTTCTCGTCTATAATAGATTCTACAACACAGCCCACAAAAGTGACGACTTCCTTCGAAGCTTATTCCGAATACTTTTGTGGGGTACCATTATAACAATGAAAAGAAATCCGGAGGAGAAAAAACATGGATACAGGAACCCATTTTGTTATTGGCATCAGTTTAGCAGGTCTGGCCCATATCGATCCAGTTGTTTCTCAAGAACCACTTTTGGCACAAGTTATTCTTCTTGGAACAGTGATTGGATCACAAGCCCCAGATTTTGATGGAATTACGAGAATGCTCGGTGGAACCGCTAATTATATCAAAAACCATCGTGGGATTACCCACTCATTGCCGGCTTTTTTTGTCTGGCCAACTTTAATTTCATTTTTTCTCCTCATCTTTTATCCAACGATTCCATTTTCACATCTATGGTTATGGATCTTTATCTCTGTCTTTTTACATGTCTTTTTAGATCTGTTTAATCCTTATGGAACACAGGCATTACGACCGTTCAGTCAAAAATGGATAGCCTTAAATACAATCAATATATTTGATCCATTTATTTTTGTTAGTCATATTGTTGGTATTTTAATTTGGAGTTTTGAATGGTTAGATCCAAAAATTCTTTTTTCGCTTCTTTATCTTTTGACAATCATTTATCTCGTATGGAGACTATGTTTTCATCATAACCTTATCTCTACGCTACGCCAAGACTATAAGGTAACGGGTAAAATTACCATTCTTCCAACAATCCAATGGACGACATGGAATGTAATTGAAGAAAATGATGAAACTTATCGTATCGGGGTTATCCGTAACGACCAATTGGAATGGATAGATGAAAAAAAGAAGTTCAAAGATCATCAAAGTATTATCATGGCTAAACAAGACAAAAAAATTGAAGTGTTTTTATCCTTAACAGATTACGCATACCCAATGTGGAAGAAGACCTCTTTTGGATATGAGGTAAGATTTATTGATTTACGTTATCGTTTTAAAAACCATTATCCTTTTATCGGTATTGTCTTATTAAATGAAGAAATGCAAATCATCGATTCTTATATAGGTTGGGTCTATAATCAGGAACATTTAACAAAAAAAATCCATTCATTATTAAACCAAAGTTAACATAACTATTATTATTTAACTAAAGCGTTACTATATTATATCTTTAAAATACTGATATTATTAAAATTTTCTATATTTTGCAACTTAATATAACTTTACATAACATTATTGAAACTATTTGGTATTTATTGTAACATAAAACTTGTTGCAAAATAATTTTATAAAGATCATTGTTTTGCAATCATAACAAATCACGAAGGGATATGAGGAGGCTTTTACAAGTGAACAAAAGTAAATGGTTTATTTTAATGATCGTATCACTCATCACAATTATGTCTATTTCCCTAGTAGGATGTTCATCTGCATCAAAAGAAGAACCAGGAAACAAAGCTGGGCAAACGGCTGAAACACCACAAGACCTTGAAAAGGAAAAAACAAATGTTCAATCTGCAATTCTTATAGCGGAAAACAAATTAACCCTTATTTTCGAAGATTTTACACCAGAGGGTTCTGATACAAGTTATTTAGTTGCTAAATCAAGATATAAAACACTTGATGATGTAAAAAAGTTTTTAAGTCAATATTATACTGAAAATGGCGCAAACGAAGCAGTAAGTAACTATGTTAAAATGGAAGATGTTCTAACATTAGGACAAGTTCCTACTTTACAATTACCTGAAGACTATTTTATTCTTTCAAGTCACACTTTAACTGAACAAGATACGTTTACAGTTGAGGGCGATCAAGCCACTTTAACCGTTACTGATAATGGTAAAACCATCACTTATACAGTAAAAAAAGTGGATGACAAATGGTTATTAGATAATAAAACAATAAAATAAGTATAAAAGCCTCGCATACGCACGAGGCTTTTACCATTTATACATAAAGACCGTATATGATTAAAATATACCCTTTTCCCTATCATTATTTTGCGCGAGCTTCTTCAAAACGTCTGCTTACGTCTGCCCAGTTAATAATATTCCACAACGCATCAACAAATGCCGCACGCTTATTTTGATATTTTAAATAGTATGCGTGTTCCCAAACATCCATCACTAATACAGGAATAACTCCCCAAATCGTCAAATCTTGATGCTTTTCAGCTTGAAGGATAACTAATTGTTCTGAGGTACGATCCCAACCTAAGATTCCCCAACCAGAACCTTCAACTGCAACCGTTGCAGCAGCCATTTGCTTTTTAAATGCTTCAAAACTACCAAAGTCTTGTTGAATTTGTTCTGCAAGTGCACCTGTTGGTTCTCCTCCGCCATTTGGTGTTAAATTCGTCCAGAAAATGCTGTGTAAATAATGGCCTGACCCATGAAAAGCAGCTTCTCTTTCCCAATGTTTAATTAAAGCAAAGTCACCTGTTTGGCGAGCTTCTGCTAATTTTTCTAATGCTTTATTTAGCCCATCTACATATCCTTTGTGGTGAATATCATGGTGTAGTCGTACAGTTTGCTCATCATAATGAGGTTCTAAAGCATTGTAATCATAAGGTAATGCAGGTAATTCATGTTTTTTCATTTTAATTCCTCCTTTTAAATAAACAAGTATGTAGAATTTGCTCTACCTCTTAATTTCTCCTAAACTTCTTAAACTATCCAATTATTTTGCCATAACTTACCTCTGGTATTATTATGCAATAATTATTAAATAAAGTCAACAAAAAAGTATAATAAGTTTTTTAGTATATAAATATTGAAAATGCTATAGTCCCAATTTTTTTAAAATTTTAAATAGTTAGTTGAATTTACATGTTTAAACATATACAATAAAAGTGAGAAATTATCTTAGAAAAGGAGGAATTATCATGTGGGTAGTATATAAAGATGTGTACAAAAATAAAAAAGGCGATAAATTGATAAGCAGGGATATTATCCAAGGATTTAATACGAAGGAACACGCGGAAGAATTATTAGAGAAACTACTCAACGAAAATATAATTGAAAATGTTGATTATACGATTGATCAGGTAAATACGATCCTTTAGTAAACCCTATTTTTTATGTATGCTCGTGCTGTGTATGCTGTATATGAAAAACCCCACCTTTAAGATGGGGTTTAATTTTGAAGATTTTTATATTCTATAGAGGGATAATATAAAATAACATCATAAAAAAGTGAACGACACTTCCTATTACGACGAAGATATGGAAAATCTCATGAAATCCAAATCGATTCGGGAAAAAATCTAGCCATTTGGTTGCATAAATAATAGCTCCAATCGTATAAGCTACCCCGCCAACAAACATAAGTACCATTGCTCCTGTTGGAAGCTGGCCAATCAATTGAAATAAGGGAACTAAGGCAATCCAGCCTAAAGAAACATAAAAAGCTGTAGATACATAACGAGGAAGGTGGATAAACCATATTTTTAGTATGATACCGATAATAGCGAGTACCCATACTGAAATAAGCATTGCCCACTTCCATTTCCCTTCTAAGCCGAAATAAAAGACTGGAGTGTAAGATCCGGCAATTAAAATATAGATCGCTACATGATCTAATTTTTTTAATACCAACTCTTTTTTAGGTGTTGTTTTAATCCAATGATACAAAGAACTTGCACCATAAAGCAAAATTACACTTATCCCGTAAATAGTCATGATGACAAGTTTTGAAAGATTATCCCTAGATAGGATGACTAAAAAGACTAGTCCAACAATGGCCGCAATAAAGGAAACGAAATGGGTCCAAGTGTTTACAGGTTCCTTCATCTTTAAAATATTTTTCAACTAGCTTACCTCTTTTCTCCCTTAAATGATTAAACTATAAAATTAATCATACCCAATTTTTGAATAAAAAACAAATTAAAAAGACCCAATCATCGATTGAGTCTATCATTATTCACTCTTGCACTAAGTTTTCCATCATATCCTCTACTTCTTCAACATATTTTGCTAGTTCTTGAAGGGCAATCGATTGTTCCTTTGCCTTATTTTCATTTACCTGTACCTGTTGAAGAATATTAGCAAAGGCCTGATGAACAAGCACTAAAATCTCTTGAACTTGTTTTACAGATTCTTCACTATTACTTGCAAGTTTTCGTATTTCATTGGCCACGATTGTAAATCCTCTGCCTGCTTCTCCAGCTCGTGCTGCTTCAATTGCCGCATTAAGGCCAATCAATTTACTTTGCGAGGCGATATCCTTAATTAATTTCAAAGCGGTGGTTACTTCTTTTACTTGATCCCCTGCATTGATTACTTCGGCTGAAGTAGATTTGCTTGTAACAGCAAAATCTTCGGAACTAGCAGCTAATTCTTCAATCGTGGCAGCCATATTTTGTAATTGGCCATAGACATTTTCTGCAGCTTTTTGCTGTTTTATTTGATGTTCATTATTCTTTATCCATAAGATTACTGTACGAACGGCAACGCGAACGATCGGTTTCATCATCTGTGGATCACCAGTCATTCCGATGACCCCAATCCGTTTCCCTTGATATTCAATTGGTAGATTGCATCCTGCACGAACACCTTCTAACTTTGCAGCTTCTTCCTCTGTTACCAACGCTTCATTGATCATTCCTAACATGATTTGTCTTGCACTTTCATGAATGGTGCCAATACGTTCTGGTCTTGTAGATGAGATAATCACTCCACCTTCTCCCATTACATTCACATGTTGGCCTGTTTCCTCATGAAGGATTTGGACAATCTCATCATAAAATCCCTCTTGTACACTCATGATGTCATTACTCACTTTACATTCATCCTCTCCAATATTATCCATAACTGCTTAGATTATATATGAAAGGGGAAACATTTTCACTCTACATGTTAACTAAAAAAAGAGGCCATAAGTACCATATTTTTCGTACATACACATAAATTTAGGGCGAATTTACTATTTTTAATTCTTAAGCATTGTTCTCATTTATTTTACAAAAGTATTTTTTCATTGAAATTTCTTGAATAATTTAATTTACTAAAGGATATTTTTTGTGTAAAATGAATGAATAAATATAAAAGTATAAATATTATAAAAATTATTTTGAGAGGTGATGTTATGTTAAAAGACTTAATTGGCACACTCGGTGACATTGTCTGGGGTCCTCCGATGTTGATTCTTCTTGTCGGAACTGGTATTTTTCTTTCTCTTCGTTTAAAATTCATGCAATTTTCTCAATTACCTTATGCCCTAAAACTTGCTTTCTCTAAAAATCAAGATGATCAATCAGAGGGAGATATTTCCCACTTTGCCGCATTAATGACCGCTTTAGCTGCTACGATTGGCACAGGTAACATTGCTGGTGTAGCAACAGCTGTTATCTTTGGTGGACCTGGAGCTGTCTTTTGGATGTGGGTCACAGCGATCTTTGGTATGGCAACCAAGTATGCAGAAGCCATTCTTGCAGTAAAATATCGGACAATTGATGCAAGAGGTGAGATGGCTGGCGGACCAATGTACTATATCGAGAAAGGCTTAGGCTGGAAATGGTTAGGTGTACTATTTGCGCTATTTGCTTCCTTTGCTGCATTTGGTATTGGTAATATGGTTCAATCTAACTCTGTTGCTTTAGCTGTTCAAGAAAGCACAGGATTAACTACTTGGATTACTGGAATTATTCTTATGATTTTTACTGGCTTAGTTCTTTTAGGTGGTATCAAAAGTATTGGTAAAGTTACCTCTTATCTCGTTCCATTCATGGCTGTTTTTTATGTTTTAGGAGGATTAATTATTATTTTCTTAAATCTTGACAAGGTGCCAGGTGCTCTTGGCCTTATTTTCGGAAATGCTTTTACGGGCCAAGCGGCTGTAGGTGGTGCTCTTGGAGCTGTTATTCGTTACGGAGTGGCAAGAGGAGTTTTCTCTAATGAGGCTGGATTGGGATCAGCACCAATTGCTGCGGCTGCAGCAAAAACAGATATGCCAGGTCGTCAGGCACTTGTATCGATGACAGGGACCTTCTTAGATACGATTGTTGTTGCAAGTATAACAGGGATTGTACTTGTTATGAGTGGTCTATATGCCGGGGTTGATTTAAGTAACCCTCAAGCTGCTGAACTTACTGTTAGAGCCTTTGAGCAATTCTTACCCAATATAGGTCAATGGATTGTTTCCATCGGAATTATTTTATTTGCTTATTCCACGATTCTTGGTTGGGCTTATTATGGTGAGAAGAGTTTCGAATATCTATTTGGTGCAAAATCTGTATTTTTCTATCGTTTGGTTTTCACCATTGCAGTCTTTATTGGAACCACCTTTGAATTAAAAACTGTTTGGGATATTGCTGACGTGCTAAATGGAATGATGGCTGTTCCAAACTTAATTGGTCTTCTAGGCTTATCTGGTATTGTCGTAGCGGAAACAAAACGTTTCCAAGAGCAACGTAGATTAGAACTAGAAAAGCAAACCTCCACTTTTTCAGGTTAATTTAATTTACTTTCAGGTCTAGAAAAATAAGGGGATGGAGTAAGTAAGAGAAAGTTTAAAGAGGTGCATTTCCCCAATAGGAATGCACCTGTTTCTTTTCACTCTACCATATCTGGTGATAAAACATAGGCATAAACTAATTTTGCAGTCTGCTCCAATGACCGTATTTACAGGAATATTGGACTGATAAAATCCCCCACCTCAACTTTTACTAAATATCATATCAGAATGAAGTTTTTGTCATATTATGTTAAAATTAAGGATAGAAAAGAAAAGAGGGGATTTGCATGAATATACAGGAAATTGAAAAAAGAATCAATGAAACAAAAGAACTTACTTCTTCAGAAATACATCTGCTTTGGAAGAAATCCTTAGAAGATAGTAATCAAGCAAAAGATCAGTTGAAGTTTTATTATATGAAATCATTGTTACGAATTAAACCGTTATATGCTCATATAGAAGATCATGTTTTTTATACGACACTCGAGCAATCCGTAACAAAAGCATTAGAGCGTGGACTGAAATTTCGTGTAGAAGATTATAAAGCCTATATGAATCTTGCAAGCCAAACCTATTTTAAATATTTTTTACAGCCTAAAACAGAATCATTACATGTTCCATCCCTATTGTACCAAGCCTTTTTGAGACTAGAAGGGATTTTTGCTAAAGTTCCTTTACTACAGCAACAAAATGAACAAAAACAAATTGAGCTATTATCGAAAGGGTTTGAATACCCGATCTTCTCTACTCGTCTTCTTTATTATAGCTATTTAAAATGGAAACAGAATCAGCTTAGACAAGTAGATATAGATTTAACTGTCTCACTACTTCCTGCACCTCAACGTGTTGAATGGGAAATCTTTTATGAAAAAAGTTTAGAAGAGGTGGAGAAAACCATTCTAACTGAATTGAAATAAGTGAACTTCTTTGGAGGCGCTTAGAGGTTTCGTGGTAACTGTTCAACTGAATAGAAAAGAGGTCAAACGATGCATGAATTTTTTACCATTCTTGTCGATATCATTTTACCAGTTTTTATATTAATTTCTTTAGGCTTTTGGTTGCATCGGAAATTTCAACTAGATTTATATACATTAGCGAAAATTAATATTTATTATCTAGTTCCATCTATTATCTTTACTAAGCTATATAATGTTGAATTCTCACTATATTTATTTTTACAGATATTTCTCTTTTTTGTTCTTCAAATAGCTTTTTTGTATTTTCTGACTTGGCTAGTAAATAAAATCTTTCATCATGAAAAAGGTTTGGGAACGGCGTTTTCCAATAGTGTCATTTTTTATAATTCTGGAAACTATGGGGTTCCAGTTAATGATTTAGTATTTCGGCATGATACTTTTGCAATGAGTATACAAGTTATTGTTTTAACACTACAAAATATCTTTACTTTTTCATATGGAGTATTTGCTTTACAGTCAGTAAACGGTAGAAATCTTAAAACGATTTTAAGTTACTTTAAAATGCCAGTCTTTTACGCTATGGCATTAGGAATTTTATTTAATGTTTTAAATATACAGGTCCCATCCTTTGTGTTGGTTCCAGTTAACTATATATCAGATGCTTTAATAGCGATTGCATTGTTAACATTAGGTGCGCAGGTTGCTAATTTGAAAATACAATATATTAATCTAACTATCTTTTTTAGTCTTTTTTTCCGCTTATTAGTCGGACCAGCTATATCATTTGTCATAATTTGGTTGTTTCATATTGAAGGGATAATGGCTCAAGCGATGATATTATCCGCATCAATGCCCACAGCAGTAAATAGTGCAATTATTGCTCAGGAATATAACAATGAACCTGAATATGCGGCACAGGTCGTATTACTTAGTACTTTATTTAGTTCATTAACAGTTACGATGGTAATCTATTTAGTAAGATTATTTTTGTGAAAAAAATGATACTCTTAATCCAAATGTACAGGGTTAAACACAATAACCCCAAAATGGGGTTATACTCTATAATCTATTACTGGATTCTATAATCTTATTCCGTAACCATCCTAAACCTTCCACGTGTATTTCAACAATATCATTAGCTTTTAAATATCGTGGAGGGGTGAATCCCTCTCCAACACCCGCTGGCGTTCCGGTTGCAATTACATCTCCCGGCTCAAGAGTTGTTCCCTGTGAGATAGTTGAAATGATTGTTGGGATGTCAAAAATAAGTTGTTCGGTATTAGCTGACTGACGAACTTCACCATTAACACGGGTTTCAATATGTAAATTATTAGGGTCTATTATTAAAGATTTATAGGCAATAAATGGTCCCATAGGACAAGCCGTATCCAAACTTTTTCCTAAAAAGAATTGCTTGTGACGTTTTTGTAAATCACGTGCTGTAATGTCATTGATCATTGTATAACCAAAAACATAATCAAATGCTTCTTCCTTGGATATTTTACTTCCCTTTTTCCCAATAACAACAGCTAATTCACCTTCATAATCTAATGCACTCGTGATGTCTGAATGATTCCATATATCTGCAAAAGGACCATTAACGGAAGTGGCTGCTTTTGTAAATACCATTGGATGTTTTGGTATTTCATCAGCAGAGCCCATTTCCAAAGCATGGGCGGCATAGTTTTTACCTAAGCAGAATATATTCTTTGGCGGGCGAGGAATTGGAGCCAGCAATGTAACCTCTTCAGAATTTAGCTGATATACCCAATTCCTATTTTCTTGTAGTTCTACCCATTCTAACAATTCATTTACATCTTTAATAAATCTATCTCCAAGTGTTATCGCCTCTATCATAGAGGTTGGTAAAAGTTTAACCTCTTTAGCTGATTGAGCTCTCTGCAAATCAATCACTTCTGTAACTTCCTCATTAACGACTCCTAGTTTTGTTTCTTGCCCTAGTTGAAAAGTTACAAATCTCATTTTCTCCCCATTTCCTTTCTTAATAAATTTATATTTTTTC
>NZ_LSKU01000001.1:180793-188911 GCF_001561915.1 Tepidibacillus decaturensis | reverse complement strand
TATTTTTTATTATTATCATTGTATAACCTTCTAGTCTTTATAAAAGATGAAAGCTTAATACCTACCTCCGCTTAAAGAAATATCTAATCTTTAAATAAAAAGCTGCTACTTCAAACGTGAATACGTAAAGTGACGAATAGTTCACATGATTCCAGTTGACTCAGCTAATAGCTCTACTAAATGGACGACTCTTACCTTTTGTTGGAGCCCTTGGTCGATCACGCCTTTTTGCATTTGAATCAAGCATCCTGGATTTGTTGTGATGATTGTTGAGGCATGGGTCTCTTTTACTGTATCCATTTTTAAGTTTAAGATTTTCATTGATTCCTCATAATGGATTAAATTATAGATCCCGCCTGATCCACAACACATGTTGGGTCTTTTCATTTCTACTAATTTTAGACCAGGAATTTGTTTAATCAGTTCTAAAGGTTCCTCTTTTATTTTTTGGACATTTGTCATATGACAAGAACGTTGATAAGTAACAATTTCGTTCACTGGATTTTTTAACGGGAGAGGACTCGCTTCCACCAAGACTTGACTAATATCCCTAACTTTTGCTACAAAACGCTTTGCCTTTTCAGCATAGTCGGGATCATCGGTAAGTAATTGATCGTACTCAATGAGTGCCGCACCACACCCTCCAGCATTATTTACAATATAATCAATGTCTAGTTTTTCAAATACATCAATATTTTGTTTTGCTAATGCAATCGCCTGCTCATGGCCACCTGAGTGAGCATGTAAAGCCCCACAACAGGTTTGATTTTCAGGAATGACAACTTCAATATTCGCTAGCTTCATCAACTCTACAGTATAATGATTAATCCGCTGGTAGATTCCTTGCATAATACATCCTTGAAAAAAGGCAACTTTTATCTTTGGCTTCTGACTTGTGTTTTTAAGCGTACTTTCTTTTTTCCTATTATGATTGGATGGTAATATTGGTAATGTACGTTCATACTCACCTAAATGGTAAGGTAATAAATCTATTATTTTTGTAGTGTGAGCCATTTTTTGTAAACCTGTTTTTTGATATAACCAAATTAGATTACCTAAAGAAACCATAACCTTCTGTTTGGGAAAAACGTGTTTAAATAAGATATTTCGAATGATCCGAACAGAGGGTTTATAGGTCTTATGTTTTTCTAAAACTTTCTTTGCAGAATCAAGAATCCTTTCATACTGTACTCCAGTTGGGCAAGCTGTTTCACAGGCTCGACAACCAACACATAGTTCTAATGGTTCTCTAATTTGATTAATATCTTTGATTTTCCCTTCTGCCACCATTTTGACGAGATTGATTCTTCCCCGAGGAGAGTGGGTTTCTTTCTCCATTGTTAGATACGTAGGGCAAACAGGTAAACAATAACCGCATTGGACACAGGCATTGGTTAAATCATAGCGTAAATCCTGTTGGAGTTGATTAAGTAGTGTACTCATTCACTTAACACCAACTTCTGACCTGGTTCAGGGAAAATTTTTCCAGGGTTTAAGATATTATTGGGATCCCATGCTTTTTTAATGCGTTTCATCATCTCTAAACCCTCTTCACCTAATTCCATTTTCATGAAGGGAGCCTTCATTATTCCAATTCCATGTTCTCCTGAGAGTGTCCCTCCAAGTTCAATTGTTGCGCGAAAAATTTCTTCTACGGCCTTTTCTACCCGTTTCATTTCTTCTTTATCTAGCTTATTGGCAATAATATTTGGATGTAGATTACCATCCCCTGCATGACCAAAAATCACAAGATGAATCTGATATTTTTCTTTAATTTCTTTTAACCGTTTAAACATCTCTGGGATTTTGCTTCTTGGAACTGTTGCATCCTCGGAAATTTTGGTCGGTTTAATTTTTACAATTGCTGGAGAAACCAGTTTCCTCGCTCGCCACAGTTCTTCCCGTTCTTCTTTGGTGGTGGCGATTTTCACTTCTCTCGCTCCTAATTGACTACAAATTTCTTTTACTTTTTCGATTTCATCTTTCATTGCTAAAGGGTGCCCGTCTACTTCTATAAGGAGAATCGCTTCTGCGTCACGGGGAAGGCCTACAGGTTCATAGTCTTCAACAGCTTGAATGGATGCCTGATCCATTAATTCTAATTTGGAAGGTAAAATACCACTTGTTAATATTTTCGAAATCGCTCGACCTGAATCGACAATATCGTTAAAAATGACCATTGCTGTTTCCGTCGCTGGTGGTTTGGGAATTAATCGTAAGATCGCTTCGGTAATAATACCAAGTGTACCTTCTGAACCAACAATCAACTTGGTTAAATCGTACCCAGTAACGTTTTTCACCGTTTTCCCACCTGTACGAATTACTTTTCCTTCAGGGGTTACCACTTCAAGTCCAATCACATAATCTTTGGTTACTCCATATTTTAATCCCTTTGGACCACCCGAATTTTCTGCAAGGTTTCCTCCAATCGTAGAAACATGGGAACTACTTGGATCAGGTGGGTACATCAAACCATATTGTTCAGCTACTTTATGAATGTCTGCGGTTAAGACTCCTGGTGAGACGATTGCTACTAGATTATCTGGATCGATAATCAGGGTTTGGTTCATTTTCGATAAATCAAGAACAAGCCCCCCTTTGACTGGCAGAGACCCACCACTTAAACCCGTCGATTGTCCTCGAGGGTAAATAGGAAGCTTCTCTTGATTGGCTAATTGTACGAGACGAACAATTTCATCTTTACTTTTCGGCTGCACAACGATATCTGGTAGATAAGTACCGAAAGAACCATCATAAGAATAACTATATAAATCAGAGATATCGGTCATGACTCTTTTCGGATCGGGTATTAATCTCTTAATCTTCTCTATTACTCTATTTTCCATTATTATCCCCTCCCAAATTACCTTGCACACGGAAAGCTTTCACACCACTACTTACTTATAGCCCTTAATTTAAGGTGAGCGAATTGGTTTCATCAAATTTTATATTTAGGGGACCTTCTAGTAATTCAAAATTTTTTTCTCCTTGCAAAGTTTGAAATATTGCTTCCGAAACCCATAATTCATCAATTTGTAAGGTGTTTTTGATGATAGCTATTTTTAAATTTGATAAATCATCTCGTTTTAATACTTTTTCAATCCCCTCAAATAATGTCTTATCATCTGGGAAAGTCATAGGTATTGCAGCTCTAGTAACAAAACCGCTTGTCATGCAATTTAGATAGGTTGCCTGTTTATCGATTTTTCTCACTAACTTTTCTGTTGTAAAATCAGCTAAACCAATACCAGTTGCATTCCCATGAGATTCTTCAGATAAATCTAAAACAGCAAGATAGCGAATATTCGTGTGAGTAGGTTCAGGTACTCCTTCGATCCGAAGTCTACCAATGACATTCGTATCCATTCCTGTACCGCTGTAGTTCTTGCCCATCTGTAAAATAATGGCTAAATCAATATCTTTTACTGGAAGTTTAGGCATATAGGATTTTGCTATTTGTAACAGTCTCTTTTCCTCTTTTAAAATTTCATCTTTATACAAACCTTTGATCATTGCTGTTTCTTCTAACGCATTTTCTACAATCCCAATTCCTCCAATAATAGGTGCTAATTCCATCGCCTTTATGGCAATAGAAGGAATGGACTTAGCAAGATACTCTGCACCTAATGAATGAACCATTGATGCTCCTTTTGCTCTCCCCATTCCTACTGCCATCATCTTAAGTAATCCACTTTCATATGTTCCTGTAAAAGAAGTATGGGCTTTTATACGATTAACGACAAGTATTCCGTCTGCTTTTACTGCTTCCTTAGCCACATATACAGGTAGCCCTGTTATCTCCTGATCTGTATTTCCAAGTTGAACTACTTCTGAAGAGAAGATAACTGGGCATTTCATCACATCTTCTGTTATACCTAGGCTTTCCAATATACTTTTTTGCCCTTCACTTATACCTCCACCATGACTGCCCATTGCAGAAAAAAGGAAAGGTTGATATCCCATTTCCTTTAATTTTGTAATGATCGTTTTTAAAATAATGACGATATTGGATATCCCTCTGCTACCAGCAGGAATTGCGATGCTTGATCCTGCTAATAGTTGACTTTGACTTATCACATATTCCACTTCTTTAGCAATCGTTTCTTCAATATCCTTTACAATCGGTTGATTGGAAAAAGTTTGTTTGATTTTGTAGATTTTAGGCCAAGTATTCATGATTGGTACCTCTATTGATCACTTCTTTTTGTTTCTTTATCTGGATAAATAAAGAAATAACGAGTAACCCAATTCCTATAGCATCGGTAATAATCCCAGGTTTAATCATGAAAATTGCTGCTAAGAAGAATAGAATTCTTTCTAACCAATTTAAAGGTGAGCGATAGTAATTTAGAACAGCAACAGCAAGGGAAAATACTCCGAATAATCCAGTAATAGCTGCCAAGATAACCTTATCAAACGAAACAGGACTTCCATCTAACGTTTGCATCAAAATGACAGGATTATAAGCAAACATAAACGGAATAATAAAGCCTGCGATTGTTAATTTTAATCCTGTCCATCCTGTTTTCATTGGGTCGGCTCCTGCAATTCCTCCAGCCGTATATGATGCTAATGCAACAGGAGGTGTAACGTTAGATAGCACGCCAAACCAAAAGACGAAAAAGTGTGCTGCAAGAGGAGGAATACCTGCTTCTACTAATGCAGGTGCTGCCGTAACCGCAACCACTATATATAAAGCAGTTGAAGGTAATCCTAAACTTAGAACGATCGCTGTTAACATAACTAATACTAAAGCAACTGATAATTGACCAAAGGAAATTTTCAGGATGTTATAAGCAAGTACGGATCCTACTCCTGTCATACCCACTACACCGACGATAATTCCTGTTGCAGCTGTTGCAATACCAACTTGAATGGCACCTCGTCCAGCCTCTTCAAAGGCTTGTAAAATTTTCTTTGGGCCAATTCTTGTATCTTTATGAAACCAACTTGCTAAAATGGTGGAAATAATTCCTGCAAAACCAGCATATAGTGGGGTTCTTCCTTCAAAAAGTGTCCATACTATAACAATAATAGGTATTAATAATAACCCACGTTTTTTTAAAACATCCCAAACTCTTGGTAATGTTTCAGCACTTAATCCACTAAGTCCCAAACGTTTAGCCTCTATATCCACCATAATGATTACCCCTGCATAATAAAGCAATGCCGGAATCACAGCAGCCAACATTACTGTTGAATAAGGAACACCTACAAAACCTGCCATAATAAAGGCGGCTGCACCCATGATTGGTGGCATCATCATCCCGCCAGTAGAAGACGCAGCTTCTACTGCACCAGCAAAATGTGGTGCATAACCGATCTTTTTCATTAAGGGAATCGTAAATGTACCTGTAGTAGCTACATTTGCTACAGCACTTCCACTTAATGTACCCATCATCGCGCTAGAAAGAATGGCTACCTGTGCAGGACCACCACGTCTCTTACCTGCTATCGCTAATGCTAAATCATTAAATAAGTCAGCAGCACCACTAGCACTAAGAAAGGCACCAAATAAAATAAATAAGAAGATGTAAGTAGATGATATAGAAATCGTAATTCCTAACAATCCTTCTGTCGTCATATACATACGGTAAAGTAAACGTTCTGTTGTAAAGTTTTGATGAGCAAACATTCCTAAAAAGGAAAATTCACCAAATCTAGCATAAAGTAAAAATATGATACCAAGAATGGGTATAAACCAACCAATCGTTCTTTTTCCTGCAATTAGGGTAAGGACGATTGCTAATCCCGCTACAATATAATCTAGTAAATTCGCTTGCCCACCTCGGGCAACAAAGATATCTTTATAAAAGATAACGATATATAAACCTACGATAACCCCACCAATAGCTAGAAAAATATCCCATAGGCTAAATTTATGAGTACTCGATTTCTTATTTCCTGGGAATAGCAAAAAGGATAAAACCAATAAAAACCCCAAATGTATCGCATTTCGGTGGATTTCTTGAATTATACCAATACTATTGGCATAGATCTGAAAGACAGAAAAAAGAATGGCAAAAACTGCAACAATTTTCCCTTGAAAGCCAGTAAATTGACGCTGAGGATTGACCACTTCCTGTTTTTCTATTTTTGCCTTTTTAGATTCCATTTTTCATCTCCCCTTTAATAAAGATGGTAAGAGGGTGGTTTATGCCACCCTTTTTCATTAAATTTTCGTTTATTTGGCTTCTGGTGGTATTAAGTGTTCTGGAATCTCGAGTCCTTTTTCTTTAAAATATTTATATGCCCCGATGTGTAATGGTGCAGGCAAACCATTTAAGGATGTTTCCAACTTAATACTCTTGGCACTGTTATGTACAGAGTACATGTAATCTAAATTTTCAAATAAAGTCTTCGTTAAATCGTATACTAATTTTTCATCTACTGTATTGGCAACACCTAACCAGTTAGGTTGAGCAATTGTTTTGATCTCTTCCTTTTGACCTGGATAAGTTTCAACAGGAATGACAAAACGGAACCAAGTATTATACAACTTGTTAATACTTGCTAATTGTTCATCTGTGAACTCAAGTACCTTAACACCGGCTTTACTAGCATATAAATCAGTAACTGCTGCTACAGGAGTACCAGCTGGCATTGATGCGCCACTTATTCTACCATCTTTTATAGCTGAAGCCGCATCATTATAACCAAGATAATCAGGTTTAATATCTGCTTTTGAAAGGCCAACTCCTTCAAAGATCACCATTGTAGATTGTTCTGTTCCGCTTGCTTGTGGTCCTACGGAAAAATTAGATCCCTTTAAATCAAGAATATTCCCTGTTTTAGCTAGTTCTTCTTTTAAAACAAAATGTTCAACATTGGGCCAAAGCATGGAAATTGAACGTAATCCATCATATTTTTTTCCTTCAAAAGCACCTTTTCCTTGGTAGGCCATAGAACCAATTAATCCCTGAAAAATCGCAATTTGTGCTTCCCCGTTTCTTAATAGGTCAATATTTTCTACAGAACCTGCCGAGGATTGGGCACTTGCATTAACTCCTTTCAACTTTTCTGTCCACAAAGTCGCCATTCCTACCCCAATTGGATAATAGGATCCACCTGTTGAAGCGGTAGCAATATTAATAAATTTCATTCCGCCTCCACCATTACTTGAAGTGGTTGATGATGAACATCCAACCAGACCAATTATCATGCTGATCATTACTATCATCGCTATCATTTTTAAACCTTTTTTCCTCATTTTTCTCCCCCTCTTTTTTTAAAAATTTTCTTTAGAATGATGACTTTAAAGTCCCTTTTTCTCTATAAAAACTGAATGAATAAAAAGCACCTCCTTCATTAAACTTTATTTTTAATTAAACCTCGACTTCACATGTTCTAAATGATCCCACATCTTTTTACTAGCAAGATTTGGATCTTTTGCGACAATCGCATCATATATCTCTTTATGTTCATTTAAAATTTGTTGACTTCTACCTGGGATTTTTAAAGACTCTTGCCTACTTTTATTTAGCCCTTGGATAAAATAATCAGCTATAAGATAAATCATCTGTATAAGCATATGATTTTTACTGGCTTGAACGACAGCACGATGAAATTCGTAATCTTCTTTTGCAGCAATTTTATTTTCTATTACAGCTCTTTCTAGTTTTGTAAGCGCTTTCTTTATCTTTGTTAAATCTTCTGAAGTGGCTCTTTGGGCTGCCAAATAAGCAGCTTGTGATTCAATCCCTTGTCTTACTTCTAAAATTTCCCCCAATTGTATTCCATAATTAAACAGTAAAATATTCATCTTGTTTAATAGTTGATTAATCTGATCTTCAACCAAAAAAACGCCAATTCCCGTTTTGATTTCTACCATTCCATAATATTCCATAACACTAAGGGCTTCTCTGACTGCAGAACGAGAAACATTTAGTAATTTGGCCATTTCCCTTTCTGAAGGTAATTTATCCCCTGGCTTTAATTGCCCAGATTCAATGGAAGATTTTATTCTTTCAATAACAATTTGATAAACTCTTTTCTTTTTAATCGGCTCAAAAATCATAAAAACTCTCCTAAGAAATGCTTAATTTCTTCCCTATCTTTATTATTGGATCAATCATTAGGTGTCCTGACCACCTACACTGTTATATTTTATTTTATATT
>NZ_LSKU01000001.1:156075-180268 GCF_001561915.1 Tepidibacillus decaturensis | reverse complement strand
CATTTAAAAGAACATCTAATATTTCTAACTGGTTTAGTTAAGAGATGCAAAATCCATTTGGCAATTTTGAAATTCATCAATCCATAGCCTTCCAAGTGGTTTCTAACAAACATAATGTCGTATCTTGTTCATCAACAATCTGATGCAACCCTCTCAATTGATCACTTTCGGTTACGATCTCTGTTCTCACTTGAACCTTAGTTCCATATTTAGTTTCTTTCTTATACATTGCCTTGATATTATTCAAACTGTAATTTAATACAGTTTCTAATGGTATTGTTTCTATAGCCCATTCTACATACTTGGCGTTATTCACATGCTTATTCGTATCAATATCACTATAACGAACAGTAAAATCCTTCATATATTCAATTTCTCTTGGCTCATCCAATTTACTCATCTCAGAATCTTTTATTTGATCAGGGTCTAAACCATAAGCTTGATAGATCATTTTCGGAATCTTGGTTATCCGCATTTTTTCAGTATCTAATAGCACCCACCGAGAAAAGGCATAAACCATTAATTCGCCATGTTCATCAGTCACTTTAAATTCCCGATAGGCATTAAATTTTTCAAAATAACAGGCATTTGTTGAGACTTTTAGTTTTTGCCCAAAGACTGGATAATTCTTTATTAAAATATCCCATTGGTATAATGACCAAGCCAAATGATTTTTCTGTAAAAAATCTAAGCCAATCCCAACTTGTTCACTTTGAAAAAGAGCAATATCTTGAAAATAATTGATCAAAGTAGTTGGTAAGGCTCTTTGTTGGTAATCGATTTCATAATAATGGATTATGTATTCTCTTTCTGTCACGAATGGGTTCAAATCGGTCACTCCTATCATTTTTACCATATTTATCATTTTCAATATTCGCTCACTAATTCCTCCAGTTTTTTTGATTTGTTCCTAACCATTTTGCTTCTAAACGATAGATTGGTTTCCCTTGATTGATGAATTTTTCTTCATATTCAGTTTGAACATGGTTTTCAATCTCTTCTTCATCCCGATATAAATTTAGGCTGATATTTTTTAATTGAAAATGATGGCCACTTAGTTCATTTAATGAAAACTCAAAAAGTAGCTCATTATCTGTTTTAAAATGAATCTCTGCACTATCAACAAGGATTTGTTTATACATCTTTAAAAAAAGGTGATGTGTTAATCTTCTTTTTGCATGTCGTTTTTTTGGCCATGGATCAATAAAGTTTAAATAGATCCTGGAAATTTCCTGTTCACCAAAAAAATTCAGAAGGTTATTTACATTACCCAAAATAAACTTGATATTGTTTAATTCAAAATGAACGGCTTTACGTACTGCTTGTACAAGTACTTCCTGTTTTTGTTCAATGGCAATATAATTGATCAGAGGATTTCGTTTGGCCAATGTTGTGATAAATTGTCCTCTACCTGTTCCTAATTCTATATGTATAGGATTCTGATTACCAAACCATTCTTGCCATTTTCCTTTAAGTTGAGTAGGATCCTTAACAGAATAGCTGGTATATTGGAATATTTCATCTTTAACCCAAGGTCTTTTTCGTAGCCTCATAACTTTTATTCCTCCTATTTTTTCTAGATAAAATGAATGTATATTACAATAGAAAGGCAGAGATGACAGTGCTCGTTATAATATACATCTCAATATATTATCGGGTCCCACAAAAGTAATCGGAATAAGTTAATCGTATCACAATTAGCGAATTGGTTACATTATTTGAAGAGAACTCTTAATAGAAAGGGTAGGTCTAATGAAAATCATGTCATATAACATTCATAGTGGTAAGAATACTTGGATGATTCCTTCCTTTCGAAAAATGATTCGTTTTTTTCAAAAGGAACAACCTGATGTGATCGGACTACAAGAAGTGAACGAGAATAATAAAAGGGGATCGCAAGTGACTGCATTGGAACATCAATTAAAAATGAATGTTCATTTTGGCCCACACTTATCTATTGGCAAAGGTCACTATGGTATCGCTACATTAAGCCGTTTTCCTATTCTCGATCGAAAACAAATTCTTTTAACCAGTCAGAAAGAACAACGAGGTTTCCTTGATACGGTTATTAAGGTTGATCGTAAAGAGGTACATCTTTTAAACACCCACTTAGGCTTAAATGGGAAAGAAAGAAGCGTTCAATTTAAAGAAATTGAACAATACATTCGTTCTTTATCCCAGCCTTTTATTTTCTTAGGCGACTTTAACACCATTTCTCCAGAACTAGATTCTTCTCTACTGATTGATACTGGTAAACGATCAAAAAAAGAGCACCAATCAACTATGATGCTCACCAAAAAACGGATCGATTATATTTTTATCTCTAAAGAATTAGAACTGATCAATTACGAAGTATTAGATGTAACCTTTTCTGATCACTATCCTGTTGTCGTAGAGGTCACATTTAAAAGATCTAGAACATAATCTTTTAGATCGACGATTCGGGTATTGGGCTTTGGATTTTTCGTTGCACCAGAAACTAATAAAGGTACAATTGAGTCTGTTCGATGTAATGAACCATGACTTCCTCCACCTAAATGGACAGGGAAGGTTTTTGAAATAAATTCGAAGGAAGGTTTTGCAGTAGCAACAATAGAAAAAATCTCTTGTGAAAACAAGGCACCGTATAATCGTGATAACGCATCTGGATATTGATTGAAATAGATGGCTCCATTCTCTATCTTTATATCTAAAAGACTCAGATCACCATCTACATTCCATCCCACCCCATAAGGATCTATTTTTTTCCCTTGTTTTGTAAAATGAAGCTCTTTCCCTTGATGGTTCTTAACATGAATTTGATCCTTTTCCTTCCAAGCAACAAAATCAATCCGATCATCGGATAGCAACGTTTTAATTACCTGTTCTCGTTTATCTTTTTTTAACGGATAAATATAAACCATTCGTTCATTATTCGCAAAAACCACTTCATCTGTTTCGCTAATTTTTTTCCCTACAGGTGTAACTTTAAATGGTTTTAATAATTGATCTAGATCAATGTTATGGTGCTGCTCTTTACCAATTGCCGTTTGTCCATGATCGCCAATAATAATGAACGTGGTTTGTTGAAGGGCTTGATCCCAGGATCCAAAGACATTTAATATTTTGGTTAGTTTTTGGTCTACTTTCTCTAAACTGGCTAGCGGCTGGTGAATATGTTTATGCAAGAAATGATCGTGGTCAGGAAAATAGACCATTAAAAAGTCTGGTTGATTTCCGCTTTGGATCACCAATTTTGTTGCTTCTGCAGCAAAATCATCGTTGATTCCAAATTGTTGAAAGACCGATTGATTCCAATTCCAAACCATAGTTCTGCCAAAGAAAGCTGGTTTGTGGATGGCGCCTAAGCTTAGAATATTGGGACCACTTATTTTCCTATTGTTAAAGGAAAAGAATGTAAAAAGATTTATTAAAAATGGTGGCTTTAAATGATGTTCACTTTTTCCACGATGGATGATAAAGTTAATCGCTCCTGAAGTTTTACTATGATCCGCTAATTCTTCATAAATTGTCTTGGTTTTTTATTTAAATGGCTTTCATTTAAATGAACCAATACGTCTTTTGCTGTTTTGATCAATCCATACTTTAAAACAGTTCTTGCACCGTTCACATAATTGACAATACGTTTTTCCTCAGGATGATACCAAATCAATCCTGGAACCTTATGTTGATCAGGATAAACCCCTGTCATTAATGTACTGTCTACTGATGCCGTCATCGTTGGAAATGCGGTTACACATTCAGAGATATAAGTACCGTGCTCCATTAAAAATTTAAGAGCAGGTATTTTTTGCGTTTTGATTGCATTTTCTAATGCTTCTGGCATTAAAGCATCGATCAGAATCATAATTATTTTTTTCATATATTCTTTCCCCTCAACAAAATTCAGTCTTATTTAGTATTTGGGGGAAATCATTTTTCTATACCAATTTACCTTAATTCTTTGTCGGTTAAAAGATAGTCAGTATCTACTTCAAGAATCGTAAGCGAATGATGACAACAGGGTAAGACTAATAATTTTTTATACCCGATTGTATTTTCTTTAAATCTTTTACTTTTAAAGGCAATAATACATTTTCTTTAGCACAAAAAGGGCATGAATGAAAATAGAGATCTTCCCCAATTATTTCGTAGGGCCATGTATTTTTAAAAGGAACCATGTTTCTCCTCCTTATAAAGCTCATTATAAACTTATTATAAACTTATTTCATTATATGTGAAGGAAACAAACTAATGTTAAGGAATATGGTACAATAGATTGAAAAAGAGTCGGAAGGAGGATGTATGATATGATTACTGATTATCATGTCCATTTAGAAACAGGGCCTTATACCATAAATTGGCTCATGAAGTATCTTGAAATAGCAAATGAACGAGGAGTTACCGATTTAGGATTTTCAGAACATGGTTATCGCTTCAAACAATCTAAGGCTATTTTATTTAATCCATGGATTGAAGAACGGCAAACTGAAGATGTAGATGAATATGTTTCGCTTATTTTAGAAGCAAAAAAACGGGGGCTTCCAGTGAAATTAGGAATTGAATTGGATTATTTCCCCGGAAAGGAGAAAGAAATCGAACAATTTTTAGCTCCCTATCCCTGGGACTATGTCATAGGGTCAGTTCATTGGCTTGACGATTGGGGATTTGACCTAATCGAAATGAGGGAACAGTGGAATCAAAGAGCAATTTTAGAGGCATATCAGGAGTATTTTAGTAGGGTAGAACTGCTTTTGGATACAAAGCAATTTGACATTCTTGGTCACGTTGATGTGATTAAAGTGTTTGGTTATAGACCCAGTGAAGATGAACATGAGACCCTTTATTCCCTTTATGATCGGGTTGTAGAGAAGATTGCCCAAAGTGGAATTACAGTAGAAATGAGTACTGCCGGTTTAAGAAAACCTGTCCAAGAACTATATCCTGCTACAGCTTTAATGGAAAGGTTAGCAAAATATAATATTCCTATGATCATCAATTCTGACGCTCACCGGCCTGAACATGTTGGTGCTGATTATGATATAGGAATAAAGTATTTAAAAGAATACGGTATCGATCAAATTAGTACATTTGAAAAACGCAAACGAAAAATGGTTCATTTAAGATAAAAAGGAGGCTACCGATCCGCTATAGGAAGGTAGCCTTTGATCTTTTAATAATTATGCCGCCAATAATTCATAGTACATCATGCTAACTTGTTTGCTGATATCTGTCATTCTACCCTCAACAGTAGGAGCAATCACTTTAGCATTTTTGATTTTTTCAATCAATGCATCACGAACTAATTCATAAGTATTTGTCCATGTGACTTCAGCTAATGTTTTAAATCCATCTTGACCACCCGATAAGAAATCATTTGTTGCAACAGTGTACGTCTTATCCATTTCTACAGGGGTTCCATTTTCTAAAGTAATCTCAGTCACTCTTTGATACTCTGGTTTTGTTGAATCATACTTCACCTTTAAGCCAGAGATCTGCATCATTCCTTTATACAAAGTTACACTTTGCTCGAGGACTGCCTTGATTTGCGCACCAGTCATCTCACCAGTGACAATGGTATTATCAAATGGCATAACTGTGAAAATATCTCCAACTGTTAAATCACCTGTAGGTAAATCCGTTCTGATCCCTCCTGCATTTTG
Organism: Tepidibacillus decaturensis; assembly: GCF_001561915.1. GTDB lineage: Bacteria > Bacillota > Bacilli > Tepidibacillales > Tepidibacillaceae > Tepidibacillus_B > Tepidibacillus_B infernus. The sequence continues at coordinate 174,626 of NZ_LSKU01000001.1, read as the reverse complement.
GAAAGCAATCTGAACATCTACTTTTTCTCTCATTACATCTGCCATCCAGTTACCAATATTCGATTCATTATTATAATCTCTTTTTAATTCAACTTCCGTTTTACCAATTACTTCATCAAAAATTGGTTTTACCTTCTCATTATATTTATTGACAATATCTACGATTTCTTTGACTGGCTCTACATTAAAAGTCGTATTTTTTACATCAACGGCTTCAACATGGTGATAAATCACTTGGCCAGATTTTTTATCATACACTAATGTAATGTGGCTTAAGAAATTGCCATTGTTAGAACCTTCTACTACTGGTATTTCGTTAATGATATCGGAAACTAATTGATGACTATGTCCACCAATAATTCCATCAACACCTTTTACTCCATATGCTAAATCAGCCAAAGCCCCTGTGGTTTCTTTTGTTGTTTTATCTTGATAACCAGGAATATGAGTTAATAAGATAACAAGCTCTGCTCCAGCTTTTCTTACCTCTGGAACTAGTTGATTAGCTATGGTAATAGGATCTTTAAAATCGAAGTCTTTAATAAAATCTAATTTTGCTGTTTCTAATGTTTCAGGAGTGGCCAAACCAATAATCCCAATTTTTACGCCATTTTGTTCAATGATTGTATAAGGTTCCGCCCATTCTACAGGTTTGTTAGTTGCTTTATCATAAATATTTGCGGCAACTAGAGGGAAGTTTGTAGCTACTTCTTTCCTTGCTTCTAGAACCTTTTCAATACCCCAGTCAAACTCATGGTTACCTACTGTCATCGCTTTATAGCCAATTTTATTATAGGCTTCCATCACTGGTTGGCCGAAAAACACATTAGAAACCGGTGTCCCTTGAAGGGCATCCCCAGCATCTACTATAAATGTACCATCAGGATTTTGCTCTTTATATTCATTATATACTGCTGCAAGTTTAGCGATTCCTGCTGCATACTTACCCTCTTCTAAATTGCCATGAAAGTCATTTGTCACAAAAATATCAATTTGTTTTAAGTTTAAATGAAGAGAATTGTTAATGATCGCAACCATATGTCCACGGGTAAATTCCATTTTTGGACTAATGGTAGAAGATGTGGTTCCTTGAATGAGGCCGACTTTTAATGCTGCAGCGATATTTCCTTTTGCCCAGTCACTTACTTCTTTTAGATCCTTATATTGGCTAAAGGCATTTAAGTTTTGTTTTATAGAAAGATGTAAGCTATTCATCACTAAAGAAATAGCTTGCTCTCTAGTGATAACATCATTTACCCCAAATCGGTCAGTTGCTACACCTTTTGTAATTTTTGCGTCAAAGGCTGCTTGAACATATGGTGCTAACTTTGCATCGACATCGGTAAATTTCGTTGTCGTTACGTTGGGTAATTCAAGACCTTTCGCTTTAACTAATTCTATGATAAATTCCCCTCGAGTTACTTTTTCATATATCTTCTTTGCACTATTTTCTGCTGCATTTACGAATTGAAAAGGTGTAACTAAGCTAAACAATAAAGCAAGTGTTAGAAAAAAACTAATCTTACTAAAGTTTCTCCTCATTTTTCCCCCTCCAATGGTTAAATAAAATGTTTAAAAAGTCTGATATCTTACCTTATACCCTTCTTTCTATGAAATATTATAATTCAAATAAAAGATTTATACCATTTTATCTTTTCAAAAAATTACCGAAACATGAAAAGAAACAGCTTACGATTTTAAATATAGCCAATTGGTAAAAGGATGGCAATAGTTCTTTTTATAAAAAAAGGTTTGTATATTCCAGCGTGCCGTGTCTTTGCTAATGGAATATACAAACCCCTAAATAATTAGTGGAAATTTGATTATAAATCTACTTGAAAAAGGTTTTGTACGCCTTGAACGAATTTGATTTTATCTATTAGTTCATTCTCAACAGGGTGATCAATTCCTAAAAAGGCAATCGCCTTTCCACCTACTTGATTACGCCCTACTTGCATGGTAGCTATATTTACTCGAGCATTTCCTAATGCGGTACCGATCCTACCTATGATTCCAGGTTGATCGATATGTTCCATCACAAGAATATTTCCTTCAGGGCTTAAATCGACAGTAAAGCCATTATAATTCACAATTCTTGCGCCATAACCATTAAGTACTGTACCTGCTAAATGCTTTTCTTCATGATTTGTCTTTACATTAACGGTGACAAGATTGGTAAAGCCATGTGATTTATTTGATCGACTTTCCACTACGGCAATTCCTCTAGATTTTGCCAATATGGGGGCGTTCACATCATTCACTTCACCAACGCTTCCAAGGTGCACCGATAAAATTCCTTTTAATACTGTTCTAGTTATAATATCAATCTCTTTATCGATGATATCTCCCGAATAGGTAATCTCTATTTTCTCAATTGCTCCTAAGATCACATTTGCAACCAATCGTCCCATTCGCTCAGCGAGTTGAAGATAAGGACGCACATGGTTTAGCATGTCTAACGGCAATGAAGGCATATTGACAGCATTTCTGAATGGTTCATTTTTCAAAAAATGATAAACCTCTTCGGCCACATCGATGGCAACATTTAATTGTGCCTCTTCTGTTGATGCCCCAAGATGTGGAGTGGTGACTACCTTTGGATGCTGTCTTAGTGGACTTTCCATCGGTGGCTCTTGTTCATAGACATCTAAAGCTGCCCCAGCCACAATCCCTTTGTCTAACGCATCAAGCAAAGCTTCTTCACGGATAATCCCACCTCTTGCGCAGTTGATGATTCTGACCCCCTTCTTCATCATAAAAAATTGGGGAGTATCGATTAGATATTTGGTTTCTTTAGTTAGTGGAGTATGAACAGTGATAAAATCGGCTTGCTTGATTACTTCTTCTAACGTACCTAAAGCAATCCCTAATTGTTCTGCTCTTTCGGAGGTTAAATATGGGTCATAGCAAATCACATTCATATTAAAGGCTTTTGCTCTTTTGGCAACCTCTGATCCGATCCTCCCCATTCCTACAATCCCTAATACTTTACGATTTAACTCCACACCTACATATTTTTTTCGATTCCATTCCCCTTGTTTTAGGTCTTGGTGGGCTTGGGGAATCCATCTTGCCATGGCGATTAACATCGCAAAAGAGTGCTCGGCAGCTGATATGGTATTACCATCTGGTGCATTGATCACCACAATTCCCCGTTCTGTAGCAGCTTTCACATCAATATTATCAACTCCAACTCCTGCCCGTCCAATCACTTTTAACTGTTTTGCTGCGGCAAGCACCTCTGCAGTTACTTTTGTTTGGCTTCTAACAAATAATCCTTGATAATCCCCAATAATCTCCAATAATTCTGTTTGACTTAAGTCCGTTTTCACATCAATTTGGATATCCGCCGCTTCTCGTAATTTTGTTAAGCCTACTTCAGAAATAGGGTCACTTACCAATATTTTGTGCATATAGCCATTCCTCCTCTGCCGCTTTTATTCCTTTACCTAGTTCTACAGGGTACCCAATTTGTTTTAATGCCAATTCTAGCCCAGCAATGGTCGTTAAAATATCCATCGGATGAGTATATCCCATATGGCCAATTCGAAAGATTTTTCCTTTTAAATGTTGCTGTCCCCCTGCAGCAACAATCTTATAATCCTCACGTAGGACTTTTCTTAATTGTTCAGGATCAAATCGTTCATCCCCCTTAATCGCTGTCACCGTACAAGAGGCATCTTGATCATTTTCCACTAACAATGACAACCCTAAAGCTATAGCTGCTTTTCTAACCATATCACGAAGCAGTTTGTGCCTTGCAAAGCTATTTTCTAGTCCTTCTTGTTCAATTAAATCAATAGAGGTAGATAATCCAAATACTAATGAGACAGGTCCAGTAAATGGAGTCGTATTTTTGATTGCATTCTCTTTGTAAGCTTTTAAATCAAAATAAAAGCGCGTGCTATGAGTTTCTTCAATCACTTGCCATGCCTTTTGACTGACTGCAATTAATGCTAAACCTGGTGGTAAGCCTAAAGCCTTATGAGAAGCCGTTACTGCGATATCCACACCCCATTCATCCATTTTTAAATCCATTCCGACAAGAGCTGAGACACTATCGACAACAAAGACTGCATTCGTTTCATTAACAATCTCCGCAATTTCTTTTATCGGATTAACAACTCCGGTAGAGGTTTCACAATGGGTGGCAAATACTGCTTTAATCTTAGGATTCTGAACAAGCATTTCGCGGATCTGTTCAGGGTCTGCCGCTTTTCCATATTCAAATTCACAGGTAAGCACTTCAGCTTGAAAAGCTTTTGCAATCTTTGCAAACCGCCCTCCAAAAACTCCTGTAACAATAACAAGGACTTGATCACCCGGTTCAACAAGATTGGCCACTGCCATCTCTAAAGCCCCTGTTCCACTTGCTGCCACAATCAAAACGTCTTGGTTGGTTTGGAACAATCTTTTTGCTTTGATTAAAACCTCGCCAAAGATTTTCGAAAATTCGCCACTCCGATGGCCTAAAATCGTTCGTTCCATCGCCCTTTGCACCTCTGGGGAAATTGGTGTTGGGCCTGGAATCCTTAAATGTTGGTATTCAGAAAACATTTTCTCCACTCCCTTTCTACTTTCTTTTCTTTTATTGCTTTTATATGATTCGCTTTAATCCAGCTCATCTGTGCAGGATTAAAGCTAGAACATAAAATAAAAAACCTCTCACCCCCACACTGATTTTAATCAGTATAGGGACGAAAGGTTATCTTTCGTGGTACCACCCTAATTTATCATTATTTCACAATAATGATCTCTATAGGTAGTGTAAACACTATCTACTCTGATAACGGCTTTAACCGGTCAAACCTACTCAATTTTCGATTTGACAACTCCAGAGCGCTATTTTAATGTAGATTCCTCCAGTTTCCACCTACCACTGGCTCTCTTTGCTCCTCTATCATTAAAATTCTCTTTCATCGTTATTTTTTCTTCTTCAATATTTATGTTAGAATTTATCACGATTTTATGGTGACGTCAAGATGTTAATTCATTATTTTTAAATATTTTTAAAATTAGAATCTTATTTTAATCTTTCCTCAAGTTTTGCTTTTTCAGCTTCATAACCTGGTTTACCTAATAAAGCAAACATGTTCTTCTTATAGGCTTCTACTCCAGGTTGATCAAATGGATTTACTCCTTGTAAATAACCACTCATTCCACAAGCTTTTTCAAAAAAGTAAACCAGATGACCAAAAGTAAATTCGTTTAATTGGTCTAATTTTACAATCAAGTTAGGTACCTGACCATCTGTATGAGCAAGTAATGTTCCTTCGAAGGCCTTTTTATTAATGAAATCCATGGTTTTTCCTGCAAGAAAATTAAGACCGTCTAAATTATCTTCTGTTTTCTTAATCACAACTTCTTCTTTTGCTTTCTCTACTATTAGAACGGTTTCCATTAGATCTCTTCTACCCTCTTGGATGTATTGACCCATGGAGTGAAGGTCTGTCGTAAAGTCCACAGAAGCAGGGTAGATTCCCTTATGATCTTTCCCTTCGCTTTCACCAAATAATTGTTTCCACCATTCGGAGAAATAATGAAGGTTTGGTTCGTAGTTGACCATGATTTCAATTGTTTTTCCTTTACGGTATAGTGCATTGCGAACGACTGCATATTGGTAAGCTTCATTTTCTAACACATTATCATTTTGATATAACTCATAGGCGTGTTTTGCCCCTGCCATCATTTGATCAATATCGATTCCTGCTGTAGCAATAGGAAGCAATCCAACTGCTGTCAATACAGAGTATCTTCCCCCTACATCATCTGGAATAACAAAGGTTTCATATCCTTCTTCTTCAGCCAGTTTTCGCAATGCGCCCTTGGAAACATCCGTTGTAGCATAAATTCGATTTTTAGCCTCTTCTTTACCATACTTATTCTCTAAAACTTCCTTCATTACTCGAAAAGCAATGGCCGGTTCAGTCGTTGTTCCAGACTTAGAAATAACGTTCACTGAAATATCTTTTCCTTCTAATACCTGAAGCAGGTGTTTCAAATAGGTGGAACTAATTTGATGCCCAAGAAAATAGATTTCTGGTGTTTTCCGTTGTTCCTTTGGTAATTGATTGTAAAAAGAGTGAGTGAGCATTTCAATCGCTGCTCTTGCCCCTAAATAAGAACCTCCAATCCCAATGACAACAAGAGCATCGGAGTTTTCCTGAATCCTTTTTGCAGCTTGCTTAATCCTTGCAAATTCATCTTTATCATATTGAACAGGCAAATCAACCCAACCTACATAATCATTGCCTGCTCCTGTTTTTTTATGTAACATCTCATGGGCCGTTTTTACAAGGTCCTTCATTTGAGCGATTTCATGCTCATGCACGAAACCAAGCACCTTTTTATAATCAAATTGCAATGGCTTAACCATTTTGTTCGACCTCCAGTATATGTTTATTTTATACATAGAACAATGTATCGAAAAAAGGAAATAAAATCAAGAGCACTTCTGATATACCCTTCGTTCACTTGAAACTTACATTCTCATTTTACTCAGCTAACAATTGTTCCATTTGGTCTAATAGATCTTTAAATACATCCAGAGCCTGTTGAATGGGCTTAGGTGTGTTCATATCCACGCCTGCCTTTTTTAAAAGTTCAACAGGATAATCAGACCCACCAGATTTTAAGAAAGTTAGATAGCGTTCAACAGCAGGTGCTCCTTCTTCTAAAATTTGCTTTGCCAAGCTGGTAGCTGCCGAAAAACCTGTTGCGTATTTGTAAACATAAAAATTCATGTAAAAATGAGGAATCCTTGCCCATTCTAAATCGATCAATTCATCAACGACCATTTCAGGTCCATAATATTCAACATTTAATTGATGGTACATTTCATTTAAAAGATCAGGGGTTAGAGCCTCGCTAGCTTCAACTTTTTCATGAATCATTTTTTCAAATTCTGCAAACATAGTCTGACGATAAACCGTTGCTCTGAATTGCTCTAAATAGTGATTTAAATAATACAATTTTTCTTTTTTATCAGTTATGTTTTCCAATAGATAATGCATTAGTAAGGTTTCATTTAATGTAGAAGCGACTTCAGCAACAAAGATCTTATAATGGGAATAAATGTATGGTTGGTTTGAATTGGAATAAAAAGAATGCATCGAATGACCTAACTCATGTGCTAAAGTGAAAAGATCATTTACATTATCTTGATAATTCAACAAAATATATGGATGTGTTCCATACGATCCCCATGAGTATGCCCCACTCGTTTTCCCTTGGTTTTCATACACATCGATCCATCTGGATTCAAAACCCTTTGCTAATTGGTCTAAATATTCTTGCCCTAATGGTTTTAGCCCTTTTTTTACCGTTTCTATTGCTTCTTCATAAGGAACTTTGATCTTTACATCTTTTACGATAGGGGTATATAGGTCATACATATGTAACTCATCAAGATCAAGCATTTTTTTACGTAAACTTACGTATCGGTGCATGAGATTGATATTTTTCTTTATCGTTTCAATTAAATTGTTATATACTTCTGGTGTCACATTATCATCATCTAATGAAGCCTCTAGCGCCGAAGCATAATGTCTTGCCTTTGCATAGAAAATATTTTTCTTTACATCAGAATTTAAGATAGCTGCAAAGGTGTTTTTCAAACTTCCATAGGTTTGATACATTGCTTCAAAAGCATCTTTGCGAACACGACGATCCGTACTCTCCATAAATTGAATATAACGGCCTTTCGTTAGCTCTACTTCTTCTCCTTGTTCATCTCTAATCGTTGGAAACTTGATATCAGCATTATTTAGCATGCCAAATATATGGTCTGGCGCTTGTGCGATTTCTCCTGTTTGTGCCAGCAACTGTTCTAATTCGGGAGATAAAATATGTGGTTTTGTTCGAACTATTTCATCTAAATAATGCCTATATAAAGCAAGTCCTTTTTCCTCTTTTATGAATGATTCTAGCTTTTCTGTTGGAATAGAAAGGATTTCAGGTACAATATAAGAGGTTATACTACTTACTTGAATACTTAAACTACTTGCTCGGTCTGCTAAAGCTTGATACTTCGCATTAGTATTGTCTTCATCTTTTCTTAACCTTGCGTAGACAAACACTTTGCCAAGTGTTTCAGAAAGCTGATCTTGTAGCTTTAATCCTTCAAGCAAGTTTTTTGCAGAGGATTTTAGTTTACCTTCAAATCCTTTTAATTGTTCAGCAATCTCTTTTACCCTTTTAAAATCTTCTTCCCATTTTTCATCAGTCGTATAGATCGTTTCAAGATTCCATTGATACTTCTTGTCAATCTCACTTCTTTTTGGTAGACTTTTTTTACTTTCATCAACCATGAGTCATTCCTCCTTAAAGATTTCTTTACCCTCGAAAATGTTTTGTAATATGATGTTCCTTATCCCCAGCATAATCCTCTTTTGCATCAACCTGAATGATTTCCATTTCAGGATAACGAAGAAAAGTTAACCGCCCTCCAAAAACACACCCCTGATCAATATTGATGGTATGACAAATAATAATCGGTTCAGGTCTAGGATCATGTCCATAAATAATCAAAAGATCGTTGTGGTGGTTTACTGTCCAATCCTTTCTGATCGGTTTCCCTTTCTCATCCATACCGGCTGTATCCCCATAACGAGTGAAGGAGCGTACTTGTTCTGAATCTTTCCCAATATCTTGATCGCGAATTCCAGCATGCACTGCTACTGCTACATCCTTCCCTTCCTTCGTAAGGATATAATGGGATGGGCATGCAAGTAAGAACTGCTTCATCTCTTCTTTTAATTTATCTAATTTTTCTTTCCCCTCTTCTTTTTCAAATTGTTCTAGTTCAGTGACAAATTTCTCGTCGCCATGGACCATTTTTACATTTCGCCCCATTAAATAACGAGCAACCTTCCAATTATGGTTGCCATCAATAGCATAAGCTTGTGTTTCATTCACCATATCCATCACAAGGCGCATCACCTTTAAGGAGTAAGAGCCCCGACTCATCATATCTCCTAGGAATAACAGCTTTCTATTTTTAGGATGGAAATATATTCCCTTTTTATTCTTATGATAACCTAACTTTTTCATTCCTTCTATTAATTCTTCATAGCATCCATGAACATCTCCAACTAAATCGATTCCAGCACCTACATCGATTCGAAACTTTTTCATAAAACCACCCCATTCTAAATAACCATATCTTTCATATTCTTTACGGTTTTAATAAGAACTATAAGATAACCAAACTTATGAATCAATTTGTAAAGAAAAAAAGATCGTAACCAAGTTACGACCGTTTAATAATAGACAAATCCACCTTTAAAAAGCAACTAGTATACCGCCTTCACCTGCATAAGTACCAATAGATGGACCAATTTCAGTTAAAATAATTTGGGCAGTTTTATACCGCTTCTCAACCATCTCTTTTATTTGTAGTGCCTTTTCTTCGCAATTGGAATGAGCGATTCCTAATATCTTTTGTTCTAAATTAACCCCATACTCTTCAATTAAATCAATCAAACGTTTCACTGTATTTTTAGATCCTCTAACTTTTTCAATCACGTCAATTGAACCTTCAAAACTATTTTTCATAATTAATTTGACGGATAATACCGAGGCTATTTTACCTCTGACTCGATCCAAACGACCGCCTTTGATCACATTTTCCAACGTATCTAAGAAAATCAGGATATGTGAATGGTCAATCACATGCTTGATTTTAGTAATAAGCTCTTCAAAGTGAAAACTTTCTTTTATTAGTTCAGCAGCTTGCATGAGAATTACACCTAATCCAATCGATGCATTTTTTGCATCAAGAGCGATCATCTCTACATGAGGATATTCTTCCTTATACGTGTCAACGGCCATCTTAGCACTTTGATAAGTACTACTTAACTGTGAGGATAATGTGATTACAATTCCTTGATCGCCTGGTCTCATTACTTTTTCAAATTGATCAAGAAAATCCTGGGGAGAAGGTGCAGCCGTTTTAGGTAACTCTTCTTGTCCCTTCATTTTTTGATAAAATTCATTAACACTCAAATTAACACGATCAAGAAAGTGATCATTTTGAAAGGAGATATGTAATGGAATGACATGGATATTGTATTTTTTAATGATTTGTTCTGGTAAATCACAGCTACTATCTGTAAAAAGATTAATTGACATCGATATTCTCCTTTTCCCGTAATCCCCTTTATTTAAGGGTTGTATATCATACTAAATCTTAGGCAATTGTATTTGGTGAATAAAGTTCCCTAATTGATTCGCTGAATGTTGAAGTTTTTCTTCTTCTTCCTTTGTAAGTGGAAGATCAAGAACCTCTTCAATTCCATTTTTTCCTATAATACTTGGAATTCCCAAACAAACATCACTAATCCCTTTATAATTATCCAAATAGGCAGAAACAGGTAGTATTGACATTTGATCATGTAAAATTGCTTCACAAATTCTTGCCAAAGATAGAGCGATGGCATAATAGGTTGAACCTTTTTTCTCAATAATTTGATAGGCAGCGTTTTTGGTTTGTAAATAAATCTCTTCTTTTTCTGCTGAGGATAAATAATACCTGGATTGTTCTTTTACTTGCTCTTGCGTCATTCCTGCTATATTTAATAAACTCCAAGCAGCCAATTCTGTATCTCCATGCTCTCCAATTATCATACCATGAATACTCCTTGGATCAATATTCATTTTTTCAGATATCAAATAACGAAAACGAGCACTATCTAGTAACGTTCCTGACCCGATAACTCTTTCCTTTGGTAAATGAGTTAATTTAATGGTGATATAGGTAAGAATATCGACTGGATTTGTGGCAATAAGAAAAATCGCTTCCGAATTATATTTTAAGATTTCAGTTAAGATTTGGTGATATATAGATACATTTCTCTGCATTAAATCTAATCTTGTCTCACCTGGTTTTTGTGCTGCTCCAGCGGTGATCACAATAATATCAGCATCTTTGCAGTCAGGGTAATCACCTGCAGTTATTTTCATTGGTTGTGCTAACAGTAAGCCATGGTTAAGGTCTAATGCATCACCTTCAGCCTTATCCTGATTTTTGTCGATGATCACTAATTCGTCCGCAAGTCCTCTTAAAAGTACCGTATAGGCAAAAGTGGATCCAACTGCTCCGCTTCCAACAACAACAATTTTCGTTTGATTATTCATCCTTTAGCCTCCTTCATCATAAAAAAACTATTCTTTCTTTATTATGGACAAAGATTATACATCTAATCACCTCAAAATGATTACAAAGTTTAATCACTTGTTCACATTTTATGTGAAAAATTTATGAAAGAAAACCTAGAAATGTGCTAAAAACGAAAAGTACTTCTTATATATATATCGGAAGGAAAACACAATCCAATTACTTTTCCTTCATATGTAAGATGAACATCTTACTTTATCTTCTTTAATAATAAAGCAAAAGGAGGAGTTTTGATGGTACGTTTTTTGCGAGAAAATATTTATGCTGCCTACGGACTACTGCTTTTAAGACTTTACTTAGGTTGGAATTGGATGACAGCTGGCTGGGAAAAACTTACGGGTTCAGAACCATTTAGTGCAGAGGGATTCCTACAAGGAGCATTAAAAAAAATGGGTGGTGAACACCCATCAGTATCCCAGTGGTGGGGAGGCTTTGTTGAAAACTTTGCACTCCCTAATGTAGGATTTTTTAATTTTATGATTCCATTAGGTGAATTTTTGGTAGGATTAGGACTTATACTTGGATGTCTTACAACCGCCGCTGTTTTCTTTGGTATGATGATGAACTTTGCTTTCTTGTTTAGTGGCACTGTTAGCCATAACCCACAAATGGTACTTGTAAGTATCTTTGTCATTGTTGCTGGATTCAATGCAGGTAAAATAGGTTTAGACCGCTGGGTTATTCCTTACTTAAGGAATTGGTATGTTAAGAGCTTTAAAAAAGCATCTGTATAATCAAAGTAATAGAATTTCAAAAAAATGAAGCCAGTAACAAAATACCGAAGGAGTAACTCCAAAAAGGGTTACTCCTTTTCGTTTTGTACCTGATGTTCATTTCGATAGTGAAATATTTTTGTTTTAACGATCAATTTCTTTAATTCTGCTTCAATTGATTCAAAATCCTTTAGTTCTACATCCTCAGGATTAAATTGATCTACCATATAAGAAAGAAGTTGCAATCTTCCTTTAATATATTTCAATTGTTTTTTCTTATTATAGATTGGTGTAGACATCTAGATACCCCCATAGGTAAATATTCTTCCTTTTATTTTACATGAAAATCAAGTTTATATCTATAATGAAAAGAAAGTTATACTTTCTGTCCTATTAAGAAAAGGTTTGTATATTCCAACGCGCTCTATCATCCGTGTATTTCTTAGAATGAAAAATAAGGTAAAAAATACACTCCCAAAAGCACACAAAGTGTACAAGTGACGCTACACAGCTAAAACTGTTAGTCGTCCTATGTCTTTTCTTATGGAATATACAAACCCCAAATGACAAGAAAAAGAAAATAAAACTTTCTTTACCGATAAAGAAAAAAGATGGGTTTATGTCCCATCTTTTTTAGTTGGTTTTATCTATGCTGTGGCGGATTTAATTTTTCTTAGGTAATTCTGGTTGGTAAACCAAGATTACACTAGCTGTTGAGACTTCCATTAAAGCAAGTAAAGAAAACAATGAAGCAAGAGCTTTAAATACCTTTTTCATTGATTTTCACCTCCCACAATTTTTCTTCTTATAAAGAAATCATCTATGTTGTGGAAAAGTTGAATTCCAAAAGGAGTTAAAGTGATTGATTGTAGAAAAATTCCAATAGCCGAAAAGAATGAAATCACATGAAATGAGGTGTAAAATATATCGATTAAAATATTCCCTATGAACCAAATGGATAAAAATACAAAGCTTGCCCATTTAAAAAAATGATGCTTTTCTCTTGGGATCGGACGATTTGCTGCTGAAACTGGGACATAGATGAAGGTAACGATCACTGAAAAAATATATATTGGTAATAGCAAATAGAATGGGGATATTTCAATTGCAATCTGCTGCAATACGTAGGCTGGAATAAAGAAGAGAAGCATCGAAGTGGTTAAGCAACGCAAATAGGTTGACATATGAACGCCGCCAGAAATGATTCGGAATAATGCAAAGAATAATGAAATCGTAACCATTTCCTTAAAAACACCAAAAAGGAGAGAGATCGAAAATAGAACAATAACTTTTACCAAACCAGTCAATGTCACTTCGATCCCATACCGAATGTAATCTACATCGTCTCTCTCAGCCTTCTCAGCTAATTTTTTGGCTAACCAATAAGATATTTTTGTAACCATTATAGTTTCTCCCCCTTTTAAAGAGGCAATTCTATAATAAAAGTCGTCAAATTTTTGCTAGATTCAACTCTAATTGTTCCTTTATATTTTTGTACGATAGATTTAACAATACTAAGACCAAATCCACTATTTTCCTTTTCTTTTTTAGTAGTATATCCTTCTTCGAATAACAAATCAACTATTTTTTTTCAATTTTTGGCCCATTATTTGAAATCTGAATGATTGCTGTCGAATCCTTTTTGCCCCAATATATTTCAATAAAAGGATTTCTTGTATGACTTTCAGTTACAGCTCTTAATGCATTATCTAGTATATTACTGATTATTTTTACTAAATCATAGCCTTTAATAGAAGGAAATGTATCATCCGTTTCTACTATTTCTCTATACTCTACTTTTTTTTCTTCCATCAATTCAATCTTTGTATGTAATAAAGCGCTCACTGGGATATTTTTAATTTTAATACGCCGATTGGACGCACGAACATGCTGAACAAGATCATGAACATATTCTTGTAAATGATCATACATTTTCGCTTGAATCATGCCATGAATCGTTTGAATCTCATTGATAAAATCATGACGTTCCATTCGCAACTTCTTTAATACGTTTTCTAAGTGTTGATTATAGTCACTCTCAGTTTGAATGATCTCTTTTTGCATATAAATGTTTTTCAATTGAATGACAGAAACAATAAGTAAAATATTCACAATAACAAGCCCTAAACTAAAAAGAGGTAATCCATGAATATTTAGAATTATTTTTTTTAGTAAAAATTGGCTATTCATATAAAACGAATAGTTTAGATAAATGATAAAAAACAATTGAAGAAGAATTAGGGTTAAACTAGTGATCCAATAAGCAATATTTTTGTTAATAAATAGTTTTTTGAATCCTTTTGTTACAGACCAATGTTTTTTTTCGATAAAATAACTACTAATGATTAAAGGCAACATATAAGTAAATGTAACTAGTAATTTGAGCCAAAAGCTTCCTAGGATTTGTTGGTAGGAAATAAATTGCGTAATCACAACTAATACAATTATTTCAGAAATTAAAATAGAAAGAATGCTGGTAAGGGTCATACCAAAAGCAAATTTCCAATTCTTATGTATGAATAACTTATAAAGTATAGTATTAATAATGATTGTGATGATGATTCTAAAATCTGCAAAAGATTCTAATTGCCACATCAAATCAGAAATAAAGGCAGAGATGATCGCCATGAATAGAATTTTATATTTTATCTTTGAAAAGGAAAACCCAAAAAGAACAGTTCCTAACAGAAGCATACCATAAAATTCTGGTAATGAAATAAATAAATAATTGATCAGGAATCCCATTATTTAACCCCTTCGACAAAAACTGATATTTTTTTCAGTATATAATATAATTATCACAAATTGAACATTATTATAAACTGAGTCATTAGTCCCAAATCTAATAGATTTAGGAAAAAAGGGGTAATTTTTTTGTATTTAACCGTTGGATTCCTTCTTGGCATACCCCATATTCTAACCATGAGCAACCTTTACAGATTTGACTTAAATCTGCTGGTTCAATCATTTTCTGTGTTTTCATAAGAAGTTCTTGCTTTGTATAGATTTGATTAGGAATCAATCCTAGTTTTGCTATCACTTTTTGATCAATTTCCTTTACATGTGCATCAGAATTTTTATCTGCCAAGCATATGGTTCCTCCATGATGAGGGCAAGTGGAGCAAACATCGTCAAGTTCTTGTATCACCTTAATGGGTAAGAGAGGGTTCGTAGAATCATCTCGGATGAGGTGAGTAACTTCTTTCATTTTCTCGACAAAGGATTCACTATAACCCATGCCTTGAAACCCATGAATACATAGTAAATGATGCCCTCTTAGTGTGATTGTCATTTTCCTGATCTCCTTCCCATTGTTCTCTTGTATTTACTAGTTCTTATAGCTCTTGTAGTGTCATATAGGTATAGTTCACTAATTCATGGATATCTTCAATGTTATCTTCATCAATTTTTCGACCAAAATTCAACTGGATATGGTCATAATATAAAGGTTTATCTTCTTTTTTAAAATCGTAAGTGATGGTTTGTGTGATCTCTGGTCTACCTTCCCAGATTTGATTGATGGTCATCTCTATCTTTTCACAATCCACTTTAGGATTGGAGATAGAGATTGAAAATTCAATTTTTATTTCACAGCCTGGTTTTGACTCATCTTCCCATTCTAAAATTTCCTTAGACAAATCTTCCGTATTGGCTTTAAGTTGTATTTTAGCACTTTTTTCTTGTTCTGAACCCACAATTTTAAACTGTATTTGAAAAGTTCTAGACATTCTAGCTAAATCGATCAAATCGTTTCGATCAATCACGATAATTTTTTGCCCTAAATCAAGGTCATATATTTCCCCTTCAAGAACCACTTTAATATTTTCATAGATCGTTGGATCAAACAAATGATTTCACCTCCCGTCCTGTTATCATGTTGTATTATATCCAAAAAGCTCTATTTCCTTTCCGATATAGAGCTAGGTCATTTCCAGAATAAACTTTTTTAGTTATGAGTTCCTAATTGGTTTAACTCTTCTCTCACAAATTCCATTAATTCTTTAATCATTGCTTCTGAAAAATCAAACTTGATGCCAGCAGCTTCATAGATCTCTGGCAAAGGCCTTGAGCTACCTAAAGATAGTGCCTTTTTATAATTTGCTAAAGCCTGCTCAGGGTTCTCTTTATATTGTTTCCATATTTGTACCGCACCCAATTGGGCAATTGCATATTCGATATAATAGAAAGGAACCTCGTAGATGTGTAGTTGTGCTTTCCAACGATGTCTTAACTCTTCTTCATAGCCTGACCAATCCTCATAATGTTGACTTAAGGATAAAGCGATCTCTTTAAACTGATCATTTCTTTCTTCTGCGGAATGCTCAGGGTTTAAATAGATCCAGTGTTGAAACTTATCGATTGTCATTGCCCATGGTAGAAATTTAATGATTCCTTCTAGTTGTTCTCTTTTTGCTTTTTTAAGATCTTCGTCATTCTTGTAGAATTCATCCCATTTATCCATCGAAAGCAATTCCATGCCCATACTGGCAAATTCCGCCGATTCCATTGGCGTACTTTTATAGATTCTTAAATCTAATTGGGATTTAAATAAGTTGTGGACTGAATGACCACCTTCATGAACAAGGGTTGTCATATCATCATGTGTTCCTGATGCATTCATAAAAATAAAGGAACGATTAGAAACAGATAATGGAGCACAAAAACCACCAGGTGATTTTGCTTTCCGGCTGTCTAAATCCAATGTATGATGATCGTTCATATCTTCTAACATCTTAGCAAAATTAGAATCTGTGCGTCTAAAGATGCGTGTCACACCATCAACTAATTCGTCGGTCGTTGTGAATGGCTTTAATGGCTGATCACCTTCTTTGACTGCTGTTAAATCCCATGGCCGATAATCTTTTAATCCAAGCTCTTTTTGATGTTCTTTTTCAATCTCATCTTTTAAAGGTACGACATATTTTTGTACAGCTTCGTGAAATTGATATGTATCCTCAGGCGTATAGGAGAATCTTTCGTATTTCTTGAACATGTAATCGCGATAATTCTCAAAGCCAGCATTTAAAGCAATTTGGTGGCGTATTTTCACTAATTGATCCATGATCTCATCTAACTTGTCCTTATCCTCTAATCTTCTAGCTTGGACTAATTTCCACGCCTTTTCTCGTATTGAACGATCAGGATCCTTTAAATAAATTGACATTTGCTGAAGGGTTTTTGCTTCCCCTTCCCACTCTACTGTCATGTTACCTGTCACTTTGTAATATTCTGTACTTAAATTTTGTTCTTGTACCTCTAAAGGAATGTTTTCTTCACGGAAAATTTCGATAGAATTGACTCTTCGCTTAATCAATTCACTATACTTCTCTGTATCTAACTGTTCCCGATATGGATTATCATAAAAGCGTTTGTCTAGCAATGCTTCATACTTTTTAATGATAGGTGTAATCACGTTTTGGTCATGTTCAAATCGCTGTCTAATTTCTTCATCATCATTATGCCCTTGAAATTCAATATAGTGGCCAGTCAAAATTTCATCAATCTCATCAAATAATTGGCTTTCCTCACGTAACCAGTTTTCTAAATCACGGGTAGAATGGATTTCCTTTTTTAACAAAGTTTCTAGTTTTGTTTCAACTTCTTTAGGATCTTGAAATGAAATCTTCTCAATAAAAAATGAACTCAATTGAATTCCCCCTTGTTTTTGAAATATTTAGAAAAGCGGCAATATAAATAGGTACTTACTTTATTCTAACACTAAATGAAAAAATGTGGAAATCAATGAATTTTATATGCATAAAAAAACACTCTTTTGGGAACATTACAATTGTACTTAAAATGAAAGGAGCTATTCACATGCAGGAGCAACTAACACAAATGGAATTACAAAGCTTAAGAGAGCTAATCAGTGCCCATGATCTTGGAGCAAAAAAACTACAAGATTATGCGAATCAAGCAACTGACCCTCAAGTAAAACAAATGCTACAACAATCTGCCCAATCTGCTCAAAATACAAAACAAAAACTCATGTCATTCTTACAATAGAAAGGGTGAAAAAATATGCAAGAAAAAGAAATCGTAAATGATGTATTGAACCAATTAAAAGGTAGCCTAGGTAATTACGCTCGTGTCATTGCTGAGACCTCTAATGCCAACTTGCGGCAAACGCTACAACAAATTCGTAATGGCGATGAGCAATTCCAATATCAACTTGCTAATCTAGCTCAACAAAAAGGGTATTATCAACCAGCACAGCCAGCTTCTGCGGCTGATATACAACAAGTAAAATCACAACTAGGTCAGTAATTCTAAAAAAAGGTTTGTATTTTAAGGAGTGACCAATCATCACTCCTTTTTATTTTTTCAATACTCAACATGAAGCAAAAATAATCCCTGACTTGGTACTGTTTCTCTTCCAAACTCGATATACATATTTTTTGCCTTTAGCACTGAACCTAGCGTGGAAATCCAACTTGGCCATATGCGTGAACCCCTGCATCAGTCCGCCCAGAACCGTATATTTCTATCGTTTCACCCGTAATCCGAGAGAGTAACGTTTCAATTTTTTGTTGGAGCGTGTTCTCTGTGTTTGCAAGCCTTTGCCACCCCTTATATCTACTTCCGTCATATTCAATCGTTATTTTGAATTTCCTTTTCATCCACTTTTCTCCTTTTCTATATCTTTATCTTATCTAGATAGT
>NZ_LSKU01000001.1:141033-154516 GCF_001561915.1 Tepidibacillus decaturensis | reverse complement strand
AATAGCTTATATTTCATTATACTTTTAACAACATTAAAATAGCGAAAATAGAGTATAATATATCTAAAATTAGAATGTTAGTAAAGGATGGTTTTATGATGGATACGCTCATGTTGAGTCGAATCTTAACTGGACTCACTCTAGGGTTTCATATTATTTACGCCACCATTGGTGTTGGTGTCCCTATTATGATTATGCTTTCTGAATGGCTTGGAATCAAACGAAATGATGTCCACTATATATTACTTGCTCGTCGTTGGGCAAGAGGATTTGTGATTACTGTTGCCGTTGGCGTCGTCACTGGTACGATTATAGGAATGCAATTATCCTTATTGTGGCCAAGTTTTATGAAAATCGCTGGTCAAGTGATTAGTTTACCATTATTTCTTGAAACATTTGCATTTTTCTTAGAAGCGATTTTTCTGGGGATTTACCTCTATACCTGGGATCGCTTTAAAAAGCCGATTTATCATTGGCTATTGATTATTCCAGTTGTCCTTGGTTCATCTTTATCAGCAACATTTATTACGATGGTCAATGCGTTTATGAATACACCAGAAGGATTTACAATGCAAAATGGTGTGATTACTGATATTGAACCATTAAAAGCGATGTTTAACCCTGCCACACCAACAAAGGTTGCACATGTCCTATCTTCTGCCTACTTAACTTCTGCTTTTGTTTTAGCAGCGATTACCGCTTACTATCTTTTGAAAGGACGGAACCATGAATATTATAAAAAAGCGCTGAAATTAACCTTGATTGCCAGCTTTATCTTTGCAATTGCTACTGCTTTAATAGGTGATCTATCAGGTAAATTCCTTGCTGATTACCAACCAGAAAAATTAGCTGCGGCTGAGTGGCATTTTGAAACCAGAAAACAGGCAGAGCTTATAGTCGGTGGGTTTTTAACCGATGATCTGCAAATTAAAAATGCAATTAAGTTACCGATGGCTCTTAGTATTCTGGCTCATGGTAATCCAAATGCCGAGGTTGTTGGATTAAATGAGTTCCCCAGAGATTTATGGCCACCACTTTATGTCCACTATCTTTTTGACCTAATGGTGATGATAGGAGTCTATTTGACCCTTGTTTCTGGTCTATTCCTTTTCTTTTGGAAATGGAAACCTCAGCTTATGTGGAAGAAATGGCTGATGGCACTCATTATACTAGGTGGACCCTTATCGATTGTTGCAATTGAAGTAGGATGGATCTTTGCGGAGGTTGGTCGCCAACCATGGATTTTACGAGGGTATATGAAAACAGCTGAAGGAGTAACCACAGCTACTAATGTTGGAACATTATTAATTGTTTTTGCTTTGCTATATGTCATCCTTGGTACCCTTACTGTATATATCCTTACACGTCTATTCAAAAAGAACACACCTGAGATTGAATTAGAAAAACGAGGAATTATCCTGTAAAAATGTTTGTATATTCCAATGCGCTCCGTTGTCCGTGTATTTCTTTGAATGAAAAATAATGTAAGAAACACTAAATAACAAGGGGAAGAAAGTTTAAACTATGCAGTAATAAGGGAGGAATGAAGATGTCTTTAGAGTTACTTGGAATTACGGTTCTTTGGATCTTTTTATATGGATATATGATCATAGGTTCAATTGATTTTGGCGCTGGCTTTTTCTCTTATTACGGAAAGTTGCGTAAAAAAGACCATCTGATCAATGGGGTGATTAACCGTTATTTATCACCTGTCTGGGAAGTAACGAATGTTTTTTTAGTCTTTTTCTTTGTAGGATTAGTCGGTTTTTTCCCTGACACTGCCTATTTCTATGGCACAGTTTTACTTATTCCAGCTAGTATTGCCACAATCTTGTTAGCTATTCGCGGATCCTTTTACGCCTTTGCCAATTATGGCGCAAGGGACAATCAATTATTTCTATTCAGTTATGGGGTAACAGGATTATTGATTCCTGCGTCTCTTTCCACTGTGCTTGTGATTTCTGAAGGTGGTTTTATCACAGAATTAGGGGATACGATTTCCTTAAATATGTCTGCATTATTGTCTAGCCCCTTAACTTGGTCTGTTGCTTTATTAGCTGTCTTTAGTGTATTGTTTATCAGTTCAGCCTTTCTTTCCTACTACGCAAACAAGGCAGAAGATCTAGAAGCTAGAGAAGTATTAAGGAAAATAGCCCTTTTTTCTAGTGTACCAATGATGATTAGCAGCTTTATGATGATCTTTTTCTTACAAAGAGAAAGTGCATGGCATTTTAACCAGCTATATGGGTATGCTTGGGCATTTCTCTTGGGTTTACTTGCTTTTTTAACTGCCATCTACTTGTTATACCGCAAAGAAAGGTTTGGAATCGCCTTTTTAATGGTGATGCTACAATTCGCTTTTGCCTTTTTCGGTTATGGTGCTTCCCATCTTCCCTATCTGTTGTACCCATATCTAACGATTTATGATGGGATCGTTAACCAAACGATGGGAACTTACTTGGTTATTGGATTTATAGCCGGACTCACTCTTCTTATCCCTTCTCTTATTTTGTTAATGCGGCTATTCTTGTTTAATGTGGATTATGTAAAAGGAAATAAGTAAATTTTTCGTTATATTAAAGGAATTTATTTCATTTATGACGAATTAAAACATAAAATATAATCCATAAAAGTAACTATTTCCGGAGGCCTTATGATGAAACAATAAAATCTTCTTAAAACAAAAAAAGCAAAATCTACATTAGAAAAAATCGTTCAAAAATTTACTTTAGGATAAACTTGATCTAATGGGATTTGGAGGTTGATAAGATGGAACTTGATTTATTTCCACTGCTAAGTAAAACCCCTCCCTTCCACTTGCTACCTATAGAAAAATTGAAAGAACTCATTGAAATCTCATTGCTAAAAACCTATTCAGATGATCAAGTTGTTGTACAGCAAAATGAGAAGGACATTCAGCATATTTTTGTTTTGGTTGAAGGAATTGCCAAAAATATATTGTTAAATGATGCAAAGGAAGAAATCACTCTAAAAATATATAGAAGAGGCGATGTAATCGGACTGATTCATGCCATGTCAGGGGATGGTTTTACCTATACGATCAGGGCTGTGAATCATACGCGCTTTCTACTCATCCCTATTTCTTTTTTTGATAAAATGATGGCAGAGCATCCTCCTTTTACTGAGGAAGTCGCAAAGCTGATTACTTTACGATTAAGAGAGCTTTATCTTCAAATCGGAAAAGAAACCTCTGGGCAACCAAAGCTTTCGAAAAATCCTTATCGGAAAAAAGTGGTTGAACTCATGACCTTTCCTATCATTACAAGCCACTTAAATGAAACGATCATTGAAGTATCAGAAAAAATTTTAAAAAACCAAATCGGCTCAGTCATTGTCGTCAATCAACTAAATGAGCCTATTGGCATCATCACTGAAAAGGATTTAATTAAAGCTTTTACAAATGAACGGAAAGATCCATCTAGTGACAAAATACTGCTGACAGCTGAAAAAATCATGACATCCCCACTCATCAGTATTGAACCCCAATCCCTCTATTTTGATGCGTTACATTTAATGATTAAGCATAATATTAAACATATTCCAATTATTAACAATGGTATGACCATTGGTATGATCACAATGAAAAACTTAATCCAATCTTTATCAGATCATACCTTTAGCCTAATCAAAGAACTTGACCAAGCCAATAGCATTAGAGAAATAGTCAATGTAAAGAAAAAAGTGGACACCATGATCCAAAATATGTTAGAAGAACATGTCACAGCAAAAGAGCTATGTGCGATTGTTTCAGAATTCAATGACCGAATGACACAAAAGCTAATCCAGAACGCTGAATTCGAAATGAACAAAGAAGGATATGGCTATCCTCCTGTCGCTTATTGTTGGCTTAGTTTAGGGAGTGAAGGAAGGAAGGAACAAACTCTGCAAACCGATCAGGATAATGCGTTGATTTATGCAGATGTGCCTAAACAAGACCAAGCTAAAGTAGATACTTATTTTACAAAACTAGCCGAAAAAGTAGTTGAGGGATTATATCAATGTGGATTCCCTAAATGTACAGGTGGTGTGATGGCTTCAAACCAGGAATGGAGAAACAGCTTATCTGGATGGAAACATTCGATTCAACTATGGATAAATAAAAATACACCTGACTTAATCCGTCGCTTTACGATCTTTATTGATTTTCGCCCTATATACGGAGATAAGCACCTAGCTGATTCCATAAGGGAATATTTATTCACGGAAAACATCATTCCTGCGATTTTTCTACATTTTTTGGCTGAGGATGAAACAGCGATTGAATTGGCGATCAATCGCTTTGGTCGTTTTCAAACAAAAAAGAGTGAACATCATGGTCTCATTGACCTAAAATATGGTGGATTAATTCATATTGTTAATAGTTTACGATTATTAGCACTCAAATTTAAAATTAGTGAATTAAATTCATGGGAACGCCTAGATAAGCTTTATGAAATGGATATATTCACCAATGATGAACATGCAGAAATAGCTCAAGCCTTAGATGATATCATGCTTTTTCGGATTAAAAGAAATATAGAACAGATGAAGAATGGTGAGGAAGTGAGTCATTATATTCAACCTAATTCACTTTCAAAAAGGGAACGTTTAAGGTTAAAAAAGGCGTTGATGACAGCCCGCTGGTTACAAATCAAAGCGACCCGTCATTGTGCGATGCCAGGATCCCACTTAAGAGGATATTAACCCTTATTTGAACTAGTTTCTGTAAAGGAGATTATAGGGTGGGCTTTTTACAAAGAAGAAGAAAAACAAGCGAAATGTTTGATACTAAAGTCTATGATAAGGATCTCATTGCTGAAATCAGAAGATTAGCCTCAAGTACAAAACGAATTATCGACCTTGATGATGAATTAAAAACGATTGAGTTTGTCGTATTTGATACAGAAACCACTGGTTTCTTTCCTTACGCGGGTGATAAAATCATCTCCATTGGCGCTGTTAAACTAAAAGAAGGCGAGATCAAGGAATTCTTTCATTGTCTTGTAAACCCAGAACGTGAAGTACCAAAGGAAATTGAAGAGTTAACAGGGATTTACAATCATGAGTTACAAGACAAACCTAAGATTCTCGAAGCTGCTCTTGATTTTTTACGATTTGCTGAAAATACGTATTTAGTCGCCCATTGTGCTGACTTCGATCTGCATTTTCTAGATGTTGCATTAAAAAGAGGAGCAAATACTCGCCTTCTACATCCGATTATTGACACGATGATGCTATCCTATCACCTACATCCTGATTGGACTTCTCATCACTTTGATGTCATCTTAGAAAAGTATCAGATCCCAATCATTGATCGTCATTCTGCCCTAGGAGATGCAAAAATGACAGCACTATTATTCCAGTTCTTTTTGGAGCAATTAGAAGAGAGAGGAATCAAAACGATCGGAGCATTAAAACGTAGTATTCCAAGTGTCTGTAGGCAAGCTCCATATATACGTTTTTAAAAAACTTACCCACAAAAGTGACGAACTTTCTTCGAAGCTTATTCCGATTACTTTTGCAGGGATCCTTAAAATCTTTATTTTTCAAATGTACCTTTTACTAAAATATCTCCATGTAAGATCATGGTTTGGCCTTTTGCGATGACTGTATCGATTTGTAAATCATCTTGATTGAGCAATACTAGATCAGCATCATATTGTGCTTTAATATAACCCTTTCCGTTTAATTTTAAAAGATCTGCAGGGTTAGAAGTAATGACTCGAATAGCAGTTTCTATTGCGACTCCTTCATCTAAAACTGCATCCCTCACTTCTTGATATAAGGAAATGACCTTTCCTACTCCCAGTCCTAGATAATTCCCATTTTCATCAAACTCTGGGAGGCTTCCCTGTCCATCTGAGGTAAAGGTAATTTGATGAATGTCAATCTTTTCTTCTAGCATTCTTTTTAACGCTTTGCTAGATTTGACCTCACCATGATCAGTGCTTTTTTTGATTGAGCTTGTGGTAAAATCCACAATTCCTCCCTTTTTCGCATAGTAGATGGCTTGCTCAAATAATTCCTGATTTCTATTCATATGAGTGGGTACAAATTGTTTAATTGGAATCTCCGTATTTTCTGCAATATCTAAAAGAAAATCCACTTTTCTAGAACCACTACCAACGTGGATATTAACGATCCCTGCTTTTCCTGACAAGATTCCCCCTACTCTTGCCTCTGCAGCAATTCTTGTAATCTCTTGAACAGTAGGTTGGGCAGACCGGTGGTCGGAAATGGCGATTTCTCCTACTCCAATCACTTTATCAATCATGATGATATCATCCTGAATATTCCCTGTTATCGTTCGAACAGGAACTGCATAATTTCCTGTATAGATGAAAGTGGTGATCCCTTCTTCTTCTAATCCCCTTGCTTTAGCTAATAATCCTGCCATGCTTCGAGTGGTACCATCGGTCCCTAAACAACCAACAACAGTGGTTACGCCCCCTCTTGTCAAATCTGTGAGTTGAATTTCAGGGGTTCTTGTTTTAAACCCTCCTTCACCACCTCCACCAAGAATATGTACATGGGAATCAATAAAACCTGGAACAACTAATTTACCACTTGCATCAATCACTTCAATATCTACAAAATTCTTAGGTTCATCTATCTGTTCTGCAATATAACCAATCTTATCACCAATAAGTAAAATATCCTTCTGTTCAAGATAATCTGGTGCATGAACTTTACCATTTTTAATTAGTTTTAGCATGTCCTTACTCCTCTCCTCTTATATTTTTGTAAGGATTATATCAGAGATCTTCCTTTTTCTCCATAAGAAAAGGTTTGTATATTCCATCGCGCTCCGTCATCCGTGCCCTTCTATGAATAAAGATTACGGAGAGAAGGGCACTTCTGAAGGTCGCAGCTTATGGAATATACAAACCCCTAAATGACAAATGGAAGAAAGTTATACTTTCTTAATCTTTAAAAAAAGACTGCCGTAAAAATAGGATAAAAAACCATAACTCGATTCGATAAGAAAGATCAAAAGAGAAACAATGGCTACTAGTGAAGTTATTTGGTAAATTAGTCAACCGTCTTAATCGTATGTGATTAAAAGAAAAATCCAAGTTGGGGAAGTAAAACATAAAAGTATCCGGGTTTGGGAATGTTATTAATGTACAACTCATTTTTTCTAGAAAGGTTGGTAAAATCAATGTCTCAAACGACAGCTACTCCTGTCACTTTAACTGACAGCTTAAACAAGCAAATTGCCAATTTTAGTGTTTTATATGTGAAACTGCACCATTATCATTGGTTCGTAAAAGGTGATCACTTTTACGAATTACATACCAAGTTCGAGGAATTCTATACTGAAGTGGCAACTTACATTGATGAACTTGCGGAGCGGTTGTTGACATTAAAGGAAAAACCGCTTGCAATGATGAAGGATTTTTTACAACAGAGTTCTATTACTGAAGCATCGGGTAATGAAACTGCGCAGCAAATGGTGCAAAATATCGCTAATGATTTTAGTACAATCATTCAAGAAGTAAAGCAAGCGATCGAAATCGCAGACAATCTAAAGGATGATGCTACTGCAGACATGTTAATTGGTATAACCAAAAGTCTAGAAAAACATCTGTGGATGCTAAATGCATTCTTGGGTAAATAATTTCTCTAAGCACTGCCTAAAAAGCAGTGCTTTTTTTTGGAAATTAAAAGAAGATAAAAAAACATAACATTATTCATAACGAGTTATTTTCCGCTATATATAACCTTAAATATCTTATAACAGAATCCTCCTTCTCAATAACGTGCTTCTTTTCTATTATTTCCTTGGAAACGATTATTGACATATTCGTTTCCATTGCGTAAATTAAAGATAGAAAGAAAAATGTACGTCAAATGTTACAATTCGAGGAGGAAGAACCATGGGAAAAAAGAATGTTCGGATATTCCTAAGCTTTCTATTTGTTTCATTGTTATTATTAGTAGGTTGCTCCACTAATCAAAATATCTACTCAGGTACTATTGAAGGCGAAGAAATTCCTGTATTAGCAGAACTAGGTGGGCAGATCAAGACATTATCAGTTGATGAGGGAACAAGTGTTAAAAAAGATCAAACTTTAGCTACAATTGATGATCGCATTTTAAAAGCACAATTAAAGGAGGCAGAAGCAGGAGTCGCGGCAGCAAAGGCCTCTTTGGATGAAGCAAAAGCAGGTGCAAGGGACCAAGAAATTAAACAAACTCTTGCCAACTTAGAACAGATCGATTCAGAAATGGAACAGCTCAAGATCCAAACCAAAAAAGCAGACGATCTCTTAAAAATAAACGAATCCCAGATCCAACAAACCTCCCATTCCTTAGCTGCTGCCCAAAAAACACTTGCCTATCAAAAAGAACAATTACAAAAAAAACCTCCCTTTTTCAACAAGGAGCGATATCTGAAGACCAGCTTAAAGCCCAACAGGAGATCGTCAATCAGGCGGAAGCGAAGGTTAATACCTTAAATGATCAACTTATTTCAATCAAAGCTCAATATTTAGCTGAGCAAAAGGATAAAGAAGCTTTACAGGTTCAGCTTCAAGCTGTTGAAGCTAAGAAGAAAATTGCTGAAGCTAAGTTAAGCTTACAACAAGAAGGAGCATCATCTTACACGGTTTCGCGTTTATACCAACTTTGGCAGCAAGCTATCGCCAAAAAAGAACAAGTTCTCATTCAACTGGAAAAGGCCACGATTAATTCTCCAATTGATGGAATCGTTTTAAGAAAAAATGTTTCTCAAGGAGAAATCCTAAAGCCTAACTCGCAAATATTTACCCTTTTAAATCCAAAAAAATTAAATATTAAGGTCTATGTACCTGAAACCAATCTCAATCAAGTCAAAATTGGGCAAAAGGTTGCAATCAAGGTTGATGCATTTCCTGACCAATCCTATGAAGGAAAAATCGTCCATATCTCAGATAAAGCTGAATTCACTCCTAAAAATGTGCAAACACCTGATGAACGGACGAAAATGGTTTTCGCTGTAACGATTGAAACGACCAATGGGTTTGATCAATTAAAACCAGGAATGCCTGCAGATATTACCTTCCAGTCAGAGGAGGATCTATAATGGAAATTGCCATTTCCTGTACCCAACTTACCAAAAAGTTTGGTTCCTTAACTGCTGTCAATCAAGTCAGTATGGAAATTCCTAAAGGTTCGATCTATGGCTTTCTTGGTCCAAACGGCTCTGGAAAATCAACAACTATTCGAATGCTATGCGGACTAATTACCCCAACATCTGGACATGGAACGGTTCTTGGCTATGATATCATTAAGGACACGGAACGGATTAAGCATCGGATTGGATATATGTCACAAAAATTTAGTCTTTATGAAGAATTAACAGTCATTGAAAACCTTGATTTTTATGCTGGTATTTATGGAATCTATGGAGAAACGGCAAAAAAAAGAAAGACTGAATTGATCGAAATGGCTGGTTTGACAGGGAGAGAAAAACAATTAGCTGGTTCATTATCTGGTGGCTGGAAACAACGATTAGCCCTCGCTTGTGCAATGCTACATCAACCTGATGTTCTGATTCTCGATGAACCCACTGCTGGTGTTGACCCCGTATCAAGAAGAATCTTCTGGGATGTCATTCACCAATTGGCCAACCAAGGAATTACGATTCTTGTTAGTACCCATTACATGGATGAGGCAGAAACTTGTGATTATATCGGATTTATCTATTTTGGACATTTATTGGTTCATGGCAAACCCAGTGAATTAAAGAAACAAGCTGGCTTAGAAAGCTTAGACGATTTATTTATTCAACTTGTCAACAAGGCTCAGCAGAATGGAGTGGTGAACCATGCAACAAATGAATCTTAAACGATTTAGCTTTTCTAGATTTATGGCAATTGTAAAAAAAGAAATGTTACAAATCCGAAGGGATCCACCAAGCTTAGTTATTGCTATCATGATGCCGCTCTTCATGCTCTTATTATTTGGTTATGCAGTCAACACAGATGTAGGTCATATTTCCACTGCTGTATGGGATCAAGATAAAAGTCAGCAAAGTAGACAGCTGATTCAAGAACTTGTCAATACGACCTATTACGATATCAATTGGAATGTGAATAGCTATAAAGAATTACAAGATCTAATGGATCAAGGAAAGATTAGAGCCGGTTTAGTAATACCACCTGATTACAGTCATTCCCTTGACCAAAAACAAACAGCAAAGGTTCAGATGTTGATTGATGGTTCAGAGCCTAATGCAGCAAGAACCGCTTTAAGTAATGCTCAACTGGTTATACAGTACAAAGACCTTGTAATTCAACAAAGCTTTTTGGAAAAACAGGGTGGTTTAGGGATCAATCAACCAATCGAATTACTTCCAAGAGTTTTATATAATCCCAATATGGAAAGCCTGATTTTTAACATCCCTGCCTTAATTGGCCTGATCATGCAAAATGTCATAGCCATTCTAACCGCTTTTTCTCTAGTCAGAGAAAAGGAACGAGGGACCATGGAACAATTGGTCGTAACGCCAATTCGTCCATTAGAGCTAATTATCGGCAAGCTACTTCCCTATGTAGGGATTGGGATTTTCTCCTTTAGTATCGTCTTAGCAACAGGGGTCTATTGGTTCGGTGTTCCTGTCAAAGGAAGTGTTCTACTTTTGATCGGATTAAGCTTACTATTTTTGACCACAACCTTAGCGATTGGTATGCTAATCTCAACCATTTCCAAAACCCAATTACAAGCTATGCAAATTTCTTTTGCATTTATTTTACCTAGTGTATTGCTATCTGGTTTTATTTTCCCTCGAGAAACAATGCCTGTAGTGATCCAATGGATTGGCGGTGTGATCCCTTTAACTTATTTTCTAGAGATCCTTCGTGGTATTTTTTTAAAGGGGATTGGATTAGAATATCTTTGGAAAGAAACGCTTATTCTATCTATTTTTGCCATTTTCATTTGTACTGTTGCAATCCTTAAATTCCGTAAGAAAATCGAATAAAATAGATAAGAGAAAGGGGGTATGATTTGGATTATTCAAAAAAGATTAAAATCAAAGCATGGGAATTTTTTATTCAACAAGGAATAAAAAATACGGCCATTGAACAAATCTGTCAAGAATTAAAAATTTCAAAAAAACCTTCTATAAGTATTTTAGAAACAAAGAAGATTTACTTTTACAAATTTTTATGTCTAATCGTCAGGTCTTTTTTGGAATATTTGAAAAAGGACTTCGGGAAAAAGTGCCACCGATGGTCATTTTGCTTCGAATTATCCAACAGTTTAAGAAAATGATAAGGCCACAAACCAACTACTCTTTAAACGAAGAAGAAACTCCTTTCTTTCCCATTAGTCCTTCAATCATTGAAGAGTTGCCATCCCTTTATCCGGAGGTTTGGCAAACGATTGATGGCTTTCGGCATGATCTTCTAAATCAAATTGCAAACTTATTAGAGAACGAAAAGGAAGAATATATTCGGGAAGAGATCAACACCAAAGTGATTTCGAAAATGCTATTTGCCATTATCGAACAGATCATCCATCCACAATTCCTTAATACGCACAAGATCCCCTTTCATGAAGTTTTCAATTCCGCCTTTACTCTTCTATTTAAGGGAATTATTAAAAATGAAAAACAAGAGGAAATAACAAGGATGGTAATAGGAGTAGAGAACAATGAACGATATTAACATTAGCAGGGGTTAATTTAGTTTATTATATCCAGAATATTCAAATGTTTTGTTTATCTTTTACTTGATTCCTTCTATAATAATACTATAAGGAGTTGAACGGATCATGGATAGACAGCAGTATTTACAGATGGGAGCCCCTGGTTTCTGGAAGGCAACTTTTGCATTAAGTATAGGTGCCTTTCTTATTTTTTCAAATCTTCATATGTCACAACCACTTCTCCCTTTATTTTCTAGAGAATTCGGTGTGTCACCTGCAACAGCTAGCTTATCTATTTCGCTTACAATTTTAACACTAAGTGTTTTCCTTTTAGTATTTGGACCGATTTCTGATGCTATGGGGCGTAAAAATATCATGTCTTTCGGATTAATAGCATCTTCTATTTTATCCATTCTTATTTTCTTCGCACCTAACTTTTTCGTGTTATTATTCCTACGTGCGGTTCAAGGAATCTTTTTGGCCAGTTTACCCGCCATTGCTTATGCTTATATTGGCGAGGAATTTGACCATCTAAGTATTAGTGCAGTAATTGGTATTTATATCAGTGGCAATACGATTGGAGGAATGGGCGGAAGAATAATCAGTGGGTTTATCGCTGACCTTTGGGGATGGAGATATTCTTATCTAGTTATGGGTATAATTGGCCTCATTAGTTTTATATTATTTCTAATATTTCTCCCCGATTCTAATCATTTTCAACGAAAGCCCTTTTTAATCAATGAGGCAATGAAAGAACTTATTTCCCATTGGCAAAATCCAATTCTTCGCCAAGCTTATTATATAGCTGGTATTATTTATTTTATTTTTATGGGTGTTTTTAACTATATTGGATTTTATTTAAGTCAGGCTCCTTATTTTCTTTCAACAACAGTCATTGGATTTTTGTTTATCTCTTATCTTGCAGGGACATTTAGCTCAACCTATTCAGGAAAATTGGAAGGAAAGCTGACGATTCCTGTTCGGATCTTTCTTGGTTTAGTGATCATCTTTATTGGGCTTGTGCTTATGCTTTTCCCACAATTACCTCTGATCTTAATTGGTCTTGTCGTTCTTGTTTTTGGCTTTTTCTTTACTCATGCAGCCTCAAGTAGTTGGGTAAGTCATCACGCAAAAAAAGCTAAAGCAAGTGCTTCAGCCTTGTATCTCTTATCCTATTATTTAGGGGCAAGTATTGGTAGTACTCTTTTAGGCTATATTTGGCAACCCTTTGGTTGGAAGGGTGTTATTATTGCTACCTTTGTGTTTATTCTTTTAGCTATGGGAGTTGCTCGGAGAATGAAAACAGCAGATTATTTATCCCAATCGCATTGTTCCACTAACAGTTCGACAACCTTTTCTAAGTAAAATCTATCTGTATCAAGTACACCAATCAAATTCCCTTGATTGATAATAGGTACAACAATTTCCGATTAAGAAGTAGCATCGCAAGCAATATGGCCTGGGAATTGGTTTACGTCAACGACAACCTGGGTCTCCCTCTTTTCTGCCGCTGTCCCACAGACCCCTTTACCTATTTGAATTCTGGTGCAAGCCGGTTTTCCCTGTAAGGATCCAAGTACAAATGTTCTTCCTTATATAGATAAAATCCAACCCAGTTCACATGATCCAAGAAATGATATAAAAGCGAGGATGTATTTGCTAAATTAACCAACCAATCCTTTTCATCCTCAATCAAAGATTTATCTTGCTCTAGAATTCTAGGATAGATTTCTTGCTTTTCTCCTTGTAATGGCTTTATTTCAAACATTGATATCCCCCTTTCTGTAATATTTTTAATTGTAACATAAACAATGAATGCTTCGTCTGAGTCAAGTATTTGTGGGAGGAA
>NZ_LSKU01000001.1:93828-139532 GCF_001561915.1 Tepidibacillus decaturensis | reverse complement strand
AATGCTTCTTATTTCTCTCTTAAATAAAGAAAGAAACCAAAAATACAAACTTCTACGATAATCATGGAAAAATTTGAATAAAAGTTTAAAGTAAATATCCCTAATAGCAACGATCTCCACTTAAATAAAATAGACAAGCGCCGGTTATCAATGTTTACCGACGCTACTCGTTTTATTGAATTGAAAATACTTCTTTTCGTAATAAATCTTCAGGATTTCGGCCAATTTCATCACTATGAAAATAATTTCGAAGGACGCCATCATACAAATAGTTTGCAATTGAAGCCATGATCATTCCTTGATCGAGAGATAAATAGGCTTGGGTGACCTCACCAGTCAAAACATTGACGGAGTCATAGAAGCCGTATTTGTCGTATGAATTTAAATCCTTTAATGCTTTTATATTTTTATAAGCTTCCTCAGGAGCATACTCAAGTGCCAAGAAAGTTGCATAAGCTGTAACAGTCCCATTATCCTTGTAACCAGATGTTCCTAGTGGTGTAGCTGCGAATTCACTGTATCCATCTGGAGTGGCTGCCGGTGAAAAACCCCATGCAGGATAACCTTTTTCCTTAGCGAAAGCAATTTGGAGTTCAACATGACGTTTGTTGTTTAAACCAAGTGCATTAGTTCCAAGCTCTTTTTCTTTTAAAACCAGGCTGGGCATAAGACCTTCAAACATACTGCCGCCCCAGCTCGGTACATAAATTACACCATTATATTCATAATGACCCTCAAATACAGAAACCCCATCATATTCAACAAAGGCGCCCGTTGGAATTTGAGCTTGCCAATCCCACTCTGGAGGAAGAGTTCGATACATTTTCCACCAATGTTCTGCTGGAACATCACCTTTCCCTATGGCAATATAACTTGCCAAA
The DNA here is from genome assembly GCF_001561915.1 of Tepidibacillus decaturensis. Classification (GTDB taxonomy): domain Bacteria; phylum Bacillota; class Bacilli; order Tepidibacillales; family Tepidibacillaceae; genus Tepidibacillus_B; species Tepidibacillus_B infernus. Next base: position 138,651 of record NZ_LSKU01000001.1, on the reverse strand, counting down.
CGAGGCTCAGTATAAAACATACCGTAATGGTGTCCAGTGAGTTCCCCTCGATCAACAAAGTAACCGCCTCGGAACTGGCCTACCTTTGGATCATATAATGGCTCATAATTCATTGCATCAACAAGCTTGCTTGTTTGTTTAAATAATTCTTCGTATGCTTGGCCCGTAACAATTAAACCAGCAGATAGCCACCCGTTATCCACCTGGGATATAAATTGTCCCCAATCGGTTTTTAAAGTACCATCTGTATTATACCAGTTATAAAATAACCCATTCCATTTTTCTAATTTTTCTAATGTGTTTAAAGTCTTTTGAATTCTTGAAACAGCTTCTTCCCGTGATATGATCCCAAGCTGTTCTGCTGAAATCGTACTTAATAAGTACATTCCAATATTAGTTGGAGAAGTATATTTTGCCTCTTTCACTTCTCCATCCTGAAAACGAACGGCATCGTATGTTAAACCTGTTGATGGGTCGGTAAAATCCTCAAAATAACGATATGTTTTCTTTGCAACCGCTTCTAATTGGTTTTGTAAAGCGATATCATGTACATTTTCATTTGCAAAAGCTATTCGTGAAACTATAAAACTAGTAAGTAAGACCAAAATTCCTAGCATTATCACAAATCTACTTCTGATCATTTTGAATCTCCTTTCAAAAAGATTAACTTTTTTATTACTTCATACCTGAGATCGTGTAACCTTTAATAATATGTTTTTGGAAAATCATAAAAACAACAATGATTGGGACAACCATAAAAGTAGAGCCAGCCATTTGTAAAGCAAAATTACCGCCATATTGCCCTTTTAATAAAGATAGTCCAACTGATAATGTATAAAGTCTCTCATCATTTGCAATAATCAACGGCCAAAGGAAGCTATTCCATCCTGCTATAAATGTTAAAATACCTTGTACTGCAAGAATTGGCTTTGAAATCGGCAAAACGATCTGTAAGAAAACGCGAAATTCGCTAGCTCCGTCGAGTCGAGCTGCTTCTAGTAGTTCATCTGGAATCGTTGACATGAACTGACGAAATAAAAAGATACTAAATGCTCCGACAAGACCTGGTAAAACGATACCAATCATTGTATTAGTTAAATGTAATTCGTTCAAAATTAAATACACGGGAATCATAGTTACTTGCCCAGGAATCATCATAGTCGCTAATACAAGATAAAACAACTTATCTTTTCCCTTAAATTTATATTTTGCAAATCCATAACCAGCCATTGCATTTAAGAATAATCCAACAAAGGAAGCAAGCACGACTAAAATTGTGTTTTTAAAATATAGCATAAAATTCATATTCTCAAATAAATAATGGAAATTATCAAATGTAAATTTCTCTGGAATAAGTGTTGGAGGGATTTGCAAGACTTCATTTTCTATCTTAAAGGCAGACAAAATCATCCAAATAAAAGGAAGTGAAATTATCAAACCACCTAAAGTCAGTATAATTCCAGCAATCCATTGTTGTAAGCAATCCTTTTGGAACGACTGTCTTTGTAATTTCTTTGCTTTCATGGCTTATCCACCTCACTTATCACTTAATAGTCAACTTCTTTATTTTGAAATCTAAACTGAACTAGAGTCACAATAATGATAGCAATAAATAAAATAAATGAGCCGGCAGCAGCATAACCGAATTTGCTGAATTGGAAGCCATTGCGATAGATAAATAATGCAACTGAAGTCGTACTATCAAGCGGTCCACCTTTTGTCATAACAAATGGTTCTTCAAAGAATTGTAACCAACCAATCATTGTCGTAATTGACACAAAAAAATAGCATAGCGTAATAATGGAATAGTAATCTTTGTTAACTGCTTCCAGCTATTGGCCCCGTCAAGTTGCGCCGCTTCATAATACGACTTTGGGATGCCTTGAAGTGCTGCTAAAAAGATAATCATATTAACTCCAATCGCGCGCCACAAAGCTAATGCAATTAACGAAAATTTTGCCCATATCGGATCTTGTAACCAAGGAACTGCGGGTAAATGTATGGAATTAAGTAGATAATTAAACAAACCAAATTGCGGATTATACAAATAACTCCAAACTACCGCTACTGCCACAACATTTGTAATCGAAGGCATATAAAAAATTACACGAAAAGCTTTAAAAATTGGTGCCTTCCCAAAATTAATTAATAACGCAATACCTAAAGAAAAAATTATAACTAATGGAACACCGAATACAACATAAAACAAGGTATTTAGAATGGACTTGATAAAAATTGGATCACTGAAGACGTCTTTATAGTTTTGCAAACCAACAAAGCGAATTACAGACCAATCAGCTAATCCTGCTAGATCAATATCTGTAAAACTAATAATAAGCGCCACAAATATTGGTAGTATAGAAAATAATGTTAATAAGATGATGGCTGGTGCAATGAAGAAATATGGTGTTTTTTGATTAGTAGTACCTTTCATAGTTTGTCACTTCCTTCAATATGCCCATATTTGTTGAAAATATAGGTTAACTAGCAGGAATTCCTGCTAGTTAACTCAGTTATACCAATTATAATTACTTTAAAATTCCTTCAGCCTTTTTATTAAATTCGTCCATTTCTTTTTGGACATCTGCTCCACCACGGTAAATTTTTTCAAAACTACTTAAGAAAGTTTGGGCAATTTCTTCAAATTGTTTAATAACAGGCATTGATCTAGCATTTTCCATTTGCTGACCAAAAGTTTTATATAATGGATCATCTTGTAATGCTTTATCATTCCATGCTTCTTTTGCTGCTGGAAGTGAGTTTGTCATTTCCATCCATTTCAATTGAGTTTCAGGCTTGCTCATAAAAGCTACAAATTTCAATGCAGCATCTTTATTTTTGGTATATTGGAAGACAGATAAATTTGAACCACCTAAAACTGACATATTATTTTCTTTTGCCGGTAGAACTGCAGTTGACCACTTACCTTTTAATTCCGGAGCCTGATCATTAATAATCTTAACCATCCATGGACCACTAATAAACATTGGAAGAATACCATCACCACGGAACGCTTGAACAATATCTATTCCTAAATCTATAGGAGCTGAACCATCTTTGAAAAAACCATTTAAATACTCAACTGCACCAACAAACTCTTTTTGATTAAAAAGTGGTTTGTTATTTTCATCAAATAGTTTTGATCCATTTTGACGAGCAAACATAAAAGCTAACGATTGTTCTTTGGTGTCAATGCTAATTCCATATTTATTGTTACCACGTTGAGATAATTTTTTTGCAGCATCTTTTAATTCGTCCCATGTTTTTGGTGCTTCATTATAGCCTACTTGTTTTAATAAATCTGTACGATAGTATAGAACACGAGTATCAATATACCATGGTACACCAACTACTTTATCTTCGTATTTAGCAGTTTCAACTGAACCAGGATAGAAGTTGTTTTCATTAAACTCAGGATATTGGTTCATATATGGTTTTAGATCCATTAACGCATTTGCAAAAGCAAATTCTGGAATCCAAGTTGTACCCATCTGTACTACGTCTGGGCCACTTTTTGATGCTACAGCGGTTAACAATTTGTCATGTGCTTGATCCCAAGGAATAGCTTGAACTTTAACATCGATATTTGGATTTTGATTTTTAAACTCTTCTGCAATTTTAGGAAGAGATTTGGCTTCTTCTCCCATTCCCCAAACGTTAATTGTTACTTTTTCATTATTATCCGTTGGAACTGAGCTCGAAGAACATCCGGCAAGTACCCCTGATAGAATTAATAATGTTGATAAAACGATAAGTATCATCTTTTTGTTTTTCTTTGCAAACATTTTCCCACTCAATTTTTATCCCTCCAATATAATTATTCTCGCTTGGTATCTTGAAATCTTTTCATTAAAATTATTCAGTTAATAGTAATAGTCTCTATTTACTTCATACCCCCTCGAAGTAAAACGTTTTCCATTCAACTTAAAATGCATAAATACATTTATTATCGAAACGTTTTTATTGAAAACTCAAAAATATAATCATATACCAAGTTAATTTTTATTGAAACGTTTCGATATAGCAATTATAAATTAAATTCGTAACCGTTTTCAATAGCTTTTTTTGTAAAAATTTTTATATTTTAAAACGGGCATTCCAACTTCATTTTTGGGATAAGATGTTTTCTCTAAATAATAATAAATTTCTATGATAAGAAATGCTAGAAACAAGGTTTTTTATATTTAAAACCTAATGATTACTAGATTTTTATTCGAAACGTTTTTATAAAAATTTGACTCAAATCATGAAAGCGTTTATAATCCATTTATATACGTATTCGAAACGTTTCTAAAAATTCAGGCTTATTCCGATCGTGAGGGATTAAAATGAACAAGCATCAATTGATATCGATCATTGAACAAATGACTTTAGAAGAAAAAATCGCACAATTAACGCAATTAGCTTCTCCGTTTTTTGAAGGATCAGATCATGAAGGTCAGATTACTGGGCCAATGGCAACGCTAGGGATTAAGGAAGAAGATATACGTAATAGCGGCTCCGTTTTAGGTACTTCTGGAGCAAAAGAGGTTATCCGTATTCAACAAGCTCATTTAAACAAAAATCGCTTAGGAATACCTTTGTTATTCATGGCTGATGTTATTCATGGTTATAAAACGATTTTTCCTATTCCATTAGCCATTGGTTGCTCATGGGATTTGGAATTAGCCGAAAAAAGTGCTGAAATTGCAGCTAAAGAGGCAGCTATTTCTGGAATTCATGTTACATTTGCACCAATGGTTGACTTAGTTCGCGATCCTCGTTGGGGAAGAGTTATGGAATCTACAGGAGAAGATCCTTATTTAAATAGTCAATTCGCACGAGCTTTCGTTCGTGGCTTTCAAGGAACTAATTTGAAGAACGATCTTAATCGGGTTGCTGCATGCGTAAAACATTTTGCTGCTTATGGAGCACCAGAAGGTGGACGTGATTATAATACTGTTAATATGTCCGAACGACAGTTGCGTGAGTCCTATTTATCAGCTTATAAAGCAGCTTTAGATGAAGGTTGTGAAATGGTAATGACCTCATTTAATACAGTAGATGGTATTCCGGCTACTGGTAATAAACGATTGATACGCAATTTGCTTCGAGGTGAGTGGGAATTTGACGGTGTCCTTATTTCAGATTGGGGCGCTGTCAAAGAGTTAATTCCACACGGTGTTGCAGAAAATGAATCAGAGGCTGCTTATAAAGCAATTCAAGCAGGTGTTGATATTGAGATGATGTCATCCTGCTATGTGAAGAACTTGAAACAACTTGTAGAGAATGGTTCAATTGATGAGACATTAATTGATGGAGCTGTTTTCCGTATATTGAGCTTAAAGGATAAATTAGGGTTGTTTGATAATCCGTACCGTGGTGCAGACGAAAAATTAGAGAAAGAGATTGTACTTTGCAATGAGCACCGCCAAATTGCCCATAAACTAGCTACAAAATCATGTGTTTTATTGAAAAATGAAGCAATTCTACCATTACAACCAAAGCAAAGAGTTGCGTTGATTGGTCCATTCGCTCAAAACGGTGACATATTGGGACCATGGTCTTGGCTTGGATCAAAAGAAGACACCATTCAATTATATGACGGTATAAAATTGAAAGTAAAATCATCCGATATTTTCGTTGCAAAAGGGTGCGAAATTGAAACTGGAACAGAGGAACAGTTGGATGAAGCATTAACAATTGCCCATCAAGCAGATGTCATTATTCTTGCGTTAGGCGAGAGTTCAGAAATGAGTGGAGAAGCAGGAAGTCGTGCAGATATCCGTTTACCTGAAGTTCAGCTGCAATTAATTTCGAGATTAAAAGAATTGCGAAAACCGATGATAGCTGTGCTATTTAACGGTCGCCCTCTTGATTTACATGGAGTTATTGATCAAGTAGATGCAGTGTTAGAAGCTTGGTACCCTGGTACAGAAGGGGGAGGTGCAATTGCCGATTTACTTTATGGTGATGCAAATCCTTCTGGTCGTTTAACCATGTCTTTCCCTTATTCTGTAGGACAAGTACCAGTGTATTATAACTATTTTAATACAGGGCGTCCAAAAGATGCGCCTGATGCACAAGAGCGTTACGTATCACAATATTTAGATATTCCAAATGAACCCCTTTTCCCATTCGGATTTGGGTTAAGCTATACCACATTTTCTTATAGTGAAGCAACTCTTTCATCAGATTATCTGACACCTGAACAGCCAATCCAAGTATCTGTACAGGTAACGAATTCCGGGGAAATTGCTGGAGAAGAAGTTATACAACTTTATATACGTGATGTCGTAGGTGAAGTTGTCCGCCCAATTAAAGAACTGAAAGCTTTTCATAAGATTATGTTACATCCAGGAGAAACAAAAACAGTAACATTTACTTTAACAGAAGAACAACTGCGCTATTATCATTCAGACTTACAATTTAAAAGTGATGCAGGGGAATTTATTGCTTATATCGGTCCGAATAGTAAAGAAGGATTGGCTCTTATGTTCAAATTAGTGAAATAAAGAATTGAGGGAAGAAGCATGACAATAATGACTGATTCAAAGTTTGTGATCGAAGCAGAGGATCTTCAATTTACCTTTTTAAATAGCGGGGATATTTATGAAGTAATGCATAAGGGGATAATGCTTAATCAATGGATAGCTAACCCAATTGATGGTTCATTAAACAATCTATATTTACGATTGCATCGGAAATCAGAATTAAAAGTTATTCCTTTACTTGGTGTTCGATCTGCTAGTAAACTAGGTTTTTCGAAATCACAAGTATTTTGGAAAGGAAATATAGAACAAATTCAATACCAAGTTGTTTTTACCCTTACAGAAAAAGGAATTTGGTTTTGGGATATCAAAGTTAACGGCTATAATGAGGAAATCGATATCATTTACGGTCAAGATTTAGGTCTTGCTGATAAGGGTGCAGTTCGAACAAATGAAGCCTACGTATCTCAATATATTGATCATAAGGTTTTTGAAGACGATCACAAGGGATATGTGATTTGTTCACGACAAAACCAACCACAACTGGGTACTTTCCCATATATCCAACAAGGATCTTTAACAAAATCAATCGGCTATTCAACTGACGGATTTCAATTCTTCGGTTTGTCCTATAAAGAAACAAATGAACCAGAAGTATTAACAAAAGAATTGCTTGCAAATGAAATCTATCAGTATGAATTTGCATATACTGCATTACAATCTAAAAGGATAAAATTACAAGGAAATGCTAGATTTGTCTTTTATGGCCTTTTTAAAGAAGATCATCCTACAGCCATTCGTTCTTTAGAATTTGAAACAGAAATATTAGATGCTTGGAAACAAGTAAATAATCAAAACTTAACATCTGTTCATTTTTTAGACAAAGTGAATGTATCCCCTATTATCGGGTTACCCTTAAAAACCTTATCCATGACGAAGGAAGAAATTGATATATACTTTCCTTACCGTCATCATGAAGAATGGGATGAGGATAAACTGCTTTCATTCTTTACAAATAAACACGAGCATGTCGTTTTAAAAGAAAAAGAATTAATCGTAGAACGGCCTCATGGTCATATTATTATGACTGGTCAAAAGGCTAAAAAGTCTGAGAATATTATCACATCAACATCTTATATGTATGGTGTATTTAACTCACAGCTTGTCGTTGGCAACACTGCCTTCAATAAAATGCTGACAAATACTCGTAATGCCTTAAATATTTTGAAAACGTCTGGCCAACGTATATATGTAGAATTCGATGGTGTGTATCATTTATTAACGATGCCATCCATGTATGAATTAGGATTTAACTATTCTCGTTGGTATTATAAAACTAATGATGATTTACTGATTATTACTAACTTTACAACAGTAGACACACCTGAGGTGCAATTACATGTTCGTTCCATAAGTGGTAAATCATATCGTTTTCTAGTAACTCACCAAATTTCGATGAATAACAATGAGTATGAAGCCCCATTTCGTATAAAAAAAGACAGTCAAACAATCTCTTTTTATGCAGATACTAAGTCAGATAGTGCTAAAACATATCCAGACTTATGCTATCGACTACATGTAACAGGATCTACTATGACTGTAGAAGATGAACAAATGCTTGCTTCAAACATTTTGCCTCGATCTGCTTCACTCGTTGTACTTGAATTAAGTGCAACAAGTGAATGGGCGATTACCATTCAAGGCCTCCTCTATAATGAGGAAATACCTTTTGTTAAACGAGAAGCAAAATTAGAAATTGAACATTATCGTGCATTTTATCGAACTGTGATGAATGAATTCCATCTATCACGAAACGGTACAATCACAGAAGAACTAGATAAAATAAATGCAATTGCTTGGTGGTATACCCACAATATGCTCGTTCATTTTTCAGTTCCGCATGGTCTTGAACAATACGGCGGAGCAGCTTGGGGTACACGAGACGTATGTCAAGGGCCAACAGAATATTTTCTCGCTACTCAAAAACATGACACGGTACGTGATATTATAAGAACCGTATATTCTCATCAGTATGAAGATGATGGAAACTGGCCCCAATGGTTTATGTTTGATAAATACTATACTATCCAACTAGAAGTAAGTCATGGAGACATAATCGTTTGGCCATTGAAAGTGTTAAGTGATTATTTAACCGTAACAAAAGATTTTGACATTCTTGAGGAAAAAGTGCCATATACCATTCGTGGTAGTTTCACATACACAGAAAAACCCGCAACCATTTTTGAACACGTTAAAAAACAAATTGCTTACATGAAACAACATTTCTTACATGATACGTATTTATCTTCATATGGTGATGGTGATTGGGACGATACACTTCAGCCAGCTAACGCACAGTTGAAGCAATACATGGTCAGCAGTTGGACAGTTGCTTTGACTTACCAAACGCTAAAACAGTTTTCCGATGTTTTAAAAGAAGTGAGTAAGTTAGAGTCGAAAGAACTGCAAACTTTAGTCTCAGGAATCGAATCAGACTTCAATCGCTATATATTACAATCTGGTGTAATTCCAGGCTTTATCTATATGGAGCAACCTGAGAAGGCTGAATTGCTGCTTCATCCAAGTGATTCAAAAACGGGAATCCATTATCGGCTTCTTCCTATGACTCGAAGTATAATCAGCGAACTTCTAACACCTGAACAAGCAGAAAAACATTATCAAGTCATTAAAGAAAAGTTATATTTTCCAGATGGTGTTCGACTAATGGATCGACCAGCCAAATACAATGGTGGTGTAAGCATCCATTTTAAGCGTGCAGAGCAAGCGGCTAATTTTGGTCGAGAAATTGGTCTTCAATATGTACATGCACATATCCGTTTCGTTGAAGCGATGGCGAAGCTTGGAAAAGCTGAAGAAGTATGGAATGGCCTAGCAATGATTAACCCAATCGGAATCCAACAAGTCGTACCAAACGCTGAACGTAGACAAAGTAACACGTATTTCAGCAGTTCAGATGGTAAGTTTAATACTCGTTATGAAGCTCAAGAACGCTTTCATGAATTACGTGAAGGGGAAATACCTGTAAAGGGTGGATGGAGAATTTATTCAAGTGGTCCAGGAATATATATGAACCAATTGATCTCAAACGTCTTAGGAATTCGATTAAATGCTGGGGACTTAATCATTGATCCGGTATTGCCAAATAGTTTGGATGGAATACAATTTAATTTCTCAATTATGGACTACCCAGCTACGTTTATCTACCATTTAAAAGGAAATAAAGTAAAACGAGTATTAGTTAATGGTTTAGAGGCGACAACAAACGCTTTATCAAACCGTTACCGAAACAGTGGGGTCAGGATAAATCAACAAGAACTAAAACATCGCTTAAAGAATGATAAAAATATATTTGAAATATTTAAGGAATAGCTGAACAGGCGGTTTCAATTTAACCGCCTCTTTCTTCTTAAGCTTATTATATTTGTATGTTAAATGTATAAAACACTGTATAATAAATAATGTAAACGCTTATTTAAAAAGATAGGAGAGAAATCCGTGGTCAGTATTAAAGATATTGCTAAAAAAGCGGGCGTTTCGATTTCGACTGTTTCCTACGCGCTAAATGGTAGTTCTAAGGTAACCGAAGAAACGGCTGCTAAAATATTAGCGATTGCAAAAGAATTGAATTATGTCCCAAATGCGGCAGCTCGGACACTAAAAAAAGAGAGACAAAAATCATCGGTGTCTTCCTAACAGATTATAGTGGTGCTTTTTATGGACAATTATTACAAGGAATGCGAGAAACTTTATATAGTAAAGGTTATGAATTAATTGTTATTAGTGGTATGCGTTCACATCGTTTTCTGCCAGAACGAATGATTGATGGTGCTATCATTTTAGATGAGACATTTAAAAACGAAGAATTGCTTAAATATGCCGATCAAGGACATAAAATAGTTGTTCTAGACCGAGAATTAGATCATCCGAATGTCATCCAAGTGTTACTGGATAACAAAGCAGGAGCTACATTGGCAATCGATTACTTAATTGAGAAAGGTCATCGAAAACTGTATGTTGTTACCGGCCCTAAGGGGTCTTATGACTCAAATCAGCGTCTACAAGCCGTTAGACAAGCTGTAGAACATTATCAAAATATTAACTATACGGAAATTGAAGGCGATTTTAATAAACCTGCCGGAGAGCAAGCAGCGCAATTAATCATTCAACAATATACACAACCAACAGCTGTCTTTTGTTTAAATGATGAGATGGCAATTGGTATGTACAATTATTTATTGAAAACAGATTATCGTGTCGGAGAACATATTCATATTATTGGGTTCGATAACATTGAAGTCTCACATTATACTCAACCGCGCTTAACAACAATTGATTATTCTAAGCGAAAATGGGGTGCTTTAGCTTCGGAAAAATTATTAAAATTAATTGCGAATGAACCTGTAGAAAATGATCGTATTTACGTAACGTTGGTTGAAGGAGAATCTGTTGGTAAAATATAATACTCTTTTTAAATAATCAAACTCCTGCTTATTGTAGGGGTTTCTTATCTTAAATAATAACTTGCTTTTCTCGATCAAACTGTAAAACTAGCCCTTCTTTTTCTGAGCTATATAGTTCAATTCCAAATCGGCTTGCTTCAATTTCTTTAAAATTGATTTCTAGCTCATACACATCACTTTCATTTTCAATCTCCATCGTTTCATCTTGAAGAATCCCTTGCTCAGAGATTGAGTCGGTTCGTAATAATTTTAGTTGTTCGGCAGGCTTCTGGTAGAGCTTACCTTCTTTTAAAACCAACTCTCTAGGAATCGTTAAACAATGTACCCATGATTCCTGATCTGTGGGGTAAGCAATTTCTCCTGAGCCGGCCCAAGCTAAGAGCAATATCTTCTGATTTTTATCTAAAAAGCTTTGTTGAGCGTATTTAAACATCTAACTCACCCTTAAATGCCCAATCGAGGGCATTGTTTGATTCAAAGACAATAATCGTATCAGTATGGTCTTTTCTTTTCTGGTTACCTTATTATTCCTAAAACCCTTAAGGCTAAAAATATCTTCAGCAAGATTTTCAAAGTCTTTAACTCTTTGGCGAATATACTCTTGAGTAAGACCAGCAAACCATCCAGCCGCAATCAAGGGATGTAAAGTAGTTGGAACCTTAATTAATACTTCTAAATCATAGCAACTACCTTTTGCCCTGGAGCCTCTTTAATTTTTTGGGTTAAATATTGATCCCGCTCATCAATTAAAGGAATCTTAACTTAAGAAATTTTTAGTAAAATCATTGAGTTTAGAGTTAAGCATATCTTGAGATTTTAATTTTTCTAGCTCCTCTTCCGTAACATGAAAAAATCCACTATTTTTTTGATTATTTATTTTTATCTCTTTCCTTCTCCTTTATCTCTTCGGTCAGTTCCTTAGAGAATTCTGCTGATAATCTTGTTTGATATTTCTTATTGTTCAAGCTTAAATAAACTTCTTTGTTCTTTTGAGAACTTTTCATCAATCTTATTGAAATATAAATGAAAGAATATAATGCGGTCATTATAATTCCTGCTATAAGCCCTGATGTCTGCCCTGAAATAAATGGCATACTCAAAATAATCATAACCATACTTAATAAAACAATCCAAGAGGTTAATGGGTATCCGGGCATCTGACACTTACCTTCTGGAGGACATCCATTCTTTTTACGAAAGCGTATATGAGTAGCAATTATAATGACATATGTAAAAAGTAATGCGAAACCACCTGAACTTATTAAAAATAGATAAATTTTTGGAAGCAAAAAACCAATACTTAATCCTAAAAACATAGCTAGACCTGAAAATAATATTCCGCGATAAGGAACATCCTTTTTATCTTTTAGCCACTTAGGAGCTAGGCCATCATCAACAAGAGACCTCATCATTCTTCCAAGTCCAAACATGGCTGCCAACATTGTAGAAAGAATAGCTGTTATCAGTACCAGATTAATAACCGTACCTGCCCACCCAATTCCCCACCTATTCAAAGCTGCTACCATTGGACTTACATCTTCACTAAGCGTGGTTGTAGGAATGAGTGGAAGAAGTACAGCAATAGAAAGGATATAAAATCCTACAAGTGACAAAACGGTATAAGTAATTGCTTTAGGAACCGTTTTTTTAGGATTATCTGTTTCTGAAGCAGCTAATCCAATGATTTCAAAGCCAGCATAGGAAAAAATTACGACAAGCATACTTCCCGCAATCCCCTTTATTCCCCTAGGCATTAAAGGTTCCCTAACTAATTCTCCGGCACCGATTGTTGAAATCCCTGGAAATATTCCTATAATTAATAATAATGCGATTATGATAAAAGAAGCTATTGCTAATAACTTTACTGCAGCAAGACCGCTTTCCAGCTTGCTTAGCTTATCAGCTCCTAAAAGATTAAGCAACGTAACACCAATTATTATTAAGCTTCCTAGCAAAGAAATGGATATATTTGGAATCCATTCACGTACCAAAATGGATACAGCAGTGGCTTCACTTGACATGGCTAGAACCATTCCTGTCCAGTATACCCATCCAACGACAAATCCAGCTCCCGGACCAAATGCTTGTGTTGCAAAGGTACGAAAAGAACCTGTATCAGGATTTGCTACAGTCATCTCAGACAAGGCAAAGAGTATAAAATAAACGAGTACTCCTCCCAAGATATAGGATATTAAAATAGCAGGTCCAGCAGCATGAATCGCTACCGACGAACCTAGAAAAAATGAACCTCCTATTACAGTCCCTAATGCCATCATTGTAAGCTGCCATGCGGACAGTCCTTTATGTTTTTTCTCCATAATCTTCTCCTTAACGCTTAAGCATCACAAAATAAAAGTAGTTTCCATATTTATTATCCCTTAAATTTAGAAATCCATTCTACAGTATAAACCTTCCTCATTTTGTACGATTTCGTAGTAATTACAACAAAGCTCCCAAAGAAACATTGTACCATTTAGAAGGAGAACAAAAACAGTACGAAGAAAAAATAAAACAACGTTGGGGGAACAGTGATGCATACAAAATTTTAAAAGAAAAAACAGCTAAATACACTAAAGAAGATCATTGGAGATGTTTAGTGGCCTAGGGGACCTACGATTCACAGCGTATTAAGACAAGTATGCAACTGGACTTGCTGCTGTTTAAAATACTTCTGAGAACGCTTTGCAATCATCATTATAATGACCATCGAGATAAGATTGATCCCAAGAGCTACCAAAGTCATTTGCCAACTAATCGTAACCTGATTCAGAGTTTGGCTGAGCGTATCCACATTTACTGGCTTATCTTGAGTAGTTGATCTGCTGGCAAATTAGCAAATAAGGAAAAGAGATCAGTACTTGCTGGAATTTTCTTCCCGTTGAAATCAATGAATTCATTTAATCGTAAATAAAGATCTAGCTATTTCATTGAGTTGATAATTGAGTTCTTCCATTAAAATCACTCAGACATGAAAAATATGGATATCTACTCGTGTATCGCAGATAAAATAAATCTATCTTTTAAGACAAGTTTATGTGATAATTTTTCTAGAAATAGTAGATGACCTTATAAAGCGAATCCGTTTATTACATACATATTAGGTGGGATTATAGTGAAGTCACAAAAGCGAATTAGAGATTATGGTATAACCATTGGCCGAATGCAACCTGGCAAACTAAATTCCATTACTGATATTGAAGGTATAAGAGTTGGCAATGTTACACTTAATGATGGCGAAATTAAGACAGGGGTAACTGCCATTCTTCCCCATGGTGGAAACCTTTTTAGAGAAAAGGTTATGGCTGCGAGCTTTGTTATCAACGGTTTTGGAAAGTCTATTGGATTAATTCAGATAGATGAAATGGGAACCATTGAAACTCCTATCATTTTAACCAACACCTTAAGCGTTGGCACTGCCTTTAATGGGGTTGTAGAATATATGCTTAGTAACAATGATGACATAGGCAATACAACCGGTACTATAAACCCAGTGGTATGCGAGTGTAACGATGGGTATTTAAACGATATAAGAAAACGAAAGGTAGAAAAATCCCATGTGATAGATGCCATAATGAATGCAGAAGTTGAATTTGAAGAGGGTTCTGTAGGTGCTGGAACCGGCATGTCCTGCCTTGGCCTTAAGGGTGGCGTGGGTACCTCTTCAAGGATTATAAAGCTTAATGGAAAAGACTATATCCTTGGAAGCCTTGTTTTATCAAATTTTGGAGTAGGAGAAGAACTTTTGATTAATGGAATTAAAGCAGGTGAGAATATAAAATCATTGCTTTCCAGAAGTGATGAAGAACAAGACAGGGGATCTATTGTTATGATAATTGCCACAGATATACCGCTTAGCGAAAGACAGCTTAAAAGGGTATGCAAACGTGCAGTGGTGGGTCTTTCAAGAACAGGTTCTTTCATAGGTAATGGAAGTGGAGATATTGTTATTGCCTTTACAACTTCAAATAAGGTAAACCATTATGCAGAAAAGGATATATACGAAATCAAAGTCTTAAACGATAATAAAATAGATCCCGTTTTTAAGGCAGTTGCCGAGACCGTAGAAGAGTCTATATTAAACTCACTCATCTGCGCGGAAAAAACCGTTGGAAAAGATGGACATACAAAACATTCGCTGAAGGAGTATATTAATCATATTCATATAGACATTTGGTAGCATCTACGGTCCATACAATAGATTGCCATCAAGGGCGATCGGCATAACAGTAACAGAAGTTAGACCTCCGTAGCTGTCAGGCTCAAGGGAGGTCTACTTATTTTTTAGGTAGGAAAGTAAGGTAAGGATGAACATGCGATTCTATTAACAATATAGTATTTAAGTTTTCTGGAACACCTTGTTTATCTCTCATATTTTTTAATTTCTCTTTTTGAATCTCTAACTTTTTTTGATGAGGTGAGGTCAATGCCGAGGCGAATTTGCCCACGCTGTGGTTCCAGGAATACAGCTTATTGACCACTACCCTTATAAACTATCTCACTCGTTCTGTTGTGATGAAACCTATATACGGATAGAAGGATAGCATTTCGTCCTGCTATTATTTAAAATACTTTCCTAATTTATCAGCTGTTAAAATTGCTGCATAAACATCATCAGCTGTTACGTTAAAAGGCATATTATGAATTGTTTCACCCTCTGCTACAGATGCTTCTGCTACTTTTCTTAATTGTTCTTCCGTTACGTTTTGTGCGCCCATATCCTCTAAAGTAGTTGGAAGACCAACACTCTTACAGAATTCTATCACTTCTTTGATTTCTTCCATTGGTGCATTTTCTAATACTAATTGTGTTAATGTACCAAAAGCTACTTTTTCACCGTGATATAAATGATGACACTCTTCAAGAACAGTTAAACCGTTATGAATAGCATGTGCAGCTGCTAGACCACCACTTTCAAAACCGATACCACTCAAATATATATTCGCTTCAATAATTTTTTCAACTGAACTATTGGATATTTTACTTTCCGCTACTAATTTTGCTTTTAAGCCGTCAGAAATTAAAGTTTTGTAACATAACTCTGCTAAAGCGAAGGCACCTTCTGTCACATTACCACCTGCCATAGTTACTGCGTTAGAACGCTTACAAGCTCTAGCTTCAAAATAGGTTGCCAATGCGTCTCCCATACCTGCAACCAATAAACGCACTGGTGCTGCCGCAATGATTTGAGTATCAATAAGTACTACAGAAGGATTAGTAGGTAGTAATAAATATTCATCAAAAGTTCCTTCTTCTGTATAAAGCACTGCAAGGGCGCTACATGGTGCATCCGTAGATGCAATTGTAGGAACAACTATCACCGGACAACCAATATAAAACGCAATGGCTTTAGCTGTATCAAGAGTTTTCCCCCCACCAATACCAACAACCATATCACAACCCTTTTCTTCTGCTAGGGCTTTTAAACGATTAATTTCTACTTTTGAACATTCACCCTTAAATAATTCCATCACATACTCTGCATTGTTTGCTTTATAACTTTTATCTACAATGTCTTTTGTTAAACCTGTAACAAATTCATCGGCAATGATAAAAGGTTTTCTGCCATAATTTTTTGTGTAGTTCTCAATATGGGCTAATTCTCCATTTCCTTGAATATATTTTCCTGGACTAATTATAATTTTTGTAGACAATATACCTCACTCCTATCTTTTTTGTACAACATAATAGTACCAATATGTTCGCCCTTAATAATTATGGGTACTGCTTAATATTCCCATCCAGCATAACAAATATGTAGGAGTAAAGCTTAAAGAAGTTGAAAGTTTTTCCAGTATTCCAGGTGGTACTCCAACAGGGGAAAAGAATAAAAGGGAATCCTTAAAAAAAATTAGAGTTGGAAACGTATCCTTCACTTTGCTAATGCTGCGTACTTTTTGTGTTATTCTTAATTTTTTTTAAGAGATATGTTGCTCTAGTCCTGGATATATATAACCATCACGGTTTTTGTCTCAGCATGGTATTCCGCGCTAACTTTGGAACCAATTACAGTATCTAATTGAGTAAGAGGCGGAAGAGATTCGCTTACAAAAATCTTGCTCCCGCTAGTAATCTTAAGTACCAGTTCATTATCACTTTCGGTAGCTATCGTAACTGTACCGTCAACAGCATTGATCGCCTTTAACGTACCACTGGTAGTAGCAATAGCCTGGGACTCACCCACTTCCTCTTCGTCAACGGGAGCATCTTCTTCTCCAGCCACTGCTTTCTCTTCGTTGGCGCTAGCGCTGAAATCGGTTACCCCGGCTTCCCTCTCTAGCTCAGTTTCTCCCCCGGTGCCACCTATACAGTCAGTCAATAAAACAGCTCCTAATACAAAAATTGCCATTATGACCATAAATCCCTTATTTAAAACCATATTATTTCCCCTTTCATAAGCCTTTTCCCTAACTATGTATCCTTTGTCACCCTCAACCCTCCTACAAAGGTATAAACCTCCTTGGAGATACCTTCCCTTTTTCACAGGCAATTATACCGGAGAAATATTGACTGGATTTTACCAAACATTGAAAATACTTTGCGATAATGTTAATAATTGTTACAAATAAAAGAAATACCAACGGTTTTCCGTACAGCAATAGCAGGTAACCGTTGGTATTTCTTTTATTAACAAGGGAAATTACCTATTTCGATGTAAAAGAAGGAAAACTGATGGTAAAAGTCGTTCCCTTTCCTAATTGGCTTGCAACATCTATCTTCCCGCCTTGTAATTGAACTAGCTTTTTCACAATCACCAGTCCCAGACCAGTCCCTTTTTCCTGCATGTTACTATTGCGCTGGTTTTTTACTCGATAAAACCTGTCCCAAATGTGCGGCAGGTCATCAGGCGGTATGCCAATACCATTAGCCTCAATGGTTAGTATCACTTCATCTTGCCGGGATTCCACGCTAACCCTGATGGTACCATTCTCCGTGGCTCTGACAGCATTCTTCAGCAGATTCCTAATAATCTGTTCCATCCGGTCAACGTCCCCTACCATGATAGCATTCTCTGTTTTTTTCTCTAACACCATCGAGATATTTTTGCTATTGGCCAAACCCTCCATGGACATGACCACCCCTTGAGCCAGAGCGATCAAGTCCACCGGCAGTTTTTCTACGGTTATATTCCCGCTTTCCAGGCGGCTTAATGACAATATATCATCTACCAACCTGGTAATATGCACCGTTTGAGTATAAATCGTCTCCAAATACTTCTCCTGTAGCGCTTCGTCTTGCACCATACCATCGCGGATAGCCTCAACAAAGCCCTGAACAGAAGTAAGAGGGGTACGCAACTCATGCGATATTTCCGCAAACAGCCGGGCTCTTTCTTCTTCCATTCTGTAGCTTTCGCCTTGTATCTTCTGTAGTCTTACCGTCAATTTATTGAGCTGTGCATCTGCTGATTGGCTAATGTCGTATTAAGGTGAAGCATTAAACGCCCGGCGACGGGAATCTACTCCCTGTGCCGGACGTCATGAACTGGTAATATTGTGTTATTAAAGTAAATTAGTTAGTGGCGGTCATTCCAAAAAAATCTAATAACCGTTCGTAGATGCTCAGTAATCTGTCGTATGAGTTAAGGAGCCCGCTGTAGAATCTATTTTGCACACTCTCTTGGCCGGCGGGAGCGGTGCTTTCTTCATCTACCGCTTGTCCTTCATCTATTGGTGCGGTGGATCTTGGTTCAACTAATATTTGTCTTGTTTTCCCATCCTCCATGACAGTGATCTGTGCTGCAGCATGCTCCTTTAGGTCAGAATTGGGGTGAAAATCTGCAGCGCTGACAGGCATGATGGTCATGAAGGTCGGAATAGATGCAACCATAAAACCCATGGTAATCTTTACTAATTCATTTTTTAACACAAACATAAATTTATCCTCCTTAACTTTTATTTAGGAAACACTCTTGCCCTTCAGGGCCTCAAATCTGTTTTTCCCTTCGTCTGAAATTTTCACGTTAAATCCCTTTTTGGTTTGCTACACTGCTATCACCTCTCCCAAAGATTTTAAACCTTCCCTCCTTTCGAAGCCAATTATACTGAAGGAATATTACCTTACTTTTGCTAAATTTTGAAAATATTTTTTGATAATATTAATAAATGTTACAAGAAAAAATCATAAAGACAGAAGAAGATATAAAAAATACCAACGGTACCACACAGGAATAGGAGGTAACCGTTGGCAAATTATTACTTCTTATAATTGACATTGCATACTATTTGAGAAGAATAACAACAAAACCGATAGTAAATACTACCGGTTTTAACGAATTTCATTGGCGATTCTTACAATCTCAACATATCTTGAAAGTTCCTCCTCAAGGTATTGGCTAATAAGGGAAACCATCTCTGAAGGGTCCTTTCCGTTCGTGTGATAGCTTGTAAAACAATTATAATAACGTTTACGGTCGCCATATTTAATATTGATGGGAGGATAACCCTCTTTCATCAGCTCAAGATTTAAAAGCAAACGTCCAGTCCTACCATTACCATCAATAAATGGATGAATGGTTTCAAATTCCAAATGAAATATTGCCGTCCGTTCAACAACGTGGAGAGATGACAATTGCTCATAATGCATTATAAGCTGTTCCATTTGTACCGGCACAAGATATGGCTCAGGAGGTGTATGAATAGCCCCCATAATGGTTACTGGTACACGCCTGTATATTCCTCTATCTGCCCGTCTATCCATCAAAACAAGGCTGTGAATTTCCTTAATTACCTTCTCGGATATTGGAACTTTTTTCTGTACTAATTCCTCAACATATAAATAAGCCTCTTTATGACCCACTGCCTCCAAATGATCTTTCAAAGGCTTTTTATCGATTGTAATACCCTCTTTTATTATTAGGGCTGTTTCCTGTAGTGTAAGAGAATTACCTTCAATGGCATTGGAGTTATAAGTGAAGTTTATTAAAAATTCTTCTCTTAATCTCAATAACTCACCCTCATTTAGAGGTCTATATGAATTTAACTGGTGTAACAGTTCTTCAATTTTATTAAAAGTAACTATTTTTGATCCCTCTTCTCATTTCCGATATCTAATTTTCTATATACTGATATTATATCTTAATACAGATCAAAAATACATTTTCTAATGTAAATTCAATCATTTCCAATTAAATTTTTTTATGATAAAATGATTCTAGAGATAGTTTATATATCAGTTTTTTGACATAAACTTATAAAGACCGCAGATGTTGCAGGATCTACGGTCTTACAATAGATTGCCTCAAAGGCGTTCGACCTATAGAAAGTGGATGGTAGACCTCCAAGCTTTCCGAGCTCAAGGGAGGTCTACTTGTTTTTCAAGTAGGAAAGTAAGCTAAGATGAACATGCCGAACATGAACATCAGAATTAAAGCGTCCTTTACTTCCATAGCATCACCTCCTCTCTGGAGATGAGCCAACCGCCCTTGATAGCCGATTCTATGTAACAATCTATTATTTCGCCGACAGTTATGTAGCCCTCATCATAAAGAAGAAACAGTTGCTCCCCTATATTAGCAAAGTTTTGGAAATCCCTCTGACTTAACCTATCAAATGGCGATGAATAAGAATTAAAAACAGAATTAACCACCTCAATTTTAATTCGCATACTCAAACGAATGCTCACTAACAATATTATAAAACATCAACTTTAACTGAGCATTTTTTAAAAAAATCTTAGTTTTTTATTAGTGGTTTATCATCATTTTAGGGTAAAAAACAGCTCTGTTTTTTCAGTTTCAAAATCGTATATATTGCGTTTTATATCAAGCGTAACTGCTATAGTGGTTTTTAAGCTGTTTTCTTTGCGAATTATCCACATGTGTCGTCTGCGGGAATATCGACTGGTTGAATATATTTCACTTTATACCCTTCCTTTAACAGAATAGATAAATCTTTTCCTAGGGTAGAAGGATTATAAGAAACATAGATAAAACGTTTAGGTTTTACTTGAATAATCATCTTAAGCAATTTTGGGTCTAGACCTGTTCTTGGTGGATCAACAATTAATAACTCAATTTGAAATCCATTTTTCACCCACTTTGGTAATAATTCTTCCGCTTTTCCAATCGTCAGCCGAATCTCTATATCTTGAAGATTCGTATATTTTTCAATTGCTTCCTTAACCAATTCTCGTTTTGCCTCTAATTGACCTTTATACGCCAAATGCTGTAATGAGCATCCACCACACGGTTAAGGTAGCCAATTCCTTCACTCCATTTAATCATTTTTTTGATATTCTTCTCATGAGTTAATTTGTTTAATTATTTTCGCTGGGTTTCCACCTACCACAACATTATCTGGTACATCTTTTGTTACGACCGCACCTGAAGCAATAACGACATTATTACCTATATTAACCCCAGGGTTTATAATAGCTTTCCCACCAATCCAGACATTGTGGCCGATATTTACCGGTTTTCCGTATTCTACACCCGAAATTCTTTCATTCGCATTTAATGGATGAGTCGCTGTGTATATATGTACTCCTGGTGCAATAAAACAGTTATCACCTATTCGAATTTCACAAACATCCAAAAAAACACAATCAAAGTTAGCAAAGAAATTCTCACCAACATGTATGTTGTAGCCATAATCACATCGAAACGTTGGTTCTATGAATAAACTTTTTCCAGTTGAACCGAACAGTTCTTTTAATAGTTCAGTTCTCTTGTTTTCATCCGTTTCTAGTGTTTGATTGAATAATCTTGTTAATCTTCGAGCGTTTAATCTTTCTTTTAGTAATTCTGGGTCAGCTGGATTGTAAAGTTCACCATTTAACATTTTTTCTTTTTCAGTTTTCATTTTATATAAAGCTCTCCTTTTATTATAATGAATTCATCTTTTCTTAATACTACCATTTGAATCAATGGATTGTACCTCAGGAATGTCCTTTGCCCAAAGCATCCTATATTCTGGTTCAGCCATTTTACTTTTTACTGGAAGATTGATCCAAATTTAAAAGAGTTCAAGTGGATTCGGTTTATCTTTATGGACGAGAGGAAACATCTCTGAATGCTGGCAACTACTTCCTGTTGTAAGTCACTGTACATCCCCTTCTCCATAGCGACCTGATGAACCTTTTGAATCAAAATGATCCACAAGCCCTTTAAGAACAATCGTTTCTGTTTCAAAACCTTAATGAGGATGTACAGGAAATCCTGGAACGGTAGTACCATGATACATTCTAAAGCCATCACGCAAAGTAAAATCATTCCCAAGATTCCTTCCATCCAATGAAGTATTAGAGCCTTGTTCATCATTTCCCTCTGGATAGTTGTCTTTATGATACATCGTCATTAAAAATGGATCTTCCGTCTCCCATTGAAAACCTAATTTTTGAACACCTAGTATTACTTCCTTTGACATATAATCCCTCCGACTTTAATTGGATTTCATGAAACGTGATTCGTAATATTGCGACATCATGTCTAATTAGTTATACTATGTTGGGAATTATTGATATTATTGTTTCTAGCGTACAATATTAAAAATGTAATATTTAAGGAGAAGAATTCGATGAAGGTTGTCGGGCAAATTAGGTTTATCCAGTGTAATTACAGCCAGTATTCTAGTAGAGATAACCAACTTCTTAATGGTGAGACACCAAATGTATTTAATCCTGTATTGCCGAAAGATCCTAATCTCAACAGAAGACAATGAAATCGAGCTGAATGAACAAACAAATACGAATAAATTATATTATGAACTGTCGGTGTTTAACGAAATCTATAAGAAAAAAGATTTCAAGCATTGCTATGATTTATTAGATTATAGCTATTCCGTCATGAAAGTATTAGATGCTGCAAGGAAAGATGCCAGAATCATTTTTAAAGCTGATAAATCTACTATTTAAAAAGAGAATAGGGTGTACCTAAATAATTTAGGACACCCTATTTTTTAAACTTGGAAATTTAAGCGATATTTCCTTTCTCACTGCCATATAGGTTAAGACCGAGTAGCATTTCTTGTTCATTTACAGCCTTTTTTGAAGTTGTTGTAACCTCTTTATAATTCGCTGAATTCGTTACAATGATTGGTGTTACAACTTCATACCCTGCTTCTTTAATTTTATCAATATCAAATTCTACTAGTAGATCGCCTACTTTTACTTGATCACCTTGTTTTACGTGAAAAGTAAAATACTTACCTTCTAGTTGAACTGTATCAATTCCAACATGGATTAAGATTTCTGCTCCATGATCTGAAACAAGACCAATCGCATGTTTTGTTTTGAAAGCAACTGAAACGGTACCATTGACCGGCGAAACAACTCTCCCAGATTTTGGTTCAATCGCAATTCCTTTGCCCATTGCTTCTGATGAAAATGCTGAATCTGGAACTTTAGATAATGCAATCACTTTGCCATCTAGCGGACTAAATACTTTCTCATCGGATTTTTCTTTTGTTTCTTTTGGCGCTTTTATAGGTTCATCTAATTCAACTGGATCTTCAAACCCTAAAATGTATGTTAATGTTGCTGAAACTACGAATGCTACTACGATGCCAATGATTAGACCCATAAATCCTTGTCCGCCAGGGCCGTAGAATATTGGCAGTTTTAAGAGTCCAGGTGCACCGGAGGCAAATGCTTGAGTTCCAGCTTGGCCAATAATCGCTCCACCAACAGTCCCACCAATAATCCCTGCAATAAATGGACGTTTTAATCGTAAGGTTACACCATATACGGCAGGTTCTGTAATTCCAAATAGCGCAGTAATTGTAGTAGATCCTGCCAATGCTTTTAACTTTTTATTCTTCGTTTTAAGAAAAACACCAAACGCTGCACCTGCCTGTGCAAAAACTGATGCTGTAGCTGCTGGCTTAACCCCATCTCTTCCGTAAACGGCAATGTTATTGATAAATACTGGAATCAAACCCCAGTGAACTCCAAATATAACAAGTAACTGCCAACTAGCACCTAATAAAGCACCAGCCAACATCGGATTAAATCCAAATGCTGCGACTAGACCAGCTGCGATCGCATTCCCGATATTAACACCAATTGGCCCAAAGACAATTAAAGTTAGAGGAACCATAACAACTAGAGAAATTAACGGTGTAACAAAATTTTTTACACTTTCATGGATATACCGATTACATACTTTTTCAAGTTTACTCATTACAATGACAGATAAAATAATCGGTATAACAGTAGATGAGTAACTCATCATCGTTACAGGAATACCAAAAAACGTTGTGGCAACACCTTCCGCCTTGAGATTCACAATGGAAGGATATAGCAATGCACCTGCGATGGTTAATGCAGTAAATACATTTCCTTCAAATTTTCTAGCGGTTGTTACCGCTAACAATAATGGTAAGAAATAAAACAAACTATCAGCTGCGGCATATAATATGGTATAAGTTGTGTCAGTGTTATTTAACCAACCTAGATTACTTGTAATTAATAATAAACCTTTTAAAATCCCGGCTCCTGCCATTACTCCGAGCAATGGAGCAAAAATACTAGAGATTACGTCTACAATACGTCCAAATATATTTCCCTTTTTCCCTTCTTTTGAACCATCTGTTCTTTTAGAATCGCTTAATAGATTAGATATTTTTCCTAATGCATTGTAGACCTCTGGAACAGTATTTCCAATAACGACTTGGAATTGTCCACCACTTTCTTTAACAGTGATGACCCCTTCAGTATTTTCCAATTTTTCTTTGTTTGCTTTTGATTTGTCTTTTAAAACAAAACGTAAGCGAGTTGCACAATGAACGACTGATATAACGTTCTTCTCACCACCTACTAGCTCTAAAATTTCTTTGGCTAATTTTTCGTAGCTCATAATTACACCCCCAAGGTTTTTTATTTTGGTAAAAAAAACCTAAGCCATCAAAAATAGTAGACAATTTTGCCTAACCTATTTTCGTGACTTAGGTTTTGCCTGAATAAACAGTTACAATCCTAAATGTTAATTTATTCATTTTTTTACTATATTTTCATTATATCTTAATGAATCCATTTTGTCAACGCTATCATTTTGAAATTCTACTTAGCTATTTTTGTAAACTAATTTTAAGATTCTTTTCTATTAACTACCCGTTCAATATGAATCGTTAAATATAGCATTTCTTCATTCGTTAGATCATGGTTATATTCTTTTTTAATATAATCCTTAATCTTTTCAGTACATCTTGCTGCTTCTTTATGCTTTTGTTTAATCATAATATATAAATAATCATCATCGTTTTCATAATGGGTTCCTTTAAAAACCCTTTGGGCGAAAAACTTTAAATGGGTAATAAACCGATAATAGTTTAAAGAATCTTCATCGAATTCCACTTTAAAATGATACTTGACGATATTAATGATTTGTTGAATAAATTTAGTAATATTCATCGTATTTGTAACATCTTCATTCATTTCTGCAGTAATGATATGAATAGCGATGAAACCTGCTTCATCTTCAGGTAAAGAAATATTAAACTTTTCATTTATTTGTTCTAATGCTTTTAATCCTATTAAAAATTCTTCTTTATAGAGATGCTTAATTTCCCATAATAATGAATTTTTTATCTGTGCTCCTTTTTGATGCCGTTCCATTGCGAAATTAATATGGTCAGTTAAAGAAACATAAATGTTCTCGTTTAAATTTTTCCCTAATATATTTTTAGCATATTGAATAACTTCTTCGACTACAACCATTAGCTCAATAGGAACTTCACGAAGTAGCATTTTAAAGTTATCCGATGTTTGTTTATTCTTCAAAGCAAAGATTTTTTGAATCTTCTCTTTTTCCACTTCTTCACCAGGTTTTTTCTGAAAAGCAATTCCTCTTCCCATAATAACTAATTCTTCACCATTTTGAATAACGCTTACAACATTATTGTTAATAACTTTTGCTATTTTCATAGGATTTCCCTCCTCTCTTTACTGATTGCAAACGATTTAATAGATTTATGAAAAAAATCTTTTTGAATAAAAATAACCTAAGTCATAACTAAATAAATAAGATCAGTTTTGATCTTAAAAAATTTAGTGACTTAGGTTTTGCCTGCGTACCAGTAACAACCCTAAATAATATTTATTAATTTGATTTCAGTATACCTTCACTTTTAGACAGTGTCAACGCTTTCATAAATTTTCCCCATTTGACTCAATCACGCTTTTATACCAATAGAAGCTTTTCTTTTTGATTCTTTTTAACGTTCCTTTTCCTTTATTGTCACGATCAACGTAAATATAACCATATCGTTTTTTCATTTCACCAGTAGAAGCACTAACGATGTCAATCGGCCCCCAACTTGTATAGCCTATAATCTCAACACCATCTTGAATTGCTTCAGCCATTTCTGCGATGTGTTGCTTTAAGTAGTCGATTCTATAATCGTCGTTGATCTTTCCATCCTCCGTTACTTCATCAACCGCGCCTAGTCCATTTTCCACAACAAATAAAGGCTTTTGATAACGGTCATACAGTTGGTTTGCCGTGATGCGGAAGCCTTTTGGATCAATTGTCCATCCCCATTCAGACTTTTCGAGATAAGGGTTTGAAACTGAGCCAAATACGTTACCACTTGTCATATTTTTAATAACTTCCGGATCGGTACTCGTTGTACGACTTGAATAATAACTAAATCCTATAAAATCTACAGTATGATTCTTTAAAATTTCTTCGTCTTCCGGTTTCATTTCGATATTCAAATGATGATCTTTGAAGAAACGTTTAGCATACCCAGGGTACTTCCCACGTGACTGAACATCGATAAAGAAGTAGGATTCACGGTCTTTTTCGAGGGCATGAAATACATCTTCTGGATTACATGTATAAGGATAGAAGGTACCAGCAGCTAGCATGCAGCCAATTTTTGCATCTGGAATTATTTCGTGACATGTTTTTACAGCTAATGCACTCGCTACGAGCTGATGATGTGCTGCTTGGTATTGAATTTGTTTTTTATTCCCTTCTTCTTTAAAAATAAGGCCTGCTGCTAAGAATGGTAAATGTAAAAGCATATTAATCTCGTTAAAGGTCATCCAATATTTTACTTTATCTTTATAACGGCTAAAAACAGTTTTTGCGTATCTTTCAAAAAGATAGACAAGCTCTCTGCTTCTCCAGCTTCCGTATTTTTCAATTAAGTTCACTGGTACATCAAAGTGTGCTAAAGTTACGACTGGTTGAATGCTGTTTTTGAGCAATTCATCAAATAGATCATCATAAAACTTCAAGCCCGCTTCATTTGGTGTTTCATCTTCGCCTGTTGGAAAAATACGTGACCAGGCAATAGAAACACGGAGTACTTTAAAGCCCATCTCAGCAAATAAAGCAATATCCTCTTTATAGCGGTGATAGAAGTCTATCGCTTCATGTGATGGATAAAATTCATCTTTTAGAGGCTTTAAAGATGGAACATAACCTTTCATTATATCTCTTCTTTTATCCCCAGTTGGTAATAGATCGACATTAGTTAATCCTTTACCATCTTCTAAATAAGCTCCTTCAGATTGATTAGCAGCTATAGCTCCTCCCCATAAAAAATCCTTTGGAAATGTGTAATTTGACATGAATAACACGTCCTTTCTTAAATGATGGATAGACTAAGAAAAGTTAAAATTTCACATTTAGCAAAAAAACCTGATTTGTTTTGAACACACGTCTAGTGTAATCAAAATAAATCAGGTTATGCCCTATCGGTAACATTCCTAAAAATAAACATATAATTTACTTATAAATCTAACAGTTAATCTTTGTGGTGTCAACAATATATCCACCTTTTATCAATATATCTAAACCTAACAAACCATTAATATCGTGATCTCTAATGACGAAAAATCTAGATAAACATTATTTATTTGAAATTCCCCAATTTTAATAGAATCCACAATTTTTACAAAAGAATGCTCTTTGCCACCTATTCCATATGAAGTGACAATTTCATCTTCAATGGTAACTCTAATACCAATATCATCAACAATGTCTTGTAGCTTTTTGATCTGAAACAGGTCCGATCACTGCAATTTCTTCAACGTATTCTTTTCCATCGCTAATATTTGAACTTAGAATTTCAAATTTAACAAACTGGTTTGGATAAATATTTCCTTACTAATTCTTCTGCTGCCTTGATTCCTTCATCAGTAAAAGACACTGACTTTGAACGATGACTTCCGTAAATCAAGCCTTCATCTGTTAATTCGTTAATTGTATCAAAGGGATATCCTTTCCATGTGCTTCTAACTTCACCGAGTCCTATATCTTCGTTCCATGAAGTAAGATACATAAGCAAAAGGGTAAGTTCCTTTATTTTCTTCTCCAACACGCTTCACCCCTAAAAAAGTTTATCCTCTAATTCTGACAAGCCTTTGCGCTCCTGATTTATGCCATTGGCAAGTGCCAACGTCTTTTCCCATGTTTTTTCCACTTCATATTTGAAAAACTCATACAAAGGGTTTAGATCCTCAGTTTCATCATATTTTTGCAGGCACTCATAATATATCCGCTTATCTTCGTCATAGACGATAAGGGGCGGGTGATTATGTATCATGAGATAATAGTTCATAAGCGTTCTGCCGACACGTCCATTACCGTCAGCAAAGGGATGGATAAACTCAAACCTTGCGTGAAGATAAGTTGCAGCCTTTAAGGCATCCTTTCCCTCATAATCGTTTACTTCTGCAATCAACTCTTCCATTTCTCTTTCCACATTTTCCACAGCGGAACCAACCTCATAGAATCCAGTTACATAATCATGCTTTTTAAACTCGCCAGGTCGCTCTAGATTTGCAATATACCTACGCTCATCATATGTTCCACTTGTAAGAACCTTATGAATCTCCTTGACTAACTCTATGCTAAGGGGCTCCTTCTGTACAATTTTTTCTTTCAATACCTCGTAACATAACTTTTGATTTTGTTGTTCAAATAAGGCACGAGGGCTTCCTGTATAGTTAACCACTCTACCATTTTCAAAAATTTCCCTTGTATCATGATAGGTAACTTCTTCGTTTTCTATTTTCCCAGAATGAAACGCAAATAGGATTCGAAAGCTATCAAGATATTTATCTAAATCAGCAGCAGATGTAATTTTGTAAGACTGCCATAGCTGAATAATCTGTCTATATCGTTCCAAGTACATCCCTCTTTTTTACATTATTTGTTTTATTATACCACAATTTTAGTGAACTCAGACGGGGTTTTCTAGGGTATAGACTATTCTAGCAAAACAGTTCACTATCAGATAAAGAGAAGAGATTAATTTCCAAAAGGGATCTACTATAGTAAAATAAGATATGTACAGCAACTATACTTTGGGGTATGCCAGGATGCTCAGATACCCAATTCTGCTTCCACTTCCTCGATAGTCATCCATCCTTTTTCTTTTCCAGCGAACTCTCCCTGGACAAGCTGTGACATCAGCTTCAGCGAAGCCTTTAATTTTTCATATTCATTAATATCGACAATGGCAAATTTTCCTCTACCATTTTTAGTTAAAGATACTGGTTTACCTATGGCAATATCACGTAGAACTTCATTGTAATTCCTTAAATCGGAGATGGGTTTGATATTTGGCATGAATAACAACTCCCCTTTTTCTATTATTATATTCTAATCATTCGTAAAATACTACATCCCTTTCTTTTTGCTTCAATTCTCCAAACAAATGCCCAACAATCATTCACTTTCCGCTTCTAGATAATCACAACTTGCTTTAAACAATCTCATATTATCACCCTGTTTCTTCTGATCTTTCAGATAACGTTCTAGGTGTTTCCGCATCGTCATACTATATTCATATTAACGAAGTTACGGGAACACCTTGTTATCGGAAGGATGAGGCCCCCGAAGCCAGAGTGCGACAGGACGTCGCACCCTTTAGCAATTATTCCAACTAACTCCTAGGCACTTTATGGCATTCATCTAAATATTTATGCGAAAAAGATATCAACGTTAAAATATCTAAAGCCTTTGTTTCATCCATTTTCCAGTTTACTTTTGGGGTATGTGCTGCAGGATTTCTAACCAAATGAAATATCGATTCTAATAGTTCTTTTAATCCTGTATACTCATTAATTTCACTTTCAGTCTTCAGTGAATTGAAAAAGATATAGGGGTCATTCTTTGCAAAAGCTTTTTGGAACAATGCAGAACCATCCGAAGTTAAACCAGTAATTTGACGAACCCGTTCTGCTAAACCCTTAGCCGCTTCAAATACAGCATCATAATAATCCTTTTGTAAGTAATCCTTGATGCAATATTTCTCGACCTCGTGGTGAATGGCTCTATTATAAAGATGTCTTCTTAGATTATTTACTCGCCTATCAACCTCATCAAGAGTTTTAGCTTCCACAACCTCATTAAGTACTCCCTCTTTGGACACGGATAATCCTGCCATCAATAGCGCTTTATTTGTTCCTTCAAAAAGAAAATTATACTTTTCTCTACTGGATTCACTCGTATACGCGACTGGATTTAGTACTTTCTCGATAAATAAATATATTCTTTCAAATGTATGCCGTTTATTGATTTCATTTACGAAACAATTATAAAGCCAGTCCCTCTTGTTTAATCCTATTGTATATGTATAACCATTACTAGACTTCCCATCGTCAACAAGTTGAATTTGACACTGTTCCAGTAACCTTGACAACTCTGTTTTTGTAAGTCCTCGGTTTGTATCTGCTATAACATCACATACCGCCTTGAGTTGCTGTTCATTAAGTATCTTTTGTATTCTCATGAACATCACCTTTTCAATTCATAATGCTCTCTCTTGATAATCCGTCGCAGGATGCGGCGGCCTTGCCTCATCTTTCCGATAACGTCCCGTGAATTCCCGACGCGTCCCAACCCGCTCGAATTATCCTCTAAATGTCGGGAATTCGCTGTTAGGTGAAGTAGGGCTCCCTAGATGCCCGCCCTAACCCTTTCAACTAATTCACTTGTCTGGACTCTAAATTTATTCGCTACTTCTTCAAGATCAATTAAGTCAAATAAATCAGGATACACTATTTTCCTAACCCACTGATCATAAAATAGTGCAACCTTATATGCAGTTTCAAAATATGGGACAGGGTCTTGAAAAGTTAACTCTCGATGAGCAACAAACCTATTTCTAAAGGTAACCATACTTTTCCAATAACTTTCCCATTCTTCCTCATCTATATTTAAATACTCCGTAAGCTCGCTACGAAACCAGTTCGACAGATTATCCTTTTCATTGATATTTAGATTTTTCCAATGTATAGGGTTCGATCTATCAGAACCAAAGACCATACACCAACAAATTGCCGCCTGCAATAGATGCGCATTCATTGTAAAAATCCAAAAGTCCGTTGACTTAGTAAATTCTTTATAAGCATTATTTAACTCTCGATAAGCAATATAATGGTAGACAAAATCTTTAACTACGGGATATTGCCTGGAAAGAACCTTTTCATCATAGTCCATCTATTCACAACTCCTTACGTTCACCAAACAGCCGTATTTCACCTAACGTTTAAGGATTCCCGCAGCGTCATCCCGCTTTCATGTTGGCGAAGTTGAGGGAATCCTGTGTTATGCGCAGTTACCTAAACAAACTAACCACACGATTAATATCTTCATCTTCAATTTCATCTAAACTCATTACCAAATACAACGAGTTTCCGAGTGGGTTTAATCTCAATCTTCCTGGTGATATATCTGTAAGTCCAAAAATCACTTCAGAATCCGTATTGTTTTTTTGGATTACATGTCCTAGATTTAAATCCATTAACTCAACAATTTCTCTAAGTAAAAAGGCAAGCTGCACGTTAATTTGTTTGCTTCCTCTGTAATCTTCCTGTGAGAGATTGTACTCCTCTATTTTCTTAATCATTGCCATTATACATAGCTGTCTATAAGTGAGTCTCTCTGCAAAGTTAATTAGTTGATAAGCCATATAACTATCAATAAATGCAAAAAAGGGAAGATTACCGTATATATTACCAATGTACTTAACCTTTTTCTCTTCATAACAGCTCTTTGCTTTAGACAATGTACCTTCCAAAAGCTCTTCAGCTTTTGATAACTTTGACTTGTCTGTCTTAGAAAAGAAATCATCTTCTCTTACCCTTAAGCCAAGCATGACGTTTGAATGAATCTTTTCTATTGAATAGACTAGAGCAGCCCCAATTCTAGCCATTTCACGTTCGCCCATTGATAGTTTCCTATCGTACATCTCACTTCCTATATATTTTAAGATCTCAGTAATTGACGCCCCCGCTAAAGCACCCGCAAACGCTCCAGGCGGTCCTGCCAACAGTCCTCCAGCTGCTACACCCACTGCGCTACCTGTAATACTCGCACTAGCTTCTATTAACTTCAGAGCTTTATTAATTTTATCCATCTCCATCATGTTCTCCTTACTAGCTAATTAGAAAAGCACATAATGTAATTGCGCATAACGTTCTCTGTATTCACGAACCCGAGAGGCTTAAGGCGACGAAGTCGCAGGGTTGTCCGCCTGAATCTTCTTTCTCAAAATGCCCCGGGCGAACCGAGCAGCCGTCAGGCTGCGATGCGTGAATACGGTGTTAGCCGAAGTACCTGACATCTCTGAATAACTAGAGTTTCTCTTCATGAACTAATATTCTATCGCCTATTGTTGTTGGTTGCGAGATAACTAAAAATTCAATATCGTTGGACGTTCTATTTAATATTTGATGAGGTGTTTGTGGATGGATTTCAATGCCTTCCAACTGATTTAATTCATGTATTTCTCCATTAATTTCAATTATTGCTTTACCATAAAGAATAAAAAAGAATTGTCTTGATTTATTATGATAATGTCGTGCCTCTTCAGTACCTGGAGGCATTCTCTCATGAATGATACTTAAATCCTCTTGTTTTAGGAGATGCCATCCATCACAATTCGATCCCCATATATAATGTTCTCCTGTTTCTTTACTGATTTTTTTTCAATTTATGTGCTTCCTTTCTTATTACATTGATGTAATTTGATTTTTATTCAGCATTCAGGTATTTCTGCAAACGTTTCCTTACCGACAAAATAGTCGTAATTTAATCTTAATTGATGGGATTTGCGACTATTTTGTCGGTAAAGTACTTTTTCCTGTCATGAATTGTTCGAAAAGAATTTGCAAAAAATATATACCTTACCATTCTACACAAACACACAAATTTCCTTTTCTTGTATAAGTGATATTTTCCAGAATAAAAAGCTCTCCAAGCTTTAGTCACTCGATTAAAAACATATTTTAATAAAGAGACAGATTTTCTCATCTGTCCCTTCTGGATGTTTTAGAACTCATATTGTCTTTTTTCTTCAGCAGCTAATGGTATATCAATCATTTGATCATAGGTAAATGCTTCATTACTGCACATTAAATCCACCTGTTTCATCACCACATTTAAGGCTTCCATTGCTTGCTCTGGTGGATAATCATATTTTTTTAGCAATCTTCTGATTATTTTTCTCATGGTTGCCTGGGCTTGGGTTCTTACATTAAAATCGATCGTCACGTTTCGTCGAATAGAATCTGTTAGTTCTTGTGCAATCTTTTTCAGCGTCTCATCATCGTAAAATTCTCTGGCCACTTCGTCTTTTGAAAGAGCATAGTAAAAAGCGATTTCGTCTTTGTTGAGTCCGAGCTTTTCTTCTTCTTCATGCATCTTTTTCATCTCTTTCGCCATTCTAATCAGTTCTTCGATCACTTCTGCATTCGTTATTGCTTGGTTTGTGTATTTGTTAAGTGCTTTCTTAAGCTTTTCAGAGAAGAGTTCCGATTTAACCAAATTGCTTCGTTCCATGACTTTGATTTCGCCCTGAAGAAGTTTTTTCAACATCTCTAATGCCAAATTTTTCGTTTTTAATGCCTTCACTTCTTCAAGAAACTCCTCATCAAGAATGGATACATCCGGACGTTTCAACCCTATTGCTTCAAACACATCAATGACTTCTTCTGAAATGATTGATCTTTCCAGCATTTGATTGACTCTTTGTTCAATCTCTGCTTTCGATAATGCACTTTTGCCTTTTGTTTCAAGCTTTACTAAACTTGCCTTTACCGATTTAAAATAACTGACTTCTAAAGCGATGGCCTTTCCTTCTTCTGTTGCGGCACAGAGTCCATGGGCCTTACCAAGTTCAGTAACAAACTGTTTAAAATCTTTTTGCTCTTTCTCACTCATGGATAATACAAAGTCCATTCCCGTTGTAATGGCTCGAATGCGTTTGACTTGAGACTGACCCATATAATCGGAATAATCTAAGCCATGGAACATTCCTCTTAATACTTCTAGTTTTCCAAGCATAATCGCAATCGCTGATGAAGTATCAATACCGATATTTTTCTTATCACTGTCTGTATATTCTTTTAGGGCTCTTTTTAAGCTTTCCAAAATACCGATATAATCAACAACGACGCCACCCTCTTTGTCTTTAAAGACTCGATTCACTCGAGCAATCGCCTGCATCAGATTATGCCCCTTCATTGGCTTATCAATATACATGGTATGCATGGAAGGTACATCAAAACCTGTAAGCCACATATCCCGAACAATAACAATTTTCAACTCATCGTTATTATCCTTCATCCGATTGGCTAATGTGTCCCGTCTTTGTTTCCCCCCAACATGCTTTTGAAGCCTTTCTTCATCAGCAGCACTACCTGTCATGACAATTTTGATTTTCCCTTTGTTTACATCATCACTATGCCACTCCGGTCTTAAGGCTGTAATCGCATCATACAAGTCGACGGCAATTCTCCGACTCATACATACGACCATCGCTTTTCCATCCATCACTTCTGCTTTGGCTTCATAGTGATTGACGATGTCTTCCGCTAACTTTTTGATGCGGTTTGGCGAACCGACGATGGCTTCAATTCTTGACCACTTGGCCTTGTTCTTTTCTCTTTCTATTTCTTCTTGACCTTCTGTGATTTCTTCAAACTCAGTGTCTAATTCTTTTAATACATCCTCATCTGCTTCTAGCTTAATGATTCGATTTTCATAGTAAATTTTAACCGTTGCTTTATCTTCCACAGCTCTAGTCATATCATAGATATCGATGTAATCGCCAAATACGGCTGGAGTCGATTTGTCTTCAAACTCAATCGGGGTTCCTGTAAACCCAATAAAAGAAGCATTAGGAAGTGCGTCTCTCATATATTTGGCATAACCGAATTTCACATCACCTGTTTTCAAATTAGTTTTGGCATCTAAGCCATACTGACTTCGATGAGCTTCATCGGCAATAATAATGACATTCCGGCGATCAGTTAGAACAGGCATTTCGCCTTCTTCTGGTTTAAACTTTTGAATGGTTGTGAAGATGATTCCACCCGATTCTCTTTCATTGAGCAAATCATAAAGTCCATTGAGTTCCCTTGAATGATCTTTTGCTTGGGATTTCTTTTGTTCCTCTGTCAATCTCCGAATATGAGCCTGCTTTGGTTCTTGTCGTAAAATCTCCTTTGATTTTGCAAAGGTGGTGTATAGCTGATCATCTAAGTCATTTCGATCTGTAATGATGATAATTGTCGGGTTATTCAGTTCCTTTACAAGTCCTGCGGTATAAAAGACCATGGAAAAGCTCTTTCCTGAACCTTGCGTATGCCAAATGACCCCAATTCTCCGATCACCAGTTTCACTTGTTGCAATTTTTGTCTTCTCTATTGCTTTTTTCACAGCAAAATACTGATGATAAGCAGCTAGGATTTTGATCAGAGACTTCTTATCTCCTATTTTTTTACCCTGTTGATCATAATCACTGGACTTGGATTCTTGAAAAAGAATGAAATTCGAAATAATATCTAGAATTCTTTCCTTTGCTAACATTCCTCTAAATAGGGTTTCGTATTGAGGGATGGTAAGAGGGGCAACATTCACCCCATCCTCACTTCTCCAATTCATAAAACGCTCCAAATTGGAAGTGATGGTCCCTGCCTTAGCGTTGATTCCATCAGAAATGATACAGAAGGCATTGTAATGGAAGAGACTTTCAATATCTTTTTTATAGGTTTGGATTTGATGATACGCATTTTCAATTCCCACATTCTCATCGGATGCAGACTTTAGCTCAATGACAACAAGCGGGAGTCCATTAATAAAGAGAATTAGGTCTGGTCTTCTATTTTCTAGTCCCAAAATCGTAAATTGATTGACGACTAGAAAATCATTTCGATCCATATGTTCAAAATCTACTAAATATGCTCTTTTGGTTCGGATTAGATCTTTTTCCTTAAAGGACACTTCGATTCCTTCCGTCAGAAGCTTATGAAAGTGGTGGTTGTTTTCAACTAAAGAAGGACTATTGAACGTGATAACCTGTCGAAATGCATCTTCAAGAGCGGCTCTCGGAATATCCTTGTTGATTCGAAAAAGGGCATCTTTTACTCGATTTTCTAAAATGACTTCTTTATAATCTTTGCGTTCAGGTGCTTCGCCATCAAAGGCAATATCTGGACCAAATCGATGTTCATATCCTAATTCGCCTAAAATCTCGATTGCCGCCTCTTCAAGCATTTCTTCTGTAAAAGTTTCGGATAAACTCAAAGGTAGTTCCCCCTTTTTAATCCCATTATTTAAACAGTTTCTTTATGAGTTTAAAAATATCAAAAGTGGTTCTATTGTAGACCTTGTTATATGCGTATTTCTTTGGATTTCTTAACCAGCCATAACCTCTCGGCATTTTGAGTCCTGCTCGATGAACAAGTTGTCTTTTGATGCTCGTCCTCGCCGCAATTCTTTTCTTTAAACTCGGTTTCCTCATTCCAAATTTCATGATACTTCACCTTCTTGATCAAGTGGTACTCTGATTTCTCCTGACATGAGTTTTGGTAGGAGGGTGTCTCTAATCACTACTAAATTTCTATTTTCTTTTACAAGACATAAATATTGTTGATCTAAGCTAGATGCGATTTTATTGAATATATCAACTATAGAATTATCCGGCTTAACTATAACTATATTGTTCAATGCATCCTTATTAATTGATCCAAACACAGTACCTTCACCATTATATACACTTAATTTGTCTTTAAGACTCAGCACTAAATAGTACATGTAAGAACTGTAGCCACTTTTATTTCTTATTGAGCACAGTCCTCGACCAATACAACAATCTTCATAAGCAATATTAATATCTCCAACAGGTGCTCTGACACTCATTAAAACATCGCCTAATTTTGCCATTCTTTTGGGTTCAGTAGTATATAATCTTCTTATTGGAAATCGATCGCCAAAATCAGTTCGTCCTTGATAAAACACTTCACCAAAGCCATCTTCATTATAACTAGTTCCTTTAGGTGATTGCCCCATTGTGATATATGCAATTCTACTAAGATTTGATACCTCCCATCCCTTTGGAATCATCCCTAATTCACTTTCAACCATTTCACCACCGCTGGATTTGTATGGTTCTCCATTTTCATTCGGAAATTCAAAATCTACAAACCAATGTTTAAAGATTGCCTGAGCCATAGCTTCAATGGTTTTGTTGATTTGGTTGTTGACTTCGATTTTTTCGTCTAGGGTTGAGAGTATGTGTGCAATGGCTTTTTGTTCTTTGATATTCTTAGGCAAGTTAACCTTTAATATTTCAAATGTGTCTCTTGTTATAGTATCAAATACTGAACCATGAGTATTTTGCCTAATACTTTTAATTTTATATTTTAACAAATAATAAAGATAATCATTGGTAGTTAGCTCATTAGCCCTTAACCCATAACATGATTGATTAAAAGCCATTGGTTTTCCAAGCTGAGCAATTGCTCCAACTGTCCCTCTTGCTGAAATGACTAAATCACCTTTATCTAATAATCTTGTAGAGCTATTTTCCAATCCGAGTTGTGTAATATTTTTTTCAGTTTTATATACGGTTCTATCATCAGTGTTAAAGTCTTTAACTGAAAGCCAAGGAATATCACCGTTCCAATACTCTGAAACAGTAGTTCTTGGTGTACCTCCCCCAAAAATATTCATTATCTCTGATAATTTGTACTCTTTCCACTCATTAGAACTCATACCCAATCCCCCCTAGATTCTTTCTAATCTCCTCTTCTAGGTGGCGTGACTTTTCAAATAGCTCTCCGAGTTCGCTAGTCAGTTTTTCCATCTTCTCTTCAAATGAAACTCCATCCTCTTCTGCTTCTTCTATTCCTACATATCTACCTGGGGTTAGAACATAGTCATGTTCTCTAACTTCTTCAAGCTTTACCGACTTACAAAAGCCTTTTATATCTTCGTACTCTTTTGACTCTCCATTCTCAATTCTCAATTCTCCATTATTCAAGTTTCTCCATTGATGATAGGTATCTGCAATTTTTCTAATATCTTCTTCTTTTAATTCTCTATGTCTACGATCGATCATTTCTCCAAGATTTCTTGCATCAATAAAGAGAATTTCTTTTTCTCTGTTTCTATGTTTTGTATTGCCTTTTTTGTTTCGATTGAGAATCCATAGAGATACTGGAATTCCAGTAGAATAGAAGAGTTTATCCGGCATGGCCACAATACAATCTACGAGATCCGCTTCCAGTATATTTTTTCGGATTTCTCCTTCATTGGAAGTATTGGAGCTTAATGCCCCATTTGCAAGAACAATTCCTGCTATGCCATTGGGTGATAAATGATAAATCATATGTTGAAGCCATGCATAGTTTGCATTCCCTGCTGGCGGTATACCATAAGCCCATCTGACATCATCTTTTAATTTCTCTCCGCCCCAATCGCTGATATTAAAAGGTGGATTGGCGAGAATATAATCGGCTTTCACATTTTTATGAAGGTCATTGTGAAACGTATCTGCATGTTCCGGTCCAATATTGCCTTCTAATCCTCGAATGGCCAAGTTCATTTTACATAGTTTCCATGTAGTAACGTTAAGTTCTTGTCCATAGATGGCTAGGTCAGTTAACTTTCCTTGATGTTCTTCAATAAATTTTTCGCTTTGAACAAACATACCCCCAGAACCACAGCAAGGGTCATAAATACGACCTTTAAATGGTTCAATCATTTCAACTAAAGTTTTAACAACAGAAGTAGGTGTATAGAATTCTCCACCGCCTTTACCTTCTGCGTCTGCAAATTTACCAAGGAAGTATTCATAAACTCTACCTAAGAGGTCCTTTTCTTCTTTTGTATGTAGCTTTATTGTAGAAATTAAATCAATAAGTTCACCTAGTCTTCTCTTATCTATTTCTGGTCTGGCATAACGCTTTTCAAGTACATTTTTTAATGTCTTGTTCTCTTTTTCAATGAGAATCATAGCATCATCGATCATCTGCCCGATTTTTTCACTTTTTGCATTGTCTCTGATGTAATTCCATCTGGCTTCTTTCGGTACCCAGAAAATATTTTCTGAAAGGTATTCGTCTAACTCTTCCTCAAAACCTTCCCCTTCAGCAACGAGTTCATTATATTTCGTTTCAAATTTATCTGAAATGTATTTAAGGAAAATAAGTCCTAGCACGACATGTTTGTATTCACTCGCATCCATACTGCCTCTCAGCTTATCGGCCGCTTTCCATAATGTTTCCTCAAATCCAATATTTGCTGTTGTTTCTGCCATCATCCATCTCTCCCCTTAATAATTATGATCATCAAGCACTTCAAAAAGTGCTGCTTCAAATTCTTCTTGTTCTTCCCCTGTGGAAATATCTCCTGGTAGTACATTTAGATAATGAGCGAGACCTTGTATGGTTTTGTGTAAAATTATTTCTGTTCCTGCTTGTTCTAAGAGTTCAATTAGTATTCGATAGGTATCCATAAATGGATGTTGATCCGCTGCTTCTAACGATTCTTTAAATCGCTGAATAATTCTAGCTTTTTCAATACTTCTCTCAATCGTGTTGATTTCCTCTTTATCATAAACAGGTACTTTTTCTAATTGTTCAGCACCTTTACTTAGCACATGTTCATGTTTTTGAATGATCGGTTGTAAATCTTTTTTTAATTTCTCTTTTTGAATCTCTAACTTTTCTATTTCATCCAGCTCTTTTGTAAAATAATCTGCATCAACATGAAAGATCTCTTCAAGTATGGGAAGATACTTTTTCGGGATATTTTGTTTTCCTTTGATCCATAAATGTATATTCTGTTTTTTAATCCCTAAGTGCTCCGCTAGCTCTATATGTTGCATGTTGTAAAGCCCAAGTATGTATTCTAAACCTATCAATCTATAAACACCTACTCATGCTATCTTATTGTCTTAGTCAATAAATACATTATACTGTAAGTTATTGTCTGCGTAAATAATATATTTTCCCAATACTTTTGTCTCCTTTATTTTGAGCGTAAAAAAAACCACACCGGAGGGGCCAACGGTGTGGTTTTCATATAAGTTCTTTATTCGATTTCAATTTTTACTGAGTTATCTGGTTTTTCTTTTTTCGGAATCATCAAGTTAAGCACGCCATCCTCAAGCTTTGCTTGCTACTACAAAATAGTTTTTATCGTCTTCTTGGACGTCAACTTTAAAAGTGTCACCTGCGAGACTTCTTCTAACAGGCCAACCGTCTGTAAAAAAGTCATCAAGCATGTTGTAGAAGTCAGCAAAACCGGTGCTTAATAAATCTGTTTTTTTTCTGTTGAAAGGTACTAATCCAGCCATTCAAAGATTAAACCTCCCGCATAGCCCTCTCTGCGGATGTCCTTCATCATTCTGACGTGACGTTTTGACCAGTCATGTCAGTATAATGAAGTGGAACATCTATGAACATTTATCCATATACCGCACACAATTCCTGCCGGCAGCCTTTGCCTCATACATCAGTTCATCCGCCCTTTTTACCAGTGTATCAACCGTATCTCCAGGACAGTAGCCGGCAACTCCGAAACTGGCCGTTACCCTGCCCACGCCCGGAATATCCATTTGGCTTAAACTTGCGCAGTTCTTCCGCCAAAACTGCCGCCTTATTTACTGTTGTTTCCGGCAGCAGTATCACAAATTCCTCCCCGCCCCAGCGGGCCAAGGTATCTATTCTGCGAATCCTATTCTTAATCGTTTCTGCCATGCGTTTAAGAACTAAATCTCCTGTGTTATGGCCAAAACGGTCATTGATGCTCTTAAAGCGGTCTATGTCCAGCATGATCAGGGAAAACTTACTGTCTGCCCGTTTGGCACGCTCTATTTCTTCTTCAAGTTTTTGCACAAAATAACGGCGGTTATAGACATTCGTCAGAGTATCTGTAACAGATAAAAAGCGAAGTTCCTCTTCTATTTTTTTGTACCTAGTAACATCAGTAGCATAATGAAGAAAGATATCTTCTCCCAGCGGGATCCACCAAGTATCCCAGATTGTACCTGACAATTCGACTTCGCTGTTAAGCGGTTCGTTTCTGTCCAAGGCTTCGTCTGCGCGACAGAAATAGCATTTTGTTCCGGGCAGTGGTGAACCTGATTTTTCAATTGCCTCCCTGTATTTATCCGGAAGATTTCCCCCGCCAATTCGATATCCATCAGAACCAGGTCTGGAAGAAAGCCGCCACTTATCTTTTGCACCGCTTTTTCCCCTGACGTGACGATTTCCACATCATAGCCGTTTTTGTTTAGAAACTCAGCGACGACCAAGGCAGTTAAGCGACTGTCTTCCACCAGCAGTATTTTTTTCTTTTTCTTGAGTGTATTGTTACTCATTTTTTACCACCTTAAATTATCCCTTTACTTTAAATCAAGCGCACATTATACTTTAAACTTCGCCACCAGTGAATTAAGCTTCTCTGCCATTTCCGCCTAGGCACTAACTTCTTCCACAGTAGTAGAAAGTACTTGGCTGGTCGCGCTGGTTTCGGCAACAGAGGCAACCACTTCTTTTAATAAAGATAAAAATAAATCCCTTATTTTTCTCTGCTTTGCCTCTTTTGCATATTATGTTCTTGTACCATTATGCGCAAAAATATTTCTACTACTTGCGGATCAAACTGCGTCCCTGCATTCCTTCTTATTTCAGCAATTGCTTCCTCCTTGCTCAGCGCTTTTCGGTATGTCCTGTCATTGGTCATGGCGTCATAAGCGTCCGCCACAGCCAAAATACGGCAGAATAAAGGTATCTCTTCCCTTTTTAAACCCCGGGGATAGCCTTTGCCGTCCCAGCGTTCATGGTGGTACAAAATGTATTCGGCAATAGTCGCCAGTTCCGGGGTATTTTGAGCGATGCGGTAACCGATTTCGGAATGTTTTTTCATTTCTTCCCATTCTTCCGCTGTCAAAGGCCCGGGCTTATGCAAGATACTTCCCCTGACACCCACTTTGCCAATGTCATGTAGCACTGTCAGAAGAGCCAGTTCATCCAGTTCTTTTGCGGAAAGGTTCATTCTTCTTCCTATCATCAGGCAATCATTTTTCAGACGTTGGGAATGCTCCTCCGTTTCCGTGCTTTTGGCATATAGGGTGGCAAGCAGGGTGTTGATCAAAGACTTGCGGTAGCTTTTACCCTCCATTAATTTCCGTCTGTACATCCATTCCTCGGCTTCTTTGATAACTTGCTCAAGGTTTTCCGAGGCTTTTGCCTTCACTGCATACCCCATGGCTATGCTTAGTTGCGTCTTTCCGCTACTTACTTGCAAACCCCTATTTTTGATCCTCTCAATGATTTGTTCTGCGATTTCAGTTGTAGTATTTGGCAGAAGAATGAGAAATTCATCCCCGCCCCAGCGGGCGATGATGTCTTCTTTCCGACAGCTTTCTTTAATTATTTTTGCCGCCTTTTTTAAAAGCTTGTCCCCTTCCTCGTGACCAAAGGCATCGTTAACCAGTTTCAGCCCGTT
This sequence comes from Tepidibacillus decaturensis, assembly GCF_001561915.1. Classification (GTDB taxonomy): domain Bacteria; phylum Bacillota; class Bacilli; order Tepidibacillales; family Tepidibacillaceae; genus Tepidibacillus_B; species Tepidibacillus_B infernus. The sequence goes on along the minus strand of NZ_LSKU01000001.1, from coordinate 96,001 downwards.
GACATCAGCCATGATTACCACTAAAGGCATCTCTCGGGACATTTCCAGCCCATTGATCTGTTCTTCCATGAACCTCCGGTTATGGAGGCCGGTCAGTGAATCATGATAGCTTAAGTTGAGGATTTTTTCCTGCCAAGCCTTCTCCTGCGTGACATCCCGAAAAACCATGACCACTCCGAAGATTTCTCCTTTCTCGTCTTTGATGGGTGCAGCACTGTCTGCTATTGGTATCCTACGCCCATCTTTAGCGATCAGGGCAGTATGGTTGCCCCAGCCAATGATTTCCTCTGTTTTCAATACATTCTCTATCAGGTCTTTTGCTTCTTCGCCGGTGGTTTCATTGATAAGTTTAAAAACCTCAGCAAAGCGACTGCCTTTTACTTCCTCCTCACTCCAGCCAGTTATTTTCTCCGCTACCCGATTAAGGGCCGTTATCCTACCTGTCTGGTCGGTGGTGACCACCCCGTCGCCGATGGAAAGAAGGATAGTTTTATGCAATTCTTTTTCCCGGTATAATTCTTCTTTGTACTTTTCCCGATCGGTTACATCAAAAATGATGGAAAAAAGCAAAGTTTCACCGCTATGGGTTATGGGGCAGGAATAAACGTCAACCAGCCTGATTTCCCCGCTCTTTAAACGATGGGGAAAAACAAAATACCTCTGTTTTCCCTGAAGCGCCTGAAGCCGCCGTCTTTCCACTTCTTCTTTCGGCAGCATGTTGATCTCTTGGATATGCATGTTTAAAAGTTCTTCCCTGGTATAGCCGTAAAAAGCGCAGGCAGCAGGGTTGGCATCAACAATTTCACCGCTTCGGGGCTCAATCAAAAGCATCATAGCATCATGTTCGTTGAACATAGCACTCTGAATGCCGTTGAATACTCTTTCCCGTTCCTCCAAGGTTTTTATCTGCATCATTTTTTCATTCATCCTGTCCACCCTTTCTTTTCAGAAGGTTAGCGTCCGAATCTTTTTATTTACGATCACTAGGTTAAATCTATTTCTGAGGTTGTTTACAGGGATGATGTTTCCCCGCAGATTAATTATACCTTGCATATATTGTTCAGATTTTTTAAATAAAAATCAAAAGGCCTATTTTACACCGCTGAAATTTACATATTTTTCCAGCTGGATAAAATAGGCCTTCCTTATATTTGAGTTTATGTTTTACATTTGCATAATAAAGATTCAATTCCCTTTTTTTTGAAATTAATACAGGTATTACCAAGGGAACTAATGTTCTATATGTTCTATTTATGTATTCAATCGTTTTCATTGCCAAATCAATCCTTCCATTGGGTCTTATGCTCCGCCGAATCCACCGTTAATATCCTATGTTTCATCATCTAGGCTAAATTTCACTTTAATCTTTACTCAAATCATCTGTATACACTAAAAGCCCCTGTACACGAATTGCATAGAGGCTTTCATACAACTGGCTGCCATAAAATTATGTTACTCCTTAGGCCCTTGGCTTTGCGTCCCCGTCTTTCGGCAGGTTTGCCCTTCATATATCTATTTATAAACATGATATTATTATGCTTATATTTGTACTATATGTTAATATTAACCTATATTTTTGTCAACAAATTTCAACAAATTTCTTTGTTTTTCATGATATTTTTCATTTCTAGTTAACAAAATTATTTTTTTAAGAGAAGAAAAAAGAGGAGCATAATTTGTTTATTCCAATTGTGGTTCTGCACATTATCCAGTTCATGATGTAATCATGCAACGCTAGTGAGTTTCATGTCGTGGTTCTTCAGACACTACTTCTATTGCTTTCGTTACTTCTCTAATAATGTCTACTCCATATTGAGATTCCATTTCCTTAACTTTAGTAAATAATTTACCTTTTTCCGTTACAGTATATTGCGGTGGTAAATTATTTAATGCGTATGCAGTCATATCTAGCCTGCATTTTTCACATTTACACACATTGTTATACTTTTTCAATACTTCATCAATATACCGATAAACTAATTCTTCCATGTAATTATATACCTCCATAACCCTCTCCCTTTCATATAAGAATATTATTTGAAAAACACGCTCAATCATTTTTTAACACTAGTCGTGAGACACTCTCCACATGCCTTGAGCGCATGAAAAAGATAAATTTTAAGTTTGGTCTAGCAACTTAATTATACCAAAAAGGGCAATTCTTTTATTATTT
>NZ_LSKU01000001.1:89017-92055 GCF_001561915.1 Tepidibacillus decaturensis | reverse complement strand
ATAAGTAAAGACATTTGTAACAAAAAGTAAGTGAACAATAATTAAATGGGGCTGTCTGAAAAGTCCATTTAAGTTGAAAATCCGCAAAAATTAAACCCCAAAAAATGTTAATTTTACATTGTGTGCGAGAGCCACAATCCCAAACTCAACATGTACTTTGTCAATCCCTCGTAGTGAAAATCTGCGGAACGACCGATTGCCTTTGATGTGCCCGAACATGCTTTCTACTTCGACCTTTCGTCGACTATAGATGGCGGCTTTCTCTTCACATTCAAGGGCTGCTTTTGCCTTTGCCTTCATTTCTTCGAAGACCGTATTCCAATGAACTTGACGATTGCCCTTCGCTTTCGTACATTTCTCTTTTAATGGGCAATCTGTACAATCTTCACATTCGTATATTTTGAAGCTTTGCTCATAGCCAGCCGGATTCTTTTTTATTAGATATTTCCTGAATGTAACCTTCCGGTCATTTGGGCAGATGAAACAATCATCCTTTTCGTCGTAGTCCCAGTTAATTACGTTTTTAATATCCTTTTTGGCTATTTCCACCACCTATTGCCTTATTTAATGCCTGTGCAATATGATAGGATAGGGGTCTAACTGATTTAAAACAGCATAACGAGACAGTGAAAAGGATTCTTAAAACTTCTCAGCAGTATAGCCTTGCCCTCCATCGCTATTTGAAACAATCTGTGTATTTTCTAATGAATATTGATGGGCGGTAAATGCCTGAACTTCTTTCCAAAAATATGCAGTTGGCTCAGTCTTATCTATTTCTGAGGTCATACCTGATTTTTATAGTCGAACTTTTACCGCTGGGAGTAGTATGCAAAACTTCATCGCCAGGCATCATTTTCTCGTACATAATCCTGCATATCTGCGACATCCTGTTTTTCATGCCCATCTGATTATGAATATCCCCTGAAACCAAATCAATATAGTCTTCGCCTCGCAATTTTGCTTCCTGCAACAATTTTTCTATGTACTGCCTTACATCATCAGCTGTTTTCCTCCCCGAATCAGAAGGTTCTCCAGCCGTTCTGCTTTGCCTTACCGTTCTTTGTACACGTGCTCTACGCCCCGTATTGTTTCTGAAGCTATCGTTTCCGAATCTGGCAAGCCATTTGATCCGTTCTAATTCTTCATCAGATAAAGGTTGTCCCTGCAAACCCTGTCTATTCCAAAGACCGCTGTTTGCAATCTCCGACATAGGGCTATTCAAACCAAGCCAATTGCTGCTCGGGCCAAATGATGGATGCCTGTTAAGTGATGCAATAATGCCTTCTTCTAACCTCAACCGTTCAGCTTCTTCATCAACCGGAAAACAGACAAAGGTGATGTTGTCCCTTAAATATCGGCCAATTTTTGCCTCAAGTTCAGTTTCAAGCTCTTCATTTATTAAGTGTCCATAGTTTCTTTCATTTTCAGAATTATGCATATCAATTTCCCACACTTGTAAATATGGATCCGAAGTCATTTTCAAAAAAGCACGACCGATGTTTTTACGGAAAATACTGCCATCAGCATCCTCTTTCACAAAATGGTCTCTTAGCCTTTTCAACAAACGGTCTTGACCCCGGTGGGTACCTATGCGAACTATTCTATCCATGCCATGATAGCTTTCGCCCTTTTCAAACATGATGTATATACCATTTTGATAAGGAATCCGATTTATCATCGTCCAATCCAATCGCGGCAGACCATTGAAAAGCATATGAAGAACTATCGCATTATCTGATTCGCTTTCAAGCCTAATCAGTCTCTCTAACTCCGGAATCCATTCTCCTTGACGCTTGCCTTTGAGAGGAAGCCAAAAATGAACCAAATGGGGCAGCAGATTTTCTTGATAAACTTCGCCGGCCAAAACAATAAACTCATCGCGTTCTAAGTCGGAAACTTTTCGTAATCGCTTTAATACCCCCTGAAAACAAAATAAAGTGCACCTTTATTTAGCAGGTACACCTAAATTATACCATAGTTTTCATACAATTTGAGTTATTATAAATATATCCCTTACCTCAACCCCTGCCTTCAGAATAAAGAACATTTCCCCCGGCTACTCTTTTTATACTAGTCGTTTTCAATCAGGGAATAACTGATTGCTATAAGGAATATTTTCTAATTGCCTCGACAATCGATGCGGTATTCCATCCAACTACGGTTTTCGCACTATCCTGGACAATCTTTGGCACCAGCGCATTGCCCCAAGGCTTAACGCCAATAATTGGCTTTTTGTAGCTTTTTGCAATTTCAATTTCAGCCTCAATCCATTTTCTGTAGGCTGCGTACATACCCGCCAGTACAATCACAGCATTAACCGGCCTTATTTGATTTTGCAACGCAGCATAAAGTTGTGCATCTGTTTTAGCTTTCAATGGGTCATGTTCAGGTACACTATAATTTCGCCAGGTAAATAACGGGGTTTGTTTTAACATATTTACCATTTTGTAATATTCATCATTATATGTCCAAGCATGACTGATAAATAAATCATAGGTTTTTAAACTCGGCATAAACATCCCTCCCTAGAATAATATCTTTGCAGCAACTGTTATCACATAAATTATCGCAAACAGTACTGGTATAATCTTTTCAATATGAGATAATGGCCAATATGTACGCTTTCGTTTACCATTATCAAGTTTTACCCATTCATAATCGTAAAGAGCCAATGGCAGAAGTTTCTCTATCTCATGCATTACTTTAAATTTTGCTGAATTGAGTTGTTTGTAGCTGTGCAAAATCGAAAACCACGCAAATGATACTATTAGCCCGATGCCTGGCATTAACAGCCACCAAAAAGGCATTTCACTCTTAAAAAGCCCAAACACCGTTAGCAACGAGGTGTTTATCGTTATAAAAAATGAATTTGCCGTCATTCTTCGTTGGCTGACTCTGTCAGCCATTTCAACATAAATTTTGTATTGTTCCAAGATATGGTTACGGTATAGTTCCCCGTACTGATCTTTGTCATAATTTACTAGTTGTTTATCGCCCAGACTGACCACTTCCCTGCAAGGTGAACTACCCGCCACCTA
>NZ_LSKU01000001.1:69108-87066 GCF_001561915.1 Tepidibacillus decaturensis | reverse complement strand
ATCATAGCCAAAAAAGACAACTTTAGGCTACGCCTAACCGAAATTCATCTCCTACTTTCACTGGTGCTGGCACACCTTCACGTTTAGAAGTGGGAGACTTCTTTCGGAGGGAAGTTAAATCTCTTTCTTTCTCAAACTTCGATATCTACCAGTAGTTCTTTTAATGCCTTCAATTCCTGTTTTGACAGAGTAACTCCTTTACCCATCTTTGAGTGGTCAGGAGACCACTCTCTGATGTCATACTTGGGTTCTCTGTCGTTCCAACTAATAAGATTTAGCTCTTTACTCCATCCTTTTGAACCTTCGGAAAGCACGCCGAGGGTTTCTTTGATTTCGTATTTGATATCCGACATAATCAGAAATTCCCCTTTTCCTCCGCTACTTTTGGTAATTCTTCTTTAACAAGCTGGTACTGATACCTAAACCCTGCACTCTCGTTTTGACACATAAGCTTGGCCTGCTCCATTACTATTTCTACAGCCTTAGGGGTTTTGTCCGGCGGATAACCATAGTGCTTAAGCAGTCTCTTTATAATCATCTTCATTTTGGCTTGCACGCTGGCACGAATAGACCAGTCAATGCTGAGATTTTTGCGTATTGCCTCAGTTAAATCCCTTGCTATCTGCTTGAGGATATCGTCGCCCATTACCTCTTTGGCGGACTCGTTTTCGGCAAGCGCATCGTAAAACGCCAGCTCATCTTCAGTAAGACCGGTATTTTCCCCACGTTTATGAGCTTCATTGATTTCTTTGGCAAGCTGTATAAGTTCCAAAATAATCTGCGTAGTTTCAATGGTGCGGTTCTGGTACTTCCTGATGGCATTCTCTAAAAGCTCCGAGAACTTCCTGGACTGAACAAGATTCCGCCTTGAAAAAGTCTTTATCTTGCCTTTAAGCAATCTGTTGAGAAGCTCGACGGCAAGGTTGCGCTGCTTCATGTTGCGCACTTCCTCCAGGAACTCGTCGGACAGTATAGCGATATTAGGCTTATTAAGCCCAACAGCATCCAAAACATCGATAACCTCATTGCTGGCAATCGATTTGGATATAAGCTGGTTAAGCTGGGCTTCAACCTCCGCAGCAGTTTTCTTTTTAGAGTTTTCGGGAATGAGCTTAATAATCCCGGATTTAACTGCTTTGTGGAAACCTATCTCAAGATTTAATTTTTCAGCAATATCGGTAGTAGCACAAAGCGAGTAGGCCCTTGAAAGTTCGCTGACCAGCTTAAGATATTCGTTTTTGCGTTCCTCACGCAGCCCAATAATGTAGTCGATGGTTTCAACAATGGCAGACATCCTATCGGAAGCAGAGCCGGTAAAGAATTTCTGATAATCATGACCATGGAGCAATTCCTTAATCAATTCATACTTTTCAAGGAGCACTGCTGCTGCCAGTTCAGTATCAACCCCTGTCTTCTCCCTGTCGCTCTCGGTATAATCATTAAGAGCATTCTTCAAGTTTTCGGCAATGCCGATATAATCTACGATCAAGCCGCCCTGCTTCTCCCTAAATACCCGGTTAACGCGGGCAATAGCCTGCATCAAGTTATGTCCTTGCATGGGTTTGTCAATATACATGGTGTGCATGCTCGGAACATCAAAACCGGTCAGCCACATGTCACGTACAATGACTAACTTCAGCTCGTCCTTGTTATCCTTCATGCGCTTGGCGATCCGTTTCCGGGTAGCCTTTGTGCCGATGAAAGGCTGCCATTCCTTAGGATCAGAAGAACTTCCGGTCATGACCACCTTAATAACTCCTTTTTCCACATCGTCAGAGTGCCATTCCGGGCGCAGCTCTATAATCTCTTTGTAGAGGTCAACCGCAATCCGCCGGGACATGGTTACGATCATACCTTTGCCCACTTCTGTCTCCTGGGCTGCGAGACGCTTTTCAAAATGCTCCACAATATCTTTGGCAATCGCTTTAACACGCTGCTCGGCACCGACAATAGCCTCAAGCCTTGACCATTTTGACTTGAGCTTTTCTTTTTGGGTATACTCCTGGTATTCAGTGATTTCTTCGTATTCGCTGTCAATAACGGGCTTGAGTTCATCCGGCAGCTCCAGCTTTGCAATCCGGCTTTCGTAGAAAATACGTACTGTCGTTCCATCCTCTACTGCCCTAGTCATATCATAAATATCGATATAGTCGCCAAATACCGCTCTGGTATCCTTGTCGGTAAGGGATATGGGCGTGCCGGTAAAGCCGATATAAGATGCTTTAGGAAGAGCATCACGCATATATTTGGCATAGCCGTATTTGACCTCGGCTTCAGTATCACCCTTGACAATTTCCGCTCCGAATCCGTACTGACTTCTATGGGCTTCATCAGCAATAACAATTACGTTTTCCCTGTCTGTAAGAACAGGCACGCTATCACCTTTTTCATCAGGAGCGAATTTATGTATGGTCGTGAATATTATGCCTCCCGATTCTCTTGCAAGGAGTCTGCGAAGATCTGCCCGGTCCTGAGCCTGCACCGGTTCCTGGCGCAATAAGTCTTTTGATTTGGCAAATGTGGAAAATAGCTGGTCGTCAAGGTCGTTACGGTCGGTAATCACTACGATTGTCGGATTATTAAGTTCTTTCGCAAGAACAAGCTTGCCCACATAGAAAACCATAGAAAGACTTTTGCCGCTGCCCTGGGTATGCCAAACAACGCCGGCTTTCCTATCCCCCTCAGTGATGGCGGCTCTTATCGTGCTTTCAACTGCCTTATTGACAGCATGATATTGATGGTAACCTGCCAGAATTTTGTAAGTATCTTTTCCGTCAGTCTGGAACAATATAAAGTTCTTAATAAGATCAAGCAGACGTTCCTTTTCAAACATTCCTTTGATTAAGATTTCAAGCTGCGGGCGGCCTACAGGTGCAATCTCGTCTCCGTCAATAGTCCGCCACATCATGAACCTGTCTTCATCGGCAGTTATTGTGCCTGCCCGTGCATTCACCCCGTCAGATATAACTACAAAGGAATTGTAGGTAAAGAGGGACGGGATCGTGCTAATATAGTTTTGGATCTGATTAAAGGCGTCGGATATTTCTACATCCTCATTGGCCAAGTTTTTAAGCTCGATGACAACAAGGGGAATGCCGTTGACAAATACCACCACATCAGGACGCTTTTCAATCCTATTCTCAATCACAGTAAATTGGTTAACAGCCAAAAAATCATTATTCTCTACTTTCTCGAAGTCAAAAACCTTGACCTGCTTGCTGACTATTCTGCCGTCACTGGCCCTAAAGGTAGCATTCACCCCATCGGTGACCATCTTTTGAAAAAGGTGGTTGTTGTCTATTAGTGCAGGATTGAGCGGCACAAGGATTTGATGCAGGGCGTCGTCAAGAGCCTCCTGGGGCAAATCCGGGTTAATGCGCTTTAAGGCGTCCTTCAGACGTTCCTCCAGTATTACCTCGGAATAATCAGAACGTTCAGGATAATCCCCACCGGGCGAAAGGTCAGGAGCAAAGGCAATTTCGTAGTTGAGTTCCTCAAACCATTCTAAGGCCGCCTGCTCCAACTCATCTTCATATACATTATGATTTGACATAAGGTTTCCCCCTTTCTATCGCATACATATCACACAACCTCCTCAACAGGTACTCTTATCTCACCGCTCATTAGCTTAGGTAGCAGGGTGTCGCGAATTGACGATAAAATGTTATTCTCATCTTCAAGCAAAGCCTGTACTTTACCAAGTGTAGTAGCGATTTCATTGAACTGATTGATCACATCCATAGGTGGTAAAATGATTGGGACTTTTTTCATTTCTCCACCTGATATTTCTTTGAATGTTGAGCCAGACGCCCGACTCTCAATTTCGCCTATATTATTTTTTAACAATAAATATACATATTCTGAGCTAATATTATTAAAAGGAACAATTGATTTAAATCCTTGGTTAGTTGTTACTGCGTTTTTTGCGATTGCTATGTATCCAATAGGTGCTCTTGAACTAAATAATACTGTGCCTTTAGGCATAAGTTTTGCACTGCTTTCCCGCAAGCCTAACTCAGAAATATCGAATTGTCCTCTACTGATATACTTATTTTTGTTCATAGATAAGTCTTTTGGTGTAATCCAAGGAATACCTGAATCTGCATAATATTCCGGTTTGGATTTAGACGGAGTCCCACCACCAATGATGTCACCTATACTACTAAGAGTCCCAACTCTCCACCCCTTTGGTATTAACCCCAGTTCGCTTTCTTCAAACTCGCCGTCCTTAAACGGCTCAAAGTCCACAAACCAAGACTTAAAGAGTGCCTGCGCCATTTCTTCAAGGGTTTTGTTGATTTGGTTGTTAAGCTCAATCATGTCGTCAAGGGCAGATAGTGTGGCGGCGATTGCTTTTTGCTCAGGGAGTGGAGGAATAAATATATCCAATGCTTTTATATGCTTAGTAGTAATGCTACCCCTAATGCTATTTCCATCTGATATCTGTCTTAATTCTTCATACCTATTCCTCAAATTAAAAAATAAATATTTGGGAAGTAGTTCATCTTTCTTTGCCCTGATTGCAATTATTGATTGATTTATATATGTATCAATCATACAATACGAAACTTGTCCCCGAGTATACCCTTGACCAGCTGAAGCTATAACAACATCATCTTTTAAAGCTAATCTAGTTGAAGAATTATTTACCCCTTCTGAAGTAATTGTTTTTTCTGTTTGTTTTATATAGGCATTCCGCGTTTCACCAGAAGACAACCAATTATACTCACCATTCCAATATTCTTCTATCTTTGTATTAGGCGTACCACCACTAAAAATAGCCTCCGCAACTTCATCTACTTTTGTTTTTCTCCACTCACTAAAACTCACACCCCATCACCTCCGGCACTATCCTTCTTCCCTTTCAGCTTCTTTGCGGTCTTGTCTATACTTTCTAAAAAGTGCTTTTCCACCTCGGAAAGCTCATTTTGGGTTCGTTCCCTATACTTCTCATACTCTTCTATTGCCTTTTGAGTGGCTTGTTGGTGGCTGATTTTGCCTGCGTGCGTAAGAATCTCACTGTCGCTCATCTTAAGGAACTCGTCTAATTTACTTACCCAGTCGGCCATGTACATGGGTTTTCTGCGCATTGCCTGAAGCTCGGCAAATTCGATATAAGCATTGACGATGCGGTTTAGTACAGCCAGCTCATCCTCTGTAAGATAGTTTTTGGCAATCTGGGATTCTGACCTGGTAGGCTTGGAACCGGTAAAGTTGGTCATTCCCATAAAAGGCTTTGTGCTATCAGCTCTCTGATACACTATTTCTGCCGCAGTATGCCCATGGGCCGCCCAGTGCATTTTATTCTGGACCGTTTGAAAAAACTGCAGTGAAATGGCCGCATCCGGTGAATAGTCAATACTCGTCGCGTAAATATCCAAAATCTTGCGGTAAAATACCTTTTCTGAGGAGCGAATATCCCGGATCCGCTCCAGCAGTTCCTCAAAATAATTACCGCCGCCTGCTTTTTTCAGCAAGTCATCATTCATTGTAAATCCTTTGATGATGTATTCCTTCAGTCTTTGAGTCGCCCAAATCCTAAACTGAGTGCCCCTATGGGACTTGACCCGATAGCCGACGGAAATAATTACGTCAAGATTAAAATATTCCACATTATAGGTTTTACCATCTGCCGCAGTTGTTGCAAAATTTGCAACAACTGATTTTTCATCCAATTCACCTTCTGCAAAAACATTTTTGATGTGGCGTGAAATAACAGACTTATCCCGTTGAAACAACTCCGCCATCTGATTCAATGAAAGCCAAACTGTCTCGTCCTCCATCCTCACTTCAATCTTGGTTTGTCCGTCTTCGGTCTGGTACATTAATATTTCGGAATTATTTTCAAAACTCATACCCAATCGCCCCCAGTCTTTTACGGATTTCCTCCTCCAGAGATTTACGCTTTGCAAACATCTCGGCAAGCTCACCGGTAAGCCTTGTCATCTTTTCATCAAAAGGCTCCCCGTCATCGACCCGTTCTTCAATGCCCACATACCTGCCGGGGGTGAGAATATATTCATGGGAGCGCACTTCATCCAAAGTGGCAGATTTGCAGAATCCTTTGATGTCCTCGTAACCTTCACCCTTTTTCCATTTGTGGTAGATATCGGCGATATATTTTATCTCTGTCTCATAATCAAGTTCCCTGTGCTTGCGGTCAACCATCGTACCCATCTTGCGGGCATCAATAAAGAGGATTTCGTTGCTACGATCCCGGCCTGCAGATTTCTTATTCTTGGTTAGGAACCACAGGCAGGCAGGAATGGTTACATTGTAGAAAAGGTTGGGCGGCAGAGTAATGATGCAGTCCACCAGCTTGTCTTCGATAATATTCTTCCTTATCTCGGCTTCACTGGTTGTAGTGGTGGACATAGAACCGTTTGCCATGACAAAGCCCGCCACACCGTTTGGCGAGAGCTTGGAAATAATATGCTGTATCCAGGCATAGTTGGCGTTTCCTGCAGGAGGCATACCATACTTCCAACGGACATCATCGGTAAGCCTGTTAGCTCCCCAGTCCTTGATATTAAAGGGTGGATTGGCAAGGATATAGTCCGCCTTTAACATCTTGTGGAGGTCGTTGGAAAAGGTATCCGCATCCCGCTCACCAAGGTTTCCGTCAATACCCCTGATCGCAAGGTTCATTTTGCAAAGTCGCCAGGTGGTAGCAGTATATTCCTGTCCAAAGATATGGATGTCGTCCTTTCTGCCGCTGTGTTCTTCGACAAACCTTTGACTTTGCACAAACATACCGCCGGACCCGCAGCACGGGTCATAAACCCTGCCTTTATATGGCTCGATCATTTCAACAAGAAGTTTTACGATAGATGGCGGGGTATAAAATTCGCCTTCCGACGAACCGAACTTTCCAAGAAAGTATTCGTAAACCCTGCCGAGCACATCTTTGGCTCTTGCCTCCTTATCGCCAACCTTAAAGGAAAACAAGTCGATAAGCTCGCCAAGCTTTGTTTTGTCTATTTCCGGGCGGGCATAGTTTTTAGGCAACACCCCTTTAAGGGAGGCGTTTTCCTTTTCAATAGCTATCATTGCTTCGTCGATAATCTGTCCGATAGTAGGCTGCTTGGCATTTGCTTTTATGTACTCCCAACGGGCTTCTTTTGGAACAAAAAATATATTCTCCTCGGTATAGGCGTCTATGTCTTCCTCAAAACCTTCGCCTTCTGCGACTAATTCGTTATATCTCTCTTCAAAAGCATCGGAAATGTATTTAAGGAAAATAAGTCCCAGTACTACATGCTTGTATTCTGAAGCCTCAATGTTGCCGCGCAGTTTATCTGCCATTTCCCATAGATTATTTTCAAACCCCAAATTTACTGTTGCCATTTTTCATCCTCCTCATCATACGCAATCTATTGCTCTATCCAAAAAATACCTATTAAAATCTTTATAGACCTGTATTCCTTGATTTTCGCTTCTAGCGGTTCCGTAACATTTCAGATATGGACTGCCTTTTTTATGTATAACTGAGATTCTGCGTTCTTTGTTAACAGAGTCGTTTCCCAAACACTCCAAACCATTATCGAAATCCAATACGGCAATTTCGTTTTCTTTCATATCAGGATCAGTGCATACCAGGACAAAGAAATGTTTTCTGTTTGGCTCCGGAAAGTTTTTAATGACCTCCATTTCTTTTTCCGTAAAACGCACATCCCACTTTCTAGTATTCTTTCTATCGCTTGCTTTGCAGGTGGTTGAGTATTTGATATATACTTTATAATCGCCAAGATCTGTAGTGAACTTCACGATTTTACTTTTTTCTCCCGCTTCAAACAAAGCAGGTGTAATACCGTTTGAAATAAGATAAGATAAAAAAGCTCCGCAGAAATAATCAATTTTCTTTACCATTCGCACCGCCCCCTTACACTAATTGATTATAAATTTTCTCCTTCTCTTCCAAATAACGTTTCTCAGCTTTTGCCACAGTCTCTTGATATAATGCAACTTCCCTTGCATACTTTTCCGCCAGCTCTTTCTGCTCCTCTATACTCAACAGCGGTATTTCCATTTCCGCAATGTCAGTATGATTTATATTAACAATGGTCGTTCCTCTTTGGAAGCTTTTTATAAGTGCTATTCCGACAGGACTCTCAAAGAATATCTTAAGGTAATCGCTCAGTACTCTGTTATTGGGTCTGATAACAATAACATTGGCCGAGGCGATAACGATATTTTTTTGTTTACGGTATACACCCGTTTTAATTGCCGATCCCCTACAGGACAAGACTATATCTCCATCTATCAGCTCATATCTTTTGATTTTTCGTTCTTCTTCATCAATACTGTCCATATTGGAATAATCAATGCCAGTATCAGTAATATTTGAAATATTTAGCACCAGAATTTTTCCAGGCTTAACATCCTTTTTTAGGATTGATTTTCCTCTAAAAACTTCAGCTACTTCATGAAGTTTAACTCTTTCAAGAGTTGATGTCTTATACTTTCTGATATTCTCGTCATCATCCGCTAGTATAAGTTCAATTCGCCAATCCTCTTGAGCGGCAAAATCTTCGCTCCTCACTACCTTCACTTTGTCGACATAAAGACCATTATCATAACCTAAATATCCCACGCTCACAATTTCCTTTTTTGCAGCACCTATAGTTAGCATATAGGTTTTTATAGCAGTGTAGGGCTTAAAAGTACCTTCGGGAAGACTATAAAGACCCTCCAATTGATAGCGGGTCATGATATGCTCACGCAGCTTTGCTTCAGAACCACTTGCAAATGTAATCTTAGCAGGGAGCACAGTCACCAGCTTGCCTCTGTCAGATAAGTGTCGAAGTAAATTCTGCGTTGCCACAACATCTGGTCTTGAGGACATAAATTTATTGTTAACGCCTTCAATCTTGCCACCAAAGTCAGGCAGTGAATAGATAAAGTCAAAACGTGCGTCAACAAGGAGCTCTTGGTATATCGACTGATTAAGAATACTGACGTTCTCATATTCTTCAAATACAAGCTTAAGCAGCATAAACATAAGTACATTAGATGTGGTAAAGGTTATATTTTTTGACTGGTACTTCTCCACCAAGCCTTTAAGACCTGATAGGCTTTTTTCTGCTTCAGCAATAAGTATCGATTGTGATCTTGCATCATCTATTAGGCTACAGACATATTCCGTCAAATAAGCTGGAGAGAATATTTGTCCGAAACGGTCGTTTTGGTATAGTTTAAGTGTATACTCAATCAGATCAATTTCTTGTGCAACCTTATAAATAGAAGAAAAGAAATCCCTGTCGCCCGGAAAGTATCCCAGAATTGTACTTTCTGTAGAATGCTTCATTAATTCGAAAAGCTGCTCTCCATCCTGTAGAGATTTTTTCTGTGATTTCACGGCTCGCGCTGTAAGTTTGACGCGTAACATTTCGTTTAGTAATTGTTCTCGGGAGGTAATACCGCGCATGGCAAACGAATTAATAAAAATATCTATTGATGGGTTCACGATTTTCCTCCTTTCTATCCAAATATGCAAATTATTCCATCTATGGTATTTTAACATTAAAATCTTAGTATGTATATACTAAAATTTTAATTCTACATTTTTAATTCAGTTGATGCTATTAGTACAGTACATCGTCCATGGAAACATAGTCGGTTTAGCTTTATCACTGCGAATTGAAGCCCCCAAAAGCTTATTAAAGCCCTGCGCAAGGCTTTATAAACACATTCTTGTTGGAAACTACGCACTCTGTTTGGTAACTCAGGCCTTAAATGAATGGGTATACTGACAACTATCCTGTTTTTCTTCTACCACGATTATCTCAAAGTGAGAAAGGCAACAGATGACTTACTAAGAATGCATGGGATCAAAATTTAATAGCTATATCCCCTAGGTGAGCTGTAAAAGCTCACCTGTTTTTTCCCCAGCGTCTGTCCTCCCGCGCCGTTTTTGAATCATGGCAGCGTTTGCACATACTCTGCAAGTTATTTACCAAGGCAGCACCACCTTCCTTGATAGGTACAATATGGTCCACAACCGTTGCAGGCGTTATCTTGCCTTCTCTTTCGCAGTGCTCGCATAGGGGGTTTATGGCAATCTTCTGTTTTCGAAACCGCTGCCATTGGTGTGAGTTATAGAACCGCTTGCTGAAATTGGCCCTTTTGAAACGGTTATATTTTTTATATTCCTCCCTGCGGTGTCGGTCACAATACTGTCCATCGGTCAAGGCTGGCAACCAGGCTGGCTGCAGGGTCGTTTAGGTCTTCTTGGCATCAGGCTTCACCAGCTTATCCTTTTTTTGAAACAAACGGGGAACATGCTGTACACCTTTTTTCGTGTAAGCCATGTTCCCCAGATACAGCTTTTGCATTTAATCATATATATCTCTCCGTTTTTCAGGCAATAAAAAACTCCCGGCGGCAAAACCGAGAGTAATATCTATACTTCTTCAGCTTAAATTTTAGCATAGGAAAAACGACATCTCACTGGCATTTTACTGTACTTTTACTGTACCTGTCTTAATAATGTTTCCCATTTTGCTGGAAAACCCATCAGCTTTATATCTACATTTTCATATTCTTCGATTAATGCCTTAATGTTAGTTACAAAAGACTCCCATGCGGGCTTGTTTAAATAGACCTTTCCCATTATATATAAAACTGAAAAAATACTATTATTGTTAATGCCTTTCATTTTATCTTTTTTATCTAAACGAGGTGTAATTGTCAGTTTACGATTATAAAGCCTACCATAATGGGCACAAATATTTCTAATAGTAGAAAAGACATATAACCAACTTTCTATATACCTATAGGGAATATTATAATAACTTTCGGCTATTTCTTTTTTGTCTACATTTTTCATATTTGAAAAAATCTTTGACAATAATCCAAAGGATGTAACTTCAATTGCAACCCATATTGGAAATATTCCTTTATACTTATCCTTATAGTGCTTGATAAACAATTCATCACTTCTGTCTATTTCTTTGTTAATTTGTAAAATCATGTCATTGTGATATTGATCATTTTGGAAATTGTTTTTGTCTAGATATCCTATAGGTCCATATTTATGTGCAAGTAAATATGCTATATGAGTCCTGAAAGTTATTTCTATGCTTTCGAGCATACCCAACAACAAATTTCTTAATTTCTTATCAAATTCGTAAAGGTTATAAACATCTTCAAGAGAAACACCGTCATAAAACCTGTCATTTTCTTTTAGTGTCAGCATATATGCACTTAAGCGATAATAGCTTATTCTTTTTAAGATATTTTTTGCCTTCTCCACATCTGAAATAACCATGTTTCGCGCTTTTAATATTTCAATTTGTTCCTCAAATGTGGTAGGTTTTTTTATATTATTATTTGCTGACAAATCAGTCACCATAAAAAACCCTCACAAAATAAAAAGTCTCACCTTGGTACGCATTGTTAAGAGGCGTGGTGAGCTCTGTTAATATTATAATACTCCAGCTATAAAATTTTGTCAATCACATCAGCTTCGACATATAGATCGTCCACTTTTTTGCCGTCAGGTAAAGATGCGGCTTCCTCTAATTCCATCACCATTTCTTTATCGGCCTGTGCTTGCACTTTCCCTACACGTCTTACGATACTCCCAACCGTTTGGTGACTCATTTCTACAGCTGTCCATTCTTTTAATATACGTGATGATTCTCGATAGGTGTTTTCACTTGCTAATTCTGCAACTTTGACTTCAACAAATGGACTGTACCGTTGGTTTTTTTGTATTCCCACCCATTCATCAAAAGGATAATGGGCGTTCCTTTCTCATCTCCCATTAATGTATGTCGAAAACGCACTGCACCAAAGCTAAATTGAACTGTTTTCCAATCTTCCCTTTTTATTTTCCAACCTTTATCTTGTCTCTTTTTCTTAATGACTTGATCTAACTGTGTAAAAATTTCCCCCAATAAGGAACTAAATACTTCTTGCATATAAGTTTGAATGTTTTCCTCTAACTCAATTAAATTATTTGTATTCTTAATTAACTGATATAATCTTGTTATAATATTCTCCATGAGAAGGCCTCTTTCTAAAATGTATTTGCGTGGAAGCATACATTTATGATAGAACGCCTTCTCTTTTTTTGGCTAGTATTTTCTATTAAAATCCTCGAGAAATATTTTACACATAGTTCACAAATTCACAAATATATAATAATGTTTTTATATTTTTAAACAACAATCTTCCATACAACTATTGCAACTATCATAATCCATAAAATTACAATTGGAACAGCATAGTACCATTTTTTAGGTTTTCCGTCCTTCCACATACCTGCTGCTTCTGCTTTGCATATCTCCATTATTTCATTCGGTATAAATTTAATAGCCAATGTTGCCAATAACGGAAGAATAATTAGATCGTCTAAGTATCCCAACACAGGTATAAAATCAGGAACTACATCAATGGGTGACAATGCATACCCTACGGTTAGTCCGGCAAATATCTTTGCAACGATTGGTGTATCCTTTCTCTTCATTGCTATGAAAAGAGCCGGAATATATGTTTTTAAAGCATTTGCTTTCTCTTTAAGATTCATTTGTTTATGCCCCCCGGAATTAAAGCTCTACTTGATGGCTGTTTTTTACCATATTGTTCATTTTGAAATATAGAATAATAGCAATCAATTCAGTAATACAAGTGAAAGCAATTATAATCCCTATCATATTCATATCGTAAAGCAAACCCATCAATGCTGCTCCGCCAAGCAAAGCCAAACCATAACTGGTATTAAATACTCCATAACCGGTACCACGTTTATCAAATGGTGTAATATCTGCAATTGCAGAACGCATAACTGTTTCATGCGTTCCTATAACTATGCCAAAAACAATCATTCCAATAACGATAAGCACTGTCGAATTGCTTAATGTCAAAAATGGCAACAGCAATGTGAGGAACGGAATTGCCATCAAAACTAGAAGACCGCCAGTTCTCATTCCTGTCTTAATTTTCAGTCGATCATAAGCTTTGCCGACAAGCAGCGCTGTAGCAGCATCAACAACCATGGCTACTGAATAAAGCAAGGTTATATTTCCATCTGACATCAAGTTTTTCGCTTTCAGATGGTAACCTACTGTACTGAAATTAACAAATCCTAACGTACAGAAAAAGGTGAAGGCTGTATAGATCCAAAAAATCGGTTTAAGGTGCTCCGTATGAAAATCCCTTTTAATAACCGCAGGGATAAGATTGTCTCGTTTAATCCTTCTATATGCATATATCAGAAATAGCATTAGAATTACAAACGGAATAAACAATGATTTATATCCCAACTGATACTGTGTAATTCCATTCTTTCCCGAAAAATAAAAAACCATAGTGAAAATAAGCGGGCCAATAAAAGCGCCTATTTGATCCAGAGCTTCCTGAAGGCCGAAGGCAAATCCAACTCCAGCCTGATTTTCTGCAACACCGGAGATAATTGTATCCTTTGCCGGACTGCGCAATGCTTTTCCGATTCGCTCCATTAAAATCAGCACGACGAGAATATTCCAGTTCATAGTGAATCCCATCAGGGGTACAACCAGTAGCATACCATAGCCCAAAAACATAAAAATCCAGTGCCTGCCGCTCTTATCCGATAAGCTTCCAGCAACAAGCCTCAGAAAATATCCTAAGAACTCTCCAATACCAAAGACCAGTCCGACTTGAACTGCACTAATGCTCAACAAATTTAAATACTGGCTATTGATACTCCTTGCAGCTTCATAAACTACATCACCCATCATACTGATAATACCAAATATGATTATCACAGTTACTGCCGGTGTAAATTGATTTTTTGAATTATGACTCATAAGCTAATCCCTTTCTTTTAATTATTCTTCTTCATTTGATGCGTAAACCTTATTGCTAAAATCATCCAACAGGTATTTGCATTTTTCTAGCGTTTCCTCTGCCTGCTTTTTTAGTGGTGTACTAAAAAAATCTCTATGATTTATCTTTTTTAACCACTCCACAAGCTTATTGTATTCATCTTCATTTTCTTCAAGTTCAACATATGTGAAGTTTTCTCTTTTTGTTTCCTTTTCAATTTCAAGAAAAAAGTTTTCGCATTTTTCTAAAAACTCCCGGTATTCCTCATCTCTGGCTTTATTAAACAGATTGATTATGTCATCAGTGTTTCCCGTGCTAATAAAATCAGCATTTGCGATGTATGCGTTACCGCCGTTTTCAATTATTTCTTTTGATATGTCATTGAAAATTTCTAAATGTTCTTCGGAAGCAGGAAGAGCCCACATTGATTGTCCAATGCTTACAGATCCGCATTTTTTTAATTTTCTCCATACACTTACTCGAACTCGGGACTGTTCTTTCGGCAAGGTGAAATTCAATATTAACCATTCTTTATTGCTCAAATCATTCTCTCCTTTTATAAATGTAATACTCATAACATGTAATACTTATAACATTATATAAACTGCTAGGAGAACTGTCAATAATCAAAAAAGGCCGCCAATCAAGGAGTATTGTTCCTCAACTGACGGCCATCCACTAATTTATATCTCGACATCAATCTCCACACCAGACTTACATTCAATGGTCAGCTCATCATCAAACACAGTTATTTTCTACCTCGTTTATCGCCTTGACCACAGCATTTTTTAATACTTGTTATGCTCTTAGAAGAAGATTCACTTTCTTAACTTGAGCCTGCTTTTGACTCCGAGGGTTTTAGCTGTTATTAAATATGAACTTCTGCCCCTTTTATTACATACCCATATTCTGGGCCTGCCGATATATCCATCTTATCTCCTCAACCCCTACAAAAATAAGCATTATCTAATCTATCAACTCAACCCTATCACCTTTAGGACAGTTGATATGTTACCGCAAACAACAAAAATAAGGGTTTCCTAACATTATCTCCTCCGGCAAAGTAGCCGTGAGAAGAAACCAATGTCTGGAAACCCTTTATTTATCAGTATGTTGAACACTCCTATTTCTCAACCCTTGACATCAATACTATGCACTCAACATGTGATTTTTAGGCTATTTCGGAAACATGTCCAAAATTAACGAAAACACTTGATTTTAAAGGCTTTTTCGCTAGACAATCCATTTCTTGATATCTAATCTTTCGTCTCGGATAAGTAGGCTATTTACTGTTTTACAGTTTTACAAACTAAAATTTGAGAAGGATAGCACCAGGGCTTATCTGCCCCGATGCTTTTCCTTCTTTTTTTGCTGTTTCAGTTCAAATTGACGCTTGGCTTCAGCTTCTTTTTTCTCTTTGCTTCTGACTTTGCGTTCCACTTTGTACTGCTCCTGCTGTAACTTCAGCGCCTGTTGAGCCTTTGTACCAATGCCCTTATTAGACACTTGTTTTCTGATCTCACGTTGAACCTTTTTAGGATTCTTACTGCCTTCTTTTACAACAGCTGCCACAGCGGGACTAAATTGCAAACTATAATAGTGTTTAAGAACAGACTCATATACTTCATTGTCCTTAGGTTCCGCTCCGAATGTAACCTTTGCGACAGATAGTTTTCCGTCTTCAATTCTCTCGAAAACACCTACCCAGAACGGCTCCTCAAAATACACCGTCAGTTTGCCACTTACTTTGTCCATGACAATCCCTCCTTATTTAATTGAGATTAGCAAAGAACGGACAACCCGGAGGGGCAGGTTACTTACCCTGATGAACAGGACGGCCGGGCTACCAACCGGCTCTAGCATACTTTTCAGTATGCATTGCGTTTTTATCTTTGCTTTTTATATAATCAAGCCTTACGGCTGGATTAACAGTTTTCAGTTAGCGGTATACAAATCTAAATATCATCATATCACTTCCACAAATTACAAATTTTCTTATTTATTCTTCGAACTGTATTTCTTACTGCTGCGATGTTTACCATCATCATCCCTAACAATATTACTTCGCTTTTTCTTTTCTTGCTGTACGGCTCTAAACTCGCTCTCCGTTATAATCGGCGGATGGCATTCTTTCATCTGATACCTATATTCCTGTGTGGCTGAATCCAAAAGCGTAACCGTACCTGTGTATTTCTCATTTTCAAGCATTTTCTCTATGGAACGCTTGCTCCATGTTCCCTTGCCAGTAGGGGAAGGAATGCCTGCGTCTGATAGTTTCTTAATGATACCCAGCACGCTGGCCCCATCAAGGTACCAACGGAATATATCCCGCACCACCTTAGCCTGTTCATCATCAATTACAAGCTCTTCGTCCTTATCCTTTGTGTAACCGTAAAGCTTTCGTTTGTAAAGTCCGGATGTCCCGTTTGCCGCTCTCATGGCAAGTCCTAAACGGATATTCCCGCTTCGGCTTTCATTTTCAGCCTGAGCCAAGGATTCCATCACCGAAATCATAAGGTTGCTGTCGACCTCATCGGTATCCAGATTCTCTTGTTCAAATATGATTCTGACTCCTGCTGCTTTCAATCGATTGATTGCTGACAAGGTTTCAACCGTATCCCTGCCAAATCGGCTGATGCTTTTTGTTAGGACAACGGAGATATTGTGAGCTTCACACTCTCGAAGCAGTCGCTCGAATTCACGACGAGGAATTTCTCCCTTCGCTGATGCAATATCGATAAAAACATCTGCCAACCTCCACTGGCTAACATTCGCAACGGCTCTCGTTAGAGCAGAAATTTGTGCCGCAAGACTATAAAGCTGTTCCTTTTCATTTGTACTGACCCTGCAATAGATTCCCACTTTCTTTTCCAAGCGGTCATTCCTTGCCGGAATATACCAGATTTTTTGATCCATCCGCCCACCTCCTTGTCCTGAATTAACCTATTTTCATTCCATTTTAGTTCTAATGATAAGTAGGCTTTATTCATATTTCAAATGCATAAAAACACAATATATTGTACTTGAATAATTGCGTTCTACTATACGTTGCGCGACATCAAGACCACACACTCAACGTGCATCGTTTGTTGAGACTAAAAAAATTGATTTTATTTATCTTTACTTTTCATATTTTATTAACGTCTGTAACCCTTGTAAAATAAGCATCCTTTTGGAATTCTTTTATTTATTCTATTTTATTATCTTATATAGACTTAGTTCTTTTACGCATTCTTGGGTGGCAATAGGGTGGAATTGCCACCCAACTATATTACTCATTTTTGAATGTAATTTCTTTCACTTCTTGTGGATTCGTTAGGTCATAACCCTGATATTTTTCAATGAATTCAAGTAACGCTGCCCTACTCACCTTCATGCTACCTAATTTTAAAGCAGGTAATAATCCATTGTTGATTAATTCATAAACATAATTTGTGTTAGTTTTTATCAATTCAGCAACTTCACTGACAGTATATAGAACATCTGTTGATTCAGCATTATAAATTACAGTTACATTTTGATTTTTCGCTACAAGATTATGCCTTTTCAAATCGTTAATAACTGCTTGTGCTATCTGTTTTTCATCTATTTTTATTTCCATCTTCATAGTCAAAAGAATCCTTTCTACCGATTCAGGCTTTCACATTTGCCCCACATTCATTTTAAACTATTAGATAATATAAATGCACCCACAAACAATCAAACCGCTTAAAAACGATTCTAGGCATGAGAAAAGCACCCCTATAAAAAGGTGCTTAAATTAATTATATGTCTGCATCATTAGGTTGTTCATAATCAAGTAATTCTTCCCAAGTCTTTCCTTGTTCGATACATGTTTGATAAACAGAAATGACACCACCCATTTCTTCAACACCGTCAGGGTAGCCAAAGGGAACAGTCAACCCAATGGGTTCACCGCCAATGATTTCATCATATTCCAGGTAAGCACGACCTTCTTCATCAGTCCGATATAATTCAATTTGTTCATCAGTTAATTGAACCATTTTGAATCAATCCTTTTTTGAAAAGTTAATTTCAATTTTATAATAACACATTTAATTAATTCTTGAAGCAGCACTTTCATTGATGATGTTGTTTAGCTGTTCCTGATATAGAAATTCAAACAATATTTTCACCACCTTTTAC
>NZ_LSKU01000001.1:31252-67309 GCF_001561915.1 Tepidibacillus decaturensis | reverse complement strand
ACCTTTTACCCAAAGATTGATAATACTAAAAATCTGTATTATAATAATACTTAATGATACTTTGCTTTAGGTAAAAGATAGTAAAGAATAAAAACCACGACAACCGCTAATTGTCGTGGTTTTTATTTTGTTCTATAAGCAATCCAATTCTTGAAATGCTTTCAACATCTTTGGAAACTGAATTGCAATCCAATCAACTACTTCTTCATCATTCGCAAATGTTTCAGTATCAAGACCTGATTCATATAAAAAGAACATGGTAATTAGCGGTTACCATGTTCTTTTTATTTTTATGCCTTTTTAAGTATAATTCCAAGTATGCCTAATAATAAGCCTATCTTAATGACTTCCATCCAGGGCATACCGCTGCTTTCTTCCTGAATAGGTTCAATTCTTTCTGATGCAACAAGTTCTTGAATATAAGGTTGTTCAATTGCTTCTGAATCATCACTATCATCAGCACCTACATTCACATTGATATTGATTGAAACACCTTCATCATTCACTTCAAATTCAATAGGATTACCAGGTTCAATATTGATGGATGGTTGTCCATTATTTGAAGGTAAAGCACCACTATAAGGAAGCTGTGTGCTATTTTCTCGTGTGTAGCTTGAACCATTATCAGAATAGAAATAATTATTGACTGTCGAATTTGGGTTTATATCTGAAATATCAGCATTTAAAGAAGATGAATGTTCCTGCTCACTGAGAATCTTACCATTTTGCGAGTCAGAAGCATTTTCATCCTGGTTTTGGTCATCAGATGATACATCTTGTTCAGTGTCATTTGGTTCTTCCTTGTCATTTGGCTGTTCATCAGCTGGGGGTTCTTCATCAACTGGTGTTTCATCTGTCGGTTCTTCTACAATTGGTGTATATTCTTCAACCAAATAGGTCAATCCGTTTGTCAGTCCAATGATTTCTGTTCCTTCCAGTGCATCACCTTCTGATTCATTCGTTGTCAATGAACCATCACCTTTCACATAATGAATGGTATCATCCAGTGTAACTGTATAATGCTTTCCTGCTTCCAATCCTATAATCTTACTATCACCTGCTGTTCCTAAGGATGAAGGGGCAAGAATTACTTCTGTTGGTAATAATTCATATTCAAGTTGTAAGTATCTTGTGTATGGTTCCCCATCAGAATAATCTGCAAACCAACCAATAGGGTTTATTCTTTCATCATTGCCATATAATTCTTGCAATGCTGCATCTGAATCATCAAACCCCATCCAACCTACATTAGCAATTTCAGAACCACCAATGGATGCAATATTGCCGTATAGTTTTGTTTCGGAAATAGTCATTGCACCATGGTTATAAACACCACCGCCCACATTACCTGCTTCATTTTGTGTGATTGTGCTTTTGGTAATATTAACAGTAGAACTGCTTACACCATTGTAAATAGCACCACCATTTTCTGTTGCATTTCCATCTATGAAACTGCAACTATCGAAAGATAAAATTGCATCACCACTTATTGCTACGTGACCACCATTTAATGCCTTATTATTTTCAAAGGTGCAATTACTAAAATAAATTTCACCACTTGCAGCACTTATTACACCGCCATTTGAACTTGATGCAAAATTTTTAAAAACTACATTATCAAAAGTAACATTATTGCTAATGTCTATAAAAGGATATTGGGAAGAAATTCCAACACCATCAAATACTAAATTTCTAAACAGAATATTATATCCACTCTTCACATAAATCAGACTGGTGTTGGAATTTCTTCTTAATGTTATCGTTTTATTAGAATCACCAATTATGGCATCTTCTAAAATATTCATACCTGCATCAATTGCAATAACATCACCATCTTCGGCTTTTTCAATAGCCATTTGTAAATCAGACAAATTTGATACAATTGCAATTGGCTTTTCTGCATTTGCATATACCTGAACAAACTGCACAATCCCTAATAAGCACACTACCAACATTAAAAATAAGAAACGGTTTCTCCATCTTTTGTTCATCTTGTGAACCTCCCATTTTTTTTATTAGCAGCAAACACTGCTTAAATAAATTTTATATTGGGATAGCAGATGGACAAAGAAAACAGACCCCTGAACATTAAGTTCAAAGGTCTGTCAAAATTAAAGCTTATGCCATACAATAAATTTCTGATCACCTTGCATTCTAAGCATTAAAACATTGTCACCTATTTCCAATGCATTATGAAATGTTATTTCCTTAACACCTTGAATTTGATGTGTATGGTTATCTGTTGATTCTGTTGACCAGTTCACTGTGACTTTGGATTTATAGTCTTTCACATTCCTTGTCAGAATAAGATGCTCTTTAGATAACGTCATTTTCTGTTCTACATTTATTTTAAGAGGGGAAACACTGGTGACTTTTCCAAATTGTATTGCAGTTGGATAAGTTGTTGCTACTGCACCTAGTGCAATTCTTTTAATAAGGTTGACTAAATAACCTGCATCACGCATTAAATATGCACTCCACTTGATGATTTTTCCATAGCTTCATGAACACCTTCACCAAGGTAATCTATTATACCATCTAAATCCATTTCTGAATTGATATTGTTATGGTTTACCATTTCAACTCTAATTTCATTGGTTGTATATCTATTTACTGCATCTTGTTCAGCCAAATCACGCATATATTTTAAATCCTCTGATGAAATATCCACTGAATCTTTAATTGCACCAGTATTTTCAGCAGTATCTGCAATGTTCCCTGGTACTGCACCTATATCACTAGACATTGCATAATCATTTGGGTCAGGAATATCACCCACATTAAATAAATCAGATGGATTAAAACTTGAAACTTTATCTTCAATACCTTCACCTAATGAATAACCTGCATTCCATGCATCACCATATTCCCACCTTTTCAAGCCAAGACTTTCAGCACTCAAATCAAGTTCATCAATGACATTTTGATAGTTTTCATTTGGTGCATATTCTGCAACTACTGCATCTGCCATACCTTTTAAACCTGACCGCCATCCTGCAACCGTATCTGCCATGTTTGAACCGAATACGAAGTCCATAGCAGAAGCAATTTTTTCAAGTACCGCAAGAACACCATCAGCCATACTTTGGAATAAGTAAATGACAGATGAAACTGGATTTTGAAACACGTTTCCAATGAAATTAGCAATCCTAATGAATGGATTAATTAAACCGTTAATAACACCAAGAATAAGGTCAAACAATCCCAAAAATAAATTCCATAGGAATGCACCTAATGTAGAAAATACACCAAACACAATTCCTGTTGCACTAATAGAAGTACCTGCAAATTTATTTATTGCTGCAATTGCCATATATAGCACTGTGACAACTGCTATAATTCCAATGATGATCCAGGTAATAGGTGAAGCAAGTAATGCACTGTTTAATGCCCACTGTGCTACTGTTAAATTATTTGTAGCTGCTGTTTCTGCAATCGTTGCACCAGTTTTAACAGCCATTGCAATAGCTTGTGCAGTTTGGATTGCTGTACTGATTAAGCCTAGTGTATTGGTTATCGCTAAATATCCTGCATATACTCCAAGTGCTGTTCCAACACCATAGATAACAGGTTCAATAATGGACCAATTATCATACAAGAATGAACCAATTCCAATCATTAAATCCAATGTACCCATTGCTACACCTGACAAGGTAAGTAGTGAATTTGTCACATTGTCCACCATTCCCTGAAACCTATCACTATTTGCAATCTCATTCATTCTCGTTAATAGTGGTTGAAATGCCATTAATGCTTGATTTTGAATACTCGTTGCAATTTGACCAAACGTCATTGGCATTTGTTCAAATTGTTCATTAATTTCACTTGTAGCTGAAAGCATTGCATTTTTAACAATATCTGCTGTTATCTGTCCTTCTGATGCCATTTCTCTAATTTGACCTATCGGAACATCTAAATAATCAGCAATTGTTTGAATGACGTTTGGTGCAGCTTCAAATACTGCATTCAATTCTTCACCACGTAAGACCCCTGAACCTAAAGCTTGGGTCAATTGCAAACTTGCTGAATTCATTTCTTCTTGAGAAGCACCTGCAATGACAAACATTTTATTCAAGTTTTCCGCAAATGCAATGGTTTCTGCATTAGAACTAAAAGCATCACCTGCCCTTTGTCCTAATTTAGCAACTACATCTGCTGTTGCTAAATATGAACCCCTTGACCTTTCAGCAGCAGCATAAATCATATTTTGAAGTTCTTCTGTGCTTTGAAGTCCATCATTCATCATGTTCAATCTTGCGGTTGTTTGGGTAAGTTCATCTGATAGATTAATTGTTTTTACTATTGAAGCCAAAGTTGCATATGTTGCAACCAATCCTATAACTTTATCTTGTAGTGAATCTATTGCTGATGTTCCATTTCGTATATCATTATTCAATCGTTCTTGTGCTTCTTCATTTTCCCTAATGTTTTGAACCATTTGGTCAAGTTCAACATTAGCAGCATCAATTTCCATCCTTGCAGTATTAAAACTTGAAGAATCAAAGGAATTGTTTAAAGCTGCATCCATATCATCAAAAGCACTAACTGTTGATTGGATTGCATTGGTAATATGCTGTAATGGTGCTGACATAGCATCATATATTTCAATTTGTGTTCTTATACTAGCCATTTTTAACTTCACCTACCTTTCGATTAAACAATCTTTTCAGGTTAAAGGATGATTTTTGATGTTTGTCACTATTGTTTTGATAAATTCTTCTTTGCTTTTCTAACTGAAAAAAGCTGTAATAAAAGTGAATTGCTTTTTCAAAACCGTTTTCTTTAATGAACTTGTCTATCTCTTCATTCGATAATTTCTGAAATGGTTTAAAAATCTTTCGCATGACTTCATACAAACCTTTTTCACTATTTAGCTGTTCATCTGTTAATTGCATGATTTCTTGAATAAGAGTAAGATTTTTTTGATACATTGAATCATTTTTGTTTAAGAGAATCTTTCCATCCTTTGTTAGACTGGCATAGTCAGAACAATTTTCACTGTCAAATGTGATTTCCTTAATTAATCCTGCATTAATATGTTCAAAATTAACCGCCAATAGGTTTTCATTAATCACTTCAATATTTTTATTCATGGTTTTCACCTACCTTTTTAAAGATTTGCTATATTGTTCAATAAATTATCTACCTTCGATATTTCTTCTTGAATTTGGATATTTTTCATTGCAATAAATTCAGTTGATGACGTTCTTCTATCTTTAAATTTCTGAACTCCATATTTGTAACTTATCCTACTGTCATAACCAAATCTTTCTATTGCCAAATACTGAAGCCATTGTTTCTTTGATAATAGATGTAATGCTTTCTTTTCAATCTGTTCCACCCTTGTAGCTGATATTTGCTTATTTAAAGCAATTTCAGTCAATGTGCAGTTGTTTTTATACTTTTGAATGATAATATCCCTTTTTAGTTCATCCAGTTCGTCTACTGCTTTCCATACATCACTTGATAATTGATTCTGTGTCAGTCTTTCAGTTACATCTTTTTCTAAATCATAATTATCAGAAACTACTTCTGATAACGTCTTACCTTCCAAGATTGGTGCATCCAAATTAATATAATCAATTTCTGAAATGTACCTTTCCAATTCTCTAAATACCTTCTTGCTGATTTGTAAGTGTTCCATGTACTCATCTTTTGTTGGTTCTCTACCATAATCTTCAAGAAAAGCTTTTTTTAATTTATGGTAGTTAGATATCCTTTGAAGTAAGTATTCAGGAATCCGTTTTGAATGTTGGTTTGAGTGAACATAACGAACAATTTTTTGAAGCACTCGCCAATGTGCATAAGTCAAAAACTTAAAATTCAATGCAGCATTATGGTTTTCTGCAGCTTCCTTTAATCCAAAATATGCTTCTTGCATTAAATCTTCTATATCCACTTGCTTTGAATATGGATATGCCCACTTCATTAAAATCCCTTGATTTTGTTGGTAGAGGATGCCCAAGTTTTCTGTTACATTAACACCTGATTGTATAAGTTCCACTAATTCTTCATTGGTCATTCCCTCACCGCCTAATTCATTAGTTCATTCAGAAATACATGTGGGTAAATCCATATCGCCATCTTTTCCAATCCTTTGTTGATGATTCTATATACTGTTCCAACGTCTATATCAAATTCAAAAGCTACTGTTCGCTTGGGTTTCTTATTGAATAAACAACTATAAAAAATAGCAAATTCTTTTTCATTTAATTGGTTTTGAACTTTGTTCAATGCTTGTTGAATTTCTTTAATAAGATGAATAGCATCTGTTTTCATATGTTCATACAAAGAATTATTACTTAATTGTTCAATTAAATAGTTAAATTGTTCAATATCAGCTTTTACCAGTTCAATTGCTGATGGTTCTAATTTCAACAATCTATGTTTTTTCAGTTCTTTTATCAATGCATCCCCTATTTTGGCACTGACCATTTCTATTAAACTTTGTTCAATCATTGCATCAATCCCCTAATCTAGCAGTTAAGGGAACAAGGATTAATTTCACCTTGTTCCCCTTTTGATTCAAGCTATTAAGCAGTTTGGTTTGCTACTTGTTCCACACCATCAATTTTTTTAAGTTCATCTTCAAGTTTTTTAGCCAATGCAACAATACCTTCTTCACTTGCTATTTCTTCATATGATTCTATTGGTAATGAATATTTATAACCATTGATAATAAATGTTTCACCATTTTCTTTGTCATGCATAAATAGTTTTTCTGCAATAGATTCCATTTCATTAAATATATCCAGTATCATTTCGATTTCATTAAGCTTTCCAAATGTTTTAGGGAAGGTGCTTTTTCCATTGGCATCTTCCATTTGTCCACCATTAGCTTTAACACGCTTTTTAATGATGTTCTTGAACAATTTCATTTGGTCATGGTCATCTATGAATTTTTTTAGAATAGGATAGGCACTATCATCCGTAATATCTTCACCTTCAATATCCAAATACCTTAGTGCATTACTAATTTGTGTTTCATAGTCAGCAGGTTTTTCAAATTCAGTCACATATAATGGCATGACCTTTTCTTTAGTACCTTGAACCAGTGCATTCAGTTTTTGATTCAAGGTTGTGTTTACTTTGGTCACATTACTAACAACCGATTCAAGACCATCCTTAATTTGCTTATGAATATGGTCAGCTTGATAAATATTCACCTTGTCTTTCCATTCATCAATAACTTCCCGCATACTCTCAATGGCAACTTCTCTACTCCCTTGATAAGCTGCAATTAAATCTTCAATGGCTTTTCTTAACCCAATTTTCACCGTTAATTTCCCCTTTCGTATTTGCTTCAAATGGATTTATTAATTCCTTATAACCTGCTTCTTTCAGTTTTTTATTCATGTTGTTGTAAATTACTGCAATCTTTGAATCATAGTTATTATTGACCTTATGAATCATTTTGGATTTTTCAGCAGCGGTTAATTTTAACTGATACAATCCAACCCTTTTTGTTTTAGTATTCGATACAACCAACAATGCTTTTTTCTTTTCCTGGTGAAGCTTTAGTACCTTGTCCAGTTGTTCAATGATGAATTGATACATAGAAATATCCCCACCTATATTAAAAACGCTTGGTGAACTCATGAAGCTTGTTTAATGCCTTTGCTTCTTCTGTGTCTTTGGTCATAAAATCCCAATTTAAAGCTGTCCTTGGTGTAGTGTTGTCTTTTTTAGCAGCTAGGATGGCATGTATTAATTGATTTGCAGCACCATTAATTTTCATAATGTCTGATTTAATACTATCTGCTTGAACCAGTAATGCTTTCAGTTCTTCACACTTTGCTTTTAGTTGTGCTTTATAGTGACTATTCACTTGCCTTTGAATATCATCTAATGCATCATAATCAATTGCATATAAATTAACGTCATCACCATAGGTATTCAACACATCATTGACCATTTTCAATTGTTTTTGAGCATCTTTTAATTCTGATTCTTTGGTCATTGCATTTTCATAATCATGATTTTTAATTAAAGTATTCAATTCAGCTTGAAGCTGTTGAACGCTTTCTTGTAAGGTTTTCTGTTGCTGTTCTAACTGCCTTTTCTTTTGAAGTTCAGTATCATCCACACTAGCTTTAATAGCGGTTCTGATATTAGTTATGAATTCTTGTTCTGTCATTTTTTCATCTTTCCTTTCGTTTTTAATATTTTTGCCTTAGGGTTGCCTTAGGGTTTCTTAGTAATTTTGAACCTTAACATTTGCTAACATTTAAAATGCAACCAACTTATTTATTTTCTAAAGTCAACATTTGTCAACAACTTCTTTCCCCTTTTTTAGGGTGTCACTTATGTCACTATACTTTGAAATCCATTCTTGCAATGTCTTTCGTGTTATTCCGATATTTGAAGCAATCTGCTCATTTGTCAGTCCGTTCCTTGCCTTTTTTAGGGACTGACAAATCTGACTATATTTATCTTTCCCCTTTTTTTAGGGTGTAAGAAATGTCAGGATACTTTTTCTTCCACTCATTTAATGTGGAACGTGCTATCCCCATATTTGATGCAACTTCTTTTTTAGGGTGTCTTGAATGTCTTGATACTTCTTTTTTAGGGTGTCGGAAATGTCGGGATGCTTATTAGGGTCTCTAAAATCTCTAGTTTTACCTAGTAATTCGTTTGAAAATGATTTTGTTCCCTTTGAAAGTCAGCAAAGGGAACGCATATTCCAAAAGCGTAAGATAAATTTCATTATTTTCCCATACTCAAATTATACCTTCCAAAAACATAGCTTGTCATAAAAAACCACAACATTTAGATGTTTTTCGGAAAAATGATAAAAAATAATACTATATATTGAATATTAACTTTCAAAAAATTGACCCATATTTAATGTGGGTCAATTTTTACCTGCTAGTATTTTATAGATATATCCTTTAGACAAATCAAACTGTTCCGCTAACTCTTGAATTGATTTACCTGAATACGATAGATTTCTAATGTATTCATTCCTAGTTTCAGGATTGGGGAATTCAGGCATTTTATTTGGAATATACACTTGTGAATCAGCGTATTTATCAATTAATCTTAATGCAGCTTCTTCACCAATAATTGGCTTAATTTCTGCAAATGATACGGATTTTGGCAATATCAATTCCCCCCTTACAAATAGAATTCAAGTTCCTGCTTCAATGTGATTCGCTCCCATCCAAGATACTTCCTGATGCAATTCATAGCATCAATCATGGCTTTGATTTCCCCATAATGCGGATTATCAGAAAGCTTTTTATATTTACCTGTTCTATGTTCTTCAATAAACCAATCCAGGGTTACTTCATAATGTGCTCTAATAGAATTCAATACATGGTCTATGATAATCACATCCAATCTTGATTTAGATTGGCTTCACATGATAAAATCAAAGTGCGAATTCAATAGTATCACGTGAAGCCATTGTGTAATTTAATTATGCAGTGGCTTTTCTCATGCTTAGTACCAAATCAATTGCTTCTGAAATATACCCTTCCAAATTATCCATGTAATCTTGTATACCTGATGCTTTATATTTGAAAGATAATTCATCCATCAATACTGAATATACTTCGGACACATGAACACTAGATGCAGGTTTGACCTTTTCCATAGCTTTATTAATATTCAACAGATGCATCACTGTTTCCAATAATGATGTGTATTGTCGATAATTCATAAATTCAATGGTAATGCCTAAATCAAATGACCTTAACAGCGTATTTATTGCAATAATTTCATCTGTCTTTGTGGCAGGTAAACGGTAAAACTGCAATTCACCTTCTACTTCTTCCGTCACAATTAGTAATGGCACTCCTTCCTTCTTATCAGGAACAAGGTCTAAACCGACAATATTTAATGGATTGATAGATTCAATGATTTCATCTAATGTCATTTCAAAATTTTTCATTTACATTTCCACCTTTCTAAATTTAACTGATTTACCATGAACCTTGAACCTTACCATGAACCGTTATAAACCCTTATGTATCAAGGCTTTCAAGCGTTGCGGTTCAAGGTTCAAGGTTAGAACCTATATATTATTTATTTTTAGGGTATTTATATATTTCTTATATATTTTTTTATTTAATATATAAGAAATGAAATGTACCTTGAACCTTGAACCTTTTATCTGATAACCCTTGATATGACTGTAATTTAAGCGGTTCAAGTTCGGTTCAAGGTGACAGTCACATTGAACCATATTAAGAGTTCCACCAGTTACTTTTGCCATTCGTATCAACCTTTTCTTCCCTTTCTTGTTCTTTAATTATGAAGATTCTATATTTCTTCCCTTTGATTTTCTTATTAATGATTTTGAAACCAAAGTATTTAATAAGAAACTGTGAAAAAGCAATTTGATTCATGAAGTCGGGAAGCCCACCTGCTTCACAACGACTAACATATTTTTGATAGACTTCATTTGTTGCTTTTCCATCAACTAAACCTTCGTAAATCAGATTTTCAATGATTTGAATTTCTTCCATATGCCAATCAATAAATGCTGCCAAATTCTTTTTAATTGTTTCAGTAGGCTTGTAAGTGTTTAATTCACTTACCTTTTGATTGAGTATCTTCACAATACGTTCTTTTCTTGCCTGTTCAACTTCATTCAATTTGGGTTCAGTATCTTTGAATTCTTTTTCAAATTCTTCATATGATTTCATATCATCTTCCTTTCTCTTTCCTTATTTTGAAAAATCATTAAATGATTCTTCATTTAGTAATCTTTGCATACTGACACTTTCACACCCTGATAATTGGGGAAATTCATGTTGTAGTTTCCTTCTGATTCTTCCCACTGTTTCAAACTGGGGAAGTCCATATTCCTTTAATGATAGGAACAACTTTTTGAATCCAATCTTGTCAATATCAATTCCTTTGCTTCCAAGAATCTTCTTCCCCACTAAATAAAACAAGTAATTGTCACTGTTCCTGGATTGTTCATCATTGGTCAGGATATACATGACCAATTCAGACGTATTTGTAAATTCATCCATTCTATGCACCATCCTTTTTACCTTATTCATGGGATTAACTAGATTTATCGGGGTAGAGTTGTTTTATTTGTTGTGGTTTGGTTAAATCCATGCCTTCATACTTTTCCAAGAATTCCAACAAAGCAGACCTTCTAATTTTGTAGTTTGGAAGTTTCAAAACTGGAAGCAACCCTGCTTTAATAAGTTCATAAACGTATGCAGGATTTGTCTTTATTAACTTTGAAACTTCATTGACGGTATAAAGAACATCATTTTCACTCATAGTTTATTCCCCCCTTCAATTAAATCTTCAACCTTCACGTTCAGTGCTTTTGCAATCTTTCCAACTGTCATTGGTCTTGGGTTTTGTGAGCCATTCTTCACCCTAATGATTGTCACTTTTGAAATGCCTGTTAAATTAGAAAGCTTTTCAGAAGTAAAACAATTTCTCGCCATTGCTAAATCAAACTTATTTTTGTCGATTTTCAATAATAACACCTCCTGTAACGACAATTTAATTGTCGGTTTATAAATTCATTATAGTCAACTAAATTGTCGTTGTAAAGTGGTTTTATTAAATTTTTTATATAAAACTTGATTTTAATTGTCGTTATGGTATCATTAAGTTAATATTTGAAAGGAGTTAAAATATGGATTTGTCCAAAATTGGAGGTAATATTAAAAAAGCAAGAAAAAACAAGAAGCTAACCCAACAAGAATTAGCTGACAAAATCGGTAAAACTGAAAGTTCAATTAGAAAATATGAAAAAGGTTTAGTACAAGTTCCAACTGATGTTCTTCAACAAATAGCAGACGTTCTTGATGTGAAGTTATCTGAATTAATGGGTTGGGATGAATTTGATAAAAGATTCAATTCAAATGAAGAAGTATCAAAAGAAGTGAAGTTAATTGAAAATGTAAAATCATGTTTTGGTGAACAAGCTAAAAATCTATTAGAGGATTTTACATCATTAAATGAAGTAGGACAAAGCAAAGCTTTAGATTATGTATCTGATTTAGTTGAACAAGAAAAGTATCGTAAACCAAATGAATAAAAATAAAACAGCCCCTGTGCTGCAACACAAGGACTGTTTTCACATAGATACCTTACAAATCCAAAGGACCTGGAATAGTACCACTGATAACTGTATTATATCATGAATCCTTTGGAGTTATAAAGGGTGTATTACTTATGCCCATTTTAGAAAGGATTGATGATTATGACTGGTGGAGTAAGAAAACGTGGAAACAACTGGTATTACTATTTTGATTTAGGTAAGGTTGATGGAAAAAGAAAGAAAATCGAAAGAAAAGGTGGAAGAACAAAAAAAGAAGCAGAAGCTGCTTTAAGAAAAGCACTTCAAGAATATGAGAATGCAGGGTTACACTTTGAACCAAGTGAAATATCTGTTGCTGATTACATGGATTATTGGTTGAAAAACTATGTTGAAATGAACTGTAAATACAACACTATTGAAGGTTATTCACGAATTATCAAGAATCACATCAAACCTTCACTTGGAGCATTTAAAATAAAATCAATTACACCTGCTGTTCTTCAACAATTTGTTAATGAAAAATCAAATATGGGTTATTCAAAGAATCATTTAGTAAATATTATTTCAGTTCTTTCAGGTTCATTTAAAGCAGCGGTTTTCCCTTACAAGTTCATCAAGGATAACCCAATGCAATATGTGAAGTTGCCAAAGAACGAAAATAAGAAATATGAAACTGACAGAAAGATTATATCCCAGGATGAATTCAAAAGGATAATTGAACGATTTCCTAAAGGCAATCCATTCTATATCCCATTACAAATTGCTTACCATACTGGAACAAGGGTTGGTGAATGTTGTGCCTTGTCTTGGGATGATATTGACTTTGAAAATAAGCTTATTGAAGTAAAAAGAATCTTGGTCAAGAAGGAACATAAACAATGGTATTTTGGAACTCCCAAGACCCTTTCATCTATTCGCAAAATTCCAATTGGAAACACTTTACTTGAAATATTAAAGAAACATAAGAAATGGCAAATAGAGAACCGTTTGAAATATGGTCAATACTTCAACTTTTATTATGTTGATAAAAATGACAGGATTTATTCAGTTGATGGAACAAAAGAAAATAAAACCACTGATGATTCAATTCAATTTGTTTGCACAAAAGAAAATGGTGAACTGGTTACACCTGAATCAATCAGATATTGCAGCAGGGTCATAAACTATGAATTAATGATACAATTCAATTTCCATGCTTTAAGGCATACACACGCTACTTTGTTGATTGAATTAGGTGCTAACATGAAAGATGTTCAGAAAAGACTTGGACATTCCAGGTTAGCAACAACAATGGATACTTATTCCCATGCAACTGAAAAAATGTCAAAGGATACAGTAGATATATTTGAAAGACTTTTCCACCCACAATCAAAATAGGGTGGCAATAGGGTGGAAAAACCGCCCTTTTTTATTTGTCCAAACCCCTTGAACCCTTGCTATTACTGGTTAATAAACAAACGGTTTCAACATGGCTCGTCTGCGGGAACATATCAACCGGCTGGACCTCAACCGTCTTAAATCCTCCATCTTCTAACACTCTTAAATCCCTTGCCAAGGTGCTAGGATTACAAGATACATAGACCATCCGTTTAGGTTTAAGCTCGATAATCGTTTGCAATAATGCTTCATCACAGCCTTTTCGGGGTGGATCTACCACAACAACATCAGCTTTGATCCCCTGTTCCACCCACTTAGGAATGACTTTTTCTGCTGCTCCTACTTCAAAGGTGACATTCTCAATTTCATTTATTTCAGCATTTCTTTTCGCATCCTTAATGGCTTCAGGAATGATTTCTACTCCATAAACATGTTTGGCTCGTTGTGCTACGAATAAGGAAATTGTTCCAATGCCACAATATGCGTCTATGACTATTTCTTCACCGGTTAATTCTGCATATTCAAGCGCTTTATCGTATAATACTTTGGTTTGCTCTGGGTTTACCTGATAAAAGGAACGAGGGGAGATTGCAAATTTGATATCACCTATGGTGTCGTAAATCACATTTCTTCCCCATAATGTAATTGATTTTAGTCCTAAAATCACATTGGTTCGTTCTTCATTTATATTTTGAACAAGGCTAGTTAACTCTGGAATTTCCTCCAAAATTTTTTCTACTAATTGCTCCTTTTTGGGGAAGTCCTTTCTGCTCGTTACTAGGATCAGCATCAGTTCACCTGTATTTGCTCCAACCCTTGACACCACATGGCGCAAAATCCCTGTATGTGTCACTTCATTGTAGGCAGAAATGCCTAATTCTTCTGCAATCCTGCGTACATCTTGTACCATTCGATCATTGGCTTCCTGTTGAATTACGCACTTCTTCATATCGATCACTTCATGGGTACCCTTAGCGAAAAATCCTGCAACAAGGCCACCTTCCCGTTCAGCAAAAGGCACCTGTGATTTATTGCGATAATTCCATGGATTCTCCATACCTAATGTAGGATGAATGGTCACGTCCTCTATTTTTCCGATTCTTTCGAGGTTATCTTGAACGATCTTTCTTTTTTGATCCAATTGTCCTTTATAAGAAAGGTGCTGTAATTGGCAGCCCCCACATTGTTCGTAAATGGAACAGGTTGGTTTCACACGATCTGGACTAGGCTTAATCACTTGAAGTAAACGGGCAAATCCATAGTTTTTATTGGTCTTGGTTATTTTTACTTTTGCAATTTCTCCTGGAAGAGCGCCAGAGACAAACAGAGTATATCCTTGGTATTTACCTACTCCTTCGCCATTATGACCTAATCCTGTAAACTCCATTTCAATCGTTTGGTTTATTTTCACTGGTAATTGCATGGTTGCCATAGATGTAACCCCTTCTTCGTTATAAATCCTCTAGGGAATAAACACTTCAATATGCTTTGATAGTATCTCAAATTCTCCAGGAAGTTTACCCCCTAGTTCCCCGTCCAAATTTATCAAAACTGGGTCTGGTCCATAAGAATACACTTTTAAATGACTGGTTTTAAAATGAATAATATTTTCATCATGTAAATGTTCTCCCTTTAAAGCAAGGGAAGCCAAACGAACGAAATCAGGAAGATTTGTTTTCTTTATGGCAATGACGTCAAATAAGCCATCGCTTAGATCTGCGGTTGGTGCCAATTTTTCAAATCCTCCTACCGAGTTACTGTTTGCAATTAAAAATAACATCACTTCTTCTCTAATAACCCTTTCATCTGTCTCTAGCGTGACATGAATTGGCTTTAAAAAAGGAAGCTTTTCTATTCCATGAACATAATAAGCGAGTTGTCCCAAAACTGTTTTTAATTTACTCGGTACCTCATAGGTTAATTCGGTTAACGTTCCGCCACCAGCAATATTAATAAAGTAATTGTCATTATATCGCCCAATATCAATAGCCATGCTATTTTGCTGACCGATAATTTTTGCTGCTTTTCTATAGTCCTTAGGAATTCCCAACGCCCTAGCAAAATCATTGGTTGTGCCTGCAGGAATAATTCCCATTTGCGGACGCTTTTCCAACATACTTAGCCCATTGATCACTTCATATAAAGTGCCATCGCCACCTGCAGCAATCACCACATCGAATCCTCTTTCTGCCGCTTCTTTTGCCGCTCTTGTCGCATCGCCATATCCTTTAGTCCGATGACACGAGGTTTCTAATCCATAGCTTTCTAAGATATCTAATATTTCTGGTAATCGCTTCTTGACTTCTTCCCTTCCAGA
This sequence comes from Tepidibacillus decaturensis, assembly GCF_001561915.1. Lineage (GTDB taxonomy): Bacteria > Bacillota > Bacilli > Tepidibacillales > Tepidibacillaceae > Tepidibacillus_B > Tepidibacillus_B infernus. The sequence continues at coordinate 51,593 of NZ_LSKU01000001.1, read as the reverse complement.
AGTAGGGTTATAAATGAAACGAGCTCGTTTCAACAGAATCACCTAATCCTTTGAATATAGTATCTATTACTTCCATTATTTTACTATACACGTTTTTACACACTTTGGAAAGTCTCGATTAAACTTTCTATCCATTTTGCTATCCAACTACTAGGTAGATAGGCTTCACCCTTATATTTTACAGGATATCCTTCAATCGCCTTAGGAATCTTCTGATCTGTAAACAATCCTTTACTTAGAAACATCGGAACCACAATGGTTGTTAAGCCATTTAGCTGGTTAAGTTGTTTTTCAATGGTATGAGGAAGAAAGGTAGCATAATGAACTAGGGCATAGTCAGTTTGTTCTTTAAGTTGTTTTACTAAACTAGTTAAGATCCTTTCCCATCTTTCATGAAAGATAGACTCATCACTACCATGGGCAATCAATAGGAGCGCTTCTTCCTCTGGATTTACAGATAACTGCATCGCTTGGTTAATCATGTGCTGAACCACATAGAAGTGGTCATCCATGCATGATCCAAAATGAAAGTGTAAGCGGTTACTATGATTAAATAATATGCTTTTAGTTTCTTCGATATGTGTACTACCTGATGAAACAAACATTGGGATGACAAAGACTTCCTTTGCTCTCAACTCTTGAAGTTGGTTAATCCCATCATTAATTAAACGACCTTCTACTTTTTCTAAAAAGGAAGTCACAATCGGATAGTCAGATTTTACCTTCCTTATTTCGTGATCCACCAATTCAACCCAATGTTTATTTCTTGATCCGTGGGCAATGACCCATACAGCTTTCTCCATTTTACTCTTTCCCCTTATAAAAATGGAGGTCCCTTGATGGTTCCTCCATTATATCTTCAGTTTAACTCTGTTCATTTAATTTTTCCAAGATCAACTTGTTGACAAGAGCTGGATTAGCTTTTCCTCGGCTTTCCTTCATCACTTGCCCAACTAAGAAGCCTAATGCTTTTTCTTTCCCATTTCGGTAATCTTCTACTGATTGAGTATTATTAGCCAATACTTGTTCAACGATTTTAGCAATTTCACCCTCATCGCTAATTTGAATCAGGCCTTTTTCTTTGACAATCGTTTCTGGGGCTTTACCTGTCTCTAACATTTCCCTTATAACGGTTTTCGCAATTTTATTACTTATCGTACCCTTTTCGATCAGCTGAACCATATCACCTAAGCCTTTAGAAGTAAGCTTACTTGCTTGAATCTCTAAGCTTTGCGCATTTAGATATCCTAAAACTTCTCCCATGATCCAGTTGGATACAGCTTTTGCATCCTGCGTATAATTCAAGGTTTCCTCAAAGAAGTTAGCTAAAGCCTTAGAAGAAGTGAGGATTTCTGCATCATAAGCAGGTAACCCATACTGATTGATATACCTTTCTTTTCTTGCATCAGGAAGCTCAGGTATTTCGCTTTTGATCCTCTCGATCCATTCCTCATCAATGATCGTATCTACCAAATCTGGATCAGGGAAATAGCGATAATCATGGGCCTCTTCTTTGCTCCTCATCGTAATGGTGACGCCTTGCTCTTCATTCCAGCGAAGCGTTTCTTGAATGATTTTGCCCCCTGCATCTAACACTTCAGCTTGTCTTTTTTCTTCATATTCAAGGGCTCGTTGTACCCCGCGGAAGGAGTTCATATTTTTTAGTTCTGTCTTGGTGCCAAATTCTTCTTGTCCAACAGGCCGTAAGCTGATATTGGCATCACAGCGTAACGAGCCTTCTTCCATTTTTACATCAGAGACGCCTGTATATTGAATAATGCTTTTTAATTTTTCCAAATAAGCTCTTGCTTCTTCAGGGGAACGAAGATCTGCTTCTGATACAATCTCGATCAATGGTACCCCTACACGATTATAATCGACTAGGGTTCCTTCCCCATTTTCTGCATGAGTTAATTTTCCGGCATCTTCTTCTAAATGGAGACGATTGATTCGAATCTTCTTCTTTTCTCCATTCACCTCGATTTCAATCCAACCATTACGTCCAATCGGTTTATCATATTGTGAGATCTGATAAGCCTTTGGTAAATCAGGATAAAAGTAATTCTTACGATCAAATTTTGTTTCTCTAGATATTTCACAATTTAATGCCAATGCGGCTTTGATGGCAAACTCTACTGCTTGTTTATTTAAGATAGGCAACACTCCTGGATGGCCCAAACAGATCGGGCAGGTATGGGTATTCGGTGGTGCGCCAAATTCAGTCGAGCAGCCACAAAAAATTTTAGATTCTGTCGATAACTCAGCATGAACCTCTAAGCCAATCACTGTTTCATATCCCATTTTCCTACCCCCTTCTCACTGGTGCCTTTAATTTATGGTGTTCTGTATATTGTTCAAAAGCATAAGCCGCTTTTAATATGGTCGATTCATCAAAATGCTTGCCAATAAGCTGCAAGCCAACTGGCAATCCATCTACCAAACCGGCAGGAATACTAATGGCAGGTAATCCAGCCAAATTGACGGGAACGGTTAATACATCATTGATATACATGGTTAACGGATCGCTTATTTTTTCACCAATTTTAAATGCTGTTGTTGGCACAGTTGGCCCAAGAATCAGGTCATACTTTTCAAAAACATTTTCAAAATCCTGCTTGATTAAGGTTCTTGCTTTTTGGGCTTTAAGGTAGTAAGCATCATAATAACCTGAACTTAAAGCATAGGTCCCTAACATGATTCGCCGTTTTACCTCAGAGCCAAAGCCTTCACTGCGGGTTTTCTTATACATCTCGATTAGATTCTCTGCTGAATCAGCTCGAACGCCATAACGAACACCATCATAACGTGCTAAATTGGATGAGGCTTCAGATGGTGCTAAAATATAATAAGTGGCCACAGCATATTCAGTATGGGGTAAAGTAACCTCTTCCCATGTAGCACCTAAGCCTTCAAATACTTTCAGAGCAGCTAGGATCTTTTCCTTTACTTTTGGTTCGATTCCTTCACCCATATATTCCTTAGGTACACCAATTTTTAATCCCTTGATCTCCCCTGTTAAAGCTGAAAGATAATTGGGAATCTGTACATTGGCAGATGTGGAATCATATGGATCGTAACCTGCAATCGCTTGTAAGACATAGGCTGCATCTTCTACATTCTTAGTGATTGGTCCGATCTGATCCAAAGAGGAAGCAAAAGCAACAAGACCAAATCGGGAAACCAAACCATAAGTAGGCTTCAAACCTACTGTTCCGGTGAAGGACGCAGGTTGGCGAATTGAGCCACCGGTATCAGAGCCAAGTGCATAATAGACTTCTCCTGCTGCGACTGCGGCTGCTGACCCTCCACTTGAACCACCAGGAACATGGTCTAACTGCCAAGGATTATATGTGGGATGAAACGCCGAATGTTCTGTAGAAGAGCCCATTGCAAATTCATCCATATTGGTTTTGCCCACCATGATCGATTGCTCTGCTAATATTTTCTTATATACGGTTGCGCTATAGATTGGCTGGTAATTGGCCAAAATTTTACTTGCACAAGTGGTTGTAACCCCTTCAGTGACAATATTGTCTTTGACCCCAGCGGGTAATCCAGCTAGGATTCCAAGCTCTTCTGATTGTTTAATCTCTTCATCGATTTGCTTTGCCTTATTTCTAGCACTTTCTTCATCAATTAGTAAAAAGGCTTGTACCTCTTTTTCTACCTCTTTAATTCTTTTAAAAGACTCCTCTACTAAATCTGTAGAAGTCAAATCTCTATTTTTTAAACGAGTATGTATTTCTGTCATCGATAAATCAAATAAAGACAAACTGCCCCCTCCTTTTCTTATCCTTCCATCACAGCAGGTACCTTAAATTGTCCATTTCTGTGGTCTGGAGCATTCTTTAAAGCGACCTCTCTAGGAATTGAATCTCTTTTTTCATCTTCTCTTAACACATTGCTAAGATCTAATGCATGACTTGTAGGTTTCACATGTTCTGTATCTAGTTCATTTAACTTTTGGGCAAATTCCAAAATAGAGTTTAAATGTTCTGTATATATATCTACTTCTTTTTCGGTTAATGATAATCTGGCAAGATTGGCTACATGTTGAACTTCTTGTGTTGAAATACTCAATATGAACACCCCCCCTTAGGCTTTAAATATTTACACGATTAAAAGAATTATATCATCATTTTATCCAATCATCATCTTTTCCTCAGGATATTTGAAATATTCTTTTCCACTTCTTTTTGCTAACGCATATCCAATCGTTAATGGCCCTAATTTCCCTATAAACATCGTTAACATAATGATAAAACGGCCAATTGTTGTTAAATTAGGGGTAAGTCCCATACTTAAGCCAACTGTACCAAATGCAGATACCACTTCAAATAGGATCGTTAGAAAAGGTACTCCATGTTCTGTGATATCTAAGATTAATGTCATCACAATCACGATACCAAGGGCCAAAATAATAATCGTCAAAGCACGAAAAATATGATCGATCGGTAACCTTCTTTCAAAAAGGATCACATCTTGTTTCCCGAGTAGTAGAGATTTTGCCGTACTTAAAAGAATCGTTATTGTGGTAATTTTAATTCCACCACCTGTAGAACCAGGTGCAGCACCAATAAACATAAATAAGGTCATAATAAATAAAGTAGCTTGCCGTAAAGAGCCAATATCTAAGGTGTTAAAGCCGGCTGTTCTTGTTACTACAGATTGGAAAAAAGAAGCCATCACTTTTGTCCCAAAAGGCAGTTGAGCTAAGGAATTAGGATTCCCAAATTCTAATAGGAATATCAGCAAAGTACCTAATAAGATTAAAAATAAACTGACCGTTAACGTAACCTTACTATGTAAAGAGAGCTTTCGAAAATGGAATTTTTTATTCCATACTTCTAAAAGTACAACAAAACCTAATCCTCCTAAAATAATCAGAGTAGCGACTACTAGATTGACAATGGGATGGTTGACATCCTCAACTAAACCTATAGCAAACAGACTAAATCCTGCATTATTAAAAGCAGATACAGCATGAAAAGCACCATAGTAGGCTGCTTTTGCCCATCCTAGTCGTTCATGCCAACTATAAGTTAGAAAAATAGAACCTATGAGTTCTAAAAGCAATGTAATGCGAAGAAGATGTAGAGCAAGATTTACAATACCTGCCATGTGAATCTGATTACTACCCTCTTGCATCAATAGTCTTTGTTTTAAACCAATTTTTTTCCCTAACAAGACAAAGATCGTAATCGCAAAAGACATAAAACCTAATCCGCCTACTTGAATTAAAAGCATAATAATGAGTTCACCAAACAGATTAAAGGTTGTCCCTGGATCAATGACATTCAGTCCAGTCACAGTTACTGCCGATGTGGCGGTAAATAAAGCTTCAATGTAATTAAGTTCAATGCCTGGTTCATGGGTAAACGGCAGATACAATAGTAGACTTCCGATTAGGATCGTGCTTAAAAAACCTAATACAAGGATTTGTGGTGGATTAAGTTGCAACCGTTGATTCATTCTGTGACCTCCAAAACGTACAGTAAATATCCTTCTCATTATAATACTTTTTAACTAAAGAACCAATAAAGAAAACTTGACTTGTGCCAAGCCTTTAGCGTAAGCAGAAGCCTATGCTGCACTTATACGATCTATCTATAATCTTTTATACTTTCTGATAATACAAGTACAAAACAAGGATTGCAATCATTGAAAAAAGAATGCCGATAACATAGATCAAGGTGACAGCTTGTTTTTGGGTATAACCCATTCGAATTAAGCGATGATGAGCATGGTTTTGATCGGCGATATACAAAGGCTTGCTTTGTCTTATTCGTTTAAATAATACAAGGATCGTATCGAAAATAGGAACCCCTAGTGCTAAAATAACCATCACAATGGATATTAGTGTAGCACTTTTTAAAGCTCCTTCGATGGAAATAATAGCTAATACCATGCCCAGAAAGGCAGAGCCGGCATCTCCCATAAAAATTTTTGCAGGGTAAAAATTATGCCTTAGAAAACCTAAGCTAGATCCCATTAAAATAGCAGATAAAAGTGGAGTTACCTCCTGTCCTTTTACAAAAGCAATAAGAAATAACGTCATCGACGAGATTAAGGTAATGCCGCTTGCTAACCCATCTGCCCCATCGAGAAAATTCATCATGTTCATTAAACCGATTACCCACAGTAAAGTGACAAATAAAGATAACCCAGGAGGAAAAGGAATAAATTGATCCTGTAAAGGTGAAGTGATGCCCTCAATCCGTATATCCAAAGCAAATAACAGTAATCCGATCAAAAAATGAATCAAAAACTTAGGAAAAGCAGATAAATCCTTATTCCTTGTTTTGTAATAATCATCAAGAAGGCCTATTCCCACGATAAGCAGGCCAGCAATAAAAATAGCTAGGCGTAAATTTAAGGGTTTAATCCAGATCCAAGAGGATAAGATATACCCTATAAAAATGGCGATCCCTCCAAGAAGAGGAATAGGCTCTCGATGAATTTTCCTTTGATTCGGAATATCCACAAAATGATATCTAAAAGCAATGATACGTAAAATAGGAACTAAGATCAGAACAGAAAAAAAGGCAAAAATGAATGGAAGGAGATAACTTTTCATCGCAAAGCCCCCATTATCTTTTTACCTTCTAGTCTTTACTTCCAAGCGCTCTCTTATGATACCTAATCAAAAAGATTCCTTATGAGATAAAAATGGTGAAATAAGCAATGATTTTGGCACTAGGTATAAAGATCAATTGTCCAATCAATGTTCCGACAATTTTCCCCATAATGAGTACCCCTACCATGTTAGAGATATTTAAGTAACTTTTTTTGTCATGGATCACTTCATCTGTTAAAAGTGCAACTTGAGGGTCAACGAAAACGGTAAAAAGAATGGTGGCGATTCCGTTAATAATCCCCGAAGACATGACGGCTCTAGTTGCATGCTCAGGCACAAGCAAGGAGGCAAACATGGCAGCCAAGACCCCTACAGTATAGATGGCTGTTATTGCGATTTGCAGGATAATCAACCTTTTTGGAACACCAGCAATTCGAAACCGATGAATATTGACACGAGGAGGAGAAAACTCCTTACCTAGCCTTCTGATTTTCCCAATCGTTAAGGTTCTTCTCAAAAGATGAGGAATCGATCCATACAATTCAAGCTTCACAATCGCCTTTGAAAAGATACGAATAAACGTTGGAATTAATAGCGCCCCTAAAAAGCTTCCGATTGTTGCAGAAAGAATAATCAACCGAAATCTTGTCTCAACCCAACCCAAATCTCCAGTTTGTGCGCCATAATCCACGAAACCTCCAGCCAATGGTCCTTGAACCATATTTGATGTTCTAGAAATAAGTACTAGAATATTGAACAAGGACAAAGCCAAAGCTAACCTTCTCGTTCGAACTCCTGCCAAGCGCACCGAATAGGAGAAGGTATCAATCATATGGATAATAATGGTCAATGAACTAACAATGATTAAGTCTTGGAACATCGTCATAAATGAGATCCGTCCTTTTAACTTTGCAAAAATAAGTTCATCCTATTATACCCCCAAATAAGACGATTGCAAACGATAAGAGATGCTATTTTTCTAGCATCTCTTTTTCGCGAGGTCATATTATTTAAATCAACTTATAGTTTTTCGGAGATCGATTTTAGTTGCATAAAGAGTAAGAGATAGTCTTGGCCACCTGTTTTTGAGTCTGTACCAGACATATTAAAGCCACCAAATGGATGAGCGCCTACAATAGCTCCTGTCGATTTACGGTTGAAGTAGAGGTTACCACAATGTAATTCTTCACGACCTTTTTCAATCGTTTCTCTGCTTCTTGCAAAGAGTGAACCAGTTAAACCATATTCTGTGTCATTAAAGATCCGTACCCCATCCTCAAAATCTTCTGCCTTAATTACTGCCAACACAGGACCAAAGATTTCTTCTTGACCAATCACTGCTTTGGAATCAACGTCAGCAATAATCGTTGGTTCAATAAAGTAGCCAACTGAGTCATCACTATTTCCACCCAAAACAAGACGTCCTTCTTTTTTACCTATTTCAATGTAACGGTTGATACTATCAAAAGCAGCTTTATCTATCACAGGGCCAAAATTATTTTTTACATTGACTGGGTCACCGATAGAAAGAGCCTTTGCTTTCTCAGTAACTAAGTTTAATACCTCATCGTATACGTCTTTATGGACAATAGCCCTAGAACATGCAGAACATTTTTGCCCTTGGAACCCATAGGCAGAGGCAACGATTGCATTAGCGGCATCATTTAAATCAGCATCATGATCGACTAAAATTGCATCTTTACCACCCATTTCAGCAACGACACGTTTGATCCATTTTTGACCAGGGCTAATCTTTGCTGCCTTTTCAGTAATGCGTAAACCAATTTCACGAGAACCGGTAAAGCTAATAAATCTAGTTAATGGATGCTCTACTAAATAATCTCCTACTTCGCCACCACTTCCAGGTAGATAGTTAACCACTCCAGCAGGAATGCCCGCCTCCTCAAGAAGTTCAGCAAATTTAGCTGCAATGACTGGGGTTGCACTCGCTGGTTTTAAAATAACGGTATTTCCTGATACAACCGCACCTGTTGTCATCCCAACCAAGATCGCTAACGGGAAGTTCCATGGCGGTATAATGATTCCTACTCCTAATGGTATATAAACAAGGTCATTTGTTTCACCATCTAGTGGAGTAACCTTTTGTGGCCCTGCTAAACGAACCATTTCACGGCCATAGTATTCCATGAAATCAATTGCTTCTGCTGTGTCTGCATCTGCTTCAGCCCAACTCTTCCCAGCTTCATAAACCATTGTAGCGGAGAATTCGTGTTTACGACGACGAAGAATCGCTGCTGCTTTGAATAGTAAGCGAGCACGACCTTCTGCAGGGAACCTTTTCCATTCTTCAAACTTTTTCGCTGCCTCTTGAATCGCTTTTTCGGCTAATTCTTGATTTGCTTTAGAAACAACACCAATGACTTCATCTTTTTTTGCAGGGTTATAGGATACGATTTTTTTCTCGGTAAAGATTTTTTCTCCATTTATAATTAAAGGATATTCTTTTCCTAATTGTGACTTCACAAGTTCTAATGCAGCCTCAAAAGCTTTTCGATTTTCCTCTTTTGAAAAATCCGTAAGTGGTTCTGGCGTAAACTCTTTAATCATACAATCAGCTCCTTTTATTTTTCTTTAGAATTTTGGAAGAAATGTTTTTCTCAAATTTGATTAAATTCTCACTCCCCCTTTTCATTAAAAATCTTATTTTCTCATGTATTTTATATGCAAAAATAATGCCAAATTTAATCAATCCCATACTTTTTCATTTTATTGTATAGGGTTGCGCGTGAAATCCCTAACATCTTAGCAGCTGCACTTTTGTTACGATAGGTCGTTTGTAAGGCTTGGCGTATTTTCCATTCTTCCTGTTTTGTTTCATCTAGTGTTGAATCTAGTAATTGCTGTTTAGCAACGGAAACCCCTTTTTTAAGAATATGATGTAAATGGTAAGGTTCAATTCTCTCCTCTTCACCCGCTAAAATAATTAAACGCTCTGCAACATTCCGAAGCTGTCGAATATTCCCGCGCCATTCATCATGTAAAAAGATCGACATTACCTTTGCGGAGATTTTAGGTACATTGGTATCATATTTAAAGGAAAATTCCTTTAAAAAGAGTGTTAATAGATCAGGGATGTCCTCTGCTCTTTCCCGTAATGGTGGGATATATAATGAAATGACATTTAAACGATAATATAAATCCTCCCTAAACTTACCCGTAGCTACCATTTCCTCCAAATTGCGATTGGTTGCAGTGATAATCCGCACATCTACAGGGATTGCTGTATTTCCACCTAGACGGTAAAATTGTTTTTCTTGTAAAACACGTAAAAGCTTAACCTGTAAATCTAGTGGTAACTCCCCAACCTCATCTAAAAATAGCGTTCCTCCTTTGGCAAGGTCAATTTTCCCTTTTTTGCCTTCCTTTATTGCCCCTGTAAAGGCACCTTTTTCATAGCCAAACAGCTCACTTTCAAAGAGTGAAGCTGGGATTGCCCCACAGTTTATGGCTACGAAAGGAAGGTCTGCTCGCCTACTTCCTTTATGAATCGCTTCAGCAAATAACTCCTTTCCTACTCCACTTTCTCCAGTGATCAATACAGTGGCATCTGTTTTTGCTACTTTTTTTGCTATAGCAATGGTTTCTTTAATCACATGGCTTTTCCCTTTAATCTTTTCAAACGGATCGACTGAGTAATTCTTTTCATATTTATTTTCTAAATCATGAATATATGCTTTAGTCGTTGACAACTCCTCGTTTAAGCGTACGACATCACTAATGTCCCGTTCTACCGATATTCCGCCTATTAACCTACCTTCCATATAAACAGGGGTAGCATTGATTAGAACATGAACATTGGGAATAGGCTGGTTATATTTGTGCTCGATTTTTAAACCCTTATTGAGGGTTTGCTTTAAAACAACTGCATCTTCTTGGAAAAACTTCGTAATTGGCTGTCCTAAAACCTCCTGTGTTTTAAAACCATAAAACTGCTCAGAGGCTATATTCCAGGTAACAATATCCCCATTAGCATTTACCCCTGTAACCGCATCACTAATCGATAAAAGCAGTGCTTTATAATAGGCTTGGGTCATCTTCCAAGCTTGAAAAAGTGTTAAAACCAAGCGTTGAAAAGGAATCCAAGCAATGATTTCCCCATCTTGCTCTAAGCCAATATCTTTTCCCTCTTCTAGCTGATTTAAATCTGCTAAAGTTGCCTCGTAGGGAAAAAGATTCAAGTTTGTCATCTTTTTTGTTTTATCCCATGGTTCTGCGATATCTTTTAGCTTTAACACTTGCTGAAGCATGACTCCCACTCCCGTTATACAATTTTGTTAATATTATTTATATTTTAAACAATATTGTAAAAATCGACTAGACACTTATACAAAAAATTTTGTCTATTGATTATTTTTATTCTCTTTGGAAAATTGGCATAAAAATTGCTTAAAAATTGCTTATTGAATAGTTAAATCATTTTTAGCCGCATAGAAAGAAAAATCGTAAAAAAAGTGAGGTAGAGGAGTATGGCCTTTGAACAATTAGGTCGTAAAGTCGTTTTAGGGATAGCAAGCAATAAAGCAGTCACCAATGTGGTTACAAAGCATGGTATGAGAATGGGGGCAAAGCGCTTTATCGCTGGAGAGAGCTTAGAGCAAGCTGTAGAAATGGTCAAACAGTTAAATAAGGAAGGACTTCTAGTTACCTTAGACCATGTGGGAGAAAGCGTATCCACAAAGGATGAAGCGATACAAGCAACCGATGAGGCGATCCGAATTTTTGAAATGATCGAACAACATCAATTACAATCCAATGTTTCTGTCAAACTCACCCAGCTTGGGTTAAGTATTGACCATGATTTTTGTTATCAAAATATGGACCGAATTGTAGCCGCAGCTAAAGAACGTAACAATTTTGTCAGAATCGATATCGAAGACTCTCCAGTCGTTGACATTACGATAGATATTTTTAAACGTGTATTAGCCAAATACGGCAAGGAACATGTAGGCTTAGTCGTTCAATCTTACCTTTATCGAACAGAAAAAGACGTAGAAGGGCTAGGAAAATTAGGGGCAAGCCTTCGCATCGTTAAAGGCGCCTATAAGGAACCTAAGGAAGTTGCTTTCCCGCTAAAGAGAGACGTAGATGCCAATTATAATAAAATCGTGGCCCTCCATTTAAAAAATGGCCATTATACAGCTGTTGCTACTCATGATGAAAAAATTATTCAGGAGACAAAACGCTTTGTCAAAGAAAATAACATTTCCAATGATCAATTTGAATTTCAAATGTTATATGGGGTTCGTAATGGGTTACAACGTGAATTAGTAAAAGAAGGGTATAAAGTAAGAGTATATACCCCTTATGGAAAGCATTGGTATCCTTACTTTTCAAGACGTATTGCCGAAAGACCTGCTAATGGGCTATTCATCTTAAAAAGTTTGTTTAAATCATAAAGGATTCCAACGCACTCCGTTGTCCGTGCATTTCTTAGAATAAAACATTAGGTAAGAAATACACTCCCAAAAGTCGTTACTTATGAAATATAAAAATCCACCAAATACTAAGAGGAAGATTTTTGCAGGGTTCCATAATTACTTTGAAATAATAGTCGTGCAAAAAAGAACGTACCTTATTTTTTAAGGATACGTTCTTCTTGTTATTCTTTATTTTGTAGGATTAATCCCTATAAATATGGACAAAGTCATCTCCATTTGCTTGTCTAATATAAATCGCCTTTGGTTGGTCGATCGTTTGAACATAAAGGTTGATTTGACTGTCTGTGGGGAAATATTTAGAAATCAATGCAATTGCAAATTGGGTAAATTGAATCACTTCAACGGTTGAATCAAACTCAGTATTTACATTGATTGTCAATTCAATTAAGTTGCCATTTACAAATCTGGCCAAGCCAGTTAGCCCTGCAAATCCTGGGAGATACTCATTTAACTGATCTTTTAACTGGTTAAAGCCAAGAGATATATCGCCTTCACTACCATTATATGAACTTCCTTTTGCAGGTAGGAAAAGATAAGACTCTTCTATATTTGTCCAATCATCTATACTATTTTCCTTTTCTTTCACTTCTCCTTTTAAGATAAAAGTTCCAGGGAGTTTCATATCAATTTCTTCAGCTTTCACGATCCCAAACAAAATAGAAGGATCTGTTACTTTCTTCCGTACCATGGACAAGATTTTGTTTGCAATTTCTTTCGATCTCTCTCTAATCTGATCATCGGTATAGGACTTTCTCGTTTCCCCTTCCTGATAGACAGAGGACACGAATAATCCAACCACAACCCCGCCATAGGTTCCATCTTCATGTAAGTAATCATGTTCAACGACAGAATAAAGGAAATCTTGGTATTGGTCTAGGATCGGTTCAATCTCATTCATCGTTAAAACTTGTCCTTCTTGAAAAACAAATTCGCTAGGATCGTATTCATTTTTTGCCATTTCAATCAAACCTAGTTCGAATTTGTTGGAATCTAGACGTCTAGGAAGTTCCTTTAACATTCCACCAATTGGACTTGGCTTATATGGCAAAACACCACGGTAATATTCTTCGTTTACCTTTACGTCTGGCGCAATAATAGAAGTAGGTTCCATCGCTTCATTCTGTTTTTTACTATTTTCAAGTGGTTGCCAAATGGAACAACCGCTAAAGATAAACGTAAAAGAAAATAAAAGGATAAATAACCTTTTCCTCTTAAATCGCATAAAAAAGCCCCCTTATCTATGTTGCAGACTACCTTTGTCCATTTTATCACTGATAACAAGTGTTTGCATCTATCAAAATTTTTCTATACAATGAATCTCAAAAGGATAGAGAAAGGGATTGTTCATGAAGCATTATGCGGTAAAAGTTCTAATTACAATTGGCATCATTATTGGTATTTTATTGATACCTTTGGTCTTTTATTATGTTTTTCCACATTTTATTCCGTTTATCTTTGCTTATCTATTTGCATTGATGTTAGAACCCGTTAACCTCTGGTTAATGAAAATGACAAAACTAAAACGAAGCATTGCTGTTAACATTACTTATTTCCTCTTTTTGGGTACTTTTTCCTGGTTAGTTTATATGATTGTTACACGGATCAGCATTGAAATGGTGAATTTGATTCAATATATCCAAAAGAATATTCCGAATATCCAGCTTTGGTTCTTCCATATATATCGACAAACGCAAGATGTGATTCAGATGCTCCCTACTGAAGTATCAACGCAAATTAACCAATCTTTTACTCAATTTATCAACGATTTAGCCAACATGGACCTATTATCTACGATAGGAACTCAAACCTATAATATTACAACAGCGATACCAAACTACTTTATTACACTGATTCTCTTTTTTGTTTCTCTCTTCTTAATTAGTTTAAATCTTCCTTATATAAATCGGAAGTTTTTTAGCTATTTTAAAAAAGAATCAAAAGCAAAGTTAGAGATTATTTTAAAAGATATCCGAGTTGCAACCTTTGGTTTCTTACATGCACAAGTCATTCTTAGTTCGATTACTTATATCATCAGCTTAATTGGATTAGTTCTATTAAATGTAGGCTACGCTTCTGCGATCGCTTTGTTGATTGTTGTGGTCGATATTTTACCGATTCTAGGTACTGGTTCTGTACTTATGCCATGGGCTATTTTTTCAATTACAAAAGGAAATACCCTTTTAGGAATCGGATTAATTGTTCTCTTTATCGTGATTACTGTGGTACGACGAGTAATCGAACCAAAAATATTAGGAGAAAGAATTGGATTGGATCCATTAACCACATTAATTAGTATTTGGGTAGGATTTAAAGTACTGGGTATCCTTGGTGTTTTCCTAGGTCCATTATTGTTGATTCTTTATAAGGCATTAGTCAAAGCAAAAGTGATTCGTTATCGGCTTAAAATATAACAATACCCATAAGGGGACTCATAAATAAAAAAGGTTTGTATATTCCATCGCGCTCCGTCATCCGTGCCCTTCTATGAATAAAGATTACGGAGAGAAGGGCACTTCTGAAGGTCGCAGCTTATGGAATATTCAAACCCTTTTATACTCTAATTTACTTTTCCTTGTTTTCTATATCTTTTAACATAATAGATTAAACCAATACCTATGAAAAGAATTAGAAAAATGATAGCTACCCATGAGCTAAACACTTGAACCATTTGTTCCCAACGATTCGCTACTATATAGCCAAAAGCTAACCATGTCGTCGTCCAAAAAACAAAGCCTAACAAACTATAGACCAAGAATACTGGCCAGCTCATTCGACCAATTCCCGCCATATAGGAGGAAATGGTCCGAACTCCTGGGAGATGTCTGCCTAAGACCAGTACCCAGACACCAAAACGTCTAGATAATCTCATCGTCATTTTGATATGACGCCTTTTTAGGAAAAGATATTTCCCATATCGGAACAATAGGCCGATACCATATGTCCTCCCTAAATAAAAAGCGATCCAGGAACCTATCCATGAACCAAGTGAAGCAGTAGCCACAAGGAGCAGGAAGGGATAATCACCCCGTTGGGATAAAAAACCAAAAAAGGCCATTGTGGTTTCTCCCGGAAAGGGAACTCCCATCCCCTCAAGAAATAGCCCTACCCCTAATCCAGGGATTCCAATGGTACGAAAAATGATGATGATCCAATCCCATAATTGCTCCATGTTTACACCTCGATAGTTCTATATTCCGCTATTTTGAAAAATTGTTTTGATCAGTTGTTTTTTACAATGCTGCCCCATCATCCGTGCCTTTCTGTAAATGAAATAATAGGTCTTCTTCTGTTAATACTGTTATTCCTAACTCTTGGGCTTTTGTCAGCTTTGAACCTGCTTTTTCACCTGCGATCACGAAGTCTGTCTTCTTCGTCACACTATTTGTCACTTTTGCCCCAAGAGCTTCTAACTTTTCAGCTGCTTCTTGTCTAGTCATTTGTTCTAAAGTACCTGTAAGGACAACCGTTTTGCCGTAGAAAATAGAATCTGTTGTCGCTGTAGATTCTTCTAATCTTGGGCCTTTATATGTCATATTCAAACCTTGTTCTTTTAAACGTTGGATCGTTTCTTGTACTTCAGGAGAGCGGAAGAAGGTTACGATACTATCTGCCATTTTAGGGCCTATTTCATCAATAGCCTTTAGTTCTTCTTCAGATGCCTTAGCTAAATCATCCATCGTTCCATATTTTTGCGCCAAAACCTTCGCCGCTTTTGCCCCTACTAACCGGATGCCTAAACCAAATAAAAGCTTCTCTAATGAGTTTTCTTTACTTTTTTCAATCGCTTCTAGCAGATTCTGCACAGACTTTTCACCCATTCTTTCTAATGGGAGTAAATCTTCTTTTCTAAGTGTATATAAATCTGCCACACTGTGAACCAGTCCCTGTTCAAATAGTTGAGCAACTACTTTTTCTCCTAATCCTTCAATATTCATTGCATCTCTAGAAACAAAATGAATAATTCCTTCTAGAATTTGCGCAGGACATTTTGGGTTGATACACCTTAAAGCAACTTCTCCTTCTAGGCGTATCAAGTCACTTTCACAAGCTGGACACTGGTTTGGCATATGATAAGGTTGTTCTTTACCTGTTCGCCTTTCAGGGAGAACGGCTACAACTTCAGGAATGATATCTCCTGCCTTTTTCACAATGACATGATCGCCAAGCATGATTCCCTTTTCGCGTATCATATCTTCATTATGCAAGGATGCTCTTTTCACAGTGGTTCCAGCAACGTTTACCGGCTTTAGAATCGCAGTTGGCGTAATGACTCCTGTTCTTCCAACACTCACTTCTATCGCTTCTAGTACGGTAACCACTTCTTCCGCAGGAAACTTATAAGCAATCGCCCATCTTGGACTTTTGGCCGTAAAACCAAGGCGTTGTTGCAATTCATAAGAATCCACCTTAATCACCATTCCGTCTATTTCATAGGGAAGATGTGGCCTTTTTTCGGTCCAACCCTGAATAAACTGGATAACCTCCTCCATCGCAGAAAATAGACGTCGTTCGGGGTTCACTTTTAAACCAAGCTGTTCTAAAAAATTTAATCCTTCACTATGGGATTTTAATTCGATTCCTTCGATCGACCCAATTCCGTAAAGAAAAAGATCTAATGCTCTTTCTGCAGCTACTTTAGGGTCTAATTGTCTTAAAGAACCCGCTGCGGCATTCCGAGGATTAGCAAAAAGAGGCTCGCCATTTTGTTCCCGTTGCTTGTTGATTCGTTGAAATTCTTTTTTTGGTAGATACGCTTCTCCTCTTACTTCGATGGTAACGGGATCCTTTAATCTTAAAGGTAAGGAGCGAATCGTTTTTAAGTTTTGTGTAATATCCTCACCAATCGTACCGTCTCCTCGTGTTGCTCCACGCACAAACAAGCCATTTTCATAGGTTAGAGAAACAGCAAGGCCATCAATTTTAAGCTCAACCATGTAATTCACTTGCTCTCCACCTACTGCTTGGCGTACACGACGATCAAATTCATAAAGGTCTTGTTCATTAAAAGCATTACCTAAAGATAACAATGGAATGCGATGTTCAACCTTTTGAAATTGATCAAGTGGTACTCCCCCTACTCTTTGTGTAGGTGAATCAGGGGTGATCAAATCTGGATACTCTGCTTCAATGGCGATCAATTCCTGCATCAATTGATCATACTCTTGGTCTGTAATTGTAGGCTGATCTTGGACATAGTAACGATAACTATGTTCATTGATCGTTTTGCGTAATTCCTCGATTCGTTTGTTTGCTTGCTGCTTGTCCATCTTTAATTCTTCCTTCCTACTCCACTTTTTCAATAGGTGCAAACCTGGCTAACAGCTTTTTAATACCGATTGGGGTTGGAAAAGCAATTTGCAATTCCAAATCATCACGTTCCCCTTTTACCGTAACAACTGTTCCAATCCCCCACTTAGTATGTTTCACTTTATCCCCTACTTGCCAATCCGAACGAGGTTCAGGTCTTTTTTGCATCTCGGGCATAGTCGCCCTTTGCATAGGTCGGGTAGGTTGTGACCTTTCGCGTAAATCCTCTAAGACGTCCTCAGGTATCTCTTTAATAAAACGTGAAGGTGGATTTATTTGTGTTCTACCAAATAGCATCCGTGAACCAGCATGGGTCAGATATAATTCTTGCTCTGCCCGTGTAATTCCAACATAGGCTAGTCTTCGCTCTTCTTCCATTTCGTCCTCTTCCATTAACGCCCGATTATGAGGGAAAATGCCTTCTTCCATTCCTGCCAAGAAGACAACAGGAAATTCAAGTCCCTTCGCACTATGAAGGGTCATCATCGTAACACCTTTCTCTGCTTCAGCTTCATCCATTTGATCCACATCACTCACAAGTGCAATTTCTGTTAAGAAGGTCACTAATGATTTATCTTCACTTTTATTTTCAAATTCTAATGTGACAGAGAGTAATTCTTCAATATTTTCCAAGCGACTTTCTGCTTCCAGAGTTTTTTCTTTCTTTAATTCTTCACGGTAGCCTGTTTTCTCAATCACCTGTTCTGTTAATTCTGAGACCCCAAGATAATCTACCATTTGGCTAAATTGAGAAATGATCCCTGCAAATTCGCTCACCTTATTGGCTGCTTTTGCACTTAAACCGATAAAATCGACAACTTGAATAGCAGCAAACATCGATATGCCTTGAGATGCAGCATATTCTGCAATTTTATCTACTGTTGCAGCTCCAATCCCCCGTTTAGGGACATTGATCACTCTACGTAAACTAATATCATCATCTGGATTGACGATTAAGCGAAGATACGCCATGATATCCTTGATTTCTTTGCGATCATAGAACTTGGTACCGCCAACCATTTTATAAGGAATATTCGATTTGATAAAAATTTCCTCAATCACACGAGTTTGGGCATTTGTCCGATATAGGACAGCAAAATCATGATACTGTTTTCCTTTGTCAATGCCATCTTGAATCACTTTGGCAATAAAATAGGCTTCATCATGTTCATTCATCGCTTCGTAAAGCGTAATTTTTTCTCCTTGAGGGTTCTCTGTCCAAAGATTTTTCTCTTTACGCTGAAAATTATTTTTAATGACCTCATTGGCTGCACGCAGAATATTCTTCGTTGAACGGTAATTTTGTTCCAGTTTAATCACTTGAGCATTAGGAAAATCCTTTTCAAAGTTTAGGATATTTTGAATATCTGCTCCACGCCATTTGTAAATCGATTGGTCTGTATCTCCAACGACACAGATATTTTGATAATGGTCTGCTAACATTTGTACTAATAGGTATTGTGCACGGTTTGTATCTTGATACTCATCAATATGAATATATTTAAATTTATTTTGATAAAAAGCTAATACTTCCGGTACTTGTTGAAATAATTGAACCGTTACCATGATCAAATCATCAAAATCTAAAGAGTGATTCGCCTTTAGCCTTGCTTGATACTTCTCATAAACGGCAAGTACCTTTTGCATAAAAAAGTCGTTCGCTATTTTGGCAAAAGCCTCTGGTGATTTCAGTTCATTCTTCGCTTGACTAATGGTGGCTTGAATCGCCTTTGGTTCAAACTTTTTGTTATCGATATTCAGTTCATTCATAATCTGTTTGATCACGTTCAACTGATCTGATGCATCTAAAATCGAGAAATTATTAGAATAGCCAAGTCGTTGAATATCTTTACGTAAAATACGGACACACATCGAATGGAAGGTAGAGATCCAAATGTCTTCTGCCTGTGGTCCCACTAATCGTGCAACGCGATCCTTCATTTCTCTTGCAGCTTTATTGGTAAAGGTAATCGCTAAGATACTCCATGGTGCAATCCCTTTATATAGTAAATGAGCAATACGATGGGTCAAAACCTTTGTTTTGCCACTTCCTGCTCCAGCTAGGATCAATAATGGTCCATTGATTGTTTCAACCGCTTTTTGTTGTTGTGGATTTAACCCTTTAAAAATATCATTACCTATCATTTGTTCCATTTTCTCCACCCTTTATCGCACGTTTGTTCGTTTTCCGGTTTCTCTACCAAATTATATCGAATCCGTCCCCTTGATTCAATAAGAAGGCAGGATTCAGAAAGTTTTTTTCAGAGTGGGACAATGGTTTTTCGTTTCTATGAATTTTAACAAGCATACAAAAATATACATAAAGAGATGGACAAAATAGGGGATGAATAAAGTGCAGCTCTTTTCTAAAGCAATTGCGATTCTATTAGGTAGTTTGATTCTTGCGGTAGGAATCAACTTTTTCCTTGTTCCTTTTCATTTATTAGATGGGGGAATGATTGGGATTGCATTGATTGTCAATTATTTATCAGGATTAAAGGTGGGCTTAACTATTATTTTATTAAGCATTCCAATATATCTATTGGCTTGGTTTAAATATCGATCATTTTTCTATCATAGTATTCATGGGATGCTCATCTCTTCTTTATTTATCGACGTTTTACGTCCGTATCAATACTATTTTTTGTATTATGTAGAACTTGATCCATTAAGCAGTTCGATTATAGGTGGGCTCTTTGTCGGAACGGGAATTGGCATCATGCTCCGATTTAAAACAAGTACAGGCGGCGCAGATCTATTAGCCCAATATTTGTCTACAATTCTTCCTATTAACGTTGGCTTGATCATTTTTATGATTGATGCGATCGTGATCTACTTAGGCGGGGTTTTGATTTCGAAGGAAACCTTAATTCTCTCCTTTATTACGATCATGGCAGTCGGTGTGGCCACATCTCTTTTAACCTGGAAGCAAAAGAAGGTGGTAAAATAAGAAATCCTGATAATGATTCGTGAAAACAAGTGAACTACCCGCCACCTA
>NZ_LSKU01000001.1:25330-29759 GCF_001561915.1 Tepidibacillus decaturensis | reverse complement strand
GTTAAAAAATAAACTTTTTTTGATTCAATTCATTATTCAATACGGTTACCTTATTTCCAGAACGAGTTGGAAAATCATAATGTGTAATAATAATATTATCGTCATTCTTAAAGATTTGATAGGGAGCTTCTTCTTTTAGTTTGACTAATTCTAGAGAGGAATTTTTGCTTTTCAAAGCTACAATCTTATTTGTATGGCCTAAAAAATCGTATTTAGCATTGTTTATTATAAGTAACATGCCATTGAAATATAAAGAGTCAGTAGGAAAAGCGGTAAATTTATTGGTTTCTATATTAATTTCATTTAGATTTTCGTCTAATTCATATATATTTTGGTTCTTGGATACAGGATCATCAGCAATAACATTTATCTTATCATTTGCAATAGCAATTTCTCTCAAAACTCCACTAAGTCGTTTTTCTTTAATAATATTATTGTTTTTGATATTTATTTTAGTTAATAGTCCAGAATCTATTGAAGTGTTATGGATAACATATAAAAAATTATCTTTTACAACCAACTTAATTGGCAGTTTTTTTGTTTTTATATAGCGTTTATTCCCGGTTTTCATGTTAAACTCTAATATTTTATTCCCAGGTTCCGAGGGTATTCCTGTAACAGGTACGTATAAATTCTCTTTATAAATCTTTCCTTTTTGTAAGCCACCAATATCGAGATTGATTTCTTCTACAACATCCCAATTTTGTGAAAATAGAACTATTTTACTTTTATTGTAAAGATTAGATGTAAAGATTACTCCATATTTAAATGATAATATGTTATTGTTGGACTGTTGTGTACATCCTAGGCTAACTATAAGTAACCCTATTATCATTAATTTCAATTTTATCATGCAGCATGACCACCAGCCCATGCACTCGAGCTACTACTTGCAGTGTCTAACGTCACTAGAAACATTCCAGGTCTTGAATAGTAATCAGCTTGTATTGAAACGTCTCCAGAAACCTTTGAATCCCCATAATATTTGGAAACTTCACGAGATTCCCATTGCTTTTTTAATGATTCAGTTTGCATTTTTTCCTGTTTTATCTCTGTCAGCTGTTTTTTAGTTTGGTGATGATTTTACTAGGTAGACGTCAACAATGAAAAAATAGTTCCCATTTTAAAAATATTATTAAAAATCGGTAACGATTTTTCTTTTTATTACGTCTATTTAATGAAAAAATCTCTAGGAGGTATACAAGGTGAAACAACTAAAAAAAGTCGGTATTTTATTACTAACTGCATGGATGATTTCTGGTGTTTTTTTACTGATACTAGTTTAGCTGCAGATAAAACCCAGGTTCCTTCAGCACCAACGGAAGGGACCCCGTCTAAAAATTCTAATTTTGGTTCTATGGAAGAAAGTATTGAGATTCAGTCCACACAGTATATAAAAAGCTGGAATACAAACATTAATAATTTATCTGTCAATATCGTAAATGTTAGTGGTTTTACTGATTCTTACTCAACAGTAGAGACAATTTCAGTTGACCTTTATTTACAATATTGGGATTCAGGACAAGGGAAATGGGTTGACTTAGTGCACGTAGGGGAATTTAAACAATCAAACACATCTCATGTTGCAGGCACTGATGACGTAGCAGTTTCTAGCGGGTTTTATTACCGAACAAGAGGAATTCATTACATTATTGAAAACGGAACGGTGGAGGAAACAAGTTCAGTATCTACATACATTTATTTAAAATAATAACTAGAGGGCATTTTTTTGATGCCCTCTTTTTCTTGACCCTATCTTTCAGATAGACTTAGCTATTTCTAACATTTCATGATCTGATAATTGACTTTCTATTAAAAATTGAACGTCTTGATGAACCCAAATTATTTTTTTGTCCCATCTTTAAATGTAAACATTGTTCCCTTTATTCCATTGATATTAACCTCTTTTATAACAGTGTCTTCATTATCTACTCCAAATGAATAACCCATTTGGTCTTTAACGAAAATTTCCTGGATAGAAAATGTTTGTTGTTCATTTTTATAATGAAGTTTGATCTCATTGCTTTTTCGATCACCCACTCTGATCACAGAAACATAGCTAAGTTCAAATCCGAGGGGAACTTTTTTAGGAACAATGATTGTGAAACCATCAATCATTTTTTGTGCTTCTGTTAGACTCATATCTTCCACTTTTATTTGTTTATTTAAAACCTGAGCCTCTGGCTTCGGTCCATTACTGTTTGAGGAAATTGGCTGCCCAATTTTCCCTGTTAAATCGGTAATCGTACCTTGAGCCTTTAAAAAGAATTTTGAAATCCAATCAAATGCCGATGCATTCGGAGATTGATAAAAGAACACAGCAAGTATAAAAACACTAATAATTACAACACTAATACGCTTCATTCGTTTCTGAAACTTTAAGGAATTGCTATTTTGGGAATACAGCATATGACGTATATTTTCCCATGTCTCTTCTTTTGAAACAAGTGGCGGGGGACTGTTTTTAAGTTCCTCCTCAATAATTTCCTTCATTAAATGATCGATATTCACGTCTTTTTTCTTCATAAAGAATCACCATCCATGTTATCTGAGCTTAACAGAAGGGATTTTAATTTGTTTTTTGCCCGATAGATTCTAGACTTAACCGTACCAATATTCTCTCCAAGTATCTTCGCAATTTCTTGTTCTTTTAACTCATGTCCATATTTTAAAATAATAACCGCACGAAAATTAGCTGGTAACTCGTTGATCGCAAATCGAAGATTTTCTTTTAACCATACCAGTTCAATCTCAGATTCAACAGAACTAGATAATGGTTGTGAGACAATCTCCTTTTCTAAGAAGGTATCCTCTGTCGGAATACCGTTAGATCTTTTTTGTTTGCGAATCATGTCAATAGCAGTTCGTGTTACAATTACAGATAACCATGTACCGACACTTTCATAATTTGATCCATATGATTAAACGCCTTAAGAAAGGTTTCTTGCAAGATATCCTGAGCGAGATAGTGATCTTTAGTAATGAAGTATGCTTTACGATACACTTGCTCATGAAACATTTCAAATAAGATTCGTTTAGATTCTTCATCCTTCTTCTGAATTTTTGCCATTACAGATTTTAACACTATGGCTTTCCTCCCCAACACGAAACAATTATGTAACAAAAAGTTTCATGCTTTTTTAGCTCTTTTCTATTAATACTTGGAAAAGTTTGGAGACTCCTTTATAATATAGACTCAACAAACTTAGTAATCGTTGCGAAAAAATTTAATTTTTTTAAATCGAGAGAAAAGACCCATATTTTGGGGATCATTAGTGACTGAACGGTTAATTAAGTAGTATATTAGCCCTGTGTTTAAAGTTCCACAGGGCTAATAGAGACATCTAAATAAATATATATGGGAATATAAGCAATATACACTACTAATCATACATATTAATTACCATATTATCTGAGTTCAATATAACATACTCTTCTCCGTCTTCCCATTTCACTTTTAACTTTATCGGTTTTTTTATACCTATCATGACTTTTTCTTTTTCTGTACGATTAGATATCCATGTTGTCCTTCCAATAATTAATCCTTTATTTTTTGGGTCATTAGCATTTATTAAAATATTTTCTGAAATATCTGTCCCAAAAACTAAGGAACTTTTGATAGCCAATATATCTATCATATTTTTGTCTAAAAAGGCAGTAGCTATAACTTTATTGTAAACAACATCGTTTCTTTTAGGTTCAATTTTTAGATTATACTGAAGGCTATTATATTCTTCTTTTTTTATCTTATTCACATTGATCGATAATGTATAATAAAAGTTAGGGCTCTTTTCTGCATCAATAAAATTCACATCATCCGGTATTATAGTATCATATTGTATTATGGATTCCTGTTTAATTGCGTAATAGCCTTTAAAAATGACTGCAATTAAAATTAACACAATTGGCAGTATGATTATTATTCTTTTTTGTTTCATTTTATTACCACTCTATTGGAGTTGAATGTGTCCACGCATCAACATAAAAATCGTTTGTTAATGACGTGTTATAGTAATATAACGCTTGATTTTTAATCCAAGTATTATCTGTCCAATGTGGTTTATAATCTACATTTATTGGTGAATAGCCATTTGGTGGTATATAGTCGTACGTACCAGAACGAGTATAGCCATCAGTATCTGAAAAAGTGGCATATTCATGCCTATACCATTCTCTCGATTCAATATCCACATAGGTTTTACATCTATTTGACCAATTTGAAGTTACTTTCAATTGATACGAACCCTCTCCCGGATCAATTGAAAGGATACTTGAATCTTCTTTAGTTGAATTTAAGCTTTTTTCAGCTTTAGTCCTATTCTCATATTTTTTTACATTTTCATCTGAAAAAGCAACTAATATCGATAGAAATTTAATTTTAAACAACTTAATAACCTCCCTCTTGTGAACTACCCACCACTTATCAACC
>NZ_LSKU01000001.1:0-23400 GCF_001561915.1 Tepidibacillus decaturensis | reverse complement strand
AGTTAAATTTTTAAAATATTAAGTTACTCCTGTTGTTTTCAATAATATTGACGATGCGAATTTAAAAATAGTTCCTTAAATTTTTAAAAATTTAAAAATCAAACAAAAAAGCTTGTAGACTAATCTTATAAAAGACTTTATCTACAAGCTGAAAATGATGATAAGATCTTCATTTGAAAATCAATAACTGACTAAATCAATTGTAATTGCTTTAAGCCAAAGCGGATTCCACCTTCATCTACATGTTTTGTAGTGAATTTGGCAAATGGTTTTACTTCTTCATGAGCATTTCCCATGGCCACACCCGCTCCTACGAAGGACAGCATTTCTCGATCATTCAAACCATCACCAAAGGCTACAGCCTCTGAAGGATTGATGTCTAGTTGACGAAGGAACATCTCAATTCCCTTTGCTTTAGATCCACCTTTTGGAATCACATCCATTGAATATTGGTGCCAACGAACAAAATGAAAATGAGGATAATGATCGTGATAGTACTTTTCCTCATCTGCTTCACAATAAAGTAATGCTTGGTAAATCGTTTCTTCCTGCCAATATTGTTGACGATATTTTGGCGGGGTTAGCTTAAGAGAATGAAAGGACTGAATCACATGTAGATCTTGATCCACATTCGCAAAAAAATCCTTGTGACTTAGAAAAACCATCGTATGCTTTCTACGTTTTGCCTCCTGTTCAAGCAAGGCTAGGTCTTCTTGGCGAAATGGATGATGATAGATGACTTGCCCTTTATATACCACGTAAGAACCATTAAAAGAGACAAATGAATCGATTCCTAGTTCTTCTCTTATCTTTGTAAAATGAAATGGCGCTCTACCTGTCGCAATCGCCACTTCGATTCCTCGTTCTTTTAAACGCTTAATCGCCTCTTTGGTATCGTTTGGAATCTGCTTTTCTTCATTCACTAATGTTCCGTCTATATCAAAAAATACGATTTTATAAGACATCTGATACACTCCTATTATTTTTAATTATCTGCCTAAATATAATCAATCATTTTACATAAAGAAATTATAACACATGATCTTTAAAGAAAATTGCTACACAAAAATAAAATTTTTTGTATAAATTTTGTTTTTATAAACATTCTATGGATGTATCCCTAATCTTAGTTAAGGAGTGATCATACGTGCCTTTACTTGAAATTAGTGTAGTTCCTGTTGGTACAAATACACCTAGTTTTAGTTCTCACGTTTCTCATGCTGTTCAACTCATTGAACAGAAAGGATTAAAGTATCAGGTTATGCCTACAGCAACCATTATTGAAGGAGATCTAAACCAATTAATGGAGATCGCAAAAGAAATTCATCAAGATGCACTTTCCAATGGAGTAAGTCGTGTCATCACCAATATGAGTATTGATGATCGAACAGATAAGACTATAAACATGACTCATCAAGTCGAAGTCGTTCAACAATCTTTACATTGACGTTAAAAAACGAAAAAGAAGATGCCATTTTTGTATAGGGCACCTTCTTTTTTACTATAGACAGTTGGTTGATCCAATTTATAAATAAATCTTCTTTCCATTTTCTCTAAATTCTTCTGCTTTTTCTTTTAATCCTTCATCAATCGCCTTTTCTAATGAGAGATCTTTATTTTTTGCGTATTCTCGAATGTCCTGGGTAATTCGCATACTACAGAATTTTGGTCCACACATCGAGCAAAAATGTACTGTTTTTGCTGATTCAGCAGGAAGGGTTTCGTCATGATATTCCATTGCCCGTTCCGGATCAAGGGATAGATTAAACTGATCATACCAACGGAATTCAAAACGTGCTTTGGAAAGTGCATCATCTCTTATTTGTGCACCCGGGTGTCCTTTTGCTAAATCTGCTGCATGAGCAGCGATCTTATATGCAATAACCCCTTCTCGTACATCTTGTTTGTTAGGCAGCCCAAGGTGTTCTTTTGGTGTAACATAGCAAAGCATGGCTGTACCAAACCAAGCGATCATAGCTGCGCCAATTGCTGAAGTAATATGATCATAACCTGGTGCAATATCAGTTGTAAGTGGTCCTAATGTATAAAATGGAGCTTCGTGACAAACTTCAAGCTGACGTTCTACATTTTCTTTAATTTTATGCATAGGAACATGTCCCGGTCCTTCGATCATCACTTGAACATCATGCTCCCAAGCAATCTTTGTCAGTTCACCAAGGGTTTGTAACTCAGCAAATTGAGCTTCATCATTAGCGTCTGCAATTGAGCCTGGACGTAAACCATCACCAAGGGATAAGGCTACATCATAAGTTTTCACTATTTTACAAATCTCTTCAAAATGAGTATAGAGAAAATTTTCTTCATGGTGGGCAAGACACCAAGCAGCCATGATCGATCCACCCCGAGAAACAATCCCTGTTACACGTTTTGCTGTCATAGGAATATAACGTAACAAAACGCCTGCATGAATGGTGAAATAATCTACTCCTTGTTCTGCTTGCTCAATTAATGTCTCTCGAAATATTTCCCAAGTTAAGTCTTCAGCTTTTCCATTCACTTTTTCAAGTGCTTGGTAGATAGGAACAGTCCCAATAGGAACTGGGGAATTACGAAGAATCCACTCACGCGTCTCATGAATATTTTGACCTGTGGAAAGATCCATCACCGTATCTGCTCCCCAATGGATTGCCCATGTCATTTTTTCTACTTCTTCTTTGATGGAAGATGAGACAGCAGAGTTGCCAATATTCGCATTGATTTTTACATGGAAATTACGGCCAATGATCATCGGTTCACTTTCTGGGTGGTTAATATTTGCAGGAATAATGGCACGTCCACTTGCAACTTCTTGCCGTACAAATTCAGGTGAAACATTTTCACGAATCGAAACAAATTCCATTTCTGGGGTAATCACTCCCTGACGAGCATAATGCAATTGAGTAACGTTCCTTCCTGGTTTTGCACGCAAATGGTTGCGATCTTCGTATTCTTCCACATCACCGCGTTCTAAAATCCATTGACGACGAACTTTAGGTAACCCTTGTTGAATATCTACTACAAATGATGGATCAGTGTAAGGACCACTTGTGTCATATACACGGACAGGAAGGTTTTTTTCTTTACCATACGACTCTGATGAAGGGGATAATTCTATTTGCCGCATAGGAACCCTAATATCAGGTCTAGAGCCTTGAACATAGACTTTTTTACTCCCTGGAAAAGAAGACATAGAAACAGAAATTTGCTGGTTTGTATTACTTGACATATTTGTACCTCCTCTTTGAAAAGTTCTTATCTACTAATTCGAACCTTTTCTAATAAGGCGAAGGGAAAACATGTAAAAAGGCCACCTAGATAAATAGGCGGCCTAGTAATTGTACATGTTATACGTACGTCCATTCCTCCGCTGGCATTATCCAGTTCAGGTTCAACGGTCGATAACGGAATAGTTATCCTCTCAGCCCAGTTCCCCAAGCTCCCGCATATTCAGTTTATAATGTAAAAATATCTGATATACATGATTTTGTCAATTTATTTTTATACTTCATTAATGTTTTTCACTGTCTTCATAGCCAATTCAAAGTCTTCATAGATTAAATTGCCAATTATAATTGTATCTGCATATTGGCTCATCTCTACTGATTTTTCAATTGAATCAATTCCCCCACCATAGAAGATCTTAGACTGCTGAACGATATTTTTTATTTCTTTGAGCCAATCAGGATTTCCATATGCTCCACTATATTCAATATAAAGGATTGGTAACTTCAACATTTGGTCTACGATTCTAGCATACGCCAAAACATCTTCTAAATCCAAATCTGTTCTACTTTCGGTCAACTTTGCAACTGAAGATTGCTGATTTAAAACCACATATCCTTCTACAAACACTTGATTCCAATTGATTAACTCTCCATACATCTTCAAAGCTTTTTGATGGATATTTAAGATCCAATCTGGGTTTTGAGCGTTGACTACAAAGGGAATAAAATAATAATCAAATCCTGGAACAATCGCTTTTAAATCAGATACTTCCTGAAGAACTGTAGCAGAATATTTTCGTACCCATCGTAGTAACTGAGCCGTATCGTCATAAGTGATTCCTAAAGTGCCACCAATCAGAATTGCATCTGTCCCTGATTCACAAAGTTGTTTGACTTGCTCTTCTGTAATTGGCCGATTTGGATCTAATTTAAACATATGTTTAAGTGATGATAACCATTGGCCACTCATACAATCCTCCAACATTCAGTATCAAAGAAAAGTTTAACTTTCTTTTCCATCTAAAAAGGGAAGTAGCTTAACTACTCCCCTTTACTTTACCATGTAATGACTTACTTTTCAGTATTTGTTTCGTCATTGGAAATTCGATCAAGAGCTAGACGGTAACCATCATTTCCATAATTAAGGCATCTTTTTACCCTTGAAATGGTCGCTGTACTCGCCCCTGTTTCTGCCTCAATTTGGTTATACGTATAACTTCTTGTTAACATGCGAGCCACTTCTAAACGCTGTGCTAAAGATTGGATTTCATTTACTGTACATAAATCATCAAAGAATTTATATGCTTCTTCTAAAGTTTCAAGCGCTAGTATCGATTTAAATAGTTGATCTACCGTTTTATCCTTTAATTTTTCAAATGGCACTTTTTCTCACCTCTCGTCAATAGAGTACCATATTTATTTAAAAAAATATAGTCATACCAGTAGACTTTTTTGCATTAAACAAAAAAATGTAATCGGATACATGTTAGACGTACCAAGTCTTGTATTTTCGCGTTAAAACGATGAAATGTCTACTGGTAAGAGACAGGAGTGCTGTTCTGTACAACAATCGTCCAGGTTTGACCAGGAAGTAATCCTTGTTCCTTTCCATCAACATAAGCCCTAATAACACCATCTTTTCTTTCCCAAGTGATTTCTTTCATAGCACCATTTTGAAACAAATACCCTTTACCTGGTCCATATAAGTTAATACTTCTTCTACCTTCATTATCTAAAATTTTATGTTCTGCTCGTATCACTAATAAATTCTTTGCTGTTAATTGTTCTTCTGTTTCTAAATCTGTATGTGGTTGTCCATTTATATAACGGTTATATTGTTTTTTTGTTTCATCATATTGATAACCAACGATATATTTTGAATAGTATTCAATATTAATTTCTTTTGCAGGCGTACCTGTTACGATTTCATCTTCCTTTAGAAATGGAATGGTTGGAATGTATCCTTCCGAACGGTATCCTTTCTTTTCTGCAAAAGTTCTAATTTTATCTATACTTGTATATAAGTTGTGGGGCATTTTCCTAAAATCGACTCTCCAAAAGGCAGGACCTGAGTTTTTAATTTCATCTAAATCAGGTAGGTTATCCCTTTGTAGAATCGCATAAGCGGCTTCACTTGCTCCAGCATGTACGATTAAACCATCAAAGCCATTGATTAAATCGATATAATAGGGACGTATACTTCTTACAGGACCAACTACTTTTGGTGCCTTGCTTTGATAAAATGCTACAAACCGGGTAATCATTCCTTCAGCAAGGATCTCATATACCATATCTGCTTCTATCAAACCACTTTGTGGTCTTGCTTTTGGATGATTATTTACCATAACACCAATAATTCTTTCTTTAACTTCATTGTCAACATGTAACCCAGTTAATGGTGCAGTATATTTAGATGCCCATACTTCTTCTTTTTCTATTTCTGTAGACTTTGTTTTATTTTCTATCTGTTTTTCTTCATTTATTACTTTAACTGTTGCCTGATTACTACACCCTACAATCTGAACTACAAACATTAATAGCACTATTATTGCCGCGAATCTTTTCATCTGATCACCCTTTTTACTTTTTCACTTATATTTATCCTTTACCTATTTCTATTTTTTAAATTATTTTCCTCCAATATTTAATTGAAAAACAGATGATCTATTTTATGTAAATTAAATTTCACAAAAAAAGAAGGTGTATTAGCAGTAAATCTGCAATACCCCTTCGTCTTTTATACTTTACATATTTTATTATTTACCAGCTAGAATTGCCTCTAAGTCATCCTTAACAGTTCCAATTGGTTTGATGTCAAATTTTTCTACTAATACTTTTAATACATTAGGAGAAATGAATGCTGGTAATGTTGGCCCTAAGCGAATTCCTTTTACTCCTAAGTATAATAATGCTAATAATACAGCAACAGCTTTTTGCTCATACCAAGCGATGGTATATGATAATGGAAGGTCATTAATATCTTCAACACCAAGAGCTTCTACTAATTTTTGTGCAATAACTACTAAGGAATAGGAGTCATTACATTGACCAGCATCTAATATTCTTGGAATGCCACCAATATCGCCAAGATCTAATTTATTGTAGCGATATTTTGCACAACCAGCTGTTAATATGACTGTATCATTTGGTAATTCTCTTGCCATATCCTTGTAGTAATCCCTTGTTTTATGTCTTCCTTCACAACCAGCCATAACAACGAATCGATTAATAGCACCTGATTGTACAGCGTCTACTACTTTATCTGCTACACTTAGGACAGCATTACGTGCAAATCCACCAGGAATTGTACCATTTTCAATTTCAGTTGGAGGCTCACATTTTAGAGCATGCTCAATAATTTTTGAGAAGTCCTTTTGCTCACCAGGTTTACGATCTTCAATATGATTTAAGCCTGGGAATCCAACTACTCCTGTTGTATAAACTCTGTCTTGGTAAGAAGCTTTTGGTGGAACTAAACAGTTTGTAGTCATTAGAATAGGTCCATTGAAGGATTCAAATTCACGGTTTTGCTCCCACCAAGAGTTACCGTAGTTTCCAACAAAGTGATCATATTTTTTGAAGAAAGGATAAGCATTAGCAGGAAGCATTTCACCATGTGTATATACGTCTATACCTTTATCCTTAGATTGCTCTAATAATTCTTCTAAATCTTTTAAGTCATGTCCACTGATTAGAATACCAGGACGATTTCTAACACCGATATTAATCTGGGTTGGTTCTGGATGGCCATATGTGCCTGTATTAGCTCTATCAAGCATTTCCATAGCTTTAACTGCAGTAGCACCAGCATCCATAATAATGCCAACTAAATCGTCAGCTGAAAGACTATCATCTGTTGTTGCAGCTAAACCTTTATGTAAGAAGCTAAATATTTCATCATTTTGTTCATCTAAAACAAAAGCGTGTTCTATATATGCTGAAATACCTTTTAATCCATATATTAATAATTCTCTTAATGAACGTATATCTTCGTTTGCTGTTGCTAGTACCCCTACTACTTCTCCCTTTTTGTAGAAATCCTCTACATTGTCACTATACCATGTAGCCATTTCAGGTAATTCTTCATTAAATTCCGTTCCATACTTCTCTTTATATGCTGCTAAGAAGCTTGTTTTAACTTTTTCACGAAGAGCTAATGCTTCCTTGATCTTAGTTTCAAAGTAAACTGGATCAAAGTTTACGTTTGTAATGGTTGAAAATAGATTTTTAGCAATAAATAAACCTGTCTCTGCATCATTTATACCTACTTGCTTAGCTTTTTCTGCATAAATAGAGATTCCTTTTAATACATAAATTAATAAGTCTTGAAGGTTAGTAACTTCAGGTGTCTTACCACAGACACCAACAACTGTACAGCCTTCATTCTTAGAAGTCTCTTGACATTGATAACAAAACATACTCATTTTCTTTTCATCTCCCTGCATTAACATTGTGTACATTTCTTTTACCCTGCAGTTATTACTATACCTTGTTTACAACATTATTTCTGTGAAAAAAGTCACAACCTTAAAAACTTTTTAGCTCAAATTTACGAAAAGATATTAACTGAAAATTATGACTATATTTATGTAATGCTAGCGAAAAAGGGTGTCAATTGAACTAATTCATTGACACCCGCAAATTGTACTTATTTTTTTCTGACTAATAAAAAATTTATAATTTAGCTACTAATTAGCTATTCGATTAATTGCTTTATTTGCAATATCTCTTCTATAATGTGCACCTTCAAAGTTAATGTTGTTAACTCCCTGATAAGCTCTTCTTTGTGCTTCTTCTATTGTTGTACCTAATCCAGTTACGGCAAGAACTCTACCTCCAGCTGTAACTAATTGTTCCTCTAGGAGCTTAGCACCTGCATAAAAAACCTGTGTTTTTGATGGCATAGCATGCTCTATTATTGGCATACCTTTTTTATATTCCTTTGGATAACCTGCTGAAACCATTACAACACTAACCGCTGCTTCTTTTTTCCATTCTAAGTGCATTTCATTTAACCGTTTATCTCTTATCGCTAATAGAACTTCAACTAAATCGGTTTCTAATCTAGGAAGAACAACCTGTGTTTCAGGATCACCAAACCTTGCATTAAATTCTATAACCATTGGACCTTCATTTGTGATCATTAATCCAGCATACAAAATACCTGTAAAAGGTATTCCTTCTTGTTTCATAGCTTCGACAGTTGGTAATAAAATTTGATCATATACTTCGTTTAACAAGGATTCCTTCATATGAGGAACAGGTGAATAAGCACCCATTCCACCAGTATTTGGACCTTTGTCTCCATCATAAACAGGCTTATGATCTTGAGCAGGCTCCATTACAGCGATACTGTTAGCATCTACAAAGGCCATAACGGTTAATTCTTCTCCTGATAGAAACTCTTCAATCACAACTGATTGACCAGCATCACCAAAAATTTTATCTTCCATGATACTATTAATAGCTGATATCGCCTCTTCTAATTGATGGGCCACAACTACTCCTTTTCCTGCTGCAATCCCATCTGCTTTAATCACTACTGGCACTCCCTGTTGTTTTACATAATCGATTGCCTCTTTTGATGTATAGAATACTTGATAATTACCAGTAGGAATTCGATATTTTCCCATTAATTGCTTTGCGAACGATTTGCTTCCCTCAATTTGAGCTGCTGCTTTAGTTGGACCAATGATCGGGAGGCCTTGTTCTTGAAATACGTCGACAATTCCTTCAATTAAAGGCTGCTCAGGTCCTACAACTGTTAGATCAATCTTATACTCTCTAACTGCCGTTATTAATTTTTCAAAATCATTTTCAGCAATCGGTAAGCAAATTGCATCTTGTGCAATTCCACCATTACCCGGAGCACAATACACTTGATTAACTTTTGGACTTTTTTTTAGGGATTTAACAATTGCGTGTTCTCTTCCCCCTTGGCCTACTACTAAAATATTCATATCCATATTCCCCTTTTCTTAATGCTTAAAATGGCGAATACTAGTAAAGACCATCGTAATACCATGTTTATCTGCTTCAATAATCGAATCTTCATCACGAATAGAGCCACCTGGTTGAATAATTGCTGTAATTCCTGCTTTTGCTGCCTCTTCTACTGTATCTGGCATTGGGAAAAAGGCATCAGAAGCCATTACTGCTCCCTTTGCTAGTTCACCAGCTTGTTCAATTGCAATTTTTGCTGCACCAACACGATTCATTTGCCCTGCTCCGATACCTACTGTCTGTTGACCATTTGCTAGGACAATTGCATTTGATTTAACATGCTTTACAACCTTCCAAGCAAATTGTAGCTGCTCAAGCTCCTCAGTAGTTGGTTTTCTTTTTGTTACTACTTTTAATTCTTCAGCATTTATTTGTTTTTTATCTTGATCCTGTACTAATAAACCACCTAAAACTGATACTACCTTTTTAGAAGATGCACCTTCTCCTTCTACAAGCTCTAATAGGCGAATGTTTTTCTTTTTCGTTAGTAGTTCGAGAGCCTGTTCAGTAAAGCCAGGCGCAATAATCACTTCGAGGAAAATTTCTTTAAGACGACTTGCTGTATCCTCATCAACCATCTGATTTGTTGCGACAATCCCACCAAAAATTGAAACAGGATCCGCTTCATAGGCTCTTGTAAAAGCTTCAGATAAGTTTTTTCCAACTCCTACGCCACAGGGATTCATGTGTTTAACAGCAACCACTGCAGGCTGTTTAAACTCTTTAATGATCTCCCATGCTGCATTCGTATCTTGGATATTATTGTAAGAGAGCTCTTTTCCATGTAATTGTTTTGCATAAGCGAGTCCTTGTTTAGATATAGCTTCCCGATAAAAGCTGGCTTTTTGATGAGGATTTTCCCCATAACGAAGCTCTTGAACCTTTTCATAGGTTAGAGTTAGCTTTTCTGGGAAAACCTCTTCCAATTGATCATTCCAATATTGGGCAATTAACGCATCATATGCTGCTGTATGCCTAAACACTTTGGCAGCTAACTTCTTTTTTGCCGCCAAAGATAACATTTGCTCCTGTTTTAATTCTTCAATTACTGCTTGATAATCAGTAGGGTCAACAATTACTGCAACATCTTGATAATTTTTTGCTGCAGCACGAAGCATAGAAGGTCCACCTATATCAATGTTTTCGATCGCTTCTTCAAATGTAACACCAGGTTTGGAAATAGTTTCTTTGAACGGATAAAGATTTACAACAACAAGATCGATCAGGTCTACATGTTGCTCTTGTAGTTGTTTGAGGTGATCTTCATTTGCTCTTATCGCTAATAGTCCTGCAAAAACGTTCGGATGTAAAGTTTTTACACGCCCATCAAGAATTTCAGGAAATCCAGTGATCTCTGAAATGGAAATGACGGAAATGCCCTCTTGCTCAAGAACTTTTTTGGTTCCTCCTGTTGAAATGATTTCATAACCTAACTCGATTAAACCCTTCGCAAATTCTATGATTCCTGTTTTATCTGACACACTAAGGATGGCTCTTTTCTGACTCATTATCTTTCTTTACTCCTTTCTCTTTCATACTCTTTTTCTTCCATACCACTTGTTCCTTTAAAATCAAGTTAACCGTTTGCAGCAATAACACATGTTCTATTTGATGGATTTTTTCTGTTAAGGTTTCGATTGTATCTTTTTCCTCAATCGGAACGATCTGTTGCTGAATAATTGGTCCTGTGTCCATTCCTTCATCAACAAAATGGATCGTTACTCCTGTATATTTTACTCCATAATGAAAGGCTTGTTCGATCGCAGCCTTACCTGGAAACGATGGTAAAAGGGAAGGATGGAGATTGATGATTTGGTTGGGAAAAGCTTGCAGTAAAGTTGGTCCAATCAGCCTCATATAACCTGCTAAGACAATTAAATCAATTTCCAATCCCTTAAGGATTTCCACAAGGACAGTCTCAAAGGCTTGCTTATTCTCATAATCTTTTGGTTGAAAAGCAAAAACAGGAATTCCTTCATCTTTTGCCCTTTTTATTACATAAGCTTCTGGTTTATCAGACACTAATAGTTGAATACGGCCAGCTAGTTTTCCTTTTTTTTCTGCATCAACTAAGCTTTGAAAATTGGAACCATTCCCTGAAGCAAAGACGGCTATCTTTTTTGTGCTCATCGCCCTTCCTCCAATAAGACAACTCCTTGATCCCCTTTCGTGATCTCCCCGATTACATAAGCTGTTTCCCCATATTGTTTTGCTAGATCTAAGACTTTTTCTTTATCCTTCTGGTCTATAATCAATACAAAACCAATCCCCATATTAAAGGTGCGAAATGATTCCTGATGATCAAGTTCACCCAGTTTTTGTAAGAGAGTAAAAATCGGTTGAATTGGCCAACTCTTCAGTTGCAGATTTGCCTGTAATCCAGCTGGTAAGACCCGAGGAACATTCTCCAACAATCCTCCACCAGTAATATGGGCCATACCCTTAATTTGAACTTGCTTCATGATTTGTAATACTGATTGAACATAGATACGCGTTGGTTTTAATAATTCATCTCCTAAGGAACAACCAAGTTCAGAGATCATCTCATCTAAGTGAAAATGATATTGTTCAAAAAATAAATAACGAACAAGAGAGAACCCATTACTATGAAGACCATTAGATGCAAAACCAATGATTGCATCACCCTCTTCAATCTTAGAACCATCGATGATTTTGTCCTTTTCGACCACACCAACAGCAAAACCTGCTAAATCATATTCCTCTTGTTGATACATTCCAGGCATTTCCGCTGTTTCTCCTCCTAGTAATGCGCAACCTGCCTCTAGACAACCTATTGAAATCCCTTTGATAATCTCCTCAGCTTTTTTAGGTTCAAGTTTTGCCGTTGCTAGATAATCAAGAAAGAATAAAGGCTCAGCTCCTTGTACAAGAATATCGTTCACACACATGGCAACTAAATCAATTCCAATCGTATCATGACGCTCCATTGCAAAGGCAATCTTCAACTTGGTTCCCACCCCATCAGCACCTGAAACCAAAACAGGGTTTTTATATCGATGTTGCAATTCAAAAAGCCCAGCAAATCCTCCAATACCAGATATCACTTCAGGGCGAAATGTACTTTTTGCATGATACTTAATTCTTTCTACCGTTTTATTCCCTGCCTCAATATCAACCCCGGCTTTTTTATAAGATTGGTTCATCTTCTATCCCCCATCTCACTTTATCCGTTTTACTTTGCTGACTTTGATAGACTTCTGTTGGGTACTCAGCATTAAAACAAGCGACACAATAGCCATGGTTCACGTCGTCTCCTTGTCTACCAATCGCTTCAAGCATGCCAGACATACTTAAAAAGGCGAGAGAATCTGCACCGATGAAATCCTTCATTTCTTCAATGGTTTTTGCTGCAGCAATCAACTCTTCACGAGAGGAAGTATCAATACCATAATAACAAGGGTTTTTAACAGGAGGTGAACTAATTCGGACATGTACCTCTTTAGCTCCAGCTTCTTTTAACAATTGAACAATTCGTTTACTTGTCGTACCACGAACGATAGAATCGTCAATCATCACAACTCTTTTCCCATCGACTACCTTACGAACAGCACTAAGCTTCATCTTTACTCCTTTTTCTCGTAATTCTTGACTTGGTTGAATAAATGTTCTAGCAATATAGCGATTTTTAATTAAGCCTAATTCGTATGGAATACCAGAAGCTTCTGCATAACCGATCGATGCGGAAATACTAGAATCAGGAACACCCGTTACCACATCTGCTTCAACAGGATGTTCTTCTGCTAACTTTTTCCCCAATCTTTTTCTTGCTAAATGAACGTTGATTCCACCAATATCGCTATCAGGACGAGCAAAATAAATATATTCAAAGCTACAAATCGCTCTTCTCGTTTGAACAGTAAAATGTTCCGAACGAATCCCGTCTTTGTCAAATACCAGCATTTCTCCTGGTTCAATATCTCGTATCGTTGTTGCACCTACTGTATCAAAAGCACAGGTTTCTGAAGATAATAGATAGCTATGCTCTAATTTTCCTAACGAAAGAGGTCTTAATCCATTCGAATCAAGGGCAGCAATTAGTTTATCGTTCGTCATAATCAGTAAAGCATACGCCCCTTTAATAACGCTTAAAGCTTCCTTAACCGCTTGTTCAATATCGTCATACATTGATTTTGCAATTAAATGGGCAATCACTTCAGTATCACTTGTTGTCTGGAAAATGGAACCTTGTCTTTCTAATTGGTTTCGAATTTGCATGGCATTGGTTAGATTGCCATTCGTTGCAATCGCTATTTCCCCATTTCGATATTTAAATACTAGGGGCTGAGCATTTTGCAGCTTGCTTTCCCCTGTTGTCGAATAACGCACATGACCTATTCCCATCATTCCATTCAAACGATTTATCTCTTGCTGATGGAAAACTTCGGTCACTAACCCCATACCATGGTGATAGGTAAAAAACTCATGATTAGAGCTCACAATTCCTGCACTTTCTTGGCCACGATGTTGTAGTGCTTGTAAGCCATAATAAATCAATTGAGGTGTTTCTGTATGATGGTAAACTCCAAAAACGCCACATTCTTCACTCATTTTGTCGAGGAGGGTTTCATCAAACACGGAATGGCCTCCTTCCATACTTTTTTTATCTCTGCTGTCGATAAAGAGATGATCTTCTTGTCGTTATAGTATACTTCAAATTGATTTAAAACAACTTCACCAATCAACTGACAAGAAACGCCTATTTCCAGGGCAATATTTCTTACCTTTTCCACATCATTCGACGAAACCGACAAAATAACGCGAGATTGGCTCTCACTAAATAAAAAGGAAGTCGGCCCTAATTCATCCGTTAAAGTAATGGAGGCACCAAGGTTTCCTGAAATAGAAGATTCAGCTAATGCCACTGCTAACCCCCCATCACTTACATCATGAGCAGAATGAACGACTCCCTCGCGAATCGCTCGAAGCACAACTTCATGCACCTTTTTTTCTTTTTCTAAATCGATGGTTGGCGGCCTTCCTTCTACTTTGCCTGAGATTAACTTTTGAAACTCTGTTCCCATCAACTCATCATAGGTATCACCGAGCAATAAAATTTGGTCGCCTATTTGCTTAAAACCTTGAGTTGTAATATAATCTGTATCACGAATAAGTCCTACCATGCCAATAATAGGTGTAGGGTATATTGCTTTCCCATTCCGTTCATTATAAAAGCTCACATTTCCACCAATAACTGGAGTATTTAAGATTTGACAAGCTTCACTCATTCCTTTTGCCGCTTGTTCAAATTGCCAAAAGATTTCTGGCTTTTCTGGATTGCCAAAATTAAGACCATCTGTAATTGCTAAAGGCTCTGCCCCAGAACAAACAAGATTTCTTGCAGCTTCTGCAACTGCAATTGCCCCTCCTACCTTAGGATCTAAATAGATATATCTACCATTTCCATCAGTTGTGATAGCTAAGGCC
Source organism: Tepidibacillus decaturensis (assembly GCF_001561915.1). Lineage (GTDB taxonomy): Bacteria > Bacillota > Bacilli > Tepidibacillales > Tepidibacillaceae > Tepidibacillus_B > Tepidibacillus_B infernus. The sequence continues at coordinate 8,728 of NZ_LSKU01000001.1, read as the reverse complement.
TTTTTCGTTCCTCTGATCGTAATCACGGCTGCATCGCTCCCTGGAGTAACAGCCGTACTGGTTCTTACCATATGATCATATTGGCGATAAACCCATTCTTTATCAGCAATAGTTGGATTTGCTAATAAATCTAGTAAAATTTGTTGAGTATCAGGAAGATATTCGTATTGCGTTAAATCCATTCCATTACCCATACTTTGAAAGCGACGATAATAGGCTGGTTCTTCTGACGGCATATGATAGACTGGAGCTTCATCTACAAGAGCTTTTACAGGAAGTTCTGCGACAACCTCACCTTGGTCAAAAATACGGTACATCCCATCATTTGTAACTTTACCTATTACAACAGAGTGCAATCCCCATTTTGCGAATACTTTTTTTACCTCTTCCTCTTTTCCTTTCTTTACAACGACTAGCATCCTTTCTTGGGATTCAGAAAGCATAATCTCATAAGGAGTCATATTTGGTTCTCGCCTTGGTACCTTTGAAAGATCTAGTTCCATTCCATTTCCAGCTTTACTGGCCATTTCTGTACTAGAACTTGTGAGTCCAGCAGCTCCCATATCTTGAATTCCTTCTATAATATCTAAATCTATTAGTTCTAAAGTCGCTTCTAATAGAAGCTTTTCCATAAAAGGATCGCCTACTTGAACAGAGGACTTCTTGGATTCAGATTGTTCACTTAACTCAACAGATGCAAATGTAGCGCCATGAATTCCATCCCTGCCTGTACTTGCGCCAACATACATCACAGAATTACCGATCCCTGTAGCTACACCTTTTTTAATTTGATTATGATTTAATAAACCAACACACATGGCATTGACCAGTGGATTCCCTTGATATGCTTCTTCAAAAACAACTTCTCCACCAACGGTAGGAATCCCTATACTATTGCCATAATTCGCTATTCCTGCAACGACTTGTTGAAATAAATATTTTACTTTTTCATCCTCCAAAGGTCCAAAACGCAATGAATTTAATAAGGCAATCGGTCTTGCTCCCATTGAAAAAACATCACGGATGATTCCACCCACTCCTGTAGCCGCCCCTTGGTATGGTTCAATGGCAGATGGATGGTTATGACTTTCTATTTTAAAGACCACTGCTTGTTGGTCACCAATATCAATAATTCCTGCCCCTTCCCCAGGACCTTGAAGTACATGTTTCCCTTGGGTTGGAAACTTTTTTAACACAGGTTTAGAAGTTTTATAACTACAATGTTCTGACCACATTACACTAAATAATCCTGTTTCAAGAAAATTAGGTTTTCTACCTATTAACTGAACTATTCTCTCATATTCCCCATCCGACAATCCTAATTCAAGGTAAACTTTTTCGTTAAATACTTGCACTGCTGTAGGTTCTTGATTCACTCTTTTTCTCCCTCCAATAACTAAGAATAGATTGGAATAATCTCTTTCCATCTTCAGAACCAAGAAGTTTAGAGACAGCCCGTTCAGGATGAGGCATCATCCCCAAAACATTGCCTTGTTTGTTGCAAATCCCCGCAATATCATCAATAGAGCCGTTAGGATTATCTTTATAACGAAAGATAATTTGATTATTCTTTTGTAATTCTTTTAACGTTTGTTGATCACAATAATAGTTTCCTTCCCCATGGGCAATTGGAATCTTGATCTCTTCTCCTAAGTGGTATTCTAAGGTGAAAGGGGTTTGATTGTTTTCAACAGTAATCGTCTCTATCGAGCAAATAAATTGTAGATTTTCATTCTTTTTCATCGCACCTGGAAGTAATCCTGCTTCAAGTAAGATTTGAAATCCATTACATATCCCAATGACTAATTTGCCTTCTGCTGCCGCTTTCTCTACATGTTTCATGATTGGTGCAAATCTAGCAATGGCTCCAGACCTTAGATAATCCCCATAAGAAAAACCGCCTGGTAGAACAATACAATCATAACCACTTAAGTCTACTTGTTGATGCCAGATATAATCTACTTCACCGTCGATCACATCTTCAATGGCATGGTAACAATCAATATCACAATTAGAGCCAGGAAAGACGACCACTGCAAACTTCATACGGCCACCTCTTCCAATTCATATCGATATTCTTCGATTACTGTGTTAGCCAACAATTTCTCGCACATCTCTTTTATTCTTTCTTGCGCCACTTCATATTGCTCAGTGTTGATCATAATTTCAATATACTTGCCAATCCTTACCGATTCTGTTTCATCATAGCCTAAGGTAAGTAAGGCCCCTCTAACAGCTTGGCCTTGAGGATCTAAAACATCTTGTTTTAATGTGACATAGACTTTTACCTTAAACAAGAACCTCTCCCCCTAATCGTTTAAGCATCTCTTGATAAGCCTCTTCTACATGACCTAAGTCACGACGAAAACGATCTTTATCTAACTTTTCTTTAGAATCAGCATCCCAAAAGCGACAAGTATCAGGAGATATTTCATCAGCAAGTAGAAGTTTTCCATCCTCTGTTAGGCCAAATTCTAATTTAAAATCGACGAGTAATACTTTTCTTGTAAGCAAATATTCGCTTAAGATTTCATTCACTTTTAGACTAACCAACTCCATTTGTTGAAGTTGTTCTGGAGTAGCTAGTTGAAGGACAGAAATATGGGAGTCATTGATTAGAGGGTCACCAAGTTCATCATCTTTATAGTAAAATTCCACAACTGGGTGTCTTAGTGCGGTCCCTTCTGCTAAACCTAAGCGTTTTGCTAAAGACCCTGCTGCGATATTTCGGACAACGACCTCTAAGGGGATAATCTTTACTTTTTGAACAATTTGCTCAATAGGGGAAATCCGTTCGACAAAATGATTTTCTACCCCTTTTTCAGATAACATTTGGAAAAAGATAGCGCTCATTTGGTTATTTAAGGCTCCTTTACCCACAATCGTACCTTTTTTTTCACCGTTAAAAGCAGTTGCATCATCTTTGTATTCCACAAGGAATTGCTCTTTTTTGTTCGTGCGGTAAATCTTTTTTGCCTTTCCCTCATAAAGTAATTCTAATTTTTCCATTTTTGCTTCCTCCTCGTCCATTTCAATTTCTTCATTATTCATTTAGTCCTAAGCGTTGAAAAATAAAATCTACTTGTTTCAGATGATATTCGTAGTTAAAGCACTCTTCTAATTCTTGTTCTGTTAACGTAGTGGTAATAGTATCATCTTGTTTTAACAACTCTTTAAATGAGGTTTGTTCTTCCCATGCTTGCATGGCTCTTTTTTGTACTAAATCATAAGCTTGTTCTCTAGTCATTCCCTTTTCGATCAATGTTAGTAAAACACGTTGGGAATAAATAAGGCCATAGGTTCTTTCCATATTCCTTTTCATATTTTCTGGAAATACAGTAAGGTGTTTCACGATATTAGCAAAACGGTTTAACATATAATTTAGCAGTGTAGTAGCATCTGGTAGAATAATCCGTTCTACAGATGAGTGAGAAATATCCCGTTCATGCCATAAGCTTACATCTTCATAAGCTGATACCATGTATCCACGCAATACTCTTGCCAAACCACTTATATTTTCCGATCCAATTGGATTACGCTTATGCGGCATTGCTGATGAACCCTTTTGACCTTTACTAAAAAACTCTTCCACTTCCCTTGTCTCTGACTTTTGCAAACCACGAATTTCTGTTGCAAATTTTTCTAGGGAGGTACCGATTAAAGCCAAACTAGCCATATATTGAGCATGGCGATCCCTTTGAAGTGTTTGAGTAGATATTGGGGCAGGATGTAATCCTAATTTTTCACATACATATTGTTCAATAGATGGAGGTATATTGGCATAAGTACCTACAGCACCGGAGATTTTCCCATATGCCACTTCATCCATGGCTCTTTTAAAGCGCTCAAGATGTCGACTCATTTCTGCATACCATAGAGCCATTTTGAGTCCAAATGTAGTTGGCTCAGCGTGCACCCCATGCGTTCTTCCCATCATGACGGTATATTTGTATTCTATCGCTTTTGCTTTTAAAATTTGAAGAAAGTCTTCAATATTCTTTAATAAAATGTTGTTAGCTTGTTTTAATAAATAAGAAAGAGCCGTGTCTACTACATCAGTAGAGGTTAAACCATAGTGGACCCATTTAGATTCTGGCCCTAATGTTTCTGCCACAGCTCTCGTAAAAGCTACTACATCATGCTTAGTATCCTCTTCAATTTCATGGATTCGCTGAATATTGATTTTCGCATTTTCGCGAATTTTTTTACATCCTCTTTTGGAATTTCTCCTAATTCAGCCCAAGCTTCGGCAGCTAAGATTTCTACTTCTAGCCAAGCTTTATATTTATTCTCTTCCGTCCAGATCTCTTTCATTTCTTCTCTTGTATAACGTTCAATCATCACGTACCTCCAACATTCTTTTTTATGCTTTCATTAGCTTTTAGGCAAATTTTCTTGTAACTTCTTATTTTTTAATTCAACTTCCTCAGCCATTATTTTTCTCAAGTTTTTCAATTCATTTGCAACCTTTTGATCAAATACGCCAATGATTTGTGCAGCAAGGATTCCTGCATTGTACGCCCCATTTATAGCTACAGTGGCAACAGGTAATCCCTTTGGCATCTGAACAATAGCATATAAAGCATCTAGGCCATTTAAAGCACTCCCATTGATCGGTACGCCAATGACAGGTAGGGTGGAATATGCTGCAATAACCCCTGGTAAATGGGCAGCCATTCCAGCACCAGCAATAATGACCGAGAATCCATTCTTCTCTGCCTCTTTTGCTATTTTGGCAGTCTGTTCAGGTGTCCGATGTGCTGATGAAATCATTACCTCATATGGAATGTCTATTTGTTTTAGAGCCTTCATTGCGCCTTCCATAATGGGTAAATCTGAGTCACTACCCATCACAATCAATACTTTTGACATTTGCATTCTCTCCTTTTCTCCCACGTGTCATATTCAATTACGCGCCCTTAAAAGATAAAGCCCAAGTGAGTAGATTTTCAAAAAAAGAACGAGCAAAACCTACCCGCCTGGGCTTAATTCCCTTCGGTATATTTTACTCGTAGTCCAGTAATTTACGGTTACTGGGTAGAAACTTTCAGGCCATATTCCTGATATTATACGAGTTATATTCTGTTGATATTTAGTTTAACAATCAATACATCATTCGTCAAGATAAAAACGAACATTAAATATAATTTAATAGTTATTGTTCGATTTTTATTTCATTAAAAAAGCTTAACCATATTCCTGTTCAAATATAGTTAAGCTCTAATTTGGATATGTTATTATTTTTTTGCAAGGTAGGAAAGTATAGCCATTAAATCAAGTTCGCCATTTCCTGCATTTAGGGCATCCTCATATGTATTGGCTGCCTTTTCAATGAGTGGGAAAGAAAGATCCATCTCTTTTGCTCGATCCATTGCGAGTCGTAAATCTTTTGTGGCATGTTTTAAGGCAAAAGCTGCTGGAAAATAATCTTGGATAATACTTGGTGTTTTAATATTTACAATTGGGGAACCTACAGCGCTTAATTTTACAATTTCAAGCATCGTTTCCCTTGGAATCCCCGCCTTTTCCGCAAATAAAACGGTTTCGGCAAGTCCTTGAATATAGATTCCTAACATACTATTGATCGCTAGTTTTGCGTTACTTCCAGCCCCATTCCCTCCCAAAAGGAAAGAAGCCTTTCCTACAATATCAAAAATAGGTTTCACTTTTTCATACGTTTCAGCATCTCCGCCTACAAGTACCACAAGTGTCCCTTCTTTTGCCGGTGCAACACTACCTGAAACTGGAGCATCAAGCATTTCTACCCCTTTTTCCTTACACAAAGCGGCAATTGTTTTTGAAGTTTCAGGTGAAATCGTACTCATATCTATGGCAATTTGCCCCTCTTTTAAACCAGCCAACACTCCATCTTCTCGCGTATACACATCTTTCACAGCTTCATCATCCGCAACCATCGTGATTAAAACATCCACTGAAGCAGCGATTTCTTTAGGACTTTCTTTAAAAGTCGCTCCCATTTCTAAAAGTGGTTGTGCTTTTTCTTTACTACGATTATACACGAATAGTTCATATCCAGCCTTCTTAAGATTTGTCGCCATAGGAACTCCCATATTTCCTAAGCCAATCCAACCAATTCTCATAAAACTCACCTCTATAAAAAATTTTTAAATAAATTGCACAAAAATTACTATAGCATTTTTCTATCTTTTCAGCGAATCTGATTTGAAAGAAAAAAACCCGAACATCACTCATTCGGGTTAAAGAGAATCAATTACATGCCAACTTTATTACTTTGCTTATTTATTATTTAGAAAAGTCGAAATAGGGGGATGGAACAACTTGATCAATTTCCTTTAGTGTATCCTCTGATAATTTGACTTCAAGAGCACTAATATTCTCTCTTAGTTGTTCTGATGTTTTTGCTCCAATAATCGGGATAACTGATGGTCCCTGATGTAATAACCAAGCAATGGCTAGTTGAGTTAAAGAAATATTTTCTTTGTTTGCAATGAAACTTAGCTTTTCTACTTTTTCTAATTTCTCTTTGTTTTCCTTAGACTTTAAATTCCATTGATGTTTAGCACCACGACTATCCTCTGGTAAATGGTTCCCTTTTGCATATTTTCCAGTAAGCCATCCTCCTGCTAGTGGAGAATAACATAATGTGGCTAGTCCATATTTTTCACTGACATTCAAAATCTCCTGTTCGATGTATCGATCAAGCAAACTATAAGAAGGTTGATTGGAAACAAACCTTTCTAGATTCATTTTGTCACTAACCCACAAACTTTCTACGATTCGCCATGCATCAAAATTGGAACAACCAATATAACGGACTTTTCCTTGACGAACTAAATCATCTAAAGCGCGTAAGGTCTCATCGATTGGTGTCGTTGGATCAGGACGATGAATTTGATATAAATCTATATAATCTGTACCAAGTCGTTTTAGGCTTAGCTCTACTTGTTTCATAATTCGAAAACGACTTGCCCCTTGTCCATTTGGACCTTCATCTGTTCTAATTTTAAATTTTGTCGCTAAAATCACTTCATCTCTTTTATGGCGAATGGCTTTACCAACGATTTCTTCTGATGTTCCTCCTCCATAAATATCTGCTGTATCAATAAAGTTAATTCCAGCATCCATCGCTTTGTGGATCAGCTCAATCGATTCATTCTCTCCAATTCCCCAATCACCATATACCATTGTACCTAGAGCAAGGCGTGACACTTTTACACCTGCTCTTCCTAGATTGACATATTCCATATGTAGTCCTCCTGTGTATCATTTCTTATTCGTGTTGATAAACAATTCTTCCATTTATTATAGTCATCAATACTTTTGTCCGATAATCAAAAGGGTTACCTGACCAGAGAACTATATCTGCGTCTTTTCCGACTTCCAGGGAACCTACTCGATCCTCAATACCCATATGTTTTGCAGGATTAATAGTAATTGCCTTCCAAGCTGTTTCTTCATTTAATCCTTCTCTCACAGCGATGGCAGCGCTAACGATGAGATATTCTATTGGAATGACGGGGTGATCGGTAATAATAGAAACAGGAACACCGGCTTTGTCTAATGAGACTAATGTGTGCCAGCCTTTATCTCCTAATTCAATCTTAGAACGGTTGCTAAGTGTTGGACCTACCGCAGCTTTATATCCATTTTCAACTATGATGTCTGCAATTTTATGACCTTCTGTGCAATGTTCTAATGTTAGATTTATATTAAATTCCTTGGAAATGCGAATTGCTGTCATGATATCATCTGCACGGTGAGCATGGGCTCTAACAGGAATCTCTTTCTTTAATACTTTAACTAAGGTTTCCATTTTAAGATCGGTATCAGGTGCTTTTGAGGAGTCTTCCATACCTAGTTCAATTTTTTTTAAATAATTTTTTGCCTTTATTAGATGATCTCTTAATACTGCTGCTGTGCCCATTCTTGTGGATGGTATTTGTTTTTTCTCTCCGTACACCCTTTTTGGATTCTCACCAAAAGCAATTTTAAGACCTGAGGTTTTCTTGACTATCATTTCATCAACGATACGACCATAGGTTTTTACAATTGACATTTCTCCACCAATCACATTTGCACTACCAGGCATAATTTGAACAGTAGTAACACCACCTTGAATGGCATCCTTAAAACCTTGCTCTAATGGATTAATTGCATCCAATGCACGAACATGGGGAGTGGCAGGATCTGTCATTTCATTGACATCGGCTCCAGCCCATCCAATTGTTTCTTCATATACCCCTAAATGCGTATGTGCATCAATCAAACCTGGTGTTACCCATTGACCTTGTGCATCTATAACTTGAGCATCTTTTGGTATCTCAATACCTTGACCAATAGCCTTTATTTTCCCTTCTTCTATTAATATTATTCCTCCTTGATCAACGATTCCTTGTGTAATGGTGTTAATTGTAGCATTTACAATTGCAATCATTTCTCTTCCCCCTTGTTGAAATATTTCGATCTTCTAAATATATTATTCTATGAGTAGATAAGAAATTCCTCCCCCTTTAAGTAACAAATCCATTCGTTAAAATGAAGTGAACATTAAAATTTAAGAAAAGGTTTGAATATTTCATCGCGCTCCGTCATCCGTGCCCTTATATGAATAAAGATTACGGAGAGAAGGGCACTTCTGAAGGTCGCTGTTTATGGAATATACAAACCCTTAAATGAGAAGTGCAAGAAAGTTACTCTTTTTTATCTTTTAACAAAGCCAATAAAAAAAAGCTAACCATGTGGTTAG